>NZ_JBPFDF010000001.1:0-2149231 GCF_051025615.1 Pantoea phosphatilytica
CAGAATCTGCCTGGCGGCTTTAGCGCGGTGGTCCCACCTGACCCCATGCCGAACTCAGAAGTGAAACGCCGTAGCGCCGATGGTAGTGTGGGGCCTCCCCATGCGAGAGTAGGGAACTGCCAGGCATCAAACACGTTCCTTTTCCTCTGACAGGGAAAACAAGAAGGAACAGACAGGCATCAGCGAGGCGCTGATGGCTGTGAAAGAACCGGTGGAGCGGTAGTTCAGTTGGTTAGAATACCTGCCTGTCACGCAGGGGGTCGCGGGTTCGAGCCCCGTCCGTTCCGCCACTTAATTGGAAAGCCCTGACTTAACGGTCAGGGCTTTTTCCATTGGATCGCATTCTGCCAGACAGACCCGCTGATTGATCCTGCCGGAAATCACGTAGTCAGCCACCCAGAGGCACAAAGCCCGCGCGATCCTCTCATCACTCCAGCACTCTCTGCCAGCAGACACTGCGAAGATCATCGATCTCAGCTGCGCCACGTCTGCTCTGCTGTCCACTCACTGAGAAAGTCGATAAAGGCACGCACACGCTGGCTTACGCCGGTATCACTGTAGTAGACCGCATTGAACGGCATCTCGACCGGCAGACGCTGATCGGCGAGTACTTCCACCAGTTCTCCCGCTGCGAGCTCACGATCGATCATATAGTCCGACAGACAGGCGAGACCATTGCCGGTCAGGCAGAGCTGCTTGATCGTCTCTCCACTGTTTGAAGAGACAGCCCAGTTTATATCGTAGAGTTCGCCATCCGCGCGGCTGACCGGCCAGCGATTAAGGCGCGGTGAGTCATCGAAGGCCAGACAGTGATGATTGTCCAGATCCGCGACCTGTTGTGGTGTCCCATGCTCACGCAGGTAGGCGGGCGAAGCCACGATCCTGCGAAAACTGTTAAACAGCAGCCGGGCCCGCAGGGTAGAGTCGGTCAGATTACCCGCGCGGATCGCGACATCCACTTTTCGCTCGATCAGATTGATAAAACTCTCTGAGGAGATCAGCGAAAGGGTGACCCCGGGATAGCGTAGCCGGAAGGGTTTAATCATCGGCATCAGCAGATGAAGAATGACCGGTGTCGCGGCATCCACCCGCAGCAATCCTTTTGGCTCCTGCAGACTTTCGATTAAGTCGTTCTCTGCCGTCGCCATCTCCTGCAAAAAACGCTGAACGTGCCGGAAGTAGCGCTCGCCCTCCTGCGTCAGCGCCAGCTGGCGTGTCGTGCGGGTCAGCAGGGCGATACCCAGCTTGTTTTCCAGCTTTTTGATGGTCCTGCTGACGGCTGAGTTGGCCATCTGCAGTTGCTCCGCAGCACGGCTGAAACTCCCGCTTTCGACTACGCTGACAAACACCTGTAGTTCGTCAGAAGATGCCTTCATCCTTCCTCCCTGTAGTGACGTGGCCTGCACGTCCGTTTATGACCGACAATAAGATCGTAACCAGTATAGGCGTCCGTAGCACTTGCCCCTGATCTGCCCGATTTGCTTAGCAAACCTCACGAGACGGTTTTATGCTGGAAAAGGGTGATGAATTCTGACATTCACCTGCATCCATTGAAACCCCGGTCTAAAATCCCTATAACAGACAGGTGTTAACTGTAATCTGAATCCTCAGCCAGGCGGGAAAGTGCGCAAAAAAACTTATGCAATGCGATATGTAGCAGGACAACCAGTGGAGCAGATCTTTCCACCTGGCGCGATGCTTCATCTCGGTCAGGCACTGCCTCCCGGCGCGCCATTGCCTGCGCATCCCACTCTCAAGGTTCTGGTATGGAATATTTTCAAGCAGCAGCGTGCAGACTGGATGTCGGTTCTGGAAGGGTTTGGTAAGGACGCTCACCTGGTGTTACTGCAGGAAGCCCAGACCACACCTGAACTGGTGCAGTTTGCGACCACCAATTATCTGGCTGCCGATCAGGTACCTGCCTTTGTGCTGCCTCAGCATCCCTCTGGGGTGATGACGCTGGCCTCAGCCCATCCGGTCTACTGCTGTCCGTTACGCGAGCGTGAGCCGCTGCTGAGGCTCGCTAAGTCGGCCCTGGTCACAGCCTACCCTCTGCCAGCCGGTGAAATGCTGATGGTGGTTAACATCCACGCGGTCAACTTCAGTCTGGGCGTTGACGTCTACAGCAAACAGCTGGGGCCGATCGGCGAACAGATTATGCATCATCAGGGGCCAGTGATTATGGCCGGGGATTTCAACGCCTGGAGCCGTCAGCGCATCAACGCCCTCTACCGTTTTGCCCAGCGAATGAAGCTGGAAGAGGTGATGTTTACGGCTGACCATCGGCGTAAAGCCTTTGGCCGCCCGCTGGACTTCGTCTTCTATCGCGATCTCAGCGTCAGTGAGGCTTCTGTACTGGTGACGCGCGCATCCGACCATAATCCCTTACTGGTGGAGTTCAGTTCAGGACGCTAGCGCGGCACTGGCCCTCTGTCTGCCAGAGAAGGGAGGGGGGCTGGCGGAGGGATAAAAACAAAAAAGGCTGACATTTGTCAGCCTTTTCAATGTATCAGGTATCGGGTGTTGCGTTATTATTCACAAACAGCGTTAAGTTATCGCCGGGTTGAATATCTTTCGCACTGTCGAGCACACTGTTCCAGCGCATCACGTCTTTGATATTGACGCCGTGATGACGGGCAATACTGTCAAGAGAATCACCCTTACGAACACGGTAGGTGATGCTGTTGCCGTTATCAGCCAGTCGGGTGCCGTTCGAACCGATGGTCAGCGTCTGACCCGGTCGGATATCAGCACCGCGCAGGTTGTTATCCTGCTTCAGTGTCGAGACACTCACGCCCAGTTTTGAGGCGATGCCCGAAAGCGTATCACCCCGTCGCACCTTGTAACCGCCGCCTGCACTGGCCTTCGCCAGCTGGGTCGGCTGTACCGCTGCGATATCACCGGATGCCAGTGAGTTGCGCAGTTTCGCGACATTCGACTTCGGCACCATAATATAGTGCGGGCCGTTTGGCGCGGTGGCACCGCCTTTGTAGCCGGTATTGAAGCTCTTGAGTTTCGTGAGCGACATACCTGCCATTTCGGCAGCCTGCGTCAACTGTATCTGCTGACCCACTTCCACGCGTGCCAGCGCACGGCTTTCGTTAGGTGTCGGCAGTTTGATACCGTAACGCTTGTTGTTTTTCAGCAGTTCACTCAGCGCTAACATTTTGGGTACATACACAGTCGTTTCGCGTGGCAGCGACAGATGCCAGAAGTCAGTCGGCTTACCGCGCGCCTTATTCTGCTTAATCGCTTTGAGTACCCGTCCCTCACCACTGTTGTACGCTGCGATGGTTAATAACCAGTCACCGTCAAACATGGTGTTGAGACGCTGCATCATATCCAGCGCAACTTTTGTGGATGCCACCACATCACGTCGCCCATCGTAATACTGATTCTGTTTGAGACCATAGTTCCGACCCGTTGCAGCAACGATTTGCCAGATGCCAGCGGCATTGGCAGATGAGGTTGCCCGAGGGTCAAAAGCGCTCTCCACTATGGGTAGCAGTACCAGTTCCATCGGCATTTTACGTTTCTGTATCTGCTCGACTATCCAGTACATGTACGGCTCTGCCCGTAATGTTACATCGTGGAGATAGCTCTTATTTTTTAAAAATTTACTTTTTTGTTCGCGGATTGCCGGGTTTTCCGGAATCCCCATCTTCAACTCGTCACTAATGAAACTCCAGAGATCTGCGTCTGCTGCGAGGCCAGTTCCATCTTCCTGCCATCGCGGCGACAAAAACTTGTCTCCGTACTTTCCATTTTCACCTTGACCAGCTGAAGACAGACTCTGTGCATGCTGTTCGGGGATATTGGCATCGTTCCTGGACGCCTGACATCCCACCAGCAAGACTGAGGCGAGTAAGATCGCTTTAGCCTTCATGTGTGTGTCAATAGTTCGCTTAAAAGACGAGCAACTATACGTGACGGCTTTTCACAACACAACCCGAAAAATCAAAAAGCGTCTTTCTTCTCGCGTAGAACAGCAAATGTCTTCCATACGGGTTCATCAGTAACGTTAACGTTTAATGCCCTTTGTAAATCAACATCTTGCGTGCGGAGAAATAAATTTATTGACCGTTCGTGCGCCAGTTTTGTTGGCAGAGTGATGCCATTTTCAGCGCGTAAGTCCTTAATTTTCTGATATTCGGCCATTATCTGCGGGTCATGGGGCAGAATAGCCGCAGCAAACTTCAGGTTAGATAAAGTATATTCATGCGCGCAGCAGACTAATGTCTCACCGGGAAGCTGATTAAGCTTTTGAAATGAATCATACATCTGCTCTGCAGTACCTTCAAAAAGGCGCCCACAGCCGCCGGAAAAGAGCGTGTCGCCACAGAAAAGATAAGGTGCACTGTAATATGAGATATGTCCTAAAGTGTGTCCGGGAGTATGGATGACGTCGAACGTCAGGCCCATGACGTTAACTTTATCGCCTTCGCTGACCACCCTCGTCGTGCCTTTCTCTGCCGTCTCCTGGGGACCGTAGACCTCCAGCTGGGGGAAATGCTCACGCAGCGTTTTGACACCACCCGTATGGTCGTTGTGGTGGTGAGTCAGCAGGATCGCCACCGGCTGCCAGCCATTGGAGGCCAGTTTTTCTAACACCGGCTGCGCTTCGCCAGGGTCTGTAATCAGGCACTTACCTTCATCATCAGTCAGTGTCCAGATGTAGTTGTCCTGCAACGCAGGAATACTGTTAAGATTCATCATCACCTCTCGCAGGTCGCAGGAAAAGGAAGAGCGTAAAGCATGAAGCCCGCTAAATCACGCCAGGTTCTGAACGCACCGCTGTCGTGGCGCGATATGCCGTGGGGAGATTATTTCCGCGATGCGCTGACGCAGCAGCTTCAGCCTTACCTCGGAAAGCTCTATGGCTTTCATATGCTTAAGCTTGGCAACCTCAGCGCAGAAATCAATACGGAAAATTGCGCTATTTCACATCAGGTCAATGCAGGCCGTGAAGGTGAACTGCTTCAGGTGCTCGCCGACCCGATGCAGCTGCCGTTCGAATCGAAGTCGATCGACGCCTGCCTGATGGCTCATACCCTGGCCTGGAGCCAGGACCCGCACCGGGTATTACGCGAAGTTGACCGGGTGCTGATTGACGATGGCTGGATGATCATCAGCGGGTTTAATCCCTTCAGCCTGCTTGGCGTAAGTAAAATGGTGCCGGGATTAACGCGCAAAGCGCCCTGGAGCGGGCGAATGTTCAGCCAGATGCGGTTACTCGACTGGCTGGGACTGCTGAACTATGAGGTAGTTTACCGCACCCGGTTTCAGGTACTGCCCTGGCATCGGCAGGGTGGGAAAGTGATCAGCACCCACTTACCGGCGCTGGGCTGTCTGAACATTGTGGTGGCACGTAAACGTACTTTCCCGCTGCTGCCGACCCGGACAAAGAAGAGCCTCAGCACCAGCAAAATCCGTCAGACGGTCAACGCCACCCGCCAGTTCCGGCAGGCGGACGATCAGGATTCGGTTTTATAGCCGATATCCTCAAAGGCGGGATGCTCCGCCGCGCTGCGGGCCAGGACGTCGCAGCGCTCATTCTCCGGATGACCGGCGTGGCCTTTGACCCACTCCCACTGAATCTTGTGCGTACTGAGCGCGGCGTCGAGACGCTGCCAGAGATCGACATTCTTCACCGGTTTTTTGTCGGCCGTTTTCCAGCCGCGCTTTTTCCAGTTATGGATCCAGCTGGTGATCCCCTGACGCACATACTGACTGTCGGTACTGAGTACCACGTCGCACGGCTGGGTGAGCGCCTCCAGCGAGACGATGGCCGCCATCAGCTCCATCCGGTTATTAGTCGTGAGACGATAGCCCGCACTGAAGGTTTTTTCATGCTGGCCGTAGCGTAAAATCGCCCCATAACCGCCGGGGCCGGGATTACCCAGGCAGGATCCATCGGTGAATATTTCTACCTGTTTGCGCATCTCTGGTAGACTTCCTTCTGACAAAAACGCCAAGTCTGACATAAAACGGGTCTTATGAGCACTGCAAATAACCGCCAGATCGTTCTCGATACTGAAACCACCGGCATGAACATGATCGGGGCACATTATGAGGGGCACCGCATCATCGAAATTGGTGCGGTGGAGGTGATCAACCGTCGCCTGACCGGTAACAATTTCCATATGTACCTCAAGCCCGATCGGCTGGTGGATCCTGAAGCCTTTGGCGTTCACGGCATTGCAGATGAGTTCCTGGCCGACAAGCCCGCCTTCAGCGAGATTGCGGATGAGTTCCTGGACTATATCCGGGGGGCGGAATTGGTGATCCACAACGCCCCGTTTGATATCGGCTTTATGGACTATGAGTTTGCAAAGCTGAACCGCGGCATTGAGAAAACCGAAGACTTTTGTAAGATCACTGACAGCCTCGCCCTGGCGCGTCGCATGTTCCCCGGCAAGCGTAACAGCCTCGATGCACTCTGCTCACGCTACGAGATAGATAACAGCAAACGTACCCTGCACGGCGCACTGCTCGATGCCGAGATTCTGGCGGAAGTCTTCCTGACCATGACCGGCGGGCAGACATCGCTCTCCTTCCTGTCAGAAAGTGAAAGCGCCCGTCAGGCGCAGGGTGAAAGCATCCAGCGCATCGTGCGTCCCGCCTCTGCACTGCGGGTCGTGACGGCCAGCGAGGAAGAGGTGGTTGCCCATGAGTCCCGTCTGGATCTGGTGATGAAAAAGGGCGGCAGCTGCCTGTGGCGTGGCTGAACCCTGTGATTTTGCGGATAAAAACAGCGACAAGTTGAAAAAAACAGCAAACGATTTATTCGCCAGGAAAAAGCGTTGACGCCGTACCAGCCTCCGATTACTATGCGCCTCGTTCTCGACGGGGAACAAAGCGCGGAGCGGTAGTTCAGTTGGTTAGAATACCTGCCTGTCACGCAGGGGGTCGCGGGTTCGAGCCCCGTCCGTTCCGCCAATCTTTTAAAAAAGCCGATTCAGAAATGAATCGGCTTTTTGCTGTCTGCTATTCCACGGCGGCCTGTTTCTTCGGCGTTATGCCTTCATGATGCCAGCGCGCGTCATCTCCCGCCTCGCGCTCTTCACGGGCGATAAAGCGATAACAGCCTGCCGCCAGTCCGGCACCGATAAACCAGCTGAAGTTTGCTACCTCATGCAGGGAAGGAATAAAGCTGATCACCAGGCAGAGCGCCACCGACGGCAGCAGCGCGGCGATCGCTTTGGGATTGAAGCCCCCGCGATACCAGTAGCGGCCTGACGGCGTATCGTTAAACAGATCGTCGACCGAGATACGTCCACGTTTAATCAGATAGAAATCGGTCAGCAAAATCCCGAACAGCGGCCCGATAAAGGATCCCAGCACGTCGAGGGTGTAGTGGATCAGCTCAGGTGACTGGAAGAGGTTCCACGGCGTCAGCAGCACCGAGCCTACTGCGGCGATCATGCCGCCGGTGCGGAAGCTGATTTTCTGTGGTGAACAGTTGGAGAAGTCAAACGCGGGCGAGACAAAGTTCGCCACGATATTGATGCCGATGGTGGCGGTAATCATGGTCAGTAAGCCAATCGCCACGGCCAGATCGTTGCCAACCATGCTGACCGTCTCGATGGGATCGGTAATCATCCTGCCAAACAGTGACTGCGTACCGGAGACGATGACCACCGTGACGACCGAGAAGAGCAGGAAGTTAAACGGCAGGCCCCAGCGATTGCCGCGCCGGATCTCTGACATGTTTTTGCCGTAGCGGGAGAAGTCACCGAAGTTCAGCAGCGGCCCGGAGAAGTAGGAGACGACCAGCGCCGTCGCCGTGATCATCTGCCACGTCTGTTCGCCTGGTGAAAGCGATTTGCTGGCGAGGGTAAAGGAGATCCCATCAAAACCGGTCTGGTATACAATCCAGCCCGCCAGCGCCACCATCACCACATAGACCGCCGGTCCGGCCACGTCGATAAACCGTTTAATGGCGTTCATGCCGTGCCAGAACACCATCGCCTGCAGTAACCACATCACCCCGAAACAGCACCAGCCCAGCAGCGACAGTCCCAGCCAGTGCGGCTCCGTCATTGCGTTCAGCGACGGCGCGAACTTCAGCAGCACCAGCATCAGCGCATTCGCCGCCAGATAGGTCTGGATGCCATACCAGGCAAACGCAATCAATCCACGGATCACCGCCGGGATGTTGGCGCCAAACACGCCAAATGCCTGACGACAGATCACCGCATAGGGCACGCCCGCCATCTGGCTCGGTTTCGCCACCAGATTGGCACAGATCTGCACAATGCAGATCCCGGCCAGCAGGCAGAGCAGCACCTGCCAGCTGGCGAGCCCCAGCGTAAAGAAGCTGGCGGCCACCACATAGCCGCCCATGCTGTGCACGTCCGACATCCAGAAGGAGAAAATGTTGTACCACGACCAGTTCTGATCGCGCGTGGGGGCCAGGTCATCGTTACAGAGCCGTGGGCTGTAACGGGCACTGGTTTCAGAGGCCGTGCTGGCCACTTTGGAATGTTCTGGCATAAAACCTGCTCCTCTACCCGAGAGTGAAATGAATAATCTGGTAAAGGGGTATTGCAGGATTCAGGCCAGATTGCTTTTCCTGTATACAATATTTTCTTTTCGCGTATACGATAGGCGACAGACAGAAGGCGACCGGAGCAGGTAATGACCAATAAAACAGGCCAGCATGACGCGGCCAGACTGCAGGATAAAGATGAAAGGATTTACCAGGCGCTGATGAACGCCATCGTTGAGCACCAGCTGCCGCCGGGCAGCAAGCTGCCTGAAGAGGCCCTTTCCGGCGTCTTTGGCGTCAGCCGCACCGGTATCCGCAAAGTGCTGCAACGCCTCGCGGCGGTGCAGATGGTGACTCTGACGCCCAAACGTGGTGCGCAGGTTTCCACGCCGGGTGTCGATGAGGCGCGGGAGATCTTCACCACCCGCAGCTTAATCGAGTGCGGCAATCTGCCCGCCGTGCTGGCGCATCTTCAGCCACCGCATCTGGTGGCGCTGGAGCAGCTCATCGCGCAGGAGAACGAGGCGCACGCCAGCCATGATGGCCCGGCGGCCATCCGGCTTTCGGCGGCGTTTCATATTCAATTGCAGGCGATCTCCGGCAATCAGGTGCTGACCGGCATGGTCACCAGCCTGACGCAGCGCTCATCGCTTGTGATTGCCGCGTATGGCGCGCCCTGGCAGCGGGGCTGTCGCTGCGACGACCACGCCACGCTGCTGCAACGGCTGCGTGCGCGTGCACTCCAGCCGCTGACTGAGGCGCTGCAGCACCATTTTGACCACATCGTTTCCAGCCTGCATTTTGAGCGCAGCGGCGAAACCCTTCCCGATTTTTCCCGGCTGTTTGCCGCAGACTTCGGAGCGGCCTCATGAGCATCATTCAGGTCATCAACCCCAACACCAGCCTGGCGATGACCGAAACCATCGGTCAGGCCGCACGGGCCGTCGCCGCGCCGGGTACGGAGATTCTGGCCGTTTCACCCTCGCAGGGCGTCCCCTCCATCGAAGGACATTTCGACGAGGCGATCGCCGCCATCGGCGTGCTGGAGCAGGTTAAGCTGGGCAGGGCGCAGGGCGTCAGTGGCCACGTCATCGCCTGCTTTGGCGATCCGGGATTGCTGGCGGCACGCGAGCTGGCCAGCGGCCCGGTGATTGGCATTGCGGAAGCGGCGATGCACACCGCCACGCTGCTGGCGACCCGGTTCTCTGTCGTCACCACGCTGCCGCGCACCCTGATCATTGCGCGCCATCTGCTGCAGCAGTATGGCTTTACCCATCACTGTGCCGCACTGCATGCGATCGATTTGCCGGTGCTGGCGCTGGAGGATGGCAGCGGTCTGGCTCAGGAGAAAGTGCGGCAGCGTTGTATACAGGCGAAACGTGAAGATGGCAGCGGCGCGATCGTGCTGGGCTGCGGCGGCATGGCGACGCTGGCGGCTTCGCTGACCCGGGAACTTGATATGCCGGTGATCGATGGCGTCAGTGCGGCGGTGAAAATGGTGGAGTCGCTGGTGGCGCTGGGCTTTGGCACCAGCAAACAGGGCGATCTGGCCTGGCCTTTGCAGAAACCTCTCTCAGGTGCCTTTGAGCATCTAAACTAACGGAACGTTCAGACTTAAGACAGGAAGCGAGTGATGACTGACGCTGCAGAGAAGAAAGAGTACAGTTTTAACAAAAACTATCCGCGCGATTTAATCGGTTATGGTGCTCATCCACCGCACGCCGCCTGGCCAGGCAACGCCCGCGTGGCGGTGCAGTTTGTCCTGAACTACGAAGAGGGCGCTGAAAACAGCGTGTTGCACGGCGACGCCGGTTCAGAGCAGTTCCTCTCCGACATCATCGGCGCCGCCAGCTATAGCGATCGGCACATGTCGATGGAGTCGCTGTATGAGTATGGATCCCGCGCCGGATTCTGGCGCATCCACAACGAGTTTCAGACGCGTGGCCTGCCGCTGACGGTGTTTGGCGTCGCGATGGCGCTGGCGCGTCATCCGGAGATCGTAGAGGCGATTAAGCAGGCCGATTACGATGTGGTCAGCCACGGCTGGCGCTGGATCCACTATCAGGGCATGGATGCAAAAACCGAACGTCAGCATATGCAGCAGGCGGTCGATGTGCTGGTGGATCTCTTTGGCAAAGCGCCCACCGGCTGGTACACCGGTCGCGACAGCCCGAATACCCGTCGTCTGGTGGTGGAGCAGGGGGGCTTCAGCTATGACAGCGACTACTACGGCGACGATCTGCCTTTCTGGACTCAGGTAACCTGTCAGGATGGCACGGTGAAACCACACCTGATCATCCCCTACACCCTGGAGTGCAACGACATGCGCTTTGCCACGCCGCAGGGCTTCAACACGGCCGACCAGTTCTTCACCTATCTGCGTGACAGTTTCGATGTGCTCTATGAAGAGGGCAAAACCGCGCCGAAGATGATGTCGATAGGCATGCACTGCCGCCTGCTGGGGCGACCGGGCAAATTCCGCGCGCTGCAGAAGTTTCTCGATCACATCCAGCAGCACGACGATGTCTGGATTTGTACCCGCCAGCAGATCGCCGACCACTGGATCGCGACACACCCGGCGCCCTGACGCGGCGATGACGCCTGGCCCAGGACGGGGCAGGCGTCAGACACGCTTAGCTCATCAGGCTGACCTGCGCCGCCACGATGCACCAGCCGTGCGGCATCCGCACCCAGGTCTGCTGCTGGCGGCCCGTTTTCTCGCTGCCGTCGCGGGTAAATTCGGTGCTGCAGACCGCATAATCCTCGCCAAAGGTGGTGATGACGGTATTTCGCAGCGTCCGGTTCAGCCCGGCTGAGGGGCGCGCGGCGCGGAACGCGCGGATCTCATCAATGCCATACAGGTTTTCACCCGCCCCCAGTCGCACGGTGCGCGCGTCATGCCAGAACAGCGCATCCAGTTCAGCAACATCATTACTGACCAGCGCCTGCTCGTAGCGATAAAACTGCGCCGTCACCTCGTTCACCACCTGCGGTAAATTAATCTCTCTGTTCATCAGGCTCCAGCCATCGTGATTTGCGGCAGGGTGATACCGCGTTGTTCCAGTGTCCAGGCAGCACGTAACACCGCCTCTTCATCAAAAGGCCGGCCGATAAGCTGTAAGCCAATCGGCAGGCCACTCCGGGTCGCCAGCGGCACGGTACAGACCGGCAGACCCAGGAAGGAGATCGGCTGCGTCAGCATGCCCATACTCGCTTTAGCCGGCAGCGACTCGCCCTGGATCGACAGCGTCTGCTGACCGATCGCGATCGCGCTGCAGGGCGTCGCCGGGGCGATCAGCACATCGAAATGGTTGAACAGCGGTAACACCTGCTGCCGGAAATGGCGACGGAAACGCTGCGCCTGCACATACCAGGCTCCCGGCATCATCGCACCGGCCAGCAGACGCTCGCGTGAGTTCGGTTCAAACTGCTCAGGCACCTGGCGCAGGGCGGGCAGATAGTGATTGCCGCCCTCTGCGGCGGTCATGATAAACGCCGCCGAGCGTGCCAGCTCCGCCTCCGGCATCAGCACCTCTTCATGCGCATCCAGCGCGGCCGCACCCGCCGCGACGGCGGCGCGGGCATCCTCATCGCACCAGCGGGCAAAAAAGCCGCCGAGCACGCCGCAGCGTAAGCCTTCGCTGCCCTGAGCCAGCGAAGGCAGCGTGGCGGCCTGCGGATGATTCGCCTGAAACGCATCAGCGGGATCGGCACCCTGCAACTGGTCATAGACCAGCGCGAGGTCATCCACCCGGCGGGCCAGAGGGCCGATATGGTCCAGGCTGGCGACAAAAGGATGGCTGCCGCTGCGCGAGAGGCGGCCAAAGGTGGGCTTAAGGCCAAAAATGCCGCACAGCGACGCGGGCACCCGAATCGAGCCGTTGGTGTCGGTGCCCAGCGAAAAATGCACCAGCCCGGCGGCCACGGCGGCCGCGGAGCCACCGGACGAGCCGCCCGCCACGCGGCTGAGATCGCGGGGATTGCGCGTCGCACCATAGTGGCTGTTCTCGGTGGTAAAGCCGTAGGCGTAGGCATCCATGTTCAGCATGCCCGACAGCAGTGCGCCCGCGTGCCGCAGCTTATCGACAGCAAAGGCATCGGTCTGCGCGGCCGGACGATCGCGGAACAGGCTGGCCCCGGCCAGCGTGCTGTGCCCCGCCACGTCAAACAGGTTTTTCACGGCATAGGGGATGCCCGCCAGCGGCGGCAGGGGCTCACCACGCTGCCGCTGTGCATCCACCGCGCGGGCTTCCTGCAGCATGCGCGGCCCGGTCACCGCCGTCCAGGCGTTCAGCGCCGGATTGTGCTGCTCAATCGCCTGCAGCGTGTGCTGCGCCACCTCATGCGCAGTGATCTCACCCTGCTGGATCGCCCGCTGCAGGGTCTGAATCGAAACGTCACTTAGATTCATGCCTGATAGACTCCTGCCACGTCCAGCCGGTCATCCAGCGGAAACGCCATCAGCGGCGCCGCCATCTCCGCAATGCGCGCAAGCTGGGTCAGCAGCTCGGCGCGCCGGGCCTCATCCAGTTCCAGCTGCAGGATCTGCTCCATATGGCCGATATAGCTGGCCCAGTCGTGTTGATTCATGATTCACTCCTGTTAAAAACCGGCGGCGCTGCCGTTGCTGCGCGGATCGCTGGCGCCTTCGAACATGCCGTTGCTGTGGCGCACGATGGCTCCCGCATGGCCCACGGATTCGCTGAAGTCCGGCAGCAGTTCCACCTCGTGCCCCCACTGACGCAGCCGCGAAACCGTTTCGGCATCAAAGCGGCCTTCCAGTTTCAGCGAGTCGGATGACTGTCCCCAGGTGCGGCCCAGCAGCCAGCGCGGCGCACTTACCGCCTGCTGAAGCGGCAGCCCCTGAATCACATGGCGGGTAAAGATCGCCGCCTGGGTCTGCGGCTGCCCGTCGCCGCCCATCGCGCCGTAGACCAGCGTACGGCCATCTTTCAGGCGTGCCGCGGCGGGGTTGAGGGTATGAAATGGCTGCTTACCGGGCGCCAGCGCCAGCAGATGATCCGGGTCGAGGCTGAACGCGGCGCCACGGTTCTGCCAGGTGATCCCGGTGCCGGGCAGCACGACACCGCTGCCAAATTCGTGATAGATGCTCTGAATAAACGACACCGCCAGACCGCTGCTGTCCATGACGCCCATCCAGACGGTGTCGCCCGGGCCGCGTCCACGGCCCCAGTCGGCGGCTTCGCCATCCGCAATCTGGCTGGCCAGCGTGGCAAGGTGGTCGCTGTCCAGCAGCGCCTGTAAATCTTCTTTGACGTGACGCGGATCGGTGATGTGCTGATCGCGCAGCGCAAAGGCTTTTTTGGTGGCCTCCACGATGCGGTGCACCGTCTGCGCATCATCCGCGCCGGCCATCTCCAGACGATCGGTGATGCCGAGGATCGCCAGCGACACCATGCCCTGAGTGGGCGGGGTGATATTCCAGATGTCGCCTTCGCTGTGACTGAGATGCAGCGGCGTTGTGCGGCGGGCACGATGCTGCTGAAGGTCCGCCAGCGTAACGGGCATACCCAGCGTAGCCATCTCATCGGCCATATGGTGCGCCAGCGCGCCGCGATAGAAGCTGTCGAGCCCCTGTTCGCTCAGCAGACTCAGCGTCTGCGCCAGGGCGGGCTGGGTGAAACGACTGCCTGGCTGCGGTACGTTGCCGTCGGGCATAAAAGTGGCGCTGAAGCCGGGCTGATGCTGTAACTCATGGCGAAACGTGGTGGTCGCGGCGGTCTGCGACGCCGTGACCGGAATACCGTCGGCGGCGTAGCGGATGGCATCCCGCAGCAGGCGCGCCAGCGGCAGCATCGGGCTGCCCATCTCTTCAGAGATCGCCAGCGCCTCCTGCCAGCCACTGACCGTACCGGCCACGGTCAGCGCCGCCTTCGGCCCGCGATGGGGGATCGTCGGGTGATCCGCGTAGAAATCGCAGTGGGCCAGCGCACCGGCTGCGCCACTGGCGTCGATAGCCACCGGCTCCCCGTTGGGCGGCAGAATCAGCCAGAAGCCGTCGCCGCCCAGTCCGTTCATATGCGGATAGACCACGGCGATGGTCGCCGCCGCTGCCACCATCGCCTCAATGGCGTTGCCGCCATCACGCAGCACCGCCAGCGCACTCTCACTCGCCAGATGGTGCGGGGTCACCGCCATCCCCTGCGGGGCCATATTGCTCTGAATCATCGTTCACTCGTTCTTCGGGTAACAGAATCTCTGATGAAGCAAGAGCTGTTCCAGTTTTCATCCCGGACAGAGATTGCGGCGGTTAACCTGGCGTAAATTGTGCTAGCTTCTGCTGAAACAAAAGTTACAGGACGGGTTATGAAACAGCTTGATGAACGACTCAGAAGTCACTATCCCCAGCTTTCGCCGCAGGAGCAGCGTATTGCCGACTTCGTTTTTGACCACTTCGACGATCTGATCAGCTACAACAGCGCCGAGCTGGCGCGGCTCAGCGGCGTGTCGAAAGCCACGGTCAGTCGGCTGTTTAAGCGTCTGGGCTATGAAAAATATAAGGATATGCGTGATGAGCTGCGCATCCTGCGTCAGAGCGGCATGCCGCTGACCGATAACCGCGATGCCGTGCAGGGCAACACGCTGCTGGCGCGCCACTACAAGCAGGAGATGGCCAACCTGACGCAGTGGGTCAACAGCCTGGATGCCCGGCAGTTCAGCGAGGTGGTCGGGCAGCTGGCGCAGGCGAAGCGCGTCTTTATCATCGGCATGCGCAATGCCTATCCGGTGGCGCTGCACCTGCGTCAGCAGCTGGTGCAGGCGCGTTCCCAGGTGCATATCCTGCCGCAGCCCGGCCAGACGCTGGCTGAGGAGCTGGTGGATATCTCCCCGGAGGATATGGTGGTGGTGATGGCCTTCCGGCGGCGTCCCCGCATCATCCGGCCACTGATGCAGCAGCTGCAGGCCGCCGCGGTGCCGGTGCTGGTGCTGTGTGAGCCGCAGGCGCAGACGGTGATGGCGCTGGCGCGCTGGCAGCTCTGTACGCCGCTGGACAGCGTCTCGGCCTTCGACAGCTACAGCGGCGCCATGAGCCTGGTGAATCTGCTGGCGAATGCGCTGCTGCATGAAATCCTGGCTCAGGGACGCCAGCGCATTCATCAGATCGCGGATCTTTATCAGCAGTTTGACGAGCTGGAGCACCGTTAACAGGCACCATTCTGGTGCTTTGCCCCATTTCAGTACATCCCCGCTACGGCGTAACTGCCCCGGTTACGCCCGCTTTTCACCCCGAACCGCCGCGTTTATCCTTTTTTTTCCTGCCAGCCGGGTTGGCACATTAGTTGCAGATTCCAGTTCAAAGAATCTTTTGTTTCACGTTAATCTCACCGGGGTGCATAATGAAAAAAGTTCTGATGGCGGTTGCCGCAGCGGCGTTACTGATGGCGCAGACGGGAAGCGCGCTGGCCGATCAACTGCAGGATATTCAGAAGCGCGGCGTCATCCGCGTTGCCGTGCCGCAGGATTTCCCGCCGTTTGGTTCGGTGGGTACCGATCTGCAGCCGCAGGGGTATGACATCGATATGGCGAAATACCTGGCAAAGCAGATGAAACTTAAGTTGCAGCTGGTGCCGGTCAGCAGTGCCAACCGCGTGCCTTACCTGCAGACCGACAAGGTCGATCTGGTGATCTCCAGCATGGGTAAAAACGCCGAGCGGGAAAAAGTGATCGACTTTACCCGCGCCTATGCGCCGTTCTTCCTGGGCGTGTTCGGGCCGAAAGGCGACGAAATCAAGGCGGCAGCGGCCCTGAGCGGCAAGTCGATCGGCGTCACGCGCGGAGCGGTCGAGGATATGGTGCTGAGCGACGTGGCGCCGAAAGATGCGCAGGTGAAACGTTACGAAGATAACAACACTACGCTGTCCGCGTATCTCTCCGGTCAGGTGCAGTATGTGGCTACCGGCAACCTCGTGGTCGCCGCGATCGCGCGTCAGAATCCGGCCAAAGCGCCCGTCGCGCAGTTTATGCTGAAAGATTCGCCCTGCTTTATCGGCCTGAAGAAAGATCAGCCTGCGCTGAAAGCGAAAGTAAACGAACTGATTGAGCAGGGCATTAAAGATGGCACCCTGAATAAACTCTCTGAAGAGTGGCTGAAAGCGCCGCTGCCCGCGAACCTCGGCGCCTGAGGAGCGATTCATGACCGGGCAACTTAACTTTCCCGCCCTGTGGCCATACTGGCCGGAGCTGCTCTCCGGCCTCTGGATCACCATTCAGCTGACGGTGCTGGCGACGACCGGCGGCGTGGCGATTGGGATTGCGGGCGCGGCGCTGCGCAGCGGCAAACCGGGCTGGATGAGCCGCCTCTGGGGCATCTATGTCGAGCTGATCCGCAACACGCCGTTTGTCGTGCAGCTGTTCTTTATCGTGTTTGGTCTGCCGGCGCTGGGGCTGAAGCTTACGGCAGGTGAGGCGGCGCTGCTGGCGATGCTGATCAACCTCGGGGCTTACAGCACAGAGATTATCCGGGCCGGGATTCAGGTGACGCCAAAAGGGCAGTGGGAAGCGGGGCGGGTGCTGGGTTTAACCCGCAGCCAGACCTTCCTGCGGGTGGTGCTGCCCCCGGCGCTGCAGCGCATTTATCCGGCGCTGGTGAGCCAGTGCATCATCGTCATGCTGGGCTCGTCGGTGGTGTCGCAGGTCTCCTATGAGGAGCTGACCTTTGCCGCCAACCTGATCCAGTCGCGCACCTTCTTAAGTTTTGAGGTCTATCTGGTGACCACGCTGATCTACCTGGCGTTGTCGATTGCGATGCGCCATCTGCTGCTGGCGATTGGCCGTAAATGGTTTGGAGTGCAGCCCTCATGATGACGACCTTTACCGACTGGGACATTCTGCGCAACCTGCTGCTGGCGGCGCGCTGGACCCTGTTACTGTCGCTGGTGGCCTTTGTCGGCGGCACGCTGGTGACGCTGCCGCTGCTGTTTATGCGCCTGCTGCAGCGCCGGTGGCTGACGCGCATCATTCGCGGCTACACCGCGCTGTTTCAGGGCACGCCGCTGCTGATGCAGCTCTTCCTGGCCTTTTTCGGTGTCGGCCTGTTCGGCATCGATGTCGCGCCCTGGACCGCGGCGTCGCTGGCGCTGACCTTCTACACCAGCGCGTTTCTGATCGATATCTGGTACGGCAGTATCCGCGCCCTGCCGAAGGGGCAGTGGGAAGCGTCGCGCTGCCTCGGGCTGACCTTTGGTCAGACGCTGTGGCGGGTGATTGCTCCGCAGGCGATCCGCATTGGCATCGCGCCCACGGTGGGGTTTGCCGTTCAGGTGATCAAGGGCACCGCGCTGGCGTCGATTATCGGTTTTATCGAGCTGACCAAAGCGGGCACCATTCTGAACAACGTGACCTATCAGCCGTTTAAAGTCTTCGGGCTGGTGGCGCTGGGCTACTTCCTGATGTGTTATCCGCTGTCCCGTTACAGCCAGTATCTGGAGAAAAAATTCAATGCCGCTCATCACCATTAATCAGGTGCAAAAATATTACGGCGACAACCATGTGTTGAAAGGCGTGGATCTGGATATCGACATGGGCGAGGTGATCTCAATCATCGGTCGCAGCGGGTCGGGTAAAAGCACGCTGCTGCGCTGCATGAACGGGCTGGAGGGCTACCAGGAGGGCAGCATCAAGCTCGGCGGGATGACCATTACCGATCGCGACTCGCAGGCGCGTGAAATCAGCCGCTCGGTCGGGATGGTATTTCAGAACTTCAACCTGTTTCCGCACATGACGGCGCTGGAAAACGTGATGCTGGCCCCGCGCCGGGTGCTGAAAAAGAGTGATGCCGAATGCCGGGCGCTGGCAACGCAGATGCTGGAAAAAGTCGGGCTGGGCGAGCGGCTTAACTACTATCCGGGCAGTCTCTCCGGTGGTCAGCAGCAGCGGGTGGCGATCGCCCGTGCGCTGGCGATGACGCCAAAAGTTTTACTCTGTGATGAGATCACCTCCGCGCTCGATCCCGAACTGGTAGGCGAAGTCCTTAAGGTGCTGGAGCAGCTGGCGGCAGAGGGGATGACGCTGATCCTCGTCACGCATGAAATGAACTTCGCCCGCGACGTGGGCGATCGTGTGGTCTTTATGCATCAGGGGCGCGTCTGGGAACAGGGCGACAGCAAAACAGTGTTCGCTCAGCCGCAGTCGCCGGAGCTGAAGCAGTTTATCTCTTCGGTGCGTCTCTGAGCCTCTCTAAAGGAAACGATGATGGATATTACCCAATTCCCGCAACTGAATCCGCCACAGCGTCTGCTGATGGGGCCAGGCCCGATCAATGCCGATCCTCGCGTTCTGCGCGCCATGTCGAGTCAGCTGCTGGGTCAGTACGATCCCGCCATGACCCACTACATGAACGAGGTGATGGCGCTCTATCGCGGCGTGTTCCGCACCGAAAACCGCTGGACGCTGCTGATCGATGGCACGTCACGCGCCGGTATTGAGGCGATCCTGCTCTCCGCTATCCGGCCGGGTGACAGAGTGCTGGTGCCAGTGTTTGGCCGCTTCGGTCATCTGCTGTGTGAAATCGCCCGCCGCTGTCGCGCCGAGGTTCACACAATCGAAGTGCCGTGGGGCGAGGTCTTTACGCCCGATCAGGTGGAAGAGGCGATTAAAAAAGTGCGGCCGCGTCTGCTGCTCACGGTGCAGGGCGACACCTCGACCACCATGCTGCAGCCGCTGGAGCAGCTGGGAGCGATCTGCAAACGGTATGGCGTGCTGTTCTACACCGATGCCACCGCGTCGCTGGCGGGCAACCCGCTGGAAACGGACGCCTGGGGGCTGGATGCGGTGTCGGCAGGGATGCAGAAGTGTCTGGGCGGCCCCTCGGGCACCTCGCCGATCACCCTGAGCGCAGAGATGGAAGCGGTGATCCGCAAGCGCAAATGCGTGGAGCAGGGGATCCGCACGGAGGCGCACCAGGATGGCGACGAGGAGATGATCTACTCCAACTATTTCGATCTCGGCATGATCATGGATTACTGGGGGCCGGAGCGGCTTAACCATCACACGGAAGCGACCAGCGCCCTGTTTGGCGCGCGCGAGTGTGCCCGTCTGATCCTGCAGGAAGGGCTGGACAACGGCATTGCCCGTCACAAGCTGCATGGCGACGCAATGCTGAAAGGCATTCAGGGAATGGGGCTGGAAACCTTTGGCGACCTGAAACATAAAATGAATAATGTGCTGGGCGTGATGATCCCCTCCGGCGTGAATGGCGACCAGGTGCGTAAGCTGATGCTGGAGGATTTCGGCATTGAGATCGGCACTTCGTTTGGCCCGCTGCATGGCAGGGTCTGGCGCATCGGCACCATGGGCTACAACGCACGTAAAGATTGCGTGATGCAGACCCTGTCGGCGCTGGAGACGGTGCTGACCCACGTCGGCTATCGCACGCCACAGGGCGCTGGGGCCCAGGCCGCGTGGGATCACTACGGGAGTCACGCATGATGATGAGCGCCAGCGAAGCCCGGTCCGCTGCAGAGCGCGTGATGGCGCGCTGCGATGCGCTGGCGGCGATCAGCGAAACGGCAGAGGGGCTGACCCGCGTCTACCTCTCACCCGAGCATCTGCGCGCCAACGCCTGCGTCGGTGAGTGGATGCAGGCGGCAGGCATGCGGGTGTGGCAGGATGAGGTCGGCAATATCTGTGGGCGCTACGAAGCGGCTGACGCGGGCGCGCCTGCTCTGCTGCTGGGTTCGCATCTCGACACCGTGCGCAACGCGGGACGTTACGACGGGATGCTGGGCGTGCTCAGCGCCATCGAAACCGTACAGTGGCTGCACGAACATCAGTGCCGCCTGCCGCTGGCGATTGAGGTGATCGGCTTTGGTGACGAAGAGGGCACCCGTTTCGGCATCACGCTGCTTGGCAGCCGTGGCATTACCGGCAGCTGGCCACAGAGCTGGATCACCCATCCTGACGGCAACGGCATCACGGTGGCGCAGGCGATGGCCGATGTCGGTCTCGACAGCAGTCAGATCGCCGCCGCCGCGCGCCGGGTTGAGGATATCGTCGGCTATCTTGAGCTGCATATCGAGCAGGGTCCCTGCCTGGAGCAGGCGGATCTGGCGCTGGGCGTCGTCACGGCGATCAACGGTGCGCGCCGCCTTAACTGCCGCTTTACCGGGGAGGCGGGACATGCGGGGACGGTGCCCATGACCCACCGCAAAGATGCGCTGGCTGCCGCCGCAGAGTGGATGGTCTTTATTGAGCAGACCACCCGGGAGCAGGATCCGCAGCTGGTGGCGACCGTCGGCACCCTGAACTGTGCGCCGGGCGCGGTGAACGTCATCCCTGGTGAGGTGTCGCTGTCGCTGGATGTGCGCGGCCCGCAGGATCATCCGCTGGAGACGCTGCTCTCCAGCCTGTTAACTCAGGCGGAGGCGATTGCGCTGCGGCGCGGGCTTCGTTTTGCGTCGAACGAATATTACCGCATCGGCGCCACTGCCTGCGACTCCGCGCTGCAACAGGCGCTGAGTCACGCGGTGGAAACGGTGCAGGGGCGCACGCTTTCGCTGCCGAGCGGGGCCGGACACGACGCCATCGCTATCGCCGAACGCTGGCCGGTCGGCATGCTCTTTGTGCGTAACCATCGCGGCATCAGTCACCATCCGGCGGAGTCGGTGGCGGTGGACGATGTGGCACCTGCACTGCAGGCTTATCTGCAGGCGGTCTCGCTGATTGCCGGGCGGAGCTGAAGATGGAATTAGCCACATTTAACCGGCTCGCCGCCGACGAGGCCCGGGCCGCCATCCGGCACTGCGTGGCGATCCCCCACTGGCAGCAGGCGCTGGTGGCCGCCCGGCCTTTTGCCAGCACAGAGGCGCTGCTGGCGGTGGCCGATGCGCTGGCCCGGCAGTGGCAGCAGCCTGAGTTACAGGCCGCGCTCACGGCCCATCCCCGCATCGGCGAGCGCGCGGAGGGCGCGGATAAAGAGGCGGCCCTGTCGCGTGGCGAGCAGTCCGCGATGCAGCAGGCCGGTCACGCCCTGCAGCAGGCGATGCAGCAGGGCAATCAGCGGTACGAAGCGCGTTTTGGCCGGGTGTTTCTGATCCGCGCCAGGGGGCGCAGTGGCGAAGAGATGCTGGCCGCGTTACAGCGCCGGTTGCAGAACAGCGAGGCTGATGAACAGCAGGAGACGCTGGATCAGCTGCGTGAAATTACCCTGTTACGCCTTAAGGAGACAATCCGATGAGTACCATCACCACCCACATTCTGGACACGGCGCTGGGCAAACCCGCCTGTGGCGTCGCGATTTCCCTGGAGCAGAACAGCCCCGAAGGGTGGTTTCCGGTGGCGGAGGGGACGACCGACAGCGACGGGCGGCTGAAAGATCTGACGCCCGAACCGCTGTCACCGGGTCACTACCGGTTAACTGCAGAGATCGGCGACTATTTCGCCGTCGCCGGTCGGGATGCGCTCTACGTCAGCGCGCAGATCGATTTCGTGATTGCCGAGGCGGGCAGCCATTTCCACCTGCCGTTTCTGATTTCGCCCTGGTCCTGGTCGACCTATCGCGGCAGCTGAGGCGCTGACTGCCGCGCCAGGGTTCTACAGCGAAAAACGATCCGCATCCTGCCAGGCCGGGAAGCGCTCGCGGTAGGCGTTGAGCGTCTCCAGCGACAGTTCGGCATCCAGCCGGGCGCGCTGATGCGGCTCGGCCGCGCTGAGGATCTCGCCCTGCGGGGAGATAATCTGGCTGTCGCCGCTGTAGTGATGCTGATTGCCGTCGCTGCCGACGCGGTTGCAGCCTGCCACGTAGGCCTGATTTTCAATCGCCCGCGCTAACAGCAGCGCCTGCCAGTGCCGCGCACGCGGCGCAGGCCAGTTGGCGACGTAGAGCGCCAGGTCGTAATCGTTGCGGTTGCGTGAGAAGACCGGGAAGCGCAGGTCATAACAGATCTGTGGCAGGATCCGCCAGCCGCGCCACGCAAACACCTGACGCTGCTCGCCGGGCAGATAGTGGTGATGCTCATCCGCCATCCGGAACAGGTGGCGCTTATCATACTGATGCACCGTGCCGTCGGGCGCGACCAGCAGGAAACGGTTTACCGCGCCGTTTTCGGTCTGGATCGCCGCGCTGCCGCCAATCAGGGCATCAGTGCGCCGGGCATGCTGATGCAGCCATTCAATCACCTGCGCCTCGGGCAGCGAGCTTTTCGCGGCCTCCATCGCAAAGCCGGTGGTAAACATCTCCGGCAGGATAATCAGATCGCGGCCGGTGAGACCGGCCAGCTGCGCGTCGAAATGGCGCAGATTGGCTTCGCCATCCATCCAGCTCAGTGTCTCCTGCAACAGCGTAATTTTTAAAGCTGACATAGGCGCTCCGCGGCGGCATCCAGGGTCGCCGGCTGTTTAGCAAAACAGAGGCGAATCAGTTTATGAGGAAAAGGGGCGGCGCAGAACACCGAGAGTGGGATCGCGGCGACACCCACTTCGCGGGTCAGCCACTGGCAAAAGCTGACATCATCCAGGTCAGAAATGGCACTGTAATCCACCAGCAGGAAGTAGGTGCCCTGGCAGGGCAAAACCTTAAAACGGCTGGCGGCCAGCGCCGTTGCCAGCCTGTCGCGGCGGTCGCGATAAAACGCCGGCAGCGCATAATAATGTTCCGGATGCTCACGCAGCATATCCGCCATCGCCAGCTGCGCCGGGGTATTCACTGAGAAGGTCAGGTACTGATGCACCTTGCGCAGCTCGGCGCTGATCGCCGCAGGCGCAATGCAGTAACCCACTTTCCAGCCGGTCATATGGAAAGTTTTGCCAAACGAGGAGACCGCTATGGCCCGCTGACGCAGCTCAGGATGGGCCAGCACGCTGGCGTGGCCCGCCTCATCGAAGCAGATATGCTCATAGACTTCGTCGCTCAGCACATAGATCGGCCGGGCGGCAATCGCCTCCCACAACGCGGCGAAATCCTGCTGCTGCCAGACGGTGGCAGACGGATTGTGTGGCGTGTTCAGGATCACCAATCGGGTTTTGTCACTCAGCAGGGCAGCAAAGGCTGCCCGGTCGACGCGGAAAGCGGGCGGCTGCAGCGCAATGCGTTTCATAATGCCGCCCGCCAGCGCGACCGCAGGCGCATAGCTGTCGTAGCTGGGATCGAAGCAGATCACCTCATCGCCCGGCCGCACCAGCGCGGTAATCGCCGCATAGAGCGCCTCGGTGGCGCCCGCCGTCACCGTCACCTCCGTCTCAGCATCGGGCCGGTAGTCATAAAGCCGCGCGGTTTTCTCAGCAATCGCCTCACGCAACGGCAGCACACCGGTCATCGGCGCATACTGGTTTGCCCCCTGGCTGACATGAAACGCCAGCCGCTGCTGCAGATAGTCGGGACCGCTGAAATCAGGAAAGCCCTGCGAGAGGTTGATGGCGTTGTGCTGCTGAGCCAGCGCACTCATCTGGCTGAAAATCGTGGTGCCGAGTAAAGGAAGCTTACTCTCGGGGATCAGGTTGTGCTGCGTCATGGTGTCAGGCCTTAAGCGCGAAGATTGATGCGGTGTCACCCGGGGTTTGTGCCACTATAAACAGGATGATAGTATTTGGCAATCAAGACGCTTAGACGGCTAAATGCGTCATGCTCCGCATCTCAGCGGCGCGGGCGGCAGGGGCTTACCCGGTCACTGGCATGTATCAGCTACCGGGGAACAGGATTCTATGATTTCCTGCGCTTGCTGACTGTTTAATCGTTTTGAGTTGTTCTGTTTTGATAGCCTTTACCGCTGTTTACGCCACCCGATATCACATTTCACCGCAAGGAACCGTTATGTCGCAGACTCTTCCGTTAGATCAGCTGGTCGCTGCCTGTCACTGGATTGGGGCGAAAGGCTGGGCGCCAGCCACCGGCGGGAATATGTCCGTGCGTCGCGATGCGCATGTCTGCCTGCTGAGCGAATCGGGCAAAGACAAAGGTATGCTGACGCGGGATGATTTCATTGAGGTTGATATCGCCTCCAGCCAGTCACTGTCGGACCGTAAGCCGTCGGCAGAAACCGGGCTGCACACGATGATCTATCGCCTCTTTCCCGAGGCGGGCGCGGTGCTGCATACCCATACGGTTAATTCGACCGTGCTGTCGCGGGTGGAGCAGGGGGCGGCGCTGCTGCTGCACGGCTATGAGATGCAAAAATCGTTAAGCGGACAGCAGACGCATCTGGATACCGTGGCGATCCCGCTGTTCGACAACAGCCAGGATATCGCGGCGCTGGCGTCGGAAATAGAAGATTACGCCGCCCGTTTTCCGCTGCGCTATGGCTTTCTGCTGCGCGGCCACGGCTTAACCTGCTGGGGCCGGGACGTCAGCGAAGCACGCCGCCATCTGGAAGGTCTGGAATTTTTATTTGAATGCGAACGTCAACGTCGCCTGCTGGAGAGAGCATGATTCACGCGATTGTCACCGATATCGAAGGCACCACCAGCGATATCCGCTTTGTACATAACATCCTGTTCCCCTTTGCGCGCCAGCATCTGCCCGCGTTTGTGCGCGACCATGCCGATCGACCTGAGGTTGCCGCGGCGCTGCAGTCGGTGCGCGATGAAGCTGGTCAGCCCGAGGCCGATCTGGCGGCGGTGACGGCGATCCTGCTGGATTTCATGGATCAGGATCGTAAATCCACCGGCCTGAAAGCCCTGCAGGGCATGATCTGGCGCGACGGCTATCTCAACGGCAGTTTTACCGGCCATCTCTATCCCGACGTCGTGCCTGCGCTGCGCCACTGGAAGGCGCAGGGTATTGAACTCTATGTATATTCCTCCGGTTCGGTGGCGGCGCAGAAATTGTTATTTGGCTACAGCGACGAAGGTGATATTACTGACCTGTTCAGCGGTTATTTTGACACCCACGTCGGGGCCAAACGTGAGGTCACCGCCTATCGGGCGATTGCTGCTGAGATCGGCCAGCCAGCGGAACAGCTGCTGTTTCTCTCCGATATTCATCAGGAGCTGGATGCGGCAGCGGAGGCGGGCTGGCAGACGCGGCAACTGCTGCGTGGCGAGGCGGATCCTGAGAGCCGCCATCGGCAGGTCACCGATTTTTCCCAGATTAACCCGGAGTCGATTTAGGATGAGTGCACTGACTATTTTTACCGATCGTGACGCCGCGCAGCCGGTGTGGCATAGCACTGACGCAGAGGCGATCCGCGATCGCCTGAACACCAAAGGCGTCCGTTTTGAACGCTGGGAAGCGGATCGCAACCTGGGTGACAATCCGGACGCCGAAACCGTTATCCGGGCGTATCAGCACGCTATCGATCGGCTGGTAGCGGAGAAGGGCTATCAGAGCTGGGATGTCATCAGCATGCGCGCCGACAATCCGCAGAAAACGGTGTTGCGCGAGAAGTTTCTTAACGAGCATACGCACGGCGAAGATGAGGTGCGCTTCTTTGTCGAAGGGGCCGGACTCTTCTGTCTGCATCTGGATGGCGAGATCCTGCAGATCCTCTGTGAAAAGAACGATCTGATCTCGGTGCCGGCGGGCACGCCCCACTGGTTTGACATGGGCTCGTCACCGCACTTTACCGCGATCCGTATCTTCGATAATCAGGAAGGCTGGGTGGCGAACTTCACCGGCGATAAGATAGCGGATGCCTATCCGCGTCTGGCGTAACCGGTCACTCTGCGCGTGAGGCGTCGGGCCGCGCAGCCCGCGCCTCACAGCGCATTATCGTGGCTGAAAGTGGCCATCCCGCACCTGATCGGGCGTCACCACGCCGGTGTCCAGTATCCAGCCGCTGATCAGGGCGGCAGGCGTGACATCAAACGCCGGGTTGAAAACCTTCGCCGCCTCCGGCGCCCACTGAACGCTGCCAAAGCTGCCCGCAACGCCTGTGACTTCGCTGGCGGCCCGCTGCTCGATCGGAATGGAGGCGCCATCAGGACAGTGGCGATCCAGCGTGGTATGCGGAGCCGCGACGTAGAACGGGATCTGATGATAGTGGGCCAGCACCGCCAGGCTATAGGTGCCAATTTTGTTCGCCACATCGCCGTTGGCGGCAATGCGGTCCGCGCCGACCCAGACCGCATCCACCTCGCCGCGCGCCATCAGGCTGGCGGCCATGGCGTCGGTAATCAGGGTGTAGGGCACCCCCAGTTCACCCAGCTCCCAGGCGGTCAGACGCCCTCCCTGAAGCAGGGGACGGGTCTCATCCACCCAGACATTTATTACCCGACCCTGCTGATGCGCCCGTGCGATAACACCCAGCGCAGTACCGACACCCGCCGTCGCCAGTCCGCCGGTATTGCAGTGAGTCAGAAGCTGGCTGCCGGGTTTCACCAGCGTGCAGCCCGCTTCCGCGATGGCGTCACACAATTGCTTATCTTCCTGCACCAGCCGCCAGGCCTCCTCCGCCAGCGCGGAGGCAAAGTCCGGCTGCGCCAGTGCCACTTTCATTCGCTCCAGATTATTCATCAGATTGACCGCGGTAGGACGGGCGGCGCGCAGGGTCTCCAGCGCCTGCGCCAGTGCAGCGCGTGTCTCGCCCTGACCGGCCAGCAGCGCCAGCAGCAGCGAGGCGGAAAGCCCAATCAGCGGCGCACCGCGCACCCGCAACGCATGAATATGCTCAATCAACTGCGGCACGCTGTGTGCTGGCAGCCAGTTTTTCTGCTGCGGCAGCGCCTGCTGGTCGAGGATCCAGAGCTGATTGTCACGAACCTGTAAACTGGTAGTTTTAAGTGTCTGCATTGTGGGTGAAATCCATGTTGCGTTAATGACAGGTATTGTGCCAACATGCTGAACGGATGTATAGACGTCTGAACGGCTTATTATCCCCGGTCATCCCCCTTCGATTGATGAGGAAAAGGCAATGTCGCAATACCATACCTTTACTGCTGCTGATGCTGTGGACTATGCCCGGCAATTTGGCGGTGTGGACAATCCTGCTGCACTGAGCCGGGCAGAAGAGATTGGTGATGGCAACCTCAACCTGGTGTTTAAGATCTATGACGACCAGGGTACCAGCCGGGTGGTGGTCAAGCAGGCGCTGCCTTACGTGCGCTGCGTGGGTGAGTCGTGGCCGCTGACGCTGGACAGGGCGCGGCTGGAAGCGCAGACGCTGGTCGAGCATTACAAATATTGTCCGCAGCACACGGTGCAGATAACCCATTACGATGCGAATCTGGCGGTGATGGTGATGGAGGATCTCTCCAGCCATCGCATCTGGCGCGGCGAGCTGGTGAAGGGGGTTTACTACCCGGAAGCGGCCCGGCAGTTAGGCGTCTATCTGGCAGAAACCCTGTTTCACACCTCCGATTTCATCCTGCATCCGCACCAGAAAAAAGCGGAAGTGGCGCGGTTCATCAATCCGGAAATGTGTGAAATCACCGAAGATCTCTTTTTTAACGATCCCTACACCGGTCATGAGCGCAACAGCTATCCCGCCGCGCTGGAGCCACTCGTCGCCAGCCTGCGCGACGACGCTGCGCTGCGCATTGCGGTGGGCGGCCTGAAACATCGCTTCTTTGCCCATGCCGAAGCACTGCTGCACGGGGATATCCACAGCGGCTCGATCTTTGTGGCGGACGGCAGCCTCAAGGCGATTGATGCGGAATTTGGCTATTTTGGCCCTATCGGTTTTGACGTCGGTACCGCTATCGGGAACCTGCTGATTAACTACTGCGGCCTGCCGGGGCTGCTGGCGCCGCGCGAGGCGGCCGATGCACGCGAACAGCGCCTCAGCGATATACATACGCTCTGGACGACCTTTGCCGCACGCTTCATGGCGCTGGCAGAAGAGAAAACCCGCGATCAGGCGCTGGCCTGGCCGGGCTACGCGGCCGCGTTTCTGCGCAAAGTCTGGGCAGACACCATTGGTTACTGCGGAACCGAACTGATTCGCCGCACGGTGGGGATGTCCCACGTCGCCGATATGAAGCTGATTGCCGATCCGGCGATGCGCACCGACTGCATCCGCAATGCGATTAACCTGGGCCGCACGCTGATTCTGGCGGCGGATCATGTAGAAGATGCGGATGCGCTGATTGCCCGCATCCGTCAGGCGGGATAAAAAAAGGCCGACGGGAAGTCGGCCTCTGAAAACAGTTCTGGCTCCGGGCGCACAGGGTCACTACCCGGAGCCGGCATCACATCGGCTCCCGATTCTAGGCCGCCTCACTCGCCCGTGACGCAGGCTGAGGCGCTTTCTCAGGCACCGCCACCGCCAGTGCGTCCGGCTCAAACTCATCGACGTTAATCGACCGCAGACGGCTCACTTCGGCACGCTGCAGGATCTCAGCCTCTTTCGCATCGATCCAGCCCTGCTCCAGCCCGCGCTTCGCCAGCGCATCCAGCCGGGTAAAGGAGAGAGGCTGTTTCGTCTGTTTGCACAGCCGGTCATGAATCACCTCGGCCGCCATGACATCCTGCAGCGCCTGTTCCAGCTGACCGGCAGGGTTATGTTCGCTCGGCGTCAGGTACATGCCACGGCCCAGGCGGCTGCGGGTCGCGGAGGGCTGCTGCAGCATTTTCGCCAGCTGATGATCCAGACGGTCAGACGGTGCAGGGCAGTGGTGTCCGCCCGCGAACAGCGTCATCCGCAGGGCGCCCGCCACCAGCCGGTTCGGGAAGTTACGCAGCAGATCGTCCATCGCCTCTTCGGCCTGGTGCAGCGCATCCTGCACACCCCAGTGCACCAGCGGCAGATCGGCTTCATTGCGGCCCTCATCGTCATAACGTTTCAGCGTCGCCGAGGCAAGATAGAGCTGGCTCAGCACATCACCCAGACGCGCCGAGATGCGCTCACGCCGCTTCAGGTTGCCGCCCAGCACGGCCATCGACACATCAGAGAGCAACGCCAGGTTCGCGCTGATGCGGTTCAGGTGCTGATAGTAACGGCGGGTGCTGTCGCGGGTCGGGCTGGCGCTGGTCCGTCCGGCGGTGATCCCCAGCCACAGGCTGCGCATGGCGCTGCTGCCGACATGGCCGATGTGGCTGAACAGCGCCCGGTCAAACGCGTTAACGTCGTTGCTGGCGGCCGCCGCCATCTCCTGCAGAACATAGGGATGGCAGCGGATAGCACCCTGACCGAAGATAATCATGCTGCGGGTCAGGATGTTCGCGCCTTCCACCGTAATAGCGATAGGCGCACCCTGATAGGCGCGAGCCAGGAAGTTGCTGTTGCCGAGCATAATGCCTTTACCCCCGGCAATATCCATGGCGTCGATAATGGCGCGCTGACCGCGATGGGTGCAGTGATATTTCACAATCGCCGACAGCACCGCCGGTTTTTCGCCCTGCATAATCCCGGCGGTAATCAGCGTGGCTGCGGCGTCCATTACGTAAGCGTTACCGGCGATGCGCGCCAGAGGCTCCTCGATCCCTTCCATCTTGCCGATAGAGAGACGGAACTGACGACGGATGTGGGCGTAGGCGCCGGTTGCCAGCGCCACCGTTTTAAGGCTGCCGGTTGAGTTTGAGGGCAGCGTAATGCCGCGACCCACTGACAGACACTCGACCAGCATCCGCCAGCCCTGACCGGCCATTTCCGGCCCGCCGATAATGTAGTCAATCGGCACAAAGATATCTTTGCCGCGGGTCGGGCCGTTCTGGAAGGGCACGTTCAGCGGGAAGTGGCGGTGACCAATCTCCACGCCAGGCGTATGCGTCGGGATCAGCGCACAGGTGATGCCCGGGTTTTCGTTGTCGCTGAGCAGATGATCCGGGTCAGACAGTTTGAAGGCCAAGCCCAGCACGGTCGCAATCGGCGCCAGCGTAATGTAGCGCTTGTTCCAGGTCAGGCGCATACCCAGCACCTGTTTGCCCTGCCATTCGCCCATGCAGACCACGCCGGTGTCGGGGATCGCCCCGGCATCAGAACCCGCTTCCGGGCTGGTCAGTGCAAAGCAGGGGATCTCGTCACCGCGCGCCAGGCGTGGTAAGTAGTGATTTTTCTGCTCGTCGGTGCCGTAGTGCTGCAGCAGTTCGCCCGGGCCGAGTGAGTTAGGCACGCCGACGGTGATCGCCAGAATGCCGGAGACGCCCGCCAGTTTTTGCAGCACGCAGGCCTGCGCATAGGCGGAGAACTCGAGGCCGCCATACTCTTTCTTGATGATCATCGCGAAGAAACGATGCTCTTTCAGATAGGCCCAGAGTTCCGGCGGCATATCGGCCAGCTCATGGGTGATCTGGAAATCGTTGGCCATACGGCACGCTTCTTCAACCGGGCCGTCGAGAAACGCCTGCTCCTCGGCGGTCAGACGCGGCTGCGGATAATTGTGCAGCTTCTGCCAGTCCGGTTTGCCCTGGAACAGGTCGCCTTCCCACCAGGTGGTGCCCGCATCGATCGCCTCTTTTTCGGTGCGCGACATCGGCGGCATCACCTTACGGAAACGCTGAAAGATCGGCGCTGAAAACAGGCTGCGACGCAGCGACGGCAGGTTAAACGGCAACAGAATGATCGCCAGCGGCAGCAGCAGCCACGGCGTCCAGAGGTGAGCGACAGCCATCGCGGCGGTCCAGAGCAGCAGGATCGCGCTGCTCAGCCGTAACGACAGGCGGTGATAGAACAGGGCGCCGATTAGCGCCACCGTGGCAAGTATCGAAACAACCATCATAGTGAACCGCTCCAAGTAGTAAGAGGTCTGACCTGTTATGTAGAGAGGTTTAGAGCAGTTGGCCCGATTTATCAATTTGTTTACATCGCAATTACAACCTGCCTCACAAAATCCCCGCTCTGTCTGTTTTTTCATCAGTAGCGGCGGTCAGAATCACCGCCACGGCCCGGCATGACGCTTTGCGCTGACGGGCCATTCCGTTAAACTTGCTGCGATTAACCTCTCCTACAAAAGGACACCCCTATGTACCAGGACATCATCCGCGCTGAGCTTAATGAAGCTGCTGACACGCTGAACACATTCCTCAGTGACGATGCCAATATCCATGCGATCCAGCGTGCTGCGGTGCTGCTGGCTGACAGCTTCAAAGCGGGCGGCAAGGTGCTTTCCTGCGGTAACGGCGGCTCCCATTGCGATGCGATGCATTTCGCCGAAGAGCTGACCGGCCGTTACCGTGAAAACCGTCCTGGTTATCCGGCGATTGCCATCTCCGACGTCAGCCATCTCTCCTGCGTCAGTAACGACTTTGGCTACGACTACGTCTTTTCACGCTACGTGGAAGCGGTAGGGCGGCCGGGCGATGTGCTGCTGGGTCTTTCCACCTCCGGTAACTCTGCCAACATCATTAAGGCAATTGAGGCGGCGCGTGCGCAGGGGATGAAAGTGATCACCCTGACCGGTAAAGATGGCGGTAAGATGGCGGGCAGTGCCGATATTGAAATCCGGGTGCCGCACTTTGGTTATGCCGATCGCATCCAGGAGATCCACATCAAAGTCATCCATATCCTGATGCTGCTGATCGAAAAAGAGATGGTGAAGTAATTGCGCCGGCTTCCCGCTCGCGGGGGGCCGCTTAATCTAAGGCGGTGGCTATGTGCGAATTGCTCGGGATGAGCGCCAATGTTCCCACGGATATCTGTTTCAGCTTTACCGGACTGGTTCAGCGTGGCGGTGGAACCGGACCTCACAAAGATGGCTGGGGCATTACTTTTTACGAAGATAAAGGCTGCCGTACGTTTAAAGATCCGCTGCCGAGCTTTAACTCGCCGATTGCGCGCCTGGTGCAGGAGTACCCCATCAAATCGCATTCGGTGGTGGCGCATATCCGCCAGGCGAACCGCGGCCAGGTGTCGCTGGAAAATACGCACCCGTTTACCCGCGAACTGTGGGGCCGCAACTGGACCTATGCGCACAACGGTCAGCTCAAAGGCTATCGTCAGCTGGAAACCGGCACCTTCCGGCCGGTTGGCGAAACGGACAGTGAAAAAGCGTTCTGCTGGATCCTGCATCAGCTGGCCACGCGCTACCCGCGTACGCCGGGCAACTGGCCTGCGGTGTTTCGTTTTATCGGGGAGCTGGCGGGAACGTTGCGGCAGAAGGGCGTGTTTAACATGCTGCTGTCAGATGGCCGTTATCTGATGGCCTTCTGTTCGACCAATCTCTTCTGGATCACCCGCCGCGCGCCCTTTGGCCGGGCGCAGCTGCTGGATCAGGATGTGGAGGTTGATTTTCAGCAGCACACCACGCCGCATGACGTGGTGACGGTGATCGCAACGCAGCCGCTGACGGCCAATGAAACCTGGCAGCGGATTGCGCCAGGTGAATGGGCCTTATTCTGCCTTGGAGAGCGCCAGGAAGGAGCGTGAAGCGGCTTCGGGACTGGCTAAAACCGGTGCCGGGCTGCTCATCACATATTTGCCGCTGGCGACACTCACCACCGGCGGCTGGTGATACTTCGCAAACCAGGCGTATCCCGGCTGCAGCTGCTGCCAGAAACTGGCGTAGGCGGAGTAGCGGTGACGCTGCATGTTGCTGTCGGTCATGCGGAACGGATAAATGCTGATGCTGACATCCTGCTGGCCGTTACGCAGCGCGGCATTCACATAGGTAAAAATCTCATCCATATAGGCGTTGGTCATGGCATAGCAGCCGATTGACTTGCAGTCGCCATGGATCATCAGATAGTTGCCGCTGTAGCCCTGATTGCGGTCATACTGATTCGGGAAGCCGATGTTGATCGCGCGATAAAACCGGCTGTCCGGCTTCAGCTGATTCAGCCTCACGTTGTAAAAACCTTCCGGGCTTTTGAAATCGCCTTCGCGGCGTTTCGGGCCGAGGCCACCCGAAAAGTTACAGATGCGGTAGGTATCCAGCAGGCGGTATTCGTTACCGATTTTGCCGTAAAGTTCGAGTGTGCGTTCTTCCTTGAAGATCTGGATATAAACCGGGGTGCCAAGTAACTGTTTCTTTAACTCTTTGCTGACCGGTGCCGCTGTCTGAACGGGTTCGGGAGTCATTGCCATGCTGAGGGCTGGCAGTAAAATCATCGCAAACAGGAGTGCGATTTTGCCCATGCTGTGTGTACCTTGAGGTGAAGAGAACATGACGCAAATTGTGCGTCTCTGCTTGCATTATCGGAACTGTCCGCTACCGCAGCGCAACATTAAACATTGTCTGTTTTTTTAGCAAGACGGTCTCAGTCAAATTCGCGAATTACTGGCAGTTATTCGGTCAGAAATTTGTAAACTTTAATCCTCAACGCGACAGCGATTGCAGTTACGTCCGCCAGCTGTATACTTATCCAGTGCCGGAGGGGGGTATGCGTAAAATCATTCATGTCGATATGGACTGCTTCTATGCCGCGGTGGAGATGCGTGACAATCCCCAGCTGCGCGATATCCCGATCGCCATTGGTGGCAGCCGCGAACGTCGCGGCGTGATCAGCACCGCCAACTATCCGGCCCGCAAATATGGCGTGCGCAGTGCGATGCCCACCGGCATGGCGCTTAAACTCTGCCCGCATCTGCGTCTGCTGCCGGGCCGCTTTGACGCCTATAAAGAAGCCTCTGCGCAGATCCGTGAGATCTTTACCCGCTACACCTCACTGATTGAACCGCTCTCGCTGGATGAAGCCTATCTGGATGTGACCGACAGCCCGCACTGTCACGGCTCGGCGACGCTGATGGCCCAGGCGATCCGCGCCACCATTTTTCGTGAAACCGGACTTACCGCCTCGGCCGGGATCGCCCCGATTAAGTTTCTGGCGAAGATCGCCTCTGACCTCAACAAGCCGGACGGCCAGTATGTGATCACACCGCCGGAGATGGCCGGTTTTCTGCTGACCCTGCCGCTGGCGAAAATTCCCGGCGTCGGCAAAGTGTCGGCTAAAAAGCTGGAGGAGATGGGGCTGGCCACCTGCGGCGACGTGCAGAAAGCGGACCTGGCGCTGCTGCTGAAGCGTTTTGGTAAGTTTGGCCGGGTGCTGTGGGAGCGCAGTCACGGCATCGATGAGCGGGGCGTGATTGTGGAGCGCGAGCGTAAATCGCTGGGCGTTGAGCGCACGCTGGCGGAGGATATCAGCGACTGGGAGGCGTGCCTGGAGATTATCGATTTTCTCTATGCCGAGCTGGATCGCCGTCTGACCCGGATCCGACCCGATAAGCAGGTGGCGCGTCAGGGCGTCAAACTGAAGTTCAGCGACTTTCAGCAGACGACCCAGGAGCATATCTGGCCGGTGCTGAATAAAGAGGACATGATAGCCATCGCCCGCAAGACCTGGGATGAGCGTCGTGCCGGGCGAGGCGTGCGGCTGGTGGGGTTACATGTGACGATGGTCGATCCCCAGCTTGAGCGTCAGCTACTGCTGGGGCTGTAACGGCCCGCCTTTTACTTGCTGTTTTTCGCCGCCAGGGTGGCGAACCACGGCGCAACGAAATCCTGATTATCGCCCCAGCCCGGAATGATTTTGTTCAGCGAGGCGACGTTGACCGCGCCCGGCTGGCTGCTCAGCTGCTGCTGCGAAATCGACGCGGCTTTGAACTGGTATGTGGCTGGCGTCTCTTCACCGGCAATCTTCTTCGCCACCAGACGCATATTCACCGCGCCGATGGTTTTCGGATCGACCGCCACCGTCTGCACCCACGGGCTGTTTTTCTCGCGCATCAGTTGCAGATCCTGGTTTGACACGTCGATGCTGTAGAGCTTGATCTCGGTGCGGCCATTCTCCTGCAACGCTTTATATGCGCCCTGACTGAAGGCATCCCAGGCACCCCAGATGGCGTCGATCTGACCTTTCGGGTATTTCGCCAGAATCGCGCCGATCTTATTCGCCGTGTCACCCTGGACGTCGGTTGAGACCGCACCAATCGACTCAAGCTGCCGGATGCCCGGATTCTCTTTCAGCAGCTTTTCATACACGACCTGACGGCGTTCCATCGGCGGGAAGCCGGCGACCCACAGTTTGACGATCTTCGCCTTGCCGTGGAAATCACTGATGAGCTGGCCCAGCGACAGCTGCGCCAGCGAGGCGTCATCCTGGGCAGTCACGGTGACGCCCGGAACCGGGCTGTCTACCGGCGTATCGAACACCGATAGCTTAATGCCCGCATCGGCGATCCGCTTCACCAGACCACTGGCGTAGGGCGCTTTACCGTGTGACAGCACGATGCCGTCATACTTCTGGCTGATCGCCTGATTCACGAAATCCTGAAAGCGCGCGTCATCGCCGTTGCTCAGGAAGGTACTGACCTTAAAGCCCAGCTGACGGCCCTGCTGGATCGCGCCAGCCACAAACTGGGTGGTGTTGTCATCGGAACCGAGGTTGCGGATCACGGCGATACGAATCGGGCCGTCATGGCTGGCGATAGCGGCAGGCACCGGCGTAACGGCGTCCGCGAAGGCGGCGCTGGCGTTCAGCAGGCTCAGGGCCAGCAGCGAGAGTGTGATTTTTTGCATTGTTATTAACTCCGGTAAATGCGCCTCAGCGGCGCTGGATATAGGTGATCGCCAGCGCTAAGGCCAGCACCAGTCCTTTAATAATGTCCATGGCATAGTAAGGAACGGAGAGCATCACCAGCCCGTTCTGCAGCACGCCGAGGATCACCGCGCCGACCAGCGTGCCGAGCGCATTCGGCTTGCCGGAACCCGCCAGCGAGAAGCCGATCCACGCCGCCGCGACCGCATCCATCAGGTAGCCGCTTCCGGCGTTGACCTGAGAAGAGCCGATACGCGAGGCGAGCAGGATGCCGCCCAGACCCGCCAGCAGCGAGGCGATTACATACGCCAGCACCCGATAGCGGGTGGTGCGGATGCCCGACAGATGTGCCGCTTCCGGGTTGCCGCCCAGCGCATACATCCGGCGGCCATGTTTGGTCAGCGACAGCGCCAGCTGCGCCGCAACGGTCACCACCAGCATGATAATCACGATGGTCGGCACCTGGCCGAGCAGACCAAAGGCCGCCGGAATGGTGCCTTCGGCCATATCGCCGCTCGGCAGTACCATGTTCTCGGTGATTGAGCCGCCAAAACTGTAGGTCATCGTCACACCCTGAATCACAAACAGGGTGGCCAGCGTCGCCAGCATGTCGGGGATACGCAGGATAACAATCAGAAAGGCGTTGAACAGCCCGACCAGCGTGCAGAGCGCCAGGGTGATCAGGATCGCGCTGGTGGTGCCAAAGCCGTACCAGACAAAGAGGGAGATCACCAGCGCATTCGCCAGCGAGGCGGTTGACCCCACCGAGAGATCAAAGCCGCCCACGGTCAGCGAAATCGAGACGCCGATCGCAATCACCGTCACGATGGCAATCGAGCGCAGGATATTGATGATGTTGTTGGGTTCCAGGAAACTGTCGGAAGCCAGGCCAAAGGCGGCGATCAGGATCACCACCGTCAGCAACATCCCCCATTTATAGAGGAAGTCGAACAGCTGGTGACGCCACGGTGTGGCGGTCAGGTTCAGATGGGTCTCTTTACTGCTCACGTAGGGGTTCCTCCGGTGGAATAGAGCAAAAGCGTCTCTTCGGTGACGTTCTCTGCGGCCAGTTCGGCCACAATACGTCCATCCCAGAGCACGCAAATCCGGTCGCACAGGCCGACCAGTTCAGAAAATTCACCTGACGCATAGATAATGCCTTTGCCTTCCCGCGCCAGGCTGTCGATCAGGGTAAAGAGTTCGGTTTTCGCTTTGATATCGACGCCCTTGGTCGGCTCGTCAAAAATCAGCACGTCTGCGTTGTTGCGCAGCCATTTGCCAATCGCCACCTTCTGCTGATTACCGCCGGAAAGACGGCGCAGCGTCTGAGCCGGGCCGGTGGTGCGGATTCGGAGCTGGCGGATAACCTGCTCCGCCCAGCGCCACGCCTGGCGATGACCAAACAGGCTCCAGCGTGAAAAACTGTCGTCCGCGCTGACGCTGAGGTTCATCGCGACCGACTCATCAATGAAGATCCCCTCTTTGCGCCGCTCCTCCGGCACCAGCGCCATGCGGCGGCTGACCGAGTCGTGCGGAGAGCGGGGCTTCCACGGCTGACCATGCAGTTCGCCCCGGTCGATGCGGCTTTTGCTGGCACCAAACAGCGCCTTGCAGAGTTCGGTTTTACCGGCACCGGCCAGTCCTGCGATGCCGAGGATCTCGCCTTTGTGCAGCCGCAGCGAGATAGCCTGCAGCCGCTCATCATCGTGCAATCCTTCCACCGCCAGCAGCAGCGGCTGCGCCGCCTGTGGCCGGCGGGGCGGAAAGATATCGGTGAGCTGATGTCCCAGCATCTTCTCGACGATCTGCTCGCCGCTGAGCGCGGCCATCGGACCGGTTTCCACCAGGCGGCCATCGCGCAGCACCGTCAGCTGGTTGCAGATCACTTTCAGCTCATGGATGCGGTGAGAGATAAAGACCACGCCGATGCCGCTGCGCTGCAGACGACGCACCACGGCAAACAGCCGTTCGCTCTCGTGCTGATCCAGCGGGGCGGTGGGTTCATCCAGAATCAGGAAGCGGCAGTGGTGGGAGAGCGCCCGTGCCAGCAGAATTTGCTGTTTTTCCGCCAGGGTGCAGCGCCCGACCAGCCGGTTGACGTCCAGCGTCACGTCGAGCTGTGCCAGCAGCGCCCGCGCCTGACGGCGGACCTCCCCCCAGCGATAGCGGTGGCCGGGTTCAGCCAGCCGATCCAGCAGGATGTTTTCCGCCACGCTGAGCTGCGGCACCAGCGCCACATCCACTTCCTGCTGAACCAGGTGGATCCCCCGCTGCCTGGCTTCACGGGGCGAGCGGATAGAGACCGGCTCGCCATCCAGCAGGATCTCACCGCTGTAGTGGCGGTGCGCACCGGAGAGGATCGCCATCAGCGTGGATTTCCCGGCGCCATTCGCGCCGGTCAGCGCGTGTACCGAATGGCCTTCGCTGCGGAAATCCACCGACGATAGCGCGGCAAACCCGCCAAAAGCGATGGAGATGTTACGCATCTCAAGGCAGTTTAACCCTGGCATGTCATTACTCTCCTGAAGAATCACTGGCCGCATTTTTTCCTGAACGGAGGATGGGCGGCAACAGCCGAAAGCGCATAAGCTAGCACGAAATCTTATTAGCCATCCAGACATCTGGACATAATGGCGTCTATAACCAGCGAAGCGCGGGAACGTGGCGGAATAGCGGGGAGAAGCGCGAAAAAGGTAGCGAATTATGCTGGTGAAAAGGGGCAGGCATAAAAAAACCAGGCCGGAGCCTGGTTTACTTTTTTGCGGCAGAATTACTTTTTCGGGACCACGTTCAGCAGGGTGGTCAGCAGTTTCCAGTAGAGGCCCACGCTTTCGATGTGAACCTGCTCATCCGGCGAGTGTGGCCCGGTGATGGTAGGCCCAATCGACACCATATCCATGTCCGGATACGGTTTTTTGAACAGACCGCACTCCAGACCCGCGTGAATAACCTGGATGTTCGGGGTCTTATCAAACAGCGCGATATAGGTCTCACGGGTCAGCGCCATGATGGCGGAGTCCGCATCGGGCTGCCAGCCCGGATAGCCGCCTTTCGCTTTGGTCTGTGCGCCCGCCAGCTGGCCCAGCGAGGTCAGCATCTGCACCACGTAATCACGGCCCGTATCGATCAGGGAACGAATCAGGCAGTTGATTTCGGCGTGGTCATCTTCCATTGTGACCACACCGATGTTCAGTGAGGTTTCCACCACGCCTTTTGCCACGTCTGAATTGCGGATCACACCGTTAGGCGTGCTGTTCAGCAGGTTAAGGAAGCGATCGCGGCTGTCACGGCTCAGGGCGTCACCCTGATGCGCCAGCGGCTCGCTGACCAGCGCGATGTTCGGCTCTTTTGTGCCATGCTCGTTCTTAATGGCGCTCAGGAACTGCGCCGCCGCCGATTTCAGCGCGTCGGCTTTATGGCTTTCAACGGCCACGGTCGCGAAGGCTTCACGCGGAATCGCATTGCGCAGCGTGCCGCCGCTGAAGGCCAGCAGACGCAGATCCAGTTCGGCCGCGTGTGCCGCCAGGAAGCGCGCCAGCAGTTTGTTGGCGTTGCCAAGACCCATATGGATATCGGCGCCGGAGTGACCGCCGCGCAGCCCTTTCAGCGTCAGCTTCAGGGTCTGGAAGTCAGCCGGAACGGCTTCACGGGTCAGGGGCAGGGTGGAGACGAAGTCGATACCGCCCGCACAGCCCATGTAGATCTCACCCTCTTCTTCTGAGTCGGTGTTGATCAGAATTTCGGCCTGCAGCCAGTTGGGTTGCAGTCCGAACGCGCCATCCATGCCGGTCTCTTCGGTCATGGTCAGCAGCACTTCCAGCGGGCCATGCGTCAGGCTGCTGTCCGCCAGCACCGCCAGCGCCGAGGCCATACCGATGCCGTTGTCCGCGCCCAGGGTGGTACCGCGCGCTTTGACCCACTCGCCATCGATCCACGGCTGAATCGGATCTTTGGTGAAGTCATGCACGGTGTCGTTATTTTTCTGCGGCACCATATCCAGATGCGCCTGCAGCGCGACCGGCTTGCGGTTTTCCATGCCCGGGGTGGCGGGTTTACGGATCAGGATGTTGCCGACCTGATCGCGCTCACACCAGAAGCCCTGCTCTTTCGCCCAGCCCATGATGTAGCCAGCCAGCGCTTCTTCGTGAAAGGAGGGGTGAGGAATGGAGCAGATCTTAGCGAAAATATCCCACAGTGGCTGTGGAGAGAGTTGAGACAATTCAGACACGACAGGTCTCCTGTATCCGTGTACCGGCGGGGCCGGACATCGCGAGTTTCCAGTGAAAAATCGCCGTCAGAAAATCTGACGAGCCAGGCCCGAGAATATCACTGTTTTTCACCGGGTGCGCTCTCCGGCGCGCTAAAAAGCCGCAACCAGCGCGCGGGTGCTGGTTTTTAGCGCGTCAACTCCTTATAATCTCGCGCAACCTTTTCCCCGTTGCACATTTTTAAGCCACTTCGGTTGGCTGGGATTTCTATTCTATGAGCGAAAAATACGTCGTTACCTGGGACATGCTTCAGATCCATGCCCGCAAACTGGCCCAGCGCCTGCTGCCTGTTGAACAGTGGAAAGGCATCATCGCGGTGAGCCGCGGCGGTCTGGTACCGGCTTCGCTGCTGGCCCGTGAACTGGGTATCCGTTACGTTGATACCGTCTGCATCTCCAGCTACGACCACGATCATCAGCGCGAAATGAAAGTGCTGAAGCGCGCAGAAGGCGACGGCGAAGGGTTTATCGTGATCGATGACCTGGTGGACACCGGCGGTACCGCCCAGGCGATCCGCGAGATGTACCCGAAAGCCCGTTTCTGCACCATTTTCGCTAAACCGGCCGGTCGCGCACTGGTTGATGATTACATCGTGGATATTCCGCAGGATACCTGGATCGAGCAGCCGTGGGATATGGGCGTGGTCTACATTCCGCCGATTGTAAAAAACTGATTGATACACATCAGACAACGCCCGGTTTTCCGGGCGTTGTGCTTTCTGAGCCTCGCACGCTGAATAGCCGTACAGTACACTTAGCCCACGCCGTTCTGATGCAGGAGAAGTGAGTATGTCGAGCAAAAATCTCAGCGAGGAGCTGTTCAAGCCGCGCTTCAAACATCCTGAAACCTCTTCCCTGGTTCGCCGCCAGCATCACGCCACCCCGGATGTCCACTCCGCCCTGGATGGTGACAGCCAGCGTGGCTGGTATCGTATGCTCAACAAACTGATGTGGGCATGGCGTGGTCTGACGCCGCAGGAGATCAGCGAAGTGCTGGCGCGAATCGCCATCAGCCGGGCTGAACACACCGATGAGGCACTGCTCGACACGGTCATCGGGTTTCGCGGCGGCAACTGGCCCTTTGAATGGTGCCGACAGGCGGGATTCTGGCAGCAGAAGGCGCTTGAGACCCGCGACGACAGCGAGGCGGGCAACCACTGGCTGCATGCGGCGCATCTCTACAGCGTCGCCGCCTATCCCTATATCAAAGGGGATGAGCTGGCCGATCAGGCGCAGACCCTGGCGAATCGCGCCTATGAAGAGGCGACGCAGCGGCTGCCCGGCGAACTGAAAATCCTCACCTTCGCCATCCCGAACGGCAGCCCGGTCAGCGGCTTTCTGCACATGCCGCCGGGTGTGGACGCCCCTTATCCCACCGTGCTGTTCTGCGGCGCGCTCGACTCCCTGCAGAGCGATCACTATCGTCTTTTCCACGACTATCTTGCCCCGCGCGGCATCGCGATGCTGACCATCGATATGCCGTCGGTCGGTAACTCGGTGAAATGGACGCTGAATCAGGACACCAGCTTCCTCCATCAGCAGGTTCTGCGCGATCTGGCAAACGTACCGTGGATCGATCATCAGCGGGTGGCGGCGTTTGGCTACCGCTTCGGGGCCAACGTGGCCGTGCGGCTGGCCTATCTGGAGTCGCAGCGGCTGCGCGGTGTCGCCTGTCTGGGGCCAATCGTCAACGCTCTGCTGACCCAGAGAGCGTTGCAGGATGCGATCCCGGATATGTATATGGATATGCTGGCCAGCCGGCTGGGCATGGCCACCGCCTCCGACAGCGCGCTGCGCACCGAACTGAATCGCTACTCACTTAAAACCCAGGGGTTACTGGGCCGCCGCACGCCGACGCCGATGCTGTCGGGCTACTGGCAGAACGATCTCTTCAGCCCGGAAGAGGAGAGCAGGCTGATTGCGAACTCCTCGTCAGACGGCAAAGCGCTGCTGATCCCGGTTAAGCCGATGATAGCCAGTTTCGACAGGGCGCTGAATGAAATTTGCGACTGGCTGGAGAAGCGTCTAAAAAGGTAACTGGCAAAATTCACACTGTTTGCTACAACTAGTAGCGAAATTGTTCCGGGCTGTCTGTCTTACGCCAGGGTGTGAGCAGAGTGCCAGGAAAAACAGGGCTGTATAGCGGTCAAACCTACGGAGAATCAGCATGACGTTACCAAGTGGTCACCCCCGCAGTCGCCTGCTTAAGCGCTTTACGGAGCTGGGGCCCTATATTCGCGAGGGAAAATGTGGCGAAACCCGGTTCTTCTTTGACTGCCTGGCTGCCTGCGTCAATGTGAAACCGGCACCGGAGCTGCGTGAATTCTGGGGCTGGTGGATGGAGCTGGAAGCGCAGGCTGACCACTTTACCTATGTCTACCATATCGGTCTGTTCGATAAAGAGGGCGACTGGTCGGTAGCCACAATCAAAGGCAAAGAGAACACGGCGCGCGTGGAAGAGACGTTACGGAATTTCCACACCCGCCTGAAAGCGATGCTGAAGGAGCAGGAACTGGACCTTATTCCGGCCAGCGACTTCGATGAGAAACCGGTGAAGCTGAGCGCCTGATTAGGGTTCAGCATAAAAAGGGCGAGTTAAAAAACTCGCCCTTTTTTTATGGCTGTTCTGGCGCGCCTGCCCGCAGGCAGGCCTCTGCAATCAGAACTGGTAGGTCACACCCATCGCCACCACGTCGTCGTTGTTGAGTGACAGCGCGTTATCATCATCCAACTGGTTGATTTTGTAATCCACGAAGGCGGACATGTTTTTGTTGAAGTAGTAGGTCGCGCCCACGTCGATATATTTCACCAGATCCGCATCGCCGATACCGTTTTCAATATCTTTGCCTTTGGTCTGCACATAACCGACAGAAGGACGCAGGCCGAAATCAAACTGATACTGCGCCACCAGTTCGATGTTCTGCGCTTTGTTGGCTGCGCCCGCGACGGCAGCGCCGGTGTTGCGGTTGGTGCCGCTGATAGGCGTCATGTTGCGGGTGTCGGTGTAGATCGCGGCCAGGTAAACGCTGTTGGCATCATACTTCACGCCTGCACCCCATGAATCCGCACGGTCACCACGGCCATAGGCGCGCGCCTGCTGCTGGGTGGTGCGATCAGAGGAGGTGATGGCACTCATCAGGCTCACGCCGGAATCGCCCAGCGCATAGCCCAGAGAGGCGCCGTAGCCGTCGCCGTTCTGACGGTTGATGTCAGTACGGCTGTTGGCGCTGCTGGCGTCGTTTTTGCCCTGATACTGCAGCGCAAATTTCAGCCCATCCACCAGGCCAAAGAAGTTGTTGTTACGGTAGGTCGCCACGCCGGTTGCGCGCTGCGTCATGAAGTTATCGGAGCGGGCCGTGCCGTCGCCGCCAAACTCAGGGAAGACGTCGGTCCAGGATTCCACGTCATACAGCACACCATAGTTGCGGCCATAATCCACCGAACCATACTGCGAGAACTTCAGACCGGCAAAGCCAAGGCGGGTTTTGTTGCCGTTGTTCGCATCGCTGCCTTCGGAGTTGTTAACGTTATACTGATATTCCCACTGACCATAACCGGTCATCAGGTCGTTAATCTGCGTCTGACCCTTGAAGCCGATACGGGTATAGGACTTGTCACCGTTTGCGCTGGCATTATCGCTGATGTAGTGCTCTGCCTTGACCTTGCCGTATAAGTCCAGCTTATTGCCGTCTTTGTTATAGATTTCGGCAGCCTGCGCGGCAGAAGCCAGCGTCAGTGAGGAGAGGATCAGGGCCAGTGTGCTTTTCTTCATTTGCTATCAATCCCAATGTGAACGCCGTAAAAAAATGAAAGTTTTTGTAAAGCACCGACTTTTTACCCGTCACTGATGAACTTTTTATGACACTTTTCCTGATTTCTTGTTAATACTGAACTTTTGGTCTACCGCCTTGTTCGCGTAATTTCGTGCTTTTCCCCCGCTGGCTGTTGGCATCCGTATCGACTCCTGTTAAAACGTCCTTTCGTAAAAATTTTTCACTACGGCAGGAAATATGAGTGGCAGTCAGACCCTCGTGGTCAAGTTGGGTACCAGCGTTCTTACCGGCGGCTCCCGCCGGTTAAATCGGGCGCACATGGTGGAACTGGTTCGTCAGTGTGCGCAGCAGCACGCCGCAGGCCACCGCATTGTGATCGTCACCTCTGGCGCGATGGCCGCCGGACGCGAACATCTGGGCTACCCCGAACTGCCACCGACCATCGCCTCAAAGCAGCTGCTGGCTGCGGTGGGGCAGAGCCGTCTCATTCAGCTGTGGGAACAGCTGTTTTCCATTTACGGCATCCATATTGGTCAGATGCTGCTGACCCGCGCCGACATGGAAGATCGCGAACGTTTCCTGAATGCCCGCGACACGCTGCGTGCGCTGCTGGATAACCACATTGTACCGGTCATCAATGAGAATGACGCCGTCGCTACGGCGGAGATCAAAGTCGGCGACAACGACAACCTTTCCGCGCTGGCCGCGATGCTGGGCGGAGCCGACAAGCTGCTGCTGCTGACCGATCAGCAGGGGCTGTTTACCGCCGATCCGCGCAATAATCCCGACGCGGAGCTGATCAGCGACGTCCATATTATCGATGATGCGCTGCGCGCTCTGGCGGGTGACAGCGTCTCCGGGCTGGGGACCGGCGGCATGTCCACCAAGCTTCAGGCGGCCGATGTCGCCTGCCGTGCGGGTATCGATGTGATCATCGCCTCCGGCAGCCGCAGCGGCGTGATCAGCGATGTGATCGACGGCAAACCGGTCGGCACACGCTTTCACGCGCAGCAGTCGCCGCTGGAGAATCGCAAACGCTGGATCTTTGGTGCGCCACCGGCCGGTGAACTCACCGTCGATGACGGGGCGCTGGCGGCCATTATCGAACGCGGCAGCTCGCTGCTGCCCAAGGGCATCCGCGCTATCCAGGGAAACTTCTCGCGCGGTGAGGTGATCCGTATCCGTAGCCTGCAGGGGCGCGATATCGCCCATGGCGTGTCGCGCTACAACAGCGACGCTATGCGGATGATCGCCGGTCACCACAGCCAACAGATCAGTGAAATCCTGGGATATGAATATGGCCCGGTGGCGGTTCACCGCGACGATATGATCGTCAGTTAAGGAGCGGATAATGCTTGAAGAGATGGGAAAAGCGGCACGCGCCGCAGCTTACACCGTGGCCGATCTGTCAGCGGCCGAAAAGAATCAGGTGCTGATGACGATTGCCGACCGCCTGGAGGCGGAGAGCGCCGATATTCTGGCGGCCAATGAGCTGGATTTAGCCGATGCGCGTCAGAACGGCATGAGTGCCGCGCTGCTGGATCGGCTGACGCTCAACCCGCAGCGGCTCAGCAGCATCGCCAGCGATGTCCGTCAGGTCTGCCAGCTGGCCGATCCGGTCGGCCAGTTAATGGATGGTGGCCTGCTCGACAGCGGGCTGCGGATTGAACGCCGTCGCGTGCCGCTGGGCGTGATCGCGGTGATTTACGAGGCGCGCCCCAACGTCACGATCGATGTCGCCAGCCTCTGCCTGAAAACCGGCAATGCCGCCATTCTGCGCGGCGGAAAAGAGACCTGGCGCACCAATGCGGCCACGGTGCGCGTCATCCAGAATGCACTGCAGCAGCACGGTTTGCCGACGGCCATTATCCAGGCGATTGAAAACCCCGACCGCGAGCTGGTGAATCAGCTGCTGAAGCTGGATCGCTACGTCGATATGCTGATCCCGCGCGGCGGAGCCGGTCTGCACAAACTGTGCCGGGAAAATTCGACCATTCCGGTGATCACCGGCGGCATCGGCGTCTGTCACATCTATATCGATGAGACGATGGAGATCGAACCGGCACTTGATCTGATCGTCAACGCCAAAAAACAGCGTCCCAGCGCCTGTAACTCTCTGGAGACGCTGCTGGTGGATCAGGCGATGGCCGATCGTTTCCTGCCCGCCTTCAGCGCGCGTATGGCGCAGGAAGGGATCGCGCTGCACGCCGACAGCAATGTGCTGGCGCAGCTGCAGCAGGGGCCAGCCACGGTCACGCAGGTGACTCCTGAACAGTACAACGATGAGTGGCTGTCGCTGGATCTTAACGTCCGACTGGTGGCGGATATGGATGAGGCGATCGAGCATATTCGCACCCACGGCACGCAGCACTCTGATGCCATTCTGACCCGCAACACCCGCAACGCCGCGCGCTTTGTGCGGCAGGTCGACTCATCGGCAGTCTATGTGAACGCCAGCACCCGCTTTACCGACGGCGGGCAGTTTGGACTGGGCGCAGAAGTGGCGGTCAGCACACAGAAGCTGCATGCCCGCGGGCCGATGGGGTTAGAGGCGCTGACCACTTATAAATGGATAGCCTGGGGCGACGACACGCTCCGATCCTGACCACACTAATTTTTAACAAAACGGGAGTCTTTCACAGACTCCCGTTTTTTTTAGCGCATTTTTTCGGGCCAGTGAAAGATAGAGTTTTTTGTGAATCAGATCTCTTTTCGCGCTGGCTTTGTCACCGCTGTCCGCTATGCTGGCTGAATTTTACGCAATTTCTTACGGAACATTCCTGAAAGCCCAGGCTCTATGCGGCCTGAGGCAATATTTTTTGTTCAGCGGCAGGCTGAAGCGGATAATGATAATCAGAAATGCTTGATAAAGCGGTTAGGTAGTAAATGAGCGGTAATATAAAATGAACTGGTAGCAATAATGAAAATAACATCCAGTATCTCTTCTATGGCTGATTATTAACTAATGGTTAAAAAAGAAAGTACAAGACAGGCTTTCACTGCCAGGCTGATAGCGGCCTGTGAGAGTGCCGGCATTGTCGGACATGGACGAAACAAACAGGTTGCCAGGGCCCTGCAGCAGCAAGGCTGTAAGATTTCAACGCCAGGAGTGTGGAAGTGGTTTAATGCGCAGTCCGTCCCCGATGGCGGTAATCTGCTGGCGCTCAGTCAGCTGCTGGGCGTCAGGGTAGAGTGGCTGCAATACGGAATGGAGCAGCCCGCAGAACCGGTCACGCTGAACACCTTCACTGCCCACAAAAGTGTGTATCGGGTCGACAGTCTCGACATCGGGCAGCGCAGCGCGGCGGGCTTGCCCGCGCGCGATGAGTTTGTAGAGACCATCCAGGCCATTGAGTATGGTCTGGATGAGGCGCGGGTGCTGTTTAATGGCCGTCCGGCAGAGAACATCCGGCTTATCGCTATCAACAGCGACTCCATGGCGGACACCTTTGCGCCACGCGATCAGCTGTTTGTGGACATCAGCGTGCGGATGTTCGACGGCGACGGCATCTATATCTTTACGCTTGACGAGCAGCTCTACCTCAAACGCTTACAGCTGCAGCATAAGAAAATTGCTGTAATTTCAGATAATAAACGTTATGAAACCTGGTATCTGAATCATGAGGATGTCACCAGCCTGAAGGTGCTGGCGAAAGTGATCATGAGCCAGGCACGTCACTATCAAATCCTCGGCTAAGCCCGTTTTTGTCGCTTTCCTCGGGGGGCTGCAAAAAAATAATCGGCTTAAATTCATAAATTTAACCAGCGGTAAATAAAAAATTAACCAACAGTGTTTGATAATGCATAAGAACCTGTTAATAATTTGAACATGGACGAACGAAGCAGTTCTTTCAGGGATGAGCCGCTCTTAAACAATTGAGGCGCTGCACAAGCGCGAATCATACCACCCAAAAGTCAGTGAACTTTGGGATGGGGTGGATGCGCAAAATGCAGCGTCGTCAGATGCCGTTATTTCCCTTCGCTTACTTTCCACCTGGCTGCTTACGCAGCCGGGCGGCAGGCGTGCGATCGCAATAAACGACATTCGGGCCCGTTCGGATCACCGAAAGCTCGCGCCTGCCACCCCATCGCCAAAGACTCATTCACAGGAGGAGTTATGGCGATAATTCACTATGGCAAAAGCGTTTTTGTGGGCAACGCACGTACTCGCCGCCATCGGCGGCGCCAACCCCTCAGCAGCCTGAAACAGAGCATCGATCAGGCGCTGAACTTCCCGACTGAAACACTACCCCTGCGACGTGCAGAGCAAATCTGCCAGCGTCAGGTTACTCCGCGTGTTGAACGCGCAATCACCGCTCCCCGTATTACCAGTCAGGAAACACCCAGTTTCGACAACTGCTGCCTGCCGCACGTCCATCTCTACGCCGTGGGCTGACAGGCAGAGAAAAGGGCGGTTTCCGTTCCGATCAAAGCTCCGCGAACTCCAGCTCCGGCTGGACGCAATCTGCTGAAATACTGTTCAGTTTTGCTGGATGGTCAGCAGGGCATTCTGCTGCGCGGCGCAGGGTAATGATCAGCGGGCGTTATGTATTTCTTTTCACAGGGCTGTATGGAATTCACCCGTTATTGAGGAGTTGTTATGAGCCAGATCATCGCAGTACTGAATTTTGAAGAGGGATATGTGGACACGCCTTATCTCGACACGCTGGGCTTCCCCACCGTGGCGGGCGGTATCCGCATCGGACCGAAAGGCGCGTCGCTGAGTAACTACGTCTTTCGCGTGCCACGACGGGTCGGCGACGTCTGGAAGCAGTGCATTCTTGAAAACAAAATTCAGGAGATGCAGGGCAGGGAGCCGCTGCGTAACGCGCTGGCAAAGTGCAACGACGCCCGGACCGACGTCCTGCTCAGCATGGCTTACCAGCTTGGCGTTGAGGGGGTAATGCAGTTCAAAAACATGCTCAGCGCCATCGCCGCAGAGCAGTTTAATGAGGCGGCCGACGCGATGATGAACAGCCTCTGGGCGCGTCAGACGCCGGGCCGCGCCAGGCGTCACGCGGAGATGATGCGCAGCGGAACCTATGCGGTTTACAGGGGGTTGCTATGAGATGGCTTATGTTCCTCGTCGCCGTATTAACGGCAATCATCATTCTGCTGCTGCTGCAGCGCTTCACCACCCTGCAGTTTGTCTCTCATGCCCGCCTCTTGTTTAAAACCTGGTCTGTCTGGCTGGCGTCACTCGGCTCGATGCTCAGCGCCTGGGCACAGTCCTTTCCTGCCGCCGCCGTCGATGCCTGGAGCGTTCTGCCGGAAGATGTGAAAGCGATTCTGCCGCACAACTACCTGGGGCTGGTGGGCGCGTTCATGGTGGCGATGGGGGTGATTGCCCAGTTTGTCCGGCAGAAAAATCTGCTTAACGCGAAGGATCAACCCGGAGGCGCGAAATCATGACGCTGATTACTTCTCTGCTGGGCGGCAGCTGGCACTGGCTTGCGGCGCTGGCTGGCATCGTCGCGGCGCTGGGTGCCAGCTATTTCGGCGGAAAAAAAGTCGGAAAAGTGCAGCAAAAAGCACGATCTGACGTCGATAACGCGCGTCAGGAGGCGTCCCGCGTTACGGCGGTGGCACAACAGCAACAACAGCATCGCGAGGAGGCTAACCGTGTGGCGACCGACAATAACAGCCTTGATGACGCTGCTGCTCGCGACAAGCTGCAGCAGTCGAAATACCACAAACCCTGAGCCAGTGGCGATCACCGACTCTGCCTGTGTGCTTTTTTCCCCTCTTTATACCTACGGCGATGATGCGCAAAAGATGGACATCCGGACGGTGCGCGCCATCAACACCCACAACGACATGTGGGACACCCTTTGCGGCCATCCGGCCGCGGCAAAGTAGTGCGCTGATAACCGGCGCACTATCTCAATGATCCTGAGGAGGATTCTATGATCGAAGTTAACTCTTTTGCTGAACTGCGTACCACAGTCCCACCGAAATCAGGTGAAGTGGCGAGCCTGAAACGCTATTACGACAAAGACTCCAGCTTCCGCGGCGGCGCTGACTTTGTGGGATTCCTCAGCACCACGCCGCTGAAAGATGATGGCGGTACGGTGGCAGTGGGTAACGGTTTCTACTGGAAGCGCACCATCAACGATCCTGCCGAAGTGAATATCCTGCACTTTGGTGCGAAGGGGGATGGCGTTACCGATGATACCGATGCCTTTAAACGGATGCTGGCATGGACCCAGAGTTACAACACCTATGCCAAAGCGATCCCGGTGCGTTTTCCGGGCGGCCGTTTCCTGATCTCACCGATCGATCTCACCAACACAGAGCTGCCGTTTTTTGGTCTGATTGGGGATGACATCGAACAGGGCTCGTCGCCGCGCACCACCATCGTCTCCGACAAGAGCGATAACCCGGTGTTTAAGGTGATGGCGCGTAAAATCGCCATTAAAGGCATCGCCTGGCACGGGCAGGCCAGTGCCGATATCGCCCTGAAATCCACCGTGAGTCCTGAGCAGTGCAGCAACAAACAGCCGTTTTTTGAAAATACAATTACCGGCGGCCAGATCGTCAGCCTCTTCTGCTTTAAAGCGCAGAGTACGGGGGGCACGGTCTTTAAGCTGCAGGATACGCTCGACAGTAAGTTCGACCAGATCTACACCTCCAGCACCTTTTCCCGGGTGTTCGATGTGGGCTGGTCAAACGCACCGAAGGGTAACTGGGATCACTCAACGGCTATCGAGTTGTGTAATGCCAATTTCCAGTCGGGCTACGGCGATGCCACGCTCTATATGCCGCGCGTGACCCAGGGGATCATGCGTAACGTCTGGATCGAGCATACGGCGAACCCGGGCGATCTGTCGGACGGGGGCTGGACCATCGATACGCTCAACATTGAGGATTGCGTAACGCCGCTCAATCTCAACAATGCCCGCGTAGTGATGCGTCACATTAACCTGCAGGCCGGTGCGAAAATCACCAATGATGTGGCCGGCAACAAATGGTTATCCACCTTTGAATATGGCTATCGCCGGGATGAGAACTACGGCAGTTTCCTGACCGGTTCGCTGCGCGCTGGCTATTACAGCGGCTACAAGGTGGTGAACAACACCGATACCGATAACTGGTATCGGCTGGGGCAGCTCTATTTCCCGGCGCCTAATCAGCAATGGGTGATGGAGCTGATCGGGAAAGCGGATGCCACCACGCCGTCCGGCACCGCCGGTTCACCAGTCAATGTGCCCGGCACCGGTAAAACCCTGATCAACCTGCAGCGACTGGAGACGGTCTGGGCCGATGCTTACCACATGGGACAACCTTCCGTGCTGGATATTCGCTATGGCCGGGTCGGCACCACCTATGCCGTCGTGTGGGTCAAGCTGAAAGCCAACAGCGGCGAAACCATGTTCAACCTGAAAACCACCGGTCCGACGCGTTTCGATACCGGTGCCTGCTCGCTGTTCCAGGCTGATATGTCGGTGGTTACGGATATCACCAAACTCAGTAACCTGAAACCCGCAGCACGCTTCGGCATGCATAACGGGCTGGCAGGTGTCGGGGCGAATGAAAAAGGGGTTGTCACGCTGGCCACCGCAGCGGGTACACCGACCAACAAGACCGCACCAACCGGTTTTGTGCTGATCAATATCAACGGCGTTGACCGCAAGGTCCCTTACTACGATTGATGATCGGCATTTTTTGGGCGAGGCTCCGGCCTCGCCCTTTTTTGATCTGGCGGGCTGATCGTGTTTAATCTGTCAGGCAACGACAAAGCCGATATTGTCCTGCTTAATGCAGTTGATACGCGTGATAAATAAGGAGAGGTCATGAAAAAAGGGTTTATGGCGGCCGCACTGGCGATGGTTCCGATGTTTGTGAGTGCGGCAACGCCGCCTTATCTGTTTGATTTTATACAGAACAGGCAGACAGGTCAGGCTTATCAGCGGCTGATCGCCGGGCATAATTTTCCTGCCTGGGTGAAGCAGGGCGGCACCAGTACGCCTGCTGAAACCCTGACGCTGAAGGGCGTGACCTGGCAGGTGCTCTCCGGCTGTAAACCGCACAACTGCCCGGCGCAGTCTGTTGCCATTCTTTACTCACCGGAAAAAGGAGAGATCCATGGCGTTTACTCCGATTACGATCAGACGCACGATCGCCAGACGCTGACCTGGCTTAACCTCGATCCTCTGAACGATGCCGGGCTGCGAAATATCCTGTTCAGAGAGCTGAATGGCGGGCCCGCTGAGTAAGCTTTTTGCCTGCGGAGCCGCGCAGAATAAGGGCTCCGCAACACAATCCGCGCCAGCACTTCTTGCGGGCAGGGCGATTTGAGTTTAATTTCAAATGCAGGTTGCGTCCCCGGAAGAAGTATGGCTTAATGAATCGTCGGTTTGATTAACAGACACTATCAAAGCTAAGTAACCAAAGCAGTTCTCATCTCTAAGTTTGTCGCGAGACATCCCTTCTTTTTGAGTCTTCTCTTACGTTCTGATTAAAATCTGTTCTCAGGCCATTACGCCGGAAGGCTCGATAATTAAGGATTTAAGCATGTCTAACAAAATTCGCGGTACCGTTAAATGGTTTAACGCAGAGAAAGGCTTCGGTTTCATCTCTCCTCAGGACGGCAGCAAAGATGTATTCGTACACTTCTCTGCAATCCAGGGCACCGATTTCCGTTCATTAGACGAAGGTCAGCAAGTTGAATTCACAGTAGAAAATGGCGCTAAAGGCCCGGCTGCTGCGAACGTTGTTGGTCTCTAAGGACTGAAGATTACTTTTAAGTGTCCTCACTGTAATGGCTCACAGTTTCGTACATCACATTTTGATGTGACAAGAGCCAATCCGCATGGAGCGAAATGCATTTTCTGCAAATCTGTTGTTGTTCAGGTGAACGCAACGAGGATTGCAACTCAGAGCGCGCCTCGTGCTCTCTGATAAAGGCTTGTGAGCTTTATAGCGTTGTTGCATTTACAGTAATAAAAGGCTGCCCCGGGCAGCCTTTTTTGTTTCTGCTGTTTCTCTTCTTCAACCTCAACCCTGTCAACCTATCCTGCCTGAAGATCCTGCTTTCCCGACAAAGAAACGCGCTATGCCGTCCTGTCGGCTCTGCACAGCAACAGGCCTGCCGCAGCAGGCCGTGGTAAGATTAAGGCTGTACGGGCTGCAGTGAGAGCTTGACGGTATTGAACACGCTCATCGCCTGCGCCATCCGTTCAGCCTGATCCTGCAGCGCCTGGGAGGCGGCGGACGCTTCCTGTACCAGCGCGGCGTTCTGCTGCGTCACCGCTTCCATCTGCGTAATCGCCTGATTGATCTCATTGATGCCGCTGCTCTGTTCGCTGCTGGCAATGGTGATTTCGCTCATGATGTTCGCCACGCTCTGCACGCTGTTCACCACGTCGCCAATGGTGGAACCCGCATGGGTCACCAGTTTACTGCCTTCATCGACTTTCGCGACAGAGTCTTCAATCAGCACTTTGATCTCTTTCGCCGCAGAGGCCGAGCGCTGCGCCAGATTGCGCACCTCACTGGCCACCACCGCAAAGCCACGACCCTGTTCGCCCGCGCGCGCCGCTTCGACCGCCGCGTTCAGCGACAGAATGTTCGTCTGGAAAGCGATGGAGTCGATGACGCTGATGATATCGACGATTTTACGAGAGGAGAGGGCGATCGCTTCCATTTTCTCGATCACCTGCTCCATTACGACGCCCCCTTCGCGTGCCACGGTCGAGGTGGTTGCAACCAACTGGTTAGCTTCGCGGGCATTGTCGGCGTTATGTTTCACGGTAGAGGTCATCTGCTCCATTGCTGAGGCGGTCTCTTCCAGCGAACTGGCCTGCTGTTCGGTGCGGGTCGAAAGATCGAGGTTACCGCTGGAGATCTGATTGGATGCGACGGCGATGGTATCTGAGCCGGTGCGCACTTCGGTCACAATCGACAGCAGATTGTCATTCATCCGCTGCAGCGCCTGCATCAGCACGCCGGTTTCGTCGCGTGAGGTGACCTTGATCTGAGAACTCAGGTCACCTGAGGCAACGCGCTCTGCGACATCAACGGCGCTCACCAGCGGACGGACAATCGAGCGGGTCAGCAGATAGCCGAGCAGGATAGAAGCCAGAATCGCCAGGCCCGAGAAGAGCAGCGTGATAAAGATGGCGGACTGACCATTTTCCACAATGCCCTGACCTTCACTGCGCAGCTGCGAATCCTGAGAGTTAGCGAAATTTACCGCATCCTGCAGAAACTTATTCTGGGTGGCGGTCATCGATTTGAGCACATAGACGCTGGCCGCATCAAAATTCCCCGACTTCACCAGCGCGATCAGCTCCGCCTTCACTTTCTCAAAGGCCAGAGACGACGCCAGCAGGTTGGCGATCTTTTTCTTGCCGATCGGCGTGACCTGAATCTCTTCGATCTTTTTCATGGCCATATTGGTTCGCCGGGTGGCTTCATCCAGCTGACCATAACGTTTCACGTTCATTTCCGGTCGTGTGGTGTCGATCACCATGCCGCGCAGGTATTTGATCTGATCGTTGACGCCATCGCGCACATCAAATGCCAGTCGTACTTTTACATAACGATCGTCAACGATCGACGCGATCGCCGTATTAATATTGTTAATCCTGGTAATGGATGTCACACCAATCACTATCAGTAACGTCACAATAATACCGAAGGCTGCAGCAAGCCGCATTCCCACCTTCATATTCCTGATGCTGACCATGTTCTCTTCCCCGCTTTATTATTAATCAATTTGTTAGCCACATTCAGAGCTTATGCTGTTGTGCGCAGTGCCGCGTTGAGGTCTGTGGTCACTGCCACAGGCAAAATGTGATCCCGCGCATACTGTTATCGGAGCACGCCGTTGTACCTTTAACAATTTTTAAGTAATAACGGTGCGTAAATAAATCGGCGGCAGGAAACATCAGAAGGGCTAAGCAGATAACCTAAAGGCAAATCAGCAGGGCAAAAAAAAGGCTGTCAGCAGCGGTGCTGACAGCCCTATCCAGACGAACAAGAATGGATTCAGAAAATTAAGAAGTAGAGGCCTACCCAGAAAACCAGACTCAGGGTTACCGCGGTGATCCAGGCCAGCTGGCGTAAACGGCCGCGCAGCACGTTCTGACGGGACGGTGTATCTGTTAGCGTTTCGATGTGCATAGTGCGTTCCTGGTCAGGCCAGCCTTTCCGCTGGCGAAGAGTAAAAGTGTGACGGGCCTGTCAGGCGGCCCGCACGGATCTAGCGGGCTGCGTCGAGAACGTTGAAAATGACGTCTGACAGCTCATTTAACTCAAACTTCGCTACATAGCCGTCGGCACCGACTTTGCGAACGTGATCTTCGTTGGCGCTGCCTGAGAGAGAAGAGTGAATGACCACCGGCAGCGTTTTCAGCGTCGGATCGCGCTTGATGTTGCGGGTCAGCGTAAAGCCATCCATCTCCGGCATCTCCAGGTCGGTCAGCACCAGCGCAATTTTGTCGCGAATCGATTCGCCCGCGGCCTGCGCTTCCTGGTTCATCAGCTTGATTTTTTCCCAGGCATCCAGACCGGTGTTAAACATCAGTGCCGGAATGCCCATGCTTTTCAGGCCCTGTTCCAGCAGCTGTCGTGCCACTTTGGAGTCTTCTGCCACGATAGCGACCGCACCGGGGCGATAGGGGAAGGCACGCGGCAGGGCCGCTTCTGGTTCAACGCCACGCACCGAAGGAATGATGTCATACAGGATCTGCTCAACGTCCAGCACCATCGCCAGCTCGTTGCTCTGCTTGTCGCTGTCCAGACAGGCAATACTGGTGATATTGCGGCCGCCGATACCGGCTTCCGCGGTGTGGACCTGGCTCCAGTCGAGACGCACGATGTTCTCTACCGACTCCACGGCAAAAGCCTGGGTGTTTCGCGCATATTCGGTAACCAGCAGCAGGTTAAGACCGGTTTCCGGAACACAGCCCGTCACGGCAGGCAGGTCGATGACCGGGATAAACTGACCCCGGATGCTCGCCATACCCAACAGCGGTGAACGCATGCCGGCCGCTTTGGTGATGGGGGGCATCGGCACGATTTCACGCAGCTTGAAGACGTTAATGCCAAAGAGCTCCGACTTGCCTTTGAGCTGGTCGGAACCTAAGCGAAACAGCAGCAGTTCAAACTTGTTTGATAACGCGAGGTTCGCTCTTTCATCGATCTCTTTTTGAAAATTATCCATGGTTGCCTCTGCATTAACGCAGCTGGTGAAATAGGGTGTGAACAGGTTATCGGCAGCAAACGGAAAAAAGTGAGAAGAGAAGGGTGAAATAAAACGGACGCCCATTATTGTGCCAGGCTTAATGCTGAAGGTTCAGCATGGACACCTTTCCAATAAAGGAGTGTGAAATGAAAAAAGTGATTTTAGCGTCATTGCTGGTGTTGATGAGTGCAGGGGTATCGGCCGAAGAGGGTGGATTCAAAGCCGGTGATACGCCACCGCCGCAGCACAAGCAGGATGCGGGTTATAAAGGTTCAGAAGATACCGGTCAGACGCATATCAATCAGATCCGCGATTTCCGTCAGGGCGGCTATGTGACGCTGGAAGGGTATATCGTGAAGAAAGAGCAGGGTGAGCGGTATCAGTTCCGCGATAACACCGGCACGTTGCCGATTATCGCCTCGAAAAAGACATTCGGGGGCAAAACCTACACCGCCGATGACAAAGTGCGCGTGAGCGGCAAGGTGCACGGCAAAGGTGATAAAACAACTCTGCATGTGACACAGATCGACGAGCCATAATAGCGCGGGCGAGGGTAATCCTCGCCCGTTTTTCCTTAATCCTTCAGCAGAATCGCCCGGCAGGTTTTGCCCTTGATTTTACCCTGCCTGAGCTTCACCAGCGCCGCTTTGGCCTGGTTCGCCTCAATTGCCACATAGGCGTGGGTCGGCGTCAGAACGATTTTCCCTATCTGCTCGGCGCGGAAACCGGCTTCACCTGTCAGCGCGCCCAGAATATCCCCCGGACGAATTTTGGCCTTGCGGCCGCCATCGATACAGAGCGTCATCATCGCGGCAGGCAGCGGCTTGCTGCTGCCCTTTTTCAGCGTGCTGGCTGACACCCACGGCAGCTTCTGCTGCAGGAAATCCTCCAGCGCATGCGCGCGCGCCATTTCATCGGCGGCGACCAGGCTGACCGCAACGCCATGTTCACCTGCGCGAGCCGTACGGCCAATGCGGTGCAGGTGGACTTCCGGGTCCCAGGCGAGCTGATAGTTGACGACCATCGCCAGGGATTTGATGTCGAGCCCGCGCGCGGCGACATCGGTCGCCACCAGGACGCGGCCGCTGCCGTTAGCGAAGCGGATCAGGACACGCTCGCGGTCGCGCTGCTCCAGATCGCCATGCAGTGGCAGGGCGCTGATATCGCGCGCGTTAAGCGCCTCAGCGACGTCGTCACATTCACGTTTGGTGTTGCAGAAGACCACGCAGGAGGAGGGTTGCTGGTCGCCCAGCAGGGCGATAAGCAGCCCCAGCTTCTCATTGTGGCTGGCTTCAAAGAACTGCTGGTCGATGTGCGGCAGTTCGCTGACATCTTCCGTGACCACGCTCAGTGCATCGCGCTGGAAGCGGGTGCTGATGGCCGAGATGGCATCGGGCCAGGTGGCAGAGAAGAGCAGTGTCTGGCGCGAGTCGGGTGTGGCTTTGATGATCGTTTCCATGTCGTTCAGGAAACCCATCTCCAGCATACGATCCGCCTCATCCAGCACCAGGGTGTTGAGCTGGTCCAGCTTGAGGTTTTCGCGGTTAATATGATCGAGGATGCGGCCCGGCGTGCCGACGACGATATGTGGCGGATGCACCAGTGAGTCGCGCTGTGCGCTCATCGGCTGCCCACCGCAAAGTGTCAGGACCTTGATGTTACGGGTGTAGCGCGCCAGCTGGCGCAGCACATTGCCTACCTGATCTGCCAGTTCACGGGTCGGGCAGAGGATCAACGCCTGGGTCTGGAAGCGGGTGCTGTCGATATGGTGCAGCAGACCAATGCCAAAGGCAGCCGTTTTGCCGCTGCCGGTTTTCGCCTGCGCGCGCACGTCGCGTCCCTGCAGGATGGCAGGCAGCGTAGCCGCCTGCACGGGCGTCATGCTGGTATAGCCCATCTCGCGCAGGTTATCGAGCTGGCTGTCGGGAAGCGAATTGAGGGTAGAAAAAGCGGTCACGGGCGCGGCCTCTGAGGCTGAAGGTGTCGGGCATTATTGCGCCGCAAGTCTGGCAGAAAGCACGCCTGACAGCAACGGGAACCTCGATGGTAAGCGTGATGAAACTATCGTCATCAGAGAGCTTAAGAATTGACTGAACTTTACAGAAAAAGGTGGTTTATTTTTATCAATCACACGGGCGAAAGGAGAGCGGGTTGATGTCAGATCCGATTTGAGGCCAGTTATCGCTTTATAAGTGGCCGTTTTTGAAAATTTATTTCATTGTTAATCAGATAACTCCCTAACTAAGCCTCCAGTAATAGAATTAATCATTAAAAAATATCGGTGCTCGTGCCGATAAAAATCCTGAGCTAATTGCTTTATATTTAGCGCGCCATATTCCTGGTACAACGACCGGTAGAGGGTATTTTCATTGAGTAATAGCATCCAGGGACCACATGAGAATGTGCTTAAAATAGTAGGCCGCGCCGTACTGACACTGCATGTTCATGGAGAGAGTTTATCTGCGGATAAGATCGCCTCCATGATCGGCTGTTATGCGGAAGATGAGCCCTGTGATCAGGAAGATCGTCGCCTATACGCGCTGGCAATGGAATTGATGTCAAAGGATAAATGGGCCAAAAGCGCGTAATCCTTACTGCGCTCAGGTAAATGCAGAGCCTCCCATCGGGAGGCTTTGTTGTTTCTGGCTGCAGGTGATTTGTGCTGCGTTGGCGGCAGGGCCGGAGTCTGACAGGAGATTGCCGCTGTGGAAGGGGTGGCTCCCCTTCCTGTACGCAGAGGAGCTGTTTGCGGCGTTTCAGACCGGGGTCAGCGCAAACACCGGTTTACCGCGCGAGAAGGTTGCAACCACCGGCGAAATGCGCGCCACCGCTTCGGCCGAACAGCTGGCAGAGACCAGCATCATGCTTGCCTCATCACCTGGCGCGGGCCACTGGCGTTCTCCCTGCGCCGACAGCGGCAGCCGGTCGTCCGTCGCGATGGCCAGCGCCCGCGACAGCGAAAACTCATCCGATCCACGGTAGAGCTGCGCATAGAGATTTGCCTTTTCCAGCATGCTGCCGGTTCCGAATGGCGACCAGTGATCGATCACGCTGTCGGTGCCGGTCATCACCTTCACCCCGGCCGCCTGCAGTTGCGGAATCGGCATCGTGAGTTTGCCGATGGGCAGCGTCGAGGCGACGCTGAACTGCTGTTCCGCCAGCCCCTCAATTATCTTATCCAGCGCCGCGCCGTCCAGGGTCGCCAGAGCAAAACCGTGGCTCAGCGTGACCCGGCCTTTCAGCTGCGGATTTTTCGCCACGGTGTCGATCATGTAATGAATCGCCGCCACGCCCGCTGGAGAGGTTTCATGCAGATGGATGTCGACGCCGCGCTGGTAGTCGAGCGCAATCTGAAACATCGCATCCAGCGACTTCTCCATCGCGCCATCGACGTTAGTCGGGTCCAGCCCGCCGACATACCCGACGCCATGCTGCATCGCCTCGCGCATCAGCCCGTCAACCTGAGAGTGCAGCAGGCCGTGCTGCGGAAACGCCACAATCTCGCAGGGAAAGTCGGGATGCCGGGCCAGGGCCGCCTGCAGATGTTCCAGGCTCTTCAGGCCGCTGACCGGGTCGATGTTGCAGTGGCTGCGGGCGCGGGTGGATCCTCTGGCGTGCAGCAGGGCGATCAGGGCTTCGGCGCGCGCCTGAGAATGGGGCAGCAGTTGCGGGATCAGCACCTGTTCGCGTGCGATCATATCCATAATGGTTTTGCCCTGACGCGGACGCGGCGCCTGCCACGGACCGCCATAGAAGGTCTTATCCAGATGGATGTGCATATCCTGGGTTGCCGGCAGCAGCAGCGCATTCTGCGCATCCCAGGAGGGCAGCGAAGCGTCGCCCTGGCCTGCGGCGGTCAGCTGGTCAATGTTGCCGTCGCGGACGCTGATGTCGTAAAGCCCGGTCCGGGTTGCCACAATCTCATCATCCTCGCGGATAAAGCCCTCCTCCAGCCGCACGTTGCGCAGCAGATAGTGATCCTGATGGGGCAGGGCGGCAGCGGGTCGATCGGGTCCGGTGGCGGGCGACGAGGAGGCGGTCGCGGCGCTGACCTGGCCGAGACCGGCTGCCAGCAGGCCGCCTGCGGCGGTCCAGCGAACGCTTTGTCCAAGGAAATCACGGCGGCTGGGTGAAGAGGTAATCGGCATCAGAGGCTCCTGCAAAGTGAACAAGGTTTTAATCTGACAAACGGCGGTTAACTCTGCTGCGCTATTTTCCACTGACGGCTATTCGATCTCTCACTGCCAGCGTAACTGCCCGAACGCCGCCAGCGACTCTGCCAGCTCACGCTGCAGCGGATCCTGAGGATGACGGCAGAAGAGGGCCAGCTCGAAGGTATCGATCACCGGCAGCCCCTGTTCACTGCCCAGCACTCGATGCTGCGGCAGGCGACAGCTGGCAGGCAGTAGGGTCAGGCCCAGCCCCTGCGCACTGGCCGCGGCCAGCGCAACCAGGCTGGCGCTGCTGTAGCCAATGCGCCAGCTGCGCCCCAGGGCGTCGAGCGTCTGACAGACCTCATCGCGGTAAAGCCCCTGCTGCGGAAACAGCACCAGCGGCACGGGTGTCTGCTCGAAGCAGGGCCAGGCTGCGCTGTCGAGCCACAGCAGCGGCTCGGGACGCGACGCCAGCGGCCGCTCACCGTAGGGCTGTTTGATCAGCATGATATCCAGCTCTTCCCGCTGCCAGGCGCGGCGCAGTTCCACCTGCATTCCGCTCATCACATCCAGCCGCAGCTGCGGGTGGGCGCGACTGAAGTGCGCCAGCAGGTCGGCGGTGGGCGCGGCGAAATCTTCCGGCACCCCGAGCCGCAGTACGCCGTCGCGCCACTGGTCACTGAGCACGTCATGCGCCTCCCCGTTCAGGGCGATAATCCGGCGGGCGTAGCCCAGCAGCTTCTCGCCCTCTTCGGTGATCTGCACCTGATGCGAGGAGCGAACCAGCAGTGCTTTACCGACCATCTCCTCCAGCCTTCGCACCTGCTGGCTGACGGTGGACTGCGACAGATGGACCCGGTCGGCGGCGCGGGTAAAACTGGCGGTTTCACACACCGCTACAAAGCTGAGCAGCTGCTGAGGCGTAAACATCGGATGACGATTCATTTTTCCACTACCTGGCAGAGTAATATTTCATTTCCAGATAGTAGCGACTGCTGTCAGGCTGGCAACTTTAAACTGTGTGGATCTCAGATGAACAGAGAGAACAACCTGCTGCTGGCGGCGCTGGTTCTGGCGGGGCTGAATATGCGGCCGCTGATGACCTCAGTCAGCCCGCTGCTGGATCTGCTGCGGCAGAGCATCGGCCTGTCCCCCCTGGCGGCCTCGCTGCTGCCCGCGCTGCCGATGATGATGATGGGCGTGATTGCGCTGGTCAGTGCGCCGCTGATGCAGCGATTCAGCGTGCGTAAACTGCTGACGGGCGGGTTAGGGCTGCTGCTGCTGGCGCTGGTGAGTCGCGGATTACTCAGCGACGAATATGGGCTGGTGTTGAGTACTGTTCCGGGTGGGGCGGGAATCGGCATCGTGCAGATGGCGATGCCGGGATGGATTCGCCAGCGTTTTGGCCGTCGCAGCGCCGGTGTCACCGGACTCTGGGCCGCCGCGCTGATGGGCGGCGGTGGCATAGGGGCGGCCCTTTCGCCGTGGCTGAATAGCCTGCTTGGCTGGCAGGGCGCGCTGAGCAGCTGGGCCGTGCCGGTGATGCTGGCGATCCTGCTCTGGCTGTTTATCCCCTCTGCACCGGTCGCCCGGACTGAAGAGGTTACGCTGCCGGCGCTGTGGCGCAAAACCCGGGCCTGGACGCTGGCGCTGAGCTTTGGGCTGGTCAACGGCGGTTATGCCATCTGCGTGGCCTGGCTGCCCGATTTTTATCATCAGCTCGGCTGGAGCGCCCAGGCGGGCGGGTCCCTGCTCGGTATGATGATCGGCTGTCAGGTGAGCGGCGCGTTGCTGCTGCCCCTGCTGGCGCGAGGGCGCGATCGCCGTCCGCTGTTGCTGCTGACGCTGGCGATGCAGTTCGGCGGGATGCTCGGCTTCCTGTTTGCGCCGCAGCTTGCGCCCTGGCTCTGGGCGGGTGTGGCAGGTTTCGGATTAGGCGGCGCGTTTCCGCTGGCGCTGGTGCTGGCGCTGGACCATCTGGAACAGCCGCAGGCGGGCGCACGGCTGGTGGCGTTCATGCAGGGTGTCGGGTTTATTATCGCGGGCAGCATGCCCTTTATTGCCGGGCAGCTTCATGCGCTCACCGGCGCCTTCTCCAGCGTCTGGCTGCTGCAGGCGGCGGTGACGCTGCTGCTGATTGCGCTGAACCTGCGTTTCCATCCGCGCAGCTATCAGCCCGCCTTTCCGGAGGTGAATCGCTGATTTTGGTCGGACCAATCATGACGATATTTTTCTCTGGTTCACACAACCGGAAAATAGGCGCAACTTCTGTTGCCACAGATTAACAATACATTAACTATCTGTTGCCATAAGCCCCGCAAATGCAGTTTTGGTCTGACCAATCTGCCGGGGCAGGGGCATGCAGCGCCTGCGGCTGCGTTCCACGTCACCTCTCTTCCTCTGGAGATAATGGCATGCAGATCTGGCAACAAAACTACGATCCGCTGGGTAATATCTGGCTCTCAAGCCTGATCGCGCTAATCCCGATTCTCTTTTTCTTCTTTGCGCTGATTAAGCTCAAAATGAAAGGCTACCTGGCCGCCACCACGACCGTGGTGCTGGCGCTGCTGGTGGCCCTGTTTCTCTATCAGATGCCTGCGGCACAGGCGCTGGCCGCCGTGGTCTATGGTTTTCTCTATGGGCTGTGGCCGATTGCCTGGATTATTATCGCCGCAGTCTTCGTCTACAAAATCTCGGTGAAAACCGGCCAGTTCGATATTATCCGCGCCTCTATCCTGTCGATTACGCCCGATCAGCGTCTGCAGATGCTGATTGTTGGCTTCTCGTTTGGGGCCTTTCTGGAAGGGGCGGCAGGCTTTGGTGCGCCGGTGGCGATTACCGCCGCGCTGCTGGTCGGGCTCGGTTTTAACCCGCTCTACGCCGCCGGTCTCTGTCTGATTGTGAACACCGCGCCGGTCGCCTTTGGCGCGATGGGCATCCCGATTATTGTGGCGGGGCAGGTCACCGGGCTGGACAGTTTTGCTATCGGCCAGATGGCCGGACGGCAGCTGCCGCTGCTGACCCTGATTGTGCTGTTCTGGATTATGGCGATTATGGATGGCTGGCGCGGTGTGAAAGAGACGTGGCCTGCGGTGATGGTCGCCGGCGGCTCCTTCGCCATCGCCCAGTTCCTCAGCTCTAACTTCCTCGGCCCGGAACTGCCCGACATTATCTCGTCGCTCGCCTCGCTGATTTCGCTGACGCTGTTCCTGAGGGTCTGGAAGCCGGTGCGCATTTTCCGCTTCGCAGACGCAGAGGCGAAGCCGGATGCGGCTCTGCAGCCGGTGAAGAAGTACCGGCCGGGAGAGGTGATCCGCGCCTGGATGCCGTTCCTGTTTCTGACCGCCACCGTGACGCTCTGGAGCATTCCGCCCTTTAAGGCGCTGTTCGCCAAAGGCGGCGCGCTCTATGACTGGGTGCTGGCGGTGCCGGTGCCGATGCTGAATGAGCTGGTAGCGCGGATGCCGCCGGTCGTCGGCAGCGCCACCCCCTATCCGGCCATCTATAAACTGGATCTGGTTTCCGCCACCGGCACCGCCATCCTGATTGCGGCGGTTATGGCGATGATCTTCCTGCGCATGAAGCCCAGGGCGGCCCTGCAGACTTTCGGCGAGACGCTGAAAGAGCTGGCGCTGCCTGTTTACTCTATTGGCATGGTGCTGGCCTTTGCGTTTATCTCTAACTACTCCGGCCTGTCGGCCACGCTGGCACTGGCGCTGGCGCATACCGGCCACGCCTTTACCTTCTTCTCGCCGTTCCTGGGCTGGCTGGGCGTTTTCCTGACCGGATCGGACACCTCATCGAATGCGCTGTTCGCCGCGCTGCAGGCCACCACGGCGCAGCAGATCGGGGTGCACGATGTGCTGCTGGTGGCGGCCAACACCACCGGTGGCGTGACCGGGAAGATGATCTCGCCGCAGTCCATCGCCATCGCCTGTGCGGCGGTCGGGCTGGTGGGTAAGGAGTCGGACCTGTTCCGCTTCACCGTGAAACACAGCCTGATTTTCACCTGCATGGTCGGGGTGATTACCACGCTGCAGGCCTACGTTTTCCCGTGGATGATCCCATGACCGGCGCCGACAGGCTCGTAAAGCGCCTGCGCGCTTACATTACCGAACATCAGCTTGAGCCGGGCATGCGCCTGCCCGCCGAGCGGCAGCTCTCTGCCGAGCTGGGGGTGGCGCGATCCTCGCTGCGGGAAGCGATACAGCAGCTGATCAGCAGCGGGATGCTGGTCAGCCGACGCGGTGGCGGCACCTGGATCCGTCAGCAGCTGACGCCCTGGTCGGAACAGCGCATCGTTGAGCCGATTCGTCAACTGCTGCAGGACGATCCCGACTACCGCTATGACATTCTGGAGGCGCGCCACGCCATCGAGGCCAGCACCGCCTGGCACGCGGCACTGCGCGCCACTGAAGCGGATAAAGAGAAGCTGCAGTACGCGTTTGACGCCACCCTGAAGCTTAAAGAGAGTGACGATCCCGATCTCGCCGCCCAGGCGGATGTCCGCTTCCATCTGGCGATTGCCGAGGCGTCGCACAATGTGGTGCTGCTGCAGACGATGCGGGGCTTTTTTGAACTGCTGCAGTCGTCGGTGATGCAGAGCCGTCAGCGCATGTATACCCAGCCTGCGATTTTCGCCCGCCTCACGGAGCAGCATCAGGCGCTGCTCGATGCCATCCTCGCGGGCGATGCCGATGCGGCCCGCCAGGCGGCGATGCAGCATCTGGGGTTTGTGCACACCACCCTGAAAAGTCTGCATGAGGATGAAGCACGCCAGGCGCGCATCACCCGCCTGCCCGATAACGATACACGTAATCCAGAGGAATCTGACTGATGATTATCTCCGCTGCCAGTGACTATCGCGCTGCCGCGCAACGTATCCTGCCGCCGTTCCTGTTTCACTATCTGGATGGCGGTGCCTATGCCGAGCATACCCTGCGCCGCAACGTGGAGGATCTTTCGGATGTGGCGCTGCGCCAGCGTATTCTGAAAAACATGTCGGAGCTGAGCCTGGAAACCAGGCTCTTCAACGAAACGCTGTCGATGCCGGTTGCGCTGGCGCCGGTCGGCCTGTGCGGCATGTATGCCCGCCGCGGTGAAGTACAGGCGGCGCGTGCGGCCGATCGCAAAGGCATTCCTTTCACCCTGTCGACGGTTTCGGTCTGCCCGATTGAAGAGGTCGCGCCTCAGATCTCGCGGCCGATGTGGTTTCAGCTCTATGTGCTGCGTGACCGGGGTTTTATGCGCAATGCGCTGGAGCGCGCCAAAGCCGCCGGTTGCTCGACGCTGGTGTTTACCGTCGATATGCCGACGCCGGGCGCGCGTTACCGCGATGCCCACTCCGGGATGAGCGGTCAGCACGCGGCGCTGCGGCGTTACTGGCAGGCGGTGACGCATCCACAGTGGGCGCTGGATGTCGGGCTGCAGGGGCGTCCTCACGATCTGGGGAACATCTCCACTTATCTCGGCAAGCCCACCGGGCTGGAAGATTATATCGGCTGGCTGGCAAACAACTTCGATCCCTCTATCTCCTGGCGCGATCTGGAGTGGATACGCGAGTTCTGGGAGGGCCCGATGGTTATTAAAGGCATTCTCGACCCGGAAGATGCGCGGGATGCGGTGCGATTCGGTGCCGATGGCATTGTGGTTTCGAATCATGGCGGACGCCAGCTGGACGGTGTGCTCTCTTCGGCGCGTGCGCTGCCGGCGATTGCCGACGCGGTCAAAGGTGATATCACGATTCTGGCGGACAGCGGCATCCGCAACGGACTTGATGTGGTGCGGATGATCGCGCTGGGTGCGGACAGCGTGCTGCTGGGGCGGGCCTTTATCTATGCGCTGGCGACCCACGGTCAGCGCGGCGTGGAGAACCTGCTGAACCTGATTGAGAAGGAGATGCGTGTCGCCATGACGCTTACCGGTGCCAAATCGATCGGCGAAATCACCCGCGACTCGCTGGTGCAGGCGGAGGCTTTGCTAAGCCCGCAGCTCGCGCCCTCCCGTCCCCGCGCCGTGAGTTGAGCCTGCGAAAGCGAATGTATTGTCTATACTTACCACCTTAACCAACAGGAGGAATGACATGACCATTCATAAGAAAGGCTCGGCGCATTGGGAAGGCGACATCAAAGGTAAAGGCACGGTCAGCACCGAGAGCGGTGTGCTGAGCCAGCAACCCTATGGTTTCAACACCCGTTTCGAAGGTGGCAAAGGCACCAACCCGGAAGAGCTGATCGGTGCAGCGCATGCGGCCTGCTTCTCAATGGCCCTGTCGCTGATGCTGGGTAATGAAGGCCACACGCCGCAGAGCATCGACACCACGGCTGACGTGTCACTGGATAAGAAAGGCGACGGCTTTGCCATCACTAAAGTGGCGCTGACCAGTACTGTCTCTCTGCCCGGTATTGATGAGTCCGCCTTTGATGAGATCATCAATAAAGCCAAAGCGGGCTGCCCGGTTTCTCAGTTGCTGAACGCGGAAATTACGCTGGATTACACTCTGAACAATTGATGAGTGCCGCGGGTCGCCGCAGGGCGGCCCGGGCGTGATACTCTGCACCTTCGGTCCTGTCGGGACCGGAACCGATGCGCCCTCTGGCGCATTTTTCATTTTCTGACAGTCCGACAGCGAGGAAACCAGGGTGACGGGGAAGCGGGGGGCAGATGAGCACAATAAAAGCGTTTGGCCGGGCCTCTTTTGGGCGTTGCTGCGGCTATGCCGGGCAGCCACTCTCCGGGCCTGAACCATGAAAGGCATGGACCGTCATACGCTGGGGCTGCTACTGATGCTGATTATCGTGCTGGAGGCCGTCCACTTTCTGCTTACGGCCTCGTGGCTGCCGTGGGGATAGCCGGTTACGCCCAGGCATCTTCTCGCCGTCGGGTGCGTACGTCGCTGCGCGCAATCTTATAAGCTTTGCGTGGATCGCCCACCACAAACTCAAAGGTTGGCGTGTAATAAAAGGGTAACCAGCCGCCATAGCTGCTCTCCCACTCCCATCGGACGGGGCAGGGCCACAGAATGCCATCATATAAAAGATAATAAACCCAGCGTCCACCAGGACGACGGGGGCGTGATGTTTTCATGGGATTCACAACGGTAGTGGTTCACAACAGCTTATATTTTGTACGCTAAAGCGCCAGCTTGCAACGTTGCCGCCAGCTTTATTGACGCTGGTCCTGAATCAGCGATGAACTTCACCACAGAGCAGGACCACATTGGGTCTGACTTTATGGATACGATTGGCCATCGTTTCGCAGTCAACTTTGGTCGGATAGATGCGCTCCGAGACCGGCAGCGCCTCACAGGCATCGTAACCGCACGCGCTCACTAACAACACAAATCCTATTAACATGGTTACTCTCCTTAACACGGTCTGGTGGTCCGGACTGTGGCGCTTTTTATCCTTTTTTAACATCCAGTATAGACAAACGTGACGGGGCGGCATGAACAGTGTGGGCGGAAGCCCGCCTGGCCCGGAGACAGCGGGGATGTTCAGGCGCCGCAGAAAAGGGGACGCCAGAGGTTAACCGGCAAAATACCAGGCGGGCAGCAGCGCGATCAGGTTATTCAGCGTGTGCAGGAAAATAGGCAGCGCCAGACTGTTACTCCGCAGCCGGGCATAGCAGAGCAGCAGCGAAAAGAGCGTCAGGGCAAGCAGCGTCTGCCAGTGCACATACTGGGTATGCATCACCGCAAACAGCAGGGAGGTCAGCAGCATACAGGCGAAGCGGCTGCGGGGGGCCCACAGCAGGAAACCCTGCAACAGAAAACCGCGAAACAGGACCTCTTCAAACACCGGGGCCAGCAGCACGGCAGTCAGCAGCAGGATCAGTAGCGAATTACGACCCTGCTGGGCCTGCATCACCAGCCACCCTTCCGGCTGCATGAACTGCATCTGTGCCGCCATCAGAACAAACAGCGCACCCGTAAACAGCAACGTTTGCAGCGTGCAGAGCTCACCCAGCGGCAAATCGGAGCGGCGCTGGCAGTAGAAGCGATAGAGCGGATAGATGACCGCAAATTCAAACAGGCAGAGTACCGGCACCAGCAGGCCGTCATTACGCAGCACGCTGTAGTTGGGGAACAGCGTGATCAGCATGGTAACCAGGTAATAGACCACAAAGCTGCCGACGTAGAACAGCGTCAGGGTCACTCTGTCGGAATTGGTGTTCATAGGCGACTCAGCCAGCGAAGGTTAGCGCATAGTAGCAACGCCCCCGATCGCTGTCGAGTCAGCCGGTAACAATCTTAAAGCGCTAAATTTTAACCGCAGACTAAACACCCGACCAGGCCAGCCGATAACTGAGAAAACTTATTGGTTCAGCAGCCATGTTGTCCTGCAGGCCACCCGTTTCAAACCCTGAATGTGTAGTGAGCACTTTTGATGACTTTTAATCCTCCGGCGCCGCCGTCAGCGCCATTCAGCCATGCTACAGAAGATCGCACTGTCCGCTTTACGCGGCGCAGCCTGCGCACGCTTTCGCTGCTGCTGTTTGGCGTGCTGGTGCTCTCAATGCTGATGGTGCTGACAATTGCGCAGCGGCAGAACAGTGTCTCGGTGGAGCATGACCGGCTGCTGATGCAGCAGGCGTGGAAAACCCGGCAGGAGGCGATGGTCACCGACATCCGGGATTATGCGTTCTGGGGCGAAGCCTGGCGCAATCTGCATGTCAGGGTCAACAAAGTCTGGGCGTATGATGAAGAGAACTTTGGCCCCGGACTCTACGAAGAGTACCACTATGAGGGCGTGTTTGTGGTCGATGGCCAGGGCCGTACCACGTACACCGTGATCGATGGCAGGCTCACCGAGACGCCACTGGAGGCCTGGCTGGGTAAAGAGGCGCAGTCGCTGATTGCGGACAGCCGTCGGCTCAACAACAAGGCGATAACACGGGATGTGCTGGTCAACCACACGCCCGCCATCGTGGTAGCTGCCCCGATCAGCAGTGGCAAAATAGCCAATGTGCCGCCAGTGGCAGGACCGCCATCCGTGATGGTCTTTGTGAATCTGTTCACGCCGGAAAAACTTCAGGCGCTGGGGGCGACGCTGGATGTGCGCGACCTGCGTCTGCCGGCGGGTGAAGAGGATGCGATGCATGAACCCCGTATGGTGCTGACGCCGCCAGGCGGCGAGTCGATTGTGCTGCGCTGGACGTCAAAAATGCCGGGCCTGGGCCTGCTCTGTTTTCTGCTGCCGCTGCTGATACTGATGGCGATCATCATCGGCATTATTACCCGGCGCGTCAGCCGCCACGCGCTCTCCAACGCCATTCTCTCTGACCGGCGCTTTGCGCTGCTGGCGATCAGTCAGCAGGAGCTGGCCAACAGTGAAGCGCGCTTTCGCGACCTCGCTGAAGCGGCATCAGACTGGATCTGGGAAACTGATGAAGAGGGCCGGCTGGTCTATCTCTCGGCGCGCTTTCACACCGTGACCGGCCACGACATCACACACTGGCTGGGACGTCATATCGATCAGCTGCTGACACATCCCAGCCATTCGCTGGTCGCCTGGCTGCGGCGTCAGGAGCAGGACGGGCAGACGATGCCGCTGCGCTGCCAGTTTATGTCTGCGCAGGGGCATCGGCGCATCGGCCAGCTGGTCGCGAAAACGATCTGGCGTGACGCGCAACGCATCGGCTTTCGCGGCACGGTATCGGACATCACCCAGGGCATGGAAGCGGAGGCGCGCATTCAGTTTCTGTCGCGTCACGATGTCTTAACCGGCCTGTCGAACCGCATCCAGCTGCAGGAGTTTCTGGCGCTGCACCTTGAGCAGCCCGAAAACAGGGTGCCGCTGACGCTGATTACCCTGGATCTCGATCAGTTCAGGCCGATCAACGAAACCTGGGGCCACGCGACGGGCGATGAGGTACTGAGTCAGGTCGCGCAGCGCCTGAAGCGTTGTATCGGCCCGCAGGAGCTGGTTGCGCGGTTAAGTGGTGATGAGTTTGTGCTGGTGCTGCGTGACACGAACCGTGAGCGGGTTGACCAGCGGTGCGCGCATCTGGTGCACGAGATCCAGCAGCCGATCAGCACGGGCCAGCATGTTCACTATCTCACCATCAGCATGGGGATCGCCTGCGTTCCGCAGGATGCTACCCATGCCGAAGTGCTGCTGCGCATGGCGGATATCGCACTGAACGAGGCGCGCGAAGCGGGGCGCAATCAGTGGGTCTGGTATGCCAATGAGATGGCCAGCCAGCGGGAAGATAAGCGTGAGATGGCGCGCCGGATTGAAAAGGCGCTGAAGAACAATGAGTTTCGCCTGCACTATCAGCCCCGTTACCAGCTGCTTACCGGACAGCTGGCAGGGGCGGAGGCGCTGATTCGCTGGCAGATTGCCCCGGATCAGTGGATTACGCCCGACCACTTTATTCCGCTGGCGGAAGAGAACGGCCTGATCGCCAGCATCAGCGACTGGGTGCTGATGCGCGCCTGTGAAGACGCACTGGGCTGGGGTGGTGATCGCTACGTTTCCGTCAATATTTCACCGATGGAGTTCCGCACCAGCGATCTGGTGCAGCGGGTCGCGAATGCGCTGGCAAAAAGTGGTCTGCCGGCGACCTGTCTGGAGCTGGAGATCACCGAGAACGTCACCCTGGAGCATCCGCAACATGCGCTGGAGGTGATGCAGGGATTACGCTCACTGGGGGTGAGGCTGACGGTGGATGATTTTGGAACGGGCTATGCGGCGCTGGGCTATCTGAAGACGTTTCCGTTTAACGGTCTGAAGATCGATCGCTCCTGGATGAAAGATTTCCCGGAATCGCAGCAGGCGCAGTCGGTGGTGGCCGGGATTATTGCGCTGGCGCGCGCTTTTGCCCTGACAATTACCGCCGAGGGCATTGAGACAGAAGCGCAGCTGAATCAGCTAAAACAGCTCTCGTGCGAAGAGGGGCAAGGCTACTTCCTCGGTCGGCCGATGCCGCTGGCAGCATTCAGTACGCTTCTGGAAAGGACCGCGCATAATCCGGCTGAAATCCATTAACGGACTTTGACCGCGACGGCGGTCATCAGCATTGCGCAGACAATAAAGATTACCAGTTTCATCATGACCTCCTTAAGGCTAAGAACATTCCTATATAGCCTGGCGCTATCTCACCGCTTTTTTTAGGCACGGCGTGCGATTAATCTTAAAAAATCGCGCTGTGGGCCAGCCGGTTTCACGTGGGCTGTCATAACTTTACCTTTCCGGGCTTCAGACCGGCGGGCACGTTTTGCTACGCTTAGGGGAAAGTTTTACCCGTCCAACAGGAGAATGAACGTGAAATTTTATGGAAAAGGGCTGCTGGTAACTGGCCTGTTTGCACTCACCGCCTGTCAGTCTGCCTCTCAGCCCGACACCGCGCGCGTGGCTCAGGATCCCGAAACGGACCGCTGCGGCGCGTCTCAGTTTCAGAACTACGTTGGCAAACCCTTAACGGCGTTACAGGGGCAGCACTTCGATCAGCAGGTACGTCCTATTCCGTATAACGCGGCGGTCACGATGGACTTCAACCTCAGCCGGCTTAATTTTCTGGCCGACAAAAATGGCACGATCAGCTCGGTTTATTGTGGCTAACGGCAGCGATGTCATAGGGTTGTCATAATGACAGGCGAGGATAGCAGCGCGTCAGAGAGACGTCCTCGTCACACAATAAATAGTGCTCGTCTTGTTTATTCCCGCCCCGGCGGGAATTTTTTTAGCGCCTTCGGGCCGGAACAGGAGCAGAGAAAATGAAACGCATCGTGGCACTCATGCCCGCACTGTTACTCAGCAGCATGCTGGCGCAGGCATCCAGCGCGGAAGCCTGGAAAAAGAGTCATGAAACGATGGTGCAGGCGTGCATTAACGCCAGCCACCTGAGCAAAGTCCGGGTGCTGGGTAACGCCATTGAGTATGACGATACTACCGGCTACAGCGTCCTGCTGCTGGAGGGACGCTATCCGCAGCGCCACATGCAGAACCAGCGGGGGCGGGAGTTGTGCCTGTTTCAGCGCAGCAGCGGGCGGGCCAGCGTCAGCGAAGCGGATAAACTGCGCTGGGTGAAATAGCGGGCGCGTTATTCCTCAGGCTGCGTCCCGATAAGCTGAGTCAGCAGGGCGCCGTAGCGTTGCAGCTGCATCTCGTCGCCCTCGACTTTCAGCTTATCAATCACCCGCGCAATAATAGCTTTATTGGTGGCGGGCTCTCCCGCTTCCATTAATTCACGCAGAATCACTGCCAGCAGGTCAGATTCAGGCGGCGTGCGCCAGTTCGGGCTGCTGAAATAGTCTCTGATTGCACGGCTGGCGCTGTCTGGTGCTGTACGCATTCCCCACCTCCGCTAAAACAGTGCCCGTTCTTATGGCGGGCATGCGCATGTCAGTCTATGAAGCTGATTCGCCTCAGCGTCGTCGGACGGTACCGTTTTTTTTGCGGAGGGCGTCGCGCCGATCAGAGAGATCGCCACACCGCCGTGACTGGCGGTTTTTTAAACATAGAAGCACCGCAGAATGTTGTCAGTAACAGAATGACCTATTTTTCCATATTGATGGGGGCGGGCAGAGAAACCGGGCGTCAGGCAGGCAGTGTCAGTCATCTGGCGGAAAAATGGGGTGGCGAATTGCGCGGCATCAACGGCGACCCGGCTTTTTGCCGCTGCTGTTTGTCGCCCTCTCTTTTGTGACCCGTACGACGCAGCCGGGCGAGCTGCGTTTTCTGCCGGGCTTCGCCGATGGCGCGATGATGCCTGCGGTGCGTCGACACAAACACTGGCCGGATCTTCGGTTATCACCCCCTCTTTTATGTTTCCTGGCTACTGCCGGGGGCGGCGGTGTTGGCGGCGGCAGGTTTTCGCCGGGTCTCCTGTTCACCGCCCTGGTGGTGCGGGTTAATGTGATGCGTCTGACGCGTTTTTACCGGCGTCCGGTGACCGCGCGACCGGCAGGCGAATCCTCAGCTCAGCCTGCCAGCGCTGCTGGGTCAGCAAAAATTCAGGACTGACGCTGGGACTCCAGGAGTCATCGCCGCCGACGCCCATGTGGCAGGCATCCAGATGCAGCCAGCAGCCCGCTTCCGGGCGCAACAGGTGGCGATGCGAGGTTTCACGCAGCTGCTCCAGGCTGAAGCGACTCAGTGAGAACGCAAAATCGCCGCTGACCTGCCAGCTGCCGCTGTCCAGTTCACGGGTGCCGCCACGCAGCCCGTTCTCGCCCGGGAACACGTAGGGCGTGAAAAGCTGCTCCAGCGGTTGCTGCCAGCGGGAAAACTGCGCGGCCAGCTGACGATCGGGGTAGTTTTCATACGGCCCCAGACCAAGCCAGCTTACCTGCTCCGGGATCTGCGCCAGCTGACAGCGCACGCCGATGCGCGCGGGCGGCGGCAGGCCGCGCGACTGTTCAACCGCAAGCTGCAGCTGTAACTCGCCCTGGTCGTTGATCAGGTAACGTTTACGGCTGATAAAGGCGAGCCGATCGCAGGCGTACCAGCCATGCTGCGTTTCGATCAGCACCGACTGCGGCAGCGCATGGGCGGTCAGGGCGATCAGGCGGCTGTGCATCCGGTCATAACCGGCGGCTTTCCAGCGTTCGACCCAGGCATGCGGATCGACCCGCTCCGCTTCACTGGTGCCAATATCGTTGTCCAGCGGCGCCCGAATAAAGCAGTCCTGAAGGGGAGAGAGCAGCGTCGGCTGCTCATCCACCATCCACTGCGTCAGTTCACCGCTCTGGCGTGAAAAGTGCCAGCGCTGCTGCGGGTGGCTGACCACGATCTCATCGGCCGCCTCATGCAGAACCGGCGCCTCACCCGCTTCCGGCAGCGGCAGTAGCGCCATCGTCGAGGGCAGCGCCCACTGATCCCAGGCGACACGCCAGTCGGCGGGGCTCCACGCTGTCGGCTGGACCTGATAAACCGCGACATTAAGCCAGCAGTCGCCCTGCAGCGCGGGCGGTTCTGGCAGCGTGATGCGCTGCTGGCCCTGCGCGGCAATATCCAGCGGCACCTCCCCCTGCGCCACCATGTTGCCCGCCTGTTCGATGCACCAGCGCAGGATCTCGTTGTCGCTGTGGCGGAACAGGAAGTCGCTGCTGACCGTAAAGCTCAGCGGATTATCGTGATCGGCGGTAAACAGATAGAACTGCTGCGCACGCTGCGCTTCATAGAGTGCCGGATGCGGCGAGCGATCGGCAAACACCAGCCCGTTCATACAGAACTGACGATCGTTCGGCTTGTCGCCAAAGTCACCGCCGTAGGCCTGCCACGGATTGCCCCGATCGTCATAGCGGGTCAGGCTCTGATCGACCCAGTCCCAGACAAAGCCGCCCTGCAGGCGCGGAAACGACCGGAACGCCTGCCAGTACTTCGCGAACCCGCCAAAGCTGTTGCCCATGGCATGCGCATATTCACAAAGGATCAGCGGACGGGTTTCCCCCGGCAGGCCGATCCACTTCTTCAGCGACCATTTTGGCACGGCCGGGAACGGCTGATCCTCATCCACCCTGGCGTACATCGGACAGATAATATCGGTGGCGGCGGTATCGGCACCGCCGCCTTCATACTGAACCGGGCGGGTGGGATCGCTGCTTTTCACCCAGCGATACAGCGCATCGTGAGTCGCGCCATGCCCCGACTCATTGCCCAGCGACCAGATAATAATGCTGCAGTGGTTACGATCGCGCTGCACCATGCGCGTCACCCGTTCGCTATAGGCGGCGAACCAGCGTGGATCGTCGGAGAGCCGGTTCATCGGCTGCATCCCGTGCGTTTCGATATTCGCTTCATCCACCACATAGAGCCCATACTGGTCGCAGAGCCGGTACCAGAGCGGATGGTTAGGGTAGTGCGAACAGCGCACCGCATTGAAATTGTGCTGTTTCATCAGGGCGATGTCGCGGCGCATGTCCGCTTCAGTCACCACCTGACCCCGCTCCGGGTGATGTTCATGACGGTTAGTGCCGCGGATCAGCAGCGGTTTGCCATTCAGACAGAGCAGGCCGTTATCGATGGTGACCTGACGGAAGCCCACGTCATACGCTTCCACCTCCACTACCTGCTGATCCGCATCCAGCAGCGCCAGCGTGGCGCGATAGAGATGGGGTGTTTCGGCGCTCCAGAGCGCGGGCTGCGGCACGGGCAGGCTGAGCAGTGCGCGTTCGGGGTAGTGACCCCGCTCATCGATAATGGCGCTGCCCAGCGGCTGCTGACACTGTGCAATCTGCTGCTCACCGCGCCACAGCGTAAGGCGCAGCTGGCAGGCTGAGGTGGCCGCTGCGGGCAGGGCAACGCGAACCCGGGCGCGCAGGTCAGCATGGGAAAATTCCGGGCTGAGCCGGGTTTCCAGCTGAACATCCGCCAGATGCACCTGAGGTTTGTGCAGCAGCGTGACGTCGCGGAAAATACCGCTCATCCGCCACATATCCTGATCTTCCAGATAGCTGCCGTCGCTCCAGCGCAGCACCATCACCGCCAGCCGGTTCTGGCCGGCCTGCAGCGCGTCGCTCAGGTCAAATTCCGCCGGCAGACGACTATCCTGCGAGTAACCGATCCAGTGGCCATTGCACCAGAGGTGAAAGGCGGAGTTGACCCCGTCAAAGATGATGCGGGTCTGTCCGGAAGCGAGCCACTCCGCGTCCGGCGTAAATGTGAGCGAGTAACATCCAGTGGGGTTGTCTGCCGGGACAAACGGCGGATTGACCGGAATCGGATACTGCACGTTGGTGTAGATGGGCGCATCAAAGCCGTGCATCTGCCAGTTGGCCGGGACAGGCAGGGTCGTAGCGTCCGGCAGATCCTGCAGCAGCCAGCTGGCGGGCACCGCCTCAGGTTGTGCAAAGTAACTGAATCCCCACTCTCCGTTGAGGCTGCGCAGTGAGGCGGAAGGGCGGTCATCGCGGGCGGCCATTTCATCGCGCCAGCTGGCGAACGGCGGATGTGCATCCAGCCGATGCAATGAGGTCACCACCGGGTTTTCCCAGTCGCGCCGGGAGAGAATATCGCTAAGAGCTGCCTGAGAGAGTGTCATGTGGGTATCCTGTAAATGTAATGCGCTCACAATGCGCAAAATTGCGCAGGCTGTAAAGAGTCCGCCGTCCCGATTCAGACAAATAATGTTGCCGCAAAACCTGGCGGAATGTTGTGATTGTGCCGCCTTACTGCGGGTAAACCGTTAAGTCTGGTCAGCAAAAATGAATAGCGGCCGGTTGCGGAGGAATCTCACTTGTCGCCATGCGGGGAGCTTCATACACTCAGCCCGATTTTTTTCACTCTGAGGTTATTATGATTCGAATCCTTAAGCTGGCGGCCATCCTGGCATTGGTCACAACGTTAAGCGGATGCCTCTTCCCGCCGCCGGGCGGCGGTGGCGGATGGGGCGGCCACGGTGGCGGGCCGGGCCGCGGATTTATCGATCCCCGTTAAGCGGAGTACGCGGCGGGCGAAACCGTTAACCGCCGCGCGGTCAGCCCGCAAAACGTTTCGCCCGCCAGAGTCAGCCGGTACCGGCGAAGAAAAGCGCCGGGATGCGGGCTAACTCACTGAAAAAAAGGCTGTTGCCCTCTGTTTTTTTAGCCAGCGTGGTGATAATTTCAGCGTTCCATCCTCGCTGAGGCAACAGTATGAAAAACCTGATTGCTGAGTTACTGGTTAAGCTGGCTGAAAAAGAGGCGACAGTGAAAGAGCAGGTGGCGCAGATCGAGGCGCTGGAAATTGTCGTCACCGCACTGATTCGCAAACTGGATCCGCAGCACCATCGCGAGATCATGACCACCATTGATAGCGCCATGGCCCATGTAGCCGATGACGATGATGATGCGCAACTGCTGCGCGACCACATCGACAGGCTGCTGCGGCATCCCCGCCACTGAGCCTTCCGCCCCCGCCGGGAATGGGATCTTCACATCACTTTGACCTGAAACATTTTCCGCTTTACTTATTCGCTGCCAGAATAACAGGGAACAATCCACACTGGAGATAACAGGATGAAAGTCGGTTTAATGGCAATGATGATGGCCGGTCTGCTGGTGAGTGGCGTGGCCGGTGCGGCAGAAAAAACCCCGCAGCAGGAGAAGATGACCGTCTGTAACCAGCATGCTAAATCGCAGGATCTCAAAGGGGATGCGCGCAAAACCTTTATGAGCGAATGCCTGAAGAAAGAGAGCAAGCTCTCACAGATGTCGCCGCAACAGATGAAGATGAAAAACTGTAACGGCGAGGCTGGCGAGAAAAAGTTAACGGGCGATGCGCGTAAAACCTTTATGAGCCAGTGCCTGAAAAAGAGCTGACCGCTTCTCCGGCCACTGCGGTGGCCGTTTCTTACCGCCTCACTGTCCCGATTAAATTACCTGCTTAAACAACAGGTTAACTTTCTGATAAATATTCCTCCTCAGGCTTCCCGCTTCCTTTGCCACACTTACTGTTTGTGAGGATTTACGCAGAACGCTGTTCTGCTACGTCGCCCCCATCAGAAGCGCTAAAGGAGCCATGCCGTGAATTATCAATTTATCGTCGACCTGAACGATCTGCCCCAGCGACAGCCGGTTAAAAAAACGCTTGGCGAAACAGACCTGTTATTGATCCGTGACGGGGAACATGTCCGCGCTTACCAGGCGAAATGCCCTCACGCGGGTGCGCCGCTGGAGCAGGGCGCGATCTGCGGCGACCGGCTGGTCTGTCCGTGGCACAAAGCCGCCTTTGATCTGGCCGATGGCAAAATGTGTGAACCGCTGGCGCTGGCCGATCTTAAACAGTACCCGCTGCGCATCGAAGAGGGGCGGGTGCTGGTGAACCCGAAAGCGATGTCGCCTGCCGCACCGATTGGCAGCGGGGCGGCCGCACCGGTTTATGTGGTACTCGGCGGAGGGGCGGCAGGGAGCGCCGCGCTGTGGCGTCTGCGTCACGACGGCTTTAAAGGCCGGCTCATCCTGGTGGAACGCGAAGCGGACGCACCCTACGATCGCACCGCACTGACCAAATTTGTCCCCTCCGGCAAAATGGCGATCGACGAGGTGCCGCAGCTGCTGAAAGCCGATGTCATGGACCATGTTGAGCGTATTCAGGCCCGGGTAAGCCGTCTCGATGCGCAGCAAAAACGGCTGATCTTCGATGATGGCGAAACGCTGAATTTTGACAGGCTGCTGATCGCCAGCGGCGCCGCGCCGGTGCTGCCTGAACTTCCGGGCCGTGACCTGGAGGGCGTCCACCTGCTGCGCAGTAAAGCGCAGACGGATGCGCTGCTGAAGGCGGTGGATGCCACTCATAAGATTGTGATTATCGGCAACAGTTTTATCGGCACTGAACTGGCCTCTGCGCTGCGTAACCGTGATATCGATGTCACCGTGGTTGCCCGTCAGGCGCTGCCTTTTGCGAAACGGTTCGGCGAGCAGATTGGCCGCTATTTTTATCAGCTGCATGCGCAAAACGGCGTGAAGTGGGTGCAGGGCGAGATCGAAGCCCTGGAGGGGGAGCAGCAGGTCAGCGGCGTCCGGCTCAAAGGCGGGCAGCAGGTCGCGGCCAGCGTAGTGCTGTTTGCCACCGGCGTCAAACCGGTCACCGACTTTATCCACGATCTGCCGCTGGCTGAAGATGGCAGCCTGCAGACGGATGAACAGTTGCGGGTCGCGGACGCAATCTGGGCGGCCGGTGATATCGCTACCTATCCGTCAGCCCAGGGGCCGCTGCGCATTGAGCACTATCGTGTCGCCCATCAGCAGGGACAGACCGCCGCCTGGAATATGCTGGATCGGGCCGTCGCCTATGATCGTGTGCCGTTCTTCTGGACAGCCCAGTACGGCACCCGTTACGAGTATCTGGGTCATGCCGAAGAGTGGGACAATTTTCAGCTGCTCGGTTCGCTGGAGGAGAAGAAGTTTATGGCGTTTTATGGACAGCAGGGGAACGTGGCCGCGATCTGCTCATGCGGCCTCTACACGCTGACCGCTGAACTGATTGAACGGATGCAGCAGCCGATGACGCTGGAGGAGGCGGTGGCGCTCTGCCAGCCACACCTCGGTTAATGCGGGCGCAGGGCGACGGCGTGAGCCGGTTCGTCCTGCGTTTTCATGCCACCGTCAGCTGCGGCTCAGCGCCTCTGACTTCGCCATGCAGTGCTGCATCGCCTCAATCACCGCCGACCGCATCCCTTTCTGCTCCAGCACCCTGACCGCTTCGATGGTGGTGCCGCCAGGTGAACAGACCATATCTTTGAGTTCGGCAGGATGTTTGCCGGTAGTCAGCACCATCTCCGCTGCGCCTTTCACCGCCTGCGCCGCAAACTGGTAAGCCTGGGCGCGTGGCATGCCGCCAGAAACGGCCGCATCCGCCATCGCTTCGATAAACATAAACACATAGGCCGGTGCAGAGCCGCTGACGCCGACGACAGAGTGAATCAGATATTCATCCACCACCGCCGCTTTGCCAAAGCTCTCAAAGATCGCCACGACCTCGTCGATTTCAGCCTGCTCAACCAGCACATTTGGCGTCACCGAGGTCATACCCTGGCTCACCAGCGAAGGGGTATTCGGCATCGCCCGGACAATTTTGCGATCGTAACCCAGCACCGATGAGAGCGAGTCGAGCGTGACACCCGCTGCAATCGACACCACCATCGCCTCTTTTTTCAGGCTGCCCGACAGCTCTTTCAGGACTTTCAGGATGACATTCGGCTTCACCGCGCCGAAGAGAATGTCCACCTCGCGCGCCAGCGCCTCTGCGCTCTCTGCTGCACGAATGCCATACTCCTCCGCCATCGCCCGATTCGTTTCGGCTTTGCGGTCGTAGACGAAAATATCTGATGGAGTGACTTTTCCACTCTTTACCAGTCCGCCGACGATGGCTTTCGCCATGTTTCCGCCGCCAATAAACCCGATTTTTTTTGTCAGCACCGCTCTCTCCTCAGGACAGTCGTCATTTTGTTATCAGGCAGCTTACTTCAGCCAGCCTGAATAACAAGTCATCGTCACTGCCGGACAGCGCAGCGCAAATAAAATTTGCCATTTAAACGGAACCCGGCAAGATCGAGCCTTCTCTGACTGTAAGGAATTAAGATGTCTATCTGGGTCGATGCGGATGCCTGTCCGAATGTGATTAAAGAGGTGCTTTATCGTGCGGCGGACCGCACCGCGACCACGGTCACTTTTGTGGCGAATCAGTTTCTGCGCGTACCGCCATCGCCTTATCTGCGCACGTTGCAGGTACCTGCCGGGTTTGATGTCGCGGACAACGAGATCGTCAGACGTGTGCAGCCTGGCGATCTGGTGATCACTGCGGATATTCCGCTGGCGGCGGAGGTGATTGAGAAGGGAGCGGCGGCGCTTAACCCGCGCGGCGAACGTTACTCACCGGCGACGATTCGTGAGCGCCTGACCATGCGCGATTTTATGGACACCCTGCGCTCAAGTGGCGTGCAGACCGGCGGCCCCGCGACCATGAGTCCGCGTGACCGCCAGCAGTTTGCCAATGAGCTGGATAGCTGGCTCACTCAGCAGAAGCGTGGCAATTAAACGAAGCTGTCGTCATCGTCGAAATCGCTGCCGCCAAAATCGTTAAGATCGCCATTGTTGGCATAATCCGTGTCCCAGCCGCTATTCTGATCCAGGAAGCTGCTGTCGTTGCCGCCGTTAAAGCTATCAGCCTGATCGTCGCCACCGTTAAAGGTGTTGAGGTTATCGTTGATCTCAGGCAGCGGCGGTTCGTTGATAATGTTAACGATCTCCTCCGGCTGCGAGTGATGGAACATGCTGGTCAGCATATCCGCCATCACCACGCCGCCTGCGACGCCCACGGCCGTCTGCAGTGCGCCGCCCAGGAAGCCGGTGCCGCGCGGTGCCGCGGCCTGCGCGGGTGCATACTGCTGCTGAGCCGGTTGCTGTGGCGCACTGTTCCACGGCGACTGCTGCTGCTGAACAGGCTGCTGCTGGCGCGAACCGCTGCCAAACAGCCCTGACAGAAAGCCGCCGCTGCTCTGCGCGGGCTGCTGCTGTTGCTGCTGTTGCAACTGAGTAACCTGGCTTTCCAGCGCCGATATCTTCTCATTCAGTTTTTTCAGCGCCGCTTCCTGAATCAGGATCGCCTGCGCCATATAGTAGGGGGCGCCAGGCTGGGTCTGAAGATGCTGGTTTATCAGTTGTTCGGCTGCGGCATCCCGAGCCACGGTCTGGCTTTCAGCCTGTTTCAGACGGCTGAACAGCCCTTCGATCAGTTGTTGTTCTTCGCGTTGCATGATGACTCTCCTGTGGCGATGGTTAACAGTATATGTGGGCGCCAGCGGGAAAAGTAAAATCGGGGCGGTAAGCAAATATTGCCAGCCGCGATTATCCCCGGTTTTGCGCAATATTTACCGCCCTGTCTGGCCGCTGATGCACAAAGTGTGCATGGGTTTGGCCTTGAAAAGATAGAGATTATCGCCGTTAAGGAGACGAAAATGCGTAAATCGTGCCTGACGGGTGGAGGCCATAATAATTTCCAGTTATCATGCGTCGCATTAATCAGCACACCATGCAGCCGCATCGCGCGGTCAGGCGGAGGAACGGCCCTGATGTCACTACCCATCTTTTTGATTGGCGCTCGCGGTTGCGGCAAAACCACGGTCGGCGAGGCGTTGTCGCAGGCGCTGGGCTATGCCTTTACGGATACCGATCACCATCTGCAGCTCACTACGCAGCGCAGCGTGGCCGAGATTGTGGCAGAGGAGGGCTGGGAGGGGTTCCGCGCCCGTGAAGCGCAGTCGCTGCGGGCCGTCACCGCACCCTGCACCGTCATCGCCACCGGCGGCGGAATGGTTCTGGCTGAAGAGAACTGCCGTTACATGCAGGAGCAGGGACAGGTCATCTGGCTCAGTGCATCGCCGGAGGTTCTGGCAGAGCGGCTGGAAAGTGAACCCGAAGCGGCTCAGCGTCCGACCCTGACCGGGCGGCCCATCGCAGACGAGATGAGTGATGTGCTGCGCGAGCGCGCGCATCTCTATCAGGCCGCAGCGCACCATCAGGTGGATGCCATGCAGTCACCTGAGCGGGTGGTGGAGGCGATCCTGCTTTCGCTCTCCCTGGCGCGCGCCAGCTGACCTCAGATTTTTCCCGCTTCCGGCCCGCTTCAGACTCCATTGTCTATACTGATCCCATGGCAGGCAGCAGCCTGTCCTGTGGAATGTTATTCAGACAAGAGGGACACCGTATGCCGACCAGACCACCCTATCCGCGTGAAGCGAAAATCGTGCCTGTTGAGAAGGGCCCTGAAGGAAAGAAAGTCACGTATTATGAACTGCGTGCCGATCATCCCAAACCCAATTCGTTAATCAGTGAGCATGAGACGGAAGAAGAAGCGCGTGATGCCAAAGCGCGCTACGAAGACGTCGAAAAAGAGTAAATGCTGATGCTGGCAGGGAAGCCGGCCTGTTTGCCTGCGGCGTTTTGCCCGCAGAGGCGGATCTCACAGCCACCTGACATTGCGTCTGTGTCCTTTCTCCGCTTATTCCCTCCTTTCCCCCTCGTATCAGGGCGATTTCCGGCTCCTTGCCCGGCCCGGCTGAAGAGATCACAAACGGCCATGATTTCGCGTGACAGATCAGCAGGTTCCCTTCTACACTGCCAGACACACACATGTGCTCTGGAGAACGGTTATGCTCAACATCAGTGAGTATTTTGACGGAAAAGTTAAGTCTATCGGTTTTGATAGTGCGAGCACGGGCCGTGCCAGCGTGGGGGTGATGGCAGAAGGGGAATATACCTTCGGAACCGGCCAGCCGGAAGAGATGACCGTGGTCAGCGGTTCGCTTAAGGTGCTGCTGCCAGGCGAAACCGAATGGAAATGGTTTGAAGCGGGTTCAGTGTTTAACGTGCCCGGCCACAGCGAATTTCATCTGCAGGTCGGCGAACCCAGCTCCTATCTCTGCCGTTACCTGAAAGGTTAAAAAAAGGGCCGCTCAGCGGCCCTTTTAGTTTGCGGCGAACCGCGCACCGGGTGATTCAGGCAGCAATAAACATGCGTTACGCCCCGGTAACAGGTCCAGACCAGGAACGTCCCGCCCCGGATGACATTTTACGTCCCGCCGATCTGAGCGTGTTTCAGCCCTGACCGGATCTTACCGCCAATGCGGGCAGACCGTGCCTGAGTGATGCCGCCGGGTGACTTAACGCTGAGCTTCGCCGCCGAGTGCTTCCACCAGATTGCTGGTCAGGGCGGCCAGTTCGCAGGTCATCAGGATAAAGTCCGCATCGAAGCGCTGGGCAAAATCTTCGCGGTCGATGTCGTCATTCTGGTCGCGCAGCGTATCGCTGAACTTCAGGCGCTTCACTGAACCATCGTCGGCCAGCACGAACTGAATACGCTCCTGCCAGTCGAGGGCCAGTTTGGTTACGACTTTGCCCGCTTCGATATGGTTGGCGATCTCATCGCATACCAGATCCTGTTTTTTGCAGCGGATCACGCCGCCATCTTCCAGCAGGGCTTTCAGCTCCGCTTCGTCCATCAGCGCAAAACCGGCGGGCAGATCGCCCGAACGCACCCATTCGGTCAGGGTCAGCTCAATCGGGTTTTCCAGCGTCAGGGGCACCACCGGCAGGGAACCCAGACTTTTGCGCAGCAGCGCCAGCGTATCTTCCGCTTTTTTCGCGCTGGCACAGTCCACCATAATCAGGTTGTTGACCGTGTCGATCCACATAAAGGTCTGGCTGAAACGGCTGAAGGCGCGCGGCAGCAGGCTGTGCAGCACTTCATCTTTCAGCGAATCTTTTTCGGTCTTCTTCAGCTTACGGCTCTGCTCTGCTTCCAGCTTGTCGATTTTCGCTTCCAGCGCCTGTTTCACCACCGGCGAAGGCAGAATTTTCTCTTCTTTGCGGGCGCAGATTACGATCTGACCCTTATTTTCATGGGTCAGGGCGTCGCTGCGGTTGCCCATCGGCGGGACCCAGCCCGTCTTGCTCATATCCTGACTGCCACAGGGCGAAAACGTGAAAGCGTCGAGCTGTTTTTCCATCTCATCTGCGGACAACGGAATGTCACGATTCAGACGATAAACCATCATATTTTTAAACCACAACATCGGGATTCCTTACCGTAGCGCGATCGGGCGCACAAGTCTGCGAGAGTCAGCGCGCATGATAACGAAACATGGGCGTGGTTTCATTGCCTTTCCGGCAGAGCCCTTTTACTGTATTTCTCACCTGACTCATCAACGAGGAATTCACCTTGCGTATAGGCATCGATCTCGGCGGCACCAAGACAGAAGTCATCGCGTTGTCAGATAAGGGAGAGGCGCTGTTCCGACAGCGGGTGAATACCCCGCGTGATGATTATCAGGCAACCGTGCAGACGATTGTCGATCTGGTTTTCCTGGCCGAGCAGAAAACCGGCGAAACCGGCACGGTCGGCATCGGGATCCCTGGCTCACTTTCGCCCTACACAAAGCGGGTAAAAAATGCCAACTCGACCTGGCTGAACGGTCAGCCGCTGGACAAGGATCTGGCCAGGATGCTGAACCGGGAGGTGCGTATCGCCAACGACGCCAACTGCCTGGCGGTGTCGGAAGCGATCGACGGGGCCGGGGCCGGTCGATCGGTCGTCTTCGCCGTGATCATCGGCACCGGATCGGGCGCGGGCGTGGCGATCAACGGAGAATCACGCATCGGGGGCAACGGCAACGCCGGTGAGTGGGGCCACAATCCGCTGCCGTGGATGGATGAGGATGAACTGCGTTATCGTGAGGAGGTCCCCTGTTACTGCGGTCAGAAGGGCTGCATAGAGACCTTTGTGTCCGGCACCGGCTTTGGCATCGACTACCAGCGGCTGAGCGGGGTTCATCGCAAAGGGGCGGAGATCGTCTCGCTGCTGGCGCAGAAGGATCCGATCGCCGGGCTGGCGATGAGCCGCTATGAGATCCGGCTGGCGAAATCGCTGGCGCATGTGGTGAACCTGATCGATCCCGATATCATCGTGCTGGGCGGCGGCATGAGCAATGTGGATCGTCTCTACCAGACCGTGCCGCTGCTGATGAAGACGTGGGTGTTTGGCGGCGAGTGCGAAACGCCGGTTTGCAAGGCGCAGCATGGCGACTCCAGCGGCGTGCGCGGTGCCGCGTGGCTCTGGCCGCTGCACGGCTGATGCCGGGATCTTCGCTGGCGATTCAGCGCCCGATGTCAGGCGCTGAATCGTTCATCACTGTTGCGCGACTGAGCCGCCGCTATTCGCCCACCAGCATACTGTCCTGCGGAGCCTGCGCGCGCTGCGTTTTGGTCGCCAGAAAGTAGAGCCAGCCTGCCAGCATAATGGCAACAAACAGCGCGCCAATCACCGGGTTGAACCAGAGCATCGCCAGCAGGCAGACCACCGACAGCAGCAGGGCGATGCCAGGCACCACCGGATAGCCAGGCGCCCGGAAACTGCGCGCCATCTCCGGCGCGCTGCGCCGCAGTTTAAACAGGCTCAGCATGCTCATGATATACATCACAATTGCGCCAAACACTGCCAGCGTAATCATCGCCGCCGTCAGCGTCATTCCCTGCAGATTAATCACGCCGTCGCTGTAGATCGCTGCAATACCCACGACGCCGCCGAGAATAATGGCCCGATGCGGCGTATGGAAACGCGACAGTTTTGCCAGAGAGGGTGGCAGATAGCCCGCGCGAGCCAGGGCGAAAAACTGGCGGGAATAGCCGAGGATAATGCCGTGGAAGCTGGCAATCAGGCCAAACAGCCCGATCCAGACCAGCATATGCATCCAGGTCGAATGTTCGCCGACAATCATTTTCATCGCCTGCGGCAGCGGGTCATTGATATCGGAGAGTTTCCGCCAGTCGCCTGCGCCGCCCGCGAGCAGCATCACACCAATCGCCAGCACCACCAGCGTCAGAATCCCGCTGATGTAGGCGCGGGGAATGGTTCGCTTCGGATCTTTCGCCTCTTCAGCCGCCATCGCCGCGCCCTCGATGGCGAGGAAAAACCAGATGGCAAAAGGAATCGCGGCGAAAATGCCGGAGAAGGCGGGCAGACCGAAACTGTCGCTGCCCGCCCAGCCGTGTGCGGTAAAGTTAGCCAGGCTGAAGCCGGGTGAGACGACGCCCATAAATACCAGCAGCTCCAGCACCGCCAGTACGGTCACCACCAGCTCAAACATCGCCGCCAGCTTCACGCCGAGAATATTCAGCGTCATAAACAGCAGATAGGCGCCCACCGCCGCAGTTTTCGGGTTAAGAGCGGGATACTGCACGTTGAGATAGGCTCCGATCGCCATGGCAATCGCCGGGGGCGCAAAAACAAACTCAATCAGCGTCGCCAGACCGGCGATCAGCCCGCCGGTTTCGCCAAAGGCGCGGCGGCTGTAGGCAAAGGGGCCGCCCGCATGGGGGATCGCGGTGGTCAGTTCGGTGAAGCTGAAAATAAAGCAGGTATAGAGCGTGGCGATCAGCGCGGTGGTCACCATAAATCCCAGCGTGCCCGCCACGGCCCAGCCATAGCTCCAGCCAAAGTATTCGCCTGAGATCACCAGGCCAACCGCAATTCCCCACAGATGCAGCGTGCCCAGCGTGGGCTTGAGTCTGTCTGTCATACCGTTATCCCCGTCGTTGTTGGTCTCACGCGGCGTTACACCGCCATGACGCTAAAGCAGTGATAATGCCGAAGCCCGGCGCGGCGCGACTTGACGCAGGCGCAGTGATTTCTGTCCTCCGCGGTCAACTCAGCGGCAGCAACCGGGCTGGCTGCACGCTGCGGTCAACTTTGTCTCTTCTGAGGTCAAGCAGCGCCGCAGCCGGCGACGCATGCTGAGTTCACGCAAGTGACCAGGAGCCGGAGTGATGAGCGCTAAACAATATGACAATCTGAATGATTCCCAACTGACCCTGATGGCCCGGCAGGCGCTGGCCTGTTATCCCGCCGCGCTGCAGGGCACGCTCAGCCTGCTGTGCCGATCGGAGAACGCCACCTTTCTGCTGCAGGCCGCTGGCCGCCGTTATGCGCTGAGGCTGCACCGTGGCGATTATCATCAGAAGGCAGACATCGCCAGCGAACTGCTGTGGCTCGATGCGCTGCGCGAAACCGGCATCATGGTGCCGGAAGCGGTGCCGGATAAGACGGGCGAAAAGGTCCTGACGCTGCGGCTGCCGGATGGCGGAGAGCGTTACGCCGTGCTGTTTCACTGGATCGAGGGGGAGATGCCCACGACCGAGGTCGATCCCCGCGCTTTTCAGCAGCTCGGCCAGATTACCGCGCGGCTGCATCAGCACAGCAAACAGTGGCAGCCGCCTGCGGGTTTCCGCCGTATTATCTGGGATCACGACACCATGACCAGCGCCCGCAGTCACTGGGGACGCTGGCAGGATGCGCCCAATCTCCCTGCCGCCGATCACGGCGTGGTAGAGCAGGCGATCGCGCAGGTGGGATCGGCACTGGCGCAGTTTGGCAAGGGATCGGATCGCTATGGCCTGATCCATGCCGATCTGCGGCTGACCAACCTTCTGCTGCACAAAGGGGAGACGCGGGTGATCGACTTCGACGACTGCGGGCTGGGCTGGTATCTGCACGATCTGGCGGCGGCGATCAGTTTTGTGGAGCACCATCCGCGCGCGCCAGAGTGGATCGAACACTGGATCCGCGGTTATGAGCAGGTGGCGCATATCAGTGATGCAGAGATAGCCGTGCTGCCCGCGCTGCTGATCCAGCGCCGTATCCAGCTCACCGCCTGGGTGGGATCGCATGCGGAAACGGAAATGGCGCGCAGCCTCGGGCCGGAATGGGCCAGCCACTCGGTGCGCCTCTGCCGCCGTTATCTGGCGGGCAGTGCGCTGCCGGTCGGCGCCTGATGCACCAGCGGCGGGCGTCCCTGCGCCGCCGCAGTGCCGGTTAACAGGTTTCTGCGCCTACCGGGCCGCCCGCAGGCCGCATTCAGGGTTGCGGGGACCTGGTATGGAACTTGCTCAGAGTTCGGTGAGGGTGATCCACCTGAATCTGACAGAGGCGACCATGAATCCGACACTGATAAAACCCGATGCGTTTGCTGCCTGCTCTGCCGCGACAGGGGCAGGCAATCACGGCGTGCTGGCTGCGGCAGCGACCGGATTAAGCGAGTTTATCTATACGCAGGGCGGCGATGCCGATCGCATCTTCGGCATCAGCGGCATCGATCCGGAACGGCTGGCCAGCCCGACGCTGAGCCTGGGGCTGGTGAACTACTGTCGGGTGCTGGAAGAGGCGGCGCGCCACTCCGGATCTGATAACTTCGGTTTGCACTACGGCAGGCAGTTTAAACCGCAGTCATTAGGCCTGATCGGCTACATTGGCCTCTGCTCCGACACCCTGGAGCAGGCGCTGCAAAACGTGGTAGCCGCGTTTCCCTGGCATCAGCACGATACGCTGACCCGTCTGGTGGATAAGGGCGAGTGCTGGCGGCTTGACTATCAGGTGCGGCACGGTGCCATCCTCTCTCGCCGCCAGGATGCCGAGCTGACGCTGGGCATGTTTATGAACCTGATCCGCCACGTCGCGGGCCGCCACTGGGCTCCGCGTGAGGTGCACTTTGAGCATCCGCGTCCCGGCCAGTGGCACGATCACTGCAAAGTGTTCGATGCGCCGGTCTGGTTCGATCAGCCATTTAACTCGCTGGTGATCCCGAAGCGCGATCTGCTGCGTGCGATGCCGGAAAGCGATCCGATCCTGTTGATGGTGATGCAGGATGCGATCCGGCGGCTCAACCGGGGCACGTCGCAGCAGAGCATGATCGAGCTGGCCCGTTCGCAGGTTAACTTATCGCTGATGCAGGGCGAACCGGTGCTGGAGGAGGTGGCCGATAAACTCGGCCTGTCGAGCTGGTCACTGCAGCGGCGGCTGCGTGAAGAGGGCTGCAGCTTCAGCGCGCTGGTGGATCAGGTGCGCTGCGAAATGGCCACACACTATCTGCAGCAGAAACAGCTGCCTATCTCGGAGATGGCCCTGTTGCTGGGCTACTCCGAAGTCAGTGCATTCTCACGCGCCTTTCGCCGCTGGTTTGGCATCAGTCCGCGTCAGTGGCGGCAGGAGGGGCTGGCCAGCTAACGCTAAGGTGCAAAGCCAAACCACGCTGGCTGATCCGGTTCCGGCGGAGGCGGCAGATCGCGGCTCTGTGCCACCAGTTGCCAGGCGCGCAGGCAGAGCGCCTCATTGCCTTCGGTCTGCGTTACCGCATACCGTCCACTCGGCTGCCACTCCATCCGCACCAGACATTGCTGACCCGCGTAACGCGACGCATCGCTGAACTGCTGGTTCAGGACTGGCTGCATTTGATTAGTCCAGTGACAGGCTTTGCTGTCAGGGTCCCGTGCGATATCACAGAGATTTGCCACGCTATTCTTTTTCTTTACAGGCGTTTGCTGACAGGCGCTGAGTGAAATTGCAATAATTACCCCAGGCAATACTCCCTTCATTACATTAATTAAATTCATTTAAATGGCTAATTTCCCTGAAAGATCTGGCGGTCTGCTGCCGACAGTTTACAGCGCGGCCTGATGAATGCTATGGCATTCCTCTGACTGTCGGCAGAACCAGAATTTACCGCACCTGAGCGGATGACCTCTTCTTTAACTCATGGATTAGAAATGAAGAGAAAATATGCCTTTGCGGCACGCTTTCTGGTAACCGCGTCGCTGACCAGCGATCGTCTGCTGGCGCACAACGAGCAGGGTGGTTTGCTGACCGGACCACGTTACAGACTCGCCAGCGTCCGCTGATCAGACTCTGACGGGCGCTCTGGCGCCCGTTACTCAGAACGCATTATTTCTGATGCGGAAGGAGCGGGTGATGCGGTCCCATATCTCTACCAGTTCTGCTTCACTGTAAGCCGGGGGAGGCAGGGCGTGATTGCTGAGCGTCAGGTCAAGATTGGGATGCCTGAAGTCTGCTGTTTTCTCATTGGCTATGGCAGTAAACAGTAACTGTGCTGTCGGATTATCCGGAGATTGTTCTGAAGGCGCAGTGGCAAGCCATTCGCTGGCCGCAAAGTCAGCAATCTGTTTCTTTTCCTTACGCAGCGTTCTGGCGTTAATTCCTGAAAGATAAGACTGGATTTCACCGCTTCGCTCCATCATGTCGGTACTCTCTTTTAAGGCATTATTGCTCCAGACGACGAAAGAAAAGATCGGATTATGGGGGTAAATAAAAGTGATATCTTCCTGTGGCGTCCCCTTACCGTCGCGGATAAATCCCTGTGAAATGCAGGTGCCGGGCTGAGCCGGTATTTCATCATCTTTACGCCCGCTCAGGCGCGACATTAAATCCTGCAGCTCAGCCAGCTTCCGGGATTTAGTGTTAAGAGAATATGTATTTACACCAGCCCTGATTAAGCTTTCTTTACTTTCCTGATATTTAGGATCTGACAAATCGTTGATTTCTTGAGTGAGAATAAATGCTACCCCGTCAGCGTACAGGTGCCCCTCCAGAATGCGGCCAAAGCCAGCCTCACTCTCATTTGTATTGCGATCAAATATCACCGCGTTTTCACTCATCCGGTACACCTGTTTAAGAAAAGGCTGATCCACTTTTCTCACTGTGTGCCCGTTCTGCAGCTCCTGCTCCCGCAGCCGGATACGCTGTGCAAACGCCGGCGGGTAGAGCCGCCTGCTGCTGATGCTGACTTCATTGATCTGAGCGCGGTCCGTGAGGGTATTTTCAAACGAGGCCGGAACCTCAAATACATAGCGCCCCACACACTGGGCTCTGGTGGTGGCAAACAGGGTATCGACCCTACGTTTCTCCTTGTCCGTTAACGCCGGTGGCGTATGCACAAACGTCACGTAGTTGTGAATAGAGAACCCTGCCGCCAGCAGGACTATCGCCAGCGGGAAAAGCAGCTGAAGAGGGAGCTTTCTCATGGTGCGGGCACCTGCTGCGCGATTTTTATTATGGAGCGGACCGTGAATACCAGGGCGTCCGACAGGTCGCTGTAAACTGACCGGGAGCGATCCACGGGAGCCGTTGCACGGGCATCTTCTTCTTTGGGGTGACAGATGAGTTCGAAGTGAAACCGCCCGTGGTCATTCCAGGCCGGGCGATGATAAGAGCGGTTTTCTTTTTTCCTGTCTTCCATGCGTCGGCTTCCTGCTCCCTGCGTCGGAAACCGGATTATCTGCATAAACATCCGGCCCTGAATTGATCGGGAAGGAAAATGCGTTAATTAAAACGCGCTGAAGGCACAGAGTGATGAGGCGTGGGGCAGGTTCTGTCTGTTTAGCAGGATTAGTCCGCAGGCCTGCCTTAACATCGAATCATCTCTGTCGTCTGTCGTCTGTCGTCTGACACAGTGCGGATTTCGAGTCCTGCCCGGGTTAGCTATTTTATCGCCTGAGAGGACCCGAAATTCCCTGTGATGTTTATGCCATGCGATCGATGAGCAGGGCAGGCATTTTAGTGATACGTGCCCGTTATCCCTGCGGCAGTTCCAGCTGGCTGTAACCTAATCCATTCATTTTTCGCACTTTAATCTGCACCGGAATGCGCTCTTTCATTGCCTCTACGTGGCTGATCACCCCAATCGTTTTACCGCTGGCGTTGAGCGCATCCAGCGCATCCAGCGCGGTGTCGAGCGTCCGGGCATCCAGCGTGCCAAACCCCTCATCCAGGAACAGCGATTCGATGCGTGTTTTATGGCTGACCAGATCGGACAGCGCCAGCGCCAGCGCCAGGCTGACCAGGAAGCTCTCACCACCCGACAGCGTGCGGGTATCACGCGCAGCGTCGGCCTGCCAGGTATCAACCACATCCAGCTCAAGCTGATCCTGGGCACGGCGCTGCAGCAGATAGCGGCCATGCAGCCGGTCAAGCTGGCGGTTCGCCAGCGCCACCAGGTGATCCAGCGTTAATCCCTGAGCGAAACGCCGGAACTTATCGCCGCTGGCGGAGCCGATCAGATCGTTGAGCAGGCTCCACTGCGCCAGCGCCACGCTATCCTGTTCGATCTGCGTCATCAGGCTCTGCTGCCGGGCGCGCAGGCTGGCATCGCTGTTGAGCTGCTGCTGAATCTGCCCCTGCTGACTGGCGTTGTCACGCAGTGCCAGCCGTAACTGTTCCAGCTGCTCTGCCAGCGCAGTGGCCGATTCCGGCATCGCGGCGGGCCTGGCCTGCTGATGGGCCGCCAGTCGCTGCGCCAGATCCGCCAGACGAGCCTGCTGCTGCTGACATTGCTGATCAAGCTGCTGTAGCTGCTGGCGCAGTTGCACGGCCGTCTGCTCATCCAGCAGCGCCGCGCGCAGGTGCTCTTCATCCGCAAAGCCGGCGTGCTCCAGGGCCTGGCGCAGGGCCGTTTCCGCCTCCGCCCGTTTGTGGCAGAGACTCTGACGCTGAGCTTCCAGCGCCGAGCACTCACCCTGCAGGCGACTGACCTCCGCCTGCACCTGCTGCAGGGCGGTCAGCTGCTGCGTCAGTTGTTCATCGCACTGCTGAACACGCGCCTGCATCTGCTGACGGGCGTGTGCAACATCGCGATCGCCAAACAGCGCCTGGCGCTGCTGCCGCATTTCGCTGAGCTGCGTCTGGCTCTGCTGCTGCTGTTGCAGACGGGCGGCGAGCTGCTGCTGTTCCTGCTCCGCCTGCTGCTGCAGGGCAGTGAGCTGAGTTTCCCCTTTAAGCAGCTGAGGCTGAAGGTTAGTGAGCAGTTGCTCACTTTTCTGCCACTGCTGCCAGCGCGTCTGCTGTGTCGCCAGCCAGGTTTCACGATCGGCAGCGGCAGGGAGAGTCAGATCGTGAGCGCTGAACTGCTGTGCCAGACGGCTCTGTAGCGTCTGCCACGCCTGCTGCTCCTGCTGCTGACGCAGTTGCAGCGCCTCCAGCGACTGCTGCAGGCTGGTGAGCGACTGCTGAGCGAGCTGTTCAGCCTGCTGATGCTGCTGCCAGGCCTGCGACTGCTGAAGGTAGTGATCTTTCGCAGCCTGACGCGCCTGTTCTGCGGCTTCCTGCGCCTGGCGCTGCTGCTCAAGCTGACTTTCACGTTCGCTTTGCTGCTGCTGCCATGCGGCTAACGCCTCGCTATCGGCAATCGGGAAGGTGAGTGCCAGCTTACTGCTCAGCGCCTGCCATTGCTTTTCAAGCTGATCGAGCTGCTGCTGCGTCTGCGCGATCTCCTCACGCAGGCTCTGTTGCTGCAGCGCGGATTGTTTCAGCTGCTCTCCTCTGGCTGTGCCCGCTTCACGCAGAGCCTCTGTCTGCTGCTGCAGCGCAGCCCTACGCTGCTGGTTAGCACTTACTTCCAGCGAACTGTAGGCCTCCACAGCGGGATGCGTACAGGAGCCGCAGAGCGGGCAGGGCTGATCGGCGGTGAGACGCGCGCGGTAATCGCTGAGATCGACGATCTGCTGCTCCAGCGCACAGATTTTTTCGACATCGTCCAGCTGCTGCTTTTCGCGTTTCCACGTCTCGCGCAGGGTCTGCAGTTCCGCCTCGCTCTGCTGATGCGCTTTTTCCAGCGCGCTCAGTCGCTGCTGGCGCTGACCGAGCTGCAGGTGCAGCGGCTGCCACTGCGTGGCGAGCAGCAGCAGTTGCTGCCGGGCCGGACGGCTCTGCTGCAACTGGCTCTGCGCCTCACGCAGCGCCGCTGGCGGATGCTGCTCCTGGAGCGAAGTCAGCACTTGCTCCGCCTGCGACAGCGCCGCGCGTGCCTGTTGTTCCGCCTGCTGACGCGGCAGCGCCTGTTGTGCCTGCTGCTGTAGCTGCGCCTGCTGCGCGGCGATCTGCTGTTGCTGCTGTTCAGCCTGCTGTGCCAGGCCAGCCAGCGTTGCCTCACGCTGAGCCAGCAGCGCAAAGTTCTCCTGCCAGACGGGCAGAGCGGCACCCCACTGTGCCACATCGGCCAGCTGCTGACGTAACTGATGCTGTTCTGCCATCGCCTGCTGCCAGGCGGCGACCTGACGCGTCTGCGCTGTCAGGGTGAGCTGCGTCTGGTCCAGATGCTGCTGCTGCCGGCTGTTCTCCTGCTGCTGTTCCTGTAGCGACTGCTGCAGCGTTGCGATTTGCTGATCCAGCGGCAGCACCTGGTCAGTCAGCAAACTCTCCTGCTGCTGCTGTTCCTGCAGCACCTGCTGGCGGGCGGTCTGGGTGACGGCGTAGTGCTGCTGATGCAGCTGTTGCTGCTGCTGTGCCTGCTCTGCGTCCGCCGTGCGTTGCTGACAGCGGCTCGCCATCTGCTGCTGATCGGTGCGCAGCGTGTCGCGCTGCTGCAGGATGCTGCGCAGTTTTTCTGCCGGTTCGCTGCGGGCCAGCCGCTGACGGTCATCCTCTGCCGCCAGTGAGGCTGCCTGTGCCTGCTGAACTGCGGCCTCCGCCTGTTCATGTTCCAGCTGAAGCTGCTGCGTCTGCTGCTGCCACTGCTGCTGCTGCTGAGCCTGCTGATAGTGTGTGCTGAGCCGCTGTTCCGCCTCGGTGAGATCGGCGAGCTGCTGCTGCAGCGCCGCACGCGCCGCGTCATCCAGCAGGGCCATCGCGCCCGCCTGACTGCGCAGCAGATCCAGCTGGGTCTTCGCCTCTTTGTGGCGCTCATAGATCGCGGTGGAGATCAGGCCGTAGATCTCTGTGCCGGTCAGCTCCTCCAGCAGTTCGGCGCGTTCGCTGGCCTTCGCGTTGAGAAAGGCGGCGAACTGCCCCTGAGAGAGCATCATTGAGCGGGTAAAACGCTCGAAATCGAGCCCGGAGAGGGTTTCGATCAGCTTTAGCTTGTCGCCGACCTTATCGGCGACAATGACGTTGTCGGCGCAGCGCGCCAGCTCCACGCGCGGCGCCTGCAGCTTGCCGTCGGCGGTACCGCGTGCGCGGTTCTGGCTCCAGAAGGCGCGCCAGGCTTCCCCTTTGATCTCAAACTCTACTTCGGCGAGACATTCCGCGCAGTCGCGGGTCATCAGCGCATTCTGGCTCTGGGATATCGCTCCCAGGCGCGGCGTCTGGTGATAGAGCGCCAGGCAGATGGCGTCGAGCAGGGTGGTTTTACCGGCCCCGGTGGCACCGGTAATGGCGAACAGGCCGTTGCTGGCAAAAGGTTCGGCACGGAAGTCGATGAACCATTCACCGCGCAGGGCATTGAGGTTTTTAAACCGGAGCGTGAGGATCTTCATTGCGTCTCTTCCATGGCGGCCAGCGTCTGGCGGAACAGGGTGGTCATCTCGTCAATCTGCGTCTCATCCAGCGCCTCATCCAGCGCCAGGCGGCGGGCGAAAACCTCCTCCACCTTCAGCTCATTCAGGGTTTCATTGTCGAGCCGCGCCAGGCTCTGCTGCCGCTGTTCACGGCTGCGGCGAAGCAGCAGGACCTCTACCGGCAGCGCGGCGGTCAGGCTCTCGACCTGCCGCTGCAGGTCACTGAGGTACTCCTGGGTGGTGACTTCGATGTCGAGCCAGGTGGGCTTCGCCTGCTGAACTGCGCTGAAGGCGTTGAGCTGCTCGGCGATCTGCGCCAGCGATCCTTTCAGCATCCGCATCGGCTGCGTCTGCGGCACCACCAGTGGCGTGACGGATTGCAGACCACTGGCCGCCAGCTCGAGCAGAAAAACGCTTTTTTCGCTGCCCAGCTCGTCAAAACTCAGTGGAATCGGCGAGCCGCTGTAGCGGATATGCTCGCTGCCCGCAACGCGCTGAGCGCGATGGATATGGCCCAGCGCGATATAGTCAGCCGCCGGGAAGGCGCTGGCGGGGAAGGCGTCCAGCGTGCCGATATAGATGTCGCGCACCGAATCGCTCTGGCTGACGCCGACGGTGGTGAGATGGCCGGTCGCGATGATCGGCAGCGCATGGCCCAGCGCCTGCGCGGCGGCGAAACGCTGCTGATAGTGATCGGCGATCGCCTCCAGCAGCGAGGTCTGCTTGTCACGTCCCGACTGGCCCGCCCGGCTGCGCAGGATATCGCGCGGACGCAGATAGGGAATGGCGCAGAGCAGTGCGCCCGGCTCGCCCTGGCGGGTCCTGAGCAGCAGCACGTCGTCATTCTCCTGCGGCGTGGCGATCACCCGGGTATTGAGACAGGCGAGCAGTTCACGCGACTCATTCAGCGTGGCAACGGAGTCGTGGTTGCCCGCCAGCACGACCAGCTGGCAGCCCGTCGGCTGCAGTGCGACTACAAAGCGGTTAAACATCTCGCGGGCATAGCTGGGCGGCGTCCCGGTGTCGAAGAGATCGCCCGCGATAATCAGCGCATCCACCTGATGCTGTTCTATCTGGATCAGCAGCCAGTCGAGAAACGCCTGATGTTCCGCCGCCCGGCTTTTGTTGTAGAAGAACTGCCCCAGATGCCAGTCCGCAGTATGAATAATGCGCATGATGAGTCCCTGCCGTTGTGATTCGCCCGGCGATTATACGGGCTCTGCGGCCAAAGCAAAAAAATGTCGTGGCCCTGTCATAAATGATTACCCACGAGGTTACAGGCAGGTTATGTTTTTCATAAAAGTGTCACAAATCTGACGCATAATGGCGCCGCGAATCTCAGTGACAGCCGTCATAATCTGCAGGAGTAATAATGGCTAAGCGCATTCTGGTTGTGGAGGATGAAGCCCCCATCCGCGAAATGTTGTGTTTTGTTCTGGAGCAGAACGACTATCAGCCGATTGAGGCGGAAGATTATGACAGCGCCGTGGGCAAGCTGATTGAACCCTGGCCCGACCTGATTTTACTGGACTGGATGTTACCCGGCGGCAGCGGCATTCAGTTTATCAAACACCTGAAACGCGAAGCGATGACGCGCGATATTCCGGTGATGATGCTCACCGCGCGCGGTGAAGAGGAAGATCGGGTGCGCGGGCTGGAAGTCGGCGCCGATGATTACATCACCAAGCCCTTTTCGCCGAAAGAGCTGATGGCGCGGATCAAGGCGGTGATGCGGCGTATTTCGCCGATGGCCGTGGAAGAGGTGATTGAGATGCAGGGGCTGAGTCTGGATCCCTCCTCACATCGCGTGATGTCCGAAACCACGCCGCTGGAAATGGGCCCTACCGAATATAAACTGCTGCACTTCTTTATGACCCACCCGGAACGGGTTTACAGCCGCGAACAGCTGCTCAACCACGTCTGGGGCACCAATGTCTATGTGGAAGATCGTACGGTTGATGTCCACATTCGCCGTTTGCGTAAAGCGCTGGAACTCTCCGGCCACGATCGCATGGTACAAACCGTTCGTGGAACAGGGTATCGTTTCTCTGCCCGCTACTAAACGGAGCTTTTACCGTGCTGGAACGCCTCTCCTGGAAGAGATTACTTGCAGAACTGCTGCTGGCCTGCCTGCCGGGGCTGCTGCTGGGCCTGCTGACCGGCGGCCTGGCCTGGTGGCTGCTGCTGAGCGTACTGGCGGTGCTGTTGTGGCACTTTCACAATCTGATGCGGCTGTCGCACTGGCTGTGGCTTGACCGCACCATGACGCCGCCCGCCGGGCGTGCCAGCTGGGAACCGCTGTTTTATGGCCTCTATCAGATGCAGCTGCGAAACCGGCGGCGGCGGCGCGAACTGGGTAATCTGATCAAGCGTTTCCGCAGCGGGGCGGAGTCGCTGCCGGATGCGGTGATCCTGACGACGGAAGAGGGAACGATTTTCTGGTGCAACGGGCTGGCGCAGCAGCATCTTGGCCTGCGCTGGCCGGAAGATAATGGCCAGAATATCCTCAATCTCCTGCGTTATCCTGAGTTTTCCCGCTATCTCCGTCAGCGCGATTTTGACAAGCCGCTGACGCTGGTGCTCAACAACAAACTGCACATGGAGTTTCGCGTGATGCCCTACAGCGAAGGGCAGTGGCTGCTGGTGGCGCGTGATGTCACGCAGATGCACCAGCTGGAGGGCGCGCGCCGCAACTTCTTTGCCAACGTCAGCCATGAGCTGCGCACACCACTCACGGTGCTGCAGGGTTATCTGGAGATGATGAACGACGCGGTGATGAGTGAACCTTCGCGCAGTAAAGCGCTGCACACCATGTCAGAGCAGACGCGGCGGATGGACAGTCTGGTTAAGCAACTGCTGACGCTGTCGCGCATTGAGGCCGCGCCGGCCATCGATCTGAAAGAGAAGGTGGACGTACCGGTGATGCTGAAACTGCTGCAGCATGAGGCGGCGACGCTGAGCGGTGGCCGCCACGAGATCCATTTCCACACCGATCCCCATCTTAAGGTGTTCGGCAACGACGAGCAGTTGCGCAGCGCCATCTCCAATCTGGTTTACAACGCCGTCAATCACACGCCTGCGGGCACGCGGATCGATATCAGCTGGCTGCGCAGCAAACAGGGCGCGACCCTGCGGGTGTGCGATAACGGGCCGGGTATTGCGGCAGAGCATATTCCGCGGCTGACCGAGCGTTTCTATCGCGTCGATAAAGCGCGCTCCCGGGCCACCGGCGGCAGCGGGCTGGGGCTGGCGATTGTAAAACATGCGCTGAGCCACCACAACGCGCGGCTCGACATTACCAGCGTGCCATACAGCGAGACCTGTTTTACCTTTACGCTGCCGGCAAGGTTGATTGTCAGCGGCATGATGCAGGAGAATGCCGTTCATTAATCGCTGCCGGATCTCCCTGATGCGCCTCCTTCTTTTACTGATTGTGACTCTGCTGCCGGGCCTGGCGTTTGCCCAGCCCGGTGCGCTTTCCGGCAACCTCAGCAGCGTGGGCTCTGATACGCTCGGCTATCTGATGACGCTGTGGAGCGAAGATTTCAGCCGTCAGGTGCCGGGCGTTAACGTACAGGTGCAGGCCTCGGGTTCTTCTACTGCCCCGACCGCGCTGGCTGCGGGAGCGGCGCAGCTCGGTCCGATGAGCCGCCCGATGCAGGCCGATGAACGTCAGGCCTTTGAAACGCGTTACGGCTATCCTCCGCTGGCCGTACCGGTGGCGATGGATGCGCTGGTGGTGGTGGTCAATCAGCGCAACCCGCTGCAGCAGATCGCACCCCGCCAGCTCGACGCCATCTTTTCGGTGACCCGCCTGTGTGGCGCCCGCGATGTGCCGCTGCGCTGGGGCGATCTCGGCTTAACCGGGGCGCAGTGGCGCAGCCGTCCGATTCAGCGCTATGGCCGTAACTCCGCCTCCGGCACCTGGGGATTCTTCAAGCAGCAGGCGCTGTGCCGGGGCGATTTTCGCAGCGACGTCGCGGAGTTTCCCGGCTCGGCGGCGGTGGTGCAGGCCGTCGCCGGAAATTCACGCAGCATCGGCTACGCCAGTTTCGGCTTTCACCTCAGCGGGGTAAAAATGCTGGCAGTGACCAACGATCAGGGGCAGTCCATCGTCCCGGATGCGGACGCCATCCGCAGTGGCCGCTACCCCTGGGCGCGTCCGCTCTACCTTTACGTCAATAAAGCGCCCGGTAAACCGCTGCCGCCACTGGTGGCCGCCTTCCTGCAGCAGGTACTCTCGGCGCAGGGACAGCGGCGCGTCAGCGAGGCTGGCTATCTTCCGCTGTCGGAAAGCCAGATCGCCCAGGCGCGGGCCTCCCTGCAATAGCCCAACATGAATTAATTTCATCATCGCTGAATTTTCTTCAGTTGCAGCCGCGCCGCGTGCGTGACACTCTGTGTTCAGATATTTAGCCATCCAGATGGCTATTTATATCAGAATGCAACTATTTCCTGCCGTCATTACCGGCAGGCGAGAAAGGAGTGATCATGCAAAGAGAAACCGCCCCGTTCCGTGCCGACACCGTCGGCAGTTTCCTGCGACCTGCCGCCATCAAACAGGCGCGCGAACAGTTTGCCGCCGGTGAGATCGATGCCGCTGCGTTGCGTAAGGTCGAAGATGAGGCGATTCGTGATGTGGTCGCGAAACAGCGTGAAAATGGCCTGAAGGTGGTCACGGATGGGGAGTTTCGTCGCGGCTGGTGGCACTTCGATTTTTTCTATGGCCTGCAGGGCGTTGAGCGTTATGAGGCGGAGCAGGGCATTCAGTTTAATGGCGTGCAGACCAAAGCGCAGGGCGTGAAAGTGGTCGGCAAACTGGGCTTCCCGGCCGATCACCCGATGCTCGACCATTTCCGCTTCCTGCAGAGCATTGCCGGCGATGCGGTGCCGAAGATGACCATTCCCAGCCCCAGCGTGCTGCACTTCCGTGGCGGCCGCAAAGTCATTGACGCGGAGGTTTACCCGGATCTGGCCGATTACTTCAGCGATCTGGCGCAGACCTACAAGGCGGCTATCCGGGCGTTTTATGACGCGGGCTGCCGCTATCTGCAACTGGATGACACCGTCTGGGCCTATCTCTGTTCTGAGGATCAGAAGCGCGACATCCGGGCGCGCGGCGACGATCCGGAGCAGCTGGCGCAGATTTATGCTCAGGTACTGAATAGCGCACTGGACGATAAACCTGCCGATCTGACCGTGGGCCTGCATGTCTGTCGCGGCAATTTCCGCTCCACCTGGATTTCAGAGGGCGGTTACGGGCCGGTAGCGGAAATCCTGTTCGGCAGCGTAAATGTGGATGCGTTTTTCCTGGAGTATGACAACGCCCGCTCTGGTGGCTTCGAGCCACTGCGGTTTGTTAAGCCCGGCCATCAGCAGGTGGTGCTGGGGCTGATCACCACCAAACTGGGTGATCTGGAAGATCCGGCGCAGGTGAAAATCCGGCTGGAGGAGGCGGCGCAGTATGTCAGTCTGGATCAGATCTGCCTCAGCCCGCAGTGTGGTTTTGCCTCGACGGAAGAGGGTAACAGCCTGAGCGAAGCCGAGCAGTGGCAGAAGATCCGTTTAGTGGTCGATATCGCCAGAGAGGTCTGGTAGTGCTGTAACGTTGTGCAGACAGGCGCGTAAAACGCGCCTTTTGTGTATCTGAACGGTCGTTTATGCGGGGATTTCTCACGGCCTGACGACTTTTCAGGCACATCATCTTGTGTGCCTGCTGAAAAAATCAACGCTATCCTCTGCCTTTTGGAAAAAAGGCGGGATAACCTTCTGGTTTTCCGATCCCGTATTGCCTTTCGCCGCTATAAACGTTTTACTTAGCGCCGTTGTCGATCCACCCCTCTGTAAACAGAATAACAGCAGATTAAACCACCTGCGCGCCAGCCCGAAGCGGACACCGTGCTCTGACAGTGTACGTCGTCGCGGTTCAGACGCAGCGAGGGGGACAACACGAACTCAACTTCCACCGCAACATCAGTGACAGGCCGTATGACACATCGTTTAACTTCGAAGGACATTCTCGCGCTGGGCTTTATGACATTTGCCCTGTTCGTTGGCGCGGGTAACATCATTTTCCCGCCCATGGTTGGTATTCAGTCTGGTGAACACGTCTGGACTGCCGCAATAGGCTTTCTGATCACGGCTGTCGGCCTGCCCGTCATGACCGTGATCGCGCTGGCTCGTGTGGGCGGCGGCGTGGATGCGCTCAGCACCCCGATTGGCAAAGTGGCGGGCATCGTGCTGGCGACCGTCTGCTATCTGGCTGTTGGCCCGCTGTTTGCCACCCCGCGCACCGCAACGGTCTCGTTTGAGATGGGGATCGCCCCGCTGACCGGTGAAGGCTGGCTGCCGCTGTTTATCTACAGCCTGATCTACTTCGTGCTGGTCATTGGCGTGTCGCTCTATCCCGGCAAACTGCTGGATACCGTGGGCCACTTCCTGGCGCCACTGAAAATTATCGCCCTGACCGTGCTCGGTGTGGCCGCGCTGCTCTGGCCGGCAGGCGGAACCATTACGGCGACCGCCGACTATCAGCGTGCGGCCTTCTCCAGCGGTTTCGTTAATGGTTATCTGACCATGGATACCCTGGGCGCCCTGGTCTTCGGCATCGTGATTGTGAACGCGGCCCGCTCCCGTGGCGTGGAAAATGCGGCGCTGCTGACCCGCTATACCGTGCTGGCGGGCCTGATCGCCGGTCTGGGCCTGACGCTGGTCTACCTCTGCCTGTTCAAACTGGGCGCAGGCAGTGGCGCGCTGGTGGATCAAAACGCCAACGGCGCCGCGATCCTGCATGCCTATGTTCAGCACACCTTTGGCGATATGGGCAGCTTCTTCCTGGCCGCGCTGATCTTCGTCGCCTGTATGGTGACCGCCGTGGGCCTGACCTGTGCCTGTGCGGAATTTTTTGCGCAATACCTGCCATTGTCGTATAAAACGCTGGTATTTATTCTGGGTCTGTTCTCAATGGTGGTGTCGAACCTCGGCCTGAGCCACCTGATTCAGATCTCCATCCCGGTACTGACGGCGATCTATCCGCCCTGTATCGTGCTGGTCGTGCTGAGTTTCACCCTGAACTGGTGGAACAAAAGCAGCCGGATTATCGCACCGGCGATGCTGGTCAGCCTGCTGTTCGGCATTGTTGATGCGATTAAAACCACCGGGTTTAAAGATATGCTGCCCGCTTTCAGTCAGCATCTGCCGCTGGCCGACCAGGGTCTCGCCTGGCTGCCGCCGTCGCTGGTGATGCTGCTGATTGCCGCTGTTGTCGACCGGGTGAAGGGACCTGAACAGGTTGCTGTTCACTCGTAACAGAGAGCGCTGATTCTTCTTTAACCACGGGCTTGCCCGTGGTTTTTTCATTTCACAGGTACAGGTTGTTATGCAAGAAACCAACAAGCTCAAACGCGGACTGAGCACGCGCCATATCCGCTTTATGGCACTGGGATCGGCGATTGGCACCGGGCTGTTTTACGGTTCCGCTGATGCGATAAAAATGGCCGGACCGAGCGTGCTGCTCGCCTATATCATCGGCGGAGCCGTGGCTTACATCATCATGCGCGCACTGGGTGAGATGTCGGTGAACAATCCTCAGGCCAGCTCTTTCTCCCGCTACGCACAGGACTATCTGGGGCCGATGGCGGGCTACATCACCGGCTGGACATACTGTTTCGAAATCCTGATTGTGGCGATCGCGGATGTCACCGCTTTCGGCATCTATATGGGCGTCTGGTTCCCTGAGGTGCCGCACTGGATTTGGGTGCTGAGCGTGGTGCTGATCATCGGCGCGGTCAACCTGATGAGCGTCAGGGTGTTCGGCGAGGTGGAGTTCTGGTTCTCCTTCTTCAAGGTCGCCACCATTATCGTGATGATTCTGGCCGGTTTTGGCATGATTATCTGGGGGATCGGCAATGGCGGTCAGCCGACCGGCATCCACAATCTCTGGAGTAACGGCGGCTTCTTCGCGCACGGCGTGGTGGGGATGCTGCTGTCGCTGCAGATGGTGATGTTTGCCTATGGCGGCATTGAGATTATCGGCATCACCGCCGGTGAAGCGAAGGATCCGGAGAAGTCCATTCCGCGTGCGATCAACTCCGTACCCTGGCGCATCCTGGTGTTCTACGTCGGCACGCTGTTTGTGATTATGTCGATCTATCCGTGGAATCAGGTTGGCACTGCGGGCAGCCCGTTTGTCCTGACCTTCCAGCATCTGGGGATCGCGGCGGCGGCTTCCATCCTCAACTTCGTGGTGCTGACGGCCTCGCTCTCGGCCATTAACAGCGATGTGTTTGGCGTGGGCCGTATGCTGCACGGGATGGCACAGCAGGGCCATGCGCCGAAGATCTTTATGAAAGTCTCTTCGCGCGGCATTCCGTGGGTGACGGTGGTGGTAATGATGTTCGCCATGCTGATCGCGGTCTACCTTAACTACCTGATGCCGGAGAAAGTGTTCCTGGTGATCGCCTCCCTGGCGACCTTTGCCACGGTGTGGGTCTGGATCATGATTCTGCTGTCGCAGATAGCGTTTCGTCGCAAAATCGGCAAAGAGGCGGCCAGCAAACTGCACTTTGCCCTGCCTGGCGGCAGCTGGACGGCTGGCGCTGGCGTCGCTTTCCTCTGCTTTATTATCGCGCTGATTGGCTACTTCCCCGATACCCGCGTTTCGCTCTATGTCGGTATGGTGTGGATCGTGCTGCTGCTGGCAGGCTACAAACTGGTGCGTAAGCCTCGTTGATCTTCTGTTCTGCTCTCCCGATGCCGGGGGAGCAGATCCGGTTATTTCCCGCTTCTGTTTTATCCTCCGTTATTTGTGTGATCCGCTGCACAGCCTTCCGTTTTTCAGCCGCTGCGACATTGCGCAGAAATAGTATGGCGTGGTGTTAAGCAGTTTATTTTTCCGACGACGTGTGGAACGGTTTAATTAATGACCTGATTAGCATCACAGATGCTTAAGCCGGATAGCCGGACAGGCGTCATCGCGCGGCAGGGCGCGGCGGGCGGGAGTTGAACAGCAGGCGTGGGGATGAAGAAAATAAAAAACGGCGAAACCAGTCGCCGAAAGAATCAAAGAATTACAGGAAAAAATAATTATAAAGGGATGATTGACGTAACTATCGTAAAACAAAAAAGAGGGGGCTGATAGCCAGCCAGTTTTAAATAAGAAAAGGTCGGAATGGCGCTAATTAACAGCGGTTAACATTATTCAGGCCGCCGGAAAGCGGCGGTCTGAATTTCATTAGCCACAGACTCAGGGCACTATAACCGAAACCGGCAGCGTAGCGCTGTTATCCAGGTTTTTACGCAGCCGATTCAGTGTGGATTGATAAGGGCAGAGCAGACCCACCTTTGTGACTCTGCAGTCGGGCTGATGCCACTCCTGACGTAACAGCGGATGTTTTTCATCAACCGGCTGCAGCTGGCGTATCCCATCCAGACTCTGTGCCTGAAAATAGAGGCGCAAAAACCGTTCGCCGCTGTGGATGTCGCGCCAGCGCTCCAGCACCAGACTGCTGCCGGGCGGGATGTTGCCGCGTGCATAACCGGGTAGCTGCCAGCTGAAACCCATCAGGGTGCGCACCATCGCAATATTGGTGTCGTGCGCGACCAGAATAAACCAGCGGGCAGGCGAACGCGCATCGTCGATCGTCTCCAGCAGGGCGTTGAGCAGGATTGAGCCGCGCCGCTGAGCCAGGTAGAGAAGATCGTTACTGAGATCGTAGTTGGCGGTCAGCAGGGGCAGCAGCGTGGTGATCTGCGCGGCGGAAGTGATATGCCCCCAGGCGAGCTGATCGAACGGCAGATTTTCGCTGTAACCCAGCCGCAGCGTCTCCACCATGCTCGCCATCGCGCTCAGCCCGTAGACGTAACTGCCGCCGCTGCGGGTCTGCCGGATCGACCAGGGCTGGTCGAAGAAGGTGCAGGCAACGGCGGGCGGACAGACGGCGGCTTTCAGCTGCTGAATCGCCGGTTGCAGCTGCTGTTGCAGCTGCGCCAGATCGCCCGCTTTCTGCTGTTTAGCGGCCAGCTCCTGAGCCGGGTCGCCCCGGGTGATCGCCAGTTTTTCGCTCTGAAACAGCGGGTCAGCGTCACCCGCCACGGAATGCACCGGCACGCCGCAGCCGGGAAAGGCCCCGTCAGTCAGCGCCGCGCCGGTGGCGCGGGTGCGCTGCAGCGGGCTGGCGCGCACGTAGACCTGGGTCGCATCAGGGCAGCCAGCCTTCAGCAAACCGAGCTGGCGATAGTGATCGCCCTCCCAGCGCCCTTTATTGACCACCGCGCTGTAGCCATGACCGGTCAGCTCGCCATCGGCCGTGCTCCACTGTGTCCAGGGCTGCTGACTGGCGGCCTCGATCTCTTTACGGTTGCCCGGCGTTGGCGGGCGGACACCATGACGGCTCAGTTCAACCACTTTCTCCAGCTGATACTCCGCGGCCTGTGTCGCCGGGCTTGCCAGCCAGAGAGACGTGAGGATCAGCGCGCAGCGGCACAGGATGGGCAGCCTCATCTATTCATCCAGCGCGCGGTTACCGGTCAGCGCTTTGATCTGTGGATAGAGCGTTGCATTAGCCAGCAGCACCGGATTGCCGTTTTTCAGCCCCTCGTTGCGCAGATAATCGTTGGTGACACCGCCCGCTTCGCGCATCAGAACAATGCCCGGCAGACTGTCCCAGGGATGCATATGCGCTTCGTAATAACCAATCAGGCGTCCCGCTGCCGCCCAGGCACTGGTCAGCGCGCCGGAACCAACACGGATAAACATGCCGCCCTGGGCGATCAGCCCGTTAATCAGATGCGAAACGCTTTCGCCCGGCGTCCGGCTGGAGTTGCTGATGCCGAGCAGACCCTCATTAAGCGCTGTTGCGCCATGAGCCTGTATCGGACGTTCATTGAGCCAGGCACCCTGACCGGCGCGGGCGTGAAACAGCTCCTGATGATTAGGATCGCAGATCACGCCGATAACGGGTTCACCCTCACACACCACCGCCAGCGAGACGCACCAGTTTGGCAGTCCGTTGACGAAGCAGGCGGTGCCATCAATCGGATCGACAACCCAGATAAAAGGGGCACCCTGAACCTCGCCGCCGCTCTCCTCACCATAGACGGCATCCTCCGGAAACCGTTCGGCGATTAAGGTCTTGATCAAGGCCTCCACATTGCGATCGGCCTCGCTGACCACGTCCTGCAAATCCCTTTTGTGTTCCACCACCAGTGTCTGACGCTGCTGATACCAGGATAAGGCCCGGCTGGCCGCCGCACGGGCGATGTCGCAGGCGTAACGGTAACGCGCGTCAATTTCAGAATGCGAAGCGGATGACATCTTTTCCTCTTATGCTTTTTTGCCCTATCGAACGGAAGGCGCGCCTGAACAGGCGGTCTGGCTGTGATGTTAACTTAACTACTGTTAAGAAAGGCTTCATTAAGCCGCAGATGGCGTGTAATGGCAAGATGGGGCGAAACCGGGCGACGGTTTTTCAGCGGGCAGAAATGGATTGCCGCCAGCCCGGTAGCAGAGGATCGGGTTTTACAGGGTTCTGTTGGTCGCCAGCGTCATTAAACGCGGATAAAAATCAAAAAACAGCGCTTCCAGCTGATCGTAATGCCGGGTGAAATCGTGGTATGAGTCGCGCAGCGCCGCCAGGCGGGGACGACGGCTGGCCATACCGTGCAGCACCCGCTCCAGCCGTGCGGGCTGGGCATAGTGTTCAAACCAGTGCTCGCGCCACATTACCGCGTTAAGGTGCTGAAATTCAGGGGGGGTGTCGCGCAGCTGCGGCACGATCTCCCGCTCGGCGGCGGCAGAAAATTGCGCCAGCGTCTGGTCAGGCGTGAACTGCTGCCAGTGGCGGGCCAGAAAATGGTCCCAGATGACATCCAAAGTGATGGGGGCCACGCGATACGTTTCCGCCCGGAAAAGCTGGCGGGCGGTGCGCACCTCTGGCAGCGCATCGGTCATGACGTCGAGACGACGGTGCATGAGAATGCCGTCTGCGACAGGCGAAGACCAGTGCTGGTGCGGATTACCCCGCACAAAATCGGCCATTAAGTTACCGAGCAGGGAGCTGTTGGCCAGCTGAGCCAGATGGAGATGAGCGAGAAAGTTCATGACGCATTATAGGCTGAACTGCCTTTGCGCAGCCAGTTGTTCAGAATTGGTCGATTTTCCGCTAAACTGTGCCGCCTGTTTTTGCCTGAGAAAGAACATTTCAATGCGTGTCGCCGATTTTGCTTTTGAATTGCCCGAATCCCTGATTGCTCACTATCCCCAGGCGCAGCGCAGCGGCTGTCGACTGCTGACGCTTGAGGGTCCCAGCGGTAACCTGTCGCATGGTGTGTTCACCGATGTGCTGGATAAGCTCAATCCAGGCGACCTGCTGGTGTTCAACAATACCCGGGTGATCCCGGCACGCGTCTTTGGCCGTAAAGCCAGCGGCGGCAAAATCGAGATGCTGGTTGAGCGCATGCTGGACGACAAGCGCGTGCTGGCCCATGTGCGCGCCTCGAAAGCGCCAAAGCCGGGTGCTGAGCTGCTGCTGGGCGAAGATGAGAGCGTGAAAGCGACCATGGTGGCACGCCACGATGCGCTGTTTGAGATCGCGTTTGATGACGAGCGCGCCGTGCTCGACATCCTCAACAGCGTCGGCCATATGCCGCTGCCGCCCTATATCGATCGTCCGGATGAAGAAGCTGACCGCGAGCTTTATCAGACCGTCTACAGCGCCCGTCCGGGGGCTGTGGCGGCGCCCACTGCCGGGCTGCACTTTGACGAACCGCTGCTGCAGGCGCTGAAAGAGAAGGGCGTCGAAATGGCCTTTGTGACGCTGCACGTTGGCGCGGGCACCTTCCAGCCGGTGCGCGTCGAGACTATCGAAGAGCATCACATGCATGCCGAATATGCCGAAGTGCCGCAGGACGTGGTTGATGCGGTGCTGGCCTGCAAAGCGCGGGGCAACCGGGTGGTGGCTGTCGGCACCACCTCCGTGCGTTCCCTGGAGAGCGCCGCCAGAGCGAGTCAGGATGCCCTGATCGCGCCGTTCTTCGACGATACCCAGATTTTTATCTATCCGGGCTATGAGTATCAGGTGATCGATGCACTCATCACCAATTTCCACCTGCCCGAATCGACCCTGATTATGCTGGTGTCGGCCTTTGCCGGTTATCAGCACACCATGGCCGCGTACCGCGCAGCCGTGGCTGAGCAGTATCGCTTCTTCAGTTATGGAGACGCGATGTTTATCAGCAAAAATCCGCAGGCGCCGCTGGAAAAAGTGGGCGACTGATTTATTAACCGATGGCCGGACTCGCCCGTTACGCGACGAAGGCTATCTGCATCGGACTGTTTCTCCGATGGAGGCTTTGTGAAATTTGAACTTGATACCACTGACGGGCGCGCGCGCCGTGGCCGTCTGATTTTCGATCGTGGCGTGGTGGAAACCCCGGCGTTTATGCCCGTGGGCACCTACGGCACCGTGAAAGGCATGACGCCGGAAGAGGTGCAGGAGACGGGCGCACAGATCATTCTGGGCAACACCTTCCACCTCTGGCTGCGTCCGGGCCAGGAGATCATGAAACTGCACGGCGACCTGCATGACTTTATGCAGTGGAAAGGGCCGATCCTGACCGATTCCGGCGGTTTCCAGGTCTTCAGCCTGGGCGATATCCGTAAGATCACCGAAGCGGGCGTTCACTTCCGTAATCCGATCAACGGCGATCCGATCTTCCTCGATCCGGAAAAATCGATGGAGATCCAGTATGACCTCGGTTCCGACATCGTGATGATCTTCGACGAATGTACGCCTTATCCGGCGGACTGGGACTACGCCAAACGCTCGATGGAGATGTCGCTGCGCTGGGCGAAACGCAGCCGCGACCGTTTCGACAGCCTGGGCAACAAAAATGCCCTGTTTGGCATTATCCAGGGCTCGGTTTACGAAGATTTACGAGATGTCTCGGTGAAAGGTCTGGTAGAGATTGGCTTTGATGGGTACGCTGTGGGCGGCCTGGCGGTGGGTGAGCCTAAGCAGGACATGCACCGTATTCTTGAGCACGTCTGTCCGCAGCTGCCGCAGGATAAACCGCGTTATCTGATGGGTGTCGGTAAGCCGGAGGATCTGGTTGAAGGCGTCCGTCGCGGTGTCGATATGTTTGACTGCGTGATGCCCACCCGCAATGCCCGAAACGGCCATCTGTTTGTGACGGAAGGCGTGGTGAAAATCCGCAACGCCCGCTACAAAGATGACACTGCGCCGCTGGATGCCGAGTGTGATTGTTACACCTGTCGCAATTACAGTCGTGCCTACTTGTATCATCTCGACCGTTGTAACGAAATACTGGGCGCGCGCCTGAATACTATCCACAATTTGCGCTACTACCAGCGTCTGATGGCAGGTTTACGCCAGGCCATTGAAGAGGGTAAATTAGAGCGCTTTGTAACTGAGTTTTACCAACGGACGGGCAAAGAAGTTCCGCCATTAACGTCTGACAATTCATCAATGAGGGAAATTTAATGAGCTTATTCATTTCTGACGCCGTGGCCGCAGCAGGCGCACCGTCTCAGGGAAGTCCGTATTCTCTGGTGATCATGCTGGTGGTATTTGGTCTGATTTTCTATTTCATGATCCTGCGTCCACAGCAGAAACGTGCGAAAGAGCACAAGAAGCTGATGGACTCTATTTCCAAGGGTGATGAAGTGCTGACCAGCGGTGGCCTGGTAGGTCGCGTAACAAAAGTCTCTGACACGGGCTACGTAGCGATTGCGCTGAATGACACCAACGAAGTAGTCATTAAACGTGATTTCGTCGCCGCCGTGCTGCCTAAAGGCACTATCAAGGCGCTGTAATTCTTTCTTCCCTAAGGGAACTGCCGTGTTAAATCGTTATCCTTTGTGGAAGTACGTGATGCTGGTCGTCGTGATTCTCGTCGGCCTGCTCTATGCGCTTCCCAACCTGTATGGTGAGGATCCGGCCGTTCAAATCACTGGTGCGCGCGGAAGCGCCGCCAGTGAGCAGACGTTGGATCAAATTCAGTCCGCATTAAAACAAGATAATATCCAGAGCAAATCCGTTGCGCTGGAAAACGGGGCGATCACCGCACGCTTCGCCAATACGGATGTGCAGTTGCGCGCCCGTGAAGCGATCATGAAAGCGCTGGGTGAAAACTACGTTGTCGCGCTGAACCTCGCACCCGCGACGCCGCGCTGGCTGACTCTGCTGTCAGCAGAACCGATGAAACTCGGTCTCGATCTGCGGGGCGGTGTGCACTTCCTGATGGAAGTGGACATGGATACGGCGCTCAGTAAGCTGCAGGAGCAGAATGCTGACACGCTGCGTAGCGACCTGCGCGCCAAAAACATCCCTTACACCAACGTCAATAAAATCGCGAACTACGGCGTGGAAATTCGTTTCCGTGACGCTGCGAGCCGCGATGCGGCGATCGCCTGGCTGAGCTCACGTCACCAGGATCTGGTGATCAACAGCAGCGGCAGCGATGCCCTGCGTGCCACCATGAGCGATGCCCGCCTGAGCGAAGCGCGTGAATATGCGGTTCAGCAGAACATTACCATTCTGCGTAACCGTGTGAACCAGCTGGGTGTGGCGGAACCGCTGGTGCAGCGTCAGGGCTCTGACCGCATCGTCGTTGAGCTGCCGGGGATTCAGGATACGGCGCGCGCCAAAGAGATTCTGGGCGCAACCGCAACGCTGGAATTCCGTCTGGTTAACACCAGCGTGGATCCGGGTGCGGCGGCCAGTGGCCGTGTACCGGGTGACTCGGAAGTGAAGCAGATGCGTGATGGTCAGCCGGTCGTGCTCTACAAGCGGGTGATCCTGACCGGTGATCACATCACCGATTCAACCTCCAGCATGGATGAGTACAACCAGCCACAGGTGAACATCTCACTGGATGGCGCGGGCGGTAACATCATGTCGAACTTCACCAAGGACAACATCGGCAAGCCGATGGCGACCCTGTTTGTGGAGTATAAAGACAGCGGTAAAAAAGATGCCAACGGCCGTTCCGTGCTGGTGAAACAGGAGGAGGTGATTAACGTCGCCAATATCCAGTCTCGCCTGGGTAACAGCTTCCGCATCACCGGTATCAGCAATCCGAACGAAGCACGCCAGCTCTCGCTGCTGCTGCGCGCCGGTGCGCTGATTGCGCCTATCCAGATTGTGGAAGAGCGCACTATCGGACCGACCATGGGTCAGCAGAACATTACCCAGGGTCTGGAAGCCTGCCTGTGGGGTCTGCTCGCATCGATCCTGTTTATGGTGGTGTTCTATAAGAAGTTTGGTCTGATTGCGACCAGCGCACTGCTGGTCAACCTGGTGCTGATTGTCGGCATTATGTCTCTGCTGCCAGGCGCGACCCTGACCATGCCAGGTATTGCCGGTATCGTGTTAACGCTGGCGGTAGCGGTGGATGCTAACGTACTGATTAACGAACGTATTAAAGAAGAGCTGCGTAACGGGCGCTCGGTTCAGCAGGCAATTCATGAGGGCTACAAAGGCGCCTTCTCCAGTATTGTCGATGCGAACGTCACAACCCTGATCAAAGTTATCATTCTTTACGCGGTCGGCACCGGTTCGATCAAAGGTTTTGCGATTACCACCGCAATTGGTATCGCGACCTCAATGTTCACCGCGATTATCGGTACCCGTGCCATTGTTAACCTGGTTTACGGTGGCAAACGCATCAACAAGCTGTCTATCTGAGGAGTGCGTTGTGGCACAGGAATATAACATTGAGCAGTTAAATCACGGGCGTAAAGTCGTCGACTTTATGCGCTGGGATAAGCTGGCCTTCATCATTTCGGGACTGCTGATCCTCGCGGCGATTGCGATCGTAAGCGTGCGTGGCTTCAACTGGGGTCTCGATTTCACCGGCGGTACGGTGATTGAGATCGCGCTGGAGAAACCCGCCGACCTCGACACGCTGCGCAGTGAGCTGGTGAAGGCGGGCTTTGACGAGCCGCTGGTGCAGAACTTTGGCAGCAGCCGCGATGTGATGGTGCGTATGGCGCCGGTGACCGGTGGAGCCGGTACCGAGTTAGGCAATAAAGTGGTGTCGGTGATCAACCAGACCACCCAGCAGAACGCGACCGTGAAGCGCATTGAGTTCGTTGGCCCGAGCGTGGGCAGCGACCTGGCGCAGGCGGGGGCGATGGCGCTGCTGTCTGCACTGATTGCGATTCTGATCTATATCGGTTTTCGCTTTGAGTGGCGTCTGGCGCTGGGTACGGTACTGGCGCTGGCGCATGACGTGATCATCACCTGCGGCCTGCTGGCGCTGTTCCGCATTGAAATCGACCTGACTATCGTTGCCTCGCTGATGTCAGTGATCGGCTACTCGCTTAACGATAAAATCGTGGTGTCAGACCGTATTCGTGAAAACTTCCGCAGGATCCGTCGCGGCAGCTCTTACGACATTACGAACGTGTCGCTGACCCAGACCTTAAGCCGTACGCTGATCACCTCGCTGACGACGCTGGCGATGATCCTCATCCTCTTCATCTTTGGCGGTGCGTTGCTGAAAGGCTTCTCGCTGACCATGCTGATTGGTGTGGCGATTGGTACGATTTCATCCATTTATGTCTCTTCGGCGCTGGCGCTGAAGCTGGGCATGAAGCGTGAACATATGCTGGTTCAGAAGGTGGAGAAAGAGGGCGCCGATCAGCCTTCAATCCTGCCGTAAAGACCGTCGCGCAATGAAAACGGGCAGCCCTGTGGCTGTCCGTTTTTTTTGCATCGCGCCCCTAAGGGGTAGCGGATGCCGCAGGACGGGTCGGGGCGGGGGCATCACCGGTCACGTTGTGCACCCGGACATAACCTAACTGTTCGGGTGTCAGACCGCTGAGCCGCAACGGAATGGACGCCGTATGCTGTGGCAGCAGCGAGGCTGGCAGCGCAACGGTCTGGCTCAGGCTGTCACTGTTCAGCGGTTTACCGGTTGCCGGGTCGAGTTCACCCCAGATGACGGTTGCATGCAGGGCGGGCAGAGGCCGATCGTCCATTGAGCGAACGGTCAGAGTCGCCCGCGAGCCGCTGGCTTCGGCGGTGACCGGCGACAGCGTCAGCCGCAGCGTGCCGAGCCGGGTCTTCAGCGCCACCGGCGTGTTCGCCTGCGGCACCAGCCACGCACCCTGTTCAGAGTGGGCGTTAAGCTGCCCCTGGATCTCCAGCGCACTGGCCTGCGTAGTCAGATGCTGCATCTGCTGATTCAGCTGAGTGACTTCCTGATGCAGCTCTCTGACCTGCGGATTACCGGCCGTTGTGCTACAGCCGCTCAGCGTAATCAGCGAAAGTGCCACCGGCGCCCAAACCAACCTGTTCATAAGTTATCCTTGTCCGTTATTTGGGAATACGTAAAACCTGACCAGGATAGATTTTATCAGGATGAGAGAGCATCGGCTTATTCGCCTCAAAAATCCTGTTGTATTCATTGGCGTTGCCATAAACCTCTTTAGAGATTGCGCTAAGCGTATCGCCTTTTTTCACGGTGTAGAGCGCTGACTCGGCCGCGCTGTCGGTAACGGTGACCTTGTCTTCCACTTTGGTAATGCCTGCGACGTTGCCCGCTGCGATCAGGATCTTCTCTTTCAGCTCCTGCGAAAGGCCATCGCCGGTGACGGTAACGGTGTCGCCGTTGACCTTCACATCCACTTTGTCGCTGTCGGGTAAGCCCAGCTTGTTGATGTGATCCTGCAGCTTTTTATTCTGGTCATCGCCGCCATGCACGGCATCCCATAATTTTTCGCCAGCTTCTTTTACAAAGTTAAACAGCCCCATATTACCTCCGGTGTGTGAGTGGAAAATTTTTACTGTCGTCTGTAAAGCGTAGTCCGTTTTGCGGCAGACAAAATTCAGCGTCATTTATCCTGCGATGAGAATCCCAGGAAAGGCACGGAAGAGATTTTGTTGATCCGCAGTTCGCGTTACACTGTCTGGCCTATCACTCTCGCGTCAGGAAACGTCATGCATTGCCCATTCTGCTCCGCTGTGGACACCAAAGTGATTGATTCTCGTCTGGTTAGTGAAGGATCGTCGGTGCGACGCCGTCGCCAGTGTCTGATGTGTCATGAACGCTTCACGACCTTTGAAGTGGCGGAACTGGTGATGCCCCGCGTGGTGAAAAGCAATGACGTGCGCGAACCCTTCAATGAAGACAAAATGGCCAGCGGGATGATGAAGGCGCTGGAGAAGCGTCCGGTCAGCGCCGACGCGGTCGAGAGCGCCGTGAACCATATTAAAACCCAGCTGCGCGCCACCGGCGAACGTGAGATCCCGAGCAAACTGATTGGCAATCTGGTGATGGATGAGCTGAAAAAGCTCGATAAAGTCGCCTATATTCGCTTCGCTTCGGTTTACCGCAGCTTTGAAGACATTCGTGATTTTGGCGAAGAGATCGCCCGGCTACAGGATTAAACCATGGACGAACGCTACATGGCGCGCGCGCTGGAACTGGCGCGACGCGGCCGCTTTACCACCATGCCGAACCCCAACGTCGGCTGCGTTATCGTGCGCGATGGCGAAGTAGTGGGAGAGGGCTGGCATCAGCGTGCGGGTGAACCCCATGCGGAAGTCCATGCGCTGCGTATGGCTGGCGAAAAAGCGCGGGGCGCAACCGCCTATGTCACGCTCGAACCCTGCAGTCATCATGGCCGCACGCCGCCCTGCTGTGACGCACTGATCGCCGCCGGTGTGCAGCGTGTTGTGGCCGCGATGCAGGATCCCAATCCCCAGGTTGCCGGCCGTGGACTCCACCGCCTGCATCAGGCGGGCATCGACGTCAGCCACGGGCTGATGATGGCCGAAGCAGAGGCACTGAATCGCGGCTTCCTCAAGCGGATGCGCACCGGCTTTCCGTGGGTGCAGCTCAAGCTGGGCGCGTCACTGGATGGCCGGACGGCGATGGCCAGCGGCGAAAGCCAGTGGATAACCTCGGCGGCGGCCCGTCGCGATGTGCAGCAGCTGCGCGCGCAGAGCGCCGCGATCCTCAGCAGCAGCGCCACGGTACTGGCAGACGATCCTGCCCTGACGGTGCGCTGGTCTGAACTCAATGAGGAGAGCCAGGCCCTGCTGGATGAACAGGCAGTGCGCCAGCCGGTGCGGGTCATCATCGACAGCCAGAATCGCGTGACGCCGCAGCATCGGATTATTTCGCAGCCGGGTGAAACCTGGCTGATGCGCCATCAGCCGGATCAGCAGCACTGGCCGGACGGGGTGACGCAAATCGCGGTGCCGCTGCGCGAGCAGCAGCTGGACCTGGTGGCGACGATGATGCTGCTGGGACAGCGTCAGATTAACAGCGTCTGGGTTGAAGCTGGCGCCGCGCTGGCCGGTGCCCTGTTGCAGGCGGGCGTTGTCGATGAGCTGATCCTTTATGTCGCGCCTAAACTGTTAGGTCACGAAGGGCGCGGCCTGTGCCAGCTGCCAGGGCTCAGCCAGCTGGCTGACGCCCCGGCGTTCCGTTTCAGCGATGTCCGCCAGGTTGGTGACGATTTACGCCTGACGCTGACACCGCAATAGCATGGTCGGAAAAGCGAGAGCACGCCGCCCAAGAGTATGATAGAATCCGCCCCCCTGCGCGGGGCTAACCAAACCCCTTAAAGGATAAGTATGAAAGTTATCGAAGCTGCTGTTGCAACGCCTGAGGCCCGTGTTGCCATCGTTATTGCGCGTTTTAACAACTTCATTAATGACAGCCTGCTGGATGGCGCAGTTGATGCCCTGAAACGCATTGGCCAGGTCAAAGATGACAATATCACCGTCGTCTGGGTGCCAGGTGCCTATGAACTGCCTCTGGCCGCCCGCACGCTGGCTAACGCTGGCAAACACGATGCGATTATCGCACTCGGTACCGTGATTCGTGGCGGCACCGCTCACTTCGAATATGTGGCGGGTGAAGCCAGCTCCGGTATCGCCAGCGTCGCCATGAACAGCGATATTCCTGTCGCGTTTGGCGTGCTGACCACTGAAAGCATCGAGCAGGCCATCGAACGTGCCGGTACCAAAGCGGGTAACAAAGGTGCCGAAGCGGCGCTGACCGCGCTCGAAATGATCAACGTATTGAAAGCCATTAAAGCCTGATTTTTGTAAGGGGAATTTTGTGAAACCTGCTGCTCGTCGTCGCGCCCGTGAGTGCGCTGTTCAGGCGCTTTACTCCTGGCAGTTGTCGAACAACGACATTGCCGATGTGGAATACCAGTTTCTGGCGGAACAGGACGTCAAAGATGTCGACATTACCTACTTCCGCGAACTGCTGTCCGGTGTGGCGACCAACAGTGCGTATCTGGATGGACTGATGAAGCCCTGGCTGTCGCGTCAGCTCGAAGAGCTGGGTCAGGTAGAGAAAGCGATTCTGCGCATCTCGCTCTATGAGCTCAGCAAACGTGATGATGTGCCCTATAAAGTGGCCATCAATGAAGGCATTGAGCTGGCGAAAGTCTTCGGTGCCGAAGACAGTCATAAATTTGTCAACGGCGTGCTGGATAAAGCCGGTCCACAAATTCGACCCCATCGCAAATAATCAAAAAGGCCGGCTTGCCGGCCTTTTTTCATGAAGGGTTAAGCGGAACGTAATTATGTCTTGTGGTGAATTTGAACTCATCGCACGCTACTTCAACCGCAGAACGCGCAGCCGCCGTGATGTCGAGCTCGGCATCGGTGACGATTGTGCGTTACTTAGCGTGCCGGAAAAACAGACGCTGGCGATCAGCACGGATACGCTGGTCGCGGGTGTCCACTTCTTACGGGATATCCATCCTGCCGATCTCGGTTACAAAGCCCTGGCGGTCAACCTCAGCGATCTCGCGGCGATGGGTGCCGATCCCGCGTGGCTGACGCTGGCCCTGACGCTGCCGCAGGTCGATGAGAGCTGGCTGTCCGCCTTCAGCGAAAGCCTGTTCGAACTGCTGGAATATTACGATATGCAGCTGGTCGGCGGCGACACCACGCGCGGGCCGCTGAGTCTGACGCTGGCGATCCACGGCATGGTGCCGCAGGGTCGTGCCCTGAAGCGTTCCGGTGCAAAACCCGGCGACTGGATCTATGTGACCGGCACGCTGGGCGACAGTGCGGCCGGGCTGGCGCTGCTGCAGCACCACTGTCGCATCAGCGATCCGGTAGTGCATGAAGCGCTGATTAAACGCCATCTGCGCCCGATGCCACGCATTCTGCAGGGACAGGCTCTGCGTTCACTCGCCTCTTCAGCGGTGGATATCTCCGACGGTCTGATCTCCGATCTCGGCCATGTGCTGAAAGCCAGCGGCTGTGGCGCCCGCCTGAATCTGGAGGCGCTGCCGCTCTCGGCGGCGCTGCGCGATCACTTCGAGCCGGAGCAGGTGCTGCGCTGGGCGCTGAGTGGCGGCGAAGATTACGAACTCTGCTTCACCGTGCCGGAAGTCAATCATGGCGCGCTCGATGTGGCGCTGGGTCACCTGGGCGTGCCTTACACCTGTATCGGGCAGATAGCGCCGGAGTCGGATGGCCTGACGCTGCTGGACAACGGCAAGCCCGCGACATTCCGCCATAAAGGGTTCGATCACTTTGAGACTAAATAACGACGTGGCGAAAAGCCGCCTGCGGATGCGTAATCCCTGGCATCTGCTGGCAACCGGTTTTGGCAGCGGGTTAAGCCCGGTGGTGCCCGGTACCATGGGGTCGCTGGCGGCGATTCCCTTCTGGTGGCTGATGACGTTTCTGCCGCAGGATCTCTATTCGCTGGTGGTGCTGGTGGGCATCTGCGTTGGTGTCTATCTGTGCCATCGCACTGCTAAAGACATGGGCGTACACGATCACGGCAGTATTGTCTGGGATGAGTTTATCGGCATGTGGATTACCCTGATGGCGATTCCGGTCAACAGCTGGCAGTGGGTGGCGGGGGGCTTTGTGCTGTTCCGTATTCTTGATATGTGGAAGCCGTGGCCGATTCGCTGGTTTGACCGCAACGTTCACGGTGGCATGGGCATCATGGTGGATGACATCATTGCCGGCGTGATCGCGGCGGTGATGCTCTACGGCTTTGGGGTCTGGCTGGCGGGCTGACCGCTAAGCCGAATCGCTTCCCAAAGGGTGTGACGCCCGGCCAGGGCGTCACGTCTGGCACTACTCGAACCCCACCGCCTGATGCGGATGGTAAACCTCTTCCAGCAGGGTAATCTCCTCGTCACTCAGCGTGACATCGACCGCCTTCACCAGATCCGCAAACTGCTCTGCACGCGACGCGCCGATAATCGGTGCCGTGACGGCAGGCTTGCTCAGCAGCCAGGCGAGCGCCACCTGCGCACGGGTGACGCCTTTACTCTCCGCCACCTGTGCCAGTCGCCCGGCGATCGCGGCATCGTTCTCTTCAGTGCTCTCATAGAGCTTCGCCATTACCTGATCGGAGACGGAACGTGCGGTGTTTTCACCCCACGGGCGGGTCAGCTTACCGCGTGCCAGCGGGCTCCACGGCAGCACGGCAACCTGCTCTTTCAGGCAGAGCGGATGCATTTCGCGCTCCTCTTCACGCTGAATTAGATTGTACTGATCCTGCATGGTGACAAAGCGGTGCCAGCCCTGTTCCGACTGCATCTGCAGGGCGCGGGCAAACTGGCTGGCGTGCATTGACGACGCGCCGATATAGCGGGCTTTGCCCGACTGTACAACGTCATGCAGGGCTTCCAGCGTCTCCTCCAGCGGCGTGTCGTAATCCCAGCGGTGGATCTGCAGCAGGTCTACGTGCTCCATGCCGAGGCGCTGCAGGCTGTCATCGATGGATTGCAGGATATTTTTGCGTGACAGACCCTGAGAGAGATTGCTCAGCGGAAAATAGACTTTTGTGGCAACCACGATCTCTTCACGGCGGGCAAAATCCCTGAGCGCGCGGCCCAGAATCTCTTCGCTGCTGCCATCAGAGTAGCTGTTGGCGGTGTCGAAGAAGTTGATGCCCGCGTCCAGCGCCTGCTGGATCAGCGGACGGCTGCCTGACTCCGGCAGCGTCCAGGCGTGATTGCCGCGCGTGGGCTCACCGTAGGTCATACAGCCCAGGCAGAGGCGCGAAACCTGGAGATCGGTGGTACCCAGTTGAATCATTTTCATGGTGGAGGCTCCTGCGAAAGTGCAAAGGTTTTAGCATAGCAGGATGTTGCGCTCCCCGAGGGGGAGCGCAGAGAGGAGTGACTACTGCGCCAGCCAGCGGGCGATCTGCTGCTGAATGCCCTCCGCGTCCAGCTGATAGTCGTGGCGTATTTCATCCTGCGTCCCCTGCGGGATGAACTCATCAGGCAGACCGATGTTGAGCACCGGTACAGCCAGGCGTTTCGCCATGATAAATTCATTGACGCCACTGCCGGCGCCGCCTTTGATGGCGCCTTCTTCCAGCGTGATCAGCGAGTCGTGCGTAGCGGCCAGCCCGGCGATCAATGCTTCATCCAGCGGCTTCACAAAGCGCATATCGACCAGGGTCGCGTTCAGCGCCTCTGCAGTGGCAGCGGCTTCCGGCAGCAGCGTGCCGAAGTTCAGGATCGCCAGCTTTTCACCCTGACGCTTCACCACGGCTTTGCCCAGCGGCAGGCTCTGCAGCGGCGCCAGTGGCGTGCCGACACCGGTGCCACGCGGATAGCGCACGGCGCTGGGGCCATCCTGATAGTGATAGCCGGTGTAGAGCATCTGACGGCATTCGTTTTCATCGCTCGGGGTCATGATCACCATATCCGGCACGCAGCGCAGATAGGCGAGATCAAAGGCGCCCTGGTGGGTCTGGCCATCCGCGCCAACAATACCACCGCGATCGATAGCAAACAGGACCGGCAGTTTCTGAATAGCGACGTCATGGATCAGCTGATCGTAGGCGCGCTGCAGGAAGGTGGAGTAGATGGCCACGACCGGCTTATAGCCGCCAATCGCCATACCGGCTGCGAAGGTGACCGCATGTTGTTCGGCAATCGCCACATCAAAATACTGGTTCGGGAATTCGCGTGAGAAGGCCACCATGCCGGAGCCTTCACGCATTGCCGGGGTGATCGCCATCAGCTTCGGATCGTCTGCGGCCATCTCGCACAGCCAGTTACCGAAGATTTTCGAATAGCTCGGCAGGCCCTCTGCGCTTTTCGGCAGTTCGCCAATCGCCGGGTCGAATTTAGGTACCGCGTGCCAGGCAATCGGATCTTCCTCGGCTGGCGCGTAGCCTTTGCCTTTTTTGGTCATGATATGCAGGAACTGCGGCCCTTTCAGGTTGCGCATGTTGCTCAGCGTATTGACCAGCGTCAGAACATCGTGACCGTCAACCGGGCCGATGTAGTTGAAGCCCAGCTCTTCAAACAGCGTCCCCGGCACGACCATGCCCTTGAGATGCTCTTCGGTGCGTCTGACCAGCTCTTTGATCGGGGGCAGGCTGGTCAGCACCCGCTTGCTGCCTTCGCGCAGGCGGGAATAGGTTTTGCCGGACAGAATCTGCGCCAGGCGGTTGTTCAGCGCGCCGACGTTCTCGGAGATCGACATTTCGTTGTCGTTGAGGATCACCAGCATATCCGGCTTGATATCACCGGCGTGGTTCATCGCCTCAAACGCCATACCGGCGGTGATGGCGCCATCGCCAATGATGCAGGCGGTGCGGCGGCCCTGACCTTCACGTTCGGCCGCAGCCGCCATGCCCAGACCGGCACTGATAGAGGTGGAGGAGTGACCGACGCTCAGCACGTCATATTCACTTTCGCCGCGCCACGGAAACGGGTGTACGCCATTTTTCTGACGGATGGTGCCGATGCGATCGCGGCGACCCGTCAGGATTTTATGGGGATAAGCCTGATGACCCACATCCCAGACCAGATGGTCAAAGGGGGTGTTGTAGACATAATGCAGCGCGACCGTCAGTTCGACTACGCCCAGACCCGACGCAAAATGGCCGCTGGAGCGGCTCACACTGTCTAACAGATACTGACGCAGTTCATCACACAGCGCAGGCAACTTCTCTTTGGGCAGGGCGCGCAGCTCCTGAACCGTGTTTGCCAGCGCCAGTGTCGGGTATTTAGCAATATCAAAACTCATCAGAGACTCATTATGGAAGTTATTTGTCGCGTTCAATTATGAAGCTCGCCAGCGCCTGCAGTGCTGTAGTGTTATAAGAGTGCGCAGCGAGCATTTCTAAAGCATCAAGAGCTTCCTGATACAAATCCCGCGCTTTGGCACGGGCATTTTCAAGACCTAACAATGAAGGATAGGTGCTTTTTCCCAGATGCTCATCGGCACCCTGGCGTTTTCCGATGATCGCTGTGTCACCCACCACATCCAGAATATCGTCCTGCACCTGAAAAGCGAGACCGATCGCCGCGGCATAGCGGTCCAGCAGCGGCAGCGCATCACGGCCCGCGTCACCTGCCGCCAGCGCACCCAGACGCACGGCGGAACGGATCAGGGCACCGGTTTTGTGGCGATGAATCTGTTCAAGCTGGTCGAGACCGACCTGTTTGCCTTCTGCGGCTAAATCCAGTGCCTGGCCGCCACACATCCCGGCAACGCCGCTGGCTTGCGCCAGTTCGGAGAGCATCTTAAGACGATATTCCGCGCTGACACCGGGCATCGCTGCATCGGCCAGAATAGAAAAGGCCAGCGTCTGCAGGGCGTCGCCCGCCAGAATCGCGGTGTCTTCGCCATATTTAATGTGACAGGTTGGCTGCCCGCGACGCAGTGCATCATCATCCATCGCAGGGAGATCGTCATGAATCAGGGAGTACGCATGAATGCATTCAACCGCGGCGGCGGGCGCATCCAGACTCGCCGGGTCGGCGTGGAGCATTTCGCCGGTAGCGTAGACCAGAAAAGGACGCAGGCGTTTACCGCCTAATAATGCCCCATAATGCATGGCATTCACCAGAGGAGAACTCTGAAAAGGAAGTGGCTCTATAAAACGCGTCAGCGCGGCGTTAACCTGCTGCTGACGATCGTCGAGTAAGCGGGCAAAATCCATTAGTTGTTTTCCGGCGTGAAAGCAGTGAGATCGGCGTCTTTGTCGTCGTTCAGCAGAATACGGACGCGCTGTTCAGCCTGCTGCAGCGTCTGCTGGCCGGTGCGCGCCAGCTGAACGCCGCGCTCAAACTCATTCAGGGCTTCTTCCAGCGGCAGTTCACCACTTTCCAGACGGCTGACAATCTGCTCCAGCTGCTGCAATGACGTTTCAAAGCTGGCTGGCTGTTCGGCTTTTTTCGGCATATTTCGTGTCGACTCACGGTTGGGACATTATCTCGCAATCGGTCATGGTAGCTGAGACCCTATGATTAGCAAAATAATCAATGCGGCGGCTGATGAAGAAGCAGTCACCTGACAAAGGTGATATACTCCCGCGCCTCGGATGCGGTTGCGCCTTGCAGCCCGCAATTTTGTGATTTTACCAGCTAAGTGCTGCCTGTTTTAGCACTTATTTGCCCAACGAAGCTGTGTCGCCATGAAGTTTATCATCAAGTTATTTCCTGAAATCACCATCAAGAGTCAGTCGGTGCGTTTGCGCTTTATCAAGATTCTTGCCAGCAATATCCGTAACGTCCTGAAAACCGTGAGCGACGACATCGCCGTTGTGCGTTTCTGGGATCACATTGAAGTGCGGTCAAAAAATCCGGCGCTGCGGGACACTATTCCCGATGAGCTGACGCGCATTCCAGGGATCCATCACGTTTTAGCGGTCGAAGATTGTGAGTACACCGACGTCCATCACATCTTCGAACAGACGCTGGCGCAGTATCGCGACAGTCTCGAAGGAAAGAGCTTCTGCGTACGTGTAAAACGCCGTGGTAAGCATAGCTTCAGTTCGCAGGATGTGGAGCGTTATGTCGGCGGCGGTCTGAATCAGCACATTGAAAGCGCCCGCGTGCAGTTGAAAAAACCGGAAGTCACGGTTCATCTTGAGGTGGAAGAGAACCGACTGACGCTGGTGACCGCGCGCTACGAAGGCCTGGGCGGTTTCCCGATCGGGACGCAGGAAGATGTGCTGTCGCTGATTTCCGGGGGGTTTGACTCCGGCGTCTCCAGCTATATGCTGCTGCGTCGTGGCAGCCGCGTGCACTACTGCTTCTTTAATCTTGGCGGCGCGGCGCATGAGATCGGCGTCCGTCAGGTGGCACATTATCTGTGGAACCGTTTTGGCCGTTCACACCGCGTACGCTTTGTGGCCATCAATTTCGAGCCGGTGGTGGGCGAAATTCTGGAAAAAGTGGATGACGGGCAGATGGGCGTGGTGCTGAAGCGCATGATGGTGCGTGCCGCCTCGACGATTGCGGAGCGTTACGGCGTGCAGGCGCTGGTTACCGGTGAAGCGGTCGGCCAGGTGTCGAGCCAGACGCTGACCAATCTGCGTCTGATTGATAATGCGTCCGATACGCTGATTCTGCGTCCCCTGATTTCGCATGATAAAGAACACATCATCAAAGTTGCCCGCGAGATCGGCACCGAAGATTTTGCCAGCACCATGCCGGAATATTGTGGCGTGATCTCAAAAAGCCCGACGGTGAAAGCGGTGAAGGCGAAGATTGAAGCTGAAGAGCAGAACTTCGACTTCTCCATTCTGGATCGGGTCGTGGAGGAGGCGACGAACGTCGATATCCGTACCATCGCCGAGCAGACCGAAGAGGAAGTGGTGGAAGTGGAAACTGTCGCCCTGCTGAGTGAAAACGATGTGGTGCTGGATATCCGCGCCATCGACGAGCAGGAAGAGAATCCGCTGGAGCTGAACGCCACGGAGGTGAAGTCGCTGCCGTTCTACAAACTCAGCACGCAGTTTGGCAATCTCGATCAGAACCGCACCTGGCTGCTCTATTGCGATCGCGGGGTGATGAGCCGTCTTCAGGCGCTCTACCTGCATGAGCAGGGCTTTAAGAACGTGAAAGTCTACCGGCCTTAGGGCTGTGCGTATTGCCGGTCACGCCTGCTCAGGGCTGACCGGCTTCACTGAAATACCCTGTTTTAAGCCTGATAGTCGTAAATGCCGGGGGCCAGCACCAGCTGTGCCGCAACCTCGCGCGCCCGCTCTTTTCCCACCAGCAGATCGATCAGCTTCAGCGCAAAATCCATCGCCGTGCCCGGTCCCTGGCTGGTCAGCAGATTGACGCGCGGATCCCAGACGACACGACGCTCCATCCATTTCTCCGCCGGGATCGTCTCTTTTAAGCCGGGAAAACCGGTCATGTTGCCGATCGGGAACAGTTCGTGCGGGATTAATACCGTGCCCGCCGCGGCGCAGATCGCGGCAACGATTTTCTCATTCAGGTGAAACTGACGCACCGTTTCGACCAGCAGCGGGCTGTCGCGAAAGGTTTCTGCCCCTTTGAGACCGCCCGGCAGGACAATCGCGGCGAAATCGTTGTCGGCGACTTCGACCAGCGTGACGTCAGCCAGCAGACGCACACCGCGCGAGCAGACGATCTCCCGGCTGCCATCGCTTTCGACGCTGGCAGTGACGACCCTGAGTCCGGCCCGGACCAGCAGGTCGATGGTGGTGACGGCTTCGGTTTCTTCACTGCCATGTGCCAGGCAGACCAGCACCGATGCGTTCGCGCTCATAATGAGACTCCTTGCGTTTAATCATGTCATACAGACGGCTATTCTCCGTCAGCACCAGGCCGTGCGTCCGGGCGCGGCGCAGCAGAAAACCACTGATATAATCGATTTCGGTGAGCCGCTGGGCGCGCACGTCCTGCAGCATCGAAGAGGTGTTGGCCGCGGTGCTTTCAATCACGTCGAAGATAATGTCCTGCAGACTTTCGCTGGCGATACTCTGACCTTCACGCTCCATCACCCAGCTGATCTCTTCGCAGAGTTGCGCGATCTGCGCCGGATAAGCGCGCAGGGCACCGTTCTGGCACTCATACTCCACGCTCAGCGGGTTAATGATGCAGTTGACGGCCAGCTTACGCCAGCAGGCCGCCCGGATGTTATCATGCCAGGCCACATCGGGCAGGGCAGGGTGCAGGATATCGGCCAGATCGCTGTAAGCGGCACTCTTGCGGTTGCCGGGGCCGATGTGGGTGATGCCACTGGCAATATGTTTGATGACGGTACCATCGCGCATGGCGGCATGGGTCGTCACGCCGCGCAGCAGCGGCTGCGTCAGCCCTTTCAGCTCCTCCAGCGTGCCCATGCCGTTGTGCAGCAGCAGCACCGGGCAGTTTTCCGGCAGGACGCTTTCCAGATTTTTGACGGCGGGCGAAACCTGCGGCGCTTTAAGCGTGACCAGCAGGAGCTGGCTCTCCGCCAGAAACAGCGGATCGTTGGCGATAAACGTGCGATTCGAGATCGTGCTCTGAGGATCGATCACGTTCGCCGAGCAATAGGGCTGCGGCACCCGCAACCATCCCTGCACATCGTGTCCCTGGCGGGCAAGCGCGGTCAGCCAGACCTGACCCAGAGCGCCGCAACCTAACACGGTAATTTTCATACTGCCTCCCGCTGGCGGGCTATCCATCTGTTATTTGCTGTCACACCTTTATTATAGCGTTGTGTGCAGCCTGATTTTATTTAGCACCCTAAGACGCGTATTATGCATGTCACTTTAGCGTCAGGAGAAGAAGAGATGCCATCTTTCGATATCGTTTCAGAAGTCGATCTGCAGGAAATTCGCAATGCGGTGGAGAATGCCAACCGTGAAGTGTCAACCCGCTTCGATTTCCGCAACGTGAGCGCCGAGTTTGAGCTCAACGAAAAGAATGAAACCATTAAAATCACCAGCGAGTCCGACTTTCAGGTTAAGCAGCTGGTCGATATTCTGCGTGAGAAACTGCTGAAGCGCGGAATTGAAGGCGGTGCCTTAGAGGTGCCGGAAGAGATTGAGCACAGCGGTAAGAGCTGGACGGTCGAGGCGAAACTGAAAAAAGGCATTGAAAGCGACGTCGCGAAGAAACTGGTGAAGCTGATCAAAGACAGCAAGCTGAAAGTGCAGACGCAGATTCAGGGCGAAGCGCTGCGTGTGACCGGTAAAGCGCGTGATGATCTGCAGAGTGCGATGGCGATCGTGCGCGGCAGCAATCTGGGGCAGCCGTTCCAGTTTAAAAACTTCCGCGACTAAGCGGGAGAGGCTGAGTTTATTCAGCGCGAAGGCAGTTCAGTGATGAAACCCGGCTCAGGCCGGGTTTTTGATTGACGGGCGGACATCGTCAGGAGGAGGGCGTTTGCATCAGGGAGCCTCTGCCTTTCGCAAAGGGCCGCCATCGCCACAACACCGGTCAGCAACTGCCCAGCAGCGCCTCCAGTTCAGGGCGGCTGGTGACTTTACTGTCGATTTTGATGTAGGCGCTTTTCTCTTCCGGCACGATAAACACGGCGTTCACTCCAGGCTGCGCCTTCAGACGCTGTTCCAGATTCGGCACGGCCAGTGCCGCATCGCTCAGCACGATGCGCAGGCTGCTGACATAAGGCGGCTCCTGCATCGTCATGCTGACAAACAGCCAGGCCACCGCCACGATCGCGCCAGCCAGGAAGACGGTCTGCGCATCGAAATGTCCAAACACCCAGCCGCCCATGCTGCCGCCTACCGCCACGCCCAGGAACTGGCTGGTGGAGTAGATCCCCATTGCTGTGCCTTTATAACCTGCAGGTGACTCTTTACTGATCAGCGAAGGCAGGATCGCCTCCATCAGGTTAAAGGCGAAGAAGAAGAGCTGAACGCCCAGCACTAAAGTCCAGAAATGGCCTTCCGCGCCCCACAGCACGATCTCGGCGATAACAATCATCCCGACGCAGCCGACAAAGACGCGCTTCATGCGACGCTTCACTTCGGCATAGATGATGAACGGCACCACGCCCGCAAAGGCGATCAGCATCGTGGTGAGATAGACCTTCCAGTGCTCGGGCGCCGGGAAGCCCGCCTGCTCAAACTGACCCGGCAGGGCCACAAAGCTCGACATCAGCAGAACGTGCAGGCAGAAAATCCCGACGTTCAGCTTCACCAGACGTGGATTGGCCAGCACTTTGCGGAAGCTGCCTTTCACCATGCCGGACTCGCGGTTCAGAACATGATGAGAAGCGGAGGGCACCACCAGCAGCGTGATCACGATACCCAGCGAGGCCAGAATCGCAATCATCCAGAACAGCGCATGCAGTCCCAGCGCGTGCGTCACCACCGGTCCGACGACCATCGCAATCGCAAACGTGATGCCAAAACTGATACCGATAAACGCCATCGCCTTGGTGCGATTCTGCTCACGGGTTAAATCGGAGAGAAGGGCCATCACGGCCGCAGCAATCGCGCCTGAGCCCTGGAGCGCACGACCCAGAATGATGCCCCAGATAGAGTCGGTGCAGGCAGCGATCACGCTGCCCAGTACAAACAGCAACAGCCCGCCGACGATCAGCGGCTTACGCCCGATGCGATCGGAGAGCAGACCAAAAGGGATCTGAAATATTGCCTGGGCGAGGCCATAGATGCCAATTGCCAGGCCGATCAAGGTTTCACTTGCACCCTGTAATGCCATGCCATAAGTGGTCAGTACCGGCAGGACCATAAACATTCCCAGCATCCGCAGGGAAAAGACCGTACCGAGGCCCCATGTGGCACGCAGCTCCACCGGAGTCATTTTATTATCGTTCATTCCAACCTCTGTTAATGTGCTGCATTTATTCTAGGGGGCGGGGCAGGGCGGGTAAAACAATAGTTTTTAAGCAGTGGTAACAAAAAGAAAGGGCGCGAAAATCGCGCCCTTTTCATGCCATTTCGGTGCTGATTACCAGACGTAAGTCAGCAGGTCCTTCGACACCGGTGCCATCGAATCGACCGACATCATCACGCTCAGCGCGGTGATGGTGACGATAGAGAAGACAAACAGTTTACGCGCCCAGACACGGTCATCCGCCGTTTTGTAACCCGACAGGGCCATGCCCAGCCACCAGACGCTGACCGCAGCGGCCACCACCAGATATTTGTAGCCCGCGTAACCCCCCAGCGTCAGCATCAGCGTGGCAATCATAAACGCCAGAATGTAGAGCGTAATATGATTTTTAGCCACCGAGATGCCTTTCACCACCGGCAGAACCGGGATGTTCGCTGCCTGGTAATCTTTAAAGCGGAAGATGGCAATCGCGTACGAATGCGGCATCTGCCACAGGCTGAAGATCGCCAGCAGGATTAACGCGCCCGCATCAAACTGGTTGGAGACGGCGCAGTAGCCGATAACCGGCGGCGCAGCACCCGACAGACTGCCAATCAGCGTGCCGTAAACGGAGTGACGCTTCATGTAGAGGCTGTAAATGCCCACGTAAACCACGAAGCCCATCACCGCCAGCCACATGGCCAGCGGATTAGCACCGAAGTAGAGCAACGCAAAGCCAGCAATACCCAACACAGTGGCGTAAACCAGGCTTACTTTCGCGGAGATAAGGCCTTTTACCAGCACCCGATTCCTGGTTCTCTCCATCTTGATGTCGATGTCGCGGTCGATCACGTTGTTGAAAACACAACCGGATGCAACCACCAGTGACACGCCCACCAGGGTGATGAGAAACAGGGCGTAATCCGTGTTGCCTTTGGAGGCCAACAGGAATCCGCCGATCACAGAAATTAAATTCCCGAAAATAATTCCTGGTTTTGTAACTTGCAGGTATTGCTTAAACATTACGTGTGACTCTTTAGTGAGGCATCATGTTGTAGTTGAGGTTCCACATGATCCACAGTGAGCCTACTACGACAATCAGGATGATGATGGCCGAGAAGACAATGGCTACCATGTTCCAGCCACCCTCAGATTTGCTGTCTAAGTGCAGGAAGTAGACCAGGTGCACCAGCACCTGAATCACTGCACACACCAGGACAACACCAAGGATCGTACCGTGAGATGCACTGCCATCCATTACCATCCAGAACGGGATCGCCGTCAGGATGATAGAGAGGATGAAGCCGATCATGTAGGACTTCACGCTACCGTGTGAAGCGCCATGTTCGTTAACAGAATGACTCATTACATGGCTCCCATCAGGTAAACAACGGTGAAGACGCAAATCCAGACCACGTCCAGGAAGTGCCAGAACAGGCTCAGGCACATGATACGGGTGCGGTTAGTCGCGTTCAGGCCACGTCTGGAAATCTGGAACATCAGTACCAGCATCCAGATCAGACCGGAGGTCACGTGCAGACCGTGGGTACCGACCAGCGTAAAGAAGCCAGACAGGAAGCCGCTGCGATCCGGGCCAAAGCCTTCGGCAATCAGGTGATGGAATTCATAGATTTCCATCCCGATAAAGCCCAGACCGAACAGGAAGGTCAGCGCCAGCCAGCCGATAACGGCCCCTTTTTGCTCCTTGTTCATGGAGATAACAGCCATGCCGTAAGTGATGGAACTCAGCAGCAGCAGGGCGGTTTCTACCAGAACAAATGGCAGCTCAAAGATATCTTTACCTGCCGGGCCACCGGCAGTGTTGTTGACCATGACAGCATAGGTCGCAAACAGGGTTGCGAAGATAATGCAGTCACTCATCAGGTAGATCCAGAAGCCAAAGACTTTATTGGCTCCTGCATCGTGATGCCCATGCTCCGCATGGGCGTCGTGGTGATGTTTAATCAGAGTTTCAGTTGACATTATTTCAGACCTGCTTTGCTGATTTCGTCAAAGTGCTGGTTTTCAATCTTCTGAACTTCAGCAACCGGAACGTAGTAATCCACGTCTTCGTCGAAGCTTTTCACGATCCAGGTAACGATCATGCCGAGGAATGAAAGACCCGCCATCCACCAGATATGCCAGATCAGCGCGAAACCCATTACCGTTGCGAATGCGCAGATGATGATGGCAGCACCGCTGTTTTTCGGCATATGAATCTCTTCATACGATGCCGGCTGTTTGTACGCTTCGCCTTTCTCTTTCATTTCCCAGAAAGCGTCACGCTCGTGCACATGTGGGATAACAGCAAAGTTATAGAACGGTGGTGGTGAAGAGGTTGCCCACTCCAGCGTACGACCGCCCCACGGGTCACCGGTCAGGTCACGGTTCTGATGACGATCACGTACCGAGACATAGAACATGGTCAGCTGACACAGGATACCCAGTGCAATCAGACCTGCACCGACCGCAGCAACCACCAGCAGAGGATGGAACTGTGGATCGATGTTCTGGCTCAGACGACGGGTCATACCCATGAAGCCCAGTGCGTACAGCGGCATAAAGGCCACGAAGAAGCCGATGATCCAGAACCAGAATGCGCGCTTGCCCCAGGTTTCATTCAGGGTAAAGCCAAACGCTTTCGGGAACCAGTAGGTCACACCCGCCATACAACCGAACACCACACCACCGATAATCACGTTATGGAAGTGCGCAATCAGGAACAGGCTGTTGTGCAGAATAAAGTCAGCACCCGGAACGGCCAGCAGAACACCGGTCATACCCCCGACAGAGAAGGTTACCAGGAAGCCAACGGTCCACAGCATGGCAGAGTGCATCTGGATGCGGCCCTGGTACATGGTGAACAGCCAGTTAAAGATTTTAACCCCGGTCGGAATCGCGATGATCATCGTCATGATACCGAAGAAGGCGTTAACGTTGGCACCCGCACCCATGGTGAAGAAGTGGTGCAGCCAGACGATGAACGACAGAACGGTGATGGCGATGGTCGCCCAGACCAGAGAGGTATAACCAAACAGACGTTTTTTGGAGAAGGTCGCAGTAATTTCTGCGAACACACCAAACACCGGCAGTACCAGGATATACACTTCCGGATGGCCCCAGACCCAGATCAGGTTGACGTACATCATCATGTTCCCGCCCATTTCATTGGTGAAGAAATGGAAGCCGAGATAACGATCGAGCGTCAGCAGCGCCAGGGTCACGGTCAGAACCGGGAACGCAGCGATGATCAGGACGTTGGTGCACAGCGCGGTCCAGGTGAAGACCGGCATTTTGAACAGGCTCATGCCTGGCGCACGCATCTTCAGGATGGTCACGAAGAAGTTAATACCGGTTAAGGTCGTACCAATACCTGAAAGCTGAAGGCTCCAGATCCAGTAGTCGACCCCGACCCCGGGACTGTACTCCGCGCCGGAAAGCGGCGGATACGCCAGCCAGCCGGTCTGTGCGAACTCGCCCACACCCAGAGAAATGTTAACCAGGATCACACCGACCGCAGTAAACCAGAAGCTCAGGTTGTTCAGGAACGGGAACGCAACGTCGCGTGCACCAATCTGCAACGGAACGGCGATGTTCATCAGGCCAACCACAAAAGGCATCGCTACGAAGAAGATCATAATCACGCCGTGCGCGGTAAAGATCTGGTCGTAGTGGTGCGGTGGCAGAATGCCCGCTTCACCGGCCGAAGCCATAACCTGTTGGGTACGCATCATGATGGCATCAGCGAAACCACGCAGCAGCATGACGAACGCCATGATGACATACATGATACCCAGGCGTTTGTGGTCGACTGACGTCAGCCATTCAGACCACAGATATTTCCACTTACCAAAATAGGTGAGCGCAGCGACCAGCGCCAGACCACCTAAGATGATAGCGGCGACCGTAACCATGATAATCGGCTCATGGTACGGCACTGCATCCAGTGTTAATTTTCCGAACATCGTATTATTCCTCGGCTCCCGCGGAAGCGGTGTGACTCATGTCCATACCTTCATGCTGTGGCATGTCCATTTTCCCGTGGCTCATCTTGAACTTGTCGATGACTTGCATGAACAGTTTCGGATCAGCTGAAGAGAAATATTCCACCGGGTGATTTTCGCTTGGCACAGCCACTTTCTCAAAATCATCCATCGTGGTCAGCGTGTTAGGGGCTGCTTTAACTTTAGCCACCCACTGCTGGAATTCCGCATCGTCTTTGGTTGCAATGGCTTTGAACTTCATGCCAGAGAAACCACGACCACTGAAGTTCGCAGAGATACCGTCGAAAGTTCCCGGCTCATTCGCAATCAGATGCAGCTTGGTCTGCATACCGGCCATTGCATAGATCTGGCTGCCGAGCGTTGGGATGAAGAAAGAGTTCATGACGGAGTTAGAGGTGATTTTGAAGTTCACCGGAGTATTTGCCGGGAAGGCAATCTGGTTCACGGTCGCAATACCCTGTTCCGGGTAAATGAACAACCATTTCCAGTCCAGTGCAACCACATCGATCTCAACCGGCTTCACATCAGATTGCAGCGGTTTGCTGGGCTCCAGTGCATGGGTCGATTTCCAGGTCAGCACGCTGAGGAAGAGAATGATCAGGATCGGAATGGTCCAGACCACGGCTTCCACTTTGTTAGAGTGTGACCAGTTAGGGCTGTACTTCGCATTCGTGTTGGACGCCCGATACTTCCAGGCAAACACCACGGCCATCAGGACTGCGGGAATCACGACGATCAACATCAGGCCAAAGGCAGTCAGTATCAGCGAACGTTGCTCCAGTGCAATCTGTCCTTTGGGATTTAACAATGCACTATCGCAGCCACTCATTAATAAAGTGCCTGCAATTAATGACAAAATCCCCAAACTTTTATTGTATTTACTGAGTCTCATTTAACGACCTCAATGACAAAGGGCTCTATTGTCGTTTAAGTGTGCGCGCATTTTACGGGAAGGTTTATGCAGTGTAAACCAGCTTAAGGATGTGTCAGATACGTGTTGACACCTTTTGCTAAGGGTGTCACAGATGTTGCGCCAGGTGACAAATAATTAACGCAGACAAGCAGTTGGCACCAATATAACAAAAACCAATGGAAGCCACCGCGAAAAAATCAGGGAAAGGAATAACCCTTACTTTTAACTCCCAAATATTTAACAAGTCTGCATCATTTATGTGATGAAATTTAACTAAAGTAATTGCTCACCGGTTTTTAGTATTCAGTCTGCGTCTCCTCAGGCCATATTGTTATTTTTTGAAAATAACACGCGATGATAAATGACCGGGGCTTATTCGGCTGCTAAAAAAATAAGCCACGGTCCGTCAACCTATCGATTTCGCTTAAGCGTCAGATGCAGGAGGCGCAGGCGTTTTTTTCAGCGCCCGGTAGTCCAGCAACACGCCAGCCAGCACCGCCAGCAGGGCGATCGTCATGCCCAGCTCAAACAGACGAGCAAGCCACGACGACAGCGCCGTCCAGCCCAGCGCATCCATTGCCAGCGCCACCAGCCAGAGCGCCAGGATGCCGCACCCGGCTGCAAACAGACGATTCGTCCAGCGATAGCCATGAGGATAGTAGCTGCGCGTCAGGAATTTGCCACTCCGCTCCACCTGATTCAGTGTCTGACGACAAAACAGCAGCAGCAGCAGACCCGGCAGACCGGCCACCACCGTGAAGGCATAAAAGGCCGGCCAGCCCCACAGCTCGACCAGCCAGCCTGCCGCCGGGCCGACATAGACCCTGCCGACCGCCGAGAGCGCCGAGAGCAGCGCAAACTGGGTCGCCGAAAATGATTTGTTACACAGCGTCATCAGCAGGGCGACAAAGGCCGCGGTGCCCATTCCGCCACAGAGGTTTTCAACAAAGACCGCGCTGGCCATACTCCATAGCTGTTTGTCGGTCACCGCCAGCAGCCAGTAGCCAAAGTTCGACACCGCCTGCAGCACGCCAAAAATCAGCAGCGCACGGAACAGGCTCAGGCGCTGCATCAGCACCCCGCCGTACAGGGCGCCGATAATCGTCGCCAGCAGGCCCAGGGTCTTGTTGACCAGGCCGACGTCACCGGCGTTGAAGCCGACGCCGCGGATCAGAAAGGTTGTGGTCAGCGAGGCGGCAAAGGCATCGCCCAGCTTGTAGAGAATGATCAGGGTGATCAGCAGCCACGCATTGTTGCGCTGGAAGAAATCCTTCAGCGGATCGACGACCGCCTGACGCAGCGAGTGGGGCGTGGCAATGCGCGTGTCCGGCTCACTGGCCATCAGCGTCGCGAGAATCCCCGGCACCATCATCAGCGCCATCAGCCAGTAGGTGGCCTGCCAGCCCAGATAACGGTCAGCCAGCCACAGCGCCAGCCCGCCAGAAATCAGCATCGCCAGCCGGTAACCCAGCACGGTGATCGCCGCACCGCTGCCGCGCTCCTCTGGCGGCAGGATGTCCGTTTTCCAGGCGTCGAACACGATATCCTGCGAGGCGGAACAGAAGGCGATCAGCACCGCCAGTGCGGCCATCAGGGTCAGATCGCGTCCGGGCTGAAGAAAGCCCATGGCGAGGATGCCGCTCACCAGCGCCAGCTGGCTTACCAGTAACCAGCCGCGACGCCGGCCCAGAAACGGCGGCGTGTAACGGTCCATCATCGGTGACCAGAGAAATTTAAAGACATAAGCCTGGCCGACCAGTGAAAAGAACCCGATGGTTTTCAGATCGACATTATCCACCGTCATCCATGCCTGCAACGTGCCTGAGGTCAGTGCCAGCGGCAGTCCGGAAGCAAAACCGAGGAGTAACAGGACGGCGGCGTTTTTCTGGCGGAAGAGGCGGAGATAGTGATTCATGCGCATCCTGCAGATAACAAAGTGCCCTGCACGAGGCAGGGCAGGAAGGAGAGGAGATTAACGGGCGTTCTGTTTGATGAAGTCGTTGACGCTTGTGTCCTGCGCCATATCGGCGATCACATCGCTCATGGTGGCATTCACGGCATTAGTAATCTTCTGGTTACTGGCGTTGAATGCGCCTTCTACGCTGTAAGTCTGACGGTAGTTTTTAACCTGCTTGTTGCCGTTTTTCGCGGTAGCGATGATAGAGATGTCCGCTTTGGTGGTGATGCTGTAGCGCACATTACCCTGTGTCACATCAGCATAAAGGTTGTTAACCACAATCTGCAGGTCGACCGCGCCATCAGGACCGATCATATATCCGCGTGCGGTCATCTGCTTCTCCAGCACTTCCTGCAGCAGGAAACGCAGATCGCGTGATGGGGTTAAGGTGACTAACTGACCGTCACGGTTCACTTTTGCCAGCGCCTGATCTTTACGCTGGTCGGCACCGTTGATGCTGACGGTCACACCCATCAGGCCCGGATCCTGCTGCGGCAGCTCAATTTTAGGCTGAATAGTCAGGGTATTATTGCTGGTTGCACAGCCGGCTAAAACAAACGCAGCCAACAGGGGGAATAACAGTTTTTTCAACATACTTTTTCTCGTTGGTGTCAGGGGTTGGTTTGCAAAAACTGCGGCCATCATAGCATTGCCCGGCAGTGAAAAAAGCCCTGTCGCGGGTGAAATTGTGTCTGAAATCGTTTTAAAAGGCTCCGCCGCGGCCGGGTTTGCGGTTCGTTTCAGCTGGGTTATGATGCGCGCGGTTAACGTGCAGATCACAAATGCAAAATTTACCCTCTGCTGACGGGTAAGCGCACAAAAAGCGACTAAGATTGAATGAGATGGGGCACTGCGCTCGCCATTGAGGAGTAATAGCCATGATCCGCGAACAAATAGAAGAAAAGCTGCGTGTGGCGTTTCAGCCAGCTCATCTGGAAGTGCATGACGAAAGTTACCGTCACAACGTGCCCGCCGGGTCTGAAAGCCACTTTAAAGTGGTGATTGTCAGCGACTGCTTTGCGGGCCAGCGTTTTCTGGCGCGTCACCGCCTTATCTACGGCGAACTGGCGGCGGAATTAGCGGGCAGCGTTCACGCCCTGGCCCTGCATACCTACACGCTGAAAGAGTGGGAAGGATTGCAGGATACAGTACTCGCGTCTCCCAACTGCCGGGGTGCCGGTACGCTCGCCTGATCTCCCTTCTCTGAAACGGCCTGCGGGCCGTTTTTTCATTTGATTAGCGATAAACGCGATCCCTGGCTCAAAAAAGCAGCAAAGTTGCTGAAAAGTGGTGAGTAAGCGTCCTCGACTCATTCCGGTGATGCCGCTATAATGCTGCGTCTATTTTTCCGGAATGTCTTCGGGACGCTTCTGGTAACAGGGATCAGGTTCTCTTCACGGAAGCCGTCCCGGTTGTTAGATACGGCGCATTTCACGATGTGTGGTGTCTGAAGTTGACCGAGCACGTGATTTTTTGAGGTAACAAGATGCAAGTTTCTGTAGAGACCACTCAGGGCCTGGGCCGTCGCATTACGATTACTGTCGCTGCTGACAGCATCGCAAGCGCAGTAAAAAAAGAACTGGTTGACGTTGCCAGGAAAGTTCGCATCGACGGTTTCCGTAAAGGCAAAGTGCCGATGAACATCGTAGAGCAGCGTTACGGCGCTTCTGTTCGTCAGGACGTGCTGGGCGAGCTGATGACGCGCAACTTCGTTGATGCCATCATCAAAGAAAAAATTAATCCGGCTGGCGCACCGAACTACGTGCCAGGCGAATACAAAGAAGGTCAGGATTTCACCTACGCGGTTGAGTTCGAAGTTTATCCGGAAGTTGAGCTGAAAGGCCTGGAAAACATCGAAGTCGAGAAACCACTGGTTGAAGTGACCGATGCTGACGTTGACACCATGCTGGATACCCTGCGCAAGCAGCAGGCCAACTGGATCGAAAGCGACGCGGCTGCAGGCCCGGAAGATCGTGCGACTATCGATTTCAACGGTTCTGTTGACGGCGAAGAGTTCGAAGGCGGTAAAGCTTCTGATTTCGTTCTGGCCATGGGCCAGGGCCGCATGATCCCAGGCTTCGAAGAGGGCATTGTGGGTCACAAAGCGGGCGAAACCTTCACTATCGACGTGAAATTCCCGGACGACTACCACGCAGAAACCCTGAAAGGGAAAGATGCGAAGTTTGAGATCGTACTGAAGAAAGTTGAAACGCGCGAACTGCCAGAACTGACCGAAGAGTTCATCAAACGTTTTGGCGTTGAAGATGGTTCAGTGGCCGGCCTGCGTACCGAAGTGCGTAAAAACATGGATCGCGAGCTGAAAGGCGCTATCCGCAACCGCATCAAGTCTCAGGCCATCGACGGCCTGGTTGCGGCAAACGAAATCGACGTTCCTGCAGCCCTGATTGACAGCGAAATCGACGTTCTGCGTCGTCAGGCTGCACAGCGCTTTGGTGGCAACGAAAAACAGGCGCTGGAACTGCCACGCGAACTGTTTGAAGAGCAGGCTAAACGCCGCGTGGTTGTCGGTCTGCTGCTGGGCGAAGTGATTCGTACCCACGAGCTGAAAGCAGATGACGCGCGCGTGAACACCATGATTGAAGAGATGGCTTCTGCGTATGAAGATCCGCAGGAAGTGATCGAGTTCTACAGCAAGAACAACGAGCTGATGAACAACATGCGCAACGTCGCGCTGGAAGAGCAGGCGGTTGAAGCGGTCCTGGCGAAAGCGAAAGTGACCGAGAAAGAGACCAACTTCCAGGAACTGATGAACCAGACCGCTCAGGCCTGATCACTCAGTTAACCTTCTGTGCTAAGCCCGTGACTGAAAAGTCGCGGGCTTTTTTGTATTCTGCATCCGGGACGCGCTGCGTCACGGCTATTTGTTTAATTTATCGGCAAATTATTCACGCATCGCTTTTTCCGGGTTAGCGAACAGGGAAAAGATTGTTATGCTTGAAACATGTGTGCAGCATCCCCAGATATTGGGAGTATGCAGAAATGAGAGTAAGGCTGACTGATTAACCGTCCTGAAGGTGTCGGAAAAGATGCGGCGTGGAGTTTCCCGCGCGTCTTACGTAGAATCGGTACAGAATGTTGCCAATGAAATTTATCCAGGAGACGGTAATGTCATACAGTGGCGATCGTGAATATACTGCACCGCACAATGCGCTGGTGCCAATGGTGGTTGAACAAACTTCGCGTGGTGAGCGTTCTTACGACATCTACTCCCGTCTGCTGAAAGAGCGCGTCATTTTCCTGACCGGCCAGGTTGAAGATCACATGGCTAATCTGATTGTGGCGCAGATGCTGTTTCTGGAAGCTGAGAATCCGGAAAAAGATATCTATCTCTATATCAACTCACCTGGCGGTGTGATCACGGCCGGTATGTCGATCTACGACACCATGAAATTTATCAAACCGGATGTCAGCACCATCTGTATGGGTCAGGCCTGCTCCATGGGCGCTTTCCTGCTGACGGCGGGCACTAAAGGCAAGCGTTTCTGCCTGCCTAACTCACGCGTCATGATCCATCAGCCGCTGGGCGGCTATCAGGGCCAGGCAACCGACATCGAAATCCATGCGCGCGAAATCCTGAAAGTGAAGCAGCGTATGAATGAGCTGATGGCCGAGCATACCGGTAAAACGCTGGAAGAAATTGAGCGTGATACCGAGCGCGATCGTTTCCTCTCTGCAAATGAAGCGGTAGAGTATGGATTAGTCGATTCGATTCTGACGCATCGTCAATAAGACCCGACCTGCCGTTGTTCCTGGTCTATAGTTATCGGGACAACGGTACTGTAATGGGTTGAATGAATTTCGGCCGTCTCAGCACGGCCAGCGCCATACGCGGGTATGGCCTGAGAACAGGAAGAGGTTAACTGATGACAGATAAGCGCAAAGACGGTTCAGGAAAGTTGCTGTACTGCTCTTTTTGCGGCAAAAGCCAGCATGAAGTGCGAAAGCTGATTGCCGGGCCGTCAGTGTATATCTGCGATGAGTGTGTTGACCTGTGCAACGACATCATTCGCGAAGAGATTAAAGAAGTCGCTCCGCACCGCGAACGTAGTGCTCTGCCTACCCCACATGAAATCCGCCATCACCTCGATGACTATGTCATTGGTCAGGAAAGAGCGAAGAAAGTGCTGGCGGTGGCGGTCTACAACCACTACAAGCGTCTGCGTAACGGCGATACCAGCAACGGTATTGAACTGGGCAAAAGTAACATTCTGCTGATCGGCCCGACCGGGAGCGGTAAAACGCTGCTGGCCGAAACCCTGGCTCGCCTGCTTGATGTGCCTTTCACCATGGCTGATGCCACCACGCTGACCGAAGCGGGTTACGTGGGTGAAGACGTTGAAAACATCATCCAGAAACTGCTGCAGAAGTGCGATTACGATGTGCAGAAAGCGCAGCGCGGCATCGTCTATATCGATGAAATTGACAAAATTTCACGTAAGTCTGACAACCCGTCGATTACCCGTGACGTGTCAGGCGAAGGCGTCCAGCAGGCTCTGCTGAAACTGATCGAAGGCACCGTGGCAGCCGTTCCGCCACAGGGCGGACGTAAGCATCCGCAGCAGGAATTCTTACAGGTCGATACCTCTAAGATCCTGTTTATCTGCGGCGGCGCATTCGCCGGTCTGGACAAGGTGATCTCCCAGCGTGTTGAAACCGGCTCCGGTATCGGTTTCGGCGCAACCGTCAAAGGGAAATCGCAGAAAGCCAGCGAAGGCGAACTGCTTTCACAGTGTGAGCCTGAAGATCTGATCAAATTTGGTCTGATTCCGGAGTTCATCGGTCGTCTGCCTGTGGTGGCAACCCTGAGTGAACTCAGCGAAGAAGCGCTGATCCAGATCCTGCGTGAACCGAAAAACGCCCTGACAAAACAGTACCAGGCGCTGTTTAACCTGGAAGGCGTTGAGCTGGAGTTCCGTGACGAGGCATTAACGGCAATCGCGAAAAAGGCGATGTCACGTAAAACCGGTGCGCGTGGTCTGCGTTCAATCGTAGAAGGTGCGTTGCTGGAAACGATGTATGACCTGCCTTCGATGGACGATGTAGAGAAAGTCGTGATTGATGAATCAGTTATTGATGGTCAGTCTGATCCTATGTTGATCTACGGAAAGCATGAAGCCCAGGCATCTGGCGAATAAATAAACAGATCGTCCATGTCGTACTCGTAAAAAAGGGGAAAATTTTTCCCCTTTTGCTTTTCTCGCCTCTGTGACGTTGAATGTCGGACAATCATCCCCATATACTCAGATACCTGTGGGTTTAACTGCATACCTGCCTGATGCGGTTCCCATCACCTGGCGGACATTAAACAAAGAGAGAGCTCTATGAATCCTGAGCGTTCTGAACGCATTGAAATCCCCGTGTTGCCGCTGCGCGACGTGGTGGTTTATCCGCACATGGTAATTCCGTTGTTTGTTGGCCGGGAAAAATCAATTCGGTGCCTTGAAGCCGCAATGGATCATGATAAAAAAATCATGCTGGTCGCACAGAAAGAGGCTTCAACGGATGAACCTGGCATTAACGATCTCTTCTCAGTAGGGACCGTTGCATCTGTATTGCAAATGCTGAAACTGCCGGATGGCACCGTCAAAGTTCTGGTCGAAGGTTTACAGCGCGCCCATATTACGACGCTGGCCGATAACGGTGACCATTTTGTAGCACAAGCTGAATATCTGGTGTCGCCAGAGATCGAAGAGCGCGAGCAGGAAGTGCTGGTGCGCACGGCGATCAACCAGTTTGAAGGCTACATCAAACTCAATAAAAAGATCCCACCCGAGGTGTTAACCTCGCTGAACAACATTGACGATGCGGCGCGCCTGGCCGACACCGTTGCGGCACATATGCCGCTGAAGCTGGCCGACAAGCAGTCTGTGCTGGAGATGTCCGACGTTAACGAGCGTCTGGAATATCTGATGGCCATGATGGAATCTGAAATCGATCTGCTGCAGGTTGAGAAGCGCATTCGCAACCGCGTGAAGAAGCAGATGGAGAAGAGCCAGCGCGAGTACTATCTGAATGAGCAGATGAAAGCGATTCAGAAAGAGCTGGGCGAGATGGATGACGCGCCGGACGAGTATGAAGCGTTAAAACGCAAAATCGATGCGGCGAAAATGCCGGAAGAGGCGCGCGAGAAAGCGGACGCTGAGCTGCAGAAACTGAAAATGATGTCTCCGATGTCCGCAGAAGCGACCGTGGTTCGCGGCTATATCGACTGGATGGTGCAGGTTCCGTGGAACGCCCGCAGCAAAGTGAAAAAAGATCTGCGTAAGGCGCAGGAGACCCTGGATACCGACCATTACGGCCTGGAGCGCGTGAAGGATCGTATTCTTGAGTATCTTGCGGTGCAGAGTCGCGTCAGCAAAATCAAAGGCCCGATTCTGTGCCTGGTCGGACCGCCAGGGGTGGGTAAAACCTCGCTGGGTCAGTCGATCGCCAAAGCGACCGGCCGCAAATATGTGCGTATGGCGCTGGGCGGCGTACGTGACGAAGCGGAAATCCGTGGTCACCGCCGGACTTACATCGGCTCCATGCCGGGTAAGCTGATCCAGAAAATGGCCAAGGTCGGGGTAAAAAACCCGCTGTTCCTGCTGGATGAGATCGACAAAATGTCCTCCGACATGCGTGGCGATCCTGCTTCTGCGCTGCTGGAAGTGCTCGATCCTGAGCAGAACATTGCGTTCAACGACCACTATCTGGAAGTCGACTATGACCTTTCCGATGTGATGTTCGTGGCGACTTCGAACTCCATGAACATTCCGGCGCCGCTGCTGGATCGTATGGAAGTCATCCGTCTGTCGGGCTATACCGAGGATGAGAAGCTGAACATCGCCAAGCAGCACCTGCTGACCAAGCAGATCGAACGTAACGCGCTGAAAGCCAGCGAAATTACGGTCGAGGACAGCGCGATTATCGGCATCATCCGTTATTACACCCGTGAAGCCGGGGTGCGTAGCCTTGAGCGTGAGCTGTCGAAACTGTGCCGTAAAGCGGTGAAATCACTGCTAATGGACAAGAGTAAAAAGCACATCACCATCAATGGCGAAAACCTCAAGGATTTCCTGGGCGTTCAGCGCTTTGACTACGGCCGTGCCGACAGTGAAAACCGCGTGGGTCAGGTCACCGGTCTGGCGTGGACCGAAGTGGGCGGCGATCTGCTGACCATCGAAACCGCCTGCGTACCGGGTAAAGGTAAGCTGACCTACACCGGCTCTCTGGGCGAGGTGATGCAGGAGTCAATTCAGGCTGCACTGACGGTCGTGCGTGCCCGTGCAGAGAAGCTGGGCATCAATGGTGACTTCTACGAAAAACGCGATATTCACGTTCACGTTCCTGAAGGTGCCACACCGAAAGATGGCCCGAGTGCTGGTATCGCCATGTGTACGGCGCTGGTCTCCTGTCTGACCGGAAACCCGGTGCGGGCGGATGTGGCAATGACCGGTGAGATCACCCTGCGCGGTCAGGTGCTGCCGATTGGCGGACTGAAAGAGAAACTGCTGGCCGCACACCGTGGTGGCATCAAAACCGTGCTGATCCCGGACGACAACAAACGTGACCTGGAAGACATTCCACAGAACGTGATTGCCGACCTGGAGATCCATCCGGTGAAGCGCATTGAAGAGGTGCTGAATCTGGCCCTGGAAAATGCGCCATACGGTATGCAGGTCGCGACAGCAAAATAGTGATTAACGGCATAAACCGTTAAAAAGCGGAGCTGGCAAGGCAATTGGCGCTTGCCAGCTTTTTTTTGTGCCGCTAATTTAGGTGGCTGCCGACGCGACGATCTCAGAGAAAACCCGTTGTTTCGGCTCCACAGGCTTGATATAACTTGCTGCGCGTTCGTACCCGGCCGGAAGCCCGGTGCGATGTGAAATAATAAAGAGGGGATGAAGAGAGTGAATAAGTCACAATTGATCGACAAAATTGCTGCTGATGCTGATATTTCTAAAGCGGCAGCGGGACGTGTTTTAGATGCATTTATGGGTTCCGTTTCAGATGCGCTGAAAGAGGGTGACGAAGTGGCCCTGGTCGGTTTCGGCACTTTCTCCGTGCGTGACCGCGCGGCACGTACCGGTCGTAACCCGCAAACCGGTAAAGAGATCACCATCCCGGCCGGTAAAGTACCCGGTTTCCGTGCTGGTAAAGCATTGAAAGACGCAGTCAATTAATAACAACGAATAGATTCATTGACGCATTTTCTTCAGTGGATTAGAGGACGCTTTGCGCGTTCTCATGTAACATACGGGCACATCAATCAGATGTGCCTTTTTTGTTTTAACCGGTGAGAATCGGGCCGTAAAATGGACCAGGACCGGATTGAGACTGCCAGCGGAGCCAGCAGTTACGCGAGACGCCAGCCAGTGGCGAATTGCGACCGAGCTTTACATTCACACTACAGCGGAGTGTTGCCATACCATGATGGACAATTTACGCGCGGCGTCGAACCATGTCGTGCTCAAGATTATTTTGGGGCTGATTATCCTCTCCTTTGTGCTGACGGGCGTTGGCAACTATCTGATTGGCGGCAATAACGACTATGCAGCCAAAGTAAACGGTCAGGAGATCAGCCGGGGACAGCTGGAGCAGGCGTTTAACAGCGAACGCAACCGTCAGCAGCAGATGCTGGGCGACCAGTTCTCGCAGCTGGCCAGTAACGACGGCTATATGCAGCAGATCCGCCAGCAGGCGCTGTCGCAGCTGATCGATCAGGCGCTGCTCGACAGCTACATCAAAGATCTTCATCTCAGCATCAGCGACGATCAGGTCAAACTGGCGATCTTCAATCAGAAGGCGTTCCAGACCAACGGCAAATTCGACAACGCGAAATATCTGGGCCTGATCGGCAACATGGGCTTTAGCGCGGATCAATATGCGGAAGCGCTGCGCAAGCAGCTCTCCAATCAGCAGCTGATCAATGCGGTGGCGAACACCGACTTCACGCTGAAAGGCGAAGCCAGCAAGCTGGTTGATCTGGTGTCGCAGCAGCGTGAAATCCGTCAGGCCACACTGGACGTCAACGCGCTGGCAGCGAAACAGACCGTAACCGACGATGAAATCAGCCAGTATTATCAGCAGCATAAAAGCAGCTTCATGGCGCCGGAACAGTTCCGGGTCAGCTACCTGCTGATGGATGCAGCCAGCATGCAGCAGGCAGCCAGCGATGCCGATATTCAGGCCTGGTACGATCAGCATAAAGCGGATTACACCCAGCCACAGCGCAACCGCTACAGCGTGATTCAGACAAAAACAGAAGCCGATGCCAATGCGGTGCTGGCGCAGCTGAAAGCGGGAGCCAGCTTTGCTGACGTGGCAAAAGCCAAATCGATTGACCCGATCTCTGCCCGTAAAGGCGGCGATATGGGCTGGCTGGAACCCTCAACGACGCCGGATGAGCTGAAAAATGCCGGGCTGACGGAGAAAGGCCAGATGTCAGGCGTGATCAAATCCTCTGTCGGCTTCCTGGTGGTTCGCCTGGATGATATCCAGCCAGAGCAGGTGAAATCGCTGGATGAGGTTCGCAGCGCCGTAGCGGCCAAAGTGAAGCAGGAGAAGGGCGTGGATGCCTTCTACAAACTGCAGCAGAAGGTCAGCGAAGCAGCCAGCAATGACAACGAGTCACTGGCGGGTGCCGAGCAGGCGTCTGGTCTGAAAGCGAAAGAGACCGGCTGGTTCAGTCAGGATACGCTGCCAGCGGAGCTGAATTTCGATGCGGTGAAACAGGCGATCTTCAATGGCGGTCTGGTGGGCCAGAACGGCGCGCCGGGCAACAACTCTGACATCATCACCGTCGATGGCGATCGTGCTTTTGTGCTGCGTATCAGTGAGCATAAACCGGAAGCGGTAAAACCGCTGGATCAGGTTAAAGCGCAGATCACCGACACGCTGAAGCATGACAAAGCAACGCAGCAGGCCAAAGCTCAGGCAGATAAGCTGCTGGCCGACCTGAAAGCCGGTAAGCAGGATGCGCTGACGGCGGCAGGTCTGACGCTGAGCGCCAGCAAGACCGTAGATCGTAATGCACAGGATCCGGTGGCTCAGACTGCTTTCAATCTGCCTCAGCCAGCGGAAAACAAACCCTCCTGGGGTGTCAGCGAAGATATGCAGGGCAACGTCGTGCTGGTGGCGGTCGATAAGGTTAAAACCGGCAGCATGCCGCAGGCGCAGATTGACGAGATGGTCAAAGGCGTCACGCAGAACAATGCGCAGCTGACGTTTGAAGCACTGCTGCAGAACCTGCGTAAAGAGGCCAAAATCAAGTACGGCGCAGCCGCACAAATGCAGTAAGCCTCGCAGAAACTGTGTAACGACTGTAACAATCAAAGGCCGCGTTCGCGGCCTTTTCCATTTCTGTCATCCGGTGTTTGAGCCCTGTGCAGGGCAGTGACACGCTGTCGCTGCTGTTTACACACAAGGAGAAACACAGCATGGCTAAATCACAACTTATTGCCCTCTATTTTTCACTCGCGCTGGGCGGCGCACTCTGTCACAGCGTCTCACTGGCTGCGGAACCGGAACCGGCTGGCAGCGTCGTTACGCAACATGCCTCACCGGGATTGTTGCCGGAGAACAGCCCGCCGCCGCAACAGGAACAGGTCAGCATCAACCAGGCGACAGCCGAACAGCTCTCTGCTGCCATGAATGGCGTGGGGCTGAAAAAGGCTCAGGCGATTGTGAACTACCGCGAACAGTACGGGCCCTTTAGTGCCATTCAGCAACTCAGCGAGGTGCCGGGCATTGGTAATGCGCTGATTGAACGTAATGCAGCCAGGCTGAAACTGTGAGGCAGTACACATCGGTGATGCTTAATCTCCCTGAGCCAGGCTACTCTGCTAAAGTGAACAGGTCCAACCAGTTAACCTGAGCGAGCAGGAGAGCATCACCATGCAGACCATAATAAAAGTGCGCGGCTATCATCTGGATGTCTATCAGCACGTTAACAATGCACGCTATCTTGAGTTTCTTGAGGAGGCGCGCTGGCAATGGCTGGAAGAGGTTGAGGCATTTCACTGGTTGCTGGAACAGAAGCTGGCTTTCGTCGTGGTCAATATCAACATCAACTACCGTCGTCCGGCCGTGCTGGGCGACGTGCTGGCGATAGAGAGTGAGATCACCCAGCTAAATGGCAGAAGCGGCATTATTGCTCAGCGGGTGATGCTGGCAGGCCAGGAGACCGTGGTGGCGGATGCCGCACTGACCTTTGTCTGCATCGATTTGCAGACTCAGAAGGCCGTTGCGCTTGAAGGGGAGCTCCGCGAGCGCCTGATGCGCCTGATGGCCTGAGATGGAAAGGAGGGCAGAGCGAAAAGCTCTGCCGCCTTACCGGATGGCTTCAGTTCAGGCCGCTTTTCGCTTTCATAGCCGCCATCACGCCCGGCCGATCGTCCAGATAGGCCTGTAAACCCCTGGCCCGCAAATGACAGGCCGCGCACTCACCACAGCCGTCGCCTTTTACGCCGTTGTAGCAGGTCAGCGTCTGCTCGCGTACCAGGGAGAGCTGTTGCCAGTAGTCCGCCAGCGCCCAGGTTTCCGCTTTGTTGAGCCACATCAGCGGCGTTTCGAAACGGATCGTGCGCGCCATACCCAGCGTAACCGCCTGGTTCAGGGCTTTGACAAACTCATCGCGGCAGTCGGGATAGCCGGAAAAATCGGTCTCACAGACGCCGGTGATCACCGCTTCCGCCTCGACCTGATAGGCGTAAACCGAGGCCAGCGTCAGGAAGAGAATATTGCGTCCGGGAACGAACGTACTGGGCAAACCGCTGGCCGCAGGATCGTAAGCCGGTACCGGAATGTTATCCCGGGTCAGGCTGCTGACGGCAAGTTCGTTCAGCATGGTGACATCCAGGACTTTATGCGCGCGCGCACCCAGCTTCAACGCCAGATCCTGGGCCACCTCGATCTCTTCCCGGTGGCGCTGTCCATAATCGAAGGTGACGCAGTGGACTTCATCATAAAGCTGCAGAGCCTGGATCAGGCAGGTGGTGGAATCCTGTCCACCGCTGAAAACAACAACCGCGCGTTTCATGGCATTTTCCTGGTAATGAATTTTGCGCCTATGGTAATGCCTCATTCCGTTGCTGAACAGCGGCAGGATGGATCGATGGGGGGCGGGATCCAGGCGCGGCTGAAATCGAACCAGCCCAGCGTGTTCAGCTCAATGCCTTCTACGCCGGGCGGCGCATGGATCTGATAGCGATAATTAAACAGGGGCAGCAGGATACCGTCGCGCATCAGCCGATCGTAAAGCTGGTGCAGCGCGTGGCTACGGGCTTCGCCATCCACGATCTGCCGGATAGTCTGCAGCTGCGCCGCCACCTGTTTGCCCTGCGCGCCAGACCACAGCGGTCGCCAGAGCGGATCAATCTGCAACCAGCTCGCCAGCGTAAAGATCGGCGCATCGCCAATCAGCCGATCGCCCATTACGATATCCGCCTCATCAGGCGGGGCGAGGGTGTGCCAGTTTTTTACCGGATGAAACACCACCTTCAGGATGCAGCCGTGCGCTTCCAGCAGCGCCACCAGCGCCTGCGACATCTCATGCAGCTCCACCGGTAACTGATAATGCAGCGTCAGGGATGCCGGTAAAGGAACCGGGTCGTCATCAAATAGCGGTACGCCCCAGCCGGGTAGCAGCTCCCGGCTGGGAGTGATCAATCCCTCATCCAGTGGTAACCGGCTGACGATGCCGCTCTGCTGGATCAGCTGAAAAAGTCTGCGCGCCTGGCTGGCGGAAAAACCGGCCCGCGGGCGGCAGACCAGGTAGCAGAAGCCGAGACTGATGCTGCTGCTGACCGGCTGCAGCGTCCTGAGTGCGGCGGGTTCGCCTATCGCAATCTGCACCGGATGACGACAGCTGCTGCCCAGGCTGGGATCAAACAGCTGCGGCGTAATCCAGTACTCCACCGCCTGCAGCAGCGGCTGCTGCAGATGCCAGCGCGCATGGCTTTCGATCCTGACCAGCTCGGGGCTGAAGTGTCGCAGTTTCCAGGGGCCGCTGCCGATGGCGGGTTCTGTGGGGTGGGGCAGCAGGCACAGCAGGTGGGCGAGGCGATGGGGCAGCCAGAAATCTGGCTGGCGCAGGGTAAACCGCACAGCCAGCGGATGGGGCGCATCAATGCCGGTCACCTCCGCCAGCAGCAGGCTGACGCGCTTATCCTGCAGCAGCTGGCGGAACTGCGTGACCAGTTGTCCGGCCCGAACGGGCTCATCGTTGTGCCACATCAGCTGTGGCCGCAGCCAGAACAGCCAGTGGCAGGCCGTTTCATCGTGCTGCCAGTGATGTGCCAGATCGCCGACCGGCTCATCCTGCTCAAAGCGGGTCAGGCCGGAATAGATCTGACGAACCAGATGCTGTTCAGCGCGACCGGCAATCTGACGCGGATCGGTACTTTCCATGGGCCGGTAGTAGGGGATGCGCAGGACCGGCGTATCATTCTGCCACTGGCCGCCCATCAGGGGCCGCATCATATTGATGAGCCTCTCCGGCGGCAGGTCCAGCAGTTGCAGGGCCTCCGCCGCCTCGCCAGCTTCAAGCTGCCGTTGCAGGAGCTGCTGGCGTAACTGTTCCGGCGTGCGCAGAAACCGCAGCTGCCCCAGTTTGCCGCGACCGGGTTCGCCCTGCCAGCTGAGCCAGCCTGCCTGCTGCCATTGTGACAGCAGGGTACGCAGATGACGCTCGCTGCAGATGCAGTGGCGGGCCATCTCCGCTACGCAGGTCTGCTGTGGCGCGCCCTGACTTTGCTGCCACAGACGCTGAAACTGATTGAGACGGTTAAGCTGGCGCATTCTAAACCCGGAACAATTTTTTCAAAGTATTCACTATTAGTTCCGCAATTAACAGGCAATAGTGGACTTCCTCTTTCAGCAGGAGATCACTCATGGTGCGTTTAGCGGCGTTCGATATGGATGGCACACTGTTACTGCCAAATCATCAACCGGGACAGCAGACGCTCGACACTCTGCAGGCGCTGCATCAGCGCGGCATTCATCTGGTGCTGGCGACGGGACGTCATCTGCTGGAGATGCAGATGTTACGTGAGAAAATGGCGCTGCCCGCGTGGCTGATCACCGGCAATGGCACCCGCGTTCATGACCCGTCCGGTCAGCTGATTGCTGCGCAGGATCTGCCCGCTGCCGTGGCAGAAACGGTGATCCACGGTCACTGGACAACCTCCGCTTCCCTGCATGTTTTCAATGATCAGGGATGGTTTACCGACCGTCCGCGGCCTGAACTGCTCAACGCTCATCAGATGAGCGGATTCCGCTATCAGCTCTGCGATCTGAAAGCACTGCCCGCGCATCAGGTGACTAAAATCTGTTTTATTGACGAGCACCCGCGCCTGCTGGCGCTGAAAACAGCGCTGGATGTGGCGCTGGGCGATCAGGCCGATATCTGTTTTTCCGCTGTGAATTGTCTGGAGGTGCTGCCCGCAGGCTGCAACAAAGGCAGCGCCCTGAGTCAGTTATGTGAGCATCTGTCGCTGACAATGGCGGAGTGTATGGCGTTTGGTGACGCAATGAACGATCGCGAAATGCTGGCGCAGGCCGGACAGGGCTTCATCATGGGCAATGCGATGGCGCAACTGAAAGCCGCGCTGCCGCATCTGCCGGTAATCGGCCATTGCGAGAGACAGGCCGTGTCTCATTACTTAAATCACTGGCTGGCAACGCCCCACCTCGCGTATTCCCCCGAATGCTGAGGTTTGCCGTGTACCGGACAGGATGTCCGGTTTTTTACGCCAGCTCGCGCTGCCAGGGGGTGATATCGCCGATATGTTTTGCCACCCACTCGGGCTGATAGTAGCTGTCGGGATAACGCTCGCCGCTGTCACACAGCAGGGTGACCAGCGATCCCCGCTGATTTGCGGCCCGTAAACGTTTTGCCACCTGCATCATGCCCCAGAAGTTGGTGCCGGTTGAGGCGCCAGGTTTGCGTCCCAGGATGCTCTCCAGCTTCAGCATCGCGGCCAGCGTCGCGCCATCCGGTACTTTCACCATTTCATCGATCACGTCCGGCATAAATGATGGCTCTACCCGTGGACGGCCAATCCCCTCGATCAGGCTGCCACGCGTGCTGGTCAGCGTGGCATCGCGCTGCTGCCAGTAATCGAAAAAGACCGAGTGTTGCGGATCGACTACCAGCAGTTTTGTTTCCAGTCCCTGATAGCGGATATAGCGGCCCAGCGTGGCCGAGGTGCCGCCGGTGCCCGCACTCATAATGACCGTATGCGGAATCGGATAGGGCTCATGCTGCATCTGGCGGAAAATGCTTTCTGCAATATTGTTATTGCCGCGCCAGTCGGTGGCGCGTTCCGCATAGGTAAACTGGTCCATAAAGTGGCCATTCAGCTCACGCGCCAGCCGTTCAGACTCTGCATAGAGCTGGCAGGGATCCTCCACAAAGTGGCACTGGCCGCCATAAAAGGTGATCTGCTCGATTTTGCGCTTCGCGGTACTGGCAGGCATCACCGCAATAAAGGGCAGCCCCAGCAGCCTTGCGAAGTACGCCTCAGAAACGGCAGTGCTGCCTGACGAGGCTTCAATAATCGGCGTATTCTGCTTAATCCAGCCGTTGGAGAGGCCGTAGAGAAACAGCGAACGAGCCAGCCGATGTTTAAGGCTGCCGCTGGGATGGGTGCTCTCATCTTTCAGGTAGAACCAGATGCCGGGAAAATCCGCCAGATCAAAACGGATCAGATGGGTCTCCGCCGATCGTTGAAAGTCAGCATTAATTTCGTTAATAGCGTGGCGAATCCAGCAGGTGTGCATCTCGGGCGTCCGGTAAACAATGATGTGGCTATTTTATGGCACGTGCAGGAAAAAGAGATTGCATAATTGCCGCTAAAATCGCACTGGTGGAGAAAACCATTCTCTCGGAGCCGCAAATGTTAGATAAAACTGACCTGAAATTACTGGCGCTGCTGCAGCAGGACTGTACTCTGTCACTGCAATCGCTGGCGGAGGCCGTCAACCTCACCACCACCCCCTGCTGGAAGCGCCTGAAAAAGCTGGAAGATGATGGCATTATTCGCGCACGCGTGGCGTTGCTGGACGGGGATAAAATCGGACTGTCACTGACGGCCTTTATGTTTGTGAAAACCCAGCAGCACAGCCGCGAGTGGTATCAGACTTTTGTCTCGGTCGTGAGCGGCATGCCGGAGGTGATGGCCTTTTACCGGATGGCGGGGGAGTATGACTACCTGCTGCGGATCCAGGTGGCCGATATGAAGAGCTATGATGCTTTCTACAAACGATTAGTGAATGGTGTGCCTGGCCTGATTGATGTCACCTCCAGCTTTGCCATGGAAGAGATTAAATACACCACGGCCTTACCCGTCGCCCCCTGAGGGCCTGAGATTGAGAACAGCGTTGTGCGATTATTCAGTCAATTAAGTTGGTATTTTCTGCGGGAGTGGCGGCGCTATCTGGGCGCAGTCATCCTGCTGATCGTGATTGCGATCCTGCAGCTCCTGCCGCCACATGTGGTTGGCGTGGTGGTGGATGGCGTGACGCGCGACAACATGAGCACCGGCCGTATCATGATGTGGATCGGGGTCATGCTGGCAACGGCGGTGGTGGTCTATCTGCTGCGTTATGTCTGGCGCGTGCTGCTGTTCGGGGCCTCCTACCAGCTGGCGGTTGAGCTGCGCGAAGATTTCTATCGCCAGCTGAGCCGTCAGCAACCGGCCTTCTATCTGCGTCACCGCACCGGCGATCTGATCGCCCGCGCCACCAATGATGTGGATCGGGTGGTATTTGCCGCCGGAGAGGGGGTTCTGACGCTGGTCGACTCGCTGGTGATGGGCTGCGTGGTGCTGCTGGTCATGAGCACGCAGATTAGCTGGCAGCTGACGCTGCTCGCGCTGGTGCCGATGCCGATCATGGCCATCGTCATCCATCGCTACGGCAATCAGCTGCATCAACGCTTTAAGCTGGCGCAGGCCGCCTTCTCCAGCCTCAACGATCAGACGCAGGAGAGCCTGACCAGTATCCGGATGATAAAGGCCTTCGGACTTGAGCAGCATCAGTCGCAGCAGTTTGCCGATATTGCCCGCGATACCGGGGAAAAGAACCTGCGCGTGGCGCGGGTCGATGCCCGTTTTGATCCGACCATCTATATCGCAATCGGCTTCTCTAACCTTCTGGCGATTGGCGGCGGCAGCTGGCTGGTGTGGCACGATCAGATGACGCTGGGCCAGCTCACCAGCTTTGTGATGTACCTGGGCCTGATGATCTGGCCGATGCTGGCGCTGGCGTGGATGTTTAATATTGTTGAGCGCGGCAGCGCGGCCTGGAGCCGCATCGGCGCGCTGCTGGCCGAGGCACCGGCGGTGGAGGATGGCGACACCACTCTGCCAGCCGAACCTGGCACGCTGCAGGTCGCCATTCGCGCGTTCAATTACCCGGCCAGTGCCGGTCCGGTGCTGAGCGACGTCAGCTTCCAGCTGAAACCGGGCGAGATGCTGGGGCTGTGCGGCCCCACCGGCAGTGGCAAAAGCACCCTGCTGAGCCTGATTCAGCGCCACTTCGATATTCAGCAGGGCGACATCCGCTATCACCAGATCCCGCTGCCGCAGCTGCGGCTGGACAGCTGGCGCAGCCGTCTGGCGGTCGTCAGCCAGACGCCGTTCCTCTTCTCCGACAGCGTGGCAAACAATATTGCGCTGGGGAAACCGGATGCCACCCGCGAGGAGATCGAACGGGCCGCCACGCTGGCCTGCGTGCATGATGATATCCTGCGTCTGCCGCAGGGCTATGAAACCGAGGTCGGGGAGCGCGGTGTGATGCTGTCGGGGGGGCAGAAACAGCGCCTGTCGATCGCCCGGGCGCTGCTGCTGAATGCCGAAATCCTGATTCTGGATGACGCGCTTTCGGCGGTGGATGGCCGGACCGAACACGAAATCCTGCATAACCTGCGGATCTGGGGGCAGGGGCGCACGCTGATTATCAGCGCCCATCGCCTGTCGGCCCTTACCGAAGCCAGCGAGATTCTGGTGCTGCAGCAGGGCCGCGTGGCGCTGCGGGGCGACCACGACGCGCTGACCAGCCAGACGGGCTGGTATCGCGATATGTACCGTTACCAGCAGCTGGAAGCCGCGCTGGATGATGATGAAAACGAAAAAGGAGTGCCGCATGGCTAAGTCCGGACGCGTGTGGCCGACCCTGAAACGTTTACTCAGCTACGGCAAACCCTGGCGTAAATCCCTGTCGCTGGCGGTGGGGATGCTATGGATCGCTGCCGCAGCAGAAGTGACCGGACCGGTGCTGGTCAGCTACTTTATCGATAACTTGGTGGCGAAACATCAGATGCCCTGGGGGCTGGTGGCCGGACTGGTGGCCGGTTTTATCCTGCTTCAGCTGCTGGCCGCCGCGCTGCACTACTGGCAGGCGCTGCTGTTTAATCGCGCCGCCATCGGGGTGGTACAGCGGTTACGCAGTGATGTGATGAACGCGGCGCTCTGTCAGCCGCTGAGCGCCTTTGATACCCAGCCGGTCGGGCAGATCATTTCGCGTGTCACTAACGACACGGAAGTGATCCGCGATCTCTATGTCACCGTGGTTTCCACCGTACTGCGCAGTGCCGCGCTGGTCGGTGCCATGATGGTGGCGATGTTCACTCTTGACTGGCGCATGGCGCTGGTGGCGATGATGATCTTCCCGCTGGTACTGATGGTGATGTTTATCTATCAGCGCTACAGCACGCCGATTGCCCGCCGGGTTCGCAGCTATCTGGCTGACATCAACAACGGCTTTAACGAAGTGATCAGCGGCATGAGTGTCATCCAGCAGTTCCGCCAGCAGGCGCGGTTCGGTGAGCGGATGGGCGAAGCGAGCCGTTCCCACTATCTGGCACGCATGGAAACGCTGCGTCTTGATGGTTTTCTGCTGCGCCCGTTGCTGAGCCTGTTCTCCGCGATGGTGCTGTGCGGGCTGCTGATCCTGTTCAGTTTCTCCGTGCCTGGCGTGTTTGAGGTCGGGGTGCTCTACGCTTTTATTACCTATCTGGGCCGGCTGAATGAGCCGCTGATTGAGCTGACCACCCAGCAGTCGATGCTGCAGCAGGCGGTCGTCTCCGGTGAGCGCATTTTTGAACTGATGGATGCAGCACAGCAGCAGTATGGTGTCGATCAGCAACCTCTGGCGTCCGGTCGTATTACGCTGAACCAGCTGAGCTTTGCCTACCGCGAAAACCGCAACGTGCTGAGCGACATCAATCTGGAAGTCGCGCCGCGCGAATTTGTGGCGCTGGTGGGGCATACCGGCAGCGGAAAAAGCACCCTGGCGAATCTGCTGATGGGCTATTACCCGGTGACGCCTGGCGCAATCCGGATTGACGGTCGCCCCATCGGCGACCTCAGCCACGCCGTGCTGCGTCACGGTATCGCGATGGTGCAGCAGGATCCGGTGGTGCTCGCCGATACACTTCTGGCAAACGTGCGGCTGGGACGTGACATCAGCGAAGAGGCCGTCTGGCGGGTGCTGGAGCAGGTGCAGCTGGCTCCGCTGGCGCGTGCGCTGCCAGAGGGGATTCATACCCGTCTCGGCGAGCAGGGCAACAACCTGTCGGTGGGGCAGAAGCAGCTACTGGCACTGGCGCGGGTGCTGGTTGACCTGCCGCAGATCCTGATCCTGGATGAGGCGACGGCCAATATCGACTCCGGTACGGAGCAGGCTATTCAGCAGACCCTGACGACGCTGCGCCAGCACAGTACGCTGGTAGTGATTGCGCACCGGCTCTCGACGATTATCGACGCAGACAAGATTCTGGTGCTGCATCGTGGTCACGTCGTGGAACAAGGCACCCATCAGCAACTGCTGGCGATGCAGGGCCGTTACTGGCAGATGTACCAGCTTCAGCAGGCGGGAGATGAACTGGCGTCGGGCGCGGCGGCGACCGCTGAAAGCTGAGCTGCACCTTTTTTGCGCACCTTTATCAGACTAATCTGTATAAATGCACTCCTTTGACGCCTGAAGCACCAAAGGAGTGCACTCCGCGACTGTGATCTCTGTCATACCGCGCGCCTGCGCAGCAGCCACTCTATACCATCCCTTGCCGCGTCTCGTCTGAACCACTGATTTGTGCCGGTTTTACACTCTGGCACAGGCTTTGCTTATATCCCTGCGTGTCCGTAAACGTTACTTATTTACTCGCTGGAGGGGATCCAATGAAGCTGGTTACCGTCGTAATTAAGCCATTCAAGCTGGAGGATGTGCGTGAAGCTTTATCCTCTATCGGCATTCAGGGGCTCACCGTCTCCGAAGTGAAAGGATTTGGTCGTCAGAAGGGCCATGCAGAGCTTTATCGCGGGGCTGAGTACAGCGTGAACTTTCTGCCCAAGGTCAAGATTGATATCGCGATTGCCGACGATCAGTTAGACGAAGTGGTGGATGTCATCAGCAAAGCAGCTTACACCGGCAAAATTGGCGACGGTAAAATTTTCGTGGCTGAACTGCAGCGCGTTATCCGTATTCGTACCGGCGAAACCGACGAAGCCGCTCTGTAATTACGACTCAGTACTGTGATGGGATGGGATAAAAATGAATAAAATGTTAGCGAAGTTGGGCCTCACCAGCCTGGCACTGTTACCCTCACTCGCGATGGCCGCGCCTGCCGTTGCGGACAAGGCTGATAACGCATTTATGATGATTTGCACCGCGCTGGTGCTGTTTATGTCAATTCCAGGTATTGCACTCTTTTACGGCGGCCTGATCCGCGGCAAAAACGTACTGTCGATGCTGACTCAGGTTGCGGTCACCTTCTCACTGGTCTGCGTGCTGTGGGTAGTCTACGGCTACTCGCTGGCCTTCAGCGAAGGCAACGCCTTTTTCGGCGGCTTCGGCTGGGCGATGCTGAAAAACATTCAGCTCACCGCCGTAATGGGCAGTTTCTATCAGTATATCCACGTAGCGTTCCAGGCCTCCTTTGCCTGCATCACCGTGGGGCTGATTGTGGGTGCCATTGCCGAACGTATCCGCTTCTCTGCCGTGCTGATCTTTGTCGGCGTCTGGCTGACGCTCTCTTACCTGCCTATCGCACACATGGTCTGGGCGGGCGGTTTTCTGGCCCAGGATGGCGCGCTGGACTTCGCTGGCGGTACGGTCGTACACATTAACGCCGCAGTCGCGGGCCTGGTGGGCGCTTACCTGGTGGGCAAACGTGCCGGTTTTGGCAAAGAAGCCTTTAAACCGCACAACCTGCCAATGGTCTTTACCGGAACGGCCATTCTTTATGTCGGCTGGTTCGGTTTCAACGCCGGTTCCGCGTCTGCGGCAAATGAAATTGCGGCGCTGGCCTTCCTGAACACCGTTGTTGCAACCGCGGGTGCCGTGCTGTCATGGACCTTCGGCGAGTGGGCGGTGCGTGGTAAACCTTCTCTGCTGGGTGCCTGTTCAGGCTTTATTGCCGGACTGGTTGCGATTACCCCAGCCTGTGGTTACGTCGGCGTGGGTGGCGCGTTAATTATCGGTCTGGTGGGTGGTCTGGCGGGCCTGTGGGGTGTGACCACCCTGAAAAAATGGCTGCGCGTGGACGATCCCTGCGATGTGTTCGGCGTGCATGGCGTGTGCGGCATCGTGGGCTGTATCCTGACGGGCGTGTTCGCGTCCTCTTCACTGGGCGGCGTAGGCTATGCACAAGGCGTAACCATGGGCCATCAGGTGTGGGTGCAGATCTTCAGCGTGGGCGTAACCGTTGTCTGGTCAGGTGTCGTCGCCTTCGTCGGCTTTAAGCTGGCCGATCTGATTGTTGGCCTGCGCGTGCCGGAAGAGCATGAGCGTGAAGGTCTGGATGTGAACAGCCACGGCGAGAACGCTTACAACCAGTAATCGTCGGGCAGCAAAAGAATCGGGGGGCGAGCAATCGCCCCCTTTTTTTATTCGCTGCGCTGACGCATCACGCCTTCCTGAACGGTTGACGCTACCAGCACACCCTGCTGATTATAAAACTCCCCGCGGACGAAACCGCGCGCGCCGGACGCCGAGGTACTGACCACGCTGTAGAGCAGCCATTCGGTGAAGTCGAACGGACGATGGAACCACATCGAGTGGTCGATCGTCGCGACCTGCATATCCGGCTCCAGAAAGCCTTTGCCGTGCGGCTGCAGGGCAACCGGCAGGAAGTTAAGATCCGAGGCGTAGCCGAGCAGGTACTGATGGATACGCAGATCGTCGGGCAGTGGCCCGGTGGCCCGGATCCAGACCTGACGTTCAGGCTTATCCACATGTCCCCGCAGCGGATTGTGGATCTGCACCGGACGGATCTCCAGCGGGCGTTCGGCAATGAACTTTTCACGCAGTTTTTCGGGCAGCAGATGGGCCATCTTCTGCGCCATCGCCTGCTCGGTTAACAGATTCTCAGGGCCTGCCACCTGCGGCATCGGATTCTGATGTTCAAATCCCTGTTCCGGTGACTGGAAGGAGGCGGTCATATAGAAAATCGGCTGGCCGTTCTGAATGGCACTGACCCGCCGGGCGCTGAAGCTTTTGCCATCGCGCAGCGTTTCCACATCGTAAATAATCGCTTTCTGACTGTCGCCAGGCCGCAAAAAGTAGCTGTGAAAAGAGTGAACGGTGCGATCTTCCGCGACGGTCTGCTTTGCGGCATACAGCGCCTGACCCACTACCTGACCGCCAAACACCTGGCGCAGCCCCAGATCTTCGCTCTGGCCGCGATATAAACCCTCTTCCAGTTTTTCCAGATTCAATAAATTCAGCAGATTTTGCAGTGCCTGACTCATGGCGCATTCCTCAATGTAGTGACCTGCTCAGTGTGAAAGATCGGACCAGTTAACGTCAATCAGACTTTCCGCTTTGCCTGTGCCAGGCAAAATCTCATTTTTGTGCCAACATTAAGGACATACGGCGAGTGAAGCGCTGTAAGCAGGATTCGCTGCCGATAATCATTTTGATCAAATGGAGACGACATCAATGAAACTCAGGCATGTGTTCAGTGGAGTAGTTATGGTGGTTGCTGTTGCGGGATGCGCCGATAAAAGTAAACCTGTGCCCACGCCGACGCTGGGGTCAGCCGTGGCAGGACAGACGACGGCGATTGCGCAGCCGAACGTCAGTGGCTCAATCTTCATCCGTCAGCGCATTGCGCTGCCGCCGGATGCCGTATTAACCGTGACGCTGTCTGATGCGTCGATGGCCGATGCCCCATCAAAAGTGCTGTCACAGCGTGTCGTGCGCACCGAGGGTAAACAGGCTCCGTTCCAGTTCGTTCTGCCGTTTAACCCGGCCGACATCCAGCCCAACGCCCGCATTCTGTTAAGTGCGGCGATTGCCATCGACGGCAAGCTGGCCTTTGTCACCGAAGGCGTGAAGCCGGTGATCAATCAGGGTGGCACCAAAGCGGAACTGCTGCTGGTCCCGGTCCCGTCTATGGCGATGCCAACCCAGCCAGGCGCTGCAACTACCGTGCCTTCTACCTCACCGACGATGGTAACGCCATCCGCTGCGGTTCCGGCACCGACCCACATTTAAGCGTGTTTCGGGGCGACGCTGTCGCCCCTTTTCCTGTCTAAAATCGCCAGCGCCAGGTTGCCAGATCGAGCTGCCCGTCATCACTGATCGCTATACCTTCCGCCGCCAGGGCATCCCGCTGCCGTAACAGACGATCCCCCTGCAGGGAAAGGGTGCCGTGCCGGTTAACGACGCGATGCCAGGGCAGGGTAGTCTCTTCAGGCAGACGGCTCAGTACGCCGCCGACCTGACGTGCTGCGCGCGGAGAACCGGCGAGCAGGGCAACATCGCCATAGGTGGCGACGCGGCCATACGGAATCGCGGCAACAATCTGCCAGATGCGGTGCTGGAAAGTGTCAGGCTGATCCATCTGCTTGTTTCATCCGGAAAAAGGGCCTTAATTTTAGCATGGAGAAGGGCGTCTGAACGCTTTCGGGTCAGGGTTGTTCAAGAAAACAACGGTTGTCCCGACTACGCTTGCAATTGACCCCTCCTTCCCAGATAATGCCCCCGCTCTCGTAAAGAGGGCTTGTCAATGGGGGCCCTGTTGGTTCTCCCGCAATGCTAGCTTGTGAACTCGGTCAGATCCGGAAGGAAGCAGCCGCAGCAGGTGACGCGTGTGCCGGGATGTAGCTGGCAGGGCCCCCACCATTTTCCCCCCTGAAAACCCCCACGAATTGCAGACAGCCAAAACCCGCCCGGGCCGATCCTGTGCCGGCAGGCAGGAATGTCTGGTACTAAACAGGGGTAAAACTTAGCAATAATCGATTAGATTAACGGACAAATTTCCACACTGAACCCGGGACTTTATCGTAGAGCTTGTTCATGGTCAGTTCCGCCAGACGATGGTCAGCCGCCGAATAGAATATGGCTAATTCGTCTTCCGGTAATTCATACTTATTTTTTTCAATCACCCTTTCGAGGGTATCCAGCGAGCGGCAGCGCCGCAGTCGCATCAAATAATCGGTTTTTGTCAGGGTTTTGTTCATAAATAAATCGTTCTCATGTCAGTACTATAATGAATGGCTCGGCTGCTGGAGAAAAGCGCACTCTTCAGTGAACAGATTAAATAAACGCTTCGCTGAACGTTGCCACCGCTGAAGATCCGGGGTTGTGACACCATAGTTGCTGAATAACATAAAGGTATCATCAAGATATTCATCGATTTGCGAAATCAGCGCTTCATCTTCAACGTGCTTGATTTTGTAATTCATGGTGAAAGAGGCGATATGCTCAATCAAATCATTCAGCTGCAGATTGCTTTCGGAAGTCGGATCATTTACCCAGCCATGATGGCTGTCCGTTAATGATGCCATGCTGTCGTCAAACAGGCTCTCACACAGGTATTTAAGCTGGGCAATATCATGCCGTTTCGGTGAGTATTCGTCCATCTTTTTCCCCTCCATAGCTAGCACAGTTGCCGCAGGCCGGCGAGATAAGAGAACACGGCCATGAAGCGATTATCGGGGCAGTTATTAAACGGGACATCTTAAAGATAGTGTAAAACCATTAGTTCTGCTCACCTCCATTACTAAATATTACAATTCATCGCCGGGGGAGGGTTGCTGATTGTCTATCACATCAAACTCAAGTGCGCCGGGCTTAATGTGAAAGTTTACCTGTTCCGACTGTGTGACCGTTTCATTCAGATCCTGGCAGGGGCTAAATAAATTCCAGTCAAAATCGTAAAGTAATTTAAAACTATTCAGATCCTGATATTCAATGGAAATAATTTTTAAACTGCCTGGAACAAACCGGGCATTTTGTGAATACCAGCGTAAATCTCCCACCAGAAGATCGGTTATTTTGAGAATATTCCGCTGAACAATCTCAGCTATTTTTGCGCAGTCCGTTTCGCCTGCGGCAATATCGCACTCAATGCGTGACAGCATATCCGGTTCGCCTTAAACCATTAATAACCTATCATTGGTTTTCTGCAACGGGTTTGCAAGCCCGCTGAGCACAAAAGCGTCTGTTTACCCGGCTGGCCAGCAACACCGAGCCGGTTTCCCCTGTTCAGGTCTGCCAGTCACCGCCAGCCTGTTTATCTTTTGATACACATTCCCCCGTTTAACTGTGCTCAACATCCGTTATCTTAATTGTTATGTTATAACATTTTGGTGAAGTGATGCATCAGAGCGGATTACTTATGTCACTGGGCGGGCGACTGACTGTTGCACTGCTCGTCATCGCCCTGCTGGCCGTGGCGATCAAATGGGGGATCAGCGCATGATCCGGTTTGATTCGCTTCGGGCGGGCTACCAGGGTGAGGCCGTGACCCCGGCCCTGAGCGGCCAGCTTGCCGCAGGCTCGATGACTGCCCTGGTGGGCGCCAACGGCAGCGGCAAATCGACGCTGCTGAAAACCATTGCGGGTTTACTGCCCCCGATAGCCGGGCGCTGCGAACTGCAGATTGCGCGGCGGGATATTGGCTGGCTGCCGCAGCGTACCGAGCTGGAAACCCGCTTTCCCCTGACCGTCTTTGAACTGGTCTCGATGGGCTGCTGGCCTCGCTGCGGCTGGTTCGGCGGTATCAACCGGATGCTGCGTCGGGAAATCTGGCAGGTGCTGGAGGCGGTACAGATGCGTGATTTCGCCGGGGCGCAGCCCGCAACCCTGTCCGGCGGCCAGCTTCAGCGCGTGCTGTTTGCCCGGCTGATGCTGCAGCGCAGCGCGCTCTGGCTGCTGGATGAGCCGTTTAACGGCATCGACAGCCAGACGGTGACGTTGCTGATGGCGATCCTGGAGCAGCAGCAGCGGGCGGGCACCACGCTGCTGGTGGTTCTGCACGATCGTCCGCTGGTCGCCCGCTATTTCAGCCGCGTACTTTCACTGGATGAAGATGAGACCGGCGAATTCTGCTCGCCTCTCTCCCTGCAGCGGAGCCTGGCACCGTGACCCTGATACAGCCTTTTATTGAGTTCGGTTTTATGCGACGCGCGCTGGTCGCCTGCGTGGCGCTGGCTGTCAGCGCCACGCCACTCGGCGTGTTTCTCTCGCTGCGCCGCATGAGCCTGATCGGCGACGCCTTGTCCCACGCGGTGCTGCCCGGCGCTGCCGTCGGTTATCTGATCTCCGGCCTGTCACTCGTCGCCATGGGGGTGGGAGGGCTGATCGCCGGTTTAGCCGTGGCGCTGCTCTCGGGAGCCGTCAGTCGCTACACGCCGCTGAAAGAGGATGCCAGCTTTGCCGGGTTTTACCTTGGCTCACTGGCGCTGGGCGTGACGCTGGTTTCTCTGCGTGGCTCTGGCGTGGATCTGCTGCATGTGCTGTTCGGCTCGCTGCTGGCAGTAGACAACGCGGCGCTGCTGCTGGTGGGCGGCATCGCGGCGTTTACGCTGATTATGCTGGCCATCATCTACCGGCCGCTGGTGATTGACGCTTTCGACAGTGACTTCCTGCGGGCGCAGGGAAAGTGGAGTGCCCCGCTGGTTCATGGTCTGTTTTTAATGCTGGTGGTGCTGAATCTGGTAGCCGGTTTTCAGGTGCTCGGCACCCTGATGTCGGTGGGACTGATGATGCTGCCCGCCGCCAGCGCACGTTTCTGGAGCCGCCATCTGGCCGCCATGCTGCTCATCGCGATGGGGATGGCCATGATGTCGGCGCTGGCAGGTCTGATGCTCTCCTGGCACTTTTCTCTGCCAGCCGGACCTGCGGTGGTGCTGAGCGCCGCCATGCTCTTTTTTCTCTCCATTCTGACAGGACCGTGCGGCGGAATTTTACGCCGCCATTAAATCTATGAGGACGCTATGAAAAAATTACCCCTGACGCTGGCGCTCGCTGCGCTGTTTGCTGCGCCTGTAGCAATGGCAAAAACGGTGGATGTGGTCGCCAGCTTTACCGTGCTGGGCGATATCGTTAAGCAGGTCGGTGGCGGCCATGTGAAAGTCAAAAGTCTGGTGGGGCCAAACGGCGATCCCCACACCTTTGAACCCACACCGCAGGACAGCGAGGCGCTGGCGAAGGCCGACCTGGTGTTTGTCAGCGGACTGGGCCTGGAAGGGTGGATGGATCGGCTGGTTACCGCCTCCGGTTATCGCGGTCAGCCCGTGGTCGCTTCAGCGGGCGTCACCACCCGCAGCATGGAGGACGAGGGCAAAACCATTACCGATCCGCACGCCTGGAACAGTATGCAGAACGGCGTGATCTACGCGACCAACGTGATGAATGCGCTGGTTAAAGCCGATCCTGAAGACGCGCCGGACATCCGTCGGCGTGGAGAGGACTACATAGAGCAGCTTCAGGCGCTGGATCGCTGGGCGAAAACCGCTTTTGCGCGAGTGCCGGTCGATAAACGGAAAGTGCTCACCAGCCACGATGCGTTTGGTTACTTCGGCCAGCGCTATGGCGTGACATTCCTGGCACCGGTGGGCTTCTCCACCGAAGCCGAGGCGAGCGCCAGCAACGTGGGGGGGTTAATCACTCAGCTGAAGCAGCAGCACATTACCCGCTACTTTATCGAGAACCAGACCGATCCGCGGCTGGTCAGGCAGATTGCCAGTGCCACCGGTGCGGAGCCGGGAGGCGAGCTTTATCCGGAAGCCCTCTCCACGGCCTCAGGCCCGGCGGCAACCTATCAGGCCGCCTTTAAACATAACGTGAATGCGATGCTGAAGAGCATGCAGTAAGCATAAAAAAGGCCGGGCAAGCCCGGCCACTCATCACGACACACACTAGCGTCTTTTTTTTCTTCCCTGCACCGCTTTGAAACGTGGATTAGTTTTACAGATAACGTAAACACGTCCTTTCCTGCGCACCACTTTGCAATCGCGATGGCGATTTTTGGCGGAGCGCAGCGAGCTGACGACCTGCATGACTCACCTCCTATTTGCGGCCAAGAAAGCGCCCGAAACGCTGGTTAAAGCGTGCGGTGCTGCCCTCTTTGGCGAAATCTTTCTGTTTACCGGTGTAGAAAACGTGCGAAGCCGACGACACATCCAGGGTGACGTAGGGCAGGGTTTCGCCTTCAAACTCCACGGTACGGTCGGTTTTGATGGTCGATCCGATTTTGAACCAGACGTCAGCCGACGTGTCGTGGAAGACCACCGGACGATAGTGAGGATGAATATTCGCTTTCATAATGCTCTCAATTGTAATGTTATACTATAACAATAGTATGCGGCAGACCGTTCAGGATTGCAACGATCGTCGTGTCCGGAAGGCGTAAAGTGGGAAGCACGGGGCGAAGGACAAAGCCGCGACCCGCAGAGGGCCGCAGCTGAAAAGAGAATTGCAGGCAAAAAAAAAGGCCGCTTGCGCGGCCCTTTAACGGATGACAGCTTAGTGTGTCTGATCAGAGGTGACCGGATGACCTTTTGCTGCGTTATCTTTTTTCCTGCCGAAGCGGCGGCGGACCACCACGAAGAACACCGGCACGAAGAAGATCGCTAACAGCGTTGCGGTGACCATACCCCCGATAACGCCGGTGCCCACTGCGTTCTGCGAACCGGAACCGGCGCCGGTACTGATTGCCAGCGGCAGTACCCCGAGAATAAACGCCAGTGACGTCATCAGGATAGGACGCAAACGCATACGACACGCCTCCAGCGCCGCTTCAATCAGCCCTTTGCCCTCTTTATCCATCAAATCTTTCGCAAATTCGACGATAAGGATGGCGTTCTTGGTCGAGAGGCCGATGGTCGTCAGTAATCCCACCACGAAGTAGACGTCATTGCTTAAGCCACGCAGCGTGGTAAAGATCAGCGCACCGATGACCCCAAGCGGCACCACCAGCATGACCGAGAACGGAATCGACCAGCTCTCATACAGCGCGGCAAGGCAGAGGAAGACCACGATCAGCGAGATAGCGTAGAGGGCAGGGGCCTGGTTGCCTGACAGGCGTTCCTGATAGGACATACCGGTCCAGTCATAGCCAATCCCCGCAGGCAGCTTCGCCGCCAGCTCTTCCATCAGATCCATCGCGGCCCCCGAACTCTTGCCAGGCGCAGCCTGTCCCAGGATCTCCATCGCCGGCAGGCCGTTGTAGCGCTCAAGGCGCGGCGAGCCATACTGCCATTTCGCGGTTGAGAAGGCCGAGAACGGCACCATGGTTCCGCTGCTGTTACGCACGTACCACTTACCGATGTCGTCCGGCAACATACGCGAATCCGCTTTACCCATAACGTACACTTTCTTCACGCGACCACGATCGATGAAGTCGTTGACGTATGAGCCGCCCCAGGAGGCTGCCAGCGTGGTATTGATATCGCTCAGCGATACGCCCAGCGCCTGCGCTTTCTCCTGATCGATTGTCAGCTTGTACTGCGGGGTATCTTCCAGTCCGTTCGGACGCACACCCACCAGGGTATCAGGATGCTGAGCAATCATGCCGAACAGCTGATTACGCGCTTCCGTCAGCTTCTCATGACCGAGGTTGTTCTGATCGATCAGCTCGAAGTCGAAGCCGGTGGCGTTACCCAGTTCGATAATCGCGGGCAGGTTAAACGGAATCACCATCGCATCTTTGATCGCGCCCAGCGCCTGCATGGCACGGCCCGCAATCGCCGGTACTTTCATGTCGCTGCTGGTACGCTCATCCCAGGGTTTGAGGCTGACGAAGGCGATACCGGTGTTCTGTCCGCGACCGGCAAAGCCGAAGCCGTTAACGGTAAACACGGACTTAACCGAATCCTTCTCCTGAGTCAGGAAGTAGTCGGTCACCTGATCCAGGACTTTCTGGGTACGCTCCTGGGTTGCACCGGCTGGCAGCTGTGCCTGAGCCAGCAGCAGACCCTGGTCCTCTTCCGGTAAGAAGGAGGAGGGCAGGCGCATAAACAGAAATGCCATACCGACCACGATCAGCAGATAGATCAGCATATAGCGACCGGTGCTGCGGATCATGTGGCCCACACTGTCCACATAGTGGTTGGTGCTCTTGTCGAACATGCGGTTGAACCAGCCGAAGAAGCCGGTGGTTTTGCCATGCTCGCCTTTTTCAATTGGCTTCAGCATGGTCGCGCAGAGTGCCGGGGTCAGAATAAAGGCGACCAGCACTGACAGGGCCATGGCGGAAACGATGGTGATGGAGAACTGACGATAAATGACGCCGGTTGATCCACCAAAGAACGCCATCGGAATGAAGACGGCGGCCAGTACCAGCGCGATACCGACCAGCGCCCCCTGGATCTGCTCCATGGAACGTTTGGTTGCCTCTTTTGGCGGCAAACCCTCTTCGGCCATGACGCGTTCGACGTTTTCGACCACAACGATGGCGTCATCCACCAGCAGGCCGATCGCCAGCACCATCCCGAACATCGTCAGGGTGTTTATCGAGTAACCAAAAGCACTGATCACGGCGAACGTCCCCAGCAGGACCACCGGCACGGCGATCGTCGGGATCAGCGTCGCGCGGAAGTTTTGCAGGAAGAGGTACATCACCAGGAACACCAGCACGATCGCTTCAATCAGCGTTTTTACTACTTCAAAAATCGAGATTTTTACGAAAGGCGTGGTGTCATACGGATAGACCACTTTCATCCCGGCCGGGAAGGTTGACTGCATTTTGGCCAGTTCAGCCTTCACCGCATTGGCGGTATCCAGCGCATTCGCACCGGTGGCCAGCTTGATACCGATACCGGACGCAGGCTTGCCGTTGTAGCGAGCGATGATCTCGTAGTTTTCCGCACCCAGTTCGATCCTTGCCACATCACGCAGACGGACCTGAGAACCATCCTCATTGACCTTGAGCAGGATTTTGCCGAACTCTTCGGTCGAGGTCAGACGGGTTTGCGCGATGATCGAGGCGTTAAGCTGCTGACCCGGAACCGGAGGCGTACCGCCTAACTGACCGGCAGCAACCTGGGTGTTCTGGGTGTTCAGCGCGCTGATCACGTCAACCGGCGTCAGGTTGTAGTTGTTCAGCTTGTGCGGATCCATCCAGATGCGCATGGCGTATTGCGCACCGAAGACCTGAGTATCACCCACGCCCTTGGTACGGCTCAGCGGATCCTTAATGGTCGACGAAATATAATCAGAAATGTCATTCTGCGTCATATTGTCGTCGTCGCTGATGAAACCGGCCACCATCAGGAAGCTGCTGGAGGATTTTTTAACCTGAATCCCCTGTTGCTGAACTTCCTGCGGCAGCAGCGGCGTCGCCAGCTGCAGTTTGTTCTGCACCTGAACCTGCGCGATGTCCGCATCGGTGCCTGACTCAAACGAGAGCGTCAGGGTCAGCGTACCCGAGGAGTCGCTGCTCGAGGACATATACATCAGTCCGTCGATACCGTTCATGTTCTGCTCAATGACCTGGGTCACCGAGTCCTGTAGCGTTTTCGCATCCGCACCCGGATAAGAGGCCTGAATCTCAATCGCCGGCGGCGCAACATTGGGATATTGCTCGATCGGGAGTTTGAGAATCGATAGCGCACCGACCAGCATGATGATGATGGCGAGTACCCACGCAAAGATGGGGCGATCGATAAAGAACTTAGCCATGAATCAACGGCTCCTGTTATGACGATGACTTGTCAGACTGCGGCTTTGCATCGGGTGCCGCTTTCGCATCGTCTGAGACTTCTTGTGGAGTCACCTGTGCGCCAGGTTTGGCACGCTGGAGACCGGTGCTGATCACGCGCTCGCCCGCTTTCACTCCGCCGGTGACCAGCCACTTGTCGCCAATCGCCTGCGAGGTGGTGACCGTACGGGATTCCACTTTGTTATCCGCACCTACCACCATCACCGTCGCCTGACCGGTTGGTGTGCGGGTGACTGCCTGCTGAGGAACCAGCAGCGCATTCGGATTGGTGCCTTCATCCAGACGCGCACGCACAAACATCCCCGGTAACAGGGTGTGGTTCGGGTTCGGTACGATGGCGCGCAGCGTGATGGAACCGGTGGTTTCATCCACGGTCACGTCAGAAAACTCCAGGGTACCCGTCTGCGCGTAGCTGCTGCCATCCTGCATCAGCAGGGTGACGTTGGCTTTGCCATCGTTCTGCTTCAGCTGACCCGACTCCAGCTCTGAACGCAGGCGCATAAAGTCTTCGCTCGACTGCGTAACGTCGACATACATCGGATCCAGCTGCTGAACCGTTGCCAGCGCGGTGGTCTGTGCGCTCTGGACCAGCGCACCTTCGGTCACGGACGATTTACCGATACGGCCACTGATTGGGGAGGTCACGCGGGTGTACGCCAGATTAATACGGGCGGTTTCCACATTGGCTTTGGCAACCTGAACGGCGGCATCGTTTTGCGCGGCGGTCGCCACGGCGGTGTCGTAATCCTGCTGACTGATATATTTCGTGCCGAGCAGCGGCTTGTAACGCTTAACGGTCAGTTGCGCGATACGGGCATTCGCCTGCGCCTGTGTTAAGTCGCCTTTCGCGCTGTCGTAAGCCGCCTGGTAGGTGGCAGGGTCGATCTGATAGAGAGACTGACCGGCTTTGATATCGCTGCCTTCAACGAAATTACGCTTCAGAATGATACCGGACACCTGCGGACGGACTTCAGCCACACGATATGCCGAGGTGCGGCCGGGTAATTCAGTTGAAATCTTAAGGGGTTCAGTTTTCAGTGTCACCACACCGACGGCTGGCGGTTGCTGCTGGGCGGCTTGTTCGGATTTATTGTTGTCACATCCTGTTAACAAAAAGCTGCCTGAGAGCATCAGGGCGGCCGCCAGAGGCGATAACCCTCTGATTTTATTCATAAATAAACCTCTAGTGTCCGATATCAATTGGTCAATGGATCACAAACTGAAAACCCATTGCTGTGTCAAGTCGCAGGTCATGCTATGGTACATACATTCACAAATGTATGTAAACTTACCTGTTTGTAAAAAAAGCCCCCTATGGCACGAAAAACCAAAGCGCAAGCACTTGAAACGCGGCATCAAATTCTCGATGCGGCCATCATTCTGTTTTCACAGCAGGGCGTCTCAGCCACTTCTCTGGCCGATATTGCAACCGCGGCCAGCGTCACGCGAGGCGCAATTTACTGGCACTTTAAAAATAAAGCCGATGTATTACACGAAATATGGCTTCGTTGTGATGCTGGTCTGGACGATGTGGAACTTGAGTATCAGACAAAATACCCGGGGGATCCACTCTCAGTGTTGCGCGCAATGCTGGTCTATATCTTTGATGCGACAGCAAAGGATCCGCAGCGCCGTGCTCTGATGGAGATCATTTTCCACAAATGCGAATTTGTAGGTGAAATGTCAACGCTGAAGAGTATGCAACAAAGTTTACTGCTGGAGTGCTATGACAAAATTGAAGATGTCCTGCGCCAGTGTATTGAAGCAGGACAACTGCCGGGCACTCTCAGTACGCGTCAGGCTGCGCTAATCCTGCGCGGTTATGTTAACGGCATGATGGAGAGCTGGCTGTTTGCGCCAGAGAGCTTTGATCTGGCCGCAGACGCGCCCACGCTGGTCAACGCCTTTATCGATATGCTGCGTCTCAGTCCGACGCTGACCGCCCGTCACTAAGCCGACGGGTGATCGCGCTTGTTCTCGAAATCGCGCTGTACCATCGCCAGCGCGGAGAGCACGGTTTCCACCGGCAGCTGATGCTCTTCCAGAAGCTGAATCAGATCAACGGCCAGTTTGACGTCATCAGGGGCATTTTCCAGGGACATCTTTTCTCCTAAATACGTAATCGGGCCACCACCAGCAGCATCAGCAGGGCGCCAAGTATCGCCATGCCCAGTGCGCCCGCGTGCAGTGTTGCCAGGCTGCCCAGGTCAAAGTAGGTGGCGATATAGCCGCCCAGCAGCGCGCCGATCATCGACAGTGTCAGGGTCGCCACCAGACCGCCGGGCCGTCCCGGCATCAGCCGCCGTTTCAGCCAGCCCAGCAGCAGCCCCGCTATCAGCCAGGTCACTAAACCCATCGTTCTTCTCCACGCAGAATTACACCCAGTATAGAAGCGCTTTTGTCACGCTGCGTTTTATTCGTCCCGGGCGCTGCCGCGCAGCGAGGCGGCCCACTCAACGGCGCGAATCGCCTGACGGCAGCGGGCCAGCCGGCCCTCCAGCGTCTCCAGGTCCTGTTTCAGCTGCTGCTGAATCGCCAGCGTTTCAGCCGCCGCCAGGCGCGCCTCACGCTGGGCGATCATCGCCAGCAGACGGCGCTCGAATTCGCGATACTCCTGATATTTTGAGGTGCGCGGTTCCCGCAGCGGCTGTTCGCGTCGGAGGCGCAGCTGCTGGGTCGTCGCCTCACGCTGCAGGGCGGCAATCTGATCGACCAGCCGTTCCGCCAGCCAGGCGCTGCGGGCCAGATCGTGGCTGCTGTCGCGCAGCCGGGCGACATTCTCCTCCACCTCCTGCAGGTAGTCCGCCAGCCGCGTGCCCCGGGTGCGGAACAGCTGCGCATCAAAACGCGGCTGACGGCAGGCGCCATCGGGATGGCGGGCGATCTCCTGACGCAGCGCGGTCAGGAGCTGCGCCAGGCGCGCCTGGGTGACAATCGCACTCATAGCGTAACGCTCCGTTGTGTTAACGTAAGCAGATGAGAGGTGAGCTGGGCAGCATTTATGCAACGCATTCTGTTATTGACCCTCGGCTGGCTGGCGATTGTGCTGGGAACGCTGGGCATTGTATTACCTTTATTACCGACCACGCCATTCATGCTGCTGGCCGCCTGGTGTTTTGCCCGGTCATCGCCGCGTTTTCACCACTGGCTGCTGTGGAAATCGCCCTTTGGCCGCTATCTGCGCCACTGGCAGCAGCATCGCGCGATGCCGCCGGGCGCCAAAGTGCGCGCGGTCTGCCTGATCGTCGCGACCTTCAGCCTCTCCCTGTTTCTGGTTCATCAGTTCTGGGTACGCATTATGCTGCTTATCATGCTGGCGGCGCTGCTGCTGTTTATGTGGCGTATTCCGGTGGTGGCAGAAGCAGCGGACGCACCGCAACCGCCGCGATAAAGTTGCAATTAGCCGGTCATTTGCTTAGATTTGGGCGTCTTCATGCGTGGCTTCCCTCTGTGAATCAACTTCCGCTGAACCTTTTATCAGGTATTAGCGCTTTTGAAGCTGCGCGAAACAGAATTTTTTACCAGGCGTATCATTATGACCGACACTGCGCAGCAGCTTGAATTGATTGAAAACAGCATCAAAAGTATCCCCGATTATCCTAAGCCAGGCATCCTGTTCCGCGATGTCACCAGCCTGCTGGAAGATCCTCACGCCTATGCCACGTCGATTTCGCTGCTGGTTGAGCGCTACCGTAATAAAGGCATCACCAAAGTCGTGGGAACCGAAGCGCGCGGTTTCCTGTTTGGTGCCCCGGTAGCATTAGGACTCGGTGTGGGTTTTGTGCCGGTGCGTAAGCCAGGTAAACTGCCTCGTGCAGTCTACAGCGAATCCTATGAGCTGGAATATGGCACCGACACGCTGGAACTGCACAAAGATGCCATCCAGCCCGGCGACGTGGTGCTGGTGGTGGATGACCTGCTGGCGACCGGTGGAACGATCGAAGCGACCGTTAAACTGATTCGTCGCGCAGGCGGTGAAGTTAAGGATGCGGCTTTCATCATTAACCTGTTCGACCTGACCGGTGAATCCCGTCTTGAGGCGCTGGGCGTCGAGAGCTACAGCCTGGTCAAATTCCCCGGCCACTAAGCCACTCTTTCGGCCTTGCGACCCGGCAAGGCCGTCACGCCCCGGCGTCAAGATAACGAGTGCCAGCCAAAAGCGTAGCTGATAGACTACTGCAATCTTATACAGGGGTTGCAGAGCGTCTGCGCTCATCTTTCCATCCAACTTCGTCGAATCCACATGAGCTATCAGGTACTTGCGCGAAAATGGCGTCCCCAGGCTTTTGCTGATGTTGTCGGTCAGGAACATGTACTGACGGCGCTGGCGAATGGATTGTCTCTGGGACGCATCCATCATGCTTATCTCTTCTCCGGCACCCGTGGCGTCGGGAAGACCACCATTGCGCGTCTGCTGGCCAAAGGCCTAAACTGCGAAACGGGCATCACCGCCACCCCCTGTGGCGTATGTGATAACTGCCGGGAAATCGAGCAGGGCCGCTTTGTCGATCTGATCGAGATCGATGCCGCGTCGCGCACCAAAGTTGAAGATACCCGCGATCTGCTCGACAACGTGCAGTACGCCCCGGCGCGCGGCCGCTTCAAAGTCTATCTGATCGATGAAGTGCACATGCTCTCGCGTCACAGCTTCAATGCGCTGTTAAAGACGCTGGAAGAGCCGCCTGCGCACGTCAAATTCCTGCTGGCGACCACCGATCCGCAGAAGCTGCCGGTCACCATTCTTTCGCGCTGCCTGCAGTTTCACCTTAAAGCCCTTGATGTTGACCAGATTCGTCAGCAGCTTGAGCATGTCCTGAAGCAGGAAGAGATCGAAAGCGAAACACGGGCGCTGCAGCAGCTGGCCCGCGCCGCAGATGGCAGTATGCGCGATGCGCTGAGCCTGACCGACCAGGCGATTGCCATGGGGCAGGGCGCAGTGACCAGCAGCACCGTCAGCGTCATGCTCGGCACCCTGGATGATGAACAGCCGCTGGGGCTGCTTGAGGCGCTGGTGGACGGCGACGGTCAGCAGGTGATGAATCTGCTGAGTCAGGCCGCGTCACGCGGCGTGGAGTGGGAGGCGCTGCTGATCGAGATGCTGCGTCTGCTGCACCAGATTGCGATGGTGCAACTGTTACCGACCTCGCTCAACGACGACGATGAGAGCAATGCGATTCGCCTGCGTGAGCTGGCGCGCGTCGTGCCGCCAGCCGATCTGCAGCTCTACTATCAGACCCTGCTGATGGGCCGCAAGGATCTGCCGATTGCGCCCGATCGCCGCATGGGTGTCGAGATGACGCTGCTGCGGGCGCTGGCGTTTCATCCCAAAGCGGCGGTGGCGGAACCCATTGCGCGTCCTGCGCTGACCCAGCAGATGTCACCCGTTGCGCCTGGCGCGGCGGCCGAAACCGCCTCATCCCCGGTAATATCGACCCCGGCTGCGCGCGCCGCAACGCCGTCATCACAGGCCGCCTCACCGATGGCCCGGCAGGCCGCTCCTCAGCCCGCGCCGCGCCAGGTCGCCGCTCAGCCGCAGATGGCCGCGCCCGATCCGGCGCCGCACAGCGCACCGCCACCGGACGCGCCGCCGCCCGAGACAACCTCCGATTCCGCACTTTCCAGTTCCACCAGTCAGCTCCTGCAGGCGCGCACGCAGTTGTTGCGTCAGGGAGCGAACAAACCAAAAAAGAGTGAGCCGGCGGCGCCAGGTGCGCGGCCGGCCAACTCCGCGCTGGAGCGGCTGGCCTCGGTCACCGAGCGCAGCCAGCAGCGTATCCGCGATCGCGAACCGGCCGCCCCGGTAAAAGAGGAGGCCTATCGCTGGAAAGCGGTGAATCAGCCGGTGGAAGTGGCGGAGCCGGTGGCGACACCAAAGGCCTTGCGTTCTGCGCTGGAGCATGAGAAAACCCCAGAGCTGGCGGCGCGACTGGCGGAAGAGGCGCAGGCGCGCGACCCGTGGGCCGCAGAGATCCCCACGCTGCCGCTGCCGAAACTGGTGCAGCAGCTGGCGCTGAATGCCTGGAAAGAGGTCACCGAAACCGGCGTCTGCCTGCACCTGCGCAGCAGTCAGCGTCACCTCAACTCCCCCTCGGCGCAGCAGGTCTTAAGTGAGGCGCTGAGTCAGCGTGCCGGGCAGAGAGTTGAACTCTCGGTAGTTGAAGACGATAATTCATCGGTGTTGACGCCACTGGAGTGGCGTCAGGCCATTTACGAAGAGAAGCTGGCGCAGGCGCGTCAGTCGATCACCTGTGATACCCACATTCAGATGCTACAGCGCTTTTTTGATGCTGACCTGGATGAGGAGAGTATCCGACCTGTTTAGACACGCTGCGGCTATCTCAACGATAGCGCTGCAGCCTCAGCTGAGAGAGAAGACTATGTTTGGTGGTAAAGGCGGATTGGGCAACCTGATGAAACAGGCCCAGCAGATGCAGGAAAAAATGGCCAAAGCTCAGGAAGAGATCGCCGCAATCGAAGTCACCGGCGAATCGGGTGCGGGCCTGGTCAAAGTGACCATTAACGGCGCGCACAACTGCCGTCGCGTGGAAGTGGATCCGAGCCTTCTGGAAGATGACAAAGATATGCTGGAAGATCTGATCGCGGCCGCGTTCAACGATGCGGCACGTCGCATTGATGAAACCCAGAAAGAGAAAATGGCGTCTGTCTCCTCAGGCATGCAGCTGCCACCAGGCTTTAAGATGCCCTTCTGATGCAAACCAGCCCACTGCTTGAAGCATTGATGGAGTCGCTGCGCTGCCTGCCAGGTGTTGGGCCGAAGTCGGCGCAGCGCATGGCTTTTCAGCTGCTGCAGCGCGATCGCAGCGGAGGCATGCGGCTGGCCCAGGCGCTGACCCGGGCGATGTCGGAGATTGGTCACTGCGCCGATTGCCGGACCTTTACCGAGCAGGAAATCTGCACCATCTGCGCCAATCCACGGCGTCAGCAGAATGGTCAGATCTGCGTGGTGGAAAGTCCGGCGGACATTCACGCCATTGAGCAGACCGGCCAGTTTGGCGGACGCTACTTTGTGCTGATGGGCCACCTCTCGCCGCTCGACGGCATCGGTCCGGCCGATATCGGTCTGGACCGTCTGGAGCAGCGTCTGGAGAGCGAACCGCTGCAGGAGGTGATCCTCGCCACCAACCCGACGGTGGAAGGCGAGGCGACCGCCAACTACATTGCGGAGCTTTGCGGCCAGTATGGCGTCGATGCCAGCCGTATCGCGCACGGCGTGCCGGTGGGCGGTGAGCTGGAGATGGTCGACGGCACCACGCTATCCCACTCACTGGCGGGCCGCCAGAAGTTCAGATTTTAAGCATTTGCCGGTGTTGTGACAGACACCGGCTTGAAATTCTCCCTGTCATCCCCACATCAACCTCAACGTTTGTTCAACCTGTTTTGTTGAGGTAGCAATGACCATGAAAGGACAAGAGACCCGTGGCTTTCAGTCGGAAGTAAAACAACTTCTGCACCTGATGATCCATTCTCTCTATTCAAACAAAGAGATTTTCCTGCGTGAGCTGATCTCCAACGCCTCGGATGCGGCAGACAAGCTGCGGTTCCGCGCGCTGTCAGACTCCAGCCTCTATGAAGGTGATGGCGAGCTGCGCGTTCGTCTCTCTGTTGATAAGGACAACCGTACCCTGACGCTCAGCGACAACGGTATCGGTATGCGTCGCGACGAGGTCATTGAGAACCTCGGGACTATCGCCAAATCGGGCACTAAATCTTTCCTTGAATCCCTGGGCTCCGATCAGGCTAAAGACAGCCAGCTGATCGGTCAGTTCGGTGTAGGTTTCTACTCTGCCTTTATCGTGGCGGACAAAGTCACCGTGCGCACCCGTGCCGCGGGCGCAGCAGCGCATGAAGCGGTATTCTGGGAGTCGGCGGGCGAGGGCGAATATACCCTGGCTGAGATCGAGAAGGCCGATCGCGGTACCGAGATCACCCTGCATCTGCGCGAAGGCGAAGATGAGTTCCTGGATATCTGGCGCGTCCGCAACATCATCAGCAAATACTCCGATCACATCGCGCTGCCGGTGGAGATCGAAGCTAAAGATGAAGAGGGCGAGGGCACGCACTGGGAAAAAATCAACAAAGCCCAGGCGCTGTGGACCCGCAATAAATCTGACATCAGCGACGAAGAGTACAACGAGTTCTACAAGCATATCGCCCACGACTTCAGCGATCCGGTCGCCTGGAGCCACAACCGGGTGGAAGGCAAGCAGGAGTACACCAGCCTGCTCTACATTCCGGCGCGTGCCCCGTTCGATATGTGGAACCGCGATCATAAACATGGCCTGAAGCTCTATGTTCAGCGCGTCTTTATCATGGATGACGCCGAGCAGTTTATGCCGAACTACCTGCGCTTCGTGCGTGGCCTGATTGACTCCAACGATCTGCCGCTGAACGTCTCCCGTGAAATCCTGCAGGACAGCCGGGTGACTCAGAGCCTGCGCGGCGCGCTGACTAAGCGCACCCTGCAGATGCTGGAAAAACTGGCGAAAGATGACAGCGAAAAATATCAGACCTTCTGGAAAGAGTTTGGTCTGGTGCTGAAAGAGGGCCCGGCAGAAGATCACGCCAATCAGGAAGCGATTGCGAAGCTGCTGCGTTTTGCGACCACGCAGAGCGACGGCGCGGCGCAGACCATTTCCCTGGAAGATTACGTCAGCCGCATGGTGGAAGGTCAGGAGAAGATCTACTATATCACCGCTGACAGCTATGCCGCCGCGAAGAGCAGCCCGCATCTGGAGCTGTTCCGCAAAAAAGGCATCGAAGTGCTGCTGCTCTCCGATCGCATCGACGAATGGATGATGAGCTACCTCACCGAGTTCGACGGCAAAGCGTTCCAGTCAGTCAGCAAGGCGGACGAATCACTGAGCAAGCTGGCGGACGAAGAGACCGAAGAGCAGAAAGAAGCAGAAAAGGCGCTGGAGCCGTTTGTTGAGCGGGTGAAAAACCTGCTGGGCGAGCGCGTGAAAGAGGTGCGTCTGACGCATCGTCTGACCGATACGCCTGCCATCGTGACCACCGATGCCAACGAGATGACCACCCAGATGGCGAAGCTGTTTGCGGCGGCCGGACAGGAGGTGCCGGAGGTGAAATATCTGTTTGAACTCAACCCGGATCACCCGCTGGTGAAACGCGTTGCGGATACCCAGGATGAAGCACGCTTCGGCGAGTGGATCGAGCTGCTGCTCGATCAGGCGCTGCTGGCAGAGCGCGGCACCCTGGACGATCCTAACCAGTTTATCCGTCGCATGAACCAGCTGCTGACGGCATAACGCTAAAAGCCGGTGAGATTCACCGGCTTTTTTTTATGGCTGCGCGGCATCCTGCAGCCAGGCGCGAAACAGGCTGATCTCTCTGTCGTGACGCCGGCTCTGCTTCGTCATCATCCAGGTGGCGCGTTCCACCCGCACAAAACCTAATGGGGCGAGCAGCGTTCCCTCTTCCAGCTCCCGGCGCACCAGTAGACGCGGCGCCATCAGGATCCCGAGACCACTTCGCGCAGCCTGAATCCCCAGCGTCAGCGTCTCAAAATGCTGCCCCCCGGTAAACTGTCCCGTGCTTCCCGTTCTTTCTGCCCACTCCGACCAGGCGTGCCGCCGGGTATCTGCATGCAGCAGGGGCATCGTTGCCAGATCCCTGCTCGCCCGCAGCTGTGAGGCAAAGTGTGGGGCGCAGAGCGGGCCAATCTCCTCTTCGCTGATCAGGGTCGCATCAATGTCGGCTTCGGGGCGCTCACTCTGGCTCAGGATCAGCACATCCACATGTTCACTGTGCAGCTGTGCAACCTCTGCCAGCGGCTGAAAGTGAACGTCGATCTCCGGATAGCGCTGATAAAAGGTGGCGATACGGGGGATCAGCCATTGCGATAAAAAGCTGGGGGGACAGGAGATGCGGATCTGCTCCAGCAGGCCGGTCCGGATGTGCTCACAGCTGGTCCGCAGTTCGCTGAACGCCTGCTGACAGCTCAGCAGCAGCCGATCGCCGTGTGAGGTAAGCCTGACGCGGCCATTACTGCGTACAAACAGCGGCTTGCCCATCCAGCTTTCGAGCTGACGGATCTGATGACTGATGGCGCTGTGTGTGACATGCAGATGGACAGCCGCCACGCTAAAACTGCAGTGTAAGGCCGCCTGATGAAAATAGTGCAGCGCCCTCAGTGGCGGCAAACCGTTCATCCTTATCCCCTGTGCAAAAAACTAACAGGGATTGTCAGTTTATATCATTTTAAAGTCCAGCCGCATTGACCTACTCTACAGGGCAAATTCTGGCGGGTTGACTCAGCCTTATATCTGTGATTTTTCACGGATATTCCGCCTCGCTTAACCTGCGCTCACGCCGCACACTGACCAAAGCGAGACAGCCATGGCACACGGTTCTTCACCCTCTGAAACGTCAGCAGAGGCGCGCCATCGGTTACGTCTGGCGCTTTCACGCTTTTACAGTCTGGAGCAGTTCGATCTCTTCTTTGCCCCTTCGCTGCATGTGGCGAAAGTCCTGCTTTCTCAGCTGTTTCTGCGTCAGGAGCAGGCGCGCAACCAGCAGCGTTACGCCTCGCGCTATCCGATAACCGAACTGACGACGTTGCCCGCAGTGCCGCTGATTGCGGGCAGCATTATGCTGGTGCCGCATGTTGAACTGCCCAACGGGCGGGTGCGTCCGCTGCGCGACTGCCAGAATCAGGGGGTGACGGAGGCGAGCGAGAGTTTCGCCAGCGTGCTGCATCAGAAGCTGATCGATGAGGCGCATCTGTTTGTCACCCGACTGGATCGCCACGCCGAGATCTGCAGCGATCTGGTGCTGGTGGCGTTACGCACCCACGACTTCAGCACCCTGGTGCGCAGCGAACTACGCCTGTTTGAACAGGGACTGACCCTGACCGCGACCCAGGACGCCCTTCGCCGCCTCCGCGACCCGCAGTGGCGGCCTTACAACGCCGCGACCGTCGATGCGCTCTCCCTCTCCAGCCCGCTGCCGCTGAACTCCTGTCATCAGCCCGGCCTGCCCTTTGCCAGCTTTAACGTGCCGCCTGCCCTGATTTCGACGCTGTCAGACGCTGACGATGTAGTGAAATGGCCACAGCACTCCCGGCTGCAACTCAATGCGAACGTGCGCGGCAGCGGTAAAAAAAGCGTAAATATGACGCACCAGCTGAGCCGGCGGCTGCAGTTCCTGCTCGGTGCAGGCGGTAAATCTGAAAAAATGGCAGGCAGGCCCGGCGGGCCCGCTTCAGGACACTGAATCCCGTGAGGTTGCCCGGTGCAATCCGCGCGCTTCCTTGTGATGCGCGGGTCATAATGGTATGTTCTTCGGCTTCGAAGATAGATCAATGCGATTCGCAAGGGGATTTACGCAATGCGTATTATTCTGCTCGGAGCTCCGGGCGCAGGTAAGGGGACTCAGGCCCAATTCATCATGGAGAAGTATGGCATTCCGCAAATCTCCACCGGCGACATGTTGCGTGCAGCGGTAAAAGCAGGCAGCGAGCTGGGCAACCAGGCGAAAGCCATTATGGATGCTGGCAAACTGGTGACCGATGAGCTGGTGATTGCGCTGGTGAAAGAGCGTATCACCCAGGAAGACTGCAAAAATGGTTTCCTGCTGGACGGTTTCCCACGCACCATTCCTCAGGCGGATGCAATGAAAGAAGCCGGGATCACCGTTGATCACGTTCTGGAGTTCGCTGTTCCGGATGAACTGATCGTTGAGCGTATCGTGGGCCGTCGCGTTCACACGCCATCTGGCCGCGTCTATCACGTCACCTTTAATCCACCGAAAGTGGAAGGCAAAGATGACGTGACCGGCGAAGAGCTGACCACCCGTAAAGACGATCAGGAAGAGACCGTGCGCAAACGCCTGGTGGAGTACCATCAGATGACCGCGCCGCTGATTGCTTACTACAGCAAAGAAGCGGAAGCGGGCAACACCGCCTATCACAAAATCGACGGCACCCGTAAAGTGACCGAAGTGAGTGCCGAACTGGCTAAGATCCTCGGCTAAGCGCAGTGGGGCCGGGATTACCGGCCCCTTTTGCAGTAATTGCTTTTACCTCCCACTAATTCCGCTACAATTTCCCTGTTTTCACGCATCCCCGTAGTCATCAAGGAACTCAAATGAGGCAAGATAAGCCCGGCGTGTTACTGGTTAATTTAGGTACACCAGACGCCCCAACCACACCTGCAGTTAAACGTTATCTCAAACAGTTTTTAAGCGATCCGCGCGTAGTCGATGCGCCCCGCTGGCTCTGGTGGCCGGTGCTCAATGCTGTGATTCTGCCGTTTCGCTCGCCGCGCGTGTCGAAGCTCTACGCTTCAGTCTGGATGGAAGGTGGCTCCCCGCTGCTGGTCTACAGCCAGCGTCAGCGCGATGCCCTGGCGGCGCGTGTCGATATGCCCGTCGAACTGGGCATGAGCTACGGTAATCCGAGCCTGAAAAGCGCGGTCGATAAGCTGATGGCGCAGGGGGTTACCCGCCTGATCGTGCTGCCGCTCTATCCGCAATTCTCCTGCTCTACTGTGGCGGCCGTGTGGGATGGTCTGACAACGGTCTTCAGAGGCTACCGTTCGCTGCCCGACGTGCAGTTCATCCGTGACTACGCCGAACATCCGGCCTATATCGCTGCGCTGAAAGCGACGGTAGAGCGATCCTTTGAAAAGCATGGTCAGCCCGACCTGCTGGTTCTGTCGTTCCACGGCATTCCACAGCGGTTTGCCAACGAAGGCGATGACTATCCGCAGCGCTGCGCCGATACGACGGCGGCCCTGGTGAAAGCACTGGGCCTGCGCGACGATCAATATATGATGACTTTCCAGTCGCGCTTTGGCCGTGAGCCCTGGCTGATGCCTTATACCGACAAAACCATGGAGAGTCTGCCGGGTAAAGGGATAAAGCATGTGCAGGTGATGAGTCCGGGCTTCTCCTCCGACTGCCTGGAGACGCTGGAAGAGATCAGCGGTGAAAACTGCGAAATCTTCATGCACGCCGGGGGCGAGAAGTTTGAGTATATCCCTGCGCTGAACGCCGATGAGGCGCATATCGACATGATGGAACAACTGGTTAACGCTCGCCGTTAAAGCCAGGGCGGAGAGTGTGGTATCATTCTCCGCCTGTTTTCCAGACGGCACCTCCCGATGAAATTTCCCGGCAAACGCAAATCCAAACATTACTTTCCTGTCAGCGCACGCGACCCCCTGTTACAGCCTATTCAGCATGACGTTGATGCGGGCAGTTGGGTGGTGGGTATCGATCAGACGCTGGTCGATATTGAAGCTAAAGTCGATGACGCTTTTCTCGCCCGTTATGGCCTGAGCGCCGGGCACTCGCTGGTTATCGATAATGATGTCGCGGAAGCGTTGTACAGTGAGCTGATGCGCGACGCGCTGATTACCCATCAGTTTGCCGGTGGCACCATCGGTAACACGCTGCACAACTTCTCAGTGCTGGCCGATGACCGCTCGGTACTGCTGGGCGTGATGTGCAACAACATCCAGATCGGTGGTTACGCCTATCGCTACCTCTGCAACACCTCCAGCCGGGTCGATCTTAACTATCTGCAGGGTGTCGATGGCGCCATTGGCCGCTGCTTTACGCTGATTGGCGAACATGGCGAGCGAACCTTTGCAATCAGCCCCGGCCAGATGAATCAGCTGCATCCGGATAACGTGCCGGAAGCGGTGATCGCCGGTGCCTCTGCGCTGGTGCTGACCTCTTACCTGGTGCGCTGCGCCGAAGGGGAACCGATGCCGCAGGCGACGCTGAAGGCGATCGAGTACGCCAAACGTCACAACGTGCCGGTCGTTCTGACGCTGGGCACTAAACATGTTATCGCTGACAATCCTCAGTTCTGGCGCGACTTCCTGCGTGAGCACGTCAGCATCGTGGCGATGAATGAAGAGGAGGCGCTGGCGCTGACCGGCGAAGCCGATCCGCTGCTCGCGTCCAACATGGCGCTCGACTGGGTGGATCTGGTGCTCTGCACCGCGGGCCCCATCGGACTCTATATGGCGGGCTACACCGAGGATGAGTTCAAACGCAAAACCAACCATCCGCTGCTGCCTGGCGCGATTGCGGAGTTCAACCAGTATGAGTTCAGCCGGGTGATGCGCCAGCAGGATTGCCAGCAGCCGCTGCGCGTTTTCTCGCACATCGCGCCTTACATGGGCGGGCCGGAAAAGATCATGAACACCAACGGTGCCGGCGATGGTGCGCTGGCAGCGTTACTGCATGACATCACTGCCAATAACTATCACAGCCTCAACGTGCCTAACTCCAGCAAACATGCCCGTCCTTATCTGACCTACTCGTCGCTGGCGCAGGTCTGCAAGTATGCCAATCGCGTCAGCTATCAGGTGCTGAACCAGCACTCGCCGCGTTTAACCCGCGGCCTGCCGGAGCGGGAAGACAGCCTCGAAGAGTCTTACTGGGATCGGTAACGCCGGGCCTTGGGGCGATAAAAAAGGCCCTTCTCAACAGAAGGGCCTCAGAGGAAAACATCAGGAGCCTGCCAGGTTTTACTGAACAGGGATCAGCGCACCACATCGCAGGGCTGTAAATCTTCACCCTGTGTCATCTCATCCTGCAGGATCTGCAGCATACTGCTGGCAATCTCACGCTCACCCATCACCACGCGGGTCGCGCCCCGTTCCATGATGTACTCTACCTCGTCGTCATAGTGCGCCCGGGCGATAATCTCAATATCGGGATGTTTTTCCCGTGCGGCGGTGACCACTTCACCCGCTTCGTAGCCATTCGGGATCGTCAGCAGCAGCCAGCGTGCGCAGTCGAGCCGTGCCAGCTCCATCGTCTCCGCGCGTGCGGCATTACCCAGAACCGCCCGGATACCCCGTTCGCGCAGGGCTTCGACCCGGGTGCGGGAATTTTCCACCACCACCAGCGGGACATTTGCCTCCAGCAGTTTCTGACCAATCAGGCTGCCCACCCGGCCATACCCCACGATCACGGCGTGATTGCAGAAGTCGACCGGGATCTGTTTCTCCTCTTCGATCGCCTCTTCCAGGGTCTGCTCCTCCATGCTCTCCGTTTTCGCCAGGAAACGCTCCAGCAGGGTAAACAGGATCGGGTTAAGCATAATTGACAGGATGGCGGCGGCCAGCACCAGGTTGCGCCCCTCATCGCTCAGCAGCCCCAGCGAGATACCCAGACCGGCCAGGATAAAGGCGAACTCACCAATCTGCGCCAGGCTGACCGAGATGGTCAGGGCGGTACGGCGTGAATGGCCGAGCAGCGACACCAGCAGCCAGGCGGCGACCGACTTACCGACCACAATAATCACCAGCGCGCCCAGCACGGCCAGCGGCTGCGTCACCAGGATCGCCGGGTCGAACAGCATGCCGACCGAAACGAAGAAGAGCACGGCAAAGGCGTCGCGCAGGGGCAGGGTGTCGCGCGCGGCGCGATGGCTCAGCTCTGACTCGTTCAGCACCATACCGGCGAAGAACGCGCCCAGCGCAAAGGAGACATCGAAGAACTCCACCGCTCCGAACGCGATGCCCAGTGCCAGGGCCAGCACCGCCAGCGTAAACAGCTCACGCGAACCGGTGGCGGCGCTGCGGGCGAGGATCCAGGGCACTGCACGGCGTCCCACCACCATCATCAGCACCATAAAGGCCGCCACCTTCCCGATGGTCCACAGCAGATCCCAGGCCAGCAGTCCGGCGCTGGCGTTGCCCTGTTCCATCATGCCGGCAATCGCCGGCAGCAGCACCAGCGTCAGCACCATCACCAGATCTTCAACAATCAGCCAGCCAATCGCAATCTGCCCGCGCTGGCTGTCGATCAGCTGCCGCTCCTCTAACGCGCGCAGCAATACCACGGTACTGGCGGTGGAGAGACAGAGACCAAATACCAGGCCGGTCATCCACGACCAGCCCAGCGTCCATGACAGGCCCATTCCCAGTAACGTCGCGACCGCAATCTGTGCAATGGCACCGGGAATGGCGATCGACTTTACCGACATCAGATCTTTCATCGAGAAGTGCAGACCGACGCCGAACATCAGCAGGATAACGCCCAGTTCTGCCAGTTCAGGGGCCAGATTGGTATCGGCGACAAAGCCGGGGGTAAAGGGCCCCGCCAGTACGCCCGCTATCAGGTAGCCGACCAGCGGCGAAATACGCAGGCGATTCGCCAGCATCCCAAGGAGAAACGCCAGAACCAGTGCCCCGACAATGGTGGTGATCAACGGTGTGGTGTGATGCATGCCTGTCTCCTTGTATGCAAATGTATCCGCTTGTAACAAACGAGTTTAATGCAAAATCAATTCCTTCGCTGTTTAATTTGCGGGAATAGCTGCAAAAAATCGTAAAAAAAGTGATATATGCAATTGAAAGGGCATTTTAGCGCATTATCCATAATGATGGCCGATTTGACGGTTTCAACCGGCCCAGACAAACAAAAATTATCCCCGTTAAACTCCCTGCCGATGGTCGGTTTAAGCAGAAAATGCGTCAGCCGTAAGGATAAAGCGGGTGAGCCGCCGTTTTACTGGCGTAAACAAACGATTAACATCAGAAATGCCAGCCCGCCCTGATAGTCGTTACAGAAACGGGCGCAGAGAAAAATGGCCTGACTTACAGGGCCAGACGCAGAAAAAACGGGCCAGCGATGAAAAGCGGCGCCTCTCCTGCAGCGCAAATGCGAGTTGGCCTTGAGTTCACCGGGGGAATGTGCGACACAGAGGGGCAAAGAGGCAGAAAATCGGGCCAGACGGTCATTAAGGAGAATCACAGTGTTGTTATCGAAATGGACAGGGGCGGGTGCGGCATTACTGATGGCTCTGATGCCGCTGTTGTCACAGGCCGCCGTGGCCGACCGCACCTATCGCTTCAGCCTGCTGCACACTAACGATGAGCACGGACATTTCTGGTTTAACGAGCAGGGCGAGTATGGCCTCGCGGCGCAGAAAACCCTGATGGATACGCTGCGCTACGATGTGCAGGCCAGAGGCGGGGGCGCCCTGATCCTCTCTGCCGGTGATGTGAACACGGGCGTGCCGGAATCTGACGAGCTGGATGCCGAACCCGATTTCCGCGCCATGAACCTGATTGGCTACGATGCCATGACGCTGGGCAATCATGAGTTCGACAAACCGATTGCGGTTCTGCGCAAGCAGGAGAAGTGGGCGCGCTTCCCGCTGCTGGCCGCCAACGTTTATCAGAAAAGCAGCGGCCAGCGTCTGTTTAAGCCGTGGGCCGTTTTCAACCGTCTCGGACTGAAAATTGCGGTTGTCGGGCTGATCACGCCGGACACCGCAAAACTCGCCAATCCTGCGGGCCTTAAAGATACCGAGTTCCGCGATCCTGTCGCCGAAGCGGTGAAGGCGGTGAAGCAGCTGCGTGCGACGGAGAAGCCAGACGTGATTGTCGCGCTGACCCATCTTGGCCACTATGACAATGGCCAGCACGGCAGCAACGGTATTGATGATGTTACCCTGGCGCGCAGCCTGCCAGCCGGCACGATCGATCTGATTGTCGGCGGACATTCACATGACGCGGTCTGCATGGAAAAAGAGAACGTCAGCGTAAAAAATTATCAGCCCGGCCAGCCGTGTCAGCCTGATAAGCAGAACGGGATCTGGATCATGCAGGCCGACAAGTGGGGCAAATATGTCGGACGGGGCGATTTCACGTTCCGCAACGGTGAGGTGACGCTGGAGGCGTATCAGCTGGTGCCGGTCAACCTTAAGCATCCGGTGAAGAATGCGGATGGCAGCGAAACCTGGCTCAACTGGCAGGAGGAGATCCCAAAGAATACCGCCATGATGAAGCTGCTGATGCCGTTCCAGAAACGGGCCGAGGCGAAGTTAACCGAGAGCGTCGGCAGCGCCGATGGCAGCTTCAGCGGTGAAAAAGAGCAGGTCCGCTTTCAGCAGACCAGTCTGGGCCAGCTGATCCTGCGGGCGCAGATGGCACACACCAAAGCCGATTTCGGGGTGATGAGTGGCGGAGGTATTCGCACCTCGCTGAGGTCGGGCAAGCTGAACTGGCGCGATCTGCTGCAGGTTCAGCCGTTTGGTAATCAGGTGGTGTCGGTCAGCCTCACCGGTGCGGAAATTAAACGCTATCTGGCGGTGGTCGCGAACATTCAGCCTGACTCAGGCGGTTATGCGCAGTTTGCCGGCGTCGGCCTGACCGCCGATGGAAAAGGGGTCAGCAACGTCACAATTAACGGTAAGCCGATTGACGACGCGCAGCACTATCGCATGGCGACGAACAGCTTCAATGCGGCGGGCGGTGATGGCTATCCGCGACTGGACGATCATGCCGGTTATCTTAACACCGGCGCCGTCGATGCGCAGGTCCTGCGTGACTGGATCAGGACCCATTCGCCGGTGAAAGCCAGTGACTATCAGCCCAGGGGAGAGATCGTTCATCTGACCGATGAACAGATCCGGGCCAGGGATGAAGCGGCGGAAAAAGCGCGTAAGCGTAACTATCCAAAAATGATTCTGGCGTGGATCTGGCCGTGGGGAAATGAAACGGCCGCCTCGCACTGAACGCACCGGGAGGCGCCTGCGCCTCCCGTTTTTATGACGCCCGGCAGGGGTGACGTCTGATCCAGCGCTCGCGCAGTTTGTCCCAGACCCAGTTGTAGAGCATCGTGTAGGGCAGGAAGAAGAGGAAAAAGACGATTTCCACCAGCAGCGCCTGCCACAGGGAGATGTGCAGCATCGCGGCCGCAATCGGCAGGCCAATCAGGATAAATCCGCCTTCAAACCCCAGCGCATGCAGTATGCGCACGCCCGTGCCGCGCTTCTGGCCTGGCGCGTAGAGACGATCAAATCCGCTGTTATAGATCATGTTCCAGAGCATCGCGACGGTCGAGAGTATGATCGCCAGTGATCCCATCTGAAACAGGGGCTTATTCATAATCCAGGCCGCCAGGGGCGATACGGTCAGAATCGCCAGCGTTTCAAAACAGACAGCGTGCAGAATACGTTCTTTCAGTGAGCGGGTACGCATAACTCTATCTCCTTGCATAATGCGGCGCATTCTTACACGCCGGAATGCTAAGATAAAATGATTACCTATCGGAAAAAGCGATGGATTAAATGCGTTACTCCCCGGAATCTCTTGAGGCGTTTATGCAGACCGTGGCGAGCGGATCGTTCTCCGCTGCGGCGCGCGCGCTGGGTAAAAGTCAGTCCACCATCAGCGCGGCGGTCGCCAGTCTGGAGGACGATCTCGGCTTTGCGCTGTTTGACCGCGCGGGCCGCCAGCCGATGCTCACCGAGCAGGGACGCCGTGTCGTCCCGCAGATCCAGCAGATCCTGTCGGCGAGTGAGCGGCTGGATGCGCTGGCAATACGACTGTCGCAGGGCGTCGAGCCACGGCTCAGTTTTGCCATGTCCGATTTCTGGCAAACCGATCACCACGAACAGCTGCTCAGGCAGTTTGATGCCCGTTACCCGGAGATTGAGCTGGAAGTCATGATTGCTGAGGATGGCGATGTGCTGGATCTGCTGCAGGCCGGGCGGGTTCACCTGGGGGTGGTGCGGGCGCAGCCTGTTCTGCCGGTGGATATCGCAGTGGCACGCCTGCAGGTTGAGGCACAGATGGCGGTTTTTTTACATCGCGATCATCCGCTGGCCCGGCATAACACCCTCAGTGAAAGCGAGCTGGAAGGCGTCCGGCATCTGCGACTCAACACCTGGATAGAGGCCGCTGAACCCGCACCAACGGGGCGTATCTGGTCAGCGCCGACCTATCTGCTGCTGCTGGAGATGGCGGAGCAGGGATTTGGCTGGACGATCCTGCCGCGCTGGCTGGTGAAGCAGTTCGGGCATGGCGTCCTGAAGGAGCTGTCGATGCCGGGCTGGCCACAGCATATCGCGGTGGAGGTGGTCTGGTCACGACGCACGCCACCCGGCCCGGCGGGACGCTGGATGATCGATCAGCTCTGCGCTCAGCCACGGGTTTAGTCGTGGCGGGCAATATCGGCAAACGGCGCATCCAGCAGACGAGCCAGATCGTCAGGTGCCAGTTCGATATCCAGCCCGCGCTTGCCGCCGGAGATAAACATGGCGTTGAATGCGCGGGCGGAGTGATCAATCACCGTCGGCAGCCGTTTTTTCTGGCCGAGCGGGCTGATCCCGCCCACCAGATAGCCAGTCACCCGCTGTGCCAGCTGCGGATCGGCCATCTCTGCTTTTTTCGCGCCCAGGGCCTTAGCCACCTTTTTCAGATCCAGCTGGGTCGGCACGGGCGTCACCGCAACGGCTAACTGTTTCGCCTCACCGTTCAGCGCCACCAGCAGCGTTTTAAACACCTGACGTGCATCCAGATTGAGTTTCCGGACCGCTTCATCACCAAAATGGGTTTCGCTGCTGTCATGTTCATAAGGGTGAAGCGTGAAGCTGACTTTCTGTTTTTCCAGTAGTTTTACGGCGGGCGTCATACAGGTTCCTTACTCAGAAAAATCTTATTGCGCATAAACAGGGAAAAAGGTGGCGAAATTTTGTGCTTTGAGTGAAAATTGGCCGCGCGCCAGCAATCCGATTGCTGAGCGATAACCAGAATCATAAACACATTCCTCTTTGACGGGCCGATAATGTTATCGGCTCTCTTTTTTCAGGGCCGCTTCAGCATCTCCGGCAGATTGTCTTCGCCATAGAGGTGCAGGGCGCCGACCGCCACCACATAGTTTCCTGCCGTCAGCGTCTGCAGACGTTGACACCACTGCGCATTGCGCTGTCCGATCAGCGTCTCGTTCAGTGCCTGGCTGAAGGTGGCGGGCAGGGTGATTTCGGGCTGGCGTGGCGGCGTATCCAGCCACCAGCTCACCATCATCTGCAGCAGTCGCGCGTTGGTATGCCAGTGCTGCAGCGTATCCTGCAACAGCGCCATGCCATCATCCGGTAGCGCGGTCAGCAGGGCGATCTGCGCATCGGCCCCTTCCAGCTCAATTACCGGCTTGTTCAGCCCCTTTGCCGCCTGTAAAAGCTGATAATCGATGCCGTAGTCGGGTCGCAACCCCAGCCGCTGGGCCTGCTGAGCCTGCAGCATCAGCGCAACCTGCCAGGCCGGCAGATGGTCAAACAGGCTCAAATCCAGGCTCATCTCCTGGCACAGCGCCGTCAGGGTCTGCATCGCGTGGCTCTCCAGGCGGGCAGAGAGAGCCGGACGATCGCCGCGATGATCAAAGGGTGAGCCCCCCTGGGTTATATCGGCTTCCACAATCAGCGCATCCGCCTGCTGTAACTGACGCAGCAGACGGGCGGGGAGCGGTTGCATATCGCGCGTGCCCATATGGATGCTGCCAACCAGATGCAGATGACAATCGCCAAGCCGGACATCCATCGCAGGCCAGCGGTAACTGGCGGGAAAAAGTTGGCTGATAAAGCCGCGCAGTGAGCGCCAAACGTTGCCTGACATTCCCGTTCCTTAGCGATTCAAAACCCCATGCTAGCGACTTCAGCGCTTGAAAAACAGCGCTGAAGCGGGATTACGGACGCGGCGGCCGGTAGCGCAGCAGCCGGTTGGCGTTGCTGACCACGGTGATGGAGGAGAGCGCCATCGCGGCGCCGGCTACAATCGGGCTGAGCAGGGTGCCGGTCAGCGGATAAAGCACTCCGGCCGCCACCGGAATACCGATACTGTTGTAGATAAATGCGCCAAACAGGTTCTGCCGGATATTGCGCAGCGTGGCAGAGGAGAGGGCTAATGCATCCGCCACGCCGTTGAGATCGGCGCGCATCAGCGTAATGCCCGCGGTTTCGACCGCCACATCACTGCCGCCACCCATCGCAATTCCCACATCGGCCTGCGCCAGCGCAGGCGCATCGTTGATGCCGTCGCCCACCATCGCGACGCGGCGACCCTGCTGCTGTAACTGCGCGATAGCCGCGGCTTTTCCTTCCGGCAGCACCCCCGCAATCACCTCATCAATTCCGGCTTCGTCAGCAATGGCACGCGCGGTCTTCTCATGATCGCCGGTCAGCATAATCAGGCGATAGCCCTGCTGATGCAGGCGTTTCAGCGCCGCACTGCTCTCCGGCCGCAGCGCATCACGTAATGCAATCAGACCAGTAAGCTGACCCTGTTCGGCCAGTAAGACCGGCGTGGCACCCTGTTGCGTCAGGCGCGCTATCTCTGCTTCTGCCATCCGGCAGTCCACGCCGTTGTCCTGCAGCAGCGCCGCGTTGCCCAGCAGCAGCGTTCTGCCTTCCAGCGTACCGCTGACGCCTTTGCCGCGTATTGTACGAAATTGCGTTAATTCGGGAGAGCGGGGCAGTTTCGCCGCCTCCACGATGGCTTTCGCCAGCGGATGACCCGAGGTCAGCTCCAGCGCCGCCGCCCGGTTCAGCACGGCTTCGCGGCGGGCTCCGTTCCAGGTCAGCACCTCCATGACCTGCGGTGTGCCTGCCGTCAGCGTGCCGGTTTTATCAAAGACCAGGGTGTCGATCTCGCTGGCACGCTGCAGGGCGTCCGCATCGCGCACCAGCACGCCCAGCTCGGCCGCGCGGCCCACACCGGCAATAATTGACATGGGAGTCGCCAGGCCCAGCGCGCAGGGGCAGGCGATAATCAGTACGGTTGTGGCAATCACCAGCATGTAGGCGATCTGCGGCTGCGGCCCGAACAGATACCAGACCGCGCCGCTCAGCAGGGCGATCAGCACCACAACGGGCACGAATACGGCAGAGATGCGGTCGGCCAGCCGCCCCACATCCGGTTTGCTGCTTTGCGCCTGACGTACCAGCCGGATAATGCGCGAGAGGGTGGTATCGTTGCCGGTCGCCCGGGCGACGAAGGTGACCGATCCATCCTGCACCAGGGTACCGGCAAAGATCGCCGCACCCGAACCTTTGGTCTGCGGCACCGCTTCGCCGGTCAGCATCGCCTCATCAAACCAGGCTTCACCGGTGCTGATTTCACCATCAACCGGTACCCGATCGCCGGTGACCAGGCGCAGCGTCATGCCGGACGTTACGGCACTGACCGGGATCATCCGGTCACCCCCGGGATCAACCAGACGCGCCTGGGCGGGCGTCAGGTCCAGCAGCCGCTCCAGCGCCTCAGACGATCGCTGACGTGCGCGCTGCTCAAGGGCGTGCCCCAGATTGATCAGACCCAGAATCATCACGCTGGCTTCAAAGTAGAGATGGCGCGCCTGAGGCGGGAAAAAGTCGGGCCACAGCACCACGCTGAATGAGTAGATCCAGGCGGCGCCTGTGCCCAACGCCACCAGCGTATCCATGGTGGCGCTGCCATTGCGCAGACTGCGCCAGGCGCTGCGATAGAAGTGGCTGCCGGTGAGCACCATGATCAGCAGGGTCAGCATCCCCAGTCCGCGCCAGAGGCCCTGATTGCTGTCGGTGAGCATCATGTTATCGCCCACCATGCCCCAGATCATCAGCGGCACCCCGAACGCCAGCGCGACCCCAGCCTGCCAGCTGAACCGGCGCATCGCGCTGCGGGCGCTGTGCTGCTGCTTTTCGCGGCGATCCTGTTCGTTGTCCACCACCTCTGCACCATAGCCCGCGGCATCCACGGCGGCCACCAGCTGCTGCGGGTCGGCGTGCCCCAGCACCAGCGCGCTGCGTTCGCCGAGGTTGACCCGCGCCTGGCTGACGCCTGTAACCTGCTGCAGCGCCTTTTCCACGCGACTGACGCAGCTGGCGCAGCTCATGCCCTCAATCAGCAGCATATAGGTGGACTGTGTGTTGTCTGCCGGATGAGAAGCGGACTCCGTTGTCAGCGCCTCCGGCGGCGGCTCCGATGCTGTCAACGGTTCAGGCTTTGGGGAAGCCGCCGGTTTCAGCGTGGCGTGATAACCCGCCTGCTCGATGGTGGCGATCAGCGCAGCGGCGTCCGCCTGACCGGAGACATGCGCCTCCTGCTGGGTGACATCGGCGTGATCAACATCGTCGCGCTGTTCCAGTGCCTCTTTGACGCGTTTGACACAGTGACCACAGGAGAGGCCATCAAGTGCCAGAGAAAGAGTATGTGACATCATCAACTCCCTGGTTAACAGATTTGACCCGCAGGCCAGTTTCGATTCATGCTTAAGCATAAACCTTCCATCAAGGGGAAGGTCAAGGGGACCAGAATGAACATCAGCGATGTGGCGAAGAAGACCGGACTGACCAGCAAGGCGATCCGTTTTTACGAAGAGAAGGGGGTCGTGACCCCGCCGTTACGCAGTGAAAATGGCTACCGCCGCTACAATGCGCATCATCTTGATGAGCTGAACCTGCTGCGCCAGGCGCGGCAGGTCGGCTTTACGCTGGATGAGTGCCGTGAGCTGGTGGCGCTGTTTAACAATCCGTCACGTCACAGCGCGGATGTGAAAGCCCGCACGCTACAGAAAGCGGATGAAATCGCGGCGCATATTGAAGAACTGCATATGATGCGGGCGCGACTGCTGGCGCTGGCGGAGGCCTGTCCGGGCGATGAGGGAGCGGAGTGCCCCATCATCAACAATCTGGCCGGATGCGCGCATCAGCGGGGCTGAATACGCAGGGTGATCCCCTCTATGCCCACCACCACGACCGGCGTACCTGCGGGCAGATCCTGCTCCGCCTCTACCCGCCAGCTGCTGTCTCCGATGCGCACATGGCCGGTCCGGTTGTGCAGCGCGCTCTCCAGCGTCAGTTGCAGACCGACCATCTGCCTGCCGCGCGCGTTCAGGGCCGTGGGCGGCTGATGCGCTTCACGCTGGCGCATCCAGCGATACCACAGGAAAACGCAGACCAGCGTCAGTACGGCAAACAGCGAGCCCTGGGTGGTCCAGCTGAGCGGGACGATCCACTCAATGATGCCGACGATCAGCGCGGCCAGCCCGCTCCACAGGAGGTAACCGCTGGTGCCCAGCATCTCCGCCGCCAGCAGTAATCCGCCCAGCGTCAGCCAGAACCAGTGTGGATGCGCAATGATCCCGACCAGCATCAGCGTGTCGACTCAGTGCGTGATTCCTTCAGCAGTTCACCAATGCCCGCAATCGAACCGAGCAGACTGCTTGCCTCCAGCGGCATCATCACCACTTTACTGTTGTTGGCCTCGCCGATTTTCTGCAGCGCATCGGTATATTTCTGCGCCACGAAGTAGTTAATGGCCTGAATATCACCGGCCGCGATCGCTTCCGAAACCATCTTCGTGGCATTCGCTTCAGCCTCAGCCTGACGTTCACGCGCTTCTGCCTGCAGGAACGCCGAGGTACGTTCACCTTCGGCCTTGAGGATCTGCGACTGCTTATCCCCTTCGGCTCGCAGGATCGCCGCCTGGCGCACCCCCTCGGCCGTCAGAATATCGGCGCGCTTGGTGCGCTCCGCTTTCATCTGTGCATTCATCGCCCCCACCAGCTCCTGCGGCGGACGCACGTCGCGGATCTCAATACGGGTGATCTTGACGCCCCACGGGTTGGTTGCCTCATCCACGATATGCAGCAGGCGCGTATTGATGCTGTCGCGCTGAGAGAGCATCTCATCCAGCTCCATGCTGCCCAGTACGGTGCGCATATTGGTCATGGTGAGGTTCAGGATCGCCTGCTCAAGATTGCTGACCTCATAGGCGGCGCGTGCGGGATCAACCACCTGAATAAAGCAGACGGCATCGATGGTCACATTGGCGTTATCTTTGGAGATAATCTCCTGAGAGGGGATATCCAGCACCTGTTCCATCATGTTGATCTTACGACCGACACGATCCATGAACGGGATCACCAGGCTCAGTCCTGGCGTCAGGGTGCGGGTGTAACGGCCAAAACGCTCAACCGTCCACTGAAAGCCCTGCGGCACAATTTTGACGGTCGCCCATACCGCCACCAGCGCCAGAATAATCAGGGCGGGAATGACTGTAATCATATAACCTCCACATTGTCAGATTGACGGGCCGAGTCGCTTCGGCCCGAGGTGATGCCGGTTAGTAGAGCAGGGAGTAGAGCTGACGGCGATAACGGGCGGCAAGTGCATCGCCGGTTCCCAGCGCCGCCAGAATCTCCTGCAGCATTTTACGCGCCTGGCCATCAGCGGCATTGAGATCGGATTTGAGGAAGCTGAACAGCAGTTCCAGGGCTTCTTCGTTCCGGCCAACCTGATGCAGCTGTAACGAGAGTTTAGCAGCCAGTCCAGCGTTAGTCGGATCCGCATCCAGCTCCGATTGCAGTTGCTGAATCTCTGGCGTGTCTGCGGCCTGCTTCAGCAGGTCGATCTGCGCCATCAGGCTCTGATAGCGGGTGTCCTGATCCTGAAGCGGTACGACCTTCAGCACCGCTTCCGCTTCATCACTGCGGCTCAGGGTAATCAGCACTTCAGCCAGCAGGAAACCGATCTCGCTGGCCTGATTGCTCAGCTGCCACGCCTCTTTCAGCAGCGGCAGCGCCTCCAGCGGTTTGCCTTCCTGCATCAGCAGCATCGCCTGCTGCGCCTTCAGCTCCTCTTCACGCGGCAGGACTTTTTCCAGCAGGGCGCGGATCGCCTCTTCCGGCTGCGGCCCCTGGAAGCCGTCAACCGGCTGACCATCCTGGAACAGATAGACGGTCGGGATGGATCGCAGACCAAACTGCGCCGCTACCCGCTGCTCTCTGTCACAATCCAGTTTTGCAAGAATAAACTGCCCCGCGTACTCCTGCGCCAGGCGCTCCAGCACCGGCGTCAGCTCCAGACAGTGCTGGCTGCGCTCAGACCAGAAGTAGAACAGCACCGGCAGCTGCATCGACTGCTCAAGGGTCTGCTGCAGGTTAGATTCGTTGATGTCGACGATCGAAGCTTGTGGTGACATGAATAAGTCTCTTTGCAAAAAGTGTTCTAAGGATATGGGGCCAACTGGCCCGGCTTCAAGCGTAATTGCGCCCGGTGAATCAGTGGCTGCGCAAAATGCGATCCAGCATCCAGCCGGGCAGTAACCGTTTCAGCAGGCTCATGACATGTGCGACCACTGTCACCGGATAGCGTAAACGCGGATGAGGGCTCTCGAGTGCGTGACGCAGTTTAGGCAGAATAGCCTCCGGTGGCAGGGTAAAGCGCGCTGCGATGCCGGGATTGCGCACCGGATTATGCTGTTCGCCCTGGGTCACGTTGTCAGTAAAGCGGGTCTCAATCGGACCGGGTTCAATCAGGCTGACCCGAATCCCGCTGCTGCGCACCTCAAGCCGCAGCGCATCGCTCCAGGCCTCCAGCGCATACTTACTGGCGGCATAGGCGCCACGGCCGGGCGTCGAGATCACTCCCAGCACCGAGCTGGTGTTAATAATACGGCCATCGCCGCTGGCCCGCAGGGCTGGCAGGAGGCGCAGGGTCAGCTGATGAACGCCAAAGAAATTGCTGGAGAACTGCTGTTCCAGCTGCTGACGGGACAGCGTCCGCAGCGGACCATAGAGGCCAAATCCGGCGTTGTTAAACAGCGCCGCCAGACGGTTGTCACAGAGCGCGAGCACGGCATCCGCCGCCTGATCCACGCTCTGCGGGTCGTCGAGATCCAGCTGTACGCCCGTAAACCCCAGCGTGTTCATGCGCAGGACATCGTCCGCTTTGCGGCAGGCGGCGATGACCCGGTAACCCCGTGCCAGCAGATCCTGCGCGGCGACCAGGCCAATACCGCTGGAACAACCTGTAATCAGAATGGTTTTTTGCATTTCTTTACCCTTTTCGCGCATCCAGGCGCGCTACGGCTGCTTAACTAAGGGAGCCAGTTCTTTTGCCATCAACCCGGCAATAAACGGCTGGGCATCGGGATTGGGATGAATGCCATCCTGCTGCATCCACTCGGGTTTCAGGTAGACCTGCTCCATGAAGAAGGGCACCAGAGGAATGTTATGCTGCTGCGCTAAGCCGGGATAGATGCCGCTGAACGCCTCGGTATAGCGGCGGCCATAGTTTGCAGGCAGGCGGATCTGCATCAGCAGCGGCTTCGCGCTGGCGGCCTTGATAGCGTCAATGGCCTTGCTCAGCGTCTGCGCAATGGTATCAGGCGGAAAGCCGCGCAGACCATCATTACCGCCCAGTTCGATTAACACCCACTGGGGCTGATGCTGTTTTAATAGCGCAGGCAGACGGGCCAGCCCCTGTGCGGCCGTGTCACCGCTGATGCTGGCGTTGACCACTTTCGGTTTCTGCTGCCACTGTTTATCAAGCAGGCTGGGCCAGGCTGCAGTGGCAGACATGCGATAGCCTGCGCTCAGGCTGTCGCCCAGCACCATCAGCGTATCGGCAGCCGCCAGACGCGACACCAGCAGAAGCATCAATAACAGGAAGGGATAATGCCAGCGGAAAACATTGTTGAAGTTCATCATCTTACTAAGTCCGTCGGTCAGGGAGAGCATCAGTTAACCATCCTTACCGGAGTTGAGTTGGTTGTCAAACCAGCCGAGACCCTTGCGTTGATTGGCGAGTCCGGTTCCGGCAAATCTACCCTGCTGGGGATTCTGGCCGGGCTGGACGACGGCAGCAGCGGGGAGGTCCATCTGCTGGGGCAGCCGCTGCACCGGATGAATGAGGAGCAGCGCGCGGCCCTGCGCGCTAAACAGGTCGGTTTTGTGTTTCAGTCGTTTATGCTGGTGCCGACCCTGAACGCGCAGGAGAACGTGCAGCTGCCTTCGCTGCTGCGCGGTGACAGCGATCGCCAGAGCCGGGAGCAGGCGCGCGAGCTGCTGACGCTGCTTGGGCTGGGGGAACGTCTGCACCATCTGCCCGCCCAGCTTTCAGGCGGGGAGCAGCAGCGGGTCGCGCTGGCCCGCGCCTTCAGCGGCCGTCCGGGCCTGCTGTTTGCCGATGAACCGACCGGCAATCTCGATCGTAAAACCGGTGACCGCATCGCCGATCTGCTGTTTTCCCTGAATCGCGACTTCGCCACGACCCTGATTCTGGTGACGCACGATGAGCAGCTGGCGGCGCGCTGCGACCGTCGCCTGCGGCTGCGTGATGGCAAGCTGTGGGAGGAGCAATGATCTGGCGCTGGTTCTGGCGGGAGTGGCGATCGCCCTCGCTGCTGATTGTCTGGCTGGCCCTGACGCTGGCGGTCGCCTGCGTCCTGGCGCTGGGATCGATCAGCGATCGCATGGAAAAGGGGCTGAATCAGCAGAGCCGTGACTTTATGGCGGGCGACCGTACGCTGCGCAGTAGCGCGGCGGTGCCGGAAGCCTGGCTGGCGAAAGCGCGTGAAACCGGCCTGACGGTCAGCCGTCAGCTGACCTTTATGACCATGACCTTTGCCGGCCAGTCGCCGCAGCTCGCCTCCGTCAAGGCGGTCGATGACGCTTACCCGATGTTCGGCACGCTGCAGACTAAACCGCCAGGTCTGAGGCCGCAGGCGGGCACCGCCCTGGCCGCGCCGCGCCTGATGGCGCTGCTGAATCTGAACGTGGGCGATGTGCTGGACGTCGGAGACACCCGGCTGCGCATCAGCGGCGTGGTAATTCAGGAGCCGGATGGTGGCTTTAACCCCTTTGAGATGGCGCCGCGTCTGCTGATCAACCAGGCCGATGCCGCGAAAACCGGGGCGATCCAGCCTGGCAGCCGAATCACCTGGCGCTACAAATTCGCCGGCAATCCCGACCAGCTGGCCCGCTACGACCGCTGGATTGAGCCGCAGATCAGGGCGGACCAGCGCTGGATCAGCACTGAGAACTCAGAGGATGCCCTGGGGCGTTCGATGCAGCGTGCGCAGCAGTTTCTGCTGCTGTCGGCCCTGCTGACCCTGATGCTGGCAATTGCGGCCGTGGCGGTCGCCATGAGCCACTACTGCCGCAGCCGCTACGATCTGGTGGCGGTGCTGAAAACCCTGGGGGCCACGCACGGCGCCTTGCAGCGTCTGATCATCGGTCAGTGGCTGGCGGTGCTGCTGCTGGCGGCGATAGCCGGTGGCCTGATCGGGCAGGGCGTGGAAGCGATTCTGATGGCGATGCTGAAACCGGTGCTGCCAGCCAGCTTACCGGCGGCCAGCCTCTGGCCGTGGGTATGGGCGGTGGGCTCGCTGTTTGTGATTTCGCTACTGGTGGGGCTGCGTCCCTATCGTCTGCTGCTGGCGACGCAGCCGTTGCGGGTGCTGCGGCGCGATGCGGTAGCCAGCCTCTGGCCGCTGAAATTCTACATCCCGGTGATGGCCGCGGTTGTCATCACGCTGTTAGCCCTGCTGGTGGGCGGCAGTAAGATGCTCTGGGCGCTGCTGGCCGGTGTGGTGGTGCTGGCGGGCTTACTGGCCATTACCGGCTGGGGCACGCTGCTGCTACTTCGGCGGCTGGTGGTGCGCAGGCTGGCCCTGCGGCTGGCGATCAACCGGCTGCTGCGTCAGCCCGGCATGACGCTGAGTCAGCTCGCGGCCTTTTCGCTCTCGTTTATGCTGCTGGCACTGCTGCTGGTGATGCGGGGCGATCTGCTGGATCGCTGGCAGCAGCAGTTACCGGCGGACAGCCCGAACTTCTTCCTGCTGAACATCAGTGCGGAGCAGGTGCCGCAGGTGCGGGATTTCCTGCAGGCGCACCAGATTAAGCCCGAAATCTTCTACCCGATTGCACGGGTAAGGCTCAGTGAGCTTAACGGTAAGCCAGCGGATCCTGGTCGGGATAACGCCCTGAACCGCGAACTTAACCTGACGGCGCTGGCCGAGCGTCCGGATCACAATCCGCTGGTGGCCGGTCACTGGCCGCCAGGGGCAGGAGAGGTGTCAATGGAGGTGGAGCTGGCGGAGCGGCTGGGCGTGAAGCTCGGTGACACCCTGACGTTCGAAGGCGATACGCAGACCTTCAGTGCCCGAATCTCCAGCCTGCGTAAAGTGGACTGGGAGAGCCTGAAGCCGAACTTCTTCTTTATTTTCCCGCCGGGGGCGCTGGACAGTCAGCCGCAGACCTGGCTCACCAGCTTCCGTATGGCGGCCGATCCGGTTCTGCTGGCCCAGCTGAACCGCGCCTTTCCGACGCTGAGTCTGCTGGATATCGGCAGCATTATGCGGCAGATCGGTCAGGTGCTGACGCAGGTCAGCCAGGCGCTGGAGATCATGGTGGTGCTGGTCACCGTCTGCGGTCTGCTGTTGCTGCTGGCGCAGATTCAGGTCGGGATGCGTCAGCGTCGGCAGGAGCTGGTCGTCTATCGCACGCTGGGGGCCGGTAAGCGCCTGCTGCGCACCACGCTATGGTATGAGTTTGCTCTGCTTGGCGTGGTCTCCGGTGTTGCGGCAGCAATGGGGGCAGAAGCGGCGCTGTGGGGATTACAGACCCGCATCTTTGACTTCCCGTGGCAGCCCGACTGGACGCTCTGGCTGGCGCTGCCGTTGTGCGGCGCGCTGCTGTTATCTCTCTGCGGCGGCTGGCTGGGTATCCGGTTACTGAAAGGAAAGGCTCTGTTCAGGAAGTTCGATGCGGCGTAGCGGTCAGATTCGGGGCAGGACAGGCCGCATCCCGCCCGTTTTTACCGCTATGCAGATCAACAGGCGGAAAACCGGAGTGAGGCGTTACGCAGGAAGGATGAATTCAATCCGCTAACGGACGCCCCTCAGGGATGAGGAGCGTTATCACGCGTGACGGGCGGGCAAGGGCGTTTTTGCGATCTTTTCCCGATGTCTGCTGCTGACTGAGAGAGAACGGCACCATCATGCTGAGCGGCCCGATCAGGCCGCCCTGCACTGTCGGTGGCGGCGATCAGAGCTTCTCAACTGCCCACGCAATACCGCTGGCGTACTCTGCAGGCAACTGGGGCACCAGCGCGTTCAGCGCCATCTTAAGCCGCTTCGTGTCGCTGTCGGTCAGATTGAGATGGCCCACTTTACGGCCCGGACGCACCTCTTTGTCATACCAGTGCAGATGCACCAGCGGCTGCTGCAGCCAGCTGAGGTTTACGTCGGTGCCAATCAGGTTGACCATCGCCGACGGGGCAAAGACCACCGGCTGCGGCAGCGGCAGGCTGAGAATGGCGCGCAGATGCAGCTCAAACTGGCTGATCGAGGCGCCGTTCTGCGTCCAGTGGCCGCTGTTATGGACACGCGGCGCCAGCTCGTTAATCAGCAGTCCGTCAGGCGTGACAAAGCACTCCATCGCCATCACGCCAACATAGTTCAGCGCATGCATAATCGCACTCAGCATCGCTTCGGCCTGCTGCTGCTGCGCCCGATCCGCCTGGGGCAGGGCGACGCTGGTGCGCAGAATGCCCTCCTGATGCAGGTTATGCGTCAGCGGATAGAACACGACGTTACCATCGTGGCCGCGCGCGCCCACCAGCGAGACTTCACCGGAAAAGTTAATGCCCTGTTCAACGATGCATTCGCCGTAGCAGGCATCCGGCAGCTGGTGCGTATCACCGGCGCGCAGACGCCACTGACCGCGTCCGTCGTAACCGCCGGTGCGGCTTTTCACAATCGCCAGCTCGCCCAGGGTGTCAAACACCGCCGGCCATTCGCTGTTGTCCGACAGCAACTGCCAGGGCGCAGTGGCCAGGCCAAGCTCGTCCAGCAGCTGCTTCTGCGTCAGACGATCGGCCAGACGTGGAAAAATATCGCGGTTAACAAAGGCCGGATGGCTGGCCAGCTCGCGCGTCAGCGCGGTTTCAGGCCAGCGTTCGATCTCGGCGGTGATCACGCTGTCGGCGATCGGCAGGGCGGCAGGATCGGCGTCCAGACCTACCGGATAAACGGCGATGCCCAGAGGTTCACCCGCCTGGCGCAGCATACGACCTAACTGGCCGTTGCCCAGTACGCAAACCGGCTTCATGCTTCCTCCCGCGGATCGGGGTGGTTAAGCACCTCATCGGTCTGGCTCTGACGCCAGGTGTCGAGACGTGAGGCCAGCGCGCTGTCATGCAGCGCCAGAATCTGCGCCGCCAGCAGGGCGGCATTGGCGGCACCGGCTTTACCGATCGCCAGCGTGCCAACCGGAATACCGCGCGGCATCTGCACGATCGAGTAGAGGCTATCGACGCCGCTCAGCGCCGCGCTCTGCACCGGTACACCCAGCACCGGCACCAGGGTTTTGGCTGCCAGCATCCCCGGCAGATGGGCTGCGCCACCTGCACCCGCGATAATCACCTGAAAACCGTTGTCCGCCGCGGTTTCGGCGAAGCTGAACAGTTTATCCGGGGTGCGGTGCGCAGAGACCACTTCAACATGAAAAGGGACGTCCAGGCTGGTAAGAATGTCAGCGGCGAACTGCATGGTGGCCCAGTCACTTCTGGAACCCATAACAATGGCGATGCGAGCCGGGGCGTTGGATGACATGCGGTCAACTCCTGTGGATGAACAAACAGACCTGGCCGGGCGGACAGGTTTTGAAGGGCACCGAGAATAGCATGACAGAGGCGGAAGGAAAACGGTTGCGTCGCGCTTAATGCCGTCGGTTTAACGGCAGATCAGAAGTCAAATTCAGTGAGCTGAATGCCACTGGCGTCAAGCTGAATCATGGAACCCCGTTCGTGCCAGGCACCCAGTACCGCGCGCTGTGCCGTTTCGCCCTGCACCGCCAGCGTATGAATTGCCGGGCGGTGAGTGTGACCATGGATCAGCAGCGGCACCTGCTGGCGCAGCAGGGTGGCGACGACCGCATCCGGGTTCACATCCATGATGCTCTGAGATTTGTGCTGGTTAGCCTGCTTGCTGTCGGCCCGCATCCGCGCGGCAATCCGCTTACGGATCCGCAGAGGCAGCGCCAGAAAGAGCCGCTGGATCCAGGGATTATGCACTCTGGCGCGAAAGCGCAGATAACCCGCGTCGTCCGTGCAGAGCGTGTCACCATGCATGATCAGTACGCGCTGACCATAGAGCGTCAAGACCTGCTCTTCCGGCAGCAGCGTCATGTTGCTGGCCCGTGCAAAGCGGCGGCCCAGCAGGAAATCGCGGTTGCCATGAATAAAGTAAACCGGCACCGGCAGGGCGCGCAGGGCATCGGCAACCTGCTGATGCAGCGGATTGGGATCGTCATCGCCTATCCAGGCTTCAAACAGATCGCCGAGAATATAGAGCGCGTCGCAGTGAGGAGCTTCGCGCGCTAAAAAATGCAGAAAACCGGCGGTAATCGCCGGTTCTTCCTGACACAGATGGAGATCTGCGATAAACAGCGTGCGCGACATTACTCGCTGACGGTCACTTTCTGGATAACGACGTCATCTTTTGGCACATCCTGGTGCATACCGCTGCGGCCGGTAGAGACGGCTTTGATCTTCTCTACCACATCCATGCCTTCAACCACTTCTGCAAACACGCAGTAGCCCCAGCCCTGAACGCTTTCATCACGGAAGTTCAGGAAGTCGTTGTCAGCGACGTTGATGAAGAACTGTGCGGTCGCAGAGTGCGGCGCAGAGGTACGCGCCATAGCCAGCGTCCCTTTGGTGTTTTTCAGGCCGTTGTTCGCTTCGTTTTTGATTTCAGCTTTGGTTTCTTTCTGCTTCATGCCGGGTTCGAAACCGCCGCCCTGGATCATAAAGCCGTTGATGACACGGTGGAAAATGGTGTTGTCGTAAAAACCTTCACGGCAGTAATCCAGGAAGTTCTGTACGGTGGCCGGCGCTTTGTCATCGAACGTTTTGATTACGATATCGCCATGGTTCGTCTGGAAAGTTACCATTTTTGTTGTCCTGTAAAGGTTGTGATCAGTAGCTGAGGTCGCTCTGTTAACTGGCGTACCCCTTTTAGTCGACGGTTCTTATATCATAAATTCCGATGACGCGTCAGCAGCGCGGCGCAGTTGGCTTGCTTTGCGTCGCGCGAGCGATAAAATACGGCACAATGTCTGGATACTTAAAAGTGTCAACCACACGCGAAAACGGAACCGTTCAATGCTTAAGATTTATAACACCCTGAGTCGACAGAAAGAGGAATTCAAACCCATTCATGCCGGTAAAATCGGCATGTATGTTTGCGGCATCACGGTGTATGACCTCTGTCACATTGGTCATGGGCGGACGTTCGTGGCGTTTGATGTGGTGTCGCGCTATCTGCGCTACCTCGGGTATGAGCTTAACTATGTGCGTAATATTACGGACATTGATGACAAGATCATCAAACGTGCCAATGAAAATGGCGAAAGCATCGAAACCCTGACCAATCGTATGATTGGCGAAATGCATAACGATTTTGCCGCACTGGGTATTCTGCCACCCGATCAGGAACCACGCGCGACCCGCCATATCGCAGAGATCATTGCGCTGGTTGAAACGCTGATCGCACGCGGGCACGCCTATGTCGCGGAAAATGGTGACGTCATGTTTGATGTGCTCAGCGACACCGACTATGGCGCGCTGTCGCGTCAGGATCTGGAACAGCTGCAGGCGGGCGCGCGGGTTGAAGTGGCCGACGTGAAGCGGAATCCGATGGACTTCGTGCTGTGGAAGATGTCCAAAGCGGATGAGCCCGCCTGGCCATCACCGTGGGGCAATGGTCGCCCGGGCTGGCATATTGAGTGCTCGGCGATGAACTGCAAACAGCTGGGAAGCCACTTCGATATTCACGGCGGCGGCTCCGATCTGATGTTCCCGCATCATGAAAACGAAATCGCCCAGTCGAGCTGTGCGCATGAGGGTCCTTACGTCAATTACTGGATGCACTCCGGGATGGTGATGGTCGACCGCGAGAAGATGTCCAAATCGCTTGGCAACTTCTTCACCGTGCGTGACGTGCTGCAGCATTATGATGCGGAGACGGTGCGTTACTTCCTGATGTCCGGTCACTATCGCAGCCAGCTCAACTATGGCGAAGATAACCTGAATCAGGCGCGTGCGGCGCTGGAGCGCCTCTACACGGCGTTACGTCACACGGACAGCAGTGTCCCGGCCAGCGGTGGCGAAGCGTTTGAAGCGCGATTCCGCGCGGCGATGGATGACGATTTCAATACCCCGGAAGCCTACTCGGTGCTGTTCGACATGGCGCGTGAAGTTAACCGCCTGAAAAGCGAAGAGGGTGCCTCGGCTGATGCCCTGGCGTCGAAGCTGCGTGAGATGGCCAACGTGCTGGGCATCCTGCAGCAGGACCCTGAGCTGTTCCTGCAGAGTGGCGCGCAGGTGAATGACGAAGAGGTTGCCGAGATTGAGCACTGGGTGAAAGCCCGTGCCGATGCGCGTGCCGCCAAAAACTGGGCGGATGCAGATATCGCCCGCGACAAACTCAACGCGCTGGGCGTGATTGTCGAAGATGGGCCACAGGGCTCAAGCTGGCGTCGGAAATAGGGCGGAAGGGGCGAGCAATCGCCCTTTTTTTGCGACTAACGGGCAGGTCGCTCTTTTTCGTACTGGCGGGCTGATACCGCGCAGACGCGCAGGGCTGACGTGGATGCTGCAACGGCGTCCCCGCAGGGACGCCAGCGCATCACTCAACGACCGTGGTGCGGAAACCGGAGAACTCGACGGTCTGACCGGCCACGATTTTGCAGCGCTTACGGGTTTCGACCGCGCCATCGACCTTCACTTCGCCCTCGGCAATCACGATCTTAGCCTGTGCACCGCTCTGAACCCAGCCTTCCAGCTTCAGCAGGTCACACAGATCGACATGCGGGAATTTTCCCAGTGAAAAATTTGCCATTTAAACAACCTCTTTATCGTGAAACTCTTCACACGCCTGCAGCGTGTTCTGGATCAGGGTAGCCACCGTCATCGGGCCAACGCCGCCTGGCACCGGGGTAATATAGGATGCACGCTCTGATGCAGTGTCGAAATCTACATCGCCCACGACTTTGCCGCTCTCCAGTCGGTTAATGCCAACGTCGATGACGATAGCACCGGGTTTGATCCACTCACCCGGAATAAAGCCCGGCTTACCGACCGCCACCACCAGCAGATCGGCGTGCTCAACGTGATGGCGCAGATCTTTGGTAAAGCGGTGCGTTACGGTGGTGGTGCAGCCTGCCAGCAGCAGCTCCATGCTCATCGGACGACCAACGATATTCGATGCCCCGACCACCACAGCGTTCAGGCCGTAGGTGTCGATGTTGTAACGCTCCAGCAGCGTGACAATCCCGCGCGGCGTGCAGGGACGCAGAGTCGGCGCACGCTGACACAGACGGCCAACGTTGTAGGGGTGGAATCCATCGACATCTTTGTCTGGCGTGATGCGCTCCAGCACTTTGACGTTATCGATACCGGCGGGCAGCGGAAGCTGAACCAGGATGCCATCGATCTCATCGTCCTGATTGAGCGCATCAATCAGATCCAGCAGCTCAGCTTCGCGGGTCGAGGCGGGCAGATCGTAAGAGCGGGAATGGAAACCCACCTCTTCACAGGCGCGGCGTTTGCTGGCCACGTAGATTTGCGAGGCCGGGTTTTCACCTACCAGAACGACAGCCAGGCCTGGCGCACGTTTTCCGGCCGCCAGACGCTGCTTCACTTTTTCCGCAACCTCAACGCGCACCTGCTGCGCAATCGTTTTACCGTCAATAATTTTTGCTGCCATCAGAGAGGAAATCCACTGTGTTGTGTTGAATCGGGGAAGGGGGCTATTTTGTCAGAAGCGTGGGCTGCTGTCAGTCACAGTTTCAGCCGCATACGCGCTTTCCGACTTTTCATCGCGACGAGTGGCTGCCTGCATGCGTATGATATCTGCAGAACTATCAGGGGAAGATGTCATGATCTGGATAATGTTTGCCACGCTGGCGGTGGTGTTTGTCGCCGGATTTCAGCTGCTCACCGCAGGCTCACGTCATGCCGTTCAGCGGCTCAGCAAGCGGCTGCAGTTGCCACCGGTTCAGGTGGAGTCGATGACCGCGATGATGGGCAAAGAGGCGGCGAAAGAGTTTACCGACTATCTGAGTCACGATAATGAAACGCATCTGCATAACGGTGCGGCGGTGTTGCTGATCTGGCAGGTGCTGATTGTGGACGGCAGCGAGGAGAACAGCCAGCGCTGGCATGGCATTCTCAGTCGCGCCGGTTTTTCACCGCTGATCAGCCGCCAGCAACTGCTGCTCGCGCTGGGCTTTCTGCGCCAGCTGGAGCCGGACAGCCAGGAGCTGCACGCGCTTCGCGAACAGTATAATGCGCGTTTCACACCGCAAGGGATTGAGCTGGAAGGAGAATCTGCCGCGACTCGCCAGGTGGTGTCGCTCAGCGAATGGCGCAGGCGTCATTGATGCGAATTGGTTAATCCCGCAGCACTTCGCTGCGCAGAAACGGCAAAAACGTTGACGTACCCGCTTCCGGACGTATAATCCGTGCCATCTCCATGCGCCCTTAGCTCAGCTGGATAGAGCACCGGCCTTCTAAGCCGTAGGTCACAGGTTCGAATCCTGTAGGGCGTGCCAAATAAATTCAACGACTTACCCCCTTCCTCCAGCTACCAGATTTTCCACATGGGACAGATTTGGGACACGACTGCCAAAAATCGCATCAATTTGCCGTGCATGCTCCGTTAAGTGGTTAGGTGCAAGGTGAGCATATCGCTGTACCATTTCGATGCTTTCCCATCCTCCCATTTCCTGCAGCGCCGATAGCGGAACGCCAGCCTGAATTAACCAGCTCGCCCACGTATGCCGAAGGTCATGGAACCGGAAATCTTCGATGCCAGCCCGTTTCAATGCTGCTCGCCACGCAGTGTTTGAATCGACCCGCATCTTCCGGACGCTTGCCGTAGTCGTTCCGTCATTCCGCTTCACCGATTCGGTGTGAACAAATACCCAGTTGTGATGCCGGCCAATCTGTCGTTTCAGGACAGACTCAGCCATTTCATTCAGTGCTACGCCAATAGCTCTGCCTGATTTGCTTTCTTCCGGGTATATCCATGCCACCTTTCTCTGCAGGTCAATCTGCTGCCACTTCAGGTCGACGATGTTTGAGCGGCGCAATCCTGTTGCAAGCGCGAACTCTACGGTAGACTTTAGGGGCTCAGGACACTCATCAATCAGTCGCTTCGCCTCAGCGGGTTCGAGCCACCGCACCCGCTTATTTCTTTCCTGAGGCACTTTGATAACCGGCGACTTCTCGATCCATTTCCACTCACGCTCCGCTGCGCGCATCAGCGCCTTCATTAATGCCAGGTGCTTAGCTTTGGTAGAGGTGGACACGGCAGCCGGTTTGTACTCCCCGATATCCAGTCCTTTCTTCGCCATCGACATGGCGCGCTGCTCCCATCGTTCCTTTGCTTTGCGGTTGGTCATCCTGCTGACCGCGGCGTAAATCTTCGCCTCACTGATATCCTTCAGCAGTACCCCTTCAAAATGCATGAGCCAGAATCCGATCCGGCCCTTATCAGCATCGAGCGATTTCTTGTGCGCCTTTTCTTCCAGCCAGCGCAGACATGCTTCTTCGAACGTAACGTCGGGGAAATCACCCAGCCGCTTTATTCGCCATAACTCAGCCTTTCGCCGGTCGTGAAGCTCCTGTGCTTGCTTTCGGTCCTCTGTGCCAAGAGATTCCTTAATGCGCTTCCCGCCTGGCGTCGTGTAACTCCCGTACCAGACGGAACCTCTGCGGAAGATCGACATGATTTATTCTCCTCATGTGCATCTGCCGCGCTCACGGCGACAGTGTGCATTGGATTATTGAGAGCGGCAATACAGGCCTGACGGGTGAGGAGGTAGGGTGACTTCGGTTTTGACGGGTCTTTGCGCGTTGCCATGAGCCTGCCGGTCTTGATCCACTGCTGACAGGTGGGGCGGGAAATTCCGAGGAACGCACATGCCTCATCCATAGACAGGGCATAGGTTTCCATATCTACTCCTTATGCTGCCAGCATCGGGCCAACAGGATGCAAATTAAAAGGCGAGTCATATGAGGAACTCGCCGGGGCAGGTGTCGATGGTCGTTTTCACTTCGCAGAAGCTCTCTCCTTATCCAGCTGCCGCACGTAATAGCCCAGCCATCTCTTGGCTGAGAAGGTATTCGGCGGCAGTGCGGTGATTGATTTGGCGTGTTTATCGAGAAGTGTGGTGATGATGTGGTCGTGCTCTAATTTGGGCCTGCCATCTATGGCGCTGATGATTTCGCTCCTGCACTTACGCGCTACGGCCCTTAGCGCATTCTCCTGCGCCGGACTCATGCCACTTTGCGGTGCTGTTTAGCGCGCTCAATGCGCTCATGGTCTTCCCTGCATTCGCTGCAGCAAAAGAACCCGGTCGATACTTTCTCCTCACAGTAATGGCACTCTCCGGTGAAGCGCATGGTCGGGTGCGGACGGTTGGCTAATGCCAGTTGAAGGTTGAACGCTTCCAGTTCTGCTGCGTTGTCGATTTCATCTGCGTGTATGTCACACCTCCACCATTTCAGCTTTGAATGCTGCTTCACACTGGATGCCTACTGCTTTGATTAGCGCATCCATTTCCGACAGGCTGGCGATGTCTGACTGACGCACCTCAAGCTGAATCAGGGTCGTAACAAGCTGGCTGATTCGGGTGAAGTAGCCGACAGTTTGCAGGTATTCGTTGCCGACATTCTTGCCATCTTTGGCAACCTTCCTTTCCTGAAGGATGTAGTTGTACTGGTCTGCTGTGACCAGATATTTGTCGCCGATTTGAATCTTCATAGTCATTTCCCCTTATCTGCCAGGCAGGTTACGCAACCTGATTTGGCTGGAATGTTTTTGCTGATGGTCTGAACGGATTCGATACAACTGGCGGAGTTTTCAAACGGCAGGGAGGTTACGGTGCCGGTTTCGAACATGATGATTATCAGGAACAGGTGCATGGCACCTCCGGGATTTGGGCGTAAAAAAGCCGCCTCGGTGGGCGGCTTACATTTAAATTAGCTTTCTGCTGTGTGGAAAAAATCTCTTCCCTCAGTCCACCTCGACTGCAGGACAACTAGGGGCATTATATTCCCCTCTATTCCTAGATAGATTGATTTAGGGGTTGACTGGCTTTGCAATTCCCAATAGATGTTTTCAGACAAGTTTGTAAGATAGATGCTTTTGTAATAAGCAATCTCATTTTCTGGCAATATTTCGATTTCCGCTAAAATATCTTGCTTTGCAGATACTGTAGCGTTTGCAATTGCGCTTATTTGCCGGTAATCCCAGTCTTTTGGCCATAGGTTACCTACCGAATCATTCGCCTTCCTTGCGTTTAATTTCAAAGCTTCTCTTAGGGCTCTTTTTCTTTCGGATTCGGAGGTTTTTTTCTGTAAGAACAAGGCCTTTCTGGCTACGTTTTTGCTCATGAATGCTGCTATCATTGCACTAATTGAGGCAATAGCCGAAGAGGCAGCAACGCCAAAGTTTAACCATTCCCCTGCGTTCCAACTCAAACCTTATCCTCCTTAAAATAAACCGGGTCAGTGCCGCGCGGGAACTGCAGCGCAACGTTCCTGTAATGCTGCAATCTCTCCCTGAAGTACTCCCTCATAGCTTCAGGCTGCAGCATCTCCACTTCATGCGGGATAACAGGCTGATTCATACGCTCCTTGTATGCGACTCCTGACGCGGCTAAATCCACGTTAATCCTGTCGCGCTCTTCTCTGCTGCGTGCTGCTAAGTTGTGTGACATGGCGATGTCCTCCTGTGGGGAGTATATCGCCTTTAAATTAAACTGTAGATAAGACGTATTACTTCAGGCCAAGGAAAAGGATGTTGCAGCTATGACTTTCCTTCTAGTTTTTTAGCCATCTCCACCAACTCCTTTGCAATTTTCCTCAATCCTTTGGGGTCATCAGGCAAGTAAAATGGCTCTGTTACTGAAGGAGATTCAGAATTTATCCTTTGGCTAATCATCACTGCGCGGCCAGGCGCACGCATAATATGCAATCCTTTAACCTCTTCTCCCTCATAGTTTATGAACGTAGACTTATAGTCGATGAATCTTTCATTACTACTCATTAGCTAAATCCTTTTTGATTTGTAATATGCCAAATGAATATCATCGGATCGCGCATTAAAAACTTTAATCGTATTGCCTTCGACTTCCACTGTCAGGCTCAAGCCGCGGCGAAAATAGTTAGTCCTGCACCACGGCACCAAAGCGGCCGCGCAGCTCAGTACGGAAGTCATTCCAGACGACATCAGGCTTCGTCATAACGATGCGTGGCAACTGCGGATAGAACGCTGCCTGTCGAGCATATTCGCGTGTGGCGCGCTCCCTGCGCCGCTGCTCCAGTGATTCCGTTGTGCGTGATTCAATCCGGCACCGCTCACCGTACCGGGCGGCAATCTGCTGCTGTGCGTCCTGCATAGCCAACCGATGCAGACGCTGTGAATGCGTTTCATCAGGGCGTGCAGAGTCCGCCGAAGGTTCGGTGAGGTTCATGGTCGGTGCCTTATTGGTGGGTTAGATCAGAAAGGAATCGAGGTGTCGTAATCAGGTTCGGTAGATTGACCACGCGACTGCTGCGGTCGATTCTGTTGCTGGCCAATCTGCTTTGGCGGCAGGTCGATATCCCGCACGAGAATGGTTGGCGTCGAAACTTTGGTGCCGTCATCCTTTGCCCATTCTTCCAGAACGAACTCGCCGGTAACGGTGACCTTCGCGCCTTTCAATATTGATGCCGACAGCTTCTCAGCCATAGCGCCGAACATCTTGCATTGCAGCCAGGACGTTTTCTCATTGTCACCAACTCCTGATTTGGCCGGCAGGGAGAAAGATGTAATGTGCTTTCCGTTTGGGGTAACTCGCAGAACGGCATCCTTGCCGACATTACCTGCGATTGTGATCGTGTTGATTGGCATTATGCTGTAGCTCCTTCAAGCTCTGATTTCTTCATGTCGTAGACTTCCTTCGCCTTGGCCTGCTCCGGGGTGCCATCCAGCATCTGCCAGGCTTTTGCAAATGCCTGCTTCAACTCTTCCGGAGTGGTCTTGCTGAGTGCGGCCTCAGAGAAGGCAGCCAGGATGTCCGCTGGTTTAGGTTTTGGCTTCTGCTGCTGAGGCGCTGAGGCTGACTGCTGTCGATGCTCATTGGTATCAGCATCCTTTGAGTCATCGATGCCAAACAGGCCATTCAGACAGTATTTACGGGCATAGGAACTGGTCGCGCCGGTAATCTGGGCGTCATCCATGCCTTTCTTGTCGACAGCCTCACGGGCCATTGCAGAGGCGCTGTGGGTGGTTTCGCCATCGGTGATCGTCGCCGTGGCTTTAACGTAATACCGGTCACCAATCAGAACGATTTCGTCAGAGATGGACAGGAACAAGCCGTTAAGCAGTGGCTTCACACCCTCAAGGATGTCTTCGCAGCTGCGGTAGTGATACTTACCAAAGTTGTTGTACTGGCCCTTCGGCGCTTCCAGTGTGCGCTGTATCTCTGCCAGCCTGACGTAAAACTCTTTACTCATAGCTAACTCCCATTCTCGCTGCCTGCTGCTCCGTACGGTAATCAGCAGCCGCATCCATTGCAGCCTGCTGTGGTGTCATCTCTTCCAGCACTGGCTCTAAGATGGCTTTCATCATCTCGATGAAATACATATCCGGGTCAATCATGCTGCTATCTCCTGATGAATCGTGTAACCCTGCTCTGTAAGCCACTCCATGACATCTTTGATGTCGAACTGGTTGAGCATCTGCTTGCCGCTGAAATCGAGCAGAGAAACCTCTTCAGCTTCGATAATCATCATGCCGGGGCGATAGCCGGCGCGGGTTTTCAGTTCGCCGCACTCAATTTTCAGCTTCATTGCATAGCCCTTCGCAGTAACCGCATTGCCATTGCCCACTTGGCACCATCACCAAACAGGTGAGCCTCTCTTGAAAGCTCCTGAGCTTTCGTGAAGTAACGTGATTTCATGGCTGGCCTCTCTGGTTCAGTGTGTCGATAAGGTTGCGCAGGCTGGCACGCAGGCGGCGGGTAATGGTGTCGAGTAGTGATTCGTTTAGCTGAGCAGCGCCCACGATGGCGCCGCCCGCGATGGCATAGTTCATCGTGGGTTCCTTGATTCGATAGGGTTGGTGTAAAAAGAAGGGGCCATTGCGGCCCCCATAAGGATGAAACGTTCTGGTTATATATCCTGCTGAAACCTCAGCGTTGGTGCGTAGCACCTTAAAGCCGTCTAAGCAGACAGCTTTACGGTGTCACTCAGTGGGTGGGCTAGGCATAGGCCTCCAGTGGGTTACTTGACGCGCAAATTCTCCGTAGCGAAAGCCGTTATTTGATGCGTCATAAAATAAGGCAGCGCATCGCCAAATCCTGTCAGGGAAGAGCATTCCCTGGCCAACATCAAGGCAATGCTCTCCATTAGAATCTGATACATAGGCAACCTGAACCTGCTTTGGAAATCCCTCCGGCAGTTGCTCGCTGCAATTAATCCATTCCATTCCTCTCTCTCCTGTAGTGGTTACTGGCCCAATGCCTAATCCCGAATGATCGAGCCAAATAAATCTGCGTGAACGCGATTCAGAGCCTCGTCGGCTTCGAATGACATGCCAAAGGCTGCGTGCATCGCGTGGCTTCGTTCCTTCTCTGTAATTTGAGCTCCGTCCATTTCTAGCCAGCGCCGGATTACTTCCTCATGCCTGTGTATATCCCCGCCGCACTCTTGCAAATCCACGCTCAAAATCTCTTCTGCATCCATCTCAACCTCCTGCTATAAACCCCAGCACCATCAGCACGCCAAACACAAACCAGCCGAAATACCAGTCTCTGTCGCTTATCATGGTGCCTCCAGATGTGAAAAAGGCTGCGGGTTAGGCAGCCTCATATTTCAGTAAATGTTTTTTTGCTAATCCCTTTTGGATTCAGCAGCCAGAATCTAAGTGCACCTTTATGGTCGCCTGATCGCTTGAGATGACGAATGAAATTGATGCGCTCAGTTCTGGTGCCAGAAAGAGGATAACTATGCTCGACCATTAGATTTGCTCTTTTTCATGCTGGGCTGCAAAGCTTGTCGCTTCATTTGTGCCACCATTCGCCTTGCCATGGCGCGGTCTTCGCATAGCTCGAAAGCAATCCTAAACATCTCTTTGTCGCTCATATTCAACCTCTCGCCGTTACGATGTCTTTTGAGTTGCGATAGCCCGCTGCAAAAATAGCTATCTCCGGTAAGCACTGTGATGTGCTCTCATGCCTGTCACGCAGAGAAGGGGAAGAGCAAGCCTTCTCGATGCGGCTGATGTGCTGCTTTCCTGCAACCTGCTCACGCTCAGTTGCACGTTTTGCCCTGCGGCGATTTCTGGCGTTATCAGAGGCCAGAATGGTCATTACGATTGTCATGTGTACCTCCGGTAATTGGCTTAGGTGATTGGATGGCCGGTGCTGAACTACACCCGGCATTGATGATTTCTCGCTAGGTAAATCTGCCGCTCACCACTTTGCGAACCGTGCCCAGGCAGCTTGAGCATCATCATCTTGACGTTTCAGCGCATCAGCCTGCGCATTCATCCAATCCCAAAGCCAACTTCACTTTGGTTCCCCGCATTTCGGCGGAGACAAACCCCATCAATGTTAAAGAGCGACCCAACATCCTGTTGGTTAGTGCGTCCTGCTGATGGGGTAAAGAATACTCATAGTATTTAATTAAGTAAATACTCAAAGTATTTATTTTGGTTTCTGAATAGCCATGCTATTGAAATGATGAGTAATTTATTTTTGCGAAGTCGGATCTGCAGGCACAAAAAAGCCCGCTCGGTGGCGGGCTATCAATGTGTCTGGTTTGGAAAAGCTATGATTCTTCTTTGGTGTGACCGTCATCATCGAACGTAAAAGGTATATCTAACTGCTCCTGCCCAGCCTGTCTTTCCTGAAGCTTTTTAAACTGCTTCCACATATGCGACATATTGTCTGACAACTGAAATAAAGTGATGGTTTTGTTAATTTGTGCCGATAAATTTGGCTCGCCAATATCTTCACTTAGGGACTGATGGTAACGAGCAGTGGCATTTCCAGCGGAGCTTTTTGGGGTTCTTTCTTTTAATTCGTCCAGTACTCCAGGAGGAAGCTGTTCATAAATCAGCTTATTGGTCCAGGTGCCAATTACTCCTGGTCTCTTTTTGATGCTACCTAGGGTGTAATCCCAGCCATTGAGCCTAAAAAGTTCACGGTAGAAGATGTCAGGAAAGCGTTTTTGCCAGGGTAAAAGGTCTTCAGATATATAAGCTTTAAGGATTTTCTGAAGTTCATCTTTCTCACGCTGGTGCTGGTAACCGGTAACCTCATCGATAAGTCCAATGATGCCAACCTTTGCAACGCTAGAGATAATGACCCTTGCAGTCTGAGCATACTCTTCTTGTTTAGGCGTTAAAATTCCTTGCTCGCGGCATTCGATGAGAAGATTACATATGTCAATCAGCAGGGTTGCATCATAGCCATAGGTCTTAGAAAGTCGTCCTCCAGAACCAGGCCGAACAAACTCCTTTCTGTTATTGATTTTATCAAGTATATCAATAGTTAACTTCTCTGAAAGCCTCCCTGCATTTAGCATTTTAACCAATGCACTGCCGCCTGCAGAACCAGGGAATTTTAGTGCTTTTTGAAGCCCATTACCCGAAAAAACTCGCGATCCATCTTCAAGGACATAGCACTCTAACGTGCTATCACCCAGCTGAAGGGGGGTGTCATTTGCTCCGGCTATTGCCTTTAAAATTTCCATATCGACTCCTTGATTAAACCTCACCCAAACGTTTATTCCGGCCACTGAGCCTTAAACCAGCCGCATCTTCGTCTCGATCGCCACACCCAGCACCTTGCAGTTACCGTTAACCGGCACCATAGGCCACTGTGGATTCAGACCCTTCAGGTACTTCTGGCTGCCATCAATGATTAGCTTCTTAAACGTAGCTTCGTTGTCATCGGTCAACTTTGCCACGACCAGGCTGCCATTGATCGCTTCACGTCCTGTATCAAACAGTACATAGGTTCCTGCCGGGATGCTCAGCCCGATCGGCGCAGTCATCGAATCGCCTTCTACCTGCAACCAGAAAGCCTCTCCTTGCGTATGTGCGTCAGATTCAAGCCACATATCGACATCCTTAATCGTATAGGGTTCACAGGCTTCATCCCATGCGCCAGCCTGAACCTTGCTTAAAACGGGGTAGCGCGCAGTCGGCTTATGGTCTCTTGGGTTAGAGACGTTCGCATCAACTGTGCTTGCGTAGCGGGAAACATCCTTGGCTAAGGTTGGACTGATTTCAGAAACAGAGACGTGCAAGAGCCGCGCTAACTCTGTCACTACCGGGACGTTGAGTGCAATGCGGCCATTCATGTAATGGCCGACCGCACCCTGAGAAATCCCCAGAGAGTCAGCGATTGTGTACTGAGTGATTTTTAATTCTTTTTTCTTCGACTCATACAAAGCCTTCAGGCGCGCAGCGTCTGCAAGCTGTTCTGTCGTCAGTGACTTTTTGTTTTCCATCAACTCATTCTAATACCGCAAGTAATCACACTCAAAATACCTAGGATATTTACTTTAATGAATACCCGTAGTATTCTTTGTTGTGTATCTTCAAGGAGTGAGCCTATGAACCGAATGACACTTGAGGACTACGCAAAAATTCATGGGCAGGCGAAAGCCGCCAAAGATTTTGGCGTTATCCAATGTGCAATCAGCAAGGCCATTCGGACGGGGCGACAGATTTTTGTGACCGTTCAGTCCGATGGAACCGTTAAGGGTGAGGAGTTAAAGCCTTTCCCGAGCATCAAGAAGTAAGCAACACCGCTCTTTAAAACTCTGACCCCGCTCCCACCGAAATGTCGGAGCAACCTCAAGTGACTTGCTCACCGCAATGTCACGTAACTACTTAACTCAAAGGAATTCTACGAAATGGATCACGCAAACAAACGCAACGAGGCGCTGAAAATCGAAAGCGCTTTACTCAACAAGATCTCACTGATTGGCACCGAGAAAACGGCAGCAGCTGTTGGTGTCGATAAGGCGCAGATAAGCCGCTGGAAACGCGACTGGCTCCCTAAGTTTTCAATGCTGCTTGCAGTGCTGGAGTGGGGCGTCGTGGATGACGAGATGGCTCATTTGGCCCGGCAGGTGGCGAGCATTCTCACCAAAGAAAAGACCGAGATGAGCGGTAACTCATTCTCGGCCTGATAGATATTTGCGAACACAAATAACTGGAGAAAAGTATGCCAGGAAGAACTGGATATGTAAACAGTGGCGGGGTGCTTTATGAGTAATCTCGCTTACAGCAACGTTTCACCAATCAGGTCCTCTCTCAGGGCCGTGGAGCAACGTGTGGCAGATACAGACGATGGATACACGCGTCTGGCAAACGAGCTGTACGAAGAGCTGATAGGGGCCAACCTGACCAGAAATCAGGCTAAGGTTGCGCATGCTGTTTGCCGGAAAACCTACGGCTTCAACAAGAAGATGGATCGCATTGCTGACAGCCAGATTAGCCAGATTACCCGGTTGCCAAGGCAGAAGGTAAACAAGGCAAAAAACGAGTTAATTCAGATGGGTGTTCTGGTCCGGGAAGGTATGTTAATCGGTCCGAATAAGAACCTCACAGACTGGCAAATTCCAGAGTGTCACCAAGATGGTGTTACTGTCACCAAATCAGTGACAAAAAGTGTCACCAAAACGGTGACAGGGTTGTCACCAAAACAGGGACACACAAAAGACACTATTACAAAAGACAAGAAAGACAATAAACATACGTCAGAGAATTCTCGCGAATCCTCCGACACACCCCTGAAGAATCTACCGGTCATTCGTCCTGAAGCAGCAACGCATTCACCGAAAGGTGACAAGTGGGGAACAGCTGATGACCTGAAGGCCGCCGAGTGGATATTCAGCAAAGTGCAGATGGTCACCCCGACTGCACAACAACCAAACTGGCCCGCCTGGGCTAACGACATCCGCCTGATGAGAGGCGCCCTTGAAGCAACGCATCACGATATCTGCGAAACCTTCAAGTGGGCCAACGCCGATCACTTCTGGCAGACCAATATCCTAAGCCCTGCAAAACTCCGCGCCAAATGGGACACACTCCGGGCGCAGATGAGCCAGCCAGGGCGTAACCGGCAGTCAGCGCCTCCGCAACCCGCTCAGCACTGGAACAGCCGCGAAGCTTGGGAGAATGAATTCCTATGAGAAATCTCGTATCAGCAATTCAGAACCGTGATGCAGGCGCACTGGCTCGCATTGCAGGAGATGGCCCGCGCCCGGTTGAGCGTGGAGTGCATGAAGACGTTGAGCGCCTTGTCGATGCTCTGTTTTCGAACCTGAAGCAGGTGTTTCCGGCATCGGTCAGCACTGCATGGCGCAATCCGAACGACGAAGCAGCAGCGAAACGCCAGTGGATAGCCGCTTTCGCCGAGAACGGCATTCACAACAAGCAGCAGCTGTCAGCAGGCATGAAGCTGGCCCGCGCCAGTGGTTCGCCATTCCTGCCATCGCCCGGCCAGTTTATTGAGTGGTGCAAGCAGGGCGAACATCGCGCCGCTGGCCTGCCAGCAGACGAAGAGCTGTACGACATGTTTCGCCTGTACTGCCGGGATCGTGGCATGTACGACAGCAGCGAAGAGTTCCCGTGGGAAAGCCCGGCATGTTTCCACATGGTGACAGCGGTCTATAACCAGATGCGCTCGTTCAATCTGACGGATTCTGAGTGTCGCAAACGCCTGTGCGATGAGCTGCGCAAGATGTCCCGCCGCATTGAGTCTGGTGAGGTCATCCCGCCGCCGCGCAAACAGATTCCTCAACTCCACATCCCGACCGGTAACGAAAAGGCACTGGATCATCTTGCCGACATTCGCCGCCGCTTTGGCCTGAAAGGTGGACGCCATGACTGAAATGAACCGCATCCGCTTTGAGCGACTGTATCGCAGCGTTCACGGTGACAAGCACAACCTGACCCGATCACACCTTGGCTATCAGGATGCCGTTGTGGACCGGGCGTTTTTCTTCTGGCTTGAGGGAAGGGAGAGCGCAGCATGACACAGGTAACTCAACTGGTAATCACACCGCCGCTGATGCGTCAGGCTCGCAGCATTCAGCTGGCAATCATCGACCTGGCTAAGAAGCGCGACCTGAAGCCGGAACAGTTCCGCGCGCACCTGAATGCTATCGATATGCTGGCGCGTGAAGCGCATGACCTGATGGTTGATGCGGAAGATGAGCAGCATTCATCAAACCTAAATGAATTAAAGCGAGACAAACGCGATGGAGACTCAACGTTACCTGTTGCGTGACAGCAACATCCGACAGAACTGCATCACCGCCATCCAGCAACTCCCCGTCAATCCCGACAAACCTCTGCAGGTAACCATCCAGGAAGACACCAGAAGCCTTGCGCAAAACCGCATGCTTTGGGCCTGCCTGCATGACGTATCAAGCCAGGTGGTCTGGTACGGGAAGAAACTCGACTCAGAGAGCTGGAAGCATATTTTCAGCGCCAGCCTGAAAGGGCAGGAGACCGTGCCGGGTATCAATGGCGGATTTGTGGTGCTGGGCCAGTCAACAAGCAAAATGCGCGTCAGTGAAATGCGTGACCTAATTACACTAATCCATGCCTTCGGTGCCGAGCGGAACGTCAGGTTTAGCGACGAGTCAGCGCGCGCGGCTGAGTGGGCTGGAAGATTCGGGAGTACAGCATGAGCAAAATCAAATCAGCATTACTGAGCATTCTGTCCGATCGCAAATGGCATCCGACATCAGAGCTGGTTGAGACGGTTTGCAAAACCTGCCGCACCAACCGGGCCAACGTGTCTAATACCCTGAACACTCTCTGTGGCGGACATCATGTCGTTAAGGAGCACATCACCGGCGCCAGAAACAAAGCATGCCGCTACAGGCTGGCAAACGAGCAGGCCAGATTCGGCGTCAGTCAGCAGATGGCAACCCTGAATGAGCTGCTTAAGGCCGCAAGGGAGAATCATGCGACGCACTAAATCCCTCTGGGAGCGAATGGAAAACCACGCCGTCTATCACACTAAATCACGCCGCAGTAAACCCAAAACTACCCCATCAGCTACTCAGGTAAACACCTTCGATTATGTTGGCGGGTTGCTGCAGGCTAAATGGGACAGGCTCCGGAGGGCGCGATGAAAGAACGCTGCTGCCGCTGCCACACCATCCTCACCTCAGAAGACAAGTATTGGTATGGAACATCATGTGAAAACTGTGAAACAGATTACCGGTTCGAACAGGCCGAAATGCATCAGCCCATCAAATCCGCCCGGTGGCGCTGGCGAGCAATCTGCTTCTGTGTGCGCTTTCTGTTCTGCGGCGCTGCCAGAGTCAGTAGTTTACTGCTGCACAAGCTGCGAAATAAGCCTGATGCAGGACCCCAATTACCTGATGTGCGGAGAGGTGAATGATGGCTGAGTTAAGAGCAGGTTGTCAGGCAGTGATTATTGGCGGGTTTTACCGAACCAATGATGGAAAGTCGGTATTGGTAGCAGGGTTTGTGCCAAATGGCTCTCAATTTACATGGAATGGGCAAGTGTATGCCGAACCTGTCCCGATGGGTGATGCATGGCTAATTGTGGGTGATTTAGTCATCCGTGACGGAACTACCGGAGAAGCGAAAAGGCTGGATTTCGCATTAATGCCCGGAAAGTATCTCATGCCAATCGACGGCGACGACTTCCAGCACGAAGACGAGCGACTGAAGGGGCTGACGCATGGCTAAAGGCATCAAGCCGCCGAAGCCGAAAAAGTGCAAGAGCTGTTCTGAAAAGTTTATCCCCCGCAATAGCCTCCAGACCGTCTGTTCTCCCAAATGTGCCATCCAACTCGCTAACCAGATGTCCGTGCGCAAACAAAAGCGCCTGGAGAAAGAGCAGCGCGCTGCATGGAACAAACGCAAAGCCGATGTTAAGCCGTTAAGCCACTGGATGAACATGACCCAGCGGGCTTTCAACGACTACATCCGGGCGCGGGACGGGAATATCTGCATCAGCTGTGGCAGCACGACGGCGGTCAGCTATCACGCAGGGCATTACAGGACAACTGCAGCGGCTTCGCAGTTACGTTTTAATGAGGACAATGTGCACAGCCAGTGCAGTGCGTGCAATACGCACCAGTCAGGCAACATCAGTCCATACCGCATCAATCTAATCACCAAAATCGGCCTTCAGCGCGTTCTGGCGCTCGAATCAACCAACAAACCTCACCGATACACGAGAGAAGAGCTGGACGCCATCAGAGCGCGTTACAGGGCGGCTCTGCGTGAATTGGTTAAGAAGAGGGAGGCAGCATGAAGCTAACACCAAAACAACGAAGCATTCTACGCATGAAGTTTGGCGGTCAGTGTGCATATTGCGGCTGTGAACTGCCTGAAAAAGGGTGGCATGCAGACCACGTAGAGGCAGCATTACGCAAGTGGGAATACGGACCGCGCCGTCAGGATGGCACGCGCCGGACAATTGCCACAGGAGAGCATTGGCGGCCAGAAAATGACGTCATGGAAAATCTCTTCCCCGCATGCGCACCCTGCAACCTTTTCAAGGCGACTTTCAGTCTGGAGGTATTCAGGGAGCAGATTGCCGAGCAGGCTGAGCGAGCCAGGCAATACAGCGTCAACTTTCGCACTGCTGAAAGATTCGGGCAGGTGAAGGTAACCGCGTCCCCGATTGTGTTCTGGTTTGAGAGATACATGCAGGAGCGTGCAGCATGACCCATTACCTCAGAGAGAAGTGGCTCAGGCTACGCATTATCAAGATGCGCGGCATGTATGAGATCAACTACCGGATAATCCGAAACACGGCGAAAATGATGGGGGTTAAGCATGCGCATTGAGCGTGACTATCAGCAAATCGTCAGACTTTCAGGAGTCCGCAGCGCGGCCGATATGCGCCGGTTATTCGGCAATGGCTGGAAGACCATCAACAAATCACAGCAGGCATGGGTAAGGCATCTGCTGGGAGTGTGGGGCGATCACCTGGGCGGGGAAGATTATGACCGTGCAGAGGTGAACGTGATTGGCCGGTTAATGATGCGCTGTGAATGGAGTGAGCAGAAGGGCAGACAGATAGAGAAAATCGTGTCACAGCTGCATTGTGAAGGGTTGCGTGGTGAAGAGCTGTTCCGCAAGGCGCGTGACCTGCTTATCCCTCAGTCATCAACGGCAAACATCATCGCTCTCGCCAAAGAATCCGATGATGCCGCCTTTGTTGAATCTGTCATGGTAAAGACGTTCGGTAAAGATAACCCGCTTCGCAATGTAGCCAGATTACGCTACTGCAAACGCAAGAGCGTGCAAAACATCGGCTCATCGCTGATTTATTACTGCGCTATCTCACCCAAGGAAGCCCGGAACAGAATGGAATGGGCGATGGATATACTTGAAGGAGAAATGTTTTACGCAATTAAGCGAGAAATGGAGAAGGAGATTCCTAAAATAGCCGCATAAATATACTAAATAGCACGAAATGACAAAGACAAAGGGCAAGTAACCAGGCACATTAGCGGCATGATCGGGAAGTGAAGCGAACAGATCGCAGCTTTACCGGTCAGTTGCATAAATGTGGATGCCAAGAAGCCTCGCGACCTCACCAGTCGGCGGGGCTTTTTTATTATCCGCGATAGGGTATAAGCATGAAAATATCCCTTCCGTGGGATAGATGCTCCTGACTGCTGAGATGTCGCGATTAAGGTTTGATACTTTCGGCGAACATAGCCAAAGCCTTCGTCACTACGGCTGACTGAGACTCACCTGTCTGTGCAGCCAGAGACTCCAGAAGCGCGATAGTGTCAGTGTGGAGCTTAATACCCTTCACTTTCACGCCGCGCTTTTCGTCACTGCGTTTCTGTATTTCTGATATTGACTGAGCCATAACAAAATCCTAAATTATCGGGTAGGGGTGAGAGGGGTTTCCCCCTCTCTTCCTGACTGTCTTAGTAAGCTGGCGAGCTAATCACTAAGAGAACAATCAGGATGATGATTAATTTCATCATAACCCTTTCCTCGTTGGCCTCTGCTTCGGTAGGGGCCTTCCCGTTTCAGCGTCTTGCTGATGGGATAAATTATAGGTTAACCTATAAGGTAGGTCAACCTATATTCTCTGATTATCAGAACAAATTTTAAGGCTCATCTCGGTGGGCCTTTTTTCCGTTTATCGCCCATGCCAATCAACCTCGACTCTCACCCTTTCCTGTGTGGCATCGGGCGATCTTTTCTTCTGACTACCTGCAGCACCGACCGTAATCACGGAGGTGTTATGAGTATTGATATGAGCAAACTGGCTTCAGGCGCAGCTTACGGCGCATCTGCCGGGACGATTGCCAATGGTCTGCTGACCCGGCTAAGTCCCGATGAATGGAGTGCTGTAGGCGTGCTGGCCGGTATTCTGGTCGCGCTGTTCACACTCGGCATCAACTGGTATTACAAGCGCAAGGCAACGCTGGCGCAAATCAAAGCTCTTCAACGCTGGCCCACTGCACCAGACATCAACGAGGATTAACCCATGGCTATGTCAAACAGCCTGCGCAATAAGCTTATTGCTGTCGCGGGTGGCGGAGCTATGGCTATCGCTACGGTATTCCTCGGCGGAAAGGATGGGGTGGAGGGCAGGGTATACGAGCCTTATAAAGATGTGGCTGGCGTCTGGACTGTCTGTGATGGTCACACAGGCACGGATATTATCAAAGGCAAAAAGTACACCGACCGCGAATGTGATCGCCTCCTGTGGAATGACCTGCAGCCGGTTAAGAAGTCGGTAGACGGCCTGGTCAAAGTGCCGCTGGGGGAATATCAGCGGGCGGCGCTCTACAGCTTCACCTATAACGTTGGCTCCAGCGCGTTCTCCAAATCAACCCTGTTGAAGCGCCTGAATTCAGGTGATGTTGATGGTGCATGCGAAGAACTCCGCCGCTGGGTGTATGCCGGTGGCATGAAATGGCGGGGCCTGATGAACCGTCGAGACATGGAGCGCTCATTGTGTCTGGCGGAGAGTGTCGATGACCTTAAAGGCTAAGCTGCTACTGGCGCTTGCGCTGCTGATTATCGTCGCTATTGCCACCTCGACGGCGTTTGCGCTGTATTACCGGGGCAATGCCATTGACTACAAGGCTCAGCGCGACACCGCTTCCAGCAGTCTGAAGCAGGCAAACGACACCATCACCAACATGCAGACACGCCAGCGTGACGTGGCAGCACTCGATGAGAAATACACGAAGGAGCTAGCCGATGTTAAAGCGACTATCGATCAGTTGCATGATGATGTTGCTACTGGCAAGCGCAGGCTGCAGCTCAACGCAACCTGCGAGAAGCAATCCACCTCCGGTACCGCCAGCCTGGATGATGCAGCCAGCGCCCGACTTACTGACACCGCTCAGCGGGATTATTTCACCCTCAGAGAGCGAATCGAAGTCGCCGGAAAGCAAATAGCGGGTTTGCAGCAGTACGTCAGAGAGCAGTGCCTGAAGTAGCGCTCACGCGGTCCGCAAAAAGTAATTTAAGCTGTAATAAATGAGAGCTGTGCCAGAGATGGTGCGGCTTTTTTTTACGTCTGTCATAACCTATCCGCGCAGTCGCATGCGCATATCAAACCCGAGTCTTTCAGAAAGCTGAGCCTGAGAAATGCCGTATAGGTGCGGACCTCTCGGGGCGGCTTTTCTGTGCGAACAGGCTCATCTTTCTAAAAGGTATCCGAAATGCAATTAGTAGAAATCAAGAGGCTAGACCTGGTCACCAATACCGTAGCAATAGCGGACGGGGTGGGGCGAGATCATGATACTATCATTAAGCTGGTTGACCGTAACAAAACAGACCTTGAAGAGTTTGGAACTGTCGGATTTGAAATCCGTAAGTCTGGCGGCAAGCCATTACGCATTGCCTTGCTGAATGAGCAGCAAACCACGCTGCTGATCACCTACATGCGTAATAACGATGTGGTGCGAGCATTTAAAAAGCGGTTGGTTGCTGAGTTCTTCAAAATGCGCAGCACTCTCGCCGCACAGAGAATGGACCGGAATTCTGCCCGACTCGAATACAGGCCCATGACTGACGCCATTAAACACGAGCGCGAAGCCCAAGGTAAGCAGATAGCTCCGCATCACTTCAGCAATGAAGCCGATCTGATTAACCGCCTGGCGCTGGGAATGACGGCAGCTAAGTTCCGTGTGTATCACGAGATCGGGAAGAAAGAAGCCATCCGCGATTACCTAACGCCGGAGCAGATTCACTGCATCACAGAACTGCAGCGAGCTAATACGGTATTCATCAGCATGGGGTGGGACTTTGAACAGCGCAAAGAGGTGCTGAAAGGCATGTTCGAGCGCAATCATCGCCAGCCACTGATTGAAGAGCAGCACACGCTGGCAGCCTAGCCACTGAGCGAAAAGTTTCGCTGAGTAAATTGAGAGCCACTTTCACAACGGCTTTCATCACAAGGCGCATTTGCGAGTGCGCCTGATGATGTAAAACTAAAGAATCCATGAAGTAATCCGATATTGCTATCGTACCTAAAAAAGGAGATGGCAATGGCAACACCTTACTTAGTAGTTGAAGAGTATGTTTTTTATTACGAACATCTTGGGAGTCCAGTACACGCAAGGATTACCAAGGCTGTCATTGATGGGACGGAACATTGGGACTGGGAAGTTAATCAGCCAGACGACCAGCACCCTTACAAACACTTTACCGATTTAGCTGGTGCAAGAAAAAGTTTGTTCGATTACATGGACAGCTTTGATCCAACTAAAGCTGAGCATGTCTCCTACTGATGTGTTCTCAAATCATTTAAGCCGCCTCCGGGCGGTTTTTTGTTGGAGTGAATATGGAGCTTGATTTACCTTGCGCCGGATGACTTGCAGAAAACAGGGTTCGTAATAAAGATTACTGGTTGTGAGTGGTAGCCTTATCCCACAAAGAGTTGAACTGATTGTGTGGGCAAATTGAATCAGATGTATTTTTGTCTTTTAAGACCGAGGTATCCACGTCATCACGAATTTCACTAATTACTTCATATGCTAATTTGTCATCAACAAATAGGCGACTTAAGTTGTTGAGTAACTTTTGAGCAGCAAGCCTCAGTTTTTCTTCATCTGAGTGACGCAGATATAAAGCAAGCGACATAGAATCTTTAAGTAGAAATTCATAATCATGGTGAGATAACTCTCTTTCTTTGTTAGGGGAAATCTTTGCAGCCTTGCTGGCCAGAATTTCCTCAATGCTTTTATTTTTCATCTCAATTCACCAGCTATCTCTCAGGTATTTAAAATGGCACTCACCGACAAACAAGAAATGTTCTGTCGCGAGTACCTCATCGATTTGAACGCCACGCAAGCGGCAATTCGGGCGGGGTACAGCGATAACACCGCCCGTAAGATTGGCAGTGAGAACCTCACAAAACCAGACATTGCGCAACGCATCATTGACCTTAAATCAGAGCGCAACGAAAGGGTAGAGGTAAACGCAGATTACGTGCTGCGTCGCCTTGTTGAAATCGACGAAATGGATGTGCTCGATATTCTCAAAGATGACGGCGGACTGAAGATGGTTCACGAATGGCCGAAGGTATGGCGCACCACGCTGAGTGGCTTAGACATACTCACCACCGTCACCAATTTCGACGAAACAACGATGGAAAACATCCTCAAGAAGATTAAGTGGCCGGATAAGGTGAAAAATCTTGAGCTGCTCGGTAAGCATGTAGCCGTGCAGGCATTCCGCGAGCAGGTTAAAACTGAGCACGATGTGGTAGGCACTCTTTCCGACCTGATGGATGATCTCGCTAAGGGGTGAGCATGAAGCCAGAACACCTCAAGCTTCTGCGGGATAAGCTCTGGCGACTGAATCACCTCTATTGGATAACCGACAAAGAAGGCAAGCCTGTACGCTTCCGGATGACGCCTGAGCAGCTCGAATACTTTGAAGGAATGCATACCCGCAACATCATCCTGAAAGCTCGCCAACTGGGTTTTACGACTGAGGTCTGCATCATCCAGCTCGACGCCGCTTTGTTCGAGGCAGCCAAGTGCGCACTGATAGCTCATACCCTGAACGACGCTAAGCGCCTTTTCCGCGAGAAGATTAAATATGCCTATGACCGCCTTCCTGACGAGATTAAGGCTGCTAACCCTGCGAGCAACGATGCGGCGGGTGAGCTGGTATTCAGCAAGGGCGGCTCGCTTTATATCAGCACGTCTTTCCGTGGTGGCACACTTCGTTACCTGCATGTTTCCGAGTTCGGCAAGATATGCGCTAAGTTCCCGGACAAGGCGCGCGAGATTGTTACCGGTGCTTTTGAAGCAGTATCAGGCGATTGTTTCACGACGATTGAAAGCACTGCAGAAGGCCGGGCTGGTTACTTCTTCGATTACTGCCAGTCAGCAGAAAAGGCGCTCATTCAGGGCAAGCAACTCTCACAGTTAGACTGGAAGTTTTTTTTCTTCTCCTGGTGGAAGAACCCCCTGTATGCAATCGACCCCGTAGAGCCAATACCGCAGCGTCTGAGCGATTATTTCGCTGACATTGAGGAGAAGCATGGGGCTATGACGAACGAGCGTCAGAGAGCGTGGTATTACGCCAAAGAGAAAACGCTCGGCGATGACATGAAGCGCGAGTATCCATCGATACCGGCAGAGGCGTTTCAGCAGTCAGTCGAGGGTGCTTACTACGCCAAGCAGTTCCGCAAGCTCTACGAGCAGAAGCGTATTGGCACGCTGCCTGACAACTCACACCTGCCGGTTCATACGTTCTGGGATATCGGCGTAGGCGACTCCACGGCCATCTGGTTTGTGCGCATCGTCGGCGAGGAATATCACGTCATCGATTACTACGAGAACTCAGGCGAAGGTCTCCGGCACTACATGAAGGTGCTGAAAGACCGCGGCTATGAATATGGCGATCACTGGGCGCCGCACGATATCGATAACCGTGAGTTTGGCTCTGATGCGAAATCACGCCGCGAACTGGCTCGCGAGGGATATGAGATTGACGGCGTCAGATACACGATCACCTTTCAGGTAGTGCCAAAACTTGGAGTTGATGACGGCATTGAGCAGGTGCGTGAAATCCTGCCGAAGTGCGCCTTTGACGAGCACAAGTGTGCTGACGGCATCATCGCGCTTGAAGGCTACCGCAAAGAGTGGGACGACAAACGCGGCTGCTGGAAAGATAAGCCTCTACACGATCACACTTCACACGGTTCCGATGGATTCCGTTATTTCGCCGTGACGCAGAAGAAACGCAGCGTCCTTAAAGCGGCTCCTGTTACCTTCAGACGATAAGCGACTATGGCTAACTTTTCATACGCAAGAGCAGAATACAGCGATGCCGCAAAGTCATGGCAGCTTGTCAAAGACTGTGTGGCTGGCAGCAGGGCGATTAAAGACCGGGGCATTCTCTACCTGCCAATGCCTGACCCGACAAACGATAGTGAAGAGAATAAGGCACGATATGAAGCACTGCTGAAGCGCGCGATGTTCCTGAACATCACCGGACGCACACGGCAGGGCCTGATTGGAGCTGTGTTTCGCAAAACAGCTGAGGTTGATTTACCGGATTCGGTAGATTACCTCATTGAGAACGCCAGCGGTGACGGCACCAGCCTTGAGCAGCTGTCCAAAGAGGCAGTAGGCGAAGACCTCGACACGGGACGCGGTGGTTTCTTCGTAGACTACCCGACCAGTGATGCGCCAGAAGGCACACGACCGACTCGCGCGCAGACAGCTGGGCGATTTGCTCACATCCACCTATACGAAGCACTGAGCATCATCAACTGGCGTGAAGACGTGATTAACGGAGTGCGCAAGCTGACGCTGGTCGTGTTCGCCGAGAGTTACAACAAGGCCGAGGCCGACGAGTTCAGCTTTGATGTGCGCAAGCAGTTCCGGGCGCTGACGCTGGAAGATGGTGTGTATCGACATCGCATGTGGCACGAGGGAGACCCGTACGAAACGCCACAGCTCGACGTGTACCCGACTGACTTCGGCGGCAAGACGTTCGATCATATCCCGTTCTACTTCTTCGGGGCTGAAAGTAATGACGCACGGATAGACAAGGCGCCGCTCGAAGACCTGGCTGAGGTCAACGTGCTCCACTACGGCAACAGCGCCACGGTCGAAGAGTCAGGCTTTATCAGCAGCCAGCCGACGCTGTTCTTCACGACCGACATCAGTCAGGACGAATTTCAGCAGTGGAACCCGAACGGCATTCAGATCGGATCGACATGCGGGTACAGCCTGGGTAAAGCCGGGACAGCGACTCTTGTGCAGGCCAATGAAAGCCAGCTCGCGCTGAAGCTGATGCAGGAGAAAGAGAACCAGATGCTTATGATTGGTGCGCGCATTGTGCAGCAGTCAGGGCAGAACGAGACAGCAGAAGCAGCCCGAATCCGCTATAGCAGCGACAACAGCGTGCTGGGTACGATAGCTGGTAACGTCAGTGAAGCTCTGAAGCGTGCCATTCTGGACGCGCAGCTGTATATGAGCGGCAAGGCTGACATAACCAATACTGTGTTCTGGCTGAATCAGGAATTCTTCGACGCATCGCTCACCTCGCAGGATGTTCTGGCACTCATCCAGAGCTGGCAACAAGGCATCATCGCGAAGAGCGACGTTCGCACCAAGTTCCGCCAGACAGGGTGGCTTGAGGCTGATCGCAATGATGATGACATTGATGCGGAGCGTGCTGAAGAGCCAGCCATCGAAGGCGATACGGTCACTGACGACCCTGAGCCAGTCACAGAGGAATAACCATGAGCGCAGACGGTTACACGACAGACGCCGCCACGCGCCATCAGGTTTACGTACAGCGATTTGGTTCTGGGCTGGCAGGCAAGGCGGCTAAGTTTGTCCGCAAAGCTATTAAGCGCGCCAAAGAGGCTGTTAACGAAGGCCTGAGCCAGTACGCCACTGCTCGCTATAACCGGCAGATAGAAACGCTCAGGAGTGACCTCAACGCCATCTATGGCGAGTTGTCACAGCAGCAGAAGCTCGACCTTGGTGATTTCGCGCAATACGAATTCACCTTCAACAGCAAGCTGCTCGGTCAAATAGTTAAAGCCTCTGTACGCCTCGCTGAGCCTTCGGCAGAGATGGTAGCCGCTGCTGTACTGGCAGACCCGCTGGAGCTTACTGTAGGGCGAGGCAGACAGGTCATCGACATCACCGGCGCACTGGCACAGTTCGGCAGCAAGAAGACAGCGGACATCCTCAGCGAAATCGCTATCGGTTCCTCGCTTGGAGAGACTCAGAGGCAAATCATCCGGCGCCTTACCTCGCTCGGAGTGTCGCATGAAGAGCAGGTCGGCTCGCTGGTCAGGACGATGACCAATCATGTCGCTTCGTCTGCCCGGGCGGAGACGCTGAAACAGAACGACGACATCCTGCAGGGGCATCGCTGGATAGCAACGCTCGACAGCAGAACCACGCCGGTATGCCGTGCGCGTGACAGGAAGGTTTACCCGCTGAATGGACCAAAGCCTCCCGCACACTGGGGCTGCCGGTCGTCAATCGTGCCGGTTCTCAAGCCAGCGTATCAGCGAGATATTCCCGGCGGCACGCGACCATCAAAAGGGGAGGACGGTGTTGAGCCGGTCAGCAGCAACATCAGTTACGGTGACTGGCTGGCAAGACAGCCTGCAGCATTTCAGAAAGAGGTGCTGGGCCCGGCGCGTTACAAGCTTTTCAGCAAGGGTGGCCTGAGTATAGACCGATTCGTTGACGATAACGGTAAGCAGTACACTCTCGATCAACTCAAGGATTTGGAGCCACATGCATTCGAGGTTATTGATTAATTTTATTTGATAAGCGAATGTGATAGCTCATTTAAAAGGGAGAATAACAATGGCTCATGGTTATCAGTTTAGTGGTCATCAGTGGAGCAGGTGGCAGCAGGGTGAAAGCTTACTTGCTCAATATAGTCTGACTCTGTCATGCCCGCCTGTAGAAGGAGTTGGAGCAGTTGGCTTTAACGTAAAATTGACAGGAAGAAAGGAAGGTGGAAGTGAGGTTGTCCTTTTCGATAACTCATATCTGTCTTTAGCTGAAGCAGCTCAGGCGTATAATTCCATTAAAGAATCATCTTTAACTTCCTAATCCCTTCTCTACACACCGAAACCAGCCTCGCGCTGGTTTTTTTTCGTCTGCTGGCCGGGCCAGCACACATCCATTCAGGAGAATGTATGACTCTGAAGTATCAGCTTACCGCTGAGGAATTCGCTCAGCTCGACGAAGCCAAGCAGGCGCTGTATGTGCAGCAGGGCGAGGTTTATCAGCTTCAGGTTGATGGCATCCCTCAGGAAGACGTCAGCGGACTCAAACGCCAGCGTGACGAGCTTTTGGCAGAGAAGAAAGCCGAGCAGGAACGTCGCCGTGCAGCAGAAGAACAGGCGCAGCGAGAAGCCGATGAGCGTGCGCGTGCCGAGGGGAACTATCAACAGCTGTTCGAAAGCTCACAGGCAGAGCTTGAGCGCGAACGCAGCAGCCTCACAGAGCTTCGTCGTTCAATTGAGCAGCGCGATATCAACCTTGCGGCCACCCGAGTCGCTACGGCCATTGCAGATGGCTCAAACGCTGAAATCCTCACCGAGTTCATCGCCCGCCGCCTGAAGGTGGCAGAAGGGCAGGTACGCATTACTGACGAGTCAGGAAATCTCACGGTCAGCACTCTAGCTGACCTGCAGAAAGAGTTCGAAACCTCTCCGCGTTACGCATCCCTAGTTCGCGGTAGTCAGGCAGGTGGCGGCGGGGCCGCGCCTAAGAGTGGTGACCGGGTTGCCAAAAAATGGGAAGAACTTCGTGGTATGGAGCGCGTTGAGCTCCGCAAAAATAACCCAGCCGAATATGAGCGACTTAAGAAGGCTCATGAGGCGACCCAATAAGGATTTAAGCAATGCCAACTATTCTTTCTGACGTAGTTTTCCGCGACGAACTGCGCGACTACATGCAGGTTAACACCGCGGAAAAAACCGCGTTTTTCCAGTCAGGTATTCTGGTCAATAACCGTGATATGTCAGCTCTGCTGGCGTCTCCCACTAACACCTTCACCATTCCTTGGTGGGTTGATCTGGATGCGTCTATCGAGAGTAGCTACTCGAATGACGTCTACACAGATATCGCCGTTCCGCTGTCAGTAACCTCCGCCAGCATGCAGGCCCGCGCCGCATACCTGAACGAAGGATGGAACGCGATGAGCCTGGTGAAAAACATCACCAATCAGGACCCGCTGGAATTTGTTGCAGGCCGCTTGACCAGTTACTGGCAGCGCGTCGCTCAACGACGCACGATTGCCACAGTAGTTGGCCTGTACAATGACAACGTTGCTGACAATGGCGGCGATATGGTTGTCGATGCAGGCGGTCCAATCAGCGCAGCCGCGATTATCCGCGCTAAAGCGACGATGGGGGACTACACCCCGCAAATCATCACGCCGTCAGGCACTAAAGCGCTGAGCACCATTGCAATGCACACCGCTGTCTACACCGAACTGCAAATCCTGAACCTCATCGACTTCACGCCGATTGCGGATCAGGTTCCAGAGTTCGGCCGCTATCAGAACATGATTGTCGTTTTGGATGACAGCATGCCCGTAATCGGTACCGGTGCAGACGCTAAGTATCTGTCCGTCATCTTTGGCCCGGGCGCTATCGGTTATGCCGAAGAGCAGGATGAGGACGATATGGAATACGATCGCGAGCCTGCGCGAGGTAACGGTGGCGGCTCTGAAACCCTGTGGACTCGCCGCAACTTCGTGCTGCACCCGCTGGGCTACTCATTCCTGAGCGCAACCATCACCGGTACGCCGGGCACTACTCGCCCAATCTCCGCCAACTGGAGCGACCTTGCTCTGGCGACAAACTGGGATCGCAAGTTCGACCGTAAACAGGTTCCGCTGGCGTTCGTAACCTCATCTGTTGCGGCATAAACATTAACGCCCCGGTCATCCGGGGCCTAATCTGGAGGTCATCATGACCGTAGCAAAAGACAATTATGTAGATCCGAACGACAAGGCTCGCTGGGGCTTCTCTGGCTCAGATAGCGAAATTAAGATTGGTTCGCAGACTGTTGGCGAAACTGGCGGCGTTGACCATGCACGCAATGAGCCAAAAGACGAAGGTGCGGTGAACAACGGCGGCGGTGAAAATTCGGAAGCTAAGAAGGCCAGCAAGTCCACCACTACAGCCAAGTAATTATCGGGGCTTCGGCCCCTTTTAGTACGGAGTGCACATGACAACGTACATTACCGTCGCTGACGTGGATGAATTGCTGGGTACTGACTGGACGAAGCCAGAGAAGAAGGCGAGAGCAGTGTTGCAGGCTAACGCCTACCTTACCGCGCTCAACCTGCAAGGGCTCCCTGATGTTACTCCTGATGATGTTAAGCAGGCCGGTGCATTCCTCGCCTCTGCTTCGGCTGCTGGTGTGCTCTATAAGCAGCAGCTTGAATCGGGCGCACTAACCAGTAAAACGGTCGATGCAGATGGGGTAAGGGTGACGAAAAGCTACGCCACATCGCAATCAACCAGCAACTCATTACTGCCGGAAGATGTTCAGCTTGCTCTCGCGCTCCTCAAGCCGTGGCGCAGCAATCCCCTCGCATTCAGGGTGTATCGATAATGGGTATTCGTGACGAGCTACAGGCTGAGATTGCTGAGGCCTTCTATACTGACCTGGCTGATGCGGTGCATGATTTCACAGGCAGCTATAAGGTGCAGGCGGGATGGGACCCGGTAACTGAGACTGGCGGCGAGACCACTCGGAGCTATTCCGGCCGCGGCGTCCTGTCACGCTATGAACTGAGTCGTATCGATGGCGTGAATATCCTTCACGGCGACCTGCGACTTACCGCGCTTGCTAACGAAGTTACGGATATCCCCAGTGAGAGTCACACCATCACGGCGCCAGACCTTGCGACAGGATTGCATCAGACCTACCGCATCGTGACGCTATCACCTGATCCAGCTGGGGCGACGTACCGCATGCAGCTAAGGAGAAAGTAATGGCAAAAGGGTGGGATAACGACCCATCGCTGTTCGCTGGGCTGGTCGAGGAAGAGGTCGGCAAGAACCTACGCATCATCTCAATGGCGTTGCTGACAGAGATTGTTCAGCGTTCTCCTGTCGATACGGGGCGCTTTCGCAACAACAACATCGTCAGTCTTGCCTCGGCAGATTACAGTGAACTCGAAGGCGTTGATCAGTCGGGAAGCGAGGCAATACAGCGCGGCAGTGCAGTTATCGCTAACGGAAAGCCTTATTCGGTCATCTATATCCAGAACAACCTGCCATACGCTGAGGCGCTTGAAGACGGCCATTCACAGCAGGCCCCTGCGGGCGTCTATGGCGTCTCATTCCACGGTGTAACTCAGGCCTACAAATGACGCTCACTGAAATCAGGAAAGCCATCATCTCCCGGATGGCGGCGCAGACGGCTATTGCCTCAGAAGATGTCAGCTACCCGAACGGGCCAACGTACGACCCTTCCGGCAAATCGATCTGGGCGCGGCTGACCAATATCCCCGGCATGGCTGCGGCAAACGAAATCGGCGCCGGCCCGGTTGTGCAGCGTACCGGCATTGCCGTTATTCAAATCTTTGTGCCTGCAGGCTCAGGTTCGCTACTCATCACGCAGACCGCAGACAAATTGCGCGAGCTTTTCGAGTTCCAGACAGATGGCCGGCTGGATTACTTCGCTGTATCAGCCATTGATGCAGGTGAAACCGATAGTTGGGCGCAAATGAACATTCAAATACCTTATCGCGCCGTATAGGGCGCATAAATCTGGAGAAACACTATGAGCTCAGGCGCTAAGGTCGTCGTCGCGTACATTCGCGAAACTACGCCCGGCACGACTCCCGGCACCGGACAGTGGAACCTGCTCAAGCGAAGCAGCTTCGGTCTCGGTCCATCGCAGAACATGATCGACAATGACGAGATTGGCGGCTCGCGCATGGCGCAGGGGCGTTCGACCGGCACGGTTGATGTGGGAGGCGATGTCGGCACTAAATTCCGCTGGGGTCAGCATGATGACTTCCTGGCTTCGTGCTTTGGCGCGGAGTGGGTCAACAACGTGCTTACCATGGGTAATGACCGCATCGCATTCTCGGTGGCTTCTTATGCGGAAGATATTGGCGTTGCTTCCATCGCCCGCGGCTGTCAGGTTGGTACGTTCCAGCTGGCAATCCCCAACGATGGCGACATTACCGCTACCGTGACCTTTGCCGGCCTCGGCTTTGATACCAAAGCAGATGACACGAGCTACTTCACCAGCCCAAATGACGCAGCAGGAGAGCTTCGCTACACGTTCAAGCAGGTTACCGCCATCTCACTGAATGGCGTTACCGGTGGTGAAGGTTTCTGTGTAGATACGTTCAACATCCAGTTCGATAACAACCTGCAGACTCAACGCTGTATCGGCAGCGGCAATCCATTTGCAGGCGCCAATATCCCGACAACGTTCACGCCGTCCGGTAGCATCACACTGTCATGGTCAAAAGAGGCCTACAACGCCTGGAAGAAAACGCTGTCAGGCGAGACCATGCAGTTCGGCTTCACGCTGGAGAACGACGAGGGCAAATATGTCTTTGACTTCCCGGCTGTGCAGGTCGATGGAGACTGGCCGGACGGTGGCAACACGGACATCGTACAGGTTCAGCTGAACATCACAGCAGCAGATACGCCACCAACCATTACGCGTTCGGCTGTAGTGGCAGCAACAGCGTTGAGCGTAGCTCCGGCCACTTCTACCGGCGCTGTCGGTTCTAATGTGACTCTCACCGCTACGCTGACGCCTGCGGGCTCAACGGACACCGTTGCGTGGGAATCCTCAGACCCTTCAGTGGCAACCGTTGCATCAACCGGACAGAAAACGGCGCAGGTTACGCGAGTGAAGGAAGGCTCAGCCACCATCACCGCTAAAGTGCGTAGCTACACGGCCACCACTGCAATCACCGTCACAGCCTCATAACACGCTTGCCCGCCCGGTGCGGCGGGCTTCTCACAGAGATAATCATGCTTATCCTCAAAACACCTAAGCTGGATGTCAATTCAGAGCGCTGGATTACGCCTATGGAAGGCCTGAAGTTAAAGGTCGGATCTATTAGCAACCCGGCATTCCGGTCGCATAACGCAATCGTGCGCCGGCACATCGACAAGCTTGATGCCCGATTTAAGGTCGGCACGCCAGACTTCAATCCAGCAGAGATTGACGTCACTGAAATCTCCGATGATCTCCTGATTGACTCGGTCGCCAAGCATCTGCTGATTGACTGGGAGGGCGTGGGAGAAGCTGATGAAGGCGGCAAAGAGACGGCAGTTGAGTATTCACCAGAGAAGGGAAAGGCGCTGATGCTCCAGCATCCAGAGCTTTACTGGGCCGTCCTCGGAACGGCTTCAGACATCGCTGCAGGCAAGGAAGAGCAGAAGAATGAAACCGTGGGAAAGTCCTAGCGGCTCAGAGCTGGCTCAGCACTTACGGCGGCGAAAAGGGTGAAAAAGCCAGGTGGACCCGGGAGCGACTGGGTCTGCCACCGATTCCTGAACCAGAAATCGACGGAGTTTGCACTGAGATACTGAATGCTTACGCAGTAATCAGCCGCAGCCGGCGTTACGCAGGTATGGCCGCAGCGCCTTTACCGCTTTCATTAGAAGACATCAACTCTTACCTCAGTCACGAGCCGCTGCTTATTGATCGCAATGAGTTCGATGCGGCTATTTTCGCACTGGATGACGCTGCGCGTGATGAGTGGGAGAAAAAACAGGCCAAGACACAGTAGAATTGCTTCAGCCGCTGCCGGTTCTCTATTAGGATTTGTTTACATGCAAACCGAATGGCGGCTAAATGAAAAAATCAGCGATTCTGATAACGGCTTTGCTACTCACCGGCTGCTCAACAGCAGTAGTTCCTCCGGGTGAAGCGATCACAGCACCAAATGATAGAGTCTTTAAATACCAGTCTTCATCAGCCGGCGACTCTGCCCTAACAATCATTCGCGATAGTGGCATGATTGGGGCTGGCTGCTTTGCAACGGTTTATATAAATGGCGAGCGAGTGGCCAAGTTAAACCCTAAAGAGAAAGCAACATTCTATCTTCCTACTGGTGAGTGGGCGATTGGAGCAAATGTTGAAGGCAATGGTTTGTGCGCCTTTTCTGGAGAGAGGCAGGAAAGATACATCTCACTTAAATCGGGTGAACATAAAGCCGCACGGGTATTCACGGGAGATGATGGAGTAATGGACATCAGGCCAACAACGTTGGATTAAAAAATGTCCAAAGGTGGCGTTTTTTGCTTTCAATTGCATCTGCTCGGCCCTAAGATCTTTACTAGGCCTAGCAGTGGAGTGTGCGTTGTGCAAAAGTTAATATTTGGATTTTTCCTATCTTTTTTTTGTTTTTCTTCTTTTGCTCAGATTGAAGAAGTTCGCATCCTGGATAGCCTCAAGTCAGAGGCGTGTCATGGTGATAAAGCATGTGAGTCAAAATTTATCTCCGCAATAAGCATGACATCAAATATCTCCAGGTATCATGGAGAGTGTCTAAGTGATGGGGACAAATCAAATCAATGTAAAAATGCAAAAATCACATATGAACACATAGCTTCCGAGTATGAGCGAGATAAAAAATCTCGTGAATGAATAAAACCTCGCTTCGGCGGGGTTTTTTTATGCCTGGAGAAATCATGGCCGAACAACAATCACGCCTTGCAATAGTTATCGATAGCACCGGCGCACAGAGAAACGCAGAGGGTCTTGCCGGTGCATTGAATAAAATGACACAGGCGGGCCAGAACGCTTCGGAAGGCGCCAGGAAGGTATCTAAAGCTACGAATGATGAGTCTAAAGCCCTATCTGACTTGCTGGATAGAATTGACCCCGTCAATGCGGCGCTAAATCGACTGGATGATCAGCAGCATCAACTGGCTAAGTTTCAGACTAAAGGCTTTATCGACACCGACACATTTAGCGAGTACTCGAAAAAAATTGAGGATGCTCGAGGTCGCCTGACTGGTTTCGCTGACACTGCAGGTAAGGCAGGGATATCTGCTAAGCAGGCCGCGTGGCAGATGCGGATGATACCAGCCCAAATGACTGACATAGCTGTTAGCCTAGCAGGCGGACAGAGTCCGTTTATGGTCTTGCTCCAACAGGGTGGACAGCTCAAAGACATGTTCGGCGGGATTGGTCCGGCAACAAAAGCTGTTGGAACCTATATATCCGGACTCATCAACCCCTTCACACTTGCTGCAGGTGCGGTTGGCCTGCTTGGATTAGCTTACTACCAAGGGAGTGAGGAGCAGGATGAGTTCAATAAATCTCTTATTCTTACCGGTAATCTGGTCGGGCAGACATCCGGCCAACTGGGTAGCATGGCGTCCAGAGTTTCTGCTGCAACTGGCGCTACAACGGGTGCTTCCTCAGCCGTCCTTAATCAACTTGTATCCACCGGCAAGGTGGCTAGCGGAGAGCTTGAGCGAGTTACAGCCGCTATTGTTCAGACCAGCAAATCTACCGGCATTGCCACGGACGAATTAGTTGGTGACTTCAATAAAATAGCAGCAGATCCAGTTGCTGCAATTTCCAGCCTGAACGATAAGTATCATTTTTTGACGCTGTCTACCTACAATCAGGTCAGGGCGCTACAGGAGGAAGGCAACCAGCAAGATGCTGCTCGGGTCGCCAGTGAAGCCTACTCATCAGCCATGGAAAAGAGGTCTGATGACATCAAGGCGAGCCTGGGCAGTCTGGAAACAGCGTGGAACTCCCTTACAGGTTCTGCAAGCAAAGCCTGGGATGCAATGCTCGGTGTAGGTCGAGAGCAAACTATTCAGGATAAGCTTGCCACGCTGAACGAAAATATAGCAGACGCACAAAAAAGGCAGACCGAGGGCGGCATATGGAACAGGTTCGTTGCAAACAGCAATGGAACAAACCTGCAAGATATGATCCGTCAGCGTGATGAGCTTCAGGCACAGGCATCTACTGAAAGCACGCTGACCAGTATCATCTCAAGCCATGATGCAGCCGAACAAAAGCTGATTAAGACGCAGCAAGAAGCTGACAGAGTTAATCAGCTTTATGTCTCAAATGGAGATCGGCGGACTAAAGCACTCAGACAGCAAAACGATTTTTTGAAATCCGGCGTTATCACGCAACAGCAATATGCGAACAACATTTCTCGCATAAACGACATGTACAAGGATCCTAAGCAGCCTAAAGGGAAAGCCTATACAGAAGACGCCGGCTCACGGATGCTTGACCAGCTACGCCAGCAACAGCAGGTTCTGATGAGCCAGGCTGATACTGGCGAGAAGATTGGCACACAGCAACAGGCGCTGATTAAGTGGGAGCAGCAACTTGCAGATATCAAGAACAAGCAGACGCTTACCGCTGACCAAAAATCCCTGCTTGCGAGTGCCGACCTCATCACCTCTCAACTCCAGCAGAACGCAGCGCTTGAACGCCAGATTGAGACGCGAGAGAAGTTGCTGGCGCTTGATAAAGCTCGCGCCGACATCACGCGAACCATCACCAACCGGCAGAATCAGTACGCTACAGACGAGCTGTTCGCCTCAGGCGGACTGAGCCAGAACGAGCAACAGCAATATTCTCAGCGCCTTTCCCTTGAGCAATCCTACAACGACAAAATCACCCAGTTACGCCAGAGCAGGGCTCAGGCTACTAGTGAGATTGCCCGCGAGGAAATCGACCAGGAAATTCAGTTGCAACAGCAGGCTCTTCAAACGGAGCTAAGCAACTATGACGCTCATATTCAGCGTATGAACGACGCTCGCGGTTCATTTACTGCTGGCGCCACTCGCGCATGGAAAGAGTATCAGGATAGCGCAGCTAACGTTTCTGCGATGTCTCAGCAGCTGTTCAGCAACGCATTTGCAGGGATGGAGGATTCGCTGGTCAACTTCGTTGTTAACGGCAAGGCGTCGTTTAAAGACTTTGCTAAGTCTGTTCTCTCCGATCTGGCTCGCATTGCCGCAAGGCAGGCTCTTGTTGGGATAGGGACAAGTCTTGCTGGCTCACTTTTCTCAGCCGGTGTCGGAGCGGCGGCTGGTTCAGCAGCCGGTGCTGCTGGGTCTTCGGGCGGGATTGGAATGAGTACGGATTTCCATGCCTATGCCAAAGGCGGCGTACCGGGCGGCTCAACCATTAGCGCCTACCGCAATGGCGTCTACGACTCTCCCCAGTTCTTTAAGTTCGCGAAAGGTGCCGGGGTTTTTGGTGAGGCGGGTCCTGAAGCAATTATGCCTCTTACCCGGTCGTCGGATGGCTCGCTTGGGGTGCGAATGGTTGGTGGGGGCGGTAACGCAGCCCCGAACACGGCTGCGCCACAGGTAAACGTCTATATCCAGAGCGATGGCTCAACATCCACTGAATCCACGACTGGATATGAGCAATTTGGCAAGAACCTGTCCAATCTGGTGAAAGCCGAATATCAGAAATTGCTGGCGCGGGACATTCAGCCAGGCGGAACAATCTGGAACATGAGTAAAGGGAGGGGCTGATGGCTATCGAAACTTTCACATGGAAGGCGCTGGCGCCTGCTGATGCAAACGTGAAGCTGAGAAACCGAAAGGCGCAGTTTGGCGATGGGTATGCGCAGGTTGCCGGAGACGGACTGAACAGCAGGGAGCAGAGCTGGAACCTGAGCTTTTGCGGGACGGAGGCTGAAATCAGTGCGATAGTCGCCTTCCTTGACCGGATGGCAGGGAGGCGTGCTTTCCAATGGAAGCCTCCGCTTTACCCGATAGGTCTTTGGACTTGCGAAGAGTACACGCCAAAGGAAAATCCCGGCAGCTACTTCACCCTGACAGCAACTTTTGAGCAGGCATTCAGGCCATGATTAACAGCGATCTGCAAAAGCTGGAGCCGGGCAACCGCGTCAGGCTCTTTGAAGTGGATGGCAGCAAATTAAATGCTGACATTCTGCGATTCCACAACTACAACATCCCTCACACTGAAGAAGAGATAGCCGCCGCTGGCGGCGATGAGTCAAAGCTACCGGCTAAGTCGATATGGTGGCAGGGCAAAGAGTACGGCGCGTGGCCCGTTCAGATTGAAGGCATTGAGGCAGCCACTGGCGGGTCCAGTGCTCAGCCTCGACTCACGGTTGCCAACCTCAGCGGCACCATAACGGCAGCGTGCCTGCTGTATGACGACATGCTCCAGGCAAAGGTCACCATTCATGACACGCTGGCGCAGTACCTTGATGTTCGCAATTTTCCATCAGGCAACCCAACAGCAGATCCGTCACAGGAGAAGCTGCAGGTGTTCTATATCGATAGCAAAAGCAGTGAGACTAACATTGCCGTAGAGTTCACGCTGAGCAGCCCGATGGACTTGCAGGGGCTGATGATACCAACCCGACAACTACACTCTCTCTGCACCTGGTGCATCCGCGGCAAGTATAAAACGGGTGACGGTTGCGACTATGCCGGCCAGAACGGCTACTTCGACAAGTACGGTAATCCGGTAGATGACCCGTCGCGCGATGTATGTAACGGAACGCTCAATACTGGCTGCAAGCCTCGCTTTGGCGCCAATAACGAGCTGCCTTTCGGCGGTTTCCCCGGCACATCCCTGATTAAGAGCTGACTATGCGAGTTAAAACCCAGAATGCAATCATGGCCCATGCGGAGGAATGCTATCCGCATGAGTGTTGCGGTGTTATCGCTCAGAAAAGCCGGGTGGAAAAGTATTTCCCCTGTGCCAATCTGGCAAAAAACCCGAAAGATGACTTCCACCTTAATCCGGAAGATTACGCCGAGGCTGAGGAATGGGGCAGCATCATTGCCATCGTTCACAGCCATCCCGACGCCACGACGCAGCCAAGCGAGCTGGACAAGGCGCAGTGTGATGCAACACAGTTGCCCTGGCATATCGTCAGTTGGCCTGAGGGCGACTTACGCACCATTCAGCCACGCGGCGATTTACCACTGCTGGAGAGGCCTTTTGTGCTCGGTCACACCGACTGCTGGGGGCTGGTGATGAGCTATTTCCGCCAGGAGCATGGAATTGAGCTTAATGATTACCGGGTAGATTATCCCTGGTGGGAGTCAGGCGATGAAAACCGCTATCTGGATAACTGGCATGAGTGCGGTTTCCGGGAGTTTTCCGGCGAGCCGAAGCCCGGCGATCTGGTGATCATGCAGGTTCAGGCGCCGGTGGCTAACCATGCTGGCGTGCTGCTGGAAGGCAATATGCTTCTTCATCATCTTTACGGCAAACTCAGCCAGCGCGTTCCCTACGGCGGTTACTTTCGTGAGCGCACAATCAAAATAGTCAGGCACAAAGATTTGCTTTGAAAGGAGCAGAGATATGCAGGAAGTCATGACGCGCATCGAGCTGGGAGGTCAGCTGGGTAAGCTGTTTGGCAGGGTTCACTACCGCATGGTCAGAACAACGCATGAGGCAGGCCGGGCGCTGGCCGTAACCGTGAAGGGCTTTGAGCAGTTCATGCTTAGCAGCAAGAGACGCGGTCTTACCTATGCCGTTTATAAGGGCAAGCGGAACATCGGCGTAGACGATCTTGACTACCCCGTGACCGGAGAAGTCATACGCATCATGCCGCTTATCATCGGTAGCAAAAAGGCAGGAATTCTTCAGACTATCATCGGCGTGGCGCTCGTTGTTGTGGGCGCTGTGGCAACGTACTTTGGCGGCGGTTCAGTCGGCATTCCGCTAATGCAGATGGGCGGAGCGATGATACTGGGCGGCGTCATCCAGATGCTTTCCCCGCAGGCGGGCGGCCTTGCCAGTAAGCAGGATGCCGACAACCAGGCCTCCTATGCGTTTGGTGGCGTTACCAATACTGCCGCGCAGGGTTATCCGGTGCCGCTCCTTTATGGCAAGCGGCGCATAGGCGGCGCCATTATCTCTGCTGGCATATACGTCGAAGACCAGCAGTAAACTTCAAAAGAATAACAGGTCGCTCAGGCGGCCTTTTTTTATGGGCGCAACATGGCAAAAGCTACCGAAATAAAAGGCCACAAGGGTGGCTCCTCATCTTCCAGGACGCCTGTAGAACAGCCTGATGACCTGCAATCTATTGCCAAAGCAAAGCTGTTGATCGCCCTCGGTGAGGGTGAGTTTGGCGGTGGCCTGAATGGTCAGAACATCTTCCTCGACGGCACGCCGCTGGTTAATGGTGATGGCTCCACAAACTTCACTGGTGTGTCGTGGGAGTTTCGTGCCGGCACGCAGGCGCAGTCATATATTCAGGGTTTGCCCGGCACAGAGAACGAGATTAGCGTTGGCACAGAGATTCACAGCGCTAATGCCTGGTCGCATACCTTCACCAATACTCAGCTATCAGCCGTCAGGGTGCGCCTCAAGTGGCCTTCACTTTTCAGGCAGGAGGATGACGGCGATCTGGTTGGCAACAACGTCAACTACTCTATCGAGCTGCAGACAGACGGTGGCGCTTTCCAGACCATACTGAATACGGCCGTGACCGGTAAAACCACATCTGGTTACGAGCGCAGCCACCGCATCAACCTTCCGCAGGCTGGCACGTCCTGGACAGTGCGCGTGCGAAAAATAACGCCTGATGCCAACAGCGCCAAGGTAGGCGATGTGATGTCCATTCAGAGCTATACGGAAGTGATAGACGCAAAGCTGCGCTATCCAAACACCGCGCTGCTTTATATCGAGTTCGACTCCAGCCAGTTTAACGGCAATATTCCGCAGATTTCATGTGAGCCACGTGGCCGCGTAATTCGCGTTCCTGACGTTTACGACCCTGAAACGCGAGCATATAACGGCACATGGCAGGGCAATTTTAAGTGGGCGTGGACTGATAACCCCGCATGGGTTTTCTATGACCTGGTCGTTACAGACCGCTTTGGTCTGGGTCAGCGCCTGACAGCTGAGAACATCGACAAGTGGGAACTTTATCGTGTAGCCCAGTATTGCGATCAACTGGTCCCTGACGGAAAAGGCGGAAGCGGTACGGAGCCTCGGTATAAATGCGATGTATACGTACAGAGCCGCAACGATGCCTATACAGTTATGCGCGACTTCGCGGCGATATTCCGGGGCATGACCTACTGGGGTGGCAATAAGATTGTTGCCCTGGCTGACATGCCGCGGGATATCGATTACTCCTACACCCGCGCTAATGTTATTGACGGACTTTTCACATACTCCAGCAGCACCACAAAAACCCGTTACACCACGTCGCTTGTATCATGGTCTGATCCGGCGAATGCGTATGCCGACGCAATGGAGCCAGTATTTGAGCAGGATTTGGTGACTCGCTTTGGTTTTAATCAGCTGGAGCTGACAGCAATCGGATGCACACGGCAGTCGGAGGCGAACAGGAAAGGTCGCTGGGGAATTCTGACCAACAACAAAGACCGCGTGATTAATTTCAATGTCGGCCTAGACGGCATGATTCCCCAGCCCGGATTTATCATCTCAGTGGCGGATGAAATGTTGTCTGGCAAAGTAACAGGCGGGCGCATCAGTGCGGTAAGCGGCCGGTCAATTACGCTCGATCGTGTGCCGGATGCAGTGTCCGGTGACAGGCTAATCCTTAATCTTCCATCAGGCGCATCACAGAGCCGCACCATTCAGTCGGTGTCTGGAAAAGTGGTAACGGTGAGTCTGGCTTATGGTGAAACACCGCAGGCGGAAAGCGTGTGGATTGTTGAGTCCGATGAGCTTTACGCGCAGCAATACCGGGTGCTGAGTGTGGCGGATAACAATGACAATACTTTCACTATCTCCGCCGCTTACCATGACCCGGACAAGTACGATCGCATTGATACTGGCGCCATCATTGATGAGCGGCCAATCAGTGTTATCCCGCCTGGCAACCAGCTTGCTCCTGCAAACATCATCATTGAATCTTACTCAATGATTAATCAGGGCATCAGTATTCAGACGCTTCGATCATCATGGGATGCTGCAGCCAATGCCATCTCCTATGAGGCGCAATGGCGCCGCAACGAAGGCAACTGGGTAAACGTTCCGCGTAGCTCAACAACCTCATTTGAAATTCCCGGCATCTATGCGGGGCGCTATCTGGTGAGGGTAAGAGCAATCAACGCGGCAGAGATATCGAGCAACTGGGGGTACTCTCAGGAGGTGACACTTACAGGTAAAGTTGGCAACCCACCAAAACCTATCGGGCTTACGGCTACCGGCATTAACTGGGGCATAGTCATTAAATGGGGCTTTCCTGAGGGCGCAGAGGATTCTCTAAAAACAGTCCTGCAGTACAGCACCACGGCCGCGGGCGATAACCCTATGCTACTGACTGACGTAGCATATCCGCAGCATGAATATACTCAGATGGGGCTGCGGGCCGGGCAGGAATTTTTCTACCGCGCGCAGCTGGTCGATAAAACGGGCAACGAGTCAGGATGGACAGAATGGGTAAGGGGCTATTCGAACGACAATGCTGATGATTATCTGGGCGACATAGCTGACCAGTTCCTGACAGCTGAAGATGGTAAAGCTCTCATTGCTCAGGTTCAGACCAACCCGGAAGCGCTGCTGCAAAGCATGCTCGCCTCTTACGATAGTGTTAATCAACAGTGGGCCAATTATGGAGAAAACCGGGCAGGTGTACTGCAAGCGCAAAGGGTGGCAGCAGATGCCGAGAGATCAGTTGCGCAGCTTGAAACCGACGTTGTAGCCAGCTTTGCCCAGCAGGAAGCCGCCATTCAGGAAAAAATGACAGCTTACGCTGACGCAAATGGTGGTTCGGCCATCTACACGCTTAAGACTGGTGTGAAATACGGCGGAATTAACTATGATGCAGGTCTGTCAGTTGCTGTAACCATTAATGGTAACCAGGTCGACACGCGGGTAGCCATCAACGCAAATCAGTTCGTCATTATGAGTGGTCAGAACGGCTCGCCTTACTCACCTTTTGCGGTCTATAACGGACAGGTTTTCATCAGTGATGCATTCATTCAGGATGGAACAATAACCAACGGTAAAATCGGTGCATTTATACAATCGAATAATTACGTGTCCGGTACAACTGGATGGCGGTTGGATAAAGGTGGCAATTTTGAAAACAATGGTTATGAGCCTGGCAATGGACGCATGGTTCAGACAAACAACCAGATTAGCGTTTATGACGGAAATGGCGTACTACGCGTGAAAATGGGGAAATTAAGCTGATGGCATATGGTTTTGGTACTTGGGATGCTAATGGCGTCGATAACAACACCGGGCTTGTAAAAGTCAATGCGCTCGGAGTTTTGTCCATCGATGCCACAAGTAATTACAACCAGGCATTTTCATTGCCGTCAGGTTATTCCCTCGATTATCTCTTTCAGCCCAGTGGTGACAGAAATGGCACTGGCAGAAAGAAGATTTATACGAGCGGCGCAAACATGATCGTTAGTCAGGTATCAGGTTCAGACTACTCGGCGGGTACTTTCCCTAATGTGCCGGGCAATATTTTAGTTTTCGTGAGGTGATATGTCCTATGGAGCAATGCTGACAGACTCAGCAGGGGTACCATTTTACATTGGCGATACAATGCCATTAACACTTATCGAAAAACGTGTGCTTAGTGTGCCAGATGTGTCCGGAAGTGGCACCGTCATAAATCTGTTTAATAATGACGGCATTGTCAGGTTTGTATTTGTTAACAGTAATGGCGCTCAGGGGAATGGAACAGGCACGTGTGAAGCCCTAGAGTTATCCGGAGGAGTATGGCGCTTACGCTGTGCTGGCGCGGCAAGAATAGTAAATGTTTATATTTTTGGCTACCAGTTTCAGCCTGTTCCTGCCTGGGGGATTCAAATCAATGACTCTCAGGGTCGATGCATTCTGACAAACGAAACCAAAGTATTGCGTGATGTTCAGAAGCTAGGAGATGAGGGTTCGGATTCAGGATCAGGGCTAAACGCCAACTTCTCTCTCTCGGGGGAGTGGGCCGTTGCACCAGCTTACACGGGTTATTTCGCTGGCACGGTCAATCAGGCGGGGCAACCCATGCCTGTTGTTGCTCAATACGCAAGCAGCGCAAGGTTCAATGGCAGCACTACGCAAATAACCAGTGGATATATAGGCAACTCACCTTCAGGTGGGGCTACCGGGACGCTTTCGAATTACAGAAACAGACTTACAGCCATTAACGTCCAGCGTTATTGAGATTATCGATCAGGATGATTGATAAATAAGTTTGATGTATACATCCTTTAAAGGTATAAAACACCAAACTAAACAAGGATGATTAAATGAAAAAGATTTTATTGGTGATGGTTCTTACCTCACTGGCCGGATGTCAGGCTCTCCCTCCTGTAAAATGCTTCGCAATCGCCAGAATTGGCGGGCAGGATGTCAATGTGCCAATCTACGATGTAAAAACTGAGGCGAACCAGACTAAATATTTCGCAGGCAATCCCTTTGGATGGAAGTGGGTATCAAAGTCAAACTTCACTGAAAGCACCTGTCCGAAATAGTAAATAACTCAAATCAATCAACCCGGCCACCGTGCCGGGTTTTTTATTGCCCGGAGAAAGCTATGCCAGCAGGCACTATCGCACTAACTAACAATTCAGCCGCGGTGACAGGAACTGGAACCAGCTTTACCACGGAGCTTAAAGTAGGAGATTTTGTAGGAGTAATTGTTGGGGGGGCGCCGTACACACTCGTGGTCTCTTCAATCGCATCTAACACACAGCTCGCGTTAGGCGTACCATTTAATGGACCAACTACATCCGGGCTGGCATGGTACGCGGTTCCGGCTTCTCTGATGGTTGCCGTAACACAGCAATCTCTGAATGATATGAGTAAAGTTCTTCGAGGAATGATACTCGATAAGGCTAATTGGCAGCAGATATTCACCGGGTCGGGCAATGTAACTGTGAATCTGTCAGACGGAACTTCCTGGACTGGGCCAGCCTGGAATGGCATTTCATCTACAGTTTCCGGGAAGATGGACAAAAGCCAGAACCTTAACGATGTGGCCGACAAGCCAACAGCTCGCTCAAACCTTGGACTAGGAGATGCGGCAACCAAAAGCGTTGGCTCGGCGGCCAATACGGTTGCTGCCGGCAATGACGCAAGATTTGTTAACTTCACCGTCACGCAATCACCCAAAAATATTGTTGTATCGAACTCATTCAGGTGGGATGTTCCAGCTGGCCTGATTTGCCATGGCGGCGCAAACTCTGCATCACGCACATCCGTCTTCACAATCGACTGGACATCTGGTGGCGGCACTCACATATTCATTGACAGTACAGATATGGGCCAGGTGCAATTCATCACCTCTGATGAGCGATTAAAAACAAAAATTCAGCCTGCTGCATCTGGATTTGTGGACAGGGTAAAATCTCAGGAAGTGGTGGAGTACGAGTGGATTGATAAGAAAATGCGTGGCTCAAACCGGTTGAGAGGATTCATTGCTCAGCGCGTTGGGAAGGTTGACCCGATGCTTATGAATGGATCAGAGGAAGGTCAGTATGGTCTCGAGATAATCGGGTTGCTGGCAGATGCCTATGGTGCCATTCAGGAGCAGCAGACTTTTATTGAGACCCAGGCGACTGAACTGGAAGAGTTGAAGGCCAGAATGAAGGCAATAGACTGTCTCGATAGTTAAAATCCCGGCGACTATCTGCATTTTGGAAAAATAGTTCAGTTGTGGGCTGCCGCTTTGGATGGTGAGGTGGTCAACGAATAGCGCATGCAAGAGACTATTGGGATGGGTAAGTCACCGCAGTGGCTGTATAATTTTAAAAGCCGCAGAGGCATGTGCTCTGCCTTTAACACATATCAATCCAATTGAATTAATATTGAGGTTAATTTAATTAACATCATCGTAGTGTAGCTTTCTTCCAATCTTAATAAATGGTAATTCGACCACTTTGTGCATTAAATATGCAAATGTAATCGCTATAGATGTTGATATCACAAGTTTAGTTAGGTTAGCAGTTTCGCTCCAAAAATAAGGAGGGTGCTCAAGAAGAAGATACATGATGAAAAAATGCGTGATATATATCGAAAAGGAGATGTCGCCAAAAAAGGACAGGATTCTCAAGTTTGGTATTTTGAAGTTGGATTCATACATAATTATTGCAAAGAATAATGGCAGAGCGATGAGGTTGAACTCAGTAAATCCATAGCCATAAAATACATTTGAAAAGTAAAGCCATCCTGATAGCATGGATAATAGCATAATCATGGGGCCTGAGATGGTATACTTAACCTTCATCCATCCTCTTATAAAAGCTTCACAGAGCCACATGCCAAGCAGGAACTCTAGGTGAAGGGATGTGCTTAAGAATTTCAAAGCGTGATCGGTATATGAGCTATCTCCAAGAGAGGCTACGTAGCCAGAGTTGAGCGATACAGAGCCAGTGATGGTGAACTGAAGCATAAAAACCTGAGCTAACAAAATGAATGAGGCTATGAGCACCCTGTGCTTATGATTGAGTATCATCGCTATGCCGAAAACGAAGTAAAACCATATCTCGTAAGAAAGCGTCCACGCAGGGCCAATAAAATTATAATCGAAAGCTGGGGCTGGCCTGTTATAATCCTGGAGGATAAACAGGCCTGATTTAATCATTGACCATAATGGATGGACGCTGTATCGGATCAGGAATATTGAAGAAATTATCAGTATGAAAAGGAATAGCGGGTATATCCTGAAAAACCTTTTCACGAAGAAACTGGATACCCGCCCGCTCTTAGCGGTGACGTAAGTTATAATAAAGCCGCTAATTAGAAAGAATAAATCAACACCGAATCCTCCGTTCAGAAAAATTCTGTTAAAAGGCTCTACCTTACCAATATACATAAAAGAATAGTGAAACATCACGACCAGTAGCGCCGCAAATCCTCTTGTGTAGTGAATGCTTTTTAACATGTGTAGTCCAGAAATTTAGATTCGCGCAAGATAGTACCAACCAATCTCTTCAGCGGGTAGTCATAAAAAAGCCCGGCGACCGGGCAATGACTCAACCGCGCCTCTCTGAGCAGGCTACAGGGTGGGTGTCATCAGGTTATATCTTTTCATGCGAGGTAACCAATCGGCAGGCACAAAAAAGCCCGCGTTACACGGGCATAAAGTAAGGCCAACCAGGAAATCCATATCATCAGCTAAAGCTGACAGAAAAAGCTTAGAGCGGATTTTGATTGTAGTTGTGATGCCTGTGCAAGAAATGACTCAACGGGTCGTAAGCAGCGGGAAGAAAGTTTAGCGCTGAAAAAAACACCTGCTCCCGAGGCGGGTAGCAGGCATAAGTTGTGGTGGAGCCAGTGACACTCTTACGAGGCATCTCATGTTGTGACGAGGCGTCAGGCGAGCCGGCCTGGCGTCTCCTTGACCTGCGGTAGGAGCGTAGGCCATTCACAACACATTGAGGTTAGAGAGTGACGAGCAGATAACAAGCGTAAGCGGCAGGTTTTTTTGGAAATTTCCCATAAAAAAAGCCCGCTAAACGCGGGTCAAAGTTTGGGTAATGAGTACCTTTTTTTTGTATTCATAGGCTCTCACGTTAAGTATCGTCCCTTTCTGAAAAACATTTAGTGACTAACTGCTCAGCATTGCGGTTTACAAAATTCAGTGCCACGCAACTTGATCAGATCCACCGATCGATATTACTGTTTATCCATACAGTATTTATCAGGATGGGATTTATCATGCCGCGTGACTACGAAATCATGATCGCTTTCCGGCAGGCTATAAAGCGCGATACTGCCGGTCGCTACACCATCAGCACACTGGATTTCATCAGAGAGCTTGACCGCATTAACTGGCATTACACGCTAAAGGCGGCCAACAAATGGATCGAGATGCACACCACAGCATTCCGCGACATCTCAACCACTGACGGCGAAGAGCGCCTGTTTCAGTTGTACAACCCGAATGGTGTTGTGTGATGTTTGCCCTGGTCGATGTTAATTCGTTTTATGCAAGTTGCGAAACAGTATTCAGGCCCGATTTGCGGGGAAAACCGGTCGTAGTGCTTAGCAACAATGACGGATGCGTCATTGCCCGTTCAGCAGAGGCTAAAACGCTTGGCATCCCTATGGGCGCACCGTACTTCAAGCTGAAGAACGAGTTTCGCCGGCACAGGGTTCAGGTTTTCAGCAGTAACTATGCGCTTTATGCCGATATGAGTAACCGGGTAATGACGACGCTGGAGCAGATGGCACCCAGCGTGGAAGTCTACTCGATTGATGAGGCGTTTCTGGACCTGAGCGGTGTTCGCAATTGCATGGTTCTTGAAAACTTCGGCAGGGAGGTGCGGGAAACGGTTAAGCGTAATACGCATCTGACCGTTGGCGTGGGGATAGCCCAGACCAAGACGCTCGCCAAACTGGCTAACTATGCTGCAAAAAAATGGAAGCAGACAGGAGGAGTCGTTGACCTTTCGAATGTTGAACGTCAGCGTAAGCTCATGGCACTGGTGCCGGTTGAGGATGTCTGGGGCGTTGGTCGGCGCATCAGCAAGAAGCTCAACGCGATGGGGATTCTGACCGCCAAAGACCTGTCAGAGCAAAGCACCTACACCATACGCAAACACTTTAATGTTGTGCTGGAACGAACCGTCAGGGAGTTACGCGGTGAGCCGTGCCTGCAGCTGGAAGAGTTCGCGCCCACCAAACAGCAGATCGTCTGCTCCCGCTCATTCGGTTCCAGAATCACGCAGTACGACGACATGCGCGAAGCTGTGTGCACGTTTGCCGCTCGGGCGGCAGGTAAGCTGCGCGGAGAGCGTCAGTATTGCACTCAGATAGCGGTATTCGTAAGGACCAGCCCGCACGCGGTGGGTGAAGTATTTTACGGTAACCAGTCCACCGGCAAGGTGATGACGCCGACCAATGACACCCGCGATATTATCCGGGTGGCTATAGAGGCGCTTGACCGTATCTGGGTAGACGGACACCGCTATATGAAGGCAGGCGTAATGCTGGGTGACTTCTACAGCCAGGGTGTATCACAACTGAACCTTTTTGATGAGAACAAACCACAGGCTAATAGCGAGGCGCTGATGCGCGTGATGGACGGCATAAACCTGAGCGGGAAGGGTAATTTGTGGTTCGCAGGTCAGGGTGTTCAGAACACCTGGGCGATGAAGCGGGAAATGCTTTCACCGGCTTATACCACAAGATTCTCTGATCTGCCGGTGGTGTTTTGATCGCCCGGCTTTAAAAGTGAGAGATAAAAGACGGCGGCTGGCTGGAAGGGATCATCGTGCTGGGGAAGGTGACGGCCGAGGTTCTGGCTTTGTACGAGCCCTACCGGCCGACAATCTGATGGGACAGATTTGAGACACACAAAGGTTTGAAGCTCTTTTCAGGCCTTTGCATGTTTTCGCATCATGGGACGTGTGAGCGCGGCAGGATGCGGTAAGTTACTGTGTTAAAAGGTCATTCTAGGAACTTCTAAGCCGTAGGTCACAGGTTCGAATCCTGTAGGGCGTGCCAGATTCTCTTCTCTCTGTTCTTCATCCCTGAATTTTTCACTTTCTGTCGTATTACGATCTGACTGACCTCTCTGCTGAACGTGTCAACGAATTTTCGCGTCCAGATAATGTGACAACTCAACCATCCGGCTGTTCAGGCACTTTTCTGAGGCCCGGTCAGATTAACGTCTGATTAACCGACATCCGGGTGTTCATATCAGGCGAGGGATGACGCCCGCTGTAAAATTCTGGTTTGCTGTTGAGATGAATTATCTGCTGTAAAATGGCCGTTTATATCCGTTTTCGCCTGTCCGGCGACGGGTTAGCACGGGACTCTTACACTGTGCTATATTCCGCTCGTGTCGCAACGTCATTCAGGATGAATCAGATGAACGATTATGAGCAAAGGCTTCTCAGGATTGGTTTCTCAGCTAAAGACGTTGGGAAATTAAAAGCGATTCTTACCAGAGATGAAAATCAATCCGATACTCTGCAATCTCTTGTTCAGGAACTCAGTAAACGTTTCTGGGCGGGCATCATTTGCCTGATACTTTTAAGCGCTGTTTTCATTTATGGTCTGGCGAAGGGACATACTGAAAGCCTGATATCCTATGCTATTGTCCTGATAATGGGCGCTGTTATCGTCTATTTCGTGATACCCATGAATCTTGCCTGGAAAGCCTTCAGGTTTACACGAGAAAGTGGACGCTGATAATATTAAAAATTTCATTAATTATTATCTCTCCCTGTTACGGGTTTATCTGGTTTTATATTAGCCAGGTTGTCCGTCCGGAGAATTATGCGTGATTATCGGTTTTGCGTTTTTCCTTTTAACTGAAGATATTATGTCGTTATCAGGTAAGCGCTTTGATGTTAATGGATGGATGCTCTGATGACAGATTTTGAGGAAAAGCTTCTGGCCAGCGGTTTTTCTCAGAAAGATATACGCAAGCTAAAAAGCATTGTGCAGAAGGATAAATATCAGGAAGAGACACTTCAGCAACTTGTGAATGCGTTAAGTAAGCGATTCCTGGGTAGCCGCAGTCGGGGTTTCTGCCCGGTAATTCTGCCGTAAGCATGGTATTTCAGCCGTTACTTTCTACACCGGGCGCAAGAAGTCTGGCGGCGTGGAACTCTCTGAGATAAAGCGGCAGAAGGAGAACGCCCGTCTCCTGCAGCGCTCACAGTGGAATGGCCCATCTGAACTAACCAGAGCGTCCAGATGTGCCGACGGTGATAGAACGTAAATCCGCTATGCCTGGCCGTTTTAGTGCTGCGCACCACGCGGTATTAAGATCGACGACGCTTGCCGTTGTCGCTTGCTTATCACTCATTTGAAAAGCACAAGCCAGACGAGTCTTCTGCTCAATGACCAACACCAATACCTTATAGTTAGCGACAACCGGCACCATAGGCACCGCGGGTTCAGACCCGGAAGGTACCTCTGAATGCCTGTCGGTGATGAGCTGCTTTAATGTCTCTTAGTTATCTCTGATTAGCTTTGCGATAAAGCCAGACACCAATAAAGGCCAGCAGTAGAGAAAAAACTGCCTTGAGGAGAATCACGGTCAATTCGAAACTATCCATAGCGCTTTCTCCATCACCACTGATATGGCCTTCGACCAGCGATTTGATGAATCCTTCAGGAATAAAAATCCAGGAAGCGGATAGAATTATAATAAATATCAGTATTTTCATCGTGCAACACACTTTGTGAAATCAGGAATGCCACGAACATCAATGCGGCCATATGCTAATAAACCATGACTGCCCGGTACGACGACTTTTTTCCGCCGCAATAATGAATTGCGTAAAGTCTGGAATTCAGATGAGCGATAAAAAGTGATGCAACCCCATGATACGCCAGAACCGTCGGTATTAAGTGGGTGAAGCCTGAAGCTGCCGCGCTTTACACCATTAACAAAAACGTAATCACTCATGGTTTTAGCACTGTATAAACCAAACTACTCTGAGTGATGATTTCGGTACATATGGGCCATATCTATCAACTCTGCCCGGGCGCGGTTCAGCAGGCTCCCTTCTGGTCTGTCTACAATCCAGTATGTTCCTGGCGGAATTGCGGCCTTCTCAATGTCCGAACAATCTGGATTATTGATATATCTTTCAATGCCAGACAAAACATCGAACGAGCCCACACCATAGCAGTTTAGCTTTACACGTTTTCCGTCACTGGAAAGTCGGCCATAATCCATCATGCATATTTGCATTGTAAATGCTCCCGTTGTCAATTCTCAGCCAATTTATGCTGTTTCTGGCGGGCGGCTTAAATGTCCCTTGCGACCCCTGATTCGAAAAGCGGTCTGGCTGCGTTTATATTGCCACACCCCGTATCCTGCAGTCACCGTTCACCGGTACCCGCAATATTAAATCATCTAATTTGCCGCTCCCCAATCAGAAGCGACATCCTTTCTCCTCTGCGCCACTTAACCGCAGACACACACTCCCTGAAGGCATAAATACTGTGATCAATCATTCCGGATAAACAAAATTCCACACCCTCCCGGCTCAGAAAATCGTCACACCTTTTTTTCCTCTCGCCGCAATGCCATGATAGCGGTTCTGTCATCATCGCGCTCCGGCCAACCCGCCCCGGAGCTTATAAACAGGACGTCATGACGCATGGAAAGTAAACATCTGGTTGATATTGCGGAAGCCTTTCCGCAGCTGGTCATCGATCTGAAATATGCCACCGCCGACAACATTGCGGGCCGGCCGATCTACCGCGACGCGCGTTGTCTGTTGCACACTGAAGCGGCTGATGCGCTGGCGAAAAGTATCAGCATTGCCAGGGTAGCTGGCTATACCTTACTGGTCCTGGACGCATACCGGCCACCGTCCGCCCAGGCCGTTCTCTGGGAGGTCTGCCCGAACCCGGACTATGTTGTCCCGCTGTCGCGCGGATCAAATCACAGTCGTGGCACGGCGATTGACGTTACGCTGATCGACGAGCATGGCGCGATTGTGGATATGGGCACCGGCTTCGATGAGATGAGTGAGCACTCTCATCCTTATCATCCTGCTGTGGCCCTCAAAGCTCAGCGCAACCGTCTGATGCTGAATGCCATTATGCTGGGGGGCGGCTTTACCAGCATCTCAACCGAATGGTGGCATTTTGAACTGCCCGGCGCAGAACACTATCCAGTGATTGACGGTGTCTTTGACTGCTATTCTTCTGCACAGGCGGAAAATATCGGCGCCTGAAAAGGACCAATTGCAATAAATGGTCGCCGGGATACGTTGAGCGAGCGCTATTTAAAATAACGTCAGTGAACTCAGGCAGATTAATGCGGGGTAGGGATTTCAGATAAAAATAAGCCGTGGCAGGCGCCACGGCTTTCACATCAGGCAGACTGCCACTCGCTTTCAACATCCGCTTTCGCTTTAGAAAGGATGACTTTATTGTCGTCCACTTCTTTCACCCAGCTGAATGGAATAATGTGGTGTTTACCGCCCGCTTCAGGATCGCTTTTCGCCAGCTTAATTTTGTCGTCGCCTTCAAAATGGTCAACAATCCCGACATGTTCGCCATTCACATCAACAACCTGTGCGTGATCTAAAATCTCTGATTTATCTACCATGGTGGCTTAATCCTTATATTTAGTGAGTGCTGTATTTCTCAGACAGAACAAGCCTGGTTGTTAAACGGAGTTTCCGCCAGACGATTAACAAAATGAAATATCTGAGTGTGCCGGATCTGATCGGCAAAGATTTATTTCTGACAGAAAGATCAACGCAAAGTCAGCAACGCCTGAAACAGCGATTTCCCCCTCTGATGTCCCGGCGGGGCAGGGCGCTGATCTGCCCGGCTCACCCGCGTCAGCGCGGTTGTCTGACGCTTTCTGCACAATCAACGCTATGATCATCAGATCGGTCGCTTCGCGGCAGAGCTGTCTGAACGCGCAGGACCTGGTTCACTTAAAGGAGTGTGGATAACAATGGTCAGTTCAATCATGTCTGAAGGCGGTGTCTGGATTAATCAGCCATCCGTTTACCGTCTGGAGGGCGATGTCCTGCAGTTTGAAACGGCCCAGAACAGCGATTTCTGGCAGCGCACCTGGTACGGCTTCGAACGACACAGCGGCCACGCCTTTGGTTTCCAGGTCGAGGGTGATTTTACCGTTCAGGTGCAGGTGAGGGCGGACTTCAGCCAGCTTTACGATCAGGCGGGCCTGTTTATTCAGGATAACGAGACACACTGGGTAAAAGCGGGTATTGAGTTTAACGATGAGCAGCCAGCCATCGGCTGTGTTGTTACGCGTGAATTTTCCGACTGGTCAACCGGGGTGTTTCCCGGCGATACGCGCCAGTTCTGGCTGCGCGCAACGCTGATTGATTCTGCATTAAGAATTCAGTACTCCACCGATGGCGTGACCTGGCCGCTGTTACGGCTCTGCTCATGGCCTGGTCAGGGGCGACGTTTTGTCGGCGTGATGGGCTGTTCACCTGAGCGCGAGGGACTGGCGATCCACTTCAGCGACTTCAGGCTGAGCCCGCCGCTGGGCAAAGCGCTGCACGACCTCTCCTAGCATCGGCCAGATTGCATATCCTCCCGTAATCCGCTTAATTGTCAGCTTCGAATCTGCCGTGCTGCGTTGCCCGCATCGGGCGGCGCTTTTACAGGGAAAGCTATGCGTTCTGTTACCTCGTTTACCTCGCTGCTGGTGGTCGGTTGCTTTGCCGGAGTGCAGCAGGCCGCAGCCGATACCGTCTGGCTGAATAATGGCGACCGCCTGTCGGGCACTATCCGTTACCTCAGCGATGGCCGGCTGGCGATAGAGACAGCCTATGCGGGCACGGTCACGCTCGACTGGAAAGCGGTCAGTACACTTGCCAGCGATAATCCGGTGAATGTCGAAAACAAACAGACCGGCGAGCACTATCAGGTCCGGCTCTCCTCATCTGACCCCGGCTATGTCTGGGTGGAGCGTAATGAGCAGGAGCAGCAGGTTTCGATCAAGCGTATTGATGAGTTTATGAAGGCCAGAGTGCGCAGCGATCGGCTCGCCTGGAGCGGCAACGTGGATGCCGGTGTGAAAGTCAAAAAAGCCTCGACCAAAACCGACGACTACAGTTTTGCGCTTAACACCAAACTGAATCAGGGAAAATGGCGGCAGGATATCGGCGCGACCTACAATCGGGAGCAGGAAAATGAGAGCGTCAACACGGACAACTATAGCCTGCGCTACGCCGTTGACTATCTCTTCAGGGAGCAGTTTTTCTGGCAGGCGCGCGCCACCTACAAGCGCGACTGGGTAGAAAATCTCTCGCGCCAGGCGTTAATCGGCACCGGGCCCGGTTATCAGCTGTGGGATACCGAACTTAGTGCGTTCTCGCTCTCCGTGCTGGCCGGTGCGTTTGAATATGGCTACAGCGAAGACAGGGATGAGCGGCACTTTGGCGGCTCGCTGCGCTGGAACTACCAGCGCTATCTGCTGGGCAAGTCGGTCACGCTCTACAGCAACGGCGATGTGGGGCATTCGCTGGATGACGATGGCGTCTTTATGCTGGATGCGGAAGTCGGCCTGCGCTACAGCCTCACCTCCTGGTCCACTCTGCATCTGGTCTATCACCGCAACCTGGTCAGTGGCATACCGGACACCCTGAACGAGGGCATCTTCTCCACCGGCTTAGGGCTGAAATGGTAACCCGCTGATCGCACAGCGCGGCAGCAAATCCTTACGGTTTTTCTCCGGTTACCGGCCCGCTATTGGCTAAGCTCCATGTAGTCATAAAACGGGAATGCAGATGATGATCGTAAGCAGCAGGGTGTACCGTCCGGGATGCGCGGGCGAAGAGGTCGGGGTTGACGATATCAGCGAAGTGATTAAAGAGCCGGAGGCGTTTATCTGGCTTGGACTATGGCAGCCCGACGCGGAGTTTATGGCGAAGATTAAAGAGGAGTTCGGCCTGCACGAACTGGCGGTTGAAGACGCGCTGAATGCCCATCAGCGACCGAAAATCGAACATTATGGCGAGTCGCTGTTTATCGTGGTCAAGACCGTATGTGTTAAGGATAACAACTGTGAAATGGGCGAAACCCATTTCTTTGTCGGAAAAAACTTTCTGATCAGCATCCGTCACGGCGCCTCTGAAAGCTATACGCCGGTGCGAAAGCAGGCATCTGAAAATCCGTCGCTGCTGAAATATGGCCCCGCCTGGCCGCTTTACTGTCTGCTCGATTTTATTGTTGATCGCTATGCCGAGCTGTCCACCTCGCTGAATGAGCGGGTCGGACAGATGGAGAATGAACTCTTTACCAGCGAATTTGACCGCCAGTCGGTGCAGCAGGTCTACACCATGCGGCGCCATCTGCTGACGCTGCGCAATGCCGCGCTGCCGCTGGAGGAGATCTGTAATCAGCTGATCCACCTGCATGAAGATCTGATCCCGCGTCCGCTGCGCGCCTATATCCGCGACGTGCAGGATCACGCCCGGCATGTGGTGACGGACGCCGAGGATATGCGCGAAATGCTGACCAGCGCCATGCAGGTCAATCTGGCGCTGGTGACGGTGCAGCAGAATGAGGTGGTGAAAAAGCTGGCGGGCTGGGGCGCTATCCTGGTGATCCCGACGGTGGTGTTCAGCATGTACGGCATGAACTTCGAGCATATGCCGGAGCTGAAGTCCCTGTATGGCTATCCGCTGGCGGTGGGACTGACGCTGGTGGCCTGTGGCGGACTCTGGGCCAGGCTGCGTCGCGCCGGCTGGCTGTAAGCGAACCCGTATATTTTCAATGCGAGGAGGAAATTAATTTCGCGCCTCGCTTAATTTTATTTATCCTTATTTAAGCGCAGCGGATAAAGCTGGCGTTAATCATTCTTTATCCCTCACTTTCCTTTTTTTGATTAACTGCATTTCCGGCTGCGGCCTTATTATTCTTTTCGGATTGCTGGCTGACTGATTATTCTTTCACTACGATAATCCTATTACCTTGTTGAAAGGCTATTGCCTGACGAAATAATCGGAATGCTGAAAAAAGACCTGACTCTCCGGCATAGCCTCTCTTTAACCGGCGATCTCCAGATGGCTGAGGGTTGCGTAGCGGTTCAGGGCAGGCATGGCCCCGGTCCACGCTGTGTTGCCGGGAAAATTACCTATGAATGACAGTGACTGGGTTTTAATGCTCGCCCGTGCCCAGTTTGCCGTGACTATGGGTATGCATATTACGCTGGCGGCGCTGACGCTGGGACTGGCACCGTTTCTGGTCTGGTTTGAAGCGCGCTGGCTATGGGGAAAGCAGCAGGCTGCACGCGATGCCCTTCACTTCTGGCTGATACTTTTTTCTCTGACCGTGGCGATTGGTGCAGCCTCGGGGGTGGTGATGGAGTTTCAGTTTGGCACGCACTGGGCTCCCTTTTCACATCAGGTTGGCGGGGTGATTGGCCCTTTGATGTTTTATGAAGTGCTGATCGCCTTCTTTCTTGAGTCGGCCCTGACAGGGGTGATGCTGTTTGGCTTTAATAAGATCCGGCCCGGCGTCCATTTTGCGGTGACCTGTCTGGTCGCGATCGGTGCGTTATTCAGCGCGTTCTGGATACTGGCTGCCAATTCATGGATGCAGACGCCGGTGGGTTTCAGTCGCAATCCGCAGGGGGTTTTCCTGGCCGAAAGCTGGCGATCGATTCTTCTGGCACCCTCTTTTCCCTGGCGCTTCAGCCACATGGTTGTGGGGTCGCTGATTGCGGTAGCGGTGCTGATCATGGGCGTAGCCGCCTGGCGACTCCGCCGTTTCAGCGGAGAGCCCGCTTCGCGGTTGATGCTTAACAGCGCACTGACCTTTCTGCTGGTTGCCATGCCACTGCAGATCGTACTTGGCGATCTGCAGGGTGAAAATACCCGCGATTATCAGCCCGCTAAGCTGGCTGCGATGGAAGGGAGCTGGCATCGACCAGCGCAGGGCGAGGGGGAACCGCTTCGCCTGTTTGCCATACCGGATCAGCAGGCGCAGCGTAACCATCTGGAGCTTAGCCTGCCCGATCTGGGCTCGCTCTATCTGCGGCACAATCTCTCCGGGCATATCAACAGTCTCAGCGACTTTCCGGCAGATGCCATCCCTCCGGTGCTACCGGTCTTTTTCGCTTTTCGGCTGATGGTGGGGCTGGGAGTACTCATATTACTCACCACGATTGCCGCGAATGTTCAGCGCTGGCGTGGGCGACTGATGAGGTCAGGACGCTTACTGAACGGGCTGGTCTGGCTATCCCCTGCGGGCTTTATCGCGCTCCTGTCCGGCTGGGTCGTTACTGAAGTCGGACGACAACCCTGGACGGTCTATGGTCTGCTTCGCACCGCACAGAGCGTCTCTCCGCTGTCGCTCGGGGCTACGCTGAGTCTCTTTGTGGCGGTGCTGCTGATCTATGGGCTGGTTTTTGCTCTCGGCTTACGCTATCTGCTGCGCCGGGTTAAGGGCGCACTGCCATCGGGAGAACCGGTGGTGATAGTGCTCAAAACCCCGAATTAGGAGCCTGCAATGACCGATCTCTCTGCATTCGTTATCTGTCTTTCTCTGCTGCTCTATTTGCTTCTGGATGGCACGGATCTGGGGGTGGGGATGCTGTTCTGCTGGTTTCACGATGATGAACAGCGTGAGTTGATGACGCACAGCATCCTGCCGGTCTGGGATGCGAATGAGACCTGGCTGGTCCTGATGGCTGGCGGATTACTGGCGCTGTTTCCCCCGGTCTATGCACTTCTGCTGAGCGAGCTGAGTGTGCCGCTGTTCGTTATGCTGCTGGCGCTGCTGATGCGGGCGATGGCACTGGAATATCGCGCCCAGAGCTCCACGCGACTGCGTCCCTGGCTGGATCGCGTCATGGCTGGCTGTTCGGCAATGGCGACCTTTATACAGGGCTGGTGCGCCGGGATGGTAATCGGCGCACAGCCGCATACGGGTCTGCCGGATGGGCTGAGCCTGATACCGCTGATCAGCGGTATGGGCCTGATGGTGATCAATTCACTGCTGGCCTGTTGCTGGATCGGCTGGCGCATCGGTGACAGGGTACAGCCGCTGGCGGCGGCTCAGAGCGGGCTATGGTGGCTGCTGGCGCTGACAATTTTTCTTGCTGAGTGTTATTTCAACGCAGATATCTGGCGGCAAAGCTGGCTGCGGCCCCTGGGTAAGGTCGCAATCGGGGCAATTCTGCTGCTCTGGATTGCCCTGCCACTGGCTTTATGGCGGGCCCGGCCGTTGTGCCAGCTTATCCTGACTTTACTGCTGATCGGCGCAGTATTTACCGGATTGCTCTGTGGTCTTTATCCCTGGCTTGTGCCCTATCAGTTCACGCTCAGTAACAGCGCCTCATCACCCGTGACGCAGGGCTTTGTCCTGACGGGAGCCGTGATTGCCATGCCGCTGACGTTGCTCTACCACAGCTGGTCATTCTGGGTTGAGCGCCGGGCAAAATAATCCACCAGCTTGTCGCGTCAGGCGACCCGATCAGAGATCATCAATACATGAAAAAAGATCGCACAGAGAATCGGGATTACCCGGTAAAAGAGAATATCCTGTGGGTACGTCGCGAATGGCGGATACAGCGTGCCGGAGAGTACCTGTTAATTGTGCTGGTGCTGCTGGGGGCGTGCGGACTCTTCTCCAAAGGTTGGCTGAGTGACAGCCGGGTCCGCTCACCGGATGGCAACCTTGAGGTGGCGTATGAGCGGTTTGGCCGGATCGAAAGCAATATGGCTATGCGGATAGGCTATCGTGCTCCTGCAGGCGATCGTTTTACTCTCACTATCGGCAGCGGGGCACTGGATAGTCTGGAGATCCAGACGCTGCAGCCTCAGCCACGCGAGGCGGAGGCAATCGGCAGCGATCTGCGGCTGACCTTTGCTGTTGCGGATACCGGACCCGATCATGCGGTCTGGATCGGATTGCAGCCACGCCGTGCGGGCCGCATTCACGTTGCAATCTACGGCGATGATGCATCGCCGATTCGTTTTACACAATGGATCTATCCCTGACAGAGGCGCGTTATGGAAACGGTATTACGGGCTGCGGCCATCTATCTGGTGCTGATGGTTGTGTTCAAAATTGCTGGCAGACGCACACTGCTGCAGATGACATCATTTGATCTGATTCTGCTGCTCATTATCAGCGAAGCGACCCAGCAGGCACTGCTGGGGGATGATTTTTCAGTAACCGGCGCAGCACTGACCATCATAACGCTGGTAACCATCGATATCGTGCTGGGTAAAGTGAAAAACCGTTTTCCGGTGGTAGAGCAGATTATTGATGGCGGCCCGGTGATTCTGGTGGATCATGGCAATCTGCTGACCGATCGCATGAAGATGAGCGGCATCAGTCCTGACGATGTACTGGAAGCGGCGCGCTCCGGTCCGGGACTGGAGCGGTTCGACCAGATTAAATATGCCGTGCTGGAGGTCAACGGTCATATCTCGATTATTCCCCGCACGGAGGCGTAGTCACGTTCCGGATGGCTCTCTGCGGCCATCACCTCGCGGCTGTCATCCTGTTCCTTGTAATTCTGCAGAATTGCGCCATGCTTAACACTTCACCCACGCATTATTATCTGAGCTGGCCTGACACTCAATCAGCGTTATGCTTCATAGTCAGGTTTATGTGAATGAATTCAACCGTTTTACCTTCTATCCCGTCACCGGCTGGCACATCGGGCCATTAAGCGATCATCAGGCGCTGGTACTGAAGCTCGGCTATGTCGATCCGGATGCACCGGATGACCAGGCGATGCAGGAAACGCGCTTTTTTGGCCTGACGATCGAAATGGCCAAATCGCTGGTCAGCCATCTCTCTGAACAGATCGCCAGTGCGGAAAAGGCAGCCAGTAACGTCACGAAGCAGTGACGGCGTGGCGAGGCGTCCGTTATCTGATCGGCGTGTGATCGTCTGTCCTGCATCTCTTCCGGTGCGGCAGCGTTAAGCGTGCCGTTGTGACCGATCCTGATCATGGCACGCTTGACCCTACCAGGTTGCCGCAGGCGGGGTGCCGGGTAAAGCCTGCCGATCCAGAGCCACATCCTTCCGGGCCGGTAAAGCAAATTTTTGCGCCATCATGATGTCAAAATCGGTTAACAGAGGGCAGGGAGCAGTGATGCAGGCGGTCAGCCCTCCTGTTGTCTTCCCCGAACAGCTAACCCGATCGTCTACACTGCTAAAAGAGCGATCCATGTTAAGGAGAAGCGATGACAGAACACGACTTCAGAAAATGGTTAGCTGAACAGGGTTTTGACCAGCCACTGCTGGTGGAGCGCGCAGCCGCAACCGAGCTGGACAATCACGTTCACCCCTTTGAGGCGCTGGCACTGATTCTGGATGGCGATATCACCATCAGCACTGAACAGGGCGAAACCACCTATCACGCAGGCGACACCTTTCACCTGCAGCCGAACGAGCTGCATCGTGAGGTGTTCGGCCCCCGGGGGGTTCGCTATCTGGCAGGGCGCAAATATGAGTAACTGGCTTTCAGCATGACAGAGTATGACGACCTTTTTACCCGGCTGGCGCGCTCGCCGTTTCGCCAGCGTTTTCGTCTGGGACGCGCCGAATATGAGTATGCGTCCGGCAGAGGCGAGTCGGTTTTACGCCAGCACGCCAGCGAATTTGTGGCACAGCGCCTGGCTCCCGCCGAGCCGGAAAAGGATGGCAGGCAGACGCCGATGCGTGGCCATCCGGTGTTTATTGCGCAGCACGCCACGGCGACCTGCTGTCGCGGCTGTCTGAGCAAATGGCACCATATCGATCAGCATCAGCCGCTCAGCGCGGAGCAGCAGGCCTATGTGGTCGCGGTGTTGCTGCAGTGGATCCATCAGCAGATGCAGCTACCGGCACCCCCCGCTCGCGTCAGCCGCAGGAAACCGAAACCGGACGACGATCCGCAGCTCGCCCTGTGGTAATCGACAAAAACGCTACGGCCAGCGGCTTTTTCTGGTGAAAACTGGCCCTTTTTCATTCCTGGTTTATTCTTAAATCTTTCCTGGAAATGCTATGCCAGGATTAAAACCTACACGGCAACGATGAATACAGAGGGAATTATGAAGAAATCAATTATTGCACTGTCTGCTATTTTACTGGCTTCGCCAGTTTTTGCTGCTACCACCACAGACAACACCGTTGCGGAAGCGCACAAAGGCGCCGATACCGCAAAAGAAAAACTGCACAAGGCGCAGCATGAAGGCGAAGAGATGAAGCTGAAATCTGAGCACGCTGCCGAAGGCAAAAGCCACACCACCGGAAGCAAGATCACCGAAGGTGCGCAGAAAGGCTGGAACAAAACCAAAGAAGGCACCGAGAAAGGCTGGGATAAAACCAAGCAGGGTGCAGAAGATCTGAAAAACAAAGCGACCAACTGATTCGCGATTGTTTTCAGGAGAAAAAACCCACCGTACGGTGGGTTTTTTTATGGCTGAAGCGGATCAGGCTTTGTTTTCCGCTGCCTTTCTTTCTGTGGCTTCTCTTTCTGCCGCCGCGAGCGCGGAGACTTTGATTTCTGCTTCAGCAGCGGCTTCTGCCGCAGCGGAAGCCGCTTCAGCCGCCGCTTCCGCTGCGGTTTCAGACTGCTTCTTGCCCTCTTCGATCACTTCTTCGTCGATGACTTCGATATTTTCGCGGTTATCGCGGCCGGAGAGCAGATTCCAGCAGGCGATAAACAGCGCCGCTATGACCGGACCAATCACAAAGCCGTTGATGCCGTAGATCTCCATGCCGCCCAGCGTGGCGATCAGGATCATATAGTCAGGCATCTTGGTGTCTTTGCCCACCAGCAGCGGACGCAGAATGTTATCCACCAGCCCCACAATCACCACGAAGAAACCGACCAGGAAGAGCCCCTTCCAGAGTGCGCCGGTGGCGAAGAAGAAGATCGCCGCCGGCACCCAGATGATGGCAGAGCCGACCGCCGGAATCAGTGAGAGGAACGCCATCAGGGCTCCCCACAGCAGGCTGCCATCAATGCCGGTGAACCAGAAGGCCAGCCCGCCGAGAATACCCTGAACGATACCGACCACCACTGTACCTTTCACCGTTGCCCGCGCTACAGCCGCAAACTTCACCAGCAGATGATGCTTCACGTAGGTCGAAAGCGGCAGGGCTTCCAGGATCAGATGCACCAGATAGGAGCCATCTTTCAGCAGGAAAAACAGCAGATAGAGCATCACACCAAAGCCGATGGTGAAGCTGAAGGTCCCTTTACCGATGACAAAGGCGCTGCCCGCCACATACTGACCGCCCTTCAGCGCAAACGAGGAGAGCTTCTGCTGAATCTCTGCGGCGCTATCCAGATTGTTATCGGCCAGATAATGTTTCGCCCAGCGCGGCAGATGCTGCAACAGTTCGGCGAAGACCGCCGGGAACTGCGCCGAGTTGGTCTGCAGCTTGTGATAGACCGCATTGGTTTCGACGACCAGTGATGAGGCGATAATCGCCAGCGGCGTGAACACAATCAGGCAGATACAGAGCAGGGTGAGCAGCGCGGCCAGGCCATTGCGGTCGCCCATGCGGTTCCGCAGGTACGTTTTCAGCGGGTGGAAAATGACCGCCAGAATCGCCGCCCACAGGATCGGCGAGAAATAGGGCGAAAGCACATCAAAAAAAGCGATGGTGGCGATCGCCAGAATCAAAAGGAAAAACCCGATGTTCAATCCTTTAAAACGCATTGAAAAACCTCATCTGTAACATGCTCTGATAAACCTGACGCGCGAATGATCGATGTCTGAGCGGGCTTACGCCGCTGCCATCTTATTGCTTATCGCTCAGGCTTAGCGCTAAAAACGCTGCCGGTTGCAGCGTCGTGCTGACTAACAGGTTGAAAGTTCAGGCAGAAAGCGTGAACGGGGCGTGCGCGTTCGCTGCGTGACTTTTGGCTGATAACAGGCTGCGGCAGGCTGCCGAGCGCAGAATCCTACATTAGCGTAGCGGTTTCGACCATTATTGGTAGTTCAGCGCCTCATGATCTCTGCAGGTGCTGCCGATAACCCGGTTAATCGGACAAAAAACAGGCAACAAAAAATGAACACACCACGGATCATCCTGCTGCTGGCGCTGGTCGTCACCGGCTGCGCCACCAAGCACTATCCGCAGGCGGCGGCGGTCACGCCGGAAGAGTCAGCGATGCTGAATTGCAGCGCACTGGATCAGGAGCTGGCTAAAGCGCACAGCGTGCAGAGTGATATTGAGCAGACCGGCCAGTTTGATGCGCTGACCGTGCTCGGTTTTGTCGGTGATTTCGGGCTGGGCAATGGTATCGCGAAATACAGTGCCAGCCAGAAGGCGGAGCGGCGGCTGAACCAGCTGCAGTCGCTGAAAGCCGCGAAATGCAGCCAGCGGCTTTCATAGCAGACTGCATCAGATCAGCCAGGCATCTGTTCGCTGAGATGCTGCTGCCGGACGCTCTCCGCCGCGCGTTTGCCGGCCAGGAAGGCGTGATCTGAATTGTAGTACTCCCACTCACTGTAGCGGCCCGACAGATGAATATCCTGCGTCAGGAGCCACTGACGTATCAGTGCGACGTTATCGCTGCGCGCATGGTCGTAGACCACGTATGCGTAAGGCATATCGACCTCTGAGGCGCAGAGCAGGGGATCCTCTGCGGTAATCATGCCGACGCGGATGCAATCCTGGCGGCAGCGCTCGATCAGGGCATCGCCTGTCAGCGGCAGCGGATGGGCAGCGTTATAGGTGATTTCGCAGGTTAAGCCAAAACCGCCCGGCGGATTGCAGTGCGGGCTGGCGTTGCCCTGCACAAAAATGCGATGAAACAGCGTATCGCCGGGATAGTAGATCCAGTGCTTTTCCGTCAGGTCAGCACGACCAATCCCCAGATTCACGCAGCGCACGGAGACAAACTGAAGCTGTTTTGCCGCCCGTTGCACACTCTCCGGCACCTCGTCGCCCATCAGTTTAATCAGCTCCGGCAGCGGCATGGTGCTGATCAACTGCTCATAGCGGTAGTGGCGGCCATCCGCCAGCAGCGCGACGTGCGCCTGGGGATAGAGGCGGGTCAGGGTGGTGTCTGTTTCCAGAGTACATTTCAGATGGGGTAAAAAGCCGGACATCAGCGCCTGGAAGCCACCGCGAAGCGGATAGCCAAAACGCGCGTTCGGACCCACAGGTTTCGCCAGCGGTTGCAGCGCCCCATCAATGATCTGTGCCAGGTCAGGCAGGGGAACCCGTCCACCCAGCCATGAGGTTTCCATGTCGGTCAGCGGCACTTTCCACAGTTTCTGGTTGTAGGGCAGGGCAAAATGACGCGCGATGCCTTTACCCCAGGTCCGCATAATGAAGTGCTGGAAATCCTCATCGCCAGCCACGTCACCCATGCTGCTGCCCTCATCGGGAATCGCACCATCCGCACAGCAGTCCCGCCGCGTCCGCGCCCGATCCAGCGGTGTGGCGACAGGGGTGGTTTCGCCGTAACGCGCCTCAATCGCCCCCAGCACACACTCTTTAACTATTCCGACCGGCAAGCCATGCAGCGCGGACTGGAAAGGATAGCGGGTATAGACGCCGTTGCTGTAGACCCAGGCTTCACGGGCCTGCCAGTGCAGATTGTCGCCCAGCAGCATCTCATAAAGCGCCAGGACATACGGGTCCTGCGAGAACATGATGTGCCCGGCATAATCGAAGGTAAAACCCCGATCGTCGATGGAGCGGCACCAGCCGCCGGGTGTGCTATTTTTCTTCAGCACCACTGCATCTTCGCCATAGTGATAACCGGCACTCAGCCCGGTCGGGCCTGCGCCGATGATCAGACAGGGCACCGCTTTACTTTCCAGCATCGCGGGCGTTAAGGGCATGACGTTCGCCTGAGCACTGACCCGATCTGCCGGCTCTGCTGCGGGCTGACGCTGCGTCAGCGCCTGCTGGATTAGCGTATGTATCTGCTCCGCCGTGCGATCCCATGAGGTGGCATCCACTTTATCCTGCATCCGTCCCGTCAGGGCCAGCCGGTCTGCGGCACTCATCGTCATTGCCTGTTCACAGGCGGTGATAAAGTCAGCGTGGTTCTCCGCTACCGCCACCTCCTCTGCGTAGTGGCGCGCCACATCGACAATGGCGGTACTGACAATCGGCAGCTGCGCCGCCATATACTCCAGCACCTTGGTGGGTGAGATGTAGCGGGTTGAGGCATTAATCGCAAACGGCATCAGGCAGACATCCCAGCCCGCCAGAAACTGTGGCAGCGCCTGATAGGGCTGCTGACCCATCCAGTGGATATTGGCACGCTGTGGCAGGCTGGCGGGATCGATTTTTACGACCGGCCCGACCATCACAATCTGCCAGTCAGGATGAGTGTCCGCCAGCGCCGCAATCAGGGGCAGGTCGATGCGCTCATCCAGCACGCCGTAATAGCCCAGGCGCCGCGGCGGGATCGCATCCTGCAGCGGATGACGATTGCTGCGATCGCGCGCCTGCTCAAAATGGACCGCATCGACGCTGCTGGGGAAGCAGCAGACATGCGGATGTTTGTCGCGTCTGGCTTCATAGAGGCTGGTGCCGCCGGTGAAGACCAGATCGGCGCGGGTCATCAGTGCCGATTCACGCTGCTGGAGCTGGCGCGGCGCATTCCGGAAGGCGGAAAGCTCATCCATGCAATCATATATCACCAGCGCCGGATCAAACGGCGTCAGCAGCGGCAGCGCCATCGGCGTGTAGAACCAGATCAGCGGCTGCTCATCCTCTTCCAGCAGCGGGGTCAGCAACGGCAGCAGCGGGGCGATCTGGCTGTCGTGAAAACCGGGTGCATCGCTGTCCGTATGCGGCTGGATCACCGTGATATTGGCGGCAGGCGAACTCTGGTGCAGGCCCGGCGGTCCCGCCTGCCAGACCGGCTCTTCGACAAACACCACGCGATAGTGCTGCGCCAGACGTGTCAGTAGCTGCTGCGGACGCTGGAAAACAAATCCCCAGCGCAGATGGCTGAATACAAGCAGAACAGGTGGCTTCATGGTGTGCTCCTGGCGTTGATGTTGTTGGGCGTGAAGGTGCTGCAAAAAGTGCTGTGACTGGCGGAGTGCCTGGGCATAGGGCTGCTGCAACTGGCGGGCGTAAGGATCGGGCCCCAGCCGATCGAGATCCCATAATCCGCTGCGGGTCCAGAAGGTGGTCTCCTCCCATAAGGGGCGATCAAGGATCGGATAGAGGCAGATGCCGAGTAGCTCAACGCCTGCCAGCTGGGCCTGCGCAACCTGCGCGGTGATCTCCTGGATCCAGGCCCCGCGTCCGCTGCCGACGTGGCTGGTTTCTGCCAGCAGCAGCGGGCGCTGGTAACGCTGCCAGACCTGCTGCAGCATCCGATGCAGCGGCTGGCGGCGACGGTCGCCCAGATGCCAGTGGAGTCGCTGGCCTGAGCCCTGCTCCCACTGGTTGTCGTGGTAATAGTTGACGCCCACCAGATCGAGATAGCGCGGGGCACCGCCCAGTTCCGGATTGCGTCGGCCGCTCAGCATATCCCACGCCTGAAACTGGGTGTCGCACATCGCGCGTGCCACGTCTGAGCCCGCAGGATCGGCGGGATCGGCCACGATGTGGATCAGGGGATCGCAGTGCAGCAGACGCGCGCGCGGATCGGCCTGCCAGATCGCTTCGCAGGCGGCAAGGGTCGCGCGTACCAGCTGCTGTTTGGCCGCATCCGCCGGATCCGGCCCCGGCCTGGCGTCACAGGCGAACAGCCCGACCGAGATCCCCCAGCTGACAAACGAGATCTCATTCATCGGTGAATAGACCGGAGGCTGCTGATATAAGGGAGCCAGAAAGCGGGCCAGTGCACCGCAGAACGTGGCGAAACGACTGACAAAATCGTGATCAAACAGCGTGACGCCCGCGGGCCAGCCATAGTGACAGATCGTCCAGCTCAGCTGGATGCCCTGTTGTTCGGCTGCCTGCATCCGGGCGGCGACGGAGGAGAAATCGTAGTGGCCGTCGCGCTCACACAACCGCCAGCCCACGCTTTCGCGCACGGTGCGAAAAGAGAAGGGGGCCAGGGCGGCATAATCCTCTGCTGCACGCGCCTGGTGCTGGTTCAGATCGTTCATCGACAGCGCAACGCCTGACGGATTGATATGATCGGCACCTTCGTAACCGGCCTGCCAGAAACTGGAAAAGGGCGTCATGACATCTCCCGAAAAAAGCCAACACGATCCCCGCTGACGAGCCGTTGCTGAACGGGTCAGGGAGTTGAGTATGCAAAGCAGAGCAGCCGCTCTGAACGGACGGGCGATCCTTGCCATAAGCCACAGTCTGTTCTGTGGAAAATGCATGAGTGAGATAGCAGGTGTTAACGGGTCGCGCTATCGGCAGGAAAAAGCGGATTTCCGGGCTGTTAATCGGTTTTCTGGAACGCTTGCCGGAAAGTATAGGTTGGCAGGAATATATGGCAAGGTGTTGAAGAGAAAAGAAAAAAAGCGAAGCGGCAAAAGAATTCCAGCAGGATGTAGTTATATCCAGCTTCTTTTTTCCCAAAAAGCGAAATAAACGCAGCGTGAACCGGCCGGCGGCTATTTTCAGCTTTGTTAACCTTTTCCTCTACATGCGGTCAGGTCAGACTTACCGGCTTTCGCTCTGCTGCTTCGCTTGCCTTTTGCACGGCTGACGCCAGAATTGATTTATTACTGGCCTGAATCGCCGGATTATCAGCAAGCCTGTGAAGAGGCGCTTACTACAGGATGTTTAGCAGACTATGTTCTCATTCGACTGGCACCGATTTTTACTGAATGATCAACCGGCCACCTTTTTATTTGAGGTGATGGCACGGGTCCTGATCGCTTATCTGGTCGTTTTTACCTTTCTGAAAGTGTCAGGCCGTCGCGGTGTGCGTCAGCTGTCGCTGTTTGAACTGGTCGTGATTCTGACGCTGGGTTCGGCATCCGGTGACGTGACGTTTTACGACGATGTGCCGGTGTTGCCGGTCATCATGGTGTTTGTGGTGCTGCTGGCGCTCTATCGGCTGACTACCTGGCTGACGGCACACAGCCCGCGCTTTTCCCGGCTTATTCAGGGCGACGTCATCACTCTGATTCAGGAAGGGGTCTATGTGCTGGAGAGTCTGGATCGGCTCAATATTTCTGAAGATGAGTTTTATATGGAATTGCGTCAGAGCGGCGTTGAGCATCTGGGTCAGATCCGGCTGGCGCTGGTGGAGGTCGATGGTCAGCTCAGCCTCTATTTCTATGACGACGATGAGATGCGCGCCGGGTTAAGTGTGCTGCCTCCTGCGCACCGGCAGGATTACAGCCGCGTGCCAGTCAGTGCGCTCTACGCCTGCACCCATTGCGGTCAGACCCGGATGATTGAGGCGCAGCAGCAGGCCGTCTGTCCACGCTGTCAGCGGCAGCGCTGGTCTGCGGCACTCACCGTGCGCCGTCTGCATTAAGGACCCGTCACTGACCGGTTCATCGCCGCTAAACCGGTCGCAGTCTGTTGCTGCTCCCCACATAACTTTGCCTGTTACTGACAGAAAACGAAAACCTTTCGGGCAGCATAACCGCACCGTTTCTGCTGAGGTGTGCTTATGAAAGCCAGGCTGGCCAGTGCATTACTGTTTTTATTTCTCTCCTGTGGCGCGTTTGCACAACAGGTGATTGGTGAAAGTCATCCGCACTCGCGCAGCGCGCGATGGCTGGAGCAGGGGAGTCAGGTGGATACGGCGGATTCGCCGGATGAACATCTGCTGGAAAGGCGGGAGTGGCGGAGCAGCCTGCAACGCAGGCCGTCCTGACCCCGGTTCCCGGCAGAGAGCTCTGCCGGGAACGCAGGGGCGGCGTTAATCCCTCCGGGCCGGTGACATTTATATCGTCGCCTGCGTGGCTGTCATGCCGGGAACCAGAATGATCTTACGGCACTCCTCTTCGCGTCTGGCGAAGATGTCATAGCCGCGTGCGGCATCTTCCAGCGGCAGATGGTGGGTGACAATCTCTTCCGGCGTCAGATGCCCCTCTTCGATCAGCTTCAGCAGATCAGGCAGATAGGCGTGAACATGCGTCTGTCCCATTTTAAAGGTCAGCCCTTTGTCGAAGGCATCACCAAACAGGAAGCCGTGAATAAATCCGGCGTAGACGCCCGGCACGCTGACGATACCGCCACGACGGACCGCGGCAATACACTGACGCAACGCTTTACCGCTGCTGCCCTCCAGTTTGAGATTGGTGAGCACCGTCTCCGTCATGCTGCCTTTCGCCTCGAAGCCGACGGCGTCGATCACCGCATCCACACCCCGGTTCCCGGTGCTGTGTTCGATAATCCAGCCAGCCGGATCGTCGATATCGTCGAAGTTAATCGGGATGACGCCGTAGCGTTCGCGGGCAAAGTTCAGACGATAGTTATTGTGGTCAATCATGAAGATCTGCTCGGCGCCCTGCTGACGGGCGCAAGCGGCACTCAGCAGCCCCACCGGCCCGGCCCCGAAAATCGCCAGGCTGGAGCCCGGTTTTACTTCGGCATTCTTCACAGCCTGCCAGGCCGTGGGCAGAATGTCGGACAGGAACAGTACCTTCTCATCTGACAGCACCGAGGGCACCTTAAACGGGCCGGTGTTGGCCTTCGGCACCCGCACATACTCCGCCTGGCCGCCGGGCACGCCGCCATAAAGCTTACTGAAGCCAAACAGCGCCGCAGGGGGCGTGATGTTTTTACGGTTCAGGATAGCGCCCCGGCCGCTGTTGGTATTTTCACAGGCAGCGTACTGGCTCAGCAGACAGAAAAAGCAGTCGCCACAGGCGATAACGAACGGGATCACCACCCGATCGCCTTTGGCGACGGCGGTCACGGCGCTGCCGGTCTCGACCACTTCCCCCATAAACTCATGACCAAAGATATCGCCATGCCCGGTTCCGGGGATCTTGCCACGGTAGAGGTGCAGATCGGAGCCGCAAATCGCGGTGGCCGTCACACGCAGAATGATGTCATCTGCGGCTTCCAGCCCCGGGTCCGGCACGTTGTCCACGCTGACTTTATGCGGACCGTGATAGGTTAATGCTTTCATCTGTTCATCTCCTGCTGATAGGGGAATGGCGGCCAGACCGGAGAGGCTGACAACCGGCGGGGAAGACTCAGGGAACCTGAAATCGAAACCTGCCTGAAGTGTAGTAACCCTTTGAGGAGTAAGCAGAGCGGCAGAGCAGACCGGGCGGTTTCAGCCGGGCTGGCAGGGCGGATGCAGCCGGGTGGAGGTCGCCGTCACGGTGCGGGCATCAGGCTGCCAGCGGATCAGGTCGGCCAGCGCCCGACGGTAGTCCGTATCGATCTGAGCCGGAACCTGTTCGATATAGTGATACGCGTGCGCCCGTGTCTCTCCCGTGAGCTGCTGCAGATAGCGGCGGGCCTCCTCCAGCGACGGGATCTGGCCTTCCACGCTACCCACACGGGCGGGCAGGCCGGTCCAGATCAGACCTTCAATGCCCTTTGCCTGAGCCCACACCGCCAGCGGCCCAGCGTCGCTATCGGTCACGGTCATCATGCCAATGCCGTCGACGCGGCGGTCCGGAATCGCCTCGCGAATGCGCAGGGCGCGGCAGGCGCTCTCCAGCGAGGCGGTATTCAGCCACGCCCAGAGCACCGGCACCGGACGGGCATTGAGGCAGATGGCTGTTGAGAGTTCGCCGCCGTCTGCGATGCGCACAAATTCAATCGGTACAGCAGGACCATCATGGTGCCACTGGCTGGCTACCGGCAGTGCGCCAGCTTTCCAGATTAGCGATCCCCATCCAAGGCAGGCAATTTTCATTCTCTTCTCCTGAGTACCGGTAAGCGTTATCGCGATACCGCCACTTAAAGCGTAGACCGTTGCGCTAATCCGTTACAGGGATCACCTTTCAGGGCGGTAATTCGTCAGCAAAGATGGCATGATCGCCGCGCAATGGCGTTGCACAACCTGACGGTTTTTTCAGCAATCTATGCGTGTTTGTCGGCATGGCTTGAACTTTTATCGTCAGGTAGTGTAAAAGGTGGCGCACGCAAACGATTACCTGTCCACGGGGCGGGTCAGCAGAATCGCTGATCCCTCCTGCGGCAGCTGAGGCGCAGGGCAGGGGAGAGGACCGGCCCGGCGGCTCAGGTTACTGGCGGCTTTTAACACGGAATATCTGATGAAAACCACGCAAACTGGCACGCTTGGCGCGCTTGAGAGGAACGTCGATACAGGATGGCGTAAAACCGACACCATGTGGATGCTGGGCCTCTATGGCACCGCGATAGGCGCGGGTGTGCTGTTCCTGCCCATCAATGCTGGCGTCGGCGGGCTGATCCCGTTGATTATCATGGCGATACTGGCCTTTCCGCTGACCTTTTACGCGCATCGCGCCCTGACACGGTTTGTGCTCTCCGGTAAAAACCCCGCTGGCGATATCACGGAGGTGGTCGAGGAGCATTTTGGCGTCGGCGCGGGCAAAGTCATTACGCTGCTCTACTTCTTTGCTATCTATCCGATCCTGCTGATGTACAGCGTGGCGATTACCAACACGGTGGAGAGCCTGATGGTCAATCAGCTCGGCCTGGTGCCACCGCCCCGCGCGCTGCTGTCGCTGCTGCTGATTGTCGGACTGATGACCATTGTGCGCTTCGGCGAAAAGATGATCGTCAAAGCGATGAGCGTGCTGGTTTATCCCTTCGTGGCGGTGCTGATGCTGATGGCCTGCTATCTGATCCCGCACTGGCACGGCGCTGCGTTCTCCACGCTGAGCGTTCAGCCTGCTGGCAGCAGCCTGTGGATGACGCTGTGGCTGGCGATCCCGGTGATGGTCTTTTCATTCAACCATTCGCCAATCATCTCCTCTTTTGCGCTGGCAAAGCGCGAAGAGTATGGCGACGCCGCTGAGAAAAAATGTTCGCGCATCCTGGCCTGCTCACACCTGATGATGGTGGTTACGGTGATGTTCTTTGTCTTCAGCTGCGTGCTGAGCCTGTCGCCGGAAGATCTGCATGCCGCCAAGGCGCAGAACATCACCATCCTCTCCTATCTGGCTAACCATTTTCAGGTGCCGATGATCGCCTGGCTTGGGCCGCTGATTGCTATCGTGGCGATCACCAAATCGTTCCTGGGTCACTATCTGGGCGCGCGCGAAGGGTTTAACGGCATAGTAAGTAAGGCGCTGCGCAGCCGGGGCAAAAGCCTTGCGCCCGCCCGGCTGAATCGCCTGACCTCTCTGTTTATGCTGCTGAGCACCTGGCTGGTAGCGACGCTGGACCCGAATATTCTCGGCATGATTGAGACGCTTGGCGGCCCGGTTATCGCCATGATCCTGTTCCTGATGCCGATGTACGCCATCCAGAAAGTCCCGGCGATGCGGCAGTACAGCGGCAGAATCAGCAACCTGTTTGTCGTGCTGGTTGGGCTGATAGCCATCTCCGCCATCTTCTATTCACTGGTGAAGTAACCCGAAAACAGGCACATCCCACCGCGCGGAGGTGTGCCTGCTGCCTTTCTCCCTTTTCCTGCCTGCAATCTGTCCCTTCACGACCATTATCACTGGCCGTGCACGCCTTTCAGACGCATCTGGTTAGCAATAGTTACATCTGTTACCGGTTCACATGGTAGAGTAAACGCGAATAGTTATTATTTCTTTAAAGGACAGGAGAAACATGAAACTCAGGATTGTTGCTGCCACCACACTTTTACTCTCTGCCGCCTGTGCCGCGACCACCTATCCGGTCACGGTGACCGACATGGATGGTCAGAAAATTACGCTGCAGAAAGAGCCGCAGCATGTGATTTTGCAGGATGGCCGCGACGTAATGGCGCTGGCGTTGCTGGATCGGCAGAACCCGTTTCAGCGGGTCGTGGCCTGGAACAACCTGCCGAAAAAGCAGGACACCCAGACCTGGGATCTGCTGAAGCAGCGCTGGCCACAGGCGACGTCGATTGTGGATATGGGCTTTAACGATCAGGGGCAGGTTAACCTGGAGAGCGTGCTGGCGAAGCAGCCCGATCTGATGATTGCCCAGCTGCGTGCAAAACCGGCGCTGGCCCAGTCGGGCGTCCTTGCCACCCTGAAAAATCTGCACATCCCGGTGCTGTTCCTGGATGATGAGCTGCACCCGAAAGAGAACACGCTGAAAAGTGTGAAAGTGCTGGGCACCGTGCTGAACCGCGAAACGGAGGCGAAAGAGTACGCCGATTTCTATCAGCAGCGCTGGGAGATGCTTCAGCGGAAGATTGCTCAGGTGCCGGAGAAGCCGACGGTCTTTATCGAACCGATCGCCGGTAACAGCGATAACTGCTGCTTTACCCACGGTCACAACGGCTGGGGTGCGCTGGTGGAAGCGGTTGGCGGAAAAAATATCGGCTCTTCGCTGCTGCCCGGCAGCTCAGGCTTTGTGTCGCTGGAGAAGATTATCGCCATGAAGCCGGATGTCTACATCATGACCGGATCGAAGCGCCCGAACAGCAACGTGCTGCCGTTTGGCTATGGCGCGAGTCAGACCGATGTGACCGCTACCTTCAACCGTCTGCAGAGCCGTACGGGTCTGGCGCAGATCGAACCGGTGAAACAGAAACGGGTTTATGGCGTTTACCACCATTTCTATAATCACCCTTACAACATCATCGGCATGGAGATCCTGGCAAAAGATCTCTACCCCGGGAGTTTCCGCGATCTCGATCCTGCAGCCGATTACCATCACATTGTGACGCGCTTTACCGGATTACCGGATGCCCCGGTGATCCTCAGCACGCCCTGAACGGAGCGCGCAGGGGCTGAGGCATTTCAGCGTGACCAGCCGGATGGAAGTTTCTCTGTCCGGCTGGCCCTGAGAGGCCTGGCTCTGTTAAGAAAGCGATAAGCAAGCGTAATTCTTTGTAAGTTAATGGTTTTTAAGACTATTGCCGATGTTTGCTGCCTCAGTGATTGCCATGATGCCGCTTAACGGTGCCTGAATCGCCGTGATTTCGGAGACAAGATCATGAAAAAAACAACGTTAACGCTTATCGCTTCACTTTTGACATGCAGCACACTCTTCTCGCAGGCCGCACAGGCGGATGACCACGATAACGGACACCGTATGCCGGTACCGCATCAGAACAGCGATCGCGGACCGGACAGTCGCGATCACACGCCGAATCGTGGCCGCGACAATCCGGGTCATGGCGACAGAAACCCGCATGATCAGGGCCGGGATCGCCATGAAGATCACAGCCGTCGCGACAGAGACGATGCGCGCGATCATTTCGCCTGGCAGGGGCACGACTTCCGTCGCGGCCATCCCATCCCGCCGGAATATCGCGGCGACCATTACCGGGTAGACAACTGGCATGAACGCGGTCTGCGTGAGCCGCCGCGCGGTTATCACTGGGCAGACATCGACGGCAACTATGTCTTAATTGCGGCCGCAACCGGTGTCATTACCGCCCTGGTGCTGAACAGTGCCATGAACTGATTCTTCCGGGATGGCATCGGTCATCCCGCTTTCTTTCCGTTTTACGGCCCCAGCGTCTATTCTGAGACTCCATGCTGAACATTCCCTGTGTAAGGAGTCATGATGACGACGGTTAAGATGGTGGCGGTAGATATGGACGGCACCTTTCTGGACGATAGCAAGCAGTATGACCGATCCCGTTTTCTCGCCTGCTATCAGCAACTCATCGCCCGTGACATCAGATTTGTGGTGGCCAGCGGCAATCAGTATTACCAGCTCAAATCGTTCTTCCCGGCGATCGCCAGCGAGATCGCCTTTGTCGCAGAGAACGGCGCCTGGATTATCGACCGTGATGAGGAGCTGTTTTGCGGTGCCTTTGAACGCCGCGATGTGGAAGCTGTGATCGCCACCCTGAAAAACGGGGACTATCCGGGCCTGCGCTACCTGCTGTGCGGCCGGGAAAGCGCTTACTACTTCGAGGGCATGGATGAGACGTGGCTGAAGAAAATGCGGCATTACTGCCACCGGCTGAAGCCGATTAACAGGCTGGATGACGTGCAGGATGACCGGCTGTTCAAGTTCGCGCTGAACCTCTCGGATGACTACATCGAACCCTTAATGGCGGATATTGAGCGGCTGCATCAGGGCCGCATAGCCGCGACCTCAAGCGGTCACGGTTCGGTGGATCTGATCGTGCCCGGAAACCATAAAGCGCACGGTCTGGACCTGCTGGCCCGGCGCTGGGGTATTTCGCACGATCAGGTGCTGGCGTTTGGTGACGGTGGCAACGATCTGGAGATGCTCAGACAGTCGGGCTTCAGTTTTGCGATGGCTAACGCGCCCGAGCGGGTGAAGCAGGCGGCGCGCTATGCGGCCCCCGCCAATAACGAGCAGGGCGTGCTGCAGGTGATTGAGCAGATGCTGGCTGGCAGCGGACCCTTTAGCGCCACATCGGCTTAGCAGAGCGGCGCGGCAAACCGCGCCACTCTGCAGCCGGAGATCGGCCTGACCAGCCGATCCCCGGCTATAGGGCGGGTTACTCTGTCACGGGCCAGGCCTGGGCGAGCATCTTCTGCATCTGCTCACGGCTGTAATCAATCAGTGAATTTTTACTGCTGGCGCGCGCCAGAATCCACTCCATCTCCGCATGGCTCAGCGACGGCCCATCCTGCCAGAAAGCCACGATCGCCTGCTGCTGCAGCCACTGCTTAAGGAACCGGGCCGGAGAATCTGTGGTTTCGTTAAAGAGCTCTGCATGCAGCTCGGCCATCAGCTGGCGCTGAAGCGGATGGCCGCTGTCGGCCAGCAGCTCCAGGAACGGAAAGAGCAGACGGCCGCACACTTCACCATGATGGAAGGGTTTAATCGCCCCCAGCTCACCGGCAATGCCGTGGATCACCCCCAGGCCGGCGCTGCTGAGGCTGACGCCGCCCAGCCAGGAGGCCATCATCATCGCGTCCCGTGCCCGATCGCCTGCGTCATCCTCCCGGTTCAGATCGGGCCAGGCCTGAATAAACTGACGCAGGCCGGTCAGGGCCAGCTGGCGAGTGAAGAGATTCCCCTTGCTGGAGAGATAAGCTTCAAACAGATGGGTAAAGGCGTCGATACCGCAGGTCGCCAGCACCCGATCCGGTGCGCCTTTCAGCAGGTCAGGGTCGAGAATCGCGACTTCCGGCACAAAGACCGGATGGCGCAGTGACGCTTTGATCTGAATATCACGCTGATCGGTCACCACCGCATTCTGGGTGACTTCACTCCCGGTTCCGGCGGTGGTCGGAATGGCGATCAGCGGCAGGGTGATGGGCTGAACCGCCGTGTCACCCACTTTTTCCAGATAGCGGGCGACAGGCAACGGATGCTGCACCATCGCGCTGAAAGCTTTCGCCGCATCCAGCACGCTCCCTCCGCCAATCGCGACCACCCGATCGACATGGCCGCGCCAGCGCGCCACCCAGCCATCAATGTCGGCGGGAGAGGCTTCATGGCTGACGATCTCGTAACCGATGATGTGATCGTTGAGTCCGGCTTTCAGCCTGGCGTAGGCCGGGCCCTGCAGAAAAGAGTGCCCGCAAAACAGCAGCGTAGGCTGCGGACGGGCGGCCAGCAGCGGCACCAGTTTATTCAGGCTCCCGCGGCCAAAGAGGGTTCGTTGATTACTGTACAGCTCACTCAGGTTCTCACTCACCAGCGCATCCTTTGTCTGTTTCGCTAAAATCTGAGTGTAACGAAAAGCGCCGGGCGGGCATTGGCAAACTTTCTGATAACGTACCGGCAAAAAGTTGATCACCTTCGCAAAACAGAAATTCACCCCGGCGGAGTGGTGCTTTCATGCGGATGTTACCCTTAACATGTTATCGGTAACAGCGTTTGTCGGAATGTGTAAACCTTTTACAGACGCTCTGTTTTGTCGCCTTCAGGGGCTCACGATAATAAACGACACCGGATGCTGTCCGGTGCGCAAGGTGGAGAAAAGCTATGCCATTACTCTATGTGGCGATCGGCGTCGCGCTACTGCTGCTGCTGATGATTCGCTTTAAGCTCAATGGATTTATCGCGCTGATTCTGGTGGCGCTGGCGGTCGGTGTGATGCAGGGCATGCCGGTTAATAAAGTCATCACCTCAATCAAAGCGGGCGTCGGCGGCACGCTGGGCAGCCTGGCGCTGATCATGGGTTTTGGTGCCATGCTCGGGAAACTGCTGGCCGACTGCGGCGGTGCGCAGCGTATTGCGACCACTCTGATTGAAAAATTCGGTACGAAGCATATCCAGTGGGCGCTGGTGCTGACCGGCTTTATCGTCGGGTTCGCGCTGTTCTATGAAGTCGGTTTTGTGCTGATGCTGCCGCTGGTGTTCAGCGTGGCGGCCTCGGCGCGCGTGCCGCTGCTCTACGTTGGGGTGCCGATGGCGGCGGCTCTCTCCGTGACGCACGGCTTCCTGCCGCCACATCCGGGTCCGACCGCGATTGCGACGCTGTTCAACGCCGACATGGGTAAAACGCTGCTGTTCGGCACGCTGCTCGGGATCCCGACGGTGATTCTGGCCGGGCCGGTCTACGCCCGTTTCCTGAAAAACATCGACAAGCCGATTCCTCAGGGCCTCTATAACCCGAAAACCTTTACCGAAGCGGAAATGCCCGGCTTTGGTGTCAGCGTCTGGACGGCGCTGGTTCCGGTGGTGCTGATGGCGCTGCGTGCGGTGGCGGAGATGCTGTTACCTAAGGGCCACGCGCTGCTGCCTTACGCCGAGTTCTTTGGTGACCCGGTGATGGCTACGCTGATTGCCGTGCTGATTGCGATTTTCACTTTTGGCCTCAACCGTGGCCGCACGATGGAACAGGTTATGGATACCCTGACCGACTCCATCAAAATCATCGCCATGATGCTGTTGATCATCGGCGGTGGCGGGGCCTTTAAACAGGTTCTGGTCGACAGCGGCGTGGATAAATATATCGCCAGCATGATGCACTCGACCCAGCTTTCGCCGATCTTTATGGCCTGGTCGATTGCTGCGGTGCTGCGTATCGCACTCGGCTCGGCGACGGTCGCGGCGATCACCGCGGGCGGGATTGTGGCGCCGCTGATTGTCACCAGCGGTGCCAGCCCGGAACTGATGGTGATCGCGGTGGGTTCCGGCAGCGTAATCTTCTCTCACGTTAATGACCCGGGCTTCTGGCTGTTCAAGGAGTACTTTAATCTGACAATTGGCGAAACCATTCGCTCCTGGTCGGCGCTGGAAACCATCATCTCGGTGTGTGGACTGGTGGGCTGCCTGCTGCTCTCCTGGATGATCTAATCGCGGCCTGTCTGCACACGGGCGGGAGAGTGGCCTTTCCGGCCGGGATAAGAATGACCCGACAACGATCGCAGAGCAGGGCACTGACCTGAAACGGGCCGCAACGTGCGGCCCGACATCTTTATCAGCCTGAATCAGGCGTCTCAGTAAGACGGTCCGAAACCGGCTTTCACCATCTCTTCCCGCAGTGCGCGTGCAATCTCGCGGTTGCCACCGGTGACCGGGTAGATAACGTTGTTCACCACATCATCAAGGTAATGCTCGTCAAATTCCTGCATCGTGAGCTGAGTGCCGCCTTCATCGTTGATGGCGAATGAACCTTTGATGTGATTACCGCTGTTTTTTGCCTTGAGGCTGTAGCGGCCCATGCTGGTATTAATCGTGCTCATAAGATCTCCTCGCAACTCATTTCAATCTGATCACTATTGAGGGCTGCCTTGCCGCCTAAATTTTAGCCAGGAGTCACCTGATTAACGAAAAAAGCGTGCCACTAAAAAGCGGTGTTGCGATCCTAATCTCAGAACTGGAATAAAAGCAAAAGTTGCTGAACTTATGAACAGTCGGCCTCTAAGTGAAGCGGCATAACAATTTTTTCTGTCTATACTGCTTACAGGAAAAGTGTTTAACCGATGAGGGGCAAAGGAAATGAAAATTATTCTGTGGATTATCGCAATCATCTTTATCGTAGGCTTGCTGACCCTGACAGGGGTATTCAAACTGATTTTCTGATGGCAGATGGCCGGAACAGCAGCAGCGGGCACCTAATCAGGTGCCCGCAATGTTTTCTGGCTGGCCAGGAGGCACTGGCTGATTGGGTCCATCGGCGTATTGGGTAGCAGATCCTTCAAGCCCAGCGGCTTGTGGCAGCTTGCGCAACAGGCGCCATGAAAATTGCGCTGAGCTTCGCTGAAATCCGTGAAAACAAACCGGGCACTTCCACACTGCGTGCAGCGTATCTTCATTACCATTCTGTTTTACCCTCCTTTTTAATGCGCGTTTCTGCTGCGCGTCCCTGACCGGTTAAGCAGGCGTTATCTATTACCGGACAATATTATTTCGTGCTGCGACCAGAAACGTAATTTTTTCCAGACTGCAATGTTTGCTGTCAAATGCGAATTTGATGCTTAAAATAGTTTTCTTTGATATTGATCAACGCTTACTCATTGATGGATAAAATATCCGCGAATAGCGCGCCAGCACTGGCGTAAATGACGCAACTGGTTCATTTCTGGCCGGGCAGAAGCCGATTTGCGCTGAGATAAATCGGAGGGAGATGGCTGCTTTTTGATCTTTCGTGCTATGCCATACGTTTAACGTGGAAAAAATGGGCCTGCGTCAGGAAAAAGAGGCGCGCATTAACGGTAAAAAACAGCCTGCTGAGGTTCATCAGTGCCGCTAACCACAAAAATTCCTCCGAATAAGAATTTTCTTTTTAACATGCACTCCCCTTCACGCTGAAAACGGAAAAGCGCCGCCTTTCCAGCAGGTTAGCCAACAGAACGGTTAACATCTCATCTTCCTCTTCTGGAGGGTTATGCAAGTCTAAAAGCAGGAAAGTGTGATGTGTGCACAGAAAGTCGATATTTATCACTTTTTCATCAAATCGTACTGGACAAATCCCTCCGCAATTGCTGTACTAGACCCCGACACAGTTTAGTGTCCATTTTTCATGTAAAGGTAATATAGATGTCTAAGATCAAAGGTAACGTTAAGTGGTTTAATGAATCTAAAGGATTCGGTTTCATTACTCCTGAAGATGGCAGCAAAGATGTATTCGTACACTTCTCTGCAATCCAGAGCAACGGCTTCAAAACTCTGGCTGAAGGTCAGCGCGTTGAGTTTGAAATCACCGACGGCGCGAAAGGCCCATCTGCTGCTAACGTTATCAGTCTGTAAGTTAACAGTCAGAATTCTAAAAACCCGCCTGATGGCGGGTTTTTTTATGGCTGCCATCCGCGCTTCTCCTCCCCACCTCTCACGCCCGCATCGCTACCACGCCGCACAAACTGCGTGACGCCTCACAATAAATCCTCATAACATATTTATAACAACCTGAAGTGCAGCTTTTTGGCGGGCAACGCTATATAACTGTGCGACAGAACCCGGTGTGAGGAGGCAGGATGAAGATACGACAGGCAGAGTTGAAAGACAGTTTTGCGCTGAGCGCCTTGCTGAGCGAGTTAGGTTATGGGAAAACAGAGGGCTTCATTGAACAGCGCCTGGCGCAATTGTGCAGCGATCCCAGCGAAGCCCTGCTGGTGGCAGAGCATGGCAGCCAGGTGCTTGGCTTTCTCTCCCTGCATTTCATCCCTCAGCTGGCACTGGCCGGTGATTTCGCCCGCATCAGCTATTTCTGCATCGCCGAGGGGGAACGCAGCAAAGGCGTTGGTCAGCAGCTGATTCAGCACGCCGAAACGCTGGCGGCGCAGCGTGGCTGCGATCGTATGGAAGTCCACTGTCATCAGTCGCGTCTCAAAGCCAACCAGTTTTACGCCCGCGAAGGCTACAGTGAGTCTCCCTGTTATCTGATCAAAGCGCTGTAAGCGGGGAGGGGGCACAGACGCGTAGCCCCGGTTTCTCTGTCTGCGCTGAAGGCCGAAGCTGCCGCCGGGTCGCCTCTCAGCCGTTTATGCTTTCCGCAGGGCGCTCAGCCAGCAGAAACCCTCAGCGGCGTTCTGCGGCACGCTTCATTTCCGGCGCTGTCTGTAACTGCCGCCGGGGGATTGGCCCTTCACAGGTCGTCACGGCAGCAGAGCGGTCACAGGCGAGCGGCTGCCGTAGCCGGAGACAGCGTGGAACAGACGGAATGCTGGCTGCGGTAAGCCATTCCCTTTCATCAGAACGGGGTAACAGGAGAAGAGAACAATGAAAGTCGCACTGGGGCAGTTTGCGGTGAGCCGTGAATGGCAGGAGAACGCCACAACCTGTCTGGATTTCATGCAGCGCGCGGCAGAGGCTGATGTTGATCTGCTGGTGCTGCCCGAAGCGGTACTGGCGCGCGATAACAGCGATCCCGATTTTGTGATTCAGGCGGCGCAGCCGCTGGAGGGTCCTTTTCTGAGCCGGTTGCTCGCCGCCAGCCAGCACAGCGCGCTGACTACCATTATGAGCGTGCATGTCCCCACCGGTCAGCAAAAAGTGCTTAACGTACTGGTGGCTATCCGCAACGGAGAAGTCATCGCCGCCTATGAAAAGCTCCATCTTTACGACGCCTTTGCGATGCAGGAGTCCCGGCGCGTCAATCCGGGCCATGCCGTGCCGCCGCTGATTGAGGTGGCAGGGATGAAGGTCGGTTTAATGACCTGCTATGACGTGCGCTTCCCGGAGCTGGCACGGCGGCTGGCGCTGGATGGCGCAGAGGTGCTGGTGCTGCCGGCCGCCTGGGTTAAAGGTCCGCTGAAAGAGATGCACTGGGAGCTGCTGACCCGCGCCCGTGCGCTGGAGAACACCTGCTATATGGTGGCGGTGGGTGAATGTGGCCCACGCAATATCGGCAACAGTCTGGTTGTCGATCCGCTGGGCGTGGCAATAGCGAATGCGGCTGAGTCGCCTGCGCTGCTGTTTGCCGACATCGATCCGGAACGCATTGCCTATGCGCGTCAGGTGTTACCGGTGCTGGAGAACCGGCGCTTTGCGCGTCCTGAACTCAACGGATCGCTATAAAGCCTGCCAGGCGCAGAAACAGGTGGTACACTCTCCACGCCGGACGCCGTTAGTGCGTTCGTCTGAAAGGGGGGCCGTGTCCCGGTCAGTCTGAGACTCCCCGGTCCGGCGCTGGCGATCTTACTCTGTTACAGATTGCAGTTGTCGACACTGGCAAACTGCGCGTAAATAACAGTCACCGTGATTCAATAAAGTTAAAAGGTTAAATATGGAAGGTATCAGTATTGCCAAGCTGCTGATTATCGGTGCGCTTATCGTACTGCTTTTCGGTACTAACAAGCTGCGCTCGCTGGGCGGCGATCTGGGCTCTGCCATCAAGGGCTTCAAAAAAGCCATGAAAGATGAAGACACCAGCGCAACCCGGACAACAGCCGAAGATGTGCCGGCAGAACGCGTCGTTCATAAAGATTAATCGGTTATTGGCTGCAAATAACTGTTACTTTTTATTTCGCGTACACAAAAAAACCAGACCGCAAAGTCTGGTTTTTTGTTTTCTGGCGTCTGAAAGGGCGCTTATTTCACTTCTTCGCCTTTCGCCTGCATGTCAGCATGATAAGAGGAGCGGACAAACGGCCCGCATGCCGCATGGGTAAAGCCCATCGCCATCGCCTCTTCTTTCATTTCATCGAATTCAGCCGGGCTGACATAACGCTGAACCGGCAGATGATGACGGCTGGGCTGCAGATACTGTCCCAGCGTCAGCATGGTGACGCCATGACGACGCAGATCGCGCATCACTTCAATGATTTCGGCGTTGGTTTCGCCCAGACCCACCATGAGACCCGATTTGGTCGGGACATCCGGATGCGCTTCTTTGAAACGCTCAAGCAGCTTCAGTGACCACTCGTAGTTGGCACCCGGACGCACCTGACGATAAACACGCGGAACGTTTTCCAGATTGTGGTTAAACACATCCGGTGGCGTTGCGGTGAGAATCTCCAGCGCACGATCCATACGGCCACGGAAGTCCGGCACCAGCGTTTCAATTTTAATCGTGGGGTTTTTTTCCCGGATGGCGCTGATACAGTCGGCAAAGTGCTGCGCACCGCCGTCTCGCAGGTCATCGCGGTCAACCGAAGTGATCACCACGTAACGCAGGCCCATATCGGCAATGGTCTGCGCCAGTTTCGCGGGTTCATTGGCATCCGGTGCATTAGGGCGACCGTGGGCCACATCGCAGAACGGGCAGCGGCGGGTACAGATCGCGCCGAGGATCATAAACGTGGCGGTGCCGTGGTTGAAACATTCTGCAAGGTTCGGGCAGGAGGCCTCTTCACAGACTGAGTGCAGCCCGTTTTTACGCATCGCGGCCTTGATGCCCTGAATACGACTGGAGTCAGCCGGCAGCTTGATTTTCATCCATTCCGGCTTACGCAACATCTCCTGCCGTTCAACAGCCACGGTTTTCACCGGGATCAGCGCCATTTTGTCTGCGTCACGATATTTGACGCCGCGTTCCATCTGAATTGGTTTACTCATAAATCAGCGGGTTCCGGTCGGATTGCGATTTGAAAGCTTTCCCACTCAAACCGGGAAGGGGGCTTTCAACTTTATTTGAAAAAAGTGCAAAAATTATATCATCTCATCGTCTGCGAAGCAGCCACAGTCAGCGCAGATAAGTTACATATTTGTAAATCCGCACGCTGCGTTAAGGCTCAACAGGCAGATCGCCAGCTACCCATTCAACATTTTCATAACCTGCCAGCCGCGCAAAGGCGCTGACCAGCGGTGCCTGAACCTGAGCTGTGGTCACCTCAGGCTGAAAATGTTTAAGCTGGGTCATGCTCATTCCGGCATAGCCGCAGGGATTAATGCGCAGGAAGGGCGTGAGATCCATTGCCACATTGAGCGCCAGACCGTGAAACGAACAGCCTTTACGGATACGCAAGCCCAGAGAACAGATCTTCTCGTCGCCGACATAGACACCTGGCGCATCGGCACGCGCCCGGGCGCTGACGCCAAAATCGGCCAGAGTGGCGATGACCGTCTCTTCCAGAATGGTCACCAGCTGACGCACGCCGAGCTTACGGCGTTTCACGTCGATCAGCACGTACATCACCTGCTGGCCCGGGCCGTGATAGGTGACCTGGCCGCCACGGTCACTCTGCACCACCGGAATGTCGCCCGGCATCAGCAAGTGCTCTGCTTTTCCCGCCTGGCCCTGGGTAAAGACCGGAGGGTGTTCGACCAGCCAGATTTCATCGCGACTGTGTTCGTCGCGCTGGTCCGTGTAGGCATGCATGGCGTCGGAAGCTGATTGCCAGTCGCACAGACCTGACTGGCGGACGAGAAGAGTTTCAGATGACAAAACAGGAGTCCGTTAAAGGGGATACGTTGAAGAAAATGTCGGCAAAGCGTCAGGCAGAGGCGTCTTGCCGACCCGCTAATTACAGAACCATCCGCACAATTTCGATTTTGCCCAGCTCTTCATACAGGCGTTCAACCTGTTCGATATGGGTGGCGGTGATAGTGATGTTAACGGAGTGATAGTTGCCTTTGCTGCTCGGCTTAACTTCAGGGCTGTAGTCGCCGGGCGCATGACGTTGCACCACTTCAACCACTTGATCAACCAGCTCCGGTTGCGCCAGACCCATCACTTTATAGGTAAAGGGGGTAGGAAATTCGAGCAGTTCATTCAGTTTGGTTTTCATATTTACTCCGGTGCATAAAAAACAGGCTCCCGCCTGAGCGGGAGCATCATAATATCTGGTAATGGGGGCGAAGGGGTGATTTTTCAATCACCCGCCACGCTTAACCGAACCAGTGATGGAACATCAGCTTGATGTAATCCACGATACGGCCAAAGAAGCCCCCTTCCGAAACTTCGTTCAGCACCACCAGCGGACGCTGTTCGATAGTCTTGCCATCCAGCTGGAAGTTGATGCTGCCGACGACCTGATTTTTCTTCAGCGGTGCATGCAGCTCCGTGTTGGTCAGCACATAGCTGGCTTTCAGATCTTTCATCCGGCCACGCGGAATGGTCAGGTAAGCATCTTTCTCCACACCCAGCTGCACACGGTCGTTATCGCCGAACCAGACCGGCTCAGAGGCAAACTCTTTGCCCGCTTTCAGTGGCGCAACGGTTTCGAAGAAGCGGAAGCCCCAGGTAAGCAGTTTCTTACTCTCGGTTTCACGACCTTTAAAGGTATGGCCGCCCATCACGGCAGAAATCAGGCGCATCTGGCCTTCGGTCGCCGACGCCACCAGGTTATAGCCTGCGGAGTTGGTGTGACCGGTTTTAATGCCATCTACGTTCAGACTGGTGTCCCACAGCAGACCATTACGGTTCATCTGACGGATGTTGTTGAAGGTAAATTCCTTCTCTTTGTAGATGGCGTACTCATCCGGCACGTCGCGGATCAGCGCCTGACCAATCAGCGCCATGTCGCGCGCGGAGCTGTACTGACCTTCAGCGTCCAGACCGTGTACGGTGCCGAAGTGGGTATTCTGCAGGCCAATTGCTTTAACGTAGTTGTTCATCAGGTTAACGAACGCATCCTGACTGCCGGCGACATAGTCCGCCATGGCAACACAGGCGTCGTTGCCAGACTGCAGCACGATCCCACGGGTCAGCTGAGAGACCGGTACGCGGTCGCCAGGCTTCAGGAACATCAGCGAGGAGCCCTTGAATACCGGGTTACCGGTCGCCCAGGCATCCGGGCCCACGGTGACCATATCGTCCTGATGAATTTTGCCCGCTTTCACGGCCTGGCCAATGACATAGCTGGTCATCATCTTGGTCAGACTGGCAGGATCGCGGCGCGCATCGGCATTTTTCTCAGCCAGCACTTTGCCCGAGTTGTAGTCGATAAGGACATACGCTTCGGCATCAATGTCCGGCACGCCCGGAATCATGGTCTTGAGATTGACGTCATCAGCAATAGCAGCATGGCTGAGAGAGAAGGCGATCAGTGATCCCACTGTCAGGCGTTTCAGCAAACGAGATGATTTCAGCGTGTTCATGTGTAGGACTACAACATCCGTGAGTTTAAGGTTAAAAATGTCACTCATCATACCCAATGCCAGTTCATCTGGCACCGGGCGTGATGATTGGGTTGTTAGCAGACGTAACGTGCAGCGGTCTGATTAACGATTCAGCGACGCGTATTGGTAATAAATGAGGCGGTCTGCCCCTCACTGCTCAGGCGCTGTTGCAGGGCTGCCGCTTCAGCGCGGGAAGCATAGCCGCCAAGCTGGACGCGATAGACATTGTTGCCTGCCTCTTCGACCTTGCCGGGCACGCCGTAACGCTGGCTCAGGCTTTTCATCATCTGACGCGCGCGGGCCGGATCGTTCAGCGCACCCACCTGAACCACATAACCTGCGGCTTCACCGCTGCTGGCGGCGGGCGCACTGCTGGCAGCGGGGGCCGCCGCCGGTGCGGCAACGGCGGCAGGGGCCGCAGCAGGCGGTTCACTGCCTTCCAGCACGCCATTCGCTAAGGGCTGAGGGGCGCCAAGGAAGCCGCTGCTCTGAACCGGCGCACCCATGTTGTCGCTGCTCTGCAGGGTACTGTTGCTGATGGCATCGACATTCTGCGCCGGCGGTTCGGCGTTAGCGGCGCTGCCGCCGTTCATCACGTTACCACCGCTCAGATCGGGACGCGCCGGCAGCGAGTAGCTCTGTCTGGCGACCACGGTGCCGATGGTGCCGGGGCCAGAAAGCGTGCCGTCCGGCGCGACGCTGATATAGTCGACCCGCACGCGCGAATTGTTGGAAATGTTCAGACGATCACCCGCCGCCCGCGACAGGTCGATAATGCGGCCCGGCGTGTAGGGGCCACGATCGTTGACGCGCACCACAATCTGACGACCGTTTGCCATGTTCGTGACCCGCACATAACTCGGCAGCGGCAGAGTAGGATGGGCGGCGGTCAGCGCATCGGGATCGTAGGCTTCGCCGGTGGCGGTGCGGCTGCCCTGCGCCTCTTCACCGTACCAGGCGGCGATGCCGATTTCGCTGTAGTTCGACGGATCCTTGATGATGCGGTAATTTTTGCCGTTTACGCTGTAATCCTGGCTGGTACCCGGATTGATCGGCTCATAACGTGGCTCAACGCCTGGGATCTCCACGACCGGCCCATTGTAAGCCGGTTGCGGCGGCGCCGTATTTTGGGGTTCCGGCGTGGTACAGGCCGCCAGAACCAGTGATGCCAGTGCAACGCCAAGCCATTCCTTACGCATCTGCAGCCTCTTAGACACTTTTAGATAACATTTTTCGGTGAGTGTGGATCGACATCACAATGCCGAATCCCGCCATAAGCACGATCAGCGCGGAGCCGCCATAACTGACCAGCGGCAGCGGTACGCCAACCACCGGTAAGATACCACTAACCATGCCGATGTTAACGAAAACATAAACGAATAAAATCAGCATTAAACCCCCGGCCATGACCCGGCCAAAGGTGGTCTGCGCCCGGGCCGCCACCACCAGTCCGCGCATAATCAGCAGCAGATAAAGCAGCAGCAGCAGCAGGACGCCCACCAGACCTAACTCTTCGGCCAGAACCGCAAAGATAAAGTCGGTGTGACGTTCCGGTAAAAACTCCAGCTGAGACTGGGTGCCCTGCAGCCAGCCTTTGCCGCGCAGCCCGCCCGAGCCGATGGCAATTTTCGACTGGATAATGTGATACCCGGCGCCCAGCGGGTCGGTTTCCGGATCGAGCAGCATCATCACGCGGTCGCGCTGATAATCGTGCATCAGGAAGAACCACAGGATCGGGATAAAGGCCGCAACCAGCAGCACCGCTACGCCGATCAGTTTCCAGCTCATGCCGGAGAGGAAGAGCACAAACAGACCGGAGGCGGCCACCAGAATCGAGGTGCCGAGATCGGGCTGAGCGGCGACCAGCAGGGTAGGGACAAAGATCAGCAGCAACGCAATGCCGGTGTTTTTCAGCGTCGGCGGGCAGACGTCACGGTTAATAAAGCGCGCCACCATCAGCGGCACTGCTATCTTGGCGATTTCCGAGGGCTGGAAGCGGACAAAGCCGAGATCCAGCCAGCGTTGTGCGCCTTTACTGATCTGCCCGAAGGCATCAACCGCCACCAGCAGAATGACGCAGACAATATAGAGATAGGGCGCCCAGCCTTCATAGACGCGCGGTGGCACCTGCGCCAGCACAATCATGATCACCAGACCCATCGCAATCTGGCCCAGCTTACGCTCCATCATGCCAGGGTCCTGACCACTGGCACTCCAGATCACCACGGCGCTGTAGGTCAGCAGGCCGAGAATGATCAGCATAAACAGCGGATCGATATGGATGCGCATCCAGATCGATCGTTTCTGCGGACTATCTTGCATCGACATGTTTATTCACCTTCATAACCGGGCGGCACAGGTGCTGCGTCCGGCAGGACTGTATTGTTATCACCCAGCATGATGTGATCCAGAATCTGGCGCATCACGGTGCCGACAGCCGGACCGGCGCCACCGTTTTCCAGAATAATGGTCACGGCGACCCGAGGCTTATCAAAGGGGGCAAACGCGGTCATCAGTTTATGGTCGCGTAATCGTTCAGCAATTCTGTGCGCGTTATAGGTTTCGTTCTCTTTCAGGCCAAAGACCTGCGCCGTACCGGACTTGGCGGCGATTTTATAGGGCGCATCAGCAAAACTCTTGTGCGCGGTTCCGTTGGGCCGGTTCGCCACGCCATACATGCCATCTTTGGCGATCTCCCAGAAGCCGGAGTGGATATCGCCGATTGGCGCTTCCGGCGGCTGGCGATAGGGCACCAGGGTGCGCCCTTCGCGGGTCGCCCGCAGCATGTGCGGCACTTTGACCACGCCGTCGTTGATCAGAATCATCATCGCTTTATTCATTTGCAGCGGGGTAGCTGTCCAGTAACCCTGACCGATCCCCACCGGAATGGTATCACCCTGATACCACGGCTTTTTAAAGCGTCTCATCTTCCAGTCGCGTGTCGGCATGTTACCGGCGCTCTCCTGCGGCAGGTCGATGCCGGTGCGGCTGCCGTAGCCGAATTTATTCATCCACTCCGACAGGCGGTCGATACCCATGTCATAGGCGACCTGATAGAAGAAGGTATCGGCGGACTCTTCGAGCGCCTTGGTGACGTTCAGACGGCCGTGGCCCCATTTCTTCCAGTCGCGGAACCGTTTTTCGGAGCCGGGTAACTGCCACCAGCCGGGATCGAACAGGCTGGTATTGCGGTTAATGACGCCTGCACTCATGGCGGAGACGGCCACATAAGGTTTCACCGTCGAGGCAGGCGGGTAGGCGGCCTGAATCGCACGGTTATAGAGCGGACGGTTTTCATCTTCCAGCAGGCCGCGGTAATCCTTACTGGAGATGCCATCAACAAACAAGTTGGCATCGTAGCTGGGCGTGGAAACCATCGCGAGGATTTCACCGGTGCGCGGATCGCTGACGACCACAGCCGCGCGACTGCCCGCCAGCAGCGTCTCGATATACTGCTGCAGTTTCAGGTCGATAGTCAGATAGATGTCGCGGCCAGCCTGCGGCGACTCCTCGTGCAGCTGACGGATCACCCGACCCCGGTTGTTGACCTCTACCTCTTCAAAGCCGGTTTTGCCGTGCAGCAAATCCTCATAATAAGCTTCGATCCCGAGCTTGCCGATATCGTGGGTATCGGCATAGTTGGCCATCTTGCCCTCTTTGTCGAGGCGGGCCACGTCGCGGTCGTTAATCTTGGAGACGTAGCCGACAACGTGGGTCAGTGTAGCGCCATAAGGGTAGTAGCGGCGCTGATAGCCTCTGACTTCGACGCCGGGAAAGCGGTACTGATTAACCGCAAAGCGCGCCACCTGAACCTCATTCAGACCCGTCTTGATCGGGATCGAGGTGAAGCGCGGCGCACGCTTGCGCTCTTTCTGGAAATTCTCGAGGTCATCATCCGTCAGCTCGAGAATCGGCCGCAGATTTTCCAGCGTCTCCTGCAGGTTATCGACTTTTTGCGGAACCAGCTCGGCCCGATAGATGGTGCGGTTCAGCGCCAGCGGCGTGCCGGTGCGATCGTAGATAATGCCGCGACTGGGCGCGACAGGTACCAGTTTGATGCGGTTCTGGTTGGAGCGGGTGCTGTAATCATCAAAGCGAAGGATCTGCAGATGGTAAAGGTTAACCACCAGGATTGAAGAGAGCAGTAAGATGCCGACGAAGGCGATAAACGCCCGACGGACAAAGAGTTTCTGTTCGGCGCTGTAATCGCGAAAGGCGTTGCTTTGTAATTTCATCCGCTACTTGTCATGTCTGAAGTGGGCTGATCGGTCATTCACGATGATAAGGATGATTTGTCGTCACACTCCAGGCGCGATAGAGACTTTCCGCTACCAGCACGCGCACCAGCGGATGGGGCAACGTCAATGCTGACAGCGACCAGCTCTGCTCTGCCGCGGCTTTGCAGGCAGGGGCCAGGCCTTCAGGCCCGCCAATCAGCAGGCTGACATCGCGACCATCCAGCTTCCAGCGCTCAAGCTGCTGCGCCAGCTGCGGGGTTTCCCACGGATGTCCGGGAATATCCAGCGTCACGATGCGATTGCCTTTGCCGACCGCCGCCAGCATCGCTTCGCCCTCTTTTTCAAGAATGCGTCTGATGTCGGCATTTTTACCGCGTTTTCCCGCGGTCACTTCGGTCAGCTCAAGCGGCATATCTTTCGGGAAGCGGCGCAGATACTCCATGAAACCGGTCTGCACCCAGTCGGGCATTTTTGTGCCGACGGCAACAAGTTGCAGTTTCACCGATTAGCTCCAGAGTTTTTCCAGCTCATACAGCTGGCGACTCTCTTCCTGCATCACATGCACGATCACATCACCGAGATCGACCACCACCCAGTCTGCCGCGCTTTTGCCTTCGATACCCAGTGGCATCAGGCCCGCTAAACGGGATTCCTGCTCAACGTGTTCTGCGATAGAGGTCACATGACGCGTCGAGGTCCCGGTGCAGATGATCATGAAGTCGGTGATGCTGGATTTGCCCTGAACGTCGATGGTGACAATGTCCTGGCCTTTGAGATCATCAATCTTATCAATAACGAACTCTTGGAGTGCTTTACCTTGCAAAAGGTTCCCCTTGAAATCTGGTAGTAACGAGCCGGCTGTAAGCCCGGAGAGTGCAGCCAAAAAATTAAGCGGCGCAGTATAGCATGCCTGGATCAGTCGCGATATAAGCCTTCGCGGTCGATATAATCGATAACCGACGCCGGCAGCAGATCGCCACAGGGCTGGTTCTGATGGCGACGGCGGCGAATTTCGGTCGCCGAAATATCATAGAGTGGGGTGTCCGCCAGCCAGATATGGCCCGCGGGTTGTTCGTGCAGCTGCCGGATATCGCGGGTGACATGGCGATCGAGCCAGTGCTGCATCGCTGGCGTGTCGAACCGGGTCGCGTAGCCGGGACGCTGGCAGACCAGCAGATGGCAGAGTGACAGCAGATCCTGCCAGCGATGCCATTTTGCCAGGCTCAGCAGCGAATCCTGACCGATGATAAATCCCAGGGGCTGTGTGGCACCGCGCTCCGCGCGCCAGCTCTCTAGCGTCGTTACCGTCCAGGAGGGGGTGTCGCGCTGCAGCTCGCGGGTGTCGACGTCAAACAGGGGCAGGTCGCGGATTGCGCAGCGCAGCATCGCCACCCGCTGCGCCGCCGTCGCTTCCGGCTGTGGCCGGTGCGGTGGCACGTTGTTGGGCAGCAGCGTCACGCGCTGCAGGCCGGTCTGCTGAGCCAGCGCCTCGACCGGACGCAGATGACCAAAATGGATGGGATCGAAGGTGCCGCCAAACAGCGCGTGTAGCTCAGACATGGGCGAAGCTCGTCGGGAAAGCACGGCTGCTGAGCAGCAGCGTCAGGGTCTGTAACTGCGGCCAGACCGACTGACCATAATCCTGCTTCAGAGTGATCTCAATCTGACTCAGCAGATGGATAGCCCGTTGCAGGCGCGTCCCCTCCAGTCGCTGCAGGGCATCGGTAAACAGCGTACGGCGGTTCTGCCAGATACGCTGCTGATCCATCAGCGTGCGCAGCGGCTGTTCATGCTGATGGCGCTGCAGATGCAGCAGCGTCAGCAGATCGCGCTGCAGCGTGCGCAGCAGAATCACGACTTCGCTCTCCTCTTTTTCCAGCTGATGCAGGATATGCAGGGCGCGACGGCTCTTGCCCGCCAGAAGGGCATCGACCCAGTGGAACGGCGTGAAGTGCGCCGCATCGCTGACCGCCTCTTCCACCCGGGGCAGGGTCAGTTTGCCGTCGGGCCACTGCAGCGAAAGCCGCTCCAGTGCCTGCGCCAGTGCCAGCAGATTGCCTTCATAGCAGTAACACAGCAGCTGGATAGCCGCATCATCCACCGACAGTTTCTGAGCCTTAGCGCGATTAGCGACCCAGCGCGGCAGTTGCGCCTGTTCCGGCGTCTGGCAGGGCACCAGCACCGCGGAGGCGGACAACGCTTTGAACCAGGCGCTGTTCTCCTGCGCTTTGGTGAGTTTTGGCATCCGGCAGATCAGCAGAATATCGGCGTGCAGCAGCTGAGCGAGCTTTACCAGCTGCTCGGCCATCGCGGCGTTGGGGCCATTATCGGGGAACTGTAGCGTTATGGTCTGACGCTGAGCAAACAGGCTCAGGGACTGGCAGCTGACGAACAGGCTCTCCCAGTCGGTCTGGGCGTCCAGCGTAAAACTGAAATGCTCTTCGAAGCCCTGCGCGGTGGCAGCGCTGCGGATCGCATCTGAACTTTCCTGCAACAGCAGCGGTTCATTGCCCGCTAACAAATAACAGGCGCGCAGCCCCTCACGGAGCTGCGCGCTGAGTTGCTCAGGATAAATCCTGATCATTGCAGGCTGGTAGCCGAGGACGACGGCGCTTCCTGCGAACGCTGACCCGGCACCGGAATCACGGAAGCCGGTAAGGTCTCTTTGCTGTTCATCTGCGCGGCATGCACCGTCAGCAGCTTACGGACCAGCTGTTCGGCAGCACGCTGACGCATCTCCTGCGCGATCAGATCCTGCTCGGCATCTTTCGCCAGCGCCGCGTTCGGGTTATCGAAGAACGAGCGATAAACCGTGGTGCTGATAGGGTAGAGGCCTTTGCCCGGCAGCAGAACCTGCGCCGTCAGGGTCATGACCATCTGGTACTCCGCAGAGGTGCCGCTGATAAAGACCGAGGCGGTGTTTCGTCCCTGCGCCTCAGGGCCCAGACGCAGTGTCGGAATATCGGTGCGATTCTGCTTGCTGTCCTCAACAATGGTGACATTGTTGATACGCAGCTGCTGACGTACCGTGCGCGCCAGCGGACCATAAGGATCGCCGGATGAAACAATCAGCGTCTTCAGTTCGCTGGGCACCTGCGTGGTGCCGCGCGGATGAAAACCACAGCCGGCGGTGATCACCACCGCCAGCATGACAAACAGCCTGATAATCGGATGTCGCACAGTTCCTCCTGAACTTAACCTACGACCAGGTTAAGCAGTTTGCCCGGTACATAAATGACTTTACGGATAGTCACGCCGTCCAGATACTTCGCCACCAGATGCTCCTGGGCAGCGCGTGCCTGAACCTGTTCCTGCGTGGCATCGGCTGGTACGGTAATCTTGCCGCGCACTTTGCCGTTCACCTGCACCACGACCAGCAGTGAATCTTCAACCATAGCGGCTTCATCCGCAACCGGCCAGCTCGCGTCGTCGATGGTGCCTTCACCGCCCAGCGTCTGCCACAGAACATAGCAGGCGTGTGGGGTAAACGGATAGAGCAGACGCACGACCGCCAGCAGCGCTTCCTGCATCAGGGCGCGATCCTGTTCGCTCTCCTGCGGCGCGCGGGTCAGTTTGTTCATCAGCTCCATGATCGCCGCAATCGCGGTGTTGAAGGTCTGACGACGACCAATGTCATCCGCCACCTTGGCGATGGTTTTGTGCAGATCGCGACGCAGCGATTTCTGCTCGTCGTTCAGGCTGTTCACATCCAGCGCCACGGTCGCACCCTGCTGGGTGTGTTCGTAGATCAGTTTCCAGACACGTTTCAGGAAGCGGTTCGCCCCTTCAACGCCTGATTCCTGCCACTCCAGCGTCATATCCGCCGGTGATGCGAACATCATGAACAGACGCACGGTGTCCGCGCCGTAACGCTCAACCATCAGCTGCGGGTCGATGCCGTTGTTTTTCGACTTCGACATTTTGCTCATGCCCGCATACACCACTTCGCGGCCCTGTTTGTCGGTCGCTTTGACAATGCGGCCTTTCTCGTCGCGCTCAACCTCTACGTCAACCGGTGATACCCAGTTGCGTTCGCCGTTGGCGCCAGAGTAGTAGAAGGCATCAGCCAGCACCATGCCCTGACACAGCAGACGTTTAGCCGGCTCATCAGAGTTCACCAGGCCCGCGTCACGCAGCAGCTTGTGGAAGAAGCGGAAGTACATCAGGTGCATGATGGCGTGTTCGATGCCGCCGACATACTGATCGACCGGCAGCCAGTAGTTGGCCGCAGCCGGATCCAGCATGCCCTCTTTATAACTGGCGCAGGTATAACGCGCGTAGTACCAGGAGGACTCCATAAAGGTATCGAAGGTGTCAGTTTCGCGCAGCGCAGGCTGACCGTTGACCGTGGTCTTCGCCCACTCCGGATCGGCTTTGATCGGGCTGGTAATGCCGTCCATCACCACATCTTCCGGCAGGATCACCGGCAGCTGATCGTCCGGTGCTGGCATCACGGTGCCATCTTCCAGCGTCACCATCGGGATAGGGGCACCCCAGTAGCGCTGACGGGAGACACCCCAGTCGCGCAGGCGATAGTTAACTTTGCGTACGCCCACGCCTTTGGCGGCCAGCGAGTCCGCAATGGCGTTGAAACCTGCCGCGTGATCCAGTCCGTTGAATTCACCGGAGTTGAACAGCGCACCTTTGTCGGTCATCGCCGCGGCGCTGACGTCAGGGATAGAGCCATCCAGATTGAGGACGACCGGCTTAATCGGCAGATCATATTTGGTGGCGAATTCCCAGTCGCGCTGGTCGTGCGCCGGAACGGCCATCACGGCGCCGGTGCCATATTCCATCAGCACAAAGTTAGCCACCCAGACCGGGAGCTGTTCGCCGGTCAGCGGATGCGTCACCGCCAGACCGGTCGCCATGCCTTTCTTCTCCATGGTGGCCATATCGGCTTCGGCCACTTTGGTATTGCGGCATTCAGCGATAAAGTCAGCCAGCGCAGGGTTGTTCACCGACGCCTGGGTGGCCAGCGGATGACCGGCAGCCACGGCCACATAGGTCGCACCGATAAAGGTGTCCGGACGGGTGGTGTAGACGGTGACCTGCTCTTCGCTGTTGGCGACGTCGAAGGTGATCTCAACGCCTTCGGAGCGGCCGATCCAGTTACGCTGCATGGTTTTGACCTGTTCAGGCCACTCTTCCAGCGTATCCAGATCGTTCAGCAGCTCTTCCGCGTAATCGGTGATTTTGATAAACCACTGCGGGATCTCTTTGCGCTCAACTTTGCTGTCGCAGCGCCAGCAGCAGCCATCGATGACCTGCTCGTTCGCCAGCACCGTCTGATCGTTCGGGCACCAGTTCACGGCGGAGGTCTTTTTATAGACCAGGCCTTTTTCATACAGTCTGGCAAAGAACCACTGCTCCCAGCGATAGTATTCTGGCTGGCAGGTCGCGAGTTCACGACTCCAGTCATAGCCAAAGCCCAGCAGCTTGAGCTGGTTCTTCATATAGGCAATATTGTCGTAGGTCCACGGAGCCGGAGCAGTGTTATTTTTAACCGCCGCGCCCTCTGCAGGCAGGCCGAAAGCATCCCAGCCGATAGGCTGAAGAACGTTTTTGCCGAGCATGCGCTGATAACGCGCGATTACGTCGCCGATGGTGTAGTTACGAACGTGGCCCATGTGCAGGCGGCCAGAAGGATAGGGCAGCATGGAGAGGCAGTAGTACTTCTCTTTCCCTTCCTGCTCAGTCACTTTAAACGTTTCGTTTTCATCCCAGTGCTGCTGCACACGGGATTCAATCTCTTCCGGGCGGTATTGCTCTTGCATGGCTGCCTGTGGTCCTTTGTGAATAACATTTTTCTGGCTCTAAGATCCGCATAGCATACCCATAAGGCCGCATCTCAACAACACTTCCCACTTTGGCGGCGACGATTTCTGCGGAAAGCGTCAGCGCTCTCACTCTTTTGTAATTCACTGTACAGACGACACGGCAACAGCCACATTGCGACTAAACTTACTTCAGCGAGGGTCTGCATAAAGGAGAATAAAATGAATAAAGTGGCTCAGGAATATCGCGAGTCGTTAGCCGTGTTGACCGAGCGTCTTCGTCAGGGCGATCGTAACCTTGATGAACTGATTGCCGGACGGCGACAGCAGCTGATGGCGCGCGAAACGTTAACGGAAGCGGAAATTGATCAGGCGCTGAGTTCCGTGCGCCGCGATCTGGGGGAGTTTGCACGCAGTTATACCGATGTCGAAGAGCCGCTGGCGGATTCGCTGTTTATGCGCATTATCCGCGAGAGCGTCTGGAAAGAGCTGGCGGACATCACCGATAAAAGTCAGCTGGAGTGGCGCGAGGTCTTTCAGGATCTGCATCACCACGGGGTGTATCAGAGCGGAGAAGTGGTAGGGCTGGGCAATCTGGTGTGTGAAAAGTGTCAGTTTACCCGCGCTATTTACACGCCTGAAACCCTGTCGCGCTGCCCGGAGTGCGGCCACGATCAGTTCCAGCGTCAGCCATTTGAGCCCTGACAGGATTGCGTGAATGAAAGGAAGCGGGTCACGCTGTGTGACCCGCCGGTTACGCAGATTAGTGCAGGATTTTAGCGAGGAACTCTTTCGCACGGTCAGACTGCGGGTTATTAAAGAAGTCATCCTTGTTGGTGTCTTCGATAATTTTCCCCTCATCCATGAAAATGACGCGGTTAGCCACTTTGCGGGCAAAGCCCATCTCATGTGTTACCACCATCATCGTCATGCCCTCCTGGGCCAGCTCAACCATGACATCCAGCACTTCGTTGATCATCTCCGGGTCCAGCGCCGAGGTCGGCTCATCAAACAGCATCGCGATGGGATCCATGCAGAGCGCCCGCGCAATCGCCACGCGCTGCTGCTGACCACCGGAAAGCTGGCCGGGGAACTTCTCCGCATGCGCCGCCAGACCTACGCGCTTCAGCAGTTTCAGCCCCTTTTCACGGGCCGCCGCTTTATCGCGCTTCAGCACTTTTACCTGCGCCAGCACCAGATTGTTGATAATGCTCAGATGCGGGAACAGCTCGAAGTGCTGGAAAACCATGCCTACCTGGCTGCGAAGCTGCGCCAGATTGGTTTTTTTGTTGTTCACCTCGGTGCCGTTGACGGCGATCACACCCTGCTGAATTGGCTCAAGGCCGTTCACCGTTTTAATCAGCGTCGACTTACCGGAACCGGACGGTCCGCACACCACTACCACCTCACCGGTTTTGACATCGGTTGAGCAGTCGGTCAGCACCTGAAAGTGACCATACCACTTAGAAACATTTTTCAGGCTAATCATTTAAACCGTCCTTTTTCTTTTGAGATAGCTGACCAGCAACGAGGCGCTCAGGCTGATAACGAAGTAGACCAGGCCTGCAAACAGAACCATTTCAACCTGGGTTCCGTCGCGCTCACCGATGGTGGACGCGGTGCGGAAGAAGTCCGCCAGGCTTAAGACATAGACCAGCGAGGTATCCTGGAACAGCACGATACCCTGGGTCAGTAACAGCGGAACCATGGCGCGGAACGCCTGCGGCAGAATGATCAGCCGCATCGACTGCCAGGGTGTCATACCCAGCGCCAGCGCCGCATTACCCTGTCCACGCGAGATACTGATGATGCCCGCACGGATAATTTCCGAGTAGTAGGCCGCTTCAAACAGCGAGAAGGCGACCATAGCGGAAATCAGGCGGATATCGGTCTTCGGCGACAGCCCCAGCACCTGCTGCAGGAAGCTCGGCACCACCAGATAGAACCACAGCAGCACCATGACCAGCGGCACCGAGCGGAACAGGTTGACATAAATTTTAGCGAACCAGCTGACAGGCTTAATGCTCGACAGACGCATCACCGCCAGCAGGGTGCCCCACAGAATGCCGAACACCACGGCGGTCAGGGTGATCTTAAAGGTGATCACCAGGCCGTTAAGCAGATAGGGCATGCTGGGTACAATGGAACTCCAGTCAAACTCGTACATTACTTGCCTCCCGCATTGCCTGGCAGCCGGACTTTGCGTTCGACCAGACTCATCAAGAACATAATCACCAGGTTGATGGCGATATAGGCCAGCGTAATGGCAGTAAAGGATTCATAGGCGTGCGCAGAGTAGTCGAGCAGTTTGCCCGCCTGCGCCGCCATATCGACCAGACCGATGGTGGAGGCGATCGCGGAGTTTTTCACCAGGTTGAGCATCTCCGATGTCATCGGCGGCACAATCACGCGATAGGCATTCGGCAGTAGGACATAGCGATAGGTCTGCGGCAGGGTCAAGCCCATCGCCAGCCCCGCATTCTTCTGTCCCGTCGGCAGTGACTGAATGGCTGCGCGTACCTGCTCGCAGACGCGGGCGGCGGTAAACAGACCCAGACAGATCATCGAGGAGAGGAAGAACTGAATATTCGGGTCCAGCTCAGACTTAAACCACATGCCCAGCTTTTCGCCCACCAGTTCGGGCGCGACCAGATACCAGAAGAAGAACTGGACGATCAGCGGGATGTTACGAAACAGTTCCACATAGCAGGTGCCAAGGGTGGAAAGCAGGCGATTCGGCACCGTGCGCAGAATGCCGAAAAATGAACCTACGCAGAAGGCGATAATCCAGGCACAGCAGGAGACCGCAATAGTCACCTGAAAACCGGACCACAGCCAGCCAAGGTAGGTCGTATTACCGAACGGGGCCTGTTCGAGGAAAATGCCCCAGTTCCAATCGATACCCATAACGAGCTCCGGAAAAAAAGGGTAGCTAAGCTACCCTGAAGATTGATGAACGGCGTTTTATTGCCTGATTCAGGGGAACGACCCGAATCAGTCTGTCTGTCCATGCCGCGGTTTCAGCAATCGAGAGGGCAGCCAGGCCGCCCTTGTTATACCCGTTCTCTTTCAGGCTTCGTCTGGCCCGGTGCACGTATCCGCCGCGCTGACCTGGGTCACGCGCCGGGATACATGCGCCTGCCATAAGGCAACCTGAAATCCATTGGGTATTTTTTTGTTAATTCAGTGCCTTGTCATTCGGCGTCTTGAACAGGGCTTTCATGTCGTCAGACAGCTCAAAGTTCATGTTCAGGTTCTTCGGTGGAATCGGCTGCTTGAACCAGGTATCGAACCATTTTTCGGCCTGACCCGAGGTCTGGGCTTTCGCGATGGTTTCATCGACCAGTGCTTTGAACTGCGGATCGTCTTTACGCAGCATACAGCCGTAAGCTTCTTTCGACTGTGGCGTACCTAAGATCTCCCAGTTGTCCGGCTTTTTAGCCTTGGCGCGTTCGCCGGCCAGCAGGGCATCATCCATCATAAAGGCCACGGCACGACCGGTTTCCAGGGTACGGAAAGAGTCACCGTGATCTTTTGCGCTGATAATGCGCATATCCATTTTCTGTTCGTCATTCAGTTTGTGCAGCAGCACTTCAGAGGTGGTGCCGGACGTCACGACCACGGTCTTGCCTTTCAGGTCGGCGAAATCCTTGATCGGGCCACCTTTCTTAACCAGCAGACGGGTGCCGATGACGAAGATGGTGTCTGAGAACGCGGCCTGTTTCTGGCGCTCAAGGTTATTCGTGGTCGATCCACACTCATAATCGTAGGTGCCGTTTTGCAGCAGCGGGATACGGTTTTGTGAGGTGATTGGGATCATTTTGACCTGCAGGTCAGGCTTGTTCAGCTTCGCTTTGATCGCGTCCACGATAGCATTGGAGTAAGCCTGCGAATAACCCACGACTTTTTGCTGGTTGTCATAATAAGAGAAGGGAACTGATGATTCGCGATGCCCGACCACAATGACGCCATTGTCATTGATCTTCTTCAGAGTGCCGCTGAGATCTTCCGCCTGGGCCGCTCCCGCCGCTGCGCCGATCAGCAGAAGAGATAATGCCACTTTGCGTAGTTGCATGTTCCAACTCCTTAGTATGGAAAAGGCACAGGTTATAACCTGCGCTGATTATGATGTTGTGTCTGTTTTGCTGCGCTTCTGCTCATACTGCGGTTTTCGTCGCCGCAGATGAGTGATTAACATAACGGATTGTTAACGCAATGAAACAAAAAAGTTTCTTTTTTGCGAGGTGATACGCACCAAAAAAAGGCAGTTTTTTCATTCTGCGCGTTTAGGGTGCAGCAGAAGTGACTGTTTTGGTGCAACCGGTCAGGCGACAGCGCCTGCAATCCGCCCGTTAGCGAAAAACAGTGAAATATTTAGCAATCATCGTGCCAGAAAGCGGTGCAGCCGGTGAAAGGCAGCAGCGTCTGCGGCCGGAGGAGAAGGAAATATCGGGAAATCAGTAAAAGTGGCGGGTCGGTAAGCGCGGCACGCATCGGGCAGTAACAGGGCTGTCAGGCGTGCGGGCAGAAGAGAAGCCATTCCGCGCCACAGCAGGCGCGGAATGCAAAAAGCAGTGTCTGAGCGTAAAGCGCCGGCTGCAACGCACAGCCGGCCTCGCTGATGAGCGGTTAACGCCGCCTGCGCAGCAGGGCAACCAGTGCCGCCAGCAGCGTCAGTGACCACACCGGCCAGAGGCCCGCGCGGGCATAAGGGGTGATCCCCTCGGTTGGCGTAACTTTGCTGGTCAGCACGTCCCGCGTGAACTGGGGCAGCATCGCCTCGGTATCGCCCTGGGCGTTTACCACCGCCGTCACGCCATTGTTGGTGCTGCGCAGCAGCGGACGACCCAGTTCCAGCGCCCGCATTCTCGCCATCTGGTAGTGCTGCCAGGGGCCGATCGAGTGACCAAACCAGGCATCGTTTGAGACGGTCAGCAGGAAACTGGTGTCGGGCCGGAAGTTGGCCCGGACCTGCTCACCCAGCACGATCTCATAACAGATGGCGCTGGTCAGGTTATAACCCGCGACGCGCAACTGCGGCTGGAGATAGTTACCCCGGCTGAAGGCCGACATCGGCAGATCAAAGAACGGGGCCAGCGGACGCAGCAGGTCGGCCAGCGGCACAAATTCGCCAAACGGCACCAGATGGTTCTTCTGGTAACGGTTATCGCTGAAGTAGTTGTAAGGCATCTTGCCGCCCAGCACGATAACGGTGTTGTAATCGTGATAGCGGTTCTGCTCCAGCCGGGAATCAACGATACCCGTGACCAGCGAACTGCCGCCCGCGCGCAGTTCATCATCCAGCGAACGCAGGAACGGCTGCTGATTGCTCTCCAGATCGGTAATCGCCGATTCAGGCCAGATGATCATCGGCGCTTTGCCGATCAGCGGCTGGCTCAGACCGGTGTAGATCCGCAGGGTATTGAGCAGCTGCTGCGGGTCCCACTTCATCGACTGCGGGATATTGCCCTGGACCAGCGCCACCTCGACGGCACGGCCGGGGATCGGCTGAACCCACTGGATGTAGCGTAATGGCCACGGCAGCGCCAGCAGCAGCAGTGCGGCGACCAGACTTCTGACGTTGCGCTGCTGCAGGGCATACGCCAGCAGGCCCGCAACCACCATCAGCAGAAACGTCAGGGTCTCTACGCCCGCCAGCGGCGCGAGGCCTTTCAGCGGGCCATCGATCTGGCTATAACCAAACTGCAGCCACGGAAAGCCGGTCAGCACCCAGCCGCGCAGAAACTCAGTGATCTGCCACAGCGCCGGTGCCGCCAGCGCCAGACGCCACAGCGTCGTGCGCGGCCATAGGCGGTTCAGGATGCCGGCAAACAGCGCCGGATAGACCGCCAGATAAGCCGCCAGCAGCGCCACGATAAAGACGTTAACCGGTCCGGGCATGCCGCCGAAAGTGGCGACACTGACGTAGACCCAGTTGATGCCGCTGCCGAACAGTCCCACGCCCCAGAAAAAGCCGATGGCGCTGGCCTGCGGGCTGGAGCGGTTCAGAGTCAGTAACTGTAAACCGCACAGCGAAAGCAGGGCGGCGGGCCAGAAATCGTAGGGGGAGAAGGCAAGGGTGCCTGCGGCACCCGTTAATACAGCCAGCAGCAGGCGAACCCGCTGACGCGGGTAGAGTGAGGCTAAAGCCATAGACTTATTCGTCTTCCAGTTGAGGTTGTGGCGAATTTTCCGGAATAGTGACGTGAACCTGGATGATGCGGCGGCTGTCCGCCATCGCCACCTTGAACTGATAACCCTCGATCTCGATGCTTTCACCGCGGGCGGGCAGATGGCCGAAGCCCTGCATGACCAGACCACCAATGGTGTCGACCTCATCATCACTGAACTGCGTGCCGAACACCTCATTGAAATCTTCAATAGCGGTCAGGGCGCGCACCGTGAAAGTGTGGCGGTTGAGCTGACGGATATCACGATCTTCTTCATCGTCATACTCATCTTCGATCTCGCCGACGATCAGCTCCAGGATATCCTCAATCGTCACCAGACCGGAGACGCCGCCAAACTCATCAATCACGATCGCCATATGGTAGCGCTGTGAACGAAACTCTTTCAGCATCCGATCAACACGCTTACTTTCCGGCACCACGACGGCGGGACGCAGCACTTTTTCGATGCTGAAAGGCTCAGACTCGCTGCTCATAAATGGCAGCAGATCTTTCGCCATCAGAATGCCTTCCACATGATCTTTGTCTTCGCTGATCACCGGGAAGCGGGAGTGGGCGGAGTCGATGATGACATCCAGGCACTCTTCGAGGTTCTGATTGCGTTTCAGGGTGATCATCTGCGAGCGCGGGATCATGATGTCGCGCACACGCTGCTCCGCAATATCCAGCACCCCTTCAAGCATGTCGCGGGTGTCCTGGTCAATCAGCTCTTTGTGATTCGAGTCGCGGATCAGCTCCAGTAGCTCATCACGGTTTTTGGGTTCACCGTGAAAAAGCTGGTTGATTAACAGGGAAAAAAATCCCTTTTTACTACTGGGTGCATCGCTGTTTTGAGAATGGTCGTCGCTCATGGCGGTTTTTAAAGATCTCTCTGGTGAGGAAAGGGGGGCTGTCAGTCATCGTGACTCACAGCCGGATGGCCTGCGTTCAGCACTCAGGCGTCGTCTTTCTCCGAAATGTACGGATCAGGATAACCGAGAGCAAGCATTATCTCGGTCTCCAGTCCTTCCATCTCGTCGGCTTCATCGTCGTCGATATGGTCGTAACCCAGCAGATGCAGGGTGCCGTGCACCACCATATGCGCCCAGTGGGCTTCGACATGCTTGCCCTGTTCTGCGGCTTCCTGCTCAACCACCTGACGGCAGATGATCAGATCGCCCAGCAGGGGCAGTTCAATGCCGGGCGGTGCCTCAAACGGGAAAGAGAGCACGTTGGTCGGTTTATCTTTACCACGGTAAGTCAGGTTCAGTTCATGACTCTCCGCTTCATCGACCAGACGCACGGTAACTTCGCTGTCGGGCTGAAATGGGGTGACCGCCGCGGTCAGCCAGCGGTGAAACTGGCTTTCATCTGGCAGGTCAGCGCTGTTTTCACAGGCGACCTGCAGATCGAGAACTACCTCGCTCATTTGCTCTCCTGCGGGGCGCTCTGGGCAGCCAGCGCGTCGCGTTTACGTTCTTCTGCCTGCTGGTCACGGCGGGTCTGATCGGCCGCTTCCCAGGCTTCATAGGCGTTGACAATACGGGCAACCACCGGGTGACGCACCACGTCTTCGCTGTGGAAGAAGTTGAAGCTGATCTCTTCCACGTCCGCCAGCACCTCGATGGCGTGACGCAGTCCCGATTTAACGTGACGCGGCAGGTCAATCTGGGTGACGTCGCCGGTAATGACCGCTTTGGAGTTAAAGCCGATGCGCGTCAGGAACATCTTCATCTGCTCGATGGTGGTGTTCTGGCTCTCATCCAGGATGATAAACGCATCGTTCAGCGTGCGGCCACGCATGTAGGCCAGCGGCGCCACTTCGATGACGTTACGCTCCATCAGCTTTTCAACCCGCTCAAAGCCCAGCATCTCGAACAGGGCATCGTAGAGCGGACGCAGATAGGGATCGACCTTCTGACTCAGATCGCCTGGCAGGAAGCCGAGCTTTTCGCCCGCCTCTACCGCAGGGCGGGTCAGCAGGATACGACGGATCTCCTGGCGCTCCAGCGCATCCACAGCCGCCGCAACGGCCAGGTAGGTTTTACCGGTGCCCGCCGGGCCGACGCCGAAGGTGATATCGTGGTCGAGCACATTCGCGATGTACTGCGCCTGATTCGGCGTGCGGGGCTTGATTACGCCGCGCTTGGTCCTGATGTTGACCGCTTTGCCATACTCCGGCACGCTCTCGGCGGTCTGCTCCAGCACCCGGCTCTCTTTGATCGCCAGATGGATCTGGTCAGGCTCAATATCCGGAATTTCACCGCGCACAGGGGCGGTGTCGACATACAGGGTTTTCAGAATATCGGCTGCGGCATTGACGCTGAGCGCACGTCCCACCAGCTTAAAGACGTTGTCGCGACGATTGATTTCAATACCCAGACGACGTTCGAGCTGTTTCACATTATCGTCAAACGGTCCGCACAGGCTCATCAGACGACGGTTATCAGCCGGTTCAAGGGCGATTTCACGAGTTTCGATATTCAAACGAATCCTTTGGGTCCCTCAGGGCCAGTTATGGGATGTGTCTGACGCATCACAGGCGTTAACCGGATGCACCATAACGAAATTATTTATGCCGTAACGCCGGGGCGCAAGCTTAAGGAGAGATATTTGGGCAGCACGTCCGGAAACCAAGTGGCGCAGAGTGAAATTGGCGGCAACGCGATGCGCGCTGCCGCACAATAAAGCAGGTTTCACGGCTGGAAGAGGGCGACGCCGATGTCATTCTCTTTGCGGGTACGGGCAATCACCGAGGCCGGGCTCTGTGCCATGCGCAGTCCCATCTCCTCTTCGGTTCTGACCAGCCTGCCGCGCAGCGAGTTGGTGTAGACATCGACGATTTCCACATCCACGAAGCGGCCAATCATCTCAGGCGAGCCTTCGAAGTTGACCACGCGGTTATTTTCGGTGCGGCCGGAGACTTCCATGACATTCTTGCGGGAGATGCCTTCCACCAGAATGCGCTGCACGGTGCCGAGCATACGGCGACTGATGGCCTGCGCCTGCTGGTTGATCCGCTCCTGCAGGATCCAGAGACGCTGCTTCTTCTCTTCTTCGCTGACATCATCCGGCAGATCCGCGGCGGGCGTGCCGGGACGGGCCGAGTAAACAAAGCTGAAGCTGACGTCGAAATTAATCTCGCCAATAAGCTTCATGGTCTGCTCGAAATCCTGCTGAGTCTCACCCGGGAAACCGATGATGAAGTCGGAGCTGATCTCGATGTCGGGACGCGCCGCGCGCAGCTTGCGGATAATCGCCTTGTACTCCAGCGCGGTGTGCGCACGCTTCATCAGGGTCAGAATGCGGTCTGAACCACTCTGCACCGGCAGATGCAGGAAGCTCACCAGCTCCGGGGTATCGCGATAAACATCGATAATGTCATCGGTGAACTCAATCGGATGGCTGGTGGTGAAACGGATACGGTCGATACCGTCGATGGCGGCGACCAGGCGCAGCAGCTCAGCGAAGGTGCAGATCTCACCGTCGAAGGTGGCGCCGCGATAGGCGTTAACGTTCTGACCCAGCAGGTTGACTTCACGGACGCCCTGCGCCGCCAGCTGCGCGATTTCCAGCAGAATGTCGTCGCTGGGACGGCTCACCTCTTCGCCACGGGTGTAGGGCACCACGCAGAACGTACAGTATTTGTTGCAGCCTTCCATGATCGAGACAAAGGCGGTCGGACCCTCTGCCCGTGGCTCCGGCAGACGGTCAAATTTTTCGATTTCCGGGAAGCTGATATCCACTACCGGACTCTTGCTGCCGCGGACGGTATTGATCATCTCCGGCAGGCGATGAAGTGTCTGCGGACCAAACACAATATCCACGCAGGGCGCGCGCTGGCGAATATGGTCGCCTTCCTGTGACGCGACGCAGCCACCCACGCCGATAATGACATCCGGGTTACGCTCTTTAAGCTTTCTCCAGCGTCCCAGCAGATGGAACACTTTCTCCTGCGCCTTCTCACGAATAGAGCAGGTATTGAGCAGCAGAATATCCGCCTCTTCAGGGACCTCGGTCAGCGTGTAGCCGTGCGTACTGTTCAGCAGATCAGACATCTTGGATGAATCATATTCATTCATCTGACATCCCCAGGTTTTGATATGCAGTTTTTTTGTCATCGCGCTAGCCATTGATTCAGTGCAGTGAAGTGCGGGGCGCACATTGTAATGCTTTGATGCTGTGGTGACCAGCCTGAGGGCTTTTCTGCCAGCCATCGGGTTTTCCGGTACACTTTGCCTTATTCAGACCCGGTTTGCGCTGGCAGTCGGGCTTACGAGAGGGACATTAGCAATGCAGGATAATCAGTTTGATGTAGTGATTGTCGGCGGTGGCATGGTCGGTGCCGCGCTGGCCTGTGGACTGACACAGCACCATTTTCGCGTAGCGGTGATTGAACGCGCCGAACCTGCGCCTTTCGATCCCGACAGCGATCCCGATCTGCGGATTTCGGCGATTGGGTCCGCGTCGGTGGGGCTACTGAAGCAGCTCAACGTCTGGTCACGGGTTGAGGCGATGCGCAGTGCGCCCTATCGTAAACTGGAAACCTGGGAGTGGCAGACGGCGCAGGTGAGCTTTGATGCGGCCTCGCTGGGGCTGCCCGAACTGGGCTTTATGGTCGAGAACAGCGTGCTGCAGCGGGCGCTGTGGGAGGAGATGCAGTCGCTGGGCGTGACCTGCTACTGCCCGACCACGCTGGAAAATCTGCAGCCCGAAAATGGCGGCTGGCGGATGGATCTCAGCGACAACGTGGTTCTGCATACCCGGCTGGTGGTGGGGGCCGATGGGGCGAACTCGCAGGTGCGTCAGATGGCCGGCATCGGTATTCACGGCTGGAGCTATGCGCAGTCCTGTTTACTGATCAGCGTCACCTGCGAACACCCGGCGGGCGACGCCACCTGGCAGCACTTCACGCCTCAGGGGCCGCGCGCCTTTTTGCCGCTGTATGGCAACCGGGCCTCGCTGGTCTGGTATGACGCGCCCGCCAGAGTCCGCCAGTTACAGGCGATGCCGCTGGCCCAGCTGGAAAAAGAGGTTGCCAGTCACTTCCCGGCGCGGCTGGGACGCTTCAAAGCGCACGCGGCCGGCGGCTTCCCGCTGGTGCGGCGTCATGCTTCGCAGTATGTTCTGCCGGGACTGGCGCTGGTCGGTGATGCCGCCCATACGATTAATCCGCTGGCCGGGCAGGGCGTGAATCTGGGCTATCGCGATGTGGATGCTCTGATTGATGTGCTGGTCAGCGCGCGTGGAGCGGCGGAGGATTGGGCCTCCGAACGGGTACTGCAGCGTTATCATCGCCAGCGGCGTAAAGACAACATGCTGATGCAGGGGGGAATGGATCTCTTCTACTTCGCCTTCAGTAACCAGCTCGCACCGCTGCGGTTTGCGCGTAACCTCGGGCTGATCGCGGCAGAACACTCCGGCGTGCTGAAGCGGCAGGTATTGCGTTACGCGCTGGGATTGTAGTCGTGCTCTCAGGCTCGCCGCAGGGCGGGCCTGAATCAGGTATCAGGATAAGCAAAGCACAAAAACAACAAAGCCCGCAAAAGCGGGCTTTGTTGTGCAATTTGGCTGGGGTGCAGGGATTCGAACCCCGGAATGCTGGTATCAGAAACCAGTGCCTTACCGCTTGGCGACACCCCAATAGGTGTTAATCAAATTGTCTTTGTATGGCTGGGGTGCAGGGATTCGAACCCCGGAATGCTGGTATCAGAAACCAGTGCCTTACCGCTTGGCGACACCCCAATTATATGGTGGCTACGACGGGAATCGAACCTGTGACCCCAGCATTATGAGTGCTGTGCTCTAACCAGCTGAGCTACGTAGCCAAATTGTACTGCATTTCAATGATGGCTGGGATACCTGGATTCGAACCAGGGAATGCCGGTATCAAAAACCGGTGCCTTACCGCTTGGCGATATCCCATTCGTCCGTTCTCAGCATCGAGAATCATCAAAATTGGCTGGGATACCTGGATTCGAACCAGGGAATGCCGGTATCAAAAACCGGTGCCTTACCGCTTGGCGATATCCCATCCACGCTGCCGAATAATGAAATGGTGCGGGAGGCGAGACTTGAACTCGCACACCTTGCGGCGCCAGAACCTAAATCTGGTGCGTCTACCAATTTCGCCACTCCCGCAAAAAAAGATGGTGGCTACGACGGGAATCGAACCTGTGACCCCAGCATTATGAGTGCTGTGCTCTAACCAGCTGAGCTACGTAGCCATCTTTTTTTTCGCGTTACCTTCATCGGCGTTGCGGGGCGCATTATGCGGAGTTGACCTGACAGCGTCAACAATTTTTTTACCGATTTTTGCCAGATAATCGCTGTTTGACTGGCTTATAACCAGCCTGGGTGTTTATTCGGCAATTTTTCAGTGAATACAACGCCGATCGTCAAAAAAATGGGCCGCAGCGGGCCCATTCTGACGCTTTTCTGTTGCCTTATTTATAGGCGGATTGATGCACACCGACCGCACGGCCTGATGGGTCATCCATGTTTTTAAATGCTTCATCCCATTCAATCGCTTTGGCAGACGAGCAGGCCACGGATGGACCGCCTGGCACACACTCTGCTGCGCTGGCTAACGGGAACAGCTCTTCGAAGATCTCACGATAGAGATACGCTTCTTTTGAACCCGGCGTGTTGAACGGGAAGCGGAAATGGGCGGTTGCCAGCTGCTGGTCGCTGATTTGCTTCGCGGCCACCTCTTTCAGTGAGTCGATCCAGCTGTAGCCCACACCGTCCGAGAACTGCTCTTTCTGACGCCACGCCACGCTCTCTGGCAGGTAAGAGGAGAAACATTCACGCAGGATGTGCTTCTCCATTTTGCCGTTGCTGCCACACATCTTGTCGGCCGGGTTGATACGCATCGCCACATCCAGGAATTTTTTGTCCAGGAACGGCACTCGCGCTTCGACGCCCCAGGCGGACATCGCCTTGTTGGCACGGGCGCAGTCAAACATATGCAGCGCCTGCAGTTTGCGCACGTTTTCTTCGTGGAACTCTCTGGCGTTGGGGGCTTTATGGAAGTAGAGATAGCCACCAAACACTTCGTCTGCGCCTTCGCCCGACAGCACCATCTTGATGCCCATCGCCTTGATTTTACGCGACATCAGGTACATCGGCGTCGATGCCCGGATGGTGGTAACGTCATAGGTCTCGATGTGGTAGATCACATCGCGGATCGCATCCAGACCTTCCTGAACGGTGAAATGGATCTCATGGTGAACGGTGCCCAGATGCTCCGCTACGGATTTTGCCGCCTTCAGATCGGGTGAACCTTCCAGTCCGACCGCGAAGGAGTGCAGCTGAGGCCACCACGCATCACTTTTATCCTGATCTTCCACGCGCTTAGCGGCGAAACGCTTAGTCACGGCGGAGATGATAGAGGAGTCCAGACCGCCCGACAGCAGGACGCCGTAAGGCACATCGGACATCAGGTGGCTTTTCACTGACTCTTCCAGCGCATGTTTCAGACCGGCGGCGTCGGTGGTGTTGTGCTCAACGTTTTTGTATTCCATCCAGTCACGCTGCCAGTAACGACGGATTTCGCCATCGGTGCTGGAGAGATAGCTTCCCGGCGGGAACTCTTTGATTGAACGGCAGACCGGCACCAGCGCTTTCATTTCTGACGCGACATAGAGGTTGCCGTGCTCATCGTTGCCCATATAGAGCGGGATGATACCGATATGATCGCGACCGATCAGATAGGTCTGTTTCACGCTGTCATAGAGGATAAAGGCGAACATGCCCTCCAGTTCGTCGAGGAAATCGACCCCCTTTTCCTGATAAAGCGCCAGGATCACTTCACAGTCAGAACCGGTCTGGAACGCGTAGCGATCGCTGAGTTCAGCGCGCAGCGCCTGATGGTTGTAGATCTCACCGTTGACCGCCAGTACGTGGGTGTGGTCGGCGTTATAGAGCGGCTGTGCGCCGTTGTTAACGTCAACAATTGAGAGGCGTTCATGCGCCAGAATTGCATGGTCATCGGCGTAGACACCTGACCAGTCCGGGCCGCGATGACGCATTAAGCGTGAACATTCCAGCGCTTTCTTGCGCAGCTCAACAGGATCGCTTTTCAGATCCAGCACACCAAAGATTGAACACATAACTGACTCCTGATCTCACCTTACGGCGATGTTATCTTTTACTGTTTGTCCGGCAGCCTGACGCTGCGTGATACATAAGAAAATGCGCTATTTGGTGTGATCAATGCAAGAGGAATCGTGATTTACTGATAAAAATATTGTTCACATGGCAATAAAATTGAATAAACGATAATTAAAACGTTTTTTTATTGTTGGATCGGCAATGGATTGACTTTTTTGCGCAAAAAACAGGCGGCTGAATGGGGCGGGAGAGGGCGGAAAAGGGGAGACGCATCACAGTGCAGCCGGATGCGTCATAAGCAAACGCAATCAGAACAGGTCAATATCGGCCACGGAAGGGTAAATCCAGTCCGGACGGAACGGCATGGCATCAATATCGCTCAGCGTTGAGACACCCGACAGCACCAGCACCGTCTCCAGACCCGCCTGGAATCCGGCCAGAATATCGGTGCGCAGATTGTCCCCGACGATCACCGTCTCTTCAGAGTGGGCCTGCATTTTGTTCAGGGCGGCGCGCATGATGTAGGGGCTGGGCTTGCCGACCACAAACGGGCTGCGACCCGATATCTTCTCGATACCGGCACAGAGTGCGCCACAGGCGGGGATAAACCCGCGCGCGTGGGTGTCTGGATTGGTGGCGATAAAGCGCGCGCCGCTGGCCACAAAGAAAGCGGCTTTATGCATCATGTCCCAGTTGAACGAGCGCGTTTCGCCGACAATCACAAAATCGGGATTGACATCGGTAATGGTAAAACCGGCTTTATAGAGTTCATGAATCAGCGCGCCCTCACCAATCACATACGCCTTTTTGCCCTCCTGACGGCGCAGGAAGTCGGCAGTGGCCATGGCGGAGGTGTAGAAAACGGATTCCGGCACCTCGACGCCCGCCGAGGCAAAGCGGTTAGCTAAATCCTGCTCGGTTTGCGAGGGATAGTTCGTCAGCACCACCAGCGGCATCTCTTTGGCCAGAATACGCTGTAAAAACTCCTGTGCGCCGGGAACGGCCGTGTTGTCGTGCATCAGCACGCCATCAATATCACAAATTACGCTTTTAATGGTCATAGTCAGATCCGATGTGGCCCGCCATAGCAGCGGGATAGCTTAGTCTTCCAGAAGATGTTGCAGCAGAATGCCGTTAAGCATGGCACGTTTTGCCAGCGCAAACGCGCCAATCGCCGAGCGATGATCCAGGGTGGAGCGCACAACCGGCAGATTCTTACGGAACGCCGCCAGGGCCTGCGTATTGATGCAGCCCTCAATGGCGGGCAGCAGTACTTTCTCCGCCTCGGTGATCTCGCCCGCCAGCACCACTTTTTGCGGATTAAACAGGTTGATGGCGATCGCAATCGCTTTACCCAGATAGCGGCCAACGTGCTCAACCACTTCGCAGGCCAGCGCGTCACCCTGATTAGCCGCTTTGCAGATGTGGGCCATCTGACACGCCTCCAGCGTCAGCACGCTGGGGTAGCCCTGATTGAGCAGATGCCGTACCCGGTTCTCAATGGCACCATTGGCCGCAATCGTTTCAAGACAGCCAAAGTTGCCACAGTGACAGCGCTCGCCAAGCGGATCGACCTGAATATGACCGATTTCGCCCACGTTACCGTTGCTGCCGAGAAAAATATGACCATTGGCGATAATGCCTGCGCCGGTGCCGCGGTGTAAGCGCACCAGAATCGAATCCGCACAGTCGCGGCTTGCACCGAAGTAGTGCTCGGCCAGCGCCAGGCTGCGGATATCGTGACCGACAAAACTGGTGACGTTAAACCGCTTCTGCAGGCTGGCAACCAGCGGCCAGTGGCTGACAGAAATATGGGGCATATAGCGGATCACGCCATTCACCGGATCGACCAGCCCCGGCAGGATCACCGAAATTGCGATGAGTTCGCGGATTTTCCGCTGATGCTGTTCAGTAAAGCTGGCGATGGCGTTGAACAGCGCATGTTCCAGCGTCTCCTGCGTGCGCTCCGGCAGCGCATAATCTTCCTGCGCCAGCGATTTGCCGCTGAGATCGAACAGGGTCAGGGTGGCGTCGTGGCGTCCGAGCCGGACGCCGATGGTGTGGAAGTTGCGGGTTTCAGTGATGATGGAGATGGCGCGGCGACCGCCGGTAGACGCCTGCTGGTCTACCTCTTTTATCAGGCCGCGCTCGATCAACTGGCGGGTAATTTTGGTGACGCTGGCGGGCGCGAGCTGGCTGAGTTCGGCAATCTGAATGCGCGATATCGGCCCCTGCTGGTCAATCAGCCGATAAACCGCTGCGCTATTAAGTTGCTTAACAAGATCGACATTTCCTATTTGTGACTGGCCGCCAGTGGTCATTCAGTGCTTACTCGCTCAGGACGTCGTCTCCGTTGACAAACGTCTTAATGATTTTAAAGTCGCGGGTAAACACAGTCAGGTTCGCGATTTTTCCTGCTTCGATCGAGCCTAACTGCCTTTCCACGCCCATCGCCCGTGCCGGGTAGAGTGTTGCCATGCGTAACGCTTCATCCAGTGCGATACCCACATGCTCAACGCTGTTCTGTACCGCTTCAATCATCGTCAGGGCAGAACCGCTCAATGTGCCATTTTCATCAACACAGAGCCCGTCACGATAGTAGATTGTTTTGCCTGCAAAAATAAACTCGCTGATGGCGGCGCCTGCCGGTGCGGTGGCATCGGTTACCAGCACCAGTTTGTCACCTTTAATCCGTTTTGCATTGCGCACGTTAGCGTAATGTACATGTAAACCATCTGCAATGATGCCGCAGTATACATCAGGCGCATCAAACAGCGCACCGATAAGGCCCGGTTCACGTCCGGCAAAGGCGGGCATCGCATTGTAGAGATGCGTGGCGAACCGGATCCCCGCAGAAAAACCCGCTTTCGCCTCTTCATAGGTCGCATTAGAGTGACCGGCTGAGACGATGATCCCGGCGTTGGTCAGCTGACGAATCACGTCGCTGCCGGCATTCTCGGGAGCCAGGGTTACTTTAGTAATGACGTCCGCATTGGCGCAGAGATACTCCACCATCTCTGTATCGGGCAGGCGAATCAGCGCCGGATCGTGGGTGCCTTTTTTCGCCTTGCTCAGCCAGGGACCTTCCAGATGCAGGCCCAGCGCCTGATGCTGATGTTTCTGCAGATAGGCCCGCATGGTCTCAATCGCCCGCTTCATCAGGGCGTCACTGCTGGTGATGAGCGTGGGTAAAAAACTGGTGCAGCCCGACTTCTCATTCGCGCGCTGCATCGTTTCCAGCGTTTCCACGCTGAGCGCCTCAAGGCTGTCATTGAACTGCACGCCGCCGCAGCCGTTGAGCTGGAGGTCAATAAAGCCAGGCGCAATCAGCGCGCCCGCCATATCCCGCTGCTCAATGGTGGCCGGGATCGCCTCACGCGGGCAGACGCGCGCAATACGTCCGTCAGCAATCACGACCGCGTGATTATCCAGAACCTCGTAGCCGCTGTAGATTCGGCCGTTTACTAATGCGTACATCTCTCTTCTCCCGTCCAGGCCTGCTGTCACTCAGCGTAACAGCAGGTCACTGTTCTGTTACACGCCTTTCATATTTTCCGCTTCCATTTCGCGGAAATATTTCACGGTTTTCACTTTCAGTTCCATAGTGGCGGGTTCATCGCACACCACCACCGATTTTGCGTGCAGTTGCAGACAGCTGATGGTCCACATGTGGTTGACGTTGCCCTCGACCGCCGCCTGCAGGGCCTGCGCTTTCACATGGCCGGTCACCAGAATCATGACCTCTTCGGCATCCAGCAGGGTGCCGACGCCGACCGTCAGCGCATATTTAGGCACCTGATCAACGTCGCCGTTGAAGAAGCGAGAGTTCGCCACGCGGGTGTCATGGGTCAGCGTTTTAATGCGGGTACGGGAAGCCAGCGATGAAGCCGGTTCGTTAAAGGCGATATGGCCGTCATTACCGACACCGCCCATAAACAGGTGTATTTTACCCAGCGCGCGAATTTTCTCTTCATACTGGCGACATTCTGCGTCAATATCGGGTGCATTACCATTCAGCAGATTGATATTTTCCGGTTGAATATCAACATGATCGAAGAAATTTCGATACATGAAGCTGTGATAGCTTTCAGGATGCTCTTTTGGCAGACCGACATACTCATCCATATTGAACGTGACAACATGTTTAAAACTGACCTGGCCCGCTTTGTGCATAGCAATCAGGTGCTTGTACGCCTCCAGGGGCGTGCCGCCGGTCGGCAGCCCCAGGACAAACGGCCTGTCTGCCGTCGGGTTAAACGCGTTAATGCGGTTAACAATGTGTCGGGCCGCCCACTTGCCTACCTGAGTCGGGGTCGCTAAAGGAATCAGTCTCATGTTTCACCTCATTGAAAACAGAAAGGGGAGTGCTAAGCCGCTGCGTTATTCATCAGCCTGAACCTGGGGCTTATTCTCGCGGCGGCTCGCGCAGAATTCAATATTTCGAATCATAAAATAAGTTTGCAGGCATAGCCAGATGTTGCCGTTCAATACGATGTTTTTTAGTGATAAAAATCACATTTACCAGGGTTTTAATTTGCGAGGCGAATTAATTTATCATTACACTTCGCTGCGTGATATGAAGTGTATTAACGATCTTTGCAGCTGACATAACAACATTAAGCGGCGCAAAGCGACAATTCAGGTTCATAGGGGGAAGGGGTATGTTAGGTTACTTACAGAAGGTAGGGCGCGCACTGATGGTGCCGGTGGCAACCCTGCCAGCAGCAGCAATCCTGATGGGGGTCGGTTACTGGATTGACCCGGACAGCTGGGGGGCGGGCAATGCGCTGGCCGCACTGCTGATCAAGTCAGGTGCCGCTATTATCGAAAACATGTCAGTGCTGTTTGCGATTGGTGTCGCCTACGGTATGTCAAAGGATAAAGATGGTGCAGCCGCGCTGACCGGTTTTGTCGGCTTCCTGGTCGTTACCACGCTCTGCTCACCCGCCGCCGTGGCGATGATACAGAAGATGCCGGTCGATCAGGTGCCTGTGGCCTTTGGCAAGATTAACAACCAGTTTGTCGGTATCCTGGTCGGGATTCTGTCGGCTGAGGTGTATAACCGCTTCAGCCATGTCGAACTGCCCAAAGCACTCTCCTTCTTCAGCGGACGCCGGCTGGTGCCGATTCTGGTCTCGTTCCTGATGATTCTGGTCGCCTTTATCCTGATGTATATCTGGCCGGTGATCTTTAACGGTCTGGTCGGCTTCGGTGAACATATCCAGAAGCTTGGCTCTGTCGGCGCCGGTATCTACGCCTTCTTCAACCGTCTGCTGATCCCGGTGGGTCTGCATCACGCCCTGAACTCCGTGTTCTGGTTCGACGTCGCCGGTATCAACGACATTCCGAAATTCCTCGGCGGCGCGCAGTCACTGGCGGACGGCACGGCTACCGTAGGGATTACCGGTCGTTATCAGGCGGGCTTCTTCCCGATTATGATGTTCGGTCTGCCGGGTGCCGCGCTGGCGATCTACCACTGCGCACGTCCTGAGAACCGCGTCAAAGTGGGCAGTATCATGCTGGCTGCGGCATTTGCTGCCTTCTTTACCGGTATTACCGAACCGCTGGAGTTCTCCTTCATGTTCGTGGCACCGGTGCTCTATCTGATCCATGCGGTGCTGACCGGGCTCTCCGTCTTCATCGCCGCCAGCATGCACTGGATTGCCGGATTTGGTTTCAGCGCCGGGCTGGTGGATATGGTGCTGTCGACCCGTAACCCGCTGGCTACACACTGGTACATGCTGATCCCGCAGGGGCTGGTCTTCTTCGCCATTTACTATGTGGTCTTCCGCTTCACCATCAAAAAATTCAACCTGATGACGCCGGGCCGTGAGCTGGCTGTAGCGGGTGATGAAAGTGATGGTTATGACGTCAACGTGGACAAAACCGGAAACGATGAGACGGCGACTGAATCTCTGGCGCGTCGCTACATCGGTGCAGTAGGGGGCTCGACCAACCTGACCGGCATCGACGCCTGTATCACCCGTCTGCGCCTTAACGTGAATGACTCCGCCCAGGTAAATGAGGGTGTGGCGAAACGTCTCGGTGCCTCCGGCGTGATCCGCCTTAATAAACAGAGCGTGCAGATCATCGTCGGCACCCAGGCTGAAAGCATCGCTTCCGCCATGAAAAAAGTGCTGACCAGGGGGCCGGTTGCTGCGGCTGCGGCTGGCAGCACACCAGCAGAGCCGGACGTTAAGCCTCAGGCGGTACTGAACAGTGAGAAGCGGGTCATTGCGACCCTGCTGGCACCGGTCTCCGGTGAGGTCGTGGCGCTGGAGGCGGTGCCGGATGAAGCCTTTGCCAGCAAAGCCGTAGGCGACGGTCTGGCGATCAAACCCAGCGGCAAGCGGGTCGTGGCACCGATTGCGGGCACCGTAGTGAAAATCTTCAACACCAATCACGCCTTCTGTCTGGAGACGGACAACGGCGTGGAGATTGTAGTGCACATGGGGCTGGATACCGTTGCGCTCGACGGCAAAGGCTTTAAGCGTCTGGTGGAAGAGGGGGCCAGCGTAGTCGCAGGTCAGCCTGTGCTGGAGATGGACCTTGATTTCCTTAATGCCAACGCGCGTTCAATGGTGAGTCCGGTCGTGGTCAGCAACAGCGATGATTTCGCCGGTCTGACGCTGCTGGCCCAGGGACAGGTCATCGCGGGCGAAACCCCGCTATACGAAGTGAAAGGCTAATCCCCGCAACAGAACCCCACAGGCAGGAAGCGATTCCTGCCTTTTTTGTTTTAAAGGCTTAACAAACGGTTGTTTCCCTCAGACGCTTTGTGGATCATACTCCGTTACTTCGTGGTACAAATCACCCGTTATTCGTATTGAGGATTTTTGAGATGAGTGAGGCTGAAGCCCGCCCAACTAACTTTATTCGTCAGATCATCGACGAAGATTTGGCGAGCGGTAAGCACAGCAGCGTGCATACCCGTTTTCCGCCAGAGCCCAATGGCTATCTGCATATTGGTCATGCGAAATCGATCTGTCTGAATTTTGGCATCGCCCAGGATTATCAGGGTCAATGCAACCTGCGTTTCGACGATACCAATCCGGTTAAAGAGGATATCGAGTTCGTTGAATCTATCAAGCGTGACGTCCAGTGGCTGGGTTTTGAGTGGAGCGGTGAAGTCCGTTACTCATCAGACTATTTTGATCAGCTCTATCACTACGCCGTTGAGCTGATTTCCAAAGGGCTGGCCTACGTCGATGAACTGAGTCCGGATCAGATCCGTGAATATCGCGGTACCCTTAAAGAGCCGGGTAAAAACAGCCCCTATCGCGATCGCAGCGTGGAAGAGAACCTGGCGCTGTTTGAGAAGATGCGCAACGGTGAGTTCGCCGAAGGCACCGCCTGCCTGCGCGCTAAAATCGATATGGCCTCGAACTTCATCGTAATGCGCGATCCGGTGATCTACCGTATCAAGTTCGCGGAACATCATCAGACGGGCAACAAGTGGTGCATCTACCCGATGTATGACTTTACCCACTGCATCTCCGATGCGCTGGAAGGCATTACGCACTCGCTCTGTACGCTGGAGTTCCAGGACAACCGCCGTCTCTACGACTGGGTACTGGATAACATCACCATTCCGGTGCATCCGCGTCAGTATGAGTTCTCGCGCCTGAACCTGGAGTATGCGGTGATGTCGAAACGCAAACTCACCCAGCTGGTGACAGAAAAGCATGTCGAAGGCTGGGATGACCCGCGTATGCTGACCGTGTCGGGCCTGCGTCGTCGTGGTTATACCGCCGCCTCTATCCGTGAGTTCTGCCGTCGCATTGGCGTTACTAAACAGGACAACATCGTGGAGATGGCGTCGCTGGAATCGTGCATCCGTGACGATCTCAACGAGAATGCGCCACGCGCCATGGCTGTGCTGGATCCGCTTAAAATCGTCATTGAGAATCTGCCGGCGGGTCATAACGAAATTATCACCATGCCGAATCATCCGGGTAAGCCGGAGATGGGTACGCGTGACGTGCCGTTCAGCCGCGAAATCTGGATCGATCGGGCTGATTTCCGCGAAGAGGCGAACAAGCAGTATAAACGCCTGGTGCTGGGCAAAGAGGTGCGCCTGCGCAACGCCTATGTGATTCGTGCCGAGCGCGTCGCTAAAGATGAAGCGGGTAACATCACCTGCATCTACTGCACCAGCGACGTCGATACGCTGAGCAAAGATCCGGCCGATGGCCGTAAGGTCAAAGGGGTGATTCACTGGGTTTCTGCCGACCATGCGCAGCCTGCTGAGTTCCGCCTGTATGACCGTCTGTTCAGTGTGCCAAACCCGGGCGCGGCCGAGGACTTCCTGGCGGTCATCAATCCTGAATCGCTGAGCATCAAAAATGGCTTTGTCGAGCCGGGCCTGCGCGATGCGCAACCGGGCGAGCCGTTCCAGTTCGAACGCGAAGGCTATTTCTGCGCCGACAGTGTTTACTCGAAGCCGTCGCAGCTGGTGTTTAACCGCACCGTGGGCCTGCGCGATACCTGGGCAAAAACCGGCGAGTAAAACATTTTCGGGCTGACCCCATAAAATGGCAAAAGGGCGATTTATCGCCCTTTTTTATGGCCCCGATTTTCATCATCACCGACGTTTATTCTGCACTAACTGCAACTCCCCCTGCGCCCCCTGTGAGAGTAATCTGAGTTTAAAAAAATTAATCAATTTCAGAGTGTGAATTAGCCGCTTTCAGGTAGGCTATGCGCTCTCAACGGTCGCAAAGCGGGTTACAGAAGGAAAAAAAATGAACGCTCTCGCCCAGGAAGCCAAACACAGTGTCGTCGTTTTACATCAGCTCATTGAACGTATTTTTAATCAGGCAGCAGGCTCTGATGACAGTTTTGAGTTGCTGATGTCCTATTTCCATCCCGAATTTCGCATGGTGACGCCGAAGGGTAAAGAGTACAACCTCAATGACGTTGAGGATCTTTTCCGGCAGTTGCAGGGGCAACGGGAGGGGATGCGCATCGCCACCTGTGAACATGTGATCCTGTCGCACCATGAAAAAGAGATCACGGTGCAGTATCGCGAAATGCAGATGATGAATGGCAATAATCAGAGCCGCATCTCCCTGGCGATTCTGGATTGCAGCAGTACTATCCCGCGCTGGCGTTATCTGCAGGAGACGCTGGTCGCCTGACCCGGCGGCAGTACGGACGAAAAAAAACCGGTGCATTCACCGGTTTTTTTGTATCCAGCCGCGCCAGAATTACTGGTCGTGCAGCGTTTCGTTTTCCCGGCAGTCGCCCACCGTGCAGTGGCCATAAAGATAGAGACTGTGGTTGGTCAGCTTGATGCCATGACGGGTCGCGATTTCGCGCTGACGCGTTTCGATCGACTCATCGCTGAACTCAATAACCTTGCCGCAATCCAGGCAGATCAGGTGATCGTGGTGATGCTGCTGAGTCAGTTCGAAGACAGATTTGCCGCCTTCAAAGTTATGGCGTGTGACAATGCCCGCGTCATCGAACTGATTCAGAACACGGTAAACGGTAGCCAGGCCAATCTCTTCGCCAATGTCGATCAGGCGTTTGTACAAATCTTCCGCACTGACGTGATGGCACTCAGGTTCCTGAAGCACTTCCAGAATTTTCAGTCTGGGCAGCGTCACTTTCAGGCCAGCCTTCTTTAATGCGGTGTTGTTGTCAGTCATGCGGATTTTGTCCTGTTACTAATATCACTTTTGTGGCTTGTCGCCTTGAATGTCGATCTGCGCTTATTCTCATTTGCGTCTCATTATAGAGCTGAAGCGATGAAATGAAAACCAGAGGGCGTGCCTGAATCATCATGGGCGAGAGGGGATACGTCACCGGGCCGGGGAGGATTCTGGCAGAGTCTGTTTGACCATCACTTCGTCTTACCGCCTGAGAAAATACGCGGAAGATCGATGCGGGTATTCTACAGATTAAACGGAGAAAGTTAAAAAAATGTGGCTATTATTTCTATAGGAATTTCCATTGCCTCAATGTGAGCTGGCGCTCACATTGAGGCATGCAGGATCAGGCTTCCAGAATCTCTTTCAGCTGCAGCTCATCGAAAATCTGCTTAACCCACTGCTCAACACGCTGGCTGGTCAGTTCAGGCTGGCGGTCTTCGTCGATCGCCAGGCCCAAAAAGTGCTTGTCATCTGCCAGACCTTTTGAGGCTTCAAAATGGTAGCCTTCGGTCGGCCAGTGGCCGACGATGACCGCACCGTGGGGTTCGATGATGTCGCGGATGGTGCCCATCGCGTCACAGAAGTACTCTGCGTAATCTTCCTGGTCGCCGCAGCCGAACAGCGCCACCAGTTTGCCGTTGAAGTCGATCTCTTCCAGCGTCGGGAAGAAGTCATCCCAGTCGCACTGCGCTTCACCGTAATACCAGGTCGGAATACCCAGCAGCAGGATATCAAACGCTTCCAGATCTTCTTTTGTGCTTTTTGCGATGTCATGCACTTCTGCAACGTCTTTACCCAGCTGCTTCTGGATCATTTTTGCAATGTTTTCGGTATTGCCGGTATCGCTGCCAAAGAAGATGCCTACGAGTGCCATGAGTAAAATAACCTCTTAAATCCTGATAATGAGATGTGTGCCGCAGCACAATTCAGCGAATAATAGCAGACGAGACAAACCCGCGGAACGGTTAAAGCCTCGACATTTGCTCCTGCGTGCGATTTGCCCGCGTTAATCCAGTTTGAGCTGTGCCAGCAGCATCTGTTCAATCAGTTCGCTGCGGCTGAGATTGCGCTGTTCGGCCAGCGTATTGAGTGCATCGACGGCTTCACTGTTCATTTTCAGCTCGACACGCCGAAGTCCGCGCCCTTTGTCGCGTTTCAGTTGATTGCGCTTGTTGATGCGCAGCTGTTCATCACGCGAAAGCGGACTGGTTTTGGGTCGACCCGGGCGGCGCTCATCAGCAAAGAGATCGAGCGTCGTGCGGTCAGTCTGTTCTTTTGCCATGGCTTAGTAAAACTGAATGGGTGCGGGTGTCAGACACTCACCGCGCAGATTATAAATTATTGGCCGCTGCCGCAGCAAAACTGACCTGCGGCAAAATTTTAGCGCGACATCATACTTCACGCTTACGCCCGACGCCAATCCTAAACCTTTACCGCCATCTGATTGCTTTTAAAGCGCAAAAAATCGACGAACTGCGCGCAAAACGGCATCGGGTTTTTCCGCATGGACCCAGTGTCCTGCGCCACCGATGACGTGCGCCTGCGCCGCCGGAAACTGCTGAAGCAGGGCATCGCGGTAACAATTATCCAGATAGCTGGACTCCCCGCCGCGAATAAACAGCGCCGGATGCGGCCAGGCGGGCACCGGCTGCCAGCCAGAAATCGTCGTGTAGTTGTCCCACAGCACCGGCACGTTAAAGCGCCATTCGCCCTCCTGAAACGACTTCAGCAGAAACTGGATGACTCCCTCTTCGTCGATCAGCGTACGCATAATGCGCGCCGCCTCGCTGCGCAGTGTCACGCCCGCGTCCGTCACGGCACGGATAGCGGCAAAGATGTCGTCGTGGCGGCGGGTCTGATAGTCCACCGGTGCGATGTCAATCATCACCAGCCGATCAATGCGGTCCGGTATCAGTGCACTCATCGTCATGGCAATTTTGCCACCCATCGAGTGACCGATCACCGCAACGCGGTTGATGCCATGGGCATCCAGGGTATCGACCATATCCTGCGCCATTACAGCGTAGTTCATCTCGTCAGAACGGGGGGAAAGTCCGTGGTTACGGACATCGACCTGCAGCAGCGGACCGGCATCTTTCAGCCCGCGCGCCAGCACGCCAAGGTTATCCAGACTGCCAAACAGACCATGAATAAGCAGGATGGGCAGGGAATCAGCAGGAGATTGTTCAGTTTGCAGACGGGCGTTCAAAATCATAGCAAAGTTCTTAAGTTTGAGACCTGAGCTTAGGTTATCATGGTTTCACCTTTTCAGGCGCGCCGGTTCCGGCGGCATTAGGACATATTCTGACTTTTGCCCGTAAACCGTTTGATTACTAACAACCCGCCTGAATTTAACTTTATAATCCTGATGTTAGAACCCACACATCCTTTGAATCGCCCGACTATACTCAGGGCTTTTCAGGCAACAGGTGGTTCTGTCATGAGAAAGAACCGTACGGAATAAGATGAAAACGATCGAAGTTGACGAAGAGCTCTACCGTTATATCGCCAGCCACACGCAACATATTGGTGAAAGCGCATCCGACATTCTGCGCCGCATGCTGAAGTTCACCGCCGGTCAGACGGCGCCCGCGTCGCCTGCGCAGCCCGTTTCAAAAGATGCAGCGAAAGAGTCTCAGCCTGTGTCTGTAGGATCGCGCCCGCAGGATCGTGTTCGCGCGGTGCGTGAGCTGCTGCTGTCCGATGAATATGCGGAGCAGAAGCGGGCGGTAAATCGTTTTATGCTTATCCTGTCAACGCTCTATCGTCTCGACACCACAGCCTTTGCTGAAGCCACTGCCTCTCTGCAGGGCCGCACCCGCGTCTATTTTGCCGGTGACGAGCATACGCTGTTACAGAATGGCACCCATACTAAGCCGAAGCATGTGCCCGGCACGCCGTACTGGGTCATCACCAATACCAACACGGGTCGTAAATGCAGCATGGTCGAACACATCATGCTCTCGATGCAGTTCCCTGCGGAACTGACCGAGAAAGTTTGCGGCACCATCTAAAACTTAAGCGTCAGGGAGCAGCGCCAATGGCCAATCACCCACGTGCCGGGCAACCCGCCCAGCAGAGCGATTTGATTAATGTTGCACAGTTAACGTCACAATATTATGTCCTGAAGCCCGATGTGGCGAACCCGGAACATGCGGTGAAGTTTGGTACCTCTGGCCATCGCGGCAGCGCAGGGCGTCAGAGCTTCAACGAGATGCACATTCTGGCAATCGCCCAGGCCATTGCCGAAGAGCGCAAAAAGAACGGCATCACCGGACCCTGCTACGTCGGTAAAGACACCCATGCGCTGTCCGAACCGGCCATGCTCTCGGTGCTGGAAGTGCTGGCGGCTAACGGCGTTGATGTGATTGTGCAGCAGGACAACGGCTACACGCCGACCCCTGCGATCTCGAATGCGATTCTTGAGCATAACAAAGCGGGTGGCGCGCTGGCTGACGGTATTGTGATTACGCCGTCGCACAACCCACCGGAAGATGGCGGCATCAAGTACAATCCACCGAATGGCGGCCCGGCTGACACCAACGTCACGAAAGTCGTGGAAGATCGCGCGAATCAGCTGATGCAGGCGGGACTGAAAGAGGTGAAACGTCTGCCTCTGGAGCAGGCGCTGGCCAGCGGTCACGTTGTAGAGAAAGATCTGATCCAGCCTTATGTTGAAGGTCTGGCGGAGATCATCGACTTCCCGGCAATTCAAAAAGCCGGTCTGAAGCTGGGTGTTGATCCACTGGGCGGTTCCGGTATTGCTTACTGGCAGCGTATCGCCGAGCACTACAAGCTGGATCTGACGCTGGTGAATGACGCGGTTGATCAGACCTTCCGCTTTATGCACCTGGATAAAGATGGCGTTGTGCGTATGGACTGCTCCTCCGAGAGCGCCATGGCTGGCCTGCTGGCCTACCGTGACAAGTTCGATCTGGCCTTTGGTAACGATCCTGATTATGACCGTCACGGCATTGTGACCCCGGCGGGTCTGATGAATCCAAACCACTACCTGGCCGTAGCGATCAACTACCTGTTCCAGCACCGTCCGCAGTGGGGCCAGGACGTTGCCGTTGGTAAAACGCTGGTGTCCAGCGCCATGATTGACCGCGTGGTCAACGACATCGGCCGTAAGCTGGTCGAAGTTCCGGTGGGCTTCAAGTGGTTTGTTGATGGCCTGTATGACGGCAGCTTCGGTTTCGGCGGCGAAGAGAGCGCAGGTGCTTCATTCCTGCGTTTCGACGGCACACCGTGGTCAACCGACAAAGATGGCATCATCATGTGTCTGCTGGCGGCGGAAATCACTGCCGTGACCGGTAAGAATCCGCAGGAGCACTATGACGAGCTGGCCGCGCGCTTTGGTGCACCGAGCTACAACCGTCTGCAGGCGTCAGCCACCTCCGCGCAGAAAGCCGCGCTGTCGAAGCTGTCACCGGAGATGGTGAGCGCGGATACCCTGGCGGGCGATCCTATCACTGCGCGTCTGACCGCAGCACCGGGTAACGGTGCGTCGATCGGTGGCCTGAAGGTGATGACGGAGAATGGCTGGTTTGCAGCGCGTCCGTCAGGCACCGAAGACGCCTACAAGATCTACTGCGAAAGCTTCCTGGGCGCCGAGCATCGCGCGCAGATCGAGAAAGAAGCGGTAGAGATCGTCAGCGAAGTGCTGAAAAACGCCTGATAAGTCGGGCAGAAAACGAGGCGCCTCTGGCGCCTTTTTTTATGGCATAAAGCGATAGCCAATGCCGGTTTCGGTCAGCAGATGGGCGGGCTGGGTCGGATTCGCTTCCAGCTTCTGCCGCAGATGCCCCATGTAGATCCGCAGATAGTGGCTGTGCTCCACTGCATTCGGTCCCCAGACCTGGCTCAGCAGCTGCCGCTGTGTCAGCACCTTTCCGGCGTTATTGAGCAGAATACTCAGCAGACGGAACTCGATCGGAGTGAGGTGGATCTCGCTGTCACCGCGCTGCACCCGCCGCGCCGCGAGGTCGACGCTGACGTCGGCAAAATGGATGCGGGCATCCGGCTGCGGGCGGCTGTGACGCCGCAGCGCGACCCGGACGCGCGCCAGCAGTTCACCAATACCAAAGGGCTTGGTCAGGTAGTCATCCGCGCCAGCATCCAGCGCGGCGATTTTATCCTGCTCATCGCTGCGCGCCGACAGCACGATGACCGGTATGGCGCTCCACTGGCGCAGGTCGCGAATAAAATCGGTGCCATCCCCATCCGGCAGGCCAAGATCGAGGATCACCAGGTCGGGCTTGCGGGTCGCCGCTTCGATCAGCCCGCGCTGCAGCGTGTCGGCATCCACTACTTTCAGCGCTTCATTTTCCAGCGCCAGCCGGACAAAGCGACGGATCTCTTTCTCATCTTCAACGATTAACACCGTGGTCACGCATTACCTGCCTTAAGTGAGGGCCGAAGCGTTACTTTATCAAGATTTCAGGTCGTCGTCCGCGTGCCTGGCGGGTGAGAATTTTAAACTCAACCGTAACCTGGCAATAACCATTTTGTAACTTAGTTACAGGCTGATTCTTAATCAATAAAAAAGGCAGTAAATAAGTGGTCAGATGAGTAGTAAAATTACACAACCTGGCGTAAATTAAGACACAGATCACATTCACAGACTTATCATTGCCGGGAGGAGAAACCATGTATCAGGCTTATCCACGTTACAAAATTATTGCACGACGCACGCTGGTGATTCTTCTCGGCGTGCTGGCTCTGCCTGTTATGCTGTTCCGCCAGGACAGAGCGCGCTTCTACAGCTATCTGCATCGCATCTGGTGTAAAACCAGTGCCAAACCGGTCTGGCTGGCGCAGTCTGAAGCCGGTGGCGGGGCGTTCTGGTAATCTGCCCGCGCGCACGAGAGGCCTGGTCTGCTGACCAGGCTTTTTTTTGCGTTTTTTCTGAGAATAAGCAGTTCTGAACTGCGTAATCGGGCTTTATTCCTGTCACTTTTGCGCTACACTTAAACCTCTACAAGATTTTGGAGGTTGTACAAGTATGGGCAAAAAAATCCCCGTTGGAATCAGTGCATGCCTGCTCGGCGACAGTGTCAGGTTTGATGGTGGCCATAAACGTCTTACTTTTGCGACTCAGGATCTTACCCCATTTGTCCGCTTCGAACCGATCTGCCCGGAAATGGCGATCGGCCTGCCTACACCGCGTCCGGCGTTACGGCTGGTAAAACAGGATGATGACGAACTGCATCTCTGTTTCAGCAAAGATGGCGGTGAAGAGGTGACGCAGGAGATGCGTGCCTGGTCTGCCGAACGGGTGAAATCGCTGCACCATCTGTCTGGCTATATCCTGTGCGCGAAATCGCCCAGCTGCGGCATGGAGCGGGTGCGGGTTTACGAGCCTGATAATAATAACAACCGCAAAGTCGGCACCGGTATTTTTGCGGCGTTCCTGCAGCGTGAGATGCCCTGGCTGCCGCTGGAGGAGGATGGTCGTCTGCATGACCCGGCGCTGCGTGAGAATTTTATCGGCCGCATCTGCGCGCTGCATGAGTTCAACGAGATGTGGGAAAACGGCCTGACCCGTCACGGACTGATTGCTTTCCACAGCCGCTATAAGCTGATGATGCTGGCGCACTCGCAGGAAAAATATCGCGAACTGGGTCCGTTTGTTGCATCGATGAGCCAGTGGGAGTCGCTGGATGCCTTCGCTTTTGAGTACCGCAACCGCATGATGGCGCTGATGTCCCGTCCGGCGTCACGTCGTAACCATACTAACGTGCTGATGCATGTGCAGGGCTACTTCCGCCGTCAGCTCAGTTCACCCCAGCGTCAGGAGCTGGCAACGCTGATTGACCGCTATCGTCAGGGGACGCAGCCGCTGCTGGCACCGATTACGATCCTCAAACACTACATGGCAGAGTATCCGCACCCCTGGCTGGCCCAGCAACGCTATTTCGATCCCTATCCCGAAGCCTTGTGCTTACGCTACGGACAGTAATTCAGGAGGCATATGACCACCCATCTGGTCTGGCTGCGTAACGATTTACGCATCAACGATAATCTTGCACTGCATGCCGCCTGCCGGGACAGCAAAGCAAAGGTGATGGCGCTTTTCCTTGCCACACCTGAGCAGTGGCAGCAGCATGATATGTCGCCAAAGCAGGCGGCATTTATTCATGCCAGCCTGACCGCGGTTCAGGATGCGCTGGCCGAACGCGGTATCGAACTGCACTACAAAGCGTGTAAAGCTTTTGGCGACAGCGTCGATGCGCTGGTGACGTTCTGCGACGAGCACAAGGTCGATCAGCTTTTCTACAACTATCAGTATGAAGTGAATGAGCGCGAGCGCGACGCCGAGGCTGAAAAGCGGCTTAACGACGCCGGTGTCACCTGTCAGGGCTTTGATGACAGCCTGCTGCTGCCACCAGGCAGCGTGCAGAGCGGCGATCGCTCGATGTACAAGGTCTTTACGCCGTTCAGCAAAGCCTTCGTCCGCCGTCTGCAGCAGGGATTACCGGAGTGCGTACCCGCACCGAAAGCGCGCGAGGGTGCGCCGCTGAAGACCACCCGGATCCCTGCCTTTGATTGCCCCTGTGAAGCGTTCGACGAAGAACGCTTTCCGGCAGGCGAAGATGCCGCGCTGAAACGGCTGCGCCACTTCGCGGGCAAGCCGGTGGTCGATTATCCGGCTCAGCGCGACCTGCCGGCGCTGGATGCGACCAGCCGCCTGTCGGTCTATCTGTCGACTGGCGTGCTGTCGCCCCGTCAGTGTCTGCATCGTCTCCTGCACGAACATCCCGATGCGCTGGAAAATGGCCGTGCGTTCACCTGGCTGAATGAGCTGATCTGGCGCGAGTTTTACCGTCATCTGCTGGTCGCCTACCCGGCGCTGTGCCGCCATCAGCCGTTTATTGACTGGACGCGCAACGTCGAATGGCAGAAAAACCCGGCCCATTTTGAGGCCTGGAAAGCGGGCAGGACCGGTTTCCCGATTGTTGATGCGGCCATGCGTCAGATGAATCAGCTGGGCTGGATGCACAATCGTCTGCGGATGATTACCGCCAGTTTCCTGGTCAAAGATCTGCTGATTGACTGGCGCGAAGGTGAACGCTACTTCATGCAGCAGCTGATTGATGGGGATCTGGCGGCCAATAATGGTGGCTGGCAGTGGGCGGCCTCGACCGGCACGGACGCGGCTCCCTATTTCCGCATCTTTAATCCGACCACTCAGGGCGAACGCTTTGATCCGCAGGGAGAGTTTATCCGTCACTACCTGCCGGAGCTGGCCGAGGTTCCCGACAGCGATATTCATCAGCCGCATCAGTGGGCGGAGAAGCACAAGAAGAAACTCGATTATCCGGCACCAATCGTGGATCATAAGGCAGCCCGTAAAAAGACATTAGACGCCTTTGAGCGCGCGAAAAGCGCCGCCTGAGGCTTCGAAGGAGCCTGAATGAACCATTACGAACTGGAGACGCTGATCAATCAGCATCTCGACAGCCACAGCTTCAGCGATTATGCGCCCAACGGACTGCAGGTCGAGGGACGCAGCGAGATCAAAACCGTCGTCACCGGTGTGACCGCCTGTCAGGCACTGCTGGATGAGGCGGTGGCCCGCCAGGCCGATGCGATCATCGTGCATCACGGCTATTTCTGGAAGAGCGAGCCGGCGGTGATCAAAGGCATGAAGCGTCGTCGTCTGCGGACCCTGCTGGCTAACGACATCAATCTTTATGGCTGGCACCTGCCACTCGATGCGCACCCTGAACTGGGGAATAACACTCAGCTGGCGAAGCTGCTGGAGATTGAGGTGCAGGGCGAAGTGATGCCGCTGGTGTTCCACGGTGAGCTGAGTGAGCCGCTTTCCGGCGATCAGCTGGCCCGCCGCATCGCTGAACGGCTGGGCCGCGAACCGCTGCATTGTGGTGACAACGCGCCTGCGCTAATCCGTCGCATCGCCTGGTGCAGCGGTGGGGGACAGGGCTTTATTGACCAGGCTGCCGCTGCGGGCGTCGATGCTTTTATCACCGGCGAAGTCTCCGAGCAGACCATCCATAGCGCCCGCGAGCAGGGGGTGCATTTCTTTGCCGCAGGCCACCACGCCACCGAGCGGGGCGGCGTAAAAGCACTGGGCGACTGGCTGGCGCAGCATCACGGCCTGGACGTCACCTTCATCGACATCCCTAATCCTGCCTGACCCTCTTCCCCGGTCCTGCGCGCCTGCGCAGGACTGAAATCGGTTGACACATCTCTGTCACTTTCGCATAACTATTTGCTTTAAGTCGATAAGCAAGGGGTCGATCCGGGCATCGGATCCGATCGGCCTGGCGCGATTTTAACCAGGCGGGAGGTGGCTGTTGCAACGAGCACGATGTTATTTATTGGGTGAACGCGCTGTCGTGCTGGAGCTGGAACCGCCGGTCTCGCTGGAAAGCCAGCAGCGTATCTGGGGGCTGACCCAGCGGCTGCACGCCTACGACAGCGTGCTGGAGGTGATCCCCGGCATGAACAACATCACCCTGCTCCTGCGTGACCCCCAGCAGAATGCGCTGGATGCCATCGAGCGGCTGCAGCGCTGGTGGGAAGAGAGCGAGGCGCAGCTGCCCGAGTCACGGCAGGTCGCAATCCCGGTGATCTACGGCGGCGAGGCGGGGCCCGATCTCGCGGTCGTGGCGGACCAGGCCGGGCTGACGCCCCCTCAGGTTGTTGAGCTGCACAGCAGCAGCGAGTATGTGGTCTTCTTTATCGGCTTCCAGCCCGGATTTCCCTATCTTGGCGGGCTGGATCCGCGTCTTCACACGCCGCGCCGGGCGGAACCCAGAGTCACTGTCCCCGCCGGATCGGTGGGTATCGGCGGCAGCCAGACCGGCGTCTATCCGCTCGCCTCGCCGGGTGGCTGGCAGCTGATTGGCCAGACGCGCACGGCACTGTTTGATCCGCAACGGCAACCGCCCGTTCTGCTCCGTCCCGGCGACCGGGTCCGCTTTGTGCCACAGCAGGAGGGCGTATGTTAAACATTCTGCGAGCCGGTCTGGCCGCCACCCTTCAGGATGCGGGACGATACGGCTGGCGCCAGTTCGGGATCAGTCCGTGCGGCGTTCTCGATCAGCCTGCGATGCTGACCGCCAACATGCTGGTGGGCAATGCCCCGGACAGCGCCGTGCTGGAGATCGTGCTCGGCCAGTTCAAAGCGGAGTTTACCCGCGACGGCTGGTTTGCGCTGACGGGCGCAGGGTGCCAGGCGCAGCTTGACGACAAGCCGGTCTGGACGGGCTGGCGCACCCCGGTGAAACGGGGTCAGGTCCTGTCGCTGGCGATGCCGCTGCGCGGGATGCGCAGCTATCTGGCGGTGCATGGCGGTTTTGCTATCCCGGCGATGCTGGATTCGGCCAGCACCGACCTGAAAGCGCAGTTTGGCGGGTTTCACGGACGCACCCTGCGGGATGGCGATCAGATCCCGCTGGGGAAACCGACGCGTCAGTTCGACCGTCAGGCTGGGGTGCGGCAACTGCTGTGGGGCAACCGCATCCGCGCACTGCCTGGCCCGGAGTATCACGAATTCAGCCGCGAGGCGCAGCAGGCGTTCTGGCGTACCGGCTGGAAGCTCAGCCCGCAGAGTAACCGCATGGGTTACCGGCTGGAGGGGCGTAAGCTGAAACGCGAAAGCCCGCGTGAACTGCTGTCGCACGGCGTGATGCCGGGTGTGGTTCAGGTGCCGCCTAACGGGCAGCCCATCGTGCTGATGGCCGATGCGCAGACCACCGGCGGCTATCCGCGCATCGCCTCGGTTATCGAAGCCGATCTCTATCACCTGGCGCAAATCCGGCTGGGTGAGCCGATTCACTTTATTCACTGCACCCTGCCGGAAGCGATGCTGGCCCGTCAGCATCAGCAGCGCGCACTGGATCAGATGATGTGGGGACTCAATGAAGATTGATTTAAATGCTGACCTGGGCGAGGGCTGCGCCAGCGATCAGGCACTGCTGCAGCGGGTGAGTTCGGCCAATATCGCCTGCGGCTTTCACGCCGGGGATGCGCAGACCATGCTGCAGTCGGTGCGCTGGGCACAGGCTGCCGGTGTCGCGATTGGTGCGCATCCCGCCTTTCCCGATCGGGAGAACTTTGGCCGCAGCGCCATGCAGCTCCCGCCCGAAACAGTCTACGCCCAGATGATCTACCAGATCGGGGCGCTGAAAACGCTGGCGGAAAGCGAGGGTGCGCAGCTGGTCCATGTGAAGCCGCACGGGATGCTGTATAACCAGGCCGCGGCCGATCCGGTGCTGGCTGACGCCATCGCCCGAGCCATCCGCGCGGTCGACAGCCAGCTGATCCTGGTAGGGCTGGCCAACAGCGAATCGATTCGGGCTGCGGCGCATTACGGTTTACGCACCCGGGAAGAGGTCTTTGCCGACCGGGGCTATCTCCGTTCCGGCGCACTGGTGCCACGCAGTGAACCCGGTGCGCTGATTGAAGATGAGCAGCAGGCGATCGAGCAGACGCTGACGATGGTGCAGCAGGGCAGGGTAAAAAGCATCACAGGAGAATGGGTAGCGGTGAAGGCGCAGACCGTCTGCCTGCACGGTGACGGTGCGCATGCCCTGCAGTTTGCGCAGCGGTTATGTGAGGCGTTTGCCCGTCAGCAGATTCGCGTCACCAGTGACTGAATAACAACCTTTAACCCGGCCCGTGCCGGGTTTTTCACTCTGAGGGAAAATCATGGAGAGTGCCGTAAATCTCTGGCCATTACTGGGCATTGCCGCCATCGTGATCGGCTTCGTTCTGCGTTTTAATCCGGTGCTGGTGGTGATCATCGCCGGGTTCGTGACCGGGCTGGCCGCGCTGATGCCGCTGGCAGATATTCTGGAAAAGCTGGGCGCGGGCTTTCTGAACACCCGCAATCTGCCGCTGATCCTGCTGCTGCCGCTGGCGGTGATTGGCCTGCTGGAGCGTCACGGGCTGAAAGAGCGGGCTCAGGCGTGGATTGCGCAGATTAAAACGGCCACCGCAGGCCGTCTGCTGATCGTCTATCTGTTTGTACGCGAAATCACCGCCGCGCTGGGGCTGACCAGCCTCGGCGGCCATCCGCAGATGGTGCGTCCGCTGCTGGCGCCGATGGCGGAAGGGGCAACAGAGAATCGCTATGGCGAGATCACACCTGAGTTGCGCCACCGTCTGCGCGCGATGTCGGCGGCGACCGACAACGTCGGCCTGTTCTTTGGCGAGGATATCTTCGTCGCCTTTGGTGCGATTATCTTTATGCATAACTTCATGCAGGAGTCCGCCGGGATCCAGACCGAACCGTTGCACATCGCGTTGTGGGGGATCCCGACCGCGGTGGCCGCGTTCCTAATCCACTCGGCTCGTCTGGTGCGACTGGACCGCCAGCTGGCGCGTGAGCTGCAGCGGCTGAACAGCCAGGCGATGAAGACCAAAGGAGGCGCATAATGTTCCAGCAACAGTATCTGATGTGGCTGGCAGGCATCATGCTGCTGGTGGTGGCGATCCTCTCCTGGCGCGATCGCGCGAATCCGCGCCGCCTGACGACCGGCCTGTTCTGGGCGCTGTATGGCCTGATATTCCTGATCGGTGACTGGACGGCAGATCTGCTGGGCCAGGGGCTGGGGTCGGCAGCGGCGGGCACCCGCACGCTGCACATCGCTGTCGGGGTCGTGGTGGTCATCATGGCGCTGATTGCGGGCCTGGGCGGCGTCCGGCTGGGACGCTATCATCAGCGCAGCGAAGAGGAGAAGCAGGCCAGCGCACAAAGTCTGCGCAATAAACTCTTCCTGCCCGCGCTGGCGATCCCGGTGGTCACCGTGGTCGGCGTGCTGGTGTTTAACCATATTCCCGGCCTGCAGGATTCGGTATTCGGACCCGGTAATCATGCAACGCTGGTGACGCTCTTTTCGATGATGGTCGGCTGTGTAGCGGGCTGGCTGGTGGCCCTGAAACTGACCCATGAAAAACCGGTGCAGTCGATGCAGGAGACCCGCCGCCTGCTGGATTCGATAGGCTGGGCCTTTATCCTGCCGCAGATCCTCGCCACCCTGGGGCTGCTGTTTACCAGCGCCGGTGTTGGCAGCGCGATTTCACATCTGACCCAGACCTGGCTGGCGGTGGACAATCGCCTGATTGCGGTCATCGTCTATGCCGTGGGCATGGCGCTGTTAACCATGATCATGGGCAACGCCTTCGCCGCCTTTCCGATTATCACCGCCGGCGTCGGCATCCCGATTCTGGTACTGCAGCACGGCGGCAACCCGGCGGTGATGGCGGCGATCGGCATGTTCTCCGGCTACTGTGGCACGCTGATGACGCCGATGGCGGCCAACTTCAATATTGTCCCGGCGGCGCTGCTGGAACTGCCCAACCGAAACGCGGTGATCAGGGCTCAGATTCCGACCGGTGTGCTACTGTTAATCGTTAACATTTTTCTGCTCTATTTCCTGATGTTTCTGTGAGGCAGCATGAAAACGGTCCTGATAACAGCCTTTGAACCTTTTGGCGGTGAAACGATTAATCCTTCATGGGAAGCGGTGCGGACGCTGGAGGGCAAAGCGATCGGCGGGGCGAAGATCGTCATCCGCCAGTTGCCCGTGATCTTCCGTGAGGTCCTCGGCGTGCTGAACCAGGCGCTGGAGGAGATCAGACCGGATGCGGTGCTGTCGGTAGGGCAGGCGGGCGGTCGCAGCGACATTACCGTCGAGCGTATCGGTATTAATGTCGACGACGCCCGTATCCCGGATAACGCCGGGCATCAGCCCGTCGATGAACCCGTGGTTGCCGGCGGTCCGGCAGCCTATTTTTCGCGGCTGCCGATCAAAGCGATTGTCGCCGCGGTGCGGGAGGCGGGCATTCCGGCGTCGGTGTCGCAGACGGCGGGCACCTTTACCTGTAACCGGGTGATGTATGGCCTGCTGCACTGGCTTCAGCAGCAGGAGAGCCCGGCGCGGGGCGGCTTTATCCATATCCCTTATCTGCCTGAACAGGCGGCGCAGCACCCCGGCGCGCCGAGTATGGCGCTGGCGACCATTGTTCAGGCGCTGGAGATTGCTGTTCGGGTCACGCTGGAGAACGGTGACGATATTAAACAGGCTGGCGGTGCCACCCACTAAGAGGATGAAGGATGCCTGAAGGACCGGAAATCCGCCGCGTGGCGGATAAACTCGAAGCTGCCATTGTGGGGCAGCCGTTAACGGAAGCGTGGTTTGCGTTTCCACAGCTCAAAACCTATGAACCGGCATTAATTGGTGAGCAGGTGCAGGCCATTGAAACGCGGGGCAAGGCGCTGCTGACACATTTCAGCAACGGCCTGACGCTCTACAGCCATAACCAGCTTTATGGCATCTGGCGCATTGTAAAACCCGACACCGAACTCAATACCACCCGTCAGCTACGGGTACGGCTGGCGACAGCAGATAAAGCGATTCTGCTCTACAGCGCCTCCGATATTGAACTGCTTAACGCCGATACCCTGGGGGCGCACCCGTTCCTGAATCGCATCGGGCCGGATGTGCTGAGCAGTGCCCTGACCGTTGAAGAGGTGCGGGAGCGGCTGCTGTCGCCCCGTTTCCGGCGTCGTCAGTTCAGCGGTCTGCTGCTGGACCAGGCGTTTCTGGCCGGGCTGGGTAACTACCTGCGCGCCGAAATTCTCTGGCTGGCGCAGCTGCTGCCGCACCACCGGGCACAGGATCTGAGTGAAGATCAGCTGACTGCATTCAGCGAGGCGCTGCTGTCGGTGCCGCGGCACGCCTACCGGATGCGCGGCACCATGAAGAAATATCATGAGGAAGCGGCATTTCAGTTTGAGGTGTTTCATCGGCAGGGCAAAAAATGCCGGCGCTGTGGCACGGTCGTCGAGAAGGGCACGCTGTCGTCCCGGCCGTTCTACTGGTGTCCGGGGTGTCAGCGATAAGCTGAGGCGTGAAGTTAAACGCGCGAAAGGTGCTGACAGCAGACGGCTAATAAACGTCAGACCGGGTGACGTCAGCCGCTACGAAGCAGTATGACGCGCAGGAAACAGGGGGAGGAGAGCGTTCCGGTAACGGGCGCATCTCCCGAATGAGGTGCGTAACCGTGCGGATCGCGAATGACGCCTGTTGCCTCTTTGCTCTCTGACCCTGTCCTCTGCGCAGGTGCAGTATCACAGCGAAGCGTCCAGGCGTGATAAGCGATCAGGCGGAGATCGCTCTCCGCCCTGGATCTTACTTCTTCAGCTGTGAGGTAAACTCGCGCTCGGTATAACCGGTGTAGAGCTGGCGCGGACGGGCAATCTTCATGCCTTCGTCGTGCATCTCTTTCCAGTGCGCAATCCAGCCAACGGTACGGGCCATCGCGAAGATCACCGTAAACATGGAGGAAGGAATACCCATCGCTTTCAGGATAATACCGGAGTAGAAGTCCACGTTTGGATAGAGTTTACGCTCGATGAAGTAGGGGTCGTTCAGCGCAATGTGTTCCAGCTCCATCGCCACTTCCAGCAGGTCATCCTTCATCCCCAGCTCATTCAGCACTTCATGGCAGGTATCGCGCATCACGGTCGCACGCGGATCGTAGTTTTTGTAAACGCGGTGACCAAAGCCCATCAGACGGAAGGAGTCATTCTTATCTTTGGCGCGCTTAATAAACTCAGGAATATGTTCAACGTTGCTGATCTCTTCCAGCATACGCAGGGTCGCTTCGTTGGCACCCCCGTGCGCTGGTCCCCACAGGGAGGCGATACCCGCGGCAATACAGGCAAACGGATTCGCGCCGCTGGAACCGGCGGTACGGACGGTTGAGGTGGAGGCGTTCTGCTCATGGTCCGCGTGCAGGATCAGGATACGGTCCATTGCGCGTTCCAGCACCGGGTTCACCTTGTACTCTTCGCACGGCGTGGCGAACATCATATGCAGGAAGTTACCTGCGTAAGAGAGGTCGTTGCGCGGATAGACAAAAGGCTGGCCGATAGAATATTTGTAACACATCGCCGCCATGGTCGGCATTTTCGACAGCAGACGGAATGCCGCGATTTCGCGGTGGCGCTCAATGTTTACATCCAGTGAATCGTGATAAAACGCTGCCAGTGCGCCGGTCACACCACACATGACGGCCATCGGGTGAGAGTCACGACGAAAACCGTGGAACAGACGGGTAATCTGCTCATGGATCATGGTGTGACGGGTAACGGTGGTACGGAACTCGTCGAACTGCTTCTGGTTCGGCGCTTCGCCATTCAGCAGGATGTAACAGACTTCCAGATAGTTAGAGTGGGTAGCCAGCTCAGAAATCGGGAAACCACGGTGCAGCAGGATGCCTTCATCACCATCGATGAAAGTGATTTTAGATTCGCAGGACGCTGTAGAAGTGAAACCGGGATCGAAGGTGAACAGGCCACTTGAACCCAGAGCGCGGACATCAACCACATCCTGGCCCAGCGTGCCCTTCAGCACGTCCAGCTCCACCGATGTTCCATCTTGCAGGGTTAGCGTTACTTTTTTATCTGTCATTTTCGTCTCCATAGCGCCTTATGTAGGTAAGGATCTTTAGACACCTGAAACGCGTTCATGTTGCGGTTGGCAAAACTACACAGTATCACTCTGCGGGGGTAAAGCGGGTGCAGGGTACAGAGTGAGCGGCGCGTTCCACGGGAGGAACCGGTGAGCCATGGACATGCTGCATATCGCGGTTGTTAAAGATCCGGTCAGGATATAACTTCTTGGTAACCAATAACCTGATGCTTTTTAATGCTCATTATCGCAATGTTACATAACTTGCGCTTAGGGGAAAGTGTATCCCCATAACTTTTGTGCATCATAGGAATTTACAGGCTTAGTTTGTAACTGAATTGTTGAACTATTGTCAAATCAGATAATTAAAATTGTATCAATTGTGAAAATCGTGAGTCTGATCACTGTTCTACCCAAAATATACCAAAGAGTTTGTAGGGGAATTGTAATCAGAATGTGATCCTCCTATACTTCCGCCAGGTCTCCGGAACACCCTGACACCAGGAGCCACCCAGCGTTTACTACCGCGTCACTTAACACTGGATGTTGCTTTTTTGGTGACGGTTAAAGTCTGCCACGCGTTGTGAATAGACTCCGCCTCAGGTCCGGAGGAAGCAAAATAAAAAAAGGCTGTGTGGGCAAAACCGTGAAAAAACAAAGACCTGTCAACTTGGATCTCTCGACGATCCGGTTTCCCGTTACTGCAATATCGTCCATTCTTCACCGCGTCTCCGGCGTCATCACCCTGGTTGCTATTGGCATCCTGCTGTGGCTGCTCGGTCTCTCTCTCTCCTCTCCTGAAGGTTTCCAGCATGCTGCATCCATTATGGATGGCTTCTTCGCGAAGTTCATCATGTGGGGCATCCTGACTGCGCTGGCCTATCACGCGGTGAGCGGGATTCGTCATATGTTGATGGATTTTGGTTATCTGGCTGAAACGCTGCAGGCTGGTAAGCGCTCAGCGCATATATCTTTTGTGATCACTGTCGTGCTGGCAATTCTGGCGGGAGTCCTCGTATGGTAAGCAATGCATCCGCGTTGGGTCGCAACGGCATTCAGGACTGGCTGCTGCTGCGGGCAACTGCAATTCTCATTACACTCTACATCGTCTACATCCTCGGTTTCGTGGTGATGACAGACACGCTGACCTATGACCTGTGGCGTGGCTTCTTCGCTTCTGCCTTCACCAAAGTGTTCACGCTGCTGACGCTGTTTTCTATCCTGATCCACGGCTGGATCGGAATGTGGCAGGTGTTAACAGACTACGTTAAATCGCTGCCAACCCGTCTGTTGTTACAGTTTGTGATTGTCGTGGCACTGTTGTGGTATGCGATTTATGGCTTTGTTGTGGTGTGGGGTGTGTAAATGAGTTTGCCAATCAGAGAGTTTGATGCCGTGGTGATCGGCGCAGGTGGCGCAGGCATGCGTGCCGCACTGCAAATCTCCCAGGGCGGCCAGAGTTGTGCGCTGCTGTCTAAAGTTTTCCCGACCCGTTCCCACACCGTTTCTGCGCAGGGCGGTATCACCGTTGCGCTGGGTAACACCCATGAAGATAACTGGGAATGGCACATGTACGACACCGTCAAAGGTTCCGACTATATCGGTGACCAGGACGCGATCGAATATATGTGTAAAACCGGCCCGGAAGCGATTCTGGAGCTGGAGCACATGGGCCTGCCGTTTTCCCGTCTGGAAGATGGTCGCGTCTATCAGCGTCCGTTTGGTGGCCAGTCGAAGAACTTCGGTGGCGAGCAGGCAGCGCGTACCGCGGCCGCCGCTGACCGTACGGGTCATGCCCTGCTGCACACCCTCTATCAGCAGAACCTGAAGAACAAAACCACTATCTTCTCGGAGTGGTATGCGCTGGATTTGGTGAAAAACGCCGATGGCGCGGTGGTCGGCTGTACGGCTATCTGCATCGAAACCGGCGAAACGGTCTACTTCAAAGCGAAAGCGACCATTCTGGCGACCGGCGGCGCTGGCCGTATCTATCAGTCCACCACCAATGCCCACATCAACACCGGAGACGGCGTGGGTATGGCGCTGCGCGCAGGTGTGCCGGTGCAGGATATGGAGATGTGGCAGTTCCACCCGACCGGCATCGCGGGCGCGGGCGTCCTGGTGACCGAAGGCTGCCGTGGTGAAGGTGGCTATCTGCTGAACAAACATGGCGAACGCTTCATGGAGCGTTATGCGCCAAACGCTAAAGACCTGGCGGGCCGCGACGTGGTTGCGCGCTCGATGATGATCGAAATCCGTGAAGGTCGCGGCTGTGACGGTCCGTGGGGGCCGCACATCAAACTGAAACTCGACCACCTGGGTAAAGAGGTGCTGGAATCCCGTCTGCCGGGCATCCTTGAGCTGTCGCGCACCTTTGCGCACGCCGACCCGATTAAAGAGCCGATTCCGGTGATCCCGACCTGCCACTACATGATGGGCGGTATTCCGACCAAAGTGACCGGCCAGGCGCTGCGCGTCAATGAGCAGGGCGAAGATGTGGTGATCCCGGGCCTGTTCGCCGTCGGCGAAATCGCCTGTGTATCGGTGCACGGTGCTAACCGTCTGGGTGGTAACTCACTGCTCGACCTGGTGGTCTTTGGCCGTGCGGCCGGCCTGCATCTGCTGGAGAGTATTCAGGAGCAGGGCGAACTGCGCGATGCCACCCAGGATGAGATTGACGTGGCGATGGCACGCTTCAACCGCTGGGAAAACAACACCACCGGTGAAGACCCGGTTGAAATTCGTAAAGCGCTGCAGCGCTGCATGCAGAACAACTTCTCAGTGTTCCGCGAAGGCGAGGCGATGGCCCAGGGACTGGAAGAGCTGAAAGAGATTCGTCAGCGCCTGAAATCCGCCCGTCTGGATGACCGCTCACCGGATTTCAACACCCAGCGTATTGAGTGTCTGGAGCTGGACAACCTGATGGAGACGGCGTATGCCACGGCGGTGGCGGCGAACTACCGCACCGAGAGCCGCGGTGCCCATAGTCGCTTCGACTTCCCGGATCGTGATGATGAAAACTGGCTGTGCCACAGTCTTTATGTCCCGGAAACCGAAAGCATGACGCGCCGTGAGGTGAACATGCAGCCGAAACTGCGCGCGGCCTTCCCGCCGAAAGTGCGTACCTACTAATTTCGGAGACGATCATGAGACTTGAGTTTTCCATTTATCGCTACAATCCGGACGTTGACGACAAGCCACGGATGCAGGATTACACCCTGGAATCGGAAGATGGCCGCGACATGATGCTGCTGGACGCGCTGATTCGCCTGAAAGAGAAAGATCCAACGCTGGCCTTTCGTCGCTCCTGCCGTGAAGGCGTCTGCGGCTCTGATGGCCTCAACATGAACGGCAAAAACGGCCTGGCCTGTATCACGCCGGTTTCGGCCCTGGGCAACGGCAAACAGAAAATTGTTATCCGTCCGTTACCCGGTCTGCCGGTGGTACGCGACCTGGTCGTGGACATGAGCCAGTTTTATGCACAATATGAGAAAATTAAGCCTTTCCTGTTGAATAATGGGGAAAATCCGCCAGCACGCGAGCATCTGCAGTCACCGGATGAGCGTGAGCACCTGGATGGCCTGTATGAATGTATTCTCTGTGCCTGCTGCTCTACCTCATGCCCGTCATTCTGGTGGAACCCTGAGAAGTTCATCGGTCCGGCCGGTCTGCTGGCCGCGTATCGCTTCCTGATTGACAGCCGCGACACCGAAACTGAGTCGCGTCTCGACAATCTGAACGATGCGTTCAGCGTATTCCGCTGCCATAGCATCATGAACTGTGTGAGCGTCTGTCCGAAAGGGCTGAACCCGACGCGCGCCATCGGCCATATCAAGTCGATGCTGCTGCAGCGCGGCGCATAGTTACTCTCTGCCGGGAACCTCAGGTTCCCGGTGTTTTACGGAAGCCTCTGTAAGCGCGGTGATGACCACGTTTACAAAGGTTCCCTTACGGGCCACGCGCGCTGCGCAGAGTGCTCGTATCGCTGAACTCACTACGGCAAACCGCGAAAGCGGCAACAAATGAAACCTCAAAAAAGCATAGCAATGCTTAAGGGATCACAATGCAGAACAGCGCGATGAAGCCCTGGCTGGACTCTTCCTGGCTGGCCGGCGCGAATCAGTCTTACATAGAGCAGCTCTATGAGGATTTCCTGACCGATCCTGACTCTGTCGATGCAGTGTGGCGCTCGATGTTCCAACAGTTACCGGGCACCGGAATGAAACCTGAGCAGTTTCACTCCACCACACGTGAGTACTTCCGTCGCCTGGCGAAAGACGCATCTCGTTACACCTCATCTCTCTCCGATCCGGAAACCAACTCCAAGCAAGTGAAAGTGCTGCAGCTGATTAACGCGTTTCGTTTCCGCGGCCATCAGCATGCCAATCTTGATCCGCTCGGCCTGTGGAAACAGGATCGGGTCGCCGATCTCGATCCCGCGTTTCACGATCTGACTGAGGCCGATTTTCAGGAAAGCTTTAACGTCGGCTCTTTCGCCATCGGCAAAGAGACCATGAAGCTGGCCGATCTCTTCGAGGCGCTGACTCAGACTTACTGCGGCTCAATCGGTGCGGAGTATATGCACATCAACAACACGGACGAGAAACGCTGGATCCAGCAGCGTCTTGAATCCGTCGCAGGCCGTGCAGCGTTCAGCAACGAAGAGAAGAAAGGTTTCCTGAAAGAGCTGACCGCAGCAGAAGGGCTGGAGAAATACCTGGGCGCGAAATTCCCGGGTGCCAAACGCTTCTCGCTGGAAGGCGGCGATGCGCTGGTGCCAATGCTGCGCGAGATGATCCGTCACGCCGGTAAAAGCGGCACCCGTGAAGTCGTACTGGGGATGGCACACCGTGGCCGTCTCAACGTGCTGATCAACGTGTTGGGCAAAAAACCGCAGGATCTGTTCGACGAGTTCGCCGGTAAGCATAAAGAGCATCTTGGCACCGGTGACGTGAAGTATCACATGGGCTTCTCCTCAGACGTGGAAACCGAAGGCGGCCTGGTTCACCTGGCGCTGGCGTTTAACCCGTCGCACCTGGAGATCGTCAGCCCGGTGGTCATGGGATCTGTCCGCGCCCGTCTGGATCGTCTGGATGAGCCTGCCAGCAATAAAGTCTTACCGATCACCATTCATGGTGATGCGGCCGTGATCGGCCAGGGCGTGGTGCAGGAAACCCTGAACATGTCTCAGGCGCGCGGTTATGAAGTGGGCGGCACCGTTCGCATCGTCATCAATAACCAGGTTGGCTTCACCACCTCCAACCCGAAAGATGCGCGTTCGACCCCTTACTGCACTGACATCGGCAAAATGGTGCTGGCCCCGATCTTCCACGTCAACGCGGACGACCCGGAAGCGGTGGCGTTTGTCACCCGTCTGGCGCTCGACTACCGCAACACCTTCAAGCGTGATGTGTTTATCGACCTGGTCTGCTATCGCCGTCATGGTCACAACGAGGCGGATGAGCCAAGTGCGACTCAGCCGCTGATGTACCAGAAAATCAAAAAGCATCCGACGCCGCGCAAAATCTACGCCGACCGTCTGGAAAGCGAAGCCGTTGCCACGCAGGAAGATGCGACCGAGATGGTCAATCTTTATCGCGATGCGCTGGATGCGGGCGAGTGTGTGGTGCCGGAATGGCGTCCGATGAGCCTGCACTCCTTTACCTGGTCGCCTTATCTCAACCATGAGTGGGACGAGCCTTATCCGGCCCAGGTTGAGTTAAAACGTCTGAAGGAGCTGGCGCTGCGTATCAGCCAGGTGCCTGAAGAGGTGGAAGTGCAGTCGCGTGTCGCCAAAATCTATAACGACCGTCGTCTGATGGCTGAAGGTGAGAAAGCCTTTGACTGGGGCGGCGCGGAAAACCTGGCCTACGCCACCCTGGTGGATGAGGGCATTCCGGTACGCCTGTCGGGCGAAGATAGCGGTCGCGGCACCTTCTTCCATCGCCATGCAGTGATCCACAACCAGTCAAACGGTTCGACCTATACCCCTCTGCACCATGTGCACAGCGGCCAGGGTCAGTTCAAAGTCTGGGACTCCGTGCTCTCTGAAGAGGCGGTACTGGCGTTCGAATATGGCTACGCCACCGCAGAGCCGCGCATCCTGACCATCTGGGAAGCGCAGTTTGGTGACTTTGCCAACGGTGCTCAGGTTGTTATCGATCAGTTCATCAGCTCCGGCGAGCAGAAGTGGGGCCGGATGTGTGGCCTGGTTATGCTGCTGCCGCACGGTTATGAAGGTCAGGGCCCGGAGCACTCCTCGGCGCGTCTGGAGCGTTATCTGCAGCTTTGTGCAGAGCAGAACATGCAGGTCTGCGTGCCATCCACGCCAGCGCAGGTTTACCATATGCTGCGTCGTCAGGCGCTGCGCGGTATGCGTCGCCCGCTGATCGTGATGTCACCGAAATCGCTGCTGCGTCACCCGCTGGCAATCTCCACACTGGATGAGCTGGCGAATGGCAGCTTCCAGCCAGCCATTGGTGAGATCGACGATCTGGATCCACAGGGCGTGAAACGTGTCGTGCTCTGTTCCGGTAAAGTCTATTACGATCTGCTGGAGCAGCGTCGTAAAAACGAGCAGACCGATGTGGCTATCGTCCGCATCGAGCAGCTTTATCCGTTCCCGCACCAGGCGGTGCAGGAAGCATTAAAAGCGTATTCTCACGTACAGGACTTTGTCTGGTGCCAGGAAGAGCCGCTGAATCAGGGCGCCTGGTATTGCAGTCAGCATCACTTCCGTGAAGTTGTGCCGTTTGGTGCCACTTTACGTTATGCCGGCCGCCCGGCCTCGGCCTCACCGGCCGTGGGTTACATGTCCGTACACCAACAACAGCAGCAAGACCTGGTTAATGACGCGCTGAACGTTAATTAATTAAAAGGAAAGATAATGAGTAGCGTAGATATTCTCGTTCCCGACCTGCCTGAATCGGTTGCCGATGCCTCAGTGGCAACCTGGCACAAAAAACCAGGCGATGCCGTCACGCGCGATGAAGTGCTGGTTGAAATCGAAACCGATAAAGTGGTGCTGGAAGTGCCAGCCGCTGCTGACGGTATCCTGGAAGCCGTTCTGGAAGAAGAGGGCGCCACCGTCACTTCCCGCCAGATCCTGGGTCGCCTGAAAGAGGGCAACAGTGCCGGTAAAGAGACCAGCGCGAAGTCTGAAAGCAAAGAGTCTACCCCGGCTCAGCGTCAGACCGCGTCTCTGGAAGAAGAGAGCAACGATGCGCTCAGCCCGGCGATTCGCCGCCTGATTGCCGAGCACAACCTGGATGCCTCGCAGATCAAAGGCAGCGGTGTGGGCGGACGTCTGACCCGCGAAGATGTTGAAAAACATCTGGCGAACGCGCCAAAGGCCAGCAGCGCCGCACCGGCAGCGGATAGCGCCGCGGTCCAGCAGCCTGTTGCGAATCGCAGCGAAAAACGCGTGCCGATGACGCGTCTGCGCAAGCGCGTGGCCGAGCGTCTGCTGGAAGCGAAAAACAGCACCGCGATGCTGACGACCTTCAATGAAATCAACATGAAGCCGATCATGGACCTGCGTAAGCAGTATGGCGAGGCGTTTGAGAAGCGCCACGGCGTACGTCTGGGCTTTATGTCTTTCTACCTGAAAGCGGTAGTTGAAGCGCTGAAACGCTATCCGGAAGTGAATGCGTCTATCGATGGCGAAGATGTGGTTTACCATAACTACTTCGATGTCAGCATCGCCGTCTCCACGCCGCGTGGCCTGGTGACACCGGTTCTGCGCGATGTGGATGCGCTGAGCATGGCGGACATTGAGAAGAAAATCAAAGAGCTGGCTGTGAAAGGCCGTGATGGCAAGCTGACCGTTGAAGATCTCACCGGCGGTAACTTCACCATCACCAACGGCGGCGTCTTTGGTTCACTGATGTCCACCCCGATCATCAACCCACCGCAGAGCGCCATCCTGGGTATGCACGCTATCAAAGATCGCCCGATGGCGGTCAATGGTCAGGTTGTCGTGCTGCCAATGATGTACCTGGCACTCTCTTATGACCACCGTCTGATCGATGGCCGCGAATCAGTGGGTTATCTGGTTGCAGTGAAAGAGATGCTGGAAGATCCGGCGCGCCTGCTGCTGGATGTCTGATTTTCACCGGGCGCGCCTCGCGCGCCCAACCTCATTACTCTTTTCAGACCTGAATGGATAGAACATCATGAACTTACACGAATACCAGGCGAAACAGCTGTTTGCACGGTATGGCATGCCGGCACCAACGGGTTACGCCTGTACTACACCACGCGAAGCGGAAGAAGCAGCCTCTAAAATTGGCGCAGGCCCGTGGGTAGTTAAATGTCAGGTTCATGCCGGTGGCCGCGGTAAAGCGGGCGGTGTGAAAGTGGTTAACAGCAAAGAAGAGATCCGTGCTTTTGCTGAGAACTGGCTGGGCAAGCGCCTGGTAACCTATCAGACAGATGCAAACGGTCAGCCGGTTAACCAGATTCTGGTGGAAGCGGCGACAGATATCGATCAGGAACTCTACCTGGGCGCCGTGGTCGATCGCGCGACGCGTCGCGTCATTTTCATGGCCTCTACTGAAGGTGGCGTGGAAATTGAGAAAGTCGCGGAAGAGACCCCGCACCTGATCCACAAAATGGCGCTGGACCCGCTGACCGGGCCACAGCCATATCAGGGCCGCGAACTGGCCTTCAAACTGGGCCTGACCGGTAAGCTGGTTGGTCAGTTCACCAAGATCTTCATGGGTCTGGCGACGCTGTTCCTGGAGCGCGACCTGGCGATGGTTGAAATCAACCCGCTGGTCATCACTAAACAGGGCGATCTGATCTGCCTGGATGGCAAACTGGGTGCCGATGGCAATGCGCTGTTCCGTCAGCCAGAGCTGCGCGAAATGCGCGATCCAAGCCAGGAAGACCCGCGTGAAGCCCATGCTACGCAGTGGGAACTGAACTATGTTGCGCTGGAAGGCAACATCGGTTGTATGGTTAACGGCGCAGGCCTGGCGATGGGCACCATGGACATCGTTAAGCACCACGGCGGTCAGCCAGCCAACTTCCTGGATGTCGGCGGCGGCGCAACCAAAGAGCGCGTAACCGAAGCCTTCAAAATCATCCTGTCTGACGATGCGGTGAAAGCCGTCTTCGTAAACATCTTCGGCGGCATCGTACGCTGCGACCTGATTGCCGACGGCATCATCGGCGCCGTCGCTGAAGTGGGTGTGAACGTGCCGGTAGTGGTACGTCTGGAAGGTAACAACGCCGAGCTGGGCGCCCAGAAACTGGCGGACAGCGGTCTGAACATCATTGCAGCAACCAGCCTGACAGACGCCGCACAGCGTGTTGTTGCTGCCGCGGAGGGTAAATAATGTCCATTCTGATCGACAAAAACACCAAAGTCATCTGCCAGGGTTTCACTGGCGGCCAGGGGACTTTCCACTCTGAGCAGGCGCTGGCCTATGGTACGCAACTGGTTGGCGGCGTGACCCCAGGTAAAGGCGGCACCACCCATCTCGGCCTGCCGGTGTTCAACACCGTGCGCGAAGCGGTAGAAGCCACCGGCGCCACCGCCACCGTGATCTACGTTCCGGCGCCTTTCTGCAAAGATGGCATCCTGGAAGCGATCGAAGCGGGCATCAAACTGATCATCACCATCACCGAAGGCATCCCGACGCTGGATATGCTGACCGTGAAAATGAAGCTGGATGAAGCGGGCGTGCGGATGATCGGTCCAAACTGCCCGGGCGTCATTACTCCAGGCGAATGCAAAATCGGCATCATGCCGGGCCACATTCACCAGCCGGGCCGCGTCGGCATCGTTTCCCGTTCCGGTACCCTGACGTATGAAGCGGTTAAGCAGACCACCGATATCGGTTACGGTCAGTCCACCTGCGTCGGCATCGGCGGTGACCCGATTCCGGGCTCTAACTTCATCGACATCCTGAAAATGTTCCAGGACGATCCGCAGACGGAAGCGATCGTGATGATCGGTGAGATCGGCGGCAGCGCAGAAGAAGAAGCGGCTGCTTTCATCAAAGAGCATGTGACCAAGCCAGTGGTTGGCTACATCGCAGGTGTGACTGCGCCGAAAGGCAAGCGTATGGGTCACGCCGGTGCGATCATCGCCGGTGGTAAAGGCACCGCAGATGAGAAGTTTGCTGCGCTGGAAGCCGCAGGCGTGAAAACCGTTCGCAGCCTGGCGGACATTGGTGACGCGGTGAAAGCCGTTTTACCTGCTCGCTGAGTCTGATCGGCAGAGTGTAAGAAGCCACCTTCGGGTGGCTTTTTTTATGGGCGAAATGAACAGAACGACCGCCGTCAGCGGCGAGGGGAGGGGATGTCAGCTGACCATCACGCCCTCTGTTACGTTAACAGATAGTGACAATAGTAAATTATTATTCCACTCCATAGTTCATTAATGACATCTCATTAACAAGAAACCTACCCGACTCTATCTGGAAACTTATTGCGTTAATCCAGATCAATTAATCGCGATTTATATCCAACTATTCCGCTGGCAAAGCGCAGCGTTAAGGGCGTAAATTGCGCTGCATCAATCCAGCCTTTTACATACATTTTCAAACGTCTGCTCATCCCGGGATGACACCCGCTTTCTCCTGTTTAAGCACGCGTTAATGAAAGCGTGGATTGACAATTCTCAGAGCTGCTTTATTCGCGACTCCCCTGGTCGGGCAGCTCACAGCCCTGTTCTGCGGGTAATAAAAACTGGAATTAATAAACAGCTGTTCCTGACTCTGATTACGTCCGAATGTAACGCGCGCGTGACGGAGGCAAAAGCGAGGAGCAAGGAGTCCTTATGTTAGATATCGTCGAGCTGTCGCGGTTACAGTTTGCCTTAACGGCGATGTACCATTTTCTGTTCGTCCCTTTAACGCTGGGTATGGCGTTTTTGCTGGCAATCATGGAAACGGTCTATGTCCTGAGCGGCAAACAGATTTATAAAGATATGACCAAATTCTGGGGCAAGTTATTTGGCATTAACTTTGCGCTGGGTGTGGCCACCGGACTGACCATGGAATTTCAGTTCGGGACAAACTGGTCCTATTACTCTCACTACGTCGGCGATATCTTTGGCGCGCCGCTCGCTATCGAAGGGCTGATGGCGTTCTTCCTGGAGTCCACCTTCGTCGGCCTGTTCTTCTTTGGCTGGGATCGGCTGGGTAAAGTGCAGCACATGGCGGTCACCTGGCTGGTGGCGCTGGGTTCAAACATGTCTGCCCTGTGGATTCTGGTCGCCAACGGCTGGATGCAGAACCCCATCGCCTCTGAATTCAATTTCGAAACCATGCGCATGGAGATGGTGAGCTTTTCCCAGCTGGTACTTAATCCGGTGGCGCAGGTGAAATTCGTTCACACCGTGGCGGCGGGTTACACCACCGGGGCGATGTTTATTCTCGGCATCAGCGCCTGGTACATGCTGAAAGGCCGCGACCTCGCCTTCGCGAAACGCTCCTTCGCTATCGCGGCCAGCTTTGGCATGGCAGCAGTGCTCTCCGTGATTCTGCTGGGCGACGAATCGGGCTATGAGATGGGCGACGTGCAGAAAACCAAGCTGGCCGCTATCGAAGCGGAGTGGGATACCCAGCCAGCACCCGCCTCCTTCACCCTGTTTGGCCTGCCCGATCAGGCAACGCAGGAGAACCGCTATGCCGTGCAGATCCCCTGGCTGCTGGGTCTGATCGCCACCCGTTCTGTCGATAAGCCGGTGACCGGCCTGAAAGATCTGATGGCGCAGCATGAAGTCCGCATCCGTAACGGTATGAAAGCCTACACCCTGCTGAATGAACTGCGCAGTGGCAGCCAGGATCCGGCGGTGCGTGACGCCTTTAACCAGCACAAACAGGATCTCGGCTACGGCCTGCTGCTGAAACGCTATACCGACAACGTGGCGGATGCGACAGAAGCGCAGATCAAACAGGCAACGCAGGACTCCATCCCGCGCGTTGCGCCGCTCTACTTCGCGTTCCGCATCATGGTGCTGTGTGGCGTGCTGCTGCTGGGCATTATCACCCTCTCATTCTGGAGCGTAATACGTAATCGCGTAGGCAAAAACCGCCTGTTACTCAAGGCGGCGCTGTTCGGGATCCCGCTTCCCTGGATTGCCGTGGAGTCGGGCTGGTTCGTGGCGGAATATGGTCGTCAGCCCTGGGCAATCGGTGAGATCCTGCCGACCGCGGTAGCCAACTCCTCGCTGACCACCGGCGATCTGCTGTTCTCGATGATCCTGATCTGCGGACTCTACACGCTGTTCCTGGTGGCTGAGATGTATCTGATGTTTAAATTCGCCCGTCTGGGGCCGAGCAGCCTGAAAACCGGGCGTTATCACCATGAGCAGATCACGGCAACCCCCCGGCCGGTGCAGGGATAAGGAGAGCGACCATGTTTGATTATGAAGTTCTGCGCTTTGTCTGGTGGCTGTTGATTGGCGTGCTGCTGATCGGTTTCGCGGTCGCCGATGGGTTTGATATGGGCGTCGGGATGCTGACGCGTATCCTGGGACGCACCGACACCGAACGGCGCGTCATGATTAACAGCATCGCCCCTCACTGGGACGGTAACCAGGTCTGGCTGATCACCGCGGGCGGTGCGCTGTTTGCGGCCTGGCCGATGGTCTACGCGGCGGCCTTCTCCGGCTTCTATGTGGCGATGATTCTGGTGCTGGCGTCGCTGTTCTTCCGCCCGGTCGGCTTTGATTATCGTTCGAAGATTGAAGACACCCGCTGGCGCGCGGCCTGGGACTGGGGCATCTTCATTGGCAGTTTTGTGCCGCCGCTGGTGATCGGTGTGGCGTTCGGCAACCTGCTGCAGGGGGTCCCCTTCCATGCCGATGAGTATCTGCGTCTGTTCTACACCGGCAACTTCTTCCAGCTGCTGAATCCGTTCGGGCTGCTGGCGGGTGTGGTGAGCGTCGCGATGATTCTGGCGCAGGGCGCAACGTATCTGCAGATGCGCACCACGGGTGAGCTGCATCTGCGCGCACGCACCGCCGCGCAGCTTGCCGCGCTGGTGATGATGGTCTGCTTTATTCTGGCGGGCGTCTGGGTCAACTATGGCATTCCGGGCTATGTCGTCACCAGCACAATGGATCACTTCGCGGCATCGAACCCGCTGGGTAAAACCGTGGTGCGCGAAGCGGGGGCCTGGATGGTCAACTTCCGCCAGCATCCTGCGCTGTGGCTGTTCCCGCTGCTGGGCGTGGTGCTTCCGCTGCTGACGATTCTCTGCTCACGGATGGAGAAGGGCGCCTGGGCGTTCCTGTTCTCCTCACTGACGCTGGCCTGCGTCATCATGACCGCGGGCATTGCAATGTTTCCGTTTATCATGCCCTCCAGCACCGTGCCGGGCGTCAGTCTGACGATGTGGGATGCGACCTCCAGCCTGCTGACGCTGCAGACCATGACTGTGGCCGCCGTGATCTTCGTGCCGATCATTCTGGCTTACACCACCTGGTGCTACTGGAAGATGTTTGGCCGTATCACCAAAGAGCATATTGAAAGCAACAGTCACTCACTCTATTAATTAAGGAGATGTCGCATGTGGTATTTTGCCTGGATTCTTGGCACCCTGCTGGCCTGTGCTTTTGGTATTGTGACCGCGCTGGCGATTGAGCAGGCTGATGCACAGGATGAGCCGCGCTGATGCGTAAGCCCATCCGGATGCTCTACGACCTGATGGACAGGGGCCCGCTGCGGGCCCTTTCACTGCTGCTGGCGCTGGTCATGGCCGGGGCGGTGATGTGGGACCCGACGCGCTCTGGCAGCCAGGCGGGACCGTTGCCGGCGCTGCAGGGGCTGGTGCTGATCTGGGCGGTCTGCACCGGCGTGATCCACGGCGTGGGTTTCCGGCCACAGAAAAGCCGATGGCAGGCGATCTTCACGCCGTTACCCGCCATGCTGGTATTGGGCCTGGCGCTTTACCGTTTTTACCTCTGAATCCCCGTCTCACCGGCGCTGACAGTGAATTTATGTCAGCGTCTGGTCAATAAATCTCCCTGAAATCGTTCCGTTTGTTACGGAGCGATAATTATTTTCGTCTGGCTCTGGCGACCCATTCCCAACCCCAATTCTCTTGCGTATAGTAGCAACGTTTAAAACGAGGCCGGGATGTAGAGTGAGTACAACGCTGTTTCGCTGGCCGGTTCGGGTCTATTACGAAGACACTGATGCCGGTGGTGTGGTTTATCACGCCAGCTATATCGCTTTTTATGAACGAGCACGCACCGAAATGTTGCGCCAGCACCATTTCAGTCAGCAGACGCTGTTAGAGCAGCAGGTCGCTTTTGTGGTGCGGCGTATAACGGTGGACTATCTGGCGGCGGCGCGTCTTGATGACCTTCTGGAGATCCAGAGCGAAGTGACATCAATGACACGGGCTACCATGACGTTCACGCAACGTATCGTGAATACTGAAGGCAAAGTGCTCAATGAGGCAGAAGTCCTGATTGCCTGCATTAACCCACATCTGATGAAGCCGATTGCGCTTCCCAAGTCTATTGTCGCGGAGTTCAAGCAGTGACTGACATGAACATTCTTGATTTGTTCCTGAAGGCGAGCCTTCTGGTCAAACTTATCATGTTGATTTTGATCGGCTTTTCTATTGCCTCCTGGGCCATCATTATTCAGCGCACACGCATTCTGAATGCGGCAGGCAGAGAAGCGGAGGCGTTTGAAGACAAGTTCTGGTCCGGCATCGAGCTTTCCCGTCTTTATCATGAGAGCCAGGAGCGTCGGGATGAGCTGGCAGGCTCTGAACAGATCTTCTACTCCGGCTTTAAAGAGTTTGCCCGACTGCATCGCGCCAACAATCATGCGCCGGAAGCCGTCATCGAAGGGGCCAGCCGTGCGATGCGCATCTCCATGAACCGCGAGCTGGAAGCGCTGGAAAGCCATATCCCGTTCCTCGGCACCGTGGGCTCCATCAGTCCCTATATCGGGCTGTTCGGTACGGTCTGGGGGATCATGCACGCCTTTATCGCGCTGGGCGCGGTAAAACAGGCGACGCTGCAGATGGTGGCACCCGGCATCGCCGAAGCACTGATTGCGACTGCGATCGGCCTGTTTGCCGCGATTCCGGCGGTCATGGCGTACAACCGTCTGAACCAGCGCGTCAACAAACTGGAGCAGGGCTACGACAACTTCATGGAAGAGTTCACTGCCATCCTGCATCGCCAGGCTTTCTCCAGCGATAGCGCTAAGTAAATAGAGGTTAATGATGGCCAGAGTACGTGGTCGCAAAAGCCGCGACCTGAAGTCGGAAATCAACATCGTTCCGCTCCTGGACGTCCTGTTGGTGCTGTTGCTGATCTTCATGGCAACGGCGCCCATTATTACCCAGAGCGTGGAAGTGGATCTGCCCGATGCGACCGACTCGAAAACCGTTTCCAGCGATGATAATCCGCCGGTGATTGTTGAAGTCGCGGGCGTAGGGCAATACAGCCTGGTCGTGGATCATGACCGCATGGATCAACTTCCGCCAGAGCAGGTGATCAGCGAAGCGCAGCGTCGGCTGGAGGCGAATCCTAAGACGGTCTTTTTAATCGGGGGCGCGAAAGAGGTGCCTTACGATGAAATTATTAAAGCGCTGAACCTGCTGCACCAGGCGGGTGTTAAATCTGTCGGTTTGATGACGCAGCCGATTTAAAATCGAACCGTTTTTTGGGAACCGAGTGTGTCGAAGGCAACCGAGCAAAACGAGAAGTTAAAGCGCGCGATAATCATTTCGGTGATTCTGCATATCGTGCTGATCGCGCTGCTGATATGGAGCTCGTTTAATGAGCACATTGACCCCAGCAGTGCGGGGGGCGGCGGCGGGGATATTGATGCGGTCATGGTCGATCCCGGTGCCGTTGTCAGTCAATACAATCGTCAGCAGAACCAGCAGAGCGACAGTCAGCGTGCTGAGCAGCAGCGTAAAAAGCAGGCGCAGCAGCAGGCTGAAGAGCTGCAGCAGAAACAGGCTGCTGAACAGCAGCGTCTGAAAGCGCTGGAGAAAGAGCGCTTAGCGGCGCAGGAAACGGCGAAAGAAGAGGCTAAGCAGCAGGCGGCCCAGCAGAAAGCGGCAGAAGAGGCGGCGAAGCAGGCGCAGGAGCAGCAGAAAACGGCTGAAGCGGCGGCGGCGAAAGCCAAAGCCGAGGCAAAAGCTCAGGCGGATGCCCAGGCCAAAGCCGCTGCCGAAGAGGCGAAGCAGGCGGCAGCCGAAGCAAAAAAGCAGGCTGATCAGCAGGCCAAAGCCGCCGCAGCGGCGGTGGCCAAAGAGAAAGCCGTAGCCGAAGCTAAGGCTAAATCGGAAGCGGATGCCAAAGCGGCCGCCGAAGCCAAAGCAAAAGCCGCTGCCGACGCGAAAGCCAAAGCGGCGGAAGAGGCCAAAGCGAAGGCCGCCGAAGCCAAAGCCAAAGCGGCGGAAGAGGCGAAAGAGAAAGCTGCCGAAGCCAAAGCGAAGGCGGCGGAAGAGGCGAAAGAAAAAGCTGCCGAGGCAGCCAAAGAGAAAGCCGCCGAAGCGGCCAAAGCGAAAGCCGAAGCGGCGAAAGAGGCCGCGAAAGAGAAGGCCGAAGCCGCAGCGAAAGCCAAAGCGGATGCGGCCGCAAAAGCCAAAGCGGATGCCGCGGCAAAAGCCAAAGCTGACGCGAAAGCGAAAGCGGCCGCCGATGCGGCGAATGACAGCGACGTCGATGATTTACTGGGCGGCCTGACGTCCGGTAAAAATGCACCGAAAAGCGGTGCCTCCGGTGGCGCAGCAGGGCAGGGAAACCAGAAGAAAGCCGGTGCAACAGGCGCGGAAATCAACTCCTACATGGGACAGGTGGTCAGTGCGATTCAGAGCCGGTTCTATGATGCGGATCTCTATCGCGGAAAAACCTGTGATTTGCGGATTAAACTTGCGCCTGATGGATTGTTGATTGATGTTAAGGCAGAGGGGGGCGATCCTGCGCTCTGCCAGGCCGCGATTGCAGCCGCCAGACAGGCACGAATTCCGAAGCCGCCTTCGCAGGCGGTCTACGAAGTGTTTAAAAACGCCCCGATGCGTTTTAAACCGCAATAATGCAGTAACGGGCGGCAAGTTGATCTATGGTTAGCTTGCCGTACTAAGTCTTACTCGTGGTTTCCAGGAACAGTGCCAATTATCGTGGACTGAGGTTCAGATAAGGGAGATAAAATGAAGCAAGCTCTTCGCGTTACGTTAGGCTTTTTTATCCTGCTGTGGGCAGCCGTGCTGCATGCAGAGGTCCGGATTGAGATCACCCAGGGCGTGAACACCGCACGTCCGATTGGTGTGGTGCCGTTTAAATGGGCCGGCGCTGGCGCCGCGCCGGAAGATGTGGGCGGCATCGTGGCCGCTGACCTGCGCAACAGCGGCAAATTCAATCCGCTGGATCGCTCACGTCTGCCACAGCAGCCCACCAGCGCGCAGGAAGTGCAGCCTGCCGCCTGGAGCGCGCTCGGCATCGATGCAGTCGTGGTAGGTCAGGTCGCCGCTAACCCGGATGGCAGCTATCAGGTCTCTTACCAGCTGGTGGATACCGGCGGCGCGCCAGGGACCGTACTGGCTCAGAACTCCTACAAAGTGACGAAGCAGTGGCTGCGTTATGCGGCGCACACTGCCAGTGATGAAACTTTCCAGAAGCTGACCGGCATCAAGGGCGCTTTCCGCACCCGTATCGCCTATGTCGTACAGACTAACGGCGGGCAGTTCCCGTATGAGCTCCGCGTGGCCGATTACGATGGTTACAACCAGTTCGTCGTGCACCGTTCACCCCAGCCGCTGATGTCACCGGCCTGGTCTCCGGACGGCAGCAAAGTTGCCTATGTAACCTTTGAGAGTGGCAAGTCGGCACTGGTGGTTCAGACACTCTCTAACGGTGCGATCCGTCAGGTGGCTTCGTATCCACGCCATAACGGTGCCCCGGCGTTCTCGCCGGACGGTTCTAAGCTGGCGTTCGCGCTCTCTAAAACCGGCAGCCTGAACCTTTATGTGATGGATCTGGCCTCTGGTCAGACGCGTCAGGTGACCGATGGTCGCTATAACAGCACTGAACCGACCTGGTTCCCGGACAGCCAGACACTGGCGTATACCTCCGACCAGGCCGGTGCGCCTCAGATCTACAAAATTGGCGTTAATGGCGGCACGCCACAGCGTATTACCTGGGAAGGCGGTCAGAACCAGGACGCGGATGTCGCTACAGACGGTAAATCAATGGTGATGATCAGCACCAGCGGTGGTGCGCAACACGTCGCCAAACAGGATCTGGAAACGGGAGCCGTTCAAACGTTAACGGACACGTTCCTGGATGAAACGCCGAGCCTGGCACCAAACGGCACAATGGTAATCTACAGCTCTACTCAGGGTATGGGTTCCGTGCTGCATCTGGTTTCAACCGACGGCCGTTTCAAAGCGCGTCTTCCGGCAACCGATGGACAGGTAAAATTTCCTGCCTGGTCGCCGTATCTGTAATGTCTGATCCGTCAGACATCGCAAACAATAAACAATAATGGGATTTTTGAAATGCAACTGAACAAAGTGCTGAAGGGTTTGATGCTGGCTCTGCCGGTTCTGGCAGTAGCGGCTTGTAGCTCACACAAAAACAACAACAATGACCAGACTGGCATGGGCGCTGATGGCGCTTACGGTGCAAACTCTGGCATGAACGGCAACGGCGGCAACATGTCTTCTGACGAGCAGGCTCGTCTGCAGATGCAGCAGCTGCAGCAGAACAACATCGTGTACTTCGGTCTGGACAAATATGATGTCCAGTCTGATTACGCACAGATGCTGGATCAGCACGCAAGCTTCCTGCGCAGCAACCCGTCTTACAAAGTGACCATCGAAGGTCATGCGGATGAGCGCGGTACGCCGGAATACAACATCGCCCTGGGCGAACGTCGTGCTAACGCTGTGAAAATGTACCTGCAGGGTAAAGGCGTGTCGGCTGATCAGATGTCTATCGTTTCTTACGGTAAAGAGAAGCCAGCCGTTCTGGGTCATGACGAAGCAGCGTACTCTAAAAACCGTCGTGCCGTACTGGTCTACTAAGAGAATCACATGGTTAGTAACTTCAGACGTCATCTGTTGAGTCTGTCGTTACTGATTGGCGTAGCGGCCCCCTGGGCCGCTAATGCCCAAGCGTCAATCAGTAGCGTTGGCTCCGGCTCGGTCGAAGACCGTGTCACCACTCTTGAACGAATCTCCAATGCCCAGGCTCAGCTGATGCAACAACTGCAGCAGCAGATGAGCGATAACCAGCGTGATATCGATGCGCTGCGTGGGCAAATCCAGCAAAATACGTATCAGCTGAATCAGGTGGTCGAGCGGCAGAAGCAGCTTTACCAGCAGATCGACAGCCTGAGCAGCGCCAGCAGCAGCGGTGGTCAGCAGGCGGCCGGCGGCGATGCTGCAGCAGATACCGGCGCAGCAGCCACCGCAGGCGCGGCCGCATCGGCGCAGAGTGCTCCGGCGCAGACCGGTGACGCTAACAGCGATTACAATGCGGCTGTGGCGCTGATTCTGGAGAAGAAGCAGTATGACCAGGCGATCAGCGCGCTTCAGGCGTGGGTAAAACGTTACCCGGATTCGACCTATCAGCCGAATGCGAATTACTGGCTGGGTCAGCTGAACTACAACAAAGGTAAAAAGGACGACGCGGCTTACTATTACGCCACGGTAGTGAAGAACTATCCGAAGTCGCCGAAAGCCGCAGAAGCGCTGTTTAAAGTGGGCGTCATCATGCAGGAGAAAAAAGACACGGCGAAAGCCAAAGCGGTCTTCCAGCAGGTGATCAAACTTTATCCGGATAGCGATTCTGCGAAACAGGCTCAGAAACGTCTGGCAAGCCTGTAATCTGACCGGTTTTGACCAGATATCGTGTGATTTCTGGTCTTGCCGTATGAAAGGTAAGCAGTTGACGCCTCTGGCAGAAATAAGAGTTGCGCTACCTCGCTAAATCAGTAATATATGCCGCCGTTGCCGGGACACATTGCAGATGTGTCTGGTAAGCCTGAAGATGGGTCGTTAGCTCAGTTGGTAGAGCAGTTGACTTTTAATCAATTGGTCGCAGGTTCGAATCCTGCACGACCCACCATCTTCTTCAGACCCGCGTTAATCGCGCCGTGTTACGAAGAAGCCTTCAGCATCGCTTCACAGTCATAAGATGGGTCGTTAGCTCAGTTGGTAGAGCAGTTGACTTTTAATCAATTGGTCGCAGGTTCGAATCCTGCACGACCCACCATCTTATCTCAGCCGCCCGGCGTGCTGAACGATTGTAAGCCCCCCAGCGGGTCGTTAGCTCAGTTGGTAGAGCAGTTGACTTTTAATCAATTGGTCGCAGGTTCGAATCCTGCACGACCCACCAATTCAGAAAAAAGCGCCTTTAAGGCGCTTTTTTCGTTTTCAGCGCATGGCGTCTGGCGTGCAGGGTGAGAACCTGCCGCAGGTCCGACTGAATCGCCTGCGATTCAGGCTGATGCGTGAGCATCACCCGGAGGGCGAGGCCCGTAAGGGCCGATGGCAATCCTGCACGACCCACCAATTCAGAAAAAAGCGCCTTTAAGGCGCTTTTTTCGTTTCTGACGCACGGTGATAATCGTGCAGGATGAGAACCTGCCGCAGGTCCGACTGAATCGCCTGCCCGCCTCCTCACTGCCACCGTTACAGCTTTTTCTTCGTCTTCGCCACCGCCAGGCTCTCCCAGATATGCATCACCGCATAGCTGCGCCAGGGACGCCAGGCGAGTGAGCGCGCCTCGGCCTGTGAGGCCGTCATGCCGCCCAGATTATTGCGGATGGCGATATCCTCTTTAGGAAAGGCATCCGGCCAGCGCAGGGCGCGCATCGCAATATAGTGTGCGGTCCAGGGACCAATACCCGGCAGGCTGACCAGCTTCTTTATCACCTCGTCTGGTGACTGAGCGGCACTGAGCCGCAGATCGCCGCTGGCACAGGCCGTAGCAAAGGCGATGATGGCGCGGGAGCGCGCGGCGCTGACGATGCCGAGCGGCGCCACATCATCCACCGACGACGCAGCGATGCGTTCAGGCAGCGCCGTGTAGCGGGTCAGATCGGGAAAAGGCGTCTCACAGGGCTCGCCAAACGCGGCGGCAAAACGGCTGCTGACGGTGGTCGCCGCTTTAACCGTCACCTGCTGGCCGATAATGGCACGCACGCCCAGCTCAAAGGCGTCAAACGCGCCAGGCACGCGCAGCCCGGGATGAGCAAGCAGGCTGGGGGCCAGCAGCGGATCCTGAGACAGGCAGGCCGCGATACGCTGCGGCTGAGCATCCAGATCGAACAGATCGCGCAGGCGACGCAACAGCAGCGGCAGCACCGGTGTCAGCGAGGCAGAGAGCGTCACCTGCAGCGCATTCTTCTGCGGCAGATGCGACACGCTGACCCAGCCCCGACAGCGGCCCAGCGCCACAGTGCGCCGCCAGCTGCCATCCTCCACCGCTTCAACCTCTTTCATCAGGTGCGTCTGCAAAAACCAGAGCATCGCCGCCCAGTCATAGGGCGGGCGATAAGTCAGCCGCAGCGTAATGCGGTCGCCTGGCTGCGTAGCCTGAACTGCGGGCTCATCCCGGCGCAGCGCGCTGGGCGTCATCCGATAGCGCGCCTGAAAGACATCGTTAAAACGCCGCAGGCTGCGGAAACCGCTGGCGTAGGCGACCTCCGTGATCGGCAACCGGGTCTCCGTCAGCAGCTGTTTTGCCAGCAGCATACGCCGCGTCTGTTTCAGCTCCAGCGGCGATACCCCCAGCTCCTGCTGCACGATGCGCCGCAGCTGGCGCAGACTGAGTCCGAACTCCGCCGCAATCGCATCCAGCCCTTCGCGCTCCTCCAGCATCCCCTCCTCAATGCGCTGAACCAGCCGCTCCGCCACGCGATGAGGCTGATCGACCGGTGCGTTACCCGGCGCCAGCTCAGGGCGACAGCGCAGACAGGGGCGAAAGCGGGCTTTCTCCGCCGCCTCGGCGCTGCTGAAGAACAGACAGTTTTTAAGCATCGGGGCTTTCACCGGACAGACCGGACGGCAGTAGATGCCGGTGGAGGTGACGCCCACAAAGAAAACGCCGTCGAAGCGGGTATCGCGGGAGGTCAGTGCCTGGTAGGCAATGTCGGGACTGAGCATGGCATTTCTCCGGTAAAGAGCCGCAGTCTATACCGGCAAACGCCGTCAGACTGGCTGTTTTCGGACAGCACAATAGTTTAGCGCCATGACCGGAAACAGCCAGTCAGTCCACGGAAAAGTGCGATAATGGGCGACAGAATCGCGACGGGAGAATCACCATGTACTACTTCAGAATGATAGCCACCCCGGTGGGTGAGCTTAAACTGGTCGCCAGCGACAGCGGCCTGGCGGGCATCCTGTGGGAAAATGACGATCCGAAACGCACCCGATTTCTGCCGCAGGTGCAGGATGACGACCATCCTGTTCTGCGTGAAACCGGGCGTCAGCTTAAGGCGTATTTTGCCGGAGAGCGGCGCGACTTCGAGCTGCCGCTTGATTTTGTCGGCACCGATTTCCAGAAAAAAGTCTGGCAGGCGCTGATAGCGATCCCGTTTGGCGAAACGCGCAGCTACAGCCAGATTGCGCGGGAGATCGGCCATCCGCTGGCCGTGCGTGCGGTCGGCGCGGCCAACGGGCGTAATCCGCTCTCGATTGTCGCGCCGTGCCATCGGGTTATCGGATCCAACGGCAAGCTCACCGGCTTTGCGGGCGGCCTGGAGATCAAAGCCTTCCTGCTGTCGCTGGAAAGCGCTCAGCCATCGCTGGCGCTGGCCGGGGAAACACCGCCGGCGGAACAGGCCTTATGATCCGCCAGGAATAAAAAGCTCACGACAGGGCCGGTTTTTTCCGCTATCGTGTTTAGCATATAAAACAAGATGGCGTGATCAACGTCATAAGTTGCCTGATAAGGCGATTTTCGTTAACTAGATAAAACGAGAGCTGTGTCATGAGTGTGATGTTCGATCCTGAAAGCGCCGTTTACCCCTTTCCGCCGAAACCTGCCCGTTTAGGTGACGATGAGAAGGCGTTCTATCGTGAGAAAATCAAAGCGTTGCTGAAAGCACGCAACGCGGTAATGGTGGCGCATTACTACACGGATCCGGAGATTCAGGCGCTGGCAGAGGAGACGGGCGGCTGCGTTTCCGACTCCCTGGAGATGGCACGCTTTGGCAGCAATCACGCCGCAACCACGCTGCTGGTGGCGGGTGTACGCTTTATGGGGGAAACTGCCAAAATTCTCAGCCCGGAAAAAACCGTGCTGATGCCTACCCTGCAGGCGGAGTGCTCGCTGGATCTCGGCTGCCCGATTGAGGAGTTCAATGCCTTCTGCGATGCGCACCCCGATCGCACCGTCGTGGTCTATGCCAATACCTCTGCCGCCGTGAAAGCGCGTGCCGACTGGGTCGTGACCTCCAGTATTGCGGTCGAGCTGATTGAGCACCTCGACAGTCTGGGCGAAAAGATCATCTGGGCACCGGATCGCCATCTTGGCCGTTACGTTACCCAAAAATCGGGCGCGGATGTGCTGTGCTGGCAGGGCGCCTGTATCGTGCATGACGAATTCAAAACCCAGGCCCTGCAGCGGATGAAGGCGCTCTATCCTGACGCGGCGGTGCTGGTACATCCGGAGTCGCCACAGGCGATTGTCGATCTGGCGGACGCGGTTGGCTCGACCAGTCAGCTGATTCAGGCCGCGAAGTCGCTGCCGCATCCGCAGATGATTGTGGCTACCGATCGTGGCATCTTCTACAAAATGCAGCAGGCTGTGCCGGATAAAGAGCTGCTGGAGGCGCCGACGGCGGGTGAGGGGGCGACCTGCCGCAGCTGTGCACACTGTCCGTGGATGGCGATGAACGGCCTGAAAGCCATCGCAGAGGCGCTGGAGTCGGGTGGGGTGGAACATGAGATTCAGGTGGATGAGACGCTGCGTGAGGCGGCGTTACTGCCGCTTAATCGCATGCTATCCTTTGCAGCAGACCTTAAACTTAACGTGAAGGGCAACGCGTAAGCGTTTCCCGGACAGGTGCTCTGCATGGACTTCTTCAGCACACACAATATTCTGGTTCATATCCCCCTGGGGGCTGGCGGCTACGATCTCTCATGGATTGAGGCTATCGGCACCCTGGCGGGCTTACTCTGCATCTGGTTTGCCAGCCTGGAAAAAATCATCAACTACCCATTCGGCCTGCTTAACGTCACGCTGTTTGCGGTGATTTTCTTTCAGATCCAGCTCTACGCCAGCCTGCTGCTGCAACTCTTCTTCTTTGCCGCCAACCTCTACGGCTGGTACGCCTGGAGTCGTCAGACGGCCGATAACGAGGCGGCGCTGAAAATCCGCTGGCTGCCGCTGCCCAGGGCGCTGGCCTGGGGGGCGGGTTGTGTGATCGCGATTGCGCTGATGACCCGCTATATCGACCCGGTATTCGCGCTGCTGACCCGCGCGGCCGTTGCACTGATGAACGCGCTAGGTCTGGCGGTGGCGATGCCCGAACTGCAGCCGGACGCCTTCCCGTTCTGGGATGCCTGCATGATGGTGCTGTCGATTGCGGCGATGGTGCTGATGACGCGCAAATATGTTGAGAACTGGCTGCTGTGGGTGATCATCAATGTGATCAGCGTGATGATATTCGCCCGTCAGGGCGTGTATGCGATGTCGCTGGAGTATGCGATTCTGACGCTGATCGCGCTGAATGGTTCACGTATCTGGATCCGCAGCGCGCGGCAACAGGGTTCCCGCGCGCTGTCGGCTCAGTGAGTGTGCGCCTTGCCGCTGGCGTGAGCAGCATCATGCCTGTGGTCATGATCGTGCGCATGGTGATGGCCGCTGGCCGCCGCGCTGCTTAAGCCCAGTTCACAGTCGGCTCCGGTGCAGGGCTGATACTCCATCTGCACCGTGGCATGTTCAATCTGATAGTGCTTCCGCAGATAGTCGTGAATACGGTGCAGCAGCGCATCATGATCGTAAGGCGGGATCACCTGTGCGTGCAGCGTCAGCAGCGGCTTTTCCCCCACCTGCCACAAATGCACATGGTGAACATTGCGCACCTCGGCGATGTTCAGTGTAAGATCGCGCATCAGCCGGTTCACATCCAGCGAATGCGGGGCGCCTTCCAGTAACTCCTGCAGACTCTCCCGCAGCAGCGACCAGGCGCTGCGCAGCACCAGCAGCGAAACCAGCAGTGACAGAATCGGGTCGATAGGCATCCAGCCGGTCAGCAGAATGATCACCGCCGCGACAATCGCCCCCACCGAACCCAGCAGATCCCCCATCACATGCAGCGCGGCGGCGCGCACGTTGAGGTTTTTCTCTTCGCTGCCGTGATGCAGCAGCCAGAACGACAGAATATTGGCGACCAGGCCACCAATCGCAATCCCCAGCATCAGGCCGCCGGTCACCGGCTGCGGATCGGCAAAGCGGCGCACCGCCTCCCAGACGATCAGCGCGGTGATGCCCAGCAGCGCGATGGCGTTCACAAAGGCCGCCAGGGTGGTCAGCCGCAGCAGACCAAAGGTGTGGCGTGCGTTGGGTTTGCGCCGTGAAAACTGCACGGCCAGCAGCGCCATCAGCAGCGCGGCGGCATCGGTCAGCATATGCCCGGCATCGGCCAGCAGCGCCAGCGAGCCGGAGATCCAGCCGCCGATGACTTCGGCAACCATAAAGAGAACGGTCACCCCGAAGGCGGCCGCCAGACGCGTGCGATTACTGTCCTGCCCGCTATGAGTGTGGGTGTGTGCCATAAGATTCCAGTTTTTTGAGTAACCTGTCTGTTAATAATATCAGTGATTGCCATGTCTCAGAGGGATCCTGACGCGCGCCTGCCTGTTCCACCAGTTGCTGGCTGAGCTGTGCGCCCTGTTCCAGCCCCGCCAGCAGCCAGCTTCCTTTCATGCGGTGCGCCGCTGCGGCGAACGCGGGCCAGTCTGCCCGGGCATACGCCTCATGCATGGCTGCCAGGTCCTGTGTCAGTGTGCTATGCAGTGTACGGCTCAGGCGAGTGAGAAAGGTCTCATTCTGCTGTGCCAGCTGCCACAGATTGTCATCCAGCGCCGCCAGTGGATCGCGCTGAAACGCCGCCAGCAGTGCGCGGAGATCGGCTGACTGGACCGGTTTGATCAGTACCTGCTCCCGCGCCTCCAGGGTGCGCGTCAGCAGCTGCGCATCGGCCGAGCAGAGCACCCGCATCGCCTGCCGTCCCCGCTGGCGGTCACGCCGTCGCAGCAGGCGCAGCAGCAGCGTGCCGTCGGGCCGTGGCATCATCTGGTCGATAAACAGCAGGTCATACGGCTGCTGTGCATCGGCCCGCAACAGCGCACGTCCCTCTTCAAAAATATCAGCCTGAATCGCGAAGCGCGCCAGTTGCTGCTGCATTACCAGCAGGTTGGTCGGATGATCATCCACAATCGCCACCCGCAGTTCAGGAAAGGCGGGCAGGGCGGTCTCCTCTCTATGACCGGGCGGCGAAGCAGGCTCCAGCGGCAGCGTGACAGTCACCTGCGTTCCCTGTCCGGGTTCAGAGGCGAGCCGGATGTCGCCGCCCATCCGCAATACCATCTCACGACAGATAAACAGCCCCAGCCCGCTGCCCTGCACCGAAACAGATTTGCCGGACGGTGCCTGATACCAGGGATCAAACAGCTTCTGCTGCTCATCCGGCGGGATCCCGCTGCCGCTGTCGCTGACCGTCAGGATCAGCTGCTGCTCTGCGGCCAGGGTCAGGCGGATGGTACCGTGACGGGTAAATTTCAGCGCATTGGTCATCAGATTATTGACTACCTGCTGCAGGCGATCGGCATCGATCATTATCAGGTCAGGCAGCGGCGTCAGGGCCTCAACGATCAGGCGTGGCCCCTCTGCGCGCATTAACGGATGATAGAAGTGCTGCTGCTGATTAAGCCACTGCGCCAGCGCCAGCGGACGCGGCGCCAGGGTAAAACTGTTGCTCTCGATACGCGCGTGATCCTGCAGGTCATTCAGCAGGGTCAGTAACGACTGTGCGCTGCTGTGCAGCAGCGTCAGGTTCTGGCTGCTGCGCTGCTGCTTCTCCAGCTCCAGCAGCCCAAGAATTGCCTGCATCGGCGTACGCAGCTCATGGCTGACGGTTGCCAGAAACTGGCTCTTCATCGCGTTGGCGTGCTCGGCCTGTTCGCGCTGCTGTCGCTCCCGGCGCTGCTGCCAGTAGCGGCGGGCCAGCAGCAGCAGCAGCAGCACAATCGCCGCCACCGCCAGCACCATCATCGGCAGCGAACGCATCACCCTCACGCTGCCGGGCTGCGGCGGGGTAGACCAGCTGTCGCGCATCCGGCTCTGGGTGTCGGCCGGGATCTGCTGTAAGGCGCGATCGAGCAGGGTTCGCAGCACCGGCTCGTCAGGCGTTACGCCCAGCGCGACAGGCCAGGCGATGTCGCTGGCGGCAAAGGCGAGATGAATGCGCGCATCGTCGCGGCTGGCGATGCGCCAGCGGGCGGAGAGCACGTTATCAACCAGCGCATCGATCTCGCCCTTTGCCAGTGCGTCATAAAGGCTGTTGCGGTCGGCAAACGGCTGTGCCTGCAGATCCGCAGGCAGCAGCCTCAGTGCGAGATCCCCCTGCAACACGCCGATCCGCCTGCCGTGCAGATCGTGCCAGTGTGCGGGCGTATCGGTGCGGATGCTGTAGATCCCCCACAGCGCACGCCATACCGGCAGCGAGGTGCTCTGCATCGCATCACCGTCCAGCGGCTGCATCAGTTGCAGCATCGCCTGATGCTGCGCCATCAGCGCGCTGGCCTGGCGGGGATTACTGACCCAGACCGGTTCAAACTGCAAGCCGGTGCTCTGGGCCACTGCCTTCAGCAAATCGACGCTGTAGCCCCGGGCGATGCCGCTGGCGTCACGATAACTCCAGGGATAGTTGTCCGGTTCGGCGGCGTAGGTGATGCGCGGATGATTGGCTATCCAGGCGCGTTCCGTCGGACTGAGCATCAGGGTCTGCGTATCCTGATAGCGCGGCAGGCTGCTGCTCCAGCGCGCCTGCAGCGTGTTCATCAGTTCCGCAGGGAGCTGACGCAGGCTCTGATTAATCCAGTCGATCAGCTGAGGGTCGCGCGCAATCGCCCGCAGATTGAGTTGTCCGGCGTCGATGTGGGAGGCGATCTGGTAGATCTGCCCCTGCTGCAGCTGGCTCAGCAGGAAACCGGCGCTGGTCTCATCCGCCACCACATAATCATTCTGCTGATTTATCAGGGTATAGATCGCCTGCAGATCGCTGCTGTAGTGACGCCAGCTGTGACGGGCCGCCAGCCCGGGCGGGAGCTGCGCCAGGGTGCTGTCGCTGATCGCCAGCGAGGCGTTGTGGCTGTTGAACATCACGGCACGCTGGTTCTGCTGATTGCGATAGACCCGCAGCGGGCTGCTGTACCAGTTGTCACTGCTCAGGATGGCATCGGGCAGCGGCGAAACCCACATGCCCAGCGCAAAATCGAGCTGGCCGCTGTTCAGCGCCTCCAGCAGATGTGGCTGATCGCGGTAGAGGCTGAGCGTGAACTGTGCGCCGGTCAGCTGTCGCAGCGCAGAGAGGTAGTCGGCGTTGATGCCATAGAGATCGTTGCCGACGCGCATCGTCCAGGGCGCATGGTTCTCTTCCAGCAGGCCGACACGCAGAATTTTACCCTGCATGGTGTCGGCATGCGTTACCGGCAGCATCATCGGCAGGTTCACGCTGCTCACCGGCCGCACCTCCGCCAGCGCCGGACCGCACAGCAGCAACAGGATCAGCAGGAGTGTTCTCACTGCTGCGCCTTCCACAGGTCAGCCAGCTCCACCACCGAGCGGGCACCGGTTTTTTCCAGAATGTTCTTTTTATGCGTGCTGACCGTTTTATTGCTGATATGGAGCTGATCGGCGATCTGCAGATTGGACAGGCCGCTGGCCAGCAGCGCCAGAATCTGCCGCTCTTTCTGCGTCAGCGGCAGTTCAGGTTCATCCTCCTCCATCGGCGGAAAAGCCGTCTGCCCGCCCAGCACTGCCAGGATGGCACTGAGCAGCTGCGCCATGCGCTGGCTTTTCACCACATAACCCGCCGCGCCCAGCGCCTGCGCGCGGCGCACATAGTGCCGCGTCTGTTGCGCAGAGTAGATCAGAACCGGGCAGTCGGGCCGGTGGATCTTCAGGCGGCGCAGGATCTCCAGCCCATCGCCATCCGGCAGGCCAATATCCAGTACGATGATATCCAGCGGCTGCTGAAGCAGAGGACGGGCGGCTTTTTCACTGCTGGCAGAGAGGAGCTGAACCGGAATGGGGGACTGGCTCAGCGCGGCGTCAAGTGCCACTTCGACCAGCGGGTGATCGTCAATCAAAAGCAAAACGGCCATGAAGGATTCCCTGTCAATTTAACAGGATTAGCATAGCGGAAGAGCCGGGCGGAAGGGAGAGAAACCAGGAGAGCGTGCGCTCTCCTGGATAAAACAGGATTACTGAGTGGTACCGTCGGTTTTCTTATTCACGTCACCGCCGCCCACTTTGGTTTCAACCTTGCGGTTGATATTCGGACACTTGCCATCTTTACACTGGCTGTTCTGGTCGATCTCATCAGCCGTCATATTGCCCATGCTGGTGCTGCTGCCAGAGGTGGCCGGGTTCATATCCTGACCGGTGTTATTAATTTTGCTGTTATCAACCTTATTTGGCGGCAGATTTTCTTTTGCTCCGCCGGCTGCTGCGCCTGCACTGGCAGCCTGGTTCGCTGTCCCGTTGTTGCTGCCCTCAGCCAGGACCGCGCCACTGCTCAGTGTCATTGCTGCTGTCAAAAAGAGTAAGGCAAACTTTTTCATCATTATGCTCCCGTTAATCAATGAAGAGGCTTTAAGCCCAGAGGTGCAATTTCGGGTAAGAAAATCCCTGACGAAATAATATCCGCCAGTTTGCTTAAACAGGGTGATTAAATTGTGTAAGCGGGACGTTCCTCAGTGCTTACCATTAAAAAGTCTAGTCGGTAACCTGATTATTGCAAATATCACCCGCACAACTGTTCCGCTGCGGGAATTTACACCCATGGCGCTTCGGGCTACATTGGGCGGGTTGTGTCCGGCGGGCGCCGGGCCAGAAATAATATGGAATCAGTATGAATTACCAGAACGATGACTTACGCATCAAAGAGATTAAAGAGCTGTTACCTCCGGTTGCGCTGCTCGAAAAATTCCCGGCGACCGATCGTGCTGCACAGACCGTTTCACAGGCCCGTCAGGCGATTCATCAGATTCTGCAGGGTCAGGACGATCGCCTGCTGGTGGTGATTGGACCCTGCTCCATTCACGATCCTGAAGCGGCGAAAGAGTATGCCGGTCGCCTGCTGACGCTGCGCGAGGAGCTAAAGGGCGAACTGGAAGTGGTGATGCGCGTCTATTTCGAGAAGCCACGCACCACGGTGGGCTGGAAAGGGCTGATCAACGACCCCTATATGGACAACAGCTACCAGCTCAACGACGGCCTGCGTCTGGCGCGCAAACTGCTGCTGGACATCAACGACAGCGGCTTACCGGCGGCGGGTGAGTTCCTGGATATGATTACCCCGCAGTATGTGGCTGACCTGATGAGCTGGGGCGCGATTGGCGCGCGGACCACCGAATCTCAGGTTCACCGCGAGCTGGCTTCCGGGCTCTCCTGCCCGGTCGGTTTCAAGAACGGCACCGATGGCACTATTAAGGTGGCAATCGATGCGATTAACGCGGCGGGTTCACCGCACTGTTTCCTCTCCGTGACGAAATATGGCCACTCGGCGATTGTCGAAACCAGCGGCAACGGCGACTGCCACATTATCCTGCGCGGCGGCAAAGAGCCGAACTACAGTGCGCAGCATGTGGCCGCGGTGAAAGAGGGGCTGGCGAAAGCGGGTCTGCCACAGCAGGTGATGATCGACTTCAGCCATGCCAACAGCAGCAAGCAGTTCCAGCGTCAGCTGGTCGTGGCAGATGATGTCGCGCAGCAGCTGAGCGGCGGAGAGCAGGCGATTATCGGCGTGATGATCGAGAGCCATCTGGTGGAAGACAACCAGAGCCTGGAGAGCGGTGAGCCGCTGGTCTATGGCAAAAGCGTCACCGACGCCTGCATCGGCTGGGAAGATACGGACAAAGTGCTGCGTCAGCTGGCGGCAGCGGTGAAACAGCGTCGCGGCTGATCGCAGAGGCTGAGAAGAGCCAATAAAAAAGGCCAGACGGACGTCTGGCCTTTTTGCCTTTCAGCGCGGAATTACTTCGCTTTACCCTGATTCGCAACGGCTGCGGCTTTCGCAGCAATCTCGTCCTGGTCGCCCAGGTAGTAGCGTTTCAGCGGCTTGAAGTTTTCATCGAACTCATACACCAGCGGTACGCCGGTCGGGATGTTCAGTTCGAGGATCTCATCTTCGCTCAGGTTATCCAGATATTTTACCAGCGCGCGCAGGGAGTTACCGTGTGCGGCGATGATCACTTTCTCACCGCTTTTGATGCGCGGCAGAATGGTGTCGTTCCAGTAGGGGATAACGCGGTCGATGGTCAGTGCCAGGCTCTCGGTAGTTGGCAGCTGCTCCGGGGTCAGTTTTGCGTAACGCGGGTCGTGGCCAGGGAAACGCTCATCGGCACGATCCAGCTCTGGTGGGGTGACGGCAAAGCCACGACGCCACTGTTTAACCTGCTCGTCGCCATATTTGGCAGCGGTTTCCGCTTTGTCCAGACCCTGCAGCGCACCGTAGTGACGCTCGTTCAGACGCCAGGTTTTCTCAACCGGCAGCCAGGCCTGATCCAGCTCATCCAGCACGTTCCACAGCGTGTGAATCGCACGCTTCAGTACGGAGGTGTAAGCGAAATCAAAAACAAAGCCCTCTTTCTTCAGCAGCTGTCCCGCTGATTTGGCTTCGCCACGACCTTTCTCAGAAAGGTCAACATCATACCAACCGGTAAAGCGGTTTTCGTTGTTCCACTGGCTTTCGCCGTGTCGCACCAGAACCAGCTTAGTTACAGCCATAGCTTAACTCCTTAATACTGTGATGTTTCTGTGAGATTGAAACCTGCTGCTGCCCGCCTGACACACGGGCTGATAGCGCCATACCATAACGGAAAAGCGGGCAGCGCGTAAGCCTGTGTGTGACGCACTGCGCGTTTTTCAGCCGGAGGCTCAGCGCGGCGTGAAGCGATAACGCGTTACGGCTTCCCAGCGGTCTCCCGGCTGCAGCCAGCAATCGGGCTGAGGCCACTCAGTGTGATTAGGTGAATCCGGTAAAAATTCACTCTCCAGCGCGATGCCCTGAAAGGCAGTATAGCTCCCCTGTTCGCGGGCACGGGTGCCAGCCAGATAGTTACCGGAGTAGAACTGCAGCGCCGGTGCTGAGGTGGTCACGCTGAGCTGAAGTTTGCCATCCGCCGACCAGAGTTCCGCTGCGGGCTGACTGTCATCGCCTGCGCTGTTAAGCAGGAAGGCGTGGTCATAGCCCTTCACCGCCCGCTGATCCTCGTCTGCCAGGAAATCCTGCGCCACGACTTTGGCATGGCGGAAATCGAAGCTGCTGCCCGCCACGGCTTTCAGCGGCGCATTCGGAATGCCTTCGCTGTCGACCGGCAGATAGTGGTCAGCGTGCAGTTGTAAGCGATGCTGGCGGGCATCGCCATGATGCGCATCAAGGTTAAAGTAGGCGTGGTTAGTCAGGTTGACCGGGCAGGGCCGATCGCAGCGCGCCTCAAAATGGATGCTCAGGCAGTTCTGGTCATCCAGATGATAGCGCAGATCGGCAATCAGATTGCCGGGAAAGCCCTGATCGCCATCCGGCGAGTCGATGCGGTAGTGCACCTCGCTGTCGCTCTGGCTGACGATCTGCCAGCGGCGCTTGTCAAAGCCTTCCGGTCCGCCATGCAGCTGATGCGCCCCCTGGTTCGCCACCAGCTGGCGATTCAGTTTATTGAGTTTTGCCCCGGCGATACGGTTGGCGTAACGGCCCACCGTTGCGCCCAGATAGGCATCCTGATGCAGATAGTCAGAGGGCGTGGCGCAGCCGAGCAGCGCCTCACGTACCGTGCCATCCTGCATCGGCACGCGGGCGGAGAGCCAGGTCGCGCCCCAGTCCATAAAGGTCACCAGCATACCGCTGGCATTGCGCAGCACGGTGATACGCCACGGCTGACCGTCGGGCGCGTGAGAGTTGACGTCATTCAGCATGGGCCCGCTCCTTCAGAGGCTTTGCAGACGTAGAAGGTCTCTTTGATGCCGGTCGCGGCTTCATACTGCTCCGCCACGGCCGCCTTCACCTGCTCAACGCGATCCTGCGGCATCAGGGCGACGATACAGCCGCCGAAGCCGCCGCCGGTCATGCGCACGCCACCGTGCCCGCCGATCTGCGCCTTAACGATCTCCACCAGCGTATCGATTGGCGGCACGGTGATTTCAAAATCGTCACGCATTGAGGCGTGCGATTCGGCCATCAGCTCGCCCATGCGCGTCAGGTCGCCCCGGGTCAGCGCATCGGCCGCTTCCAGCGTACGGGCATTTTCGGTCAGAACGTGACGCACACGTTTTGCCACCTGCGGGTCGAGCTGCGATTCTGCCGCTTCGAACTCCGCCAGCTCCACGTCACGCAACGCTTTTTTATTGAAGAAACGCGCGCCCGCTTCGCACTGCTCACGGCGGGTGTTGTATTCGCTGCCGACCAGGGTACGACGGAAGTTGGAGTTGATGATCACCACCGCAACATCGTCGGGCATCGAAACCGGACGGGTGCCCAGCGTGCGGCAGTCAAGCAGCATCGCATGATCTTTCTGGCCCAGCGCCGAGATCAGCTGGTCCATGATGCCGCAGTTGCAGCCCACGAACTGGTTCTCCGCTTCCTGGCCATTAACCGCGATGGCCGCGCCATCCAGCGGCAGGTTATAGAGCTGCTGCACCACGGTGCCAACGGCCACTTCCAGCGAGGCGGAGGAGCTGAGACCCGCGCCCTGCGGCACGTTGCCGCTGATCACCATATCGATACCACCAAAATCGGCATGACGCTGCTGCAGATGCTTCACCACGCCGCGCACATAGTTGGCCCACATTGGCTCCTGTACGCTGACGATCGCCTCATCCAGCGAGAACGTGTCCTGCGCATTGTCATAGTCTGCGGCGATGACGCGGATCTGACGGTCGTCACGGCGCGCGCAGGCGATCACGGTCTGATAATCGATGGCGCACGGCAGCACAAAGCCATCATTGTAGTCGGTATGTTCGCCAATCAGGTTAACGCGGCCTGGCGCCTGAATAGTGTGCGTGGCGGCGTAACCGAAGGTGTCAGAGAAAAGCTGCTGCGTGATGGTTTTTAAGCTCATTGTTGTGCCTCACGGAAGTGAACGTCGCTGACAGAACGCAGACGTTCCGCCGCCTGTTCCGCCGTTAAATCGCGTTGGGTTTCGGCCAGCATCTCATAGCCAACCATGAATTTTCGTACCGTTGCTGAGCGCAGCAGGGGCGGATAGAAGTGCGCATGCAGCTGCCAGTGATCGTTGGCTTCGCCGTTGAACGGCGCGCCGTGCCAGCCCATGGAGTAGGGGAAGGAGCACTGGAACAGGTTGTCATAGCGGCTGGTCAGCTTCTTCATCGCCAGAGCCAGGTCCGTGCGCTGCGCCCCATTCAGGTCGGTCAGACGTCTGACGTGCGCTTTGGGCAGCAGCAGCGTCTCAAACGGCCAGGCGGCCCACCACGGCACCACGGCCAGCCAGTGATCGGTTTCCACCACCGTCCGGCTGCCATCCTGCTGCTCGCGTGCGAGGTAATCGACCAGCATCGGTACGCCTTTTTTAGCGAAGTAGTCGCGCTGGTGGTCATCTTCGCGCTGCGCTTCGTTCGGCAGGAAGCTGTTGGCCCAGACCTGACCGTGCGGATGCGGGTTAGAGCAGCCCATCGCCGCGCCTTTGTTCTCGAAAACCTGCACCCAGGGGTAGTGCTGACCCAGATCGGCGGTCTGCGCCTGCCAGGTGCGCACGACCTCTTCCAGCGCGCTCAGTGACATCTCCGGCAGGGTTTTGCTGTGATCGGGTGAGAAGCAGATGACCCGGCTGGTGCCGCGGGCGCTTTCACAACGCATCAGCAGATCATCGCTCTCTGGCGCGTCGGGCGTGTCAGTCATCAGCGCCGCAAAGTCATTGGTGAAGACGTAGGTGCCGGGATAGTCCGGGTTTTTGTCGCCGGTAATGCGGGTGTTGCCGGCACACAGGAAGCAGTCGGGATCGTGGCTCGGCAATGTATTCACCGCCGGAGTTTCCTGTGCGCCCTGCCACGGACGTTTGGCCCGATGAGGTGAAACTAAAATCCATTGATCAATCAGTGGATTGTAACGGCGATGCGGATGATCGACCGGGTTAAATTTGTCCATGTGAGATCCTGGTAAGCGTCAAAAGCCAGAAAGGCATCTGTAAAAAATAACATATCAGCGCGACTGAAAGCGTGATCAAGTCTGGATAAATGGTATCGTTTACACAAGCTGACTAATCTTATTTTATGGCATTGCGTGAGGTAAAAGCAGAGTAAAAGAGAGCCGGTATGGTAACGCTTACATTCGGAGGCGACAGAACGCCGCCGCTGCGGCGTCTGCGCGGCAGGGCGCTAGCGCAGCGTCTCCTGCCGGTAGTGATAGCCCGTTTCGTACGGGACAAAGCTCAGGCGATGGGTAATGCAGCCGGGCGCATCTTCGGCATGATGGGAAACAAACAGCAGTTGGGTATGTCCCTCACCGATCAGCACATCGACAAAACGTCGCACCAGCTGGCGGTTAATCGGGTCCAGCCCCTGCAGCGGCTCATCCAGAATCAGCAGCGTCGGATGTTTCACCAGGGCGCGCGCAATCAGCACCAGCCGCTGCTGGCCCCATGACAGAGAATGGAAGGGCGCATCGCCCAGCCGGTCATCCATTCCCAGCAGCGTCAGCCACTGCCGCGCCAGTGCCTTCTGCCGGTCAGAGGCGGCCTGATAGAGGCCGATCGAGTCAAAAAAGCCTGACAGAATCACGGTCCGCACGTTGGTGCTGACGCGATAATCAAGATGCAGGCTGCTGCTGACATAGCCAATATGCTGCTTGATCTCCCAGATGGTTTCGCCACTGCCGCGACGGCGGCCAAACAGCGTGAGATCGTTGCTGTAGCCCTGCGGATGATCGCCGGTGATCAGGCTTAACAGGGTCGATTTCCCGGCACCGTTCGGGCCGACAATCTGCCAGTGTTCACCTGCGCTGACCTGCCAGTTCAGCCCCTTAATGACCGGTGTATCGTGATAGGAGACGGTGCCGTCGCGCAGGATCACGCGCGGCGCGTCATCTGCCAGACGGGGAAGCTGGTCCGGCGCGTCCGCCTCCGGCAACGCCATCCCCATCAGCTGTTCACTGTGCGCCAGTTGTGCCACCAGCGCCTCGGTGAGAATGGCCCGGCGCGGCCCGCTGTGGGTCAGCGTACACTCTGCCAGCACGCCCACCTGCTGAATGAAATCGGGAATGTCATCAAAGCGATTGAGCACCAGCACCAGGGTAAAGTCCGGCTGTTGCAGGCTGCGCAGCGTGTCGGCCAGGCTGGTGCGCGACGCCACATCCAGACCGTCGAACGGCTCATCGAGGATCAGCAGATCGGGCTGCTTCATCAGCGCCTGACAGAGCAGGGTCTTGCGGGTTTCGCCGGTTGAGAGGTACTTAAAGCGACGCGATAACAGCGGCACGATGCCAAACTGGCGCGCGAGCTGTTCGCACCAGCCAGGGTCGCTGACCTCCGCCTGGATCACCTCTGCCACCGTCAGCCCGGTATCCTCTTCTCCTTCGCTGAGCATATCGGTGTTATTGCGCTGCCACTCCTGCGCCACCAGCGTCTGCAACTGCTCCAGCGACAGCCGGACCGGCCGGCTGAACGTGCTGCGGACCGAACCGCTCAGCGGCGGAAGTTCACCGGAGAGCGCGCGCGCCAGTGAGGATTTGCCGCTGCCGTTGGCACCAACAAACGCCCAGCTCTCTCCGCGCTGCAGGTTCAGCGTATCCAGACGCAGAACCCGGGTATCACTCAGACGAAACGTGCCTTGCGAAATGTGCAATGAAGCCATGATCTGTTCCATTTTTTGCATCGTATGAGTGAGTTGTAACCATTGCCCGTGGTGAAGTCAAATCAGGCGCTAGAGCAGGCTGGCGACGATGGCCTCCTCCGCATTGAAACTGGCGAACACGGCATCGCCAGGCTGTAGCGCAAGCTGATGAAGCCGATCGTTGCTCAGGGTCGCGCACAGGGTTTCGCCGCTGGCGAGCTGCATCAGCAGTTCACTTCTCTGCTCACCGGGCTCAATGGCCGTCAGGGTGGCCGCCAGATGATTGTCCTGCTCAGTCGTGTCGCGACTGACGCGGATCCACGGCGCCTTGATCAGCACCAGCACCTCTTTACCGGCGGCCAGTTGCAGGCGATCGGCGCTGCGCTGGGTCAGCGCCACGCTGAGCCGGGTGACGCCATCGGCCAGCTGAATAATCAGATGCTGCACCACCTGGCGGGCATCGTTGCTGATCACGGTGCCAAAGAGCTGATTGCGGGCGCTGGTCTGCAGCGAGAAACGGGCGATGGCGGCCAGCAGACTGTCGAGCGGCAGCGTGTCCTGCTGCAGGGCATCAAAGGCTTTCTGCTGAATCTGCTCCATCAGCTGGAAAAGCTGAATCAGACGCTCTCCATAGCGGGTCAGGGTGGCACCGCCGCCGCCTTTACCGCCGGTGGCCCGCTCGACCAGGGTTTCATCCGCCATCTGGTTCATCTCATTGATCGCATCCCAGGCACTTTTGTAGCTGATGCCGGCCAGCTTCGCGCCCTGACTAATCGATCCGGTCTGCTGAATCTGTTTGAGCAGCGCAATACGTCGCGGATCGGCAAAAAGTTTCTGATGTAAACGGATGTGAAGGGACAGTTCGGCTTCCATGACAGCTCCGGCAAAGGGTAAAGGCAGAGGCCGATGATAGCGGCGTTTTGTGACCAAAGTAAAAGCACGAAAAGGGCTGCGCAAAATTTTACTGACCCGTTACAATCACTTCTTTGTTCGCAGAGTGAGACTCTCCATGCTGGAATTACTGAAAAGCCTCGCCGTGGCGATCCTGATGGTCCCTGTGGTGATGGCACTGATGCTGGGTATGATTTATGGCCTAGGTGAAGTGTTCAACATCTTCTCGAAAGTGGGGCACCGCGAAAAATCTTCCGCCCGTTCGCATAATTAATCTCTGTCACGCCCGCCGTCTGTGCGGGCGTGGTCGTTTCTTCCCCTCGCTTCTGCTCAATCTTCTCTCTCTTCTGCCGATAATTTCATGACGCTGCCCGAACCGGCGTTGTATCATCCGCTACACAACGAATAGCCGGAGAGCATCATGTCATTATCTTTTCATCGCTGGGGCCTTGCGGCGCTGGTGACCGTTTCGCTGGCCGGGCAGGCTGTGGCAGCCGATAACATTACCCTGTTTGCGGCGGCTTCCCTGACCAACGCCGTTCGGGACATTGCCAGCCGCTATCAGCAGGAAAAAGGGGTGAAAGTCGTCACCTCTTTCGCCTCCTCGTCAACGCTGGCGCGCCAGATTGAGCAGGGTGCGCCTGCCGATCTCTTTATCTCTGCCGATCAGCAGTGGATGGACGATGCGGTGGCGAAAAAAAGCGTGATTACCCGCAGTCGCTTTACCCTGCTGGGCAACGATCTGGTGCTGGTTGCCCCTCGCCGTGCCGCCGCCCGCGCGGTCACGCTGGACGCACAGACCGACTGGAAAACCCTGCTGCACGGCGAACGTCTGGCGGTCGGCGATCCGGACCACGTTCCGGCGGGGATCTATGCGAAAGAGGCGCTGCAGACGCTGGGGGCCTGGCCGGTGGTGGCACCCCTGTTAGCGCCTGCAAACAATGTGCGGGCGGCGCTGGCGCTGGTTGAGCGTAACGAAACGCCCTACGGCATCGTCTACGGCTCCGACTCGATCGCCAGTGATAAGGTGGCGGTGGTGGGGCGTTTTCCGGCCTCCAGCCACAAGCCCGTGGAATATCCGCTGGCGATTGTGAACGATCGCGACACGGCCAGCGTAAAAGCGTTTTATGATTACCTGAAAGGGCCGCAGGCCGCGGCGATCTTCAAACATTACGGATTTACACCGACGAAATGATACTCAGCGATCCCGAATGGCAGGCGGTAGTGCTTAGCCTTAAAGTCTCTGGCATAGCCGTGCTTGGCAGTCTGCCGTTTGGCATCCTGATGGCGTGGATTCTGGTGCGCTGCCGTTTTCCCGGCAAGGCGCTGCTCGACAGCCTGATCCACCTGCCGCTGGTGCTGCCGCCGGTGGTGGTGGGCTATCTGCTGCTGATTACCCTGGGCCGCCGCGGCATCATCGGAGAAAAGCTCTACGACTGGTTCGGGTTCAGCTTCGCGTTCAGCTGGCGCGGAGCCGCACTGGCGTCGGCCGTGATTGCGTTTCCGTTGATGGTGCGCGCCATCCGTCTGGCGCTGGAGGCGGTGGATAGCCGGCTGGAGCAGGCGGCACGCACGCTGGGCGCCGGCCGCTGGCGGGTCTTCCTGACCATCACGCTGCCGCTGACTCTGCCGGGCGTGATCGTCGGCACGGTGCTGGCTTTTGCCCGATCGCTGGGCGAGTTCGGCGCCACCATCACCTTTGTCTCGAATATTCCCGGCGAGACGCGCACGCTGCCGCTGGCGATGTATACCCTGATCGAAACGCCCGGCGCGGAAGGGGCGGCGGCGCGGCTCTGCGTTATCGCTATCGTGCTGGCGCTCGCCTCGCTGCTGGCGTCGGAATGGCTGGCACGGCAGAGCCGCAAGCGGATGGGGAACTGATGCTATCACTTAACTTTACTCAGCAGCAGGGCGAACACCAGCTGGCGGTAGACCTGCAGATCCCGGCCAGGGGGATCACCGCCATCTTTGGTGTCTCCGGCGCCGGGAAAACCTCGCTGATCAACGCCATCAGCGGCCTGACGCAGCCGCAGCACGGACGCATCCAGCTGAAAGATCGTCTGCTGTTCGACGCGGAGCAGCAGATCTCGCTGCCACCGGAGAAGCGGCGCATCGGCTATGTGTTCCAGGATGCGCGGCTGTTTCCGCACTATCGGGTGCGGGGCAACCTGCAATATGGCATGGCATCGGGGATGAAAGCGCAGTTCGATAATCTGGTGTCGCTGCTGGGCCTGGAGGCGCTGCTGGCTCGCTTTCCCCGGTCGCTGTCGGGCGGGGAAAAACAGCGGGTGGCGATTGGCCGTGCACTGCTGACCGCCCCGGATATGTTGCTGCTGGATGAGCCGCTGGCGTCGCTGGATCTGCCGCGTAAACGGGAACTGATGCCCTATCTGCAGAAGCTGGCGAAGCAGGTCGACATCCCCATGCTCTACGTTTCGCACAGCCTGGAGGAGATCCTGCAGCTGGCCGATAACGTGCTGGTGCTGGATGCGGGCAAAGTCAAAGCTTTTGGTCCGCTGGAGCGGGTCTGGAGCAGCAGCGCGATGCGGCCGTGGCTGCCGGTGAGCGAGCTGACCAGCGTGCTGCGGGTGCAGGTGCTGGAACAGCATCCCGACTATCCGATGACAGCACTGTCGCTGGGCGATCAGCACATCTGGGTCAGCCGGGTGAATCAGCCGGTCAAAACGCCGCTGCGTATCCGCATCGCATCAGCCGACGTTTCGCTGGCGCTGCAACCGCCGCAGCACAGCTCGATCCGTAACATCTTACCGGCGCAGGTGGTGGAGCTGCTGGAGGTCGGGGATCAGGTCGAGGTGAAGCTGCGCATCGGCATCAGTGAACTCTGGGCGCGCATCACGCCGTGGGCGCGTGATGAGCTGGGCATCCGGCCCGATCAGTGGCTGTATGCCCAGATAAAGAGCGTCTCGGTGACGCCCTGATTACAGCACGTACCGATAGAGGGTATCGGCAATACCGGGTTCCAGGTTGGTGCCTATCACCACTTTCGCCCGCGCCCGGATCGCCTCATCGGCATTGCCCATCGCTACGCCGAGCCCGGCCGTTTCCAGCATGCTGAGATCGTTATAGTTATCGCCGAACGCAATCACATCATCCATGGTAAGGCCCAGTGATTCGACCCACTGCGCCAGCCGTCTGCCTTTGCTGTTACCCCCCTTCGCGATATCCACCTGATCGTGCCAGGACCACTCACACGCCAGGCCCAGCTCCGCTTCAACCGTGCGGGCGAACTGCTGCAGTTCGGGGATGTTTTCGTGCGACAGGGCAAACTTCCAGATCGCACCGGCGTCACGCGCAGCCTGCGCCAGGTCGGGCACCTGACGGAACAGCGGGCGTTGGTGGGGCGGCAGAGATTCGGCCCATTTCAGGGTGCGCGTCACATGACCGGTCGGGGTCTGATAGAGCATCGCGTCATCCACATAGAGCAGCCCGTGAATCTGCTGACGATCCAGCATCTCAATCACCTGTAAGGCCCGCGCCGGTTCCAGCGGATCGGCGGCCAGCACCTTTTTCGCCTGGTAATCATACAGGTAGGTGCCATTACAGCAGATTGCGGGTGTATCCAGTTGTAATGCCTGATAAAAAGGGTGAATGGCGCAGTGATGGCGTCCGGTAACGATAGCGACATGCACGCCCGCCTGGCGTGCCTGGTGCAGGGCGTCAACAGACTGCGGCAGAATCGTTTTAGCTGGGGTCAGCAGCGTGCCGTCGAGGTCGAGGGCAATGACACGGTAGCGCATTTATCCTTCCATTTTTCCGGGTTTGCAGGGGGTAAAGTCTACACCTGACCACGGCCCGGAGACAAAAAACCGGACACAAATGATTTCAGCGTCGGGCAGTAAAACGCGCTACAGTGAGTCACAGATCATGAACAGGCAGCAAAAAAGGAGAATGCATGAAACAGGTTGTCTACACCGCCAGTCCCGAGAGCCAGCAGATTCACGTCTGGCAGATGAATGATGAGGGCGGGCTGACGTTGCTTCAGGTGACGGATGTCGCCGGCCAGGTTCAGCCGATGGTGGTGAGTCCAAAACGCGATTTTCTCTATGTCGGTGTGCGTCCCAATTTCCGCGTGCTGGCGTTTCGTATCGCCGCCGATGGCACGCTGACCGAGGCGGGCCAGGCGCCGCTGCCCGGCAGCCCGACCCACATCTCCACCGATCATCAGGGCCGGTTTCTGTTCTGCGGCTCTTACAATGATGCCTGCGTCAGCGTCAGCCCGATCGATGAAGAGGGCATTCCGCAGGCACCGCTGCAGGTTATTAACGGCCTTGACGGCTGTCACTCCGCCAATATCGATAACGACAACACGACGCTCTATGTTCCGGCACTGAAGCAGGATCGCATCTGCCTGTTTGCGCTGAATGAGGCGGGTCAGCTGACGCCGCGCCCGCAGGCGCAGGTGACGACGGTGGAAGGTGCCGGTCCGCGCCATATGCAGTTCCATCCGGGCGGCCACTACGCCTACTGCGTTAACGAACTCGACAGCACGGTTGAGGTCTGGGCATTAAATAACGGTGAAGGCGAAGCCGAAAGCGTGCAGACACTGGATATGATGCCGCCGGACTTTAACGGCACGCGCTGGGCCGCCGATATTCATCTGACGCCTGATGGCCGCTTCCTCTACGCCTGCGATCGCACCAGCAGCACGCTGGCGATCTTCAGCGTCAGCGAAGCGGGCGATGAGCTGACCCTGGAAGGATTCCAGCCGACCGAAACCCAGCCGCGCGGCTTTAATATCGATCACAGCGGACGTTTTCTGGTGGCCGCCGGGCAGAAATCTCATCACATCGAAGTCTATGCGATTAGCGAACCCAAAGGGCTGTTGCAGCCGCTGGGCCGTTATGCGGTAGGGCAGGGGCCGATGTGGGTGGTGATCCACGCACTGCAGGCGTAACCCGCCACGAAAGACGCCTCTCTTGGGCGGGAGAGGCGTACTGCACTACTGATAGTTCACGGTCAGCGAGGCACTTGCCAGCGCGTGGAAATGCACGTTAAAGCCGACCATCGCGCCGCTGGCGCCCTCATCTACCTCAATTGTCTCCACATCCAGCGCATGCACGGTGAAGATGTAGCGATGGGTTTCGCCCTGTGGCGGCGCGGCGCCACCGTAGCCCGCCTGACCGAAATCGGTACGGGTCTGGATCGCGCCTGCGGGCAGTGAGGCTTTGCCGGAACCGGCACCCTGCGGCAGTGACGTGGTGCTGGCCGGAATGTTTGCTACCACCCAGTGCCACCAGCCGGAGCCGGTCGGCGCGTCAGGATCGTAGCAGGTCACGACAAAACTTCGGGTGCCTTCGGGGGCCTCTTCCCAGGCCAGATGGGGAGAGATATTCTCGCCCTGATACCCCATGCCGTTGAAAACATGCTTTTCAGGCATCTTCTCGCCGTCATTAAAATCCTGACTCACAATGCGCATCACATCTCCTCGATTGTCGATGAATAGTCTTTCATCATAACCAAAAGCGCCACCCATGCCAGGGGGCCACCCGCCTCAGCCGCTAAAATGTTGCGGATGCGCCAGCGCGCCGCCAATCGCCTGCACCAGCTGACTCAGCGCCTGCGGCGTAATGATATAGGGCGGCATCAGGTAGATGAGCCGGCCAAACGGCCGGATCCAGACACCCTGCTCCACAAAGAACTGCTGCAGCGCCGCCATATTGACCGGCTGATGCGTCTCTACCACGCCAATCGCGCCCAGCACGCGCACATCCGCCACCTGCGGTGAGCTGCGCAGCGGCAGCAGTTCGGCCCGCAGCTGCTGTTCGATACCCGCCACCTGCTGCTGCCAGTGCCCCTCGGCCAGCATCGTCAGGCTCTCTGCCGCCACCGCGCAGGCCAGCGGATTGCCCATAAAGGTCGGGCCATGCATAAAGCACCCGGCTGCGCTGCGGCTGATGGTGTCGGCCACCTCGCGGGTGGCCAGGGTAGCGGAGAGCGTCATCATGCCGCCGGTCAGCGCTTTGCCAACACAGAGGATATCCGGCGTGATGCCCGCATGTTCACAGGCAAACAGTTTGCCGGTGCGGCCAAAACCGGTGGCGATCTCATCGGCAATCAGCAGCACGCCATAGCGGTCACACGCCTCACGCACCTGCTGCAGGTAGCGCGGATGATAGAGACGCATGCCGCCTGCGCCCTGCACGATCGGCTCCAGGATCACCGCCGCCAGCTGCCGGTGATGCGTTTCGATAAGCCGGGCGAAATTGTCGAAATCGGCCGGGTTCCACGCCTCATCAAAGCCGCAGGCCGGTGCCGCCGCAAAGTGATGTTCGGGCAGATAGCCGCGCCACAGACTGTGCATCGAGTTCTCAGGATCGCACACTGACATCGCGGCAAAGGTATCGCCGTGATAGCCGCGTTTCAGCGTCAGAAACTGCTGGCGGGTTTCGCCCCGTCCCAGCCAGTACTGCAGCGCCATCTTCATCGAGACTTCCACCGCCACCGAGCCGGAATCAGCCAGAAAGACGCACTCCAGCGGATCGGCCGTCATCGCCACCAGCTGACGACAGAGCGCCACCGCCGCCGGGTGGGTAATGCCGCCAAACATGACGTGCGACATCTGTGAAGCCTGCTCCGTCAGCGCCCGGTTCAGACGCGGATGGTTGTAGCCGTGGATCGCCGCCCACCACGAGGACATACCGTCCACCAGTTCGCGCCCATCGGCCAGCTGCAGCTGAAAACCGTGTGCAGCGACCACCGGATAGCAGGGCAGCGGATCCTGCATTGAGGTGTAAGGATGCCAGATATGCTGGCGGTCAAAACGGGCATCGTCTGCGGAAAAAACGGCGGTAGTCATCGGAGTTGTAAACCAAAATAAAAAAATATAGTTTACAAGTATAACCCTGCTTTTCGTCGGGATGACACCCTTTTCTGGAGTAAGTAATGGCTCAACGCTGGACAATTGCACAGGCGCAAGCCCTGTTTGATGCACCTTTTCTTGAACTGATGTTTAAAGCGCAGCAGGTGCATCGTGAGCACTTCGATCCGCGCCAGGTGCAGGTCAGTACCCTGTTGTCGATCAAAACCGGCGCCTGTCCGGAAGACTGCAAATATTGCCCGCAGAGCGCGCGCTACAAGACCGGCCTGGAGTCGGAACGTCTGATGGAGGTGGAGGAGGTCCTGGCCTCTGCGCGTCAGGCGAAAGCCGCCGGGTCGACCCGCTTCTGCATGGGGGCGGCGTGGAAAAATCCTCACGAGCGCGACATGCCCTATCTGGAAAAGATGGTGGAAGGCGTTAAAGCGATGGGGATGGAAACCTGTATGACGCTGGGCACGCTCAGCGAGCAGCAGGCGCAGCGCCTGGCGGGCGCGGGTCTGGATTTTTACAACCATAATCTCGACACCTCGCCGGAGTTCTATGGCTCCATCATCACCACCCGCAGCTATCAGGAGCGTCTGGATACGCTGGGCAAAGTGCGCGACGCCGGGATTAAGGTCTGTTCAGGCGGCATTGTCGGCCTGGGCGAAACCGTAAACGACCGCGCCGGGCTGCTGGTGCAGTTAGCCAATCTGCCGACGCCGCCGGAGAGCGTGCCGATCAACATGCTGGTCAAGGTCAAAGGCACGCCGCTGGCCGATAACGAGGATGTGGAGCCGTTCGATTTTATCCGCACTATTGCGGTGGCGCGCATCATGATGCCGACCTCGCACGTCCGTCTGTCGGCGGGCCGTGAGCAGATGAGCGAGCAGACCCAGGCGATGTGCTTTATGGCCGGGGCCAACTCGATTTTCTACGGCTGCAAACTGCTGACCACGCCGAACCCGGAAGAGGATAAAGACCGCGTGCTGTTCCGCAAGCTGGGGCTTAACCCGGAACATACGCACACCCATCATGGCGATCAGCAGCAGGCGCAGGCACTCAGCGAGCAGCTTTTCCATGCCGACACTGAACAGTTCTACAACGCGGCGCTGTAATGAGCTGGCAGCAACGACTCCGGCAGGCGCTGGAGCAGCGCCGTGCGGCCGACGGCTGGCGGCAGCGTCGGATCATTGATCAGCAGTCTACCCGCACGCTGCGGAGCGGTGGCCGCGACTATCTCCACTTCTCCAGCAATGACTACCTCGGTTTAACCCGGCATCCGGCGGTGATCGCCGCCTGGCAGCAGGGCGCGGCGCTGGCGGGCGCGGGCGCGGGCGCCTCGGGGCATGTCACCGGTTATCACCGCCAGCACGCCGATCTGGAGGCGGAGCTGGCGGCGTGGCTCGGCTATGACCGGGCGCTGCTGTTCATCTCCGGTTTTGCGGCAAATCAGGCGGTAATCCATCTGCTGGGGGAGAAGGACGACCGTATTCTGGCGGACAGGCTCAGCCACGCCTCGCTGCTCGACGCCGCCAGCCACAGCCCGGCTCAGCTGCGACGTTTCACTCATAACGCGCCGGAGAGCCTGGCGGCCCGACTCGCCGCCCCCTGCGCCGGGGAAACGCTGGTGGTGACGGAAGGCATCTTCAGCATGGATGGCGACAGCGCGCCGCTGGCCGCCCTGGCGCAACAGACGCAGCAGGCCAGAGGCTGGCTGCTGGTGGATGATGCGCATGGCATCGGCGTGGTGGGCGAGCAGGGGCGCGGCAGCTGCTGGCAGCAGGGCGTTAAACCGGAACTGCTGGTGATCACCTTTGGCAAAGCGTTTGGCGTCAGCGGGGCCGCGCTGCTCTGCGATGGTGACACCGCCGACTACTTTTTACAGTTCAGCCGCCATCTCATCTACTCAACGGCGATGCCCGCAGCCCAGGCGGTCGCGTTGCAGGCGGCGCTGCGCGAAATTCAGCATGGCGAGGCGCTGCGCCAGCAGTTACAGCAGAACATTGCACATTTCCGGCGCGGGGCGGCGTCGCTGCCGTGGCAACTGATGGCGTCAGCCAGTGCGATTCAGCCACTGCTGGTAGGGGAAAACAGCGAGGCGCTGGCGCTCTCACAGCGGCTGGCGGAGGCGGGCTGCTGGGTCAGTGCGATCCGGCCGCCTACCGTGCCGCCGGGCACCGCGCGGCTTCGCATCACCCTGACGGCGGCGCATCGCCCGGACGATATCGATCGTTTACTGGAGGCACTGCATGACGCTGCGGGTTGATAAACAGGCGGTGGCGCGCGCCTTTGGCCGGGCGGCAGGAGGATACGATGCTCACGCCGCGCTGCAGCGTCTCAGCGGAGATGCGCTGCTGGCACGTGCGCCCGCGCAGAGCGGCCTGCAGCTGCTGGATGCCGGCTGCGGCACCGGCTGGTATAGCCGGCTGTGGCGTGAACGCGGCAAACAGGTGACGGCGCTGGATCTCTCTGTACAGATGCTGCAACAGGCACGGGATAACGATGCCGCGCAGCACTATCTGGTCGGGGACATCGACGCGCTGCCGCTGGCGGATAACTCGACGGACCTGGTGTGGAGCAATCTGGCGGTGCAGTGGAGTGACGATCTGCCCGGCGCACTGCGCCAGTTCCGGCGGGTACTCCGGCCCGGCGGCACGCTGCTGTTCTCCACCCTGGGCGATGGTTCGCTGCAGGAGGTGCATGAGGCCTGGTCACATCTGGATGCCATGCCGCATGCCAACCGCTTTCTCAGCGAGTCGCAGATTGCCGCGGCCTGTCATGCTCAGCAACTCGGCTGTTCCTCGGAGCGGGTGACGCTGCACTTTCCCGACGCGCTCAGCGCGATGCGCTCCCTGAAGGGGATCGGGGCAACCCATCTGCATCAGGGGCGCGACGGACAGATCCTGACCCGGCAACGGCTCAGCCAGCTGGAGGCGCACTGGCCGCGCGATCGGCACGGCTATCGTCTGAGTTACCATTTAATCTATGGAGTAAGTGCATCATGAAACGCCTGTTTATCACCGGGACTGACACCGAAGTCGGCAAAACGGTCGCCAGCGGCGCGTTGCTGCAGGCCGCCGCCGCCGCAGGCTACCGCTGTGCGGGCTATAAGCCGGTGGCCTCGGGCTGTGAGCTGACGCCGGAAGGGATCCGCAACAGCGATGCGCTGGCGCTGCAGCGCTACAGCAACGTGCCGCTGACCTATCAGCAGGTCAATCCTCTGGCGTTTATGGAGCCGACCTCGCCGCACATCGTCAGCGCCGAAGAGGGCAGGCCGATCACCCATCTGGCTCTCTCGGCGGGGCTGGCGGCGCTGGAGCCGCTGGCGGACTGGATTCTGGTGGAGGGCGCGGGCGGCTGGTACACCCCGCTGTCCGAAACGCACACCTATGCCGACTGGGTGGTCAGCGAACGGCTGCCGGTCATCCTGGTGGTGGGGATTAAGCTGGGCTGCATCAACCACGCCCTGCTGACCGCAGAGGCGATACAGGCGTGCGGCCTGCCGCTGGTGGGCTGGATCGCCAACACCGTCGAGCCACCGGGCAGGCGCTATGCGGAGTATCTCACCAGCCTGAAAAACCGTCTGCCTGCACCCTGCCTGGGCACACTTCCCTGGTTTACCGAGGCGGCGCAGCAGGCTGACTGTGGTCACTATCTGACGCTGCCGGAATAAGCGCCGGGCCAGGGCTTCATCGTCATCCTTTCCGCGTAGCACAGCCTGTATGTCAGGCTGTGCTGCGCGGTCCGGCTCCCGCCCGTCAGGCCACGGTCAGCCACTTATCGACAGTGTAATCGTCGAGCTGCGCCATGCTGCCCTGCGCCACATTGCGGCCACGGTGCAGCAGCAGAAAATAGTCGGCTACCCGCCGGATCAGCGACAGACGCTGTTCCAGTAGCAGGATGGTCAGCCCGTAATCGAGGTTAAGCCGACGGATCAGGTTACCCATCTCCTCTTCCAGCCACGGCGACATGCCGTCGGTCGGCTCATCCAGAATCAGCAGCTTGGGTTGCAGCACCAGCGCGCGCGCCAGGGCCAGCTGCTGCTGCTGATCGATGGGCAGATCGCCGCTGCGCTGCTGACGCAGTGAGTAGAGCGCCGGAAAGAGATCGAAGACCATTTCGGGTATGGCGCGGTGGCGATCCTGCTGGCTGGCACCGGCCAGCAGCGCAATCAGCAGGTTATCTTCCACGCTCATCTGGGTAAAAATATGACGCCCCTGCGGAACATAACCAATGCCCATCTGCGCCCGCTGTTCAGCCGGTTGCAGCAGCAGATCTTCCGGCGGCGAACCATCCTCTTTCCAGGAGATGGAGCCGCTGTTAATCGGCAGTCTGCCCATGATGCAGTTCACCAGCGTGGTTTTACCCATGCCGGGCCGGCCAAGAATGCCGGTGCAGGTGCCAGGCGACAGATCCAGGTCCACATCCCACAGAATATGGTTCTGACCGTAAAATTGATTGACCGAACGTAAACTCAGCATCTGACACTCTCCTTCCCGATCATTAGCCTGATTGCTTCCGCTCTCTGTCGTCTGGCAACCCAGTCATCAGCAACGGTGGTCTCGCCATTGCCACTCAGTGCGCACAACATCCGGTGACGCGATGGAGTGCTGCAATTACCAGGCCAGGTCTGAAAATGGCCCTGTTTTGTGGCTGCGCTGGCCTGCCTGCGGGAGAAAATATGAGAAAAACTTATCAATTCCCCACGGCAATCACGCGCCTGCACTTTTGCAGTGCTGCGAAGCACTGTTTCTGGTGCAGACGGGCGGTAAAGAAGCAGGACATCTGATTAAGAATCTTAGTGGATCGGCGAAATTTTGCGTGACGGGCCGCGCGACAGCGTAAAATTGCAGAATTATCCGTCACTGCCTGGTGCGAAATTTAACGCAAAAAAAATTATTTTCGGGGTGACGGGAGGAGAGGGAAAAATTATACACAGCTGATGGCGGCGGGGCTGCCATCACTTATCCACCATTCCTGTGGATAACCTTGTGCATTAGGTCATGAAAACCAGTTGGAAGCGAGGAAATACGGGGCCTGGTAACATAATGACGAGAATCTGGCCTTATAAGCTTAATCTAATAAAATCAGTTGCTTATCAAAAAACAAGCCTGCGAATTTTCTGTCAGTTAACCGAACTGTAATTTTGTGACGCTCTATTGACAAATGTTAAATCTGATCCTCGCCTGGGGATAACATTGCGCAACACCCTTTACGCCGGTTCAGGTTGGGTATCGAAGCGGCAGAAATTGTGCCTCTCGCCTCTACACTGCATTATTACTGTTTTTATATCCAGTATTTTTTTCTGGCAAAATCACCATAGCAGAGTAAAATAAGTGCCTGCCCGCCGACTTCTCCAGCAGGAACTGCATTCATGAGTAAAGCCTTTAAATTGAATTCCGCCTTTAAACCTTCGGGCGATCAGCCCGAGGCGATCCGTCGCCTGGAAGAGGGGCTGGAGGATGGACTGGCCCATCAGACCCTGTTGGGGGTGACCGGCTCCGGTAAGACCTTCACCGTCGCCAACGTGATTGCCGATCTTAACCGGCCGACGATGGTGCTGGCGCCTAACAAGACACTGGCGGCCCAGCTCTATGGCGAGATGAAAGAGTTTTTCCCGGAAAATGCCGTGGAGTTTTTCGTTTCCTACTACGACTACTATCAGCCGGAAGCCTACGTGCCCAGCTCCGACACCTTCATCGAAAAAGATGCGTCGGTGAACGAGCACATCGAACAGATGCGTCTCTCGGCGACCAAGGCGCTGCTGGAGCGGCGCGATGTCATCGTAGTAGCCTCGGTTTCAGCGATTTATGGTCTGGGCGATCCCGATCTCTATCTGAAAATGATGCTGCACCTGACCCGCGGCATGATCATCGACCAGCGCAGCATCCTGCGTCGCCTCTCCGAGCTGCAGTACACCCGCAACGACCAGGCGTTCCAGCGCGGCACCTTCCGGGTGCGGGGCGAAGTGATCGACATCTTCCCGGCGGAATCGGACGATATCGCCCTGCGGGTTGAGCTGTTCGACGAGGAGGTGGAGCGGCTGTCGCTGTTTGATCCGCTGACCGGCCAGGTCGATTCGGTGGTTCCCCGCTTCACGATCTACCCCAAGACGCACTACGTGACGCCGCGCGAACGTATCCTGCAGGCGATGGAGGAGATCAAAGTGGAACTGGCGGATCGTCGCCGGGTGCTGCTGGAGAACAACAAACTGCTGGAAGAGCAGCGGATTACGCAGCGAACCCAGTTTGACCTGGAGATGATGAGCGAGCTGGGTTACTGCTCAGGCATCGAAAACTATTCGCGCTACCTGTCCGCGCGCGGGCCGGGCGAAGCGCCCCCGACGCTGTTTGACTACCTGCCTGCCGATGGCCTGCTGGTGGTGGATGAGTCCCACGTCACCATCCCGCAGATTGGCGGCATGTACAAAGGCGACCGGGCGCGTAAAGAGACGCTGGTGGAGTATGGTTTCCGCCTGCCGTCGGCGCTGGATAACCGTCCGATGAAGTTTGAAGAGTTTGAGGCGCTGGCCCCGCAGACCATCTATGTTTCGGCGACGCCCGGCAAATATGAGCTGGAGAAGTCGGGTAACGAGGTGGTGGATCAGGTAGTGCGTCCGACCGGCCTGCTGGATCCGATCATCGAAGTGCGCCCGGTAGGCACGCAGGTTGACGATCTGCTGTCGGAGATCCGCCAGCGTGTGGCGATCAACGAGCGTATTCTGGTGACGGTGCTGACCAAGCGCATGGCGGAAGATCTCACCGAGTATCTGACCGAGCACGGCGAGAAAGTGCGCTATCTGCACTCCGATATCGACACCGTCGAGCGTATGGAGATTATCCGCGACCTTCGCCTGGGAGAGTTTGATGTGCTGGTGGGCATCAACTTACTGCGTGAGGGGCTGGATATGCCGGAAGTGTCGCTGGTGGCGATTCTGGACGCGGACAAAGAGGGCTTCCTGCGCTCTGAGCGCTCGCTGATCCAGACCATTGGTCGTGCGGCGCGTAACATCAACGGTAAGGCGATTCTCTACGGTGATAAAATTACGCCGTCGATGGCGCGTGCGATTGAAGAAACCGAACGCCGCCGTGAGAAACAGCAGCTGCACAATGAGAAGCATGGTATCGTTCCGCAGGGCCTGAACAAGAAGATCACCGATATTCTGGAACTCGGCAACAACGTAGTGAAAACCCGGGGTAAAGCGAAGCCGGCCCGTCCTGGCGAAGCACAGGCCCAGGCCGATCTGCTGACGTTAACGCCGCAGGCGTTGCAGAAGAAGATCCACGAACTGGAAGGGCAGATGCAGCAGCATGCGCAGAACCTGGAGTTCGAGCAGGCGGCCAGCGTGCGCGATCAACTGCATGAGCTGCGCACGCTGTTTATTGCGGCCTCGTAGTGCTGTCAAAACCCCTGAATGGCGTGTTCCAGCGCCACCCGTAACAGCTGGCGGTCGTGACGATAGCGGATGTCGGCGGCCTCCAGCGGTTCACGGACAATCAGGCGGTTTTCAATGCCCTGAGTTGCCACCGAGGGACCGACCACCACGGCATCAATCACCCGCTTGCCGATATAACGCTCCATCATCTGCAGCTTGTCGGCGACCGTCAGGCTGGCGGCGGCCGGGCTGAGTTCGCGGCCCAGATTGCCGATGAACACCATGGTCGCGGGCGTGCGACGCAGCGCCTGCGCCATCTCCTCCATCAGCAGGATCGGCATCAGGCTGGTATAAAAGCTCCCTGGCCCGATCAGGATCAGATCCGCTTCACCGATGGCCTGCAGCGCCTCCCGTGTGGGCTGCACAGTGGGATGCAGCATCAGCTCCTGCGGCGGCTGCTTCATCTCGTCAATCGCCGTCTCGCCGTAAACCATATTGCCTTCGGCATCCATCGCCACCAGGTCTACCGGCTGCTCCGACATCGGGATTAAAAAAGCATCCACCTTCAGCAGATTACGGATGATGTTAATCGCCTCCAGCGGACGCACGCTCAGCTGATCCAGCGCCCGCAGCATCAGGTTGCCGAGGTTGTGTCCGGCCAGCTCGCCATTCCCGGAAAAGCGATACTCGAACATCGCCGACGCGACGCTGGGTTCGGCGATCAGCTGATTGAGACAGTTGCGCATGTCGCCCCAGGCGATGCCGCCCTCGGAGCGTCGGATACGGCCGGTTGAACCGCCGTTGTCGGTAGTGGTAACGATACCGGTCAGACGCGAGCCCAGCGGGGAAAGGGCAGACATCACGCGGCCTAAACCGTGTCCGCCACCCAGCGCCACAACGCGATCAAGATCGGCCAGTGTGCGATTCATACTTCTCCTTAAAATCTGTTCGCGTGGCGAGGCTCTAAACGCTAAGCCCGCGCGCATGACTTGCGTCAAAATCTGGCGGGTATTTTAACGTATCCTGTCGCGAAAATGCGGTGAAAATTCGCTATGTATAAGATTATATAGCGAAAACAGCACATGGAAGAGTGGCGTAAATCACGCTACCATCATGATTACCGCGCTGATCAAGGGGTCAGCGTACACTCAAGCCTGAATGCCTACGTCTGCGGATAGGGGATTCAGGCCGTAGCCTTAGAGCTGCCAGGGTGCAGGAAGAAATGACTGCATCTCCCAATCTGGAAAGGTGTTCTGGTGTCACAATTTACTGATGCATACGCGCGTAAGTTCTATTACCTGCGCCTGTCGGTCACGGATGTCTGTAATTTCCGCTGTACCTACTGTCTCCCTGACGGCTATAAACCGCAGGGAATTCGTAACAAAAGCTTTCTCTCACTGGATGAAATCCGTCGTGTCACGCGCGCCTTTGCCGCCGCCGGCACGGAAAAAGTGCGGCTGACCGGCGGTGAGCCGTCGCTGCGTCGCGACTTCACCGACATCATTGCGGCCGTACGTGAAAACGCCGCGATTCGTCAGATTGCGGTCACTACCAACGGTTACCGGCTGGCGCGTGATGTGAAGCAGTGGCGCGAGGCGGGGCTGACCGCGCTCAACGTCAGCGTCGACAGTCTGGACGCCCGTCAGTTTCACGCCATCACCGGTCAGGATAAGTTCCATCAGGTAATGAGCGGTATTGATGCGGCGCTGGACGCTGGCTTCCGCCAGGTCAAAGTCAACAGCGTGCTGATGCGTGATCTCAACAGCCGTAATCTCGCCACTTTCCTTGACTGGATCCGCACCCGGCCGATCCAGCTGCGCTTTATCGAGCTGATGGAGACCGGCGACGGCGGCACGCTGTTCCGCGATCAGCACGTTTCCGGCACCGTGATCCGCGATCAGCTGATCGCGCAGGGCTGGCAGCGTCGCGAAAGCGGCCGCAGTGACGGCCCGGCGCAGGTCTTTTATCACCCCGACTATGTCGGCGAAATCGGCCTGATCATGCCTTACGCCAAAGATTTCTGTGCCAGCTGCAATCGCCTGCGCGTGTCGGCGCAGGGCAATCTCCACCTTTGCCTGTTTGGCGATGGCGGCGTGCCGCTGCGCGATCTGCTGGCATCTGACGATCAGCAGGCCGAACTGCAGGCGCGGATCGCCAGCAGCCTGGGGCAGAAAAAGCAGACGCACTTCCTGCATCAGGGCAACACCGGCATCACACAGAATCTCTCTTATATTGGTGGCTAATTTCAGGAGGAAGTATGGGTAAATCCGCCAGCGAATTTCAGACCGTACAGATTGCGGTGATGACGGTGTCCGATCGACGTGACGCCAGTAACGACACCTCCGGCGACTATCTGCGCGCCGCCGCCGCAGAAGCGGGCCATGAGGTGGTCGACCACGCCATCGTGCCGGAAAATCTCTATCGCATTCGCGCCACGGTGTCGCGCTGGATCGCCAGTGAAGATGTGCAGGTGGTGATCATCAATGGCGGAACCGGCTTTAACCTGAAAAACAGCACGCCGGAAGCGCTGCAGCCGCTGTTTGATCGCGAAATTGACGGGTTCGGCGAACTCTTTCGGATGATCTCCTATGAGGAGATTGGCGGTTCGACGCTGCAGTCACGCGCCGTTGCCGGTCTGGCTAACGGGACGCTGATCCTGGCCGTGCCGGGCTCCACCAGCGCCTGCCGCACAGCCTGGGAGCGGATTATCGCGGATCAGCTCGATGCGCGCACTGCGCCCTGCAACTTTGTCTCCCATCTGAAGAAACGGTAAGAACGGTAAGCATGTCTCAACTCACACACATTAACGCGGCGGGCGAAGCGCATATGGTGGATGTCTCCGCCAAAGCCGAAACCGTCCGCGAAGCGCGGGCCGAAGTGCTGGTGCTGATGCAGCCGGACACGCTGCAGATGATTATCGAAGGCAGTCATCACAAAGGGGATGTCTTTGCCACCGCGCGCATCGCCGGTATCCAGGCCGCGAAGCGCACCTGGGAGCTGATCCCGCTTTGCCATCCGCTGATGCTGAGCAAGGTGGAGGTCAATCTGGAAGCGGAACCGGTTCACAACCGGGTGCGCATCACCTCCCTCTGCCGTCTGACCGGCAAGACCGGCGTGGAGATGGAAGCGCTGACGGCCGCCTCGGTGGCCGCACTGACCATCTACGACATGTGCAAAGCGGTGCAGAAGGACATCGTTATCGACCAGCTGCGTTTAATCAGCAAAAGCGGCGGCAAAAGCGGCGATTTTCAGGCGGTGACGCATGATTAACGTACTGTTTTTTGCCCAGGTGCGTGAGCTGACCGGCACCGCGTCGCTTGAGGTGGCTGCGGACTATCCGGATGTGGCCACGCTGCGCGCGGCACTGGCCGATCGGGACGACCGCTGGGCGCTGGCACTGGAGCCGGGCAAACTGCTGGCTGCCGTGAATCAGACGCTGGTGCCGATGACCCATCCGCTGCATGACGGGGATGAAGTCGCCTTTTTCCCGCCCGTGACCGGAGGCTGAGATGGAGACGCAGATTCGGGTTGGCCCCGCGCCTTTCGAGATGGCAGAAGCCTATCGCTGGCTGGCGGCCTGTGATGAGGATGGGGCGGTCGTGACCTTCACCGGTAAAGTCCGCAATCATAATCTGGGCGATAACGTCGCCGCGCTGACCCTGGAGCACTATCCCGGCATGACCGAGAAAGCGCTGCAGGAGATCGTCGACGCGGCGCGTGAACGCTGGCCGTTGCAGCGCGTGACGGTGATCCATCGCGTTGGCGAGCTGTTTCCCGGCGATGAAATCGTGCTGGTGGGCGTCACCAGCGCCCATCGCGGCAGCGCCTTTTCTGCCGCAGAGTTCATCATGGATTACCTGAAGACCCGCGCGCCGTTCTGGAAGCGCGAAGCCACAGAGCAGGGCGACCGCTGGGTGGACGCCCGCGACAGCGATCACCAGGCCGCACGGCGCTGGGAGTAGGCTGTCAGGCTCAGCGGGACGCGCGTGCGGCCCGCTGACGATCCCGCCAGCCTGTTTAAGGCTGTTTCAGCTGCTCCGCCGGGCCAAATCCGGTCTGGCCGTGGCTGTGCTCACCGCCGCCCTCTGTGCGCTTAAGCTGAATCACCTGACCCTGCTGCCAGGCGTTGGCGCCCGCTGCCGCCGGATGCGCGACGATATCCGCCCGCCCGGCTCGGATCTGTTTAGTATCAACGTCAAACCGGCGATCGCGATCGGCCAGCAGTCGCGAGTCCATCTGCCCATCCGCGGTAAAGCCCATCATCAGCGCCGGAATGCCGATTGGCAGCGTTTTGTCGCGATCGGTGTGCCAGGTGTGCCAGGTTTTGCCGTAAGTGTTCACGATGCGCGTCATCAGGGCGTGGTCGGCGGCCTGCGGTAAGCCGGGTGCAATCAGCGTGCCCGATTTCACCTCATACTGGTGGCTGTGCCACAGCTTCTTCTCGTCGGGCGGCAGCGTGTTAAACAGCCGTTCGCTGATGATGTATTCGACCCCCATCAGCCGCGCGTCGCGCGTGTTGCCGTCATAGATCACCGCCTGCATCACGTCGTCGTTCAGGACGGTAACATAGTGGTGCGCCTCCATCTGACCGTTCTTATCGCCGTTGTAAAAATGGAAGCCGTCGAGGTAGGTATTGATAGCGTCAATCGGCGGGCGCGACTGCAGCACGCTGGCACCGCTTTCCAGCACCTTCAGCGAGGAGGAGGTGGGCGCACCCGGTGAGTGCACCTGCGCGGGCGTATTATTGGCGCCACAGCCGGTTAATATCAGGCTGAACGCCGCAACTGGCCAGAGTTTAAACATCGTAAGTTCCTTTACCGTTAAAAAAGCTAACCTTAGTTCAGTTCTCTCCTGCCTGCGCAGTGCGGGCGATGATAGAGTAGGGCTTTCGTCAATTCTGAGGACAGGTATGTCATTCACTCCGATACTGCAACGTCTGACGCTGGTCGCCGCACTGGTGCTGGCAGGCTGTAGCAGCAAAAAAACGCCTGAGGCCCCGGTCCGGCAGCCCGACGATGTCAAAGCGCAGATCCAGCGGCTGCTGCCACCGCACGTCAGCAATAAAGCGGCGTGGCGCGACGACATCTACACCACCTTCCGCACGCAGCAGATCGATCCCAGCGTCAGCAATCTCTGTGCGGTGATCGCCGTCGCGGATCAGGAGAGCAACTTCAGCGCCGAAGCCGCCGTGCCGGGCCTGTCAAAGATCGCCTGGGGTGAGATCGACCGCCGGGCGGCAAAAGTACACGTCCCCGCCTTCCTGGTGCGCACCGCGCTGCAGATTAAATCGCCGACCGGCGAGAGCTATGCCACCCGGCTGGATAACGTGCGCAGTGAAAAAGAGCTGAGCGCGATTTTTGACGACCTGATCGATATGGTGCCGATGGGCCAGACGCTGTTTGGTCATCTCAACCCGATCCACACTGGCGGGCCGATGCAGGTCAGCATTGCCTTTGCCGAAGCACATGCCAGAGGCTATCCGTGGCCCGTCGATGGCACCATCCGGCGGGAAGTCTTTACCCGCCACGGCGGGATCTACTTCGGCACGATGCATCTGCTTGGCTACCCGGCGGACTATACTCAGCCGCTCTATCGCTTCGCTGATTTCAACGCGGGCTGGTATGCAAGCCGCAACGCGGCGTTTCAGGCAGCGGTGGCGCGCGCGACCGGGATGAAGCTGGCGCTGGATGGCGATCTGATCCTCTATGGATCGGACGCGGCGGGCAGCACGGAGCTGGCGGTGCGGACGCTGTCGAAGCAGATTGATATGAGCAACAGCGCGATCCGACGCGATCTGGAAAAAGGGGATAAGGAAAGTTTCAGCGACAGCACGCTGTGGAAACAGGTCTTTACCCTGGCGGATAAGATGGCCGGCCGCCGGTTACCGCGCGAAATGCTGCCGGGCATTAAGCTCGAAAGCCCGAAAATCACCCGTAACCTCACCACGGCGTGGTTTGCGCAGCGCGTCGACAGTCGTTATCAGCAGTGTCTGTCGCGGCGCTAAGCGGCAGGTTGTGGCGCAGTTGAGCTGAGCTGTGCCACACTTAGAGATGGTGCCGGCAGGCGCGGCAGATGGCCGCCGTTCTGTTCCGCGCTCAGCCGCTTCCGGTCGTACAGACCGTGGAGGCTGACCCTGGCGGCCCCGCATTAAACCGGCTTCCTGCGGGAAGCGCGTTCCCATTTTAACAAGAGGTGCATCATGGACCGATATCCACGAAATGATTCTATCGTTCAACCCGCCTCGCGCGGGCTGCAGGCCTATATGGCTCAGGTCTATGGCTGGATGACATGCGGCCTGTTACTGACGGCATTTGTCTCCTGGTTTGCGGCCCGTACGCCAGCGGTGATGGAGCTGGTGTTCGCTAACCGCATCACCTTTTTCGGGCTGATTATCGCGCAGCTGGCGCTGGTGTTTGTCCTTTCCGGCATGGTGCATCGTCTGAGCGGGGCAGTGGCCACCGGACTGTTTATGCTCTATTCGGCGCTGACCGGCCTGACGATGGCGAGCATCTTCCTGGTTTACACCTACTCCTCTATCGCCAGCACCTTCTTCGTCACGGCGGGGATGTTTGGTGCGATGACCTTCTACGGCTACACCACTAAACGCGACCTGACCCGTCTGGGCAGCCTGCTGTTTATGGCGCTGATTGGTATCCTGCTGGCGTCGCTGGTGAACTTCTGGCTGAAAAGCCCGGCGCTGATGTGGGCGATTACCTATATCGGAGTGGTGGTGTTTGTGGGCCTGACCGCCTATGACACGCAGAAGCTGAAAAATATCGGTGAGCAGATCGATGCCCGCGACACGGAAAACCTGCGTCGCTACTCGATTATGGGCGCGCTGACGCTCTATCTCGACTTCATCAACCTGTTCCTGATGCTGCTGCGGATCTTCGGCAACCGCCGCTAAGCGGATAATGCACAAAAGGAGGCGCAGCGGCTGCGCCTCCTTTTTTTATTACGACTTCTGCAGCTTCTGCTCGTTCTTCTGACGCAGATGTTTTGCCCGACTCTCCAGCCCCAGATAGAGCACCAGCGCCAGCAGCAGCGGCAGAATAAAGTAGAGCACGCGATAGGCCAGCAGCGCCGCAATAATGGTGCCGTGCGAGGCGTGCTGACCGCTGAGCAGGGCGAGGAAGACCGCTTCCAGTACGCCGATGCCGGCCGGAATATGAATGATCACCCCCGCAATACTGCTGATCAGCAGCACGCCCAGCACCATCGGATACCCGACGTCACGCCCCAGCAGCAGCCAGATAATCGCGCCCATCACCATCCAGTTGGCACAGGAGACGGCGAACTGCAGCAGCGCCATGCGCAGCGAGGGCAGCTGCAGCGTCTGGCCTTTTAACGTCCAGCGGCGCTGCTTCGAGAAGGCGCAGGCCCAGAGATAGACCGCCACCAGCACCAGCAGGATGACGCCGATAAGACGCAGCGTGGTTTCGCCGATGAACCAGCCGCCGGGGATCGACACCATACCCGCGCTGAACACCACGCCCGCCAGCAGAATATAGCCGAGCCAGTTAGTGGCGATACTCAGAGAGAAGATGCGGGTGATGGTGCCGCTGTCGAGCCCCAGCCGGGAGTAGAGCCGGTAGCGCATGGCGACGCCGCCCACCCAGGTACTCAGCGTCAGGTTAAAGGCGTAACAGATAAACGACACCAGCATCACCTGTCGCTTCGCCAGTTTGTGACCGCAGTAGGCGCGGCCGATCAGGTCATAGCAGCCATAAACCAGGTAACTCAGCACTACCAGTCCGGCGGCTGTCAGTACCACAAAGCGGTTGTAGTTGACGATGACGTCATAAACATCTTCCCAGTTCACTTTGCGGGCGTAGACCACCAGCAGCACCACGACCGCGATGAAGAACAGCACGGTGAGGATTTTTTTGGCGAGTTGCCAGCGTGGATGTTTTTTTGCCATCAGGATTTCGCTCCCGGGTTGTCAGCTTCAATGCGATCCTGAGTTTCTATTTCAGGCTGAACCGGCGCGGCGACCTGCGCCAGACGCGGGGTATGCGCAGGCAGCCAGCCCGCGATGGCCGGGAAATGACGCAGAAAGTGGAACACCACCACGCTTTTACTCAGTTGCCACCAGTTACGTGGCGGCAGGCGATCTTCCTGCACACGCTGACAGTCGTGGGTTATCAGCGCATCCAGATTGTCACGCAGCGTCTGGTTAAAGGGGCGATCGTGGATGATCAGGTTAGCCTCCAGGTTCAGCGACAGGCTGAGCGGATCGAGGTTGCTGGAGCCAACGGTGGCCCAGTGATCGTCGCAGACCGCCACTTTGCCGTGCAGCGGACGACGGATATATTCATAGACCTCCACGCCGCCATCCACCAGATAGTTGTAGAGCAGTTCTGCGCCCACCTTTACAATCGGCATATCCGGCTCGCCCTGAACGATCAGCTTCACGCGGACGCCGCGCTGCGCGGCATTGCGCATCTCCCTCAGCAGCCGGTAGCCGGGGAAAAAGTAGGCGTTGGCGATAATCACCTCCCGTTTCGCCTTGCGCAGCATCTCCATGTAATGCTTTTCGATGTCATCGCGATGCTCGTCGTTGTCGCGATAGACGTAGAGCACCTGCGCATCGCCGGGTGTGGCGTTCACCGCCGGACGATGAGAGCGCCCGCCCCACCAGCGGCGGGTAGGCTGTTCGCTGCCGATCGCCTGCTGCAGATAGCGGGCGATATCGCCCACCACCGGTCCTTTGACCTGCACCGCGTAATCCTGCTTCGCCTCCGGGCCATAATCGGTGTTGTGCTCGGCGGAGAAGTTGATGCCGCCGACAAAGGCTACCACGTCATCCACCACCACGGTTTTGCGGTGCAGACGGCGAAACACGTTGGTGCGCATCCCCATCACCAGCGGACGTGGATCGTAATAGATAAAGCGCACGCCCGCGCTGGTCAGGCTGTTCACGAACTGATCGGAGAGCTCGGCGGAGCCGTAACCGTCGACCATCACCTCGACCCGGACACCCCGCTGGGCCGCCGCCAGCAGTTCACGGTGCAGGGCGTTGCCCACCTCATCCTCGAACAGGATAAAGGTTTCGATGAGCACCGTACGCTCCGCCCGCTGGATCGCACCAAAGACCCGTGGGAAAAACGCTTCGCCATTCTCCAGCAACAGCAGCCGGTTGCCGTCCTGCCAGTTAAAATTCATAGGTGAATCTCCACCGCCAGCGGCGCGTGATCGGAAAGGTGTGACCAGGGTTTACGCGGCAGCGCCCACGGATGACTGACGGTGGCGTTGCGGACATAGATGCGGTCGAGCCGCAGGATAGGGAAGCGTGCCGGGAAGGTGCGCGCCGGGCGTCCGGTCTTCATGCTGAATACCTCTTTCAGGCCTGCGCCCTGTTTTAAAATGGCGTTAGCACGTCGCTGCCAGTCGTTGAAATCGCCCGCCACAACGACCGGGGCATCGGGCGGCAGAGAGGTCACCATTTCACAGATTTTTTTCATCTGCGCGTGACGATGGGCCTCCTTCAGACCCAGATGCACGCAGATAACGTGCAGCGTGCCGTGCGGCTCGGGCAGGGCGATCTGACAGTGCAGCATGCCGCGATTCTCGCTGCCCGCGACCGAAATATCGCGGTTCTCATACTCAGTAATCGGGAAGCGCGACAGCACCGCATTGCCGTGATGGCCCTCGGGATAGACGGCATTGCGCCCGTAGGCATAGTCGTTCCACATGGTGTCAGCCAGAAACTCGTAATGGGAGGAGGCGGGCCACGCTTCATGATTAAGCGAATGAATAGCGTGGGTGCCCATCACCTCCTGCAGAAAGACCACATCCGCCGCCGTGGCGCGAACGGCTTCGCGTAATTCCGGCAGGATGAAGCGGCGATTAAAAGGGGCGAAACCCTTGTGTGTATTGATCGTCAGGACTTTTATTGAAAATCCTTGCTGGTTTTGTGGCATACTCGCGACGCGCTCCTTTTCATCATCAACAGAATCAAAGTGTAGTCTTTGTCACAAATGGAGGGGGAAGGCGCGCGATATTTAGGGCGTTATCCGAAAATTGTTTTACATTGAGGAAACCGTTTCCGGCTTGTGCCGGTAGCACTTGGGCGACCTGTTGGGTCTGCCAGGAGAAATGAATGAAATGGTCTAATCGTATTCAAATCATTACGGGTCAGACGTTGATGCATATCGTGATGCATCTGCTGGTCGTCGCGGCACTCATCTGGGGCTGGCAGCATAAAGCGCTGGTGGATGTCTGCAGTGTGCTGGTGGCGATGTATGCAGTGGTGTTTGTTGCCATGCTGGTAACACAGCGCATCGCACGTTTACGGACGCTGGGTGATTATTTTGAAGAAGCGACCACCACTTACTACTTTGGCGCCGCCATGATGACACTGTTTCTGGTGTCGCGGATCTACCACAACAACCTGCTGCTGGCGTCTCTCGGCGTAGTGATGTTGCTGGGCCCGGCGCTGGTCTCGCTGCTGGCGAAAGAGCCGGCGCGGCGAATCGAAAACAAACGTAGCTAAGCTGAAGGCCACCGCGAGGTGGCCTTCCTGTTTTCAGCGCCTTAAGTTGTCAGTAAATGTGAGCTATCTCGCACACTTCATTTAAAGCTGCTACACTCGGCCGCTTACGCATCGTAGTTTGTGCCCTTTTCACGCGTCAGCCCCAGCTGCCGTCACTATCCCTCTGAAAACTACACCGTGAATCACGGTCAGAGCGGACCGGAGTAAACCACGTAATGTCTTTTGACTCTCTCGGCCTGAGTGCCGATATTTTGCGCGCGGTTGCCGAACAAGGCTACAGCGAACCGACACCTATCCAGCGCCAGGCGATTCCTGTGGTGCTGGCTGGCCGCGATCTGCTGGCGAGTGCCCAGACCGGCACCGGTAAAACAGCCGGTTTTACCTTACCCCTTTTACAGAAACTCTCTGCCAGCGCGAAACCCGTGCGCGGCCGTCGTCCGGTGCGTGCCCTGATCCTGACCCCGACCCGTGAGCTGGCCGCGCAGGTTGGCGAAAACGTCAGCGATTACAGCAAATACCTGACCCTGCGCTCGATGGTGGTGTTTGGCGGCGTCAGCATCAACCCGCAGATGGTAAAACTGCGCGGCGGCGTTGATGTGCTGGTGGCGACCCCAGGCCGTCTGCTGGATCTGGCGCACCAGAATGCGGTTGACCTGTCGCAGGTCGAAGTGCTGGTGCTGGATGAAGCGGACCGGATGCTCGATATGGGCTTCATCCACGACATCCGCCGCGTGCTGGCGCGCCTGCCGGCCAAACGTCAGAACCTGCTGTTCTCCGCCACCTTCTCTGACGAGATCAAAGGCCTGGCGGAAAAACTGCTGACCAACCCGGAGATGGTGGAAGTGGCTCGCCGCAACACCGCCTCTGAGCAGGTTGCCCAGCAGGTGCACTTCGTGGATAAGAAGCGTAAGCGGGAACTGCTGTCGCAACTGATTGGCGAAGGCAACTGGCAGCAGGTACTGGTCTTTACCCGTACCAAACATGGCGCTAACCACCTTGCCGAGCAGCTGGGCAAAGATGGTATTACCGCCGCCGCTATCCACGGCAACAAGAGCCAGGGTGCCCGTACCCGTGCACTGGCCGACTTTAAGTCAGGCGCGATCCGTGTCCTGGTCGCCACCGATATCGCCGCGCGCGGCCTGGATATCGAAGAGCTGCCGCACGTCGTGAACTACGAGCTGCCGAACGTGGCCGAAGATTACGTTCACCGTATTGGCCGTACCGGCCGTGCGGCGGCCACCGGTTCAGCACTGTCGCTGGTCTGCGTGGATGAGCACAAACTGCTGCGTGATATCGAGCGTCTGCTGAAGCGCGAGATCCCACGCCTGGCGATTGCCGGTTTTGAGCCGGATCCGAGCATTAAAGCGGAACCGATCATCAACGGCCGTCAGCAGCAGTCACGCGGTGGTGCAGGCGGCGGCCGGGGTCGCGGCCAGGGCGGGCAGGGGGCAGGCGCACCACGCTCATCCGGCGAACGCCGCCCACAGGCGCGTCGTCAGGGTCAGCCTGCTCCGCAGGGCGATAAGCCCGCGTCCCGTCCGCGTCGTCCCGCTCCGAAGCGCACCGGGAACGTCTGATAATGCGGGTTTTACTGGCTCCGATGGAGGGTGTACTGGATTCACTGGTGCGCCAGCTGTTGTCGGAAGTGAATGACTACGATCTCTGTATCACAGAGTTTCTGCGCGTGGTCGATCAGCTGCTGCCGGTAAAATCCTTTTATCGCCTCTGCCCCGAACTGCATCACGCCAGCCGCACGCCCTCCGGCACGCGGGTGCGTATGCAGTTACTGGGGCAGCATCCCGAATGGCTGGCCGAGAACGCCGCACGCGCGGTGGCGCTGGGCTCCTGGGGTGTCGACCTCAACTGCGGCTGTCCCTCTAAGCTGGTCAACGGCAGCGGAGGCGGCGCAACGCTGCTGAAAGATCCCGATCTGATTTATCGCGGCGCGAAAGCGATGCGCGAAGCGGTGCCTGCGGATTTGCCGGTGACGGTAAAAGTGCGGCTCGGCTGGGACTCCAGCGCCCGCAGTCTGGAGATTGCCGATGCGGTTCAGCAGGCCGGTGCCAGCGAACTGACGGTACACGGACGAACCAAAGAAGAGGGCTATCGCGCAGAGGCGATCAACTGGCAGGCGATTGGCGAAATTCGTCAGCGGCTGCGGATTCCGGTGATTGCCAACGGCGAGATATGGGACTGGCAAAGCGCGCAAAACTGTATGGCGGTGACCGGCTGCGATGCGGTGATGATTGGCCGTGGCGCACTGAACATCCCGAACCTGAGCCGGGTGGTGAAATATAACGAACCGCCGATGGCCTGGCCTGAGGTGGTGCGTCTGTTGCAGAAATACAGCCGCCTGGAGAAGCAGGGCGACACCGGCCTCTATCATGTGGCACGCATCAAGCAGTGGCTTGGCTATCTGCGCAAAGCTTATGGCGAAGCAGACGGCTTATTCAGTGAAATCCGGGCGTTAAAGAACTCGGGCGACATCGCGCAGGCGATCGATCGTCACGCGAACGTTCACGGTTTGTGAAAAAAAATCTGGCGACCCACCGATCGCCTGACGGTATAGTGGGCCAAACTTCCTGACCCTCCAGGGCTGCTATGTCTGACACTGCCGGGTTGAGCAACAGCCAGCTCAACAAACGTATCCTTTCTGTCATCATCTTCACCTTCTTCTGTTATCTCTCTGTAGGGCTGCCGCTGGCGGTGCTGCCGGGCTTCGTTAAAAATCACCTGGGCTTCAGCTCTTTCATCGCCGGGCTGATTATCAGCATTCAGTATTTTGCCACGCTGCTCAGTCGTCCTCAGTCGGGTCGCCTGGCCGATCGCCTGGGGCCGAAGCGGGTGGTGATGCTGGGGCTGCTCTGCTGCGGTATGAGCGGGGTGCTGACCATTCTGGCCGCGCTGATGAGCAGCTGGCCGTGGCTGAGTCTGGCGCTGCTGGCCATTGGCCGGCTGTTTCTCGGGGTGGGGGAGAGCTTCAGCAGCACCGGCTCCACGCTGTGGGGGATGAATATTGTCGGGCCGCTGCAGACGGCGCGCGTCATCTCCTGGAATGGTGTCGCAACCTATCTGGCGATGGCCGTGGGCGCGCCGCTGGGCGTGCTGCTGAACAGCGCCGCAGGCATGAGCGGGTTTGCCGGGCTGATTGCGCTGATGGGCCTGGGCGGCTATCTGATGGCCAGCCGCAAACCGGCGGTCACGGTCAGCGTCGGTGAGCGCATCCCGTTTCATCGCGTCTTCTCCCGCGTCTGGCTTTATGGCCTGGCGCTGGGGTTTGGCACGATTGGCTTTGGCGTGATCGCGACCTTTATTACGCTCTATTTCGCCAGTCGCGGCTGGCAGGGGGCCGCCTATGCGCTGACGCTCTTCAGTCTGGGCTTTGTGCTGGTGCGACTGGGGTTTGGTCGCTTTATCATCCGCTTTGGTGGCCTGCGCGTTTCGCTCTGCTCTTTCCTGCTGGAGGCGCTGGGGCTGATGCTGATCTGGCAGGCGGACAGCGCCTGGCTGGTGGGCGCAGGCGCGTTTCTCACCGGTAGCGGGTTTTCGCTGGTCTTTCCTGCGCTGGGCGTGGAGGCGGTTAAGCGGGTCGAACGGCAGGACCAGGGCTCGGCGCTGGGCACCTATTCCGCCTTTCTCGATCTGGGTCTGGGATTAACCGGCCCGGTGGCGGGCGTGCTGATCGGGCACTGGGGGATGCAGTCGGTCTATCTGGCCGCCGCCATGATGGTGCTGGGCGCGCTGCTGATCACGCTGCGGCTCTGGCAGCAGCAGCGGCTCGCCGCCGGCTGAGCGGCGAGCCAGCGGCCGGTCAGAAATGGGTAAAGAGCCAGTAGAGCAGGGCGGAGAGCAGCACAGATACCGGCAGCGTTAAGACCCAGGCGACGGCCAGGTTACGCAGCGTCGAAAACTGCAGGCCGGAGCGGTTCGCCGCCATCGTTCCCGCCACGCCGGATGAGAGCACATGGGTGGTGGAGACTGGCAGGCCAAAGCCATCGGCTGCACCAATGGTAGCCATCGCCACCAGCTCGGCGCTGGCACCCTGGGCATAGCTCAGATGCGTTTTCCCGATCCGTTCTCCCACCGTCACTACAATCCGGCGCCAGCCCACCATTGTTCCCAGCCCCAGCGCAATCGCCACCACCACTTTCACCCACATCGGGATAAAGCGGGTGGCGCTGTCGAGTTCCGTTTTCACCGCTTTGAGGTTCCGCGCCGTCTCCGGCGGCAGAGCCACCTTCGCCGTCTGCAGATGTTTGATCGACTCTGAGGCGAGATACATCTGGTTGCGGGTGTTGGTCACCGCCTGCGCCGGAATATTGTCCATAGAGCCGTAGCGACGGATCTGATCGCCCACCTCGCTGAGCGTCTCCGCCAGCGCCGGTAGCACGCTGGCATTCATCCGGTTACTGCCGACAAAACCGGTCAGCACGTCACGGGCCACCGGCGACGGCGTGGCAGCCGGTTGCAGCTGCAGCAGCTGGTGGGCCGTTACTTCCGTCAGCGCGGCCACGCGCGGGATTTGATCGGCGGGCAGCGATCGGTTCAGGGCGTAGGCGATCGGCATGGTGCCGACCAGGATCAGCATAATCAGCCCCATCCCTTTCTGCCCGTCGTTGGAGCCGTGCGCAAATGAGACCCCGGTACAGGTCAGGATCAGCAGCCCGCGGATCCAGACCGGCGGTGGCTGATCGCTTTCCGGTGCCTGATAGAGCTGGCGATTGCGGATAAAGAGCTTCATGACCCAGAGCAGCAGTCCGGCGCAGACAAAACCGACCACCGGCGACAGCAGCAGCGCATAGCCGACCTTGAGGGCCTGATCCCAGTCCACACCGCTCACTCCGCTGCGCCCGTGCAGCATCGCGTTGGCGACGCCGACGCCGATAATTGAGCCAATCAGCGTATGGGAGGAGGAGGAGGGCAGGCCGAAATACCAGGTGCCGAGGTTCCAGATAATGGCGGAAAAGAGCAAGGCATAGACCATCGCGAAGCCATTGCCGCTGCTGGCCTGCAGGATCAGCTCAACCGGCAGCAGCGAGATGATGCCGAACGCCACCACGCCGCTGGAGAGCAGTACCCCCATAAAGTTACAGAAGCCGGACCAGATCACCGCCGCGCCCGGCGTCAGCGAATGGGTGTAGATCACCGTGGCGACCGCGTTAGCGGTGTCGTGAAAACCGTTGACGAACTCGAAGCCGAGCGCAATCAGCAGCGCCAGCCCCAGCAGAAAAAAGGGCAGGTAGCTGGTGACCGGCATATTGGTCTCTTCCACGTCACTGACCAGGTTCAGTCCGGCAAAGGCCAGTCCGGCGATCAGCAGAAGAAAAAACAGCGGTTTGCTGAAGCGGCTGTTTTTGCCGCTGAAGTCGGGGCGGCCGCGGGCGGATGAGGAGGAGAGACTGTTTTCGCTCATGGTGTACCTCAGGTCACTGATGCCGGATGCCGATTGCACCCGATCAAAGCAGTGTGATACGCGCTTTATATGACAGAAAAATGATGGGCGGGCGGAGAAAATACGCAGAAATTGCCTTAATTCAGGCAAAAAAAAGCCAGCGACGGGCGCTGGCTTCCGGAGGCAGAGAGGCGATTACGAGTTGCTGTTCGCCGGGGTTGCCGGTGCGGCCTGGGTGACCGGTGCCGCCGGTGCCGCGGTGTCGGCTGGCTGCTGCGGCTGGGCCGCATCGCTGTTCGCACCCTGTGGTGTCACCGGGGTCATCGGCTCTTCCTGTGGCTGCGCCTGTGAGTTTTCCGGTACCTGAACCGGCGCGGTCTGGATGTTGTTTTCCACACCGTTCACTTTCACTGGCATACCGGTACGGCTCTGAATCGCGCCATTGACCTGATCCTGATTGACGCTGGCATCGACCAGCACTTTGCTCACAGCCTGGGTCAGCGTAATCGGCACCAGCTCACGGGAGTTAAACTGCTCTTCGGTGGTCGACAGCGGGTTGTGCACTTCGAGATAACGCGAACCGTCTGGCTCTACGGTCGCTTTCACCGGCTGGTCGACGAACTGAACGCGCGTGCCAACCGGCACGTTCTGGAACAGCCATTTGATGTCGTCGGCGCGCAGACGCACACAGCCGTGGCTGACGCGCAGGCCGATACCGAAGTTAGCGTTGGTGCCGTGAATCGCATAGAGGCGGCCGATGTAGAGGGCGTAGAGGCCCATCGGGTTATCCGGGCCGGCCGGGAAGACCGCTGGCAGCGTTTCACCGCGTGCCGCGTAGTCCGCATGCATGCCTTTGGTTGGTGTCCAGGTCGGGCCATCTTTCTTGCGTTCTACGGTAGTGGTCCAGTTTATCGGGGTATCTTTACCCAGCTCACCGATACCAATCGGCAGGACCACAACGGTTTTGCTGCCTTTCGGATAGTAATAAAGACGCATCTCCGCGCTGTTAATCACGATGCCTTCACGCGGAGCGTCAGGCAGGATCAGCTGCTGTGGGATGATCATTTTGCTGCCAGCCTTAGGCAGATAAACGTCAACGCCCGGATTGGCTTCCAGCATGTTGCTGAGGCCCATCTGGTATTGCGCCGCAAAAGCTTCCAGCGGCAGCTTGCTGTCTTCAGGGACAGTAATTTCAATATTTTCCCCGATCAGACGGCTGTTGGCCGGCGGTAACGGGTAAACCACAGCAAAGGCGGACTGGCTGAACGCCGCCAGAGCCAGTGCGATTGAAGCGAAAGCGCGAATGATTTTCATATTTTACAATTCTTTATCGCCATATTTCAGGCTGTTCAGTGTGTCGAATCTATGCCGGCCAATGTGACCTGCTGCGCATTATATGTTCATTAATCTGACGTTGTGAATCGGGATTTTAACCTGCCTGCAATACTTTACGTAAATTCACGGCGGATGTTAGCCCATTTCCGGAAAACCGGACGCATAAAATGGGGCTTTCCGGCGTGGCCGGGGGGGCTAAGGTTGCCACTGCGTCTGTTCACCGCTGAGTTTCCGGTTCAGGAAAAAGGCGGCACTGATCAGCGCCAGATGGGTCAGCGCCTGCGGGGTATTTCCCAGCGCATGACCGTGACTGTCGAACTCCTCTGCGTAAAGGCCCAGCGGATTGGCGTAACTCAGCAGTTTCTCAAATTCGAAATGCGCCTCCTGCACCCGGCCCGCGCGCGCCAGGCACTCGACATACCAGAAGGAGCAGGCACCAAAGGAGCCTTCGGTGCCTTTCAGACCATCGGCCGGTGTCTCATGAATGTTATACCGTCGCACCATGCCGTCGCTGACCAGCTGGGTTTTGATCGCATCCAGGGTAGCAATCCAGTCCGGATCGGTGGCGCCGACGAAGCGCACCAGCGGCATCAGCAGCATCGAGGCGTCGAGGTAGTCCCCGTGCCGGGTCGAAACGAAGTGGCCGCGTTCGGCGTTCCAGAAGTTCGCCCAGATATCTTCCCGGATCGCCCGGCGGGCCCGATCCCAGCGCTCATAAGGCATCGGCAGCGATCGCTTCATGCCCAGGCGCAGCGCGCGGTCCATCGCCACCCAGCACATCAGGCGTGAATGAAGGAAATGCTGCGGCTCGCCGCGCATCTCCCAGATCCCGGCATCGGGCTGATCCCAGTTTTCGCTCAGCCAGTCGATCATGCTGACGACATACTCCCAGCCGCGCTGGGAGATCGCCTCGCCATATTTGTTCGCCAGATAGACCGCATCCATCAGCTCGCCATAGATATCCAGCTGGGTCTGCTGCCAGGCGTCATTGCCGATGCGCACCGGCCGTGAGTCGGCATAGCCAGAGAGATTGAGCAGCTCCATCTCATGCAGCTCCGTGCCGCTGTCCAGCCGGTACATCACCTGCAGACGCATCTCATCATGATGGCTGTTAGCGACGCAACGGCCCACCCATTGAGTAAAATGTTTGGCTTCATCGACGTAGCCCAGCCGCATCAGGGCATACATGCTGAAGGAGGCGTCCCGGATCCAGGAGGCGCGATAGTCCCAGTTCCGTTCACCGCCCAGCTCCTCCGGCAGGCCAAAGGTAGCGGCGGCCGCGATAGAGCCATGCTGATGTGAGGTCAGGAGTTTCAGCACCAGCGCCGAACGCTGCACCATCTCGCGCCAGCGGCCCTGATAAGTACTCTGTCCGCTCCAGTGTCGCCAGTATCTGAGCGTCTCTTCAAAGCAGTGTTCGGTAGCCAGCGCCTCGATATGCGCATCGTCTACGCTGCCAAATTCAAACTGCGCATGTTCGCCCGCCTGCAGCGTGAACGCTGCCGATGCGCCGTCCTGCTCCAGCGTCATGACCACGCTGCCCGCCAGCCGCAGCGACGGCTGACCTTCGGCGTGAAAATCGATACAGCCGTTGTGCGCTTCCGCCTGGGTCTCTGCGCGGGCGTAGTCGTGGCGGGGAGAACAGCGCAGGTTGAAGGTCGCACTGCCGCGCACCATCTTGACCCGGCGGATCAGGCGCGGCAGCTTGCTTTTATCGTCGCAGATGGGCATGTAGTCGGTGATCTCGGCCACGCCTTTCTCATCAAGCCAGCGGGTCTGCAGAATATTGGTATCGGGCAGGTAGAGTTGCTGACGTCGCGCATCGGGCCAGTCGGGCGCCAGTGAGAAAAGTCCGGCATCCTCGCCGTCGAGCAGGGCAGCGAAGACCGAGGGACTGTCCAGTTCAGGCCAGCAGAGGTAGTCAATGGTGCCGTCATTGGCGACCAGCGCACAGGTACGCAAATCGCCGATCACGCCGTGCTCTTCAATCTTACGTTTTACCTTACTCATCCTAATCTCCCTGTCAGTGTCCCTTTAACTATAGCCGAGGCCGTCGATGCGGCTTCGTTTGCGCACAGAGGGTTAACGCCGGGGGCTGCAAAGGAAGAGGGGAAAGCTGGCCGGACGCCTGAAACGTCCGGCCCTGTGGCGGATTCTGCAGGAATGAGGAGGGAAGGCCGCAGCCGCGGTTACTGGTCGGCGCGACGGGTATGCCAGCGGCGGATCACCCAGCGCAGCACAAAGGCAAACACCACTGCTGCAACCAGCCAGAGCAGATGCTTGAAGTGCTGGTCGAGCTTGTGCAGCCACGGCGCGATAATGCCGCCCGCGAAATAGCCCAGCGTCACGAAGATCAGCGCCCAGATTGCCGCGCCGATGACGTTAAGAATAAAAAACTTCATCGGGTTGAGGCGGCTGGCACCGATGATGACCGGCCCGATCAGCCGGAAGCCATACATAAAGCGCACACCAATCACAAACAGGCTGGGGCGGCGTTTTATCAGGCGGTTAGCCTTTACCACTTTGTCCTGATGTTTTTTAAACCGGCGCAGGATCCGGGTGCCCCAGCGACGGCCGATCCAGTAGAGCAGCTGATCGCCGATGATTCCGCCGCCCATCGCCGCCAGCACGACGCCCGTGTAGTGCAGTAATCCCTCGTGCGCGGCAACGCCGCCCAGCAGGGTGAATGTCTCCCCCTCGGCGATACAGCCAATCAAAAGTGCCAGATAACCGTACTGCGTAATTAATGCGTTGATGTCCAGATGCAAAATGACACTCCCTGTTCAGTGGCTGTTTGTTCAAGTCTATACGCGATTTCGTTTCGCTTCCGCCCGCACCCACGGCTGCGTTTATTTATGCTGTTTTTTTGTCCGGTCGCCACGAAAATTTTGCTGCCGATTATACTTGAGAAGACGCTGCCCTTAAGACGCATGCTTCATCGGGCGGCCCACTGCATCAGAGGAGTGACTGTATGAACCATGTCTGGGGACTTCTGGCGCATCCGAACCTGGAAATGCGTCATATCAAGCAAGAGAACGAAAGCGTTTCGCATCACTACACCCACCATGTCCTGCTGATGGCGGCGATCCCGGTGATCTGCGCCTTTATCGGAACCACGCAGCTGGGCTGGAATCTGGGCGATGGGCAATATGTGCAACTGAATCTGGCCACCGGGATCGGGCTGGGCATCCTGTTCTATCTGATTATTCTGGGCGGCGTGGCTGTGATGGGACGCGTGATCCACTGGATGGCACGCGACTATCCGCAGCGGCCTGGCGTGCCGCGCTGTACGGTATTTGCGGGCTATGTGGCCACACCGCTGTTTCTCAGCGGGCTGGTGGCGCTTTATCCGCTGGTCTGGCTCTGTGTGCTGGCGGGTGCACTGGCACTGCTCTACACCGGCTATCTGCTCTATATCGGCATCCCGCTGTTCCTCAATATCGACCGTGAAGAGAGCCTGCGTTTCTCCGGCTCGACGCTGGCGATCGGCGTGCTGGTATTTGAGGTGTTGCTGGCACTGACCGTCGTGCTGTGGGGCTATGGACCGCATCTGTTCTGACCGACCGCTGCCGCCCTGTGGCGGCAGCGTGCTTTTTACGCCCGGAAACAATCTCGCCAGGAAATTTCTTAACCTTAAGCGTATGATACCGCAGCCAGCCCGCGCACTGACGTGACGGGAGCGGGCGGCCTGTGTCGGATTGACACAGTACATAATCATAACCGGGTTTTTTTCTACGATGCCTGCAAAAATTCGTTCCACCCTGCTTTCGCTGGCGCTGCTCGCTTCAGGGCAGATTGTGTCACTTCCGGCGCAGGCGACCACGTCGCTGTCGCAACTTGCGCCTATTGCTCAGCCGCAGATCGCTTCTGGCAGTGCGATGATTGTCGACCTCACCACCAATAAAGTGCTCTTTTCCAGCCACCCGGACCGGGTCAGGCCCATTGCGTCGATCACCAAACTGATGACGGCGATGGTGGTGCTGGATGCGCATCTGCCGATGAATGAGATGTTAACCGTCGATATCAGCCAGACGCCGGAAATGCGGGGCATCTTTTCACGCGTGAAGCTCAACAGCCAGATCAGCCGCCGCAATATGCTGCTGCTGGCGCTGATGTCCTCTGAAAACCGCGCCGCCGCCAGCCTGGCGCACGCCTATCCGGGCGGCTACAACGCCTTTATCCGGGCGATGAACGCTAAGGCACGCGCACTGGGCATGAAGCAGACCCACTATGTCGAACCGACCGGCCTGTCGACGCAGAACGTCTCCAGTGCCCAGGATCTGGTTAAACTGCTCAAGGCGACGCGGGAGTATCCGCTGCTCGGCGCGCTCAGCACCACCAAAGAGGAGACGGCGGTGTTTGCCCATCCGAACTATGCGCTGCCGTTCCGCAACACCAACCATCTGGTCTATAAAAATGACTGGCACATTCAGCTGACCAAGACCGGCTACACCGATCAGGCGGGCCACTGTCTGGTGATGCGCACGATGATCAACAATCGTCCGGTGGCGCTGGTGGTGCTGGACGCGTTTGGCAAATATACCCACTTCGCTGACGCCAGCCGTCTGCGCAGCTGGCTGGAAACCGGCAAAGCGGCACCGGTGCCTGCCGCCGCGCTGGCGTATAAAAAACAGAAGTCGGGCCAGGTGGCCAGCAACGGTGGCGGCACGACTGACGTAGAATAACAGCCGGATTGCGGCGCCACGCGCGCCGCTTTGACTGGCGGCGCTAACCAGCCGCCAGACCCGGCCGGGCCGCAGCCGATGTTCCGCTTCAGGCCGCTGTCCGCCCGGAATGCGCCTGAAAAATACCCGTTATTCCTATATTGCCATCCCTTGTAAAGCCCTACACTACGCGCGAATGGCGAGGGACGATCGCCTGATTTAAGCTGCCGGAATCTTACTCATATGTTTATACGATCCCTTTTTGCATTGTTGATGCTGGTGCTGGTGGCGTTCACCCCGGCGCTGACGCTGGCCGCGGATGATACGGCCACTGCTGCTCAGGAACAGGATGCTGCGCCGAAGCTGAATGCCGCCGTAGAACTGCCGAAGATGCAGAAAATCCTCGATAAAATCAAAAGCCAGGTGTCGGGTGATGCCGGTGAAAACAAGCTGACTCAGCTGAATGAAATGGCGCTGGAGCTGTCGGGTAATGCTGATACGCTGGGTCAGGCGCTGGTGCCGGATCGGCAGCAGGTGGAGGCGCAGTTGCAGGTGCTGGGCCCCGCGCCTAAAGCCGACAGCGGCGTCAAAGAGACGCCGGAAGTGACGCGTAAGCGTAATGCGCTGGAGAGTCAGAAAAGTAAGCTCGACGACCAGATTAAGCAGGCCGAAGGCATCAAAAATGGGGCGCTGACGCTCTCTTCGCAGATTGTCAACCTGCGTCGTGATCAGCTGAAAAGCCAGCTGGCGCTGAACTCCGGTACGATCCTGGGCGCGCGCTTCTGGTCACCGCTGCTCAACAGTCAGGATCTCGACGGCGAAAAAATCACTGAATTCCTGCAGGAGCTGCAGGACACCGCCGCGCTCTCCTGGGAGCCAGGCTGGCGCGTGGGCAGCGTCATGTGGCTGCTGGCGGCGCTGCTGGTGATGACGGTGGGCCGCCGCTACGGGGAGGAGTTTCTCGCCTGGGTCAGCATTCACAAACTGCCGGAGGGCAAACTGCGCCGCAGCTTCCTGGCGGCCGCGATAGCCCTGACCACGCTGGCGGCGGTGGTGCTGACCTTTAACTTTATCGCGCTGGCCTTTACGCGCCGCGATGAGGTTTCTGAAAACGTGCAGGATTTTGTCGATCGGCTGGTGCAGCTCAGCGTCTTCTGCGGCCTGATCGCCGGACTGGGCCGCGCTTTTCTCTCTACGCGTCGCCCCAGCTGGCGGCTGCCGACCATCTCCAATGAGGTGGCGATGGCGTTAAAGCCCTTTCCACCGATTACCGCCGTGCTGGTCTTTATCTTCCAGACGGTGGAAGCCTTTAACTACAGTGTCGGCACCAGCCTGAACACCACGATTTTTGCCAACGGCCTGACCGCGCTGCTAATCGGCACTACTGCGCTGGCGATCAGTGTGCGGGTTAACCGCGTGCGCCGTCGTATGACGCTGGCGGGCACCCCGCCAGAGGCGCGCTCTACGCTGGTCGGGCTGATTCAGATGGGCCTGACGCTGACGGCAATCGCTATTCTGGTGTCGCTGCTGATCGGCTACGTGACCCTGGCGCGCTTCCTGAGTTACGAGGTGATCTGGTGCGGCCTGCTGTTTGGCTCGTTCTACTTCCTCAGCCACCTGCTGAATGATGGCTGTGAGAGTTTCTTCTCGACCAGTAATGCGACCGGTCGTCGCATTCAGAATTCGCTGAACATCAATGAACGTCACCTTCAGCAGGCGGCGACGCTGCTGACAGCCATCGGGAAAACGTTCCTGGTGCTGGTCGTGGCGCTGGCGCTGGTTAACGGGACCTTTGCCTCCTCCACGCCGATTGAGCTGCTGCAGAAAGTGATTGAATTCTGGGGCGGTAAAGGCCTGGAGTCGATGAATATCGTGCCGGCGCACATGGTCAATGCGCTGATCTGCCTGATCGTCGGCATCTATGTGCTGCGTTCGGTGCGCCGCTGGCTCGATACTGATTTTCTGCCGAAAACCACGATGGATGTGGGTATGCGGGTGTCGCTGGTAACGCTATTCAGCAACATCGGCTATGTACTGATCATCCTGCTGACCCTGTCGATTATGGGACTGCAGTGGAACAAGCTGGCCTGGATCGTCAGTGCATTGTCAGTCGGTATCGGTTTTGGTTTACAGGAGATTGTGAAGAACTTTATCTCGGGGCTGATCCTGTTAACCGAGCGGCCGGTAAAGGTGGGCGATCTGGTCAGCATCAGCGGTATCGAAGGGGATATTCGCCGGATTAACGTGCGCGCCACGGAAATTCAGCTGGGCGATAAATCCACGGTGATCGTGCCGAACTCACAGTTTATTTCGCAGAACGTGCGCAATGCGACGATGGGTAACGCACAGGGGGTGGTAACGATTACGCTGACCTTCCCGCTTAACACCGATCCGGGCAAGGTGCGCGATATTCTGCTGGAAGTGTATAACGAAAACGAACGTATTCTGGAGACGCCGGAACCCTCTGTGTCGTTTAAAGATCTGACACAGCAGGGGATTGTACTGAGCGTCACCGGCAACGTGGCGGGTCAGCGGCAGATCTCCGGTGCCAAAAGCGACCTGCTGTTCGACATTCTGACGCGGTTGCGCAAGGAGGGCATCCTGCTCTCGACTCCGCAGACGATGATTATTGAGCGTCGTCAGATGCCGGGTGCGGAACCCGAAGAGAAGCTGGTTTAGCAGTAACATGGCCGACATCTGTCGGCCATGTTATTTTTCAGGCAGAGGCTTCTTAGCCGCCTGCCTCCTGGCTCTCTAGAGCGTTTCGACGCGGCTGCTACGCTGGCCGTCGCGGCTTACCGAACGAACGGATACACTTCCGCTGACCTGGGGGGGCTGGCGGGCATCGTAACGCTGCCAGTTAACGCCGTTGTCCAGGCTGTACTCCAGCGTCACGCCAGGTAAGGCCACGTTCATCGACAGAATGCCATCGACGATTTTTGCACCCGGCAACGGCAGGCGATAATCGATGCCCGCTTTGTCCAGTTTCATCAGTTCGCGCTGCCCCAGCAGATTGGCAAATCGCTGCCAGTCACGCAGACGTGCCTGCTGATCGACGAGATGCGTACTGCCGCCCGTGTACTCCTGACCCACCTGATAATCCCGCTCCCAGCTGGCCCGATGCCAGCTACGTTCTGCGACCGCAAAAAGGCGAGGGTAGAGCATATATTCCATCTGGGCATCCGTACGCACGGTTTCGCTCCACAGCTGCGCCGAGACCCCATAGGCCCCGCTCCAGGGCTTCACCGATTTGGCGCTGAACGCGTTGCCGTCACGGTCGACAGAAGTTTCCGCATTCTGCGGCAGGTTGTCGGGCGCGAAGCCAAAGATTTTGCGTTCATCGTTGAAGCGGGTGCCCCAGTAGTAGCCGCGCTCAAGCGGATTCACCTCATACGGAAAATCCAGATAGAGGTAATCAGGGCTGGAGATCACCACGTCATAGCCTTTCTGAGACCAGTCACTGGCACTGTCATAACCGCCCCAGTAGAGCGTATCCCAGAAATTGACCGCCACACGCGGCGTTGCAAAGGCGGCGGCATGGCTGACCTCTTTTAAGCCATCCTGCCAGGCCTGCATTTTGCCAATGCCGTGCCGGTTCACGATATCGCTGACGGCCAGGGCAAAATAGCCCGGCAGATGGGCCAGATTTTCCACTTTGCCGCTTTTCACAAGGGCCTGGCAGACCTGTGATTTCTGCCACGGCAGATCTTCGTGACGCTGGTCGCGCAGGCCGGTGCCCGGTTTCGGATCGTTTTTGTCCGAGTAGCCCGCACCCAGCCGGATATTCTTCGCCTCATCCCCGCCAAAATGCCAGACGGTGAGCGGTTGTCCCGCCTCCTGGTGCATGGCCTGGATTTCACCGATCACTTTATCGACGAAACGCTGTGAACTCTCAAGACAGGGATTCAGGTAGCTGGTGCGGTCATAGAACTGAACAGAGGTGGTCTGCGAATCATCGGTCGGGTCCATCAGACGATAGCGTGTGGCCTCTTCAGGTTTGCCCTCTGCCGTCAGCCGCTGGTAGCGGGCTTCCATGGCGATCACGGCGGCGCGGGCATGGGCGGGCATATCAATTTCCGGGATCACCTGAATATGCCGGGCCTGCGCATACTTCACTATCGCGATGTAGTCGTCACGACTGAAATAGCCGCTGCCACTGTTATCGCTGAACGGACCGGAACCGAGCTGCGGCAGCAGACAGCGCTGTTCGGTCAGGTCATGACAGCGTTTTGCACCCACCCCGGTCAGTTCGGGTAAGCCAGGAATGTCAATCCGCCAGCCCTCATCATCACTCAGGTGAAAATGAAAGCGGTTCATCTTCCATGCCGCCATCTGATCCAGCAGCCGCATGACCGCCTGTTTACTGTGAAAATGCCGGGCAACATCCAGCAGTGCGCCGCGATAAGCAAAGCGCGGCGCATCGTGCGCTTCCAGGCTGGCAATACGGGGTGCATCTTCACCGGGTATCAGCGAAAACAGTGACATCAGGCCGTAGAAAGCACCGGCCGCATCGTAGCCCGTTATGCTGGCACGACGGGGGGTAATATCCAGATCGTAGGCGCCCGATTTCGCCAGCACGCCGCTGAAATGCCCTGGCTTAACCTGCGTTGTGATGGCGAACCCCTCTGGCGACGTTTTCAGCCCGAGCAGCGTCAGGCGCTGTTTTACCGCCTCCACAGTTTCGCTGCTTAGCCCGGTCAGCGACAGCCTGACGCCCCGGCTGAGATCGGCATTCTGCGGGCGCAGTTTCACATCGAGCGGGGTGGGGGTTATTTGACCGCGCAGCGCGGAAGCGGGAAGGGTAACGACATCGTTGTTGCGATCAAAACGGCTGGCAGGCTGCATCAGGATATTGTGATCATCGGCGCTGCGCCGCCAGTGATCGCCCAGCGGCAAGACAAAACGACTGAGATCCTCATGATCGGTGCTGGCAATAATTTTTGGCGTGGCCTCGCCAGCCGTGACATACCAGCGCGGCATGACATCGGTTATGAAAAGCTGCCAGTACTCGTTAACGATGGGGATCTGCACCGATTCGCCCGCGCCGATGCCGGTGAACTTCTCTGTCGGCTCCAGCCGGGTTAAGTCGCCGACCAGATGGGTCATTTTAAACTGCTCGTTGTCGACCCGCAGCGTCTGATGAACGTTGCTCATGTAGATCGCCCAGTGCCGGCTGTTCAGCGCGGGGCCATGATTGGTGAGGGTGATCGTGGCGCGGTTACAGGCGGCGTAGTCGGCGCCCAGGGCGGCACAGTCGGTGCCATGCAGGGCGGCCTGGTTGTCAGTGACCTGATAGGTCACGCCAAATTTGCTGATCTGATCCACCACCTGCTGATCGGACGGGCTGGCGTGGCCTGTCGTGGCCACGCCGAGCAGGGTAAACGCGATAAGGCTTAACTTAAACATAGTGATTCATCCTTGCTGCTGAAAAAGGTCCGTGTGTGCAGGGCGTCAGAACACCGTAAACGGCGCAATAACCATAAACTTGATGTCCTTTTCGTCCTGGAACATATTGCCGTAACCGCCACTGTAACTGGGCAGGTCGCTGTGATTGTCGTAGCGGGTGTAGTGGAGTCTGAACTGTGTATCCTTCGCGCGGCCCTGCTGAATTTGATAGATCAGATCGAGGTTCCAGGCGGACTCCTTCAGCCGCTGGCTCTGATCAACGGTGGGCAGCGTAGAGGGTCTGGCATCCCAGCCCCAGACATAAGATGTTCCCACTTTCCAGCCAGCCAGCTGCCAGGGAGTGAGATCGAGCATCGCCCCGGCAAAGATCGCTTTCTCGCCATTGGCGTTCCAGTCTGAGCGGGCATCCCACCAGATATCCAGTCGTCCATTCGAGCTGGCATAGGCAGGCGTCATGCGCTGCAGAAAGAAACCCTGATTGCCTTCGGCTTTGACCCAGGTGCCTTCGAGGCGCAGATCAACCGGGCCGACGTTATAACCGAACGTAAGCGCCTGCAGCCAGGCCAGACCATCATAGACATCGCGGACATTCGCTGCCCCACCGGTAACGTGGTCATGTGCACCATAAAACTGATAGCTGGTATTAAGGGCATGGCCGCCCGGTGTGGCTGACCAGGACGCTTTAGCGAAATATTGATCCATATAATCTGCAGCCTGACCAAATGCCCCTTCCAGAACAAGACTATTTTTGAAGTCATATTTCATGCCGAACGAATGCAGGTAGCGAATACCCGTTTTACCATCTGCCTCGCGGAAATCATATAAATCCCGATACCAGGGGGCTTTATATTTGTCGCTCCATATCCAGGAGAGCGATAATTCTCCCGCCGCCTGAAAATCATACCGCGCACCTGTTTCGACGCCCCGATAAGTGCCGGGTAAAAAACTCCAGTGCGACGCAATTAGTGACTGACCGGTTGGCTGAATATAACCGGCACGTAACCAGTAGTCGTGATAGTTTAATTTGAGCGCCGCTTTATAAATGGCGGCGCCGCTGCTGTCGCCATTCCATTTCTCTTCCCAGCGCGTTCGTGCCTTGCTGAAGCCAATTTCGTTGGGTGCTGCGGGGCCGCTGCTGGAGAGCTCTGCGGCACCAAACAGGGCAAAGTCCAGTCCGATCCAGCCGCCGGCATAGCCGGACGTATAGTCGAGATTACTGTTGAGCGAGGCGTGATGCAGATTGGCCCGATATTTCCCGTGTGCATCGCTGGCGGGGTCGGTCTCTTTGCGATCCCGCTGTCGCTGCCAGTAAAAAACATTGCCTTTCAGCGACGCATCTTCAATAAATCCGGAAGCATAAGCCGGTAAAGCATTTATTGCGGTCAGCGCAAGCGTTGCCGCCGTTATTTCCATTAACGCGAGCGCGTAATTAATTTTACGCATCTTTATCCCTCCCTGGAAAAATTCATAATTAACATGCTGTGGCTATTTTCTGTCGGTAATTTATTTTTCGCGGCGCGAATTATCAATTGCGGGGGTGATGTTTTGTGAGGGGTTGCGCAGAACACGATCAGAGAAAATAAAGCAGGTGCAATCTGGGAAGGAAAATTAATTTTTTGATGAAAATTATGGCCATTAACGACGACAATAATAACATCGGAGGAACCCGATGCCCGGACGATCAGCCTGCTCAGAAAAGCAGGCTGACCGGAAACGCAGTTAACCCTGTTTCACCGCCCAGCCTTTCTGTTTGCTGGTTTTGCCGATGCCAGGATTGAAACTGTTGGTCGGATCGAGCTGGCGATAGAAGGCGGCCAGTTGCGGTTTAGCCTGATAGAGATGACCGACGTTGTGTTCAGCGGGATACTCCGCGCCGCGCGCCTGCAGAATCGCCAGCATCTGCGCTTTCAGCGCAGGCACATCGACCCCTTTTCTGACGATATAATCCTGATGGAATACGTGACAGAAGAAGTGACCATAGTAGAGGCGATGGCTGAGCGAGGCGCGGATCGCGTCAGGCAGATTTTCAAACCAGTCAGGGTCATTTCGACGCAGGGCGATATCCAGCGCCAGAATATCCTCCACCTCATCGGCATGCACGGCGTGGTAGCGTACTGCCGCGCCCGCCGCCGCAAATCGATGCAGAAAGGCGTGCGCGCCCTCTTTGCCTTCACACTCAAAGAACTCGCCACCGCCCTCACGGAAGTAGTCACGCAGATAGTTACGCGCTTCCGCCACACCCTCGCCAGACATCTTCAGCATCAGATGGTGTTCATATTTGTCGCGATACTGCTTCATGCGTCTGGGCAGATGGGCCGGGAACATCCTGCTCAGCCGCTGCAGCAGCCGGTCGCTGAAGTGGGGCTTAATGAAGGCGAATTTACTCAGCCAGGCATCGACCCGTCCCTTCAGCGTGAAAAACAGCGGCATTTTGTCGGTGCCCAGCTTGTCGATCATCAGGAAGGTATCTTTTCCGTAAACCTCCGCAATATCGTAGATGTCACGATGCATATATTCGCCAGCCACGGGCAGATGGGTAAAATGGGCCAGTATGTGACGGCGAAGCTCGGTAAGAACGCCGGGATCATTGGTGCCGATGTAGAAGACCTGCTGTTGGGGTTCGCTGGCGAAGGTATCAAGTCGCACGGCAAAGACCGCCAGCTTTCCGGCACAGCCGGACGCCTCGAACAGACGCCGCGCATCCGCGTTGTAGCGGGCGGGCGTGTCGGCATCGACCTCACGCACCCGATCGGCGTAGTCGTGATCGGAGGCGTGACGGCCATCATGCTGAACGTCGCCAGGCTGCCAGCGATCGTCATCCAGCCGCCCCAGAATCTCCTCCGGTGAACTGCCCAGATCGATGCCGAGATGGTTCACCAGCTTCAGTTTTCCACTGGCGTCAATCTGCGCAAACAGCGCCATTTCGCTGTAGGCCGGACCGCGCTTAATCAGCGAGCCACCGGAGTTGTTGCAGATGCCACCCAGCACCGAGGCGCCGATGCAGGAGGAGCCAATGACCGAATGCGGTTCGCGTCCCAGCGGCTTGAGCGTTTTTTCCAGCTGATAGAGGGTACTGCCGGGGAACGCCAGCACCTGCTGGCCATTGTCGATCAGCTGCAGTTTGTCGAGCCGCAGGGTGCTGATAATCACCAGCGGGCGATCGTAGTCGTTGCCGTGCGGTGTGGAACCTTCGGTGAGGCCGGTGTTCGCCGCCTGCATCAGAATGATAACATCGGCTTTCACCAGCGTTTGCAGCACCCGCCAGAGCTCCAGCAGGGTACCAGGAAACACCACGGCCAGCGCCTCGCCGTCGCCAGAGCGAAAGCCTTTGCGATAACGGGCGGTCTGTTCAGGTTCAGTCAGGAGATGGGCCGGGCCGACGAGGCGGCGCAGATCAGAAAGCAGGGCAGAGGTTGGTATCATGAGCAATTCCCTTGTCTTATCAGTGCGACTTAACTGTAGCACGGCTGCTCACCTGAACGCAGTGTGACAGCAGCAGCTACCTGCTATTCTCATCTTGTGGCACACTGCCGCCTGTTTATTCGATATTGCGCAGTTACTTAAGAGAACCCAACCTGATGAAATGGATTTACTCTGTTAGTCTCGCTGTCTCCCTCGCGATGCAACCCGCACTGGCTGAGACAGTGCCAGGTAACCACCCGATGACCGAACAGGCGCGGGATGCCTTTGTCACTCAACTGCTTAAAAAAATGACGCTGGACGAGAAGATCGGCCAGCTGCGTTTAATCAGTGTCGGACCTGATAATCCGAAAGAAGCCATTCGCGACATGATTCAGAAGAGTCAGGTTGGCGCGATCTTTAATACCGTAACCCGTCAGGATATCCGGGCCATGCAGGATCAGGCGATGCAGCTCAGCCGCCTGAAGATCCCACTCTTTTTCGCTTTCGATGTCATTCACGGTCAGCGCACCATTTTTCCGATCCCGTTAGCCCTGGCCTCCAGCTGGGATCTGGATGCCGTAAAAGAGGTGGGGCGCGTGTCTGCCTATGAGGCGGCCGATGATGGCCTGAACATGACCTGGGCACCGATGGTGGATGTCAGCCGTGAACCGCGCTGGGGCCGTGGCTCCGAAGGCTTCGGTGAGGATACCTGGCTCACCAGCGAAATGGGGCGCAGCATGGTGCAGGCGATGCAGGGTAAGAGCGCCGCCGATCGCTACAGCGTGATGACCAGCGTAAAACACTTCGCCCTCTATGGTGCGGTGGAAGGTGGCCGCGACTACAACACGGTGGATATGAGTCCGCAGCGCATGTTTCAGGACTATCTGCCGCCTTATAAAGCCTCGCTGGATGCGGGCAGCGGCGGGGTAATGGTGGCGCTCAACTCCATCAACGGGGTGCCAGCCACTGCAGATAGCTGGTTACTGAAAGATCTGCTGCGCGATAAGTGGAAGTTCAAAGGCATTACCATCAGCGATCATGGCGCGATTAAAGAGCTGATCAAGCATGGCGTCGCCAGCGATCCGCAGGAAGCGGTGCGGATCGCCCTGAAGTCGGGCGTCGATATGAGCATGAGCGACGAATATTACAGTAAATATCTGCCGGATCTGGTGAAGCGCGGCGACGTCAGCATGGCGGAAATTGATGATGCGGCGCGCCATGTGCTTAACGTCAAATATGACATGGGCCTGTTCAACGATCCCTACAGCCATTTAGGCCCGAAAGAGAGCGATCCGCAGGATACTAACGCGGAAAGCCGTCTGCACAGGGCTGAAGCGCGCGACGTGGCGCGTAAGAGCATCGTGTTGCTGAAAAACCGGCTGGAGACGCTGCCGCTGAAAAAATCGGGCACCATTGCACTGATTGGTCCACTGGCAGACAGCCAGCGCGACATCATGGGCAGCTGGTCGGCCGCTGGCGTGGCGAAGCAGTCTGTTTCGCTGCTGCAGGGGATGCGCAACGCCACCGAAGGCAAAGCGACACTGCTCTATGAGAAAGGGGCCAACGTCTCCGACAATAAAGGGATTCAGGATTTCCTGAACCTGTATGAACCGGCGGTTTCGATTGATACCCGTTCGCCGCAGCAGATGATCGATGAGGCGGTTGCCAAAGCGAAGCAGGCCGATGTGATCGTGGCTGCCGTGGGCGAAGCGCAGGGCATGGCGCATGAGGCCTCCAGCCGCAGCGATCTGATCATTCCGCCGAATCAGCAGAAGCTGTTAGCCGCGCTGAAAGCCACCGGTAAACCGCTGGTGATTGTGCTGATGAACGGACGCCCACTGTCGATAGTGAATGAGGACCGGATGGCCGATGCCGTGCTGGAAACCTGGTTCAGCGGCACCGAGGGCGGTAACGCCATCGCCGATGTGCTGTTCGGCGACTACAACCCATCGGGCAAGCTGCCGGTCTCCTTCCCGCGTTCGGTGGGTCAGATTCCGATCTATTACAACCATCTGCCAACCGGCCGCCCTTATAACTTTGCGAAGCCGAACAAATATACGTCGCACTACTATGACGCGGTCAATGGCCCGCTCTATCCATTTGGTTACGGCCTGAGCTACACCCGCTTCACCGTGTCACCGGTTAAAATGTCCTCCCCGACGATGGCGCATGACGGCAGCATTGAGGCCAGCGTGACGGTGACCAACAGCGGTCAGCGCGACGGGGCGACGGTGGTGCAGATGTACCTCAACGATCCGGTTGCTTCAATGAGCCGCCCGGTGCAGGAGCTGCGTGGCTTTAAACGCATCATGCTGAAAGCCGGTGAATCACAGACGGTGACCTTTAAGATTGATGTCGATGCGCTGAAGTTCTGGAATCAGCAGATGCAGCACGTTGCAGAACCCGGCCGGTTTAACGTGATGATTGGGCTCGACTCCGTTCGTACCCAGAATGGGCAGTTCAACTATCTCTAACCGTCAGCCCTTTCCCTGAATCCGGGGAAAGGGGGATGCGGCGTGTTGTCAGCGTCCTGCTGCCGCGCGCCGCATCCTATCCACTATCAGAGCCACCATTATGAATCTGCGTGACCGCATTCAGCAGCAGGTCTTCCGCCTTAATGGCCTGTCGATGAATGAATTTGACCTTTCTCAGCCGCCTGGCGATCCCGGCCTGTTTGGCCCGGACAGCGTGATCTGGCGCGTCCACGGCGATTTCACCGCCATGATGTGCGGGGGGATCAGCGCGCTGCTGCTGCAGATGCTGCATCCGGCGGCGCTGGCGGGCGTCTGGGATCACTCCAACTTCCGCGAAGATATGATGGGCCGTCTGCGCCGCACCAGTCAGTTTATTGCGGTGACGACCTACGGTAACCAACAGGATGCGCAGACGCTGATCGCGCGGGTAAAACGCATCCACCTCAAAGTCAGCGGCGTGGACAGTATGGGGAAGCCCTATGCGGCCAGCGATCCCCATCTGCTGACCTGGGTTCATGTCGCGGAGACCAGCCGTTTTCTGGCGGCCCATCTGCGCTATAAAAATCCGCACCTCACCCGTGCTGAGCAGGATCGCTATTATCAGGAAGCGGCGCTGATTGCCGAAGCCCTGGGAGCGGAGCGGGTGCCCAAAAGCGTCGTCGATGTGGCGGACTATCTGCAACAGATGCGGCCTGAGCTGCGCTTTGACGAGCGCACCGCAGAAGTCACGCGGCTGCTGATGAACGCTCCTGCGCCGAGCTGGCAGGCGAAACCGGTGATGAAAATCATGCTGAAGTCAGGTTTCGGGCTGATGCCCGCCTGGGCGCAGGCGATGTCCGGACGCGAGATCGGTCGTCTGCAGCAGACGCTCATCGATCAGAAGATTAATGCGATCGCGGTGGGATTGCGCTGGTCGATTCAGCGCGGGGCCTGGTATCGCGCGATGGTGAGGATGGGGCGCAACCCTGCATAGCCGAGCCGGGCATCCGGCGTGTCAGATGACGGCCTCTCTCCGGCGCGCGATGCGTGACCGCATCACCCTGCGCCGATGCGGATCGGCGCCTGAGCGGCGACATGGCGGGGACGTATCGCCCTGCCAGTGCTGCGCAGGGCGATCAGGCCATAGTGTAATCCCGTCAGGGCTTTAGCGGCGTGTTTCCATGGCCGTTTCTTCCCCGTTCTGCCCGGCGCTTAGCCGACAGAGCATTTCGCTGAGCGGCAGGGCGAGCGCATAAAAACCGATCAGGCTCTTACAGCCGGACTTCATCAGAATATTGTAGAGATGCGCATAGACCGTCTTCACATGTATTCGGAGCGTCAGGGCGATTTTCCGGGTGCTCATCCCGGACAGCCGCAGGGTCAGGATTTCACTCTCCCGTAAGGTCAGCGGTTTACAGGCACAGGGTGGCTGAGGCAGCGAATCTGCGGCAAATAATCGGCTGATCTCGCCCGGCGTGCTTTTCCTCTCCAGTTTAAAACAGCCCTCGCAGATTAAATCCATGATGTTTTTCTGTCCCGGACAGGAGATGATAAATCCGGCATCGGGAGGATAGTTACCGGGCCAGGCCAGCGAGGATGATTCAACACGGCCGGACCTGCACCATGAAACAAGGTCGATTAGCACGGTGCCTGTAAAAACCAGGCCCGCGGCATACTGTTCAGTGGTCACCTGCTGACACGCTATCCCTTCCCGTTCTGCGAGTGCAGTAAAACCCGAAGTAAAATAGATGTCATCGCAAATCAGCATGATTTTTTTTTAACGGATTGACGTTCTTCATAGGTTTCTCCTTATCGCGCCGGCATTGACGCTGTTTTCAACGCTAAAACGGAGAATCTCTGAAATCGAGCAGGTTATTATTAAGTTAAATTAAATTTTATCGCAGATAAAATGCACGGATTCTGTTTGTTCTGGTGAGGAATGATTAATTAACTTAAATTTTATTGAACGGATTTTTTTGCTGAGGAAATTCAACGGCTATCAGCAGGATCAATAAATACACGCTTTTTAAACAGTTATTTTTTCCAGGCTGGCATACGTGTCAGCTTATTCGGCCGCACGTCAGAGGCCGCAGATTTCAGGTTTACCGCCGGGAGGATGCGCGACCGGCCGACAAAAAAGATGCCGGAGATTTAAGAAACCTTGAGCTGGAGAGTCGTGCCGACGCGCGCTGAACAGCCGCGGAATCTTTTCAGAAAGTTATCCGGCAGGCCGGGGAATTACCAGACACACTCAGAGCGCGCCCTGAACTTTTCTTAACGCATAATCTCTGTATATCCTCGAGCGGTATCTCGCGTGACGTATGATCGACAGATAACCGGGATCGCAGGTGATCACAATCAGCTTCCTGAGTTCAGCCTCCATCTTTGTCCAGATATAAAGGCTGAGAGGGGAGGAGATATTTATCGTTTTCCGGAGTTTTTTCAGCAGCAGATCGATCTCTTTCTTTCCGGCACCGACATCAGCACCCTGCTGATGGGCCAGGGCAATCTTTTTAACAGAGAGGATATAATCGCAGGCTAACGCTTTCGCACTGCCGGGATAGAGTTCATTCATTTATTCAGTCTTCCGCCTCTCAGATAAAAAGCGCGTTGATTCTTTTCAATCCCATTTTTTGCAGGGCACTTGAACGGTGGTAATAAAACACCTTTTTTCGCGTTCTTTCCGTCTGTCTGCACAGGCTTTTTTCGCTCAGCGTCAGCGTCAGCGCGCGATATTCGCCCGGTGTAATGGAGGTGACCTCTTTCAGATGAGTGATAGAGGTTGTAAAGCCGGCCGAAGCGCGCTCCTCTGACTGGTTCTCATCCCGGCTTAAAATCGAAACCTTGCCGGGATGGGCATTCAGATAATAGAGCGCCAGCGGCATAAATTTTTCGCAGGTCAGGATAAACACTCTGTAGTAAGGGGTGTTTTCAATCACTCTGTTGACGATGATTTCACTGATGCTGTTTTTATTCAGCAATAAAAAAAGAGACTCCTCTAACCGGTTTTTCCGGACGGGAAGGCTATTCAGGTAAGAGCGGATGCCCTCTTCGAGAAAACTGTTTTCAGGCGGGTAAGCGTGAATTGTCATGTAAGGCTCCATGCCAGCGGGAGAGTGATTAAATTAAACAGGCCTTCCTGTCAGTATCCACCATAGGTTCATCGATTCTGGTTGTAAATAAAATCGCCATTACTTTTTATTTAATTTTCTTAAATAAAATTTTCCGATAAATTTATCTTTCTCATCGTGGGTCTGAGCGTCTGTGATGGTTGAAAATAAAACCTGGTTGGTTTTTAACTCTCTGATTTTGTTGTTTTTATAATGATGTGGCTCCGCTGGGGGCCGTGGCCTTTGCCATCACGGTTATCGTTTATCTCTCCGGGGTAGCGCTCTGCTTTTCTTAAAGGCTGCGTGCTTTTTTAACGAAAATAAAATCACGACGATCAATATCAGAATGAATAATAAAAGCATTGCGGTTCCTTTTTATTTAATGGGTGGGGCCATTATAGGAACCTGCTTTCCGAAGTCTCCTGGTAATTGTCTGTGTTTGGACGCAGGCGATAAAAAACGCACGCCTGAATTTTTGTGAATATTTCCGTTTTAAAAAGCAGCTCGCGTGATCCCGATAAATAAAGGCCCGAGGTCAGGGACAGCCAGACCCGTCTCTTGATCCTCATTCTTTTTCTGATGATGTCAGCATTCGTTTCCTGCGTCATTACACCTGCGGCGATCAATAAATGCTGCTCTGCTTTTGATCATCGTCTGAATAGGGGTGAGGATGTACTGATGATTTTCAATCACAGAGGGTTGCCGTTTCGTCGCGCAGGGGCAGAACATCGGAGAACGCGGCTTTGGCCGGGCCGATCCCCGTGGGTTACCCCTAACCGCCCACACTTTGAGATTTTTACCCTTGTCTCAGATAGCGCCAGCCAGGATCCTGCTCTAATCTCGGGGAAAATGGATTCCTCCAGGCTTTGTCGAGGCACTATGACGTACAAATCCCTGATTGCTGAAGTCCACAATCAGCAGCGCACCCTGACCGCTATCGTTGAGCAGGATGCGCGCACCGCCTATTTCTATATCTGGCCAACCGACCTGTTCCGCAGTCAGTATGCGGTGCGGGGCTGCTGGCTGCGCAATCTGCTGCCGGCGCCGGCGCAGGAAGATCGTGAGGCGATGGAGCAGGGCATTGCGCCGCTGCTCAGCGCCGAATATTGCCGTAATCTGGAAGCGGAACCCGAGCTGGACCCGGCCGGTCTGCAGGTGCTGTGGGAGCCCAGCGATGATGGTGCGGCGCTGTGGTATTACGGCCAGCTACTGGCGGTGATCCCAGGCTGGAGCCTCTACCAGGAGAAGCAGGTGAGCTTCTCCGCAGGCTGCATTAAAAAGAATCGCCTCACGGCGCCGCTGGGTTCGGCCTCCACCAATGACTACTACGCCCGTGCGGAACATCAGCGCCAGTTCTGGCGCGAGTGGCACGACGGCAGCGAGTGGGACAGGGTCCAGCAGGATCTGATGGCCTGCTATCAGGCCCGATTCGGCGAGTCGGTGAAGTATTACGCGATCGACCAGGGGAGCTGGCCACCGATGGCGATCTCCCAGCACTGGCATCAGGGCGTCTGGTATTTCCTGACGATCGGCATGAGCATCCGCCCCATGCCGCAGGTCGACTTTCTGTTTGATGAGCTGGCCCCGCAGTATCGTCGCATCGAGCTGGGCATGGCGGTGGACGGCGAGGTTATGACCGAAAGCAACGCGGTGCAGATGGCGAGTGCGCTGGCGGAGTTTGTGCATCTGCCGTGGGCACGGCTGACATGGCTTGGCGAGGGTCACACGCTGGCATCGGAAGTGGCGCCCGTTGGCTTTGAAAGCTTCCTGCTGGCGAATGAACTGGCCAGCGAACAGGCGCAGTTTGCCCTGCCCAAGCGCGAGGGTGATCGACCCACCTTACTCTGGACCACGCCGATTACGGAAGCGGAACGGCAGTTTGCGCAGGCCGACGAGCATGGTGGTCAGAAGTTACGGGAACGGTTAACCGCCGAGGGCAGTAATCATATTTTCCGCCCGCGCCATCAGGTCGTCAATCCGGAAGAGTAGGCCGGTTATTGCGCGACGTTTCACCTTACTCCTGCGCCTGCCAGGTGGTGATAGTCGCGCAATGAAATTAAATCCTCATGCAGATCAATTGTTTCTCAAATATGTGATCCCGCTCATCTCAAGTTCCTCTTTAACAAGCCGTTAACCCGGATCAGGCAATCGCGCCACACCAGGTTCAGGGGAACATAGATGTTTAAAACAACACAATCCCGCTTTACCGCAACAATGATCGCATTCTTTGTTGCGCTTTTACTCGTTACAGTTTGGGTCATCAATCAGTTCGTCGCGCCGCAGCTGGTCGACAGCGAAAGCCGTCTGGTTCGCTATCAGGTTGATTCGCTCGCCTCCGGCATCGTCGAACAGATGAACCGCGTTCAGGCGCAGCAAAGGGCCATCACCGAAGCTGCAGCGGTGATGGACAGCGCCACTATCGATAACCTGTTACCGACGCTGGTAAACCAGTATCAGGACAGCAACGTGTTTGGTGGCGGTATCTGGCCACTGCCGAATCGTCGCGATCCGGCTAAAGAGAAAGACAGCAGCTTCTTTGCCCGTAATGCCAGCAACGAACTGCAGGTTAACACCTACTGGAACTCCGATGCCGCCGACAAATACTGGGAACAACCCTGGTATAAAGATGGTCTGGCAGCGGCCAAAGGGCAGTGCGCCTGGGCTAAAGCCTATCAGGATGCCGCCAGCCCGCAGCCCCGTACCAACTGCGCTATGGCCATTTACCGCAATGGCTCAGCATGGGGTGTGGCAACCATCGACGTGACCCTGGGTTTCTTTAACCAGCTGGCGAAACAGATGGGCGAAACGATTCATGGCAACGTGCTGATCGTTGAGGCGGATGGCAAAGTCGTGGGTAACGGCGCGCTGGTGAATGCTGCACCGAAGCTGGAAAATCTGGCTGACGTGCAGATGCCTATGGCGGCCCCACTGAAAGCCCTGCTGAATGGCGTTGGCAGCCAGCCGCTGGAAACCACCTTTGACAGCAGCGAAGGCGAGCAGACGCTGTTTGTACAGGCTATCCCTGGCAGCCCCTGGTATCTCGCCAGTAGTCTGCCGACCAGCCTGCTGAAAGCGCAGTCGCACAACATGCTGACCCGCCTGGGACTGGTGCAGATCCCGCTGGCGGTGATCCTGCTGCTGGTATCACTGGGCTTTGTCCGGGCGATGATGAAACGTCTTGGCGTGCTGAATCGCAATATTGAAGCACTCTCGACCGGCGGGGCCGATCTGACCCAGCGTCTGCCCGCCAGCAACAGCCCGGAATTTAACGCCGTGGCGCAGAGTTTTAACCAGTTCATCAGCTACCTGCAGGGGCTGATGCAGCAGGTGGGTGACAGCGCACTGGCGATCACTGCGGCTTCGCGTGAGATAGCCAGCGGCAACGCTAATCTCTCCTCCCGTACGGAAGATCAGGCCAGTTCGATTGTAGAAACGGCCGCCTCAATGGAGCAGCTGACCGGCACCGTGCGTCAGAACGCCGACAACGCGACTCACGCTAACCAGCTGGCAGGCGATGCCTCACAGGTGGCGGCGCGTGGCACCGAAGTGGTTCGTCAGGTCGTCAGCACGATGGGTGAAATTCATCACTCGTCACGCAAAGTGGTCGATATCATCAGCGTCATCGACAGCATCGCGTTCCAGACCAACATCCTGGCCCTGAACGCTGCGGTTGAAGCCGCCCGGGCCGGTGAACAGGGGCGCGGTTTTGCCGTCGTGGCATCGGAAGTGCGCAACCTGGCGCAGCGCTCAGCCAATTCGGCGCGTGAGATTAAAAAGTTAATCGAGGAGTCGGTGGCCAACATCGACACCGGCAGCGCGCTGGTTGAGCAGGCGGGGCAGACCATGGATGAGCTGATGCAGGGCGTGAGCAGCGTCACGACGCTGATGAGCGAAATCATGTCCGCCAGCCGTGAGCAGAGCATGGGTATCGAACAGGTTAACGTGGCGATTACGCAGCTTGATGGCACCACCCAGCAGAACGCCGTGCTGGTGGAGCAGGTTTCCGCCGCGGCGCAGGCGATGGAAGCGCAGAGCACTCAGCTGGAGCGGGTCGTTCAGAGTTTCCGGTTGTAATCCCTCTTCAGGCCAGCCTCGCTGGCCTGATTTTCTCTCTGCTTCATCTGCTTACCGTCGTCCGACCCAGGCAAAAAATCCTCTGCAGAGCGCCCAAACCGCTAATCTTGTGCCAGAATAGATGGGATTAATCTCAAGGAAACGCCATGTCTGCTATTGAAGTTATCCTCGTTGACCACCTCGATCGTCCCACCGGCAAAATGGAAAAGCTGGAAGTGCATGAAAAAGGATTACTGCACCGTGCGGTGACGGTCTACGTCTTCAATTCCCGGCAGGAGCTCCTGCTGCAGCGGCGCGCCAGTGATAAATATCACTGTGGCGGGCTATGGAGTAATACCTGCTGCGGCCATCCCTATCCGCATGAGTCGACCCGTGACGCCGCCGAGCGCCGTCTGCGGGAGGAGATGGGGATGGTGCTGACGCTGACGCCGGTATTTGAACTGAGCTACAACCTGAAGCTGAGCAATGGCCTGACCGAACATGAATATGGTCACGTCTTTTTTGCCGTCTGCGACAGCCTGCCTGAGCTGAATCCGCAGGAGGCGGATGCCTGGGACTATCGCCCGATGGCGCTGATTGAGCAGCAGATGCAGCAGCAGCCACAGCAGTTTACGCCGTGGTTTATCCATACGTTTCCGCGCATCCCGGACTATCTGGCGCAGTTTCCTTTTCCGGCCGTGACGGCATAAAAAAACCGCACTGCGGTGCGGTTTCTCTGTCTGCGCGGGATCCTGCTTTCTCCGCGACGTTGCCATCCCTGGCCCGCGACGCTTAACAACGCACCGGGATGCCCCTCACGTTAAAGCCGCTAAGTGTCCTGACTGCCTTTCCGCCCTGACCATCACAACGGCCTGAAATCTTCCGCATCCACATCGTAGCCCGAGGGTTCCCAGCGGATCGCCAGCAGGGCCAGCAGACCGGCTAGCGGTGCCAGGAAGATCACCCAGAAGACGCCGGTGCCGAGCGCCGCAACCAGCACGGGAAACAGAAACAGTGAAACGGTCGAACTGCCGCGCATCAGCGTCTGATTGAAGCCGACACCCACGCCGCGCAGCGAGGTCGGGTAGCTCAGCGAAGCAAAGGTCATGGTGTGTGACCCCGGTCCGAATCCCTGACCAAACAGGAACAGCGCCAGCATCGCGATAGCCAGCGCCGCCTCCTGTCCCCCTTCCGGGCGGCCAATCAGCGCCAGCCCGAGCAGCGCCACACACTGACAGCCATAACCTGCCACCGACATTTTCCACGCCCCCAGGCGCGGCACCAGCCGCACGGCCAGAATGCCGCCGACAAAGGCAAACAGCAGGTTCAGCGCCAGCGAGACCAGAATTGTGGTCAGCATCGACTGCGCAAGGAAACTGGAGATGATCACCGGCAGGCCAAAAGCGACGGCGTTATAGGCAAACGAGGAGGCGACAGAGGTGATGGTCGCCAGCAGTGTCCGGCGGCGATAAACCCCCTTCAGGAGCGCGCCATAGTTGCGCCAGCCTGCCTTGCGCACCGGCGTAGCAGGCGTCAGCCCGGCGTCGGTGGCCACCTGCGCGTTGATGTTCCAGGCACTGCGCAGAATCGCCGCCGCGCCGTTCAGGTCGCCCTGGTTCGCGGCCCAGACCGGCGATTCGCTCATGTAACGGCTGCGGATGGCGATGATGATAATCGCCGGGACGGCACCAAACCCCAGGATCAGCCGCCAGAGCCAGTCGGTGTGGCTTTCCGGCAGCACGGCATAGAGCAGCAGCACCAGCAGGTAGGAGATGCTGATCGCCGCATACCAGGTGGGACACCACATCGCCACGCTGGCCGCTTTGTTCCCCTTGCCGCGCAGTCTTGAAAACTCGGCCAGAAAGGCCATCGCCACCGGCAGATCGATGCCGACGCCCAGCCCCATGACAAAACGCGCAGCCGCCAGCACATACTCGTTGGGCGCGAACGCACAGGCGAAAGCCGCCACGACAAAAAAGAACATATCGGCCATAAACACCCGATAACGGCCAATTTTATCCGTGAGATAGCCGCCGATCAGGGCGCCGATGATGGCGCCGAAGGTAATGGCCGAGGCGACCATGCCGGTGCCGGAGGGCGTCAGGTTAAATTCGCGCGTAATGTCTTTCATGCCAAAGGCCAGCGCACCCAGGTCGTAGGCATCGAGAAACACGCCCCCCAGCGCAATCGCGATAACGATACGGGCGTTATTACGGGCGCTGTCGCCGCTGTTCACTAAACGGGAGACATCTGCTGCATTGCGGATCCACTGCGTTTCACCCGCAGGCGCACGGCCTGCTGTTGCCACATGGGCGGAAGAGATCAGGTCTGACATGATGTTCTGCATCTTTGATTATTTATACCAGGCCTGGAAGGATAGCCATTCAGACGTCCAGAAGTAAATTCATTTCAGCTATATGAAATAAGATTCTCATCTCAGAATGCTGTTCTGCTTCGAGAAAGTCCGCCGCATCACCCACAGGCCAGGCTACGCTTTTAAGGCAGAAACTCTCCGCTGCCGGGTCTGTCAGCCTGCGGCTGCGCGGCAGAAGAGCAGCCTGAACGCATAACGCCCTGCGCGGCGCAAAAACGACACACGAAAACGCGATAAGGAAAAGATCATGATCAGAACCCGGGGCTGGATCGGCGTCAGCGCTTTGCTGCTCAGTATGGGAATGGCACAGGCGGCAGATCCTGTGCGGGTCGGCTCAAAAATTGATACCGAAGGGTCGCTGCTGGGCAATGTGATCCTGCAGGTGCTGGAAAAGCATGGGGTCAAAACCGTCAATAAAATCCAGCTCGGTTCGACACAGGTGGTACGCGGTGCCATCACGGCGGGCGAACTTGATATCTATCCGGAATATACCGGCAACGGCGCCTTCTTCTTCAACGACGAGAAAGACAGCGCCTGGAAGAGTGCTACCGCCGGCTACGAGAAAGTGAAGAAGCTCGATGCAGAGAAGAATCACCTGGTGTGGCTGACCCCGGCACCGGCCAATAACACCTGGACCATCGCCGTGCGCAAAGAACTGGCGGAAAAAAATCAGCTCTCCTCGCTGGCCGATCTCAGTGCCTGGCTGAAAAAAGGGGGCACCTTTAAGCTGGCGGCGTCGGCAGAATTTATTGAGCGCAGTGATGCTCTACCCGCCTTTGAAAAAGCGTACGGCTTTAACCTGAAACAGGATCAGCTGCTGTCGCTGGCGGGCGGTGACACCGCAGTCACCATCAGCGCGGCGGCGCAGCAGACATCCGGGGTCAATGCGGCGATGGCCTATGGGACAGACGGGCCGGTGGCGGCGCTGGGCCTGCAGACGCTCAGCGATCCCAAAGGCGTTCAGCCGATCTATGCGCCGACGCCGGTTATCCGTGAATCGGTGCTGAAAGCCTATCCCGGCATTGAGGGGTGGCTGAAGCCGGTGTTCAGCGCGCTGGATGAGAAGACGCTGCAACAGCTCAACGCGAAAATCGCGGTCGACGGCCAGGATGCCAGCAGCGTTGCGACTGAGTGGCTGCAGCAGCAGAAGATCCTGTAACCGATGCCGATAGCGCGGGAAGCGATACGCCGTCCGGTGCAGCAGCCGGTGGCCTGGCTGCTGCTGACCCTGCTGAGTCTGGCGCTGATCGTGCTGCCGTTTCTCAACGTTGCCCCGAACCGGCTGGTGGCGGGCGAACCGCTGAGGCTCTGGCAGATCAGCCGCTTCGGGCTGCTGCTGTTACCGCTGGCGGCGCTCTGGCTGCTGCTGTGGCGTCGGCCCGGTCGCAGTACGCTGATGCTGGCGCTGCTGGCCGCAGAGGTGATGCTGGCACTCCTCATCTGGCTGGGCGGTCATCAGGCCACGCTGCTCAGTCAGCAGGGCAGTCGCCTGGCGCGCACCAGCTTCGCCAGCGGCCTGTGGTGCAGCGCCGCCCTTATAGTTCTGCTGATCACCGACCTGGTGCGGCAACTGACCCGTCACCGGCTGGTTCAGCTGCTGCTCAATCTGCAGGTCTGGCTGCTGCCGCTGCTGTTGCTGTTCAGCGGTCAGCTGGCCGATCTCTCTTTGCTCAGGGAGTACACCAATCGCCAGGCCGTGTTTGATGCGGCACTCAGCCGCCATCTCACTCTGCTGGCGGGTACGGTGCTGCCTGCGCTGCTGATCGCGCTGCCGCTGGGTGTGGCGCTGTTCCGGCGTCCGGGCTGGCAGGGCAGCATTTTCGGCGTGCTGAATGTGATTCAGACGGTGCCCTCCGTCGCCCTGTTTGGCCTGCTGATCGCGCCACTGGCCGGTCTGGCTCAGCACTTTCCCTGGCTGGGCGCGTGGGGGATCAGCGGCATCGGCATGGCTCCGGCGCTGATCGCGCTGGTGCTCTACGCGCTGTTGCCGCTGGTACGGAGCGTGGTGGTAGGGCTGCAGCAGGTACCCCGCGAGGTGCGCGAGAGTGCCCGTGGCATGGGAATGAGCGGCTGGCAGCAGTTCCGGGCGGTGGATGTACCGCTGGCGCTGCCGGTCTGGCTGGCGGGGCTGCGGGTGGTGGTGGTGCAGACGCTGGGGATGGCCGTGGTGGCGGCGCTGATTGGCGCAGGCGGCTTCGGCGCGATTATTTTTCAGGGGCTGCTAAGCAGTGCGCTGGATCTGGTGCTGCTGGGCGTAATCCCTGTAATTGCGCTGGCGGTGACAGTCGATGCGCTGTTCCGCCTGCTGATCTCACTGCTGGAGAGAAGAGATGATTGAATTCAGGGGCGTATCACGCGCGTTTAACGGCAAAGCGGCGGTGAAAGATCTGACATTGCAGGTGGCCGCCGGTGAGTTCTGCGTACTGCTCGGCACCTCCGGCTCCGGCAAATCGACCACCCTGAAGATGATTAACCGGCTGGTGGAGTTTGACAGCGGAGATATCCGCTTTGCCGGTGAGTCGATTCGCCAGCTGGATGCCCGCGCGCTGCGTCGCCGCATGGGCTACGCCATCCAGTCGACCGGCCTGTTTCCGCACTGGACGGTGCGGAAGAATATCGCCACGGTGCCGGTTCTGCTGGGCTGGCCGGCTGCGCAGATCAATGCGCGCATCGCGACGCTGCTGGGCCTGCTGAACCTGGACACACAACTGCTCGACCGCTATCCGCATCAGCTCTCCGGCGGACAGCAGCAGCGGGTTGGGGTCGCGCGTGCGCTGGCGGCGGACCCGGAAGTCCTGCTGATGGATGAGCCGTTCGGGGCGCTCGACCCGGTCACCCGCGGCATGCTGCAACAGGAGATGCTGCGCATTCACCGGCTTTCGGGCCGCACGATTGTGCTGGTGACCCATGATATCGACGAAGCACTGACGCTGGCCGACCGTCTGGTGCTGATGGATAACGGCGAGATCGTTCAGCAGGGCAGACCGGCAGAACTGCTGACGCAGCCGAAAAATGCGTTTGTGCGCGACTTCTTTGGCCGCAGCGAAATCGGGGTGCGGCTGCTGTCGCTGGAGCAGGTCAGCCAGGCCGTGCGTCACGGGGAGTGGCTGGCGGGCGAACCGATTGCGGCCGGGCTGACGCTGCGGGAGGCCCTTTCACAGTTTATCGCCCGGCGAACCGACCAGCTGCCGGTGGTCGACGCGCAGCAGCAACCGCTGGGCGTTCTCCACTTCAGCGATCTGCTGCAACGGCACGGGGCAGCCCCATGCGCAGGTTAAGGGATCCGCTGCTGTGGCTGGTGCTGCTCTATGTCGCGCTGCTGAGCCTGATGCCCTGGAGCGGGCCGCTGTTTCACCGCTGGTTTCCCGATCTGGCGCGGCCGCTCTATCAGCAGGAGAGCTTCTGGCAGCTCACCCTGGCGCATCTGTTTCTGGTGATCGCCGCCAGCCTGCTGGCGATCGTGACTGGCGTCGGCAGCGGCGTACTGGTGACGCGACGGGCAGGGCGCGCCTTCCGGCCGCTGACAGAGACGATTGTGGCCGCCGGACAGACGATTCCGCCGGTGGCGGTGCTGGCGATTGCGGTACCGGTGATGGGCTTTGGCGCGTGGCCTGCGGTGGTGGCACTGCTGCTCTATGGCCTGCTGCCGATTTTACAGGGCACGCTAGCGGGCATCGACAGTGTGCCGGAGAGCAGCCGGGAGATCGCAACCGGGGTCGGGATGAGTGCCTGGCAGCGGTTGTGGCAGGTTGAACTGGCGCTGGCTGCGCCGGTGATCATCGCCGGAATACGCACGTCGGTGATCATTAACATCGGAACCGCGGCCATCGCCTCGACGGTGGGGGCCAAAAGTCTCGGCTCACCGGTGATTATCGGGTTAAGCGGGTTTAACACGGCCTACGTGATTCAGGGGGCGCTGCTGGTGGCGCTGCTGGCTATCGTCAGCGATCGTCTGTTTGAACGCCTGCAACGCTGGCTTAGCGTGAATGAACGATAAGGGAGTATCCCACCAGCATCAGACCGCTGGTGCCGCCGACGGCCATGATAAAAAAGAGCGTGGCGAAAAAGGCTTTTTTGACATTCATGGTTAAAACCTGAGCTTGTGAACAGTGAGGCGGGGATAATAGCGCGCGCAAGGCAGCAGGCAAAGCGCCCGGCGTGCGTTTTTGTTATCAGGCAGGTTCGTGCAGACGTACAGCGTAACCCTGTTCCTGCCAGTGTGTCAGCTGTTCCTGCTGGCGTCGGGTCAGTTTTTTACCGGTAAAGACAAACATATTCATGCCAGGAAAGAGTTCAGGGCGCGGCACATCCAGCGGTTCAGCCAGCACATCAATCCGCCAGCCGTGCTGGGAGAGACGCCACCCTTCCAGCCAGATACGGGTCCGATCTTCGATACCCCAGCCGATTATCAGCGCATCTTTGCCTGACTTTTTGCGGCTGCCGGTCAGGCAGAAGGCCACATAGTCAATCAGTAACCCATCCAGCAGACTGCACATGGTGCGGGCGGTGTTCTGGTCCAGACTCAGCTTCTGGCGCACCGGCATAAAAACGTGGTCGATCAGCGCATCAATCGGATGTTCGCGGCCAATCGCGGCAATTTTGTTACGAAGTTTAGCGGGCCTGACGTGACGCAGGACGCTGATGAGCTCATCCTGTAATGTCGTCCAGCCATCATGCGCATCCACATCGCCACCTTCCAGCAGTGCCTTGACCTTGCCGACGGGCACGCCGCTTTCAATCCAGCGCATGATCTCTTCAATGCGCTGAACATCTTCTTCATCAAACTGACGATGTCCGCCTTCGGTGCGCTGCGGCTTCAGTAAGCCATAACGACGCTGCCAGGCGCGTAAGGTGACTGGGTTTATGCCACAGCGCTCGGCGACGTCACCGATACTGTATAAGGTCATAAAATCCTCTTTCGATTGGTCTGAGTGCAATTACCATAACGAAGCAATTTAAGTTGTACAATACATTTCGCTATGTACAACTTGACTGATACGGCATTTCCAGGCTACATCTCAAATATGAGAATATTTCCCACATATGAGAATAACCCATGTCGGAGCTGAATACTGAGCAGCGACTGGCGGTGAGGCTGTCAGAATTACGACTGCAACGCGGCTGGTCATTAGATGAACTTTCTGTCGCCACGGGCATCAGCCGCGCGTCATTATCGCGCATTGAGCGAAGCGAGACCAGCCCCACGGCGGCACTGCTTAACCGGCTGTGTGCGGCTTATGGACTCACGATGTCGCGTCTGCTGAGTGAAGTCGAGGAGGAGTCCACTCTGCTGGTCAGAGCGGAACAGCAGCCGGTGTGGCAGGATGCCGCCAGCGGATTTGTCCGCCGCAATGTTTCACCGCCTGCCCTCTATTTTAGATGCGAACTGGTAGAGGGCAAGTTACGACCCGGCGCGCGGATCGATTATGACACGCCGCCCGTTCAGGGACTGGAGCAGCATATCTGGCTGCGCGAGGGCGGCCTGACCATCTCGATGGGGCTGCAGCAGTGGACGCTGCAGCCCGGTGACTGCCTGCGGTTTCACCTGACGGGAAAATCCGCCTTTGAGGCGCACCTCACCGACGGGGCTCGTTATCTGCTGGTGGTGGCCAGACCATGATCGATTACACCCGCTTCAGCGCCACGCAGGCGCAGCAGCAGCTCAGTGACCTCAGTGCGCTCCTGCAGGCGTGCGTGGCGGAGGGTGCCAGCGTGGGGTTTACGGATGCCGCTGACCAGCAGGCGATCCGGCACTTCTGGCAGCAGCGCATTCCCGCCCTGGCCGCCGGAGAGAGTCAGCTATTCGTCGCCCGTCAGCAGGAGACCCTCCTGGGGACGGTGATGATAAACCACAGTGCCATGCCGAATGGCCGCCACCGGGCGGAGGTCAGCAAACTGCTGGTGCATCCGCAGGCGCGCCGTCAGGGCATTGCCCGGGCGCTGATGCAGCGTGCCGAACAGCAGGCGCGCGCAGAGGGCAAAACGCTGCTGGTGCTCGACACCCGCAGCGGCGACGTGGCCAGCGATCTCTATCGCTCGCTGGGCTGGCAGGTGGCGGGATCGATTCCGTTTTATGCGGAATCCACCGCGGGCGTGCTGGACGCTACTACCCTGATGTATAAAGTACTGACATAGCACGGCGGGAGCGCGCTGCGGCTCCCTGACTTACGCTGAAATTTCCGACGGCGCACGAAAAATCCGGCCCGAAAGCTGACGCCGCCAGGATACTGTGTAAAAATACAGGCCATTTTTTCCGGTGTGGTAACGCTAATCATGGCCCTGACAGCCGCAATAAAAAGCCAGATAGCGGAGTGGTATAAAGCGCTTCAGCAGCAGGTGCCTGACTTCATTCCGCGTGCGCCGCAACGGCAGATGATCGCCGAAGTGGCGAAATGCCTGTCAGGTGACGACGCGCGCCATCTGGCGATTGAAGCGCCGACCGGCGTGGGAAAAACCCTCTCTTACCTGATCCCGGGCATTGCGGCCAGCCGCGCCCAGGAGAAGCGGCTGGTCATCAGCACCGCTAACGTGGCGCTGCAGGATCAGATCTTCACCAAAGATCTGCCGCTGCTGAAAAAAATTATCCCTGACCTGACTTTTACCGCCGCCTTTGGTCGCCGGCGCTACGTCTGTCCGCGCAATCTGGCCGCGCTGGCGGCAGATGATGATCAGCAGGGCGATCTGCTGCTCTGGCTGGATGATGACGCCGTCAGCAGCACCAAAGAGGAGCAGACCCAGTGTGGCCGGCTGCAGAAATCGCTGGATCGCTATCAGTGGGATGGCCTGCGCGATCACAGCGACGAGAACGTCAGCGACAGCCTGTGGCAGCGGCTCTCGACCGATAAAGCGAGCTGCCTCGGCGCGCACTGTCGCTGGTATCGCGAATGCCCGTTTTTCGTGGCGCGGCGCGAGATCGAGCAGGTGGATGTGGTGGTGGCGAACCATGCGCTGGTGATGGCGGCAATGGAAAATGAGTCGGTGCTGCCGCCCGCTAAAAATCTGATGCTGGTGCTGGATGAAGGACATCATCTGCCCGAGGTGGCCCGCGATGCGCTGGAGATAAGCGCCGATATCACCCCCGGCTGGAGCAGCCTGCAGTTCGACCTCTTCGTGAAGCTGGTGGAGAGCATTATGACGCAGATGCGGCCCAAATCCCCGCCGCCGCTGGCCAACGCGGAGCGGCTGAAAGCCCACTGCGACGAGCTGCGCGAACTGATGACGCTTACCGCCCAGGCGCTGACCCCCTTGCTGCCGCCGCATAACCAGCCGGGGGAGTTCCGCTTCGTGCTGGGCGCGCTGCCGCAGGAGCTGCTCGATCTCTGCGCCCGGCTGTTCAAACTCAGCGACGCGCTGCGTGGCCTGAGCGAAGGGCTGATCAATGCGCTGAGCGAGCAGACGGGTAAGGTGGATATGGTGCGGCTGCATCGTAATCTGCTGCAGCTCAACCGTCAGTATGGCTGGTTCGAATCCGTCAGTAAGCTGTGGCGGCTGGCGTCGATGGAGAAAGCCTCCGGTGCGCCGGTGTCGAAATGGATCACCCGCGAACTGCGCGAAGGCCAGGCGCATCTGCTGTTTCACTGCGCCGGTATCCGCGTCAGCGACCAGCTGGAGAAGATGCTGTGGCGCAAAATCGCCCATGTCGTGGTCACATCCGCCACGCTGCGTTCGCTCAACAGTTTTAACCGGTTGCAGGAGATGTCGGGCCTCAGCGAAAAGGCGGGCGACCGTTTTGTGGCGCTGGACTCCCCGTTTAATCACGTAGAGCAGGGCAGGCTGGTGATCCCGCAGATGCGCTATGAGCCGCTGATGAGCCATGAAGCCGAACATATCGCCGAGATGGCCGCCTTCTTCCGCCAGCAGATGGCAGAGAAAAAGCATAAAGGGGTGCTGGTGCTGTTTGCCAGCAACCGGGCGATGCAGCAGTTTGTCGCCTGCCTGACCGATCTGCGGCTCTCGATGCTGGTGCAGGGCGATCAGCCGCGCAGCCGCCTGGTCGAGCTGCACCGTCAGCGCGTCGCCGGGGGAGAAACCAGCATTCTGATTGGCCTGCAGTCCTTTGCGGAAGGGCTGGATCTGAAAGGCGATCTGCTGAGTCAGGTACATATCCATAAAATCGCTTTTCCCCCGGTGGACAGTCCGGTAATTTTGACCGAAGGCGAGTGGCTGAAGAGCCTGAAGCGCTATCCGTTTGAGGTGCAGAGCTTACCCAGCGCCTCATTTACCCTGATCCAGCAGGTCGGACGCCTGATCCGCAGCCATCAATGCTACGGCGAGATCGTGATTTATGACCGCCGGTTGCTGAGCAAACCCTACGGCAGCCGGTTGTTAGCCGCGCTGCCGGTCTTTCCGATTGAGCAGCCGGCAACGCCGGAGCCGGCCGCGATACCGGCCAGTGTGGTGCCAAAAAATACCGTGCGTAAACGACGCCCCACGCGGCGCTGAGCGCACTTAACCGGAAGCGAGAGATGGAACTGAATAAAATTATTAAAGAGGTGGGCCGCGGTAAAAATCATGCCCGCGACATCGACTTTGATACTGCTGTGGCGCTCTATAGCGCGATGCTGGCGGGCGACGTGCCGGACCTGGAGCTGGGCGCTATTTTGATTGCGCTGCGCATTAAAGGCGAGGGCGAAGCGGAGATGCGCGGCTTTTACCAGGCGATGCAGGCGCAGATGATGTCGCTGCGGGCGCCGGAAAACCGGCCGATGCCGATTGTCATTCCCAGCTACAACGGCGCGCGCCGACAGGGCAACCTGACGCCGCTGCTGGCGCTGCTGCTGGCGAAACTCGGGTTTCCGGTGCTGGTGCACGGCGTCAGCGACGATGCAACGCGCATCACCAGCGAAGCGGTCTTTGCGGCGCTGGGGATCGCCCCGGTGACGACGGCGGCAGCAGCGCAGGCGAAACTGGAGCAGGGGCTGGCGTTTATCACCATCGATCATCTCTGCCCGCCGATGGCGAAACAGCTGTCGCTGCGCTGGCGGATGGGGGTGCGCAACAGCGCGCATACGCTGGCAAAGCTGGCGACCCCGTTTGCGGAGCGTGCGGCGCTGCGCCTGTCGAGCGTCTCGCATCCGGAATATGTGCCGCGCGTGGCGAAATTCTTCAGTGACATCGATGCCCCGGCGCTGTTACTCAACGGCACCGAAGGGGAGGTCTATGCTAATCCGCTGCGCTGCCCGGCGATCAGCATGATCCAGGGCGCAGGCGCGGAAGCGGAAGTGTGGGTGGAGCGTCAGCCGGAGGTGGCCGTTGAGCTGCCGGCAGATAAAACGGCGGCGGTGACCGCGCGCTGGATCGAAGAGGTGCTGAACCAGCAGCGTCCGGTGCCTGCGTCGCTGCGGCTGCAGCTCGCCTGCTGTCTGCGCGCCAGCGGTGAGTGTGACTCGCTGGACGCGGCAGAGCAGAGGATTCGCGCCGCCGGTTACTGAATCAGGCGACGGGCAGCGCCTGCTCGACCAGGTTCTGCCAGAAGCGGATGCCGATCGGCAGCAGTGCATCGTTGAAGTCATAGCGGGCGTTGTGCAGCGGTGCGGAGGGCGTGTCACCATCCGCACCCAGCCAGAAGTAGGCACCGGAACAGGCTTCCATCATGCAGGCGAAATCTTCGGACGCCATCGACGGATTTACCTGCCAGTGAACCTGCTCCGCGCCCAGCGTCGCCAGCGCCACGTCGCGCACCTGTTCAGCCGGGGCGACATGGTTGGCGGTAACCGGATAGCCCGGCAGCCAGTGAATGTCACCCCTGACGCCAAACGGCCGCGGCAGGGTCCCCACGAACTCATCAATCAGCCCGCGCACCTTTTCACGCACGCTGGTCTGCAGACAGCGCACCGTGCCGCGCAGCACAATCTGTTCCGGGATCACGTTAATCGCTTCGCCACCGTGGATCTGCGTCACGCTGACCACCGCCGAGGCGAGCGGCGACAGGCGGCGCGACGGGATGGTCTGCAGCGCCAGAATCAGTTCGGCCGCCACCACCATCGGATCGGCTCCGCTCTCCGGCATCGCCGCGTGGCAGCTTTTGCCGTGCAGGGTAATCTCAAAGGAATCCAGCGACGCCATCATCGCACCGGGATTAACCGCCAGCGACCCCAGCGGCAGCCCCGGCCAGTTGTGCATTGCATAGATGGCATCCATCGGGAAGCGCTGAAACAGGCCCTCTTCCACCATTTTGCGTGCGCCGCCCAGATTCTCTTCGGCGGGCTGAAAGATGAAATGCACCGTGCCGCTGAAGCGGCGCGTGGCGGCCAGCTGCCGGGCGGCAGCCAGCAGAATCGCGCTGTGGCCGTCGTGTCCGCAGGCGTGCATCACGCCCGGCGTTGCGGAGCGCCATCCGGGGTCGCCTTTTTCCGTAATCGGCAGCGCATCCATATCCGCACGCAGCCCGATCACCGGGCCAGGACCGTTTTCCAGCGTGCCGATCACCCCCGTACCTGCCAGGCCGCGAAACACCTGCAATCCGGCCCGAGCCAGCTCTTCCGCAATAAACTGACTGGTTACATGTTCCTGGTAACCGAGTTCGGGCTGGCGATGAAAATCATGGCGCCAGCGCAGGGCATCTTCAAGCAGGGCAGGGGAAAGGGTCATGCAGAGTCGCGCTCCATACAGAATGAGAAGATTTCACTTTAGTGATCGGGTGACGCGGCGTCTATCGCCGTCGGGATGAAATCGGGCTATAGGCTAAACCAAAATGGAATAAGTAATAAGAAAGCGATGTCAGGCAGAGGGAGAAACGGGAATAAGGATCAAAGCGGGGTAAGCGGCTGCTTACCCCGTAAACAGCTATTTCTGCATCGGCAGGTTCAGGCCATGCTCTGCCGCGCACTGCTGCGCCAGTTCATAGCCTGCGTCGGCGTGACGCATTACCCCGGTGGCCGGGTCGTTCCACAGCACCCGACTCAGACGCGCATCTGCCTCTTTGCTGCCGTCGCAGACGATCACCACCCCGGCGTGCTGCGAGAAGCCCATGCCGACCCCGCCACCATGATGCAGGCTGACCCAGGTCGCGCCGCCAGCGGTGTTCAGCAGCGCATTCAGCAGCGGCCAGTCAGAGACCGCATCCGAGCCATCTTTCATCGCTTCGGTTTCGCGGTTCGGTGAGGCGACAGAACCACAGTCGAGATGGTCGCGGCCAATCACCACCGGCGCTTTGAGTTCGCCGTTGCGCACCATTTCGTTGAAGGCCAGACCGGCCAGATGCCGCTCACCCAGCCCCAGCCAGCAGATACGGGCAGGCAGCCCCTGGAAAGCGATGCGCTCCTGCGCCATATCGAGCCAGCGATGCAGCGTTTTGTGGTGCGGGAACAGCTCTTTGAGTTTTGCATCGGTCTTGTAGATATCTTCCGGGTCGCCCGACAGTGCGACCCAGCGGAACGGGCCTTTACCTTCACAGAACAGCGGACGGATATAGGCCGGAACAAAGCCAGGAAAATCGAAGGCGTTGCTGACACCCTCATCCAGCGCCACCTGACGGATATTGTTGCCGTAATCCACGGTCGGGATGCCCATATGACAGAAGTCGAGCATCGCCTGAACGTGGACCGCCATCGAGGCGCGCGCCGCCTTCTCGACCGCTTTCGGCTGTGAAACGCGCGCCTGCTGCCAGCGCACCAGATCCCAGCCAATCGGCAGATAGCCGTTGATCGGGTCATGCGCCGAGGTCTGGTCGGTCACGATGTCCGGCTTCGGCCCGCCCGCCTGCGCGCGTTTCACCAGCTCCGGCAGGATCTCCGCCGCGTTCCCCAGCAGGCCGACCGAGATGGCTTTCTTCGCCGCGGTCGCCTCGCCGATCATCGCCAGCGCCTCGTCCAGCGTCGTGGCCTTGTAGTCGACATAGCGGGTTCGCAGGCGGAAATCGATGCGCGACTCCTGACATTCGATCGCCAGCACACAGGCCCCGGCCAGCACGCCCGCCAGCGGCTGCGCGCCACCCATGCCGCCCAGTCCGGCGGTGAGGATCCAGCGTCCGCTGAGGTCGTTGTTGTAGTGCTGACGTCCCGCCTCGACGAAGGTTTCATAGGTGCCCTGCACGATGCCCTGCGCGCCAATGTAGATCCAGGAGCCGGCCGTCATCTGGCCATACATCATCAGGCCCGCTTTATCGAGTTCGTGGAAGTGATCCCAGGTTGCCCAGTGGGGCACCAGGTTGGAGTTGGCCAGCAGCACGCGCGGGGCATCCGCATGGGTGCGGAAGATGCCGACCGGCTTGCCGCTCTGGATCAGCAGCGTCTCGTCGGGCTGCAGAACCTGCAGCGAGCGCAGGATCTGTTCGAAACAGGCCTGGTTACGCGCGGCCTTACCAATGCCGCCATAAACCACCAGATCTTCCGGCCGCTCGGCGACGTCGGGATCGAGGTTGTTCTGAATCATGCGGTAAGCCGCTTCGATCAGCCAGTTGGCGCAGTGCAGCGTGGTGCCGTGCGGCGCACGAATCTCGCGCGCTACAGCCTGAGAAAGGGTTTCGCTCATGAAAGATTCCTTTAATTAAGAAGTCGTGCGCATGCTCGGCAGCAGCGCGATCAGTGCCTGAGGCCAGTCAGCGCGGCTTGCCCACTGACGCATGGCCTCAATATCAGGTGCCATCAGGCGGTCCGCCTCCAGAAAAGCGACCTGCTCGCGGAGGGTGGCCAGCGCCTGCTCAATCAGCGAGGAGCTTTGCAGCGGCCGGTTAAATTCAATGCCCTGTGCGGCGGCCATCGCCTCGATGCCGACAACCGCCGCACTGTTGAAGCACATGCTGCCGAGACGGCGCGCGGCGTAGGTGGCCATCGAAACGTGGTCCTCCTGGTTCGCGGAGGTGGGCAGGCTGTCGACGCTGCCGGGATGCGCCAGCGATTTGTTTTCCGAGGCCAGCGCGGCGGCGGTCACCTGCGCGATCATAAAGCCGGAGTTGACGCCGCCATCCCGCACCAGGAAGGGCGGCAGGCCTGACAGGCCGCTATCCAGCAGCAGCGCCAGTCGCCGCTCAGAGATGGCGCCCACTTCAGCAATTGCCAGCGCCAGGATATCTGCGGCAAAGGCCACCGGCTCGGCATGGAAGTTGCCGCCGGAGATCACATCGCCGCTGTCGCTGAAGACCAGGGGATTGTCAGAGGCGGCGTTGGCCTCAATTTCCAGGATCCGCGCCGCGTGGCATATATTGTCCAGGCAGGCACCCATCACCTGCGGCACGCAACGGATGGAGTAGGGATCCTGAACCCGGCCGCAATGGGTATGTGAAGAGAGGATCTCGCTGCCTTCGATCAGGGCGCTGACCGCCGCCGCCACGGCAATCTGCCCCTGCTGACCGCGCGCCTGATGGATGCGGGCGTCGAACGGTTTCAGCGAACCTTTAATCGCTTCCAGCGACAGGGCACCGGCCATCAGGCCCGCGGCAAACAGATTCTCGCCCTCAAACAGGCCGCGCAGCGCCAGCGCGGTCGAGACCTGGGTGCCGTTGAGCAGGGCCAGTCCCTCTTTCGGGCCGAGCACAAATGGCGACAGCCCGACGCTGGCCAGCCCCTGGGTTGCCGGGATCAGTTCGCCATTGTGGCGGACCTGACCTTCCCCCAGCAGCATCAGCGACATGTGCGCCAGCGGTGCCAGATCGCCAGACGCGCCCACCGATCCCTTCTCCGGGATGCAGGGCATCACACCCGCGTTAAACAGCGCCAGCAGCGCCTCGACCAGCTCGATGCGCACGCCAGAGTGGCCGCGCGCCAGGCTGATAATTTTGGTCGCCACCACCAGTCGGGTGACATTGTCGGGCAGCAGGTCGCCCAGGCCGACGCTGTGTGACAGCACCAGATTACGCTGCAGCTCCGCCAGACGACTGGCCGGGATCTGCGTCTGCGCCAGTTTGCCAAAACCCGTGTTGATGCCATACACCACGTTGCCGGAGGCAACAATCGTCTCTACGGTCTGCTGGGCTGCGGCAATCGCCTGACGCGCGCCCTCATCGAGTGTCAGTGTGACCTGACCCTGATAAATAGCGCGTAATGTGGCGAGATCCACCTCGCCTGGCACCAGGCGTAATGCCTGAAACGAACCTGACATAGTCTGCTCCTGTCTGTACGTGTGTGCTGGCGTGGCTGAGCTGCTCTCCTTGCCCTGACCAGCGGGATAATGCGAGTGAATCATAAGCCGTCATTCCTGTCTATGCTTGTCTATACAATTAAACAGATGAAGCAAGAGGCATGCCAGACCGATCACAAAAATGGATCGCCCGGCAGCGGCGGGGAAAGGGAGGATCGCCTTGCTGGCGCTGCACGATAAGGAGGCAGACGCTGCCCTGAAAAAGGCACAGCGCCCGCTACTGGATGTATATACATTCATGCTATGAGACAGTAAACTGAACGTATTATCAGCATAAGGAACAGCACATGGTTGAGCAGACGGCACTGGCACAACTGGCGGCGGCGATGAGCGACGAACCCGCGCCGATCTATCAGCGGGTCAAGCAGGCGATTATCAGTCAGATCCGCGAAGGATTATGGAAGGCGAATCAGCGCGTGCCGTCAGAGAGCGAACTGGTCAATGAGCTGGGCGTCAGCCGGATGACCATTAACCGGGCGCTGCGGGAACTCACCAGCGAAGGCTTTCTGGTGCGGATGCAGGGCGTGGGAACCTTTGTGGCGGAGATGAAGGGATATACCGCGATGCTGGAGGTGCACAATATCGCCGATGAGATCGCCCAGCGTGGTCACCAGCACAGCTGTAAAATTCTCGCTATCGGCCAGACCAAAGCCGATCCTGAGCAGGCCGCCGTGCTGGGCGTGACCACCGGGCAGATGCTCTATCACTCGCTGATTGTGCACTATGAAAACGATCTGCCGGTGCAACTGGAGGATCGTCTGGTCAATCCGCTGGTCGCCCCCGACTACCTGACGCAGGATTATCAGCAGATGACCCCTTACACCTATCTGATGCGGGTCGCCCCCCTGACCGCAGGCGAGCACATTGTTGAAGCCGTATTGCCCGATGCGCGTCAGCGTAAACACCTGTCGCTGGATGAGCACGAACCCTGCCTGCTGATCCGGCGTCAGACGTGGAGCGACACCCGCATCGTGACCTATGCGCGGCTGCTCTATCCCGGCTCACGCTACAAGCTGCTGGGGCGCTTCAGGGGACACGGCTGAGGCGGGTAAACAGCAGTCTGGCATCCGCTTCGCACGGGCTGAGGCGGGTCTCTTCATCCACCCACCACAGGCCCTGCTGCGCGGACAGTTTTTCCCCAGCCGCCGTCTGCCATCTGCCAGCCAGCACCCAGGCGACCCCGTGGAGACTGTGTACGGAGGTGGTGACCACATCCACGCTGGCCTGCCACGCATCCCGCCGCGTCATGATATTAAAATCTTCGCTGACGCCGCCCTGCAGCTGAGCCGTTAAAGCCAGTTCACCGGCAAACGCCCAGGGCTGGTGAGGGAGCAGCAGCTGCTGCACATCGGGTGCGGTCAGTAATACCGGGTCGCCGTGCAGCAGGGTAATGACCCGATCGATGCCCGGAAAGGCGGAGAAGGGGCCATCCTGCGCGAGGGTGGCGATGCTGGCGCGCCAGCCGAAGCGTTCCTCACCTGGCGGAAAAGTGACGATTTCGCGGGTCTCGCCGCCGCCGTTACGCCAGCGGCTGACCTTCAGCGCCGGATAGGCAAAGCGGGCGATCATCGCAGCACCGCCATTGCCTGAGCAAAGCGCGCCGCACATGCCGCCTGCTGCGGATGAACCCCCTCTTTGATCACCGCCTTGCCCGCGACATAGACATCCCGAATCTGGTCGCGCTGCCCGGCAAAGAGCCAGCGGTTCATCAGCGCCGGGGAATCCACGCTGCCGAGCCAGGCCTCATCCCGCAGCACCAGCCAGTCGGCGCGCTGTCCCACCGCCAGCGTGCCCTGCCGGATCCCGCACGCCTGCGCACCGCCTGCGGCCGCCTGCTGCCACAGCAGATCACCTACCGATGGCTGGTCGGGCAGGGTAATCCGGTTACGACGCTGGTCGCGCAGCCGCTGAGCATACTCCAGCCAGCGCAGCTCCTCCTGCGCACTCAGCGAGACGTGGCTGTCGGAGCCGATGCCCCAGCGTCCGCCCTGCGCGATATAGGCCACCGCCGGAAAGATGCCGTCACCGAGGTTGGCTTCGGTGGTCGGACAGAGACCCGCCACCGCGCCGCTGCGGGCGAGGCGGGTGCGTTCATCCTCATCCAGATGGGTGGCGTGGATCAGGCACCAGCGCGCATCCACCGCAAAGCGGTTCAGCAGCCAGGCGACCGGACGCTCGCCGCTCCACGCCAGCGAATCGTTGACCTCTTTCTGCTGCTCAGCCACATGAATATGCACCGGCAGCGTCGGGTCGCTGGCCGCCAGCACTTCCCGCATCTGGCTTTCGCTCACCGCCCGCAGCGAATGGAAACAGAGGCCGCGATTCAGCAGCGGCCGCTGCTGCTGCCACTTCTCCAGCCGTGCCTGCTGTTCCAGATAGCGATCGGTCTGCTGAATAAAACGTTTCTGGCCGGCCGTGGCGGGCTGGCTGCCAAAACCGCTGTAGCTGTAGAGCACCGGCAGCAGCGTCTGACCGATGCCGGCGATCCCGGCCGCGTCGATCAGCTGTTGCAGCATCCTGTCGTCGCTGTAAGGCGTCCCCTCGGGGTCGTGATGCAGATAGTGAAACTCCGCCACCTGGGTGTAGCCGCCTTTCAGCATTTCGATGTAGAGCAGGGCGGCGATATCCCCCACCTGTTGTGGCGTCAGGCGCTGCACCATGCGGTACATCCGGTCCCGCCAGGTCCAGAAGCTGTCCTGTGGATCGCCCGCGACTTCCGCCAGGCCCGCCATGGCGCGCTGGAAAGCGTGAGAGTGCAGGTTGGCGATCGCCGGGATCACTTCGCCGTCGAGCCGGATCGCCTGGTCCGCGTGGCTGTCCGGCGTGATCGCGTCGATAAAACCGGTCTCACTGACCGTGATCCGTACCTGCTGCTGCCATCCCGTCGCCAGCAGGGCGCGGGGAGCAAAAAAAGTCGCCATGGTTGATCCTCACTGGATGTGGTTGTATATACATATACATACTTTGAGGCAGCCTGTAAACGGCGGAGGCGGGAGCGCGCGATGGGAAATGAGATGCACGTAGAGACGGTGTGGACCGGGGCCGACCTGGTTACCATGCGTGACGGGAAGTACCATCTGATACCAGCGGGGGCGCTGGCGGTGCGGGCGGGCAGGCTGGTGTGGGTCGGGCCGGAGGCGGAGATGCCCGCCTTCGTCGCCGAGCGGCACCATCGTCTGCCGGGCGGCATCGTGACGCCGGGGCTGGTGGATTGCCACACTCACCTGGTCTTTGGCGGTGACCGCAGCCAAGAGTTTGAGCAGCGCCTGAATGGCGTCAGCTATGCGGAGATCGCCGCACAGGGCGGCGGCATCCTCTCGACCGTGCGCGCCACCCGCGCCGCCACCGAAGAGGCGCTGGTGGCGTCGGCCCGCTGGCGTCTCGATCGCCTGCTGGCAGAAGGGGTCACCACCGTGGAGATCAAGTCCGGTTATGGGCTGGATGAGGAGAGCGAACTGCGGATGCTGCGGGCAATTCGCCAGCTCGGGGAGCGCGTGCCCGCCGATGTCCGGGCCACCTGTCTGGCGGCCCACGCCTTTCCGCCGGAGTTCAGAGAGGATCCGGAGGGCTGGGTCGATATTATCTGTGAGAGGCTGCTGCCGCGCGTCCAGGCGCTGGGGCTGGCGGACGCGGTAGATGCGTTCTGCGAGCACCTCGCTTTTTCGCCACAGCAGGTAGCGCGGGTGTTTGGTCGGGCAGTGGCGCTGGGGATGCCGGTGAAGCTTCATGCGGAGCAGCTCTCGGCGCTGGGCGGGGCGGCGCTGGCGGCCCGCTATGGCGCGCTCTCGGCGGACCATCTTGAATATGCCACCGAAGAGGATGCCCGGGCGATGGCGCAGCATGGCACGGTCGCGGTACTGCTGCCCGGTGCCTTTTATCTGCTGCGCGAGACGCAGCGTCCGCCGGTCGATCTCTTCCGGCGCCACGGCGTGCCGATGGCGCTGGCCAGCGATGCCAACCCCGGAACCTCACCTGCGCTGTCGCTGCGCCTGATGCTGAACATGGGCTGCACCCTGTTTGGCATGACGCCGGAAGAGGCGCTGGCGGGCGTGACCCTGTGGGGCGCAAAGGCGCTGGGGCTCGCAGAGAGTCACGGCTCGCTGGAAAGGGGCAAGGTGGCAAACTTCGTTCACTGGCCGCTGGCCCGTCCGGCGGAACTGGTTTACTGGCTGGGCGGTGAACTGCCCTGTACCGTTGTCTATCGTGGAGAAATGCAATGAATCCCTTTGATTTTACCCAGGGCACGCTGCCGCTGCTGGTCAGTATCCCCCACGCCGGCACCCGGCTGACGCCGGAGGTGGAGGCGGGATTAAGTGAGGCCGCGCGCGGCTTACCCGACACCGACTGGCATATTCCGCTGCTCTACGATTTTGTCCGCGATCTGGGCGCCAGCGTCTTGATCGGTCACTACTCCCGCTTTGTGGTCGATCTCAACCGGCCGCCCGACAACCAGCCGCTCTACAGCAGCGCCACCACCGGCCTGTTTCCGGAGACGTTGTTCGACGGCACGCCGACCTTTGCGCCAGGCAAAACGCCGGATGCCACCACGCGGCAGGGCTACATCGACGGGATCTGGCAGCCTTACCATCAGCAGATGCAGCAGGAGCTGGCGCGGCTTAAGGCGCAGCACGGCTACGCGCTGCTGTTTGACGCGCACTCTATCGCCAGCGAAATTCCCCGGCTGTTTGAGGGACGGCTGCCCGACCTCAACATGGGCACCAACGATGGCGCCAGTTGCACGCCTGAAATGAGCGCGGCTATTGAGGCGGTGTGCGCAGGTCAGCAGGCCTACAGCTGGGTAATCAACGGACGCTTTAAAGGCGGGTATATCACCCGCGCTTACGGTCAGCCGCAACAGCGGATCGAGGCCGTGCAGCTGGAACTGGCACAGCTTAACTACATGGATGAGACGCCGCCTTACGCCTGGCAGCAGGCACGGGCGGCGCAACTCCAGAAAGTGCTGAAGGCGCTGATCCACGCCATGCTGGCACAGGCGGAATCGCGCTGAATCGTGGGCGGTCCACGTTCAGGAGAAGCATGCTGACTGGCAGCCGGAAGCGGGGCCGCCAGTGTCAGACATCACTGGAAAGAGGGCAGGAGAAGCGCATCGGGCCGATGCGCTTGTGGCACGAGGATTACTTAGGGCGCGCGTCCGGGCGGACCAGATCAAAGCGCTGCGCCTCGCTGATGCCGTAATAGGCGCTGGGGCCGCCCGCGCGCAGAACCGGCTCGGCTCTGGCCGTCTGGTAGATCCCCTCTTCCAGCAGCGACTCATCGATGTGGATCGCCACCGCTTCACCCAGCACCAGCCAGCTGTCGAGCGGATTGCCGCTGGCATCCTGCAGCTGAATCAGCTGTGTCAGGCGGCACTCGAAGTTCACGGGGCTTTCGGCTACCAGGCTGGCAGCGACCTGAGAAGCCGCCAGCGGCGTTAAGCCGGCAAAGGCAAACTCATCCTGGTCGGCAGGCAGTGACGCTGAGGTTTCATTCATCGCTTCAGCCAGCGAGCGGGTCGCCAGGTTCCAGACAAACTCTTTCGTTTCTGCGATATTCCTGACGCTATCCTTCCAGCCGCTGCTGGCGAAACCGATAATCGGCGGCTGATAATTAAAGCAGTTAAAGAAGCTGTAAGGGGCCAGATTGCGCTGGCCGCTGGCGCTGATCGAACTGATCCAGCCTATCGGTCGTGGCCCGATAATCGCATTCAGGGGATCGTGCGGCAGACCGTGCCCGGCACGGGGTTGATAGGAATAGCGCTTGGTGGTCATAACGTCTCCGGCAGAGGATTTTATTTATCTTAGCCCGACAGCATCGCCCACGAAAACAGAAAGCGGTTAGCGGATGGTGCGGGTTTATTTTCCGTCGCCTACAGCGTATTGTACGCGCGCCTGAATAACTGAGAGAACGTATGAAAAAGTCAGCCCGCACGTCGCCTTTCCACGCCCGCAATCGCCATCAGGGTGAATACGATTTTGCCGCGTTAACCGCTGCTCATCCGCCGCTGGCGGCGAAAGTGCGGCCTAACGGTTACGGCGTGCAGTCCGTGGATTTTGCGGATCCGGACGCGGTGATGCTGCTGAATCAGGCGCTGATTAAGCTGTTTTACGATATCGACTGGCAGCTCGCACCCGGTTCACTCTGTCCGCCGGTGCCAGGCCGTGCCGACTATCTGCACTATCTTGCCGATCTGCTGGCGCTGGACAACAACGGGGTGATCCCTGCCGCAGACATACTGGATATCGGCTGCGGGGCCAACTGCATCTATCCGCTGATCGGCGCGGCGGAATATGGCTGGCGCTTCACCGGCACCGATATTGACGAGGCCGCCATTAAAGCCGCAAACCGCATTGTCGCGGCCAATCCGCGCCTGACACGGCAGATCCGCTTGCGCCGGCAGAAAAACAGCGACGCGATTCTGGCCGGGGTGGTCAGTAAGAATGAATTTTTCAGCGCGGTAATGTGTAACCCGCCGTTCCATGCGTCGGCAGAAGAGGCGGCGATGGGGACGCAGCGTAAGGTGCGCAATCTCGGTCTGCATAAGAGCGCGCCGCTGAACTTTGGCGGGCAGCACAATGAGCTGTGGTATCCCGGTGGCGAAAAGGCGTTTATCGGTAAGATGATTGCCGAGAGCGTTGCGCTGGGTCGCCAGATTGGCTGGTTTACCTCGCTGGTGTCGCGCAAAGAGAACTTAGCGGCGCTGGAGAAACAACTACAGGCGCACGATGTGGCTGAACTGCGCGTAGTGAATATGGCGCAGGGACAGAAGCAGAGCCGCTTCCTGGCGTGGAGTTTTATGCCTGCCGCCGCGCGCAGCAAACTGCTGCGTCGCCAGTAAAGGCAGGGCGGGTAGCCGGTGCAGGCCCGGTATAAGTGCCGTGCCGGGCAATTGAGCCACTCAACAAAACGGGCCGCTAAGCGGCCCGTTATGATCAGGAGACGTGCTGCAGGAATTCGCGCAGACGTTCGCTGGGCGGATTACTGATCAGGCTGTCGGGGTCGCCATCTTCCGCAATCCGTCCTTTGTCGATGAAGATCAGGCGCGAGGCCACTTTCTGTGCAAAGCCCACTTCGTGCGTCACAATCACCATCGTCATGCCTTCTTCCGCCAGATCCTGCATCACCTTCAGTACTTCATGGCGCAGCTCCGGGTCCAGCGCAGAGGTCGGCTCATCGAACAGCATCATCTTCGGCTTTACCGCCAGCGCACGGGCAATCGCCACACGCTGCTGCTGACCGCCAGAAAGTTCAGACGGGAAGTGGTGCGCCCGCTCGGCGAGACCCACTTTGCCCAGCAGCTCACGCGCCAGCTGGCGTGCCGCCTCTTTGCTGGCGCCGCGCACCCGAATCGGGCCAAACGCGACGTTATCCAGGGCGCTCATCTGAGGGAACAGGTGAAACTGCTGGAACACCATGCCCGCTTCCTGACGGATCAGGCGATCGTCTACCTTCGGATCGTTAACGTGCAGACCATCAACAATCAGGTCACCGCTGGTGATCTCTTCCAGCTTATTGATGCAGCGCAGCAGGGTTGATTTACCGGAACCGGATGGGCCGATAATCACCACCACTTCGCCCTGGTTAATCTTCAGATCGATATTGTGCAGCACCTGGGTCTGGCCAAAGTGCTTGGAAACGTTTTTAAACTCAATCACAGGATTTTCACCCTTTTCTCAATGCGGCGCAGCACAAAGCTCAGCACCAGCGTAATCACCAGATAGATAATCGCTACGGCGCTCCAGATCTCCAGTGCGCGGAAGTTGCCGGCAATGATCTCCTGACCCTGACGCGTCAGTTCAGCCACACCGATAACGATGAACAGCGAGGTATCTTTGATGCTGACAATCCACTGGTTGCCCAGCGGCGGCAGCATACGGCGCAGCGCCAGCGGCATAATCACGTAACGCAGCGTTTCGCGGCCCGACAGGCCCAGCGCCAGTCCGGCTTCACGGAAGCCCTTATTGATCGACAGCACCGCACCACGGGTAATCTCGGCAATATAGGCGCCGGAGTTGATCATGATAGTCACCACGGCCGCGGTGAAGGGGTCGATACGCAGGTCGGGGAACGCCATCGGCAGCGCAAAGTAGATAAACATTACCTGCACCACGATAGGCGTACCGCGGATAATTTCGATAAAGACCAGGGCGATATTGTTGGCAATCCAGCCACCGTAAGCGCGCGCAAAACCGGCGATCAGTCCGATGATCAGTCCACCAATCAGGCCAATGATTGAGATAATTAAGGTCAGTTTGGCGCCTTCAAGCAGCGCTGGCATGGCGGGCCAGATGACGCTCCAGTCAAACTCCATGGTGTCACTCCAGATAGGTTGCAATGGAAAAAAGCAGGGAAAAACTTTCCCTGCCGAAAGCCGGATACAGACATTTATTATTTAGGTTCGGTGCCGAACCATTTTTTATAAAGTGTGTTGTAGGTACCGTTCTCTTTCAGGGTCTTCAGCGCGCCGTTGACCTTTTCACGTAAATCGTCGCTGCCTTTCGGGAAGGCGATGCCGTACTGCTGTGCTTCGATCGAGTCGCCTACTGCTTTAAAGCGACCTTTACCGGCGGTGTGGATGAAGTAAAGGATGTTAGGCGTATCGTGCAGCACGGCGTCGGCACGGTTTGTACCCAGCTCCATGTAGGCGCTGTCGATGTTCGGGAACTGACGCAGATCTTTAGATTTGATATGGGCTTTCGCGTATTCCACCGAGCCGGTGCCGCTTTTCACTGCCACTACTTTGCCATCGAGATCGCTGATGCCTTTAATATCGTTTTCGTTGTTACGCACCATCACCTGCAGACCACTTTTGTAGTAGCCGTCAGAGAACGCGATAGCCTTTTTACGCTCTTCGGTAATGGTGATGCCTGCCAGCGCCAGATCGACATTGCGCGTCTGCAGTGCAGGGATGATGCCGCTGAAATCCATCGGCTTCAGGGTGTAATCGAGCTTCAGCTCTTTCGCAATGGCATCCCACAGATCCACATCGAAACCGACATATTTGTCACCCTGTTTAAATTCAAACGGAACAAAAGCGGTATCTGTTGCAACAACCAGCTTCTTTTCTGCTGCAGTCGAAGAGAGGGAGAAGGCCAGCGCCAGCGCGGCCACAGAAACGTTAAACAGTGACTTCATCATTTTTTCCTTATAAGGATCAGGCGGCAGGGCCTGCGTTTGCGGCTTGTCATATGAAAGAATTATGCCAACTTTGCAAAATCCGCGAAATCAGAGAGTTAAATAACACAGCTGACACGATTTTGCAGTTAATTCTGCCTTTGCACCATTATGGTGATCAAGTTTGGTGCAGGTGACTGTTTTGGTGCAAGCGGTAGTTTGCCTGAGATGTTAAGGCTGTGAAGCAGAGGAGGGAAGAACTGTTAACAGGGTCATAAAATGCGGTAACGCAGACGTAAAAAAGGCGGGTTTCCCCGCCTGATGGCTTCTGCTTACGCTTATTCAATGTTGGCTTCGATGAACCACAGGAATTTATCCAGGTCACGTGATGCCGCGGTGAAAATGTCAGCGGTATCTTCATCTTTGACTTCGTCGATCGCTTTGCGGGTGTCGTTAGCCACGACGCTGTAGCGGTCGGCCAGCGCTTTCAGGTGATCCTGAACGCTGTGAATATTCAGCGGATAGCTTTTCAGCGGGGTCTGGTCGTTAACCACCTGAGTCGTACCCAGTGCCACGCCGCCCAGCTGAACAACACGTTCTGCAATGGTATCCTGGTGATCGGTGATGGTGGTGCGGAAACCATCCAGCATCTCATGCACACCGATAAAGTTGGCACCGCGCATGTTCCAGTGCGCCTGCTTAGTGATCAATGACAGATCGATAAATTCGACAACCAGACGGTTCAGCACCGCAATCGTGGCTTTCTTTTCTTCATCGCTCACGTCGTTGCGGGTGTAAATCAGGTCGGAAGATTTAGTTTTAACCAATTTAGCGGTACTCATCGTTTCAGTCCTCTCTTTGATGGTTGTCCTAATCAAGTACCGGATAAGTATAGCAGCGCTTTTCGGTTTTGCAGGAACGGCTTCAACGATGACTGAAATAGCGTATTTCTTTACTCAGGACGCCGCGGAATCCGTAGGGTTAACTATTTGTTAAAATATAATAGCCTGTTTTATGTAATCAAATCAAAGCGTTATATTTAGTTGTCGCGTAAGAGTAAATGTCTGTTTCAAATAGAAAAAGTCGTTGAGGATGCAGAGGCGGGAATAATTCTCATGATAATCATGATTGTTATTCAGCCCATCGGCGGGATGGGCTGAAAGGCGTTATTGAGGTTTATCGTCTGATAATTCAACGCTGTTTAACTGGCTCTTTTTGGGTCGCATCGTCAGCGTTGATCCGGCCGACGCGGCAATGATCGCCAGCAGGGCAAGCCACTGCAGCGCAGTCAGGGTCTCACCCAGAAAGAGCATACCTGAAAAGGCGGCCATCGCCGGCTCCAGGCTCATCAGCGTGCCAAAGATACGCGCCGGTAAGCGGGTCAGTGCAATCATCTCCAGAGAGTAGGGGATGGCACTGGAGAGCAGAGCAATCAGCAGGGCGAGCGGCATGACTTCCCACTGCCAGAGGCCACTTTCTGCGAAAAACACGCCCAGCGGCACAAAAATCACCGAAGCGATCAGTGAACCGAGGGCGACCGTGGCCGGGCCATGCTCTGCGCCCGCCCGCTGACCTGCCAGAATATAAACCGCCCAGCAGGCACCGGCGCCGACGGCCAGCGCCGCGCCCAGCGGATCGATTGCCGTCATATCGGAGCCAAACGGCAGCAGAAACCATAAACCCGCCACAGCGAGCAGCACCCAGATGAAATCCAGCGGCCGGCGCGACCCAAACAGCGCCAGCGCCAGCGGGCCGGTAAATTCCAGCCCGACGGCAACACCCAGCGGCGCGGTGCGGATCGCCAGATAGAACATAAAGTTCATTCCACCTAATGCCACGCCATACATCAGCAGCGGCAGACGCTGTTCCCGCCGGAAGTGCAGACGCCAGGGTTTGAAGATGACGCAGAGAATCAGGGTGCCAAAGGTCAGACGCAGCGCGGTAATGCCGGTGGCCCCGACGGCGGGAAAGAGGCTTTTCGCCAGCGACGCGCCACCCTGAAGCGACAGCATCGCGATCAGCAGTACGGCCACAGGCATCACTATCGGGGTAAGATTTTTAGAAGCGGGAGAGGCAGACATCCTGTGTACTTTTCCTGGTCATCGACATAGTGAGAGAGCCAGTGTAAAGGAAATAACGAACAAAAAATCACAGTTTTGCGTTTTAAATTTGCGTTAACTGTACGATTTTTAGTCAGAATCAGGGCCATCAAGGTAAAGAAATGTCAGGATTTTTTAGGAATTTACTTAAAGCACGAAATGAGCACAAAATGATTGTTGCAGGAAGATGACGGATTTTATAAGAAAAATGAATGACATAGGATGTCGCATTAACTTCCTGTTACACCAAACATTCTCTTAGACAACAAAATCCGGGCAGAGTTTCTCGCTATTTTTTGTTATATTTTTAGCGTTGTCAGGAGAGAAGTACTTTCACATTTGAGGTGGTTATGAAAAAAATTGCATGTCTTTCAGCATTAGCCTGTGTACTGGCAGTATCTGCAGGTTCAGCAATGGCACAGAGCACCGTAACTGGTGGCTATGCTCAGAGCGACTATCAGGGCGTGGCTAACAAAGCTAACGGCTTCAACCTGAAATACCGCTACGAAGACGGTTCTAACCCACTGGGCTGGATCGGTTCATTCACCTACACCGAAAAAGATCGCACTGACGCTGGCGTATACAACAAAGGTCAGTACTACGGTGTGACGGGTGGTCCTGCTTACCGTCTGAACGACTGGGCAAGCATCTACGGTGTTGTAGGTATCGGCTACGGTAAATTCCAGCAGAACGATACTGCATCACGCGCTAAAACTGATTCAAGCGACGTAGGCTTCTCTTACGGCGCAGGCCTGCAGTTCAACCCAATCGAAAACGTTGCACTGGATGTGGGCTACGAGCAGAGCCGTATCCGCAGCGTCGACGTGGGTACCTGGATTGCTGGCGTAGGTTACAGCTTCTAATCTTAGCTGACCTGCCAGAAAACGGCCCCTTGCGGGCCGTTTTTTATTGCCTGCAATTTATGTCCGCCTCTGGCGCGCACCGCTTTTTCCCTGTGCTACCTCAACGTACTTTTTGGACGTGACTGTGCCGCCGCTGAACGCGTTACCTTGTGCACTGAGAAAGAAATCTGAGAATGAGAAAGAAGAGGGGCCTCTCAGCCAGGGGCTGAAAGGCGCTGAATCGTGCTTAGCCGCGCCAGATCAGATTCTGACAGCGGGGGTCGGCAGGCTTATGGCCCAGCAGTTTTTCAATCAACATCAGACGCAGTGTAAAGGGGGAACGCGTCAGCAGGCAGAGCCAGGATTTCATCTCTGTGGATGTTTTCTTCTCCATCTGGAAGCATTTGCTGCAATCCAGGCAACATTTCAGGGTGCTCATAGAATCACCTCCCAATCATTGTCGACGCAATCGTCAGCAGCCGGGGTGAGAGACATGCTCAACACCATTGTAGCGGGATCCCGCAGGATCGTCGTTTTGCTGCTTACATTATCATCAAATATAGCACTGGCTATATCCCTTAGCCAAGGCTAATGACGAAAAATTTGAGCTTCTTTGCGGCTGGTTTACAATAAGCGCAGCTAAATCCGTACAGCCGCAGTCGTACGGAAAATAATAATGAGGAAACTTAATGAGTCGTCGTGCTAAGAGCGTGGTTTCTGCGCCGAAAGGACCACTGAAAGATATTGAAGAGCATGTCGAAGGGTTTCGGCAGGTGCGCGAAGCGCATCGTCGCGAGTTAATTGATGACTACGTTGAGTTAATCTCTGATTTAATTGGCGAATTTGGCGAAGCGCGTCAGGTTGATATGGCGGCCCGTCTGGGCGTTTCGCAGCCTACCGTAGCAAAAATGCTGAAACGGCTTGGCAGCGCCGGGCTGGTTGAGCAGGTGCCTTATCGCGGCGTCTTTCTGACCAGTGAAGGCGAAAAGCTGGCGGAAGAGAGTCGCGCCCGTCACCATATTGTGGAAAGTTTTCTGCTGGCGTTGGGCATCAGCCCTGAAACGGCCCGACGCGATTCAGAAGGTATTGAACATCACGTCAGTGATGAAACTCTGGCTGTATTTAAGAAATTCTCCGAAACCCGCTAACGCTAAGGCGTACCCTCATCATGCCTCAACTGCTTCGATCTTTTTTGCATGACTCAATTTTGCATTTATTAATCGTGATTGGTGTTGTTCTGGCATGTCTGGCGGATTTTCGCTGGGCCGATCTGCCGGGCGCCGTAGACTGGCACACCATTATTACGCTCACCGGCCTGTTAATTCTGACCAAGGGGCTGGAAACCAGCGGCTATTTTGATGTGCTGGGAAGCCGGCTGATTGCACGTTTCCGCCACGAACGGGCGCTGGCACTGTTTATGGTGCTGGCGGCGGCGCTGCTCTCTACCTTTCTGACCAACGACGTGGCGCTGTTTATCCTGGTGCCGTTAACGCTGACGCTGCGCAAGTTTTCGCATCTGCCGATTTCGCGTCTGATCATCTTTGAAGCGCTGGCGGTGAATGCCGGATCGCTGCTGACACCGGTCGGCAATCCGCAGAATATCCTGTTATGGAGCCACGGCAAACTCAGCGTGATCGCGTTTATCGTGCAGATGCTGCCGCTGGCCGTCTGGCTGCTGCTGAGTCTGGTGGTGTTGACCTGGTTCAGCTTTTCAAAGCGTTCGATTGATAAACATGAGAACCCGGAACAGCCCCAGTGGCAGAAACCGCTATTTATCGTCAGCGTGGCTCTCTATCTGCTGTTTATCGCCGGACTGGAGCTCGAAATCACAGGCTGGATCCTGCTGCTGATTCTGGCCACTTTCCTGGTGATGGCCCGTCCGGTGCTGATGCGCATCGACTGGAGTCTGCTGGCGGTGTTTATCGCCATGTTTATCGATGTCTTCCTGCTGACGCGCCTGCCGGTGATGCAGGCTCATTTTGATGCGGTGTCACACTTTGGTCAGGGACAACTCTACCTGCTGGCGATTGGCCTGTCGCAGGTGATCAGTAATGTGCCCGCGACCATTCTGCTACTGCAAAAAGTGCCGCCAACGGATCTGCTTGCCTGGGCGGTTAACATTGGTGGTTTCGGTCTGCTGCCGGGATCGCTCGCGAATCTGATCGCCCTGCGAATGGCGAAAGATCGGGCCGTCTGGTGGCGCTTCCATCTCTTTTCCCTTCCTCTGCTGGCCTGGTCAATGGCCAGCGGCTGGCTGCTGCTGCGGCTGCTCAATTAGCACTGACACGTCCTGCCACCCCGCACAGGTGGCAGGATGTGCGCCATTTCTCAAGTTTCGTAAAGTTGCGCTGGATTTTGTCAGTTTCCGATATAAGGTTAACAGGACCTTTATGCCCGGAATCAGGGCCTTAGCCAGTGATGGAAACTATGAGCGAGAACAAGCAACGCGATCCACACCAGCAGGACGCAGATAACGAGACGGAGAACAACTCTCAGTCAGACGATAATCAGGACAACGACCAGCAGCCGGAGCGTAAACGCCCCGGTAAAAAGCCGCTGATTATTCTGGCGGTAGTGGTGGTGATTATGCTGATTGTCGGCTTCTGGTTCTGGTTTGCTAACCGGAATCTGGAAACCACCGATGATGCTTTCACTGAGGGCGATGCGGTGACCATTGCGCCTAAAGCGTCTGGCTACGTCGTGAAGTTACTGGTGAACGATAACCAGCGGGTGAAGAAGGGCGATCTGCTGGTAGAGATCGATCCCAGCGACAACCGTGCCCAGCGTGAACAGGCGCAGGCGCAGCTCGGTCTGGCCGTGGCGCAACTGCATCAGGCGCAGGCGCAACTGGCCCTGTCGCGGGTTCAGTATCCGGCGCAGCGCGATCAGGCGCTGGCTGAGCAGGCGAAAGCTGAGGCTAACCTGCTTAACGCGCAGGCGGATTACCGTCGCCAGCGCGGTGTTGATCCCCGGGCCACAAGCCAGCGCAATATCGACAGCGCCTCTGCGCAGTTACGTTCGGCGCAGGCGCAGCTCCAGAGCGCCAAAGCGCAGGTCGAAGTCGCCTCTCAGGTTGCCCTGCAGATTCGTCAGCAGCAGACCAATGTTGAAGCGCGTCAGCAGCAGGTTGAGCAGGCGAAAGCCCAGCTGAGCACCGCCGATCTCAATCTCTCTTACACCCAGGTGCGTGCGCCCTATGACGGGTTCATCACCAAACGTAACGTCCAGCTGGGTACGCTGGTGCAGGCGGGCTCCTCGCTGTTTTCACTGGTTTCACCCGATATCTGGATCACCGCGAATTTTAAAGAGTCGCAGCTGGAGCGCATGAATCCGGGCGACAAAGTGGAAATCAGCGTGGATGCCTGGCCGGACATGAAGCTGGAAGGGCATGTCGACAGCATCCAGATGGGGTCCGGTTCACGCTTCTCCACCTTCCCGTCTGAAAACGCTACCGGCAACTACGTGAAGATCGTACAGCGCGTGCCGGTCAAGATCGTCATCGACAAAGGTCTGGACCCGAACCATCCGCTGCCGCTGGGCCTCTCTGTCGAACCTAAGGTCACAGTGGAATGAGTACGGCGCAGAGCTGGAAACCCGCCAGCAATCCGTGGTTAGTGGCGATCACGGTGACGCTGGCAGTGTTTATGGAGATCCTCGACACCACCATCGTTAACGTGGCGCTGCCGCACATCGCCGGTTCACTCTCCTCCAGTTACGATGAGTCAACCTGGGTGCTGACCTCCTATCTGGTGGCGAACGGCATCGTCCTGCCTATCTCTGCGTTTTTCAGCCGACTGTTTGGCCGGAAACAGTTTTTCCTGATCTGCATCGTGATGTTCACCATCTGCTCTTTCCTGTGCGGTATCGCCACCGAACTGTGGCAGATCATTCTGTTCCGTGTGCTGCAGGGCTTCTTCGGCGGCGGTCTGCAGCCGGTTCAGCAGTCCGTGCTGCTGGACTACTTTAAGGCGGAGGATCGCGGCAAGGCCTTTGGTCTCTCCTCTATCGCCATTATCGTTGCGCCGGTCATCGGCCCGACATTAGGCGGCTGGATCACCGACAACTACAGCTGGCGCTGGGTGTTCTTTATTAACATTCCGGTGGGCGTGCTGACGGTGCTGGCGATTTATCAGCTGCTGGAAGATCCGCCGTGGGAGCGTAAATGGGCCAAAGGCAAACTGAATATCGATTATATCGGCATCGGTCTGATTACCCTGGGGCTGGGCTGTCTGCAGGTGATGCTGGATCGCGGCGAGGATGAGGACTGGTTCGGCTCACACTTTATCGTTCTGTTTGCGGTGCTGGCGCTGGTCGGTATCGTCGGTGCGATCTACTGGCTGATGTATGCCCGCAAACCGGTGGTTGATATCCTGGTGATGAAGGACCGCAACTTCTGGGTCGCCGGGCTGCTGATGGCGGGTATGGCGATGATTCTTTATGGCAGCTCCGTGGTGCTGCCCCAGCTGGCGCAGCAGGATCTGGGGTATACCGCTACCTGGTCAGGTCTGGTGCTCTCGCCGGGTGCGATACTGATCGTTCTGACCATCCCGCTGGTCCTGAAACTGATGCCAGTCGTGCAGACGCGCTACATCATCGCCTTTGGTTTCAGCTGTCTGGCGATGGCGTTTTTCTACTCCTCGACCCTGACGCCGGATGTGGATTTCACTACGCTGGTGATGATGCGCAGCGCGCAGTCTATCGGACTGGGCTTCCTGTTTGTGCCGCTGACGACCATCGCCTTTATCACCATCCCGCAGCGGCTCAACGCTGACGCCTCGGCGCTGTTCACCATGTTCCGTAACGTGGCAGGATCCATCGGGATCTCGCTCTCAACGGCGGCAATTACAGAGCGCGAACAGGTACGGTCGGCTCACATGGTGCACAACATGACGCCACTGAACGAGCCGTTCAACATTACGCTGCAGCACTGGGCACAGGCTATCCGTGACTTTACTTCAGCGGTGGGCGATCCGATTACGCTGGCCACCGGTCAGCTCTATAAGGAGATGATCGTCCAGTCGCGCATTCTCGCTTATATCGATGTCTTCTCAGGCCTGAGTATTGTCGCCCTGATTTTGATTCCATTTTGTTGGCTGCTGTCGCCGATTAAGAGCGAAGGCAGTGCAGGAGCACACTAACATGAAGGTTTTTTACTCTCATCGCCTGAAACCCCTGAGCCTTCTGCTCGCCCTGGTGCTGGCGGGGTGCGCCGTCGGACCGGACTATCAGGCGCCGAAACCGGTGGTGCCGGGAAGCTATCACGGCCTGGATTCACAGGAGGGGTCGAAGCCGCAGACCCGCGCGATCAACACCCGCTGGTGGCGCAGCTTCAACGATCCGCAGCTCGACAGCCTGATCGAACGGGCAATGGCGGGCAACCTGAGCCTGCAACAGACGGTGCTGCGCATTGCCGGTGCGCGTGAACAGCTGACACAGGCGCAGGGCAGCCTGTTCCCCAGCCTGGGCGGCTCAGCGAAGGTGACGCGTCAGCAGCTCGGGCTGAAAGGATTACTGGAGGCCAATGGTGCAACCGACCAGCTGGACAGCAGTGTGGCCAGCCAGCTTAACGGGTTAACCCAGCCGGTTAACCTTTACCAGGGCAGTTTCGATGCCAGCTGGGAGCTCGATCTGTGGGGCAAAGTACGCCGCCAGGTTGAGGCTGCCAATGCTCAGCAGCAGGCGGCGATTGAGCAGCGTAACGACGCGCTGGTTTCACTGGAGGCGGAAGTGGCGCGCGCCTGGCTACAGCTGCGCGGCGCGCAGAGCACCATTCAGACGCTGCAGCAGCAGATTGATGTGGCACAGCAGACGACCGAGCTGACCCGGAGTCAGCAGCAGAATGGTCTGGCTCCGCTGACTGATGTAGAAAATGCGCGTGCCCAGCTCAGTTCGCTGCAGGCGCAACTGCCGCAGTATCAGTCACAGGCGCGGCAGGCGATGAATGGATTAGCGGTATTGCTCGGGAAAACGCCCGGAGCGCTGGATGCAGAGCTCGCGACCCCGAAAGCCCTGCCGACGCTGCCACAGTTTGTGCCGGTGGGCATTCCCGCCACGCTGGCGCGGCGTCGGCCCGATATTCGTCAGGCTGAAGCGACCTTGCATGCACAAACCGCGGAGATCGGGGTTTCTGTGGCGCAGCTTTTCCCGAGCCTGTCGCTGACCGGGCAGCTTGGGGTCCGCAACACCGACGTCAGTTATCTGGATAACTGGAGCAGCCATTTCTACAGTTACGGTCCATCGTTATCGATACCCATCTTCCAGGGGGGACAGCTGGTATCGAGCGTGAAGCTGGCGCGGGCGCAGCAGGCCAGCGCCGCGCTGGAATATCGGCAGACGGTTCTGACGGCGTTGCAGGATGTGGAGAACGCGCTGGTGAGCTACCGCGCCGATCAGCAGCGTGTTACGGCGCTGGATGAGACTACCGGCGCCCTGCAGCGCACCTTCGATCTTGCCAGCGACAGTTATCGTCAGGGGCTCTCCACCTTCCTGGAGGTGCTGGATGCGCAAAGGCAACTCGCCCAGGCGCAGGAGCAGGCGACACAGGCACGGATGCAGAGCGCGCTCGACCTTGTGGCGCTCTATAAAGCCCTGGGTGGCGGCTGGGAAACCTATCAGAACGTTGATATGCCGCAGTTCCCGGTCTTTGGCCCGGCCACGCAGGCGAATTAATCTTCTGGCGGTCGCGGCTGACAGGCCCTGACCGCCCGACCTCCTTCGCTTCACTCTCCCCGCTGATTTTCCAGGTTATTCTTACGCGAGTATTGATCTAACCTGTTGAATAAAGGGCCATCTCAGTGAAACTGCCCCGGCAGGTGACGAAAAATAACGCCGTGTAACGCACCCGTTTATTATCCGTCTCTGCCGCCCGGATTTATTTTTAAGTCACCGGCCTGTGTCGATTCAGGATTTTGAACCCTGTCACTTTTCTGAATTTATTTGCCTGAAGATTTGTTCAGTGCGCCTTAAGACTCCGTGAAGAGGAAGCCTGGCGCTATTCGTTCTGCGGCACCGGATGCGACTGTTATTGTCCTGCTTAGCAAACTGCGAATAATCTGACCCTGCCGGAAACCGCAGCGGCAGGAAAAAGTTAACAGGCGGTAAGTCGTATTATAAAAAAACCGCACAGCGTTAATTCTTTTGCGCTATTTACCGGCAGCGGGGGCGGTTTTTTAAGCATAATATGTAAGGTATTGTGACTGAGATCGCGTTTGCTACGCTTTTTTTATCGGTGCAGGCCGGGCCGTTGCACGAAATATTCTGGCTGCGCAGCCCGCTTTTTGCCACGCCGTTTTAAGACCCGCAGGCGGGATAAAGAGGCTGAAATCGTTTTCAATCCCGGAGCAGAAACGCAGTTCGTTGTTAATTAGCCGTTAATAAAACGTCAGGCCAGCGCGATTTTAATAGTCCTGTTTCAGCGCAATTAATAGTTAAGAATTATCTGTAGCGTAAAAATAATTTATTTTTTTATTTGAATTAGGTAGTCTTGGCGCTACAGTTTTATTAACCCCCCTTAATCAAGGACATTGTGATGAGTGACGCATTTAAGGTTCTGAACAATATTCGCACATTACGTGCCCAGGCTCGTGAACTTCCACTTACCGATCTCGAAGAGATCCTGGAAAAATTAACCGTCGTTGTTACTGAACGCCGTGAAGAAGCAGAAGCGGAAGAGACGCAGAATCGCGAAAAAGAAGAAAAGCTGTCGAAATATCGCGAAATGCTGCTGGCTGACGGCATCGACCCTAATGAATTATTAGGCGCGCTGGAAAGCGGAAAAAAACGTACCAAGCGTGCGCCGCGTCCGGCTAAATATTCTTACACCGACGAAAACGGTGAGCAGAAATCCTGGACGGGTCAGGGCCGTACCCCGGCAGCGATTAAAAAAGCGCTGGATTCCGGCAAAACCCTGGAAAGTTTCCTGATCGATTGATCGACACAATCCTTGTAAGCGGGAGCCGGGGGGCCACAATGGCCTCCCGGCTTTTTTATTTCTGCCGGGATATCAATCGCCCCGCGAGGAATCCACGCCTGGCGCTGGCGTGCGCTGCGTCACATCTGGCATAATAGCCGCCGTTTTTTCATCCATTTCTTCACAAAGGTCAATGCCGTGTTAGTTAGCAGCAATATCACCATGCAGTTTGGCAGCAAGCCACTGTTCGAAAATATCTCCGTTAAATTTGGCGGCGGTAATCGTTACGGTTTAATCGGTGCGAACGGCAGCGGAAAATCCACCTTCATGAAGATTTTGGGTGGCGATCTGGTGCCGACAGGCGGCAACGTCTCTTACGATCCCAATGAACGCATTGGTAAGCTGCGTCAGGATCAGTTCGCCTTCGAAGAGTTCAGCGTTCTCGACACCGTTATCATGGGTCACCATGAATTATGGGAAGTGAAGCAGGAGCGCGACCGTATCTATTCTCTGCCGGAGATGAGCGAAGAAGAGGGATATAAGGTTGGCGATCTGGAGGCGCTTTACGGTGAGATGGATGGCTACAGTGCCGAGTCTCGCGCCGGTGAGTTATTACTCGGCGTGGGCATTCCGGTTGAGCAGCATTATGGCCCGATGAGTGAAATTGCGCCGGGCTTTAAATTACGTGTTCTTCTGGCGCAGGCGCTGTTTTCGAATCCCGATATTTTGTTACTCGATGAACCGACGAACAACCTGGATATCGATACCATTCGCTGGCTGGAGCAGGTGCTGAACGAGCGTGACAGCACCATGATTATCATTTCGCATGACCGTCACTTCCTTAATATGGTCTGCACGCACATGGCCGATTTGGATTATGGCGAGCTGCGCGTCTATTCCGGTAATTATGACGAATATATGACCGCGGCGACCCAGGCGCGTGAACGTCTGTTAGCCGATAACGCCAAGAAAAAAGCGCAGATTGCCGACCTGCAATCGTTTGTCAGCCGCTTTAGCGCCAACGCCTCTAAATCACGTCAGGCGACATCACGCGCTAAACAGATGGATAAAATTAAGCTGGATGAAGTCAAAGCCTCCAGTCGTCAGAACCCGTTTATCCGCTTTGAGCAGGACAAAAAATTGTTCCGTAATGCGCTGGAAGTGGAAGGAATAACCAAAGGGTTTGATAATGGTCCGCTGTTTAAAAATTTAAATCTGCTGCTGGAAGTGGGTGAAAAGCTGGCGATCATCGGGGCGAACGGTATTGGTAAATCGACACTGCTGAAAACGCTGGTGGGTCAGCTTACGCCGGAGAGCGGCAGCATTAAATGGTCAGAGAATGCGCGTATTGGTTATTACGCTCAGGATCACGCCGACGATTTTGCTAATGACCTGACGGTATTTGACTGGATGAGTCAGTGGAAGCAGCCCGGCGATGATGAGCAGACCATTCGCGGTATTCTGGGGCGTCTGCTGTTTTCCCAGGACGATATTAAGAAGCCGGCGAAAGTGCTGTCGGGTGGTGAAAAGGGTCGTATGCTGTTCGGTAAGCTGATGATGGAAAAACCGAACATCCTGATTATGGATGAGCCGACCAACCACCTCGATATGGAGTCGATTGAATCGCTCAATATGGCGCTGGAGATGTATGAAGGCACGCTGATCTTTGTTTCGCACGACCGTGAGTTTGTCAGCTCGCTGGCAACCCGCGTGATCGAGCTGAAAGAGGATCGCGTGATCGACTTCACCGGTAATTATGAGGATTACCTGCGGAGTCAGGGCATCGTCTGATGAAAACGGGGTGGCGCGGGCCACCCCGTTTTTTTTGGCTGATGAGTGGGGCAGCACAGGCTTTTCCCGGTTTAGTTGACCCAGGCTGAGCAATCGGCTGCTCCTGTGCGGGCTTCAGGAAGCATACGCCTTCCGCAAAGACGCAGTAGCGCCATCCCTGGCCCGCTATGCTTTTCTTCAGGCGTATGCTCCCCTGGCTTTGGACATTGAGCTGGCTGAAAAGGGCAGTGCGGGCGATGACATATCCCATCCCTGAGTTGCGCCTGTGGCCGGGCCCACGCAGGTTAAGCCCCATTGCCACAGACTTCACAGTGCGCGTCCTGCGCCACCTTCATGCTGCGGAATTCCGCGCTCATGGCATCGTACATCAGCAACCGGCTGGTGGCGGGTGAGCCAAAGTCGGTCAGCACCTTAATCGCCTCCATCGCCTGCATCGCGCCGACGACACCCACCAGCGGCGCCATGACCCCCGCTTCCACGCAGCTCAGCGTTTGCTCGCCAAACAGGCGGCTGATGCAGCGATAGCAGGGGGTGCCGGGCTGCCAGCTGAATACGCTAATCTGACCTTCCATCCTGATCGCCGCACCGGACACCAGCGGAACCTGCTGCTGACGACAGAGCCGGTTAAGCTGTTCGCGCACCGTAACGTTGTCGGTGCAGTCCAGCACCACCTGCTGTCGGGCAATCAGCGCCAGCAGAGCCGCATCGTCCAGCTGCCCGTTGATCGGACTGAGCTGGCAGTGGGGATTGATGGCGGCCAGACTCTGCGCGGCTGAATCCACTTTGGCACGGCCGATATCGGCATCATGATGCAGGATCTGCCGTTGCAGGTTAGAGTGCGAGACGGTGTCAAAGTCGAGCAGCGTCAGGTTGCCGACACCGGCCGCCGCCAGATAGGGCGCAGCGGCACAGCCCAGTCCACCCAGTCCGACGATAAGGGCATGACTCGCTTTCAGCCGCTCCTGCCCGTCAAAATCGAAGCCGCGCAGGACAATCTGCCGGTTATAGCGCAGCATCTCCTCATCGCTTAATTCGGGCAGCATTTACGCCTCCAGCAGGGTGTTGAAGGGTTCTACTTCCACCCACTCGCCCGGTTCCACGTTGCCGCGATCCCGTTCCAGCACAATGAAGCAGTTTGCCTGAGCGAACGAGCTGAAGACGTGGGAACCCTGCATGCCGGTGGTTTCCACTTCCGGTTCACCCCGGGCGTTCTGCCGCAGGATGCCGCGCTGGAAGTCGAGCCGGCCCGGTGATTTTTTCAGGCGCGAGGCACAGCGCACTTTCTGACGCGGCGGCAGAGCCGGTTTCTGCTGGCCGGTGAGGGTGGCAAGCAGCGGCTGCACCAGCTGATAGAAGGTGACGGCGGCAGAGACCGGATTGCCCGGCAGACCGCAGAACCAGCTGCTGCTGAGGCGGCCAAAGGCAAAGGGCTTACCGGGTTTGATCGCCAGTTTCCAGAAGCTGATGGCGCCCAGCTCTTCCAGCATACTTTTGGTGAAATCCGCTTCACCGACGGAGACGCCGCCGGTGCTGATCACCACATCCGCCTGCCGATCCGCCTCTTTAAACGCGGCGCGAAGCGCGGCGGGATCGTCTTTGATGATGCCCATGTCGATCACGTCGCAACCCAGCTTCTGCAGCATCAGCGACACCGCAAAGCGGTTGGTGTCGTAAATCTCGCCTTCCGCCAGCGGTTCACCGACCGGCCGGAGTTCATCACCGGTGGAGAAAATCGCGACCCGCAGTTTTCGCAGCACGCTGACCTGGGCGATGCCGAGCGAGGCGAGCAGCGGCAGCTCTGCTGCGCCCAGGCGCGTTCCCGCCGCCAGCACCACGTTGCCGGGCTGAATATCGTCACCCGTCAGGCGGATATTCTGTCCCGGACGCACCGGGGCGGTAATCACAATCGCGTTGCCCTCGGTTTCGGTCTGCTCCTGCATCACCACCGCTTCACAGCCTGCGGGAACCGGCGCGCCGGTCATAATGCGGATCACGCTGCCCGCTGGCCATTCACCGCTGAACGGAGCGCCGGCAAAGGCTTTTCCTGCCACGGGGAGCGGCTGACCGCTGCTGGCGTCGGCCAGCCGGACGGCGTAACCATCCATCGCGGAGTTATCAAAGGGTGGCACAGCAATCGGGGAGGTGACGGCACTGGCCGTAATACGGCCGGTGGCCTCCGCCAGCGTCACGCTGAGCGAGTCAGTGATGGGCGTCAGCTGTGACAGCATTTTTTGTTGCGCCTCCTCAAGGGAGATTAAACCTGCGGTAAAGCTTTCCATGAACAGTCCAGCCTGGTGGTTTCAGATGCTGCCTATTATGGTGGGAATTGGCCGCTGAGTCACATCGGTGTCGGCCTGATGCCGCTGTTGTTATGGCAAAAATAACCGGGATGGTAAGAAAAGGTTATAACCCCGGGGAGAGTTTCCGCTTTACAACACTTAGCAGGCTTCCTATAGTCAAAATCCACCCAAAAAAGATGAAACTCATTTTAAATCAGTGTTTTTCGTCCGGATGCAACCACAGGACAGAGCCTTATGGTCAATGCAGTGATCGCCATTCATGGGGGCGCAGGTGCCATCACGCGCTCAGCAATGAGCGCCGAAAAGGAGCAGGCATTTCGTCAGGCGTTACAGGATATCGTCACCCAGGGGCAGCAGATCCTGGCGCAGGGCGGCAGCGCACTTGATGCGGTGACTGAGGCGGTGCGTCTGCTTGAAGAGTGTCCGCTGTTTAACGCCGGAAAAGGCGCGGTGTTCACGCATCAGGGCACGCATGAACTGGATGCCTGCGTGATGGATGGCCGGACGCAGAATGCGGGCGCGGTCGCGGGCGTCACGCGGGTGCGTAACCCGGTGCTGGCGGCGCGCGCGGTGCTGGAACACAGCGAGCATGTGCTGTTTATCGGCGAAGGCGCTGAGCAGTTCGCCCTGGCACAGGGACTGGAGCCGGTGGCGACTGACTTTTTCTCGACGCCGGCGCGCCGGGAGCAGTTACAGCGCGCTCTGAACAGTGATGCTGCGGTGCTGGATCACGATGGCGTCGCGCACAGCGATGACCCACTCGACCCGGACCGCAAGTTTGGCACCGTCGGCGCGGTGGCGCTGGATCTGGCGGGCAATCTCGCCGCAGCCACCTCGACGGGCGGCATGACCAATAAGCAGGCCGGACGGGTCGGCGACTCGCCCCTGCCGGGTGCGGGTTGCTATGCCAGCAACGACAGCGTGGCCGTCTCCTGTACCGGCACGGGCGAAGTCTTTATGCGTACGCTGGCCGCCTACGATGTTGCCGCGCAGATGCGCTACGCCGGACGCTCGCTGCAGCAGGCCAGCGTCAATGTCATTCATGACAGCGTGCTGGAACTGGGCGGCAGCGGCGGGCTGATAGCCGTGGATCGCGCTGGCAACGTGGCGCTGCCGTTTAACAGTGAAGGCATGTACCGGGCCGTGGCGCGGGTCGGCGAAGCGGCGGACGTCGCTATCTATCGCGAAAATTAAGGAGCTGAGATGAGCGACAGGCAAACGTTACCGCCGCTGGCACCGGATCAGGTGCTGGCAGTGCGCGATCTCAGTGTGCGCTTCCGGCACGAAAGCAGCGTGACGGACGCGGTGCGTCACCTGTCGCTCGATCTGTTTCGCGGCGAAACGCTGGCGCTGGTGGGGGAGTCCGGTTCCGGGAAATCAGTGACCTCGCTGGCGCTGATGCGCCTGATTGAGCAGGCGGGCGGAAGCGTCAGCGGCGATGTCCGGCTGCGCCGTCGCAACGGCGAGGTGCTGGATCTGATGCGGGCTTGTACCGCTCAGATGCGGCGGGTGCGTGGCGCAGACATGGCGATGATTTTTCAGGAGCCGATGACCTCGCTGAATCCGGTCTTCTCTGTGGGCGAGCAGATCGCCGAATCAATCCGGCTGCATCAGGGGCTGAGTCACGCCGGGGCGCTGGCGGAGGCGCGCCGGATGCTGGACCTGGTGCGCATTCCCGATGCGCAGCGTGTCCTGTCCCGTTTTCCGCATCAGCTGTCGGGCGGGATGCGCCAGCGCGTGATGATCGCGATGGCGCTCTGCTGCAAACCGGCGCTGCTGATTGCCGACGAGCCGACGACCGCGCTCGACGTGACGATTCAGGCGCAGATTCTGCAACTTATTCGCGTACTGCAGAAAGAGATGCAGATGGGCGTGATTTTCATCACGCACGATATGGGCGTGGTGGCCGAAATGGCGGATCGGGTGCAGGTGATGTATCGCGGCGACGTAGTCGAAAGTGCCCCGGTCGTCGATCTGTTCAGCGCCCCGCAGCAGCCCTATACCCGGGCGCTGCTGGCGGCGGTGCCAAAGCTTGGCTCAATGCAGGGCCAGCCTCTGCCAGCCCGATTCCCGCTGCTGCACGGCAACGCGGCGGATGAGCCCCCTCAGGACACCGTCCGTCGCCAGCAGCCGCCCATCCTGCAGGTGCGCGATCTGGTCACCCGTTTTGATATTCGCGGCGGCCTGCTGAATCGCGTAAAAAGCCGGGTTCACGCCGTGGAAAAAGTCAGTTTTGATCTCTATGCCGGTGAGACGCTGGCGCTGGTGGGGGAGTCGGGCTGTGGTAAATCGACCACCGGACGATCGCTGCTGAAGCTGGTGGCCAGCCAGGGCGGCACCCTGACATTTGATGGACAGCGGATAGACCACCTCTCAGGGGCGGCGCTGGCACACCTGCGGCGCGATATTCAGTTTATTTTTCAGGATCCCTACGCCTCGCTCGATCCGCGGCTGACGGTTGGCTTTTCGATTATGGAGCCGCTGCTGGTACACAAGGTGATGCCGCGCCGCGAGGCCGAACAGCGTGTCGCCGCGCTGCTGGAGAAGGTCGGACTGCTGCCGGAGCACGCTCAGCGCTATCCGCATGAATTTTCCGGCGGACAGCGTCAGCGCATCTGTATTGCCCGCGCGCTGGCGCTGAACCCGAAAGTGGTGATCGCTGATGAGTCTGTTTCCGCGCTGGACGTGTCGATTCAGGCGCAGATTATTAATCTGATGCTCGATTTGCAGCGTGAGCTGGGCATCGCCTTCCTGTTTATTTCTCACGATATGGCGGTGGTGGAGCGTATCAGCCATCGCGTGGCGGTGATGTATCTCGGTCAGATTGTCGAGATGGGGCCGCGTCAGGCGGTGTTTGAGCGGCCTCAGCACCCCTATACCCGAAAACTCATGGCGGCCGTGCCGGTAGCCGATCCGGCTCACCGTCGTCGTGAACGAGCCTTACTGGTCGATGAGATCCCCAGCCCGATCCATGCGTTAGGGGATGAACCTGAAGTGGCGCCGCTGATAGAGGTGGCTCCGGGCCATTTCGTCGCCCGCCATGTTATCAGCGCGACCTGAACAGTGACGATGTCGCCCCGGCGACCAACCCGACAGGGATTACAGGAGAACAAGATGCAGATGACGATGCGTAAAGGGGTAGTGGCGGCTGGCGTGTTGAGCGCAATGACCCTGCCCGCCTGGGCAGCACAGGATGCGGTGATTGCCGTGGCCTCCAGCTTCACCACCCTCGACCCCTATGATGCCAACGACACGCTGTCGCAGGCGGTGGCGAAATCTTTCTATCAGGGACTGTTTGGCTTCGATAAAGAGATGAAGCTGACCAATGTGCTGGCAGAGAGTTATCAGGCGAGCCCTGATGGCCTGACCTACACCATAAAATTGCGCCCGGGCGTGAAATTCCAGGATGGCACCGACTTCAACGCGGAGGCGGTGAAGGTCAACCTCGACCGCGCCAGCAACCCGGACAATCACCTCAAGCGCTATAACCTGTTTAAAAATATCGCCAGCACGGAAGTGGTGGATCCGACCACGGTGAAGGTGACGCTGAAGACGCCATTCTCTGCCTTTATCAACAACCTGGCGCATCCGGCGGCGGCGATGATTTCGCCTGCCGCGCTGAAGAAATATGGCAAAGAGATCGGTTTCCACCCGGTGGGCACCGGCCCGTTTATTTTCGACACCTGGAACCAGACCGATTTCGTTAAGGTGAAGAAGTGGAATGGCTACTGGAAGAAAGGCTATCCGAAGCTGGACAGCATCACCTGGCGTCCGGTGGTGGACAACAACACCCGTGCCGCGATGCTGCAGACTGGTGAGGCGAACTTTGCTTTCCCGGTGCCCTATGAGCAGGCGAAGCGTCTGGAGAGCAACAGCAAGCTCGATGTGGTGACCACGCCGTCCATTATGCAGCGCTACATCAGCCTGAACGTGACGCAGAAACCGTTCGACAATCCAAAGGTCCGTGAAGCGCTGGAGTACGCCATCAACCGTCAGGCGCTGGCGAAAGTGGCCTTCTCCGGTTACGCCACGCCGGCCACCGGCATCGTGCCGCCCGCCATCGATTTTGCCCAGACCTATCCGGCCATCAGCTACGATCCGGCCAAAGCCCGGGCGCTGCTGAAAGAGGCGGGCTATCCGAATGGCTTTGAAACGACGCTCTGGTCGTCCCATAACCACAGCACCGCGCAGAAAGTGTTGCAGTTCACCCAGCAGCAGCTGGCGCAGATTGGTGTGAAGGTAAAAGTTACGGCGATGGATGCAGGTCAGCGTGCCGCCGAAGTGGAAGGCAAAGGCCAGAAAGAGAGCGGGGTGCGGATGTTCTACACCGGCTGGTCTGCATCCACCGGTGAGGCGGACTGGGCCCTGACGCCGCTGTTTGCGACCGCGGCCTGGCCACCGGCGATCTTTAATACCGCGTTTTACAGCAATCCAAAGGTCGACAAAGATCTGGCCGATGCGCTGAAGACCACCGACCGGGCAGAGAAAGCGCGCCTCTATAAAGACGCACAGGACACCATCTGGCAGGACCATCCGTGGATCCCGCTGGTGGTCGAACAGCTGGTTTCTGCCAACAGTAAAAACCTCAGTGGTTTTTATGTGATGCCCGATACCTCATTCAATTTCGATGAGGCCACTCTGAAGTAACGGAGCCGGCCAGCCCGTGTGGCTGGCCGCAGCTGCAGGATGTTACATGCTTAACTATTTTCTCAAACGGCTCTTAGGGCTGATCCCCACGCTGCTGATTGTGGCGGTGCTGGTGTTCCTGTTTGTCCATCTGCTGCCGGGCGATCCGGCACGTCTGATTGCCGGACCGGAAGCCGATGCCTCGGTGGTGGCGCTGGTGCGTCAGGAGCTGGGGCTGGATCTGCCGCTGCCGCAGCAGTTCGGGCACTTTATGCTGAACGCGCTGCAGGGCGATTTTGGTCAGTCGATGGTTTCGAAGCGGCCGGTTGCCGAAGAGATCGCCACACGCTTTATGCCGACTCTGTGGCTGACGCTGGCCAGCATGGTCTGGGCTGTGATCCTGGGTATGGCTATCGGCATCATCTCCGCCGTCTGGCGTAACCGCTGGCCTGACCGGCTGGGCATGACGCTGGCGGTGTCGGGCATCTCCTTTCCCGCCTTTGCGCTGGGGATGCTGCTGATGCAGGTCTTCTCAGTGGAGCTGGGCTGGCTGCCCACCGTCGGGGCGGAGAGCTGGCAGCACTACATCCTGCCCTCCATTACCCTGGGTGCGGCGGTGGCGGCCGTGATGGCGCGCTTTACCCGCGCCGCCTTTGTCGAGGTGATGCAGGAAGATTATATGCGTACCGCCCGGGCCAAAGGGGTCCGGGAGTCGCTGGTGGTTGTGAAACATGGCCTGCGCAACGCCATGATCCCGGTGGTGACGATGATGGGGCTGCAGTTCGGCTTTCTGCTGGGCGGCTCGATCGTCGTCGAAGTGGTGTTTAACTGGCCGGGTCTGGGGCGTCTGCTGGTGGACTCGGTGGCGATGCGCGACTATCCGGTGATTCAGGCCGAAGTGCTGCTCTTTTCGCTGGAGTTTATTCTGATCAATCTGTTTGTCGACATGCTCTATGCGGTGATCAACCCCGCTATTCGCTTTAAGGAGTCGCGATGAAAAACTGGCGACGTGAAGCGGCACTGAAAACGATGCCGCCCATCGCGGAGAACCGGGTGCGTACGCCGTGGCGTGAGTTCTGGCGGCGCTTCAGGCGTCAGCCGGTGGCGATGCTGGCGGGAGCCTTTGTCCTGCTGCTGATTGTCCTGGCAGTGATCGCGCCGTGGATTGCCCCTTATGATGCAGAAAACTACTTCGATTATGACCGGCTTAATGACGGGCCGTCGCTGATGCATCTGTTTGGCGTCGATTCACTGGGGCGCGATATCTTCAGCCGGGTGCTGGTGGGTACGCGCATCTCCCTGATTGCCGGCTTCTTCTCGGTGGTGATCGGCGCGCTGATTGGCACGCTGTTCGGGCTGCTGGCAGGCTATTACGAAGGCTGGTGGGATCGCATCACCATGCGCATCTGCGACGTGCTGTTTGCCTTTCCCGGCATCCTGCTGGCGATTGCGGTGGTGGCGATCATGGGCAGCGGCATGAGCAACGTGATTGTGGCGGTCGCGATTTTCAGTATCCCGGCCTTTGCCCGTCTGGTGCGCGGCAATACGCTGGTGCTGAAGCATCAGACCTATATCGAGTCGGCGCGCAGTATCGGGGCCTCAGACTGGACCATTCTGATGCGCCATATCCTGCCCGGCACCGTCTCGCCGATCGTGGTCTATTTCACCATGCGGGTCGGCACCTCGATTATTACGGCGGCCAGCCTGTCGTTTCTCGGCCTGGGGGCGCAGCCGCCCACGCCGGAGTGGGGCGCGATGCTCAATGAGGCGCGGGCCGACATGGTGATCGCCCCGCACGTCGCCATTTTCCCCAGCCTGGCGATCTTCCTCACTGTTCTGGCATTTAATTTACTCGGCGACGGGCTGCGCGACGCGCTTGATCCTAAACTGAAACGATGACAATAAAACCTTTTGATTATGACCAGGACTTCAGCACGATCGACTTCCGCCAGCATCCCGAACGTTATCAGGTCGGGCGTGGCGAGCAGGGTGTGCTGATGGTCGAGCCCTATAAGAGCGAAATCCTGCCGCACTGGCGATTTCGTACCGTTCCCATTGCTGAAGCGTCGGCAGAAAAGATCATGGCGCTGTTTGAGGCGTACCGGCGTCAGGATGATTTTGTTGGCATGGATATGGCCCGCAAATTTATCCAGATGGGCTACACCCGAGCGCGCCGCTACAGCAACCATAAAGGGGGACGAAAATATGATGCCGACGGCAGGGAGCTGCCGCGCGGCGTCAACGAAGAGAAGGCGGCGGCGGCGGCAATTTTCAAAAGCTACTGGGACAGACTGCGTGAGGATGAGGACTACCTGCGCCGCAAGAAGGCGCACCAGCAGCAGTATGGCTAACGGCGGAACCGGCAGGCTCTTTTCCTCCGTGCACGCGACGCCTCTGGCCGTGCGTCTCTGCATTCTCCTCTTTTCGCAGCCCCCCATGACCGTCTGAGCCAGCCACGCTGTCAGGGCCAGGGTGGCGCATAAAACGTTCCCCTGCGACCCTCCACGGCGTAAAGTAGTGAAAAAACGCGTAAAAGCCCGTCACCTGACCGGGAGAGCGATGAGGCAGGATTGCATCCCCTCATGTCCAGTAACCTGCGGTGCTGTAAAAAGAAATTGGCGCGAAAGCCTCTGAACGGCGGATAAGCGAAACGCTGACCGCCGTGGCGTTTTCGCGCTTACTGAAAAACGCGGGTTGATATTCACTTGTTTTCATTAATAATAAACCGGCTAACCCCACTGAGGGGGCTATGCCCCTCAGGTAATGAAATGGATAATGTGAGAGCTAAATAATGAAAGAGATCATCAACGGATTTCTGAATTTCCAGCAGAATGTGTTTCCTGAAAGGAAGGATCTTTTCAAAAGCCTGGCGTCAAATCAAAATCCGAAAGCGCTGTTCATCTCCTGTTCAGACAGCCGTCTGGTGCCTGAACTGGTCACGCAGCAGGAGCCAGGAGAGCTGTTCGTTATCCGCAATGCGGGCAACATCGTTCCCTCTTTTGGTCCCGAGCCAGGCGGTGTCTCGGCCACGATCGAATATGCCGTGGTGGCGCTGGGCGTGTCTGACATCATCATCTGCGGTCACTCCAATTGCGGCGCGATGAACGCTATCGCCTCCTGCGCCTGCATGGATACCATGCCTGCCGTTGAGCACTGGCTGCGCTACGCTGATGCGGCGAAAGCCGTGGTCGAGCAGCGTGAGTATGACTCGCCAGAGAAGAAGCTGAACGAGATGGTTAAAGAGAACGTTATCGCTCAGCTCAACAACATCAAAACCCATCCTTCGGTTTCCGTTGCGCTGCGTAACGGCAAGCTGCGCCTGCACGGCTGGGTTTACGATATCGAAAGCGGCACCATTATGGCGCTGACCCAGGGCGGCAAGCAGTTCATCACCCTGTCTGACAACCCTGACACCTGCTTCGAATAGTGCCTCTTGCCCGCTGCAACCGGCAGCGGGCTTCCTGTTTAATCTTTTGTAAATCCTCAGGTTCACTGCACGGCGCGTGACTACGCTTAAGGGCACGCTATCCCGTCAGGAGAACCCTATGTCCCGTCTTTCAACTATCCTGCTGCTAGGCAGCACGCTGTTCTGCGTCTCGCCGCTGTTTGCCGCTGACGTCAACGTGGAGGTATTGCAGGATAAGTTACAATATCCATGGTCGGTTGCCTTCCTGCCCGATAATAAGACCCTGCTGATTACTGAACGCAGCGGCCAGCTGCGCAGCTGGAACCCGCAGGAGGGGCTGTCGCAGCCGATCGGGGGCGTGCCTGCGGTCTGGGCAGAGCGGCAGAGTGGCCTGCTGGATGTGGTGCTGGCACCCGATTTCGCCACCAGTCGTCACGTCTGGCTGAGCTACACCGAAGCGAACAGCAACGGCAAAGCGGGCGCGGTGGTCGGCGTGGGCACGCTGAGCCAGGATAACCGCAGGCTTAACGATTTCCGCGAGGTGATCCGTCAGATGCCACAGCTCTCCAGCGGCAATAACATCGGCACCCGGCTGGCATTTGATACCCAGGGCTACCTCTGGATCGCCTTTGGCGACAACTTCGTCAGCAGCGCAGCGCAGGATCTCGATAAGCTGCAGGGCAAACTACTGCGGCTTAACGCGGATGGCAGCGTGCCGGACGATAATCCGTTTGTGAAACAGCGTGGTGCGCGGCCAGAGATCTGGGCGTATGGCCTGCGTAATCCGCAGGGGCTGGCGCTTAATCCCTGGACCGGGATGATATGGGAGAGTGAGCATGGCCCGCGCGGCGGCGATGAAGTGAATATCATGGGCCGGGGAAAAAATTATGGCTGGCCACTGGCAACCTACGGCATCGATTACAGCGGTGATAAGGTGCCGGAGTCGCAGGGCACTCACGTTGCGGGCACCGAACAGCCTCTCTGGCACTGGAAGGTGTCGCCCGCGATCAGCGGCATGGCCTTCTACAACAGCGCCCGTTTTCCGCAGTGGAAAAACTCGCTGTTTATCGGCGCGTTAAAAGAGAAAAACCTGATCAGGCTGACGCTCAACGGCGAAAAAGTGGTAGAGGAGCAGCGCCTGCTGGACGATCAGAAGGCGCGGATCCGCGATGTGCGACAGGGGCCGGATGGGTATCTCTATGTGCTGACCGATGAGGCCAATGGTAAGCTGCTGAAGGTGGGTTTAGCGCAGGATGCTGGCGCGTCACGCGGCTAATCGCCTGTTTTATCTGTCAGTCCGGGCCGGACAGTGTTCACCCTCCCTGCGTGCAGGACGGGCTGTTTTGCGCGCTTCCTGCCCGGACCGTTTGCCAGTGCAGACTTCAGGTCAGCGCGACCAGTGGCAGACCTGCCATCCACGGTTAACGGCTTCCTGATGCAGTTGTTCATCCGGGTTGATGACATGGGCGTGGTCGGCCTGCTCCAGCAGCGGCAGATCGTTCATCGAATCGCTGTAGGCCCAGGTGCGATCGAAGATCTCATCCTGCTGCAGCGCTTTCCAGTCGCCCAGCCGCGTCACTTTGCCCTGTTTGTAGGTCATAGTGCCGTAAGTGTTGCCGCTGTAGCGTTCGTCGACGATCTCCACGCCAATCGCCAGCGCGCCGCAGGCACCCAGTTTCTCCGCAATCGGCACCACCAGATGTTCACCGCTGGCGGAGATGATCATCACTCTGTCACCGCGCGCGCGATGCCACTCAATCCGTTCACGGGCGGCAGGGAAGACGCGGGGCAGGATGTCACGATGGATAAAGCGGCGCACCCAGCCTTCGACGGTCAGCGTTGCCATACCGGCCAGCGGGGAGAGGGTTGTGTTCATATACTCTTCAATCGACAGCGTACCGGCATAATAGTGACTCATTAATGCCTGTTCCTGATCGATCAGTTCGCTGGGGGCGAAACCCTGTGAGACCAGCCAGCGCAGCCACAGACTGGTGCTGTCTTCACAAATCAGGGTTTCATCGAGATCAAAAAGGGCTAAGTCCATGGTCGGTCTCCTCGGCTGAGTGGCTTTCAGGTTAGCCGAAAATTGTGACGGGCTTAACTCTTCTGCGAAAAATCGGAATTTCACGCAGTTCTGATGGCGCTACTATGGTGGCTGAGTACCCTGCAGCGGCGACCCTGTCAGGCTGATTCGACCGAACTTTAAAAAACTTTACGATTCGACGGTTTTTTTCGCCGCCGCCAACGGTTAGCGTTTGAGTGAGAATTTTCTGCCTCGGGAATTTCGTTTCAACAAGGACAATCCGGCCAAACCCATGACAAACACTCGCTTTACATCTCGCCTCCGGCACCTCGCTGCCACCTCCATACTGATCCTTGCCCCCGTCAGCGTATTTGCTGAGCAGGCCCCCGCCGCGCCAGGCATCGACGCGAAGGCGTGGATCCTGATGGACTACGCCAGCGGCAAAGTGTTAACCGAATCGAGCGCCGATCAGCGTCTCGACCCCGCCAGCCTGACGAAAATGATGACCAGCTACGTCGTCGGTCAGGCGATCAAGGCGGGCAAAATCAAGCCGGATGATATGGTCACCGTCGGTCAGGATGCCTGGGCTACCGGCAACCCTAAGCTGCGCGGCTCTTCGCTGATGTTCCTCAAGCCGGGCGATCGCATCCCGGTACACGAGCTGAATAAAGGTATCGTGATCCAGTCCGGCAATGACGCCTGTATCGCGCTGGCGGACTATGTGGCGGGCAGCCAGGACTCCTTTATCGGCCTGATGAATAACTACGTGAAGGCGATGGGGCTGCAGAATACCCACTTTATGACGGTGCACGGTCTGGATGCCGAGGGGCAATACAGCACCGCGCGCGACATGGCGCTGATTGCGCAGGCCCTGATCCGCGATGTGCCCGAAGAGTATGCGCTGAACAAAGAGAAAGAGTTTACCTTCAACAAAATCCGCCAGATTAACCGTAACCGCCTGCTGTGGAGCACCAACCTCAACGTGGATGGTGTCAAAACCGGGCATACTTCCGGCGCGGGCAATAACCTGGTGGCGTCGGCCACCGAAGGCGACATGCGTCTGATCTCGGTGGTGCTGGGCACCGCCAGCGATGCAATCCGCTTCCGGGAGAGCGAAAAGCTGCTGACGTGGGGCTTCCGTTTCTATGAAACCGTGACGCCGATTAAGGCCGATGCGCCTTTTGCGCAGCAGCGGGTCTGGTTCGGCGATCGCAGCCAGGTCAATCTGGGCGTGGCGAAAGATGCCGCGCTGACCATCCCGAAAGGGCAGATGAAGAACCTCAAGGCAAGCTACAAACTCACTACGCCGCAGCTGGAAGCGCCGCTGAAGAAAAATCAGGTGGTCGGCACCATCGATTTCCAGCTGGATGGGAAGACGATCGAACAGCGGCCGCTGGTGGTGATGCAGGATGTGCAGGAAGGGGGTTTCTTCAGCCGGATGTTTGACTTCGTGATGATGAAGTTCAACGGCTGGTTCGGGAAGTGGTTCTCATAAGTGAACAGGGACGCTGAGGCGTCCCTGCACCGGTGTAATTTCCCGATCAGAATCTGGTAACAGCGCAGGCGTTTATTATGCAGGTAATCGGGTCAGATGAGGAAAGCGGCCTGCGACAGTAACAGCACTTTCGCCTCCTTCCAGCCTGATCCCATTTCCGGTGCGGGCGTCACCTTACCGCCAGATGACGCCCCTTTTCCCGACAATCCAGGGGGACGCTATCGCGTCCCTTTCTTAATTCTGCGTCCAGCCTTTGCGAATCGGCACGGCAAACAGCGCCCGATAGAGCGGGTTGATCACCGCCAGCAGGCGTTCGCCGTAGAACTGCCACGCCAGATGCGAAGCCAGACAGCTCAGCAGACCCACCAGGAAGCCGCCCAGCATATCCATTGGCCAGTGCACGCCCAGATAGACCCGCGACCAGGCGATCGCGCAACCCACCACCATCAGCACTACACCTGACCAGAGGCGATGCCAGAAGATAAAGGCCAGCGCAAAGGTAAAGATGGTGGTGCCGTGATCGCTGGGATAGGAGTCATCGGCAGCGTGATGCAGGAACTGATAACCGAAACCAATGGCGAAAGGGCGGGGATGCGGTAACAGCTGGCCGACACACCAGGAGATTGCCAGCGCATAGATCAGCGCCATACCGGTTTTCAGGACCAGCACCCGCTGTGAAGAGACCTGATCGCGCGGGCCCCAGAGCCACATCGCCACGATTAACAGCGGAACGATAGCGATCAGATCTTTGGCAATAAAGGTCGCCAGGTGCAGTAACCAGGCAGGCGATGCTGGTGTGGCGTTGATGGCAGTAAACAGGGCGTGATTCAGCTCTTCCATTTCGGGATAAATTCCTCAGCAGGCAGTGCGGTTAACGACAGCGGACGACATGGCGTCGGCCCGCCCGATAACCACGGCAAAAACGATCGGCGACAGCGCGCTCCCCCAATTAATCAGCACAAATTGCTAATCAAACAGCGATCCATCCTGCTTTTAACGGCGCAGTTCGTCCATAGAAAGGCTCTTAATCTGGGGGGAAGTTGTGGAATGGTTTAAGTTTTATGACGGTTCAGAGACAGTAAGATGAGGAGCAGGCGGCGTCAGCGCAGGCTGGCGGCGAAAAAAAGCCATAAAAAAACCCGCCGGGAAAAAGACCAGCGGGCTCCACAATTTGGGGATTTTCAAAGAAAAGCAGTGGCACTTATTATGACTGCGGCTTAACAATAAAGTTCTGGACGCCGTCAAAATAATTTTATAAGGGCAATATCGGCCAGATAATCACAATCAGCGTGCCTGCCAGCGTCAGTAACACGTTGGCGATGGCATAGGTTCCGGCATAGCCCAGCGCCGGAATATTACTGCGCGCCGTGTCGCTGATGATCTCCATAGCGGGCGCGCAGGTGCGTGCGCCCATGATAGCGCCGAACAGCAGGGCGCGGTTCATCCGCAGCACGTAGGCCCCAAACAGATAGCAGATGATCACCGGCACCAGGCTGACCAGCAGCCCGCACAGCAGCATCAGCGCACCGTCGCTGCTGATGCCGTGATTAATGCCGCTGCCGGCACTCAGGCCGACGCCCGCCATAAATACCATCAGGCCGAACTCTTTAACCATCGTCAGGGCGCCCTGCGGAATATAGCCAAAGGTCGGATGGTTGGCGCGCAGGAAGCCGAGCATGATCCCGGCGAACAGCAGGCCCGCCGCGTTGCCGATACCAAAACTGAAGTTGCTGAACTGGAACGTAATCAGCCCAATCATCAGCCCGACAATAAAGAAGGCGCAGAAGGCCAGCAGATCGGTCATCTGACTGTGAATGGCGATAAAGCCGATGCGATCGGCCACGCTTTTCACCCGTCGCGCCTCGCCGCTGACCTGCAGCACATCCCCTTTGTTGAGCATGATGCTGTCGTCAATCGGCATCTCAATCTGACTGCGGATAACCCGGTTCAGGAAGCAGCCGTGATCGGTGAGATTTAACTTGCTCAGGCGCTTGTTCACCGCATTGTGGTTCTTCACCACGATCTCTTCGGTGACGATGCGCATATCCAGCAGGTCGCGGTCGAACACCTCTTTGCCGTTGCGGAAGCTGGGGTCAAGCCGGGCGTGGGCATCGGGATAACCGACCAGCGAAATATCATCGCCGAGCTGCAACACCGCATCTCCGTCGGGGCTGGCAAGAATCCCGTTGCGGCGGATGCGCTCAATGTAGCAGCCGGTCTGACGATAGATACCCAGCTCGCGCAGGTTTTTGCCGCCGCTCCACGCCACCAGCTCCGGGCCGACACGATAAGCGCGGATCACCGGCAGGAAGACTTTGCGCTGGCTGTCGGCATCCAGGCCACGCTCACGGGCAATCTGCTGGGCGCAGGTCGGGAGATCCTGATGTTGCAGGCGGGGCAGGTAGCGCGCGCCGAATATCAGGCTGACCAGCCCGATCAGATAGGTCACGGCATAGCCGAGACTCAGCTGATCCTGCATCATGCCGAGCTGTTTCGGATCGCCGATGCTCTGTCGCAGGGTGTCGCCCGCCCCGACCAGCACCGGCGTAGAGGTCATCGACCCGGCCAGCATCCCCGCGGTGAGGCCGATATCCCAGCCAAAAAGTTTGCCCAGTCCCAGCGCCAGTAATAGCGCGCTGACCACCATGACGATGGCGAGCATGAAATAGTTTTTGCCGTCGCGAAAGAAAATAGAAAAAAAGTTAGGGCCGGCTTCCACACCTACACAAAAAATAAACAGCATAAAGCCCAGACTCAGGGCATCCGTATTGATGGTGAAGTGCTGCTGGCCTAATAACAGGGAAACCACTAATACCCCAATTGAATTTCCCAGCTGAACCGAACCAAGGCGCAACTTACCCAGACAGAGGCCGAGCGCTAAAACGACAAATAATAACAAAATGTCGTTTCCGCTTAACAATCCTGCGACGTTAATATTCACTGTTTAACTTCTTGTTTACATGTAACCTGTTGAAGAGTGGCCTGTTTTTCGCTATCGTGAGCAGGCCGTTGAGGAACCGTTGTATCAGCACTGCAAAGGGAACCTTGAGTGCGGCGCTATTCTAATCACAAATATCATCCTCAGCCATTGGCTCTTTCTTTTCGTTGCCACGGCGAACTGTTTCTTTTTATTTCCATCTGAACGCATCAGGGTTAACAAGCAGGTTATTGTCAGAATTACTTTTACTCAGTGGGGTGATATGCCGCAGCGTTCTTATCTCTGGACTACCCGCCTGTGCGGCGTAGTGCTGTACAGTCTGGTGTTTGTCTTTACCTGTCATTTCTGGCAGGTCGGTCCCGGCCCGCTTCGGGGTCAGCCCGAACTTCTACTTTTTATGTTACCCGGCATTGTAATGGCCCTGCTGCAGGTGGAAAGCCCGTTAAAAAGCACGCTGATGATGGGGTTGTGGGGAACGTTGCTGGGCGCACTGCTGTTAAATAACAGCCTGTTTGTTCACAGCAGCCCACTCTTTGTGCTCGCCTGGTGCCTGAGTGCACTCTTCTGGGCGGGCTGCGGTGCTCTGCTGGTACGGCTGATGCAGATCGTGATGGCGTCATTGCATTAATCGCTGCCGCTCATTTCCGGCGGACAAAGAAAAAGGCGAGACAGGATTTCCTGCCTCGCCTTTTCTGTTTCTGAGATCACGGCTTACGCGACAAAGCCCAGATTTTCTTTGGTCCAGGCGGCAAACTCGGTATAGCCACCGATATGCTTCTCATCCACAAAAATCTGCGGCACGGTGCTGACCGGTTTACCGGCGCTTGCTTCCAGATCGGCTTTGGTGATGCCTTCCGCCTGAATATCAACATACTGGTAGCTGAAATCATCACGTTCAGCCGTCAGTTTATCGGCCAGTTCATGAGCACGGACACAGTAGGGACAGCCGGGACGGCCAAAAATTACAGCAATCATTGAGAACTCCTTACAGCGGCTATTATGTGATGGGTATCACACAACAAAACAGAGAATGGCAACCATGATGCCCGCTCGTATCGCTTAAAGAAAGCAGGAATTGCCTGTTAGTCTGATGCCCGCTCGCTATGACCGTGCGATCAGGAAGCGTCTGAATCTGATGCTTTTTCGTCCCGCGGCGCGGCGTATCCCGCGCAATTTTTGGGTTGTTGACCATAATTGACGCTCAGTCACCCGCGAAGGCAGGAGGTTGTGATGCAGAGTGTAGCCCGATTACCGCGTGTTGTGCTGCTGCTGGAGGCGGCTGGTGGCCTGCTCATCCTGGGCGCGCTGCTGCTGATCAATCACTGGCTGCCGCTGCCCGGTCAGATGGATGCCGGAACGCTGGCCACCGTGCTGTTTATGGCTGGCGTGCTCCTGATGCTGCCCGCGGCCTGGCTGTTAATGTGGCGCACCGCGAAAGAGATCGCCCCACAGCTGTTCAATCAGATTGATAAAAAAAGATAATATTGCTGGAGATTTTATGACACCGACCATCGATTTACTGTGTAGCCACCGTTCTATCCGTGCGTTTACTGACCAGCCGGTCAGCGACGCGCAGCGTGAGGCGATCATTACTGCGGCGCAATCGGCCTCCACCTCCAGTTTTTTACAGTGTTCTTCCATCGTCCGTATCACCGATAAGGCCCTGCGCGACAAGCTGGTGCCCCTGACCGGCGGCCAGACCTGGGTGGCGGACGCGGCGGAGTTCTGGATCTTCTGCGCTGACTTCAATCGTCACCTGCAGATCTGTCCGGATGCGCAGCTGGGCCGTGCCGAGCAGCTGCTGCTGGGCTGCGTGGACACCGCGCTGATGGCGCAGAATGCGATGGTCGCCGCCGAATCCCTTGAGCTGGGTGGCGTCTTTATCGGCGGGATCCGCAACAGTATCGCGGAAGTAACCGAACTGCTGGGTCTGCCAAAATTTGTTCTGCCGCTGTTTGGCTTCTGCCTGGGTCACCCGGAGTCAAAACCGGACGTCAAACCGCGTATGCCGCACGCGATGCTGGTGCATGAGAACCGCTATCATCCGCTGGATCCGGCGGTGCTGGCAGAATACGATAGCCGCACCGAACTCTACTATCAGCAGCGCGACAGTAACCAGCGTAGCGAAACCTGGAGCGAGCTGATCCAGCGCCTGATTATCAAAGAGACGCGCCCGTTCATGCTGGATTATCTGCATCAGCAAGGCTGGGCCACACGTTAAGCCTGAAACGGAGAGCGGAGATGAAGATAGCCATTCTGTCACGCGATGAGACGCTCTACTCCAGTCGGCGACTGCGTGACGAGGCGGCGGCGCGCGGCCATGCTGTGCAGATCATTGATCCGCTCTCCTGTTATATGAATATCAACCCGGCCTCTCCGGCGGTTCACTACCGGGGTGAACCGCTGGCCCATTTTGATGCGGTGATCCCGCGTATCGGTAACGCCATTACCTTTTATGGTGCGGCGGTGCTGCGGCAGTTTGAGATGTGCGGCAGCTATCCGCTTAATGAGTCCGCCGCCATTACCCGTACCCGCGATAAGCTGCGCTCGCTTCAGCTGCTGGCGCGGGAGGGGATCGACATGCCGGTCACCGGCTTTGCCTCTTCACCCGATGACACCCACGATCTGATCGCGATGGTGGGCGGGGCGCCGCTGGTGGTTAAACTGGTCGAAGGCACGCAGGGCATCGGCGTCGTACTGGCGGAAACCCGCCAGGCGGCGGAGAGCGTGATCGATGCCTTTCGCGGCCTGAATGCGCATATCCTGGTGCAGGAATTTATCAAAGAAGCTGAAGGGCGCGATATCCGCTGTCTGGTGATCGGCAATCAGGTGGTGGCCGCCATCGAACGGGTGGCGAAAGAGGGCGATTTTCGCTCAAACCTGCATCGTGGTGGCACGGCGCATCCGGTAACGATCACGCAGCAGGAGCGGCAGATCGCCGTGCAGGCGGCGGCAACGCTCGGGCTGGAAGTGGCGGGCGTCGATATTCTGCGCGCCCGTCGTGGCCCGCTGGTGATGGAAGTTAACGCTTCGCCTGGTCTGGAAGGCATTGAGCACTGCTGTGAGCTGAACATCGCCGGCCTGATGATTGCGCATATTGAGCAGCAGGCCATCCCCGGGCTCCGTCCTAAAACCGCTGGCTGACACGCGCTTTTCAGTAGTTTTCGTGGCATCGTCGTGCATTTTTCCGTAAGCTAAGTCGCCTGTTTATCACCCCACTGAGATTTTACGATGGATTCTCTTGTCGTTCCGGATATCGACCTGTTGCGTCGCTGGCTGGATCAGCAAAATATCACCTGGTTCGAATGCGATGCCTGTCAGGCACTTCATCTGCCACACATGCAAAACTTCGATGGGGTGTTTGACGCCAAAATCGATCTGGTCGACAACGTCATTCTCTTTTCGGCGCTGGCGGAAGTGAAACCGACGGCGCTGATCCCGCTGGTCGGCGATTTGTCGCAAATCAACGCCAGTTCACTGACGGTAAAAGCGTTTATCGACATTCAGGATGACAATCTGCCGAAGCTCATTGTCTGTCAGTCTATGGTCACGACTGCCGGATTGACCTTTGGTCAGTTCTCGCACTTTATGAAACAGAGCGAAGAGCAGATCTCTATGGTGATCCTGGAAGCCTTTGCCAACAATCTGCTGATTGTCGGCGAAGAAGAGGAGCACGTTCCGGTGACCAGCGTCCATTCCGTGCTGCACTAAGCCTGACACTGTCATCCACTCAGCCGTCCACGAGACGGCTTTTTTATACCCGCCGCCCGCCGTCGCCTTTTTTTATTCTGCATTTTGCCCTTTAATGCCAGATATTTGTCGTGGTTTATGCCATCAAAGCCGAACCTCATAGCTCAAACATGCATAAAATATCGGTTTCAGGCGTTTTTTACGCTGGGGTCTGGTACAGCCAGACCGGGGGGGCTATGCTTGCGGGGCTGTAACAGGCGCGTAACTTCGCCCCGGCTATAGGTTTTTGATATTAAACTCCCGCTGAATAATGATTCATTGTGTCACTGACGTCTTGTACAGAACGCAATGCAGGGATCTCTGATTTGCAGCGTTGTAATGACCCGCTCAGGAGGATGGAAAATATGTTCAACTCACGTCAGAAATGGCTGTCAGCTGTGGTAGCTGCTGCGCTGATGGCCACCTCGGCCAGCAGCATGGCGGAAGATAAAACGCTGCATGTCTACAACTGGTCCGACTATATCTCGCCAGACACGGTGCCGAACTTCGAAAAGCAGTCCGGTATTAAAGTGGTCTACGATGTGTTTGACTCCAACGAAGTGCTGGAAGGCAAACTCATGGCGGGCAGCACCGGCTACGATGTGGTGGTGCCATCCTCCAGCTTCCTGGCGCGTCAGCTGCAGTCTGGCGTTTTCCAGCCGCTGGATAAGAGCAAACTGCCGAACTACAAAAACCTCGATCCGGCGCTGATGGAAAAAGTCGCGCAGCACGATCCGGGTAACAAATATGCCATCCCTTATCTGTGGGGCACCACCGGCATCGGCTACAACATCGACAAGGTGAAAGCCGCGCTGGGCGCGGATGCACCGGTCAACAGCTGGGATCTGGTGCTGAAGCCGGAAAACCTGGAGAAGCTGAAAAGCTGTGGTGTCTCCTTCCTGGATGCGCCAGAGGAGATCTTCGCTACGGTGCTCAACTATCTCGGCAAAGATCCGAACACTTCCGATGCAAAAGATTATTCCGGTGCGGCCACGGATCTGCTGCTGAAGCTGCGTCCGAATATCCGCTATTTCCATTCGTCGCAGTACATTAACGATCTGGCGAACGGCAACATCTGCGTAGCGATCGGCTGGTCAGGCGATATTCTGCAGGCGAAAAACCGTGCCGATGCCGCGAAAAACGGTGTGCATCTGGGTTACAGCGTGCCGAAAGAGGGGGCGCTGGCCTTCTTCGACATGATGGCGATCCCGAAAGATGCGAAAAATCTGGACGGTGCCTACGCCTGGCTCAACTACATCATGGATCCGAAAGTGATCGCTGATGTCTCTAACAAAATGAACTATGCCAACGGCAACAAAGCCTCGCTGCCGCTGATCAACGCCGACATCCGCAACAATCCGGGTATCTTCCCGACGCCGGAAGCGATGTCGAAATTGTTTGTGCTGAAAGTCCAGGATCCAAAACTGGATCGTGTGCGTACGCGCGCATGGACTAAAGTAAAAAGTGGTAAGTAGTTCGTCCCGAGCGGATTGACCTGTCACGCATCAGCAACAGAGGCGCAGTGTCGGCCTCTGTTGTGCCATTTTTAGCGGCGGATTTTGCCGCCATGTTCCGCCTGGCTCCGGAGAGAACCCTTTGTGAACGATGCTATTCCCCGTCCTCACCATAAAACCGCAAAGGCATTAACGCCCCTGCTGGAAATTCGCAACCTGACCAAATCCTTTGACGGCCAGCACGCTGTGGATGATGTCAGCCTGACCATCTACAAAGGTGAGATTTTCGCGCTGCTGGGTGCCTCGGGCTGCGGAAAATCGACCCTGCTGCGCATGCTGGCCGGTTTTGAACCGCCCACCAGCGGTCAGATTGTGCTGGATGGTCAGGATCTGTCGCATGTGGCGCCCTATCAGCGCCCGATTAACATGATGTTTCAGTCCTACGCCCTGTTTCCCCACATGACCGTGGAGCAGAATATCGCCTTTGGTCTGAAGCAGGATCGGCTGCCGAAAGGGGAGATCGCCAGCCGCGTCGCCGAAATGCTGGCGCTGGTGCACATGCAGGAGTATGCGAAACGTAAACCGCATCAGCTCTCCGGCGGACAGCGTCAGCGTGTGGCGCTGGCCCGCAGCCTGGCGAAACGCCCTAAGCTGCTGCTGCTGGATGAACCCATGGGCGCGCTGGATAAAAAACTGCGTGACCGGATGCAGCTCGAAGTGGTCGATATTCTGGAGCGCGTCGGCGCTACCTGCGTGATGGTGACCCATGACCAGGAAGAGGCGATGACGATGGCAGGCCGCATCGCGATTATGAATCGCGGTAAGTTCGTGCAGATTGGCGAGCCGGAGGAGATCTATGAGCATCCGACCAGCCGCTACAGTGCGGAGTTCATCGGCTCCGTGAACGTCTTCGAAGGCTTACTGCGCGAACGTCAGGCGGATGGCCTGGTGATCGACAGTCCCGGCCTGATGCATCCGCTGAAGGTCGACTCCGATGTCTCCGTGGTGGATAACGTGCCGGTGCATGTCGCACTGCGGCCGGAAAAAGTGATGCTGTGCGAAGAGGTGCCTGCCGACGGCTGTAACTTTGCGGTGGGTGAAGTGGTGCATATCGCCTATCTCGGCGATCTTTCCATCTACCATGTTCGTCTGCACAGCGGACAGATGATCAGCGCACAGTTGCAGAACGCGCATCGCTATCGCAAAGGGTTGCCGACCTGGGGAGATGAAGTACGTCTCTGCTGGGAAAGCGACAGCTGCGTGGTGTTGACGGTTTAAGGAGCGGCTATGAGCCAGATTTTTCAACGCGCCAAAGCGCCTGCCCGCCTGGTTGGCACGCCGCTGCAGCGCTGGGCCACGCGGGTTAAAATGCAGCATGGCCGCAAACTGGTCATCGCCCTGCCTTATGTCTGGCTGGTGCTGCTGTTTCTGCTGCCGTTTCTGACGGTGCTGAAAATCAGCTTCGCCGACATTGCGCGAGCGATTCCTCCCTACACCGAGCTGGTGAGCTGGGCCGACGACCAGTTCAGCATCGTGCTGAATTTCGGCAACTATCTGACGCTGACTGACGATCCGCTCTATATCGACGCCTATCTGCAGTCGCTGAAAGTGGCGGCGATCTCCACGGTAATCTGCCTGCTGATTGGCTATCCGCTCGCCTGGGCGGTGGCGCACAGCAAGCCGTCGATGCGTACCATTCTGCTGCTGCTGGTGATCCTGCCGTCGTGGACCTCCTTTCTGGTGCGCGTCTACGCCTGGATGGGGCTGCTGAATAACAACGGGATTCTGAACCGCTTCCTGATGTGGCTTGGCGTGATCGACCATCCGCTGGTGATCCTCTACACCAACACCGCAGTCTACATCGGTATCGTCTACTGCTATCTGCCGTTTATGGTGCTGCCGATCTACACCGCGCTGACCCGCATCGACTACTCGCTGGTGGAGGCGTCGCTGGATCTGGGTGCGCGCCCGCTGAAGACCTTCTTCAGCGTGATCGTGCCGCTGACCAAAGGCGGTATTATTGCCGGCTCGATGCTGGTGTTTATTCCGGCGGTGGGGGAGTACGTGATCCCGGAACTGCTGGGCGGGCCGGACAGTATCATGATTGGCCGTATCCTGTGGCAGGAGTTCTTTAACAACCGCGACTGGCCGGTGGCCTCGGCGCTGGCGGTGATCATTCTGCTCATCCTGATTCTGCCGATTATCTGGTTCCACAAGCATCAAAACCGTGAAATGGGAGAGAAGGCATGACTAATCTGCCCACCATCCGCTCGCCCTGGCGGACCGCCATCCTGGCCTGCTGTTTTCTGTTTCTCTATGCGCCGATGCTGCTGCTGGTGGTCTACTCCTTCAACAGCTCACCGCTGGTGACCGTGTGGGAGAGCTTCTCGTTCCACTGGTATAAGGTGCTGTTCCAGGACAGCGCGATGATCGATGCGGTGCTGCTGAGCCTGAGCATCGCCGGGCTTTCCGCGACGATGGCGGTGGTGCTCGGCACACTGGCGGCGGTGATCATCGTGCGCTTTGGCCGCTTTCGCGGGCACAACGGCTTTGCCTTTATGCTGACCGCGCCGCTGGTGATGCCCGACGTCATCACCGGCCTGTCGCTGCTGCTGCTGTTTGTCGCGATGGGTAACGCTTTTGGCTGGCCGTCTGAACGCGGTATGCTGACCATCTGGCTGGCGCACGTCACCTTCTGTACGGCGTATGTGGCGGTGGTGATCAACTCGCGTCTGCGTGAGCTGGACCGCTCAATTGAGGAGGCGGCGATGGATCTGGGTGCCACCCCGCTGAAGGTCTTTTTCGTGATAACGGTGCCCATGATTGCCCCGGCGATTGTCACCGGCTGGCTGCTGGCGTTTACCCTGTCGCTCGACGATCTGGTTATCGCCAGCTTTGTCACCGGGCCGGGGGCGACCACGCTGCCGATGGCAATCTTCGCCACCGTGCGACGCGGCGTTAACCCGGAAATCAATGCCCTGGCTTCCCTGATCCTGTTTGTGGTCGGCCTTGTCGGTTTTATCGCCTGGCGGTTTATGGCACACGAAGAAAAGCAACGTTTAAGCGATATTCAGAAAGCTAAACGTGGCTGAAATGGCTAACCTTTGCCACTATATGAACGGGCCGGTTTAACCGGCCCGTTTTTTGATCCGGTGGAGCCAGGGACTATGTCAGACATCTTCAAAAGCAGCGTTACGCTGGACAGCGCGCCGGTGCCGGTGACGGTAGCGGGCATTGCGATTATTGCGACCCGCTGCCTGAGCGTTCTGATGCTGGCAAACGAGCTGGGCTACAGCGAACTCGCCAACTTTGTGCACCGCAGCGCCCAGTCCTGGGACGCAACCCTGATCTTTATTGCCAGCCAGCTGATCTTCCTGTTTGAGCTGCGCTGCGCCTTTACCCTGATGCGCGGCAGTAACCGTGGACGCTGGGGCTATGTGGCGACCCAGGTGATTGTGCTGATCTACATGCTGTTTGCCTCGCTGGGTGGGATCTATCCGGAGATATTCAGTATTCATGGCGACAATAACGTCCAGATCATCCACCACACGCTGGCGCAGAAAATCCCCGATCTGCTGGTGCTGATGCTGCTGTTTCTGCCCGCCAGCAGCCGCGCATTTTTCGGAAAGCGGTGATAGAATCGCGCTCCGCCCGACCCGATCGTTAAGGCTTTACCATGCACTGCGCACTTTATGACGCTAACCGTTGCCGCTCCTGTCAGTGGCTGGAAAAACCCTATCCCACGCAGCTGAGCGACAAACAGGCAATCCTGGCGCAGCTACTGGCCGGGCAGCCGGTCGCGGCCTGGCTGCCGCCGGTGGCGTCCCCGCAGCAGGCGTTTCGCAATAAAGCCAAGATGGTGGTCAGCGGCAGCGTCGAGCGGCCGGTGCTGGGTCTGGTCCGGCCCGATGGCGAGGCCGTTGACCTCTGCGAATGTCCGCTCTATCCCGCCTCCTTTCAGCCACTTTTTGCGGCGCTGAAGCCGTTTATCGCCCGGGCCGGGCTGACACCCTATAACGTGGCACGCAGACGCGGCGAACTGAAGTTCCTGCTGATCACCGAAAGTCAGCAGGGGGGCGTGATGCTGCGCTTCGTTCTGCGTTCGGCCGCCAAACTGGACCAGCTGCGCGCCGCGCTGCCGTGGCTGCAGCAGCAGCTGCCACAGCTGACGGTGATCTCGGCCAATATTCAGCCGGTGCATATGGCGATTCTGGAAGGGGATGAGGAGATTGCGCTGACGCCCGCCCAGGCGCTGCCGGAGAACTTCAACGGCGTGCCGCTCTGGATCCGGCCGCAGAGCTTCTTTCAGACCAACCCGCAGGTGGCGAGCGCCCTCTATGCCACCGCGCGTGACTGGGTGCGGGCGCTGCCGGTCAGCAGCATGTGGGATCTCTTCTGCGGCGTGGGCGGTTTCGGTCTGCACTGTGCGACACCGGAGATGACGCTGACCGGTATCGAAATTAGCGCCGAGGCGATCAAATGCGCCCGGCGTTCCGCTGAGATGCTGGGGCTGGAAAAGGTGCAGTTTGCGGCGCTGGACTCCACAGCGTTTGCGACCACGCGTGATGCGGTGCCTGAGCTGGTGCTGGTGAATCCGCCTCGTCGCGGGATTGGTGAGGCGCTGTGTCACTATCTGAGCCAGATGGCCCCGGATTATCTGCTCTATTCGAGCTGCAATCCGCAGACGATGGCGCAGGACATTGCCCGGCTGGACGCCTATGAGATAACCAGGGTGCAGCTGTTCGATATGTTTCCGCATACCGCCCATTTTGAAGTGCTGACGCTGTTAACCCGCCGTCAGCACTGAGCCGGCCATGCGCCCGCATGGGGCGCGGCCTGACATTACTCCGGGAACCACTTCTGATTAAGCTGCTGCCAGCGACCGCTGGTTTTCAGCTCAGCCAGCGCCTGATTGAACTCATTAAGCAGCGCGGTGTTGCCTTTGCGCACGGCGATACCCAGGCCGGTGCCGAAATAGTCTGCATCGGTCACATGATCGCCGACTGTGGCAAGCTCCGGGTTGCTCTTCAGCCACTGATTCACGACTGCGCTGTCGCCAAATACGCCATCCAGCCGGCCACTCTTCATATCCAGAATCGCATTCTGATAGCTGTCATACGCCACGACTTTCACTTCCGGATGCTTATCCTGCAGGTACTTCTGGTGGGTAGTACCGTTCTCAACGCCGATACGCTTGCCTTTCAGGTCAGCGAAGCTGCTGAATTTATCTTTGGGGGCAATCACGATGGCGGAGTTCGCGTAATAGGGCTGGGTAAAATCGACCTGCTTGCTGCGCTCGGCGGTAATATCCATGCCGGAGATCACCGCGTCATAACGGCGGAACTTGAGTGACGGGATCAGGCTGTCGAAGGCGTTGTTGGTAAAGGAGCACTCCGCCTTCATCTGCTGACACAGGGCTTTGGCCAGATCGATGTCGAATCCCACCAGGTTATTCTCCTGGTCCAGCGATTCAAAAGGCGGATAGGTCGCTGAAGCGGCAAAGCGAATTTTTTCGGCGGCCTGGGCGCTGATAGCAAGGGAAACCAGTGCGGCGGCGATAATCCATTTTTTCATTTTATGAGTCCTGTGATGAGGTCAGCCAGAGAAGGCGATACCCTGCCATAAAATGAATTTCTATGCAATTGGTGTGATTTTTCAGGCGAAAAAGGGCGGGGGATCCCGCCCGCCTGTCAGTGACGACGTTCAAACGCCAGGGCGCGCTTCTCGATCAGTCGCATCATCAGCGTCAGCAAGCCGTTAACGCAGAGATAGATCAGACCTGCTGCGGCATAGACCGTGATGTCATAGGTGCGGCCATAGAGCAGCTGACCGTGGCCCATGACTTCCATCAGTGTGATGGTGTAGGCCAGCGAGGTGCCCTTAAACACCAGCACCACCTCATTGGAGTAGGAGGAGAGGGCGCGTTTAAATGCATAGGGCAGCAGAATGCGCAGCGTATCTTTGCGGCTCATGCCGAGCGCCGCGCACGACTGCCACTGTCCGGCCGGAATGGCGCGCACGGCTCCGTAAAAGAGCTGCGTGGTGTAGGCGGCACTGTTGAGCGACAGTGCCAGCATGGCACAGAGCCACGGCTGCGACAGTAAGTGCCACAGCCACGGCACCTGCTGCAGCGAGGGGAATTGTCCCGGCCCGTAGTAGATCAGGAAGATCTGCACCAGCAGCGGCGTGCCGGTAAACAGCGTGATAAAGCCTTTGACCAGCGGCGAAAATAGCGGCGTTTTCAGGGACAGTACCACGGTGAAAAGCAGCGCAAGCAGCAGGGCGACGATCAGCGAGGCGGCTGTCAGCGTCAGACTGGTGTGCAGGCCTTTCAGGAGTTCGGGCAGATAGGCGAGCATCAGCTGTTCCCCCGTTCAAACCGCGTCGTGCGCAGTTCGATGCGACGCAGCACCGCCTGGCTTAACAGGGTAATCACTAAATAGATCGCAGCGGCCACCAGAAACCAGGTAAAGGGCTCCTGGGTGCGGGTCGCGATACTTTTGGTCTGCAGCATCAGGTCATTCACGCTGATCAGCGACACCAGCGCGGTATCCTTGAGCAGCACCAGCCACTGATTGCCCAGACCGGGCAGGGCGTGACGCCACATCTGCGGCATAATCAGTCGCATAAAGATGGCCGACTTCTTCATGCCCAGCGCCTGACCCGACTCCCACTGTCCCACCGGCACCGCTTTCAGGGCACCGCGCAGGGTCTGCGAAGCATAGGCCGCATAGAGCATCGCCAGCGCAATCACACCGCACAGGAAGGGACTGACATCGAAGTTTTCGATCTGCATCTGAACCGGCAGCTGAAACAGCCCGAAGTTGAGCGTGAAGCCGTCGGAGAGAGTGAGCAGAAGCTGCGAGGCACCGAAATAGATAAACAGCACCACCAGGATTTCCGGCAGGCCGCGGATCAGCGTCACCAGTCCGGTGCCTGCCCACGCCAGCGGTTTCAGGCGCAGCGACTCCCAGCCAGCGAAAATCATCGCCAGCACCAGGCCAGCGATGAGAGCACAAACAGCAAGGCCGACGGTCATACCGGCGGCGCTTGCGAGGGTCATCATTTCATTCATCAGGAATTACTGCTGGAACCATTTGCTGTAGATGGTTTTGTAGGTTCCGTCGGCTTTGATCTTATCCAGCGCGCCATTGAATTTCGTCTGCAGATCGGTGTTACCGGTACGGACCGCAATACCCAGGCCGGTGCCAAAGTAGGCTTTATCCGTCACTTTGTCGCCAACGGCGGCCAGCGCAGGGTTCTTCTTCAGCCACTCGTTGACCACGGCGGTGTCACCAAATACCGCGTCGATACGGCCATTTTTCAGATCCAGCACCGCATTCTGATAGCTGTCGTAAGGAACGATGGTGATCTCGCTGTGTTTGTCCGTCAGGTATTTCTGATGCGTGGTGCCGTTCTGCACACCGACACGCTTGCCTTTCAGCGCGTCAACGCTGGCGACTTTGCCTTTCTGTGCCACAAACAGCGCCGAGTTGTCGTAATAAGGTTTAGTGAACAGCACCTGCTTTTCGCGATCCGGGGTGATATCCATGCCCGCCATCACCGCATCGAAGCGGCGGAATTTCAGGCTTGGGATCAGGCTGTCGAACGCCTGGTTGGTGAAGGTACAGGTGGCGTCGATCTCTTTACAGAGCGCATTGGCCAGATCGACATCAAAACCCTGAATCTTGTTGTCAGCGTCCACGAACTCAAAAGGAGGATAGGAGGCTTCGGTCGCAAAACGAATCGTCTGCGCCGCTGTGGCGCTCAGGCTGAAACCAGCAAGCAGTGCAGCAAGTACCATTTTTTTCATTTTTAGCATCCTGACTTAGTGCGAAAGATAGTGAGCAAACGCCTCGGTTTGCGGCTGTGTAAAACGGCTGGCATCGCCCTGTTCCACAATATGACCGTTCTCCATATAGACGACGCGGCTGGCCGTTTTGCGGGCCACTTCCACCTCATGGGTTACGATCACCTGGGTAATACGGGTCTGGGCCAGCTCGCGAATGATACTGACAATCTGTGCGGTAATTTCAGGGTCCAGCGCGGCGGTCGGCTCGTCGAACAGCAGCACCTGCGGCTCCATCATCAGTGCGCGGGCAATCGCCACACGCTGCTGCTGACCACCCGAGAGGTGCAGCGGAAAACGATCGCTGTAAGGGGTCAGACGCAGACGATCGAGCAGCTTGTCGGCGCGGGCGTGGGCCTCACCTTTACTGAGGCCTAAGACCCGGCAGGGCGCTTCGATCAGGTTCTGCAGCACGGTGAGGTGCGGCCAGAGATTGTATTGCTGAAACACCATGCCGACATTCTGCCGCAGTTCGCGGATCGCGGCGTCAGAGGGTTTCTGGCTGAAATCAAACTGATTGCCGGCAATCTGCAACTGACCTGAACGGGGCTGCTCCAGCAGGTTAAGCACCCGTAACAGGGAGCTCTTCCCGGCACCGCTGGGACCCAGCAGCACAAGCGTTTCGCCTTGCGGACACTCAAGGTTGATGTCGAACAGCGCCTGATGAGCACCGTAGAAGCAGTTTATTGCGTTTAGTTGAATACTCATGCGCCAGATTTGAATAGCTATTAGTGTCGCGGATTTTAACGTCACCAGAATAGTTATGCAAATAAGGTGGGTTAAAATTTGTAAAACAGTCCTGAACACCTAAAGTTTAGCACAATATCGTGCGCTGTCTGACGCCATGGCGGGGCCGCCGACGGATGACAGACACAAAAAAAGCGCAGTGCCGGAGGGCAGCTGCGCTTGTCTGAGCGTCAGGCCGGAGATTATTTTTTCGCCTGCTCAAGCATCTGGCTCAGGCTGCCGCCGGTGGCGTGAGCAGGATTAGCCATATAGCGCACGTCATCCACGACCCAGCAACTGCCCTGGAGGATCATCAGCACTTCATCCTGCCACTTTTTACCGTCACGGCTCAGATCGACCCGCAACGGGATATTGCGCGCATCGCGGTTCGGGATGGTGGAGGCGTCAGCCACACTGGCCGCCGTCGGACCCTGTGACAGGCTGGAGAAGAGATCGCCGTTGCGCCACTGTGCGCCCACGGTGCCACTGCTGGCGGTCTGCAGCGAGTGGTAGAGCGCATCACTCAGGTAAGGGCGATATTTTGCCAGGGTGTTGCTGTCAGGCACCCCCTGGACAGGCTGCGCGATACGCAGGTCGTAAAACTGCTGGGCCACCTGGTCAGGACCGCCTTCGATGCAGGGTGCGGTACGCGGGCCATTATCCTTTGTCACGGGCTCAACGGTCGTACAGGCGCTGAGCAGCAGCGCCGCTGGGATCAGGAGCGCAAACGCATTGTTTCTCATCTCGATTTCCTTATGGTTCTCTGGCAAGGTGCCCTTTTTAGCATAGAGTATAGTCGTGCTTTTTAGTCGAAAGAGCCCTGGTCCGGTTTTCAACGAGGAGAATAGGATGAAATTTTCAACAACCCCCACGCTGGAAGGTCACAGCATCAGCGAATATTGCGGTGTGGTCACCGGTGAAGCGATTCTGGGTGCCAATATCTTCCGCGATTTCTTTGCGGGCATCCGCGACGTGGTCGGTGGCCGTTCCGGTGCCTATGAGAAGGAGCTGCGCAAAGCGCGGGAGATCGCCTTTGAGGAGCTGGAGCAGCAGGCTAAATCGCTGGGCGCAAATGCGGTGGTCGGTATTGATATCGACTACGAAACGGTGGGCAAAGAGGGCAGCATGCTGATGGTCAGCGTTACCGGAACGGCGGTGATTATCCGTTGAAACGCGGCCTGCTGCTGATACTGGCGCTGCTGCTGGCAGGCTGCCACGCCGGAATGGAATCCCGTGAAGGCTACTGGGCCGATCAGCGTTATCCGGCCCAGGGGGCGCGGCCGCGGGTGAAAGTGATTGTGGTTCACTATACCGCTGAGGATTTCTCCTCATCGCTGGCAACTCTCACCGATCGTGAGGTCAGCGCCCACTATCTTATCCCGCGTAATCCGCCGCAGCGCGCCGGAAAAGGGATCATCTGGCAGCTGGTGCCGGAGCAGCAGCTCGCGTGGCACGCCGGTCCCAGCTTCTGGCGCGGGGCCACCCGCATCAATGACACCTCGATTGGCATTGAGCTGGTCAACCGGGGCTATCGCCGGACCCTGACGGGACTGGAGTGGCAGCCCTTTACCGCTGCGCAGATCGCCGCGCTGGAGGCGCTGCTGCGCGACATTACGCAGCGCTACGGTATCGGGGCGGAAAACATTGTCGGCCACAGTGATATAGCGCCGCAGCGCAAGCAGGATCCGGGACCGCTGTTTCCCTGGCAGCAGCTGGCGCAGCACGGCATCGGTGCCTGGCCCGACGCCAGCCGGGTCGCCTTTTATCTGGCCGGGCAGGATCCGCATGCCGCGGTGCCGGCTGACGCCTTACTGGCGCGCCTGCAACGCTATGGCTATCCGGCTTCCGCCGGGATGAGCGCGCGTGAGGCGCAGAAGGTGATCGCCGCGTTTCAGATGCATTTCCGGCCTGCGGATTATCGCGGTCTGCCGGACGCAGAAACTGCTGCGATCGCCGCCGCGCTGCTGGAGAAGTATGGCGCGGCGGAGTAGTGCGGTTAGCGCTGCTGCAGGAAAGCCTTCCAGTGGGCGACAACCTGCGTCAGCGCCGCCCGGTCCACATCCAGATGAGTGACCAGCCGGGTGCGGGTGCCGACACTGATTAACACGCCGTGCGCTTTCATCCAGTCACCCAGGGCGCTGACCTGATCTTCCGGCACCGCCACAAACAGCATGTTGGTCTGCTGATCGATGACGCTGACACCCAGCGCCTGCAACTGCTCGCCCAGCCAGGCGGCATTGTCATGATCCTCCTGCAGACGCGCCACATTGTGCCCGAACGCGTAGAGACCGGCGGCCGCCAGGATACCCGCCTGGCGCATGCCGCCACCGGTCATTTTGCGCCAGCGACGGGCGCGCTCAATCAGCGCCGTGTCGCCACACAGCAGGGAGCCAGCCGGTGTGCCGAGCCCCTTGGAGAGACAGATGGTCAGGGTGTCGCAGTAACGCGCGATCGCCGCCAGCGTAGTCTGCTGAGCGACCACCGCGTTGAAAATGCGCGCGCCATCAATATGCAGCGCCAGCTGATGCTGGCGGGTAAAAGCCCACGCCTGCTCCAGATAGGCCAGCGGCAGGACCTTGCCGTGATGGGTGTTCTCCAGGCTCAGCAGACGGGTGCGGGCAAAGTGAATATCGTCCGGCTTGATGGCAGCCGCCACCACGTCGAGCGGCAGTGTGCCATCCTCTGCGGCCAGCACAGGCTGTGGCTGAATGCTGCCCAGCACCGCCGCACCGCCCGCCTCATATTTGTAGTTGTGCGCCTGCTGGCCCACGATATATTCATCGCCCCGTTCGCAGTGACTCAGCAGCGCCACCAGGTTGGCCTGGGTGCCGGTCGGAAAAAACAGCGCGGCAGCTTTGCCGCTCAGCCGTGCCGCTTCCGCTTCCAGCGCATTCACGGTAGGGTCGTCACGATAGACGTCATCACCGGTTTCGGCAGACATCATGGCGCTTAACATGGCGGCGCTGGGCCGGGTCACGGTATCACTGCGTAAATCGATCACCTTATGCTCCTGAACGTGGCGGAAAAAAAAGGCGGGCCTCGCGCCCGCCCTGATGGCCTCTCTGTTTTACCGCAGCCAGTTGGTTTTCGCCAGTTCTACCACCTCGTCGCCACGGCCATTCATAATGGCGCGCAGCATATAGAGGCTGAAGCCTTTGGCCTGCTCCAGCTTGATCTGCGGCGGCATCGCCAGCTCCTCTTTGGCGGTGATGACATCCACCAGCACCGGGCCGTCATGGGCAAAGGCCTCTTCCAGCGCGCCGTTGAGATCCGACGCTTTCTCCACGCGGATCCCCCGGATGCCACAGGCCCTGGCGATAGCGGCGAAATCGGGATTACTTAGCTCCGTGCCGTCGGTCAGATAGCCGCCCGCCTTCATCTCCATCGCCACGAAGCCCAGCACGCTGTTGTTGAAGATCACGATCTTCACCGGCATGTTCAGCTGCGCCAGCGAGATAAAATCGCCCATCAGCATACTGAAGCCGCCGTCGCCGCACAGCGCGACGACCTGACGATCGCGATCGATCGACTGCGCCCCCAGCGCCTGCGGCATCGCATTCGCCATCGAGCCGTGGTTAAACGAACCCAGCAGGCGGCGTCTGCCGTTCATCTTGAGATAGCGCGCCGCCCAGACGGTCGGGGTGCCGACGTCGCAGGTAAAAATGGCGTCGTCGCTGGCGTAGTGGCTGATTTGCTGCGCCAGATATTGCGGATGGATCGCCTGCTTATCGTTGGGCTGCGCCAGCTCGTCCAGACTTTTACGCGCCTCGCCGTAGTGCTTCACCGCGCTGTCGAGATGGCGGCTGTCGCTTTTCGGCGTCAGCTGAGGGAGCAGCGCCTGCAGCGTGCTTTTCACATCGCCGACATAGGCCTGGTCGACGTGACAGTGCGACCCCAGGCTGCCAGGGTTGATGTCGATCTGGATAATCCGCGCCTTTTCCGGATAGAAGGCGCGATAGGGAAACTGGGTGCCCAGCAGCACCAGCGTGCTGGCGTTCATCATGGCGTGAAAGCCGGATGAGAAGCCGATCAGGCCGGTCATGCCCACATCATAGGGGTTGTCATATTCGATATGCTCTTTCCCGCGCAGCGCATGAACGATCGGTGCCTGCAGCGCCTCAGCCAGCGCGACCACTTCCTGATGCGCTCCGGCACAGCCACTGCCGCACAGGAGAGTAATCTCTGAGGCTTCGTTCAGCGTCTTGGCCAGCTGCGCCAGTTCGGCGGGCTGGGGCAGGACCTGCGGCAATTGCGGCGGATACCACTCCGCGCGGGCGCTTTCCGGCGCCAGCTGCAGGGCGATATCCCCTGGCAGTACCACCACAGAGACCCCGCGATTCAGGATCGCCTTTCGCATCGCGATACCCAGCACCTGCGGTAGCTGCTCCGGGTTCGACACCAGTTCACAGTAGTGGCTGCACTCACGGAACAGCTCCTGAGGATGCGTTTCCTGGAAATAGCCGCTGCCGATCTCGCTGGAGGGGATGTGTGCCGCGATCGCCAGGACCGGCACGCGATTGCGGTGGCAGTCGAACAAACCGTTGATCAGATGCAGGTTACCCGGCCCGCAGGAGCCGGCACAGACCGCCAGTTCTCCGCTGATATGCGCTTCCGCACCGGCCGCAAAGGCGGCGACCTCTTCATGACGTGTAGGCATCCATTCGATGGTGCCCATGCGATTCAGGCTGTCGCTCAGGCCGTTCAGGGAGTCCCCGGTGACGCCCCAGATGCGTTTTACACCTGCGCTTTCCAGCGTTTTAGCGACCAGTGCCGCTACGGTTTGTTTCATGCGCTTCTCCTTTATCGATCCGTCCGGCAACGTGACCAGAACTGAAAAAAGAAGCGTAGACGACACGGCAGAAAAGCAGGCGTGAAAAAATGCGCTGGCAGGGCTGGCCGGATAACCGCAGGCGCTACTGGCAATCAGCCGCCGGACGCCAGAAGAAAGCGGAGCGGCTGATCCCGACCGCCCGATGACGCCCCCGGGTTTAAGGAGCGTCCGTAGCGGGGCTGGCTTGCGGTCAGGCGGAGAAGAGAGCGATAAGAATCGGCGCCAGCAGGCTCATCACAAAGCCATGCACGATGGCGGCCGGGACAATCTCATTGCCGCCCGCCCGCTGCAGCACCGGCAGGGTAAAGTCCATGGAGGTGGCACCGCACAGGCCCAGCGCGCTGGAGCGATGACGGCCAATCAGCGCCGGAATCAGCATGATCGCCACCAGCTCCCGAATCAGATCGTTAAAGAAAGCGGCGCTGCCGGTGACCGGGCCAAAGGCTTCGGTCATCAGGATCCCGGAGAGCGAGTACCAGCCAAAGCCGCTGGATAAGGCCAGCCCGGTTTTCACCGGCATCCCCAGTAGCAGTGCCGCAATCACGCCGCCGATAAGCGCACTGACCAGCACCACGCTGGCCACCAGCATACCGCGGCGATTGAGGATAATCTGGCGCAGCGTCATGCCGCTGCCGCGCAGCTGAATGCCCACCAGGAACAGCAGGAAAATCAGCGCATATTCGCTGGCCGTTGCGGCGTGATGCAGGAGGGGCCACTGGGTCAGGCCAAGCAGAAAACCGATGACCACGACGCCGCAGAGTTTCAGGGAGTCCAGCGCCATATTGAGCCGCGAGGGCAGCTTCTCCTGTCGGTGAAGATGCTGCCAGGGGACAAACTTTTCCAGACCGCGCAGCGCCAGCAGGTTGCAAAGCAGAATGCAGAAGGCCGCCACCAGCGCGGTGTGAAAGATCGCCAGCAGATTGCTGCCGAGGTTATCGAGAAACGCCAGGCTGATGCCCATAAAGAACAGGATGACATAGACCATCCAGCCCAGCAGCTGATTGACGCGGCGCAGCATCGCCGTCTGACGGAAGGGTAACAGCCAGCCCGCGATCAGGGGCAGCAGAATAATCAGAAGTCCGGAATACATAGCAGAAGCCATCCGTGGAGGAAAGAGGCCACACGCTAGCGAAAAAGCGTAACGGAGTAAACCCCGTTACTGCTTGACCGGCTGGCTGACGGCAACCATGCTCTTTATAACCGGAGGAAGGACGCCTATGATTCTGGAACATATCGACATTCGCGGTTTCCGCGGCATCAATAAGCTCTCACTGCCCCTGACCCGGACCAACCTGCTGATTGGTGAAAACGCCTGGGGGAAATCCAGCCTGCTGGATGCCCTGAGCCTGCTGCTTTCGCCCCATGAACCGGCCTACATCTTTACTCAGGGCGACTTTCACTTCACACCGGGCGACGTCACCGACGCCATGCGCCGCCTGTCGGTGGTGTTTCACTACCGGGACGATGGCCGCGATCCCGACGCGATCTTCTCCCCCTTCTGGCAGCAGGATGCGCAGGGCCAGCGCTGGCTCTGTTACAGCGTCAGTGCGACCTGGCGGGAGAGCGGCATCGAATCCCGTCGCCGTTTCGTGGACGTGAAGGGTCAGCGCTTACCGGAGCAGAACTGCGCGGCGGCGATTGCGCTGTTGCTGAAGCGCTATCCGGTGCTGCGTCTGCGCGACGCCCGCTTCAGTAAACGGACGCGGAATCGTGCGCCTGTCACCGCCGCCCATCCCGAGTTGCTGGCGGGCATGGAGCGTCTGGCGCGTGACCTGGAGCGCCATCCGCAACAGCTCAGCGATGAGGTGCTGCGGCAGGGGCTGAAAACCATGCAGCAGCTGATGCAGCACTACTTTCTGGTGCAGTCGCCGGAGGCCGTTAACGCGCCGCGCGACCGGGAATCGCACACGCGCGATGGCATGCACGGCTGGCGGGCGCTGGATCATCTGAATCAGCTGATTGCCGGCACCGATTCCCGCAGCCGTCAGCTGATCCTGCTGCAGATGTTTACCCTGTTGATAGCGGCGCGGGGAGAGGTGCCGCTGGCCGCCGATGCCCGGCCGCTGCTGCTGATTGAAGATCCGGAAACCCGGCTGCATCCGATTATGCTGTCAGTTGCCTGGAACCTGCTGAGGCTGTTACCCCTGCAGAAAATCGCCACTACCAATTCCGCCGAACTGCTGTCGCAGGTGCCGGTGGAGCACGTCTGCCGGCTGGTGCGCGGTCCGTCGCGCGTCGCGGCCTGGCGCATCGGCCCGGAAGGGCTGAGTGCAGAGGAGAGCCGTCGCATCGGCTTTCATATCCGGGTCAACCGGCCAGCCGCGCTTTTTGCCCGCTGCTGGTTGCTGGTCGAGGGCGAAACCGAGGTCTGGATCATGCATGAGCTGGCACAGCAGTGCGGCTACAACTTCGCCGCTGAAGGGGTGAAAGTGATCGAGTTTGCGCAGTCGGGCCTGAAGCCGCTGCTGAAATTTGCCCGGCGAATGGGCATAGCCTGGCATGTCCTGACGGATGGCGATCAGGCGGGTAATAAGTATGCCAGCACGGCGCGTGCGCAGCTGCAGCCCGGTGAGCCCGAACCCCGCTTTCTCACACAGCTGCCCGCCCTGGATATGGAGAACTTTCTTTATCACCAGGGGTTTCAGGCTGTCTATCATCAGATGGCGCACCTGCCGTTAAACGTTCCGATGAGTTCCCGGCGTATTATTACTAAAGCTATCCATCGCAGTTCGAAGCCAGAACTGGCGATCGCCGTCGCCAGCGCCGCCGCAGAACGGGGCACGCAGGCTATCCCGGCGCTGCTGCGGCAGATGTTTGATCGGGTCGTCGGGCTGGCGCAGGGGCAGGCAGACTAATGTCTGGTGCACAGGAAAATGCCAGCGGCACTGGCTGGCATTTGTGGATCGGGTTCAGCGACGGGCGGCGGTCAGGCGACGGCCTGTGCCTCAACCGGGACGATGAGGCTGGCGTGATTGCCTTTCGGGCCTTCATGCACATCGAACTGAACCTGCTGGCCTGCCTTCAGCGTTCGGTAGCCCTCCATCTGAATGGTGGAGTAGTGCGCAAAAATATCTTCGCCACCGCCGACCGGACAGATAAAGCCAAAGCCTTTGGAATTGTTGAACCATTTAACTGTGCCCGTTTCCATGCTTTTACTTCCCTCGCAAGACATTTTATAAGTAGGTGAGGTCTTTAGCGCTGTGAGTCGCATTTGATTAAAACTCAATCAGCCTGTGCAGGTAGAATGTAGAGTAAGCGCCGCTGGCGTCAAGCAAACCACCGGGCCAGGTGGGGAAAAATTCATCAAAATTTGAGGCAGTTAACGCTATTACGAATTTTGTGATGCAGGTCGCGCAGGGAAATTTCTGAATAAATTTTCAGCAGCGATCTGCCGCTTGACAGGCATGTTAAACTTGCAACATGAAGCCTCAGAAAGGCTAAAGCACAATCTCAACGGAACACTATGGCAAACACAAACGACTGGCTTAACTTTGAACATCTGGCCGAAGATAAAGTACGCGAAGGATTAAAGCCACCTTCAATGTATAAAGTCATTCTGAATAATGACGATTATACACCTATGGAATTTGTTATTGACGTTGTACAAAAGTTCTTTTCTTATGATGTTGAACGTGCAACGCAACTGATGTTGAAAGTTCACTATCACGGCAAAGCGATCTGTGGTGTATTTACTGCAGAAGTCGCGGAAACAAAAGCGGCCCAGGTGAACAACTATGCGCGGGAAAACCATCATCCGTTGCTGTGTACGCTGGAAAAAGCCTGAACCCGTCTCCATATAGGAAGCTGGTAAGGGCGATAATTGGGGGAGGTGCCTAATGCTCAATCAAGAACTGGAACTCAGTTTAAATATGGCTTTCGCCAGAGCGCGTGAGCACCGTCATGAGTTTATGACCGTCGAGCATCTGTTACTGGCGTTGCTCAGTAACCCGTCGGCCAGAGAGGCACTGGAAGCCTGTACGGTGGACATGGTGGCTCTGCGGCAGGAACTCGAAGCCTTCATCGAACAGACCACACCGGTGCTGCCCGCCAGCGAAGAGGAGCGCGATACCCAACCCACGCTCAGCTTCCAGCGCGTCCTGCAGCGTGCGGTTTTCCATGTCCAGTCATCCGGTCGCAGCGAAGTGTCCGGGGCAAACGTGCTGGTCGCCATCTTCAGCGAGCAGGAGTCGCAAGCGGCTTATCTGTTACGCAAACATGAAGTGAGCCGCCTTGATGTGGTGAACTTTATCTCTCACGGTACACGCAAAGATGAACCGGGCCAGGCGCCAGGCGCTGAAAATCCGGTTAACGAAGAGCAAGCAGGCGGGGAGGAGCGTATGGAAAACTTCACCACCAATCTTAATCAGCTTGCTCGCGTCGGTGGGATCGATCCACTGATTGGTCGCGATAAAGAGCTGGAACGTACCATTCAGGTCCTGTGCCGTCGTCGTAAAAATAACCCCCTGCTGGTAGGCGAATCGGGTGTGGGTAAAACCGCTATCGCAGAGGGTCTCGCCTGGCGTATCGAGCAGGGCGACGTTCCGGAAGTGATGAAAGAGTGCACCATCTACTCGCTGGATATTGGTTCCCTGCTGGCGGGCACCAAGTACCGTGGTGACTTTGAAAAACGTTTCAAAGCGCTGCTGAAGCAGCTGGAGCAGGACGAGCACAGCATCCTGTTTATCGATGAGATCCATACTATCATCGGTGCGGGTGCGGCATCAGGCGGCCAGGTCGATGCGGCTAACCTGATCAAACCGCTGCTCTCGTCGGGCAAGATCCGGGTAATGGGCTCCACCACCTATCAGGAGTTCAGCAACATCTTCGAAAAAGATCGTGCGCTGGCCCGTCGTTTCCAGAAGATCGACATCACGGAACCTTCTGTCGAAGAGACCGTGCAGATCCTGAACGGCCTGAAAACCAAGTACGAAGCGCATCACGATGTGCGTTATACCGCGAAAGCGGTGCGCGCCGCCGTGGAGCTGGCGGTGAAGTATATCAACGATCGTCATCTGCCCGACAAGGCGATTGACGTGATTGATGAGGCGGGTGCCCGTGCGCGCCTGATGCCAGCCAGCAAGCGTAAGAAAACCATCAACGTCTCTGACATTGAAACGGTCGTGGCGCGTATTGCCCGTATTCCGGAGCAGAGCGTGTCGGCAACCGACCGCGATACGCTGAAAAATCTGGGCGAGCGCCTGAAAATGCTGGTGTTTGGCCAGGACAACGCTATCGAGGCGCTGACCGAAGCGATCAAGATGAGCCGCGCCGGTCTGGGTCAGGATCGCAAGCCGGTCGGTTCCTTCCTGTTCGCCGGTCCGACCGGTGTGGGTAAAACGGAAGTCACCGTGCAGCTGGCGAAAGCACTGGGCATTGAGCTGCTGCGTTTCGACATGTCCGAGTACATGGAGCGTCACACCGTCAGCCGCCTGATCGGTGCGCCTCCGGGCTACGTCGGTTTTGATCAGGGCGGTCTGCTGACCGATGCCGTGATTAAGCATCCGCACGCGGTCGTGCTGCTGGATGAGATCGAGAAAGCGCATCCGGATGTCTTTAACCTGCTGCTGCAGGTGATGGATAACGGTATGCTGACCGATAACAACGGTCGCAAAGCGGACTTCCGTAACGTGGTGCTGGTCATGACCACCAACGCCGGTGTGCGCGAGACCGAACGTAAATCGATCGGCCTGATTCATCAGGACAACAGCAGCGACGCGATGGAAGAGATCAAAAAGATCTTTACGCCAGAGTTCCGCAACCGTCTCGACAACATCATCTGGTTCAGTCACCTGTCACCAGAGGTGATCCATCAGGTGGTCGACAAGTTTATTGTCGAACTGCAGGCGCAGCTGGATGCGAAAGGCGTGTCGCTGGAAGTCAGCGATGAAGCGCGCGACTGGCTGGCTGAGAAGGGCTATGACAAAGCGATGGGCGCCCGTCCGATGGCACGCACCGTTCAGGACAGCCTGAAAAAACCGTTAGCCAACGAACTGCTGTTTGGTTCACTGGTGGATGGTGGCTCAGTGTCAGTGGCGCTGGATCGTGAGAAGGGTGAACTGACCTATCACTTCCTGAGCGCAGAAAAACGTAAAACGGAAGGCACGGTGCACTAAGCCCCGCTGCAGAGATGAAAAAGGCCGGATGATTATCCGGCCTTTTTTTCGCTGCTTAACGCAAAGCGATGAGATTACTGCAAATTAGCGACTACGGAAGACAATGCGGCCTTTGCTCAGGTCGTACGGGGTCAGCTCAACGGTCACTTTGTCACCCGTCAGGATGCGGATGTAGTTTTTGCGCATTTTACCGGAGATGTGAGCAGTAACCACGTGTCCGTTCTCAAGTTCTACGCGGAACATGGTGTTAGGTAACGTATCCAGTACGGTACCTTGCATTTCAATATTGTCTTCTTTGGCCATCGAATCCTCTGGGTGTACTACCTTTCAGTTGAACCGGCAAGATAATGCCCAATCCAACGATTTATGTAAAGAACCGTCGGCGATTTTGCCAACGCTTTGCTGGGGTGCACGCCAGGGCGCGCATCCGGTAAAATTAGGGTGTTTATGTGACGTCTGCAGGGGATTAGCGGGCTAAGAATCTGTATCAACCGGTTACACGCGCACGATTGAAAACAGTTCCGAGAGTGCGTTGAGATTCCCAGCCTGGCAATTCCGGCTCAGGAATGCGAAGCGCGGACGACATACCAAACCTGACCATTATACCACTTAACCGCCTTTATGTGTGCAAAACATCTCGACACGGCTAAAAAAGGGTTTGTGTCTGCCAGCAGCCTTCGCTGACCGGCTGGCTCGCAAGGCGTTGTACATACTGCAGATAGTCAGCCCGCGGGATCTCCTGCGCGCCCAGCGAGGCCGTATGAGGATTGAGCACCTGGCAGTCGATCAGCTGTCCCTGGTGTCGGATAAAATGCTGACAAAAGACCCAGAGTGCGGTTTTAGAAGCATTCTGCTGACGGCTGAACATCGATTCGCCGCAGAAGATTTGTCCCAGCGCAAGGCCATACAGGCCGCCGACCAGCTGCTGCTCATCCCAGACCTCGATGGAGTGTGCGTGGCCCAGTTCATAGAGTCGTAACCAGGCGCGTTTCATCTCAAAGGTAATCCAGGTGCCTTCATCGCGACCGCTGGCACAGCCCTCAATCACGGCGGCAAACGACTGATTCATGGTGACGCGATAGGGTGATCGGCTGTGAAACCGTTTCATGCTGCGGCTGAGATGAAACTGATCAGGCAGCAGCACCGCGCGGGGATCGGGTGACCACCAGAGAATTGGATCGCCGGACGAAAACCAGGGAAAGATGCCGTGCTGATAGGCGTTAAGTAACCGGGCAGGGGAGAGATCGCCCCCCATAGCCAGCAGACCATTCGGCTCGCGCAGGGCCATTTCAGGAGGGGGGAAGTGCAGAGATTCCCGTGACAGTTGAACCAGTCTCATTGCGTTATGTTACCCATCAGCGTTTCGCTATGACTATAACGCAATACGCTGCCGGAAACGCCAGTAGCGACCTGCTTTTGAGATTAATTCGGCATGGCTGCCCTGTTCGATAATTTCGCCATTATCCATCACGCAGATACGATCCATCTGTTCCAGACCGCTGAGCCGATGGGAAACCATTACCACAGTCTTACCTGCCGTTAACTGCTGCAGAAGCGCGAGGATGTGCTGCTCGGTAGTAGCATCCAGGCCTTCGGTCGGTTCATCCAGCAGCCAGAGATCGCCATCATGCAGCAGCGCGCGTGCCAGCGCGAGACGACGCAGTTCGCCGCCGGAAAGCGGGCGACCGCCTTCGCCCATCCAGGCGTTCAGCCCTTCCGGGGTCTCATGCAGACGCTGCAGGCCGACATCATTCAGGGCGCGGATAAGCCGGTCGTCGCTGGCGTCCGGGCAGGCCAGCAGGAGGTTATCGCGCAGGCTCTGACTGAAAAGGTGAACCCGCTGCGTGACCACGCTGATACGCTGACGCAGTTCAGACTCTGACCAGGTTGCAACGGGCCGATCGTTAAGGCTGATTACGCCGTGCTGACTCTCCCAGCCACGGGTTAACAGCGCCAGCAGCGTAGATTTCCCGCATCCGGTCGGCCCCAGAAGCGCAATGCGTTCGCCTGCACCCACCTCAAGGCTACAGCGGTTCAGCACCTTCTCCGGACGGCCGGGGTAGCTGAAGTCAACCTGGTCGATGTGGACGGTCAGGCTGCCGGGCCCGGCCGTTGAGTCTGCCGGAAAAGCGATCGTGGGGGGCTGATCGATCACCTCACTGACCCGCTGCGTGGCCGCGATCACCTGCGACATCGGCAAAAACGCCCCGGCGATCGGAGCCAGTGCTTCGAAGGCTGCCAGCGAACAAAACACCACCAGCGCAATCAGCGAACCGGGTAGCTGCTGGTCGCTGATGGTCGCGGCGCTGAGCCAGAGCAGCAGAGTGACCGTCACGCCGCTGATCAGCAGCAGCAAACTCTGTGCCGCCGCCTGCAGATGCTGTTGCTGGCGCTGAGCCTGCTGCCAGCGCTGTTCATCCTCATCGAGCTGCTGACGCCACGGCTGCGAAGCGCCATACAGCGTCAGTTCCGCCTGCGCCGACAGCCACTGCGTCAGCTGTAAACGCCAGCGGGCGCGGCCACGGGCAATTGCCGTGCCGGCCGGTGAGCCGAGGCGATAAAACAGCGCGGGCATCAGCACCAGGGTGGCGAGCATGATCCCGCCCAGCGTCAGTGCCAGCGGAACAGCGATCAGGCTCAGCCCGAGCGTCACCACCACAATCACCACAAAGGCGCCCGTCAGCGGCGAGATGACACGCAGATAGAGATGATCCAGCGTATCGACATCGGCCACAAAGCGGTTAAGCAGATCTGCCTGGCGGAACAGCGACAGCTGGCCCGGCGAGAGCGCCATCAGACGACCGAACGTATGAACACGCAGATGCTGCAGAACCCGGAATGTCGCGTCGTGGCTGACCAGGCGTTCGGCATAGCGTGCGGCCGTGCGAATGATCGCGGCTCCGCGTACGCCCGCCGCAGGCAGCATATAGTTAAAGGTATAGAGTCCGGCAACGCCCGCCACGGATGAGGCGGCAAGAAACCAGCCGGAAAGGGTCAGCAGGCTGATGCTGGCCAGCAGGGTCACCATCGCCAGCACGATACCCAGCGCCAGGCGGAACGGGTGGCGCTGCCAGAGACGAAGAAAAGGACGCAGGGCGGACATCACTGGATCTCCTGTTGACGATGCTTCAGCATCTCGCTGAAGGCACCCGGCTGTTGCGAGAGTTGCTGCCAGCTTCCCTGCTGCACCAGTTTACCTGCTTCCATGACCCAGAGGGTCTGCCCGTGGCTCAGCGTGTCGATCTGATGGGTAATCATCAGCGTGGTCTGACGGGCCGCGGCCTGGTTCAGCGCCATCATCACATGACGTTCACTCAGCGCATCCAGGCTGGCGGCAGGTTCATCCAGCAGTAAAAGATGGGCGGACTTATAGAGTGCGCGCGCAACCGCGATGCGCTGCGCCTGGCCCACAGAGAGCTGATGGCTCCCTTCGCCTGGCGGCGTGTCGATGCCCTGCGGGAGACGGGGCAGAAACTCGGTAATGCCGCATGATTCAAGCAGTGCGTTAAAACGGTCGGGCTCACAGGCGGCACCCATCAGAATGTTGTCGCGCAGGGTGGCGGCCGGTAACTGAGGATTCTGCCCCACCCAGCTAAGCTGCTGATGCCAGTCCGTTCGCCGTATTTCACGCAGTTCCGTGCCATTGACCCTCAGGGATCCCTGATAGGGCAGGAAACCCAGCAGGGCGTTCATCAGGGCGGTTTTACCGGCCCCGCTCTGGCCAACCAGCGCAATCTGTTCATACGGGGCGATGGAGAAGGTGAGGGGACCACACAGCAGCTGGCCATCGGGGGCGCAGACGCGCAGATCCGTGGCGATCACCGAGACAGCGTCACTGGCGGAAAAGGGCTGCTGGCCCTCCTGCGGGGCGGCGTCGGGTGTGGCCTGCATAAAAGCTTCAAGCGCATCGGCACCGCCGACCGCCTGCGCTTTAGCATGATAGAACGCGCCAAGATCGCGCAACGGCTGGAAAAACTCCGGGGCGAGGATCAGTACCAGAAAACCGGCGAACAGCGTGACGCCCTGGCCGTAATCGCCGAAATGGAGTTCGCCCAGATAGGAGAAGCCAAAGTAGACGGCCACCACCGCAATCGCTAATGAGGCAAAGAACTCCAGCACCGCAGAGGAGAGAAAGGCGAGGCGCAGCACCTCCATCGTCCGCTGGCGAAAATCGGTGGTGGCGGCGGCAACGGCCTGCTGCTCGGCGGCGCCGCGATTAAAGAGCCGCAGCGTTTCGCGGCCGCGCAGGCGATCGAGAAAGTTCCCGCTCAGCCGGGCCAGCACCAGGAAGTTGCGGCGGTTCGCCTCGGCTGCGCCCATTCCCACCAGCGCCATGAAGAGCGGAATCAGCGGCGCGGTAACAAACAGGATCAGACCGGCTGTCCAGTTCAGCGGGAAAACGGTCAGAAGAATGCAGCAGGGGATCAGCGCCGCCAGGGTCATCTGCGGCAGATAACGCGCGTAGTACTCCTGCATCTCTTCAATCTGCTCCAGCAGCAGCGTTGCCCAGCTTCCGGCGGGTTTTCCCTGAATCCATGCCGGGCCCAGCTCAGTCAGCCGATCCAGTACCTGCTGGCGTAACGCCTGGCGGATGGCCTGTCCGGCCCGGAATCCGGTCAGTTCGCGGGCATAGTTGATCAGGGCGCGCAGGACAAAGCAGAGCAGCAGCAGCAGGATGCTGAACGTCAGGGTTTCGCGCGGTTGCCCGTCGATAATCAGGGCCTGCAGCAGCGAGGCCAGCAGGGCCGACTGGGCGATAATCAGCAGGGCTCCTGCCATGCCCAGCAGCGTATTGAGCCGCAACCAGCGACCGGCGAAACGACGTTGCTGACGAAGCCAGCGGGTAAGATGCTGCTGCCGCGATTTGTCCATGCAAGACCATGATAAATGTCGATGAGGGGGAAAACAGCAAGCGCGTCTCGCGCGCTTCAGAGGCAAGAATCTAGCATGAGGGCAATAAAAAAGGCGACTGAAAAACCGTCGCCTGGAACATTTGAGATCAGAGAGTTAACAACTTACTGATCGTTTTTAACCAGTCCGTCAAGAAAACGCTCAGCGTCTAACGCAGCCATACAGCCGGTGCCCGCTGACGTGATCGCCTGGCGATAAATATGGTCCATTACATCGCCTGCCGCAAAGACGCCGGGGATGCTGGTCTGGGTGGCATTGCCGTGCAGACCTGACTGTACTTTGATGTAACCGTTCTCCAGCGCCAGCTGGCCCTCAAAGATGGCCGTGTTCGGGCTGTGTCCGATAGCGACAAAGAGACCAGCTACTTCCAGTGCTTCCGTCTCATCGCTGTTCTGGGTAGAACGCAGCGTCAGGCCGGTTACACCCATCTGATCGCCGGTTACCTCTTCCAGCGTGCGATGGGTGTGCAGCACGATATTGCCGTTACGCACTTTTTCCATCAGACGGTCGATCAGGATCTTCTCGGCGCGGAAGCTGTCGCGACGGTGAATCAGATGCACTTCAGCGGCGATGTTCGCCAGATAAAGGGCCTCTTCAACCGCCGTGTTACCGCCACCGATGACCGCCACTTTCTGATTGCGGTAGAAGAAACCGTCACAGGTTGCACAGGCGGAGACGCCTTTGCCTTTGAACGCCTCTTCAGAAGGCAGGCCCAGATAGCGCGCTGACGCACCGGTCGCGATGATCAGGGCATCTGCGGTGTACTCGCCGCTGTCGCCCGTCAGGCGGAACGGACGGTTCTGCAGATCCACGGTGTGGATATGATCAAAAATGATCTCAGTATTAAATTTTTCGGCATGCTCGTGCATACGCTCCATCAGCGATGGACCTGTCAGATCGTGCGGGTCGCCCGGCCAGTTTTCCACCTCAGTGGTGGTGGTCAGCTGTCCGCCTTTCTCCAGACCCGTGATCAAGACCGGATTCAGGTTGGCGCGTGCAGCATAAACGGCTGCGGTATAACCCGCTGGGCCGGAGCCCAGAATGAGTAACTTACTGTGTTTGGCCGTACTCATGCGTTCCTCAGTTTCATTCGGCTGACATAGCCTGCGATTGTAGGGAATATCCGGCGGCAATGACAAGGCTTAGCCAATTTTGTTAACGATAGCTGCAAACGGCGTAGACGATGAGTGACCTTTTTGCCTGGCCAATGCGCCAATAGGGGGCAAAACTCGGGTTAAAGCGGTGCAGGAGTGGAAAAATACTCATTTAAAAACAGATACCCAGCGGTCTGTCTGGCATCTTGTCCTGAATTTGGTGATTTTACTTTGACAATCGCCTGCGCATTTGCGAAAACATTATCAGAAGTGAATAACATTTATCGGCACAAAACAGGTTTTCCTCGCCTGTTTTGCACGTAACGCCGGATAAAAGCAGCCTGATATGGATAATGACGCATGATGTGGACAGACAACATGCGTCATATCGATAGGTCTCACCACACAGGTTCTGTTAGCTCACTTCAGAAATGCCCCGAACAATGAGCGTTTTCAGGGCGTGGCAGGTAAAGGGAAGGAATTAAGAGAGACAATAATAATGGTAGACAATAAGAAACGCCCCGGGAAAGACCTCGACAGAATTGACAGGAACATTCTGAACGAACTTCAGAAAGATGGTCGCATTTCAAACGTAGAGCTTTCCAAACGCGTAGGCTTATCGCCTACGCCATGCCTTGAGCGCGTGCGCCGCCTCGAACGTCAGGGATTTATTCTTGGCTATACTGCGCAGCTGAACCCGCACTATCTGGATGCCTCTCTGCTGGTATTCGTTGAGATTACTCTGAATCGTGGCGCGCCGGATGTGTTTGAACAATTTAACGCCGCTGTGCAAAAACTTGAGGAAACTCAAGAGTGTCACCTCGTTTCTGGTGATTTCGACTACCTGCTGAAAACGCGCGTACCTGATATGTCTGCCTATCGTAAGCTGCTGGGTGAAACCCTGCTGCGCCTGCCGGGCGTAAACGACACGCGAACCTATGTGGTGATGGAAGAGGTCAAACAGAGCAATCGGCTGGTGATCAAAACCCGCTGATGCGGCGCAGGTGCAAAACCTGCGAGATTTCGGTACACTCCTGTGAATTCATACAGGATCAGCGTCGGGCTTGCCCGACGCTGTTGCTTCTTACTTTACAGGCACCTGGAGAGTCCTCTTGAGCCAGGAATATACAGAAGATAAAGACGTTTCGTTACAGTCGCTGAGCAGTGGACGCCGTCTGCTGGAAGCGATGCTCATTCTGGTGGCGCTGTTTGCCATCTACCTGATGGTTTCTCTGGTCAGTTTTAATCCTTCCGACCCGAGCTGGTCGCAGACGGCCTGGCATGAACCCATTCACAATCTCGGCGGCAGCCCCGGTGCCTGGCTGGCCGACACCTTACTCTTCATCTTTGGTGTGATGGCGTATGCCATTCCGCCCGTTATCCTGGGGCTGTGCTGGATTGCTTTCCGGCAGCGCGATAACCAGGACTATTTCGACTACTTTGCGGTCGGACTTCGCTTAATTGGCGTGCTTGCGCTGGTGGTGACAACCTGTGGTATGGCGGCGCTGAATGCCGATGATATCTGGTACTTCGCCTCCGGCGGCGTGATTGGCAGTCTGGTCAGTAATGCCATCGCCCCGTGGTTCAGCCCGGCGGGCGGCACGCTGATGCTGCTCTGCGTCTGGGCGGCGGGCATCACGCTCTATACCGGCTGGTCATGGCTTACCATTGCCGAGCGGATTGGTGGCGTGGTGATGGGCGTACTGACGTTTGCCAGTAACCGCTCACGTCACGATGAGCCGTGGCAGGAAGAGGATGACGAGCGCGATACGCGTGAATATGCCGATCTGCCTGAGATGAGCGGGGCGGATCAGGACGACGATGTCCTGCTCTCTGCGCCGCGCGCGGCGTCACAGCCCGATCCGCTGCTGGCGAAAGCCGCCGCAGCAACCAGCGCCGCCGTCGCAGCGACCACCGAAGCGGCTGGCGTCGCACCTGCCGTCGCCGCTCCGGCTGCTGCGGGCACACCTGCGCCTGCGGCTGTGGATACCGCGCCAGCGCCGGTTGCGGCAACCACACCAGCCCCGGTTGCCCCTGCTGCCGCTATTCCTGCCTCACAGCCTGTGACTGCCGCCGGGCAGAGTGCGCCTGCGTCTTACAGTGCTCCAGCGGCTGCACCGAGCGCACCCGAACCTTACACTGCGCCAGTGGCTGCGGAAGCACCCGAACCTTACCGCGCGCCGTCAGCAGCGCAGACTGCATCTGCTCCGGCAACCTCTCCGCCGCTTTATCATTTCGAAATGCCGGACGAGGCACCCGCCGCGCCAGCGTTCAGTGCTTATGACGATGATGAGCCCCGGATGGGCAACTGGCGGGATGCGACTGCGGTCCCTGCCGCCGCGACCGCAACAGCGGCCGCAGCCGCAGCCGCATCGGCCACACGAACTGCGCCTGTGTTTGACTTAGCCCCTGAAACCCCGGTTAATCCGCAGGTTAAACAGGGCATCGGTCCAGCATTACCACGCCCTAACCCGGTCAAACTGCCTACCCGCCGCGAACTGGCTTCGTACGGTATCAAGCTGCCGTCTCAGCGCATGGCAGAAGAGAAAGCCCGGGCGGAAGAGCGTGAATCAGCACCGGCAGAGAGTCAGACTTCGGTTGCTGAGGCTGAAGAGGCGCAGCAGCAGGCTGAACTGCGCCAGGCCTTCCAGTCTGAACAGCAGCAGCGTTACGGCGCCAGCTGGCAGCAGGATGAGGAAGAGGAGCAGGATGCACAGCAGCAGGATGCGCTGGCGCGTCAGTTTGCTGAGCAGCAACAGCAGCGCTATCAGCCTGACGTGAAGAAAGAGCCGGTACTCAATATCGATACCGCCTCTGCGTTTGATTTTTCACCGATGAAAGATCTGGTGGATGATGGCCCGACCGAACCGCTGTTTACTATCGCGGCGACACCGGAACCGGAAGCGCCAGCGGTTTCACATGAGCCCTGGCAGCAGGTGAGCGAGGTTGCAGAACCTCAGGCTGCGGCTCAGGTGCCTGCGCCGACCCATTTAGCCCCTGCGGAGCCCGTTTACCGTGCCCCTGCGGAGCCCGCTTACAGTGCCCCGGCTGAACCCGCTTACCGGGCACCGGTCGCGCCCGCTGCAGCGGACTATACGACGCCTGCGTCTTCGTCTGCGTATGGTGCACCTGCCGCGCCTGCGGCACCGGCATACCCGTCACCGGCTTATGGCACGCCAGCCGCGCCTGAACCTGTTGAAGAAGCGAAGCCGTCACTGCATGACAGCCTGATTCACCCGTTCCTGATGCGTCATGAACAGCCGCTGGAGAAACCCTCTACACCACTGCCTTCGCTGGATCTGCTGACCGCGCCTCCGGCAGAGGAAGAGCCGGTGGATATGTTCTCGCTGGAGCAGACTGCCCGTCTGGTCGAAGCGCGACTGGGCGATTATCGCGTGAAGGCGGAAGTCGTCGGTATCTCGCCCGGCCCGGTCATCACCCGGTTCGAGCTGGATCTGGCACCCGGTGTGAAAGCCGCGCGTATCTCCAATCTGTCGCGTGACCTGGCGCGTTCACTCTCCACCGTCGCCGTGCGCGTGGTAGAGGTGATCCCCGGAAAACCTTATGTGGGTCTGGAACTGCCGAACAAACATCGTCAGACCGTCTACCTGCGTGAAGTGCTGGACTGCCCTAAATTCCGCGATAACCCGTCACCGCTCTCTGTGGTGCTGGGTAAAGATATTGCCGGGCAGCCGGTCGTCGCCGATCTGGCCAAAATGCCGCACCTGCTCGTCGCCGGTACTACTGGTTCCGGTAAGTCTGTCGGCGTCAACGCTATGATTATCAGCATGCTCTACAAGGCCACGCCTGAAGAAGTGCGCTTCATCATGATCGACCCGAAAATGCTGGAGCTGTCGGTCTATGAAGGCATTCCGCATCTGCTGACCGAAGTCGTCACGGACATGAAGGATGCGGCCAATGCGCTGCGCTGGAGTGTGGGTGAGATGGAGCGTCGTTATAAGCTGATGTCAGCCCTGGGCGTGCGTAATCTGGCGGGCTACAACGAAAAAGTAGAGCAGGCAGAGGCGATGGGTCGTCCGATTCCCGATCCGTTCTGGAAGCCGGGCGACAGCATGGATATGACGCCGCCGGTGCTGGAAAAACTGCCTTACATAGTGGTGATGGTCGATGAGTTTGCTGACCTGATCATGGCCGTGGGCAAAAAGGTTGAAGAGCTGATTGCGCGTCTGGCACAGAAAGCCCGAGCCGCCGGTATCCACCTTGTGCTGGCGACCCAGCGTCCTTCGGTGGATGTGATTACCGGGTTGATCAAAGCGAACATCCCGACGCGTATCGCCTTTACCGTCTCCAGCAAAATTGACTCCCGTACCATTCTCGATCAGGGCGGTGCCGAATCTCTGCTGGGCATGGGTGACATGCTCTATATGCCGCCGAACTCCTCCCTGCCGATTCGCGTTCACGGTGCATTTGTGCGTGACCAGGAAGTGCATGCCGTGGTGCAGGACTGGAAAGCCCGTGGCCGACCACAATATATCGACAGCATTACCGCAGGCGAAGAGAGCGAAAGCGCGGGGGGGATGGACAGTGATGAAGAGCTGGATCCGCTGTTTGATCAGGCCGTCAGCTTTGTGATCGATAAACGCCGGGCGTCGATTTCAGGCGTTCAGCGTCAGTTCCGCATCGGTTACAACCGCGCGGCGCGTATCATTGAGCAGATGGAAGCGCAGGGTATCGTCTCTGCACCTGGCCACAACGGCAACCGTGAAGTGCTGTCGCCTCCGCCGCACGATATGTAGCAGGCGATATATTTTGAAACATGATTCAATGAGCCAGTTTCGACTGGCTCATTGTTTTCAGGGGGCTAACCCCCATATTTTAATCAGCTTTCGGTTTTTTCCTCTGTTCTGATGGCGGAACGGCGACCAGGCTTAATGCAGTAATCGATGGGAACGTTTAAATAAGGAATTGCAGCAGATGAAACTACGCGTAATCGCTCTGGGCCTGTTGGCCACCTTTTCTTCAGCCAGCGTTCTGGCTGATGCTTCCAGTGACCTGCAACAGCGTCTTAACAAGGTCAGCAGCTTCCATGCCAGCTTCACGCAAAAAGTGACCGACAGCAGCGGCGCTAACGTTCAGGATGGCGAAGGCGAACTGTGGGTGAAACGTCCCAGCCTGTTTAACTGGCATATGACTGCACCAGATGAAAGCATCATCATCTCCGACGGCAAATCGCTGTGGTTCTACAATCCGTTTGTTGAGCAGGCGACCGTCAGCCTGTTGCAGAATGCGACCAGCAACACGCCGTTTATGCTGATTGCCCGCAACCAGTCAAACGACTGGAAGCAGTACAACATCAAACAGCAGGGTGACAACTTCGAGCTGACGCCGAAAAACAGCGACGGCAATCTGAAGCAGTTCACTATCCAGGTTACGCCTGGCGGCACCATTAATCGCTTCAGCGCGATTGAACAGGATGGTCAGCGCAGCGACTACCAGCTGAAGAGCCAGCAGAACGGGGCTATCAGCCCGGATAAATTTACGTTCACACCGCCTAAAGGCGTCACGGTGGACGACCAACGTCAGTGAGGTCACGGTGAGTAACCTGTCCCTGGATTTTTCCACCGAAAATTTCAAACCTCTGGCCGCGCGGATGCGGCCAGAAACATTGAAACAGTACATTGGTCAGCAGCATCTGCTGGGCGCGGGCAAACCTCTGCCGCGCGCGATTGAAGCAGGGCACCTGCACTCAATGATCCTGTGGGGACCGCCCGGGACCGGCAAGACCACGCTGGCCGAGATCATCGCGCATTACGGTAACGCCGATGTGGAGCGCATCTCGGCGGTGACTTCCGGCGTAAAAGAGATCCGTGAGGCGATCGAACGCGCCCGGCAGAACAAACATGCCGGGCGGCGCACCATCCTGTTTGTGGACGAGGTGCATCGTTTTAACAAAAGCCAGCAGGATGCCTTTTTACCGCACATCGAAGATGGCACCATCACCTTTATTGGTGCGACCACCGAAAACCCCTCGTTTGAACTCAACTCGGCTTTGCTGTCGCGCGCTCGCGTCTACCTGCTTAAATCCCTGACGCAGGCGGATATTGAGCAGGTGCTGGATCAGGCGATGCAGGACAAAACCCGTGGGTATGGCGACAGTGACATCGTGCTGCCGGAGAATACGCGCCGGATGATCGCTGAACTGGTCAACGGCGATGCCCGCCGGGCGCTGAATACGCTGGAGATGATGGCGGACATGGCGGAAGCCGACGCCACCGGCCAGCGACAGCTGACGCCGCAGTTGCTCAATGAAGTGTCGGGTGAGCGCGCTGCGCGCTTTGATAACAAGGGCGACCGTTTCTACGATCTCATCTCGGCGCTGCACAAATCGGTGCGTGGCTCCGCACCCGACGCGGCGCTTTACTGGTATGCACGAATCATTACCGCAGGCGGCGACCCGCTCTATGTCGCGCGACGGTTGCTGGCTATTGCTTCAGAAGATGTTGGCAATGCCGATCCCCGCGGGATGCAGGTGGCGATTGCGGCCTGGGATTGCTTCACGCGCGTGGGACCGGCAGAAGGGGAGCGCGCGATTGCGCAGGCGATTGTTTATCTGGCCTGCGCACCGAAAAGTAACGCCGTCTACACCGCCTTCAAGGCCGCGATGCGCGATGCGCGCGACCATCCCGATTACGATGTGCCGGAACATCTGCGCAATGCGCCGACGAAGCTCATGAAAGAGATGGGGCTGGGTAAAGAGTACCGTTACGCGCATGATGAAACCCATGCCTACGCCGCGGGCGAAGTCTATTTTCCCCAGGCGCTGGCCGGTGCGCGCTATTACACCCCGACCACGCGCGGACTGGAGGGTAAGATTGGCGAAAAGCTAAGCTGGCTGGCTGAGCAGGATCAAAATAGCCCGACAAAACGCTACCGCTGAAACAGACGTTACGGTAATGTGAGCAATGTTTTCAACGCATTCCACGGAGTGCGCGCCTTCTTTTAACCAACTTTTAATACACAGGATAAGCATGCTCGATCCCAATCTGCTGCGTAATGAGCCAGACGCAGTCGCAGAAAAACTGGCACGCCGGGGATACAAACTGGATGTAGACACGCTGCGCTCGCTCGAAGAGCGTCGTAAGGTGTTGCAGGTGGAAACAGAAAATCTGCAGGCAGAGCGTAATGCCCGATCCAAATCCATCGGTCAGGCCAAAGCGCGTGGGGAAGACATCGAGCCGCTGCGTCAGGAAGTGAACGCACTGGGCGAACGCCTGGATAGCGCAAAAGCAGAACTGGACGAACTGCAGAATCAAATCCGTGACTTCGCGCTGGCGCTGCCGAACATTCCGGCAGATGAAGTGCCGCTGGGCAAAGATGACAGTGAAAACCAGGAAGTGAGCCGCTGGGGTACCCCACGCGAATTCAGCTTCCCGGTTAAAGATCATGTTGAACTGGGCGAAGCAGCCAAAGGTCTGGATTTTGCGGCAGCCGTGAAGCTGACCGGCTCGCGCTTTGTGGTGATGCAGGGTCAGATTGCCCGTCTGCATCGCGCACTGAGCCAGTTCATGATCGACCTGCACACTGAGCAGCATGGCTACCTCGAAACCTACGTGCCTTATCTGGTAAACCATGAAACGCTCTATGGTACCGGCCAGCTGCCGAAGTTTGGCGAAGACCTGTTCCACACCCGTCCGCTGGAAGAAGAGTCAGACAGCAGCCACTATGCGCTGATCCCTACCGCAGAAGTGCCGCTGACTAACCTGGCGCGTGACGAGATCCTCGAAGAGGAGAGCCTGCCGGTTAAACTGACCGCGCATACGCCATGCTTCCGTTCTGAAGCGGGATCCTACGGTCGCGACACGCGCGGCCTGATCCGTATGCATCAGTTCGACAAAGTGGAAATGGTGCAAATTGTCAGCCCGGAGCACTCTATGGAGGCGCTGGAAGAGCTGACCGGTCACGCTGAGAAAGTGCTGCAGCTGCTGAACCTGCCGTATCGTAAGGTGCTGCTCTGCACCGGTGACATGGGCTTCGGGTCAACCAAAACCTACGATCTGGAAGTCTGGCTTCCGGCGCAGAATACCTACCGTGAAATCTCATCCTGCTCAAACATGGGCGATTTCCAGGCGCGTCGCATGCAGGCGCGTTGCCGCAGCAAGCAGGATAAGAAGCCACGCCTGGTGCATACCCTGAACGGTTCAGGCCTGGCTGTCGGCCGTACGCTGGTCGCGGTGCTGGAAAACTATCAGCAGGAAGATGGCCGCATTGCGGTGCCAGAGGTTTTACGCCCCTATATGAACGGCGTCGACATGATCGGCTAAGCGATACCGACACGCTAAACCCGGCTCCGGCCGGGTTTTTTATGCGGACGGAACGCTGTGACCCGTCGAGCCAGACCAGAATTTATCACAAATAAACGTTATCGATATCAGACCCGCCCAAACGCTTAAAAATCTCATTTTTCATAGAGATAGCAATTAACCTCCCAATAGTTATAACGTTTGTAACCCACTGAAGATTAGTAAATTAAATTGTCGGGCAGCAAAATGTGCTGCGGTTAAATGTCGCCCATTGACTTTAAATAAGCGGATGGCAAACTGCGCGCAATTTCCTTTATCTGCTCTGGTTTTTATCCTCTATGTCAACCTGGTCACGCCCCGTGATATTTCTGCTTTGCGGCCTGATGTTAATGACCGTCGCCATCGCCGTGCTGAATACGCTGGTTCCTCTGTGGCTGACCCATGATCTTCTGACAACCTGGCAGGTCGGCATCGTCAGTTCCGCCTATTACACCGGAAATCTTGCCGGTACGCTGCTGGCGGGGTGGCTGATCAGCCGGTACGGTTTTAATCGCAGCTACTACCTGGCGACCGGGCTTTTTGCGCTGGCAACGGTGTGTCTGGCGATGATGCAGGGGTTCTGGATATGGAGCACGCTGCGTTTTATGGCGGGCGCAGGCTGTGCGCTGATGTGGGTGGTGGTGGAGAGCGCACTGCTTTGCAGCGGTACCGTCCGTAATCGTGGACGGCTGCTGGCAGCTTATATGATTGTTTATTACCTGGGCACCGTTGCCGGTCAGCTGCTGGTCAGCAGGCTTTCTACTGAGCTGCTGAGCGTGATCCCCTGGGTCACTGCGCTGGTGCTGTGCGCGGTATTACCGCTGGTCTTTACCCGGGTTTCCGCCAGTGGTGAAGCGGCGGAAGCGGCCCCGACGCGTATCTGGCCGATGCTTCGTCGCCGCAGTTCACGCCTGGGTATCAATGGCTGCATTATTTCCGGCATCGTTTTAGGCTCACTCTATGGCCTGATGCCGCTCTACCTGTCACATCAGGGCATGAGCGATGCGAATGTTGGTTACTGGATGGCACTGCTGGTGAGTTCAGGGATTGTCGGACAGTGGCCGGTAGGGCGTCTGGCCGATCGCTTTGGCCGGATGCTGGTGCTGCGTGTGCAGGTCTTTGTGGTCATCCTCGGCGCGATGGCGATGTTAAGCAATGCCGCCATGGCTCCGGCCCTGTTTGTTCTGGGGCTGGCGGGCTTTACGCTCTATCCGGTGGCGATGTCCTGGGCGTGTGAAACCGTGGCACATCACGAGCTGGTCGCAATGAACCAGGCGTTACTGATGAGTTATACCGTTGGCAGCCTGCTCGGCCCGGCCATGACCTCGGTGCTGATGCAAAACTATTCTGATCGCCTGCTGTTTGTGATGATCGCCGCGGTGTCGCTGATCTATCTGGTGATGCTGCTGCGCAAAGCGGATCAGCATGCTACACCGGTGGCGCATGCCTGAGGGCTGAAACATAAAAAGGGAGCTCAGGCTCCCTTTTTGCGGTTAAGACGTCAATACATCACTTCATGGCCATAGCTGGCGAGAATATTTTTTACCCGCTCCATGGTCTCTTTGTTCGGTGGTTTGACCCCCTCCAGTTTGTACTCTTCACCCATCGCGATCCATTTGTGTTTACCCAGCTCGTGGTAGGGCAGCAGCTCAATTTTCTCTACGTTTTCCATATCCCGCGTGAACTCGCCCAGACGGTGCGCCGTGTCATCATCATCGGAATAACCTGGCACCACGACAAAACGGATCCAGGTGCGTTTTCCCTTTTTCTGCAGGTAGCGGGCAAAGTCCAGCGTACGGTGATTGGAGACGCCAACCAGAATCTGATGGACATCATCATTCATCTGCTTCAGGTCGAGCATCACTAAATCTGTCACGTCGAGCAGTTCATCGATCACCGGGTCGTAACGGCGGACAAAGCCGTTGGTGTCGAGGCAGGTATGGATGCCTTCTGCTTTACAGGCGCGGAACCAGTCGCGGACAAATTCAGCCTGAAGAATCGCTTCTCCTCCTGATGCCGTTACGCCGCCACCCGAGGCGTTCATAAAGTGGCGATAGGAGAGCACGTCGGCCATCAGCGCGTCGACGCTGATCTCTTTGCCGCCGTGGGTATCCCAGGTATCGCGATTGTGGCAGTAGAGGCAGCGCATCAGGCAGCCCTGGAAGAAGGTGATGAAACGGATGCCGGGACCATCGACGGTTCCGCAGGATTCAAATGAGTGGATACGACCGTTAACTGACATTGCGATGTTTTCTCCAGTAGGTCTGCCGGGACAGACGGCGCAATCTCTGTTGCGCTCAGGGCAGGAAATCGATTCTGGTAGGCACCCCGAAAAGATGACGACCAGAACAGACTTTTTAAATAAAAGGCTCCGCGAGGAGCCTTTTATCACTCAGAACGGTGATTACAGGGACTGTGTGAAGGTACGGGTAATCACATCCTGCTGCTGCTCTTTGGTCAGCGAGTTAAAGCGTACAGCGTAACCGGAGACGCGAATGGTCAGCTGTGGATATTTTTCCGGATGCTCCATCGCGTCCAGCAGCATCTCACGGTTCATCACGTTGACGTTAAGGTGCTGACCGCCTTCGATGCTGGCTTCGTGATGGAAGTAACCATCCATCAGACCGGCAAGGTTGGTTTTACGCACGTTGTCATCTTTACCCAGCGCGTTTGGCACGATAGAGAAGGTGTAGGAGATACCATCTTTCGCATAAGCAAACGGCAGTCTGGCAACGGATGTCAGCGAGGCTACGGCGCCTTTCTGGTCGCGGCCATGCATCGGGTTAGCACCGGGTCCAAATGGCGCACCCGCGCGGCGTCCGTCCGGGGTATTACCGGTTTTCTTACCATAAACCACGTTGGAGGTAATGGTCAGAACAGACTGTGTTGGAACAGCATTGCGATAGGTGGTCAGCTGCTGAATTTTCTTCATGAAGCGTTCAACCAGATCACAGGCCAGGTCATCCACCCGTGGGTCGTTGTTACCGAACTGCGGATATTCGCCTTCGATATCAAAGTCGATAGCCAGGCCATCTTCGTCACGTACTGGTTTCACTTTGGCATATTTAATGGCAGAGAGTGAGTCTGCAGCCACGGAGAGACCGGCGATACCGCAGGCCATGGTGCGGTAAACATCGCGATCGTGTAAGGCCATCAGTGACGCTTCATAGCTGTATTTATCATGCATGTAGTGAATGATGTTCAGTGAAGTCACATACTGCTTGGCCAGCCAGTCCATGAAGTGGTCCATACGCGCCATGACGGTATCGAAATCCAGCACGTCGTCGCTGATTTTGTCACCTTTTGGTCCAACCTGCATTTTCAGCTTCTCATCCACGCCGCCGTTGATTGCGTAGAGCAGGGTTTTTGCCAGGTTGGCGCGGGCGCCAAAGAACTGCATCTGTTTGCCGACGACCATCGGGCTTACGCAGCAGGCGATGGCGTAGTCATCGTTATCGAAATCAGGGCGCATAAGGTCATCGTTCTCATACTGCAGGGATGAGGTGTCGATAGAGACCTTAGCGGCATATTTTTTGAAATTAACCGGCAGTTTTTCAGACCACAGAACGGTCATGTTCGGCTCAGGTGAAGGCCCCATGGTGTAGAGGGTGTTCAGGAAGCGGAACGTGCTTTTTGAGACCAGGGTACGGCCATCGACGCCCATACCGGCCAGGGATTCTGTCGCCCAGATAGGGTCGCCAGAGAACAGCTCATCATATTCCGGCGTACGCAGGAAACGCACCATACGCAGTTTCATGACCAGATGGTCAATCAGTTCCTGTGCCTGCTCTTCGGTCAGCTTACCGGCTTTGAGGTCACGTTCGATGTAAACATCGAGGAAGGTCGAGACGCGGCCGAAGGACATCGCCGCACCGTTCTGTGATTTCACTGCGGCCAGGTAGCCGTAGTAAGTCCACTGCACGGCTTCCATCGCATTGGTTGCCGGGCCGGAAATATCGTGACCATATTTTGCCGCCATCTCTTTGATCTGCGCCAGCGCACGATGCTGATCGGAGATCTCTTCACGCAGACGGATAGTGGCTTCCAGATTGACGCCGTTCTCTAAATCCTGCTGCAGTGAGGTGAACTGAGCGAATTTATCGGCCATCAGGAAGTCGATGCCGTATAACGCCACACGACGATAGTCGCCGATGATACGGCCACGGCCATAGGCGTCAGGCAGACCGGTCAGAATACCTGATTTACGGCAGCGCAGAATTTCAGGAGTGTAGACATCGAAGACGCCCTGGTTGTGGGTTTTACGGTACTCGGTGAAGATTTTTTTGAGTGAAGGATCAAGTTCACGGCCATAGACTTTGCAGGAGCCTTCAACCATCTTGATGCCACCAAAAGGAATGATGGCACGTTTCAATGGTGCTTCAGTCTGCAGACCAACGATTTTTTCCAATGACTTGTTGATGTAACCGGCGTCGTGGGAAGTGATCGTTGAGGCGAGGTCGGTGTCAAAATCGACAGGAGCGTGAGTGCGGTTCTCAATTTTGATGCCTTCCAGCACGCTTTCCCACAATTTTGTGGTCGCTTCAGTCGCGCCCGCCAGGAATGATTCATCACCTTCATAAGGGGTGTAGTTTTTCTGAATGAAGTCGCGCACGTTGACGCTATTCTGCCATTCGCCTTCAGCAAATCCTTCCCATGCTGAAGCCAGTTTTGCATTAAGTTCGGTCATAATATACCTGCCTTATATGAGGAGACTTTACGGTCGGGCACAGCTCTCGTTCTGTGCCGTCAGATTCAGAATCAGTGTGTCTGGCTGCCTTTGCGGAGATAGATAACCCAGTAGGTCAGCCCAACCAGCACGCCGCCGCCGATGATGTTGCCGATCGTCACAGGAATCAGATTGTCGAGAATAAAGTGACTGACGGTAAGCGATGGAAACTGTGCAGCCGATGAGCCAGCAGCCTGCCAGAACTCCGGTGTCGCGAAGTCGCGGATGGTAATGGCGTAAGGGATAAGAAACATATTGGCGATGCTGTGTTCAAACCCGCTGGCGACAAACATGCCAACAGGCAGAATCATCACGACCAGCTTATCGGTCAGAGTCCGGCCTGAGTAACTCATCCAGACGGCGAGGCAGACCAGCAGATTAGCCAGCGTGCCTAAACAGACCGCTTCCAGAAACGTGTGATGCATCTTGTGATCGGCGGTTTGCAGGACGTTCAGACCCCATGCGCCGTTTGCCACCATGTGCTGCCCGGCGAACCACATCAGCGCCACAAAGAAGAGGGCACCTGCAAGGTTACCGGCGTAGACGTTAATCCAGTTGCGGGCCAGCTGGCCCCAGCTGATGCGTCCACTGGCTTTGGCGACCACGATTAGCACCGTAGAGGTGAAGAGGTCGGCACCGCAGACCACCACCAGCATCAGGCCGAGGGAGAAACAGACACCCCCAATCAGTTTGGCCAGGCCATAGGGCATCGCGCCACTGCCGGTGGTCGCTGTAATGTAAAATACGAACGCGATTGAGATAAATACGCCAGCGTTTATTGCCAGAAAGAAGGTGGTGAAGGGGGACTTGGTGGCTTTATAGATACCGGCCTCTTCGGCCACTTTCGCCATTGCGGCGGGTAATAAAAGATTAAAAGGGTTGTCAGTTTTCACACTAACTTACTCCTGAAGTTGTCTGAAAAAATACTAACAAAGGCGTAGTGGGTGGTAATTGATATAGATCATGTTTGCCGAAATGATCGACAGCGGAAAGCGGAGATGAAAAAGCAATAACTATCTAATTTATTGAAAATAATGAATTAAATAAATTTTAAAAATACAAAAAATATTTTAAAGGCTGGAGGCGGAACCTTTTACTGAAAGAGGGGGCGTCAGGATTGAAACGATTGCATGTTAAATAAAATGATGCACTGTAATAAATAAGAATTTTAATGACGCTAATGTTTCAGTAAAAAAAGAGGCGGGAATAATGGCACCAGATAAATCCGGTGCCATGTCGTGCTGATGGTGTCAGGTTGCCCTGTCAGGCATTACGCGTTTTTCCAGAACTGACGTTTAGCCGCTTGCAGTTTTTCGTAGGCGGCAAGCAGGGACTGATGCGCAGGGAATGCCTGCAGCGTGTCATCAACTGGCTGAAGGCCATAGAATGGACTCTCACCACTGATAGCCGCTGAAGCCGCCTCCATTGCACTTTCACCATACATCCGCAGGAAAGCGTGATGATACTGCAGCGGATCGCGCTCATCTTCCATCGCCAGTAACAGCAGCGTCTGCAGGCAACGATAATAGTTTGCCCGCTCAGGCGTGAAGATTGAGCTGTTGAATTCCATTGTCCATTCAGTCCAGATCAGCGCCTGATCCAGATCGCCGCCTGCCAGCGCCAGCATCGCTTTTAACTCGCCCACGCGCAGCGTGTACCAGCCATTGTCTTTACCGGTCGCCAGACCCAGCAGCTCACGCACGCGCGTGAAGTCGTCAAAGCCTTCATCGTCAAGCTGACCGATCAGGTCCAGATACTCTTCCGGATTCCAGTTGCTGTCAGGCAGGGAGAGCAGGGTTTCACGGATACCCGCGCCCATGCTGTTGTTCGCCAGCACCAGATCTTCCGCCGGATAGATGTCTGACATGCCCGGTACGATGATACGGCAGGCGTATACGCCCAGATGCTCGTAATCGGCGATGTAGACTTCCTGATCTTCAGCGGCAAAGATCGCCATCAGTGTGGCAAATTCCTGCTCGGTGCTGCCCGCAAATGACCAGTCAACAAAGTCGTAATCGGCCGTCTCTTTGAACAGATCCCAGGAGATCAGACCGCTTGAATCGATGAAGTGCGTTTCGAGGTTGGCATGTTCAGCGACTTCCTCGTCGTCAAAAGTCGGTGGCGTAAACACGTCCAGATCTTTGAGGCTGCGGCCCTGCAGCAGTTCGGTCACGGTACGCTCCAGCGCCACACCAAAATCCGGGTGCGCGCCAAAGGAGGCAAAACAGGTGCCATTGGCAGGGTTGAACAGCACCACGCAGATGACCGGGTATTTTCCGCCCAGCGAGGCGTCATAGGCGAAAATCGGGAAGCCTTCGGCTTCCAGACGGGCAATCGCTTCTGTCACGTCAGGATAACGCTGCATGACGGCATCCGGGATGGCAGGCAGACTGATGGCTTCAGCAATAATGCGATTTTTAATGTAGCGTTCAAACACTTCCGACAGGCCCTGAACACGCGCTTCATTCGCCGTGTTACCTGCTGACATGCCGTTTGAAACATAGAGGTTGCCGATAATGTTCATCGGGATGTAGACGGTCTGCTGGTCGGACTGACGGGTAAAGGGCAGGGCACAGATCCCCCGCTCGGTATGACCAGACTGCAGATCAATCAGGCCGGACGCCGTCAGCGCCTGGTCAGGATCGTAAAACGCCCGCAGGCGCGGGTCCAGAATCCCTTCAGGCAGTGACTCATCGTCAGGGACGGCGAACCATTTCTCATTGGGATAGTGCACGAAATCGCCGTTAGCGATCTCTTTTCCCAGCCAGAAGTCAGCAAAAAAGTAGTTGGTTGAGAGACGCTCAAAATATTCGCCCAGCGCAGACGCCAGCGCCGCTTTTTTGCTGGCCCCTTTGCCGTTGGTAAAACAGAGCGGGCAATCGCGGTCGCGGATATGCACTGACCAGACATGGGGAACAGGATTAAGCCAGGATGCTTCTTCAATATTAAAGCCAAGATCCTGCAGCTTGTTCTGGAAACGCGCAATGGAGTCTTCCAGTGCGGCATCTTTGCCCGGGATAAATGTTTGCGTCATTGTGGCGCTCTCTCAGTTGTCATAGGGTGCGTAAAGCGCGCCATGATACGGACTTTGCTGACTGACCGCTATCAGGGCGGATAATTTTACCGGCTTAGTTTTCATCAGGCCCGCCTGCCAGCCAAATGCGGATTCACGGGGCCGGATGACGCCTCACAAAATTCCGTGCCGGTTTGCATTGGTAACATAACCTCCGGCGAGCCGGATTCAGAAAATGTGACCGCGCCCTGATTTATGATTGCAGCTATCAGAATGCAGTGATAAAACCGGATGATTATTCATAACCGTTCGATATAACAGTGGTGAGGGGAAATGACGCAGGTTTATAATTTTAGCTCTGGCCCGGCGATGCTACCGGTTGAAGTCCTTCGTCGTGCAGAACAGGAGCTGACGAACTGGCGCGGTCTGGGTACCTCTGTAATGGAGATCAGTCACCGCAGCAAAGAGTTTATTCAGGTGGCTGAAGAGGCAGAACAGGACTTCCGTGATCTGCTAAAAATACCGTCGAATTACAAAGTTTTATTCTGTCATGGCGGGGCGCGTGCGCAGTTTGCCGCCGTGCCGGGGAACCTGCTGGGAAGTGCGACCCGCGCCGACTATGCCGACGGCGGCTACTGGGCGCATAGCGCAATTAAAGAAGCGGAAAAATATTGTTCTCCACGCACGCTGGATGTCAAAACGACCCGCGACGGCAAACGTGCCATTCTGCCGATGCGCGAGTGGGCGGTCAGTGAAGACGCCGCTTACCTGCATTTCTGCCCGAATGAAACCATTGATGGCATCGCCATTGATGAACAGCCCGACTTTGGCAGCAAAACAGTCGTTGCTGATTTCTCTTCGACCATTCTGTCACGCCCTATCGACGTCAGCCGCTATGGCGTCATCTACGCAGGTGCACAGAAAAATGTAGGGCCAGCCGGCTTAACCCTGGTGATTGTGCGCGAAGACCTGCTGGGCCAGGCGCACGCCTCCGTGCCTTCTATTCTCGATTACAAAGTGCTGGCCGATAACGATTCAATGTTTAACACCCCGCCCACTTTTGCATGGTATCTCTCCGGGCTGGTGTTTAAGTGGCTGAAAGAGAAGGGCGGTGTAGCCGAAATTGATCGCATCAACCAGGCAAAATCTGACCTGCTGTATGGGGTTATCGACCACAGCGGCTTCTATCGCAATGATGTGGCGGCGGAGAACCGTTCCCGCATGAATATTCCTTTCCAGCTGGCTGATGCTTCTCTGGATGCGCTCTTCCTGGAAGAGTCGTTCAGGGCGGGCCTGCATGCGCTGAAAGGGCACCGTGTCGTAGGCGGTATGCGCGCCTCTATTTATAATGCGATGCCGCTGGAAGGCGTAAAAGCGCTGACGGATTTCATGGTTGATTTCGAACGCCGTCACGGCTGATTATTAAGATCTCAGCAATTATGCTGATGCCAGACCTCGTCATACGGCGAGGTCTCTGTATTTTTTGAGGATTTCGTTTCACATGCAGGACTCCCTGACTCTCCAGCCCATTGCCCGCGTCAATGGCACCGTAAATCTGCCAGGCTCAAAGAGCGTTTCCAATCGTGCTTTGCTGCTGGCTGCGCTGGCTAACGGCACCACGCGTCTCACCAACTTACTCGACAGCGATGATGTCCGGCACATGCTGAATGCGCTGACCGCGCTGGGCGTGAGCTATACGCTTTCCAGCGATCGCACGGTGTGTGAAGTCACAGGTAATGCCGGGCCGCTGCATGCTGCACAGCCGCTGTCACTGTTCCTGGGGAATGCCGGCACCGCAATGCGTCCGCTGGCTGCGGCGCTCTGTCTGGGCGAGCACGATCTGGAGCTGACCGGCGAACCGCGCATGAAAGAGCGTCCTATCGGCCATCTGGTGGATGCCCTGCGTCAGGGCGGCGCGACCATCGAGTACCTGGAAAACGAAAACTATCCGCCGCTGCGTTTACGGGGTGGGTTCACCGGCGGTGACGTCAGTGTGGATGGCAGTGTCTCCAGCCAGTTCCTGACCGCACTGCTGATGACCGCACCGCTGGCGCAGCAGGATACCTGTATCACCATTAAAGGCGATCTGGTTTCCAAACCTTACATTGATATCACCCTGAACCTGATGCAGTGCTTCGGCGTCACTGTGGAGAATCAGAACTATCAGCGCTTCCTGATCAAGGGACAGCAGCAGTACCAGTCGCCAGGTGACTATCTGGTTGAAGGCGACGCCTCTTCCGCCTCCTATTTTCTGGCTGCAGCCGCCATCAAAGGTGGCACGGTGCGGGTCACCGGGATTGGTCGCCAGAGCGTGCAGGGCGATATCCGGTTTGCAGACGTGCTGGAAAAAATGGGCGCAACCATCGAGTGGGGCGATGATTACATTGCCTGTACTGCGGGGAAACTGCAGGCGATCGATATGGACATGAACCATATTCCGGATGCCGCCATGACCATTGCGACTACCGCCCTGTTTGCTGAAGGCACAACCCAGTTGCGTAACATCTATAACTGGCGGGTTAAAGAGACCGATCGACTGAGCGCCATGGCCACTGAGCTGCGCAAAGTGGGGGCAGAGGTTGAAGAGGGACATGACTACATTCGTATCACGCCGCCGGCCACGCTGATCCATGCCGATATCGGTACCTACAACGATCACCGTATGGCGATGTGCTTCTCTCTGGTGGCGCTCTCCGATACGCCGGTGACCATTCTGGATCCCGGCTGCACCGCTAAAACCTTCCCGGACTATTTTATTCAGCTGGCAAAAATCAGCCAGCCTGCCTGATATCTCCTCTCCGGTGCGGTTTCGCACCGGATCCCCCCGGTTTGATCTGGCTGTCATTCCGCAGAGATCCTCTGAATTAACTAAGATTTCGAACCCTGTCAGTGCGAAAGGGTAACCAAGCCATGCTATGCAGCGTATAATGCTAAGCATTATTGGTGACCAGATGGTCATAAGGCACGCAGCAACAGGAGGGAATAATGACAGTAACTGCCCCGGTCATAACTATTGATGGGCCAAGTGGAGCGGGAAAAGGAACCCTGTGCAAAGCCATGGCGGAATCGCTGCAGTGGCATCTGCTGGACTCCGGTGCGATTTACCGCGTGCTGGCGTTAGCCGCACTGCATCATCAGGTGGATATCGAGTCTGAAGAAGCACTGGTGCCGATTGCAGCGCATCTTGATGTGCGTTTCGTGTCACAAAACGGTGAAATGCAGGTTATCCTCGAAGGCGAAGATGTTACCGGTGAAATCCGCACGCAGGAGGTGAGCAATACCGCTTCCCGCGTAGCCGCTTTTCCGCGGGTGCGTGAGGCGCTGTTGCGCCGTCAGCGTGGTTTCCGTGAAATGCCGGGCCTGATTGCAGATGGTCGTGACATGGGCACCGTGGTTTTTCCGGATGCGCCGGTGAAAATTTTCCTCGATGCCAGCCCGGAAGAGCGTGCTCAGCGCCGTATGCTACAGTTGCAGGATAATGGCTTTAATGTTAACTTTGACCGCCTTTTAGCCGAGATAAAAGAGCGCGACGACCGCGATCGCAATCGCGCAATTGCCCCTTTAGTGGCTGCTGCTGATGCACTGGTGCTGGACTCTACCGCGATGTCTATCGACCAGGTCATTGAAAAAGCACTACATTATGCCCGCGAAAAGCTGGGCATTCCGGCTTAACTGAATTTATCACCCCGTACCACGGACCCGGTGCAGGGCATGTGAAACAACCCCATCCGACATGAAGTCAGATGGACGTTAAATTGAAGAATCCTGAAGATTATCAATATGACTGAATCTTTTGCTCAACTATTTGAAGAATCCTTAAAAACAATCGAAACCCGCCCGGGTTCTATCGTTCGTGGCATCGTCGTTTCTATTGACAAAGATGTCGTTCTGGTTGATGCGGGTCTGAAATCTGAATCTGCAATTCCTGCAGAGCAGTTCAAGAACGCAGCCGGCGAACTGGAAATCCAGGTAGGCGACGAAGTTGATGTTGCTCTGGATGCAGTGGAAGACGGCTTCGGTGAAACCCTGCTGTCCCGTGAGAAAGCGAAGCGCCATGAAGCATGGATCACGCTGGAGAAAGCTTACGAAGACGCTGAAACTGTTACCGGTGTTATCAACGGCAAAGTTAAAGGCGGCTTCACAGTTGAGCTCAACGGTATCCGTGCGTTCCTGCCAGGTTCACTGGTAGATGTGCGCCCGGTGCGCGATACGCTGCACCTGGAAGGCAAAGAGCTTGAGTTCAAAGTGATCAAGCTGGATCAGAAACGCAACAACGTCGTGGTTTCACGTCGTGCGGTTATCGAATCCGAAAACAGCGCAGAGCGCGATCAGCTGCTGGAAAACCTGCAGGAAGGCATGGAAGTTAAAGGTATCGTTAAGAACCTCACTGACTACGGTGCATTCGTTGATCTGGGCGGCGTTGATGGCCTGCTGCACATCACTGACATGGCATGGAAGCGCGTTAAGCATCCTAGCGAAATCGTCAACGTGGGCGACGAAATCACCGTTAAGGTGCTGAAGTTCGACCGCGAGCGTACCCGTGTTTCTCTGGGTCTGAAGCAGCTGGGCGAAGATCCATGGGTGGCTATCGCTAAACGCTATCCGGAAGGCACCCGCCTGACCGGTCGTGTGACCAACCTGACTGATTACGGCTGCTTCGTAGAAATCGAAGAAGGCGTTGAAGGTCTGGTACACGTTTCTGAAATGGACTGGACCAACAAAAACATCCATCCGTCTAAAGTTGTTAACGTAGGCGACGTGGTTGAAGTTATGGTTCTGGACATCGACGAAGAGCGTCGTCGTATCTCCCTGGGTCTGAAGCAGTGCAAATCTAACCCATGGCAGCTGTTCGCTGAGACGCACAACAAAGGCGATCGTGTTGAAGGTAAAATCAAGTCAATCACTGACTTCGGTATCTTCATCGGCCTGGACGGCGGCATCGACGGTCTGGTTCACCTGTCTGACATCTCCTGGAACGCGACTGGCGAAGAAGCCGTTCGTGAGTACAAAAAAGGCGACGAAATCGCTGCCGTTGTACTGCAGGTCGATGCAGAGCGTGAGCGTATCTCTCTGGGCGTTAAACAGCTGGCAGAAGATCCGTTCAACAACTACATCACTCTGAACAAGAAAGGTGCCATCGTCACCGGTAAAGTGACTGCAGTTGACGCTAAAGGTGCTACAGTTGAATTAGCAGACGGCGTTGAGGGTTACCTGCGCGCTTCTGAAGCTTCACTGGATCGCATTGAAGATGCAACTCTGGTTCTGAACGTTGGCGACGACGTTGAAGCTAAGTTCACCGGCGTTGATCGTAAAAACCGTGTCGTAAGCCTGTCTGTCCGTGCGAAAGACCAGGCTGATGAGAAAGAAGCTATCAATACTGTTAACACCAAACAGGAAGAAGGCAATTTCTCCAGCGCCATGGCTGAAGCGTTCAAAGCGGCTAAAGGCGAGTAATCGACCTGAAGCACCGGGTGGGCAACCACCCGGTTTCGGTAAAAGCTGTCATTCATTCCAACAGGGATAAACCGGAGGTTACATGACCAAGTCAGAACTGATTGAAAGACTGGCGGGACAGCATACTCATATACCGGCGAAAGTCGTTGAGGATGCAGTAAAAGAGATGCTGGAGCACATGGCCACTACGCTGGCACAGGGCGAACGTATCGAAATCCGGGGATTCGGCAGTTTTTCTTTGCACTATCGTGCTCCGCGTACTGGACGTAACCCGAAAACGGGTGACAAAGTGGATCTGGAAGGTAAATACGTTCCCCACTTTAAGCCAGGCAAAGAGCTGCGCGATCGCGCAAACATCTACGGCTAAGCTGATACCGAACCAGATAAACGACATCTCCGGATGTCGTTTTTTTTTGCCTGCGATCCACCCTGTGGCCTGATAGCCGTCGCGCGGTCATCCGCAACCTCACTTTTTTTGCGAGGCATCCCGAACCTCCCCGATCCTCTCCTGTTTCTTTTCTGGCCTTTGCGCACAATAGCCGAAGTGAATGATGGGACGCGATTATGCTGACATGGACCGTTCTGGCGCGACTGGCAATCGCTGCCACACTCCCTTTACTGCTGATGCCCAGCCTGCCTTCGGGAGAGGTGATTGGGGCGCTGCTGCTTACAGGCCTGCTATTGCAGCATTCTCCTTATCCATCTATTCGTCTGGTCGCTATCACGCTGCTGTTGGTGGCATGGGCCTGCAACGATGCCCGCCTGATGGTGCGGGATATTGAGCGGCTCTCCGCACGTCCAGCAGCCTTTACGGTTCAGGTCAGTGAGGTTCGCACGGAGCGTAAACAGATTCGGGTTCGTCTGTTAACTGAACAGGAGAAGATGATCTTTCCGCCTCGCTTTGCCTGGATCGGGTTCGACGCTGACCTGGAAAATTACTGCCCGGGTCAGCGCTGGAAGATGCGGCTCACTCTGCGACCGATTCATGCCCGACTTAACGAGGGCGATTTCGATGCGCAGCGTTTTGCACTGGCTAACAATACGCCGCTACAGGGCCGCATTCTCAGCCAGCTTGCGGTCGATGAGCGTTGTGATGGCCGCTGGCGTTTCATTCTGAAGCAGCGTGAGAGAAATCGCGCTACCTCCACACAGGCGACGCTGGAGGCGCTGGCGTTTGGCATCAGGGATGGGATGAGCCCGCAGACGCGCCAGCTTCTGCGGGAAACCGGCACCGCGCATCTGATGGCGATATCCGGCATGCATATCGCGCTGGCCGCCAGCACCGGCTGGCTGATGGCGCGCGGCGTACAATTTTTTCTGCCCGCCCGCTGCATCGGCTATCTCTTTCCTCTTGTCGTGAGCTGGCTGATTGCGGCTCTCTATACCTGGCTTTCAGGTGCACAGCCTCCCGCTGAACGCTCGCTGCTGGCTCTGTCGCTGTGGGCGCTCACCCGGTTTGCCGGCGTTCAGCTGAACAGCTGGCAGGTCTGGACGTTCTGTATTGCGCTGCTGCTGGTGACGGATCCTTTAACGGTACTCTCCGACAGCTTCTGGCTCTCGGTGCTGGCTGTCGGCATGCTGCTGATCTGGTATCACTGGTTTCCGCTGCCGGCAGCGTTCCGTTTTCAGCGGCGCTGGCTGCCCCTGCAACTGCTGCATCTGCAGGCAGGCATGATGATTTTGATGGTGCCGCTGCAGGTGGCGATTTTTAACGGCATCAGCCTGACCGCGCTGGTGGCGAATGTTGTTGCGATTCCGATTGTCTCATTTCTCACCATGCCGCTGGTCACGCTCGCCATACTGATGCCGCTTGCTTCTCTGTCGGCTTTCTTCTGGCAGGCCGCCGATTACTCGCTGCGCGCCCTGTTTTATTGTCTGACACTACTGCCCGACGGATGGTGGCCGCTGAATGGCACCACCTGGTTTGCGGTGATGGTATGGGGCGGGCTGATTCTCTGGCGTGCGCAGCTCTTCTTTTCTCTGCCGTTCAGCAGTGGTGCGCTGGCGCTGTCAATGATACTGAGCCGCCAGCCCACGGCAGAGCAGGGCTGGCGAATCGACATGCTGGATATCGGCCACGGCCTGAGCCTGGTGATCAGCCAGGGCAATGAGGCCGTGATGTATGACACCGGCCCACGCTGGGAGAATGATAATGCGGGCAGCCGGATTATCGTTCCGTGGCTGGATCGCAGGCAGTTACGGTTAAAGCAGATCATCCTGAGTCATAAACATCTGGATCATACCGGCGGGCTGGCGGCGATCACGCAACGCTGGCCAGGCGCGCAGATCAGAAGTGCATTGGGAGAAAAGACGCATCTGCCCTGTGTGCGCGGCACCCGGTGGCAGTGGCAGCAGCTCAGTTTCCGGGTGGTCTGGCCGCTGACGGCTGCCGGGGCGGGCGATAATAACGACTCCTGTGTCATCATTGTCGATGATGGCCGGGTCCGGCTGATGCTGACCGGGGATATTGAGGCGAAAGCGGAGCGTCAGCTGGTCGCGCTGGAGAAGCAGGCGCTGAAGGTCGATATTCTGCAGGTCCCGCACCACGGCAGCCGCACTTCATCCACTTCGCTGCTGCTGCGCAAGACGGCAGGCCACACCGCTCTTGCCTCTCTGGCGCGTTACAATGCCTGGCGAATGCCAGCGAAAGGGGTGCTGGAAAACTACAGAAGGGCCGGTTTTCGCTGGCTGGATACCGGGCAGTCCGGGCAAATCACGCTCCGGATAGCGCAGGGCAGAGTGCAGATTTTTAGCCTGCGGGAACAATTAATGCCCCGCTGGTATCATCAGTGGTTTGGCGTCAAACGCGAATCCAGGTAGAATGGCCGGCTATTTCCAACAGCGTGAATAAATAATGCATCAAGATAAAGATCTCTCTACGTGGCAGACGTTTCGCCGACTCTGGCCGATGATCGCGCCTAATAAAGCGGGATTGATTGTGGCCTCGGTCGCCCTGATTATTAATGCTGCGGGCGACGCCTTAATGCTCTCCCTGTTGAAACCGTTACTGGACGATGGCTTTGGTAAAGCAGACAGGTCGGTGATGCTGTGGATGCCGTTAGTGGTAATTGGCCTGATGCTGGTTCGCGGCGTAACCAGTTATGTCTCCAGCTACTGCATCTCCTGGGTCTCTGGCAATGTCGTGATGAACATCCGCCGTCGGCTGTTCAGCCATATGATGGGCATGCCGGTGTCGTTTTTTGACCAGCAGTCCACCGGGACCCTGCTGTCACGCATTACTTACGACTCTGAGCAGGTCGCCTCATCCTCTTCCGGCGCACTGGTCACCGTAGTGCGTGAAGGGGCCTCCATCATTGGCCTGTTTATCATGATGTTCTACTACAGCTGGCAGCTGTCGTTAATCCTGATTGTTCTGGCGCCCATCGTCTCATTTGCCATACGCACCGTCTCTAAACGCTTCCGCTCAATCAGCAAAAGCATGCAGAACACCATGGGACAGGTCACGACCAGCGCCGAACAGATGCTGAAAGGACATAAAGAGGTGCTGATCTTTGGCGGTCAGGAGATTGAAACGGAACGTTTCTCCCGCGTCAGTAACCGTATGCGTCAGCAGGGTATGAAGCTGGTTTCGGCATCCTCCATCTCCGATCCGGTTATTCAGCTGATTGCTTCGCTGGCGCTGGCGTTCGTACTCTACGCCGCCAGCTTCCCCAGCGTCATGGATACCCTGACCGCCGGTACGATCACCGTCGTCTTCTCCTCAATGATCGCGCTGATGCGACCGCTGAAATCCCTGACCAACGTCAATGCGCAGTTCCAGCGTGGCATGGCGGCCTGTCAGACCCTGTTCTCTATTCTGGACAGCGAGCAGGAAGTGGACAACGGTACGCGCGAAATAACCCGTGCGAAAGGGGATATCGAATTCCGCGATGTGACCTTTACCTATCCGGGCCGCGACATACCGGCGCTGCGCAATATTAACCTGTCGCTGCCGGCAGGCAAGACGGTGGCGCTGGTGGGCCGTTCCGGTTCCGGTAAATCGACGATGGCAAGCCTGCTGACCCGTTTTTATGACATTCAGGCGGGAGAGATCCTGCTGGACGGTCACGATCTGCGTGAGTACAGCCTGCGCTCGCTGCGTAATCAGGTCGCCCTGGTGTCGCAGAATGTCCATCTCTTCAACGATACCATCGCCAATAACATCGCGTATGCGCGCAGTGAGCAATACAGCCGTGAAGAGATCGAGCGGGCGGCCACTATGGCGCATGCCATGGACTTCATCAACAAGATGGACAAAGGTCTGGACACCGTGATCGGTGAGAATGGCGTGCTGTTGTCCGGCGGTCAGCGTCAGCGTATTGCGATTGCCCGTGCGCTGCTGCGTGATTGCCCTATCCTGATCCTGGATGAAGCTACCTCTGCGCTGGATACGGAGTCGGAACGTGCCATCCAGTCGGCACTGGATGAGTTGCAGAAGAACCGCACCTCCCTGGTGATTGCGCACCGGCTCTCCACGATTGAAAAAGCGGATGAGATCGTGGTGATCGAAGATGGTCAGATTGTCGAACGTGGCACGCATCAGGCGCTGCTGGAAGAGCGCGGTGCTTATGCCCAGCTGCACAAGATGCAATTCGGCCAATGATTGAACGTATCTGGAGCGGTCGCTCACCGCTGTGGCTGCTGCTGTGGCCCTTCAGCCTGCTCTATGGGGCGATCACGGCTCTGATACGGCTTAGTTACCGGCGCGGCTGGCGTAAAAGCTGGCGCGCGCCGCTGCCGGTGGTGGTGGTAGGAAACTTAACGGCAGGGGGCAATGGCAAAACGCCGGTCGTGATCTGGCTGGTCGACGCGTTGCAACAGCGCGGTCTGCGCGTGGGCGTCGTCTCACGAGGCTATGGCGGCAGGGCAGAACACTATCCTTTACTGGTCACCGCGCAAACCAGCACGAAACAGGCCGGGGACGAACCGGTCCTGATCGCCCAGCGCACTGCGGCCCCGGTTGCGGTTGCCCCGAAACGGCGACAGGCGATAGAGGCATTACTGGCGCAGGGCCCGCTGGATTTGATTATTACGGACGACGGCCTGCAGCATTATGCTTTGCAGCGCGATCGGGAAATTGTGGTGGTGGACGGTGTGCGTCGCTTCGGGAACGGCTGGTGGTTGCCTGCCGGACCGATGCGCGAACGTGCCGACCGACTGCGGCAGGTCGATGCTGTGATCGTCAACGGAGGCGAAGCGCAGCCTGGCGAGATCACCATGCAGCTTCAGCCCGGCCTGGCCACCAACCTGCTGACCGGTGAAACCCGTCCGCCTGAAGAACTCGGAGAAGTGGTGGCAATGGCCGGGATCGGTCATCCTCCCCGTTTCTTCACCACGCTGAAACAGCAGGGCATAACGCCGGTGGCCGAGATCGCCTTTGCCGATCATCACGCCTACAGTAAAGAAGAGCTGACCCGACTGGTGCAGCCCAGCCAGGAGTTGCTGATGACTGAAAAAGACGCGGTGAAATGCCGCGACTTTGCTCAGCCAGAGTGGTGGTATCTGCCGGTCGATGCCCGTTTAACCGGCAACGCCGTCACACCGCTGCTGGACGATATCGAACAACTCTGCCGCCGTCAGCCCTGACGGCGTCACCCATTCAGGTAACGCCTGATAAGGAAGAGGATGAACACCCCGCATTCACTTTCGTTACAACAGGCACGTCACCTTCATCTCGCCGCGCAGGGCCTGCTGCGTCCGCCGGCAAAGCGTGCGGTTTATCAGGATCTGATTGACTGCATCTCCCGCATGTCGCTGCTGCAAATTGACACGATTCATGTGGTGGCCCGCAGCCCCTATCTGGTCCTCTTCAGTCGTCTGGGAGACTATCCTCAAGCCTGGCTCGAACAGGCGCTGGCCCAGGGTGAGATTTTTGAGTACTGGGCACACGAAGCCTGTTTTATTCCCCGGTCTGATTACAGGCTGCTGCGTCATCGTATGTTGTCACCGGAACGTCTGGGGTGGAAATATAATGCGCAGTGGGTTGCCGAACATCAACAGGAGATAGCGGAATTACTGCAACAGATCAGGGATAACGGCCCGGTGCGCGCCGCCGACTTCACCCGGACGGTTAAGACGCCAGCGGGATGGTGGGCATGGAAACCGCACAAGCGTCATCTGGAAAACCTCTTCAGCGCCGGTGAACTGATGGTCGCCGAACGCCGCAATTTCCAGCGCGTCTACGTTCTGCGCAGCCGCGTAATGCCAGAGTGGCAGGATGCGAAACATGGCATCAGCGAGGCCGAAGCAACCCGTCAGATGCTGCTGAACAGTGCCCGCAGCTTAGGGGTTTTCCGCGCGGCCTGGCTGGCCGATTACTATCGCCTGAAACGGACCCCCGTGAACGCTTTTATCGCGGAGGCCGAAGCGGCGGGCGAGCTGGTCGCCGTTAATACCCAGAAGCTGGGTGCGATGTGGCTGCATCGTGACCTTCTGCCGCTGCTGGAAACGCCTCTGCAGGCGACGCACAGTGCGCTGCTGTCGCCGTTTGATCCGGTCGTATGGGATCGGAAACGCGCGCTGGAACTGTTTGGCTTTGACTACCGTATCGAGTGTTACACCCCGGCTGAAAAGCGCAAATTTGGCTATTTCGTTTTGCCTCTCCTTCATCGCGGCGAGATAAAAGGGCGGCTCGATGCCCGCATGGTGCGCCAGGCCAGACAGCTGGAGATTAAAAACATCTGGCTTGAAGAGGAGACGCGCGTTACGGCACGCTTTGGCACCGACATCCGGCGGGCCATTGAACGCTTTGCGGCCTGGCAGGGGGCGGAGAGCGTCACGCTCCTGCAGATGCCCGATTCACTAAAAGAACACTGGCCCGCGCACTGGACGCTGAGGTGAGCGTTTTTACGGCGGCCGCCGCCGAAGACGTTTTCCCCCATCCCGCCTGCGTCACGCTATGGTATGCTTGAGCTCTCAAGCATTCGGTCCCTGATGGAGGACATATGGATCATCGTTTACTCGAAATCGTTGCCTGCCCGGTTTGTAATGGCAAACTCTACTTCAACAATGCTCAGCAGGAGCTGATCTGCAAACCTGACGGCCTGGCCTTCCCGGTCAGAGAGGGCATTCCGGTGCTGCTGGAAACGGAAGCGCGCACCCTCTCTGTTGAAGAGATTCATCCATGAGTTTTACCGCCATCATCCCGGCGCGTTATGCCTCAACCCGCCTGCCTGGCAAGCCCCTGCTCGACATTCACGGTAAACCGATGGTGGTGCATGTGATGGAGCGTGCCCGCGAATCGGGCGCCAGCCGGGTCATTGTCGCGACCGATCATCCTGACGTGGCGCAGGCAGTGGAAGCGGCAGGCGGCGAAGTCTGCATGACGCGCGTCGATCACCAGTCCGGCACAGAGCGGCTGGCCGAAGTGGTCGAAAAATATCAGTTTGCCGACGATGAAATCATCGTCAACGTTCAGGGCGACGAGCCGATGATCCCGGCTGAGATTGTGCGGCAGGTGGCCACCAACCTGGCGGGATCCTCGGCCGGCATGGCGACGCTGGCCGTACCGATCACCGATGCCGAAGAGGCCTTTAATCCTAACGCGGTGAAAGTCGTGATGGATGAGAAAGGTTACGCGCTCTACTTCTCACGGGCGACCATTCCCTGGGATCGTGAGCGTTACGCCGCCTCGCGCGAACAGATCGGCGATACGCTGCTGCGCCACATTGGCATCTACGCCTATCGTGCCGGTTTTATCCGGCGCTACGTCGCCTGGGCGCCCTGTCCTCTGGAGCAGATTGAGCTGCTGGAGCAGCTGCGTGTGCTGTGGTATGGCGAAAAAATCCATGTTGCCGTAGCGAAAGCGATCCCCAGCGTCGGCGTTGATACGCCAGAGGATCTGCAACGCGTCCGCGAGGCGATGCAATCCTGAAAACCGGGGAGCCCGTCTCCCCGCTTCAGTGCAGAATTTTTGATCCGCCGCTAAACGCCCGACCTTCCTTCAGGATAGTGTGATCTTCATCTGAGGAGGATGCCGTATGGAACAACTCAAAACGGAACTCACGCTGGCGCTGGGTGAAACCATCAGCCGCCTCGAAGTTATCAGCGAACATCCGCCAACCCGGCTTTATGCGCTCTACGATCGGGAAGGGCGTCCGATGCCCGTGGTGGCCAGATATTTTCGTCATCAGGGCCGGGCGGCGATGGAAGCCAGAAAGCTGGCGCTGCTGGGGCAGGCCGGGCTGATCGCCGTGCCCGCCGTCTATGGTCTGGTGATGAGCCAGCGGCCACCCGTTCATGAAATGCTTCTGCTGGCGCGGCTGGATGGCGTGACGGCGGAAGCGCCTGCGCGGAATGCCGGACGCTGGGATCAGTTCTGCGAACAGGTGGTCGAGGGGCTGCTGGCCTGGCACCGCCTCGACAGTCACGGCCTGGTGGGAACGGTAGACAGCACGCAGCAGAATCGCTGGCCCGCCTGGTATGCGCAGCGGGTGGAGGTATTGTGGGCCACGCTGGGCTACCTGCGGCCGCCCGCCTTCACGCTGGAGGATCGGCAGGTGCTGTTTCGCTGCCGGGCACGGCTGGCGCATCTGTTCCGCGACTTCGACGATCCCTGCGTGATGGTGCACGGCAACGTACGGCTGCAGAGTATGCTGAAAAGCAGCCGCAGCGATCAGTTAATTGCAATGACGCAGCCGGGCACGATCCTCTGGGCGCCGCGTGAATATGATCTGATTCACCTGGGCGACTCGCCCGCCGAAACGGCGCTGCTGCACGCTTATTTGCAGCGGGCACCGGTTTCCGAGGGCTTTCTCTGGCGGCGATGGCTCTATCAGCTCTGGGACTGCATCGATCAGATGATTCAGACCGGTCTTTTCGATCGTGCCCGTTTCGACCACGCGCGGGCGCAGCTACTGCCCTGGCTCGGTTGAGCCGACGTTTTCGCCTCTGAGCCGCTGCAGCAGCGTGCCCAGTGTTTCATAGACGGCCCGTTCACTGTGACTCAGCCAGATTGACGAGGGAATAGCCCGTTCCCATCCATTCAGGGGGGACGTAATCGCCAGCTGATTGGCGGGCGCGGCGATTGGCTGCAGCCCGACCGCGTGGAAAAAGCGGATGGCCCGCGGCATATGGTTCGCGGAGGTGACCAGCAGGAATGGGCGTCCACCCACCACCTCTTTTACCGCCCGGGCTTCATCCGCCGTGTCGCGCGGCTGATCGAGAATCTGAATATGTTCGCGGGCAACGCCCAGACTCTCCGCCACCTGCGCGGCCACCCAGGCGCTGCTTCTGGGATTGGTGCCACCGGCGGCGCCGGTAAAGATCAGGGTGGCCTGCGGATTTCGCTGCCACTGGCGGATGCCCTCCGCCACGCGCGGCAGGCTGTTATTGAGCAGGTTCGAGCTGGGTGCCCAGGCCGGGTTAAACGTATAGCCCCCGCCGAGCACCACAATGTAATCGACCTTCGCTGTACCATTCCAGGTCGGATAGCGGCTGTCCAGCGGCAGCAGCAGACGATCGGCCAGCGGTTGCAGGCTCAGCAGCAGCATGAGCAGCCAGCTGACGGAGATCACGGTTTTGCCGCTTTTCTGCCAGCCAGTAAACCAAAGCAGTAAAATGCCCAGCGCCATCAGCGAAAGCAGCAGCGGCAGGGGTAAAAGCAGCCCGCCAATGACTTTTTTCAGGGTAAATAACATCAAAAACGCGTCCTGTTGTCCGAAAATAGAGCACCCGGAAGGGAAGATGGGGATGAAAGGTTCATTCTTCTGGTGCCTGTGACAAAATAGCACAAGTCTCACCGCAGCATACCGGAGCGCATGCCATGCAGGATCGTAACTTTGACGATCTCGCGGATAAATTTTCGCAAAATATTTACGGCACCACGAAAGGGCGAATACGCCAGGCCATCCTCTGGGACGAGCTGGAAAAGATCGTGCCCAGCCTCTCTTCATCCCCGCTCACCGTGCTGGATGCAGGCGGCGGTGTGGGGCAGGTCTCCAGTGGCCTCGCCGCGCAGGGGCATCAGGTTCTGTTGTGCGATCTCTCTGGCGAAATGCTGCGCCGGGCCGAAGAAAATGCCGCAGCACAGGGTGTGAGCCACAACATGCAATTCAGACAAATCAGCGCTCAGCAGGTGGGCGAACATTTGGATAAGCCGGTGGATCTGGTATTGTTCCACGCTGTGCTTGAGTGGGTCGCTGAACCGGAGGCAGTGCTGAAGGCGCTGTTTGATTCGCTGCGTCCGGGCGGCGTTATGTCGCTGATGTTTTACAATCTGCACGGCCTGACACTGCGCACCCTGACGCTGGGAAACTTCGGCTATCTGCGCACGAATCTGACCAAACGCAAAAAGCGCACGCTGTCGCCTGATTATCCGCGCGACCCCGAACAGGTCTACCGCTGGCTTGAAGCGTGTGGCTTTGTGATTGAGCAGCGCGCCGGTATCCGGGTGTTCAGCGACTATATGAAGCCGCCCAAAGGCGAGCCGAAAAGCGACGATGAAATCATTGAGATGGAGCGGCGTTACTGCCGTCAGGAACCCTTTTTGAGCTTAGGGCGTTACATTCACGTAACCGCGCGTAAACCCGGGCAGAAGGACGAATTATGAGTGAATTTTCCCAGACGGTACCTGAACTGGTCTCCTGGGCGCGCAAAAATGACTTTTCTCTTGCGCTGCCGGTGGAACGTCTGGCCTTTTTGCTGGCTATCGCCACCCTCAACGGTGAGCGAATGGATGGCGAAATGAGCGAGGGCGATCTGATCGATGCTTTTCGCCACGTCAGTAAAGCTTTCGAACAAACCCATGAAACTGTGCTGGTCCGTGCCAACAACGCCATCAACGACATGGTGCGACAGCGTCTGCTCAACCGTTTTACCAGCGAGCTGACCGAAGGCAACGCCATCTATCGTCTGACGCCACTGGCAATCGGCATCACTGACTACTACATCCGCCAGCGTGAGTTTTCAACGCTGCGCCTGTCGATGCAGCTTTCGATTGTCGCCAGTGAGCTGAAACGGGCCGCCGATGCCGCTCAGGAAAATGGCGATGAGTTTCACTGGCACCGCAACGTTTTCGCGCCGCTGAAATATTCTGTGGCGGAGATCTTCGACAGCATTGATATGACCCAGCGTCTGATGGATGAACAGCAGCAGGCGGTGAAAAACGACATCGCCGAACTGCTGAACAAAGACTGGCGCGCGGCTATCTCCAGCTGCGAAATGCTGCTCTCTGAAACGTCCGGCACGCTGCGTGAACTGCGGGATACGCTGGAAGCGGCAGGGGACAAACTTCAGGAAAATCTGCTGCGCATTCAGGATGCCACGCTGGACAGTCCCGATCTGGGCTTCGTCGATAAGCTGGTGTTTGATCTGCAAAGCAAGCTCGACCGTATCACCAGCTGGGGCCAGCAGGCGATCGACCTGTGGATCGGCTATGACCGTCATGTCCATAAATTTATCCGTACCGCCATCGACATGGATAAAAACCGCGTCTTTGCGCAGCGTCTGCGGGTCTCGGTGCAGAACTACTTCGATTCCCCCTGGGCACTGACCTACGCCAACGCCGACCGCCTGTATGACATGCGTGACGAGGCGCTGACGCTGCGGAATGATGAAGTCATGGGCGAACTGCCGCCGGAGATGGAGTACGAAGAGATCAATGAAATTCGCGAACAGCTGGCAGCGATGATCGAAGAGGCGCTGCAGGTCTATAAAGCGCAACAGAAACCGCTCAACCTCGCGTCAGTGATGCGTGACTACCTGGCTCAGTACCCACGCGCCCGCCATTTCGATCTGGCGCGGATTGTGGTCGACCAGGCGGTGCGTCTCGGCGTAGCGGAAGCTGATTTAGCCGGTTTGCCTGTGGAATGGCAAGCCATCAATGATTACGGAGCCAAGGTGCAGGCACATGTCATCGACAAATATTGAACAAGTGATGCCGGTTAAACTGGCACAGGCACTGGCCAACCCGATTTTCCCAGCGCTGGACAGTCAGTTACGCGCCGGACGTCATATCGGTATCGAAGAGCTGGATAACCACGCTTTTCTGATGGATTACCAGTCATACCTCGAAGAGTTTTACACCCGCTATCACGTTGAGTTAATTCGTGCTCCGGAAGGGTTTTTCTATCTGCGTCCGCGTTCAACCACGCTGATCCCGCGTTCGGTACTCTCTGAGCTGGATATGATGGTCGGCAAGATCCTCTGCTACCTCTATCTCAGCCCGGAAAGGCTGGCCAATGAGGGGATCTTCACCCAGCAGGAGCTGTATGACGAACTGCTCTCTCTGGCCGACGAGAACCGTCTGCTGAAGCTGGTCAATCAGCGTTCGACAGGATCCGATCTGGACCGCACCAAACTGCAGGAGAAAGTGCGCGCTTCCCTGAGCCGCCTGCGTCGCCTGGGCATGGTGTGGTTTTTCGGCAACGACAGCAGCAAATTCCGCATCACCGAATCGGTGTTTCGTTTTGGTGCCGACGTGCGCGGCGGCGATGACGCGCGTGAAGCGCAGCTTCGCCTGATTCGGGATGGCGAAGCCATGCTACTGGAAAACGCGACAGCAGCGGTCGACACCGACGAAGGTGAAGGGCAGGAAAGCGACGCGAGTGAGAACGCAGAGGAAGAACAGGCATGATTGAGCGCGGAAAATTTCGTTCGCTTACGCTGATCAACTGGAACGGCTTTTTTGCCCGTACCTTTGATCTTGATGAATTAGTCACCACGCTGTCCGGCGGTAACGGTGCAGGCAAGTCCACCACGATGGCCGCCTTCGTGACGGCGCTGATCCCCGATTTGACGCTGCTGCACTTCCGTAATACCACCGAAGCGGGCGCCACCTCCGGCTCCCGCGACAAAGGTCTGCACGGTAAACTGCGCGCCGGGGTCTGCTACTCGATGCTGGATGTGGTTAACTCACGTCATCAGCGTGTGGTGGTCGGCGTCCGCCTGCAGCAGGTGGCGGGACGCGATAAAAAGGTCGATATCAAGCCCTTCAGTATTCACGGCCTGCCCACCGACACCAATCCGACCGACATGCTGACGGAGGTGCTTAACAGCCGTCAGGCGCGCGTACTGCCGCTGAACGAGGTCAAAGAGCGCGTCGAGGCGCAGGAGGGCGTGCAGTTCCGCGCCTATAACTCCGTCACTGACTATCACGCCATGATGTTTGATCTCGGCGTGGTGCCGCGTCGTCTGCGCTCTGCCAGCGATCGCAGCAAGTTCTATCGCCTGATTGAAGCCTCGCTCTATGGCGGGATCTCCAGCGCCATCACCCGATCGCTGCGTGACTACCTGCTGCCTGAAAACAGCGGGGTGCGCAAAGCGTTCCAGGATATGGAAGCCGCGCTGCGCGAGAACCGCATGACGCTGGAAGCGATTCGCGTGACGCAGTCTGACCGCGATCTTTTCAAGCACCTGATCTCCGAGGCGACCAGCTACGTCTCAGCGGACTATATGCGTCACGCCAACGAGCGACGGGGGCACCTCGACAGCGCGCTGCAGCTGCGCAACGAGCTGTTCAGCAGCCGCAAGCAGCTGGCAACCGAACAGTATCGTCACGTTGAGATGGCGCGCGAACTGGCTGAGCACAGCGGCGCAGAAAACGATCTTGAAGTCGATTATCAGGCCGCCAGCGACCACCTGAACCTGGTGCAGACCGCGATGCGTCAGCAGGAGAAGATTGAACGTTACGACGCGGATATCGAAGATCTGACCCTGCGGCTGGAAGAGCAGACCGAAGTGGTCGCCGAAGCGCGCGAAATTCAGGAAGAGAACGAAGCCCGCGCCGAAGCAGCCGAGCTGGAAGTGGATGAGCTGAAAAGCCAGCTGGCCGATTTCCAGCAGGCGCTCGATGTGCAGCAGACCCGTGCTATCCAGTATCAGCAGGCCTTGCAGGCGCTGGAGCGCGCCCGGACGCTCTGTCAGCTGCCCGAACTGAACATTGATAATGCGGCAGAGTGGCAGGAGAGCTTCCAGGCTAAAGAGGAAGAGGCGACAGAACGTCTGCTCCATCTGGAACAGAAGCTGAGCGTGGCGGAAGCGGCGCACAGTCAGTTTGAGCAGGCGCTGGCGCTGGTCACCAGCATCGCCGGTGACGTGACGCGACAGGATGCGTGGCAGATCGGCCGCGAACTGCTGCGCGATGCGAGCAATCAGCGTCACCACGCCGAGCAGCTCTCGTCGCTGCGTCTGCGTCTTAATGAACTGGAACAGCGTCTGCGCGAGCAGCATGAGGCGGAGCGTCTGCTGGCCGAGTTCTGCAAGCGTCAGGGACAGCACTACGAACCCGATGCGCTGGCGGATCTGCAGCAGGAGCTGGAAGCCCGGATCGAGCAGCTGAACAGCAGCGTGTCGGACGCCGGTGAACAGCGCATGAAGATGCGTCAGGAGCTGGAGCAGCTGCGTGAGCGCATCACCAGCCTGACCGCCCGTGCCCCTCACTGGCTGGCGGCGCAGGAGATCCTGACGCAGCTCAGTGAGCAGACCGGTCAGGCGCTCAGCAGCAGCCAGGATGTCACCGAATATATGCAGCAGCTGCTGGAGCGTGAGCGTGAAACCACCGTCGAACGCGACGAAGTGGCTGCCAGCAAACGCGATATTGAGCAGCAGATTGAGCGACTGAGCCAGCCAGGCGGTGCGGAAGATGCGCGTCTGACCCAGCTGGCCGAACGGTTTGGCGGCGTTCTGCTCTCTGAAATTTATGATGATGTGACACTGGATGATGCGCCTTACTTCTCGGCGCTTTACGGTCCGTCGCGTCATGCGATTGTGGTGCCCGATCTCTCGCAGGTGCGCGAGATGCTGGACGGGCTGGAAGAGTGCCCGGAAGATCTCTATCTGATCGAAGGGGATCCGCAGTCGTTCGATGACAGCGTTTTCAGCGTCGATGAGCTGCAGAATGCCGTTGTCGTGAAGGTCGCGGATCGTCAGTGGCGCTACTCGCGCTTCCCGAAAATACCGCTGTTTGGCCGCGCAGCGCGTGAGAATCAGCTTGAGCAGCTGCACCTTGAGCGCGACAAACTGGCTGAACGCTACGCTACGCTGTCGTTTGATGTGCAGAAAACCCAGCGTCTGCATCAATCCTTCAGCCGCTTTATCGGTTCACATCTGGCTGTCGCCTTTGATGACGATCCGGAAGCGCAGATCCGTCAGCTGGGCGCGCGGCGGGGCGAGCTGGAGCGGGCGCTGAATCAGCATGAAAGCAACAACCAGCAGCAGCGTCAGCAGTATGAGCAGGCGAAAGAGGGCGTGTCGCAGTTAAACCGTCTGCTGCCTCGCGTTAATCTGCTGCTGGACGATACCCTGGCCGACCGCTGCGAAGAGATCCGTGAGCAGGTCAATGCCGCGCAGGACGCGGCGCGCTTCCTGCATCAGCATGGCGCTAAGCTGGCGAAACTTGAACCGATCCTCGCCGTATTGCAGAGCGATCCGGAGCAGCATGAGCAGCTTCAGGCCGATTATCAGCAGGCGCAGCAGCAGCAGCGCAGCGCACGTCAGCAGGCCTTTGCCCTGACCGAAGTGGTACAGCGCCGAGCACACTTCAGCTATGAAGACTCTGCGGGCATGCTCAACGGCAACAACGATCTCAGCGATAAGCTGCGCCAGCGTCTGGAACAGGCGGAAAGCGAACGCAGCCGCTGTCGCGATCGCCTGCGGGAACATCAGGCCCAGCTGACGCAGTTCACTCAGGTGCTCGCCTCGCTGAAGAGCGCCTGGGATGCCAAACGCGACATGCTGAAGGAGTTGCAGCAGGAGATGCAGGATATCGGCGTTCAGGCCGATAGCAGCGCAGAAGCCCGTGCACGCGTACGTCGTGATGAGCTTTACACGGCCCTGAGCCACAACCGTGCCCGCCGCAATCAGCTGGAAAAACAGCTGACCTTCTGTGAAGCGGAGATGGACAACCTGCAGAAGCGACTGCGTCAGCTGGAGCGAAATTATCATCAGGTACGTGAGCAGGTGGTCAGCGCGAAAGCGGGCTGGTGTACCGTGCTGCGTCTGGTCAAAGAGAATGGGGTGGAGCGCCGTCTGCATCGACGCGAACTGGCCTATCTGAGCGGCGATGAGCTGCGTTCGATGTCCGATAAAGCACTGGGTGCGCTGCGTCTGGCGGTGGCGGACAACGAACATCTGCGGGATGTGCTGCGGCTGTCGGAAGATCCCAAACGTCCGGAACGTAAAATTCAGTTCTTTATTGCGGTCTACCAGCATCTGCGCGAGCGTATCCGTCAGGATATTATTCGCACGGACGATCCGGTGGAAGCGATCGAACAGATGGAAATTGAGCTGAACCGGCTGACGGAAGAGCTGACTGCGCGTGAGCAGACGCTGGCGATCAGCTCCCGCAGTGCGGCGAATATCATCCGTAAGACCATCCAGCGTGAGCAGAACCGTATCCGCCAGCTTAACCAGGGCCTGCAGACCGTCAGCTTTGGTCAGGTTCGCAGCGTGCGGCTCAACGTGAACGTGCGTGAAACCCATTCAATGCTGCTGGACACCCTCTCGGAAGAGCATGAACAGCATCAGGATCTGTTTAACAGCAACCGCCTGACCTTCTCGGAGGCGCTGGCGAAACTTTATCAGCGCCTGAATCCGCATATCGACATGGGACAGCGCACGCCGCAGACCATCGGTGAAGAGCTGCTGGACTACCGCAACTATCTGGAGATGGAAGTGGAAGTGAACCGTGGGTCGGATGGCTGGCTGCGGGCAGAGAGCGGCGCGCTGTCAACCGGTGAGGCGATCGGTACCGGTATGTCTATCCTGGTGATGGTAGTACAGAGCTGGGAGGAGGAGTCACGTCGTCTGCGCGGCAAAGATATATCGCCATGCCGTCTGCTGTTCCTCGATGAGGCAGCCCGTCTGGATGCCCGCTCCATCGCCACGCTGTTCGAGCTGTGCGAGCGACTGGAGATGCAGCTGGTGATTGCCGCGCCAGAAAACATCAGCCCGGAGAAAGGCACGACCTATAAGCTGGTGCGTAAAGTGTTCAATAATACCGAGCACGTCCATGTGGTCGGGCTGCGCGGTTTTGCCGCCGATCCCTCACCGGTGCGGCCAGGCAGCGACGCGGATGCGCTGCCTGATTTAACTGCTGAAAATTCCCAGGCAGAGACGTAGTCAAAAACTGAACCATTGGTTAATCTGGTTACGGCATTTGTCACAGAAGGCAAATGCCGTTTTTGTTTGTATACTCAACATTATGAGTAGCAGCCCGAACGCAGTCGTTACAGGGAACGCTGCGTAGTTGAGAAGATAAGGGGGCAGGGATGTTGCTGGTAAAAAAGGTTAATCATCATCGCGTTGTATCATTGTTAGCGCTGGCGCTAACCGCTGTTCCATTTACGCTACCACAAGCCGCGATTATCGCTGCACTGCCCGGCAAAACGCATGCGGCACTCTCCGTCACTGAAAGTCAGCAACGTATCCGCCAGGCTTTTTCCGGCGCCGATCAGCCATTCTATCAGGCGCCGCTGGCGGCGCTCTATGCGTCCCGCAATATGCAGCCGCTCTGGCAGGATGCCCAGGCAGTAGAAAAATTTCAGCAGCAGCTGGCTGAGGTGGCGCTGTCTGGCGTTCAGCCGCAGTTCACGCGCTGGATTGAGCGTCTGACTAACCCGGCTATTACCGGCTTTGCGCGGGATGTAACCCTTTCCGATGCGATGCTGGGTTATCTGCAGTTCGTCTCCAGTGTTCCGACCCAGGGGGAAACCTGGCTCTACAGCAATGTTCCTTACCGGCTGACGCAGCCGTCGGTCGCGGTAGTCAATCAGTGGCAGAATGCGGTCAATGCCGGAGCGGCCAGCCACTTTATAACCTCACTGCAGCCGCAGCATCCCCAGTATAAGCTGATGCACGCTGCGCTGAAGACGCTGCTCAGCGACAGACAGCCCTGGCCACAGCTGAAAAGCAGTGAAACGCTGCGTCCGGGTCAGGTCAGCGATGATGTACCGGCACTGCGTGAAATATTGCAGCGCAGCGGCATGTTAACGGCGCAGGTAAATGCACCGGCACCCGATGACGATGCGGTGCCCGTCGCACCCTCGCCGGTAACGCATAGCGACCAGCCGGTGGCGGTCAGCCCTTCTGCTGCGCCGATCAGCAATCTGATTTCCCCTGCACCGCAGTCGCCAGGTAACGTCCGCAGCCAGACACTCGAAGGCAACACGGCCAATATTTACGATGAGACGCTGGTAGCGGCGGTGAAACGTTTTCAGCAGTGGCAGGGACTGGATGGCGATGGCGCTATCGGGGCCAGAACGCGGCAGTGGCTCAACGTCTCTCCGCAGATGCGCGCGTCGTTGCTGGCGCTGAATATTCAGCGACTGCGTCTGCTGCCGGACGATATGCATAACGGCATCATGGTCAACATCCCCAACTATTCGCTGATCTATTACAACAACGGCAATAAAATTCTCTCATCGCGGGTTATCGTCGGCCGTCCCGATCGCAAAACGCCGTTGATGCGCAGCGCGCTGAACAATGTGGTGCTCAATCCGCCGTGGAACGTGCCGACGACGCTGGTGCGCAAAGATATCATTCCTAAAGTGAAGCAGGATCCAACTTACCTATACAAGCATGGTTATACCCTGCTGTCGGGCTGGAGTGCGGATGCTGAAGTCATCGACCCCAGCATGATCGACTGGCGCATGGTAACCGCCTCCTCGTTTCCTTACCGGCTGATTCAGGCACCGGGTGAAGCCAATGCGCTGGGGCGTTATAAATTCAATATGCCCAGCTCGGATGCGATCTATCTGCACGACACGCCTAACCACAACCTCTTCCAGCGCGATATTCGTGCGCTGAGCTCAGGCTGTGTCCGGGTCAATAAAGCCTCTGAACTGGCGGGTCTGTTGCTGCAAGATGCAGGCTGGAATGATTCCCGCATTTCCAGCACCCTGAAAGAGGGCGATACCCGCTATGTGCCGATTCGCCATCGCATTCCCGTCAATCTTTACTATCTGACAGCGTGGGTCGCAGATGACGGCAAACCCCAGTTCCGTACAGATATTTACAATTATGATGACACGGCGCGTTCGGGCAGCCAGGCGCTGAGCCGGGCAGAGAAATTGCTGCTCTAGTGATTGATTTTGCATCGTTAGCGGTGCAGGGAGAAGAGGCAGCCAGAGGCGATCCTGGTGCGGGTCGCCTCGCAAACTGCTGGTGGATGGGTTGACGCTCCACTGAGAGAAAGTTATGGTTCGGCCTGTGCGCTTTTTGCACATGACTATGGCTTGACTCTCAGGTAATCCGCTACATGTCTACTATTGATTCTTTTCGTCGCAAACTACTGTTATGCGGTAGCGCCGCCGCCGGACTGGCACTCCTGCCAGCTTCTGCCAGGGCCTCACTTTCAACGTCTCGTCCGCGTGTGTTGATGCTCAATAACCTTCACACCGGTGAAACCCTTAAAACTGAATTTTTTAATGGTAAGAGTTACGACAAGGATGAGTTGTCACGATTAAATCACTTCTTCCGGGACTATCGCGCCAACAAAGTAAAAAGTATTGACCCCCATCTGTTTGACCAAATCTTTCGCCTGCAGGCCCTGCTGGGGACGCGTAAACCCATTCAGCTGGTGTCGGGTTATCGCTCTCTGGCCACCAATAATATGCTGCGGGAAAGTGGTCCCGGGGTAGCCAAGCATAGCTATCACACCAAAGGTCAGGCGATGGATTTTCATATTGAAGGGATTTCGTTAGCGAATGTACGCAAAGCGGCGTTATCTCTGCGCGCCGGTGGTGTAGGATATTATCCCCGCAGTAACTTTGTGCACATTGACACCGGGCCGATCAGGCACTGGTAACGACACCGGCAACGCTGCGTGAGCCGGTCATGGAGCGTTATGAATTACCACATTATTCCTGTTACAGCGTTTGCTCAGAACTGTTCCGTTATCTGGTGCGAGACCACGCGTGAAGCCGCGCTGGTCGACCCCGGCGGCGATGCTGAACTGATTAAGCAAACGCTGGAACAGCTTAGTCTTAAACCCGCTCAGATCCTCCTGACGCATGGCCATCTGGATCATGTCGGGGCCGCCGTGGAGCTGGCCGCCTTCTATGATGTTCAGATTGTGGGGCCGCAAAAGCGCGATGCTTTCTGGCTGGAGGCGTTGCCCACGCAGAGCCGGATGTTCGGACTGGAAGAGTGCGCGCCTTTTACCCCCGATCGCTGGCTGGAAGAGGGCGAGAGCGTGCAGGTCGGGCTGACCACGCTGGAGGTGCTGCACTGTCCGGGACACTCGCCCGGGCATGTTGTGTTCTTTGATCGTTTGGGGCGCTTGCTGATCTCCGGTGACGTCATTTTCAATGGCGGCATCGGGCGCACTGACTTCCCGCAGGGCGATCACCAGCAGTTAATCGCGGCTATCCGCAGCAAACTGCTGCCGCTGGGCGATGACGTGACGTTCCTGCCTGGTCACGGCCCAGTCTCTACGCTGGGACATGAACGCATCAGCAACCCTTTCCTGCAGTAAAGCGTCAGCGGTTTTCCTGCCATAAAAAAATGGGCCATCCGGCCCATTTTTTCGTTACGTCGTCTGCGTTACAGCACAGCGACAATCGCTTCACACAGCGCCGACATATTGTCTGGCGTCATGCCCGCCACGTTCACGCGGCCTGAGTTGACGGCATAAACCCCGAACTCTTCCCGCAGGCGGATCACCTGATCTTTGGTTAGGCCGCTGAACGAGAACATACCGTTCTGTCTGATGATAAAGCTGAAGTCGCGCTGTGCACCTTTTTCCGCCAGGGTGTTCACAAACAGCTGGCGCATGCGCTGGATGCGCTGACGCATATCCGACAGCTCCTGCTCCCAGATTGTGCGCAGCGTGTCATTGCCCAGGATCGTGGCGACCACCGCCGCACCATGCGCTGGTGGGTTAGAGTAGTTGGAGCGGATCGTATATTTCACCTGGCTGAACGCGGTATCGGCTACGCCCGCCTCCGCTGCCACTAGCGTGATGGCACCTACACGCTCGTTATAGAGACCAAAGTTCTTCGAGTAAGAGCTGGCAACAATCAGCTCCTGATGTGAGGCGGCAAAGATGCGCAGGCCTTCAGCATCTTCCTCCAGACCACGGGCAAAGCCCTGGTAGGCGAAGTCGAATAACGGCAGCCAGCCCCTGGCCTGTGAAAGCTGCGCCAGCTGTTGCCACTGCTCCGCCGTCGGGTCAATCCCGGTCGGGTTATGGCAGCAGCCGTGGAACAGCACCACATCACCCGGCTGAACCTGCTGCAGCGACGCGATCATCCCTTCAAAGTCCAGCGAATGGGTCTCTGCGTCGTAATAGTGATAGTCGCAGACTTCAAGACCGGCAGCGTGAAACACGTTGTGATGATTCGGCCAGGTCGGATTGCTGATCCAGACCCGCTTCACCGTGGTCTGCGTAGCAAGAAAATCGGCTGCAACACGCAGTGCGCCTGTACCGCCCGGCGTCTGCGCGGTGCGCGCGCGGCTGGCGGTAATCAGGGGGCTCTGGATGCCGAACAGCAGGGCCTGCGTGCAGCGGGCGAAATCCGCCAGACCATCAATGCTGAGATAGTTTTTTGTGGTTTCGTTTTCCAGCAGGTATTGCTCAGCCTTTTTAACACTGGTCAGCACCGGGGTCTTGCCGGTTTCGTCTTTATAAACGCCGATACCCAGATTGATTTTTTCAGGGCGGTCGTCGGCACGAAACAGATCGGCCAGCCCAAGAATAGGATCGGCGGGTGCAGCAGAGATCGATTCAAACATGTGTCAGGTCCATTAGCGTGAACTTAAGCAAGAGGACTCTCAGGTTAGCGCCCGGCCGGGCAAATGCCAACCGTTTGCGAGACAAATTCCTGCATTTTGCGCTGCAGATGACGAGAGGGTCAAACCAGCGTGAAGAAGCACGGGGGAAGGTGGTGTAAAACGCGGATATCTCAAATCGCTGCCATAAAAAAACGGGGCCAGAGCCCCGTTTTTCAACATGCTGAAGCAGGATTAGAACTGGTAAACCAGGCCCACACCCACCACGTCGTCTGTATTCAGACCCAGTGGGTTGTTGTCATTCAGCTGGTTGATTTTGTAATCAACATAGGTAGACATGTTTTTGTTGAAGTAGTAAGTCGCGCCAACGTCGAAGTATTTAACCAGGTCAGCATCGCCCACGCCTTCGATATCCTTGCCTTTAGACTGCACGTATGCCAGGGATGGACGCAGACCGAAGTCGAACTGATACTGCGCAACCAGCTCAATGTTCTGTGCTTTGTTAGCAAACGCGGTTAAGTCACCTGATTTGATAGGTGTAGAGTTACGGGTTTCACCATACATTGCTGCCAGATAAACGTTGTTTGCATCATATTTCAGCGCGGTTGCCCAGTTTTCAGCACGTTTACCTTCGCCAACACCTGTAGCTACGTTGGTATTAGTATTTGTATCACGAACGGTACCAGCAGACTGCGCATTAGTACGATCGCTGCTGCTATATGCTGCTGCGAAGCCTACACCAATTGGAGAAACATAGCTGGTTGACACACCGTAGCCGTCACCGTTAGCGCGACGAATGTCTGCACGGTCATTTTTGCCCTGGTACTGAGCCGCAAAGTCCCAGCCATCAACCAGGCCGAAGAAGTTGGTGTTGCGGTAGGTCAGCAGGCCGGTGCTGCGACCGTTCATGAAGTTATCTGAGTAGCCTGAATCGCCACCAAACTCTGGCAGCATATCGGTCCAGCCGATTGCATCGTAAACCACACCGTAGTTACGGCCGTAATCGATTGAGCCCGCGTCACCAAATTTCAGACCGGCAAAGCCCAGACGGGTTTTGTTGCCGTCCTGTGCGTCAGAACCTTCAGAGTTGTTCGCCTGAATGTTGTATTCCCACTGGCCGTAACCGGTCAGTTGATCATTGATCTGGGTTTCGCCTTTGAAGCCGAAGCGAACATAAGAGTTGTCACCGTTGTTGCCGTCGTCATCTGAGAAGTAATGCAGGCCAACAGCTTTACCGTACAGGTCCAGTTTGTTGCCGTCTTTGTTATAGATTTCGGCAGCATTGGCTGCGCCGGCGGCTAACAGAGCAGGGATAACCACTGCAAGAATATTGCGCTTCATCATTATTCATTACCCTCATTGGAGTTATTTGTACACCTGCCACTGCCGTCAGGAAATCTTTACGGAACCCTGAACGAAGTTTGGTGTCTTCCTGTGTCTGCACGCATCTTTCCATCCCCCCCGCCTTAATTCTAGCGCGAAAATGCTACTAAACTCGTAATCTGGTTTCAAAAGGAAAATATGTATTACAAAATGTAAAAAATACGGAACTTTGTGAGACAACTCAAAATTTACAAAAATAAAAAAAGGCCGGCAGTGCCGACCTCTTTATATATATGAATTTCTTATATTTAATGCCGAATCTTAGAAGCTCGCGTTGCGTGGCGTACGTGGGAAGGGGATAACGTCCCTGACATTTTGTACGCCGGTAACATAGGCGATTAAACGTTCAAAGCCCAGGCCGAAACCAGAATGTGGCACGGTGCCATAGCGACGCAGATCACGATACCACCAGTAATCTTCTTTATTCAGGCCCATCTCTTCCAGACGCGCATCCAGCACATCCAGACGCTCTTCACGCTGTGAACCGCCGATGATCTCACCGATGCCTGGTGCCAGAACATCCATTGCTGCCACGGTTTTGCCATCGTCGTTCAAACGCATATAGAACGCCTTGATGTCTTTCGGATAGTTTTTCACCACTACCGGTGCTTTGAAGTGTTTCTCAGCCAGATAGCGTTCATGCTCAGACGAGAGGTCGATGCCCCAGGAAACCGGGTTTTCGAAGCTCTGGCCGCAGTTCATCAGGATCCCGACCGCATCGGTGTAGTCGACCTGCGCGAAATCGGTGGTAATGAAGCGCTGCAGGCGTTCTACCGCTTCTTTGTCTACGCGCTCGGCGAAGAAGGCCATATCATCGGCGCGCTCTTCCAGTACCGCGTTAAAGACATACTTCAGCATGGCTTCCGCCAGGTCAGCCGCATCATCCAGTGAGGCAAACGCAATTTCCGGCTCCAGCATCCAGAATTCCGCCAGGTGACGGCTGGTGTTGGAGTTCTCTGCACGGAACGTCGGGCCGAAAGTGTAGATTTTCGACAGGGCGCTGGCGTAGGTTTCGCCATTGAGCTGACCCGACACGGTCAGGAACGCCTCTTTACCAAAGAAATCTTCGCTGAAGTCAACATGGCCCTGATCGTTACGCGGCAGGTTTTCCAGATCCAGCGTGGAAACACGGAACATTTCGCCGGCGCCTTCGGTATCGGAGGCAGTAATCAGCGGGGTAGAGACCCAGAAATAGCCGTTCTCATGGAAGAAGCGATGCAGCGCCTGCGCCAGCGTATGACGAACGCGGGCGACCGCACCGATCAGGTTGGTGCGCGGACGCAGGTGCGCCACTTCGCGCAGGTATTCGATGCTGTGGCGTTTCGCCGCCATCGGATAGCTGTCGGGATCTTCGACCCAGCCCACCACCTCCAGGCTGGTCGCCTGAATCTCAAAAGCCTGGCCCTGACCCGGCGAGGCCACCACTTTACCGGTGACGATAACGGAACAGCCCGTGGTCAGACGCAGCACTTCATCCTGATAATTATTCAGAGAATTATTGACGACAGCCTGAACGGGATTAAAGCAGGAGCCATCATAGACGGCGATGAAGGAAAGACCGGCTTTTGAATCTCTTCGGGTACGCACCCAACCACGTACGGTGACTTCACTGTCAACCGCGACGCGACCGTGCAGTACATCCGCTACAGGCACTACGCTCATAAATATCTCTCTATATAGAAGAAGTGAGTAAAAAGTTGCCCCATCCGGGGTTTTGCTATGTTACTTGCGAGTCTTCAGGAAACAAGCAAAATTCAGGGGGAAAGCGGATTTATTACAGCAGAGGCGGGGCGTATCAACGCCCCGATTAAGAGGGATTCAGCTCGCTTTTTTCACCAGTGGCAGATCAAAGGCTTTGCGCAGGGCGCGGACAAAGGCTTTATCCTGGCAGATCGTTTTACCCGGACTGTCTGAGAGTTTCGCGACCGGCTTGCCATTGCACTGCACCAGTTTGATCACGATATTCAGCGGCGTCACGCCCGGAATGTCGCAGGTCAGGCGGGTGCCGATGCCAAACACCACGTTGGTTCGCTGACCAAAATGACGATAGAGCGCCAGCGCTTTGTCGAGGTTCAGGTTGTCTGAAAAAACCAGGTTTTTGCTGAGGGGATCGATACCGAGTTTCCGGTAGTGGGCGAGCGCTTTCTCTCCCCATTCGACCGGATCGCCGGAGTCGTGGCGCAGGCCCTGATAGCGACGGGCGAAGTGCGGCCCGAAATCACGCAGGAAGGCATCCATCGCAATACAGTCCGTCAGGGCGATACCCAGCTGGTCATCATACTCATCCAGCCAGGCCTGCAGCGCCGCACGCTGGCTGTTGGCCAGCACCGGGCTGATCTGCTGAAACGCCTGAAACCACTCATGCGCCTGGGTGCCCACCGGCGTCAGTGACAGACGACGCGCCAGATCATAGTTACTGGTGCCAATCAGCCACGGAAAATCCTGTTTCAGCGTGGAGACGATCGCCTCCTGCACATCCTGCGAATAGCGGCGACGGGTGCCGAAATCCATCAGGCGGAAGCGTGACATATCGAGATCAGCGACCTCGGTTTTAAAGGCGCTGAGTTTCTGGTGCAGATGGTCGACAGCCTGCTGAGTAGTGACCTGCGGCGTGCGATGACGATGCACAATCTCGCTGATCAGCGCCAGTAACGGCACCTCCCACATAATCACTTCACGCCACGGCCCCTGGATGCGGATATCCAGCATGCCGTGGTGATTGCGTACTTCAACCTGCTCCGGGTTATAACGAAACTGGCGCAGCCAGTGAAGATAATCCTGACGGAAAAAGGGAAGATGAGACAGCCAGGTCGCTTCTTCGTCAGTCAGCGCCAGGTCCTGCATTGTGGTGATCGCGTCACGAATGTCGTCAGCGTAGAGACCCAGCTGTTCGTCGCCGCGGCAGCGAAACTCCGCCTTCACCGTGACGTCATGATAACGGTGAAAAACGGCCTGCTGCATATGGAGCTTGTAGGCATCCGTATCCAGCAGCGAGGTCAGTATCGGGGAAGCATGTCCTGTCATGGCGCGTTTCAGCATCCTGTTCGGTGGCGCAGAGCCCGGTGTTGTACACAGTCATAAAGACGCGGAAGTATAATTCACTATCTGAAGCCGATCACAGCATATTTCAGTCGGAGAGGTCGAGGCCAATCTGTGCCTTTGTTAACAAACTGTAGCCATTTAGTCATTACGGTGCTTTGTGCGTGGCAAGCTTGTAGTAACAAGCTTAGACTTTGCCGGTAAACTTATAACAACGCGAGACGCAATATGACGCAACAGCCCCAAATTAAGTATCGCCACGACTATCGTGCGCCCGATTACACCATTACTGACATCGATTTAACCTTTGAGCTGGATGCGTCGACCACGCTGGTCACGGCCATCAGCCAGGTTAAACGACTGGGCGACAGCCAGGCTGAGCTGCGTCTGGACGGCGAAGATTTAACGCTGATTGCGCTGGAGATCGACGGGCAGCCCTGGACCGCCTTCCGGGAAGAAGAGGGCGCGCTGATCATCAGCCAGCTGCCGGACAGCTTCACCCTGAAAATCGTCAACGAAATTCACCCGGACCAGAACACCGCGCTGGAAGGGCTCTATAAATCGGGCGAGGCGCTCTGCACCCAGTGCGAGGCGGAGGGCTTCCGTCATATTACCTGGTATCTCGATCGGCCGGACGTCCTGGCCCGCTTCACCACCACGATTTATGCCGACGGTAAGCGCTATCCGTTCCTGCTCTCCAACGGCAACCGGATCGACAGCGGCCGCGATGAGCAGGGCCGCAGCTGGGTGAAGTGGGAAGATCCGTTCCCGAAACCCTGCTACCTGTTTGCGCTGGTGGCCGGCGATTTCGACGTACTGCGCGACAGCTTCACCACCCGTTCAGGCCGTGATGTGGCCCTGGAGATCTTCGTCGATCGCGGCAACCTGGATCGTGCGGACTGGGCGATGACCTCACTGAAAAACAGCATGAAGTGGGATGAAGAGCGTTTCGGCCTGGAGTATGACCTCGACATCTTTATGATTGTGGCGGTCGACTTCTTCAATATGGGCGCAATGGAGAACAAAGGGCTGAACGTCTTCAATGCCAAATATGTGCTGGCGAAAGCGGAGACGGCGACGGATAAAGATTATCTGGGGATCGAAGCGGTCATCGGCCACGAATATTTCCACAACTGGACCGGCAACCGCGTGACCTGCCGTGACTGGTTCCAGCTCAGCCTGAAAGAGGGGCTGACGGTGTTCCGCGATCAGGAATTCAGTTCCGACCTGGGTTCACGCGCGGTCAACCGCATCGACAACGTGCGTATCGTGCGCGGTGCGCAGTTCGCCGAAGATGCCAGCCCGATGGCGCACCCGATCCGTCCGGATCAGGTTATGGAGATGAACAACTTCTACACCCTGACGGTGTATGAGAAAGGATCGGAAGTGATCCGCATGATGCATACCCTGCTGGGCGAAGCGAACTTCCAGAAGGGCATGAAGCTCTACTTTGATCGTCATGACGGCAGTGCCGCCACCTGTGATGATTTCGTGCAGGCGATGGAAGATGCCTCTAACGTTGACCTGTCACAGTTCCGCCGCTGGTACAGCCAGTCCGGGACGCCTGTGCTGACGGTGCGCGACGACTATAACCCGGAGCTGGAGCAGTATACGCTGCACGTCACGCAGCACACCCCGGCGACCGCCGATCAGAAAGAGAAGCTGCCGCTGCATATTCCACTGGATATCGAACTCTATGACGGCGAAGGCAAGGTGATCCCGCTGCAGAACAACGGTCATCCGGTCTCTTCGGTGCTGAATGTCACCGAGGAGTTCCAGACCTTTATCTTCGACAACGTCTACTTCCAGCCGGTGCCGTCGCTGCTGCGCGAATTTTCTGCACCGGTGAAGCTCGACTATAAATGGAGCGATGCCCAGCTGACCTTCCTGATGCGTCACGCCCGCAATGATTTCTCCCGCTGGGATGCGGCGCAGAGCCTGCTGGCAACCTATATCCGGCTGAATGTCGCCCGCTATCAGCAGGGCCAGCATCTGTCGCTGCCGCTACATGTGGCCGACGCCTTCCGGGCGGTGCTCCTCGATGCCGACAGCGACCCGGCGCTGACCGCGCTGATCCTGACGCTGCCGTCAGAGAACGAAATTGCCGAACTGTTCGATACCATCGATCCGCAGGCAATTGCCCTGGTGCGTGATGCGCTGCAGCGTACGCTGGCCCGCGAACTGGCCGATGAGTTCTATGCTATCTACAACGCCTGTCAGCAGCCTGAATACCGTGTGGAACATCAGGCGATCGGTCAGCGCAGCCTGAAAAATGTCTGCCTGACCTATCTGGCTTTCAGCGATGCGCAGCTGGCGGATAAGCTGGTGCAGACGCAGTATGAGCAGGCAACTAACATGACTGATGCGCTGGCGGCGCTTTCCGCGGCTGTGGCGGCACAGCTGCCGTGTCGTGACGCGCTGCTGGCGGCGTATGATGAGCGCTGGCATCAGGATGGTCTGGTGATGGATAAGTGGTTTGTGCTGCAGGCGACCAGCCCGGCCGCGAACGTGATGCGTAACGTGCGTAATCTGCTGAACCATCGCTCCTTTACCATGAGCAATCCAAACCGCGTTCGCTCGCTGATTGGTGCGTTTGCCTCCGCTAACCCGGCCGCGTTCCATGCCCGGGATGGCAGCGGCTATAAGTTCCTGGTCGAGATGCTCACCGATCTCAACAGCCGCAACCCGCAGGTCGCGGCGCGGATGGTGGAGCCGCTGATCCGTCTGAAACGTTACGACGAAGAGCTTCAGGCGCTGATGCGTCAGGCGCTGGAGCAGCTGCTGGCGCTGGATAAGCTCTCCGGTGACCTCTACGAGAAAATCAGCCGGGCTCTGAACGCCTGATAGCAGAAAGGCGGAGCGTCTGAGACGGCCTCCGCCTTTTTTTAGCGCTGCTGCGCGTAACGTACCGGCGATACCGGCGCCGTACGCTGCATCACCCGTTCCAGCACCTCCGCCTCCAGCTCGGCCAGCCGCGCCGACCCACGTCGCCGTGGGCGTGGCAGATCCACCTGCAGATCCAGCCCGATCTCACCCTCTTCGATCAACAGGACACGATCCGCCATCATGACGGCTTCGCTGACATCGTGCGTGACCAGCAGCACGGTGAAGTGGTGCTGCTGCCACAGTGACTCGATCAGCCCCTGCATTTCAATGCGCGTCAGGGCATCCAGTGCCCCCAGCGGTTCATCCAGCAGCAAGAGACCCGGCCGATGGATCAGGGCTCTGGCCAGGGCCACGCGCTGTTTCTGGCCGCCGGAGAGCGCGGCGGGCCACTCGTCGGCCCGATCCGCCAGTCCTACCGCCGACAGCGCCGCCATCGCCGCGCTGCGCCATTCGCGTCCGCGCAGGCCAAGCCCGACATTGTCGATCACCTTTTTCCACGGCAGCAGTCGCGCATCCTGAAACATCAGGCGGGTATCGTCACGCGCCGACGCCAGCGGCGCATTGCCCGCCAGCAGTTCACCGCCCGTACTCTGCTCCAGCCCGGCCAGCAGGCGCAGCAGGGTACTTTTGCCGCAGCCACTGCGACCCACCACCGCCACAAACTGACCGGAAGGAATATGCAGGTCGATGCTGTTGAGAATGGTGCGATTGCCGTAGCGTTTACTGACGCCGTTCACGCCAACCGGCGTGCCGCTGTTCAGGCGGGCCGGTGAGAAAGTCTGGCTCATGCGTTCTCCTCCTTCAGTTGATAAGCGGGATGCCAGCGCAGCCAGACACGTTCCAGCAGCAGTGCGGCGACATCTGCCAGTTTGCCGAGCAGGGCATAGAGAATAATGGCGACGACGACCACGTCGGTCTGCAGAAACTCACGGGCGTTCATGGCCAGATAGCCGATCCCCGCATTCGCCGAGATCGTCTCGGCGACAATCAGCGTCAGCCACATCAGCCCCAGCGCAAAACGCACCCCCACCATGATGTTGGGCAGCGCACCGGGCAGGATCACCTGAATAAACAGGCTCCAGCCGGAAAGCCCGTAGCTGCGCGCCATCTCGACCAGCCCGCGATCGATATTACGGATGCCGTGATAGGTGTTGAGATAGATGGGGAACAGGGTACCCAGCGCCACCAGAAAAATTTTGGCCGACTCATCAATGCCGAACCAGAGGATCACCAGCGGGATCAGGGCCAAGTGCGGCACATTGCGCAGCATCTGTACCGAGGTGTCCAGCAGGCGCTCACCGGTTCTGGAGGTGCCGGTAATCAGGCCGAGCACCAGACCAATCGAACCGCCGATGCTGAAGCCAATCAGCGCCCGCCAGCTGCTGATGGCCAGATGCTGCCAGAGCTCACCGCTGGCAGTCAGTTGCCAGAAGGTGGTCACGATTTTCTCCGGCGCGGGCAGAATACGGTTCGATAACCAGCCGGTCTGCGAAGCGATCTGCCACACCACGACCAGCACTATCGGCAGCAGCCACGGCACCAGCGTATCGGCAAGGCGTTTTCGGGTTCTGGCCATTCTCCTCTCCTTAGCCGCGGGCGACTTTTTTCTCAGGGGTGAAATCGTTGGCGACCGCTTCACCGTGCGCCTGAACCACGCGCGGCTGTGGCACCAGCGGAACCTGCAGATCAAGATGCGGGAACAGCAGTTCGCCGACGCGGTAAGCCTCTTCCAGATGCGGATAGCCGGAGAGGATAAAGGTTTCGATGCCCAGTGCTTCATACTCCTTAATGCGGGCGGCGACGGTCGGGCCATCGCCAACCAGTGCCGTGCCGGCGCCGCTGCGCACCAGTCCCACGCCTGCCCAGAGGTTCGGGCTGATCTCCAGTTTGTCGCGGCGGCCGCCATGCAGCGCGGCCATCCGGCGCTGACCCACAGAGTCTGCCCGCTGGAACGCCGCCTGCGCCTTCGCGATAGTGGCGTCATCGACATTGGCAATCAGCCGGTCGGCGGCCTGCCAAGCCTCTTCATTGGTTTCCCGCACAATCACATGCAGCCGGATACCGAAGCGTACCGTCCGGCCCTGCGCCGCCGCTTTAGCACGCACCTGATCAATCTTCTCTTTGACCTGGGCAGGGGGTTCGCCCCAGGTGAGGTAGACATCCACCTGTTCCGCCGCCAGCTCCTGCGCCGGTTCAGACGATCCGCCGAACCAGAGCGGCGGCCGAGGCTGCTGAACAGGCCTGAACATCAGGCGCGCGCCGCGAACCTTCACATGTTTGCCTTCGTAATCGACGGTTTCGCCTTCCAGCACCCGGCGCCAGACGCGGGTAAATTCTGCCGACTCCGCATAACGCTCGCGGTGATCGAGGAACACCCCGTCACCGGCCAGCTCTTCCGGATCGCCGCCGGTGACCAGATTGAACAACGCCCGGCCGTTCGAGAGGCGATCCAGGGTCGCGGCCTGGCGCGCCGCCTGGGTCGGTGAAATTACGCCAGGGCGCAGCGCCACCAGGAAGCGCAGACGCTGCGTCACCGGGATCAGCGAGGCGGCAACCAGCCACGCATCTTCGCAGGAGCGGCCGGTGGGGATCAGGACGCCACCAAAGCCAAGACGGTCAGCGGCCTGGGCCACCTGTTGCAGATAGGCGTGGTCAACCGGACGTGCGCCTTCGGCGGTGCCAAGATAGTGGCCGTCGCCATGCGTCGGCAGAAACCAGAAAATGGAAACGCTCATTGTTGCTCCTTATTTCGTCAGGGTATGCGGTTGCCAGAGTCGATCCTGGATCGTCACTTTTACGGGCAACAGATGATTGGCATAGAAAAGGTCAGCGGTGCGCTGCTGCGCCGCGGCGGTTTCGGCACTGACCGGTGAAATCCGGGTCGGCGGCCGGTGGCTGAGATAGCTGGCGATGACCGGTTCAGGCAGGCCCATCGCCTGCGCCAGCAGCGTGATGCTCTGCTGCGGCTGGCTGATTGTCAGCGCGTCGGCCTCGCTGAAGGTGTTGAGCACCTTCTGGATAAATGCACCGTGCGCCTCGGCATAGCTGCGGGTCGCCAGATAGAAGGAGCCGGTCAGGTTGAGTGAGCTGCCATCCGTCAGCAGGCGCGAATTGCCCTGCAGCAGGACTGAAGAGTAGTAGGGGTCCCAGATCGCCCAGGCATCCACGTTACCCTGCTGGAAGGCGGCGCGGGCATCGGCTGGCGTCAGATAGACCGGCGTGATGTCTTTAAAGCTCAGACCCGCCTGCTGCAGGGCGCGCAGCAGTAAGTTGTGAGAGCTGGAGCCCTTCTGGAATGCCACTTTCTTCCCTTTCAGGTCGGCGACCTGTTTCAGGGGGCTGCTTTTCGGCACCAGAATCACTTCAGCTTTGGGTTTGGGCGGCTCCGAGCCGACATAGAGCAGATCCGCGCCTGCGGCCTGCGCAAACAGCGGCGGCAGATCGCCGGTACTGCCGAGATCGATGCTGTTAACGTTCAGCGCTTCCAGCATCTGCGGCCCCGCAGGGAACTCAATCCACTTAATCTGCGTATGGGGGAAACGTGTCTCCAGCAGATGGTGCGACTTTGCTAGCACCATGCTGACAGACCCCTTCTGATAACCGATGCGAATCTCTGCCGGATCGGATTCGGCGGCCTGAACCTGAAGGCCAGCCAGTAACAGCCCCGCGACCAGCCACTTTCCTAATCTCTGCTTCATGACGCTCTTCCTTATACCGCCTGCGCGACGGGGTAGTGGTGACGGGTCAGTGCCTGCCAGAAATCGGCGACGGCTTCATCCAGCCGCTGGGACAGCGCTTCCTGCAGCTCGGGCTGACGGTCGTAGTGATGAATCTGGTGATCCCCGGCGTAGACGCCATGCAGGATCTCCTGTGCCTTTAATGCGTTAAGTACCGGCTTCAGGGCATAGTCCATCGCCAGCATATGGCCGGCACTGCCGCCGCTGGCCAGTGGTAACACCACTTTATGTTCCAGGGCGCGCTCAGGCAGCAGGTCGAGCAGCGTCTTCAGCGCACCTGAAAATGAGGCTTTGTAGATTGGGGTTGCCACGATCAGACCCTCGGCCGACGCCAGGTCTTCACGCAGCGCCAGCAGCGCAGGGGCATCGAAGCGCGCATTGATCAGATCGTCCGGCTGGAAGTTATGAATATTCCAGGGAATGACCTCAACGCCCAGGGCCTCAAGCCTGTGCTGACAGATTGTCAGTAGCGAGGTTGAGCGGGAAGGGAATCGTGGGCTGCCTGCCAGCGTAATAACTCGCATCATTACTCCTTATAACTAAAAGTTATTGATTATCAAATGTTGAGAACTAATGTCCTCATACTGTCAGAGCTGTGGAGTGGGCTTAAATGATTTATCCGGCAAAGCAAGGGTGAAATGTGGAAATAGAGGCGGCAGGGTCTGAAAGGCAATTTTTCGCTTCCGATTATTCTTAAATCAGGCACAGGCAGGCGGGGGATTCATTAAAAGCATTGATATGAGATGCTTTTAATCAGCCCCGGGTAAAAAAAACGCGTTTTTGTCTGATTGCTTAATGCTTTATTTCGGATGCAGAAAGCGAATAAAACGAAGCGGCTGAAAAAAAGAGGCCAGTCAGGCAGCCGGAAATCAGCAACGGTGTGAAGATAACGAGAGAATATTAAGATAAATCGCAGAACGCATACTGTAATAAAAATGAAGGAATAGTGAATTTTTTCACCTTTTCAGATGTTCGCTTACGCTTTTCGCCATCTGGTTACAACTGCCTTGTCAGGCTATTTTAAATCGAACCTCAACGCTTTTAACATTATTTTGAGTTATAGATGCACTTTGGTTAACAGTGATCCGCCTGTGACGGGTTAAAAGATTTTTTACGGCTGGTCTTTTTTTGGATAACCGGTTTAAGATAATCAGGCTCAATTCAGTCAGTCATAATAACAGAGCCGTACTCTTTTCGACGTTTCGCCTCGGGTCAGGTCCTGCATCTGGCAGGTGAATCGTATTGTCATTTTCTAACAGCAGAGAATTGCACATGTCTGACATCCTGTTATCCGTTATTATTCCCACTTACAACGTTGAGAAATATATTGTTGAGTGTGTCGATTCATTATTACGCCAGGTTAAAGCGCCCAATGAAATCCTCATTGTGAATGACGGTTCCACCGACAGCACGCTGGCTCTGCTTGAACAGAATTATGCACATCTGCCTCAGGTGAAAATAATTACAACGGAAAACGCCGGTGCCGGTCATGCCCGTGATGTGGGGATTGAGGCGGCCAGCGGTCAGTTCCTGTTCTTCTGCGACCCGGATGATGTGGTAACGGACGGCCTGGTCACTGAACTGGCGATTGTTGCGGAAAAGCACCCTGAAACGGACCTGTTCTGCTTCAACTCCTCTGTCTATCGTGACGGTCAGATCGATGTCACTTCGCCAAAAGTGCGGCACGATATCTTTGGTCAGCAAAAGCCGCAGGAGGTCCTGTTACACCTGCTGCGAAACGGCAGATACACGTCGGCGGCCTGGAGTTATATCGTCAGTAAGCGGGTTGTTGAACAGCACAAATTACGCTTTGTGAAACGCGTGCATGAAGATCATAATTTTACCCTGTCCGCGTTTATCAAAAGTCAGCAGGCCTGGGTCAGTCGCCATGTCTATTATAAGCAGCGCATTCGTCACGGCTCACTCACCAACAGTACCAAAAGTAATGAGTTTTTTTACCAGCGTTATGATGCTTTTATGCACGCCTGGAATACCTTAACCGGTTCGCAGGTGAAATCTGCGTGGCGCAGTCAGCTGGAAAAAGCCTATTTAGTGCACTCATTTCGCCTGATGATCTATTTATCGCTCTATAACGGCACGCCGGTACCGGAATATGTGATTAACGCCATCCGCTTTATGGGGCAGAATGTGAAAACAGAGAACTTCAAAGAGTGGCTACTGTTCAACCGCCCTGAACTGTTTATTACACTGCAGCACTATAAAGTCAAAAAAGAGCTGAAACGCGCCGCCTGATTCTGAAAATCAGCCTGATTCTGAAAAGTGTGAAGCAATATTGTTTATGCCTTTGCGAAATGAGAAGGTGAGACATGCAATGTGTATAAGGTTGTTGCGTCATGGCAAAAGTTCTTGATAAAAGTCTGGTAATTAATATTTTCTCGCTGCTGGCTTATCGCGGCGCGTCGTTCCTGTTTCCGCTGGCCACGCTGCCTTATCTTGCCCGCGTTCTGGGGGTTGAGCAGATGGGTACGCTGGCGCTGGCCATCGCCTGTGTGCTCTATTGCAGTACCATCTCAGACTGGGGATTCAATGTCTTTACAACCAAAGATATTGCTCACCATCGTGATGATAAAGAGCGGGTCAGTCAGCTCTTCTGGTCAACGTTCAACGCCAAGCTGATGCTGCTGGTGCTCACCAGCGGCACGCTGCTGACCGCGACCTGGTTCAATCCTGCCTGGCATCCGCTGTTCTTTATTATCCTGGCGAACTGCACCACGCTGATTGGTTCACTCTTCTCCTTCGGCTGGCTGATGCAGGGTTTTGAGAAGCTGGGCAAGACGGCAATGATCGCCACCTTCGGCAACTTCTGCGCCATTCCTCTGACCTTTCTGCTGGTTAAATCGCCGCAGGATACGTGGCTGGCCGCGCTGATCCCGGGCACGGTTTCGATCATCAGCGCCGCAATTACCCTGAAATTCGTGCTGGAGATGAAGGTCATTGGCCGCTATCGCTTCGAACCGCGCGAAATTAAGCAGCGTATCACCGACAGCCTGGATGTCTTTATCGCCATTGCCGGTGCAAACCTGTTCAACAGCGTCAACGTGGTGATCCTCGCTTCCTTTACATCGACCTATATGGTCGGGATCTACAACGGTGCAGACCGTCTGCGTAAAGCAGCGAACTCGGTACCCGAGCAGATCGGCAGCGCCTTCTTCCCGCGCGTCAGCCACCTCTTCGGCCGGGATAAACGTGCTGCGATAGCGGCGACCCGAAAAAGCCTGATGCTCTCGTTCGGGCTGAGTCTGTCGATCGTGATCTTCACCTGGGTCTTTGCCGACCTTGTGGTCTCTATCCTGCTGGGTAAAGACTTTATTCCGTCGGCAGATGTGCTGCGCGTCTTTGTGCTCTGCTTCCTGTTCGGCAACGTCGCTTATCCGGCTGGCTTACAGATCCTGATCCCTCATGGCCTGGCTCGCCAGCGTATGTGGGTCATGATGGCCGCAGGCGTGATTAACGTGCCGCTATGCTGTTTCCTGGCGTGGAAGTTCGGGGCGATCGGTGCGGCATGGTCGATGGTCGGCGCGGAAGCCTTTGTCTGCTTCGGTATCTTTGCCATCATGCATCGTCACGGCATCCTGCGGGAATACCTGTTTCCCTCTGAGGTGAAAAGCCAGCCGGTAAACGATTCCGCCGCGTAAGATCAAAGCAATTTACGTTAAGTTTCACTATCCCCGCAGTTCGATTTACTTTTGCGCCAGAGCACTTTACCATTCTGGCGCACAATTTCCCGTGCACCGACTTTAACGATTGCTTCCGTCTTTCAGGAGAGTGCATGTTTTATCCTATCGTCCGACCGGCGCTGTTTAAACTCGACCCTGAGCGCGCGCACGAACTCACCTTTCAGCAGCTGCGTTTCATGAACGGCACGCCGCTGGAACTGTTCTATCGCCAGAATCTTCCGTCACGTCCCGTCACCTGCATGGGGCTGACCTTTAAAAATGCGCTTGGCCTGGCCGCGGGTCTGGATAAGAACGCCGAATGCATTGATGCCTTTGCGGCGATGGGCTTTGGTTTCATCGAAGTCGGCACCGTGACACCCCGTGCGCAGGCGGGGAATGATAAGCCGCGAATGTTCCGGCTGGTTGAAGCTGGCGGCATTATTAACCGGATGGGATTCAATAATCTGGGCGTTGATCATCTGGTTGAGAATGTGAAGAAAGCGCGTTTTAACGGTGTGCTGGGAATCAATATCGGCAAAAATAAAGATACGCCGGTCGAGCAGGGAAAAGAGGATTATCTGATCTGCATGGAAAAGGTCTATGCCCATGCTGGTTATATCGCCATCAATATCTCCTCACCCAACACCCCGGGCCTGCGTTCACTGCAATATGGTGAGGCGCTCGACGATCTGCTCGCGTCCATTAAGCAGAAACAAAAAGAGCTGGAGCAGCGTCATCTTAAATATGTTCCGGTGGCCGTAAAAATCGCGCCCGATCTCTCGGAAGAGGAGTTAATTCAGGTCGCGGACAGTTTAGTTCGCCATCAGATTGACGGCGTGATTGCCTGCAACACCACGCTGGATCGTTCGCTGGTGAGCGGTCTCAGGCATGCGCAGGAAGAGGGTGGGCTGAGCGGGCGGCCAGTCCACTCGCGCAGCACCGCGGTCATTCAGCGCCTCTCTCAGGAATTGCAGGACCGTCTGCCGATCATCGGCGTGGGCGGCATTGACTCACTGACCGCCGCACGGGAAAAAATTGCCGCAGGCGCAACGCTGGTTCAGATTTATTCGGGCTTTATTTATCAGGGGCCAGGATTAATTAAAGACATCGTCACCCACCTCTAAGACAATTCTCACAATGACGGGCCGGGGGGTTTATTTCTCCTCCTGGCTCGTTTATATTTTGTCCTGTTGCACGCTTTTTCAGCTTTTTCCTTATATTTCTTTTTCGCTGAATTCTGCGCGATGTCTGGCGCAGCGGTAAATACAGGGCACAGGATGAACATTAAACCCGACGATAACTGGCGCTGGTATTTCGACAGCAGCCACGACCGAATGATGCTCGATCTGGCAGACGGTATGCTTTTTCGTTCCCGCTATTCCCGCAAGATGCTGACGCCGGATGCTTTCAGCGACACCGGCTTTTGTGTCGATGATGCCGCCCTCTATTACACCTTTGACGAAACCTGCCGGCAGTGCAGACTCAGCGGCAGCCATCGTGCGGAGCTGGTGCTGAATGCGCTGGTCGCCGCCCGCTTCCTGAAACCGCTGATGCCAAAAAGCTGGCACTTTGCCGCCTACGCCCCGGCGATGCAGCCGCGCGCCGGTGAAATGGTGCAGGTCACGCTGGCCGACGAGGGCGAGCAGGCCCGGTTGCTGGTGGTGGAGAGTGGTCATAACGCCGCGCTCTGCCTGCTGGCGCAGCCGGAGTTAATGCTGGCCGGTAAAAATATGGTGCTCGGCGACGCCATCAAGGTGATGAACGATCGCCTGCAGCCCTGGTATGAGGATGCCGCGCCGCGCTATGCCCGGGCGGTCTGATTATCGCCGTTTGATTTATCGCAGTTCGATGTCGCCCGCCGGGATACAGCTGCAGCTCAGCAGCGTGCCGTCCTGACGCACCACGCCCTGCTTCAGTGCTTTTACCTCACCGGCAACCAGATTCAGCCTGCAACTGCCGCAGAGTCCCGCCCGACAGGAGTAGGGGATGCGGAAACCCTGCATCTCCAGCTGATCCAGCAGCACCTGCTGATTATCGCCGGTAAACGTCTGACTCTTGAAAGTGATGGTCACGGCGTGGGGCGCCTGACGTTCGGGATGTAACTTTTCCACCACTACGCCTGCGCCATATGCGCGCGCTGTATGACGCTTCAGGATCTGCAGCTCATCACCGGCCCGCACCACCCCGCTGTTACGCGCGATCAGGTTCAGACCAAAATCGATATCCCCGCTCTCATCCTGCGCCGTGCGGAACGTCTGCAGCGTCGCCAGCGGATGACCATCGTGATGTTTGCGCCCGCTCTCAGGACTCACCGTCGTCAGCACGCAGCGGCTGCAGGGTTTCGTCACCTCAAAGATCACGTCGCCAATCTGAATCTCCGCCCAGCTGTCTTCGTCCCAGGCGGCCGCGCCGCTGACGACCAGATTCGGGCGGAACTGTTCAACGCGCACGCTGGCAGGGCAGCGCTGCTGCAGATCGTGCAGTGAGGCGCTGTTGACCAGCAAAAACGGGAAGCCATCGGCGAAGCTGAGCGGAATATGATCCCAGGCTTTTACCCGGCGGGTGGGCTGTGGGCCGATCCAGCGCAGCTCGACCGCGCGCGGAAAGAACTGACTCAGCCACTGATTAATCGCCGCAGGGGCGATGCGCGCGGTAAAACGGTTGCCCCAGACTTCGGTGGGGTGCGCTTCATCGGCGAAATCGCTGAAGCGGATCAGGGCGTGACTGCCATCGGGAGCGGTCAGCGACAGGCCATCCGGTAACAGCGCAGGCGTAAAGCGCACCATCTCCGGATACTGTCGCGCGGTAATAAAGGTGCCGTCGGTTTCCGTCACCATAAACAGTCGATCAAAGGCCAGCCCGCTGTCAGAGACCTGCGCATGCGACAGCGCCAGTCCCCGCATCGACTTTACCGGATGAATAAATAAGCGGGAAAGCGTGATCATGGTGTTCTCCTTGAAACCCGACGCGCAACACAAAAGAAGCTAACTTTATGACATAGGTCTCCGATTCGCTATAATGCGCGACAATTTTCTCAAGAGTTAAAAAGTGACGATATGAATTCTCTGTTTGCCAGCACGGCGCGTGGGCTCGAAGAGCTGTTAAAAAGTGAGCTGGACGCGCTGGGCGCGCAGGATTTGCAAGTGGTGCAGGGAGGCGTTCACTACGAAGCCGACGATCGCGTCATGTACCAGAGCCTGATGTGGAGCCGTTTAGCATCACGCATCCTGTTGCCGCTGGGGGAGTTCGGCGTCTACAGCGACCTGGATCTCTATCTGGGTGTGCAGAGCGTGGACTGGCCGGCCCTGTTCAGCAACGACAAAACCTTTGTCGTGCATTTCAGCGGCACCAACGAATCCATCCGTAACAGCCAGTTCGGTGCGCTGAAAGTGAAAGATGCCATCGTGGACAGCTTTACCCGGCAGAATCTGGAGCGCCCCGATGTCGATCGCGAGCAGGCCGATATCCGTATCAACGTCTGGCTGAACGGCGACCGCGCCAGCCTTGCGCTGGATCTCAGCGGCAGTTCACTGCATCAGCGTGGTTATCGTCAGCAGACCGGCCAGGCGCCGCTGAAAGAGAATCTGGCGGCGGCGATCGTCCTGCGTTCCGGCTGGGAGCCTTCCACACCGCTGATCGACCCGATGTGCGGTTCGGGTACGCTGCTGATTGAAGCTGCGCTGATCGCCAGCGATCGCGCACCGGGCCTGCTGCGCACACACTGGGGCTTTACCGCCTGGAATCGCTTCGATGCGGCGTTGTGGCAGGCGGTCAAAACCGAGGCGCAGAGCCGTGCGCGCGCTGGCACCGCCGCCACCCAGGCGCGCTTCTTCGGCTATGATAACAATGGCCGGGTACTGGAGTGGGCACAGGCGAACGCCCGCCGGGCTGGTGTCTTTGAGCTGTTTACGTTTGCCCAACAGGATCTGCTGAAACTGACCAATCCGGTCGATGCGGCCGTTCACGGCACGGTGCTGAGCAACCCGCCTTACGGTGAACGTCTGGAGAGCGAGCCCGCGCTGATTGCCCTGCACAGCCAGCTCGGACGTCTGATGAAGCAGCACTTCGGCGGCTGGAATCTCTCGCTGTTCAGCGCCTCGCCAGAACTGCTGAGCTGCCTGCAGCTGCGTGCCGATCGCCAGTTTAAAGCGAAGAACGGCCCGCTGGATTGCGTACAGAAAAACTATCAGCTGGCGGTTAACAGCAGCGAAAATGCCGGACAGATTGCGGAAGATTACGCTAACCGTCTGCGTAAAAACGTTAAGAAGCTGGAGAAGTGGGCGCGTCAGGAAGGCATTGAGTGCTACCGTATTTACGATGCCGATCTGCCAGACTACAACGTTGCGGTCGATCGCTATGCAGACTGGGTGGTGATCCAGGAGTACGCGCCACCGAAAACCATCGACCCCAACAAAGCCCGTCAGCGTCTGTTCGACGTGATCAGCGCGACGCTGAGCGTGCTGCAGCTGCCTGCCGATCGTCTGATTATGAAAACGCGTGAACGTCAGAAAGGCAAAGCGCAGTATCAGAAGCTCAATGAGAAAGGTGACTACTTCGAAGTCAAAGAGTTTAATGCGCGCTTCTGGGTGAATCTGACCGACTATCTTGACACCGGTCTGTTCCTTGATCACCGCATCGCCCGTAAAATGCTCGGTCAGATGAGCCAGGGCAAAGATTTCCTCAACCTGTTTGCCTATACCGGCTCTGCCAGCGTACACGCCGGTCTGGGGGGCGCACGTTCGACGACGACTGTTGATATGTCGCGCACCTATCTGGAGTGGGCGGAGCGCAACCTGCGCCTCAACGGCCTGACCGGGCGTCAGCACCGTCTGATGCAGGCAGACTGTCTGAGCTGGCTGAACGAGAGTGACGAGAACTTTGACCTGATCTTTATTGATCCACCAACTTTCTCCAACTCAAAACGTATGGAAGAGAGCTTCGACGTTCAGCGCGATCATATGATGCTGATGCGTAACCTGAAGCGCCTGCTGCGTCGCGGCGGCACCATCATGTTCTCCAACAACAAACGCGGTTTTAAAATGGACATGGATGGCCTGAAAGCACTGGGCCTGCAGGCGCAGGATATTACCCAGAAAACACAGTCGCAGGACTTCGCACGTAACCGTCAGATTCACAACTGCTGGCTCATCACTCATGCCGGTAAGGAATAAGATTACATGTCATTAATCAGTATCCACGGTGCCTATCTCTCTTTCAGCGATGCACCGCTGTTAGATAATACCGAACTGCATATCGAAGAGAACGAGCGCGTCTGTCTGGTGGGCCGCAACGGTGCGGGCAAATCCACGCTGATGAAAATCATCAATGGCGAACAGCCGCTGGATGATGGTCGCATTATCTATGAAACCGATCTGGTGGTGGCGCGTCTGCAGCAGGATCCGCCGCGCAATATTACCGGTTCCGTCTATGACTTCGTGGCCGAGGGCGTGGAAGAGCAGGCCGAGCATCTGAAAGCCTATCACGCCATCTCCCATGTGGTGATGGAGGATCCCAGCGATAAGAACCTCAATGAGATGGCGCGCCTGCAGAGCATCCTTGACCATCAGAACCTGTGGCAGCTGGAGAGTCGCATCAATGATGTGCTGGAGCAGATTGGCCTGAAGCCTGATACCGAGCTCTCCTCGCTCTCGGGTGGCTGGCTGCGTAAAGCGGCGCTGGGCCGGGCGCTGGTGAGCAACCCGCGCGTCCTGATGCTGGATGAACCGACCAACCACCTGGATATCGAAACCATCGACTGGCTGGAGACGTTCCTTAAGAACTTCAGCGGCAGCATCGTCTTTATTTCGCATGACCGTTCATTCATTCGCAATATGGCAACGCGCATCGTCGATCTCGACCGAGGCAAGCTGGTCTCCTGGCCAGGGAATTACGATCTCTACCTGGAAGGTAAAGAGGAAGCGCTGCGCGTTGAAGAGATGCAGAATGCGGAGTTTGACCGCAAACTGGCGCAGGAAGAGGTCTGGATCCGTCAGGGCATCAAAGCGCGTCGTACCCGTAATGAGGGCCGTGTGCGTGCGCTGAAAGCGCTGCGTCGCGAGCACTCAGAACGCCGCGAAGTGATGGGCAAAGCCAACATGCAGGTGGGTGAAGCCTCCCGCTCCGGTAAGATCGTCTTTGAGCTGGAAAATGTCGGCTACGCGGTGGACGGCAAAACGCTGGTAAAAGATTTCTCTGCGCAGGTGCTGCGTGGCGACAAGATTGCGCTGATCGGTCCCAACGGCTGCGGTAAAACCACGCTGCTGCGGCTGATGTTGCAGCAGCTGAAAGCCGATCATGGACGTGTGCACTCCGGCACCAGGCTGGAAGTGGCTTACTTCGACCAGCATCGCGCCGAGCTGGACCCGGATCGCACCGTGATGGATAACCTGGCAGAAGGCAAGCAGGAGGTGATGGTCAACGGTAAACCACGGCATGTGCTGGGCTATCTGCAGGACTTCCTGTTCCATCCCAAGCGTGCCATGACGCCGGTGCGTGCCCTTTCAGGCGGTGAACGTAACCGCCTGCTGCTGGCGCGCCTGTTCCTGCGTCCCAGCAACCTGATGATTCTGGATGAACCGACCAACGACCTCGACGTTGAAACGCTGGAGCTGCTGGAAGAGCTGATCGCCGGCTATCAGGGCACCGTATTACTGGTCAGCCACGACCGTCAGTTTGTCGACAACACGGTCACTGAGTGCTGGATTTTCGAAGGCAACGGTGAGATTGGTACCTTCGTCGGCGGCTATCACGATGCCCAGCAGCAGCGCGCGGCCTACCGACAGCACCGCGCTGCGGCACCGGCAAAAGCCGCCACGCCTTCCGCTAAGCCTGCTGCGGAAAAAAACGATGTTAAGCGTAGCGTGAATAAACTCAGCTACAATCTGACGCGTGAGCTGGAGCAGTTGCCGCAAAAACTGGAGCAGCTGGAAGCCCGCATCGGTGAGTTGCAGACGAAGATGAGTCATCCGGACTTCTTCAGTCAGGCACACGACCAGACACAACCGGTGCTGGATGAGCTGGCTCAGACCGAGCAGGAGCTGGAAACCGCTTTTGCGCGCTGGGAAGAGCTTGAATCGCTGAAAAATGGCGCGTAAGGCGGGGTGATCGGATGTGTTCAGCAGTGAAAAGTAACGCGTGGATGCTCTGTCCACAATGCGATTTAATGATTAAGCTGCCGGATATTCCCGTCGGCAGCCGAGCCTCATGCCCGCGCTGCCACACCACGCTGACGGCCAACTGGCACGAACCGCGTAAACGGCCAACGGGGTATGCGCTGGCAGCCCTCTTTATGCTGCTGCTGGCCAATCTGTTTCCTTTCGTCTCCATGAAAGTGGCCGGGCTGACCAGCCAGATTACGCTGGCTCAGATCCCGAAAGTGATGGTATCTGAGGATTACAGCAGCCTGGCGACGTTGTTCCTGCTGTTTGTACAGGCGGTCCCGGCCTTCTGCATGATCACCATTCTGCTGCTGGTCAATTCTATCCCTTTGCCTGTCTCACTCAGAGTCTGCCTGGCCCGCATTCTGTTCTGGCTCCGAAACTGGGGCATGGCAGAAATCTTTATGGCTGGCGTACTGGTCAGTTTCGTTAAGCTGATGGCCTATGGCGAGATCGGCCTTGAGACCAGTTTCTGGCCCTGGGTGTTGTTCTGTCTGCTACAGCTGCGCGCTTTCCAGTGCGTTGACCGCCGCGAATTGTGGGACAGGATTTTACCCCAGCCCGCTTTGCCCCATCTGCCTGAAGCGGGCATCAGCGGATTAGAGCAGGGGCTGCGATCCTGTCCCTGTTGTATGGCTATCCTGCCCGCAGCGGATCATACCTGCCCGCGCTGCGGTGTCACCGCCCAGGCGCGCCGGAAGCACAGCCTGCAGTGGACGCTGGCGCTGCTGATGACTTCAGTGCTGATCTACATTCCGGCCAACCTGATGCCGATCATGGTGACGGAAACACTCGGCACCGCCTATCCTTCCAATATCATGGCGGGCGTCATTCTGCTGTGGGGGGAGGGTTCCTATCCGGTGGCGCTGGTTATCTTTATCGCCAGCATTATGGTGCCTTCACTGAAAATGGTGGCGATTGGCTGGCTCTGCTGGGATGCCAGCGGACGCGGCCAGCGCGACAGCCACAGGATGCACAAAATCTATGAGGTGGTGGAGTTTGTTGGCCGCTGGTCAATGATCGACGTGTTTGTGATTGCTGTGCTCTCTGCGCTGGTGCGCATGGGGCAGTTAATGAATGTTTATCCCGCGTGGGGAGCGGTACTGTTTGCGATGGTGGTGATTATTACCATGATTGCGGCCATGACCTTTGACCCGCGATTAACCTGGGATCGTGTACGCGAAAATAACAGGAAGGAGTCGCGCCTTGACGGAAACTAATCACGGCCATGCAAAGGTGGAGCAGATCAAGCGCTGGTCGCCGGTCTGGATTGTCCCCATCGTTACCCTATTGATTGGCGGATGGATCCTCTTCTATCACTTCAGCCATCAGGGCCCGGAAGTCACCTTAATCACCGAAAACGCTGAGGGCATCGTGGCGGGTAAAACCACGATCAAAAGCCGTAGCGTCGATGTCGGTGTGGTGGAGAGCGCGGTGTTAAGCGACGATCTTCACCATGTGGAAATTAAAGCGCGCCTGAATGCGGGCATGGAAAAGCTGCTGCACAGCGACAGTGTTTTCTGGGTGGTCAAACCGCAGGTCGGGCGTGAAGGCATCAGTGGTCTTGGCACCCTGTTGTCAGGTGCCTATATCGAATTACAGCCGGGCACCAAAGATCAGGCTCCGGAGCAGTTCAAGCTGCTGGATGCGCCGCCGTTAGCGCCACCGGATGCCAAAGGGATCCGTATCGTGCTGGACAGTAAGAAAGCTGGTCAGCTTAATCCGGGCGATCCGGTGCTGTTCCGCGGCTATCGCGTCGGCACGGTCGAAACCAGCGTTTTCGACACTGAGAAACGCATGATGACCTATCAGCTGTTTGTGGCAGCGCCTTACGATCGTCTGATCACCACCAACGTGCGCTTCTGGAAGGACAGCGGCATTGCCGTAGATATGTCCGCTTCGGGCATGCGGGTGGAAATGGGGTCGCTGACCACGCTGTTCAGTGGTGGTGTCAGTTTTGATGTGCCAGACGGCTGGGAGCTGGGTGAGCCGGCGAAGAATAAGTCGGACTACCATCTGTTTGACGATCAGCGCAGCATCCAGGATTCGCTCTATACCAACCATGTCGACTACGTGATGTTCTTCTCTGACTCCATCCGTGGCCTGCAGGCGGGCGCGCCGGTTGAGTTCCGTGGCATTCGTCTGGGGACGGTCGCAGAGGCGCCGCTGAGAAAAGCGGGGCTGGATCAGGCGCTCAACAACGACTATCGCGTGCCGGTGCTGATCCGTATCGAGCCGGATCGTTTTATCAACCGACTGGGTGAGAATTTCGATCTGGAACAGCATCTACAGGATGGTAAGAAACGCGGCCTGCGTGCCACGCTGAAAACCGGCAACCTGCTCTCGGGCGCGCTCTATGTTGACCTCGACTTCTATGACAATGCGCCAGCCTACAAAGGACCGCAGAAAGTCTCGGGCTATGAGGTGATCCCAACGGTCAGCGGTGGTCTGAGCCAGATTCAGCAGAAACTGATGGCGGCGCTGGATAAGATCAACAGCCTGCCGCTGAATGGCATGGTCAATGAAGCCACCGGCACGCTGAAAGAGAGCCAGAAGACGATGCGTGATCTGCAGCGCACCATCGACAACATCAATAAAGTGACCGGCAGTCCGGCGATGAAAACGCTGCCTGAGGATCTGCAGCAGACGCTGCGTGAACTGAATCGCAGTATGAAAGGTCTGCAACCCGGTTCACCGGCCTACACTAAGCTGGTCGGCGATATGCAGCGACTGGATCAGGTACTGCGTGAGCTGCAGCCGGTGTTGAGAACGCTTAACACCAAGAGCAACGCGCTGGTATTCGAGGCGAAACCGGGACAGGATCCCCAGCCGAAGAGGGCGAAACAGTGAAGAAAGGATTGATACTTTCTGCCGCGCTGGTGTTGAGCGCGTGCAGCAGCAGCGTTAAAGACACCTGGTATCAGCTGCCCTCCGGGGCAGCCTCCATGCAGGTCAGCAGCAGTCAGCTGACCGAAGCACAGCCGATGCTGTGGGTGCAGCAGGTGACGGTGCCGGACTATCTGGCGGGCAACGGTCTGGTTTATCAGACCAGCGATGTCAAATATGTCATCGCCGCCAACAATCTCTGGGCCAGCCCGCTCGACCAGCAGCTGCAGCAGACGCTGATCACCAACCTCAGTAAGGCGCTGCCGGGTCGGCTGGTGGCCGGGTCACCGTTAGGCGCGCAGCACGACACGCTGAACGTGACCGTGACCGGTTTCCAGGGTCGCTACGATGGCAAAGCGATCGTCAGCGGCGAATGGACGCTGGAACATCAGGGCAAACTGACCAAACAGGCCTTTAACGTGGTACTGCCGCAGACCGAAGATGGCTATGACGCGATGGTCAGAACGCTGTCCGTCGGCTGGCAGCAGACGGCACAGAAAATCGCCAACAGTGTGGTTGCGTTAAATTAAGATTAATGTGAATAAATAAGCTAAGCCCCTGAGCAAAGGTCGCGATTTACCGACCAGGCCCAGGGGCTTTTTTATTAGCTGAATCAGAAGGATAGTGTTGTATTACGCATCACAATTCGGCATTAATTTTACCGATTAAGGTCACATTTATGACATGTGTATGAAGATTGGGCATTGATCTTTGCGGGCGCAGGGGGTAGAACATTAAAGGTGGTTGAACATTAATTCACCACTTTTCTTTCCACCAGATTCCACAGACCTTACATGAGGGACACGGAGTATGAAGAGACAGAAACGAGACCGCCTCGAACGCGCCCATTCACGTGGTTATCAGGCAGGCATTACTGGACGCTCAAAAGAGATGTGTCCGTATCAGTTGATTGACGCTAAGTCTCACTGGTTGGGAGGTTGGCGACAGGCCATGGAGGACAGGTCGGTCGCTGCATAACCGGCTGTCACTGAAAAGGGAAATAACCTCCGCCATGCGCGGAGGTTTTTGTTTCCGGGGAAACGTTTAGAAAGCGGCCGTATCTTTAAACAGACCGACTTTAAGATCGCTGGCGGTGTAGATCAGGTTGCCGTCAACCAGCACTTCACCATCTGCCACGCCCATCACCAGTTTACGGTTAATCACGCGTTTGAAATGAATGCGATAGGTCACTTTCTTCGCGTCCGGCAGAACCTGACCGGTGAATTTCACTTCGCCGACGCCCAGCGCACGGCCTTTGCCTTCGCCGCCCAGCCAGCCGAGATAGAAACCGACCAGCTGCCACATCGCATCCAGGCCCAGGCAGCCTGGCATGACCGGGTCGCCGATAAAGTGGCAGCCGAAGAACCAGAGATCAGGATTGATATCCAGCTCCGCTTCAACAAAGCCTTTGTCATATTTGCCGCCGTCTTCGGTCATTTTGACCACGCGGTCCATCATCAGCATGTTGCCAGATGGAAGCGGCGGACCATTTTCGCCAAACAGTTCACCACGACCTGACAGGATCAGATCTTCTTTGGTATAGGATTCGCGTTTATCTACCATGTTTTCAATAAGCCTTGTTTTAGTGAATCACGAATATTAGCGAACAGTTGTACGCTGAGCAAATCGGATTAACGGTGGTTGAACCAGTTAAGCCAGCGCAGCGCCCAGGGACGTGGTGGAACATCCGGCTGATTGAACTGGCTGATGCGCTCCTGGATGGTATTCAGCAGGCAATCGCCCAGGCCATCTTCGGTGCTCCAGATTTTACCGGTCAGCAGCGGCAGCGCCTCATCGGCGCGATCGATCGCCCAGATATGGAAACGGCCCTGTTCCACTGCACTCACCACCGCCTGGTTCAGGCTGAGATGGCGCACATTGCAGGCGGGAATAATCACACCCTGCTGACCCGTCAGCTCCCGCTGGTGGCAGATATCGAAGAATCCTTCGATCTTCTCGTTCAGTCCGCCGACCGGCTGGACATTACCAAACTGATCGACGGAACCCGTCACGGCAATCTGCTGATTGATCGGCTGGTTAGCCAGCGCGCTGATCAGGGCACAGAGTTCGGCCAGCGAGGCGCTGTCACCATCCACCTCGGAGTAGGACTGCTCGAAAACCATCGAGGCGGAGAAGGGGAGTTGCTGATCGAGTTCCAGCTCGGCGATCAGGTATGCCTGCATAATCATCATGCCTTTGGCGTGGATGTTGCCGCCCAGCTCCGCTTTTCGCTCAATATCCATGAACTCACCATCGCCGGGATGCACCACGCAGGTAATCCGCGAAGGATCGCCCCAGGCTCGGGGATGGCCAGGATATTCGACAACCGACAGACCATTAATCTGACCGACGACTTCGCCTTCAGTTTCAATCAGGATCTGGCGCAGCAGGATTTCGTCACGCATCCGCTCGTTGAGGTAGTTCTCGCGCCACAGGCGCGCTTCCAGCGCATCACGCAGCGCTTCCCCATTCAGAGCATCACCCATCAGCGCTGACTCACGTATCTGCCGCTGCAGCCAGCGGGGACAGAGTGGCAGCGTTTCCTGGTCGCCGCTGTAGCGGACACCCTCTTTGATCAGCTCTGGCCAGAAGTCCTCTTCAGGCTGGGGCAGACCCGCCTGCTGCGCCAGATCGCTATTCCAGCGACACCAGGCCAGCATGTCATCCTCATCAAGAATCTGAATGTTCTCTTCAAATTCAGTATAGATGGCCATCTCGTGCGCTTCAGGGTCGAGTTCCTGAAACGCGGCCAGCGTCTCACGCTCGCCGCACAGGACCAGATTCAGTTTGAGTGGCAAAGGCGGAATCGATACAGGCAGCGGCCGGCGTTCATCCTGAGAGGTCCACTCCACATAGCCCTGCTCAATACACCTTTTCAGGCGTAACCAGAGAATCGGCTGCGCGATCAGACTGTGCAGTGACAGCAGCAGTGTGCCGCCGTTCGCCTGATGAATCAGCCCGGGCTCCAGCTGGATCCGGTCTTTATACTGGCGTACGCAGCCAAACAGCTGCTCCATCTCAACCCACTCGGCAAAGTGAATGCCACCCTGGCTGGTGAAAGGACGCTGAGGATCGGAAGGGGGCTGAAGCGTGACGTTGTCAGCCATGATATGGTAATCGCCGCCCCATAGCGTAGTGCTGTCGGACATGACCCGCTGTGCAGCCTGAGCAATCAGTGCCAGATAATCGCGATTCTCCTGGCTACGCACCAGCAGTAAGGGAAATCCCTGCGTCTGGTGATGCAGATGCGCCAGCGCATTCAGCAACCTGGGCTGCACCGTTGCCAGAGCATCAGTTTCTTCATCAGCAATTCGGGAGAAAACGGATTGGTATTGCGCGCTATCCGGCTGTAAGGTCTGCCACGTAAGTTGAGTGCTGGTCAAAATAATCGCATTTGTCAGTTTGAAGAAAAGCGAGATTATACAGGATTCACCTTTGTTAAGCACTGCAGACTTCCCGTCGAAGATGTGATGACGACAGCATGTTTTTCGTTGCTGCATCCGGGAAAAAAGCTGTTATTCTTAGCTTGTTACGTGATCACGATGAGATTCCGATGAAATACCAGCAACTCGAAAATCTTGAAAGTGGATGGAAGTGGAAATACCTGGTGAAGAAACATCGGGAAGGTGAACTGATCACGCGTCACCTTGAATTAAGCGCGGCGCAGGCAGCGGTCGATAAACTGCTGGCGATGGAGAACAATCCGGTGACGGTAAACGACTGGATTGCGGAGCATATTCATGCCGATCTTGATAACCGACTCAAGCAGACCATTCGTGCGCGGCGCAAACGTCATTTTAATGCTGAACACCAGCATACCCGTAAAAAGTCGATCGACCTGGAGTATCTGGTCTGGCAGCGACTGGCGGGTCTGGCACAACGGCGCGGCTGCACCCTTTCAGACACTATCGTTCAGCTCATTGAAGATGCCGAACGTAAAGAGAAATATGCGACGCAGATGTCGAGTCTGAAGCAGGATTTGCAGGCCATTCTGGGCAAGTCGGAAACAGAAAACGACTGACCGGGCAGGGCATCAGCCTGAGCGCTGAATAACATAGATAACAGCCATAAAAAAACCCCGCCGTAGCGGGGTTTTTTATTACGTTTTAACTTAAGCCTGTGGCTGAGTTACAACGTCTTTGATGCCTTTAACATCGATTTCTACGCGACGGTCCGGAGACAGGCAGTCGATCAGGGCGTTACGGCCTTTCACGCTGTCACAGGTGTTGCCGGTAACTGGGTTAGATTTACCCATGCCACGTGCAGAGATCTTGTTAGAAGGGATACCTTTAGAAACCAGGTAATCTACGACTGACTGAGCACGTTTCTCAGACAGTTTCTGGTTGTACTGCTCTGAACCGATGCGGTCAGTGAAGCCCAGTACGACAACGGAACCATCTTTAGGATCCATTGAGCTCAGCTGGCTGTACAGCTGATCCAGAGCCTGCTGGCCTTCTGGCTTCAGGGTAGATTTGTTGAAGGTGAACAGAACGTCAGACTTCAGGGTGAAACGCTTGGTTTCAACAACTGGAGCTGGCGCTGGAGCTGGAGCCGGAGCCGGAGCAGCGACGTCATCCTGACCGAAGCGGTATGAAACGCCTACGCTCAGCATGCCGTTGTCTGGACGTGCACCAACAGTCTGCGCATCACCGATGTTGTTAACCCACTGGTAGTCCAGACGGGTAGCCCAGTTTTTGGTCAGTGCATATTCAACACCCACTGCTGCCAGCGGAGAAACGCCGGTGTCGTGGTCGCTGATGCGGCCAGTAGTTGGGTTAGTCTGCGTTGAATCTGCACGCCATACCATGCCGCCCAGACGGGTATAAACGTCCAGATCGTCATAAATTGGGTAGCTCAGTTTAGCAGCCAGCTGGATGCCCTGTGCTTTGAACGCGCCGTTGGTCACAGTACCTTTGTTAGGCATGCGGCCCAGCCAGTCATAGCCCATCTCGAAGCCCAGGTATGGGTTTGCCTGATAACCAACGAACGCACCTGCGCCCAGCTGGCTTTCATGAGTTGGACCGTTGTTGTTTTCGTAACCGTGACCGTAGTAGCCAGTGTCGTGATACTGAGACCAGCCCAGTTTAGCACCGGTGTACCAGGTGTCATCTTTAGGGGCGGCCTGCGCTACGGTAGCGAAGCCAGCCAGTGCCACTGCAATTGCGATAGCTGTCTTTTTCATTTTGCGCCTCGTTATCATCCAAATAGGCAATGAGCAAAAAGGTTGCTCTTGGTTTAAATCCTTCGCCGGGTCAAAACGCTCGCTTATGACTCTACCGCAAAAAACGGAGGTTATTGAGCACCCTGGCGAGATAAAGTCTACAACGAGATTGGAAACTTACAAGTATGATGTGAGACGCGACTGTAAAAAAACAGCGGTTTATACACAATTTCTAACAATTAGCCTGGCAGTATTGTCGCGGCAAAAAGCCCTGAAAACATGCTAAACCATTGTCAATACTCGAACTAACAGAATCAGTGGTTTAGCGACGACAGATAAGAAAAATAGCTTGGGAAACTTCTGATTTTTACTTAATGAAACAAATCCGACTGAATTTTTATGGCAGTTTGCGGTCTGAGTGGCGCTTCAGGCGTTCCACTTGCACGCAAAATCAACCCCATCGCCTCACCTTCAGCCGCTGCATTTTCGAGTTGACGCCGCTCATCTTCATCAAGCTCGTAAGGAATCCAGGCCAGAACGACACTGTAATTTCCGGTTCGCAGTGCCTTGACCATCGCTTCCACAGCATTCAGACGTTCAGAATCAGCAATATGCATGCTTTTATCCAGAGGCAACCCCGACGCCTGCAGCCAGTTGCGATTCAGCTTGTGTGCCGGTGTTAACCATAGCTGCCAGCGCGATTGCTGACTCAGTTGCTGTAACAGAGGCAACAGTAACATCTGCATCATTCCGGGCTGCTCGCTGTAACGTAGCTCAGTAATCCCCCCTGGCTGCGAAGCCGGCAGAGATGAGGACGCATAATGATGAGCATAGCGTGCATTATCAGGATGTTGTGTTCGCATAAGTTAATCACCAGCAGTGGACTGTATGAATATACAGTACTGTCATCCTGAATAAAGATCAACCCAAATTTCTGAAAATGCCTCGCAAAAACGCGACAAGATTAGTAGAAGACCTATTTATTCGTTGAACCCACTGGCGCTTTTTTTTATCTTCTAATTGACTGATACCCAAGGCAATTTACAAGATAGTTCTTACAAGGAGGTGGTGTTGTGAAAAAGGTAAATCCGGTGGTGGAGCGCTCCAGAGCGTGCCTGGCCCCGTTAGGCCCGATAGAGTCCCGCACCCAGTTTGGGGGATATGCCCTGGCGGTGGAAAGTGTGGTTTTTGCCCTGATCAATAAAGACGAGCTTTATCTGCGCGCCAGTGAACCCCTGCGACAATATATTACCGAGCGTCCGCTTCAGCCGCTGATCTTCCGCAAGCGGGGCAAGCTCGTGAGCCTCAACTATTTTCGGGTTGATGAAACGTTGTGGCGCGACGCTGAACATCTGCTGGCGCTTTCGGCCGCCTCGTTGGAGACGGCACAGCTGGAGCTGGAAGATCGACACGCCTCGCCGCGATTAAAAGATTTGCCTAATCTCAGCGTGCGTATGGAGATGATGCTCTACGAAGCGGGAGTCCTGAGTGTTAACCATCTCTATCAGATGGGGGCCAAACGCTGCTGGCTGAAGCTAAAAGCAATCAACCAGCACGTTGGTTTTCAGACCCTGCTGGCGCTGCAGGGCGCGATCACCGGTCACCATGCCGCCGCGCTGCCGCAGGCCACCCGGGCTGAACTTAATGCCTGGTTTCAGCGCACACTGTTATCCAGTGCCGATCCCAGAGGCGGCGAGGGCTGATCGGTAATCAGCGTGCGGCGCAGGCGCGCGATCTCGGGCATCAGCGCCACCAGCAAACCGAGCTGCTGGAGCACCAGCGGCGCACGCGTATCCGCATCTGCGGCCAGCTGGCTGATTCGCTGAGCCAGCTGATGACGCATCGTTTCAGCCTGTTCATCGCTGACCACATCCGTCTGAAGCACATCCTCGACATAGCAGACGGTATCGTCCAGCAAGGCCAGCAGCTCCGGCGCGGTAATCTTATCGCGGTGTGCGCCCAGCGCCGAGATGTAACTCAGGAATGAGTGGTTAGAGCAGAGCAGCTGGAAGGCTGATTCGCGCAGCTTCTGACTGGTGCGACTCTCACTGCTCATATTGGATACGACCGACGCCAGTTCGGCATCCGCATTGTGGGCGTCACGACGGGCAATGCGATAGGCCAGCCGATTATCTTTGCCCTGATGATATTGCTCCATGATCGCATCCAGATAGCGGCAGTTGGCCTTCAGCGTCCGTTCGGCCACCGCCGGTAGCTGACGAAAACGCCAGTCCGGCCAGATAAACGCGACGGCCAGCCAGGCCAGGCCACAGCCAAGTAATGTGTCCACGACCCGGGGCAGGGCAACCTCAAATCCTTCGCCCAGCAGGTTAAAGCAGAGCAGGACCAGCAGAGTAATAAAGAGGGTAGCCTGAGCATACTGAACCTGGCGGAAAGCGAAAAACAGCACGCCGGCAATAACAATCAGGATCAACTGACCTTCTGTAGAGGGCACCAGCCATAAAACCGGCAGGCCAATGGCAATCCCGGCCAGCGTCCCGCCAATACGCAGGGCCAGCCGTCGCTGCGTGGCGTTGTAGTTAGGCTGGCAGACGAACAGGCTGGTCAGCAAAATCCAGTACCCCCGCTCCAGCCCGGTAATCTGAATAAAACCGTAGCCGATGCAGAGCACTATCGACATGCGTACCGCATGCCGGAACAGGGGGGATGAGGGCGAGAGGTGACGGCTGAAGCGTAGCCGGATATCACTCCAGCCGCTCAATCCCTCCCGGGACAGCAGATTATCGCTGTGCTGAGGATCGTCACCGGCCAGCGTCTGCTCTGATTCAATGGACGCCAGCTGGGCGTCGATGGCGCGCAGATTGCGTAACAGCCAGAACAGCGCACCCGTATGCGCCGCTTCAGGTTCATGTCGTGCCAGACGTTCAATTGCTTTCTGCAGACGCTCAAAGGCGCGCTCAAACCGGCTGTCGTGAACCCATCGTTCGCGCATCAGAATGCAGTGCGACAGCTGACGACAGGCCTGAGCCTGCATATTGAGCAGGCGCTGAAAGCGAAACAGAATTTCGTTGTAGCGCCAGTCGCCGCGCAGCAGATGGTACTGCAGATGAGAAGAGCTGGCCCGCTCGTGAATATCCTGCGCGACAAAGTAGTAGTGCAGACTGCGTCGGGTGCCGCGCGAACCGCGATCGCCGCGAAGACGACTCTGCAGTGTGGTTTTAGTCAGATTAAGCTGGGCCACCAGCTGACTGTTGACCATTGCCGCATCAATAAACGCCGCATCATCCTGATCGCCCGCATCCGGGTCGAACAGGTTAGCCTTGGCATCCAGATAACGGGCCAGCTGTGAAAAACTGCCTGCCAGCTGCTCCTGCACCGGCCGGACCGGAAACATCAGGTGCCCCAGTAACGTCAGCAGGTTGTACCACAGCGCGCCCACCAGCAGCAGCACTGGCTGCATATACCACTGGCTGAACAGGCCGATCCCGAGCATGGTGTAGACCGCAATCAGCAGCGCACCGAAGGCGATGGTCGCGTAGCGCTGACCCAGCGCACCCAGCAGAATAAAGCCCCAGGTGGAGATCGCCAGTCCGGCCATAAACGCCAGCGGGTAGGGGAAAAGTAACTCGACAGACACCGAGGCGATGCAGAAGCAGAGCAGCGTAATCAGCAGATTCTTCAGGCGGCCGGTCAGCCGATCGTCGAGATCGGCCAGCGCAGCGGCCACCACACCCAGCGTCAGCGGAATCGTCCATTCGATCTGCTGCAGCCACCAGGGAATAGCCGCGCAGCCGCTCAGCGCAAACAGGATCCGCAGCAGATACCGCCAGGTACTGTTAAACAGGTATTTCCGCCAGCCTGGCAGACTCTGTGACATCATATTAATAGCGACGGGCATTGGCTTCGCGTGCCGCACGCGCCTCTTCCACCGACACGACACGACGACCCACCGGCCACAGAGCGATCGCGGCGATCTTAAAGTTGGCAATCCCGACCGGAATGCCGATGATGCTGAGACACTGCACAATGCCTACGGAGATATGGGAGAGGCAGAGCCACCAGCCGAAGAAAATCAGCCAGAAGATATTCAGGAAGGTGCCGCCAGTATTCATGATGGCGCTCTTACTTTCGGGCCGCAGCACATCGACATGCACCGCCTCATTGCCAAACGGCAGCAGCGAGATTTTAGTGATTTCCCAGCAGGATCGCGTCAGCGGCAGGGTAAAAATCAGCACGATGCTGATCAGGGTGGCAAACAGCCAGCTCAGGGTGGTGAAAAAGCCGCCCAGAACAAAATTCAGGATATTTAAAACGGTGCGCATGATCTTCTTTTCCTTTTGCATTCCGCAAGATGTGACGCCAAGTTTAGCCTGTTTTAAGGCTGGAGCGCCAAGGGTCTGACAGGTAAACTCCCCCTAATCCTATTCTCTGACGTTGGTGTCGGCGTGGAACTGAAAGCAACCTCAATGGGCAAACGGCTTGCCCAGCATCCTTATAATCGTGTTCGTCTTCTGACGGCGGGCGTCGAAGTCAGTGGCGATAAGCACGAGTATCTGATCCCCTTTAATCAGTTACTGGACATCGCCTGCAAACGCGGGCTGGTGTGGGGCGAGCTGGAGTTTTTACTGGCAGATGAAAAAGTGGTTCGCCTGCACGGAACGGAATGGCAGGAGACGCAGCGCTTTCACCACTATCTGATGCAGGCCTGGCAGCGCTGGAGCCTGGAGATGAGCGCGGTGTGCTGCGAGGTGCTGCAGACGTTGAGCGATGAGATCCGGACCTTCAGCGAGCAGGATCGCTGGCTGAACCGCCACGAGTTACAGGCGCTGAAAAGCCGCATCCTCAATCAGTTCGATGCCTTGCCTCTGCCGCTTGCCCGTTTAGATGCTTTTGCTGACTGCCGGGAGAACCTGGCGTTCTGTCAGCACTGGCTGGAGCAGGGCGAGGCGGCCCTGCGGCAGCGCAATCGCGACTGGACGGCGGCCATGCTGACCCGCTATCAGGCCTTCTTCGCCAGCGTCGAAAGTACGCCGCTCAATCCTTCGCAGTGTGAGGCGGTGGTGAATGGCGAGGATTCTCTGCTGGTACTGGCTGGCGCAGGCAGCGGGAAAACCTCGGTGCTGGTCGCGCGGGCGGGCTGGCTGATGCAGCGTAATCTGGCCAGCCCCGGACAGATCCTGCTGCTGGCCTTTGGCCGGGAAGCCGCCGAAGAGATGAACGCACGTATTCAGTCGCGACTGTCGGCCAGCGACATCCAGGCACGCACGTTTCACTCGCTGGCGTTGCATATTATCCGCGAAGGCAGCAGTAAACAGCCGGTCGTCAGCCGGCTGGAGAGTGATGCCGAGGCGCGGCGCACGCTGCTGATTCAGACGTGGCGGCAGCAGTGCCAGGAGAAAAAATCTCAGGCCAACGGCTGGCGGCAATGGTTACGCGATGAACTGGCGTGGGAAGTCCCGGAGGGGCCTTTCTGGGATGATGACAGGCTGGCAAAACGCCTGGCGTCACGGCTGGAGCGCTGGCTCGGTCTGATGCGCATGCATGGTGGCGCCCAGGCCGGGATGATTGCCGAAGTGCCGGAGGCGATCCGGGATGGCTTCAGCAAACGAATTAAGCTGATGGCACCTCTGCTGAAAGCCTGGAAGAGCGCGCTGAAAGAGGAAGGGGCGGTAGATTTTTCGGGTCTGATCCACCAGGCGATCGCCATTCTGGAAAAAGGCCGATTCATCAGTCCGTGGAAACATATTCTGGTGGATGAGTTTCAGGATATCTCACCCCAGCGCGCCGCACTGCTCAGCGCCCTGCGCCAGCAGAATAAGCGCACTGCGCTGTTTGCGGTGGGTGATGACTGGCAGGCGATCTACCGCTTCAGCGGTGCAGAGATGACGCTGACTACGGCGTTTCATCACTACTTCGGTGAGGGCGACCGTTGCGTACTGGACACCACCTACCGGTTTAACGATCGCATCGGCGACATCGCCAACCGGTTTATTCAGCAGAATCCACAGCAGCTGGCAAAACCGCTCAACAGCATCACCAAAGGCAATAAAAAGTCGATTGCGCTGCTGGCAGAGGATCAGCTGGAAGCCCTGCTGAACAAACTCAGTGGCTATGCGAAGCCGGATGAACGGATCCTGTTACTGGCCCGCTATCACTACCTGCGGCCCGACTTACTGGATAAAGCCCGGACCCGCTGGCCGAAGCTCAATCTGGAGTTTATGACGATTCATGCCAGCAAAGGCCAGCAGGCGGACTACGTCATTCTGCTGGGACTGCAGCAGGGAAAAGAGGGGTTTCCGGCGGAAGTCCGCGAATCAGTCATCGAACAGGGACTGTTACCGCAGCCAGAGCCGTTCCCCGATGCGGAAGAGCGCCGTCTGGCCTATGTGGCGCTAACGCGCGCGCGCCAGCAGGTTTTTCTGATGTTCGATAAAGCTGCACCTTCCCCTTTTGTTGACCATTTCCGCGAGCTGGGCGTGCCGGTGCTGCGAAAAGCCTGATTTATTTCAGGCGATCGGCCAGATAGCGCGCATAGTCCGGGATCTGAATATCCACGGGTTGTGCGAACAGGGGGGAGTGAATAATAAAGTCAGCCGTGGAGCGGTTCGTGGCGACCGGAATATTCCAGACGGTCGCCAGACGCAGCAATGCTTTCACGTCCGGATCGTGAGGCACCGCATTCAGCGGGTCCCAGAAAAAAATCAGCGCATCGATCTTTCCTTCTGAAATCAACGCGCCCACCTGCTGGTCGCCGCCCATCGGGCCGCTCAGCATCGCGGTCACGTTCAGGCCAGTATCACGATTGATCAGATTGCCGGTGGTGCCGGTAGCGTAGAGGATATGAGGTTCCAGCGCAGGCTGATTCTGTTTTACCCAGTCGAGCAGGGCGGCTTTGCAGTGGTCATGGGCGACCAGTGCGATATGTTTTTTTATGCCAAGGGTGCGGATAGTCTGTTCCATCGAAGCTTCCTCATTACGCCTGTCTGCTGGCGGAAAATCATGAGTTTACCTCTGGCGTTTCTGCGCTATCAACTTGTACGTAACATTTTGACCAGCGCCAGGAGCTGCTGACGGGTAGCTTCATCAAAGCGCTGGAACCAGCGCTGCAGCGAAGGCATTTCCGCCTGGGTTGTCCAGTCCAGATCGGCGGTGAACTGTATGGAAGAGGGAGTATCAGCGGCGGTGCGCGCAAAGCGGGGCACCGAGGCGATCTGACGGGTGCGATTGTAGTTCAGCATCGCCTTTTCCATATCGGCGAGCGTGGTGGCAGCCAGATGATCCCGCACGCTGCTGATCTCCTGCCCGTTTTCATCCACCAGCTGAAAGTTCAGGCTGCGATCAAAATGAACACGCTCACGCTTTGTCTCCAGCGCAGGCAGCCGGATAGTCAGCGTTCTGGCGGTGGCAGTGAAGGTGACGATCATCGGCAGGGACTGGTAGGTGATCACCCGGTCTTTATGGCCCTGGCGCTGCTGCTCTACCCGGAACAGAAACTGATGCTGACCGCGCTCCAGCTCCAGGCTGTCTGCGCCTTTAAGCAGCGAGCCTGAAATCTTTCGACCATCCAGCACCAGCAGATCGATCTGTGGATCGAGCTTCAATGTGATGGCAGAACAGGACGCCGACACGAGGAGAGCCAGTAACCCCGTGACAGCCAACGACAGCTTCATTTCAACTCCGGTAACCAGTGACAGAAAGGATATGTGTAGCAAATTTTTACATTATGGCAGTTAATTTACATTTAAACATATTTATTCGTGCGCGGGCTCAATTAATTTCGCCAGAGGCTTACCCGGCAGCGAGCGCACGCATCTACACTCAACACTGGCCTGAAAGGAGATAAACATGAACGACCAGACAATTCGTGATGTGCTGACGCGCACCCAACGTATCGCCTTAGTCGGGGCAAGCGATCGTCCCGAGCGTCCCAGCTTTGGTGTGATGAAATATCTGCTCGATCAGGGCTATGACGTGATCCCGGTCAGCCCGAAACTGGCAGGCAAAACGCTGCTGGGGCAGCAGGCTTATGCCACGCTGGCCGAGGTGCCGGGCGAGATTGATATGGTGGATGTCTTTCGCAATTCTGAAGCCGCGTGGGGCGTGGCGCAGGATGCAATCGCGGCCGGGGCTAAAACCTTGTGGCTGCAATTAGGTGTGATCAATGAACAGGCGGCGGTACTGGCTCAGGATGCGGGGCTGACGGTGATTATGGATCGCTGTCCGAAAATAGAGATCCCGCGTCTGGGGATCACTCGCTAAAAAGTGAATCGTGGCGGCAGAGCGTGCCGCCACAGATTAGTGCCGCAGATGCGGGGCCTGAAGCTGCTGACGCACTGATGCAGCCAGCTCATCCATTGAAGGCTGCTCGGGATGTTCCACGCTGGTTTCACCTGAAAGCTGGATCTCGGCAACGTAGGTGTGCACCTGATCGCCTTCTTCATCTTCCATTACGACGTGATACCAGGGCGCAGCGCGCATCTTCTCTTCCGCGCCCACGTCTTCGATTTTTGGCTCATCCAGTGAATATTCCGGATCGACATCGACAATAACGCCCAGTACGCCGGACAGACGATGACGAACCTGCTGACCAATACCAAACTTGCTGGCAATCATAGTGACCTCCGAAAAAAACGCTCTCCTTTCAATATGGGGGCAGGCGCCGATTTTTCAAGTCACATTACGCGGCAGGCGAAACCTTTCAGGTAGAGACCTTCCGGATAGCTGGCGATCACCGGGTGATCCGCCGCCTGACGGAACTGTTCGATGAACTGCACGTCACGACCGGCATCCAGCGCGGCATCGGCAATAATTTTCTGGAACAGTTCGGTCGCCATCAAACCCGAGCAGGAGAAGGTCATCAGGATCCCGCCCGGATTCAGCAGCTGAATGGCCAGCATGTTGATATCTTTATAGCCGCGACAGGCACCCATTAACTGGCTTTTATTCTCGACGAACTTGGGCGGATCCATAATGATCAGGTCAAATTTCTCGCCGCTGTCACGGTAACGGCGCAGCAGTTTGAATACGTCATCACGCTCAAAGCGCGCGCGGGAGAGATCCAGCTCGTTCAGCTCTACGTTCTGGCGCGCAACGTCCAGCGCCTCCTGCGAAGTATCGACGCTGATCACTTCCTGACAGCCGCCCATCAGGGCAGAAACAGCGAAGCCCCCGGTGTAAGAGAAGCAGTTAAGCACACGGGCGTCCTGCGCATAGCGACGCGTGGCCAGACGGCTGTCACGCTGATCCAGATAGTAGCCGGTTTTATGCCCGCCCTGGATATCGACCAGCAGCTTCATACCGTGTTCGGTAATCGGCAGCAGCGGCGGCGGCAGTTCACCGGTCACGGTACCCTGTGCCAGCGCCAGACCCTCTTTCTTGCGCACGGCGACATCAGAACGGTCATAGATGGCGCAGGTCGGGAAGCACTGCTGCAGGGCGGTGACGATCGCCGCACGCTGATATTCTGCGCCTGCCGAGAGCAGTTGCAGCACTAAAAAGTTGCCAAAGCGGTCGATCGTGACGCCCGGTAAACCGTCAGACTCCCCGGCGATCAGGCGATAGCTGTCCAGACCATCGCGGGCTGCCAGCCATTGACGCCACTGCTGCGCCTGCTCAAAACGGCGGACAAAGAAGGCGATATCGATGGATTCATCGGCCTGCCAGCTCCAGACGCGGGCGCGAATCTGCGACGCGGGTGAATACGCGGCGCGTGCCAGCCACTTACCGTTGCTGTCACAGACGTCGATGGTTTCACCCTGTTGCGCTTTGCCTTCCAGACGCGCAACGGCACCGGAAAAGACCCATGGATGGCGACGGAGCAGGGACTTTTCACGTCCCTTTGTGAGAATCAATCTGACTGTCATAGTTTGCTATGCTTACCTGAAAAAATGAGGTGCCATTGTCCGGTGGATAACGGGAAATTGCAACGAACAGCAGCAGGAGAGAATCATGTCAGCAACCGGTTTTAAGGCCTGGGTGCATGGCCGCGTGCAGGGCGTCGGGTTTCGTTACAGCACGCAGGCGGAAGCCAGAACGCTGGGGGTGCTGGGCTATGCCCGGAATCTGGACGATGGCAGCGTGGAGGTTTTTGCCTGGGGCGAGGCGGAGCAGGTTGATGCGCTGCTCGCCTGGCTTAAAGCGGGCGGGCCCCGCAGTGCCCGGGTTGATCAGGTGCTGGTGGAGCCGCATCAGCCTGCTGAGCCGCCGCGCGATTTCCGCATCGGGTAATTACAGACACTTCGCGGGTTTAGGCAGGCCGGCGATTTTGGTTGCCTGCTTAGCCGGCCCCTCCGGAAACAGGCGGAACAGATAGCGACTGTTGCCTTTCTCCTCGCCATATTTCTGCGCCATCGCCTTTACCAGCATTCGCACGGCCGGGGAGGTGTTATATTCCAGATAAAATGCGCGCACAAAATGGACCACTTCCCAGTGCGCCTCCGTCATGGCCAGGCCTTCCTGTTGGGCGATCTGCGCCGCCAGAGCTTCACTCCAGTCGCCGGGGTGCTTCAGGTAGCCTTCGGCATCGACGGCGATTTCGTTACCGTTAAAATTCACGCGACATCCTCTTTATTAATGATGGTGCAGTTTATCAAACCTGGCAGTCAGAAAAAGCAAAAACCCCGCCGGAGCGGGGTTTTGACATGGAACCCGAGCGCACATCAGTTGCTGCGGGCAAATCCCAGCAGGCTGAGCAGGCTGACAAAGATGTTGTAGAGCGAAACATAGAGGCTGACCGTCGCCCGGATGTAGTTAGTTTCGCCGCCGTGAATGATGTTGCTGGTTTCCCACAGAATCGCACCGGCTGAGAAGAGAATAAACAGCGCGCTGATCGCCAGATGTAACGCGGGCAGCTGCAGGAAGATATTCGCGACGACCGCCACCAGCAGGACCACAAAACCGGCCATCATCATGCCGCCCAGGAAGGACATATCACGGCGGGTCGTCAGCACATAGGCTGAACAGCAGAAGAAGACCAGGGCGGTTCCGCCCAGGGCCAGCGCGATCACATCACCCATGCCTGCGGTTAAGAACGAGCTGAGGATAGGGCCCAGGCAGTATCCCAGGAAGCCGGTGAAAGCAAAGGCGGCCAGAATCCCCATCGGGCTGTTAGCCATACGGTACGTTAAGAACATCAATCCATAAAAGCCGACCAGCATCAGGATTAAACCCGGCGCAGGCAGGGCGAGCAGGGTGCTGGCGGTCGCCGTCACGGCCGAAAAGGCCAGCGTCAGGCCAAGCAGAAAATAGGTATTGCGCAGAACCCGGTGCGTTGACAGTAATGAGGACTGCGATGAGGTGACAATTCTTTCCATGTTGCGCTCCTTTAAGCAGAACACTAAATATGCGCCGAGAATACGCAGGCTGTTAAAGAGGGAAAAGGCGTTTTACCCTTCTTTACGCGTTAATCTGCTAATTGTTTGAGCAGAGTGGCGATTTTCACAGCGAAAAATCACAATCTGACTGTTTTTCAGGCGAATAGACAGAATCATGCTTTACATCGCGAAACGGGGTGTTTATAGTGCGCGTCATTGCGGAGGGGTGGCCGAGTGGCTTAAGGCAGCGGTCTTGAAAACCGCCGATGGGAAACCATCCGAGAGTTCGAATCTCTCCTCCTCCGCCACTTTATCTTCCCTGTGTTAACAGCAGCGAGTAAAGTGGCAGGATCTGACGATTTTGCCGATGCAGTAAAGTTTTAAAACGGAGGGGTGGCCGAGTGGCTTAAGGCAGCGGTCTTGAAAACCGCCGATGGGAAACCATCCGAGAGTTCGAATCTCTCCTCCTCCGCCAGATTTTACAGGCCAGCACTCAGTGCTGGCCTGTTTCGTTTCTCTCCTCCCCTGATTAATTCCGCGTTAATAACCCTGCGGGTCTCCCGGTTACGCCACGGCGCACGCCTTTCTCCGTTCCATCTCTGCTATAGTCCACTCACTGTTTTTGCAAACATCTGGCGCTTTTCTGAGGCGAGCTGAGTTACACTGTTAATTACATCGCTCTGAGGCGAGCTAATCGGTTGATAGCCAGAGTGTTTCTTTACTGAATGAATGGAATAGGCACAATGATCAATAAACTGAGTCTTTGCGCATTGTCAGTACTCGCTGCATTGCCGGTCGGTACGGTAGCCCTGGCGGCTGACAGTGATATGCAGCTCCAGCAGGTGCTGATGTTAAGTCGTCACAATCTGCGTGCGCCGCTGGCTGATAATGGCAGCGTGCTGGAACAGTCGACGAAAAAAAGCTGGCCGCAGTGGGATGTTCCCGGCGGACAGCTGACCACCAAAGGTGGCGTGCTGGAAGTCTATATGGGTAACTATACCCGCCAGTGGCTGGCACAGCAGGGGCTGGTGAAAAACGGCAGCTGTCCTGACAGCAACAACGTTTTTGTTTACGCCAACAGCCTGCAGCGCACTGTGGCAACCGCCCAGTTCTTTGTTAATGGTGCTTTCCCTGGCTGTGACGTCGCTGTCACCCATCAGGATGAAATGGGCACCATGGATCCTATCTTCAATCCGGTCATCACCGATGGCAGTGAAGCATTCAATAAAAAAGCGCTGGCTGCGATGGCTGCCGCGAATGAGAAACTGTCGCTGAAGCCCGCCTTCCAGCGCCTGGAAAAGATTGTTGACTACAAGGCCTCACCGGCCTGCAACAATAAAAAGCAGTGCGATCTGAGCAGCGGCCAGAACACCTTCAGTGCAGAAAATGGCAAAGAGCCGAACGTCAGTGGCCCGCTGAAAGTGGGTAACTCACTGATGGATGCGTTCACCCTGCAGTACTATGAAGGTTTCCCGCTGGAGCAGGTGGCATGGGGCCAGATCAAGACGCCTGAACAGTGGAAAGAGCTGTCGGCCATCAAAAATGGCTATCAGGATGCGCTGTTCACCAGCCCGGATGTCTCCCGTGAAGTCGCGGCGCCGCTGGTGGATTACATCCGCAGTCAGTTAGTGGATCAGGACAAAGCCAACGCGCCGAAAGTGACGCTGATGGTGGGGCACGATTCCAACATCGCTTCGCTGCTGAGTGCGTTACAGGTCAAACCTTATGAACTGCCGGATACCTACGAAAAAACGCCGATTGGTGGTCAGGTTGTGTTTGAGCGCTGGCATGACGCGAAAAATGACAAGGATTTGCTGAAGGTAGAGTATGTCTATCAGAGCGCCGATCAGCTGCGTAATGCCGATGTACTGAGCCTGAAGAATCCGCCGAAGCGTGTCACGCTGCAACTGGCGGGGTGTGAAACCGATGCAAACGGCTATTGCAGCTGGGAGCAGTTCTCGCAGGCGCTGAACAGCGCGCTGCAGGGAACGCCAATGCAGTCTGCGGCGGCGCCACAACCGGCAGCGGCTGCGCAGTCTGACGACAGCGCAGAGGCGGCAGCGACCCAGGATGCGGCGGCGGATAAAGCGCAGACGGATAAAGCCGCAGCGGCGAAAGCGAAGTCTGATGCCGATAAAGCGGCCGCTGAGAAAGCCAAAGCGGATAAAGCGGCGGCTGATAAGGCTAATGCAGACAAGGCAGCGGCGGATAAAGCGGCAGCCGAGAAGGCTAAAGCAGACAAAGCTGCGGCTGAAAAAGCGAAAGCGGACAAAGCCGCTGCCGAAAAGGCAGATGCAGCAGAAAAAGCCAAAGCCGATAAGTCACCGGCGGAAGCCGCAGGCAGTGATAAAGCGGACAACGCCGCGAACGCGCCTGCAGCCGCGAACAAGGACGAAACTAAGTCGGCAGCCGTGGCGACACAGTAAGCTCCCGCACCTGCTGATAATAAAAAACCCCGTCGATACGGGGTTTTTTTATGGCGCCGGAACGGTTATCCCGCCACGACCACCAGCTTCTGGTTGGCAAACTCTTTGATGCCCAGGTCGGACAGCTCACGACCATAGCCCGAACGTTTCACCCCACCGAAAGGCAGTTCCGCAGAGGTATCGCTCTGCGAATTAATGAAGACCATGCCGGTTTCGATGGCGGAGGCCAGCTGGCGGCCGCGTGCAATGTCGCGGGTCCAGACCGATCCCCCCAGGCCATAGTGGGAGTCATTCGCCAGCGCGATGGCAGCCTGATCGTCACCGACCACATAAACCTGCGCAACCGGGCCAAAGAACTCCTGATAGTAGGCCGGATTATCCGGGGTGATGCCGGTGAGGATCGTCGGCTGATAGAAGCAGCCTTCTCCTTCAACGGCTTTGCCGCCGATCAGCAGTTTTGCGCCGCTGGCGACCGCGTCATCGACCTGTTTTACCAGACGGTCACGTGCATCGGCAGAGGAGAGCGGCCCCAGTGTGGTTTTCTCATCCAGCGGATCGCCCAGCGTGGCAGCGCTCAGCGCGGCGCTGAACTGGCTGATAAACTGGTCAGCAATTTTTTCATGCAGGATAAAGCGTTTGGCGGCAGTACAGACCTGACCGCAGTTGCTGAGGCGCGCCTGCACCCCCTGACGCACCGCTTCATCCAGATCCGCATCATCCAGTACCACAAACACATCGTTGCCGCCCAGTTCCAGCGTCGACTTTTTAAGATGCTTGCCTGCCTGCTCCGCGACGGCGCTGCCGGCACGTTCTGATCCGGTCAGGGCTACACCCTGCACGCGATCGTCGGCGATCAGATCGGCAACCTGCTCGTTAGAAATAAACAGGTTGGTCCAGGCCCCTTCCGGCGCCCCGGCTTCGCGAACCAGTTTCTCAAAGAGATCGGCGCAGTGCGGCACGATGTTGGCATGTTTGGCCAGCACCGGGTTACCCAGCGCCAGGTTGGGTGCCAGCACGCGCATCAGCTGATAGTAAGGGAAGTTCCACGGCTCGACGGCCACCAGCACGCCGATCGGATGATATTCGACCCAGGCTTCGCCCAGTGCACTGGGATAGGCTTCCGGCTGCAGAATGCGTTCGGCGTTCTCGGCGTAGTAGCGGGCAATCTGCGAGCAGATTTTCACTTCACCGCGGCTCTGACCGATCAGCTTGCCCATCTCTTTGCTGGCAATCGTCGCCAGCTCTTCCTCACGGCTATCAATCAGATCAGCCAGTTTTTTCAGGACCTGCAGACGCGGCTGGATCTCCCCCTTGCTCCAGGCGGAGTGGAACAGGCGGTCGGCCACCTCCAGCGCATGACTCACGGCGTCGGCGTCGTGTGACGGCCAGCTTTTCAGCAACTGGTTGTTCGCGGGATTAATGCTTTGATAGGAAGACATCGCGTACTCCTTGGTGAGCTAAAAAGAGGAGGGCGGGAAAGTCCCGCCCCTGAATCAGACGTTTTTGCGTTCGACAGGCTTGTCATCCCAGGTCAGCAGATCTTTATCGGTCTTTTCAAATGCGCGGATCAGGACATCATCGCTGCCCTGCTGACGCCAGATCTCTTCGGCCAGGCGTTCATCATAATCGGCCACTTCAAAAATGGCCTCAGCAATTTCAGGGGAGGTATGACGCAGACTGGCCCATTCGCCGACGTGATGTGCTTTCGATTGTTCAGTAGACATAGTTTTCTCCTTTAATGGAATCAGCCCTTCAGTTTGACGGTCACACCGGCAACATGTTCACCCTGGAAACGGGCGATGTTAAGTTCCGCTTCGGTCGGCTGGCGCGAGCCATCGCCGCCCGCCAGCGTCGTCGCGCCGTAAGGCGTACCGCCGCGAACTTCAGAGATATCGAACAGCTCTTTAGTGCCGTAGCCGATGGGCACGATCACCATGCCGTGGTGCGCCAGGGTGGTCCAGACGGACGTAATGGTCTGTTCCTGCCCGCCGCCGGTGCCGGTAGAGGTAAAGACGCTGGCGACCTTGCCGTAGAGCGCACCTGACGCCCAGAGACCGCCCGTGCGATCCCAGAACGTACGCATCTGCCCGGACATGTTGCCAAAGCGGGTCGGGGTGCCGACGATAATCGCGTCGTAGTCTGGCAGAACGTCAGGCGTTGCTTCTGCTGCCCGCTGATCGGTTTTGCCGCCCACCTGTGCGAAGCGATCGGCCTCCATGGTTTCTGGTACCCGCAGGATATCCACTTCCGCGCCGGGAACCCGACGAGCACCTTCTGCAACCGCGTTCGCCATCGTTTCAACATGTCCATACATCGAGTAGTAAAGCACCAGAATCTTGGCCATAGATCTCTCCAGGTGGTTTTAACGTGCAAAAAAAGTATAGAAGAGCTTTTGTAATGTGGGGGCGAAGCGAAAGCGGAGGCAGAAAGGGTGGACAATAATTCAGCAGCTAATCGGTTGTTCAGCCACAGAATATGCGATTTTTAGTCAAATATATGGCGATTAATCTGTTGCTGAATGTGAATGTCAGCGGGATAAAAGCAGAATCTGGCTATTCTTTAAACATGGGTGAGTGTGTAACCGGCACTTCAGCCCTCTGCGTTTTATTCTTATTTATCGCACTACGCGACAGGAGCAGATCATGGCCACACATCGTGGAGGTTCAGGCAATTTTGCTGAAAACCGTGAACGGGCCGCAGAAGCAGGACGCAAAGGCGGAAAAAACAGCGGCGGCAATTTTAAAAACGATCCGGAGCGCGCCGCGCGTGCCGGGGAGAAGGGCGGTCGCAGCAGTCCTAAAAAAGCGGACGCCTGACCTCACTCCGCCGCCGGGTGAGACCGGCGGTGAACGTCATTGCTTTTACCCCTGGCTCTCCTCACAATACTGTCCGGATACCCTATCAGGTGAATTATGTCGGACACATCCCGCGCGCTAACCCTGCGCCTGACGCGGCAGGAGCTGGTACTTCTTTTTATCACGATGATCTGGGGCGGAACCTTTCTGGTGGTGCATCGCGCGATGCAGCATTCGGGGCCGTTTTTCTTTGTCGGCCTCCGTTTCGCCACCGCCGCACTGCTGCTGGCGCTCTTTTTCCGGCGCTATCTGGCTGGCATCACCTGGCTGGAGGTAAAGGCGGGGGCGCTGATTGGTCTGTCGATTGCGGGCGGCTATGGCCTGCAGACCTGGGGGATGCAGACCATATCCAGCAGCCAGTCCGCGTTTCTTACGGCGCTCTATGTGCCGGTGGTGCCGCTGTTGCAGTGGCTGTTTCTGCGTCGTCCGCCCGGCCTGATGTCATGGCTGGGGATCGCGCTGGCCTTTACCGGCCTGCTGCTGGTGGCCGGGCCGCAGGATGGGCGCATCAGCCTGAACCAGGGTGAACTGGCGACGCTGCTGAGCACCCTGGCGATCGCCGCCGAGATCATCTTAATCAGCCGCTACGCCGGTAAGGTAGATGTCCGCCGCGTGACGCTGATCCAGCTGGCGGTGGCCTCACTGTGCGCCTTTGGGCTGATGATCCCCAACGGGGAAGGGGTGCCTGCACTCTCCACGCCGCTGCTGCTGAGCGCTCTGGGGCTGGGAGCCGCCAGCGCGCTGATTCAGGTCACCATGAACTGGGCGCAGCGCAGCGTTTCACCGACCCGCGCAACGGTGATCTATGCCGGGGAGCCGGTCTGGGCGGGCGTGGTGGGACGCATCGCGGGTGAACGTCTGCCCGGGCTGGCCTTGCTGGGCGGGGCGCTGATCGTCTGCGGGGTGATCGTCAGCGAACTGCGTCTGAAGCGAAAAAAAGCGGTGCAGCCTGCGGCCACACCGCTGGAGTAGCTAGCTCTGCTGTCGCGCCAGCGGCTCATCCTGCTGCTGCGCGGTGCGACGGCGCAGCAGCGCGTTAAGGATAATCGCGCCGAAGGTGGCCGTGCCGATCCCGCCCAGAGTGAAAGAGCCGATTTTCAGCGCGAAGTCGCCCGCGCCGAGCACCAGCGTCGTCGCCACCATAATCAGATTACTGTTCTGACCCAGATCGACATGGTTCTGCACCCAGATGCGTGCGCCTGCCACCGCAATCAGTCCGAACACCACAATAGAGGCACCGCCAATGACCGGTGCCGGAATGGTGTGGATCAGCGCACCAAACTTCGGCGAGAAACCGGCCAGAATGGCGATGACGGCGGCGGCGACAAACGCCAGCGTCGAGTAGACTTTGGTCACCGCCATCACCCCGATATTCTCAGCATAGGTGGTGACGCCGCTGCCGCCGACCGAACCGGAAAGCAGCGTGGCCAGACCGTCGCCCACAAAGGCGCGGCCCATCCAGGGATCGAGATTGCGGCCGGTCATGCCCGCCACCGCCTTTAAGTGGCCGAGGTTTTCCGCTACCAGAATGATCGCCACCGGCGCGATCAGCACCATCGCCTGCAGATCAAAGGTCGGGGCGGTGGTGTGCGGCAGGCCAAACCATGCGGCCTGTGAGAGCAGGGCAAAGTCGACCGGCTTGCCCAGCCCCAGAACGTTGGTCAGCAGCGCATAGAGTGCCCAGGCCAGGATCAGCCCGACCAGAATCAGCAGACGCTGTACCATCCCGCGGGTAAACACCGCCACCAGCCCGATGCAGAGCACGGTCATCACCGCCACCCAGCTGTCGAACGCCGAGGCGGAGACGCTGTGCACCGCAATCGGCGCCAGATTCAGGCCAATCGCCATCACCACCGCGCCAGTCACCACCGGCGGCATCAGGTTTTCGATCCAGCGCGTGCCGGACTTCATCACCACCAGCCCGATCAGCGTGTAGAGCAGGCCGCAGGCGATCACCCCGCCCAGCGCGACGCTGAGATGGGGATTCAACCCCTGACCGCTGAAACCGGTGACCGCAATCACCACACCGACAAAGGCGGCGCTCGACCCCAGATAGCTGGGCACCCGGCCGCCGGTAATAAAGAAGAACAGCAGCGTACCTGTACCCGAAACCAGAATCGCCAGATTCGGGTCCAGCCCCATCAGCAGCGGCATCAGCACCGTTGCGCCAAACATCGCCACCGCATGCTGCAAACCCAGCACCAGCGTCTGCCCCAGCGGCAGCGTCTCATCCGGGGCGATAATACCGTTTTCAGTTAATGCCGACTTCTTCTGCCATTGTGGAAACCAGGATTGTGCCATCGTCTACTCCAGAGCATCATGACTGCCGGTGGGGGGGCGAAAAAAACGTTAACGGGCTTCCTGCCGCTTCAGGGGATGGTATCCCCGGTCAAACCACGCCAGTCCGTGGTTGTCCTCACTGTGAACCACGTCCACGACTTCGCAGAACAGGGTGTCATGTGTGCCGACGCTGACAATCTGGGTAATGCGGCAGTCGAAAGAGGCGACCGCGCCGCGCAGCACGGGTGAGCCGGTGACGGCCGCTGACCACTCTGCGGCGCTGAAACGGTCAGCCATCGGGGTTTTGCCGCCGAACAGGCTGGAGAGATCTTCATGACCCGCCGCCAGCGTGTTGACGCAGAGCTGCATATTTTCGCGGAACACCGGATAAACCGAGGCGGCGCGGTTCAGGCAGACCAGCAGCGTCGGCGGCGAGTCCGTCACGCTGCACACGGCGGAGGCGGTAAACCCTGCGCGTCCGGCCGGGCCTTCGGTGGTAATGATGTTGACCGCGGCACCCAGCCGCGACATCGCATTGCGGAACGCCATCTTCTCAACGGTGGGGGTAAGGGTATCCAGGCTCATAATCTTCTCCGTAAAAGGTGAGAGCGACGCGCTCCAGCGGCTGCACGTCATCCGTCTGATCCAGCCACTGCAGCAGCAGGGCATTGAAGTGTTCGGCGTCGGTAACGCTCATGGCATGTCCGCCCCAGGCCATCCTCTCTTCGGTGGCGGCGGGCAGCGCCCGGGCCAGCGCGGCCGAGCAGCTCCACGGCACCAGCAGGTCGTCCTGACTGGCGATGACCAGCACCGGCTGGGTGATGGCCTCAGCCTGTTCGCTGAAGTCGGCATGCATCAGCGCCTGCAGCCGACACATCAGATTCTGCTGGCCCTGAAAGTGGGTGACGTGATGACGATCCTCCTCCTCCATCCGCGCCTGATGCTGCGCCATCCATTCCGCAGGATAGAGAAACAGCGGCTGCGCGCGGACAAAGGCTGCCACACCGCTGTTGAGCAACAGCGCCTGCCGCGCCTCAAAGCAGCGCCGGGTATGAGGATGCAGCGTCAGCCAGCCATTAATGACTACGATCCGTTCGATGCGCGTCGGGAAATCCAGCGCCAGCTGCAGTCCGATCAGACCGCCCAGCGCATGACCGACCAGGCTGAAGCGCAGGATGCCCCGCTGCGCCAGCGCGTCGGCCAGTTCGGCCGCCATCATCGCCATGCTGTACGCTTGCGGCAGACAGTCAGCACTGCGCCCGGTGCCGCGCTGGTCATAAAGCACCACCCGATAGCGCGCCGTCAGGGCCGCCAGTTGTGGCTGCCAGAACCCCGCCACGCCGCCCAGACCGGAGGCGAGCACCAGCGTCGGCGCATCGGGATCCTGCAGACCCAGAATATCCAGTTGCATCAGACCTCCGCGTGGCCGATGTGTGCCACAGAGGCGATCTCAATCAGCGCATCCGGCTTAACCAGTCCGCACTGAATGCAGAAACGGGCGGGCTTGTCGCCGGGAAAATAGTCGGCATAGACCTGATTAACCGCCGTGTAGTTGGCCCAGTCGGTGATAAAGATCGAGTTGAAAGTCACATCCGCCAGGCTCCCGCCTGCGGTTTCGATGACCTTTTTAATGGTCTCCAGCACATGGCGGGTCTGCGCTGCGGCATCCCCGACGTGCACCACGTTGTTCTCCGCGTCAAACGGCAGGGTGCCGGAGACGTAGACCACCCCATCCGCCAGCGTGCCCGGCACAAAGGGGGCGATAGGCGTCGTGGTGCCTGGCGGTACAATAATCGTTTTCGGCATAGCGTCATCCTCGGGTTGAATTAGCGGGCATTCAGGCTTTCGCAGAAGGTGTCGACATCCGACACCCAGCCAAAAAAGGTTTCGATGTTGAACAGCGCGGCCTGCTGAGCCGACGGCGGGCCCGCCTGATACGTGGCGTCTTCCAGCACCACGCCGAAATATTCAAGGAAGAAGCCGTCGCGCAGTGTCGACTCCACGCAGACGTTGGTGGCAATGCCGGTAAAGATCAGATGTCGAATGCCGCGGCTGCGCAGCATGCTGTCGAGCGGGGTATTGTAGAAGCCACTGTAGCGCGATTTTGGCAGCACGATGTCGCCTGGCTGCGGCACCAGTTCATCGACCAGCGCATAATCCCAGCTGCCCTTCGACAGCAGCGAACCCTGCAGCTCGGGCCGTTTACGCATGGTTTTCAGCGCATTGGATTTGTGGAAGTTGGGCGAACCGGCGTCGCCCGCCTCGACATAATCACTGTCCCAGCCGTTCTGGAACCAGATGATCTGTACGCCTGCCGCGCGGGCTGCCGTTACCGCCTGATGGATCTTCGCGATGACCGGCCTGGTGGCGGAGACATCAAAACCCGCCAGATCGAGATAGCCGCCTTCTGTGGCGTAAGCATTCTGCATATCCACCACAATCAGCGCCGACTGCGCGGGGGGAAAGGCGATCGGTTCGGGACGCGCCGGCAGTTCGACCTGAGGAATATCCCGGATGTGAGCGCAGTAAACGGTCTTCATCACGCCACCTCCTGGTGTGCGTCCAGCAGGGCGCTGCGGCAGGCCATCAGCGGCTGAATATGCTGGCCGAAGTTCTCGATCCCCTGCAGGAAATCATCAAACGTCAGCAGCACGCCGTGAGTGCCTTCCACCTGCGCCACCTCATCCAGCATCTTCGCCACGCTGGCCCAGGAGCCGACCAGTGTCCCCATGTTAATGTTGACGGCTGAAACGGGATCCGCCATCTGGCGCACGTTGGTATCGCTGCCCGATTTGGTGTCCTGCTGGCTCTGGGTGGTGAGCCATGAGAGCGCCTCTTCATCCGCACCGGCTTTGTAATGTTCCCATTTCGCCCGCGCCTCTTCGTCGGTTTCTGCCGCGATGATCATAAACAGCACGTAGGAACCCACATCGCGGCCCGCTTTCTCCGCCGCCTGCTTCATACGCACCGATGTTGCGCTGAACGCCGCTGGTGTGTTGACGCCTTTGCCGAAGCAGAAGTTGTAGTCTGCATGCTGCGCCGAGAAGGCCATACCGGCGTCGCTCTGTCCGGCGCAGATCACCTTCATCGGGCGCTGCGGCTGCGGACTGACACGGCAGTCGTTCATGGTGAAAAATTCACCTTTGAAGTCTGAGCGGCCGGTGCCCCACAGGTCACGCAGCACGGTGACATATTCGGTGAGATAGGCGTAGCGGCTGCTGAAGTACTCATCGCCGGGCCACATACCCATCTGCTCATATTCCGGTTTCTGCCAGCCGGTCACCAGATTGACGCCGAAACGTCCGCCCGAAATTGAGTCGATGGTCGAGGCCATGCGCGCCACGATCGCCGGAGGCAGCGTCAGAGTGGCGGCGGTGGCATAGATCTCAATGCGCGAGGTGACGGCGGCCAGGCCAGCCATCAGGGTGAAGGACTCCAGGTTGTGATCCCAGAATTCGGTCTTTCCGCCGAAGCCACGCAGCTTGATCATCGAGAGCGCAAAGTCGAAATGGTAATGCTCTGCTTTCAGCACGATCGCTTTGTTCAGTTCAAAGGTCGGCATGTACTGCGGTGCGTTGGACGAAATCAGCCAGCCATTGTTACCAATCGGAATAAAGACGCCTATCTTCATGTGAAACCTCGTTGCGATGGGGGAAAGGTGTTTCACGCGCGGCACTGCATCCTGCTACGTCCCTGTGGGCTGCGCTCAGTCACAATTTTGCAAACTGTGTGCCACATTTTTTATTGTGATAAATAACAATGAGTTAAAATTAACCCGAAAGAGGTAAGTGGACTGTCGGGTCCATTTCAGACCGTTTGGTCAAAAATCACTGCACGTTTTGCATGCAGGCTGAACAAAAAAGGTGCAGGCGGGCCGTTAGGCAGCTCTCCCGGCCTTTGCTATGATGCGCTGACACCAGATGGATGAGGTAAACCTGTGAAAACCGATGAAAAAAAGCCAACACGCCGTTCGCGCGCCGTCGCGGCGAAGCGGGCCGCCATCCTGGAAGCGGCACTGACCTTCTTCTCACAATTTGGCATTCACGGCACCAGTCTCGACAGGGTGGCCGAGCTGGCCGACGTCTCCAAGACTAATCTGCTCTACTATTTTCCCTCTAAAGAAGTGCTTTATGTGGCGGTGCTGAAGGAGATTCTGGATGTCTGGCTGGCTCCGCTGCGTGCGCTGACCCATGACCAGGATCCGCTGATGGCCATCCGGCACTACATCCGGCTGAAACTGGAGGTCTCGCGCGACCATCCGCAGGCGTCCCGGCTGTTCTGCCTGGAGATGCTGCAGGGCGCGCCGCTGCTGAAAGGCGAGCTGGCCGGGGATCTCAAGCAGCTGGTGGATGACAAAGCGGCGATTATCGAACGCTGGATAGCGGAAGGGCGTCTGGCGGGCGTTCAGCCGCAGCACCTGATCTTTATGCTGTGGGCCACCACGCAACACTACGCCGATTTTGCCACTCAGGTCGAGGCGGTAACCGGTCAGACGCTCAGCGATCCGGCGTTTTTCGACCAGACCGTTGAGAATGTACAGCGCATGATCATCGAAGGTATTCGCGTGCGCTGAAACAGGAGCGCCCGACGACAGGGTAACGGGAGAAAGTCATGGATTCTGTGTCGCAGTTTGTGCTGGGTTCCGCTGTCAGTGTCGCGGTGATGGGGCGTCGGGTGCCGGTCTGGCAGGCCGCGCTGGCGGGCGGGATCTGTGGAACCCTGCCGGATCTGGATGTCTTTCTCGACCACGGTGATGCGATTCGCAATATGACCCTGCATCGCACCGACAGCCATGCGCTGCTCTGGCTCACGCTCGCCTCGCCGGTGATTGCCTGGCTGATGGCGGGGCTGTTTCGTCGCGGGGTGCGATGGCCGCAGTGGTGGCCCGCAATCTGGCTGGCGCTGATTACGCATCCGCTGCTGGATCTGATGACGGTCTATGGCACCCAGCTGGGGCTGCCGCTGACCGACTACCCTTATGCGGTCGGCAGTATCTATATTGTCGATCCGCTCTATACGCTGCCGCTGCTGGCTGGTCTGGGGGTGGCGCTCTGGCGGCGCAGCGCCAGCGGGCTGCGCGCCAACCGGGCTGGACTCGCGCTGAGCACCCTTTATCTGGCGTGGAGTATGGTGATTCAGGCTGTTGCAGGCGGGCAGATTCACGATTCGCTGGTGCAGCAGCGGATCCCGACGGACAGGGTGCTGGTCACGCCCACACCCTTTAACACCCTGGTCTGGCGCAGCGTGGTGATAACGCCCGACCGCTATGGCGAAGCCTGGTGGTCGCTGTTATCGCCGTCCCGCCCGCTGCAGGTGAGGTGGTATCCGCGCCATCCTGAACTGTTCGACCGTTTCCGGGGCAACTGGTACGCAGAACGCGTTGCCTGGTTCAGCCACGGTTTCTATGCCCTGCGCGAACAGGATGGGCAGACGACGATCGCCGATCTGCGCATGGGGGAAGGGGAGGCGTATACCTTTACCTTCGGACTCGGCATGCCTGAGCAGCCCGATCCGCGACCGCAGCGTCTGCCTTACGCACGTCCGGCGCTCTCCGCCATTTTCTCAGCGCTGGCTGAACGGCTGTAAAAAAAAGCCCGGTCAGATGACCGGGCTTGTTGAGTGCGCTGACGATCAGCGGCTTCGACGACGGCGCAGCATCCAGCCTGCACCCAGCAGGGCAAACCAGAGCGGCGTTACCATCAGCGCCTGACGCGTATCCTCCTGCAGCGTCAGCAGCACCAGCACAAAGGCGAAGAAGGCCATGCAGACCCAGCACATGAATTTGCCCAGCGGCATCTTAAACGCTGACTCCGCGTGGCGCTGCGGATGCTTTTTCCGGTAGGCCAGGTAGCTGCACAGAATGATGGTCCAGACGAACATAAACAGAATGGCCGACACGGTTGTCACCAGGGTAAAGACCTTCATCACATCCGGGATCAGGTAGATCAACGCCACGCCCACCAGCAGGCAGAGGCAGGAGAAGAAGAGGCCGGTCGTAGGCACCGAACGGGCCGAGAGTCTGCCAAAGGCGCGGCTCGCCACACCCTGCTGTGACAGACCATAGAGCATACGGCTGGTCGAGAAGATGCCGCTGTTGGCCGAAGAGGCTGCCGAGGTCAGCACCACAAAGTTAACGATACTCGCCGCCGCAGGCAGGCCAATCAGAACGAACATCTCCACAAACGGGCTGCGATCGGCTATCACCTGGGTCCACGGCGTCACCGCCATAATGACCATCAGCGCCAGCACATAGAACATGATGACGCGCAACGGAATCGCATTAATCGCACGCGGTAAGACTTTATGTGGATCGTGCGTTTCTGCCGCGGCAGTGCCCACCAGTTCGATACCGACAAAAGCAAATACTGCAATCTGGAACCCGGCGAAGAAGCCGCTGATGCCTTTCGGGAACAGACCACCCTGATCCCAGATGTTGCTCAGCGCCGCCGTACCGCCACCAGGCGAGGGGTAGTGAAGACAAACCAGCACAACGCCGGTCACAATCAGCGCCACGATGGCGACGATTTTAATGATCGCGAACCAGAACTCCATTTCACCAAATAGTCTGACCGTGGCAATGTTCAGCGCCAGGAACACCACGACGCAGAGCAGGGCGCTCATCCAGATCGAGAAGCCCGGAAACCAGAGCTGAAAATAGGCGCTGATCGCCACTACGTCGGCGATGCCAGTCACGACCCAGCAGAACCAGTAGGTCCAGCCCGTAAAATAGCCCGCCCACGGGCCGAGCAGATCAGCGGCAAAATCACTGAAAGATTTGTATTCGAGGTTGGAGAGCAGCAGCTCCCCCATGGCGCGCATCACAAAGAACAGCATAAAACCGATGATCATATAAACGAAGATGATCGAGGGACCGGCCAGGCTGATCGTCTTCCCCGAGCCCATAAAGAGGCCGGTACCGATCGCACCCCCAATGGCGATAAGCTGGATGTGACGATTATGCAGATTACGCTGGAGCTTGTCGGACGCATCAGGTGCGCGCGTGGTTTCTTTAGATTGATCAACCATAGAATTGTCTTTCCTGTCTTGATGTTGTGTCAGCTCTGCTGGCTGTTAGTAAACGCGTCTGCCCGGAGGCAAGTCGGCATAAGATAGAGGAAGAGGGCCTGAATCGGGTAACGCTTTTTTATCAATTGTGAAGCCTCTGGTCCCGTGAGCGGTAATAACGCACAGTTTCGGTTACTCTTGCGTCAGTCTGGGTAATTATTCATCACGTTATGTCAGCCTCAGGGCAGAAACGGGGTTCTGCCTCTACACTTTTTATTTGTTAATCATCATGCTGCGAAGGGATCTATGCGCACGCTTATCCTGTTTTTGCTGTTAATCGCGCTGGGGTGGGGCAGCTTACCCTGGCTTAAGCAGCATCTGCCGCCGCAGTTTAATCCCTTTACCCCGCTCTCTGTGACCGATCCGCCCGGATGGATGACACAGCTTAAGATGAAACGCCTCGCCAGTGACGCCGGTGCCTGTCTGGACGTCATGCGCCGGGCGCAACAGGCGGGCTGGGTCAGCTTTACCGAGCGCCCGCCAGTCACCGGAACCTGCCCGATCAGCCAGCCGCTGCGGATTCAGAAACTGGGCCCGGTCAGCCTGAGCAGCAGTTTTCTGGCGAGCTGCCCGATGGCAGTGGCCAGCACCATGTATGCGCTGCGCAGCCGCCAGCAGACGCTCCGCGATATGCACAGTCCCCTGGTCCGGATCACCCATGTGGGCAGCTATGCCTGCCGTAATATCTACCATCGCGCGCAGGGACGACGCAGCGAACATGCCACCGCCGATGCCGTGGATATCACTGGCTTTCAGCTGGCGGATGGTCAGCGGCTGGAGGTCGGTCGTCACTGGCAGCAGCCGGCAGAGAAAGCGGCGATGCTGCATACGCTCTGGCGCGGAGGCTGTGAGGTCTTTGGTAATGCGCTGGGGCCAGACTATAACTCTGCGCACGCCTCACATTTTCATCTGGGCATGCGTGGTACAGGCTACTGCCGCTGAATCATCAGAAAGGATAAAGAACGGCGCTGATTTAATATTGATCGGACCAGCAGAAATAAAACCTCTGAATGATGGCCGTTCATCCTGCCTGACTTCATTCTCATCGGGGCAATGAGAAGGGGGAGCATGAAGGTGGTTATTTTTAGTGCCAGTTAATTTAACAGGAAAGTGCTGGCGGGCTAAACAAATTGATCAGATTTTCTGCATATTCCGATTGCGCCTGCGGCCAGCCGGATGAAATTATTTCAGAACAGCAGACGCGTGAATTAAGCTAAATTAATTGTTTATTTAAAAGGAATCGCTAAGAAATAAAAGGCGGTGTTTCCTGTGGAAAAATTATTCGCAAATGTGCCCGTAATGTGACTATCTTTAAAGTACTTTCTTTGACCGGAATAGCGCCAGTAAAGGCGTTGCTACCGTCGTGAATTGTGATCTCAGGCACATATTGCGGGCGGCAAGCTGAATTAAGTCAAATCAGGATGGGCGTGGCACTTTTCTGCAAATCAGATTATCCGTAGAGTAAAAAAAAGTATGGGTGCAGCTGGAGAGACAGGATGATACGCACTGGCGCGAAGAATAGCCTGTCACGCAGCCTGATTAAATAGCCAGCGATAACGCCAGCCATTCACTGCGGAAGCTGAGTCACTGGCGTCGTGTAAAACCGCCGGGGTCGCGGGCGGACAGCTATTCTCTCTCTGCCCGACGGAATGCTGCCCCGGCTGCAAAACAGAATGCGCTCACTGTCATCTGACTTAAGTCTTATTTCCTGATAAAAAAATAGGTGGGTCATTCCCGTTACCGTTTCGCTTATCACGCCATAATTAACGCTTTGTTTACTCTTTATTTACGCAACAGGCGCATCCTTATACGCTATTTTCACAGGTAGTTTCAGGCTCAGGATTTTTTAAACAGCACTGGCAGGGATTGAAATCCTATCAGAAAAATCTTATTCTTTTAGGGTCATTGAAATTGCTGTGATCGGCCTCACATTGTACTGGCAGGGGCGGGTTTTCACTTCCTTATCACGGTGAAAGGTTAAATGTGCTGCAGAAGCGACGGCTTTGCGCCAGGAATAATTTAATCTTCTTCTGGTCATTTATTTTAACGGATGAATTCAACTGAATAACCCTGTAAGGGCGAGTGAAAAAAAACGCTGAGGCAATATGAGCACTGAAAACTATTTCGCCTGGCGAAGTGAGGTGAAAAAACAATTTCAGGCAGTAACGCTTTCTTCTGAACTGAAAACGTTACTGCAACACTTTACTGAATCTTTAGGCTTCGACTATTTTGCCTTTCTGATTCAGCATCCGGTGCCTTTTACCCGGCCGCGTATTCATTTGCATAGCACCTACCCCCGGCTCTGGGTAAAGCGTTATGAAATGCAGAATTACTACGCTGTCGACCCGGTGCTCACATTATGTCAGCAGCCGGGCAGGGGGATGGTCTGGTCGAAAGAGCAGTTTGCTGACGCTGGCAACCTGTGGGATGAGGCGAGAGAATATGGGCTGCTGAGCGGTTTTTCGTGCTCTGCAATGGCACCAAATCGCGTCATTGGTATATTATCTATATCATCGAAACAGTCCATTCCTCTCCAGCTCTGTCATGCTGAGCTTGAGGTAAAACTACATCTTTTAGCGGAACTAAGCCTGGATACGCTGGAACGCATCCGCGATGATGCCATGATGGTATTGAAGAACGAGTTTAGTCAGCGTGAGCTGGAAATTCTGAAATGGACAGCCGAAGGGAAAACGGCGGCCGAAATTTCACTGATTTTATCTATCTCCGAACATACCGTTAACTTTCATCAGAAAAATATGCAAAAGCGTTTCAATGTTTCCAATAAAACGCAAATTGCCTGCTATGCAGCGGCAATCGGACTGATTTGAACTTAAACAACTGCCACTTTTAGCAGTTCCTTTGTTTGGATCAGTTGTCTACCCTGCGCCGGGACTTTGCCGGGCTGGCGCAAAGAATTCACAGCAACATGGGGATGTCAGAGGCGCATAATGAAAATAGTGCAAACGCAGTTAAAGGATATGCCATCCTCATTACTGGCCGAACTGGGCAGCTACCGTTACAGCGTCTTTGCGCGCGGCGAGGGGTGGTCTATTCCTCCCCGCCTCAGTACGCCAGGCCAGGAGTATGACCGCTACGATCGTTCAGACGTCACCTGGCTGATCGCCTGGAATGCCCGCTTCGGGATCAGTGGCTGTGCGCGTCTGATGCCGTGGTTCGAACCTGAACAGAGCGAAGGCATCGTATTGCCGTTCAGCCATGAGAAAGTGTGGGAGATGTCGCGCTTCTCAGCCCGGCTGGAAGTGGATGCTGAGCTGCCGCTCAATATTCTCTGGCACGCAGTACAGCTGGCAGAACTGAACGGCATGGAATATATCATCAGTTCGGCCACGCCGATGCTGGAGAAGATGTTTGAGCAGCATCAGGTGGTTTACGAACCGCTGACGCCGGGGCTCATTCTGTCGGAAGATAATCTGTTTGCGATCCGGATTCCGGTGGTCCAGCCTGCGCTGGCCGAGAAGTATCGTGGAACACGGCGTTTCAGCCCGGAAGAGGTGCTGCCGACGCTGGGTGTGTCGGTAAACTGGCAGGCACATAACTGACGAATTTGCCCCCGTCGCGGGGGGCAACATGCTTACTCTTACTGGCGGTAAGCGGTTTTAATCTGTTTGATGGTATTGCTGAACACTTCCGCCTGCGGCTTATCGCCCAGCGTCTGCACATAGCGTTCCATGTTAATAATGACTTTTCCGGCATCAGCCTGACCCATACCTTTGAGGATAAGGGTGATCATCATCTTCAGACCCGCGATTTCATCCGATAATTTCTGGGCTTCCTGCGAAGTGGCAAAATCTTCATCGCTCATGAGTTTCTCCTTGGTGAATGACAACGTAGCGGCTCACTGTCCGTACAGCAAAGCGTGAGTATATCACAGGGGCATGAAGTTGCTGACGCAACGGCTTCGCTTTGCCTTAAATAGCTGGTTTGTCCAGTGCAATTAATCAATCTCTGAAAGTAATTACTGCCGCCTCAGGCTGAGTGACTGCACCGACTTATCCGACCAGCGTCCGTTATAGAATATGATTAATCTGCTGATATACAGCAGGTTATCATTTTATTAAGCGGGCTGATTAGTTGTAAGAAAAGTCTGTTCAGGCGCCTGACGCCTGTTCGCCGTTAATCATGTAAAGCGTCCACTGTTTTACTTTGTTGATGTGCTTTTAAGGGAAAAGCGGGTATGATTACCTCTTGCAATCGTGAATTGCTTCCTCTTTTTTGGCCTCTGGAGTTTCCCCGTTGATCAGTGTGCTTCTTGTTGATGACCATGAACTTGTCCGTGCTGGTATCCGTCGCATCCTTGAGGATGTTAAAGGTCTGGCCGTGGTCGGAGAGGTGAATTGTGGCGAGGATGCGGCAAAGTGGTGCCGGACCAACCAGGTCGATGTGATCCTGATGGACATGAACATGCCGGGTATCGGTGGGCTGGAAGCGACGCGCAAAATTGTGCGCTATAACCCCGATATCAAAATCATCATGCTGACCATTCACACGGAAAATCCGCTGCCTGCTAAAGTAATGCAGGCGGGTGCCGCAGGCTACCTGAGTAAAGGGGCCGCGCCGCAGGAGGTGATCAACGCCATCCGCTCAGTGAACGCCGGGCAGCGTTACATCGCATCGGACATCGCTCAGCAGATGGCGCTGAGTCAGATTGAGCCGCAAAAAGCGGAATCCCCCTTCAGCTGTTTGTCGGAAAGGGAATTGCAGATTATGCTGATGATCACCCGTGGACAAAAGGTGACGGAAATTTCCGAGCAGTTAAATCTCAGTCCTAAAACCGTTAACAGTTACCGCTACCGGATGTTCAGTAAGCTGAATATCAGTGGCGACGTCGAGTTAACGCATCTGGCCATTCGACATGGCCTCTTCAATGCGGAGCCGTTAATCAGTAGTGAATGACGTTTTTGATTCTAAAGCCTTTCTGAGTACGGTAACCAGCAAGCCCGGTGTTTACCGCATGTATGACGCCTCAGGCACTGTCATCTATGTGGGTAAAGCCAAAGACCTGAAGAAGCGTCTGACCAGCTACTTCCGCACCCAGGTCGGCAGCCGCAAAACCGAAGCGCTGGTCAGCAATATCCAGCACATCGATGTCACCGTTACCCATACCGAAACCGAAGCGCTGCTGCTTGAGCATAACTACATCAAGCTCTATCAGCCGCGCTATAACGTGCTGCTGCGCGACGATAAATCTTACCCCTACATCTTTCTGAGCAGCGATACCCATCCGCGGCTGGCGATGCACCGTGGCGCAAAACATGCCAAAGGGGAGTACTTTGGTCCGTTTCCCAACGGCTATGCGGTGCGCGAAACCCTGGGGCTGCTGCAAAAAGTCTTTCCTATCCGTCAGTGTGAAAACAGCGTCTACCGCAATCGCTCCCGGCCCTGTCTGCAGTATCAGATAGGCCGCTGTCTGGGGCCCTGTGTGGCGGGTCTGGTCAGCGAAGAGGAGTATGCGCAGCAAACCGATTACGTGCGGCTGTTCCTGGCCGGTAAGGACGATCAGGTCCTGAACCAGCTGGTGAAACGCATGGAAGAGGCCAGCGTTGGCCTGCGCTTTGAAGAGGCGGCGCGACTGCGCGATCAGATTCAGGCGGTGCGCCGCATCACCGAGAAGCAGTTTGTCTCGAATCAGGGCGATGACCTGGATGTGATGGGCGTAGCCTATGAGGCAGGCATGGCCTGTCTGCATGTACTGTTTATCCGTCAGGGCAAGGTGCTGGGCAGCCGCAGTTACTTCCCGAAGGTGCCGGTGGATACCGACCTGGCCGAAGTCGTGCAGACCTTTGTCGGGCAGTTCTACCTGCAGGGCAGCGAGGCACGCACGCTGCCGGGTGATATCCTGCTGGACTTCACGCTGCCGGAGCGCGAGCTGCTGGCCGAGTCGCTCAGTGAACTGGCGGGGCGGCGGGTAAACATTCAGAGCAAGCCGCGCGGCGACCGCGCCCGTTACCTGAAGCTGGCGCGCACCAACGCTGCGACGGCGCTGACTACCCGGCTGTCACAGCACTCGACTATCCATCAGCGGCTGATGGCACTGGCGGAGTTTCTTGAGCTCGACAAAATCAAGCGCATGGAGTGTTTCGATATCAGTCACACCATGGGTGAGCAGACTATCGCCTCCTGTGTGGTGTTTGATCAGAACGGACCGCTGCGCGCCGATTATCGCCGCTACAACATCACCGGTATCACGCCGGGCGATGACTACGCTGCTATGAATCAGGTGCTGCGACGCCGTTATGGTAAGGCGATTGAAGAAGATAAGATCCCGGATGTGATTCTGATCGATGGCGGTAAAGGCCAGCTGGCCCAGGCACTGCAGGTTTTCGCCGAACTGGATGTGCCCTGGGACAAGAGCCGGCCCATTCTGCTGGGCGTTGCCAAAGGCAGCGATCGTAAAGCGGGACTGGAGACGCTGTTCTTCGAAGCGGAAGGTGAGGGCGTTTCCTTGCCGCCTGATGCCCCGGCGCTGCATGTGATTCAGCATATTCGTGACGACGCTCACAACCATGCAATTTCGGGCCACCGTAAAAAACGGGCCAAAGTGAAGAACACCAGCGCACTGGAAAGCATCGAAGGGGTGGGGCCAAAACGGCGTCAGCAACTGCTTAAGTACATGGGGGGCCTGCAACCGCTGCTGAATGCGTCGGTGGAGGAGATCGCCAATGTGCCCGGTATCTCGCACGCGCTGGCAGAAAAAATATACTACTCCCTGAAACACTAGCATTGAAACAGGGGGGGCAATGTAGGAACATAGGACAAATTCTACCTATATCCAGACAGTTACCGGCATATGCAATTAAACATCCCGACGTGTCTCACCCTGTTTCGAGTCGTGCTCATTCCGTTCTTTGTGCTGGCTTTCTATCTGCCGTTTTACTGGGCGCCGCTCGCGACCGCCTTAATCTTTGTTTTTGCAGCCATCACTGACTGGTTTGATGGCTTTCTGGCGCGCCGCTGGAAGCAGACGACACGCTTTGGGGCCTTTCTGGATCCGGTTGCCGATAAAGTGATGGTGGCGATTGCGCTGGTGCTGGTGGCCGAATACTTCCACGCCTGGTGGATTACGCTGCCCGCCGCGACCATGATTGCGCGCGAGATTATCATTTCTGCACTGCGTGAGTGGATGGCGGAGATTGGCAAACGCAGCAGCGTATCGGTTTCCTGGATTGGTAAAGTCAAAACCACTGCGCAGATGTTCTCCCTGTTTGCGCTGTTGTGGCGTCCTGATGCCACCGTTGTGGCCGTCGGCGTCGTCGCATTGTACATTGCTGCCGTGCTGACATTCTGGTCGATGTTCCAGTATCTGAGTGCCGCGCGTGGCGATTTGCTCGAACCGTGATCGATACGATTTAAAAAGCAGCAAACGGACGGATTGTGAGGATAATTTTATTGACTCAATCCGTCAGGTCAGTAGAATGCAACGCATCGAAAGGCAGCGAGTCTGCCAGAAGATAAGTAAAATCAGCAGGTTCGAAGAAAGTGCTGAAATTTGCGGGAATAGCTCAGTTGGTAGAGCACGACCTTGCCAAGGTCGGGGTCGCGAGTTCGAGTCTCGTTTCCCGCTCCAGATTCGCAGGTCAGGTTAGCCTGGCGGCACATCAGTTTAAGGCGCGTTGGCAGAGTGGCTATGCAGCGGATTGCAAATCCGTGTACCTCGGTTCGACTCCGGGACGCGCCTCCAGTTACACCCTGCCCGGGTGGTGAAATCGGTAGACACAAGGGATTTAAAATCCCTCGATCGTAAGGTCGTGCGGGTTCAAGTCCCGCCCCGGGCACCATATCGATTTACCAATAAAATCAATGATAAGCAGTGTCGTAAGCCGCCCCATAAGAGGCGGTTTTTTTGTGCCTGTTGTCAGATACCGCAATCCCTCTCAACGGCATTCTGTTCAGCCGCGCGAACTGAATACCAGCTCTTCATCTGTCTCACTCACCAGCACCATCTTTTGCGCCTCGCCGCTGGAGGAGACAAACGTCACTTCATTACCGATGCTGAGCGTATCGAACGCCTCCGTAGACTGTATCTGCTTCTGGATCTCCAGCACCATCCGTGATGTGAAGGGTTTTTCATTTACCTTATCAATATGATAGCTGGCGGTAAAATTGAGCTCAGGCTGATCAACGACGTAAAATTGTCCTGAAGGCATAGTTTGTACCTCGCGATAAAAGTGGCCTGACATTCTGGCCGGAACAGGTTGCCTTAAACGTAAGGTTAGCTGAATTATCACGCTGCACGGCTACCGCATATGATTTTTGCTTCCGGGTGCAGGGGGAAAAATAGCTGCCGCTTGCGCTTGCCTGTCCGGGGAGTAGCGCTACCCTTAACAGTAACAGCTGCCTTTTCAGGCACGCTGTCTGGGCATGGTATAAAGGTATTACTGCAACTCAGAATGAGTTGACGATGCGGGTTCAATTCCTGCTGCCCGGTCCACTTCCTGCCTCCGGTCTCGAAGTGCACCCACTGGCATCCGGTTGTGTGTGCATTGCGGTTCAGACCGGCTTCGGCGACCCGAAACAGGGCTGAAAACGGCAACTTTTCCCTGATCGTCAGGCTTTGGGTTGCTGTCATACAGCATGTGAATCTTTATATTCCGATTTATCAGCGGCATTACCCTTCCAGGCCAGCCTGACATGCAGGCTGGCTGAGGTACATCAGGCCTGCGGTTGTCCTGACGGGGTCATGGTGCCGGGTGCGCCAGGCGGTGGTGGTGGTGCGTCTTTACCTGGCGGTGGCGGCGGGGGAGCGTCTCTCCCTGGTGGAGGCGGCGCACAGGCGGTGAGGGTTGCAAGAATAGCCAGTGTGGATAACAGATAAGCCGTACGTTTCATCATATTTCCCTGATCGGTTAAGCGGAGCGTTAAGTATAGATAAGCGCCATAAAATCGCCTGAAACCGATGTGACCGCTGACAATCAGGAAAATCAGTCACGAATATTTTGAAACGCCTCGCAACTCACACACATTACCCATGCGTTTCACGATGGCCCGCGTTAAGGTAGCGCTTCATTTTAGAGGAGACGTTATGAATGGCATGATGAAGTTCGTCCGCGGCTGGCTGGTGTTCTCTGTTCTGTGGGGCGTATTCATGTGGTTTATGTCATGGCAGGCGCAGGGCAAAGAGCCCGGTCTGGCTGTTCTGAGCAGTCTCTACGCCGGCTTAATCTATCAGGCGTTGATCACGATGGTGGGCCGCTACCGGGCACGGCGGCAACAGGCGTAATCTGTTCTGCTGCCGGACCGGCAGCAGAACAGCCTCATTTAACCAAAGTTACCGGTCAGACGCTGATGAAAGTCGGTGCTGCGCGGATCCAGACCCTCAATCACCACTTCTGCACCATAACGCTGATAGCGATACTCAATGCCATCCAGCGCCGCGACACTGGAGGCATCCCAGATCTGCGCATGAGTCAGATCGATCGTCACCTTTTTTGGATCGTGGGCATAATCGAAATGCTCGAACAGATCGTTGCTGCTGGCAAAAAAGAGCGGGCCGCGCACCACATAGCGCACCGATTTGCCATCTGCGCTCAGCTCGCGTTCCGCATGGATAACATGGGCAATGCGGCGGGCAAACAGCAGCATGGCGAGAATCACGCCAGCCAGCACGCCCAGCGCGAGGTTCCCGGTCCAGACCGTCACCGCGACCGTCAGCACCATAATCAGCGTTTCGGACCACGGCATACGCTTCAGGGTAGCGGGCTGCAGGCTGTGCCAGTTTACGGTTTTCACGGCCACAACCATCATAATCCCGGCCAGCACCACCATCGGGATCTGCGCCATAATCTGGCTCAGCCCGGTCACCAGCAGCAGCAGAACCAGGCCAGCCGCAACCGTCGACACCCGACTGCGCGCCCGACCCAGCTCCACATTGACGATGGTCTGACCGATCATCGCGCAGCCGGCGATCCCGCCATAGAAGCCCGCCAGAATATTGGCGATCCCCAGCCCCCAGGATTCGCGACGCTTGCTGGATGGGGTGTCGGTCAGATCGTCCACCAGTTTAGCGGTCAGCAGAGACTCCATCAGGCCGACAAAGGCGATACTCAGCGCGGTGGGCCAGATAATCAGCAGCGTCTGAAGATTCAGGGGCACCAGCAGGCTATTGAAGCCCGGCAGACCCGGACTCATCGATCCCTCATCGCCGACATTCGGCATACGATAGCCCATCAGCAGGGCCACGGCCGTCACCACCACAATAGCGACCAGCGGAGAGGGAATACTCTTTATCAGCCGTGGCAGCAACAGCACGATAGCCAGCGTGACGGCAAAGAAAATCCAGACCAGTGAGGATTGCCCCCAGACGTGCGGCACCTGAGCAAAGAAGATCAGCACGCCGAGCGCATTCACAAACCCCAGCATCACGGAGCGGGGAATATAGCGCATCATGCGCGCCAGGCCTGCCACGCCAAACAGGATCTGAATCACGCCGCCCAGTACCACGGCGGGCAGAATATATTCCACGCCGTGCTGATGCACCATCGGGCCGATAACCAGCGCCACCGATCCGGCGGCCGCCGTCACCATCGCCGGACGGCCACCCAGAATCGACAGTGTCAGGCAGAGCACGACAGAGGCGATCAGGCTGACTTTCGGGTCCACGCCCGCGATGACGGAAAAAGAGATGACTTCAGGGATGAGGGCCAGCGCCGTAATCACCCCGGCCAGGCATTCGCGCGTCAGCAGCGCAGGCGAACGCAGAACGCGCCCCACGCTGATATCACCAGCCACAACCTCAGTTGCGGCCTTATCATTGGATTGAGTCATAAAGATTGCAGGCTCTTGAGTTATTTTGCTCCCGCGCGAGGGACGGGAAAATAGTAATAGCAGGTGAGGGGCAGATATTACCGGGCGTGCAGGAAAGATACCAGAAAAAGGCGGACGACTCCCTCCGTGGAATCACTGTTATTACAATGAAAAATCGTCCGGCGTTTTGTGAACCACCAGGTCGAGCAGCTGCCGGTAGACATCCAGTAACGCCCGGTCACTTTCCAGCTCCAGCCGGTGAATCAGCTTTGAAATAATGGCTTTGTTATTCACGGGCATGCCGGACTGCAGGATTTCTGCAATCACAATACCCAGGGTTTCCATCTCGCTGGCAGGCCGGCTGGCCGCAGCATTAAAATAATCGGAAATTTCTTTTTCAGTCCGGGGAAGACTATCTTGCATGTGTAATCCCTTCAGAACAGCCCGATTCCGGTTCGGATGTCAGGACAAAAGCGATCAAAAAAAACCATCACATGGACAGATGCGATGGTGCCAGCCCGGAAAGCGAGCAGATAAAAATAGCCTCTGAAGGTGGAAATCCACTGACACCTTCAGAGGCGACGCAAGTGCATCATTCGTTACAGAGTCGCATAACAACTCGTGGTAATAAAGTTATACAATGAACCCCAATCTGTACAATCGGATCCTTTGGCTAAACGTGCTATTTTTCACTTTTCAGCAGCTTATAAAGATTATTCCGAAACAAAATCTGTACAAATAACCTATACAAGCGGCCTGGCTGAATGGGCAGACGGGGAAAAAACGGGAAACCCTGTCCTGTTTCACGCCGGCAATATCAGCTGAAAAGTGCCAGTCTGGCCGTCAGCTTACGCAGGGCTTTTTTCTCACCGACAAGGGCTATACCCAGCAGACGCCATTGCTCCCGCGGCTGCGTCCGCAGCACGTCGCGTAAGGCCTGATAGTCGGTGGTGGTCTGACCCGCTTGCGGAAACAGCACCAGATCATAATCAGCCTGTTCGCAGGCTGCCCGCAGGGCATCCAGCTGCGGGTCGCTGGCGACCAGTACCGGAATACCGGTGGTGATCAGGCCGGGAGAGGAGCGAATCGCCGCATCCTCCAGAGGCTGGCCCACCAGCGACGGGTGTCGCTGTCCCAGGGTTAAGGCCATCACGGCTGCCGCGTTGGCGGCTTTACCGGGTGTCAGTATGCTGTTGAGTATCATCACACATCTGAGGTCCTGCATTACGCATCTCCTGTCCGAAAGGAAAAAACGTAGTGTGTCAGGAGGCTTAACCGGGGTCTGGAAGATTTGTGCAGGCGTGCTGATAACGCGCAGGCGACAGCTGGCAGGCACGCTTAAACCAGCGGCCCAGGTGACTCTGATCGGCAAAGCCCAGCGCGGCGGCTACATCGGCAACGGGCTCGCCCTGTGCCAGCCGACGACGCGCCTGACTCAGCCGCCACTGCACCAGCCAGGCGTGCGGGGGCAGTCCCCAGTGCGCCCGGAACAGGCGTGACAGCCGGAAACGATCCACCTGCAGGTGATGCGCCATCTGCGCCAGACCGGGGTTATCCGCATGATAAGCAATCAGCCAGTCACGCGCCTGCAGCGCCAGCCGGATATCCTGATCCTCAGGCTGGACCGGCCGGAACGCCTGGCGGTGCGGGGAGAGCAGTGCCGCGAGCCGATCGAGCGCCGCCTCTTTGATCAGGGCAGGGTGGTTGTGCCACAGGGCATCGAACGCATGCCAGACCGCATAAGCCAGCGGACGGTCGTCGCGCAATGTAGTGGCAAAATGCAGCTCAGGGTCGGCGACCCCGTCGGACGTGAGCGGAGGCAGGTGCTGCGCGATCTGCTGGGGCGAGAGATAGAGCATCCGGTAGGTGAAACCACTGTCATTGATGGCATCCCCGTCATGCAGCTCTTCCGGCTCCAGCATAAAGACCGTGCCGGGCCGACTCTGATGCTCTTTGCGTCGCGAATGAAACTGCTGTACACCTTGTTCGGTCACGCCAATCAGGTAGCTGTCGTGCCAGTGAGGATCGTAGGCGTGGCCGGTAAAATGGGCACGCAGCGCCTCGATACCGCTCGCGGCATCCCGGCGCAGGTCAACCCAGTTTGCTGATGGCTTTGGCATGGTATCCGGCTCCCGGTTGCGGTCTCTGGACATTCTGCCGCGATACACTAATTTTTAACAGATCGGACGCTTTTCATTCGCGGATCGCTTTGCGTATAATAACGTCCATACTCAATTAGATATCTTACTATTAGGCTGCTAACATTTGTCTCAGCATACACGTACCTTTACCCACTTACTGCATCTGACCGCGCACGCCTGGCGCCTGGCGGTCGATCGTCACCTTAAAGATAGCGGCCTGAGCATGAGCAGCTGGATGGCTATCGGACTGATCGCCAGCGAACCACAACGGATGACCCAGACCGAACTGGCGCAGATGCTGGGGCTGGAAGATGCCAGCATGGTGCCGCTGGTCGATCGGCTGGTGAAACAATCTCTGCTGATGCGGGTCCAGCCGCCAGAGGATCGCCGCAAACGTCATCTGGTGCTGACTGAAAAGGGCAACGAAGCGTTCGCCAGAGTGAAAACAGAGGCTGATGCACTGCGAACCGAAATGCTGGCGGATATCGACCCTGAAGATCTGGCCGTCACCGAGCGCGTTCTGCAACAACTGCTGAGTCGTATGGGAAGCATGTAACAGTGGCAAAGCGAAATCCCTACGCTGCACGCGAGTGGTTGCCGCACGAAAAACCGATGCTGCCAGGTTCACCTTCGACCCCGCTGCATCCGATGCCAAAACGACTGGCATTTGGCCTGATTGGCCTGCTGATTTCGCTGACCGGTGCGCTGAGTAACGCGCTGGTCACGGCCAATCTGGTCAATCTGCAGGGGACGTTCGCGGCCTGGTCAAATGAGATTGCCTGGCTGCCCGCGGTTTACGTGATGGGCAATATCTCCATCAACCTGCTGCTGGTGAAGTTCCGTCAGCAGTTTGGCCTGCGGGTCTTTACCGAAGCGTTTCTGGTGCTCTATGTGCTGGTGGCGTTTTTCCATCTGTTTGCCAACGACCTTAGCTCCGCAATTATCGTGCGCACCGCCCACGGCATGGTGGCGGCGGCGCTCAGTTCGCTGGGGATCTACTATCAGGTGCAGGCGTGGCCCGCGAAACATCGTCTGAAAGCGCTGGTCATTGGCCTGACAGTGTCGCAGCTGGCGATCCCGCTGGCTCGCCTGTTCTCCTCCGAACTGCTGCAGCTCAACGAGTGGCGCGGTCTCTACCTGTTTGAACTCGGTCTGGCGCTGATTGCGCTGGGCGGGGTGCTGCTCGTCAAGCTGCCGCCCGGCGATCGCATCAAAACCTTTGAAAAGATGGATTTCGTCACCTTTGTTCTGCTGGCTCCCGGTATGGCGTTGCTGTGCGGCGTCCTGACGCTGGGGCGTATTGAGTGGTGGTTTACCACGCCGTGGCTGGGGATCTGTACCGCCATCGCCCTGACGCTGATCGTCGCGGCTATCGTCATTGAGCACAACCGGCGCAACCCGCTGATCAACACCCGCTGGCTCAGCAGCGGCATGATGGTGCGGCTCGGCATCGTAATGATTATGATCCGTATCGTACTGGCCGAGCAGAACACCGGCGCGGTCGGTTTTCTGCAGCAGATCGGCCTGCAGAACGATCAGATGCGCGGCCTGGCGCTGGCGATCATTGCCGGGGTGATCGTGGGTATCGCCGCCAGTGCGCTGACCATCAAACCTGACCGCCTTAACTGGCCGATTGTTGTCTCGCTGGTGGTGATGATTATTGCGTCGCTGATGGATGCGCAGTCCAGCCCGCTGACCCGCGCCACTGAGATGTATTTCAGTCAGTTTCTGCTGGGGTTCAGCAGCGCCTTTTTTATGGCGCCCGCCATGCTGATGGGGATCGGCAGCGTGGTGACGCAGCCAAAAAATCTGGTGAGCTTCGTGGTGCTGTTTGGCATGAGCCAGAACCTCGGCGGGCTGATTGGCTCGGCGATCCTCGGCACGTTTCAGGTCTGGCGTGAGAAGTATCACTCCAGCCTGCTGGGCGATCAGCTTTCACTGCTCGACCCCAACGTCACCGAACGCCTCAGCCAGTACAATGCCCTGTTTCATTCGCAGGTGGGCGACGACGTACTGCGCGGCGCGCAGAGCACCAGCCAGTTGCAGACGGTGGCCACGCTGCAGGCCAACGTCCTCGCCTATAACGACACTTACCTGTTAACCGCCGCGCTGGCACTCATTACCCTGATGTGGGTGATCTGGCGTTTAACCCGGCGTCGTTACCTCGACTGGCGTCAGGCACAATTTAACCTGCGTGAGCAGCAGATGGCCGCATTACAGGAATCAACGGAGAAACAATGAGTCAGCAGGATGAGCTTCAGGCGGCCGAACGCGAACGCGCCAATCGCCGCCGTATTCTTTCCATCGCCGCAGGCAGCGGCATCGTCGTCATTGGCGTACTGGTCATTCTCTATGCCTGGCAGCTCTGGCCTTTTACCAGCGCCATACAGAGCACCGAGAACGCCTATGTGCGCGGTCAGGTGACGTTTATCAGTCCGCAGGTCAATGGCTATCTCACGTCGGTAGAGGTGATCGATCTGCAGCCGGTGAAAAAAGGGCAACTGCTGATGACGATTGATGACCGTATCTATCGCCAGCGGGTGCATCAGGCGCAGGCGCAGCTGGCGATGAAGCAGGCGGCACTCAACAATAACCTGCAACAGCGTCGCAGCGCAGAAGCCACTATTCAGAGCAACAAGGCGGCGCTGGAGAATGCCAGAGCGCAGGCGCTGAAGAGCGGCTTTGACCTGAAGCGCGTCGAAAACCTTGCGGCAGATGGCTCGCTATCGGTGCGCGAGCGCGATGCAGCCCGCGCCGCCAGCGCCCAGGCGCAGGCGCAGGTGCGTCAGGCCGCCGCCCAGATCGCTGTGGCTGAGCAGAACCTGCAAACCGTCATCGTCAACCGTGGTGCGCTGGAAGGTGACGTCGCCAGCGCCCGTGCCGCGCTGGAGCTGGCGGAGATCGATCTGGCGAATACCCGGATCACCGCGCCCGATGACGGTCAGCTCGGCCAGCTGTCGGTGCGCACCGGCGCCTACGTCACCGCCGGAACACGTCTGACCTCCGTGGTGCCGAATAACAAATGGATCATCGCCAATCTGAAAGAGACCCAGCTCGCGCATATTCGCCCCGGCCTGCCGGTAAGCATCCGGGTCGACGCCCTGGATGGCAAACGCTTTAACGGTCAGGTGGAATTTATCTCGCCAGCGGCCGGATCAGAATTCAGCGCCATCTCACCGGACAACGCCACCGGTAACTTCGTCAAAATCGCCCAGCGGATCCCGGTTCGTATCCGCATCCATGATCAGGATATGTCGCAGCTGCGTCCCGGGATGTCGGTGGAAGTGGATATCGACACCGCCGCGCAGCCCGCCGCAGAGGGGGCGCCATGAGGCATCGCACGCTTATCGCCGTGGTTACTCTCCTGCTGTCGGGCTGCGCGACCCAGGTTGAGAAGGCACCCGCCTCGCTGCTGATCCCTGAGGCCTGGCGCGGTCAGGTCGGGCCGTCAGCCGCGCCCGAGGCGGAGTGGTGGCGCGCGTTTCATGATGAGAATCTCAACCGTCTGGTCACTCAGGCGCTGCGCAACAATCCCGATATTCTCACGGCGCGATCGCGGGTGGATCAATACCGCGCCCAGCTGCGCGCAGCAGAGGGCGATAACTTTCCCAGCCTGAGCGCCGGGGTGGCCGCGACCCGTGAGCGCACACTCTCCTCGGTAACAGGCCAGCCGTATGAAACTGATATTTTTCAGGGGCTGCTGAAGGCGAATTATGATGTCGATCTCTGGGGCGCACGCAGCAGCAGCATCACGGCGGCGCAGGCAACCCTGGCGGCACAGCAGGCCGCCGCCTCTGCTGCCGAGCTGACGATCGCCAGTTCGGTGGCGTCCGGCTATTTCAACCTCTGCGCGCTGGATGAGCAGCTGCGGGTCACCGAGGCGACGCTGGCCAGCCGCAGTAATTCACTGAAGCTGGCCCGGCGTCAGTTTGAAACCGGCTACACCTCCCGGCTGGAGTGGATGCAGGCGGCATCGGAGTACCAGTCGGCCAGCGCCCAGCTGCCGCTGCTGCAGCATCAGATCGCCCGGCAGGAGAATGCCCTCAGCATCCTGGCGGGTATGAATCCGCGTAGCATCGCCCGCCGTCAGCAGTTTGACCTGATCTCACCGCAGCCGATGCCGTCGCTGCTGCCCTCTGCGCTGCTTAATCGTCGTCCGGATATCGTTCAGGCGCAGCGCCAGCTGCTGGCGGCTGATGCCAGCCTCGCCTCGTCGCAGGCGAAACTGCTGCCGGGCCTGAATCTCACTGCCACTGGCACCCTGCAGAGTTCAGTGCTGCATCAGCTCGCGGACAATCCGTTCCGGCTCTGGAGCGTGGGGGGAAGCATCCTTGCGCCGCTGCTGAACCGTGAAGCGCTGACGGCGCAGGTCGATGTTTCTATGGCGACGCGAAATCAGGCGCTCTATGGCTATGAAAAAGTGGTGCGAAACGCTTTCTCTGAGGTCAGTGATGCCGTGGACGCCATCAGGCAGCGTGAAGTGCAGCTGAAGGCGTTGCAACAGCAGGAAAATTATGTGAAGGAGGCGCTGCGCATTGCCCGTAACCGCTATCAGAACGGCTACGCCTCCTACCTGGATGAACTGGACGCGCAGCGCACCCTGTTTTCGACCCAGCTGAACCTGGTGACGGTGAAAAGCGATCTGCTGCTGGCGCAGATTGACCTCTACCGCGCGCTGGGCGGTGGCTGGAAAGCCACGCCAGCGTCATAACCTTTCAGGCCGTTCCAGCCGCAACCAGAGTACCGGAGGCGGGAGCGGCCTCCACGCTGTCGCGACGATGGCGCAGCTTCCCCGATTCCGATCCCCTGAATAAGCCCCAAAAACCCACGCAGACTTCTGCTTACCTGTCTTTACATTCGATGGTATCATGCGCGGGTTTTTTACCAGCCAGACGGAAAAGCGCACAAAAAGCTAAAGTTGCGCGCGGCGAGATATCCGTTTAACTCACTGATATTTTTGATAAAAGAAGGGAATCACGATGAACAAAAAAATGTTTCTGACGCTGGCAACGGTCGCGGTGTTACTGACTGGCTGTGCGCGTACTGCGCCGATTCATAACGTGAATCAGACCCTGACGCAGCGCTACAGCGACAATCAGATGAAAACGGCCATTATCGAAGCGGGTGTAGGCCGCAAATGGGTGATGACACCGGTTTCACCCGGCGTTATTAATGGCCGACTGGCTCAGCGTGATTTCGTGGCGACAATCCGGGTTTCGTACACCAGCCAGAACTACCGCATCGATTATGTCAGCAGCGAAAACCTGAAAGCCGGACAGGGTCAGATCCACAACAACTACAACCGCTGGATCGCCAATCTGGACCAGGATATTCAGCTGCGTCTGTCCGCACTGGCGGCCCGATAACGGCGTTACCGTCACGCTGTGTTGCCGTCAGGGCCCCGGCGTATAACGTTCGCCGCGCACCGGCCGATAAATCAGATGAGCTGCTATTGCTGAACCTTCGGGTAACCCTCTACCGTGAAGCCCGAGGCGGCCGCCGGTCGGGCAGCGCAGATCTGACGGGCTGAGCCGGGCGATCACCCGATGAACGCCGCCACCACATGCATGACGAAAAGAGTGTTGAGATGAGACTCACTTACTCGCTGGTCGACTGGCAGGCGCTGGCTCCCGGATTACACGGAAGCCAGGCCTGGCAGGACTGGGCGCAACAGGGCGCTGCGATCGATCCCGCAGGGGCGATCGCGAAGCCGCAGTTTTTACCGATGATGACGGCGCGTCGTCTGAGCGGTGGCAGTCGTGCGGCGGTAGAGTGCGGGCTGGCGCTGCTGGCGCGTCAGCAGGTTGACGCGATCGTGTTTACCAGTCGTCACGGTGAACTGGAGCGTAATCTGCGCATCCTCACCAGCCTGGCGGATCAGCAGCCGATGTCACCTACGGATTTCGCGATGTCGGTCCACAATTCTGCGGTCGGCAGCCTCACCATTGCGGCGAAAGCGCCGCTGGTCTCGACCTCCATCGCCGCAGGCATTGATTCCTTTCAGCAGGGGCTGGTTGAAGTCAGCGCCCTGCACCAGGCGGGCTATCAGCAGGTGCTGCTGGTCGATTTTGACGGCATCGTACCTGACTACTATCTGCCGTGGCTGGCGGATCACTCTGTGAACGTTCCCTATGCGGTGGCGCTGCTGCTGCGAGCGGGGGATGAGCTGCACTGCACGGGCCAGGCGGCAGCCGACACGGTGCCGTCGCAGGGATTGCCGCAGAGCCTGGCGTTTCTGCAGCAGTGGCTGGCGGGTTCGCCCGCCTTTTCTCTGTCGGGCGAACGCCTGACCTGGCACTGGAGGAGGCACGATGGCTGACTGTTCATCCTCTGCAGCGGGCAGGGGCAGCCGCCTGAACTACGCCTGGCGACTGGTGATGACGGCGGTAAGTTTTACGCTGTTTGGCCTCGGCGGACTGCTGCTGTCGCTGCTGGGTTTTAACCTGTTGTTGCTGGTTCAGCGCAATTCGCTGCGTCGCCGCCTGCTGGCGCGTCGTGCCATCGCCTTCAGCTTTCGCTGCTTTCTGCGTTTCTGCCGCATGACCGGGGTCTTTGACTACCGCATTGAAGGCGTCGGAGCGTTGCAGCAGGATCGCGGCTGTCTGATCGTCGCCAATCATCCGTCATTGATCGACTATGTGATGATCGCCTCCGTATTGCCGGAGATGGATTGTCTGGTCAAAGCCGATCTGCAAAAGAATCCGTTTGTGCGTGGGGTGATCCGTGCCGCGGACTACCTCATCAACAGTGAGGCTGAGACGCTGCTGCCGGACAGTCAGCGGCGACTGGCGCGCGGCGACACCATCCTGATCTTTCCGGAAGGGACCCGCACCCGCTATGGCCAGCCGCTGACGCTGCAGCGCGGAGCCGCCAATGTTGCGGTGCGCGCCGGATGCGATCTGCGCGTGGTACACATTACCTGCAGCCAGCGTATGCTCGACAAACAGAGCCGCTGGTTTCAGATCCCGCCGGTTAAACCGCTGTTTACCGTGCGGGTACAGCATAAGATCGACAGTCAGTCGTTTTTTGAAAGTAACCCCGATGCGCAGCCGCTGGCCGCGCGTCGCCTGACCCGCCATTTACAGCAGGCGCTGGTCCCCGAGAACAGGTAAGACGAAAACCGGTATGGATGTATTAATTAACGATATCAAACAGATGATTATCGACACGCTGAATCTTGAAGATCTCAGCCCCGACGATATTGAAACCGACGCCGCGCTCTTTGGCGACGGGCTGGGGCTCGACTCGATTGATGCCCTGGAACTTGGCCTGGCCGTGAAAAACCGTTACGGCGTGGCGCTGTCTGCGGAGAGTGAAACCCTGCGTGCTCACTTCTTCTCTGTTGCGACGCTGGCCGCGTTCGTCAACCAACAGCGAGGCTGAAAGCGGAGATAACATTATGATGAATAAAGATGAAATCTATCAGGAAGTGGCCTCGCTGCTGACCAGCCTGTTTGAGATCGCGCCCGAGGATATTCAGCCTGAGGCACGTCTCTATGAAGATCTGGAACTCGACAGCATCGATGCCGTCGATATGATCGTTCACCTGCAAAAACGGACCGGCCGCAAAATCAAGCCGGAAACCTTCCGCGCGGTACGTACCGTGCAGGATGTGGTGGATGCGGTTGAACAACTGATGCGCGACGAAGCCTGATCCTGCCGTGCCTGCCGCCATACTTCGCCTGCTGAATCTGCTTACGCTGCTGGTCTGGCCGCTGCTGGTCTGGCTGGCCCTGACGCAGCCGCACTGGCAGGGACTCTTCTGGCTGCTGGCGCTGCTGTTTGGTCTGCGCTGGCTGCAGCTGCGTCGTCAGCACCATGCGATGGGGGCCGTGATGGGCTGGCTGGCGCTGCTTGGCGCGCTGCTCTGCGCCAGCAGCCAGCTACTGCGCGCACAGCATCTGCTGCTCTGGTATCCGGTCGCCGTTAATCTGGCGCTGCTGCTGGTCTCTGGCGGCTCCCTCTGGCGCGGAATGCCGCTGGTGGAGCGCATTGCACGGCTGCGTGAGCCCGATCTGCCTGCGGCGGCCGTGCGCTATACCCGCCGCGTGACACAAATCTGGTGTCTGTTTTTCATGGCCAACGGCAGCATGGCGCTGTTCACCTGCCTGTGGGGCGATCTGCGGCTCTGGACGCTGTGGAACGGCGGCATCAGTTACCTGTTAATCGGCCTGCTGATGGGCGCGGAATGGTGTGTCCGGCAGCGCGTGAGGCGCAAAGAGTGAGGGTAGCGACGTGGCTGACCGGCTCCGATCGCGAGGTCGCCTGGCGCGGCGATCGGCCTCTGATGCTGAGCAGCATGCACCGTCAGGTCGTGGCGCTCAGTCAGCGGCTGGCGGCCCGGCCCGGCACGCACTGGGCGCTCTGTTTTGATGACAGCTACCGCTTCTGCGTGGCGCTGTTAGCCTGCTGGTATGCCGGTAAAACGCCGGTGATGCCGGGCCACTGTCGCGCCGCCCTGCTGGAGGAGATGCAGGAGCAGCTTGATGGGGTGGTGTGCGATATGCCGCTGGCGGTGACCCTGCCGCAACTGGCGTGGGACGACGCCGAAGCGTCGGGGGCGCTGCCGCCGCTGCCTGAACGCGCAGAGCTGGTACTGTTTACCTCGGGATCGACCGGCACGCCGCGGCAGGTGGTCAGAACGCTGGCGGCGATGGAGCAGGAGAGCCACTGGCTCAGCACACTGTGGGGCGCGCGATTACCGGGCTGCCGGGTCATCGCCTCGGTCAGCCATCAGCATCTCTACGGCTTATCCTTCCGGCTGTTTCTGCCCATGATGCTCAGGCTGCCGTTTGCCGCCCAGCCGATCTTCTATGGCGAACAGCTGGCCGAGCTGCCGCGTGACGGGCGTTATCTCTTCGTCAGCAGCCCGGCCTTTTTGTCGCGGCTGGATGATGCGCTCGCCGCGCCCGTCTGTGAACGGATTATCTCTGCCGGCGGTGTGCTGCCTTGCGCCGATGCGCAACAGGTCTGGCAGCGTTTTGGCTGCCCGGTCAGTGAGATCTACGGCAGCACCGAAACCGGCGTGCTGGCCTGGCGTGTCTGCGACCGGCCGGCGCCGCACTGGCGCGCTTTTCCTGAGGTCAGACTGGCGCAGACCGCCCCCGATCGCTGGCAGGTCTGGTCGCCGCTGATCGGCAAGGCCAGCGGGCTGCCGCTGGATGACCGCATCCAAATGGAGCCGGACGGCGGTTTCCGGCTGGCAGGTCGGCACGATCGCATCGTCAAAATCGGTGATAAGCGCCTCTCACTGAGTGAGATAGAGCGCCGTCTGCTCAGCCTGCCGGAGGTCACCGATGCGGCGGCGCTGGTGGTCACCCGTCATGAACGTCAGGCGATAGGCGTGGTGCTGTCGCTGAACACACCGCTGGATGATGCGGCACTGCACCGGCGCAGGCAGGAGTGGAAGCGGCAGCTTCAGCACTGGCTGGAACCGCTGGCGATGCCGCGTTACTGGCGGGTTGTCCCGGCCATTCCGGTGACGGCGCAGAGCAAACGCGCCTGGCCGCAAATAGAGGAACTTTTTCATGTTACCGATTGAACGCAGCCGACAGCAGCAGGGTGACAGCGTGATGCTGACCCTGCAGGTGGAGGCCGGACTGTTCTGGTTCCAGGGCCACTTCACGGACCTGCCAATTCTGCCTGGCGTGGCCCAGCTCAACTGGGTGATGCACTATGGGGTGTCGCTGCTGGCACCCGGTAAACACTTTTCCGTGATGGATAACATCAAATTTCAGCAGCCGGTGCTGCCCGACTCGCTGCTGCAACTGCGTCTCGACTGGGATGCAGAGAAATCCCGGCTGAGCTTCCGCTACAGCCTGCTGAAGGCGGAGGGCGAGCAGATCGCCAGCAGCGGGAAGATCCAGCTGTGTTAAACACGACCTTCTCGCCCTGCGTGGTGATCCCCTGCTACAACCACGGCGCGATGATGGCGTCGGTGATAGCGCGGCTGGCTCCTTTTAATCTGCCGGTGATCGTCGTGGATGACGGCAGCGATGCGGCCACCCAGCTTCAGCTGGCGACGCTGCACGCGCCGCAGCTCAGCCTGCTGCGGCTGGAACGCAATCAGGGCAAGGGCGCGGCGGTGATCCACGGTCTGCGGGCGGCGGCGGCGCGCGGCTTTACCCATGCGGTGCAGCTGGATGCCGATGGCCAGCATCAGGCAGAGGATCTGCCGCTGATGCTGGCGGAAGCGGCACGCTATCCTGACGCGCTGATCTCCGGCCAGCCGCTCTATGACGACTCGATCCCGAAATCCCGCCTGTATGGTCGCTATATCACTCACTTCTGGGTCTGGATCGAAACCCTGTCGCTGTCGATCCGTGACAGCATGTGCGGCTTCCGGGTCTATCCGCTGGCGGCGACGCTGGCGCTGTGTGACCGCCGGGCCATCGGCCAGCGCATGGATTTCGACACCGAGATCATGGTGCGGCTCTACTGGCAGGGCACCCGCAGCCGCTTTATCCCGACCCGCGTCACCTATCCGGCGACCGGCCTGTCGCACTTCGATGCGCTCTACGACAATCTGCGGATCTCCTGGATGCACACCCGGCTCTTTTTCGGCATGCTGCCACGCCTTCCCCGTCTGCTGGCGATGCGTAAGCCGCCCGCGCACTGGTCGGTGGAAAGTGAACGTCGCGGGCAGGGGGGATTGCGCTTTATGCTGGCGGTCTATCGCTACGGCGGGCGGCTGCCCTTTACGCTGCTGCTCTGGCCGGTGGTGGCGGTCTACTGGCTCAGCGGGCAGCGTGCACGGCGCGCCTCCCGGCAGTGGCTGGCGCAGGTCACCACGGCCGCGCAGCAGCAACAGGTTTCACTGCCGCCCCGGCTCAACAGCTACCGTCATTTTCTGCGCTTCGCCGGGGCGATGCTGGATAAAGTCGCCAGCTGGCGGGGCGATCTGCGCTGGGGCCGGGATATCGACTTTGCACCGGGCGCAGAAGCGGTGATCCGCGCACCCTCGCCACAGGGTAAGCTGATCCTCGCCTCCCATCTCGGCGACATCGAAGCCTGCCGGGCCATGGCGCAGCAGGTCAGCGGGCTGGTGATTAACGCCCTGGTCTTCACCGACAACGCCCGGCGTTTCCGGGAAGTGCTGGAAACGATCGCGCCACAGGCGGGCGTCAATCTGATGCCGGTCAGCGATATCGGGCCGGAAACGGCGATCCTGCTGCAGCAGAAGCTGGAGGCGGGTGAGTGGGTAGCGATCGTCGGCGATCGCACCGCAGTAAATCCGCAGCGGGGCGGTGAACGCCGGGTCATCTGGAGCGAGTTTCTGGGCCGCGCCGCGCCCTTTCCGCAGGGGCCCTTTGTGCTGGCGGCTGCCTTACGCTGTCCGGTGCTGCTGATGTTCGCACTGCGTCAACAGGGTAAACTGCGGGTTCACTGTGAGCCGTTCGCCGACCCGCTGCTGCTGCCCCGCGCGCAGCGTCAGCAGGCGCTGCAGGAGGCGGTCGATCGCTACGCGGCGCGACTGGCCCATTACGCCCTGCTGGCGCCGCTCGACTGGTTTAACTTTTTCGATTTCTGGACGCTGCCTGATCCACAGGCATCTCACAAGGGGACTGACCATGACTGAACATCATGCTGAGGTTGTGCTGACTGTCTCATTCCACGACTGCGATCCCATGGGCGTGGTCTGGCACGGCAACTATTTCCGCTTTTTCGAAGTGGCGCGTGAGGCCCTGCTGCGCAGCATTAACTACAGTTACGGCGAGATGGCCGCCAGCGGCTATGTCTGGCCGGTGGTCGATACCCGGGTAAAATATCGCCAGCCCCTGCGCTGTGAAGAGACCATTCGCGTCAGTGCCCGGATTACAGAGTATGAGAACCGTCTGCGCATCGATTATGAGGTCCGCAACGCAGCCGGAGAGGTCACCACCAAAGCCCATACCCTGCAGGTGGCCGTTGAGCAGGCGACGCAGGCGTTGTGCTTCGTGTCGCCCGATATTTTACTGGAACGTTTAGGAGTGAAAGGATGCTGAAAATCGTGCTTACCGGCCTGCTGCTGTGGGCCAGTGCCGCCAGCGCGGTCACGCTGGACCAGCTGCAGCAGCGCTTTGCCAGCCAGCCGGTGATCCGGGCCGACTTTACCCAGACGCGCACCATCGCCGGGATGCGCCAGCCGCTGGTATCGCATGGACAGATGCTGATCGCCCGCGAGCAGGGATTATGGTGGCATCAGCAGACGCCGTTTGTGATGACGCTGCTGCTGGATGATAAACGCATGGTGCAGAGCCTCAGTGGTCAGAAGCCGCAGGTGATCACCGCAGAGAGCAACCCGCAGATGTTCCAGTTCAACCATCTGCTGCGGGCGCTGTTCCAGGCCGATCAAAAAGTCCTCAATGAAAACTTCAGCGTGGCGTTCAGCGATCGCGGCAACGGCGCCTGGACGCTGGATCTGACACCAAAGGCCGCGCCGCTCAACAAAATCTTTAACCGCATCTCGCTGGCGGGCAGCACCTTCCTGGACAGCATTAACCTGGATGACCGGCAGGGGGATAAAACCCGGATTGAGCTGAGTCAGACCCGAACCGAACCGCCGCAGCTGAGCGACGAAGAGAAGGCGCGTTTTGCCGGGCCGTAACGATCGCAGGCTGGCCCTCCTGTGGCTGCTGCTCTGTCTGCTGCTGGCGGCGGCGCTCGCTTTTCTGCTGCCGCGCAGCCAGCTTAACAGCAGCGTGCTGGCGCTGCTGCCGCAGCAGAATCTGGGTGCAGCGCCACCTGCGCTTCAGCAGGGCTTTATGCAGCGGCTGGATCGCCAGCTGGTCTGGCTGGTTTCGCCCGGTGAACAGTACGATCCTCAGATTGCGGCCTGGTGGCTGGCGCAATTGCGCGCGCTGCCTGACCTGAAACAGGTTGAAGGCGATCTCGGTGCACAGCAGCAGCAGCAGTGGGGCCGTTTTGCCTGGCAGCACCGCAATGGATTACTTGATGAGGCGACCCGCAGCCGGTTGCAGAACGGCGGCGAGGCGCAGGCGACGTGGCTGCTGGGGCAGCTCTTTTCGGCCTTCTCTGGCGTCAGCAGTCAGGAGCTGCAGGGCGACCCGCTGATGCTGGTGCGGGGTTCGCAGCTGGCGCTGGCCGGGAATGCCGGCCGTATGTCGCTGCATGACGGCTGGCTGACGGTCAGGGATGCGCAGGGAAAGCAGTGGTATTTTCTGCACGGTGAACTGGCCAGCAACGCTTTCAGCATTGAGCAGAGTCATGCGCTTGTGACCCGGCTCAGCGCGCTGGAGCAGCAGCTGAAACAGCGCTGGCCGCAGGCGTTACTGCTGACGCGCGGCACGGTGCTGTTCAGCGACAGCGCCAGCCAGCGGGCGCAGCATGATGTGAAGACGCTGGGCAGCGTGACGCTGGGCGGCGTGCTGCTGCTGGTGCTGCTGGTCTTCCGCTCGCTGCGGCCGCTGCTGCTGACGGTGACCTCCGTGGCGATCGGCGCGCTGGCGGGTACGGTGGTCACGCTGCTCTGCTTCGGTGAACTGCATCTGATGACGCTGGTGATGAGCCTGAGTATTGTGGGCATCTCGGCGGATTACACGCTCTACTATCTTACCGAGCGGATGGTGCATGGCGATCAGCAGACGCCGTGGCAGAGTCTGCGCAAAGTGCGCGGCACGCTGCTGCTGGCGCTTGCCACTACCGCCATCGCCTGGCTGCTGATGCTGCTGGCACCGTTTCCGGGACTGCGTCAGCTGGCGGTCTTTGCCGCCAGCGGATTAACCGCCTCCTGCCTGACGGTGATACTGATTTATCCGTGGCTGGTTCGCGGCCTGCCGGTCCGCCCGGTGCCGCTGATGGTGACGCTGGCCCGCTGGCTGGCCGCCTGGCGTCGCCAGCGCGGGCTGCGCGTGGGGCTGCCGCTGGCGATGGCGATCGTTGCCCTGGCCGGGATCGCCCAGCTGAAGGTGGATGATGATATCGCGCATCTGCAAAGTGCCCCGGCCCGCCTGCTGGAGCAGGATCGCCAGCTGGCCAGCCTGACCGGACAGCGCGCCGATCAGACCTGGTTTGTCGTCTGGGGTCAGGATGCGCAGCAGACGCTGCAGCGGCTGGAAACCCTGGCCCCGGATCTGCAGCAGGCTCAGCAGCAGGGCTGGCTGCAGCACTATCGCCTGTTGCCGCTGTCGTCACTCGCCCGGCAGCAGCAGGATCTCCGGCTGCTTAACCAGGCCGCGCCGCACATACGGGCCCGTCTGCAGCAGGCGGGGATGGCGCTGGCTGAACCGGATCTGAGCCCGATGCCGGTGACGCCAGCGGCCTGGCTGGCGAGCCCCCTGAGCGAAGGCTGGCGGCTGCTCTGGCTGACGCTGCCGGATGGACGCAGCGGGGTGCTGGTGCCCGTCAGCGGTGTCCGGGACAGCGCAGCTCTCGCGGCACTGGCGGCGCAGCATCCGGGCGTCAGCTGGATCGACCGCAAGGCGAGCTACGATGCGCTGTTCAGCTTCTGGCGCACTCTGCTCGGCGGATTACTGGCACTGGCGCTGGCGCTGATAACGCTGAGCTTTGTGCTGCGGCTGGGGCTCAGAGCGGGCCTGCGCAGCGCGCTGCCGTCGGTGCTGTCGCTGGCGATGGCGCTGTCGACCCTGGGCTGGACAGGCGCCTCGCTGAACCTGTTTGCCCTGCTGGCGCTGATTCTGGTGCTGGGCATTGGCATTAACTACACGCTCTTTTTCAGCAATCCGCAGGGCACGCCGCTGACCTCGCTGCTGGCGGTATCGCTGGCGATGATCACTACCTTACTGACGCTGGGAATGCTGGTGTTCAGCAGCACCAGCGCAATTGCCAGTTTCGGCACCGTTTTATGCAGCGGCATCTTCAGCGCGTTCCTGCTGTCGCCGCTGGCGATGCGACCCACCCGATCAAGGAGTAAACGATGATCCGTGCCGCCTCTGTTCTGCTGACGGCGCTGCTGCTCAGCGCCTGTGCCGGACCGGCCCCCGACAGCAGTCGTCCCACCGCCTGGCTGAAGCCGGGCGTGAAAGTGACCCTGCCGTCGCCGGGGATTGAACCCGCTTTTCAGCAGCAGCAGTTACTTACCGGGCAGGTGAAAGGGCGGAGCCAGTCGCTGCTGGTGCTGCTCAGCGCCGATAAGCAGCAGATCGATTTGGCGGGACTCTCCTCGGTGGGCATCCGGCTGTTCAGCCTGCGCTACGACGCCAGCGGTATCCACACAGAGCAGCTGATGCCGCTGCCGCAGATGCCGCCTGCCAGTCAGGTCCTGGCGGATATTATGCTCAGCTACTGGCCAGTGGCTCGCTGGCAGGCCGTGCTGCCGGCAGGCTGGACGCTGCAGGATCAGGGGTTAAAGCGAAAACTGATCGATGCCGATAACCATCTGGTGACCGAAATTGACTATCTGCAACGCGGTCATCAGCGCCAGCCGATCAGCATCCGGCAGCATGCTTTTGGCTATCAGATCCATATTCAACAGCTGGACGCCTCATGATCTATATTGCTGCCACCGGCATGCTGAATGCCCTGGGAAATAACAGCCAGCAGATTGCCGCGCATCTGAAAAAAGGGGAGGCGCCTGGCATGCAGCGCAGCCAGGGCTGGCTGAGCAGCGGCCGTGCCTGCTGGCTTGGCCGGGTCGAAGGGGCGTTACCGCCGATCCCTGCCGCCCTGCGCGCGCACAATACCCGCAACAATCAGCTGCTGCTGGCCGCGCTGGCGCAGATCCGTCCGGCGCTGGACGCGGCGATTGACCGCTATGGTGCCAGCCGGGTCGCGATCGTGCTGGGCACCAGCACCTCGGGCGTGGATGAGGGCGACGAGCAGATCCGCGGCAGGCAGCCCGATTATCACTATCAGATGCAGGAGTTAGGCGATCCTTCCCGCTTTCTGGCGCACTATCTGCGTCTGGATGGCCCGGCTTATACTATTTCGACCGCCTGCTCCTCCAGCGCACGCGCCATCATGAGTGGCGAGCGGCTGATCGCGGCAGGGCTGGCCGATGTGGCGCTGGTGGGCGGGGCAGACTCGCTGAGCCGGATGCCGATCAACGGATTTGACAGCCTGGCTTCGCTCTCTGAACGACGCTGCGCACCCTTCAGCCGCGATCGCGACGGCATCTCGATTGGGGAAGGGGCGGCGCTGATGCTGCTGACGCGTGAGCCGCAGCCGCTGGCGCTGCTGGGCGCGGGGGAATCCTCTGACGCCTGGCATATGTCCGCGCCTCATCCCGAAGGCGAGGGCGCAGAACGGGCGATGCGCATGGCACTGCAGCGGGCCAGCCTGCTGCCGGAACAGATTGGCTATATCAATCTGCACGGCACCGCCACACCGCTCAACGACCAGATGGAAGCCGGGGTGATCCAGCGGCTGTTCGGCAACCGCATACCCTGCAGTTCAACCAAACATCTGACCGGCCATACGCTTGGCGCGGCGGGCGTGTGCGAAGCCGCTCTCAGCGCGCTGATCCTGCAGGAGAACCTGCTGCTGCCTGCGCAGGATTTCAGCGAGGCGGCGCAGGATGAGAGCCTGCCGGATTTCGGCCTGCTGTTACGGCCGCAGGCGCTGCAGCGGCCCGTCATCGCCTCTAACTCATTCGCCTTTGGCGGCAACAATACCTGTCTGATTCTGGGACGTGTTTCATGATTTTTCCTTCTCCTGCGGCACACTGGCTGCCGCACGCTGCGCCGATGCTGCTGCTAGACCAGCTGATCGCCGTCGATGATGTGCAGGTTCACTGCCAGGTTTCGACCGCTGCGGATGGCGTACTGGCGCCGTTTCTGACGGCGCAGGGTGAACTGCCTGCGTGGTTTGGCGTTGAGATGATGGCGCAGACCGTGGGCGTCTGGTCGGGCTGGCACGCCCGGCAGGGCGGCGCAACGCTGATCCCGCCCGGTATGCTGCTGGGCGGACGCGGCTGGCGGGCAGAGCAGCCGCTGTTTCCCGCGGCGGTCACACTGGATATCCGCATGACGCTGCTGATGCGCGACGATCGCATGGGCAGTTTTGAAGGTGAGATTCGCGCGGGCACGCAACTGCTTGCCAGCGGCCGCCTGAATACCTATCAACCCAATGAAGCAGAATTACAGCAATTAATGTTACAAGGAAAACAGCCATGACAGAGTCGGTATTAGTCACGGGCGCCAGTAAAGGCATTGGCCGCGCGATTGCGCTGCGTCTTGCTCAGGATGGCTTTCAGATTATCGTGCATTTCAATCGCGATCGCGCCGGAGCTGAGCGGTGCCTGCAGCAGATCGAAGCCGCAGGCGGCAGCGGCCGTCTGCTGGGCTTTGATGTCGCCGATCGGGCCGCAACCCGCGCCGCGCTTGAGGCGGATATCGAAGAGCATGGGGCCTATTACGGTGTGGTCAGCAATGCGGGCATTACCCGCGATGCGGCCTTTCCGGCCCTGACGGATCAGGAGTGGGACAGCGTCATCCACACCAATCTCGACAGCTTCTACAACGTCATTCAGCCCTGCGTGATGCCGATGATCGGCCTGCGACGCGGTGGCCGGATCATTACCCTCTCTTCGGTCTCCGGGATAATGGGAAATCGCGGGCAGGTCAACTACAGCGCAGCCAAGGCGGGCATTATCGGTGCCACTAAGGCGCTGGCGATTGAGCTGGCCAAACGTAAGATCACCGTTAACTGCATCGCGCCCGGCCTGATCGATACCGGCATGGAAGGGCTGGCACCGCAGGTGGTCGACGAGGCGATGAAACTTGTGCCGATGAAACGCATGGGCGCAGCCGAAGAGGTGGCGGGCCTGGCGAGCTATCTGATGTCCGATATCGCAGGCTACGTCACGCGTCAGGTCATTTCGATTAACGGAGGCATGTTGTGATGCAGCGCGTCGTTGTCACCGGAATGGGAGGCGTGACTGCCTTTGGTGAATCCTGGGCTGAGATCGCGGCCCGCATCCGTGCAGGCCGCAACGTGGTGCGCTTTATGCCAGAGTGGCAGGTCTATGACGGGCTGCACACCCTGCTGGGCGCACCGGTGGATGATTTTACGCTGCCCGCTCACTACACCCGCAAGCGCATCCGGGCGATGGGCCGCGTGTCGCTGCTGGCGACCCGTGCAACCGAACTGGCGCTGACCCAGGCGGGCCTGATTGACCACCCGGTGCTGACCAGCGGCGAAACCGGCATCGCCTACGGTTCATCGACCGGCAGTACCGGGCCGGTCAGCGAGTTCGCCACTATGCTGACCGAGAAACACACCAACAATATTACCGGCACCACCTACGTACAGATGATGCCGCATACCACCGCCGTCAACGCCGGGCTCTTTTTTGGCCTGCGCGGACGGGTCATCCCCACCTCCAGCGCCTGCACCTCCGGCAGCCAGGCGATTGGCTATGCCTGGGAAGCGATCCGTCACGGCTATCAGACGGTGATGGTGGCTGGCGGGGCGGAAGAGCTCTGTCCGTCGGAAGCGGCGGTGTTCGATACCCTGTTTGCCACCAGCCAGCGTAACGACGCGCCGCACACCACGCCAGCGCCGTTCGACCAGCAGCGCGATGGGCTGGTGATTGGCGAGGGGGCGGGTACGCTGATTCTGGAGTCGCTGGAGCATGCACAGGCGCGTGGTGCCACGATCTACGCCGAACTGACCGGCTTCCACACCAACTGCGATGCTGCGCATATTACCCAGCCGCAGCGGGAAACCATGCAGATCTGTATCGAACGGGCGTTGCAGAGCGCCGGGATCACGGCAGCAGAGATCGGTTATGTCAATGCGCACGGCACGGCGACCGAACGGGGTGACATGGCGGAAAGTCTGGCGACGGCTGCCGTGTTCGGTGAATCCACGCCCATCTCCTCGCTGAAATCTTACTTCGGGCATACCCTGGGTGCCTGCGGGGCGCTGGAAGCCTGGATGAGCATCGAGATGATGCGGGAAGGGTGGTTTGCGCCGACGCTTAACCTGACTCAGCCGGCCGCTGACGGCGGCGCGCTCGACTTCATCATGGGTGCGCCTCGCGAGGTCGAGACTGACTATATCCAGAGTAACAACTTTGCCTTTGGCGGGATCAACACGTCACTGATCTTCAGACGCTGGCGCGGCAGCTGATCGCAGGCCCGTGCCACCCGGCACGGGCCCGTTTATTTTCATGGCGAAAGAAACAGACGGTTAACGCCCTTTCCTCTACACTGTCTCTCACCGCCCGGCGGACCCTTTTTTTCACAGGACAGTTATGTCGTTACCCTTGCCGCCCGACGATCAGGACGAGCCGATCCGCCAGTCCCTTGATGATGCGCACTTCGCGATTGTGGTGCTTGCGGTGACCTCCGTAACGCTTATAATCTTTGTGCTCATGATTACGCTCTGGATGAGCTGACACGCACAGCTTCAACGGATTGAATGAGGAGAAGGCGATGGACTCCGGAGATGATAAACTGATCGCAATTATTGGTTTACTGGCGGCCTGTCTGATCGGGGTAACGTTCCTGCTGACGATGGTCTGGCTGACCGACATTCGTCATCCTGTCGATCCCTCCCTGGACGTTCACTCCTGTACTCCCAAAACAAACCGGGCTCAGCACGCCTGATTTCGGGTGGTGAATTTAATCTGCTGACTGCGCAGTACCAGCGCTAACGCCTCATGCAGGTTGCGATTGCCGTTGGGATCGGCGAGTCCCAGCAGCGGACCGGGCGAACGCCGATCGTCGGCCCAGGCGGGATACTCCACTACCGGATAGAGCGAAATGCCCTCCACCGCGATGCCCTGATCCAGCGCCACCGTCACATTCTCTGCAACCTCCTGCAGCCAGGGCGCGCGTGCGTCACCCTCTGCGCCGGTTTCGGCGATCAGCATCGGGCGCTGATAACGCTCCCAGCAGCGGGCCAGCAGAATATGCAGCGGCACCCGCTCCGGGTCGGTCAGTGACATCGGCTGATCGGGGAAAAACCAGTGATTATCGGGATAGTAGTTCAGGCCGAGAATATCCAGACACGCTTCACTGCCGCCCAGCTCCTTATCGATCCGGCCCGCCAGCATATCCCAGGCTTCAAACTGCGCCTGATGCTGCGCATCGGCCCGGGGTTTACTGTCCGGGTTGTCAGGATGATGGGCAATCTGCACCAGTGGATCGGTCAGAACAAAGCGCGCATCGGGGTAAACCTCACGGATGGCATGAATCGCGGCCAGTGAGGCGCGGACCAGCTGACGTTTCAGCTCCCTGCCACGCCGGGCGGCATGAGGATTAAACCAGGCGACCTCCGCCCCGGCCCATGACCAGAAGGAGATCTGATTGATTGGGGTAAAGAAGGGGCGCTCAATGCCGCGGTCACGCATCAGCAGGGCCATCGCGCGGGCGAAACGGCAGAAGTGATCAACGAACTCCGCCTTCCAGATGTTCAGGTGGTCGGGGTAGCCGAAGTGGGCCAGCTCCCAGATGATCTCTATCTGCTGACGCTGTGCGGCATCCACCATCGGCAGAAAGCTCTGCCAGTCATACTGACCCGGGATTTTCTCGATCAGATGCCAGCGGGCGCCGTCGCGCGCGGTAAGCAGATGCTGGGTGGCCAGGGCGGCGTAATCTTTTTCCAGCAGCATGTCGTGTCCGCTGCTGATGACCATGTCGAGCCGTTTGCCGGGTGTGCGACAGGCGGCAGAGCAGGGAAAACTGCCCTGAAAAAAGCTGCGGAACAGGCTGGGATGGTAACGCGGGCCGGTATCTGTAAGGGGGTGATGAGACATATTCCTCTCCTGCCGGCCATTGCCGGTCACAGATCGTCCGGTTAAGTCTAGACTAAAAAACGCCCGCAACTTTCACTCATTCGGAACAGCGGTATAGCGCCAGCGGTCGGACCGGGGAATAATAAAATAACAGCATCTTACAGGGAATTGTCATGACCGAAGCGTTTGAGCTCTCCCAGTCATCGGAACGTGCCAGCTGGCTGCAAAACCGGCTGGAACCCGTGTGTCAGCGCCATTCTGGGCTGAGCGGCATTCATCAACTCAGCGACGGACTGGATGCGTTTGCCGCCCGCTACCTGCTGATACAGAAAGCAGAGCGATCTCTCGATATTCAGTACTACATCTGGCAGAACGATCTTTCGGGCCGGTTGCTGTTCAGCGCCGTGCTGGAGGCCGCCCGGCGCGGGGTAAAGGTGAGGCTGCTGCTGGATGATAATAATACGCCGGGCCTGGACGACACGCTGGCGCAGCTTAACCGTCATCCCGGTATTGAAGTGCGTCTGTTTAATCCGTTCTCTTTCCGCACCCTGCGCGCGCTGGGTTATCTCACCGACTTCGCCCGGCTGAATCGCCGGATGCACAATAAAAGTTTTACCGTTGATGGGGTGACAACCGTGGTAGGCGGTCGCAACATTGGCGACGAATATTTCGGCACCGGCAATGAACCGCTGTTTGCCGATCTCGACGTGATGGCGATTGGTCCGGTAGTGAACGAAGTGGCCGACGATTTTGAACGCTACTGGCACAGCAAGCCAGTGTCGCCGCTACAGCAGGTGCTGGATGCCGGGGAGCCGGAGGAGGACAGCGTCAGTCTGCCTGCCGCGTGGCGTCACAGTGAACCGGTGCAGCGCTATCTGAAGCGTCTGGAAAACGCGTCGCTTCTGCAGGAGCTGGAGACGGGTACGCTGCCCCTGACCTGGGCCCGCGCACGTCTGCTGAGCGACGATCCGCGCAAGGGGCTGGGCAAGGCGCGCGCGCGGACGCTGCTGCCGCAGCGGATGCTGGAGGTGATCGGCACGCCGCAACATCAGTTCGACATCATTTCCGCCTATTTTGTGCCGACCCGCGCGGGCGTGGCCCAGCTGCTGGCGCTGAAGCGCAAAGGGGTCAAAATTGCCATTCTGACCAACTCGCTGGCGGCTAACGATGTCTCGATTGTCCACGCCGGATACGCCAAGTGGCGTAAAAAATTGCTGCGTCACGGGATTGCACTGTATGAGCTGAAACCGCAGGCGACCCTGCAGGATGCCCCGCACGACCGGGGATTAACCGGTAATTCCGGCTCCAGCCTGCATGCCAAAACCTTTTCGGTGGATCAGCAGACGCTGTTTATCGGCTCGTTTAACTTCGACCCGCGATCGGCGATGCTGAATACCGAAATGGGGCTGGTAATCGAGAGTGCGGCGCTGGCCGGAGAGACGCATCAGCGTTTCAGTCAGTCGATGCGTGACCGGGCCTGGACGCTGCGGCTGGATAAGTGGGGGCGGGTTAACTGGCTGGAGTATCCGGGCGAAGCGCAGCAGATTGTGCACAAACATGAACCGGGCTGCTCCTGGTGGCAGCGGCTGCAGGTGCGATTAGTGTGGCGGCTGCCGATTGAGTGGCTGCTGTAAGCGCCTCGCGGCCTCAGTGAGCCTGCATCCCGGCAAAAAACGCAGAACCTGCCATCCTGGGCAGGCTCAGTAAGGGCGATTGCGCCCCTCATCCCTGAGAGGCGGCTGGCGCGAGCGCCCGGCACGTTAAGTCTCTGCACGCTTTGCCTTAAGGCCGGAAGTCACGGCTCGCGCTTATTGCGCCTGTTTACGTTCAGATTTCCCCGAGAACAGGAAGCGCAGCAGCGGGATGCGCAGATGGATCTCATAGAGCAGAAACGCGATGCCAAATACCATCAGCAGACCCATGAAAAAGCCCAGCGTGTTATTTTCAATCCGTGGCGTGACATAGATGCCATACAGCAGCGTCAGCGGATGGTGCACCAGATAGATAAACAGCGACGCGTTGACCAGATACAGGATGCGCGGCGAATGGGAATTGAGCAGCTTGTGACCCAGGCAGAAGCAGACGTTCAGCATACAGAGCCCCATCAGCGTCGTGATAATGGCATCCGTCTCATATAACCAGCCGTCGCCGCTGCCCAGACGCTGATTGGTGCAGTAGGCGACAAACAGCAGCAGCGCGCCGAACCACATCACCGGATTAAACCGCACAAACAGCGCCTTCAGCGGTGGATGCTTCCACGCCAGCGCCCCCAGCATAAAGAACGGCAGATAGAAGAGGGTCTGCATCACCACGATGTTGAACAGGCCATCCATCAGCCAGTTGGGCTGGAAGATAAACACCAGACGACGGAACAGACACCACACCAGCGCCCACGCCAGCACGCTGCCCGCCAGGGCACCCCAGCCGACCCGTGAGTAGTCGATTGTACGGTGCTGATCGCGCAGCCAGCGAAACGTCACCATGCCCAGGGTGGTGAGCATCACCAGCACGACCAGGAACCACAGGTGTGAGATCAGCTCCCACATCAGGTTGTTAAACTTCTGATAGGGGGTGAAGCGGGGCCAGTCAGCCAGTTTATCGGTCCAGGCCTTGAGCATGAAAAACTGCGGCAGGGTGATGAGTGGAACCGCCGTCAGCATCGGGATCCCGACCCGCTCCAGCCGCACCTTCAGGAAACGCCGTGGCTGATAGCGCAGATAGAGCATGTAGGAGAAGTAGCCCGAGATGACAAAAAAGACCTGCATGCGGAAGGAATGAATAAAATCATTCAGCAGCGTCAGCCACAGTGACGCCTCCTGGCTGTTCACTGCCCATTTCTGCGCAGAGTAGATGAGGGAAACGTGAAACGGAACCCCCAGTAACATCAGACAGGCGCGAATGGAGTCGAGGAAGTATTCACGTTCAGGTTTTACAGTACTCATAAAGTTCCAGTTCGTTAGTACGGTTGGCCGGTTTCACCCTGAAACCGGATTATCATCGGATGAAATTCTAGCTGCGATAAAGCGGGTATACTATCAGTAGAATCCGGAGTGTCTAATTGTCCTAAACTGGCGTTAAGCCTGCTGAAATGCAGGAACAATCTTGCGCATAAGCTGTCGGAAAACCGAATAATCCTTTAAGATAAACGGGTTTGATTTAAGCACACGAAAGGGGGGGATGTGCTGACTAAAGAAAAAAATAAAGCCGGACTGATGAAGGTACGCTGGATGGGTACTGCGGTTCTGCTGGCGTTGTATGCCAACAACAGTTGGGCGTTTAATATTGATGATGTCGCAGTTCAAGCCAAAGCGTTGGCAGGGAAAAGCTTCGAAGCGCCTAAAAGCAATTTACCCTCTCAGTTTCGTGAAATGAAATTTGCTGACTATCAGCAAATCCAGTTTAACCACGATAAAGCGTACTGGGGCAAACTGCGCACGCCATTTAAGCTGGAGTTCTATCACCAGGGGATGTACTTCGATACCCCGGTGCAGATCAACGAGGTGACCGCCAGCGCGGTGCGCGAGATTAAATACAACCCCGATTATTTCAATTTCGGTAACGTAAAACATGACGCCGATGCGGTGAAAAACCTCGGTTTTGCCGGTTTCAAAGTGCTTTACCCGCTGAACAACAAGGGTAAAAGCGATGAGATCGCCAGCTTCCTGGGTGCCAGCTACTTCCGCGTCATCGGTGCCGGTCAGGTCTATGGCCTGTCTGCGCGTGGACTGGCCATCGACACGGCATTGCCGTCCGGTGAAGAGTTCCCGCGCTTTAAAACGTTCTGGATTGAACGGCCGAAGCCGCAGGATAAACAGCTGGTGATCTATGCGCTGCTCGACTCGCCGCGTGCGACCGGCGCGTATCGCTTTGTGCTGCGTCCGGGTGAGGCGTCAACCGTAGACGTACAGTCGAAGGTTTACCTGCGTGACAACGTCGGCAAGCTGGGGATCGCCCCGCTGACCAGTATGTTCCTGTTTGGTCAGAATCAGCCGTCTGCGGTGAACAATTTCCGTCCGGCGCTGCACGATTCAGACGGTCTCTCCATCCACAACGGCAATGGAGAGTGGATCTGGCGTCCGCTGAACAACCCGCGTCATCTGGCGGTCAGCACCTATACCATCGAAAATCCAAAAGGCTTTGGCCTTCTGCAGCGCGGACGTGACTTCAGCAACTATCAGGATCTGGATGATCGTTACGACCTGCGTCCAAGCGGCTGGGTTGAACCGTTAGGCGACTGGGGTAAAGGCCGGGTGGAACTGGTTGAGATCCCGACGGCGGATGAAACCAACGACAACATCGTTGCATTCTGGACGCCGGAGAAACTGCCAGAGCCTGGCAAAGAGATGAACTTCAAATATCGTCTGCACTTCTCGCGCGACGAAAATCAGCTGCACTCTGACGATATCGCCTGGGTCAAAAATACCCTGCGTTCGGCAGGCGACGTGAAGCAGTCTAATCTGGTGCGTCAGCCGGATGGCACTGTGGCTTTCACCATCGACTTCGTGGGTAAAGACATGAGTAAGATGGCTGAAAACAGTCAGGTTGCGCCACAGGTCAGCGTTGGCAAGAATGCCGATGTGGTTGAGCAGAGCGTACGTTATAACCCGGTCACCAAAGGCTGGCGTCTGGTGTTGCGTCTGCGCGTGAAAGATGCCAAACAGTCCACCGAAATGCGGGCGGCGCTGGTCAGCGGCGACAAGACATTGACGGAAACCTGGAGCTATCAGTTACCTGCCAATGAATAAATCGACTTTTACACCTCAACGTTATGTGGACTCTCTGCCGCTGGATGCGGCAGGGAAGGCACGTCTCAGCGGTTCTTTACAGAATGCCGGGGCGTTCCACTTCATCCATGATGCGCTGGGCAGGGATGTCGCCGCCAGCGATCGCCCCGACGATGCACCGTTAAAATCGGTCTCATCGCGGGTTGAAATGGCCTGGCCGGATTCACTGGCCGACGGCCAGCAGCTGGGCAAGGATGATCTCGATCGCACCACGCTGAAGGCGATGCCGAAAGTCAAACGCTCCCTGATGTTCCCGGAAGCCTGGCGAACCAACCCGGTCGCCCGTGCCTGGGACTCACTGCGTGGACACAAAACGGTACCGCGTTACGCCAATGCGGAAGAGCAGCGTGCAGAAGAGAAGTGGCGTCATGTCGGTTCGATTCGCCGCTATATCCTGCTGATCCTGACCCTTTTCCAGACCGTGGTCGCCACCTGGTACATGAAGAGTATTCTGCCGTACCAGGGCTGGACGCTGCTGGATCCGATGGAGATGATCAACCAGAACTGGCAGCAGTCTGTGATGCAGATTCTGCCGTATGTGTTGCAGACCGGTATTCTGTTCCTGTTTGCGATCCTGTTCTGCTGGGTCTCTGCCGGTTTCTGGACGGCTCTGATGGGCTTCCTGCAGCTGCTGATCGGACGGGATAAATACAGTATCTCCTACTCGACCGTCGGGGATGAGCCGCTGAATCCGGCGCATCGGACCGCGTTGATCATGCCTATCTGTAACGAAGATGTGGAGCGTGTTTACGCGGGTCTGCGTGCGACCTGGGAATCCGTGGTTCGCACCGGTAACGCCGATCACTTCGATGTCTACATCCTGAGCGACAGCTACGATGCGGATATCGCCATCGCCGAACAGAAAGCCTGGATGGAGCTGGTGCGCGATGTCGGTGGCGCAGGCCGGATCTTCTATCGCCGTCGTCGTCGTCGTGTGAAGCGTAAAAGCGGCAACATCGATGACTTCTGCCGTCGCTGGGGCAGCAACTACAGCTATATGGTCGTGCTGGACGCCGACAGCGTCATGAGCGGTGAGTGTCTCACCGGCCTGGTGCGCATGATGGAAGCCAACCCGAACGCCGGGATCATCCAGTCGTCGCCGAAAGCTTCCGGTATGGACACGCTCTATGCGCGCTGTCAGCAGTTTGCGACCCGCGTCTACGGTCCGCTGTTCACCGCCGGTCTGCACTTCTGGCAACTGGGCGAGTCGCACTACTGGGGTCACAACGCCATTATCCGCGTGAAACCCTTTATCGAGCACTGCGCACTGGCGCCGCTGCCGGGTGAAGGCTCGTTTGCCGGTTCCATCATGTCGCATGACTTCGTCGAGGCTGCGCTGATGCGTCGTGCCGGCTGGGGCGTCTGGATTGCCTACGATCTGCCAGGCTCCTATGAGGAGCTGCCGCCGAACCTGCTGGATGAGCTGAAACGTGACCGCCGCTGGTGTCACGGTAACCTGATGAACTTCCGCCTGTTCCTGGTGAAAGGGATGCACCCGGTTCACCGCGCGGTGTTCCTGACCGGTGTGATGTCCTATCTCTCGGCGCCGCTCTGGTTTATGTTCCTGGCGCTGTCTACCGCCCTGCAGGTGGTGCACACGCTGATGGAACCGACCTACTTCCTGCAACCGCGGCAGCTGTTCCCGGTCTGGCCGCAGTGGCGTCCGGAGCTGGCCATCGCGCTCTTCTCGACCACGATGGTGCTGCTGTTCCTGCCGAAGATGCTGAGCGTGGTATTGATCTGGTTTAAAGGATCGAAAGCCTATGGCGGCCCGCTGCGCCTGCTGGCGTCGCTGGTGCTGGAAACGCTGTTCTCGGTGCTGCTGGCACCGGTGCGCATGCTGTTCCATACGGTCTTCGTGGTCAGCGCCTTCCTGGGCTGGGAAGTGGTGTGGAACTCGCCACAGCGTGATGATGATGCGACGCCGTGGAGAGAGGCATTTAAACGTCACGGTTCACAGATGGCACTGGGTCTGGTGTGGGCGATTGGTATGGGCCTGCTGGATCTCAATTTCCTCTGGTGGCTGGCACCGATTGTCTTCTCACTGATCCTGTCGCCGTTTGTTTCGGTGATGTCGAGTCGCGCCACGCTGGGGCTTAAGAGCAAGCGCGCGAAGCTGTTCCTGATCCCGGAAGAGTACGCACCGCCGCAGGAGCTGGTGGACACGGACCGCTATCTGGAGCTGAACCGTGAACGCGCACTGGAAAATGGCTTTATGCACGCTGTGTTCCACCCTGCGTTCAACGCGCTGGCCACGGCGCTGGCGACCTCACGTCACAAGCAGAGTCAGTTACTGGACTATGCCCGTGACCGTCGTGTGGACCAGGCGCTGAGCGATACGCCGGAGAAACTGAGCCGCGACCAGCGTCTGCAGCTGATCAGCGACCCGGTGGTACTGGCCCGCGTTCACACCCGGCTGTGGGAAGAGGCGGACAAGTATCATCAGTGGGTGGAGAGTTATCAGAAACTCTCCCTTAACCCTCACGCGCTGAAAAACGCGTAACCTGAAAAAGCGGCAGCGATGCCGCTTTTTTTTCGGATAAAAACCGGCACACAGTGGTAGATTGAGGTCTTACCGTCACCGCAACGCGTGTGACGACGTTAACGGCTGTCCGGGGCGGGTATCAGTGGTGAAAGGGTTTTTGAAGGCGGGCCTTATCGGTGTAGCCGTGCTCTGCTTAAGCGGCTGCGGCAGTATTATCAGCCGCACTTTTCCGGGGCAGGGGCACGGTAATCAATACTATCCCGGCGTGCAGTGGGATATCCGCGACAGCGGATGGCGGATCCTGACGATCCTCGACCTGCCGCTGTCGCTGGTGGTGGATACCCTGTTGCTACCCGTGGATGCCCGGCACGGGCCTTACGAGTAGCTGCGATCGGAATCGCTGTTGTCGTCTTCCCACTCCTGGGCCGCAGCTTCACCCTCTTCGGTGTCCAGCGGCGGTTCCAGCTGGAATTCTCCATCATCCCACTCATGCAGGGTGTTTTCCGCTAACCACTCCTGACGCAGTTCCACTTCGTCAAAGTCAGCATCAAAAATGGCCTGAGCGGCTTCACCGCTGCGGTATGGCATGCACTCCCCGGTATCCCCTTCATCTTCCAGGAACTCAGCCTGCCACATGATATCGCCATCCTGCATTACATACTTTTGCAGACCAAACTGGCTGATCGATGCATCCTCTTCCTCAAGCTCCGGGTGATTCGCGAGGAACTCTTCTCGTGCAGCATCAATGGCTTCCTCTAACGTACTGTACATGCTCATTGCGCTTCTCCTTTACGGGTTCATTGACTGCGGGTTGATTTGATTTCAGTGAAGGATAGACGAAATTCAGGGGAGGGAAAGGCGCGGGCAGTGCAACTGGCGGGAAATAAGTCATTTCTCGCCAGTGAGCATCAGATCATCTTTTGCGGAAAGTGCAGAACCGGCTGAACAGACTCATGGATCACTGGCGCTGAGTAGCGGATACAACATTTTATACAGGGCTTCACCTTCTTAAAATTAATTCTGGCGATGGAAAGCGCCTGACTCAGATTATATAACGTACCGATAAAGATCACCGAATCCTTATCCGGCATCCGTTTGCACCCTTTACGATGGAGGAAGTGATAATTTTCCTGATCGGTGCCGATAGTAACGTAATAGTAGAGACCTTTATTCATATTATCTGTCCCGTTAGAGGTTTGCTGTGTGTGCTTTTTTTATAATTTTGTCAGAACCGTTAAAGGTCTGACGGTTAACCCCGAAATTACCGGGAACGATGAATTTCTTCAAATGCCATAACGGTCTATCGGGCTGTTAAAAAAATGTAAAATGGAATATAAGCCAAATCAGGTCAGCAATTCACTGTAAAATAAGTTAATTTTCATCAATTCATAAGAGGCGGGATACCATTAAGCGCGGCTAAATAGGATTAGGCCTGGCACGGGAAATAATCAGCACCAGAGTAAATTAAATATATTCTGCAGCAGGCGTAATGAATTAAAAGCCGAAAGGCACACATGCCGCCTGCGCTATTCTGAATTGATAAGACGATGTTATTTTAAACCCGCAGTGGGGCGGTTAATTATGCGTATGTGTATTTATGACTGGCTCTGCTGATGAATGAGAAAGAGGGCGGGACTGATTTATCTGGCAGGGAATGGCAACAGAAGCGCGCCAGATGCCTGTCAGACATCTGGCGCGAAAAGACTAATAACGCGAAGGTTCGCCTTCCGGGCGCGTTTTGAAACGGCGATGGAGCCACATGTACTGTTCCGGCGCCAGCAGCACGCCTTCCTCAACCACTTTGTTCATTCTGGCTGCGGTGACTTCGTCGCTTTCCAGGGTAAATTCACCGCTGATATCAGGCAGAATCATCAATTCATAGCCGCGACCGTCAGGCAGACGACGAGGCACGAAAGGAATGACGGCGGGCTTACCGGTACGGATCAGCAGATGCGTACCCACCGTGGTGGCGGCCTTTTCGACGGCAAAGAAGGGCACAAAGACGCTGCTGCGCGGACCATAGTCGTGATCGGGTGCGTACCAGATAATTTCACCCTGCTTCAGAGCGCGGATCATCCCCTTGAGATCTTTACGATCGATCATGCTCTTATTCGACCGCATCCTGCCTTTAACCTGCAGCCAGTCGATCAGCTTATTGTCATTCGGACGGTAAACGCCAATCCCGGGATTGTGGATACCAAACATGCGTGCACCAATTTCCAGCGTCAGAAAGTGCATGCCGATAAGCAGAATGCCGCGCTGGCTGTCGTGAGCCTGCTGAATATGCTCCAGACCTGAAGGCTTGTGCCATTTATTGATCCGCCAGTCGGGCCAGAACCACGCCATACCGGTTTCAATCAGGCCCATGCCGACCGATTCAAAATTGTGCTTGATCATCGCTTCGCGTTCATTCACCGGCATATCCGGGAAGGTTAATTCCAGATTCCGGCGGGCGATGCTGACGCGGCGCTTCATAAAACGCATCCCGATGCGGCCAATATTGCAGCCGAGAACATAGAGCAGGGGATAAGGAAGTAGCACCAAAAGATAAAGAGAAGCGACACCCAGCCAGGCCAGCCAATAGCGCGGGTGAAGCAGTTCTCGTGAAAACTGAGGCAACTGAGTCATATGAAGGTTAATTTTCCTGCGTCGCGCACCGTGCGGTGCTGATATTTCATTAATTTCTGCCATTGTGCCAGTTTTTATCGTGCGCATAAATATCGGTGACAGCACAGCCGACTGCGTAATCAATGCCAACAGCCCGGGTGTGATGATAAAAACAGCAACTGACGATCATTCCCGACACCGGCCTTTGCATCTTAGTGAAATCAGGTATCATGTTGCCGCTAAATTTCACCTATTGATAACAGGAAAGAACACCATGCCAGTGTTACATAACCTCGTTTCCAATAAAGAGCTGAAGGCGCGCATGCTGGCTGAAACGGAGCCGCGCACGACAGTCTCTTTTTATAAGTATTTTCAGATCGCCGATCCTAAAGCCTTTCGCGACGCGCTTTATGTTGGTCTGACCGCGCTCAAAGTTTTTGGCCGAGTCTACGTGGCGCACGAAGGGATCAATGCGCAGATCAGCGTGCCCGCCAGTCAGTACGAAAAGATGAAAGCGTGGCTCTATGCGTTCGACCCGGCGCTGGATAATCTGCGGATGAACATCGCCCTGGATGATGATGGGAAATCGTTCTGGGTACTGCGTCTGAAAGTGCGCGATCGCATCGTTGCCGATGGGATTGAGGATGAGACGTTTGATGCCAGCGATGTGGGCCACTACCTGAAAGCGGCCGACGTTAACGCCATGCTGGACGATCCTGACGCGCTGTTTGTGGATATGCGCAACCACTACGAATATGAAGTGGGCCGCTTCGACAACGCGCTGGAAGTGCCAGCTGATACGTTCCGCGATCAGCTGCCGATGGCGGTTGATATGCTGAAGGATAAGAAAGACAAGAAGATCGTCATGTACTGCACCGGCGGTATCCGCTGTGAAAAGGCGAGTGCCTGGATGCGCCATAACGGCTTTGAGGATGTTTACCACATTGAAGGCGGTATTATCGAGTATGCCCGCCGTGCCCGTGAGCAGGGATTACCGGTTCGCTTCAAAGGCAAAAACTTCGTGTTCGATGAGCGTATGGGTGAGCGGATCTCCGATGATGTGCTGTCGAACTGCCATCAGTGCGGTGAACCCTGCGATACCCACGTTAACTGCGTGAATGACGGCTGTCATCTGCTGTTTATCCAGTGTAAAGCGTGTGCAGAGAAGTTTGAAAACTGCTGTAGCCCGCTCTGTCAGGAAGAGGCAAAACTCTCGCCGGAAGAGCAGCGTGCCCGCCGGGCAGGACGTGAGAATGGTAATAAGATTTTTAACAAGTCCCGTGGCCTGTTAAACATGACGATTCCCGCGCCGCAGAAGAAATAAGCGTGGCCGCCTGAAGTGCGCTTCAGGCGGCTTGCCGTTTTACTGACGAATTCCTTCAACCGAGATCATCAGCTGAACCTTCTGTGAAGCAGGCCCCAGATCTTTGGTGATATTAAAATCCTTCAGGGCAATTTCGCCTTCCGCTTCAAAGCCTGCGCGATAGCCGCCCCACGGATCTTTTCCTTCGCCCAGCATTTTCGCGTCCAGCGTCACCGGTTTCGTCACGCCGTTCAGCGTCAGATCGCCGGTAATCTGCAGTTCATCGCCCTCTTTTTTCACCGCTGTCGATTTGAACGTCGCCTGCGGGTTTTTGCTGCTGTTCAGAAAGTCCGCGCTGCGCAGATGTTTGTCACGCTCGGCGTGATTGGTATCGACGCTGGCAGTATCAATCGTCACCTCGACCTTGTCTGCCGCCGGGTTCTTCTCATCAAAGGTAAAGCGGCCATCAAAGGTTTTAAAGGTGCCATACAGCCAGCTGTAACCCAGGTGCTGAATACGGAACTGGATAAAGGCGTGCTGGCCCTCCTTGTCGATTTTATAGTTTGCCGCATGGGCGCTCAGTGAGCCAAGCAGCAGGCTGGCGCTGGTCATCGCCAGTAACGTTTTCCTGAACATATTATCTATCCTTTTCAAGGGGAGTGGAGAGAGGGTAACCGGACATTCGTTTCAGGGTAATGTCGCGGTCGACGAAATGGTGTTTGAGCGCCGCGAGCCCATGCAGAACCGAAAGAATGACCACTGTCCAGGCGAGCCAGAGGTGAATATCGCCCGCCAGATCGGCCTGTTCACCTGCACCGCTGAACAGGGCGGGCAGAGTAAAGAGGTTAAAGACGGTGATGGGCTTTCCGTCCGCGGTGGAGATCAGATAGCCGCTAATCAGAATCGCCAGCAGCAGGGTGTAGAGCAGCAGGTGCGCCACCACGGCGCTGATGCGCACCAGCGGCGAATATGAGCTGAGCGGTTCTGGCGGCGGAGAAATAACGCGCCACAGCAGGCGAACAATCAGCGTCAGAAACAGGATCACGCCAATGCTTTTATGAATCTCCGGGGCGTCGTGATACCAGTTGTCGTAATAGCCAAGACCGACCATCCATAATCCCAGCGCAAACATGGCATATATCGCCAGCGCCATTGTCCAGTGCAGCAGCACAGCAATCAGTCCGAACTGATGAGAGGTATTCCGTATTAACATAATGAGGCGTTCACAGGGAAATAATATGAAATAAGCATCTACATTATGAAATATAAAAGCAATCGTCCTTACGCTTCTATAAATTCTGGCGTGGCCCAATAAATGACTGAATAAAAGTCGGGATAATGCGCAATATTATTGAATGAGAATTTTCCAGGACAGGACGCGGTCAACGAAATAGCGGGGAAATTAACATTAAGGGCGAAACAGCCGTGCCCTTATCTGTCAGTAATAATCAGGTTTCGTCAATTTTTGTCAGCCGGAGGCGTGCGTGACGATCCCCTCCGGCTGCAATATCAGAAGCGGGAAAGTCGGAAGGGCGTTAAATCAAAGGAGAAGGGTTTTCCCTGAGCAAATTCCGCCGCCAGCTCGCCTAAGACGCTGGCAAATTTAAACCCGTGTCCGCTGAGACCGGTAATCACCAGCCGATCGGGTTCCCCCGGCAGGGTATCAATAATAAAATCTTCATCCGGACTGAAGTCATAGCTGCACGCTTCACCGTGCAGACAGACGCCCACTCCCGGCAAAAACTGACGCAGGAAGCTAAAGGCTTCGCTGCCATCGGAGGCGACAGTGCCAAAGGGTCTGCGATCCTCTGGCTGCTGCATCCGCTGGCCGCCATCATGACGGCCCACTTTCAGGGCGTTGTTATCTGCCGGGAAACCGTAGAACTGGCTGCCGTCGCGCATCTCCACGGTAAAACCGGGGAACTGGTTATTTTCACTGTAGCGGCCATCGGCCTGATACCAGGCAAATACTTTGCGGGTCGGGGCGACCGGCAGATCCGGAACCAGTTTTCCGACCCAGGTGCCCGCGCTGACCAGCATTTTACGCCCCCGGTAGACACCATCCAGCGTAGTCACCTGCTGCAGGTCGCCGTCGCGGCCCAGCGCGGAAACCGGGCAGTTGAACAGCTGCGCACAGCCTGCCTGTTCGGCCAGCTGGATCCAGCTGCGAACCGCCTGTTCGCATTTCAGAAAACCGGACTGCGGTTCGAATACGCCCAGATAACCCTCCGGCACGTTAATCTGCGGCCAGCGTTTGCGCACCTCATCGGGCTGCATCACCTGAATATTGAGCTGCCAGCGGGTGGCGCTGTCGATGACGTTGCGGATAAACGGCGACGCCTGCGGGGCCAGGTTTAGCACGCCACTGCGATGCATGATGCGTTCACCAGCCTGCTGCTCCAGCTCATCCCACAGCGTCTGCGCCCGCAGCACCAGCGGAACATAGCGTTCGCCTTCGCCATAAGCGTGACGAATCAGGCGGCTCTCGCCATGATGAGTGCCCTGCTGATGGGGAGGGTGGGCACTGTCGATCATCAGCACCGATAAACCCGCCTGGGTGGCATAGTAGCCTGCCGCCGCGCCCACCGAGCCGCTGCCAACGACAATAAGATCATAAATCATGATAACCACGCTCTAAGAGTCAGATAATCAAAAGCATACCAGAAACAGAAACGAAAAAGGCACCCCTGAGGGTGCCTGTCTGATGTGGCAGAAATTAATGCTTACTGAGGAGTCGCTCTATCTGTTCGGCTGATTCTATCTTGGCAATCCCCGCTTCGAGGATCGAGATAAACTGCCTTGCCACATCCGTTGTCAGCCAGTAGGTAGGGCCAACATCCGCTTCTTCTTCTTTTTGATCCTGCGACGACAACGAGTGCAGGCGGATCATCATGGCGTCATAACTGTCAACGGTACTGATATCCCAGCCCACCAGCGGGTGAGTCTGAATCACATCTTTTCTGTCCATTATAACCTCCTTATTACTCGTTAAACGAAGTGCATGGTGAGGTTCAATGCGGCTTTTTTATTCCAGTCGAAAAACAATTATAACAGTAATCCCGGGTATCACTGTTTAAAAAGTGCCGTGAAACAGCTTCTCACAGAACATTCGTGTTTAACAGGCCGGAGATGAAAAATAAAATGCCTGACGGGCAGGCATTTTTATCATGATTCAATGGACAGGCAAAAAGCGGATAAGGCCAGATCGGATCAAAGCGTCGGCGTTTCCGGCACGATGCCGCCGCCACGTCTCTGAACGCTTTCTGCCAGACGGGCAAAGTGCTGCTGGAGCTGCTCATCGTGATTCTGGTTCTGGGCTTCCAGCGACAGATTATGCGCCAGCAGCTGGCTGGCCCGATCGTCAAGACAGAACATCAGACTGGAAAAGGCATTTTCCAGCACCGTTAAACGACGCTGCTGGTCGCCAATCAGTGCCAGCAACTCACCAAAGGTCATCGCCTCTTCTGGTTTATCAGTAGTCATGGTGTCGCATCTCCTGTTATGCGTGACGAGCGCAAGCATAGGGCATTGATCATTCAGAGTCTAGATGCTGGGCGGGGGAAGCGCGAGAGGGGAGAAAAGATAAAAAAACCGGGTGGCGACACCCGGAAAAAAACACAGTGGCGGTTAATCAGTAATGAACCAGTCGTCAGCGCTTTCCCACGTCTGCTGCAGGATCTCGCTGATCTGGTCGCGCGTCTCTTTTCCACCGCCCAGCACGCTGAGATTGTTGGTACTGGCGTAACGCACCTTGACGTGGTTGGTCGAGTCAGGGAACTGTTCATCGATGCGGCGCGACAGCTCGTCGCTTAATGCTTCGATTGCGCCAGCAGGAAGAGGTCGGGTATTTGATACGGTAATTTCAACGCGCATAACAGCCTCCGGTTAAGATACTGTATATATTTACAGTATCCGCAGGCCGGAGGCAAGCGAAATTATGCGATGCGCCAGTTCAGCGTCTCACCGGCCAGGAACGGCACCAGTGAGTGGCTGCCCAGAGCGATGGTGTCCGGCACCTGCCAGGTTTCACGCACCAGCGTAATTGTGCCTTCATTCAGCGGCAGGCCATAAAAACGCGGGCCATTCTCCGAACAGAACGCCTCAAAGTGCTCCAGCGCCCCCAGCTCTTCAAATACGGTGGCGTAGGCGGGCAGTGACGTCGGCGCATTAAATACCCCGGCACAGCCGCAGCTGGACTCTTTGAGATGGCGCAGATGCGGCGCGGTGTCGGTGCCCAGGAAGAAGCGTGGATGGCCGCTCGCCACCACCTTGCGCAGCGCCTCCTGATGCACGTTGCGCTTGAGGATCGGCAGGCAGTAGAGATGCGGACGGATGCCGCCCACCAGCATGTGGTTACGGTTAAACATCAGATGCTGCGGGGTGATGGTCGCCCCCAGGTTCTCATCGGCAGCGGCAACGTAGTCCGCGGCATCCTGGGTAGTAATATGCTCCATTACCACTTTCAGCGCCGGGAACTGGCGGCGCAGCGGCTCCATCACCGTTTCGATAAAGCGCGCTTCACGATCAAAGATATCGACATGCGCCGCGGTCACCTCACCGTGCACCAGCAGCGGCATGCCCAGCGTCTGCATCCGCTCCAGCACCCGCGCAATCGAGGCGATGTCGGTCACGCCGTGGCTGGAGTTGGTGGTCGCGTGGGCCGGATAGAGTTTGGCGGCAGTGAACAGACCGGCGGTGAAACCGCGCTCAAGCTCATCCGGGTCGAGGGAGTCGGTCAGATAGCAGGTCATCAGCGGGGTAAACTTATGATCGTCGGGCAGTGCCGCCAGAATACGCTCGCGATAGGCTTCCCCCGCCGCAACGCTGGTCACAGGCGGCACCAGGTTTGGCATCACAATGGCACGACCATTTACCGCGCTGGTATAGGGCAGGACCGTTTTGAGCATCTCATCGTCGCGCAGATGAATATGCCAGTCGTCAGGGCGACGCAGGGTAAGTTGCTGAGGGTGTGCTGTCATCAGTGAAGCTCCGGCAGAAGAGAAAACAAAAGGCGTGTTTTGGCCGGGGTCTAAGCATAAGGATTCAGGCAACCGTTTGCACCTGCTTTTTATGCAGAAAAGAAAAACCGCGCCAGAGGCGCGGCATTCGGGCTTACTGCGTAAAAGGGATCACCAGCTCGCCAGGCTTCACTTCCAGCCCTTTCGCGAACCGCTTCGCCAGCGACTCGCCTTTGCTGCGGTCGGCGCTGAGCACGTAGGCGGGCTTCTGATCAAAATAGCTCTTCAGCGACTGATTGAGGTAGGGGGTCAGCGTCTTCATGATCGCGGCCATTTTTTCCGGTGCCACCTGCGCATCGGTAATCTCCAGATCGCGCAGATAGATGGCACCCTGTTGCGGATCGTAGACCGGCTGAGCCCGCATCTTCAGCTGCATATCGGCCTGCTGTGGCCCGAACAGCGAGGTGACGTTGATTTTGGCACTGCCGGAGAGGGTCACTTTGCCCGGCTCTTCGCGACCAATCTGACTGCTGAGATTGTTCAGCACGATGTGCGCGTTAACCAGTCCGGAAACGCCAATATCTTTCTCATAGTTGTTATGCTTCTGCAGCGCCTGGTTAACTTCCTGCTCGCTGATGGTGTATTGCATCAGCTTATTACAGCCGCTCAGCAGCAGGGCGAACAGCAGGGCGGTCAGCCCGAAAAAAGCCTTTTTCATCGATCGATATCCTGAATATCAGAGCCAGTAAACAGGCCATAGCCTGCCTGAATGTAGGGCGGGTGTCATCAGGAAAGGGATGAGAAACGCCGCAGCGCCTCTCATCTGGCGGGTCAGTGGGCGATGGACGAGAGCAGATTGACCTGGGTCTGTTTTGCCATGTTATCGCGATAGTCGGCGACCCGGGCGGGCCAGTCGATACCGGCTACCAGCGTCAGCGAGCGCAGCAGGGGGAAGAGGCTAAAATCGTCTTCCGATAGCTCGCCGTTGACCGCATTGGGCTGGACGATAAGCCTGTCGAGCTTGCGCAGGTCATCGCTGACATTTTTGATCAATCCGGCCGAATGGCTCTTCAGTGCGGCAAAGTCGCCTATGCTCGCCTGCTTTTTCGTGCGGAAATAGTTGCGCGCCTCTGGCGTAGCAAACTCGGCAAACGCCGCCTCTGCAATGCGTGGCAGTAGCAGCTTGTTCACATAGCTGTTCATGTGACGCAGCCAGTCGGCGATGGCCGGATTCAGCGCGCCGGTGATCAGCGGCGCGTGATCCTGTTGATCCACGTAGTGGACAATCTCCATGCTCTCCGGCATGGCGCTGCCATCCTGCTTCTGCAGAATTGGCACCATTTTTTTGCCAACCAGACGGACTGGCGTCTCTTCATCATCGTTGAGCATCACCACCAGCTCAACCGGCACATTTTTCAGACCAAAAATCATGCGCGCTTTCACGCAGAAAGGGCAGTGGTCATAGATATAGAGCTTCATCCTGATCTCCCGTATAGCAGGTTTAGGGTTTAACAGCATGAATCAATTCATGCTGTTTTGCGGACCCATAAAAAGTATGGAAGAGATTAGTGGACAGGGCAAACCGGGGTCGCGGGCGGCCAGCAGCGTCACCGTCGCAGGTGGCGATAACCGTGCGAAATCAACCGCTTTATGGCAGAACCGCAGTAACGTTTTACCCTAGCCCGGGTGGCGGTTATAGTGAAGGCCGGGTAATGACGGCTCATCTCTATCAGCCATTGATTTCAGGAGTCAGGATGTTTGGCTATCGTTCTGCCGCGCCCAGGGTGCGCTTAACCACCGACAGGCTGGTGGTTCGTCTGGTTCACGAACGTGATGCCTGGCGAATGGCAGATTACTATGCGGAAAACCGCCTTTTTCTCAAACCGTGGGAGCCGGTGCGCGATGACAGCCACTGCTACCCCTCTGGCTGGCAGGCGCGACTCGGCCTCATTACTGACCTGCATAAACAGGGGTCGGCCTTCTATTTCATTCTGATGGACAGCGAAGAAACCGAAGTGCGGGGCGTGGCGAACTTCAGCAACGTGCTGCGCGGCTCCTTTCACGCCTGTTACCTTGGCTATTCACTGGGTGAAAAGTGGCAGGGCCAGGGACTGATGTTCGAAGCACTGCAGGCGGCTATCCGCTATATGCAGCGCCAGCAGCATATGCATCGCATCATGGCCAACTACATGCCACACAATCAGCGCAGCGGCGATCTGCTGGCGCGGCTCGGGTTTGAAAAAGAGGGCTACGCGAAAGATTATCTTCTGATCGACGGGCGCTGGCAGGATCACGTACTGACGGCGTTAACCCAGCGGGAATGGACGCCTGACCGGCGTGGACACTAATGAGGATGCGAACATGAAGATGGCTTTATCGGCACAGGCGCAGCGGGTGCTGGGCTGCCTGCTGGAGAAGCAGGTCACCACGCCGGAGCAGTATCCGCTGTCACTGAATGGAGTAGTGGTGGCCTGCAACCAGAAATCGAATCGCGAGCCGGTAATGGAGCTAAGCGAGAGTGAGGTGCAGGATCAGCTCGATCAGCTGGAGAAGCGACATCTGATCACCGCCAGCAGTGGCGGCGGGCAGCGGGTCATGAAGTATGGGCAGCGTTTCTGCAACTCCGCCTTTGGCGCGCTGAAGCTGAACAGCGCCGAAGTCGCCATCCTCACGCTGCTTTTGCTGCGCGGGCCGCAGACGCCAGGTGAGCTGCGCACCCGCAGCGGACGGCTGCATGACTTCAGTGATGTCAGCGAAGTTGAACAGACGCTGGAGGCGCTGATGCAGCGTGACGACAGTGCGCAGGTGATGAGGCTGGCGCGCGAGCCGGGCAAGCGCGAAAGCCGCTTTATGCATCTGCTGGGTGACGAGAGTGAGACGCCCCCGTCTGCAGCGTCAGCGGAGATACAGGACGATCTGGCGGCGCGCGTTGCCACGCTGGAAACCCAGGTCGCCCGGCTTCAGGCCCGGCTTGATCAACTGCTGTCACCGGAGAGCTGAGATGAGCGTACGTATTGGCGTAGTGGGACTCGGCGGGATTGCGCAGAAAGCCTGGTTGCCGGTACTGTCGGCGGCAACGGACTGGACGCTGGTGGGTGCCTTTTCCCCGAACCAGACCAAAGCCCGTCCAATCTGCGACAGCTATCGCATGCACTGTTTTGGATCGCTGGATGACTTAGCGGCGGCCTGCGATGCGGTGTTTGTCCACAGCAGCACCGCCACCCATTATGAGGTGGTCAGGACACTGCTGCTGGCCGGAAAGGATGTCTGCGTCGATAAGCCGCTGGCCGACACGCTGGATCAGGCAGAGGCGCTGGTGGCGCTGGCGGAAAAACGGCAGCGTAAACTGATGGTGGGGTTTAACCGCCGGTTCGCGCCGCGCTATCAGCAACTGCGGGCGGAAATGGCAGGCGCGGCGTCGCTGCGGATTGAAAAGCATCGCAGCGACAGCGTCGGGCCGCAGGATCTGCGTTTTACCCTGCTTGACGACTACCTGCATGTGGTGGACACCGCACTCTGGCTGGGCGGCAAACCCTTTCGTGAGGTTCAGGGGCGCATCGATACCAACGAGCAGGGGCAGATGCTCTATGCCGAACATCACTTCTCGCTGGCAGGATTGTCGATCACGACCAGCATGCACCGGCGCGCGGGCAGTCAGCGCGAACGGGTCAGCGTGGTGGGTGCAGGAAAGTGTATCGACATCAGCGAGATGCGTGACTGGCAGGAGGAGCAGGGCGGTCAACTGCTGATCCCGCCGCCCCCTGCCTGGCAGAGCCATCTGGCTCAGCGCGGCTTCAGCGGAGCCGCCCGCCATTTTATCGACTGCGTACAAAATCAGACGAAGCCTGAAACCAGCGGTGAGCAGGCGCTGATGGCGCAGCGCGTGGTGGAAAAACTGTGGCGCGATGCGACCCGTGAATAACGCCTTGTAACACTCCGTGCTGGTCATTTCCGGCTGTGGCAGTAGACTGTCGCCGGGCACCTTTTGGTGTCCGCGCTAATTCTCCTTTTTTGCTGATTCTTTTCAGGATGCGCCGTCAATTATGAATCTGTTGAAATCGCTGGCAGCGGTCAGTTCCATGACCCTGTTTTCCCGCGTTCTGGGCTTTGCCCGTGATGCCATTGTGGCGCGGGTGTTTGGCGCCGGCATGGCGACCGATGCCTTCTTTGTTGCCTTTAAACTGCCCAACCTCCTGCGGCGTATCTTCGCCGAAGGTGCCTTTTCCCAGGCCTTTGTGCCTATTCTGGCTGAATATAAAAGCAAACAGGGTGACGAGGCGACAAAACTGTTTCTGGCCTACGTCTCCGGTCTGCTGACGCTGGTCCTGGCGCTGGTGACCGTGGCGGGCATGATTGCGGCTCCCTGGGTCATCATGGTGACGGCGCCGGGTTTCGCCGACAGCGCAGATAAGTTTGCCCTGACCAGCTCGCTGCTGCGGGTAACCTTTCCTTACATCATGCTGATTTCGCTGGCCTCACTGGCGGGGGCGGTGCTGAACACCTGGAACCGCTTTTCGGTGCCTGCCTTTGCGCCGACCCTGCTGAACGTCAGCATGATCGGGTTTGCCCTGTTTGCCGCGCCGCACTTCCATCCGCCGGTGATGGCGCTGGCCTGGGCGGTGGTCGCGGGCGGGGTGCTGCAGCTCGGCTATCAGCTGCCTCACCTGAAAAAACTCGGTATGCTGGTCCTGCCGCGCCTGAACCTGCGTGACGCGGGCGTCTGGCGGGTAATGCGCCAGATGGGCCCGGCCATTCTGGGCGTCTCGGTCAGCCAGATCTCGCTGATTATCAACACCATCTTCGCCTCGTTTCTGGTGTCGGGATCGGTCTCCTGGATGTACTACGCGGATCGCCTGATGGAGTTTCCGTCGGGGGTGCTGGGCGTGGCGCTGGGCACCATCCTGCTGCCGTCGCTGGCGAAGAGTTTTGCCAGCGGCAATCACGATGAGTATTCACGGCTGATGGACTGGGGCCTGCGCCTCTGCTTCCTGCTGGCGCTGCCCAGCGCGGTGGCGCTGGGCATGCTCTCCGGCCCGCTGACCGTGGCGTTGTTCCAGTACGGTAAATTCACGGCATTTGATGCGGCCATGACGCAGCGCGCCCTGATCGCCTATTCGGTCGGCCTGATGGGCCTGATCGTGGTGAAAGTGCTGGCGCCAGGTTTCTACTCCCGTCAGGACATCAAAACTCCGGTTAAGATCGCCATTATTACGCTGATCATGACGCAGATGATGAACCTGGCGTTTATCGGTCCGTTAAAACATGCGGGCCTGTCGCTGTCGATTGGTCTGGCGGCGTGCCTGAATGCGGCGCTGCTCTACTGGCAGCTGCGCAAGCGGAAGATCTTTATGCCGCAGCCAGGCTGGGGCAGTTTCCTGATTCGTCTGCTGATTGCGGTAGTGGCGATGGCAGGGGCGCTGTTTGCGGTGCTGCAGTGGATGCCGGCCTGGGAGCAGGGCTCGATGCTGTGGCGCCTGCTGCGTCTGGCGGCGGTCTGTGCGGTCGGCGGTGGCGCGTACTTCCTCGCGCTGGGGCTGCTGGGCTTCCGGCTGCGCGACTACGCCCGCCGCACGGCGGTGTAACCCGCTGCGAAAGCAGATAATAAAAAATCCCGCATCAGGCGGGATTTTTTATGTCCGGATTTCAGGCTTTGCGACTCAGCGTCGCCAGGCCTTTTCCCCGACCATCCGGGCCATAAAAGGCCTGGGTCTGATGCGGCTTCAGCACATTAAGCGCCTCTTCGGTATAGCGGATCTGATGTTGCAGCAGCAGGCCATTATGCACATTGGCATCCTGCAGACGACGGGTATGCTGCTGGATGGTCTCCCAGCGGCGCGCCATGTCGTTCTGACCACGATAAGGTGCGGATGTCGCCTGACTCTGTTCGGCGGTCCGGCGCATCTCATCCAGATAATTCAGCGTAGTGAGCAGCGCACTCTTATCTTCGGTAATACGCTGCAACAGATGGCTGTTAATGCTGCCCGCTGCCAGCTGCTGCTGCTCTTCTTCCAGCACAGCGGAGAGCGACGCCAGCACATCCTGCATCTTATCTAATGTGGTCTGCAAATTACTCATGGGAATTAATTACCCTCTAAATACGCTTTAGTGTCGGCAATCAGCGCATCGGCGATTTTGCCGGTATCCATCTTCAGTTCGCCATTGCGAATGGCGGTTTTCAGTTGTTCAACGCGCTCGACGTTAATGTCTTTGCTGCTCGGCTGCATCAGCTGTGACTGCGCGCTGCTCAGGCTGACCTGGGCTGCCGCAGGCGCGCTCGCGACCGGGCTGGCACTCTGACGCACCTTGCTGCTGCCAGGCTCGCTGTTATCACGGCTCTGTACGGTGCTGGCGGGTTTCAGAGGTTGCGTTCTGTCAATGCTCATATTCGGGCTCCTGTAGGGTCAGGGGAAGTCTGCCACCTGAATCATAATAGCGTAATCGCTTTGTTGATTCTTCTATCGGCAGCATGAGGGGCTTCTTTAACACTTTACAGCGTTATAAGAATATTCCCATCCTCGCGCACCTTACCGCTGACAATCTGGCCATTTCCCATCCTGACCCGCACCCACTGCGATCGGGCGGCATTGTTGAGCGCCTGCCCCTCGCCACTGGCATCAAAACCGTCGCCGCTGGCAATCACAATCACGTTCTGACCGGCCTTGACCCGCCACGGCTGACGCAGCGTGGAGGGGTTAATCGGCTGACCGGGCTGTATATCGCGCAGCACCACGGCATCGGCAACGGCGTCGCTGTTCAGCAGGGCGCGGGCGGGCAGGGTATCCAGGCGGCCTGTCTGCAGCGTGAAGTCGCTCTCGCTGACGCTGCTGCCACGGCTCAGCAGACGGTTTGCCACCAGGTAGGTGCCGGTCACCTGCACCTGTACCTGAAGATAACGACGGTTCTCACCGCAGTTGGCCGCCACGCTCATATTGCCCCAGAGCCGGCTGTTGCCGGGCAGGCTGAACTGCGGTGACTCACAGGCGGGCCACTGCTCCTGCGGCGTGCGAATCACCACCACCATGCCAGCAGCATGCTGCACGTCACGCGCTTTAAAAAACTGATTCAGTTGTGCCGTGAGATCCCCGGCAGAAGCCGGCAGGGCGATTGCGACCAGCAGGCTGGCCAGCAGAGTCAGATATCGACGCATTTTGCATCTCCTCACCGATAATGCCGACGAGTGTACCCCTTCCCGAAAATCCTCAAGAGTTAAAATAGCGGTCATTTGAGGCGTTATTCAGACGATGACCTCTTGCTTTTTCAAATTAAGCTGCCAGCTCGAAATTCTCATTTGCGGAGGAAACATGCTCGACAAACTGGATGCGGCGCTGAAATTTGGAACCGAGGCCCTCAACCTGCGTGCTCAGCGTCAGGAGATCCTGGCGTCAAACATTGCCAACGCCGATACCCCTGGCTATCAGGCCCGGGATATCGACTTTGCCAGCGAGCTGAGTCGGGTGATGTCCAACGGTCGTGCGGAAGGCAGCAGCATGGCGTTAAAAGTCACGTCAGCCCGCCACATTGAAGCGCAGACCAACAGTGCGCCCTCGATGGACATGCTTTATCGGATCCCCGATCAGCCTTCTGCCGACGGCAACACCGTAGATATGGACCGTGAACGTACCCAGTTCGCGGATAACAGCCTGAAATATCAAACCGACCTCACCCTCATCAGCAGCCAGATCAAAGGCATGATGAGCGTGTTACAAGGGCAATAATTATGGCCTTGCTGAACATTTTTGACATTGCCGGCTCAGCGATGACCGCGCAATCACAGCGATTAAACGTCAGTGCCAGTAACCTGGCCAACGCCGACAGCGTCACCGGCCCCGATGGTAAACCCTACGTGGCCAAACAGGTGGTCTTCCAGACCGATGCGGCGCCAGGCGCCGCGACCGGTGGCGTGAAAGTGGCGAAAGTGGTGGATGACCCCACGCCGCCGAAGCTGGTCTACGACCCGGGCAATCCCATGGCGGATGCCAAAGGCTACGTGAAAATGCCCAACGTGGATGTGGTCTCGGAAAGCGTCAACACCATGTCGGCGTCCCGCAGTTACCAGGCCAACGTTGAAGTGCTCAACACCGTGAAGTCGATGATGATGAAAACCCTGACGATCGGGCAATAACGGAGAAAGATAATGGCTATTGCGGTAGGCGTTAACGAAAAGCTGGACCCCACGGTCCTCAGCTCATCCAGCACCGGCACCAGTAACAGTGCGCAGGATCTGCAGAATCAGTTCCTGACCATGCTGGTGACGCAGTTACAAAACCAGGATCCCACCAATCCGATGGATAACAGCCAGCTCACCACACAGCTGGCACAGATCAATACCCTGAGCGGCATTGAAAAACTGAATACCACGCTGGGATCGATCTCCGGACAGATCAACACCAGCCAGTCGCTGCAGAGCTCCACGCTGATTGGTCATGGCGTCATGGTTAACGGCGGGCAGATTCTGGTTGGCAAGGGCACCACCACCCCCTTTGGCGTTGAGCTGACCTCCGCGTCGACGGCAGCCACCGCCACCATTAAGGATGCCAGCGGTTCCGTGGTCAACACCGTGGACCTGGGCGCGCTGAGCGCAGGCGTTCACACCTTCTCCTGGGATGGCAAGCTGAGCGATGGCTCTGTCGCCCCGGATGGGAAATATACCGTTGCTATTGCCGCAAGCAATGGCAGCACACAACTGGTGGCACAACCGCTTAACTACGCCTACGTCAACGGGGTGAGTACGGCCAACGACACCACAAAACTGGATCTCGGCACCATGGGCTCCGCCACCCTTGACGACGTACGTCAGATTCTCTGATTAACCTGTAGACAGGACACACACACATGTCATTTTCCCAAGCGGTCAGCGGCCTTGGTGCTGCTTCAAGTAACCTTGATGTCATCGGTAACAACATCGCCAACTCCGCGACAGCGGGCTTTAAATCCAGCACCATCGCGTTCGCCGATATGTTTGCCGGTTCTAACGTCGGCCTCGGCACCAAAGTCGCGGCGGTCATTCAGAACTTCAACGACGGTGCGACCACCACCACCAGCCGCGGGCTGGATGTGGCGCTGAGCGGTAACGGCTTCTTCCGTATGACCGACAGCAGCGGCGGCGTCTTCTATTCCCGTAACGGCCAGTTCACGCTGGATGCCAACCGTAACCTAATCAACACCCAGGGCCTGAACGTGACCGGCTATCCGGCCAGCGGTTCACCGGCCACCATTCAGGCGGGTGCGAACCCGGTGGCGCTGCGTATTCCAACCGAGCAGATGTCCGCGCGTGCCACGACCACCGCCGGTCTGGTTGCTAACCTGAACTCCACGGATACCACGCCTTCCGTCACCACCTTCTCGACGGCGAACGCGGACAGCTACAACAAGAAAACCACCGTGACCGTGTTCGACTCGCAGGGTAATGACCACGCGCTCGACATGTATTTCTCGAAAGATGCCACCAGCAACAGCTGGACCGTGCGCACCATCGATGGCGAAACCGGCAGCTCGGCGGGTGACTTCCGCATGGCGTTTGACACCAGCGGTAAGCTGACCAGCGTTTCTAAGCTGGACGCCAGCGGCGCAGTTGTCAGCACCACCACAGATGGCACCGTCGGCCTGACGCTGAACGCGGGCGGCGCCAATGGTGCGGTCGCAAACCAGCCCATTACCATGAGCATGCTGGGCAGTCTGCAGCAGAACACCGGCGCCACCACTTTTGGCAGCCCGACTCAGGATGGCTATGCGCCAGGCGATCTGACCAGCTACGCGATCAATAACGACGGCACCATCACCGGCACCTACTCAAACCAGAAAACCCAGCTGCTGGGTCAGATCGTACTGGCGAGCTTCTCTAACCCGGAAGGTCTGCAGTCGAAGGGCGACAACGTCTGGCAGGCTTCGAACGCCTCCGGTCAGGCAGCGGTTGGCCTGGCGAACACCGGCACCTTTGGTTCACTGACGGCGGGCGCGCTGGAATCGTCAAACGTCGATATGAGTAAAGAGCTGGTGAACATGATCGTTGCGCAGCGTAACTATCAGGCGAACGCGCAGACCATCAAAACTCAGGACCAGATTCTCAACACGCTGGTTAACTTACGTTAATTCGCTAACAGGATTGCCTTATGGATCACGCGATATATACCGCGATGGGCGCGGCCAGCCAGACGCTGGATCAGCAGGCGGTGACCGCCAGCAACCTCGCCAACGCCTCAACACCCGGCTTTCGTGCGCAGCTCAACGCGCTGCGCGCCGTGCCGGTGAGTGGCTGGTCTCTGCCAACCCGTACGCTGGTGGCTGCCTCAACGCCGGGTGCAGACATGAGCCAGGGCGCGATGGATTACACCGAGCGTCCGCTGGATGTGGCGGTGCAGCAGGATGGCTGGCTGGCGGTACGTACCGCAGACGGCAGTGAAGCCTATACCCGCAACGGCAATATGCAGATCAGTCCGAACGGCACGCTGACGGTTCAGGGCAATCCTGTGATGGGCGATGGCGGCCCGATTGTGATCCCACAGGGCACGGAGATCACCATCGCGGCAGATGGCTCCATTACCGGGCTGAATGCCGGTGATTCACCTAACGCCACGGTTCAGCTGGGCAAGCTCAAACTGGTGCGGGCGACCGGCCAGGAGTTGCAGCGCAGCGATGATGGCATGTTCCGGCCGACGGCCGCAACGCAGGCCACCCGCGGCGCGGCCCTGCAGGCGGACGCCACCATGCAGGTTATGCCGGGCGTGCTGGAAGGCAGCAACGTCAAACCGGTGGAAACCATGGTCGATATGATCGCCAACGCCCGACGTTTTGAGATGCAGATGAAAGTCATCACCAACGTCGACGAAAATGAACAAAAAGCCAACCAGCTCCTGAACATGAGCTAAGGCGCGAGGATAACAACATGATTCGTTCTTTATGGATCGCTAAGACCGGTCTTGATGCGCAGCAGATGAACATGGACGTCATTGCCAACAACCTGGCAAACGTCAGCACCAACGGTTTTAAACGTTCGCGTGCCGTGTTTGAAGATCTGATGTACCAGACCATGCGTCAGCCGGGCACGCAGTCGTCTGAACAGACGACGCTGCCTTCCGGCCTGCAGATTGGTACTGGTGTGCGTCCGGTGACCACAGAGCGTCTGCACACCCAGGGCAACCTGTCGCAGACCAGTAACTCAAAAGATATCGCCATTAACGGCCAGGGCTATTTTCAGATTCAGATGCCGGATGGCACCTCTGCTTATACCCGTGACGGCGCGTTTCAGGTGGATCAGAACGGCCAGCTGGTGACCAACTCCGGTTTCCCGGTGCAGCCCGGCATTACCATTCCGGCTAACGCCACCAGCATCACGGTTTCCCGTGACGGTGTGGTCAGCGTGACCCAGCAGGGTCAGGCGCAGGCCGCGCAGGTGGGTCAGTTAACCCTGAGCACCTTTATGAACGATGCCGGTCTCGATAGCGTGGGTGAAAACCTCTACAAGGAGACCCAGGCATCGGGTGCGCCGACTGACAGCACGCCAGGCCAGAACGGTGCCGGTCTGCTCTATCAGGGCTACACCGAAACTTCGAACGTTAACGTGGCGGAAGAGCTGGTCACCATGATCCAGACGCAGCGCGCCTACGAAATCAACAGCAAGGCGATCAGCACCTCTGATCAGATGCTGGCGAAATTAACCCAGATTTAATCCCGAACAGGGCCAGCGCCTGCTGGCCTGAAACAGAGACATGAATAAGGTCGTGACACCGTGGCGAAGCAACAGATTCTCAAGCCTGGACATTGGTTAGTCGCCTCACTGCTGCTAACTCTTAACGGATGTGCGCTGGTCCCGCGGACCCCGCTGGTCGAGGGCGCAACCACGGCGCAGCCGCTGCCGTCCGCGCCACCGGTGGTTAACGGATCGATTTTTCAGGGCGTTGCGCCGCTTAACTACGGCTATCAGCCGCTGTTTGAAGATCGCCGTCCACGCAACATTGGCGATACCCTGACCATCACCCTGCAGGAAAACGTCAGCGCCAGCAAAAGCTCGTCGGCGAATGCCAGCCGCGATGGCAAAAACAGCTTTGGCCTGAGCACCGTTCCAACCGGACTGGCTGGTCTGGTAGGGGCAGGTGGCGAAAAAGCCAACCTCAGTGCCGAAGGCAAAAACGACTTCGCGGGTAAAGGCGGCGCATCCGCTAACAACACCTTTACCGGCACTATTACCGTCACCGTGGATCAGGTGCTGTCGAACGGCAACCTGCACGTAGTCGGTGAAAAACAGATCGCCATTAATCAGGGCACAGAGTTCATCCGCTTCTCGGGCGTGGTCAACCCACGCACCATCAGCGCCAGCAACGCTGTGTTATCTACCGCGGTCGCCGATGCACGTATTGAGTACGTCGGTAATGGCTATATCAATGAGGCGCAGACCATGGGCTGGTTGCAGCGCTTCTTCCTGAACATCTCTCCGATGTAAGAGGCTTCAATGAAAAAGTTAACGCTGTTACGCGCCGGGCTGGCGCTGCTCCTGAGTGTCAGCCTGCTGGCCAGGGCCGATTTGATTCGCGATCTCACCACGGTACAGGGCGTACGTGATAACCAGCTGCTGGGCTATGGCCTGGTGGTGGGCCTCGATGGCACCGGTGACCAGACGACTCAGACACCTTTTACTACTCAGACCGTGAGCAACATGCTGTCACAGCTGGGGATCACCGTACCGGCCGGAACCAACATGCAGCTGAAGAACGTGGCCGCAGTCATGGTGACGGCAAAACTGCCTGCGTTTGCCCGTCAGGGTCAGAATCTGGACGTGGTGGTCTCATCGCTGGGTAACGCCAAGAGCCTGCGCGGCGGCACGCTGTTAATGACGCCGCTGAAAGGGGTCGATAACCAGGTTTACGCCCTGGCGCAGGGCAACATCCTGGTCGGTGGTGCGGGCGCCTCCGCAGGCGGCAGCAGCGTTCAGGTAAACCAGCTTAACGGCGGCCGTATCACGGGCGGGGCGACCGTTGAACGTGAACTGCAGAGCAACTTTGGCTCGCAGAACACCATCAACCTGCAGCTGAACAACGAAGATTTTTCGATGGCGCAGCGTATTGCTGATGCGATTAACGCGCGCGGCGGTTATGGCTCGGCGCAGCCGCTGGATGCCCGTACCGTTCAGATCCGCGTGTCGCCGAACAATGGCGCGCAGGTGCGCCTGCTGGCTGATATCCAGAACATCAACGTCTCGATTCCGGTTGAGGATGCGAAAGTGATCATCAACTCACGCACCGGCTCGGTGGTGATGAACCGCGAAGTGACGCTGAATCAGTGTGCGGTGGCGCAGGGCAACCTGTCGGTCACGGTCAATCAGCAGCAGAACGTCAGCCAGCCTGACACGCCGCTGGCCGGTGGACAGACGGTGGCGACCACGCAGACCCAGATCGATCTGCGCCAGTCCGGTGGTGCGCTGCAGCGTGTCAATGCCAGCGCCAGCCTGAACAACGTGGTACGTGCGCTGAACGCACTGGGTGCATCGCCTATCGAACTGATGTCGATTCTGCAGTCGATGCAGAGTGCCGGCTGTCTGCGTGCCAAACTGGAAATTATCTGATGGCTGATATGCAATCTGTAATGAGTGCGGCTTACGACAGCCGCTCCCTGAATGAACTGAAACACCAGGCCAGCAACGATCCGAAAGGCCATGCGTTGCAGGTGGCGCGTCAGGTCGAAGGGATGTTTGTACAGATGATGCTGAAGAGTATGCGTGAAGCGTTGCCGCAGGACGGGATTATGAGCAACGAACAGACCAAACTCTTTACCTCAATGTATGACCAGCAGATTGCCCAGGAGATGGGGAAGCGCGGTCTTGGCCTGGCGGAAACCATCGTCAAACAGATGCAGCCCGCCACTGCCCCGGATGAAACCGCCGGTACAGTGCCGATGAAGCTGGATAAAAGCTTCATCCTCAGTACCAGTGGGGCAATACCGATGCATGCGCAGCAGCTGGAGCAGATTGTGCGTAAGGCGATGCCGCGTCTGCCCGCCGCGTCCCCGACCGGCCTGCCTGGCGACAGCCGCGAGTTTATCGCCCAGCTGATGCAACCGGCGCAGGCAGCGAGCCAGCAGAGCGGCATCCCTCATCACCTGATTCTGGCGCAGGCCGCGCTGGAGTCGGGCTGGGGACAGCGCCAGATCCTGACCCGCGACGGCAAACCGAGCTATAACGTGTTCGGGATTAAAGCCAGCGGTGACTGGAAAGGGGAGACGACGGATATCATGACCACCGAATATGAGCAGGGCGAAGCGAAAAAAGTCCGCGCCAGCTTCCGGGTCTATAACTCCTATTTTGAGGCGCTGACCGACTACGTCAAACTGCTGACCAAAAACCCGCGCTATGCGGCGGTAACGAACGCCGCCAGCGCAGAGCAGGGTGCGCAGGCACTGCAGGCGGCAGGCTATGCCACCGATCCGAAATATGCGCAAAAGCTGGTGGGAATGATTCAGCAATTCAAAAGCATGGGTGAAAAGGTCGTTAAAGCCTACACCCAGGATGTGGGCGATCTGTTCTGATCATTGAGCCTCAAGTTTCACTTAAGCAAGCCGATAACAGGCCTATAGCCAGATGCGTTTTCGCCTGCTGGCGCCCACTTTGATGTTTGCCAGCCCGGTTGACGGGGAACGTAAGGAACCGAGATGTCCAGCATAATTAACTCCGCCATGAGCGGACTGAGTGCCGCGCAGGCCGCCCTGAGCACCACCAGTAGCAACATTAGCAACTACACCGTGGCGGGCTATTCGCGTCAGACTACGCTGTTAGCGCAGGCCAGCAGCACGCTGCAGGGCAATAGCTATTACGGTAACGGTGTCAACGTGACCGGGGTACAGCGTGAATATGACGCGTTTATCGCCACGCAACTGCGCGGTGCCAGCGCGAACTACAGTGCAGTGGATACCCAGCACAGCCAGATTTCAAACATTGACGACCTGCTGTCGACCTCCACTACCAGCCTGTCGACCTCGCTGCAGGGCTTTTTCACCAACCTGCAGAACGTGGTCAGCAACGCCAACGATCCCTCAGCACGCCAGTCGATGCTCAGCAATGCGCAGGGACTGGTCAGCCAGTTCCAGAGCACGGCGCAGTATCTGAATAACATGCAGAACAGCGTCAATGCGGATATCAGTTCAGACGTCAAACAGGTGAATACCCTGACCAGCCAGATTGCCGATCTCAACAAGCAGATTGGCAAACTGACCACCGGAAACGGCGCAACGCCCAATGATCTGCTGGATAAACGCGATCAGCTCGTCAGTGACCTGAACAAGATGGTGGGCGTTAACGTCTCTGAGCAGGAGGGGAACTACACCGTCTCGATGGCGAACGGCCTGACGCTGGTCAACGGCTATAAATCGAACGATCTGGTGGCGATGACCTCCAGCAGCGATCCGACCCGGACGACCCTTGGCTATGTCGATAAGCAGGCGGGCAACGTTGAGATCCCGGAAAAACTGATCACCACCGGTTCGCTGGGCGGTCTGCTGTCATTCCGGTCGCAGGATCTGGATCTGGCTCAGAATCAGCTGGGACAGTTAGCCGCCGCCTTTACCACCAGCTTCAATGATGTTCACAAGCAGGGCTTCGACAGCCAGGGCAATCAGGGCGTCGATTTCTTTAAGATTGGCAGCCCGCTGGTCGTCAGTAACAGCAAAAACAGCACTGGCGCGTCCGTTACCGCCGAGTGGACCGACACCAGCGCGCTGAAAGCGTCCAACTACACCGTCAGCTATGACGGCACAAACTGGAGCGCCACCCGCGCGGCAGACGGCACGGCCGTGACGCTGACAAAGGGAACCGATGCCAGCGGCAACACTACGTTGAGCTTCGACGGTCTGAAGCTGACAGTCGGCGCCTCGCCTGCGCCTGCCGCGAAAGACAGTTTCCTGGTGAAGCCGGTGCAGAACGTGATCAACGATATGTCAGTGGCGATTACCAGCGAATCTCAGGTCGCGGCGGCGGCTGCCGTCGGCGGAGAGAGCGATAACCGCAACGCGCAGAAACTGCTGAACCTGCAGGACGTGAAGCTGGTCGGTGGCAACGCCACGCTGTCGCAGGCTTACGCCAGCATCGTCAGCACCGTGGGTAACAAAACCAGTTCGCTGGAAACCACCAGCACCACCCAGAAAAGCGTGGTCAGCCAGCTGACCGAGCGCCAGCAGTCAGTCTCTGGTGTCAACCTCGACGAGGAGTACGCCAACCTGACCAGATATCAGCAATATTACATGGCTAATGCGCAGGTGCTGCAGACGGCCAGCACCGTGTTTAACGCATTGATCAATATTCGCTAAGGGCAGGAGATAACATGCGAGTCAGTACAAATATGATTTTTGACCAGCAGGTGCGCGGGATTACCGACTCGCAGGCCTCCTGGCTTAAAGTCGGCGAACAGCTCTCCAGCGGTCGCCGCGTCACCAACCCCTCGGACGACCCGATTGCCGCCTCGCGCGCGGTCGCGTTGTCGCAGACGCAGCAGCAGGGAAAACAGTATGCGCTGGCGCGTACCTTTGCTGAGCAGGGTCTGTCACTGGAAGAGAATGCGCTGAAAGGTGTCACTGAGAGTATCCAGAATGCGCAGACGCTGATCGTTAACGGTTCCACCGGCACGCTGAGTGACGATGACCGGGGATCGATCGCGACCCAGCTGGAGGGGATCCGTGCGCAGTTGCTGAACCAGGCTAACAGTAAAGATGCCAACGGCCGTTACATCTTTGCTGGCTATAAGACGGACAGCGCGCCATTCGCGGATACGGCGGGCACGGGTGTCGCTTACACCGGTGGCACCGAGGCGATTACCCAGAAGGTTGACACCAGCCGGACTATGACGGTGGCACACACCGGCGATGCTATCTTTATGTCGATTACAAGCAATGCCAAAAAAGAGCCGGATGGCAGCGCCAGCGAAACCAACCTGTTTAAGATGCTGGATAGCGCCATCGCTGCGCTGAAAGTCCCGCAGGATAATGCGGATGCCGCGACTAAACAGACGTTCCAGGCGGCGATGGATAAAACCAACCGGGGTCTGGGCAATTCGCTGAACAATGTCTTAGCCGTGCGTTCTGAAATCGGTATCCAGCTGTCAGAGATCACCGATACCCTGAATCCCCAGGGCGATGACCGCAGCGTGATCTATAACTCGCAGATGAGCGATCTGGTTAACGTCGATTACACCGAGGCAGCCTCCAGCTACACCATGCAGCAGACCGCGCTGCAGGCCTCCTATAAGACCTTTACCGACATGTCGAAGATGTCGCTGTTTAAGATGAATTCGTAATCTGACCTGAAAATTTGAGCGTACTTTAACCGGATGCGCTTACTTTTCCCCACCCGCCTGGTAAAGGCGCGTGGGGTTTTTTTTGCCTGGCGTTCAGCCCGTGAAGGGGCGCTGTCGCAGGGAGAACCTCAGCCGGAATCCGTCGGGCGGAAAGCCAGACCTGACGAGCGGCCCCGTCAGCGCCATCAGACTTCAGTATGCGGCCCGGAAACCGGTGTCTGTCACGCAGCATTAAGCAGATCCACAACCATAAAAAAACCCCGGCGAATCAGGCCGGGGTTGTGTTTACAACGGCGTCTGCGTTACGGCTTGGTAGCCGGCGCGGTGGCCTGATGGGTGGCGCTGTGACCGCCCGCAGAACCACGACCGTCGAACTGGTACGGGGCACGCACCCAGTCACTGTGCCGCGCAGGCTCGGACTGCCAGGCTGGCGCAGGCGCTTTGGTCATCGGTGCCGATGCGAAGTGCTTCCAGCGGGTGCCATCATTCGCTGGCGCCTCCGCAGCGGGTGCTGGCTGTTCGGTCACGACAACCGGCGCAGCCGGGGCGACATCGCGGGCGGCTACCGGTGCATGCGGCTCGCTGACAGGGGCAGATTCTGCTTCTGCGGCGACCGGAGCATTCAGCACTTCCTCGACTTCTGTGGTGATAGCGTCGCTGACATCGCTGGCGGTCTGCTCTGCCACTTTTGCTGGCACGGCAGCGTCTGCGGGTTCAGCCGGTGCAGCCTCTGCGGGTTCAGACACCTCTGCGGTTTCAGCGGCAGGTTTTGCAACCGGTGAGGCTTCAGCGACAGGTTCAGCCGGCACGGCTTCGGCCGCAACGGCTTCCGCTTTCGCCTCTTCGGCGGCCGGAACCACAGAAGGCTGCTCATCAACCGGCGCGTCGATAGCGCGGGTGTCGTCAGTGTTCACAACCGGCACTGGCGTTTCTGCCTGTGGCTCAGCCTGCTGAACAGGTGCATCCTGCGCAACGGCGTCGACAGCGGCGGCAACCGGGGCTGCAGCGACCTCTGCTGGCTCTTCACGGTGGTACGCCGGGGTTTCTGGCGCTGCGTTCTGAACCTGCTCATCGCTGGCCTGGCTTACCGGATAGCGAACCCAGACTTTACCGGATGCCATCTCAGGTGAGGCGGCCGCAGCGGCCAGCGGCATCGCTGACTGCGTCGGGTAACGCTCATCACGGTAACGACGACGACGCTGTCCGCTGACGCGCAGATGACGCGGCGAACGGCGTGAACGGCGCGGCATATTGGCGCTGTCACGGTTGTCGTTATCATCCTGCTCATCGTTCTGCTGTGCTGGCAGCTCAGGCTGAGAAACGTCGCTCTGCTGCGGCTGACGCGCCTCAGCGGGCTGTGCAGCCGCTGAGGCAGTCACAGGTTGACGATTGTCATCCACACGCACTTTCTGGTTAAGCTGACGCGGCTTACGACGCGGCATAACCTGCACGCGCTCGTCATCCTGTGCCTCGCCGACCTCCTGAGACTCAGCCACGACGGCGGACTGCTCCGCCGCTTTGGCGGCCTCTTCACCGGCACGTTTCTCTTCCTGACGACGACGCTGACGCTCAGCACGCTGCTCACGACGCTGCTGTTGCTGCTCATCACGCTGCTGACGCGCTTCTTCGCTCAGCGCCGGACGCTCTTCACGGGTCTCGGCGGACTGAGACTGACGCTTGTTACGACGGTTGTCGTTGCCATCGCGCGGCTCGCGGCTTTCACGCGGTTCACGCGGCTCGCGGCTTTCGCGCGGTTCACGGCCTTCACGCGACTGCGTGTTGTCGCCGTTGCGCGGTGTGCGCTCGCGACGATTGTTGTTACGACGGTTGTTATTATTGTTACTGCGGCGCTCGCCACGGCTGTTGTTCTGCTGCTGCTCACTTTCAGCCGCCTTCTGCGGTTCCGCAACCTCAGTCGCCACAGGTGCGGCAGCTGGCGCTTCTTCGCCCGCAAACATCTTCTTCAGACCGCCAATCAGACGACCGAAGAAACCGGTGCTGACGGCAGCCGGTGCGGCCACTTCCGGCGTGGTTTTGGCAGCAGACTGCGTTTTCGCCTGCTTCGCTTCAGGCGCGACCTCGACCGGCGCCGGCGGGGCGTCAGGCATGACGAAGGCGGCCAGAGCCGGCTGCTCAGGACGACGACGCTCAGCGTGCTCCTCGTCGGATGGCATCGCCATTTCCGCTTCGTGCAGCTTCGGCAGGTGATAGCTCAGGGTCTGCGTCTCTTCGCCTTTGCGCACACGCAGTACGGAGTAGTGCGGGGTCTGCATCTTGTCATCCGGTACGATGACCGCGCGCACGCCACCCTGGCGTTTCTCGATGGCGTTGACCGCTTCACGTTTCTCGTTCAGCAGGTAAGAGGCGACCTGAACCGGCACGATCGCGTGCACTTCTTTGGTGTTGTCTTTCAGCGCTTCTTCTTCAATCAGACGCAGAATCGACAGCGCCAGTGACTCGTTATCACGGATGGTGCCGGTGCCGCTACAGCGAGGGCAGACGTGATGACTGGATTCGCCTAATGACGGGCTCAGACGCTGACGGGACATCTCCAGCAGGCCGAAGCGGGAAATATGACTTATCTGGATACGGGCGCGATCCTGACGGACGGCCTCACGCAGACGGTTTTCAACGGCGCGCTGATGGCGAACCGGGGTCATATCGATAAAGTCGATAACGATCAGGCCGCCCAGGTCACGCAGACGCAGCTGGCGCGCAATCTCGTCGGCCGCTTCCAGGTTGGTGTTGAACGCGGTCTCTTCGATATCGCCGCCGCGTGTGGCGCGAGCGGAGTTGATATCGATGGCGGTCAGCGCTTCGGTGCTGTCGATGACAATCGAGCCGCCGGAAGGCAGACGGACTTCGCGCTGGAAAGCGGATTCGATCTGCGATTCGATCTGATAGTGGCTGAACAGCGGGATCTCACCGGTGTAGAGCTTGATTTTGCTGCTGAAGTCCGGGCGGCCGAGCGCAGCGATATGCTGACGCGCCAGCTCCAGCACTTTCGGGTTATCGATGAGGATTTCGCCGATATCCTGACGCAGATAGTCGCGGAAGGCGCGCACAATCACGTTACTTTCCTGATGGATCAGGAAAGGTGCAGGGCGGTTTTCAGCGGCTTTCTTGATCGCGTCCCAGTGCTTGAGACGGAAACTTAAGTCCCACTGCAGCGATTCGGCAGATTTACCGACGCCCGCGGTACGGACAATCAGACCCATGCCTTCCGGCAGCTCCAGCGCCGACAGCGCCTCTTTCAGTTCGGTGCGGTCGTCGCCTTCGATGCGACGGGAAATGCCACCCGCGCGCGGGTTATTCGGCATCAGCACCAGGTAGCTGCCTGCCAGCGAGATAAAGGTGGTCAGCGCAGCGCCTTTGTTGCCGCGCTCTTCTTTGTCGATCTGAACAATGACTTCCTGACCTTCACGCAGCACATCTTTAATATTAGGACGGCCATGTGCGTTGTAGCTGGCAGGGAAATATTCGCGGGAGATTTCTTTTAACGGGAGGAAACCGTGACGCTCTGCGCCGTAATCGACAAACGCAGCTTCAAGACTGGGTTCAATGCGAGTGATTTTACCTTTGTAAATGTTGGCTTTTTTCTGTTCGTGTCCGGGACTTTCGATATCCAGATCGTACAGGCGCTGACCGTCAACCAGTGCAACGCGCAACTCCTCCTGCTGAGTTGCGTTTATTAACATTCTTTTCATCGTGACTTACTCGTTATTCTTTCATGAGTGATTACAGCTGCGGGCATAGTTACCCTGGACGAGTATCAACCGATGGCCCCGTGACTTAGTGCAGTGTCGTCTGCCTCACGGCTGTCGACCGCGCGAGGGGCGCAAATAACGTCGGTGGCCTGTTTTTCATAAGGGAAAACAGCACCAGATAGGGGAAATGCCTGAGAGAATAAAGAAAACCCGTGCATCCCAACCTGTTGTCCAGGCCGCAACCCGCAGCCCGCTAAGTGCCTGATTTCGCATTACGTCTTACGCCATTGCTGCGTGTCTGCTCAATCCGGCAAAATGACAATTTCGCTCTTTTTCTGCCCTGAAATGCTTCAGGTAAGAAACTCAAGCATTATTCCATTGCTAACCTTCATATAGCAAGGCGACTTTAGCCAGCTTGTGAAGTTTCTTTACATTTAACGCGCTAATGTGTCGGACAAAGCAGCGCATTGCTGAAAAAGCCAGCAGAGAAGCCGCCTGCCGTCACATCAACCCCAGAGTTAAGCACAGAAAAAGGGGTGGCGCTATCAGGGGACACTATTTAGAATCGCCGCCATGAAAACAGAGAATCCCGGCGTACAGTTTGTCGCCATCACGGCTGAAAATGCCGGACAACGCATTGATAACTTTTTGCGCACCCAGCTTAAGGGTGTGCCTAAAAGCATGATTTATCGCATCGTTCGCAAAGGCGAGGTGCGGGTGAATAAAAAGCGCATTAAGCCTGAGTACAAACTGGAGGAGGGCGACGAGGTGCGCATTCCGCCGGTTCGGGTGGCGGAACGCGATGAAGACGCTGTTTCCCCTAAACTGGCGAAGGTCGCGTCGCTGGCAGAGGCGATCCTCTATGAGGATGAGTCACTGCTGGTGATGAACAAGCCTTCCGGCACTGCTGTCCACGGCGGCAGCGGGCTGACCTTCGGCGTCATCGAAGGGCTGCGCGCATTACGGCCTGACGCGCGTTTCCTGGAGCTGGTGCATCGCCTGGACCGGGATACCTCCGGTATTCTGCTGGTCGCCAAAAAGCGGTCGGCGCTGCGTTCCCTGCATGAGCAGCTGCGGGAAAAAGGGATGCAGAAAGATTATCTGGCGCTGGTGCGCGGTAACTGGCCGTCACACCTCAAGGTGGTGCAGGCGCCGCTGCTGAAAAACATTCTGCAGAGCGGCGAGCGCGTGGTGCGCGTCAGCAGTGAAGGCAAGCCCTCGGAAACCCGCTTTAAAGTGGAAGAGCGGTTCGACTTCGCCACGCTGGTTAAGGCAAGCCCGGTGACGGGGCGCACGCATCAGATCCGTGTGCATACGCTGCACGCCGGGCATCCGATTGCCTTTGACGATCGCTATGGCGAACGCGAGTTCGACAGCCAGCTGGCGTCAACCGGCTTAACGCGCCTGTTCCTGCATGCGGCGGCGCTGACCTTTACCCATCCCGGCACGGGAGAAGTGATGCGGGTAGAAGCGCCACTGGATGAGGGCCTGAAGCAGTGCCTGCAGAAGCTGCGCCAGCGGAAAGCGTAATCGCGCTGGCATCACGCCGTTAACGGGTTGATGCCGGCCTGCTGCAACATCGCGCTGAGCGCCATCAGCGGCAGTCCGACCAGCGTATTGGGATCGCGTCCCTCCAGCCGGTCAAACAGACAAATCCCCAGCCCCTCGCTTTTAAAGCTGCCCGCGCACTGCAGCGGCTGCTCCTTTTCCACATAGCCTGCGATTTCCGCGTCGGTCAGCGTGCGGAAATGGACCACAAAAGGTTCACAGCACTGCAGCAGCCTGCCGCTGGCCGGATGAAAAAGGGCCAGCCCGGTATAGAAGGTAATCGCCTTGCCGCTGGCGGCACGCAGCTGTGCCCGGGCATTCTCTGCGGTATGCGGCTTGCCGGTGATCGCCCCCTCCAGCACGCAGACCTGATCGGAGCCGATGATCCAGTGGTCGGGATGGCTTCCGGCCAGTGCCTGCGCTTTCGCTACGGCAAGTCGTGTCACCAGCGCCTCTGCGCTTTCCGCGGGACGAGGCGACTCATCCACCTCTGGCGCGGCCGTGATAAAAGGCAGCCCCAGCTTATGCAGCAATGCCTGCCGGAAGGGAGAGGTGGAAGCTAAAAGAATTGATGGTGTCATTTTTTTTCAATAGTGATAGCGAATTGGTGACAGTCATTTTAAACTGTGCGCCGCACTGGATGCGAATAGTGGTTGAAAGATGCTGTTTAACGGCCTTTTTCTTTGACTCTATGACATTACAAAGTTAATATGCGCGCCCTATGCAAAAGGTAAAATTACCCCTAACGCTGGACCCTGTCCGCACCGCTCAGAAGCGCCTTGATTATCAGGGTGTCTACACATCTGTACAGGTGGAGCGTGTGGCCGAGTCGGTCGTTAGTGTGGACAGTGATGTGGATTGTGCCATGTCGTTTGCGGTTGACAGCCAGCGTCTGGCGGTACTGACGGGTACTGCTGAAGTCAATGTGACGTTGCGCTGCCAGCGCTGCAACCAGACCTTTCCCCATCACGTAAAAGTAAGTTATTGCTTCAGCCCTGTCTCTTCTGAAGAGCAGGCCGAGGCATTGCCGGAAGCGTACGAGCCGGTCGATGTTAATGAGTTTGGTGAGATCGATCTGCTGGCGGTTGTTGAGGATGAACTGATTCTCGCGCTGCCGGTCGTTCCGGTGCACGATTCTGAACACTGTGAAGTGTCCGAGGCGGACATGGTCTTTGGCAAACTGCCTGCAGAGGCGGAGAAACCAAATCCATTTGCCGTATTAGCCAGTTTAAAGCGTAAGTAATAGGAGTAAGGTCCATGGCCGTACAACAGAATAAACCCACCCGTTCTAAGCGTGGTATGCGTCGTTCGCACGATGCGCTGACCACTGCTGCTCTGTCAGTAGATAAAGTTTCTGGCGAAACTCATCTGCGTCACCACATCACTGCGGACGGTTACTACCGCGGTCGCAAGGTTATCGTTAAGTAAGTTTCTTGCTTAGCAAGGCGATACCTTGACACGTTTGACCCTGGCGATTGATGCCATGGGCGGGGATTTCGGTCCCTGCGTGACAGTGCCTGCAGCATTGCAGGCACTGGCCTCTCATTCGGATCTATTCCTTCTTCTGGTCGGACATCCCGACACTCTCATGCCATTGCTTGCCAAAGCGGATTCCTCCCTCACGGGGCGTTTGCAGGTTATCCCTGCCGAATCGGTTATTGCAAGTGATGCGCGGCCCGCTCAGGCCATCCGGAACAGTCGCGGCAGTTCGATGCGCGTCGCTCTGGAGATGGTCAAAGAGGGACGTGCAGCGGCCTGCATCAGCGCCGGAAATACCGGTGCGCTGATGGGGCTGTCGACGCTGTTATTAAAGCCGCTGGATGGCATTAAACGTCCGGCGCTGATGTCCGTTTTACCGCATCAGCAGCAGGGTAAAACCGTGGTGCTGGATCTGGGTGCGAATGTGGGCTCAGACAGTGCGATGCTGGTGCAGTTTGCGGTGATGGGGTCGGTGATGGCTGAGCATGTGCTGGGCATCCCACGGCCCCGCGTGGCCTTGCTCAATATTGGTCATGAAGAGACCAAAGGGCTGGAAACGATCCGCGATGCCGCGGTAATGCTGCGGGAATCACCGCAGATCAACTATATTGGTTACCTCGAAGGTAACGAGTTGCTCACCGGCAAAACGGATGTCATGGTCTGTGACGGTTTTGTCGGAAATGTCACGCTGAAGACGATGGAAGGCGTGGTAAGAATGTTTCTTTCTCTGCTGAAGTCATCAGGGGAAGGCAAAAAACGGTCATGGTGGCTGACGTTGCTGGGACGCTGGATTCAGAAACGTCTGGCGAAGCGATTCGGGCAACTCAACCCTGACCAGTACAATGGCGCTTGTCTGTTAGGATTGCGCGGAACAGTGATCAAGAGTCACGGCGCAGCAAATCAACACGCCTTCGCCGTGGCGATAGAACAGGCAGAGCAGGCGGTGAGGCAGCACATTCCCGAGCGAATTGCTGCGCGCCTTGATGCTGTATTAGCCAGGAGTGACAAAGCCTAGATGTATACCAAAATTATCGGTACGGGCAGTTATCTGCCCAGCCAGGTTCGCACCAATGCCGATCTGGAAAAAATGGTGGAGACGTCGGACGAGTGGATTGTTACCCGTACCGGCATCCGTGAGCGTCGCATTGCCGCGCCAGATGAAACCGTCGCCACCATGGGATTCAGCGCGGCACAACGCGCCCTTGAAATGGCAGGGATCGATGCGAACGACGTTGGGCTGATCATTGTCGCCACAACCTCATCCAGCCATGCTTTCCCCAGTTCCGCCTGCATGATCCAGCAAATGCTGGAGATTAAAGATTGCGCGGCGTTTGACCTTGCGGCCGCCTGTGCAGGTTTCACCTATGCTCTGAGCGTCGCCGATCAATACATCAAAAATGGCGCGGTTAAGCATGCGCTGGTGATCGGCGCTGACGTGCTGGCGCGCGCGCTGGATCCGGAAGATCGCGGCACGATTATCCTGTTTGGCGATGGGGCCGGAGCCGTTGTGCTGGGTCAGAGCGAAGAGCAGGGGATCATCTCTACTCATCTTCATGCGGATGGCCGCTATGCGCAGCTGCTGACGCTGCCTTATCAGGACCGAGCTCATCAGGATCAGCCCGCCTATGTCACCATGGCCGGCAATGAAGTCTTCAAGGTCGCCGTGACCGAACTGGCGCACATCGTCGATGAAACGCTGCAGGCCAATAACCTCGATCGTGAAATGCTCGACTGGCTGGTGCCTCACCAGGCGAACCTGCGCATCATCAGCGCCACGGCGAAAAAACTTGGCATGACCATGGATAAAGTGGTCGTCACGCTGGATCGTCACGGCAACACCTCTGCCGCCTCAGTGCCAAGCGCACTGGATGAAGCGGTGCGCGATGGCCGCATCAAACCCGGACACCTTATTCTGCTGGAAGCCTTTGGTGGTGGATTCACCTGGGGTTCTGCGCTGGTTCGCTTTTGATTGACAGGAACGAAAGATGACGCAATTTGCATTTGTTTTTCCCGGTCAGGGTTCACAGACCGTGGGCATGCTGACTGAATTAGCAGCAAGCTATCCGCTGGTGGAAGAGACCTTCCGTGAAGCTTCTGACGCACTGGGATATGACCTGTGGCAGTTAGTCAGTCAGGGTCCGGCCGAAGAGCTGAACAAAACCTGGCAGACGCAGCCTGCGCTGCTAGCCGCGTCCGTGGCCATCTACCGGATCTGGCAGCAGCAGGGCGGTGAACAGCCTCGCCTGATGGCCGGTCACAGCCTCGGCGAATATTCGGCGCTGGTCTGTGCGGGCGTGATTAACTTCGCCGATGCCGTGAAGCTGGTTGAACTGCGCGGCAAGCTGATGCAGGAAGCGGTGCCGGAAGGCACGGGCGCAATGCAGGCGATTATCGGCCTGGATGACGCGGCGATCCGCCAGGCGTGTGAAGAGAGCGCGCAGGGTCAGGTCGTTTCACCGGTGAACTTCAACTCGCCGGGTCAGGTGGTCATCGCGGGTAACAAAGAAGCCGTTGAGCGTGCCGGTGCGGCCTGTAAAGCGGCGGGCGCGAAGCGTGCTCTGCCACTGCCGGTCAGCGTGCCGTCTCACTGCGCACTGATGAAGCCGGCTGCGGATAAGCTGGCCGTGGCGCTGGAAAACATCACGTTTAATGCGCCTGCGGTGCCGGTGATCAATAACGTCGATGTGAAGGCCGAAACTGACGCGGCGGCAATCCGTCATGCGCTGGTTCGCCAGCTCTACAGCCCGGTTCGCTGGACCGAAAGCGTGGAAGCGATGGCGGCCCAGGGCGTCTCGCAGCTGCTGGAGATAGGCCCAGGCAAAGTCCTGACCGGACTGACGAAACGCATTGTCGATAGTCTGACCGCGGCTGCCGTAAACGATACGGCCTCCCTGTCAGCGGCACTCGGTAAGGAATAAGAGGAAAATCATGAGCTTTGAAGGTAAAGTTGCGCTGGTAACCGGCGCGAGTCGCGGCATTGGTCGTGCGATTGCAGAAACCCTGGCGGCGCGTGGCGCCAAAGTAGTCGGGACTGCAACCAGCCAGAGTGGCGCCGACGCCATCAGTGCTTACCTTGGCGACAAGGGAAAAGGTCTGTTACTGAATGTGACTGACGCTGGCTCAATCGACAGCGTTTTAGAGAATATTCGCGCGGAATTTGGCGAAGTGGATATCTTAGTCAATAATGCAGGCATTACGCGTGATAATCTTCTCATGCGCATGAAGGACGATGAGTGGCAGGATATCCTGGATACCAACCTCACATCGGTATTCCGCCTTTCTAAGGCGGTTCTGCGTGCCATGATGAAAAAGCGCGTGGGCCGTATCATCACCATTGGTTCCGTTGTCGGCACCATGGGTAATGCGGGCCAGGCAAACTACGCGGCAGCAAAAGCGGGTTTAATTGGCTTTAGCAAATCACTGGCGCGCGAAATCGCGTCACGTGGCATTACCGTCAACGTCGTGGCTCCAGGCTTCATTGAGACTGACATGACGCGGGCACTGAACGAAGATCAGCGTTCCGGTATTTTGGCGGAAGTCCCTGCGGGTCGCTTAGGCGATGCACAGGAAATCGCCAATGCTGTGGCATTTTTAGCCTCTGACGAAGCAGCCTACATCACTGGTGAAACGCTGCACGTCAATGGCGGAATGTACATGGTCTGATAAATCACGAAAACATTTGCTTTATTTGCGGTTAAAACCGCAAAATAACGCAAAATCGTGGTTCGACCAGCCGGGATTTTGTTGCATCTTTTTCACCATTTTATACACTACGAAAACCATCGCGTAAGCGAGTTTTGATAGGAAATTAAATAGTATGAGCGATATCGAACAACGCGTTAAGAAAATCATCAGTGAGCAGCTGGGTGTGAAAGAGGAAGAAGTCACCAACTCTGCATCTTTCGTAGAAGACCTGGGTGCCGATTCTCTTGATACCGTTGAGCTGGTGATGGCTCTGGAAGAAGAGTTTGATACTGAGATTCCAGACGAAGAAGCTGAGAAAATCACTACCGTTCAGGCAGCGATCGACTACATCAATAGCCATAAAGGCTAATGAATACCTTCAGGCGGTCGCTCGACCGCCTGATTTTTTTTATTTGTCCCACATAGTTCCCTATTTTCCCTCCCTGGAGGACGAACGTGTCTAAGCGTCGTGTAGTTGTGACTGGTCTTGGCATGTTGTCTCCTGTCGGCAATACCGTAGAGTCTACCTGGAGTGCTCTCCTTGCCGGTCAGAGCGGCATTAACCTGATCGACCATTTTGATACCAGTGCTTATGCAACGCGTTTTGCAGGTCTGGTAAGAGATTTCAATTGTGATGATTTCATCTCGCGCAAAGATCAGCGCAAGATGGATGAATTCATCCAGTACGGCATTGTGGCCGGTATTCAGGCTATGCAGGATAGCGGTCTGGTTGTGACCGAGGAAAATGCAAGCCGTATGGGTGCAGCAATTGGTTCCGGCATCGGTGGCCTGGGCCTGATTGAAGAGAACCACTCTTCACTGGTCAACGGCGGCCCACGCAAAATCAGTCCGTTCTTTGTGCCTTCAACCATCGTCAACATGGTGGCGGGTCATCTCACCATTATGTATGGCCTGAAAGGTCCAAGCATCTCTATCGCGACAGCCTGTACCTCTGGTGTGCATAACATCGGTCATGCCGCACGTATCATCGCCTATAACGATGCTGACGTGATGCTGGCAGGTGGCACAGAGAAAGCCAGTACGCCATTAGGCGTAGGTGGTTTTGGCGCGGCGCGTGCTCTCTCAACCCGTAACGACAATCCGCAAGCGGCCAGCCGCCCGTGGGATAAAGATCGTGATGGTTTCGTGCTGGGTGACGGCGCGGGCATCGTGGTACTTGAAGAGTACGAACATGCGAAAAAACGTGGTGCAAAAATCTACGCGGAAATCGTCGGTTTTGGCATGAGCAGCGATGCTTACCACATGACTTCACCTCCCGAAGATGGTTCAGGCGCCGCGGCGGCGATGGTCAATGCGCTGCGTGATGCACAGCTTACGCCAGAGCAGATCGGCTATGTCAACGCACATGGCACCTCCACGCCAGCGGGTGATAAGGCCGAAGCGCAGGCAGTGAAATCGGTGTTTGGGGCAGCCGCCAGTAAAGTCATGGTGAGCTCAACCAAATCCATGACCGGGCATCTGCTCGGCGCAGCGGGCGCGGTAGAAGCGATCTACTCGATTCTGGCACTGCGCGACCAGGCGGTTCCACCGACCATTAACCTCGACAATCCGGATGAAGGCTGCGATCTCGATTTCGTGCCGCACACCGCGCGTCAGGTTTCTGGCCTGGAGTATACGCTGTGTAACTCCTTTGGCTTCGGCGGTACCAACGGTTCCCTGATCTTCCGCAAGGTGTAATCGTTGCAGATAGCTGACAAGGCCCGCGATGCGGGCCTTTTTTTATCCTGCGGCGGACGCTGACAGGGTGGAACGGGCTCAGGAGAGAACCATGTGGATTAACGGGATCAGAAAACCGACGCTGGCTGCCACTGACCGGGGGCTGCAGTTCGGGGATGGCTGCTTTACCACCGCCGCCGTGCAGCAGGGCAACATTGTGCTGCTGGAAAGCCATCTGCAGCGGCTCAGACAGGGCTGCGAGCGGCTATGGATCGAGGGCGTTGACTGGCATCGGCTCGAAACAGAGATGAGAGCGGCTGCGCACCAGCAGCCTCAGGCGGTGCTGAAGGTCATCATCAGCGCGGGCAGTGGCGGACGCGGCTACAGTCGTCATGGCTGTGGCGAACCGACCCGAATCGTTTCGCTGGCACCCTGGCCGCAGCACTACGCCGGATTACAGCAGCGGGGCGCCTCCCTCCGCATCAGCCCAATCCGCCTGGCGCGAAACGCGCAGTTTGCCGGTATCAAACACCTGAATCGCCTTGAGCAGGTGATGATCAGAGCTCATCTTGACCAGACGGACGCCGACGAGGCGCTGGTGCTTGACACTGAAGGTTGGGTGGTGGAATGCTGTGCGGCCAATTTATTCTGGCGCCAGGGCAGTCAGATTTTCACGCCCGATCTCTCCGCGTCGGGGGTGGATGGCATTATGCGGCGGAGTCTGATGGCGCAACTTGCGGCCACGGGCCAGGCTTGCCATGTCGTACAAAGCGAACCGGCGCAGCTGCTGGCTGCGGATGAAGTCGTCATCTGTAATGCGCTGATGCCGGTTCTGCCGGTCCGACAGATCGAGGCGGTACAGTTTACTGAGCGCCTGCTGTTTACTCAGTTACAGGCAGGCTGTGAAAAGATAATGGAAGCATCATGACTCGAAGCAAAAAAATTCTCGTGACGTTGCTGGCGGTAGCAGGGCTCGCGGCGGGAGTGAGCTACTGGCAGATTAAGCAGTTTGCGGCGACCCCGTTAACGCTGCAGCAGGAGAAGATCTACACACTGCCCGCCGGTACGGGCCGGGTGGCGCTGGAGGCGCAGCTGGAAGATCAGAAGATCATTCCGCGCAGCATCTGGTTTGGTGCGCTATTGCGTCTGGAGCCGGAACTGGCCACCTTCAAGGCGGGAACCTATCGCCTGGAGCCAAAGATGACGGTACGCGCGCTGTTACAGCTGCTGGCGAGCGGTAAAGAGGCGCAGTTTCCGGTGCGGTTTGTGGAGGGGCAGCGGCTCAAAGAGTGGCTGAGTGAGCTGCGTAAAGCGCCCTATATCCGTCATACGCTGAAAGACGATCAGTTTTCCACCCTGGCCAGCGCCCTCAAAGTTGAGCCTGCGCAGCTGGAGGGGAACTTCTTTCCGGACACCTATCTCTATACGGCGAACACCACGGACATGGCCCTGCTGGAACGCGCCCATGAGCGGATGAAAAAAACCATCGACGAGATCTGGCAGGGACGGGCGGATAATCTGCCCTATAAAACGCCTCAGGATCTGGTCACGATGGCCTCCATCATCGAAAAAGAGACGGGCGTCAGCCAGGAGCGCGCGCGCGTCGCTTCCGTCTTTATCAACCGGCTGCGGACCGGGATGCGCCTGCAGACCGACCCGACCGTGATCTACGGCATGGGCGATCGCTACAATGGGTCACTCACCCGTAAAGATCTTGAGACCGCCAGCGATTACAATACCTATATGATTAACGGCCTGCCGCCTGGCCCGATCGCGATGCCGGGTAAGGCTTCTCTGCTGGCGGCCGCGCATCCCGAGAAAACCAACTATCTCTACTTCGTGGCGGACGGCAAGGGCGGTCATACCTTTACTACCAATCTGGCCAGTCACAACCAGGCGGTGCAGGTGTACCGGCAGTCGCTAAAGGAAAAAAATGAACAGTAAGTTTATCGTCATCGAAGGCCTGGAAGGCGCCGGCAAAACCACCGCGCGCGACGCCATCGTTGCCACGCTGCACGCCCGCGGCATCACCGATCTGGTCTTTACCCGTGAACCTGGCGGCACGCCGCTGGCCGAACAGCTGCGGGTGCTGGTGAAGCAGGGTATTGAGGGCGAGCAGGTCACGGATAAAGCGGAACTGCTGATGCTCTATGCGGCGCGGGTTCAGCTGGTGGAGACCGTGATCAAACCGGCGCTGGCCCGCGGCGCCTGGGTGATCGGCGATCGCCACGATCTCTCCTCTCAGGCCTATCAGGGGGGCGGTCGCGGACTCGACAGCGATCTGATGCAGACGCTGCGCGATGCCGTGCTGGGCGACTTCCGCCCTGATCTGACGCTTTACCTGGATGTCACCCCGGAAATCGGCCTGCAGCGTGCGCGGGCGCGTGGTGAGCTGGACCGCATTGAGCAGGAGTCGCTGCGCTTCTTTGAGCGTACCCGCGCGCGTTACCTGGCGCTGGCGGACAACGACCCGACGATTCTGACCATTGATGCAACGAAATCGCTGGATGACGTGACAGCGTCACTTCAGTCGGCCCTGGATCAGTGGCTGCTGGAGCAGGCGTAATGAACTGGTATCCGTGGCTGAACCAGCCTTATCGCCACGTGATTGGCCAGCATCAGGAGGATCGGGCGCATCATGCGCTGCTGATCCAGGCAATGTCTGGCATGGGCGATGAGGCGCTGGTCTGGGGGATAAGTCGCTGGCTGATGTGCCAGCAGCCAGACGGCCTGAAAAGTTGCGGCGTGTGTCACGGCTGCCAGCTGATGCAGGCGAATACCCACCCGGACTGGTATCGACTTGAGGCGGAGAAGGGCAAAAGTACCCTGGGCATCGATGCGGTGCGGCAGGTGACGGAAAAGCTTTATCACTTCGGTCAGCAGGGTGGCGCGAAAGTGGTCTGGCTGCCCGATGCCGCGCAGCTCTCGGAGGCGGCCGCCAACGCCCTGCTGAAAACGCTGGAAGAGCCGCCAGCCAACAGCTGGTTCTTCCTCAGCAGTCGCGATCCTTCGCGTCTGCTGGCGACCCTGCGCAGTCGCTGTATGACGCTGTCGCTGACGCCACCGGATGAAAGCCAGAGCCTGCTCTGGCTGAAAAAGCACGCTTCGCACGATGAACAGATGCTGCTGGCGGCACTGCGGCTGAGCGCCGGTGCGCCCGGTGCGGCGTTGAACCTGCTGGAAACCGGGCCGTGGCAGGCCCGGCAGAAGCTGTGCGATGCGCTGCCTGCGGCGCTGCAGCACGACATCCTGCAACTGCTGCCGGTGCTGAATGCGGAAGATGCGGCTACCCGCATCGGCTGGCTGCTCTCCCTGCTGCTGGATGCGATGAAGTGGCAGCAGAATGCGACGCAGTGGCTGAGCAACGGCGACCGCCAGGATGTGGTGGCGCTGCTGGCCGCCCACTTCCCGGCCAGCGCACTCGATAACAGCAACCGCGCCTGGATGCGCTGTCGTGAGCAGCTACTGCATGTCGCGTCGGTGAACCGTGAACTCCTGCTGACGGATCAGCTTCTCTGCTGGGCAGAGACCGAAAAGCCCACCCTGATCCGCTAAACCTGTCTGAGACTACTTATGTTTATTGTTGATTCCCATTGCCATCTTGATGGCCTGGATTATGAAAAGAACCACCGCGACCTCGATGATGTGATCGCCAAAGCGGCGGCCCGGGATGTGAAATTCATGCTGGCCATCGCCACCACGCTGCCGGGTTTTCATACCCTGAAAAAGCTGGTCGGCGATCGGCAGAACATTGCGCTCTCCTGCGGTGTTCATCCGCTGAATCAGGAAGAGGCTTATGACGTTGAGGAGTTCCGCCGGCTCTCCGCCGATCCCCGTGTGGTGGCGCTGGGTGAAACCGGGCTGGATTACCACTATCAGCCCGAGACCAGAGAGCAGCAGCAGCGCTCATTCCGGGAACATATCCGTACCGGTATTGCACTGAACAAGCCGATCATCGTCCACACTCGTGATGCGCGTGACGACACGCTGGCCATTCTGCGTGAAGAGCAGGTTGAGCGCTGCGGCGGCGTGCTACACTGCTTTACCGAGGATCAGCCCACTGCCGCGAAGCTGCTGGATATGGGCTTTTATATCTCCTTCTCCGGGATTGTCACCTTCCGTAATGCCGAACAGTTGCGGGAAGCCGCTCGCTACGTGCCGCTGGATCGGATGCTGGTGGAAACAGATTCGCCTTATCTGGCGCCGGTGCCTTACCGGGGTAAAGAGAATCAGCCTGCCTATACCCGCGACGTGGCCGAATATCTGGCCGTGCTGAAAGGGGTGGATATGGAAACCCTGGCCGCCGCCACCACGCAGAACTTCTCTACACTGTTCCATATTCCGATGAGCCAGCTGGGTGCCTGAACCCGGTTTTTATTTCAGCCTCTGTAATTAATCTGTCATCTGCTCATATGACCCTGTTTTTAAAGACAGGGTCAGCTTTTTATCGCCGGTTTATCGTGCAGGTCAGTGAGAAATTTCGTAAAGTGCGCAGCCGGGATTGTTGAAACGTGATAGCCGTCAAAGTAACAGGGCGGTATTTATTTTACCCTTCGTAATAAATCAAAAGGCGGTTACCGCCACCCCGGCAAAGAATCCTCCCTCTTTGCCACGCGCACTGCGCAAATATGCACTCATACTCAGGAGCTTCACGCTATGTTCAAAAATGCTTTTGCCAACCTTCAAAAGGTCGGTAAATCGCTGATGCTGCCGGTTTCGGTTCTGCCGATCGCCGGTATTTTATTAGGGGTCGGTTCAGCCAATTTCAGCTGGTTGCCTGCAGTGGTTTCGCATGTAATGGCAGAAGCGGGTGGATCGGTGTTTGCCAACATGCCGCTGATCTTCGCGATCGGTGTCGCGCTGGGCTTTACCAATAATGACGGCGTGTCGGCGCTGGCCGCCGTTGTCGCCTATGGCATCATGGTGAAAACCATGGCGGTTGTGGCACCTCTGGTGCTGCATCTCTCTGCGGCGGAGATCGAGGCAAAACACCTCGCCGACACCGGGGTTCTCGGCGGGATTATCGCCGGTTCCATCGCGGCCTACATGTTCAACCGCTTCTACCGTATCAAGCTGCCTGAATATCTGGGCTTCTTCGCCGGTAAACGCTTTGTGCCGATCATCTCTGGTCTGGCAGCGATTGTGCTGGGCGTGCTGCTCTCCTTCATCTGGCCACCTGTCGGTGCGGCGATTCAGGAGTTCTCACAGTGGGCAGCCTACCAGAACCCGGTTGTGGCCTTTGGTATCTATGGCGTCGTTGAGCGTTCGCTGGTGCCATTTGGTCTGCATCACATCTGGAACGTGCCTTTCCAGATGCAGATTGGTGAATACACCAATGCGGCAGGCCAGGTATTCCACGGCGATATCCCACGCTACATGGCGGGTGACCCGACCGCAGGTAAACTCTCTGGCGGCTTCCTGTTCAAAATGTACGGTCTGCCGGCTGCGGCGATTGCTATCTGGCACTCAGCGAAACCGGAAAACCGTGCCAAAGTGGGCGGTATCATGATCTCCGCTGCGCTGACCTCATTCCTGACCGGTATCACCGAACCGATTGAATTCTCATTCATGTTCGTGGCGCCGATCCTGTATGTGATTCATGCGCTGCTGGCCGGTCTGGCATTCCCAATCTGTATCCTGCTTGGCATGCGTGATGGCACCAGCTTCTCACACGGTCTGATCGACTTTATCGTGCTGAGCGGTAACAGTAGCAAAATCTGGCTGTTCCCGATTATCGGTATCATCTACGGCCTGGTTTACTACACCATCTTCCGTGTTCTGATTGCGAAGCTGGACCTGAAAACCCCAGGCCGCGAAGAGAGCAGCAGCAGTGAGCAGTCTGCTGCGACCGGTTCTGAGATGGCGGGCAAACTGGTGGCTGCGTTTGGTGGTAAAGAGAACATCACTAACCTGGACGCCTGTATCACACGTCTGCGCGTCAGCGTTGCCGATGTGGGTAAAGTTGACCAGACCGAACTGAAAAACCTCGGCGCCCGTGGCGTGGTGGTGGCTGGTTCCGGTGTACAGGCTATCTTCGGTACCAAATCGGATAACCTGAAAACAGATATGGATGATTACATCCGCAGCATGTGATGATTCACCGCTGTGAAAAAGCCCCGCTGTGCGGGGCTTTTTTTTGGGCGCGATTCAGAGATAGACGCGCAGATACTCTGTCAGGCAGAGCAGGGCCATCGCCTGACCGTAAGGCATGGAGGTCAGGGGAACTCCGCGGTAGTAATCCAGGTCGCTGCCCATTGCGGTACCAAATGAGACCTGCTTCAGCTCGCCATCCTCATCAATATGGGCGATCACGCCGCGCAGCGCCTTTTCGGCCACCTCGCGATACGCCGCGGGCAGATAACGTTTGCGGACGGCTTTCAGAATGCCATATGCAAACCCGGCGGTAGCCGATGCCTCAAGATAACTGTCGGGATCGTCGAGCAGGGTGTGCCACAAGCCGCTGGGGTGCTGGCAGGCGCGGAGTGCGTCAGCCTGCGTCTCCAGCACCTGCTGCAGAAAACGGCGTGTGGCGTGCTGCTCAGGCCAGTTCATCATCTCCAGGAAGTCGGGTATCACGATCGTTACCCAGCTGTTGCCGCGCGCCCAGCGCGCCCTGGCGAAATTATGGCGGCCGTCGAAGTTCCAGCCGTGAAACCACAGGCCGGTTTCGCGATCCATCAGATACTGCGTGTGCAGCAGGAACTGATAGCTTGCTTCCTCGACCCACGCATCGCGCTTCAACAGCTGTCCGATTTTAGCCAGCGCCATCACGCTCATCATCAGCGTGTCATCCCAGAGCTGCTGGCTGTTTTCGTTGTTGTAGACGATGTGCTGCAGGCCGCCCTGTTCGGTGCGCGGCATCTCATACATGACCCATTCTGCCCAGCGCTCCAGCACCGGCACCCAGGCCGGGTTACGGGTCTCTTCGTAACGATAAGCCAGCGTCAGAAAAGGGCAGACGGTATTCACATTTTTGGTCGGTGTTCCCTCCGCCAGACGCTGCGCGAACCATGTATCGATGAGCGCCAGCGTCTCCGCGTCACCGGTCTGCTGATAGTAGTGCAGCATGCCATACAGACCAATACCGTGCGTCCATTCCCAGCCCGCCCAGCCTTTGGTATCGATCACCCGGCCATCGTCCAGCCGCAGCAGAAACTCGCCGGTTTCGTCGGTGATATTAATCAGATTTTGCGTCAGCTTCTGAATCAGCTGAACCAGTTCGCTGCGCGGCAGCAGCCAGGTCGGCTGGCGCAGGAGGAGGCTCTGTTTAACGGGGTAGAGTGTCATGATTTATTCCTGTTCAGGGTCGGGTTCAGAGAAGGGGAGACCGGAGAGCGGGCCGGGTATTTTGCCGCTGCAGGCTTGTGACGATTCAGAAAACCGATGTTGTTGTTGCCCCAAAGATTTTCATAGGGCATGCCTGCCAGAGTCTCCACGATATCGCGCGCCGCTGGCGCGAGAGTTTCCGGCACGGTGCGGTTCGCTTCACGCATCTTCAGCGTCTCCTGACGCAGCACGGTGTGGGTCTGCAGGTTGAGCCTGAAGCGCAGTGACACCAAAAAGCCGCAGGCCAGCACGGATAAGGTGCCGAGGCTCAGGATCGCCAGTATGGTGTGGCTGACGGTGGGGGTCTGTGTCGCCTGACCTGAGACAAAGCCGGAGAGTTGCAATACGATTCCGACCAGCATGACGGCACCGGCCTGAGAGGCTTTGCGGGTCAGGGTCATGATGCCGGCAAAGATCCCCTCGCGACGCTGACCGGTGATCACCTCATCCACATCGGCGATATAGGTATAGGTGTTCCACGGCACATAGTTGATGCCGCCGCGTCCCAGCCCGGCCAGGGCGGAGATCGCTAACAGCAGCGAAAGATTGTCGTTCATGCCGGCATACCACAATCCGGCGTAAGAGAGCGCCGCCAGGCCGAACAGAATGGCTACCAGACGGTAGGCGGGGGCAGGCCCGATACGGATGCAGAGCGGGATCATCGCCATGACGGCAATAAACTGCAGCACCGCCATGGTGCCCATCATGCTGGAGGCCACCTGTGCGCTCTGCATCAGCACAAACACGACATACCAGGTGAAGACGGCGTTGAACACATCCTGGGCGATATAGCCGCCGAGATACATCCCGAGGTGCTGGCGAAAAATGCGGATGCGCAGCGTTGAAGCCAGTTCAACATAGAGTCGTCTGAGGTTCTGCGTCAGCGTCAGCTGCTGCTTTTCCAGCTCTGCCCGGCGTGACTCGGCAGAAAAGTCATCGGGATGGCGCTCCCAGGTAAAATACCAGACCAGTGCCAGAACCAGGGCGCAGATCACCGAGAACACCAGGCTGGCATAGAAAAAGGAGAGAGGGTTATCTTTGCCCAGCATTCCCAGCAGAATGCCAGGCAGAAAGGCAGCCAGAATCGCTGAGAGCTGCGCCAGGCCGATGCGGGCACCGGAGAAACGGGTTTTCTGCTTAAAGTCGTCGGTCATTTCCGGCACCAGCGTTTCATAGGGCACCAGAATCATGGTGTAAACGATATCAAACAGCAGGTAAGTGGTGAGATACCACCAGAAACTCATGTCGCTGACCCACATCAGGCTGTAGCTGAATACGCAGGGGATGCCCAGCAGGATGAAGAATCTGCGGCGGCCAAAGCGTTTTCCCAGCCAGGTCGATCCGAAATTGTCGGTCAGAAAGCCCATCAAAGGGCTGACCACGGCATCCAGCACGCGCGCTGCCGCAAATATCAGCGTGGCCTGTATCGGGGTTAAGCCACAAAAAGTGGTGTAGAAATAGAGCAGCCAGGCGGCGGTGAGCGCCGTGGTGCCTGCTCCCAGAAAGTCTCCGGAACCATAGGCCAGATAGTGGCCAAGACCAATTTTACGTGAGCGCATGTCGGATGCTCCTTGAGGTTGTATGGCGATTTATCCCTGGTGATGCCGGCCATCTCACCCGGTCTGGTTAGAAAAGTAGAGCTGACGGCGGCGCTAAACCTTCGCAATCTGGCTACGACTGGCAAATAAGTGGCAATCAGATAAAGAAAAGGGGGGCGAAAATCTAATTTATAAAACAGTGTTTCATTTTTAAAGGTTTCCGGCGGGTAGCTGTTCAGGTGGACCCTGTGTCAGCGGAGGCGAAGTGTCGCTGCTGCAAAGGCAGGCGAACAATGCAAGAAAAGTGGTCCTGAGGTTGAAAGAAAACAAATTTCTCCCGCATACTCATTGATTACGACTCAGGCTACAGGAATTGCACCATGGCTGAAGAAACCATTTTTAGTAAAATTATTCGCCGCGAAATCCCCGCTGATGTGGTTTATCAGGATGAGCTGGTCACTGCCTTCCGCGATATCTCCCCCAAAGCACCGACCCATATTTTAATCGTGCCGAATGTGCTGATTCCGACGGTCAACGAGGTGGAAGCGGCGCATGAACATGCGCTGGGACGGATGTTCACCACCGCAGCGAAAATTGCCCGGCAGGAAGGGATCGACCAGGATGGTTACCGTCTGATTGTGAACTGCAATCAACATGGGGGTCAGGAGGTTTATCACATCCATATGCATCTGGTGGGTGGCGAACCGCTGGGCCCGATGCTCTCAAACTGACCATAACGGAAGCGTGCTATGCGATCCTGGCTGACCGGCCTGCCGATCCTGCTCTGCCTGACGGGCTGCAGCAGTGATAAACCGATGATCAATACCTCACAGTCACTGGTGATGGAATCCTCTGTGCTGTCGGCAGGGATCATTACCGACGAGCCCGCGCTGGATGAGCACGATGGACTGAAACGTGCCACCAGCGTGCTCTATAATCAGCGCGAAGCCCCGGTCGTTGTTCACTATCGTTACTACTGGTATGACGATAAAGGACTGGAAATTACGCCGCAGGAACCGGCGCAGACCGTGACTGTTCCGGCGCAGGGAAGCATTGTCGCCGCCTCGCAACTGGGTAACCTGACAGCCAGCAAGGTTCGTCTTTATCTCTATCTTTAAGGATCTTCTACGTGATACGCAGTGTGAATCGTACCGGAGCGCTTCTGATGGCGCTCATCCTGACCGGCTGTGTGGTGAAACAGCAGCAGCCTGCACCGGTTGAACCGACCCAGCCTGTGGAGCCGGTCCAGCCCGTTCCGCAACCTGAACCGCAGCCCGTTCCGCAGCCGCAGCCGGTGCCCCAGCCGCCGAAACTGGTCACCATTAACTGGGATGCCAGCGTTCAGCCGCTGGTGGCGAAGATGTTGCAGGCCGCCAGCGCCGAGCCGGGCAGCGTGCTGCTGGTCGATCGGATTAAAAACAGCACCAACGGTGCGCTGCAGAGCGAGAAAGCCACCGCGGCTATCCAGAATGCGCTGAACAACAACGGCAAATTTACCCTGGTTTCCGCCGATCAGCTGGCGCAGGCCAAGCAGGCGCTGGGCTTATCGCCGGATGACAGCCTTAATTCTCGCAGCAAAGCGATTGGTCTGGCGCGCAACGTCAATGCGCAGTATGTGCTGTACAGTAACGCCAGCGGTGATGTCAAAGCACCCACCCTGCAGATGCAACTGATGCTGGTGCAGACCGGCGAGATCGTCTGGTCCGGCAACGGCATTGCCCAGAATTAATGCCGCGCTGCAGCGGATGATTCAGCAGGTCGCCGGCGACTCTGATAAGGCGTCCATTATCCCGCTCGCGGGTCTGACCGGACACAGCCAGAAAATTGTCACCCCGCGCGCCACCTTTATCGCGCGGGCGGCCCCGCAGCCGGTTATTCCGTTTGTGGAGCGGCAGCGCGAATTCCGGCTGTTACGAAAATTGCGTGCCAGCGGTGTCACGCCGCATCCCGTGGCGGGCAACCGGCAGGGAATTATCCTGAGCTGGTGTCCTGGCGAGACGCTGGATGAATCGCGTTTCAGTCAGCAGCGTCCGCAGATTCTGGCGCTGCTGCAACGGCTGCATCAGCAGCCGCTGACGGGCTATCGCCTGCTGCTGCTGCCGCTGTTATGGCGCTACTGGCAACTTACGCCGCAGCGCAATCACCGCTGGCTGCGGTCGCTCAGACGCCTGACACAGCAGGGGGAACCGCAGCCGCTGCGGCTGGCACCGCTGCATATGGATCTGCACGCCGGGAATGTTATACAGAGCCCGGCGGGACTGCAGCTGATCGACTGGGAGTATGCCGCCGATGGCGACGTTGCGCTGGAACTGGCGGCGATCTGTGCCTGCGATCCGCAGCATCAGCACGACTGGCTGGCTGGCTATGCCGCCGCGATGCAGCTGCCGCTCACCGCGCTGGCGCAGCAGGTCAGACGCTGGCAGCCCTGGCTGCGTCTGCTGATGGCCAGCTGGTATCAGCTCCGCGCCGATCAGTGTGACGACGCCACATTACAACAGCTGGCTCGACAGAGCTGGGAACAGATTTAACCGCGTGACGCCCCTGCGTTGCGCTACAGGATTCAGGTTATGAAATCACATTTGCCCGGCCCGCTGATGCTTGACGTCGGCGGCTATGAACTGGATGGCGAAGATCGCGAGATCCTGCAACATCCGCTGGTCGGCGGGTTAATTTTGTTTGCCCGCAACTATCACGATCCCGCCCAGCTTGCCGAGCTGGTGCGTCAGATCCGCGCCGCGTCGCACACCCGGCTGGTGGTGGCGGTGGATCAGGAGGGGGGACGCGTGCAGCGTTTCCGCGACGGTTTCACCCAGCTGCCCGCCATGCAATCTTTTGCGGCGCTGCACGATGCAGAGACCGCTGGCGAGCGGGCACAGCAGGCGGGCTGGCAGATGGCAGCTGAGATGATCGCGATGGATATCGATATCAGCTTCGCGCCGGTGCTCGACGTGGGCCATATCAGCGCCGCAATTGGCGATCGATCCTTCCATGCCGATCCGGCGATCGCGCTGGCCGTGGCGCGCCGCTTTATTGCGGGAATGCATGAGGCAGGCATGAAAACCACCGGCAAACATTTTCCGGGGCATGGCGCGGTCAGCGCCGATTCGCATAAAGAGACGCCGCGCGATCCACGCGATGAGAAGAAGCTGCGCGAGCATGATATGGCGATCTTCAGCAGCCTGATTACGGAGCAGGCCCTGGATGCCATCATGCCTGCCCACGTCATCTATACCGACGTTGATCCCCTGCCTGCCAGCGGTTCGCCCTACTGGCTCAAAACCGTGCTGCGCGAGGAGCTGCGCTTTGACGGCGTGATTTTCTCCGACGATCTGTCGATGGAGGGGGCCGCCGTGATGGGCAGTTATGCGGAGCGGGCGCAGCAGTCTCTTAATGCGGGATGTGACATGGTGCTGGTCTGCAATCAGCGTCAGGGGGCGATCAGTGTGCTGGATAACCTGATCCCGGTCGGGTCAGAGCGGGTCACGCGGTTGTATCATCAGGGCAGATTTACCCGCGATGAACTGCAGGCAACGCATCGCTGGAAAAACAATGCCCAGCAACTGAGCGCGCTTCAGGAACGCTGGCTGGCTCATAAGGCGTCGTGGTAAACAGTGACTGCCCGGCGCTATCACTACCTTGAGGATTATCATGATCATCTATCTGCACGGTTTTGATTCCAACAGTCCGGGTAATCACGAAAAAGTGCTGCAACTGCAGTTTATTGACTCTGACGTCAGGTTACTCAGTTACAGCACCCGCCATCCGAAACATGATATGCAGTTTCTGCTGAAAGAGACGGATAAGATGCTGACGCAGTCTGGCGACGATCATCCACTGATCTGCGGCGTCGGGCTTGGCGGTTTCTGGTCAGAGCGCATCGGCTTCCTGTGCGGCATCCGGCAGGCGATTTTTAATCCCAACCTTTTTCCGCATGAGAACATGGAAGGGAAGATTGATCGGCCGGAAGAGTATCTGGATATCGCCACTAAATGCGTCAGCGATTTCCGCGAACGCAACCGTGGCCGCTGTCTCACCTTTCTCTCACGTCAGGATGAGGTGCTCGACAGCCAGCGCAGCGCTGATCATCTCCGGCCTTTTTATGAGATCGTCTGGGATGAGACGGAAGGGCACAAATTTAAAAACCTCTCTTCCCATCTTCAGCGGATAAAAGCATTCAAAACAGCAGGTTAAACAGAACAGGCACCGCAGGGTGCCTGATTTCGTTACGTAATTATCTGACTTTTATTTTCCTGTTTTGATCTATATCAATATTCTTATGTTCTCCTCTTCCCGCCATGCTATTCTGCCAGCAGATTGCGATTTTAACTTCGCCAACCCTATGTTTCTTAAGGTTTAATTTAACCTTTGGTTAACTTTTGGTTCACAATTTGAGGGGGTCTTTGTTGACTACGTCAGTTAAGAAAATTGTTATTGTCGGAGGGGGAGCCGGCGGTCTTGAGATGGCTACGCAACTGGGCCATAAACTGGGGCGCAAAAAAAAGGCCGAGATTATTCTGGTCGACCGTAACCACAGCCATCTGTGGAAGCCGCTGCTGCATGAAGTCGCGACCGGCTCCATGGATGAGGGCATTGATGCACTGAGCTATCTGGCGCATGCCCGCAATCACGGGTTTGAGTTTCAGCTGGGTTCCCTCACCGACATCGACCGCAGCCGGAAAGTCATCCGTCTGGCTGAAGTGGTGAACGCGCAGGGCGAAGTGCTGGTGCCGCAGCGGGAAGTCGCCTATGACCAGCTGGTGATGGCGCTGGGCAGTACCTCAAATGATTTCGGCACCCCGGGTGTCAAAGATCACTGCATCTTCCTGGACAACCCGCATCAGGCGCGCCGCTTCCACAATGAGATGCTCAATCTGTTCCTGAAATTCTCCGCCAGCGAAGGCAGGCAGGAGAAAGTGAACATCGCCATCGTCGGTGGCGGCGCGACCGGCGTTGAACTCTCTGCTGAACTGCATAATGCGGTGAAGCAGCTGCACAGCTATGGATTCAAAGGCCTGGGGCGTGAAGCGCTGAATGTGACGCTGGTCGAGGCGGGCGAACGTATCCTGCCTGCTCTGCCACCGCGCATCTCCGCCGCAGCGCATCAGGAGCTGACCAAACTGGGCGTGCGTGTTCTGACACAGACCATGGTCACCAGTGCTGAGCACAACGGCCTGAACACCAAAGGCGGCGAGTTTATCGAAGCCGACCTGATGGTCTGGGCCGCCGGGATCAAGGCGCCTGACTTTATGAAAGAGATTGGCGGACTGGAAACCAACCGTATCAATCAGCTGGTGGTTAAAGAGACGCTGCAGACCACGCTGGACGATGATATCTACGCGATTGGTGACTGCGCCTCCTGCGCACTACCGGGCGGCGGTTTCGTGCCGCCTCGCGCCCAGTCTGCGCATCAGATGGCCTCACGCGCGATGGATAATATTCTGGCGCAGCGTGCCGGTAAGCCGCTGAAAGCCTATGTCTATAAAGATCACGGCTCGCTGGTGTCGCTCTCGCGCTTCAGCACGGTCGGCAGCCTGATGGGTAACCTGATGCGCGGCTCGATGATGGTGGAAGGGCGGATTGCGCGCTTTGTCTATATCTCGCTCTATCGTATGCACCAGATCGCGCTGCACGGTTACTTTAAAACCGGCCTGATGATGCTGGTCGGCAGCCTCAACCGGGTGATCCGCCCGCGGCTTAAGCTGCACTAAGCTTCCGCGCTGAACCGGGTTAAAAACGAGCCTCCTCTATGCTGAGGGGGCTTTTTTATGGCCGTAACAGGCGCTTAACAACAATAGCCGCTCAGGAACCGCCTCCGCTTTTACAGACTGCATTGCTTAACTTTATTTGATGATTTCTGAATGTGGTGAGAAGGGCCCTTTCAGAAAAACTGCAAAATACAGATCCATAGAAAAATAGAGATTAACAGCGAGGTACTGCGTAGTAAGTGACGTCTTATTCAGTCAACATCTGCATTCTGAAATAAGATTAACCCTTCGAAAACCCATTTTCTTTTAAGGTAATGAATATATTGCTATTTAAATGGGGCTGTCCCTTTCCCCTGCATTTCAGCAGCCTGTTGAAACCGCCTGATGAAATGAGACCGGGCACCATGAAACAGCTTTATTTAGGATAAAATGGCCCGATTTGAAGTGTCTGTATCGCACTGGTGTGTAAGGTTATTGTAAATTTTTCTACATTTTTTCTTGAGGTTTTCAATTCCAGCGCCATAATGTGCGCATAAAAAATACCAGATATACATTTTGTAACACATTTGCTACATGGACAGGTTATGCAGCTCGAAACAAAAGGACTTATTAAAGCGCTGGCATTTCTGCCTTGCGCCCTCCTGATTAATGCGCAGGTAGTGCAGGCTGCACCGGGTGATGAGCAGTTGCAGCATCAGCAGGAGCAACAGAAAGCGCGTCAGCAGCGGCTGATGCCGCAGGTACCTGATATTCGTCTTTCGGAGAAGGTTCCTTCACCTTCCCATCTGAATTTTCCGCAGGAAACACCCTGTTTTGTTATCCAGCAGGTCAGCCTGTCCGGGCTGGAGGCGATGCCGCACTGGGTGCCACTACGGCGCCTGGCCAGTCAGGCAAATGGCCACTGTCTCGGTGTAAAAGGGATTAGCCAGTTGATGGGCACGCTGCAAAACCGGCTGATTAATCACGGCTGGGTAACGACGCGCGTACTGGCACCGCAGCAGGATTTGCGTCAGGGTGTACTGCACCTGCTGATCGTGCCTGGCAAAATCCGCAAGGTAGAGCTTTCATCATCTTCCTCCCGTTACGTCAGCCTGTGGCCAGCATTGCCAGCCCATGCCGGTAATCTCCTGGATTTGCGCGATATCGAGCAGGGGCTGGAAAATCTGCAGCGCCTGCCGACTGTGGAAGCGCGTATGGCGCTGCGTCCAGGACTCAATCCGGGTGAGAGCGACATTGTGATTGAACGCACTCAGCATCGCTTATGGCGCCTCGGCGTGTGGCTCGATGACTCGGGTACTGAAAGTACCGGCCGCTATCAGAGCGGAATTATGCTGGCGCTTGATAATCCGACTTCACTGAGCGATCTCTTCTATCTGACCGCCAGCCGCGACCTGGGATTTGCGGGCAGAAAAAGCAGCAAAAGCCTGTCGGGGCATTATTCGGTGCCTTTTGGCTACTGGTTATTTGGTCTTACCGCCAGCGATTACGACTATCACCAGACTGTCGCAGGTTACAGCCGCGATTTTCTCTATGCCGGGAAGAGCCGAACGCTGGATGCGCAGGTGAGCCGGGTGATCTATCGTAACGCCGCCGCTAAAACCAGCGTCAGTGCCGACGTACTGGTTAAAGCGTCGCGTAACTTCATCAATGATACGGAAATTACCAGCCAGGAGCGTCGAACCAGCGCATGGCGGCTTGGTCTGTCTCACCGGCATTATATCGGCCCGGCCACGCTGGACGCCGGTGTCAGTTATCAGCGTGGTACCCGCTGGTTCGGGGCACTGCCTGCGTGGGAGGAGTCATATCACGACTCCACCTACGCTACCGCGCTATCTAAAATTCTCACCTGGCAGGCGGGCCTCACTACGCCGTTTTCGCTGGGAAATCAGCGTTTAAGTTACAACATCCAATACCGACGCCAGATGAGTAACACCCCGCTGACACCGCAGGATGAGTTCGCGATTGGCAATCGCTGGACAGTGCGTGGTTTCGATGGGGAACGCACCCTCAGTGCCAGCCGGGGCTGGACTGTACAGAACACGCTGGCCTGGCAGACGCCGCTGCCTGCTCAGGAACTTTATCTGGGTGCTGACTATGGCGAGGTGGGAGGCAACAGTGCCTCTCAGGGCGGGCCGCTGGGACGTCATCTGGCGGGTGGTGTTGTCGGATTACGCGGCGGCATCATACCTGCCGGGGTCAGTTACGACTTTTTTGCGGGAATTCCGCTGTCGAAACCGGACGGCTTCAAAACCGATCCTGTGACTTTTGGTTTCAGCGTGAACTGGAATTACTGAATCCTTCATCAATATTGCTGACAATGGACTGTGCGCATTATGAATAAACTTTGCTATCGCCTTATTTTCAATCGGGTTCGCGGCATGTTAGTGGTGGTATCTGACATCACCCGCAGCGGCTATTCGCGCGTTGCCCGATGCCGTCAGCGCACCTCTCATTCAGAGACGCAGGTACGGATTTCACCGCTCAGCTTTGTACTCTGGCTGGCGGCAGGGGTGGTCAGCCTGCCGGCGCAGGCCAATATTGTGGCCGACAGCAGTGCGCCAGGCAGCCAGCAGCCCACCGTCATGGCCACTGCTAACGGTCTGCCGCAAATCAACATTCAGACGCCAAACAGTCAGGGGGTCTCACGCAATCAGTACAGTCAGCTCGACGTCGATGCGCGTGGCGCAATCCTGAACAACAGTCATCAGAACAGCGCCACTCAACTTGGCGGCATGGTGGCGGCTAACCCATGGCTTTCAAAGCAGGAAGCGACGGTCATACTCAACGAAGTGAATAGCCGTAATCCCAGCCAGCTGAACGGGTTTATTGAAGTGGCGGGTAAACGGGCTGCCGTAGTTATCGCTAACCCCTCAGGCATTACCTGTAACGGCTGTGGATTTATTAACGCCAGCCGCAATACGCTTACCACCGGCCAGGCACTGATCGAAAACGGTCAGCTCAAGGGGTTTGATGTGAATGGCGGCCGCATCAATATTGAAGGTAAGGGCCTGAATGACAGCGATGCGGACTATACCCAGATCATCGCGCAGTCGGTGGCGGTTAACGCGAAAGTCCATGCCCGTGAACTTAATGTGGTTTCGGGCAGGAATCAGGTTACGGCTGAAGGCAACGTCACCACAGTAAAAACGGATGATGGGGCAACACGCCCTGAGTTTGCACTGGACGTCGCGGCAATCGGTGGTATGTATGCCCATAAAATCACCCTGACCGGTACCGAGAAAGGTGTGGGTGTGCGCAATGCTGGCGAGCTGGGGGCCAGCGCAGGTGAACTGCATCTGACGGCAGATGGCAGGCTGGAAAACAGTGGTACCTTGCAAAGTCAGGCTGCACTACAGATAGCCAGCACTGGCGATCTACAGAATAAGGGAAATATCGTCTCACAGCAGGATGTGACGCTGACCTCCGGCGGCACGCTGCGCAACAGCGGACTGGTAAGCGCTGGCAGTAACACAACGCTTACTGCCAGCACGCTTGAGAATACCGCTGACAGCACCCTGGCGGCAGGCGTTGACAGCAATGGCACATTGAGTCAGCCCGGCAATTTACTGCTGACCAGTCAGGGTAACCTTACAGCACAGGGCAAAAATCTGGCGCATAACCAGATTCAGGCGCGGGGAGCCCAGGTCGATATGACCGGCAGCCAGACTTCGGCTGATGCTATTGTGCTGACGTCTACCCAGACAAACATCAGCACCCAGGGGGCAACCATAGCGGGCAGCACGCTCGAAGTTCAGTCTGCAACGAACCTTAATAATGATGATGGCAAGCTGGCTGCTGGCAGACTGACTGTTTCAGCGCAAAACATCAGTAACAATCGTGGTCTGCTACGCCAGCAAAACCGTGAAACCCTGGCTATTTCCACTGGTTCATTGTTTAACAATCAGGGCACGCTGAGCAATGAGGGCGATACCCGGCTGCGGGCTCAGCACATTGAAAACCGGGGCGGACTCATTTCAGGTAACGGCGATTCACTGTGGCTTGAAACGCCATCGCTTGATAATCAGGGCGGCACGGTGCAACTGGCAGGCAGCGGCGCGCTGAATCTAAATGCGACTCGCCTCGATGGAAATAAGGGCAATCTGTTATCAGCGGGTGCGCTAACACTCAGCGGTGAAAGGATTGATCTTTCAGAGGGACATACCCAGGCAGAGGCGCTGACACTGACAGCGGGCACGCTGGATAACCATCAGGGTCTGCTGTCGCAGCGTGGTACAGGCGAGATGGCGATCATGGCTTCAGGCGGCGCAGACAACCGCGATGGACGGATTGAGAGCGGCGGTAACCTGCATCTCACTTCAGGCAGCCTGGATAACAGTAGCGGCACGTTGCTGGCTGCTGGCAGTGGCAATCTGCAACTGCAGGTTCAGGAGACCCTGACAAACGCTCAGGGGGCGATACAGGCCAGCCGCAATCTGCAACTTACGGGTGGGCATCTGAATAATCAGCAGGGCCTTATTGCCTCAACTGGCGGTGATGCTACGCTGAAAACCCGCGAGGCTATTGATAACACGCAGGGCCGTATCGAAGCGAGCCGGCAGGTGACTCTTCGCAGTCAGGCGCTGAATAATCAGCGTGGAACCGTGCTCGGTCACGATGTAGATATCGATACGCAGCGGGGCGAACTGAACAATGTCAGCGGCAATCTGGTCGCGCGTACCACTCTCAGTATTTCCAGTGGAAAAACGGACAATCAAACCGGGCTGATCCAGTCAGGCGACGCTCTTACGCTCGATACACATGGGCAGGTGCTGAATAACCGCAACAGTGGCAAAGCAGGACTCATCAGCGGTGGCGCGTTACTTCTGTACAGTGGCGACCTTGATAACCAGAACGGCGTCATCGCCGCTGCGCAGCCTGCCCATATCAGCAGTGACCTGCTGACTAACATTGACGGCATCCTGATGTCGGACGGCGCAATGACGCTCAAGACAGGCAGGCTCGACAATCAGCGAGGCTTATTACAATCAGGTCAGGCGCTTTCTCTGGATACGCAGGGCGCGCAGCTGAACAATAGCGACAGCGGCGATCGTGGCGGCATTGTTGCGCGTGGCGATCTGCAACTCGTCACCGGAATGATACTGAGCGACCGGGGTGTTATTCAGGGGCAGAACCTGCTGATCGATACTCAGGGGCAGGCTGCTGATTTCAGGTCTGGCCTGATGAGTGCCAGAGGTGCGCTGGAGCTGAACAGCGGTGCGCTGGATAATCGTGGCGGTCGATTGCAGTCTGGCGGGGATATGCAGCTGAATACGCACGGAAAAGCCCTGAACAACGCGATGTCGGGGGGCATTGTTGCGGGAGCTAATCTTCAGGTCAGCAGTGGCGATCTCGACAACAGCAGCGGCACGCTGGTCTCGGCAGGTTCTGTACAACTGAATAGCGGCGTGCTGAAGAACGCGGATGGAATAATCAATGCCGATCGTGGACTGACGATTGAAAGCAGCCGCATTGATAATCAGCATGGTCTGCTTCAGGCGGGCCAGGCGTTATCAGTTAACACTCAGGGCGGAGAACTGCTTAACCGCGACAGCGGCGAGCGCGGTGGGCTGATTGCAGGAGGCGATCTGCTTCTGTTGAGCGGCCAGATCGATGGCCGTAATGGTGTAATGCTGGGCCAGAATGTCCGCATCGACACCCATCAGCAGACCTTCGATCATCAGCAGGGGCAACTGGGCGCTAAAGGCACGCTGCAACTGGACAGCGGATTGCTCAACAACCGTGCAGGCAGGATGGAGTCGGGTGGCGATCTCAATCTGGATACCCATGGCAACGAGCTCATTAACCGTGACAGTGGCGCGGCAGGCGGCCTGTTCAGTGCGGGTATCCTGAAGCTCTACAGCGGCACGCTGGATAACCTGCGTGGTTTTATCACCGGCAGCAAAGGGGCACAGATTGCGGCAGGCGACATTCACAACCAGTCCGGCACGCTGACGGGCGGTAAAGGACGGCTTAATCTCACCAGTGGCGAGCTGCAGAACCAGGGCGGCCTGTTACAGGCCGGCAGCGATATGACGCTGGACACCCAGGGCCACGCCCTGATCAATCGCGACAGTGGCAGCCAGCGCGGCATCGTTGCCCTGAACAGTCTGGATCTGCGCAGTGGTGCGATTGATAACCAGACGGGCTTTATTGCCGCCGGAAACCAGGCCACGATCGGTGCCTCTGAGCTGAACAACAGTCAGGGACAAATCGCAGGTAATGGCGGCCTGTTGTTCAGCGGTCAGGCACTGAACAACAGTGACGGTAAACTGCAGTCGGCGGGGGATATCACCCTTAACACGTCCGGCCAGACGCTGGCCAACCAGCGCGGACTGATTGCCAGTGGCGGTAACCTTCACATCGACAGTGGCGCGCTGGATAACCAGCAGGGGCAGATACAGGGCGGCACCGATCTGACGCTCAATGCGGGACAAAATGCGCTGCTTAATCAGACAGGCAAACTCCTCTCGGCAGGCACGCTATCACTGACGGCAGGTCAGCTCACCAACAGCGACGGGCTGGTGCAAAGCGTCGGTGATGGCTTACTGTCGCTGAGCCAGCAACTCGATAACCGCAGCGGGCTGATTCAGGGCGGCCAGCAGATGACGATTACCACGCCATCGCTGATCAACCGCGATACCCGACAGAGCGGCAAAGGGATCGAAGCGGGCAGCTTAACCCTCGAAGCCGATACCCTGGATAACAGCCAGGGTGCGTTACGTGCAAACCAGCGGCTGGCATTAATCGTGAAGCAGGCGCTGGACAACGTCAGCGGGCTGATCTCCTCCGCTGATACCCTGACCATCCAGCAGAGTGCGCCAGCCCGGTCTGTGGCTTCTAAAACCCAGCAGCGTCGGACACTGGCCATCAATAATGCGCCGGGTCAGACGCTGACTATCAACAACCAGCAGGGCACCCTGATCGCCGATCACGACGTACAGATCAATGCGGCTGCGCTGAGCGGCGACGGGCAGGTGCTATCGCAGGGTGATCTTGGCATCGCCCTGGCGGGTGATTTCCATAATACCTCAGCGGTCAAAGCCAACGGCACACTGCGCCTGACGACAGGGGGCGACGTCACCAACGACGGCACCCTCGCGGCCCAGCAGGCGCTCTACCTGACTGCACAGAACGTCAATAATCAGGCAGGTGGTGAGATCAGCGGCGGACAGACCGACATCACGGCAGCGGACACCCTGAATAATCGCGGTCTGATTGATGGTGGCCTGACGCATCTGGTGGCGGGCGTGCTGAATAACAGCGGCACCGGTCGCATCTTTGGAGATCACATTGCCATTGCGGCTTCGCTGCTCAATAACCTCAGTGAAGAGGGCAAAGCGGCGGTGATTGCTGCCCGACAGCGAATGGATATTGCGGCGGGCACCCTGAACAACCGCGACCATGCGCTGATTTACAGTGATGGCGATCTGCATATTGGCGGCCAGCTGGATGCGAATTATCAGGCTACCGGACAGGGGCAGCAGCTCAACAATGACGGGGCAACCATTGAGGCCGGGCAGGACGCCACGATCAGCATGGTGGAAATCAACAATACCAACCGCCATCTGACCACGCAGGTCGTTACGACTGAAGATAGCCAGCACCATGACGCGGTGCTCAAAGGCCATACTGACCGCTTCGACTGGGCCAAAGTGGACACCAGCAAAAAAAATAAATATGGCGTGCACACGGCAAAAATGCCGGACGGCACCAGCGGCAGCGAGTTTTATGAGTATGACTACCGAAGAGTAGTGAAAGAAACCCAGATCCAGGAGAGCGATCCAGGCAAAATCCTGTCGGGCGGTAACATGACCTTTAGCACTGACCGTCTCAACAACCACGACAGCCAGATCGTCGCAGGGGCCGTGCTGGGCGGGCAGATAGGCGAACTGAATAATCAGGCGACGAAAGGAACGCGCGTCACCACGGACGACGGGAAATCGGTACGCTGGTACGCGAAGAAGAAGAAAAAGAAATTTGGCGGAACCAAAACGTCACAAGGTAGAGATAAAAAAACGTATCGCCCGGCACCAGTGACAGAGACCATCGATCTGCAGACGCTGAGCTGGCAGGCTAACGCCGCGCCGCAGGGAAATGGCTACCAGACCGGCAACCGGCAGCAGCAGGGCGTTACTGCGCAGGCCGACAGTATTGGCTCGCCTTCTCTTCAGCAGGCAGTTACCGCCGTGGCGCTGAGTGCCACGGATAGCGGCAGTACCTTACTGCCCGCCGGATTACGCTATGACAGCGCACTGACGCTGGACAAACTCGGCAGCCTCAAAGACCGGCCGCTGCTGTTACCAGCCGGTCAGCAGCTCTCGCTTACGCTGCCCGCAACAGTGGTCGACGGACAGACCATTACGCCGGTGATCCGCGCTGTCTCACCGGACATCCGTCTGCCGGATAACAGCCTCTACCAGTTGCAACCCGGCAGTGACAGCCACTACCTGGTCGAGACCGATCCGCGCTTTGTGAATCAGAAGCAGTGGCTCAGCAGCGACTACATGCAGAATGCCCTGACCACCGACAGCAGCCTGATTCTGAAGCGGCTGGGTGATGGTTATTACGAGCAGCGGCTGGTGCGCGATCAGATTATTCAGCTGACCGGCAGCCGCTACATCAGCGGATATGGCAGCGATGAAGATCAGTATCGCGGGCTGATGAATAATGGGGTAGCCTTTGGCAAAGCCTACAACCTGGAACTCGGCGTGGCGCTGACCCCGGCGCAGATGGCACTGCTCACCAGCGACATCGTCTGGCTGGTGAACCAGACCGTGACGCTGCCGGATGGCACACAGCAGACCGTGCTGGTGCCGCAGGTTTATGCGAAGGTAAAACAGGGTGACTTAACCGGCGACGGCGCGTTGATCGGGGGCGGTAGCGTGGCGCTGAACGCCCGCAACGACATCACCAACAGCGGGACCATTCAGGGCCGCGACGTGACGCAGCTGACGGCGCAGTCGCTGACTAACAGCGGCTACATCAGCGGCAACACGGTTAATCTTACCGCCCGTCAGGATATCACTAACCTCGGCGGCACCCTGCGTGGCGACAGTCAGCTTACGCTGCTGGCGGGGCGCGACATCACCAGCCAGTCCACGCTGCGCGGCGACGGCACCGACCGCTGGATCGATCGTCCGGCCGGTATCTACGTGCAGGGCAGTGACGGTGCGCTGACGCTGAGTGCGCTGAACAATATCACCCTGGCCGCCAGCGATATCGGCAACGCCGGAGAGAAGAGCACCACGAAGATTCAGGCGGGCAATGACCTGACGCTCGGCACCCTCAGCACGCAGCACAGTGAAGACGACAGCTGGAACAGCAGCAACTACCGTCGCCTGTCACAGCAGAGCGACGCCGGGGCACGCATCACCGCCGGTGGTGCGCTGGAACTGAGTGCCGGACAGGATATTCGCGCCACCGCTGCGGACGTCACGGCGGGCGGTGCACTGACCGCCCGTGCCGGACGCGATATCGTACTCAGCGCGGGCAACAGCCGCACCGATCTCGCCGAACACAGTAAACAGACCAGCAAAGGACTGCTGTCGGGCAGCAGCCTGGAGACCCACGACGAGCTGCACAGCAGTCAGGCGCTTAGCACCACCCTGAGCGGCGACAGCGTCCGGCTTCAGGCGGGCCGCGACATTGGCGTGACCGGCAGCAACGTCGCCGGTACGCAGGATGTGGCACTGACGGCGGGCCGCGATCTCAGCATCACGACCGCCACAGAAACGAATAATGAAGTGCATCAGCGCGAGGAGAAAAAATCGGGCCTGATGGGTAGCGGCGGCATCGGTTTCACCGTGGGTCAGGCCATGCAGAAGAGCAGCACCGACGCCAGCGGTGCACTTAACCGCGGCAGCACGGTGGGCAGCAGCGACGGCAGCGTCACCCTCAGCGCCGGTAATCAGCTTACCGTGCACGGCAGCGACGTGATCGCCGGTCAGGATCTCTCCCTGAGCGGCAGCGACGTGACCGTCAGCGCAGCCGAAAACAGCCACACCGCGCTGACGAAGACCGAGCAGAAACAGAGCGGCCTGACGCTGGCGCTGTCCGGGACGGTGGGCGCGGCGCTGAACACGGCGGTGCAGACCGCCCGCACCGCCGATGAGAGCGATGATGGCCGGCTGAAGGCGCTGCAGGGAACCAAAGCGGCGCTGACGGCGGCGCAGGCCGCGCAGGCTTACCAGATGGACGGCGCGCAGACCGGTGCGGCGAACGCCAGAAACACTGCTTCGGGCCTCAAACCGGGTGATAAAGGTTATGACGAAGGCTCCACCAGCTCGGTCGGGATCAGCCTCTCGTACGGCAGCCAGTCGTCGAAAAGCGAGACCCGCTCCGAAAGCCGCGAGGCGCAGGGCAGTACGCTGGGTGCGGGCGGTAACCTGAACATCACCGCCACCGGCGCGCAGCCGGGCAGCGCGGGCGATATCCTCGTGCAGGGCAGTCAGCTGCAGGCGGTGGGCGACCTCGGGCTGACGGCGAAAAACGACATCAGCCTGCTTTCTGCGCAGAACAGCGAGCGCACCGACAGCACCAACAGCAGCAGGGGCGGCAGCGCCGGCATCGGGCTGACTGCCGGATCGGGCGGCTACGGCATCAGCGTGTCGGCCAGCGTCAACGCGGGTAAAGGCCGCGCAAACGGCAACGGGCTGACCCACACAGAGACCACGCTCACGGCGGGCAACGGGCTGAGCCTGAACGCCGGGCGCGACACCACGCTGACCGGGGCACAGTTGCGCGGCGAGAGCGTGAAGGTCGGCACCGGCCGCAACCTGACGCTGACCTCGGAGCAGGACAGCGACCGCTACGACAGTAAGCAGCAGAACGCCAGTGCGGGCGGCAGCTTCACCTTCGGCTCGATGACCGGGTCGGCGAGCGTGAACCTCAGCCAGGACAAAATGCACAGCAACTGGCAGAGCGTGGCCGAACAGACGGGCATCTTTGCCGGTCAGGGCGGCTTTGACGTGACGGCCGGTGAGCACACCCAGCTTAACGGTGCGGTCATCAGCTCCACCGCCAGCGCGGATAAAAACCGGCTCGACACCGGCACGCTGGGCTTCAGCAACATTGAGAACCACGCGGACTACAAAACCGAGCACCAGAGCGCGGGGATGAGCACCGGCGGCAGCATCGGCAGCCAGTTCGGGGGCAACATGGCGAACGGCCTGCTGGCGGGGCTGAACGGCAGCGGGAGCGCCTCGTCGGTGACGAAGGCGGCGGTGAGCGACGGCACGATTGTTATCCGTGATAAGGCGAAGCAGACGCAGGACGTGTCGGCGCTGAGCCGCGACGCAGAGGGGGCGAATCCGGGGCTGGATAAAATCTTCGATAAGGAGAAAGAGCAGCGGCGGATGGAGACGGCGCAGCTGCTGGCGGAAATCGGCAGCCAGGCGGGCGACATCGCGCGGACGCAGGGTGAGATAGCGGCGACAAAGGCCGCTACTGAGAAGATGAAAAACATCTCGCCGGACCAGAGGAAGGACGCCGAAGCGCAGTGGCGGAAGGCGAATCCGGGTCATGAACCCACCACGGCCGACATCACGGGTCAGGTGTACCAGACGCTGTACAACCGGGCGATGCCGGACAGCGGAATGGGAACCGGCGGGGCAGTACAGCAGGGTATCAGCGCGGCGACGGCGGCGATACAGGGGCTGGCGGGCGGAAACGTAGCGCAGGCCTTGAGCGGCGCGGCGGCGCCGTACCTGGCGGAACAGATACATAAGCTGACGGAAGGCAACCCGCAAGCCAACCTGATGGCGCATGCTGTAGTTGGCGCAGTAGTGGCGCAGGCATCTGGTAACTCAGCGCTGGGCGGAGCGGCAGGTGCCGCGACCGCCTCCGCCGCAACTTCCGTGATAGCGAAAACGCTGTACGGTACGGATGACTATAGCAAACTGGATGAGGCGCAAAAGCAGACCATATCAACTCTGAGTACGCTGGCAAGTGGGCTGGCGGGCGGGCTTGCCGGAGACAGTGGAGCTTCAGCTGTTGCAGGGGCTCAGGCAGGAAAAAATACTTCTGAGAACAACGACATGTTCAATCTACCGTCAGGGTTGAACAGTTATGGTAGTGCAGCCTCAACGCTTGGGACGTCAATGGAAGGTGCAGGAGCGACACCGAAAGAGATCAACGCGGCAATGAGTAAAAATGTTAAAGGTGATATGCCTGAAGGGGCAAATATAACCAAAGTTATCGTAAACGGTTATAAAGATGGTGTGTTGATTGCGGGTGCGTGGTATTTAGGCCCGGCGGCGTCGATAGGTAAGGTCGTGGGTGGTGCAGTAATCGCAGAAATAGCGAACGGGACATATCAGTGGTTTGATATAAACAGTGTCAAGAACCAGAGCTTGCCTGAAAACCAGCAAAAAACCTGGGATTACTGGGGCAGTGCTTCTGCGGCAGTAACGGGGGGATTGGCTCCGGGGCGCGGGGTATGGCAGAACGTGGGTATAGCCGCAGGTGGTACAATATTCACAGATGGAGCAGATGCGGTTGCCGTTAGTGGCTCAGTAGTCGGAGCTGCAGCCGGTGGCTTTTTTGGAAAATATGCTCCTATTGGAGTAGACAAAGTAATTGGTGGGAATAATATCCCTGACTTTATATATGATGTGATCGGATCTGGCGGCTCTGAAGTTATCAATGGTTTTACTAAAGAAGCATTAAAAACGCCGGTAGATAGCCAGGGTAAACAAGGGGCTGAGAAAAATGAAAAGTTACATTAAACTATTAATTTACTCATGTATTTTTTGCTGTGTTGTCTACTTTATCTTAACCGGAGGGGTGGCATTATTTATATACCTGACAAAGAATTATTTTTTCTACCCACTGGAACAAATAAAAAGAACATTTTTTTTTGGTACAATATCAGGAGTAACCATAACAGTCGCTGCTTTTGTATTTAATAAAATTGGTGAGCATAAAACCCGTAAATCTCCCCCATCCAATCCTGATTGATCCTGATTGATCCTGATAAAATCCTGACCGGTATCACACTGAGTCGGGATTTTTACTTTATAACTAGTTTGTTACCTTAAGGCGGCTGCCACTCAATTATCCCTTCCGGGATCTCCAGTGGTCGCTTCTGCAACGTGGCAAGAATATAGTCCTGTATTAGGCCCACATTCAGTTCCAGTAGGTGATATTATCGGGGCTGCAGGAGGAGAATTTATTAGCAATGCTGTTAAGGATAGAGTTAATGAGAAGAAAAAATAAGCCGACAGTAGGCTTACTAATTTTAAGCATTTCATACATGGTTTTTTGCTGTTTGATCTTTTTCTCTCTGGCTCAGGTAATGGTAGAACTCATAATGACCGATAAGGTAAGTTTTGAGCGATCAGATATTGAGCATGTTGTGGTCGTAAGTGTTATTGCAGGAACAGCAGCGGCTCTTAGATCATGGATCTTCGCTAAAATAGATGAGCGAAAAGCCAGAAAATCCCACCTATCAGATTCAGAATAAACAAAAAAACTGGTCGAATTTAGCCGGAATTTTTTTACAGCAGTTAAGGAAGGACTTGATTCGTTCTGCCGGCCAAATCCCAGCAGCGTGCTGATGGCAATCGTTTCGGCGCAGAGCCAGCAGCATACAAATGGAGCAGGCAGTAAAAGGAAACCGTGCCGGTTAATGATGACCTGACGGGTGGTAAGCTGGTCAATCCGGCTTAGGATGAAAAGAAAGGAGCGTCGCTGGTTACGCTGGATCGGTCTGGTGAGAAGGGAGCAGGCCATACCGGATATACCGGAGGTGCGCCGGGTACGGCGGGCAATACCACGGTTACGCCGCTTCCTGAGCAGAATAAGGACGATCTGGCTTATCTGGCTGAAGGGGACAAGCCTGCAAATCTTTCTCCTGAAGGGGCTGGTCGCTCAGGTGCTTTTAATGAGGCGAAGAGGCAGTCAGGTATACCTGTATCAAAACATCCGGATAGAGTAACTCCTAATTATGATCGCCGTGGTAAGTTACAGCCAGGTAAAAAACATGAGTTTGATACACGAGATGAAAATGGAAATATCAAAACTATAATTATTAGAGATGATGCTAAAGGCCATTTTTTGGTGATAATGACCCCCAAAATAGAGGTCCGCATTTTAATGACGATTTAGGTAACCATTATGACTATTAAATACAAGGTAAGAGATATAGATAGCATCAAGAAAGGTAATGATGTTATCTGCTTTGATTATATCAATGAATTAACTAATGACTATAAGGCTACCAGTCTTGAAATAAATGCCAGTGATAGAAATGATGGCTATTTTCAGATTTTTAGTGACATGCTGAAGTGGTTGGGTTACTCATCTGAAAAAAATTACTCTATTTTTATGGTGAATTAGCGCCCTGGTTAGATGATACTAAAATAAATCGGCATAAAGGGTTTTGGGGTTTGAAACCATATGGTTGTAAGAATTATAGCTTCCTTAAGGAAAGAAAAAATGTCTTTTTAATCAGAGATAAGAAAATAAAGCTGTGCGGATTTGTTAAGTTGGAGTTTGAAAATTTATCTGACATGATTATGACGACATCGTACAAGGATAAAAGTTTTTATTTTCTTGTTGCTGACTCATGTTTTGATGAGGGTTGTTTTGTTTCGGCTATACAAAAAAACTCGTTTGGGAAAGTTATGGATTATATTCTATCACAAGGTTCAGTAGTATTTATTCTCTTAGGTGATGAGGATTTTAAGTCTTCCGAAATTGTTATGATTGGTGACGTAGATAAAATTATTCCATAAAGGCCGTGGTGGTAATTTTTCAGTTTTAACATGAATTTGAACGTATATCGGGGACTGCAACCTGACGCTGACCTCGGAGCAGGACAGCGACCGCTACGACAGCAAGCAGCAGAACGCCAGCGCGGGCGGCAGCTTCACCTTCGGCTCGATGACCGGGTCGGCGAGCGTGAACCTCAGCCAGGACAAAATGCACAGCAACTGGCAGAGCGTGGCCGAACAGACGGGCATCTTTGCCGGTCAGGGCGGCTTTGACGTGACGGCCGGTGAGCACACCCAGCTTAACGGTGCGGTCATCAGCTCCACCGCCAGCGCGGATAAAAACCGGCTCGACACCGGCACGCTGGGCTTCAGCAACATTGAGAACCACGCGGACTAAAAACCGAGCACCAGAGCGCGGGGATGAGCACCGGCGGCAGCATCGGCAGCCAGTTTGAGGGCAACATGTCGAACGGCCTGCTGGCGGGGCTGAACGGCAGCGGGAGCGCCTCGTCGGTGACGAAGGCGGCGGTGAGCGACGGCACGATGGTTATCCGGGATAAGGCGAAGCAGACGCAGGACGTGGCAGAGCTCAGCCGCGACGTGGCGAACGCGAACCCGGGTCTGGAGGTTATCTTTGATAAAGAGAAGGAGCAGAACCGGCTGAAGGCGGCGCAGCTCATCGGGGAAATCGGCGCGCAGGCGGGGGATATCGCCCGGACGCAGGGCCAGATAGCGGGGATGAAGGCGCAGCAGGACCCGTCGGCGCTTCAGGCGGCGAAAGAGGAGCTGGCCGGAAAAGGGAAGCTGAACCCGACGTCAGATGAGATAGCGAAGCAGGCTTACGACACGGCGATGAAGCCGTTCGGCACGGGGTCGTCGCTGCAGCAGGGCATCAGCGCGGCGACGGCGGCGGTGCAGGGACTGGCGGGCGGTAGCGTGGCGCAGGCGGTAAGCGGGGCGGCTGCGCCGTACCTGGCGGAACAGATACATAAGCTGACGACCACAAAAGGCCCGGACGGCAGGGACGTGGTGAACGTTCAGGCGAACCTGATGGCGCACGCGGTGGTGGGCGCGGTGACGGCATACGCATCGGGTAATGCGGCACTGGCGGGCGCCTCGGGCGCGGCGATGGGCGAGTACATCGCGCAGCAGCTATATCCGGGCGTTAAGCGCGAGGACCTGAGTGAGGAGCAGCGTCAGACGATAAGCGCGCTGGGAACGCTGGCGGCGGGCCTTGCGGGAGGTATTGCCGGCGATAGCGCCGGCAGTGCGGTGGCGGGCGCGCAGGCGGGGAGAAATGCGGTTGAGAATAACTGGCTGCACGTTAATGAAAAGACAGAGCTTGAGATAGCGAAGCAAAAACTCAGGAGCAATGACCCGGCAGAGCGTGAGCAGGCACAGCATAAGATAAATGACCTGCGTGAGAAAGATATCAGCCGTGACCTGAAGGTTATTAATGCCTGTGGTAATGGCCGGGCTGCCAGCCCCGGGTGTGCTTCTGCAAGGCTTGAAGCCTATTCGGCCAGGGAAGAGTACGAAACCGGGAACTACAATAACAAAGTCAGCGATATGTACCCGGATGCATACGGGCAGATAGTGAACCTGCTGAACATTACCAGCGTTGATGCACAGAATCAGCAGCAGGTGAAGGATGCGATGGTGAACTATGCCATGACGCAGCTTGGTGTTGATAAGGCGACGGCAGAGCAGTATGTATCGACTTATGAGGGGATGAAGATTGTTACGGCTTCAATGACGCCTGTCATTGGTCCGGCAGCAGCCAGCAAAATTGAAGCTCTGGCAGGTAAGCAACGACTGGCCAGTAGTTTTGAAATACACTCTCTGCCAGATGCCAACGGGAAAAATCATGTTACAGCAGTGAAGGGTGATGCAAAAATACCTGTAGATAAGATTGAACTGTATATGCGTGGAAAAGCGTCTGGTGATTTGGTGTTATTGAAGAAAGAATATAACTCATTGAAGGATTTGCAAATTAGCAATCAGAAAGAGTTTGCTAAAACACCTGGTGCGAGAGAGAAACTTAACAAACTCAATGATCAAATTCATAATATTGAAAGATCACAGGAAATGGATCGAGTTTTGAATAATGCTGGGATACCAGATAATGCAAAGAACAATGCCATGATTATGGATAGCTTATTGAATTCTGCAAGTGGTGTTACAACATCTAATCGAGAAACATCTATTGTAGTCTCTGGTCAAAGTGGAAATGTCAGGATATATGCGACGTGGAAACTTCTACCTGATGGATCAAAGCGATTGGCTACTGTTAAAACAGGAGCATTCAAATGAAAAGCAATAAGGACAAAGAAGCTTTAATAAAAGGTATAAACAGCTATTTAATTAATGGCTGTGCCGACATTGAATCTTTTGAAGATCCAGTGAGTGAGGTGGTTGATTACCTTAATGCTCTTTTTTCAATAGATATTGGATTAGCTGAAGATATGTGTAAAAAGACACTGAAGACAAAGCATGTTGACAGTTCTTTTTTTAAAGCGATTTGTCTTAATGATTTACTTTTATCTGAGGATGAATGGCCGTTTGCATTTAATTATCTTTTAAATGAGACTGAAAACGTAAGCATTCCTGAGCTTGAAAAGGCGCTGTTCTATTTTTACTGTGCAAAAAATGAGACAGATCCTTACCCTGCACCTGAGGGATTATTCAAAAAGTTAATGAAAAGATATGAAGAATTGAAAGATGATCCCGATGCAAAATTTTACCATCTTCATGAAACGTATAATGATTTTGTAAAAGCTTACTCATTAAGTCATTGAAGAAATCCCGGCCACACAGCGCCGGGATTTTTAATCTGTCAATTACACCCCAGCCAGTCGGATGATCAGCTGTCCCGGCCCGGTGATCACCTCGATCTTCTGCCCGGTCGTAAAGCCCAGCGCTTCCAGCCAGCGGCCTTTAATGGTGAGCTGTGGCAGCGGGTTCGGCTGGCCTTTATTAGGCCGGTATCCCACTTTGTAATAATGCGGCTGCGATCCGCTGGCGGCGGTTGTGGGTGTGCGGGTATCTGGCTTATGATGCGTGTCAGCCATAATCAACTCCTCATCAGTTGGTTGTGGTCAGCGGGCTGTTGGTGGTGACACACCTTCAGTCCGCGCTAAAAAATCTCTCGTTGCGCTCTTCCTTTTCCGTTTTATCCTGTTCAAATATACACCTTCCGCCGGGTAAACTCGCTGAAAGCGAAGTAGTAAACTGCGAGGCGTCTCTGAAAACGGATTCTTTTTTTGCAGTCTGCAATTCGCTTATCCCTTCTTCATATCCCCTTACGGAATATTCTTTCCCGGCTGAATACCACACTATGATTCCGCATTGACCAGCCTTCATTCTGTCTTACTGATTACGCCTTGCCTCAACTAAAATCGGTAATAAAGATTGCGACGTGACGCAGCTGTAACATGACTGCCCATAAGCACATCCGGCAGAAGGGAGCATTGACAGCCTCCATTGGCAGTCAGTTTCAGGTCAGCATTTTTGAATAAGTGCAGTTGTAACTCGCCAATTGCTATTTTCCATACAGGTCAATTTAAATAGATCTGTAACTCAGAGTCTGAATAAAGGGGGGTCTTGCGGTCAGGTTGAGAATCCGTGTTAATAGACGGTATAAAACCGTGTGGTTTTCTGGATGTATTAGCGATAATATTTTCGGTGATTTTTCTTTTTTTGTTGCGATGCGGTCTTGATACCTCTGATTATTTTTTGGCCTGATGATGCCCTGAAAATGGATTGCTAAATAAAATACATTAGTTATTCAGGTGGTGAAATTCCTGACTTAACTCAAATTAAATGGGCGAAATGCCATTGTGAACGAGTGGGATTTAAATCCCAGATTTCCACAGGTCAGCCTGTTTTAAAACATCTGGGTATAAACAGATGCACTCCGATCCTGTCTGAGCATAAGGCGCGGAGCGCTATAGGAAATTCCTGGCCGGTACAGGCGGATTGATAAAACGATAACCAGTCCGCCGGGTATGGGTGATTCAGGGAACGAAGTCCTGCGATAAGCGCAGGGAAATAATGTTAAATTATGAAAAGGAATTAACCATATGACCTCTAAATTAACGATGCTGGCATTACTGTGTGGCGGTATGTTCGTGGGCAGCAATGCGCTGGCTGATAATCACACTGTCTCGATCGGCTATGCTCAAAGCAAAGTTGATGACTTCAAAAACATTCGCGGTGTCAATGTTCAGTATCGCTATGAGTGGAACTCTCCTCTCAGCGTTATTGGTTCGTTCAGCTATCTGAAAGGCGATCAAGGTTTTTCTGAGCGCGAAGATTTTTATGGCGATGTCAGCGGGTATGACGGCAAAACTAAAGTAAAATATTATTCACTGATGGCTGGTCCGGCATATCGTATCAATGACTATGTCAGCTTCTATGGATTGATCGGTGTTGCCCATACCAAAGTGGATGAGAACGTGACTTATCTCGGAGCGTATTCTGAAGATTATAGCGAAAATAAATCCTCTTTTGCCTATGGCGCAGGTATTGTCGTGAATCCAGTCAGCAACCTCTCTGTGAGTGTTGGCTATGAAGGTACTCGCGTGAAATATAACGAAGATGTTGCTATCAATGGTTTCAACATTGGTATCGGCTACCGTTTCTGATTTAACGCTAAAATCTGCAACCCTGATCATCTGGTCAGGGTTGTTTTTTTTGCGGCCTGTGAAGGTTAATATTTAACGAATTTCAGGACTTAGTTAGTTGTCAGATATAGATACCTTATTTTATTTTTTCCGCAGGATTAATAAAGCCTTTGCACAATGATTTGGTAAGCCATTTTGTTTAATGGTTGCATCGCCCCATAAACGCTGTGCAACGCAACAGGCACCCGGTTTCGACATCATTAAAATAATCCCATTTTTATTAAAGTTTAATCAAGGAAGATAAACAATGGCGGCAAAAATCATCATTTCCGGATTAATAGCACTATTATTAAGCAGTTGCACTGCAGGTTTCAGACCTTCTCTGAATGATTATAAAGGACAGGATGCGGCCCGGATTCGTGTCGGTTCAGAGGGTAATACGGCTCTTCAGTTCTTTGAGAAGCAGGATTCAGGTTGCTATAAAAAAGTACTGGAACGCCGTATTACTTCTGGCTTTGCCATTCTGGGTATCCCTCTCACAGGGAATAAAAGAATAGGTATGCCAGCCTCATCTGATAATAATGGTGCTTTCATCAATGAGTTCACCCTGAAACCGGGACAAATGATTCGGGTCTTCCACTACTGGACTGAGACTGGGTACTATCAGAACACTCAAAAATCTGCCACTGCTGAATTTATTCCTCAGGCCAACCATGACTACGAAATTGTGGTCAGAGGCTCTGAATATGCAGGCGATAGCGTGTCCATCAAAAATCTCACCCCGGATGGCGCCGTAGTGGGCTGGGGCGACGTGAAGGAATGCCCGTCAAAGAGTATTTTCGATTAGTTTCCTCTTCCTTCATTCCTGAAGCCTGGTTGCTTCAGGAATGAATCTTCACTTTTACGGCATAGTCAGTAACCTGGTTACAGGTAGCGATGGAAATGCGGTTGCCAGAACAGGCAGTCAGCTTCTTTATAGCACTTAACAAAGATTTATAATATTGATTTTATTGGTTAAATTTCTGGCTTAAATCGATAACAGTAAAAACTTTCTGCACCTCAGAACTCTCCTAAAAACTGGTCCTGAAAGCAAAGTGACCAATTTCTTCCATTTATCTGATGTTGCAATTTCGGTCCATCTGTAAAACTTCATCCCAACAAACACGGCGCGTCGCGCACGCCGGTTAGACCTCCGTCAACGAGGATGCTTTACGGCAGGAATGCGCGGTAACACTTTTCAGGAGGAACTTCCTGTGAATAAATCAATGTTAGCGGGTATCGGTATTGGTGTGGCAGCAGCGCTGGGTGTTGCCGCCGTGGCAGGCATGAACGTGTTTGATCGCGGCCCGCAATACGCTCAGGTACTTTCTGCAACGCCTATCAAAGAGAGCATCAGGCAGCCACGCCAGGAGTGCCGTAATGTCACCCTGACGCATCGCCGGGCCGTACAGGACGAAAACCGTCTTGCCGGTTCTGTATTAGGTGCAGTGGCAGGGGGGGTGCTGGGTCACCAGTTTGGTGGCGGTCGCGGCAGGGATGTGGCGACGGTAGCGGGTGCGGTAGCGGGCGGTTATGCCGGTAATCAGGTCCAGGCCGGACTGCAGGATCGGGATACCTACACCACCACCGAACAGCGCTGCAAAACAGTTTATGATAAACAAGAGAAAAAACTGGGATATGACGTGACCTATAAAATAGGCGACCAGCAGGGCAAAATCCGTATGGAGAACGATCCCGGCACGCGTATTCCACTGGATCGCAACGGTCAGCTGATTCTTAACGGCGACCAGGCGTAATTGGGCAAAGCTTTGCCGCCTTCGCGGCCACACAGCACGACGTAATGAAAAAGGCGCATCTTCCGGATGCGCCTTTTTCATGGTGTTCCGCCCGCCCGGCGCTCAGTACCAGGCGGGCAGGGTGTCAGACCTGATGCTCAGCCAGTTGTGAAACAAAGCCCTGCACCCACTCCATCCGCAGCTTTCTTTCTGACAGTTCACGGGTGAAACGCAGTCGCGTCGGGCCATCCAGCTTCCACTGCTGCGGTTCCTTCTGCAGCAGGCCGATCAGCCAGGCCGGATCCACCTTGTTCTGCGGCGCAAAATCGAAATAACCGCCTTTGTCGCTGGCTTCGATCTTACGCAGCCCCACGGTTTGCGCCTGCAGGCGGATAATTGCCACATCCAGCAGGTTGCGCGCCGCGTCCGGCAGCAGGCCGAAGCGGTCGATCATCTCGACCTTCAGCTCCTGCAGCTCCTCTTCACTCTCCGCGCTGGCGATGCGTTTGTAGAGTGACAGGCGGGTGCTGACATCGGGGATAAAGCTCTCCGGCAGCAGCGCAGGCATGCGCAGCTCCACCTCGGTCTGATTGCTGGTGAGATCTTCCAGCGACGGCTCGCGTCCCGCTTTCAGCGCCTCGACCGCATTCTCCAGCAGCTCCATATAGAGCGTGAAGCCCAGCGTCTCCATCTGGCCGCTCTGCTCATCACCCAGCAGCTCGCCCGCGCCGCGAATCTCCAGGTCATGGGTCGCCAGCGCAAACCCGGCCCCCAGATCTTCCAGCGAGGCGATCGCCTCCAGACGTTTATGCGCATCGGCGGTCATCGCCTTCGGATGCGGCGTTAACAGCCAGGCATAGGCCTGATGATGCGAACGCCCGACGCGCCCGCGCAGCTGGTGCAGCTGAGCCAGACCAAAGTGGTCGGCGCGTTCGATGATGATGGTGTTGGCGGTCGGAATGTCGATCCCGGTTTCGATAATGGTGGTACAGACCAGCACGTTGAAACGCTGATGATGGAAATCGTTCATCACCCGCTCCAGCTCACGCTCACGCATCTGGCCGTGACCGATCGCCACCCGCGCTTCCGGCACCAGCTCGCTCAGGCGCTGCGCCGCTTTCTCAATATTTTCAACGTCGTTATAGAGGTAGTAAACCTGGCCGCCACGCAGTACCTCACGCAGGATCGCCTCACGGATCACCAGGTCATCATATTCCCGGACAAAGGTTTTCACCGCCAAACGACGGGCAGGCGGCGTGGCGATAATGGAGAGATCGCGCATGCCGCTCATCGCCATATTCAGGGTACGCGGAATCGGCGTGGCGGTGAGCGTCAGGATATCCACATCGGCCCGCATTGCCTTAATCCGCTCTTTATGGCGGACCCCAAAACGGTGCTCCTCATCGACAATCAGCAGACCGAGATCGTGCCATTTCAGGTCACTCATCAGCAGCTTATGGGTGCCGATCAGGATGTCGATCTTGCCCTCGCTGGCCTGTTCCAGCACCTGCGCCTGCTCTTTGGCGGTACGGAAGCGGGAAAGCATCTCAATGCGAACCGGCCAGTTGGCAAAGCGATCGCGGAAGTTATCGTAATGCTGCTGAGCCAGCAGGGTGGTTGGCACCAGCACGGCCACCTGTTTATGGTTTTCGATCGCCAGAAATGCCGCGCGCATCGCCACTTCGGTTTTACCGAAACCGACGTCGCCGCATACCAGACGGTCCATCGCCAGCGGCTGGCACATATCGCTCAGTACCGCATTGATCGCCTGCGCCTGGTCTGGAGTCGTCTCAAACGGGAAACTTTCACAGAACAGCTGATACTGCTCACGGTCGTGCTTAAAGGCAAAGCCCGCTTTGGCGGCGCGCTGGGCGTAGATATCCAGCAGCTCAGCCGCGACATCGCGCACTTTCTCCGCCGCTTTCTGCCGTGCGCGTGACCAGGCGTCGCTGCCCAGCTTGTGCAGGGGCGCGTTATCGTCAGCCCCGCCCGCATAGCGGCTGATCAGGTGCAGCGAGGAAACCGGCACATAGAGTTTGGCGTCATTGGCGTAAGAGAGCATCAGGTATTCCGCCTCAATGCCGCCCGCCTCCAGCGTGGTCAGGCCGATGTAGCGTCCTACGCCGTGCTCCAGGTGCACCACCGGCTGGCCGGGGTGCAGTTCCGCCAGGTTGCGGATCAGAATGTCCGGATTGATGGTGTGGCGGGTATCCTGACGGCGACGGCTGACACGCTCGCCCAGCAGATCGCTCTCGCAAATCAGCGCCCGGTTGCCCTGGGTGTCAATAAAACCGCGTTCGCTGGCCCCGATCATCAGCGTGAAACGATCGTCGCCGTTTTCATCAAAGCGATGCACTGGCTGAGGACGCAGCTTGATCCGTGCCAGCAGCTCCTGCAGGCTCTCACGGCGGCCTTCGCTCTCTACCGAGAAGACGACGGCGCCGCTGAAGGTTTCGATAAACTGACGCAGATGATCGAGCGGCGCTTTGGCCTGCGCCTGAATGGCCAGATCCGGCAGCGGGGTGTAGCCGAGGTTGGTATTGGCCGCCTTCGCCGGCAGCACCTCGCTGGTCATCTGAATGCGCGGCCAGGCTTTCAGCTCGCCCATTAACGCATCCGGGCGCAGCCACAGGGTCACCGGCTCCAGCAGCGGGCGCATCGGGTCGACGCGCCGATTCTCATAGCGCGCTTCGGCATCCTGCCAGAAGCGGCTGGCACTGCCTTCGAGATCGCCACAGTTCACAATCAGGGTGTTGTCGGGCAGGTAGCTGAACAGGCTGGGCAACGGCTGCTCGAAAAAGAGCGGCTGCCAGTATTCGATGCCTGCGGGCAGCGTGCCTTTACTGACCTGCTGATAGACATGCTCCGATTCGCGGCGCACATCGAACATTTCACGCCAGCGGCTGCGGAACAGCTCGATGGCCGCTTTGTCGCTGGGAAACTCATGCGCGGGCAGCAGGTTGATTTCGGCGACCGCCTCCAGCGTGCGCTGGGTGTCAACGTCAAACAGGCGCAGGCTGTCGATCTCATCATCAAAGAAGTCGATACGGTAGGGCTGATCGCTGCCCATCGGGAAGAGGTCGAGCAGGGCGCCGCGGGTGGCATATTCCCCGTGCTCCATCACCTGATCCACATGGCGATAGCCCGCCTGCTCCAGCTGGTCGCGCAGCCGATCGCGTGACAGTTTCTGCCCCTGCTTCATAACCAGCGCATGGCCATGCAGGAAACTGTGCGGGCAGACGCGCTGCATCAGCGTATTAACCGGCATGATCAGCATACCGTGCTGCATCACGGGCAGCTGGTAGAGGGTCGACAGACGGGCCGAGATAATATCCTGATGCGGAGAAAAACTGTCATACGGCAGCGTTTCCCAGTCGGCGAGGTAGGCTACCGGCAGATCGGTAAACTGGCGGATCTCATCCAGCAGTCGCAGCGCAGTCTGGGTATCGGGGGTAATCATCAGGACCGGACCGGCGTGGCGTTCGGTAATGCTGGCACACTCTACCGCATGTGCAGCGCCTGTGAGCTGGCCGAGCTGGCGGAGATCGCCGGATTTAACGGGCAGGGTATAACGAGTCTGTTCGGACATGGGATCTCGGGGTTGCTCCATTTTTCCAGGACGTAATCATTCCATATTATGTCAGGGGGATCACCTTTGCGGCACAATTTTCCTGCCGCACCGCGCTGAAGCCGGGCGTTCAGCCCTTACCGGGTGTCGGCGGTAACGAAGCGGATAAGAAGAGGATAGACGCAGACTGGAAAGGAAACAGAGAAAACCACCGTCGCCAGGCAGCGACGGGGTTAAACAGGCAGATTATTTTATGGATTGCTGTGTGTAATGCATGCGTGGCCGGTCGATATTGGCCCAGGATAACTCCTGCTCGGGATGATAGCTGAGATTGCCGTCGTCCCACTTTACGTAATACCCGACGGGGGCGTCCTGCAACTCAAAGACGTTGATGACCTCGCCTCTGATCTCGCCGGACTGATGTTTTACGATGCTGCCTCTGGAAAATGTCGACATGATCGTACCCCTCCCCATCCCGGTGATCGCTCACCCTTTTACGCTGTAACTGAGTGTAGTCTACCCGCAGGGGCGGAGAATAATCCGCCAATAAGCGACGGCTTTATCGGCTATTCCGCTGCTTTGAAGTTGAAGGTGACGCATTCTGATGCAACTTTGCTGCCGACTCAGAGGGTTAGAGGTTTCATAAAGCCAGCCGCTCCTTTATCATCCCACTACCTATTTTCAGGCAACGGCTTACTGAATTCCATGTATCAACCTGTCGCGCTATTTATCGGTCTGCGTTACATGCGCGGACGAGCATCGGATCGCTTCGGTCGCTTTGTCTCCTGGCTCTCAACGATTGGCATTACGCTCGGCGTGCTGGCGATGGTGACCGTCCTCTCAGTGATGAACGGTTTTGAGCGTGAACTCGAAGGCAACATTCTTGGCCTGATGCCTCAGGCGCTGATCACCAGCGACAAAGGCAGCCTCAATCCGCAGCAACAACCCGCCGCCTCGCTGAATCTGCAAGGCGTCAGCCGCACTGCACCGCTGACGACCGCCAGCGTGGTGCTGCAAAGTCCGCACAGCGTCGCCGTGGGCGTGATGCTGGGAATTAATTCTGATGAAAAAGATCCGCTGACGCCATTCCTGGTAAACACCCGGCAGAGCGTGCTGCAGCCCGGACAGTACAACGTGATCCTCGGCGAACAGATCGCGTCGCAGCTGGGCGTAAAACGGGGCGATCAGCTGCGTCTGATGGTGCCGTCGGTCAGCCAGTTTACGCCGATGGGGCGCGTGCCGAGCCAGCGTCTGTTTACCGTGGCGGGCACCTACGCGGCGAACAGCGAAGTCGATGGTTATCAGATCCTGGTCAATCTTCAGGATGCGTCACGCGTGATGCGCTATCCGGCCGGAAACATCACCGGCTGGCGTCTCTGGCTCGACAAGCCGCTGTCGGTGGACAGCCTGAGTCAGCAGAGCCTGCCTGCGGGGCTGGTCTGGAAAGACTGGCGTGAGCGCAAAGGCGATCTCTTCCAGGCGGTGCGCATGGAGAAAAATATGATGGGCCTGCTGCTGAGCCTGATCATCGCGGTGGCGGCGTTTAACATCATCACGTCGCTGGGTCTGCTGATCATGGAGAAGCAGGGCGAAGTGGCGATCCTGCAGACGCAGGGCCTGACGCGCCGGCAGATTGTCGCTGTCTTTATGGTGCAGGGCGCCAGCGCCGGGATTATCGGCACGCTGCTCGGCGCACTGCTGGGCGTGCTGCTGGCCAGCCAGCTCAACAACCTGATGCCGGTGATTGGCCTGTTCCTCGATGGCGCCGCGCTGCCGGTGGATATTAACCTGTGGCAGGTGATTACCATCGCCCTCAGCGCGATGATCGTTGCGCTGTTGTCTACGCTCTATCCTTCGTGGCGCGCTGCCGCCGTTCAACCTGCTGAGGCTTTACGTTATGAGTAACTCTCCTTTGTTGCAGTGCCGCGACCTGTGCAAACGCTATCAGGAAGGCAGCGTGCAGACCGATGTGCTGCGCAATGTGGCTTTCAGCCTCCAGCCCGGCGAACTGACGGCGATCGTCGGCAGCTCCGGCTCCGGTAAAAGTACGCTGCTGCATCTGCTCGGCGGCCTGGATGCGCCGACCTCGGGCGATGTGGTGTTTGATGGTCAGTCACTGAATGCCATGTCCTCCTCGGCCAAAGCGGAGCTGCGCAACCGCGAGCTGGGCTTTATCTATCAGTTCCACCATCTGCTGCCGGACTTCAGCGCGCTGGAGAACGTGGCGATGCCGCTGCTGATTGGCAAAATTGCGAAAGCGGAAGCGCAGGCGCGGGCGCGGGAGATGCTGGCTGCGGTCGGGCTGGATCATCGCGCCGCCCACCGGCCGTCTGAACTGTCGGGCGGAGAGCGTCAGCGTGTCGCGATTGCCCGCGCGCTGGTGAACCGTCCGCGGCTGGTGATGGCGGATGAGCCGACCGGTAACCTGGATGCACGCAACGCCGATGCCATCTTTGAACTGCTGGGCGAACTGAACGTCCGTCAGGGCACCGCGTTTCTGGTGGTGACCCACGATCTGATGCTGGCAAAACGGATGACGCGTCAGATGGAGATGCGTGACGGCCAGTTAAGCGACCAGCTCACTCTGGCAGGAGCGGTGTAATGGGTTCATCGTTATCCCTGTTGCTGGGCCTGCGCTTCAGCCGCGGGCGCCGCCGTGGCGGCATGGTGTCGCTGATTTCGGTCATCTCCACCGTGGGTATCGCGCTGGGCGTGGCGGTGCTGATTATCGGCCTGAGCGCCATGAATGGGTTTGAGCGCGAGCTGAACAACCGTATTCTGGCGGTCGTGCCGCACGGTGAAATAGAGGCGGTCAACCAGCCGTTCCGCCAGTGGCAATCCCTGATCGCACCGATAGAGAAGGTGCCCGGTATTGCGGCGGCCGCGCCCTATGTGAACTTCACCGGCCTGATTGAGAGCGGCGCCCGGCTGGAGGCGCTGCAGGTGAAGGGCGTCGATCCGGCTCAGGAGCCGCGCCTCAGCGCGCTGCCGCAGTTCGTGGCCGATAACGCCTGGTCCTCTTTTGCCGCGGGTAAGCAGCAGATCATCCTTGGCGGTGGCATTGCGAAATCGCTGAATGTGAAGCAGGGCGACTGGATCACCATCATGATCCCCAACAACGATGGCGACAACAAACTGCTGCAGCCCAAACGCATCCGGTTGCAGGTCAGCGGCATCCTGCAACTCAGCGGTATGCTCGATCACAGCCTGGCGCTGGTACCGCTGGCGGACGCGCAGCACTATCTGGAGATGGGTGACAGCGTTTCCGGCATCGCCCTGAAAATGAGCGATCCGTTCCAGGCGGTTAAGCTGGTGCGGGATGCCGGGGAAGCGACCCGCTCTTACGTCTATATAAAGAGCTGGATTGGCACCTACGGCTACATGTACCGGGATATTCAGATGATCCGCGCCATCATGTATCTGGCGATGGTGCTGGTGATCGGCGTGGCCTGCTTTAACATCGTCTCTACGCTGGTCATGGCGGTGAAGGATAAGAGCAGTGACATCGCGGTGCTGCGCACGCTCGGCGCGAAAGACCGGCTGATCCGCGCCATCTTCATCTGGTACGGTCTGCTGGCGGGGCTGCTGGGCAGCGTCAGCGGTGTGATCGCGGGCGTGCTGGTGGCGCTGAATCTGACCTCGCTGGTGCGCGGGCTGGAGTCGTTGACCGGCCATCATCTGCTGGCAGGCGATATCTACTTTATCGATTTCCTGCCGTCGGAACTGCACTGGATTGATGTGTTCTCAGTACTGATCACCGCGATTCTGCTGAGTCTGTTAGCGAGCTGGTATCCGGCGAGGCGCGCCAGCCGCATCGACCCGGCTCGGGTATTAAGCGGTCAGTAATAAAAGGCGGCGCGAGTGATTTCGCGCCGTCTCTGTTTTAAGACCTTTGCTGTAGGGCCAGGCCCGCAGCAACCGTTACTATCGGGTGAAGTTACCCGGAAACTGTTTATAGCGGCTCGCCGCAGCCGCTACGCCAGGAGATTTTATGCGTACACCACGTCGCCGCCTGCGACTTGCCCGCCTGAAGAAAACCCGGAGAAAGGTGCATCAGCGCTTCCGTCAGCGCATTTTTGAGCGCGACCGTCAGGCCGAACTGGCCGCCCATCCTCTGCCGCATGTGGTCGTGCTGACCGGCGCGGGCATCTCTGCGGAGTCCGGCATCCGCACCTTCCGCGCCGCTGACGGCCTGTGGGAAGAGCATCACGTTGAAGATGTGGCGACACCGGAGGGCTTTCAGCGCGATCCGGCGCTGGTGCAGCGCTTCTACAACGCGCGCCGCCAGCAGCTTCAGCAGCCAGAGATCCAGCCCAACGCGGCGCATGTGGCCCTGGCGGAGCTGGAGCAGGTGTTAGGCGACAATTTCCTGCTGGTGACGCAGAACATCGACAACCTGCATGAACGGGCCGGTAACAGCCGGGTGCTGCACATGCACGGCGAGCTGTTAAAAGTGCGCTGCGTCTCCAGCGGTCAGGTGATCGAATGGACCGGGGATATTACCCCGGACGACCGCTGCACCTGCTGCCAGTTCCCCTCGGCGCTGCGGCCGCATGTGGTGTGGTTCGGTGAGATGCCGCTGGGTATGGAGGAGATTTATCAGGCGCTGGAGCAGGCCGATTACTTTATTGCGATTGGCACCTCAGGCCACGTCTACCCGGCGGCGGGATTCGTGCATGAGGCTAAACTTCAGGGCGCGCATACGGTTGAACTCAATCTTGAACCGAGCCAGGTCGGCAACGAGTTTGCCGAACGGCACTATGGCCTGGCGAGCGAAGTCGTCCCGGAGTTTGTTCACAAACTGCTGCGTGGTTGCTTCCGGTAAGCGGGGCGGGTGAGTGACGCTGACCCGGCGCAGAGCGTCTGTGCCGGATCGTAAAACCGCCCCTGAGACGCCACAACGCGGAGCTGAGCTGGGGCACGCGGCGCTTTTGCTCCGCGCCCCCTCTCAGCCTGCTGCTTTAGCGCCCGGCTTTCAGCTGCTGGAACAGCGTTTCGTACTGAACGCTGGCCTCTCCCACGTCATCCTGCCATTCACCCTTTTTAATCACGTCGGCGGGGGGATAGAGCGAAGGATCGTTCGCCACGGCCGGTGGCAGCAGGGCTTTGGCGGCCAGGTTCGGCGTGGGATAACCGATGGTTTCCGCGACTCTGGCGGCGACGTCCGGGCGCAGCAGGAAGTTGATCAGCTTCAGCGCGCCGGCTCTGTTTTTCGCATTGGCCGGGATTGCCAGGTTATCCATCCAGAAGATGCCGCCCTCTTCAGGCCAGACCACCGCTAACGGCGTGCCCGCCTGACGCGCGACATAAGCCGACCCATTCCAGAGCATCCCCAGATTCACCTCACCTTCCATATAAGGATTCCCCGGATTATCGGAGTTGAAAGCCAGCACGTTGGGCATCAGTTTTTTCAGCTCCAGATACGCCGCTTTGATCTGCGCCGGGTCGCGGGTATTGCCGGAGTAGCCCAGCTTGCGCAGCGCCATCTGGAACACCTCGCGCGCATCGTCGGTCAGCAGCAGGCTCTGCTTATATTCCGGCTTCCAGAGGTCGGCCCAGCGGGTCACCTTGCTGGCATCGATCTCATCGGTGTTCACGCCGATCGCCGTGGCGCCCCAGATATAGGGGATCGAGTAGTCATTGTTGGGATCGAACGGCTTATTCAGCAGATCGGGATCGAGGTTACTGAAGTTACTGAGCTGGCTTTTATCGATCTTCTGCAGCATCCCTTCATTACGCATCTTTGCCACGAAATAGGTCGAGGGCACCACCAGATCGTATGCGCCATCCTTCCAGGTTTTCAGCTTGGCGTACATGCTCTCGTTGGATTCATAGGTGGAGTAGATCACCTTAATCCCGGTCTCTTTGGTAAACTGCTCCAGCAGCCCCGGCGGCACATACTCCGTCCAGTTATAGAAGTAGAGCGTGTTGCTGTCGTCGGCCTGAGCCACATTCATGCCCAGCAGCAGCGCACCTGCCGCCAGCCAGTGAGATCGCTTTTTCATCCTCTTTCCTCTTATCGATTTCTGTCGCGCAGTAACCACTGGCTGGCCGCAACCAGCAGCAACGACAGCAGCAGTAAAATGGTGGCCAGCGCATTCACCTCGGGTGAGACGCCAACCTTTACCATGGAGTAGATCTTCAGCGGTAAGATCTCAAACGTCGGGCCGGAGACGAACGACGAGACCACCACATCATCCATTGACAGGGTGAAGCTCAGCAGCCAGCCCGCCGCGACAGCGGGCATCGCCAGCGGCAGGAGGATCCTGCGCAGGATGGTCGTTTCGCTGGCACCGAGATCTTTGGCCGCCTCCAGCATCCGCACATCAAACCCTTTCAGTCGCGAGTAGACCGTAATCACCACAAACGGCAGGCAGAAAGTGATATGGGAGATCAGCAGCGACCAGAAGCCCAGCGAAATGCCCAGCAGCATAAACAGCACCAGCAGGGAGATGGCCATCACAATGTCGGGCGACATCATCACCACAAACAGCATGCCGCTGACAAACGGCTTGCCGCGGAAACGGTAGCGATAGAGCGCCACGGCGGTCAGCGCACCGATCAGCGTGGCGCAGCTGGCAGAGAGCACGCCCATGATCAACGAATGCTGCGCCGCCTGAAGCAGGCTGTCGTTGTTCAGCAGCAGGCTGTACCACGTCGTCGTGAAACCCTGCCAGTTGATACCAAACCGGGACGCGTTAAACGAATTGGCGATCAGAATCATGATCGGTATGTAGAACCAGGCGTAAATCAGCGCCATGAAAGAGCCGCGTAACAGGCGAGCCATCATCCTAAATCCATCCTGTTATTCAGCAGTCGTGCGACGCGCCAGTAGATCAGCAGCAGCAACCCCATTATCAAAGTCATGACGACGCTGGTGGCAGCCCCCAGTGGCCAGTCCCGGATATTCAGGAACTGGCTCTTGATAATATTGCCAATCAGCAGGTTTCTGGCGCCGCCCATCAGGTCGGCAACATAGAACAGCCCCATCGCCGGGATAAACACCAGCAGGCAGCCCGCGATAATGCCGGGCATGGTCAGCGGCAGAATCACCCGGAAAAAGGTCTGCAGCTTACCGGCACCCAGGTCGCGCGCCGCTTCCAGCAGCGGCTTATCCAGCTTCTCCAGGCTGGAGTAGAGTGGCAGCACCATAAACGGCAGCAGGATATAGATCAGACCGAGGATCACCGCTTCCGGGGTATAGATGAGGCGAAACGGCTTGTCGATCACCCCCAGCGACAGCAGGCCATCGTTCAGCCAGCCACGGGTGCTGAGAAAGATTTTCAGGCCATAGATACGGATCAGCGAGTTGGTCCAGAACGGCACAATCAACAGGAACAGCATCAGCGGACGCAGGCGCGGCGGCAGTTTCGTCAGACACCAGGCGAAGGGATAGCCCAGCAGCAGGCAGCCGAGTGTGGCGATCAGCGCCATATTCAGAGAGTGCAGCAGCACCTCTGCATAGAGCGGATCGAGCAGGCGACCATAGTTGCTGAGCGTCGGCGTCGTGCTGACAAAACGGGCTTCATCACGCGTCAGAAAGCTGGTGATGAAGATCATCAGATCAGGGATAAAGACGAAGAGCGTCAGCCAGCCGACAATCAGCGCGATAACGCACTTCTGAAAACCATTACGCATCAGCTTCATAGGGCAGCACCACCTCCCAGCCTGGCACCCAGTTCACCACCATCTTCTGATTCAGCGAGTGGTCGAAGTCTGGATCGTCTTCATTAAAGAATTCGCTGACCGTAATCAGCTTGCCATTCTCCAGCGCGACCACGGACTCCAGCGTCATGCCTTTATAGTTTCGTTCGCGTACATAGCCAATCAGGCCATCTGCCGGGCGCTCATCATGGATCTCATCGACCCGCAGATCTTCCGGTCGCAGCATCACATGGAGCCGGTCACCGGCACTCACCGGGAAGGGACAGTGGATCTGGCATTCGCGCCCCTCGACCCGCGCACGCACCGCAGGCGCGTCATCGGCGGCGATAACTTCTGCATCAAACAGATTAATTTCGCCGATGAAGCGGGCGACAAACAGATTTTCAGGCTCTTCGTAGACTTCGCGTGGCGTACCATCCTGTACTACCTTGCCGTCACGCATCACCACGATACGGTCGGACATGGTCAGCGCCTCTTCCTGATCGTGCGTGACAAAGATGAAGGTGATGCCGAGCTTACGCTGCAGCGCCTTCAGCTCATTCTGCATCTGACGGCGCAGCTTGTAGTCCAGCGCCGAGAGTGACTCATCCAGCAGCAGCACTTTGGGCCGGTTGACCACGGCGCGGGCGATCGCCACCCGCTGCTGCTGGCCGCCAGAGAGCTGATGCGGACGCCGATCGGCGAAGCTCTCCAGCTGCACCATCGCCAGCGCCTCGTTAACCCGTTCGTTAATCTGCGCTGCCGGCGTTTTCTGCATCCGCAGGCCAAACGCCACGTTCTCAAACACCGTCATATGCGGAAACAGCGCATAGCTCTGAAACACGGTATTGACGTGACGATGCTCGGCGGGCGTGCTGGTAATCTCCTGGTCGTCGAGCAAAATCCGGCCACGGTCGGCATCTTCCAGACCGGCGATCAGGCGCAGGATCGTCGTTTTGCCGCAGCCCGACGGGCCGAGCAGGGTGATGAACTCACCGTGATGAATGGTCAGGTTAAAATCATCAATGATGGTTTTACCGTCGAAAGCTTTACTGATGCCAGAAAGCGTAACCAGCGCCTGCTGTGCGCGTGTTTGCGTCATTTTAGTCTCAGTCTGTTAGAGGTCGGACAGTTTCAGCGTAGCCGCATCATGCGGCCAGCCAGCAAAGAGGGCGGATGATACCTGAAAAATGCGGTAATGCCATGATTTGGCCGCCCGATCGGCGCTAATGGGGGCCGTTACAGGAAATAGTGCGGGATTGGCCGCAACATTCACCGGTGTGTCGCTTTTTTCAGGCTTATTGCTTTCCCAAAGGTTCCCGACCGCGCTAACCTGTCTGCGAATGATTTTACGCAACATTGCGTTCGGCGGGTCTGTGAATAATAGCGGACGGCACTTTTAAAGGATGGGATATGGAACAGTTACTTGAGCGCTTTTTGAGTTATGTGGCAGTTGAGACCCAGGCTAAGCCGCAGGCGCGCCAGGTGCCCAGCAGTGAAGGGCAGTGGACGCTGGCGCGTCAGCTGCAGGAGGAGCTGCTGGCGCTGGGCTTTGTCGATGTCACCTTAAGCGATCACTGCTGCGTCATGGGCACGCTGCCCGCCAACGTTGACTGGCCGACGCCGGTCATCGGTTTCATCTCCCACATGGATACCTCTCCCGATTTTACGGCGAAGCATGTGAATCCGCAGATCATCGAGAATTATCGCGGCGGCGATATTGCGCTGGGTAACGGCAATGAGATTCTGTCGCCGGTGATGTTCCCGGTGCTGCACAAGCTGATCGGCCACACGCTGATCACCACCGATGGTAAAACCCTGCTGGGCGCGGACGATAAAGCGGGTATTGCCGAGATCATGACGGCGATGGCGGAACTGGCCGCCAGCGACAGGCCGCACGGCGCTATCCGCGTGGCCTTTACGCCCGATGAGGAGATTGGCCGCGGCACCTCGCACTTTGACGTAGAAGCTTTTGCCGCAGACTGGGCCTACACCATCGACGGCAGCGATCTGGGCGAGTTCGAGTATGAAAACTTCAACGCCGCCTCGGCCACCGTGAAAATCGTCGGCAACAATGTGCATCCTGGTTCGGCTAAAGGGGTGATGGTGAATGCGCTGGATCTGGCTAACCAGTTCCACGCGGCGGTTCCGGCCAGCGAAAAACCGCAGTTCACCGACGGCTATCAGGGTTTCTATCATCTGCATCAGATTAAGGGCACGGTCGAACACGCCGAAATGCTCTACATCATCCGTGATTTTGAGACTGAACGTTTTGAGCAGCGTAAAGCAACGCTGCTGCAGATTGCTGCGGAGATTAACAGGAGCCTGCATGCGGACTGCTCAGTGACGGTCGACATCACCAACAGCTACCGTAATATGCGTGAAAAGGTTGAGCCGTTCCCGCACATCATCGAGCTGGCGTTGCAGGCGATGCGCGACTGCGGCATTGAGCCGGTAGTGAAGCCGATCCGCGGCGGAACCGATGGGTCGGCACTTTCATGGAAAGGCCTGCCGTGCCCGAACATCTTTACCGGTGGCTACAACTACCATGGTAAACATGAGTTTGCCTCACTGAATATCATGGCGAAATCGGTCGAGGTGATTGTGCGCCTGTCAGAGCTGGCGGCACAGAAGAAGGATTAAAAAAGGCGCTCTGTCACCGTGACAGAGCGCCTGATTCAGCCGCCGCGCAGGGATGCGCCGCGCGGCTTATTCGTCGCCGAAGTACCAGTAACCAGCATTCACCAGACCAGCGATCTGCGCCAGCACAGCCGGATCGTCCAGCGCATCACCCAGATCGTCCAGCGTGATGCGACTGTGATGGGCCAGAACCGCCATCACCTCAGGACGCGAACACTCAACCTGCTCGCCGTTCACATAGACCGCCTCGCCAATCGTCAGCACTCGCAGGCCACCTAACCGGCTCAGGGCGTCACCCTGCTGCAGCGCATCGTAGATCTCGTCAGGCTGATAAGGCGGTTCCGGCGGCGCGACATCCAGTTCATGGCGTGACTGTGAAATAAATTCGCCGAACCAGCGTTCGAAATGTTCAGGCTGATTGACCACATCCAGCATCAGCTGACGCACCCCTTCAATTTCCTGCGGCAGGATCTGCGACGGGCAGTCACGCGCGGGTACGTCCGGATCGCTGAAGCGCAGGCTGCCCAGTTCATTGGCCAGCGCATAGTCGGCGAATCCGCTGATCAGCTCGCGGCCGCTGGGGGCGCGGAAGCCGACAGAGTAGTTCAGCGCGTTCTCCAGCGAGTAGCCTTCATGCGGGAATCCTGGCGGAATATAGAGAATATCGCCCGGCTCCATCTCCTCATCGATGATGGCGTCAAAGGGTTCGACCTGCAGCAGATCCGGGTGCGGGCAGTGCTGCTTCAGCGGCACCTTTTCCCCGACGCGCCAGCGACGGCGGCCCATCCCCTGAATAATAAAGACATCATACTGATCGAAATGGGGGCCGACACCGCCGCCAGGCACGGCAAATGAGACCATCAGGTCGTCAACGCGCCAGTCGGGCAGGAAACGGAAAGGACGCATCAGCGCCGCCGAAGGCTCATGCCAGTGGTTAACCGCCTGAACCAGCAGCGACCAGTTGTTCTCGCCCAGGTGATCGTAGCTCTCAAACGGGCCGTGGCTGACCTGCCATTTACCGTCCTGATGGCTGACCAGGCGGCTGTCCACCTCGTTTTCCATCGCCAGTCCGGCCAGTTCATCCGGGGAAAGAGGATCCACAAAGTTTTTAAAACCACGCTTCAGCACTACCGGGCGTTTCTGCCAGTAGCGCTGAATAAAATCGGGCCAGTTAAGATCGAGCTGATAGTCCATACAAGGGTTCCGCTTAGGGCTGCAAATGCCAGCAAGTATAACAGCCCCGGACGGTTTCTACTCGCGGCGATGTTCGACTTCCTGGCGCTTAAAGATCACTTCCATCCGCGCGCCACCCAGCGCGCTGCTGGAGGCGATGACGTTACCCTCATACTGTTCGAGAATATCGCGCACCACCGCCAGGCCTAATCCCTGGCCGGGTCGCAGGGTGTCCACCCGCTGGCCACGGACAAACACCAGATCGCGCTTGCTTTCAGGGATGCCGGGGCCATCATCGTCGATGTAGAGGTGCAGCACGTTTTCACTCTGAAACGCGCTGACTTCGATAAATTCCAGGCAATATTTGCAGGCGTTATCGAGCACGTTGCCCAGCACTTCCATAAAGTCGTTCTGATCGCCCACGAAGGTCAGTTCCGGAGAGATATCGAGCGTAATCGCCACGCCTTTGCGCTGATAGACTTTGTTCAGGGCGGAACAGAGGCTGTCGAGCAGGCCGGAAACGGAGTGCAGGTCGCGCTGCAGCGGATTGTGGTCGGCCTGCATACTGGCGCGATGCAGATAGTATCCCACCTGCTGCGAGATGCGGCTGATCTGCTCCAGCATCACCGGTTCAGCCTGTTCCACCGTCAGCTCTTTCCCGTTGCGCAGCGACCGCAGGGTACTCTGCAACACGGCCAGCGGCGTTTTCAGGCTGTGGGTCAGGTCAGACAGGGTAGTGCGATAACGGGTGTAGCGCTGCCGCTCATTCGTCAGCAGCAGATTGAGGTTACGCACCAGGCTGCGCAGCTCCTGCGGCGGATTGTCCGCCAGATTTTCGCGCTGGCTGGTCTCCAGTTCACGCACCTGCTGGGTCAGGGTGCCGATAGGCCGCAGGCTCCAGTGCGCCGCCAGCCACAGCAGCGGCACTATCAGGATCAGGTTCGCCGCCAGCACATAGCTGAACCACGACCAGACGACGTCCGAGTGCTGGAGCTCCTGTGGGATCGAGTCCACCACGACGATGGTGAGCGCAGGCAGATTGGTGGTGGCATCGTAACGGTTCACAGCAACCGAGTGCGTGAAAGTGTCGTTGCTGTCTGTATCCCAGTCATTAAGCCGCTGCTGTGCGTTCAGGTTATTACCCATCGCCATCATACTGGTATGGTTGCTGGTATCAATTTCGTAGAAGTCAGGCTTCAGCAACCACTCCCGGCGGATCTTTTTACGGATATCCGGCACGTCGCGCTGCTGCCACAGCAGTTTGCCGTGCTCATCGTAGATAAACACCAGTGTCGGGAAGTTAAGCGTCATCCGTTCCGGCTGAGCGATGGTGAGCTTGTTGTCATGCCATTGCGCCAGCGTAAAGAACAGGTTGCTCTCGCCCCGCATCACACGATAGGTATTTTTGTCGAAACTCACCACATAGCCAATGACCGCGACCATGCCATAAGAGAGGGAGAGGAACAGAACGATAGCTGCGGAGGCCAGCAGAAAGCGGGCCCGCAGCGAAATCGGGCGATAGCGATTAAACCAGGACATGGTCAGAGATCAAAGCGGTAACCCTGGCCACGCACGGTGGCGATCACGTCGGTCGGGTGCAGCGCCAGGATCTTTTTGCGCAGACGGCCCATCAGCACGTCGATGGTGTGGCTCTCACGCAGTTCTGCATCCGGATAGAGCTGCAGCATCAGCGAATCTTTGCTGACAACTTTTCCTGCATTACGGATCAGCGTCTCGACAATGGTGTACTCAAAGGCGGTGAGTTTCACCGGCTCCTCATTAACCGTCAGTTCGCGACGGGAGAGATCCACCTGGAAGGGCGGCATATCAATGATCTGCGAGGCGTGCCCGCTGTTGCGGCGCATCAGTGCCTGCAGACGTGCGGCCACTTCTTCAATGTGGAACGGCTTGGTCACATAGTCATCCGCACCGGCTTCCAGCGCCTCGACTTTTGCCTGCCAGCCTTCACGGGCGGTCAGCACCAGGATCGGCTGACGCACGGCATCACTGCGCCAGCGGCGAATCAGCGACATGCCATCTTCATCCGGCAGCCCGAGGTCTACCAGCGCGATATCCGGCAGATGTTCCCGCAGAAAATAGTCGGCTTCTTTGGCGTCTTCGGCGGCATCGACCTGATGGCCCATGTCACGTAACTGGACGGCGAGATGATGGCGCAGCAGGGCATTGTCTTCAACAACCAGAACACGCATAGAAATTCCTTACACTCTGTTTGAGTCAACCTGCAGAAAGTATACGCGAAATGTATTAAACAAGATGTTAACGCAGACCGGAGAGAACCGGTCTGCGGCGGGCATTATTTCAGATCGTCAACCATCCGGATAGCACGGCCAAGATAGTTTGCCGGCGTCATCTGCTTCAGACGCACTTTCTCCTCTTCCGGCAGCGCCAGGCTGTCGATAAAGGCCTGCATACCGGCGGCATCCACGCGCTTGCCGCGCGTCAGCTCTTTCAGCTTTTCATACGGCTTTTCGATGCCGTAACGGCGCATTACGGTCTGGATCGGCTCAGCCAGGACTTCCCAGTTGTGATCCAGCTCGTCCAGCAGGCGGTCGCGGTTCACTTCCAGCTTGGAGATGCCTTTCAGCGTGGCCTGATAGGCGATCAGTGCATAACCCACGCCCACGCCGAGGTTACGCAGCACGGTGGAGTCGGTCAGGTCACGCTGCCAGCGGGAAACCGGCAGTTTGCTGGCCAGGTGCTGCAGCACGGCGTTCGCCAGGCCCAGGTTGCCTTCGGAGTTTTCGAAGTCGATCGGGTTGACCTTGTGTGGCATGGTCGAGGAGCCAATCTCACCGGCGATGGTTTTCTGTTTGAAGTGGTTCAGTGCCACGTAGCCCCAGATATCACGATCGAAATCGATCAGGATGGTGTTGAAACGGGCGATGCAGTCGAACAGCTCGGCGATGTAGTCGTGCGGCTCGATCTGGGTGGTGTAGGGGTTCCAGGTCACGCCCAGCGAGGTGACAAATTCTTCGCTCAGCGTGTGCCAGTCCACTTCAGGATAGGCGGCAATGTGGGCGTTGTAGTTGCCGACCGCGCCGTTGATTTTACCCAGCACTTCGACCTGGTTCAGCTGACGCAGCTGACGCTCCATGCGGTAAGCGACGTTCGCCATCTCTTTACCCATGGTGGAAGGGGTCGCGGGCTGGCCGTGGGTACGGGAGAGCAGCGGAATATCGCGGTATTCGCTGGCCAGCCCTTTCACGGCGCCAATCAGCTGCTGCCAGTAAGGCAGGATCACGTCACGGCGCGCCGTTTCCAGCATCAGCGCATGCGACAGGTTGTTGATATCTTCGGAGGTGCAGGCGAAGTGAATGAATTCCGAGACGGCGTGCAGGGCAGGGAAATCGGCGACTTTCTCTTTCAGGAAATACTCTACCGCCTTCACATCGTGGTTGGTGGTGCGCTCAATGGTTTTGATACGCGCGGCATCGTCTTCTGAGAAACCGGCGACAATCGCATCGAGGAAAGCGTTTGCGTCAGCGTCAAATGCAGGAACTTCCTTGATCTCTGCGGTCGCGGCCAGTTTTTGTAACCAGCGAACTTCAACCTCAACGCGGAATTTCAGCAAACCAAATTCGCTGAAAATCGCACGCAGCGGGCTGACTTTATCGCCGTAACGACCATCGACAGGTGAGACGGCGGTCAGAGAGGATAATTCCATCAGTGCAACTCCTGAATCATTTAGCAGTGTTTTGCCGCACCGACTTAGTAAGTCAGTGGCAGCCGGGATAAGAGGGTTTTCGCTTCACGCAGCAAACGCTGACGCGAGAACATCAGTTGCAGTCGGCCACCACCGACCTGCTGCCACAGTACCGCAGCACGGATACCGGCTAACAGGGTGGCGCGGACCTTGCTCTGAACCTGGGTATTCTGCAGAACCGCCGGAGAGCCGGTGACCTGGATGCGCGGGCCCAGCGGGCTGATCACATCCACGTAGATGGCCGCCATCGCGCTGAGAATGGTATCCGACTCCAGTTCATAGTGGGCAAGCTGACGATCCAGCTGGCTGATACGCTGCGCCAGCGTGTTCATGGCGGACTGGCTGCCGCTGAGCTTGCGCTCCAGTACCATCATGCTCAGTGTGTAACGGGTCAGTTCAGCCCCGGCGCCCTGGCGACTGGTGCTGTTCAGCATCGCCATCAGGGTTTCGAGTCCGAGGCGCAGGTTAGCTTCACTGTTGCCGAACACCGCCAGCGTGGAGCCAGGATTGAGATCCAGTACGCTGCGCAGCGAGACGGTCAGCGCCTCCGGCTGGCAGTGGCCCTGCTGAGCCAGCTGCTGCACAAGGTGCGCGGACTGACAGATGCCCGCCAGCGCCAGCGTGATGTCCTGATAATTTTTCGCCACGGTTACTCCTGTTTACGCGTCATCAATGCGGGCCAGGCCCGCTTACTCTGTCACCAGCGGCAGACGCTGTTCGATAATACCGCCACCGAGGCAGATGTCGCCAAGATAAAACACCGCGGACTGGCCCGGCGTAACGGCGGCAACCGGCTCGTCGAAACGCACCTCAATCCGGTCATCGCCCTGCGGAAGGATCTCACAGGGAATATCGGTCTGACGATAGCGGGTTTTCACGGTGCAGCGAAGCGGGGCGGTGATCGGATTGCGATCGACCCAGTGCAGCTGCTGTGCAATCAGACCAACCGACATCAGGCGCGGATGATCGCCACCCTGGGCGACAATCAGGCGGTTTCGCGCTACATCCTTATCGACCACATACCACGGGTCATCTTTACTCTCTTTCAGACCGCCGATGCCCAGACCTTTACGCTGTCCCAGCGTATGGTACATCAGCCCCTGATGCTCGCCGACGATCTGGCCGTCGGTCGTTTCAATTTCGCCAGGCTGCGCCGGAAGATAGCGCGCCAGGAAGTCGCGGAATTTGCGCTCGCCGATAAAGCAGATGCCGGTCGAGTCTTTCTTCTTCGCGGTGATCAGATCCAGCTGCTCCGCGATGCGGCGCACTTCCGGTTTTTCCAGCTCACCCACCGGGAACAGGCTCTGGGCGATCTGCTGGTGGCTCAGCGTGTAGAGGAAGTAGCTCTGATCTTTGTTGCCATCCAGCCCGCGTAACAGCTGGCTCTGGCCCGCTACATCCTTGCGACGCACGTAGTGACCGGTCGCGATGAAATCGGCACCGAGATCTTCTGCGGCGAACTCCAGGAACGCTTTGAATTTGATCTCTTTGTTACAGAGAATATCGGGGTTAGGCGTGCGACCCGCCTTATACTCTTCGAGGAAGTGCTCAAAGACGTTATCCCAGTATTCCGCCGCAAAGTTAACCTTGTGCAGCTTAATCCCGAGCTTGTCACAGACCGCTTGCGCATCCGCCAGATCGTCCGCGGCGGTACAATACTCCTCGCCATCGTCCTCCTCCCAGTTCTTCATGAACAGGCCTTCAACCTGATAACCCTGCTGCTGCAGTAACCAGGCGGAAACGGAAGAATCGACGCCGCCGGACATACCGACGATCACTTTTTTCTGGCTGTTGTCAGACATGACACGCTCGCATTACGATAAAAAAACAGGCGGCGCATTCTATCATGCTGAAGGCAGGCGCGCACCCTCATGAAACGGCCACTGGAACGGGCTGACCAGATGTAACGGATAACGGATGCCCTGTTGCCACAGGCGCACGCTCTCCGCCACCAGCGGCGAACGCAGGTTAGAGGCAGTGAGTATCTGCGCTGGCGGCAGCCACCAGCAGCAATCGATGTCACTGTCATGCGGCTGAGCAGGCGCCTTTTCCGCCAGATCGACACCAAACAGAAAACGCACAAAAGGTGTACTGTCCGGGGCGATCCACTGATGGATCCCGATGAAATAGTGCATCTGCGCTGCGATGCCGGTCTCTTCATAGAGTTCGCGCGCGGCGGCCTCCTGCACCGTTTCATCGGCTTCGAGATGCCCGGCAGGCTGGTTCCAGGTGGCGCGACCGTTAATCGTCTCCTCCACCACCAGCAGTTCACCCTCAGCCTGAACCAGGCAGGCGACAGTAACATGAGGTTTAAACATCCTTTCTCCGCGTTTGTTAACCTGAGGTTATAAAAAAAGGGTTTTCAGCGCGGGCTGTCGCTGATGTCACGCCACGCGCCCGGTGCCAGATCGTCGAGCGTATAACTCCCCATGGCATAGCGGATCAACCGTAGCGTGGGAAAGCCAATATGGGCGGTCATCCGGCGAACCTGACGATTCCGGCCCTCATAAAGCGTGACCTTCAGCCACTGGGTCGGGATGCTTTTGCGCTCGCGAATCGGCGGCTGACGCGGCCAGATCCACGCCGGTTCGGCCACTTTTTCGATGCCAGCGGGAAGCGTCGGGCCATCTTTCAGATTAACCCCATCCCGCAGCGGCTGCAGATCCGCCTCCTGTGGCTCGCCCTCTACCTGCACATAATAGACCTTACCCGTGCGTTTACCGGGCTGGGTCAGCGCGGCCTGCAGGGCGCCGTCATTGGTCAGGACCATCAATCCTTCGCTGTCGCGGTCGAGGCGACCGGCGGCATAGACCTCTGCGACGCTGACAAAATCCTTCAGCGTGCGGCGGCCCGCTTCATCGGTAAACTGCGGCAGAACGTCGAAGGGTTTGTTAAACAGAATGACACGGCGCGGGGCTGCGGGACGGGCAGGGGCACGCCGCGTATCACGCGTCGGGCGGCTGAATCGTTTATCCTGGTGAATTCGTTGAGAAGTTTTTCGCATGGGCTTTGCAGTCAGAAACATTCGGCGCATTATAACGTGAAATTGCGGTGATTGGCGTGGCGTAAATATTCAAGTAGTATTGACCCGCATCTTACAAATCATTAACAAACGCCCAGGAGAGGTTAATGGAAAGCAAAGTAGTTGTTCCGGCGGAAGGTCAAAAAATCACCCTGAATCAGGGCAAGCTGACAGTGCCACACAATCCGATCATTCCTTACATCGAGGGTGACGGTATCGGTGTTGACGTTTCCCCGGTAATGCTGAAAGTGGTCGACGCGGCGGTGAAGAAAGCCTACAACGGCGAGCGTAAGATCTCCTGGATGGAGATTTACACCGGTGAGAAATCAGTAGAACTCTACGGCCAGGACGTCTGGCTGCCACAGGAAACGCTGGATTTAATCAAAGAATATCGCGTGGCGATCAAAGGCCCACTGACGACCCCGGTCGGCGGCGGTATTCGTTCACTGAACGTGGCCCTGCGTCAGGAGCTTGACCTCTACGTCTGCCTGCGTCCGGTACGTTACTACAAAGGCACGCCAAGCCCGGTAAAACGTCCTGAAGAGACCGACATGGTGATCTTCCGTGAGAACTCCGAAGATATCTATGCGGGTATCGAGTGGAAAGCGGGCTCTGCTGAAGCGGACAAAGTGATCAAGTTCCTGCGCGAAGAGATGGGCGTGAAGAAAATCCGCTTCCCTGAGCAGTGTGGTATCGGCGTTAAGCCCTGCTCAGAAGAGGGCACCAAGCGTCTGGTTCGCGCAGCAGTGGAATACACCATCACCAACGATCGTGATTCACTGACGCTGGTTCATAAAGGCAACATCATGAAGTTCACCGAAGGCTCTTTCAAAGACTGGGGATACCAGTTAGTGAAAGAAGAGTTCGGCGGCGAACTGATCGACGGCGGCCCGTGGATGAAGTTCAAAAACCCGAACACCGGCAAAGAGATCATCGTTAAAGATGTGATCGCGGATGCGTTCCTGCAGCAGATCCTGCTGCGTCCGGCTGAATATGACGTTATCGCCTGTATGAACCTGAACGGTGACTACATCTCTGACGCCCTGGCTGCGCAGGTTGGCGGTATCGGTATCGCACCAGGCGCAAACATCGGTGATGAATGTGCGCTGTTCGAAGCAACCCACGGCACCGCACCGAAGTATGCCGGTCAGGATAAAGTGAACCCAGGTTCCGTGATCCTCTCCGCAGAGATGATGCTGCGTCATCTGGAGTGGTTCGAAGCGGCTGACCTGATTGTTAAAGGTGTTGAAGGCGCTATCGCTAACAAGACTGTGACTTACGATTTCGAACGCCTGATGGATGGCGCTAAACTGCTGAAATGTTCAGAGTTTGGTGACGCAATCATCGAAAATATGTAATAGTGTGTGCTAAGTCCACTCCGATTTGCTTCAAAGGGATCGGAGTGGACTCCTTTCAGTTAAATCCTTTTGCAAAACTCCCCGAAAAAGAGCGTTTTAACCTGTCACCTGCAATCAACCTTTTTCCCTGTCGTCATTACAGGATTCGTCTGCGTCTGTTTTTTGATGACCTGACAGGTGCTGTGAATCCACGCTTACAGACGCTATAGCCGTCAGACAAAAATCTCTCTTTTCTTAACTGGCGCGACTGCCTGTCCAATAACACGCGCTGTTCTATTAATACGCCAGCCGCAGCGAGCCTGGGCAGGCTGTGACGGATCATGCCATTTTTGCTGTCTCGATCGGGCTGGCAGAGTTGGGACTGGCTCCCTGAATAGGTCGTTGTCTTTTAATTTGCGTATACCCATCGGCAGAGTCTGCAGAACAATCAGTTCGCGCCGTAATGCCACTGGACACCATTAAGAACGTTCTGCGACTCATTCATAAGCACCATGAGCAGGAGGCTATCAGGCACTGGGTGATAGAGCAGCATGATGTCCCACAGAGTGTCTTCAGGAGCTGATTTGTTTCACCAGTACGCGATCAGCCTTGCGCCTGAGCAGGTCATGCACTGCTGAGAAATCAATCACGCTGGCAGCCGACTGTCTCTGACACTGCTGAGGAGAACGCACTTACACAAACAGGTAGGGACAATATCGTTGACCAGCTCTTATCGTAATCTTAAAAAGAAAAAATCGTATAAGAGCATCCCAATCCATTTTGATGTTTGGTGAAGCATTATGGATGCAATGCCGGAAGGGCCTGAAAATCCATCTCAGACTGTCTCATCCTGTGAATCAGGTAAATTCACCGTCACTCCCTTAATCAGAATCAGGTCTGGTTATCTTAAGTAACCGTTAACCCAGAGCCTGGCTGGATGAAGTGTATAAGCCACATGTCTTGTGATTTTTAGCATCAAAGATCAGAAATATTGCGGGTGTGGTCAGTTTAGGTCCTCAATGAGTAAAACACATCGCAAAAAAAAAGCCCCCGGATAAGGGGCCACCTTTAGTGACAAAGGAAAAGAAATGCCAGGATCAAGGATCGACAGTGATTATGTTCAAGGGTTTTATAATTTCAACCCATTCAACGGAATTAAAAAAAGTACGTAAAATGCGAAAAGCGGGCAGGTGAGAAAAAGTCTCTATTAATCAAAGCTTTTAAAGTTGTATTAAAAATGCTTTATTTATTTAAGTTTTAGTGCAATCGCACTATAAGCAAAAAACATCAGAGACTGCTATTTCCTTTTGTGTTAAATATTTTGTGATAAAGAAATTTTACATAGCGGAGCTTTCCATTTTATATGATTGGCTACAGGTGAAGGCAGACTCTCGCCATCGTCTTCAGAGGTCGCTTGCAGACTAAACGGGTATGGTTACTGTGAGAAGGCACGCTATATATCTGGTCTTTATCAGATGCACGCTGACATTTAAAGCATGTATCCTTTAACTCTTTGATATCGATGCAATAGAGTGGAGTAGTAACATTGGTTGCGTCTGTTCTTCGGCATAAATCATCTACGCCATCAGCACGGATTACACTCACAACTGGTGTGGAATAGGAAGCGTAAGCGCTGTTTATACTTACAAAGAATAATGCAGGCAGCATTAAATCTGATTTTTTAAATCGAAAAAAAATCGACATCTGTTATGCCCCCTTTATGCATGAGCGGTGGAATTTTTGAAAAAAGCGGCGATTTAAATCTGCACTGGCAGTCACTTGATATAATTTATATCAAGTGATAGAATTTTCAAATAACGTTCTTTCATGCACATAAGTCAATGATAATAAGGGTTTTTATGGCAAGCGAGGAAAGTGGGGTTGTCAGGTATCGTCCCGAAAGGTCATATGCCGGAAGCAAGAAAACCCGAAAAGAGATTCTTAACGCTGCGACCGATGTATTTGGCGAGATGGGATTTGATGGTGCTACAACACGCATCATAGCGTCAAGAGCAGGTGTTACGACGCCCGTTCTTCAATATTATTTCGGCAGCAAGGAGGGAATATTCAATGAATGCACACAGGAGATAGTCGATTTTTGTCTGAACCGATACGATCCTATCATTGCCGACATTGAGCAGGCTGTTCTGGTGAATGATAAAGAGTCTGCTCATGATTCAGTTTGTGCACTGATGGAAAAAATTGTTGAAACTATTTTTTCTGAAATCAGTAGTCCTGGGACTGCTAATTTAATAACGAAGATCCAAACTACAAACACTCCGGACAGATCTCGTAAAATATTTTCTGTGCTGGAAAGTAAACTCCATAGCGCCGTGTTTCTGACAATAAGGTTACTTTCAGATCCTTCTGTAACCTATGAAGAAATAGCCTTGAGGACACACTATACATTGGGGCTTGCATTGCCATTCCAGTTCATGAGAAACGCTTTTCTGCCATTTGGGCAATACTATACGGCTGATGATGAAAAGCTAATAGTGTTAAAGGTTTCTGTTAGAACACATTGCAGTACTCTTTTAAATAGCTATAAATCTTAACTGCTTTCAATATAAATAAAATACCTCATAGGATATCTGATGGCTAGTGTCAGGATCATCGCTCAGGCTGCAGGTGTTTCTCCTGCTACGGTATCTAACTTTATTAATAATCGACCAGAAAAAATGCGAACAGAAACCTGGGTCAGAATAAAATCTGTAATCGAGGAAATGGGTTGCTCTCATCTTATTCCTCAGCAAAAATTCAAACAGAGTAAAAATATCATTGCGCTACTGCTGCCGTCAGCTGCCAGTGAAAGATATACGTTAATAATAAAAAGCTTAGAACAGGCCGCAGCTAAATTTGATTACAGCGTCATATCAGGGAGTGGCTATGAGGAGTCAGTTCGAGAAACATTATTCATTGATGATATGCTTAAAATTGGCGTAACAATGCTCGTTGTGGTTAAAAGCAATGTTTTCAAAACACACTTTATAAAGGCTTCAGAGCGCGGTATGAAAGTGATTAGTTACGACAGCTATAATCCTAATCGCCTGTTAAGCGAGAATAAGTTTTTTGACCGCTTTAGCATGGACAATTATGAAGCTGCGAGGCTTGCAACCAAAACCTTAATCGAACGCAATCACAAAGATATCATTATGGTCACCGAAGACTATATCAATGAGGAGCTTAGTCAAAAAATACATGGGTTCTACTCTATGCAGGATGCAAGGGGTTCTAAAAGAAGCGATATAGTGAGATCGATTAAAGGCTCTTTGAACCATATTGAGTTAGATCAGTTTCAGGTTGGCAGGAATCTGGCTAATGTCCTTGTGAGAGAAAACGTTTTTCCGGATGGCATTGTTGCCACAAATGATATCTTAGCGTATGGAATTCTTTACCAGTTATATACTATCGGCTATATATTAAGGAAAAAGCTAGCCGTGATTGCTCTTGACAGTAGCACTAATAATTATTTTCCTGAGAAGTTCTTGAGCACTGTATCACCACCGATAAAAAAAATAAGCGAGGACATCATTCTGAGATTAATTGGTGTAAACGAGCTGGATGATTTGAAAAAAGACTTTATTTATGCTCCGGTTTGCAACCTGAGCAGATCGCTTGGCATCAAAAAGGGCCAGTTTATTTTTTGAGTTGATGGCTTTTCTTCCACTGAACGGGTGGGATACCAAACTGATTTTTAAAAGAACGAGTAAAGGTTTGTTGACTATCCCACTTGTATAGCAAGGCAATATCCAACGTGCTCATATCAGAATTTCTCAGCTTAATCGCAGCTTCATCAAGCCTTCTTTTACGAATGTAACCTCCCAGAGAGACGCCATAATACTCTGTGAAACTCCGTTGTAAATACCATTTACTGTAACCCGCCTTTCTTGCAATTTCATCAATGCTAATTTTTTTTTCAAGGTTGCCATCGATCCATTCCAGCAAAGCTAAAAAAAAATTCTCATTATGCTTAAGGTACATAGGTTTATCCTGGTGTGAAATGTTATCGGTTGATAGGATTTGTCAGATAAAAGTATAGTAGCGACTGCTTTTTTTCAACTTCAAACGCAGGTGAACGTCTGAAATTTCTGCCTGTGTGATTTCCCGCAAAAAAATAACCTGCTGTTTACTAAACAGGAGGTCATAAGGATTATTTATAATAAGCGGCCTGTATCTGACTGGAGAATCAGGCATTGATTCCCGAAAAAGAGAAATGATGCAGTGTGCTGAAAAATAAAAGATTATATCCAAAAAGGGCGCTCATCTCTGTCATCAGGTTTACAGCATCCTGTTGATGTGCATTGTCGAGAGCGAATTCCCACAACATGGGCAAGCCAGAAAAATTAGAAAAAACAAATATTGTGTATATTCCAGCCAGCATTAATCCCCATGATGAAGTTTTCATATAATTGTGAAGGCTTCGAACAAGGTGCTGTCTGTTTTTTACCAGGAAAGGAACTGTGATGATTATTATTAGCGTATCCAGCCACACCCAGATGTCGCTATCGCTAATCATTGGGTTTATTCTTTTGACAAAAAGGCAAAGAAATAAAGAAGAAAATAAAAGATATAAGCTCTGCATTTGCGTCTTTTTTCTGGCGTTCAAGCTATAGATGAAAAGTATAACTCCAGTTATGAATGTCTGAAGGAGTTTTGTCAGGCAAAATGAAGATATTACGTCATTCATCCAGAAAACATCAATACAGGTTGCGCCTATTGAGAAAAGCGTAAGTTGCAAGAAGATATAGTATAAGGCAGTTCTTCTGATCATGGTCACAACCATTATTAATACTCTCCATTTTTTTTATAGAGATTAGTTTATGCTGATTTATTTTTTTTGCTATTTATGCCCTTCAGGTTTACCGTGCGGGTTTGCGTCTGTCAGTCACGGCGTTCCTGAACCTGGCGTGCGGAAAGTCTCTTTAGTCTGACTGAGTCTAAAAATGCTTGCGATAAATCATTACTGAAAAATGGGGAGGTTTCTGGAATAACTGCCGACAAAGTTCATTCGAACGATGACTATAAACAGATTTCTGATAGTTAAACTCTGATGATTTGCTTTCATAGATTACCCACTATTGAGTATTGCATATGCAGTTGAAAGATGGCTGGATATGGACGCAAATACTTGATAATTCTTTATGTTACAGGCTGATTTTTTTCTGCAGATTATGTAGCTGAAATTGCATAGACTCTTTTTGAATTATTGTAATGAAAAGGATTGTGAGCAAATGCAGGCGCTACTGACAGGGTGATTCTGTTGATTAGCCGATTATGAGGCAGGACGTTAAAAGCAGGTTTCCTGGTGTGTAAAGAGAACAAATGCATAATCCCGCTTCGGGTAGCCTGGTGTCATTGGACTCTTTCACCGTAATGCTGGTGATAACCCAATCCAGATTGCCGGGCTCGTTGACTCTCGCCATGATTAAGTAAAGCAGTCAATTAAGAGTCTTTCAGCGTGCTGATAGGCCACAGAAGCTTACCGTCAGCATATAACTTATTCCGAAGTGATCGCGGTAAGCGTGACAGCATCACTGGATGTGTCAGGCTCTCATCCGGATTAATAGCGTGTGTGACAGACCGCTGACAGAATAAGGAGAGCAGCCAGCCTGCCAGAATTCCACAGCTATCTGTCAGAGCACTTCTGCTGGCTTTCATAATTGAAGTGAAAGAGCGTCTGCTGTTGCAGTGACTGCAGCTGCGTCGGCAGTTACCTTCATTAAACGCTATGCCACGGCTACAGGTTCGATGCTTCGCTGGCAATCAGCAAACAGTTCTGAGGAGAGAAGTCAGAGCTTTGAAGCTGTTCAGAGGTCAAAGTGATGAGCACTCCTTTGGTCGATATGGCCTGCCACCCTTCAGGCTGGCTCAATGACAGGTCATCGACGGCGATCCAAAATCTTCTTATGTCCGTTCCTCAGCCATGCTCATGTAATCGTTATTGCGGGTTGACCAAACACACTGGCATCTATCGTCAAGGCTTTCAGCTGTTGCTGGCAGGCGCTGCCCGCGCGTCTCTGTCTGCGCCGCTATAGCGTTACTGTAAATGCTCACGCTATGGAGGATGTATGGATACGAAATATACAAAAGACGCGATTCATCTCTGCCGCCTGCTGTTTGGCCAGGCTGTGCTGGAGATCCTGGCCGAGGATAAGCCACTTACGCGCGACGCGATTTCAGAAAACATTGAGAGGATGTTTAACGGCATCCCTTCAGAACCCGTTATGAAGCTGGCTATCAGCCTGCTGACAAAAAGCAGCGACTGACAATCTGCACTCTGCCAGGCACCGGTTGCCGACACCGGTGGCTATGCCGCGCCTGACATCCCTTGCTGGCACTATCACAGCCGGAATCCCATCCTGGCTCTTATCGGAGAGAATCCTTACTGTAAGGTGCCGCGCCGGTACTTAACAAAAAACTAACTATGGAACCAATCTGACACTGCGCTGACTAATTTGCTGACTATTACCGTTACGTTATCGTTTCCAGAGCGTTAACCGGGCGAGTCTCACCTTATTCAGCCGGAAAGGCTTAGCCTGTGCGCAGAGGATGTCAGATATGCGGGTTTTAATTATTTGTCGGGATAACATTGGCGACACCTTACTGACCACGCCACTGATCAGTGCGCTGGCGCAGTCGGGTCAGTATCAGGTTGATGTGCTGACCAACCATTATGCCGCGCCCGTGTTAGCGCATAATCCCGATATCCGGCAGCTCTTCTGTTACACCAAACTGCATCATCGGGAGGCCGGGCAGGGGCGGCTCGCCTGTCTGCTGCAGCGGCTGACGCTGATACGAACCCTGAAAAAGCAGCGTTACGATGTGGTCATTCTGGCAAAAAGTCGCTGGGATCGGCATGGCCTGAAATGGGTGAAAATGGTGCGTCCCGGTCGGGTGATCGCGCTGGGCCAGCAACCGCACCCGCTGATTACCGATCTGTTACCGCCCGATCCGTCGCCTGCTCATATCAGTGAAATCCTGTTCCGCCTGGGCCGGCCGCTACAGCCGGACGCCACCACGCCTGGCCGGCTGACGCTGCGGCCTGATGCGGCCATCGCGGCCCGTCTGCGGGAGACCTATGATATCGATCCCGCCATCCCGATCTATGCGTTGCAGATCAGCGCCCGTAAGCCGAGTCAGCAGTGGGAAGTCACCCGCTTTGCCGGGCTGGCGGAGAAAATCGCCGCACGTCATCGCTGCCAGATTATGCTGCTCTGGTCACCCGGCAGCCGCGATAATCCGCGTCATCCCGGCGATGATGAGAAGGCGCGCGACATCATGGCGCGCTGTCCCCATCTTCCGGTCAAAGCGGTGCCGACCAGCAGTCTGTCGGAGCTGATTGCGGCAATGTCGTTGTGTCAGGGGCTGGTCAGCAGTGATGGCGGGGCAATGCATGTGGGCGCCGCGCTGGGATTACCGGTCGTTGCGCTGTTTGGTGACAGCGATCCGGCCTGCTGGCATCCGTGGCAGGTGGCGTATCAGGTGCTGCAACCCGCCTCGCGAGAGGTTAATGCGCTGACCAGTTGTGAGGTCTATGACGCATTCATCCACACCATTATTCAGGCGTCCGCGGCGGGCCAGACGCCCGAGCGGGCCGCTTCACACAGCAGGGCGACGGTCAGCGGATAGCCGGCTTTTGCGGCACCGGCTCTGAACCCGCGAGCCGGTGCGAAACGCCGCGCTTTATGCGCCGGAAAATAACGCGCTTCTTCATAGTGTTCTGAACTGACGCCAAAGGTGACAAAGAAGTCACTCATCAGAATCGCAAACTCCACCTCGTTCAGCGGGAGCTGCTGCAGATAGAATCCGGCCCGGTCAGCTCTGCGGAAGTGCCCCAGGGCGGTGGGCCGATTGTGATATTCGATCAGCGTGATGATGGCCAGAGAGAGTTCGCTCATTATCCCACCAGTTTCGCCACGGCCTGCCCGACCTCTTCGGGTTTGATTGCCGCCATCGGATGCTGCGATGCGATGTTATCCGGACGATGAATAATGATGTGACGATCGCTGTCCTGGCAGGGGCCGGTGTAGCGTGGGTTGGCGGTGGCAAAGAGGCTGACGGTCGGCGTCTGTGCTGCCACCGCGATGTGCAGAGGCCCGGTATCGCCAGTGACCAGCAGATCCAGCGTGCGAATCAGGCCAATCAGCCCGCTCAGGTTGGTTTTTCCCGCCATCGGCGTGATGTTGCTGCGGCAGTGGGGAGGCAGGCCTTCGATAAATGTCCGCTCAAGGGGCTGCTCAGCGGCGGTTCCGGTCACGATAATCTCTGCATCGGGCCAGCGTGCAAGCAGTGCGGTGGCGAGCTGGCAGAAAGATTCCAGCGGCCAGCGGCGAATATCTTTAGAGGCCCCAAGCTGGAACCCGATGCGGCGATGACCCGGCGCGGCGGTGGCAGGAAGATCCAGTTCGGGCAGATGCATACGGGTCTGCCCGCTCTCTGCGCCCAGCGCCTCAATCAGTTTCAGCTTACGTTTAATCGTGTGGTCGTCGAAATAGCCGGAATAGTGATCGAGATATTTATTCAGCAGCGGCGACTCGCTGCCGTAATGGTCGCGCACGATTGCCTTACTGCCGCTGAGTACCGAACTCATAATATCGTAAGGAAAATGGGCGTGTAATATCACCGACAGATCGGGTTTATGACGACGCAATTTGAAAAACAGCGGCAGGTAGTTGGCAATTTTATTATCCCAGATATAAATCTTATCGAACCAGTTATAGCGGCTGACCAGATCCTTATTTTTCTCACTGGAAACCAGAACAAATTTGCTGGTGGGGAAACGATTTTTCAGGCTCCAGATAGCCGGCGTATTCATCAGGAAATCGCCCAGTGCAGTCGTGGAGTAGACCACCACCGTCTGCGGCGTCAGGGCCTGAAGACCCGGTGAGGGCTTTCTGCCGGACAAACGGGTATAGGCCGTTAACAGCCGATCGATCAGATAAATCTTTTTTTTCTTCACGCCTGAATTCTCTTCGCGGTGCCGTAACAGTAAACAAAAAGAGGTTGTGCGTGATTAGAGATTATTACGGCGATTTAAGTTCATTGCGGAAGACTATTTTTTTAGCTTCTAAAGGGAACGTTTAAATTGTTTCCATAATTTTTGTGTTGTTTATTTCTGGTATATATACAGGATCGTGTAAAGGGAGTAAGGCATTTTAGAAAGAAACTTAGATAATTCTGACTTTTCAGGGGGAATTACCCTTTTTTTAATTTTCGTCATAACTAATAGCAGGTTAATTATTAGTGAGAATATTTTAATCAGCAGACAGAAATATTATGGCGGTGATAGACCCCGGCAGGTCTGCCGGGGCAGGGGAATTACGACTGTGGCTGGCCGACAGGGCCGGAACCCAGTGTGCCGCCAGGCGAAGACTGACCACTTGGCGCATGCGGACGGCCGTCGGCTTTAATCGCGTCACTTCGCTGCGAGCAGCCTGCAAGCGAGGCGAAGGTCGCTGCAACCAGCAGCAGGGCAGGAATCGTTTTCATAAGGTCACCTTGATGTTGTCAGAAAGAGCACAGAATGAACTTCACAACCGCTTTCCCCCGTCGCGGAACGCACCTCTTACAGAGATCGCTTCCCGGCAGGCGTGAAAGCCAAAAAAAACGGAAGCTGCAGCTCCCGTTCCGTTGACGTCAGGTCGTATTACTTGCGGCCCAGCAGGAAGCCGATGAACACGCCAACGCCAGCCGCGATAGCCAGACCGGCAGCAGGATTAGACTGAACCTGATCCTTGATGCACTCAGCCGCATCGCGTGCTGCATAGCTTGCCTGGTTGGTGTAACGGCGTGCTGCGCCTTTAACCTGATGCTCAGATGAACCGGTTGCTGCACCCCATTGTTCCTGAACTGCGCCAGCCGCTTCTTTTACTTTATCTTCGATTTTTCCTGACATTTATTGCTCCTTGGTTTTGAGTGAGACCTTAAAAGCGTAGCAAAGATAGTGAGTTCTGCTCTGACTGAGAGGATCATCAGCCTGAAAAATCATTTCTGACTGTGAATAACGACGCGTTTGCGGGCCACCCATTTCTGTCTGAACGGCGGATTCAGGCGGTACCGGGGCGCTGAAGGGGGAGAGAGTGAGGCAGTGATGATGGCGGAATCGGACCGGTGACGGACGAGGCTGACGAGTGGGGAACGGCGCGCAATGCCGCTTGCCCGCGCAGCAATAGCTGAACGGAACCGCCAGCGGCGCAGGGGGCGAACGGAACAGGTCACCTGCGCCCGCCGGATATGTCGCGCGGCGGGCGACAGAGCGTTACTGCAGCAGAACCCCCTGAATCAGACTGGCCTCAACAACGGTGACCTCATTGATCTTCAGCGCCTGCATATAACCTTCAACCAGCAGCAGATTGCTGACGTCAGTGGCCCGGTAGTCGCCCGAAAGTTCACTGTCGCCTTTCCAGACCTGCTGCTGCGACAGCTGCCGGAGCGCCGCCAGTGTATAGTGACGGGGTTTTCCCGGTAACTGGTTACGGATGGAGAAGCCATGAACGCCGCCGATGCCGATCACCCGCCGGCCCGGCAGATCCTGTCTGATCTGCGGACTGACATCATTCGCTGCATAAAACTCTACAAAGCGCAGCACCGAGGGTCGCCAGGAGCCGATTGGATTGGGCGACGGGGCAGCCGGTGTATTCTTCAGCACCGTCAGAATAAAATTTTTCAGCGTCACAGAGGCCAGTCTGCCCTGATAGATATCGGCAACGGGCTGGCCCGCCGCCTGACGCCATGCAGTCATCTGCATCGAGCCGCCGCCAATATCCCAGACCAGTAACTGCTCATCCCGGATACCGGGATCGCCCAGCGCCGCTTTAGCGGAGAGGAAACCGAGCTTTGCTTCCTGTTGCTGCGAGATGATGCTGATCGCCGCCCCGGTCTGGCGCTGCAGCTGCGCGATGACGGCTTCTCCGTTAGTGGCGTTACGGAATACGGCGGTAGCAACGCCGCTGATCCGATCGGGGTGAAAACGCTGTGCGCGGGCCAGAAGCGGGCGGATCGCCGTCACCCCATCCTGCACGATCGCCGGGCTGAGCTGATGATCAGGCGAATGGGCCAGGGCGTCGTTCCAGGCGACAGCGCGCTGATCCTGATAGAGCATTTTTTCGATACGTTGCTGGCAGACATTGACGCGTGCGACCGCGATTTTGGTGGTGCCGGAACCGATATCCAGAGCGGCGCGGACTTGCCGGCAGCCATCGGCTTCGGCAGCCGTGGCAAACAGCAGTGAGCAGAAGAGGATGACAGCAGACAGCGCAGCAGATCGCATAGCAACTCCAGGAGCAAAGAGACTCAGCGTGGCCGTGCTGCGATGCAGGCCGGATAGACGCTGACCAGAAAATGACGCAGATGATCGAAGCACCATTCGGCATCGTCAGCCTGCGGACAGTAGAACTGGATAGTGATCTTCTCATAGTCACGCTGACGCTGGCGCAGTGGTGACCAGCTCCAGTCGAGAACCGAACGGGCATAGTTAACCAGCGCGTCGGCGGGCATCTGATGCTGTTTCTCCTGTCCGGCCAGGTAGCGGTTAAACTCCGCCTCCAGCTGCAACGCCTCGTCGTGACCGTGTTGCGGCAAATCCGGCCGGAAGGCGACATCAATAAAGCCGCAGACCGCATCGGCCTGCTGCTGCCAGTCGCAGGCCAGCGTCATAAACAGCCCCTCCTGCAGGTTGATCTCCTCAACCAGTCGCCGGAGATTCACCGAACGGTTCAGCACCGCGATCTCCTCAAGACGGCCCGTTTCCAGCGTCAGATCAAAACCACAGGGATTTACAGAGCCATCCGCATTACGGGTGGCGGGGAAGGGGAAGTCAATATAACCGTTGTTATCGAGACGCTTTTCCATCGGGGAGACCTGCTGCTTGACGTTTCCTGACAATAAACGATCTGGCAGCAGGATTCATCCCTTATGGGCAGGTCCAGGTGATCTGGGTGTCCTGATAAGGATTGATCAGGCGGAACTGTTTGTCAGACAGACGCTGAGCATAATAGCCTTCGCGCGTAACGGCAGAGGGAACATATTTAAATCGATCCAGCGACTGCAGCGGGCCGCTCTCCACGCTGACGCTGTCGCGGCTGACGGTAAAGGCGTTGACCAGGTCAAAAATCACCGCGTCGGTCTGCCCCATCGGCTGACCATAAATCGTGGAAACCTCACCCGGACATTCCACCCCTTTCGGACCAGATGAACATCCAGTCAGCATCGCGATGAGGATTAACATGCTGAGTCGCATCATGATTTTCTACCTGCTTCAATCCCTGGGAGTCGGCTGGCGCAATAACACTCTCCTGCGCCCCTTATCGCTCAATTATAGCATTTTCCGTTGTGCTTCCTGTTTGTGATTTGTTTAATCGTTAAGCAGCAGGAATGTAAAGGGGTGACTTTGCCTGGTAATAAACGGTATTCTTAGCTTCTTTGCGCACCGCTTAGGCAAATCCAGGGATAAATGATGAAAGAAGAAGAAGCAAGTCTAATGATTATTCGCCAGGCGATTGATCAGTTAGAGGCTGACAAGAAGCAACAGGTGATGGCATGTTCTGCCGAGATTCGTGCAGCGATGCAAGCTTACGATGGCGAGAATGCCGGGCTGGCCCTGATGTTAGTGGCCGCCGAGGTGGCCGCTGAATAATCTTTATCCGGCCTGTGTGACAGCCTGTTACGCTGGCTGGCTATACTTTACCTTTTCTCAACTTTCAGCTTTTTCGCAGGCTGAGTCCAGCTTTATCTGGTCTTAATGATCGCTGCCCCGCCGCTCGCCCTTGTTTTCTGATGTGTTAAGCTAAAAATTCTCAGTAAAATCAGCGGAGACACAGCATGAAGGCAGCATTCATTGCCCTGGGCCTGCTGGCCTGTCACATCGCCCCCGCCCGGAGCGAAACCGAATTTCAGCTTAACTGCCCTGGCCGGGCGACCATGATCGTTTCACGCGCCGAATATGGCTTAACCACGCTGATGTGGCCGGACAACCATTTCCAGATTGCCGCCGGTCAGCAGCGCACAAAGCTGGAGGCGGGCGACCCGGTCGCGATTACCCGTTTTCGCAATGGTGACCAGTTGATTGTGAATCAGCGCAGTAAGGAGATCTTCTTCGTCTATCGCGACAGCGATAAACTTCTGCCCTGCAGCCGCAGCGAAAAACGTGATGTGGATGCGCTGAGCCTGGAGCGTTACGACGACCGTCAGCGTTCCGATTCTTAACCGGGAGCCTGTTATGCAACCTGAGATTACCGATAATGTCACCACGCAGGATCTGGATGAGGTCAGGCTGGGCCTCAAGGCGCATAACAGCCACTTCTTCGACGTTGATGAAATCCGCGCGATCGGCGTCTTTATCCGGGACGAGCAGGGCCGGAAGCTGGCCGGGCTGACCGGTTCCACCACCGGTAGCTGGCTGCGGATTGATATGCTCTGGGTCAGTGAAACGTTACGCGGTCAGGGGGTAGGCAGTCAGCTGATGCAGGCGGCGGAGCAGGAGGCGCAGCGGCGGGGATGCCGCTATGCGCAGGTGGATACCGCCAGTTTTCAGGCGCGCCCTTTTTATGAAAAGCTCGGCTACACCCTGCGGCTCACGCTGGGAAACTATATCCTGCACCATCAGCGTCACTATCTGACCAAAGAGCTGTGATCAGAACAGCGGCTGCTGGCGCAGATCCAGTGGATGCTGCTCGGCTTCATCGATCGCCGCCAGCCAGCTCTGCAGCGTGACCGTTTTCCAGGAGAGATGCCCGCGCGTGGTGCTCATCAGCACGACGTCAGGGCGCAGCGAGCGGTAGAACTCCAGCGTCTGACTCAGTTCAGCCGGATTGCTGTCCGGCACCAGTACGGTGATCCACTGATCATGTGAGCGCGTCACCGTATCGCCTGCAAACAGATAGGTCATGCCCAGCGGCGACGTATAGAGATAGCTGGCGCTGCCCGGCGTATGGCCGGGTGTCGGCAGCAGATGAAAATCCCCGAAGTGTGTCTCCGGCTGGGTGAAGGTGTCGTCCGGCTCTGCAAAACGGCTGATCGGGCCCAGCGACCGGCTGTGGCAGTAAAGCGCGCTGCTGAAGCGCTGCTGGATCACGGCTGTCCCCGGTGCCGACTCGTGCCAGTGGGTCAGATAGTGACGGATCACGCCGCCGCTATCGGCCAGCACCTCATGGTCGAGCAGGTTTTCGACCCGGCCAATCAGCAGATTGCCGCGTGGGTGACGCAGCATAAAACCGTGCATCATCAGGTCATTAACGGCATCTTCCACCGGAAACTCCGGGGTTGAGATCCACAAATCGTCATACAACGGCTTCAATGTCGATCTCCTGAAACGTACGCTATTCCCGCAGCACGGGGTGCCCGGTTACCTGAATCTGCGCCTGCCCCTGACGGACAGCTAACTCTGCGCGTGCGCCCAGCGGCAGCGTCACGGTATCCGTGTCATGACCGAAATCCAGATCGGAGATGACCGGCAGACCGGTGGTGTCGCGCAGCCGCTGCCAGACGGTGCTGAAGTCAAAGCCATTGTCATAGTCTGACAGCGCCGTGCTGGTAAAACTGCCGGTGACGATCGCCCGCTGACGCGCCAGAATGCCGCTCTGCTCCAGCTGGATCAGCATACGTTCGATGCGGAACGGATGCTCATTCACATCTTCGATCACCAGAATGCCATTATCGAACTGTGGCATCCAGGGGGTGCCGATCAGGGAGCAGATCATCGCCAGATTGCCGCCCCACAGCGTGCCCTGCCATTCACCTTCATCCGGCGTTTCGCTTTGCCATTTCACCTCAAATGTCGGGGATGTCAATGCCTGCCAGAAGTGATTAAGGGTAAATTCGGATAAGGTCGCGGCACCGAAATTACCGGCCAGCATCGGGGCGCTGAAGGTGATCAGGCCCACCTGCGCCAGCAGCGCCAGCTGAATTGCGGTGAAGTCGCTATGACCGCACAGCGCCAGCGGCTGATTCAGCAGACGGCGTTGCAGGCCCATGTAGTCGATCGAGGCCAGCAGCCGGCTGGCGCCATAACCCCCGCGCACGGCCAGCACCACGTCGGGCAGCGTAGCGAGGCTGGCAAGCTGGTTAATATCTGCCAGTCTCTCCGCATCCGTACCGGCAAAGCGCTGAAAGCGGCGGGTAATCACCTGCTCGTTCTCAACCTGATGGCCGGCCGCGCGCAGTCGCGCGATGCCCTGCAGCGCCGCAGGCTGATTGTGGCAGTAACCGGAGGGGGAGATCAGACGGATTGAACGTGAAATCATCATACTTTCCTGCTGTTAGCACCTGATTTATCGCGATGATGACGAAAAGCGCCGCTGAAGTCACGGTACGCGCCGGATTTTACTGCATTTAGGATAAACGGTAATTTTGCTCACGCCCTGTCTGGGTATGATAGCATTCGCCACCACAGCGAAGAGACGAAAAATTGCTGAAAATCCGACACCTTATACTCTCAGCGTTACTCCTGACAGGCTGTTCCAGCGAGCCACCGCATCAGATTTTTAAGCAGCGCAATACGCCGTTAACTCAGGCACCGCCGTCCAGCGTTAACGGAACCTGGGCCATGTTTACCGAAGATGCCGCCAGTCATTATGGCGTTGATGAAAAGTTGATCAGCGCCATTATCAGTGTCGAATCAGGTGGAAATCCGGGCGTTGTCAGCCGCTCCAACGCGGTAGGGCTGATGCAGATCAAAGCCTCCACCGCCGGGCGCGAGGTCTATCGCACGCTGGGCCGTCGCGGTCAGCCCTCCAATGCCGAGCTGCGCGATCCGGCAAAAAATATCGATATCGGCACCGCCTATATCCGTATCCTGCAGGACTCTGCGCTGTCGGGCATCCGCGATCCCCTGACGCTGCGCTACGCCACCATCGTCTCCTACGCCAATGGGGCCGGTGCGCTGCTGCGAACCTTTTCCCGCGATCGCGATCGGGCGATTGCGATGATCAATGCCATGTCCCCCGATGAGTTCTATCAGCATGTGCAGAACAAGCATCCGGCGGCGCAGGCACCGCGCTATCTGTGGAAAGTCACGACGGCGTACCGCACCATCTGAGCGGTCACAATCAGACCTGCGGCGTGAGCAGCAGTCGCGCCGTAGGATAATCGACGATCAGCACGTTGATGTAACCGCCCAGCAGCGCCCCGCGGATGGCCTGGGCTTTTTCCCGTCCGCCCGCCAGCCCGACAACCTGTGGACAGCGTTTCACCTGCGCCAGCTCCATCCCGATCACCGGATCCTCTTCATCTTTCAGCACCGGCTGCCCGCAGGCGTCGAAATAGTGCAGGCAGATATCGCCCACCGCGCCGCGCGCCGCCAGCGTCTGCAACATTTCGCCGTCATAATAGTTGCCTGAATTTCGCAGCAGGGCCGAGGGCTCCAGATCGCCAATGCCGACAATTGCCAGATCGACCTGATCAAACTTACTCAGCACCTCAGCCACCTCTGCATTGGCCGACAGCCGCTGGCGATCGCTGACTGAATGCTCGATTGACTGCGACGGCAGCAGCCAGGCGGGGCAGTTGAGCAGCGCCGCCAGATTCTGCGTCAGGATCGTCGCCTGGACGTTGCCGTTTGCGCCAACGCCGCCCAGCAGCTGGATCACCCCTTTGCAGGCGCTGTTCAGCGGGTGCAGCGCATCCACCATCGCCCGGATTGTGCCGCTCCACGAGGAGATGCCAATCAGCTCGTCGTTGCGCAGCCGGGTTTCCAGATAGTGGGCGGCAGCCGACCCAATCGCCTGCTTGATCTGCAGGGAAGAGGCCTGATCCGGCACGTCCACCACAATCGCCTGTGGCAGGTTGTAGGTCTGCTCAATCGCTTTTTCCAGCTCCGGGTAGACATTGGCCGGGGGCATCACGCTGATCTTGACCACCCCCTCTTTCACGCTGCGATTAAGCGTGCGTGAGACAAACGACTGCGAAAGGGTGAGCGACTGGGCAATCTCCGACTGCTTTAACCCTTCGACATAGTAAAGGGTGGCAATTTTTACCATCAGTCGCTGTTCGTCCTGTTTTGCCATCGGTTTTTCCCTCTATGACTCTGCCCGGTATTGTTAACCAGGATGATCAAAATCACAACGCAGGCTAATTTGTGATCGTTTTCGCTTTTTGACGATCGCGCATTGGACGCCGCCGCTGCGCAGGCGCATAGTCATTATGCATATAAAATCATAAATGAATATATATTCAAGCGAAGAAAATCAGCCCTTCGCTGCCTTAACTGCGCTGGCTGGGGCAACGGCCTGCTTAACCGCAACGATGCTGACGGCAGAGCAGGTTTCGCTGACGATAACCCGCTATTGGGTGTAACGGCATCTGGCAGAGGGGCATGACGGAATCGACACGATGACCGATCCTGCGGGATGCCGCAGGAGGCGATGGCAGTGAAATGAAAGCATTCAATGAGGAGGCAACAGCGGCAACATGCTGAGCGGAGCAGGTGGCAGAAGGCTCCGCAGCAGACCCGCCTGAAGACGAAGAGAAGAGGTAAGGTCACCAGGCCTGTTTTTCGCGACGGATTTTTTTTAACCATGCTGAATATATATTCACATCCGACTTAAAATTCAGAGGTAGTGTATGAATCCTTTCAATCTCCCGGTCGCGGAACTTGAGCGCCGGGCACGCGCCATCCGCCGCCGTATCATCCAGCTGAATGCGGGCAGCCCGGCGGGCGGCCATACCGGTGCCGATCTCTCTCAGGTTGAGATCCTCACCGCACTCTATTTCCGTATCCTGAACTGTGCAGCGGACCGTACCGATGATGACCAGCGCGATATCTACATCCAGTCAAAAGGGCATGCGGTTGGCGGCTATTACTGCGTACTGGCTGAAGCCGGTTACTTTCCCGCCGACTGGCTGGCCACTTATCAGCACGCCGACTCGGCTCTGCCAGGCCATCCCGTCCGGCAGAAAACGCCCGGCGTTGAACTGAACACCGGCGCGCTGGGACACGGCCTGCCAGTGGCGGTAGGCATCGCGATTGCGGCAAAAAAAGATAACAGTTCCCGTCGCATCTTTGTCGTCACCGGCGACGGTGAGCTGGCTGAGGGCAGCAACTGGGAAGCGGCGCTGGTGGCTGCCCATTACGGCCTCGACAACCTGATTATCATCAACGACAAAAACAAGCTGCAGCTGGCCGGGGCCACCCGCGACATCATGAATACCGACCCGCTGCCGGAAAAATGGCGCGCCTTCGGTCTGGACGTAACGGAGTGCAACGGCAACAACATGGCCGATGTGGTCAGTACCCTTGAAAACCTGCCGCAGAACGGTAAACCCCAGGTGATCGTCGCGCACACCGAAAAGGGATTTGGCATCTCCTTTATCCAGAGTAAAGCCGAATGGCATCACCGGGTGCCGAAAGGCGAAGAGATTGCACTGGCACTGGAGGAACTGAAAGATGAGTAATGCACAGCATTTAGCCAGCGTCATGGTTACCGCATTTATCGACGCCGTAAATCGGGGCGTGGATCTGGTGCCCGTGGTGGCGGACTCCACCTCAACCGCTAAAATCGCGCCCTTTATCAAAGCCTTTCCCGACCGGCTGGTTAACGTCGGCATCGCCGAGCAGACGCTGGTCGGCACCGCGGCGGGTCTGGCATTGGGCGGTAAGGTTGCGGTGACCTGTAACGCCGCGCCTTTTCTGGTTTCACGCGCCAATGAGCAGGTGAAAGTGGATGTCTGCTACAACAACACCAACGTCAAGCTGTTCGGGCTTAATGCCGGTGCCAGCTATGGCCCGCTGGCCAGTACTCACCACAGCCTTGATGATATCGCGGTAATGCGCGGCTTTGGCAACATTGAAATCTATGCGCCCTCCTGCCCGCTGGAGTGTCGTCAGATTATCGATTACGCCCTGGATCACGTTGGCCCGGTCTATATCCGTCTGGATGGGAAAGATCTGCCGCAGCTGCATGATGAAAACTACCGCTTCAGGCCGGGTGCCATCGACGAACTGCGCGAAGGTCGCGATATTGCGCTGGTGGCAATGGGCTCGACGGTTCACGAGGTGGTTCACGCCGCAGAGCAACTGGCTGAACAGGGGATTTCAGCGGGTGTGATCGCGGTTCCATCCATCCGACCCTGCGATACCCAACAGTTACGCAACCTGTTAAATCACTATCCAGCGGTGATCACCGTGGAAGAGCATAACGTCAATGGCGGCGTCGGCAGCCTGGTGGCCGAAGTGCTGGCAGAGGGCGGCTGCGGCATCCGGCTGTTACGGCTGGGCATCGCGGATGGCGAGTATGCAATTGCCGGCGATCGCGCCTCTACCCGCGCCCGTCATGGCATTGATGCCAGCAGCGTGGTGAATCATGCAGCGCGCATCTGCGCAGGAGAATAGTTATGGCGGGACCTCTGATTCTGGCAATAGACGAAGGCACCACCAACGCCAAAGCGATTGCGGTTGATCGCGAGGGGCGCGTAGTGGCACGGGGCAGCCAGAGTTTAACCCTGCAACATCCGCAGCCGGGACTGGCTGAGCAGGATCCGCTGGCGATCTGGCAGGCGGTCAGGGAGGCGATGACCCAATGCCTGGCGGCCTGTGGCGGCGCGCCGGTGGTCGCGGTGGCGATCAGCAATCAGCGCGAATCGGTCCTGATCTGGCAGCGGCGCGATGGCCAGCCGCTGACGCCGCTGGTGAGCTGGCAGGATCGGCGCTCTGAGGCACGCTGTCGTGAGCTGCGTCAGGCCGGTAAAGCGCCGCGTATCACGGGTCTGACCGGGCTGGCGGTTGACCCGATGTTTCCGGCGGCCAAGCTGGGCGACATGCTGGCCGCCATCCCAGATGGTCCGGCGCGGGCGGCAGCCGGTGAACTCTGCATCGGCACGGTTGACTGCTGGCTGTGCTGGCAACTCAGCGCAGGCGAGGTTTTCGTCACCGATCACGCCAACGCCTCACGCACCCAGCTCTACAGCCTGCACCTGAACGACTGGGATGACGAACTGCTGGCGCTGTTTCATCTGCCGCGTGCTGCGCTGCCGCGTATTGTCGCGTCCGCCAGCGAACAGGGCGCAGTAGCGTTAACGGATATTCCGGGTCTGGCACCGGGAACACCGATACTGGCACGCATCGGCGACTCCCATGCCGCACTGCAGGCGCAGCGGCGGGGAGAGGCTGAAGTGGTCAAGGCCACTTACGGCACCGGATCCTCACTGATGATGTCGATGGCGACGCCGCTGCTGACGGAAAACGGCCTCAGCACTACGGTAGCCTGGCATGACGGCACGCTGCGCTACGCCTTCGAAGGCAACATCACCCATACCGGTTCCGGCGCGGCCTGGCTGGGCAGGCTGCTGGGCGTGCAGGACCCGCGTGAACTGACCGCGATGGCGCAACGCTGTGACGACAATCAGGGCATCTACTTTGTGCCGGCGCTGTCCGGGCTGGGCGCGCCCTGGTGGGATTTACAGGCGCGCGGTATGGTGTGCGGTCTGACAGATGCCGCCACACCAGCGGTGCTGGCGCGGGTGGCGCTGGAGTCCATCGTCTGGCAAATCGCCGACGTCTTTTTCGCTATGGAGCAGGCCAGCGGCCAGCATCTTCCCGCGCTCTGCGTGGATGGCAGCGCCACCGAAAATCAGTGGCTGATGCAGCTGCAGGCCGACGTGTTGCAGCGGCCGCTGCAGCGGGTGCCGACCGCCGAGGTTTCTGCGCTGGGGGCGGCGCTGCTGGCCGGTAAAGTGCTGGGGTGGTGGCAGCAGGGCAGTGATATGCAGGCGCTGCAGGGCGGCAATGTGATTATGCCGCGTGAGTCGTATGCGCAGCCGATGCAGGAGGCGTATAAGGGCTGGATCGACGCCGTTGCGCGCTGTCGTTATCAGCCCCATGAGTCTCACGCCGCGCCGGGCCGTGGTAACACCTCTGCAGCCGTCAGCCTGCGGGCGTATCAGTGACCCCTGTGGTTTTTCCCGGCTGTCGTGCGGGTGAAGCGAGACGGCAGGCGCACAGCCGATGCGGACACAGGCTGTGCCGCATCGGCTTGACGACCGGCTTCGCCGGAGAGAGGTGCAGCAGAGGGGGATTAGCGCGCCATTCTGCGCACGTCGCCCTCATCATTCTCCACCGCCACCAGATCCACCGGTGGCAGATTACCGCCGCTGAACTCCACCTGGCGAATCGGGAAGGCGAAGCGAATATCGCGTTCTTCCAGGGCTGCCATCAGCTGCAGGTTAATCTCCTGCTGTATATCCATATATTTGTTGTAATCGGCATCCAGCACGTAGTAGACCACTTCAAAGGTCAGCTTCGAGTCCTCGAAAGCCAGGAAGTGGGCGCGGTCAAAACGGGTAGTGTCCACGCCCTGAATAATCGATTTCACCAGCGGGCTGATCTCACGCACCCGCTCAGAAGGCGTCGCGTAGCTGATGCCAAACTTAAAGACGATGCGGCGCTGCTGCATACGCTTGTAGTTGTGGATCGTCTGCTGCAAAAGGATAGTGTTTGAGCAGACGATCTGTTCACCACTCAGGCTGCGCAGTCGGGTCGTTTTCAGCCCGATATGCTCAATCGACCCGGCAATGTCACCGAATACAATAAAGTCGCCATGCTCAAACGGCTTATCAAAGCCTATCGCCAGTGAGGCAAAGACATCGCTCAGCACGGTCTGAATCGCCAGCGCAATCGCGATACCGCCCACGCCCAGACTGGCGACCAGCGCGGTAATGTCGATACCCATATTCGACAGAATGGCGAGCAGCATCATGACCCAGACCACCACCCGCAGCAGGATCCCCAGGATCACTGTAGTGACCGGGTTACGCACATGCAGCGGATCGCGCAGCAGGCTCTTCAGCCAGAGCCGGATGCCGCCGTCAATCCATAACGCAAGCTGCACGATCAGCGCCAGGAACCAGCCATGCGAGATGGTTACGCTCCAGGAGGCGGGCAGATCGACGAACTTCAGGGCGATGAGCAGTGAAAAAATCAGCAGCAGGGTCTGGCTGGTGCTGCGCAGTATCTCCACCAGAATCGCGGTGGCGCGGACGTGACGATGTTCGCTGTAGAGAGCAATCCGGTTGGAGATAAAGCGAATCAGGGTACGCAGTACCCAGTAGATCACCAGGGTCGACACCACCACAATGGCGCTGTTAATCCAGAGGTCCTGATTGAAAAAGAGGGAGTGAAAACGACGTGATGCGAGCCAGTTTTCCATTGGGGAGAATCTCCTTGCTGGGTTCCGGTTTAAAAGAAACGAGCAAGAAGCATAGCCTGGATGCGCGCCGTTCGCGGGGCGCATCCCTGAAACGGTTACTGAAAACGGGTCGATTTATCGCGAGCCAGTCGCTCAAGCGCAAAGATAATCTGCTGTAGCTGCCGCTCCTGCGCGGGATTCAGCGTGTCAAAGCGGAAGCTCAGCCGGGGCGTGGTGCGGGTTTCATTTTTGCGGGTCACAACGCTGCGTTCGCCAATGTGCAGCAGCCTGACCGGCACTTCAAAATGGCCATACTCGCCCAGTTCAACCCGGAACTGGCTGAAGCTGTCGCCGTTTTGCAACGTTTCCGGCAGCGCCTCATCCACCAGCACGCCGATGCCGCCCAGCGACAGATCCTGCAATCGCAGCCGCGTTTTTGTGCCATCCGGCCAGACGGTATGGCACCAGAACTGCGGTTCAAGCGGGGCGGTAACGCGGAAAAATTCCCGGCGCTGAATCTGCCAGAGCAGCTCAGGCAGCGGCGCGCTGAAAGCGGGCAGGCCCTCGAACTCCACCTTTTGCAGCGCGGCAAGGCTGAACTCCACCTTCGCACCACAGGTTTCGGCGACGATGCTGAGATCTTCGCTGTGAAGAGCGTAATCGTTATCCAGATTGTTACTGCCGAGATCAAATACCAGGCGCGTTTCATCGGCCGCCAGCATCCGGCTGATGAACTGTCCGCGCGGAAAACTGACCAGAAGTGGCGTCTGCGCCCGAAGCAGATCTTTCATCACGCCCAGAACCGCCAGCGTGCCACGTTTGAGATATTGTTCCTGGTCGGTTTCTTTCACATCCTGCTCCACAAGAGGGTCACTGTTCTGCGCTGTTTTTCTGCCTCGTCACGGTTATCGGCGCAGGTAAAAAAAGCTTTAGCCAGGGCAGCCTGAAAAAAGGTGTGCAGAGACAGGCATATCCTGAAAAGCTGTCTATACTTATCGCAGTAAACCGCTTGATTAATCAGGCGTTCACGATTTAATCATAAAAAGGAAGGAGCAACAGATGGGTATTATTTCCTGGATCGTCTTTGGCTTAATCGCGGGTATTCTGGCGAAGTGGATTATGCCTGGTAAAGACGGTGGCGGTTTCATTCTGACGGTCGTACTGGGTATCATCGGTGCCGTAGTGGGTGGCTGGATCAGTACACTGTTTGGCTTCGGCCGCGTTGACGGGTTTAACTTCGGCAGCTTTGTCGTGGCTGTGATCGGTGCCATCGTGGTGCTGTTTATCTACCGCAAAGTACGCAGTTAACCGGTACAGTTTCAATAAAAAAGGGGACGAAGCGATTCGTCCCCTTTTTTTATCTGTTACATGCTCATCAGAAGTCGTAACCCACGGTCGCCATCACGCTGCGTTCCGCACCCCGGTAGCAGTAGCCCGTGCCGTAGCAGCCCGCCACGTAGTTGCGGTCGGTCAGGTTATTGGCATTCACCTGCAGCCAGGCACCTTTCAGGCTGCTGTTCCAGACGCCCAGATCGGCCTTCACGGAGGCATCGAACAGCGTGACAGAAGGAACACGGGTGGTATTTTCGTTGTCCGCCCACTGTTTGCCGATGTAGCGCACGCCCGCGCCCGCACTCAGGCCGTAATCAAACTGATAGTGACCCCAGAGGGCCGCCATGCTGTTGGGTGTTACGTAAGGCGTGTGACCGTCGTTGCCATCCACCGAATCTTTGTAGCGCAGATGATTCAGCGTGTAGCTCGCGACGGTGCTGAGGCGCGGCGTCAACTGATTGTGCGCTTCCAGTTCAATCCCCTGTGAATGCACTTTGCCCGATGGCGAATAGGTCGCCGTCTGCACATTCCGGTTTGCCACATCTTTCTGCGTCAGATCATAAACCGCCACGCTGTAGAGATCGCGGCTGCCCACCGGCTGATATTTCACCCCGGCTTCATACTGCTCAGCGGTGGTCGGCTTCAGCAGATTATTGTTGGGATCGGTGAGGGCGGTCGGGGTGATCGACTGGCTCCAGCTGACATAAGGCGAAATACCATTGTCGAAGGCGTAGAGCAACGCAGCGCGACCGCTGACGTGATCATCCTGACGACGGGCGCTGCCGCTGTTGTTTGCGACGATGCGGTCATAACGGCCGGAGAGATCCAGATGCCAGCGATCCAGCTTCATCTCATCCTGCAGGTAGAGCCCGGTCTGATAGTAGCGACGGGTTTTACTGGTCCAGAGGTAGTCAGGCATCTCGCCCACCTGCTCGCCGGTCAGGGCATTCAGCTGCGAGGCTGAGCCGCTGGCGGCCACGATATCATTCTTATAACGGTGGTACTCGCCACCCACCGAGACGCGATGCTCCAGCTCACCGGTGCTGAACTCCGCTGTCAGACGGTTATCGGTAGACCAGGCGGCCAGCGAGGATCGTTCGCCGGAGTAGTAGCGATTCAGCAGATCGGGATTGGTGCGATCCCAGCCAATCTGATAGACCTGATCGAGATCGACATTCGAGTGGCTGTAGCTGCCGGTCGAGGCGAATGACCAGACGTCGTTGAAGCGGTGACCAAAATCGAAACTGTAGATCTGTTCGCGACGTTTGAACTGGTCGAGGTCGCTGTTGCCTTCATAGAAGTCGTTGTTCAGCTTGTAGCCGTTGTGTTCGTTGAGGCTGCCGTCGCCGGGAACGGAACCGTGATAGCCACCAGAGGGATCCTTCTGCAGGTAGGCTTTCAGGATCAGGTGGGTATCCTCATCCGGCTGCCACATCAGTTGCGGCATCAGCGCATATTTCTCTTCGCGGGTGTGCGCGTACTGGGTATCGCCATTGCGCGTGATGCCGGTCAGGCGGAAGGCCCACTGGTCGTTAATGGCGTTGGTGTAGTCAAACATCGTGCCGGTGGTGGCATTACTGCCGGCCTGCAGCTGGATGTGACCCTCTTCGCTGAACTGAGGACGTTTGGTCACCATATTGACCAGCCCGCCCGGCACAGTCTGACCATAGAGTGCAGAAGAGGGGCCTTTGATCACGTCGATGCGCTCCAGGAAGGCGTTATCAACCTGCAGAACGTTAAAACTGCCGCCGTCGCTCATCAGCCGCATACCGTCGAGGAAAGTGTTATCGACATCACCGCCGTGGAAACCGCGCAGTGCGATGGTGTCATAACGGGTGGCGGCACCGCCGAAATTGGTGAAGACCCCCGAACTGTAACCCAGCGCCTGATTCAGGGTCAGCGCGCCCTGATCCTGCATCTGCTGGCGGGTCACCACCGAGATGGACTGCGGCGTAGTGATCAGCGAACGGTCGTTTTTGGTCGCGCCCTCGCTGGTGGTCGCCAGATAACCCCGGGTAGGGGAGGCGGAATCTTCCAGCGGCTGAGCCGTCACTACCATATCGGCAGCGAAACTCAGAGCAGGCGTGGTCAGCGCCAGAGTGCAGAGGGGAACATAACCTTTCAGCGGCAATGACAGTTTCATCGAAATTCCTTTCTTAGCAAAGCGGTCAGGCAGGTGGATAATATTCTTGATAGGCAATCTCATTATCATAATGAGAATTATTACCTTTTAAAATTCGCTGCAATTTTGCCTGCGGATGAAAAAAGTTCAAGTAAAATTCGCTGAAAGGGGGGAGAGGATACCTCCGGCAGGGCCAGAGGTATCCGGAGAGCATTAAGGTTGTGAGGCTGACGCCTGAGGAATATCGTGGGCGCTGTTACAGGTTTTCTCTTTCGGACAATATTTATCAAGCAGCTTCAGCGTAACGCCATTGGTCCAGCCGAAACCATCCTGCAGCGGATATTCGCCGCCACCGCCACCGCCGAGGTTTTTACCCTCGACGACATATTTTTCAACCAGCTTATGCTCCCGGTCATAGGTGTTCTGAACGTTCTGCAGGAAGCGGACGCCCACCTCTTTTGCCAGTTTCGGCTGGTTGTAGTGTTCCAGACCCTCGACGGCGACCCACTGCAGCGGTGCCCAGCCATTCGGCGCATCCCATTGCTGGCCGTTGTTGACGGTCGTAGTCACCAGACCGCCCGGCTTCAGCAGCTGTTTTTCCACCGCGCGGGCGGTGCTTTCAGCCTGCTTATCGCTGGCGACCTGCAGATAGAGCGGGAACAGCGTCGCAGCGGTCAGCTGCGGATGGACCTGCTTTTTCTGCCAGTCATAATCGGCATACCAGTTCTGTTTACTGTCCCAGAGATAGCGGTTGATAGCCGCCTGGCGCTTCTCTGCCCGGTCTGCGAACTGCTTCGCAAGATCGGTCTGCTTGTTCATCTGATAAGCTTTTGACAGCGTCTGCTCCAGATGGAACAGCAGGCTGTTGAGATCGACCGGCGCCAGCTGCGTGGTGCGGATGGTCGAGAGATTATGCGCGTCGGTAAACCAGCGTGAACTGAAATCCCAGCCCGAGGCCGCACCGGAGCGCAGCTCGCGATAGAGTTCCGCCTTATTGCGCTGAGGCGCTTTCTGCGCGGTGGCGATGTCATCCATCCAGGACTCGGTGCGCGGCACGTCACGCGCATCCCAGTAGCGGTTGAGCAGCGTGCCGTCTGCCAGCTTAATCACCCGCTTGCTGGCTGCACCCGCCGCGACGTTGTCGCTGTCCGCCATCCAGTAGTCATACTCTTTCTGCAGCTGCGGCAGGTAGCGGGTGTAGGCCTGGCCGTTATCGTGGGTTGCCAGCAGATCGACCATCAGGCTGAAGAACGGCGGTTGTGAACGGCTCAGGTAATAGCTGCGGTTACCGTTGGGGATGTGGCCATAGCGGTCGAGCAGGGAGGCGAAGTTATCCGTCATATCCTGCACCTTATCCCAGTGGCCGCTTTCGGCCAGGCCCAGCATGGTGAAGTAGCTATCCCAGTAATAAATTTCGCGGAAGCGTCCGCCCGGCACTACATAAGGTTTGGGCAGCGGCAGCAGCGAATCATACTGACCGGCGCTGCTGGCCGTGCGAGTCAGCACCGGCCACAGGCCATCGATGTGCTCACGCAGATTCTGTCCGGCTGGCGGCACATATTTGTCGCCCGCGGCGGGCAGCGTAAAGTTGGCATCGACAAAATGTTTCAGGTCGAAATTGCGCTGTTTCTTCTGCATCTGCCAGTCAGCCAGAATTGAAGAGGGGTCGAACTTCGGCACCGCATCAGCAAAGGTTTTTTGATCCGGATAGAATTTCGCCTGCTGCACGGCATTGAACAGCGGGCCTAAGCGGATATCCGGCGGCTGCGGCTGATTATTCAGCATGCGGCTGCTGTCATCGGCCTGGGCAGTAAAAGCGGGTACGCTCAGCAGCAACGTGAGCAGAAAAGGTGCATAACGCTGACGCCGTTCGGCGGCGTTTACCTCAATTTTTATCATCGGTTTTTCTCCTTGTCCGAAATGCGGCCGCGCGTAACGCATTGACCACAGGACCAACTTTAGACCTTATCTGACCATTTCACCCTGAAGCGAGCCGGAAATGTGAAGCCACAGGAATTATTGACCGGGAAAAAATCGCTTTTCCCCACCGGTTTTTTCTTGCTCTCATGCTGCTTTTCCTGGACGCTGAAAGAAAAAAGGAGAGCAGGATGGAGATCATCTGGTATCACCCGTCGCAGTCTGCCGCGGCCTGGATTAACGGTTTACAGCAGCGCCTGCCTGAGGCAACGGTTCGTGCCTGGCAGCCCGGCGACGATCGGCCAGCCGATTACGCGCTGGTCCGTTCCCCGCCCGCTGAGATGCTGCAGGGCCGCGCCACGCTGCGCGGGGTCTTTGCGCTGGGCGCGGGCGTGGACGAGATCCTGAAACAGCTGCAGCAGCATCCGGACATGCTGCCCGACAGCGTACCGCTTTACCGGCTGGAGGATACCGGGATGGCGCGACAGATGCAGGAGTACGCGGTTCACAGCGTGCTGAACTGGTTCCGCCGGTTTGATGACTACCGCCTCCAGCAGCAGCAGGCGTGCTGGCAGCCGCTGCCGCCTTACACGCGCGAAACGTTCACCGTCGGCATCCTCGGTGCGGGCGTGCTGGGGCAGAGCGTGGCAGAGAGCCTGAAACCCTGGGGATTCCCGCTGCGCGTCTGGAGTCGATCACCTAAAACGATCGACGGAGTGACCAGCTTTGCCGGCCGCGAGGCGCTGCCCGCGTTCCTGCGCGAGACGCGGGTGCTCATCAACCTGCTGCCGAGCACGCCGGAAACCGTGAACCTGGTCGATCACGCCTTTTTGCAGCAGCTCCCGCATGGCGCCTTCTTCCTCAATATCGCGCGTGGTGCGCAGGTGGTGGAAGACGACCTGCTGGCCGCGCTCGATAGCGGACAGCTGAAAGCGGCGGCGCTGGATGTCTTTCAGGTTGAACCTTTGCCCGAGGCGCATCCGCTCTGGTCCCATCCGCGCGTCACGATCACGCCCCATAATGCGGCGGTAACCTTGATCGACGAAGCTATCGACTTTATCGCCCGCGCAATTCTGCAGGATCAGGCAGGTGAGCAGCCAAAAGGCAGAGTGGACCGTCAGCGTGGCTATTAATCAATCGGCCCTGTCAGGGGCAATCAGCAGGAGAAGAGGATGTATCCGGTAGATCTGCATATGCACACCATCGCGAGTACGCATGCTTACAGCACGTTGCATGACTATGTGGCTCAGGCGAAGCAAACCGGCCTGAAACTGTTTGCCATTACCGATCACGGTCCGGACATGGCCGACGCACCGCATTACTGGCACTTTATTAATATGCGCATCTGGCCGCGGGTGATTGACGGCGTGGCAATCCTGCGGGGTATTGAGGCCAATATTAAAAATCAGCAGGGCGAGATCGACTGTTCCGGCCCGATGCTCGATGCGCTGGATTTGATCGTCGCCGGTTTTCACGAGCCGGTCTATGCACCGCGCGACAGAAAGCATCACACCGACGCTATGATCGCGGCGATGGCGAGCGGGCTGGTTCATATCATCAGCCATCCGGGCAACCCGAAGTTCCCGGTCGATATCCCGGCTATCGCTGAAGCCGCCGCCTGTTACGATGTGGCGCTGGAGCTGAATAACTCCTCCTTTACCCATTCGCGGCCAGGCAGCGAACCCAACTGCCGGGCGATCGCCGCCGCGGTACGCGATGCCGGTGGACGGCTGGCGTTTGGCTCCGATTCTCACACCGCCTTTACGCTCGGGCATTTCGACCATTGCCTGCGCATCGCCCGCGAAGTGGATTTTCCGGAGGATCGGGTGCTGAATGTCACGCCTCGTCGGCTGCTCGATTTTCTGGAAATGCGTAGCGGCAGACGGATTGCTGAACTGGCTGACTTTTAGCGACAGGTTACGTCATCAATACGCTCGTCATGATGAGAATCCCCGCTTTAATCTGCGGGGATATGAGGGGTAAAGGGGGTGTTTTAAGCTAATTTTCTCTGGTCAAGCCAGCGACACAACGACAGACCGAAGCAGCTCGGCGTTGCGCAGTAGAAAACAACCTCAATATCAGTAGACCCGTGATGAAAGTATTTCAGCGTTTAAGGGCAAAAACAGCGGACCTGCTGATTTTATCGATGATGTCAAAAGAGGGGGGATCTCTTCGGATCGCGGGTTGTATGTTGAGAACCACTGCCGCCTCAGTCGTGCTGACGCTACTACTGCAAACGAATAATCTGTTTGTCTGAAATGTCCTGGCCTGACAATCTTCACCGGGATGAATAGCAAGAAGTTTACCCTGAAGAGTGTGAACCAAAACCCTACCGATCTGATGTGTCCGTTTTGCTGTTTATGCGAGCCAATACGGAATCATCAACTGAATCAAAGCGCGCCTTTGGCAACGTTGCCGCACTGGCCGAACGACATATGCAGGGTCAGCCCGCTAACATCAAAAGCGCGGCGAACTGCCCTTGGCCATACGAAGCCGTTTAACCTCACCACATCCACTGGGATCCAGCGAAAAAAACTATAGAGCTATATCTGCGGTCATACCGCTCAAACTCTGTCTGGCAGTGCTGAAGTTCAATCACTTAAAGCATTGCTTGAGGACAGAAAAACGGCTCTTGTAACTGTTCAGAAGAAGATAATGCGAGCTACTGCGGCGATCACCTCAGGTAGGAATATGTATCGCTGACTTATCAGGCAGAACTAAGGCCAACTGGAGAGGCGCTCAGGCTTCCTGAACTTAATGGTAAGGACTTTTTGGGATACGGGAGTTTTCCAGAATCACAGAAACAGTTTCGGCTGGAATGCTGTAAAGTTCATCAGTATGATTGTGAATGCCATCGCCAGTGAAGAAATGCGGAGAGGACAATATGGATGTTACTGATGAGGCTTTGTTGAGTTCTGGCTTTATCCCATCGGATTTAAAAAAGATAAAAAACAACGTTGAAACCTATGGTGGAACGCTGGAAAATGCCATCAGGGACCTGGCCAGGCGTTTTATTCTTGCTGCATGGGTTGTATCCAGTTGCGTCGCTGTATTCATTTTTCTTGTGATATTCGCATCTGAGCAGAGTGTTTTCTCTGGTGCTATTGGTCTTTCTTGTGGAGCAGCGGTCGCAATTTTTATACAACCGCCTGTACTTGCTTATAAAGCCTGGCAGTTCTGCAGGGCGGACAAATCTTAATCAGTACTATTATCAGTAGCCAGAAGATCAAAAATGACTTTCGCTTTGACACCATATCCAGCGATTTTCATCGTTAGCTTGGGCTTGTTCATTGTGTCAACTTTACGGTAGTAATCACGCGGCAGCCAACGAAATAATCTCCAGGCTCCTGGTTTTCTTGCTAAGCCGAAGATACTATATACACTCGCTCCCAGGGTGGCCGTATTATAAAGAGCTAACCCATGTTTTGGGCTAAACCCCATAAATTGTGCTGTTTCCATTGCGCCATCAGCGAAAATTCCTTCCGATTTGGATTGTTCACCATAGCGAAGATGGCTTGCTTCTTTTGTTATACCGTTAATACCATCAACGAACAGAACTGCACATTATGACTTCGGCCTCTGTTACGCGTTCAAAATGCGCTCTGCGTCGATGGAGCGGAATGTCTAAAATAATCTATTTAAAAAATTCCGGCTCCACCAATGACGAGCCGATCCTGAATCTGCTGAATAAGCTATTAGTTAAATGAAGACGATCTTTCGCTGGCTCTATGCCTGGCTGAGCCAATCCTTTTTTGGACTTATACCACCTGCTATCGGCCTGATCGGGGCCATCATCTTTATAAATTTCTTTCCTGCTTATGGTCTGCTGTTCGCTTTTATATGGATCATTTTCATCATTTATTTGTCTGCAAAGTATTTTCGGTTTTACTAGTTCAGTTAAGCGACAGTATAAAAAGTGGTGTCTGCTTTTCTGTTTGATGGTGCCGATAAATCTACGGGGCTGACGGGTCGGTGGTTCCATACCTCCCCTCTGGCCAGTCACTCCTCAGAATCAGTCGATGCTGAAGTCTCTGTTCTGAATTTTCTCATGCAAAACTGTCGGCTTGCGTTGAGGCCTTTTCAGACGCTCAGCTCATTTTCTGACAGAGATAGTCCGAAACAGGATCGCGTGCTCAGACTCCCGGCCTTCGCCGTTGTTAAGGGCGCCGATGCAGGCAGAGGGCGGTTTCTGGCTCCGATTCTCACACCGCCTTTACGCCCGGCCATTTCGACCACTGCCTGCGCATCGCCCGCGAGGTGGATTTTCCGGAGGATCGGGTGTTAAATGTCACGCCTCGTCGCCTGCTCGATTTTCTGGAAATGCGTAGCGGTAAACGCATTGCGGAACTGGCTGACTTTTAATTTACTTTGCCTCAAGGAAATCTGACTCATGAATGAGTTTTCCATTCTCTGCCGCATCATCGGCTCACTGTTTAACCGTCAGCCGCAGGATCCATTGCTGGTGCCGCTGTTCACGCTGTTGCGTGAAGGCAAACTGCAGTCGCAGTGGCCGCTGGAGCAGGATGAGCTTCTGACGCGTCTGCAGCAGAACAGCGATCCTCAGGCGCTGGCCGCCGACTACAATGCGCTGTTTATTGGCAGCGACTGCAACGTGCCGCCTTACGCCTCACAATGGCCTGAAGGCAAAACCGAGCCGGAAGTGCGTGCATTCTTAACCTCGCGCGGTATGCCTCTGAGCGATGCGCCTGCTGACCATTTTGGTGTGATGCTGCTGGCGGCGTCCTGGCTGGAAGACCAGTCCGCAGAGGATGAGAGCGCCGCGCAACTGGCGCTGTTCGAAGAGTATCTGCTGCCGTGGTGCGGCGCGTTCCTGGGCAAAGTGGAGGCACACGCCAGCACCGCCTTTTACCGTACGCTGGCGATGCTGAGCCGCGAAGCGATTCAGGCGATGTACAACGAACTGCTGGAAAGCCGCGAATCGGGCGACGACGCCTGATTTACCATTCTGCCGGGTGGGTGCCCGGCGGCGATCCGGCGGTAGCACAGAGCTGCGGCGTGCCGGGCAGTCGGGCAGCGGCCTTAAGCCTGACCCCGAACCCCCACGGCGTTAATTCATAACAGGGCAGGTTATCGTTCACCTGCGGCACAATGCCGGTGCCCGCGAGATGATCCGCGGGATGCTGCTGCAACAGCCAGGCGGTGCGCGCCAGCGACAGCCGTACCTGGCTGCCGTGTCCGGCTGTCAGACGTCGCCGTAATCCCTCCAGCACCGCCGCCGCCAGCAGATAGCCGGTGGCATGATCCAGCGCCTGAACCGGCAGCGGCACCGGCTTATCGCTCTGCTGCCACTGCATTCCCCGTTCGGCAATCCCGCAGCCCATCTGGACCAGACTGTCAAAGCCGCGACGATTGCGCCACGGCCCCTGCCAGCCCCAGGCATTAAGACCCGCATCGACCAGACCCGGTGAGAGGGAGTGCAGCGTTTCTGCATCAAACCCGAGCCGCTCAAGTGCATCGGCCCGATAGCCATGAACCAGCACGTCGGCTTCGCGCAGCAGGCGAACAAACTGCGCACGATCGGCAGGCTGGGTCAGATCGAGCACCGCGCGGCGTTTGCCACAGCTCATCTCCTCATCCAGCGTCGGCTCCTGCCAGCCGGGCGGATCGATGCGCAGCACGCGGGCGCCCAGACTGGCAAGAAAGCGGGTCGCAACCGGCCCGGCTATTATCCGCGTCAGATCCAGAACGCGGATGCCCAGCAGTGGTCGGGCGCGGGGCAGCAGCCACGCAGGTGCCGGAGCCGGAAGGGTGCTCTGCCAGCTGAACAGCGGTTCACGCTGCACCGCCAGGCCCTGCGGATGTTGCTGCCAGGCAGCGGCGCTGCGCATCTCAGCCGCGCAGCCGCCTGCGTCAATGATCGCCTGCTCCAGTTCGCTGGCCTGCCACTGCCGGACCTGTCGCGCCAGCGCCGGGCGATCGGCATGACGGCCCAGCACCCGCTCCATCGCCTGGCGATGATGCGCCGCGTTCGTGTGCAGACGGATCCAGCCATCCCGGCTCTGATAGTCGCCCGCAAAGAGGTCCCACAGGGCGGGTGCTGCGCGATTCAGTGGACAGAAGCTCTGCTGAAACCAGCGTGAAGCGAGCCGGACGTTCACGGTGACGGGCGGCAGGATCATGTCAGGGCTGGAGGCAGCGAGCAGGTCGGCGACGGCCTGCGTCGCGAGTCCGGTGCTGGTGGCCGCCAGCTCGCTGACGGCAAGGGCGGAAGAGAAAGTGGCGCGATCGGTAAAGACGGGAAGCGGCCTGATAGCGTCGTGGCCCCGCAATCCCTGCTGCATCTGCTGCCACAGCGAGCCAGCGAGCGATAAGTCCATGCTGAATTTCCTTACGGCGGTTTTATCTAAGCATAGCAGGCGGTATCAGCGCCGCCGCAGGCGGGGAAAGCGGGCGTGCATCCGCAGATTACGCAGGTTCAGAACTGCGATAGCGGTGCCCAGCACCACCAGAGAAGCGCCGATAATCTTGAAGCTGTTAAGGCTGTCGCCCAGTACCACAATTCCCATCAGCACGGAGAGCACCGGCGTCAGCAGCGAATAGGGCATGATCAGGTTGACGTTGTACTTCTTCAGCAGCATATACCACAGCGTATAGGCGACAATCGAAGACGCGATGGCGCTGTAGAGAATGGCGAACCAGCCGCGCCAGCCCGCATGTTGCAGGGCATAGAGCTGATGGGACTCCATCACCAGACTGGATCCGCCGACGATCGGTATCGCCAGAAACGCAATCCATCCGGTCATGGTCAGCGGCTTGATCGGCGGTGACTTTTTCACGATCAGATTACTCACCGCCCAGCCGGTGGCGCTGCACAGCAGCAGGCAGAGCACCCACCATGAAGGAATGGTGGGGCTGCCGGAGAGCACCACCACGCCGCTCAGCGAAATCATGATGCCCATCAGCTGCACCAGTTTCAGATTCTCTTTGAGCACCGCCATCGCCAGCAGCATCGCAATCGGCGTGCCCAGCTGCACGACAATCGCGCCGGTGCCGGCATCGGTATAGCGCAGGCCGACGAACAGCAGCGAGAAGTGCATAAAGCCGAACGTGAAGGCCAGCAGCAGCAGCCAGGGCAATTGCTGACGGGTAATGCGACAGAAGGGCACCAGCACTATCGCCACCACGACAAAACGCATAAACGTCAGAAACAGCGGCGGCAGCTCCAGCAGACCCCATTTCACCGCGACGTTATTAAAGGCCCAGATAGAGACCACCATCAGAATCAGAAAAAAATGCCGCACAGCCACGATAATATCCTTTCGATGTTTTTTGCATAGCCTGCTAATGATGGCACGAACTCCGGCAATCCAGCCAATCGCTGGCAGAAATTTTCTGCGACAGCCCCGCCGCCTGGTGAGACTTTTTATGGCATTGATGGCAGACTGATTTGAAACGACTTCTGAGAGGATCTGATTCGGTATGACCCCTGCATCCGCCTTACCCCTTGCGTTAATTCAGCTTGAAGTCCCGCCCGCAAACGTCGTCGCGCAGATTGGTGAACAGCCACGCTGGTTCATTGATGCACTGGATCTGCAGCCTGATGATTACCTGATTGTCCGGCCCCATCTGGGCGAGGCGTTGCCCGATTTTGATCAGATTTCCGGCGCGATCCTCAGCGGCTCCTGGGCGATGGTGACCGATCACGCCGACTGGAGTGAACGCAGCGCCGCCTGGGTACGGGCAGCGATCGACCATCGGTTGCCGCTGCTGGGCGTCTGTTACGGCCATCAGCTGATGGCCTATGCGCTGGGCGGTGTGGTGGCGGACAATCCTCAGGGCTGGGAGCGTGGCCTGTTACCGATTCGCTGCACGGAACAGGCGCAGCGCGATCCGCTTCTGCAGAGGCTGCCCGCCTCGTTCAGCGTCTGGCTGTCGCATCGTCAGTCGGTGATCACCGCGCCGCCTCACGCGCAGGTGCTGGCGTCGTCTGGGCGCGATGGCTGTCAGATCGTGCGCTATTCGCCGCAGGCGTTATCGGTGCAGTTTCATCCCGAATTTTCCCGGCCGATTATGAACGCCTGTCTGCCGCCGGACACGATCGAAGAGTGTGCCGGGCGCGACATTGAGGGCAAAGACTGGGCGCGTGAACTGCTGGTCTCATTCTGGCAACAGACGTGCCCGGTCGTCAGACAGGCTCAGGGCGCGTAGTGACGGGTACAGCGATAGACCCAGGCGGGCGGCACATTCTTCAGCACCCTCTGGCGCTCCCAGGTGAAGTAGCGTGAGAGATCCGGCTGGGTCAGCGAGGTGTACTGGAACTGCACAAAGACGCCGTCCGGCCCCAGCGCGTTGAATACCGCCCGCAGAATGGCTTCACGCAGGTCAGGCGGTAAGGATAACAGCGGCAGGCCGGAGAAGATCGCGTCATATTCGCCGTTCAGATATTCAGCCGAACAGGTGCGCACAGTCATGCGGGAGTCGTCGAGGGCATTCAGCCTGTCCGCCAGGGCGGTGCTGATCTCAAAGGCATCCAGGGTGGCGTCGGGGGCCATCTGCGCCAGTATCTGTCGCGTCAGCACCCCATCGCCCGCGCCGAGTTCGGCGATGCGTAATGTTTCAGACCACTGAACCGACGCGGTCATCGTCCGGCACAGGGTCTCTGATGAGGGCGTAATGCTGCCCATCTTGCGCGGGTTACGAATAAACTGATGCACGAAACTGGCCTTGGTGCGCATCAGGGTCATAGCTGAAGCCAGCATACTCATCTCCGTAATCTGTTCATCCTCACGTTGACCCCGCCACGCCGCACAAGTTTCTCGCGGCATCCGTCTGCAGGGAAAAGTCAGAATATTCCTGAGACACCCCGGAAACGCCTAATCCTTCGGAGCGGTCACAGTTTCGGCCTGAAAGACCTGACACTCTCTTGATGTTGCATCATGTTAATAACAAGTTTCACTATTGTTGCATCAGTCACCTTTCAGGAGAATGACCATGCGTTACGCCGCCCCCGGAGAACAGGGTTCTCTGATTACGCTACAAAAGAATTATGGCAACTTCATTAATGGTGAATTTGTCGCGCCGGTGAAGGGAAACTACTTTACCAATACTTCACCGGTGAATGGATCGGTGGCCGGTGAGTTCCCGCGTTCGGATGCGGCCGATGTGGATAACGCGGTGGCCGCGGCTGCAGCGGCCGCTGATGCCTGGGGTAAAACCTCGCCGCAACAACGCTCGCTGCTGCTGCTGAAAATTGCCGATCGGCTGGAGCAGCATCTGGAAACGATGGCGGTGTATGAAACCTGGGACAACGGTAAACCGGTGCGCGAAACGCTGGCGGCCGATATGCCACTGGCGGTGGATCATTTCCGCTATTTTGCGGGCTGTCTGCGGGCACAGGAGGGCAGTGCCGCCGAGATCGATGAGTTCACGGCGGCCTACCATTTTCATGAGCCGCTGGGCGTCGTCGCGCAGATTATCCCGTGGAACTTCCCGCTGTTAATGGCCGCCTGGAAGCTGGCACCGGCGCTGGGCGCAGGTAACTGCGTGGTGCTGAAACCGGCTGAACAGACGCCGCTGTCGATTACCGTCTTTGTGGACTTGATTAAAGATCTGCTGCCTCCGGGCGTACTGAACGTGGTGCACGGCTTTGGTAAAGAGGCGGGTGAGGCGCTGGCTTCACATCCCGGCATCGCCAAGGTTGCCTTTACCGGTTCTACCGCCACCGGCGGCCATATTCTGGAACTGGCGGCCAAAAGCCTGATCCCGTCGACCGTCGAACTGGGCGGTAAATCCCCTAACATCTTCTTTGAAGATATCATGCAGGCGGAAGAGAGCTTCATCGAGAAAGCCGCAGAGGGGGTAGTGCTGGGCTTCCTGAATCAGGGCGAAGTCTGTACCTGTCCGTCACGCGCGCTGGTGCAGGAGTCTATCTACGAACCCTTTATGGCGGCCGTGATGAAACGGGTAAAAACCATCAAACGGGGCGATCCGCTGGATACCGACACCATGGTCGGCGCTCAGGCCTCGCAGCAGCAGTTTGACAAAATCCTCTCCTATCTGGAGGTGGCGCGTCAGGAGGGAGCGGAAGTGCTGGCTGGCGGCGGCATCGAGAAGCTGGATGACGCGCTCAACAGCGGCTATTACATTCAGCCGACGCTGCTGAAAGGCAACAACAGTATGCGGGTGTTCCAGGAAGAGATCTTCGGACCGGTCATCGGCATCACCACCTTTAAAGATGAAGCGGAAGCGATCGCGATTGCCAACGACTCTATTTATGGTCTGGGTGCCGGCGTCTGGACCCGCGATATTAACCGCGCCTACCGGGTGGGCAGGGCGATCAAAGCGGGGCGCGTCTGGACCAACTGCTATCACCTCTATCCGGCCCATGCTGCCTTTGGTGGCTACAAGAAATCGGGCATCGGGCGTGAAACCCATAAAATGATGCTGGATCACTATCAGCAGACCAAGAATCTGCTGATCAGCTACAGCATCGAACCGCTGGGCTTCTTCTGATTCACAGGCGGAATCTGGCGGTGCCCCTGCGCGCAGCCACAACAGAACCACGCTTCGGCGTGGTTTTTTACGTTAAGAGGTGCGAAGAGTCAGGAAATATCTGATGACCACGCAACAAAAATGCGCCGATAAAGAACAATTAATCAGTTAGTTGAAAAATTAAACCGACAGATTTACGGTTTCTTTTAGCCTGAAAGCCCTCTCATTTCGCATCCGACATTCTTATTTGCAGTGGTACTGATATAACCCTCTGATATGTCTGGCAATATCTGAAAGCCATCCGCAGTTCTTTCCATCCCAGCCTTACGTCACCTCTGCGCCCACTGCGCCAGCAGTCCATCGAAGAGTACCAGATTTTACATGAGACTTTTTAATGGCCGCTTCGGTTCTGCGCTTTTTTTGCATAAAAACACTTCAGAATATCGGAAGTTTTTAGGAATCGTCTTAGTAGGCAGTTCAAAATCTGATAATATTTGCATTAACTCTATATATTAAATTTTTCTTATTAAAATACCGGGCGGCGTGTGCCGTTGAAATTCCGTAAATCTTCTGTAAACTTATCGATTAAATTTACAATATGAATGTGATTGCAGACTCACGGGCAGGATCTCTCTGGCTCGTGCGGTAGCTATGGATTAACGGATCTATTGTAAATGCATGTATTTAAAGCTATTTATTTAGTTATTCGAGATTTTCCATGCAGGTATATGCTCAACAATAACGCGCTTGCGATTAATGTTTTAATTAAAAGCGGTCGTTAAATAGCCAGGTATGGTATAAGGAAAACTTGGGTTTCCCCCGCCTTCCTGAATCAGACACAAAAAAAACGATCATATTTCTGATCGATTTTTCGCGCGACTGATTTCCTTCTCGCGCCGTTTTCATCCCCGATGCTGCTTTTTTATACTTAATATTATTTGATCAGTCGGCATTTTTGCTGACCGCAGCCTCCAGGCATTTTGATTCAGGGGTGGCTTTAAGGCTGGTACTAATGGCCTTCTTCACCCGTGATATTTCCCGATTTTCATCACTGACTCCCGGCCTCTGGCCTCTCTTCAAGGTATGAATGGAACACAACATGAAAAAAATGGTGAAGCTTCGTATTGCGTTAGGGCTGATGTTTGTTTTCTCTGTCGCTGGCTGTAAAGCGCCGCCGCAAATGACGGATGACACGCTGGTCACCAGCACCGTGGATGGCGTGGTACTCAGCCATCGCTATGCGGTCAAACCGCCCGCGCAGTTCACACCGGTCAATGAAACCTATCGCGCGCTTTATCCCGCCTCGGTCATGAACCATCCTGGTTATGGCGGCAAAGTGGTGGAGACCCTGAAAAGCGGTGAAAGCTATACGGTGATTGGTCAGGTGGAGAACAACTGGCTGGCGCTGGGTGAAGCGGCCGACACCGCAGCCGACGCGCAACCCGAAACCGCCACCCCGCCAGCGAAAGAGGGCGATAAACCTGCGGCACCGCAGGCTGCCGTCAGGCTGACAGGCTATGTGCCGTTCCGCGCGGTGGTGAAAAGCGAACTCTATGACCAGACCATCAAAGCCGATCAGCCAAAACGTCGCGTTCGCACCAGCAAGAAAAAAACCTGTGTTGCGGTTAACGGCGACAGCACCGCCTGCCAGAACAGCACTAACGGAACCTGGATCATTAACTAATTGCATCGGGCAGGGAGGGCTTCATGACGAGAAATATGTCACTACGGAGTGGGCTGATCGTGTTGCTGGTGTGGCTGCTATCAGCCTGCAGCAGTAGCAGCAGTCAGCCGCCAGCGACCTACTACAACCTGACGGTGCGGGCGGAGAACCAGCTTAACGGCGGTGCGCCACTGAAAGTCCGGGTTATGCTGCTGAGTTCAGATGCCGGGTTCATGTCAGCCGATTTCTACTCCCTGCAAAACCCGTCTGCCGACGCACAGGGCGGCGCGCAGCTCAATACCCAACAGTTCTTCCTGACCTCAGACCAGCGCAGCAAAACGCTGCGTATCAGGAGCCTGCCCGAGGCGCGCTTTATCGGCATCATGGCTGAATACCAGATGCTGGATGGCAAAATCTGGCGACTCTCGCTGCCGGTTCCCGAAGGCGAGTCACCTTCATTCTGGGCGTTCTGGAAACGTAACGATGGCGAGCTGAATGCGCATATTGTGGCGGGAACGAATGGCCTTCGCGTGGAAAAACAGTGATGCCGATGAACAGAGCGGAAAAAGTCGTCTGGACGGAGGGGATGTTTCTGCGTCCTCACCATTTCCAGCAGTCAGAAAATTATCTCCTCAGCACCCTGCGGGAGTGGGGGCAGTTGCAGCGCGCCTACACCTGGGGTTTTTACGATCTTGAGTTTGATGAGGCGCTGCTGCGTCAGGGCAAACTGGCGCTGAGTGCCGCCAGCGGCTGTCTGCCGGATGGCACCTTCTTTGCCTTCAGCCAGCCACAGCATGGCCCGGCCCCGCTCGATCTGCCTGCGTCGGTTGATCGCAGCAAAGTGGTGCTGGCGATTCCGGCCCGGCGCAACGGCCGTGAGGCCGTGGCGTTTCAGGAGTCGCACGATTCGCTGGCGCGCTACCTGGCCTGGGAAACGGAGGTGGAAGATGACAACGTGCAGGCGGTGGGCAGTGCCACGGTGCAGTTTGGCAAACTTCGCCTGCGCCTGATGCTGGAGCAGGATCTGACCGCCGAGTGGACCGCGATGGGCGTGGCGCAGGTGATCGAAAAACGCAGCGACAACCATATCCGGCTCGACAGCGACTACATTCCGCCGATGCTGACCCTGAACAGCAGCCGTCCGCTGCAGAACATGTTCAACGATCTCCACGGGCTGATCCAGCAGCGCAGCCAGCAGCTGAGTCAGCGCGCGCCGGGCACCGGCCGTTTCAACAGCGCCGATATGGTCGATTTTATGCTGCTGGCGCTGCTTAACCGGCAGCTGGGCCTGCACAGTCATCTTCAGCATCTGCCGCTGCTGCATCCCGAAACACTCTTCAGCCACTGGCTGCAGCTGGCGGCAGAACTGAGTACCTGGACGCCAGCCCGTGCGCCTGAAGGGCTGCCGCTTTACGATCATGACGATCTGAATAGCTGTTTCAGCCGTCTGTCGCTGCTGCTGCGTCAGGGGCTCTCGCAGGTGATGGAAGAGAGTGCTATCCAGCTGCCGCTGACCCAGCGTTCACACGGGCTCAACGTGGCGACCGTGCCGGAAAGCAGCATGGTGCATGAGTTTGGCTTCGTGCTGGCAGTGAAAGCCAGCGTGCCCGCTGACACCCTCATCACCCATTTCCCTGCGCAGATGAAGGTCGCGCCGGTCAGCAAAATCCGCGATCTGGTACAGCTGCAACTGCCGGGTCTGGCGCTACGGTCGATGCCAGGCGCCCCGCCGCAGATCCCCTGGCATTCAGGATATAGCTATTTCGAACTGGATAAGAACAGCGAACTCTGGAAAGAGATGGAGCGCTCGGGCGCTTTTGCGCTGCATCTTGCCGGTGAGTTTCCGGGCCTGAGCATGGAGTTCTGGGCCATCCGTAGTCAGTCAGAATAATAAACCGAGCACGCAGCATGATGCAGGAACAACCCCAGTCACACAGCGATCTTGCGCCGGATACCAGCCACCAGAATGTGCTTGTCGCGGCGGCCAACCCTCTGATTAATGCCATTCCCCAGATCCGTCACTCGCTCTCCCATGAGGATCCGGCGGCACTACGTCAGCAACTGATCGATCAGATCCGTCGCTTCGAGCTGAGCTGCCAGCAGTCCGGCGTGGGCTATGAAGTGATCATCGGCGCACGTTACTGCCTCTGTACCGCACTCGACGAGGCGGCGGCGCTGACACCCTGGGGCAGCCGTGGCGTCTGGACCAGTAACGGTCTGCTGGTAACGTTTCACAACGAAACCTGGGGTGGCGAGAAGTTTTTCCAGCTGCTGGCCAGGCTGTCACAGAACCCCAGACGCCACATCCTGATGCTGGAGCTGATCTACTTCTGCCTGCTGCTGGGATTCGAAGGGCGCTACCGCGTCCTGGACAATGGCCGCTCCCAGCTGGAGACCATTAAGCAGCGTCTGCTGCAGATGATCAAAGGCGTGCGCGGCAGTTATGCGGCGGCGCTGTCACCGCATCCTACCGATCAGCCCGTGCTGCGCAAACTGTGGCGGCCGATGATCCCGCTCTGGGCCTGTGCGGCCGTAGCGGGGCTGGCAGCCTGCCTCTTCTATATCGTCCTGAACTGGCGCCTGGGCGATTACACCTCGCCGGTGCTCGCCCGCATCTATCAGACGGTGCTGCCGGAGGTGAAGATTGGCAATCCTGCGCCGCCACCGCCTGCCACGCTGAACCTGCGGGCCTTCCTGAAACCGGAGATTGATGCCGGGCTGGTGGCCGTGCGCGACGAAGCGGATCGCAGTGTGGTGACGCTGAAAGGGGATGGCCTGTTTGCCTCCGCCGCTACCGAGGTTCGCGGCCGCTATACCGGAGTGATCCAGCGTATCGCGGCGGCGATGAACAACGTCAGCGGCCAGATTCAGGTGATTGGTTACAGCGACAACGTGCCGATCCGCAGCGCCCGCTTTGCCTCTAACTTTGAGCTTTCGCTGGCACGCGCCCGGTCGGTGCAGAGCCTGCTGCAGCAGCAGCTGGCACAGCCGTCACGGGTCAGGGCGGAAGGGCGCGGCGAAAGCAATCCGCTGGTACCGAACACCAGCGCAGAAAATCGCGCACGCAACCGTCGTGTGGAAATCACGCTGCTGGTGGCACCGGATGCAACGCAGGCTGAACTCAACGGCCCGGCAAGAGGGAACTGATCCATGCTGAATATTCTGTTTGCCGTGCTGACCAGCCGCCTGGCGTGGGGCTTTGTCGGCATTACTGCGCTCTCCTTTATTATCTGGGTGATTGGCCCGGTATTCTCGATCGTCGATTCGCGCCCGCTGGAGCCGGAGCAGAACCGCATGATCAGTATCGCGCTGCTCTATCTGGTGTGGGGGCTGGGGCAGGCGATCCCGCGACTCTATAACTTCTGGCTCAACCGCAAGCTGATGTCGAGCCTCGAAACCGGCAAGAGTGATGCGCCGGACGCCGATCGTCAGCGGCTGACCAGCGAAGAGCAGGTGCTGGCAGGGCGCTTCTCGGAGGCCACGGAGATGCTGAAAAAGGCGCACTTCCAGCGTCACAGCAGCAGAGGCCGTCCGTTCTGGGCGCAACGCTTTGGTCGGCAGTATCTCTATCAGCTGCCGTGGTACATGATCATCGGCGCGCCCGGTGCCGGTAAAACCACCGCGCTGGTTAACTCAGGGCTGCAGTTTCCGCTGGCGGATAAGTTCGGCAAATCGGCGCTGCGCGGCATCGGCGGCACCCGCAACTGCGACTGGTGGTTCACTAATGATGCCGTGCTGCTGGATACCGCCGGGCGCTACAGCACCCAGGAGAGTCAGCAGGAGCGGGATGCCAGCGAATGGCACCATTTCCTTGACCTGCTGCGCAAATATCGCGGACGTCAGCCGATCAATGGCGTGATCGTCACCCTGAGCGTCTCTGACCTGCTGAGCCAGTCACCCGAAGCGTTGCGCAACCAGGCGCTGGCGCTGCGTCAGCGCCTGATGGAGTTGCACGATCGTCTCGGCATCCGTTTCCCGGTCTATGTGCTGGTTACCAAGGCTGACCTGCTCAAAGGCTTTCGCAGCTACTTCGCCTCGCTGGATAAAGCCCAGCGCGAGCAGATCTGGGGCTTCACCTTCCCGTGGGCGCAGGCGTCAGCCGCAGATTTTGAGCTTAACAGCCAGTTCCAGCAGGAGTATTCACTGCTGCAACAGCGGCTCGATGCCGGACTGGCCGATCGGCTGCTGATGGAGAGCGATCCCCAGGCCCGCGCCGAAAGTTACCTCTTCCCGCAGGAGTTCGCGGCGCTGCGGCCGCTGCTGGCCGAGGCGCTCGACACGCTGTTTGCCCGTTCCGATTTCGAAACGCAGTTTGCACCGCGCGGGATCTACTTTGCCAGCGGCACGCAGGAAGGTCTGCCGTTTGATCGGGTCATGGGCGAGCTGAACCGCGCGCTGAATCTGTCGGGTCAGCAGACGGGCGAATCGGGCAGCTGGGATCAGGTCAATAAAGAGTCCCCGATTCCACAAAACAAAGGGCAGAGCTTCTTCCTGAAAGGGGTGCTGGAGGATGTCATTTTCCAGGAGTCCGGGCTGGCTGGCAGTAACCGCTGGTGGGAGTTGCGCAATCGCGCGGGGCTGTGGTCAGGCTATCTTGCCCTGCTGCTGCTGTTACTGGTGGCGGGTGCGCTCTGGCTCACCAGTTACAGCAAGAACAAATCCTATCTGCAGGAGATGGCGGCCAAAACGCCGCAGGTGGAGCAACTGGGCGACCAGCTCCGGCAGCAGGTTAATGGCGATCTCTTTGCGCTGGTGCCTTATCTCAACACGCTGCTGCACCTGCCGGAGAGCGCCGATTTTTCGCTGGACTCACCGCCGCTGACGCGCCGGATGGGGCTGTATCGCGGCACGGAAGTCAGTGATGCGACCCGCGCCCTCTATGAGAAAGCCCTGAAGCAGCTCCTGCTGCCGCAGGTGGCGCAGAACATCACCCGCTGGCTGCGGGCCGATAACGGCAGCGATGCGGACTACAGCTATGAGGCGCTGAAAGCGTATCAGATGCTCTATCAGCCTAAGCACTACGATGGCAGATTCCTGCAGGCCTGGCTGATGCTCAATCTGTCGCGTGAGCTGCCGCAGAACGTGACCCAGCAGCAGGTGAAGCAGCTGGCGTGGCATCTGCAACAGCTGCTGGAGACGCAGATCCACGCCTCACCTTATGCGAAGGATGAGGCCCTGATTAAGCGCGAACAGGCGCTGATCAATCAGATGCCGCTGTCACAGCGCGTCTATGGCCGGCTGAAGCGCCTGTTGCAGCGCAGCGATACGCTGCAGACGGTCACGCTGGCGTCGCTGGGCGGGCCGCAGAGCGAGCTGGTCTTTTCGCGCAAAAGCGGTAAATCGGTGAATGACGGGGTGGCGGGTCTCTATACGCCGGAGGGGTACTGGCAGCATGTGGACAAACAGATAGCGCCGGTCACTCAGGCCCTTTACAAGGACGATCTCTGGGTGCTGGATGGTGCGGCACCTGCACAGAAAAGCGAGCAGACCGATCTGGCCGTGCGCCAGCTCTACGTACAGGACTACATCCGCCAGTGGGAGCAGTTCCTGAGCGATATTCAGCTTAACAGCAGCGCCGACCTCTCGCAGCGCATCAACACGGCACGTCTGCTCTCCGGCAATCACTCGCCGCTGCGCCAGCTGGTTATCAACCTCAGCCGCTTGCTGACGCTGAACCGGGCGCAGCCGGATGAGAAAACCGCTCAGGCGGCAAAGCCTCTGGACAACAGCGCCACCCGCACCCTTGAAGCCCTGTTTAGCTCGTCCGACGCCGCTGCCGCGCGTGGACAGGCCACCAGTCAGACCACGCCGGAGCAGGCGGTGGCCGTGCACTTTGCGCCGGTTATTGAGCTGGCCCAGCCGCTGCAGCAGGGCAGCAAGGTACTGGCGGTGGATGATTTCCTGCACCAGATCGATGATCTGTATCGCTATCTGACAGCGGTCCAGGATGCTGCAAACAGCGGGATGCCACCACCGGCCAGCGATGCCATCAGTCGTCTGCAGGCCAGCGCCGGTCGCCTGCCGGGTTCTCTGCAGAATATGGTTTCCAGCATGGCGGTGGGGGCCAGCAGCGATGCCCAGCGCCGCGACATGGATAACGTCCGTAAGCGCATCACCATGGAAGTGGGCAGTTTCTGCCGCCAGGCGATCGCGGGTCGCTATCCGCTGGTTCGCTCCGCGCGCAGCGAAGTGACACCGGACGATCTGGCCCGGATGTTTGCGCCGGGCAGCGGCATGATGGACAGTTTCTTTCGTGACAACCTGGCCAGCAAAGTGGATACCACCAATGCCGCGTGGCGCTTTACGCCGGGTATCGACGGTAAAAGCCTGCCGGGCGGCGAAGCGCTGCTGCGTCCTTTCCAGCAGGCACAGTCGATTCGGGATGCCTTCTTTGCCAACGGTGCCACCACGCCTGGCTTCCGCGTCACGCTGCGCACCGTCAGAATGGACAATGAGATCCTTAACCTGACGCTGGATGTCGACGGACAGATCCTGCGTTACAGCCACGGGCCGCAGGCGGTGCAGATGGTCAGCTGGCCCGGTCCGGGCGGCACCAGCCAGGTGCGGATGCAGCTTGGCCTCACCAACGGCACCACCTCCACGCTGGTCACCAGCGGTCCCTGGGCGCTCAATCGTTTCTTTGACCGTGCCCGCGTTACCGCCGCCGGAGGGCTGACACGCGACGCCACGTTCAGCGTGGATGGCCATCAGGTCACGCTGTCGTTTACCCCAGGCAGCATTCGTAATCCGTTCCAGCTTCCCGGCTTTAGCTGCCCCTGAAACAGGACCCGAACATGACTCATTACGCTGCACCCTGCTGGTACGGCAAACTGCCCAGCGCGGGTGACTTTGTTAAGCGCCGCTTTCCTGACGTGATCTATCGCCAGTGGTCCAGCTGGTTTCAGGTGGGTCTGCACCACTGGCAGAGCAATCAGGAGAGCGACAACGCGCCCTCGCGCCCGTTTCTCAACGCGCCGGTCTGGAATTTTGTGGTGCCCCCGATGCTGGGCAGCCAGCTGATCCAGATGGGCTGCCTGATCGCCGCACGGGACAGCGTCGGGCGCAACTATCCGCTCTGCGCGCTGCGCTACTTTACGCCTGCAGAATGGTCGCCCGCGCTGCTGGCCCGCTCCGGCGACTGGTATCAGCAGGTGGGGAATACCCTGCTGCGGGTGGTGCAGGGGGGCGGATCGCCGGAACAGCTCGACCAGGCGCTGCTCAGCATTCCTCAGCCGCAACCGCCGCAGGAGGCCAGCGAGTCGTCTGACATTCTCGACGTTATCGGACATGGCGATACCCCTTCGACCCTGAACTGGACGCTGCCGGGCGAGCATTTTGATCCGCAGTTCTACACCAGTTACTGGTGGACCAATCAGAGCGACGGTTTTCCGCTCTATACCCAGGTTCACAGCGGCAACTTCACTGCTCAGCTCTTTTCCCTGCTGTTCGATCCGGCCGGTGGGGCAAAACCCGGCCGGAACGGCCTTTATCCCCCGATGTTTGAATCCTGAGGCGACGAGCGTGACGATAAATACAGAAACTTTGCTGGCGCCGATCGGCGATGAAAATCCCGGTGGTGACAACCTGGAATATGATGCCGATTTTCAGGCGATGGAGCAGGCGAGCGCCGGTAAAGCCGAACAGCAGTTTGGTGACACGATCATTCCGGCAGAACCGGCAGACTGGAATAAAGTCGAGAAGCTGGCGATAGCCCTGCTGGGCCGCAGCAAAGATTTGCGGGTAATGCTGACGCTGACCCATGCCTGGACCGAACTGAAGGGATTGCCGGGCTATGCCCAGGGCCTGAAGCTGATTGAACAGGCGCTGCTGCTCTACTGGGAACCGCTGTGGCCCCGGCTGGAAGAGGCGGGCGAAGCGGATCCTTTCTTCCGCATCAATGCGCTGGCGTTGCTGGGCGACAAATCTGCCCTGAGCGCAGCGGTGCGCCAGAGCTGGCTGCTGCGCTATCCCTCTGACGGTATCACGCTGCGCGATGCCGCCGCCCTGTGCGACGGCAGCAAAACCGAAGTCACTGAGTATCCCGGTGGCCTGCCACGTCTGACCGACGAACTGGCGCGCGCGGATCAGCCCGGTATCGGTGCGGTGCTGCAGATCCATGAGCGGCTGCAGACCATCTGCGAAACCGTGGCCGAACGGCTGGGTGAGGCGGCGGTGCCGGAACTGGCGCTGCTGCGCCGACAGATTGCCCTGGTCGCCGAACGCTGCCAGGCCACCGACCTCAGTACATTACTGCCCGCAGCCGCGGCGGAACCGCCCGCAGAGACCGCTGCCGCGCCCGCACCGGCGGCGGCGCGTGCGGCCGCTGACTGGCGCAGCGTGCAGATCGGCTCCCGCGCCGATGCGCAGCTGATGCTGGAAAAAGTGAAGCTCTATTTTACCCGGCATGAGCCGAGTCATCCTGCACCGCTGATGATCGACCGCGTTCAGCGCCTGATCGAGCGCGATTTTATGGAGATCATTCGCGATCTCGCGCCGGATGGCGTACATCAGCTCGAAACGCTTTTCGGACGTCGCGACTAAGACGTCAACCTCTCACACAGCAGGACCTGCGCGCCTGCTGTGACACGTTATCCGCGCATCATTAATGGAGAAAACCATGGCAACAAGTAAATCCAGTGGGCAAAAGTTCATTGCCCGCAATCGCGCACCCCGCGTTCAGATTGAATATGACGTGGAAATTTATGGCGCGGAACGCAAAATCCAGCTGCCGTTTGTGATGGGCGTGCTGGCGGACCTGGTCGGGAAACCGCTGGAGCCGCAGCCCGGCATCGACGAGCGTAAGTTTCTGGAGATCGACATCGACAACTTCGATGAGCGCATGAAAGCGCTGAAGCCGCGCGCGGCATTCCAGGTCGACAACACCCTGAACGGCGAAGGCAAGCTGAACATCGATCTCACGTTTGACAGCATGGATGACTTTTCGCCGGATGCGGTGGCCCGCAACGTCGAGCCGCTGAACACGCTGCTGGAAGCACGCACCCAGCTGGCAAACCTGCTGACCTATATGGACGGCAAAAACGGGGCAGAGGAGCTGATTGGCAAGGTTCTGCAGGACCCGACGCTGCTGCAGGCGCTGACGCATCTGCCTAAGCAGAATAACGCCACTGACGATAAGGAGCCGCAGGCATGACGCAGAGTTCACAACAGTCGCAGTCGCAGGACGCGGTCAGCTTCAGCCAGGATGAGTTCAGCGCGCTGCTGAACAAAGAGTTCCGGCCAAAAAGCGATCAGGCGCGCGCGGCGGTCGAAAGCGCGGTGAAAACCCTGGCGCAGCAGGCGCTGGAGAACACCGTCACGGTGTCCAGCGATGCGTATCGCACCATCCAGGCGCTGATTGCCGAGATCGACGAAAAGCTCTCTCAGCAGGTCAATCAGATCATTCATCATCCGGAGTTTCAGTCGCTGGAGAGCGCCTGGCGTGGCCTGAGCTACCTGGTCAACAACACCGAAACCGACGAGATGCTGAAAATCCGCTTTATGAGCATCTCCAAGCAGGAACTGGGCCGCAGCCTGAAGCGCTACAAAGGTGCGAGCTGGGATCAAAGCCCGCTGTTCAAGAAGATTTATGAGCAGGAGTATGGTCAGTTCGGTGGCGAGCCGTTTGGCTGCCTGGTCGGCGACTACTACTTCGATCACAGCCCGCAGGATGTCGAGCTGCTGGGTGAGATGGCCCGCATTGGGTCGGCTGCGCACTGTCCGTTCATCACCGGCACGGCGCCCGAAGTCATGCAGATGGAGTCCTGGCAGGAGCTGGCGAACCCGCGCGATCTGACCAAGATCTTCCAGAACACCGAGTACGCCGCCTGGCGCAGCCTGCGTGAGTCGGAAGATGCACGCTATCTGGGCCTGGTGATGCCGCGCTTCCTGGCGCGTCTGCCCTACGGGATCCGCACCAACCCGGTCGACAGCTTCGACTTTGAAGAGCAGACAGACGGCTCCGATCACAGTAACTATGCCTGGAGCAATGCGGCGTACGCGATGGCCGCCAACATTAACCGCTCATTCAAAGAGTATGGCTGGTGTACCGCTATCCGCGGCGTGGAGTCGGGCGGGGCTGTCGAAAATCTGCCGTGTCATACCTTCCCGAGCGATGACGGTGGCGTGGACATGAAGTGTCCGACCGAGATCGCCATCAGCGATCGCCGTGAAGCCGAGCTGGCGAAAAACGGCTTTATGCCGCTGGTGCATCGTAAGAACTCCGACTTCGCCGCCTTTATCGGTGCGCAGTCACTGCAGAAGCCGATGGAGTATCACGACGCCGATGCCACCGCCAATGCCCGTCTGGCCGCGCGCCTGCCTTACCTGTTCGCCTGCTGCCGCTTCGCGCACTACCTGAAGTGCATCGTGCGTGACAAGATCGGCTCCTTCCGCGAGCGCGATGAGATGGAACGCTGGCTGAACGACTGGGTGATGAATTACGTCGATGGCGACCCGGCTAACTCCTCGCAGGAGACCAAGTCACGCAAGCCGCTGGCGGCTGCCGAGGTGAATGTGGAAGAGCAGGAGGATAACCCGGGCTATTACGCCGCGAAGTTCTTCCTGCGTCCGCACTACCAGCTGGAAGGGCTGACCGTTTCGCTGCGTCTGGTCTCCAAACTGCCTTCACTGAAAAATGATAATGCTTAAGGGCTGAACAGGATGCGTGGTGTCCGGGGCGACCGGGCATCACGCAGTCTCTGAATGGATGGCAAGGTGTGAAGCTCTGCACACTGTCATTTGCTGAGCTGTCACCCTGATCTGATTTTAATATGCTAAGCGGGTTTTTCTGTATTCAGCCTGGGTTGTTTCTGTGATGAGAAAGCTTGTAAATGCCGTTCTGTCTTTTCATTCAGGAACGGCGTGGCCACAGATTTAGGCGATGGCAGATAAACGTAAACAGATTAATGAATATTTTTACGTATTAGCCTGTTCAGCATAATAACAATGGCTATGCAGGCAGCAATAAAGAGCGCTTTACCAGCAAGTAAGCCTGAAGAGCAGGCGTTAACGCTTCCATAACGGGCAACCAGATAGATTGAGCTTACAAGATCAACAATGGCATAAAGAGAGATCAGCGATAACAGGATTATCAGGAAAACTGAGAAGACCTTTTTCATCTCTATTCCTTCCATGAATATTTAATGTGCCGGGCGGCTATATAATATTGATCATGGTGCTGTCCATAAAATGGGCACCTTACAAAGCGTAAAACAGTGTGTTATCCGGTTATTGATGTTTTCGCACTATAAATGCATATCTATTTTGTCCGGTTAATGACCGGCAATACGAATTCTGAAATATGGTTTATGACGATATTTCAGAAGCAAGGCAAAGGTAAAATATGGACTGTTTTATTCAGCCCCATGCTTTTCTTTTTGCCATATCCTTGCTTTTTTGAAAGCAATAATCGCAACCAATAAAGAGTGAAAGATAATGGCTATTGATATGTTTATGAAGGTTGACGGAGTCACCGGCGAATCGAAAGATTCAAACCACACCGGCTGGACTGATATCACCTCTTTCTCATGGGGTGCCTCTCAGCCAGGCAACATGTCTGTGGGCGGCGGCGGTGGTGCCGGTAAAGTTAACTTCAACGACCTGCACGTTAACGCGCTGATCGATAAATCCACCACGGCGCTGCTGAAGAACTGCGCCAGCGGTAAGCATCTGGCAAAAGTCGAACTCTCTATCTGCAAAGCAGGTGGTTCTCAGGTTGAGTACGCACGTATTACTCTGGAAGACGTGCTGGTGACCGCTGTGAACTATAACGGTTCCGACAACGGCGATACCCTGGGTATGACTTACTCCTTCCAGGCTTCTAAAGTGAAACAGCAGTACTGGGAGCAGAGTTCTTCCGGTGGCAAAGGCGCAGAGAGCAGCGCGGGCTGGGATATCAAAGGCAATAAAGAAGCGTAATATTGCTCGGCAGCCTCCCCTCAGGGGAGGCTTTGAAAGGAGTTTTGCTATGGCACATTTAAGACCTCAATTTTCAGCTGCCTGGAACCGCTTCTCAGAAGTTAATGTTTCCGTCGAGAAGGTTGGAGAAATATTGGGTGGAAAAGTAGAAGCAAATATCGCCGCCAGAATTTTCGAGAATGCCTGCCCAATCAGAATGAGCTATGTTCTTAATTACACTGGCCTTCCTGTTCCCGCAAACAGTCGTTATGCGACCGTAACGGGTAAAGACAAAAAGCGTTATATGTTTCGCGTCAACGATATGATGGACTTTTTAGTCAGCGCGTTTGGTCAGCCAGACCTGACAGTGAAGTCACCAAAACCCGGTTCATTTAACGGTAAACAGGGGATTATTGTTTTTCAGGGGAGTGGCTGGAGCAATGCCCGTGGGCACGTGACACTCTGGAACGGCAATATCTGCTCTGATACCTGTCACTTCCTGGGTGGCGCAGAAAATGGTAGTTTTGTTCCTGATGTTGCCTCCCTGTGGATTCTGAAATGAAAAAATTACTGATGTTACTGGCTCTGACGCTATCTCCTGCAGTGCTGGCGATAACGCCTCCGGCGCCAGACTCCTTTAAGCAACCGCAGATTTTCAGCAACTGGCTTCTGAACCGCTGTGCAGGTAAAGCTGCCACTGACAAAGTTTTCAGCGATGATGCCTTCAAAAGTGCGTCAGCCTGGTTAGAGGTAAGCAATCTCCCTGTTGAAGCCTTCAGTGATGGCGATAAATTAATCAATGCGTATTTGAAGATGGATCTGACCGGCTCAGTCAAAGGAAGCTTCAATATGATGAAATGCACATTACTTTCGCAAAGCCAGGATGCAAAAGTGCTTTACGAAAAATATAAAAATAAAAGTTAACATCAATGGTGAGTTTCTGATGAAATGTTATTGTTTACTGCTATGCGTTTAAGCTACTTATGTTTCTTCCATCCATGCGATGAGTGATTGTTCAAACGGGAATAACGCTCAGGAAGTTAACGAATGTGCAGAAAAAAATAAAACAGAGTCAGAGCTGAATTTAAATAAAGAGTATAAAGCGGCGAAAATCCGAATCGAGCACCTTTATAAAGGCCATGATCAGGAGTCCAGCCAGTACCGAAGCGCCTTTGTTGATACTCAGCGCAACTGGCTCAAATACCGTGATAGTTAGTGCAGGCTGGAAGCCTATACCGCTGAAGAGGGCAGCGATGCTTATGTGAGCGTCATGAATTCCTGTATTGATCGTCTCGATAAGGAACGCACTGCAATTCTGAAGCAACTGCCTTACTGATTACCCAGAGAGATTAATGTCTGTTTAAAATTCAAAAAAAAACCACTCTTATTCGTCTCTGATATGCTGTCTTTTCGGGTTCGGAATTATGCTGCACGCTTCTTTAAGTAAGAATTGGTTCCCGTCGCAGTCGGTTTTATTTATTAACCAGTAAATCTGTCAATTTAAGTAATGTATCCGGCATCACCAATTGAAATAAAATCAACCCCAAAATTAAACGCTCCCGCTCCCTATACCCCGCACTTTTCCCCGAGAGGTGCGCGGTATAGATGCCGAACCGCTAACCGCAGGAATCCGTTATGCGCTTTACGATAATAACGACCAAACCCGGCCAACAGCCGCCGCAGACTCATTGTGACTTCTTTCCGCCCGGCGGTACGATTGGACGCGGCGTGGATAACAATCTGGTGCTGCCGGATGATGACCGGACACTCTCCCGCCTTCAGGCGATTGTGCACATCACCGCAAACGGTGAGTGCCGCCTGACCAACCGTGGCAATGTAACCCGCGTGCTGCTCAACGACATTCCGCTGGAGCGCGGCCGCCAGGTTGAGCTGCAGGATGGGGACATTCTGGGCATTGATGATTACCAGCTGCTGGTCAGCGACCTGAACAGTGCGTCGCAGCCGCAGGTGGAAAGGGCAATTCCGCGTCCTGAGGCGATCCGGCCCGCAACGGTGGCTGATGAGCCACCCGTGGAAAAAGCCGCCACGGCCGCGATTCCGAGTGAAATCTGGGACAGCCTGGCAAAAGAGTTTTCGATCTCAGACGATCTCTCTAAACGCAAACCGGTGCCCGAAAAGCCGGAGGGGAACCCCCTGACCGCGCCAGCCTCGCCGGATCGTAATCCCGAAGATCCGCTGGCCCAGCTGGTGAACGACGCGCCGCTGGACTATGGCCAGCAGCCGAAAAATCGCAGCCTGTTTGATGAAGGCGATGCGCTGTTTGCGCAGCAGGGCATTTTCGACGATCGGACGCCCAGCGCACTGTCGGCTCAGCAGAAAACCGCAGCGCAGCAGCCCGACAAACCCGCCGCTGAACTGGACCCGTTGAGCCTGTTCGACGGTGAAAGCAGCATGGATGCGCGCAATCACGACGATCCCCTGGGCCTGATGATGGGCAACGCGGTGCCGCTGGCTCAGCCAGAACCACCTGCAGCGAAACCGGCGACCCTGCACGCAGCGCCTCAGCAAGCGTCACGGCCTGAAGGGCCTGCCGCACGTTCAGCAGAGCAGCCGCCTGCCAGTCTGAACGAAGCAGAATCGCCATTATTCAGCTTCAGTGAACCTCACAATCCGCCATCTGACGCGGATAACCCTTCTCAGCCCCAGGCGCCGGAGCCGCTGCCGCCGATCGATGAAGAGCGCGCCGTCCCGGCGGAGGCTATCAATCCGCAGAACGACTATGGCGGGATAACGCTACCCACGCCGCAGGCGGTGCAGCGCACGCCAGCGCCGACGCCGAAAGGGCGTCTGCGTATCGATCCGGTCGCATCCGGTCACCAGCCTGCCGCTGCCGTGCCGCCATCGGCACCGAGCCAGAGTAGTGGCGACGCCCTCAAGGGTGAACTGCTGGATGCGCTGCTGGAGGGGATGGGCCTGCGCGATCTGCAGCCGACCCCCCAGTTCGACCGCGAACAGATGCTGCAGTTTGGTCAGATGCTCAGCATGTTCTCGCAGGGCACGGTCGCGCTGCTCTCATCGCGTTCGATCCTGAAGCGTGGGGTCAAGGCCGACATGACGGTGATCCTCGACGACGCCAACAACCCGTTCAAACTGCTGCCGTCGGGCAAAACCGTCCTGATGCAGATGTTCGGCAGCCGGATGCCAGGTTTTATGCCGCCGCGTCAGGCAGTGCGTGATGCGCTGATCGATCTGCAGGCGCACCAGCTGGGGATGATCGCCGGAATCCGCGCCATTATCGCCTCAATGCTGCAATCCTTTAACCCGGAGCAGCTGGAGGAGGAGGCGCGTCAGGCAGGGTCGGTGTCCCGCATCGGGCTGCCGGGCAGCCGTAAAGCGGCGCTGTGGGAGCATTTTGTTCAGCGTTACGGCGAGACGGCGGGTGAGATCGAAGACGATTTCCACACCCTGTTTGGCGAAGCGTTTCTGCACGCCTATGACCTGGAAGTCAATCAATACAAAGACTCACAAACCCACACGGATGACGCATGAATATCACTATTGCCTCGACGTCGAATCAGGGCGATCGCGCCAGTAATCAGGATCAGATCGGTGATGTCATCGGTAAACGTTCCGCCTGCTTTGTGGTGTGCGATGGCGTGGCTGGCTTTCCCGGCGGGGAGATCGCTGCATCGATAGCCCGCAGCAGCCTTCTGCAGGCGTTTGACGGGGATGCGCATCTGGATGCGCAGTCGATTCGCCGTTACGTCAATCACGCGAATCACGCTATCCGGCAGCAGCAAAAGGTCAGTAGCGAACATAGCCGCATGGGCACCACGCTGGTCAGCCTGTTTATCGACCGCGACTACCATCTGGCCTGCTGGGCCCATGCCGGTGACAGCCGCCTCTACCTGTTCCGCCGCGGCTATCTCTATCTCGTGACCACCGACCACAGCCTCGTGCAGCAGATGAAGGATGCCGGACATCGCACCGACGGCATCAACAGCAACCTGCTCTATTTTGCGCTGGGAATGGGCGATGAGCAGCGCGACGCCAGCTACAGCGACGTGGTCGGCATCGAAGATGGCGACGCCTTTTTACTCTGCACGGATGGTTTCTGGCACGGCGTAACACTGGAGCAGATGCAGCAGTCGCTGCACATGGTGAATACGCCCGCAGAGTGGCTGACGCTGATGCAGCAGATCATTAAAAACGACCAGCCGGATGAGGGGCAGCAGGATAATTTCAGTGCGCTGGCCGTCTGGATTGGATCGCCTCAGGACACCACTTTACTGCACTCGCTCTCTGAAGCAGCGCAGTTTTTCCCTCTGCGAGATTGAGAACGCCAACATGAAATATGGATTAGTGGCTCTGGCTGCGTTGCTGCTCAGCACGCAGGTTTATGCTGAAAATTATCGCATCGTCCAGTCCCCGGCACAGAAACTGGATGTCTGGATCGATGATGTCAAAAACAACCAGCTCTCAAGCTGGTGTAACAGCACGGTCAATCTACGCATCGTCACCCTGGGTGAAAAAGATGCCGGGGTGCTGAAGGCGTTTCTGCCCCGGGTAGCCGGACTGATGGCCTCACAGTGTAAACCGCTGCAGACGCTGCACTGGCAGCTGACGGACGAGCAGGGCGCTGAGATTGCTACAGGCAGTGCCGCCCGCCCTCAGCAGTGGAAAACCGTCGTGACGCCGGCCGCGCCGCAACAGCCAGCTTCCGCTGTGGCTGCTGACCCCTTACTCAACGCGGCTCAGGCCGATACCTCACCCTGGCTGCAGTTCAGCCTGCTGGATGGCTGCCATTTCCGCACCTGGTGGCGACATCCGGCGCAGGGCAGCGCGCTGTTTATCCCGGCGAAGCAGGGGCTGACCTGTGGCGCCGATGGCTGGCTCAGCGGCCACAGCAGCCTGACGCAGCAGGGCAACGGTGCGTCAGCCGCAACCGGCGTCACCTTCCTGCAGGGCTTCCCGGTTTCGGGACTGAGCAATCAGTTACCTACCGCCGAACTGCATATTACGACGGTTAATAGTGAGCGCATGGTGCTGGGCAACGAGAAGTCGCCGGATAGCTGGCTGGTTCTGCCGTTCAGCAACCGCTTCAACGGCTGGCAGGCGACACGGCAGGTGGTGGTGCAGATGCCGGTCAGCGAAGCGGCCGATCAGAGTGAGCTACAGGCGCGTCTGCAGGAAGTCCGCAAGGTCTGGTCACCGTGGCTCAGCGGCGATGCCACGCTGAGCGTGCAGCTGGTGGAAAAACTGCATCCCGAACTGAAAGATCCCGCCGCCGCGGTCTATCGCACCGTTAACTGACGCAAAGGAGTCTGCATGCAATCTCTGCAACATCATCTGGCCACTGCCACGATCGGCGAGACGCTCGCTGAGGTCACGCGTCAGATTCAGGTCACGCCGGCGGATGCCGATCTGCGGGCCGCCTTTGTGCAGCTGCTCTGCCTGGCGGGTAACTGGTCGCGCGCGCAGACGCAACTGCACTCCTGGCTGGCGTTAAGCCCGCAGGCTCAGCCAACGGTTAATCTGCTGCAGCAGGCGATCGCTGGCGAGCGGCAGCGGGAAGCGGTGCTGCGCGGTGAAGCGGAGCCGGTGCTGCCGGGCAGCGCCTGGGCGTGGTGTAACACGCTGCTGGCCGCCCTGCAGGCGGACGCGGCGGGCGAGGCTGCGCGGGGTCAGGCATTGCGGGCCGGGGCGTTCGACCTGGCCGCCGCCAGTCCCGGCACGATCACGCAGCAGGATCAGCCGACCGCCTTCAGCTGGCTGATGGATGGTGACAGCCGCTTCGGGCCGGTGTGTGAAGTCATTAATCAGGGGCGCTACTACTGGCTGCCGTTTGCCGCGATCCGTGAGATGCAGTTTCAGGCACCCGCCAGCGTGACCGATTTGGTCTGGCGGCATACGCGGATAGCGCTGATTGATGGCAGCGAACAGGTCTGCCAGATCCCGGCACGCTATCCACTGCGGGCAGAAACGGAGGAGCATTTCCTGCGGGCCAGCGCCACTGAGTGGCTGCCGCTGGGCGAAGAGAGCGATCAGTTCATCGGTCAGGGACAAAAAATGTGGCTCAGCGATAGCGCGGAGTTTTCACTGCTGAACCTGCAGAAGGCGGTGTTCGATGATGCCGGATCGGCCGATGAGTCATGATTCCGGCGCGCAGAACGATCGCTATGCGCAGCTGCATGGCGGCTTTCGCGCGCGCAAAAAGCGTGATGCGTTAACTGCCCGCGACAAGCTCCAATCCTCCCTGCTGGATCGCCTGACCGACAACGCGCCGGATAAAGAGCAGGAGGCGGACAACAGCATGTTGATCACCCACAGTACGCTGCGCCGTCACGTCCTGCGCGATCTGCAGTGGCTGTTTAACACCATCAACAACGAAGCGCAGCAGGATCTCAGCGGCTTTGACCATGTGCAGCGATCCGTCTGGAACTTCGGTGTGGCACCCCTGGCCGGGCAGAACGTCTCCGACCTCGAATGGCAGGATATGCAGCGCAAAATGACCAACGCCATTCTGCACTTCGAACCACGGATCCTGCCGCAGGGGCTGCAGGTGCGCTGCATCAGCGATCTCGGCTCTCTGAGCCTGCACAACGTGCTGTCGATTGAAATTAAAGGGCAGCTCTGGTGCGTGCCTTATCCACTGGCGTTTCTGTTTCGCACCCAGGTTGATCTGGAGAGCGGCCACTTCGAACTACAGGATGCAGGATAATCATGGACAGCAATCTGCTTGACTACTACAACCGCGAACTGGCCTACCTGCGCGAGATGGGGGCAGAGTTTGCCACGCGCTACCCCAAAGTTGCGGGGCGTCTTGGTATGCACGGGATCGAGGTGGCCGACCCCTACGTCGAACGCCTGATGGAGGGCTTCGCCTTCCTGACGTCGCGCGTGCAGCTGAAGATGGACGCGGAGTTTCCGCGCTTCTCACAGCGCCTGCTGGAGATGATCGCGCCTTCATATCTCTCGCCCACGCCGTCAATGGCGATTGCGCAGCTGACGCCGGACAGCCGCAAAGGGGATATCACCCAGGGCTTTCGCGTGCCGCGCGGCACCATGATGGAGAGCCAGAACCTGAAAAAGACCGGCGTCACCTGCAGTTACACCACTGCGCACGATGTGGTGCTGCATCCGCTGCGGATCAGCGAAGCCACGCTCGGCGGTGTCCCTGGGGATCTCCCTTCTGGCGAACTGAAACTCACCGGCCTGGGCGCGGCCAGCGCGCTGCGCATCCGTATCAGCTGCGACGGGATTTCGGCGCTGAGCCAGCTTAACGTGAACGACCTGATGCTGTTCCTGAGCGGCCCGGACATCCAGGCGCTGAAGCTGCTGGAACTGCTGATGCAGCACCGGGTGGGCATCGTGCTGCAGTCGGTCGAAAAGCGCCCACAGCGTCAGGTTCTGACGGATGAGGCGCTGCAGCAGGAGGGCTTTGCGCCCGAACAGGCGCTGCTGCCTGACGATCTGCGCAACTTCGACGGCTACCGTCTGTTGCAGGAGTACTTTGCATTTCCGGCCCGCTTCCAGTTTATCAGCCTGGGCGAGCTGGCACCGTTCCTGCGCCGCTGCGACAGCGCCACGGCATTCGACATCATCATCCTGCTCGACAAAGCCGACAGCGCCCTCGAAAGCGTGGTGGACAGCTCACATCTGGCGCTGCACTGCACGCCGGTCATCAATCTGTTTCCCAAAACCGCCGAGCGCCTGAAAGTCAGCGACAGCCAGCATGAATATCATCTGGTGGTCGATAACATCCGGCCACTGGATTATGAGGTGCATTCGGTTCAGCGGCTGTTCGCTACCGTCGAGGGTCAGCGTGAAGAGCAGGTCTTTCGCCCGTTCTGGAGCACCTTCAGCGGCGACGAGGGCGACTATGGCGCTTACTTCTCGCTGCGCCGTGAGCAGCGCACCCTCTCAGAGCAGGCACAGCGCTACGGCACCCGCACCGGCTACATCGGTTCAGAAGTCTTCCTGTCGCTGGTGGATGAGCATCATGCGCCGTGGCGCGACGGAGTGCGTTATCTCTCTGCTGAGGTGATGTGTACCAGCCGCGATCTGCCGCTGATGTTACAACAGGATCAGGGTAACTTCGTGATGCCGGACTCGATTCCGGTAGGGGAGCTGAAGCTGTGCAAAGGGCCGACGCCCCCGCGTCCGGCGCTGGCCGAGGGGCTCTCCGCGTGGCGGTTGATCAGCCATCTGCAGATGAACTATCTCAGCCTGATGGACAGCCGCGAAGGTGAGGGCGCGGCGGCGCTGCGCCAGCTGCTGAGCCTCTATGCGAACCTCGCCGACGCGCCGGTCGCCCGTCAGATCGACGGCATCCGCCACTGTACGCTCAGCGCGGTTAACCGCCGCGTGCCGGAACCTGGCCCGGTGGTGTTTGCGCGCGGCGTCAGTATCAGCCTGGAAGTCGATGAGCAGGCGTTTTCCGGTGCCAGCCCGTGGCTGCTCGGCAGCGTGCTGGAGCGGGTCTGCAGCCGTTTAGTGGCGCTGAACAGCTTCACCGAATTTACGCTGAACAGCCAGCAGCGCGGCGAGGTGGGCTACTGGCCGCCGCGCATGGGCCGGAAAGCGCTGATATGAGACACGAAAAGGTCACTCCACTGCCACGGTTTACCCGCCTGCCGGAGGATTTCTGGCAGCAGCTGATGGCCGCGCCCTGGCGCTACGATCTGTTCCAGCTGCTGCGGCGGCTGGATGCGCAGGGCGGACAGCGCTATCCGCTGGGACGGGCACCGCTGCCGAAGTTTGAGGCCGTGCGTATCGGCCAGGCACCCTCGCTGGCGTTTGCGCCCGCCGCCATCGCCAGCGCCGCGCCGCGTGACGAGGCGGGGCGTCACGACCTGTCGATCTACAGTTTTGGTCTGTTTGGCCCCAATGGCCCGCTGCCGACCCATCTGACCGAGTATGTCCACGAACGCATCGTGCATCATCAGGATCACAGCCTCTCGGCGTTCGCTGACCTGTTTCATCATCGCGCCACGCTGCTCTTCTACCGCGCCTGGGCGGATGCGCAGCCGACCGTGTCGCTGGATCGCCCCGACGACCGGCGCTTCCTGAACTACCTCGCCTGCCTGGCGGGGATAGGATTACCGGCCCAGCAGCAGGCCAGCTCGCTGAGCCTTCATGCCCGTCTGATGCTGGTGGGACATCTCAGCCGTCACGGTCATGATGCGGAAGGGCTGGTGCGTATTCTGCGCCACTACTTTGGTGTGCCGGTCAGGCTGACCCAGAACCTGCCGCACTGGCTGACGCTGGATAGCCGCGATCAGGCCCGGCTGGGCGCAGGCCGCCACATGCCCCGTCTGGGCGTCTCGGCGTTTCTCGGCGTGGCGGTGCGCGATGTGCAGCATCGTTTTCGCCTGCACCTGGGGCCGCTCAGCGCCGCGCAGTATGCCCACTTTCTGCCGGATGCCCCCGGTGCGCAGGAGTTGCGCGACTGGGTGCGTCACTACCTCGGCATCGAAATGCAGTGGGATCTCAGCCTGATCCTTGCCGCTGACGACGTGCAGGGCGTGGCGCTGGGCGGCACCGCGCGACTCGGTTACACCAGCTGGCTGGGGCAGACGCCGCAGCCACAGGATCGTGAAGATTTTATGTTTGAGGTTGAGGCCGCCCTGCGCTGACTCAACCGCTTTGCCCTTACACAGCCTGCGTCTTTCATTGAAGAGAGCCCCCTATGTCAGAAATCAGCCGTGCCGTACTGTTCGGCAAACTGGATACGCTGTTATTTACCTCGCTGGAAAGCGCCACCGCCTTTTGCAAACTGCGCGGCAATCCCTATGTTGAACTGGTGCACTGGCTGCATCAGCTGATGCAGCAGCAGGATGGCGACTTACAGCAGGTCATCACACATTTTTCACTGGACGAAAAGGCGCTGACCCAGGATATCGTGGCCGCTCTCGATCGTCTGCCGCGCGGCGCCAGTGCGGTTTCCGACCTCTCCGAGCATATCGACAGCGCCGTCGAGCGGGCGTGGGTTTACGCCTCGCTGAAATATGGCGCAACCCGCATTCGCGGCGGCCATCTGCTGGTCGGCCTCCTCAAAACCTTCAACCTGGCCAGCGTACTGAAAGGCATCTCCGGCCAGTTCAGCCGCGTCAACGCCGATGCCCTGCTGGCGGACTTTGATGCGCTGCTCAGCAGCAGCAAAGAGGCGCAGCAGGCGCTGAGCGCCCCGGCAGAGAGCGCAGGCGTGCCGCCTGCCGCAGGCGGCAGCACCCTGGCGCAGTATGGACAGGATCTGACCGCCCGCGCCCGCGACGGCAAAATCGACCCGGTAGCCGGGCGTGATGACGAGATCCGCCAGATGGTGGATATCCTGATGCGCCGCCGCCAGAACAATCCGCTGCTGACAGGCGAGGCGGGCGTCGGTAAAACCGCGGTGGTCGAGGGCCTCGCGCTGCGTATCGCGGCGGGTGATGTGCCTGCGCCGCTGCGCGACGTGCAGCTCTGGCTGCTGGATATCGGCCTGCTGCAGGCCGGTGCCGGGATGAAAGGGGAGTTTGAGGCGCGGCTGCAGGCGCTGATCAATGAGGTTCAGTCCAGCCCGACGCCGATTGTGCTGTTTGTCGATGAGATCCACACCCTGGTGGGCGCGGGCGGTCAGCAGGGCACCGGCGATGCCGCCAACCTGCTGAAACCGGCCCTGGCGCGCGGCCAGCTGCGCACCATCGGCGCGACCACCTGGGCGGAATATAAGAAGTATATCGAGAAAGATCCGGCGCTGACCCGTCGCTTCCAGACCGTGCAGGTGCAGGAGCCGGATGAAGCCAGGGCGATCCTGATGCTGCGCAGCACCGTCAGCGCGCTGGAGAAGCATCACCAGGTGCTGCTGCTGGATGACGCGGTCACGGCGGCGGTAAAACTGTCGCATCGCTACATTCCGGCGCGCCAGCTGCCCGACAAAGCAGTGGCGTTGCTGGACACCGCCTGCGCCCGTGTCGCGGTCAGCCAGGGCGCACAACCTGCGGCGCTGGAGGATTGCCTGCATCGTCTGGCCGCACTGGAGATTGAAGCGGAGATCGTCGCGCGCGAAATCCGGGTCGGACTGGGCGATGTGACCCGCCAGCAGGCGATGGCAGACGAGCGCCAGACCCTGGAGGCCGAACGGGATGCGCTGGAAAGGCGCTGGCTACAGGAGCGCGAACTGGTTGAGACACTGATTGCGCTGCGCGCCCGCTGCGTCACCGAAGATGACCCGGCGCTGCGCGAACAGCGCGACGCCACGCAGCAGCAGCTCACAGCGCTGCAGGGCGAGGCCCCGTTGCTGTTTGCCGCCGTCGATGCAGGCGTGGTGGCTGCCGTGGTGTCAGACTGGACCGGCATTCCGCTGGGCCGGATGGTGAAGAATGAGATCGACGCCGTGCTGAATCTGGCGGACACCCTGAACCAGCGCGTCATCGGACAGCGCCACGGTCTGGAGCTGATTGCGAAGCGGGTGCGCACCACGCGCGCGCGCCTCGATAATCCCGACAAGCCCGCAGGCGTCTTTATGCTGTGCGGCCCGTCCGGCGTCGGTAAAACCGAGACTGCGCTGGCGCTGGCGGAGTCGCTCTACGGCGGCGAGCAGAACATCATCACCATCAACATGAGTGAATTCCAGGAAGCACACACCGTGTCCACGCTGAAAGGCGCACCGCCGGGCTACGTCGGCTACGGGGAAGGTGGCGTCCTGACCGAAGCGGTGCGCCGTCGCCCCTACAGCGTGGTGCTGCTGGATGAGATTGAGAAAGCGCATCCCGATGTGCACGAGCTGTTCTTCCAGGTGTTCGACAAAGGCTGGATGGAGGATGGCGAGGGTCGCCACATTGATTTCCGCAACACCATTATCATTCTGACCTCGAACGTCGGCACGCAGTTGATCAGCGCCATGTGCGCCGATCCGGAACTGATGCCCGATCCCGATGCCCTCAGCACCGCGCTGCGTAAGCCGCTGCTGGAGGTCTTCCCGCCTGCGCTGCTGGGCCGTCTGCTGGTGGTGCCCTATTACCCGCTCAGCGATGCGATGCTGGCGGAGATTGTCCGGCTGCAGCTGGCGCGCATCGTGCGGCGTCTGGCCGACAACCACGGCATTGAGGCGCAGATCGATGAGTCTGTGGTCAGCCAGATCGTCCGGCGCTGCACCGAAGTCGAGTCGGGCGGTCGCATGGTTGACGCCATCCTCACCAACACGCTGTTACCGCAGATGAGCCAGATACTGCTGAGCGCCCACGCCCGCGATGAACGCTATCGCCGCGTAGATGTGCGCTGTGAGCAGGGCGAATTTGTCTGCCAGTTTGCTGTTTAAAGCCGTTAGCTATCAGAGAGTTTTCGAATATGTCGGAACATGATCAACCCCTGAATGTCCCCAACGCCCTGCCGCTGGGTTACCGCTTCAATGAATTTGAAATCAAAGAGGTCATCGGCGGTGGCGGCTTTGGCATCGTCTATCGCGCCTGGGATCACCAGCTGGAACGCGATATCGCGATTAAAGAGTTTATGCCCGCCTCGCTGGCGGTGCGCAGCGATGACCTCAACCTGGTGCTGCGCAGTGAGCGTTTCAGCAAAACCTTTCACGCCGGACTGAACAGCTTTATTCAGGAGGCGCGACTGCTGGCGCGCTTCAATCACCCGAACCTGCTGCATGTGCTGCGTTTCTGGGTGCAGAACGACACCGCCTATATGGGCACCGTGTTCTACAGCGGCACCACGCTCTCCAGCTTCCGAGAGCGTCATCCTCAGTCGGTCAATGAGGCCTGGATCCGCCGCTTGCTGCCGCCGCTGCTGGGCGCAATCAAAACCATCCATGAGGCGGGTTATCTGCATCGCGATATCTCGCTGGATAACATCCAGATCCAGAGCAGCGGCGAGCCGATCCTGCTGGATTTCGGATCGGCCCGGAAAACCATCGGCAATCTGTCCGATGAGAGTGAAACCATGCTGCGTCCCGGCTACGCGCCGATTGAACAGTACAGTGACAACGACGAGAGCGAGCAGGGCGCATGGACCGATATCTACGCGCTGGGCGCGGTGCTGCATACCCTGATTACCGGGGCGCCGCCGCCGGTGAGCGTGGTTCGCAGCATCGAAGATAACTATCAGCCGCTGGTGCAGCGCCGTCTGGCGGGTTACTCCGCATCGCTGCTGAGCGCCGTCGATCGCGCGCTGGCGCTGAAGCCGGAAGATCGTCCACAGAGCATCGATGATTTTGCGGCGCTGATGGCGCTGCCGGAACGCGAACCGGAACCACTGCTGAGCGCCAGAATCAGCGGGCCGGGCACCATGCTGGTGCCTGTCGAAGAGCAGGTGGTCAGCAAACCCGACTCGCCGCTGAAAACATGGCTGGGACACCGGTTTGCGCTGCCGGGCCTGGTTGCCGCGGGTGTGCTGGTGGGCCTCTGTGCGGGGCTGCTGATGTCGGGCGGCCAGCAGGCGACGCCACCGGCGGAAACGGCGCAGAACAACGCGCCTGCCGCCACGGCTACACCGGCCAGCCCTGCGGTTACCGCGCCGCCAACCCAGACGGACGAACCCACAGAGACGGCCGCCAGCACGCCGGTCCAGCGTGCCGAACCCGCCCCTACAGCTACACCGGAGCCGCAACCGGCACCGCCAGCCGCGCCGGTCGCGCAGGTCTATATCCGTCTGCAGCAGGGTGAGCGTGTTCAGGTGAACGGTCAGCCACAGGCGCTGGTGCCGGCGGTAAACGGCTTCGCCACGCTGCAACTGGCACCGGGTAGCTACACCTTCGCCATCAGCGGCCAGAACGGCACCCGCCAGCAGACGCTGACCATCAGCGAAGAAGGCGTCTGGTTGCTCGATCCACACAGTTAAAAGTCAGGGATTACTTATGTTCTCACGCATTACTGCACAGCTGCCGGCGGACGGCCTGCTGTTCCACACGCTCAGGGGCACCGAGACGCTTTCGCGTCCGTTTGTGCTCACCGCCGAGCTGCTCTCCACCGATGCGCGCATCGACCGCCACGCCCTGCTGGGCCAGCCGGTGACCTTCACGCTGCCGGCCGGCGGCCTGCTGAGTGCGCTGAACCCGCGCTACCTCAACGGTAAAATCACCCGTGTCGCGGTGCGCAGCCAGGAGCTGAGCGGCACCCGTTACGCGCTCTATGAGCTGACGGTGGAGCCGGACCTGTGGCCGATGCAGCGCGACCGCAACCTGCGCATCTTTCAGAGCCAGACGGTGCCGCAGATAGTGCAGATGCTGCTGAAGGAGTACGGCGTGAACGTCGAGACGCGCCTGGCGGGCAGCTACCGGGTGTGGGAGTACTGCGTGCAGTATCAGGAGAGCAGCCTGAATTTCATCAGCCGCCTGATGGAGCTGGAGGGGATGTACTACTTCTTCCGCCACGAGGCGGACAGGCATACGCTGGTGCTGTGCGACGCGCCGGACCAGCATCAGGCGTTTCCGGGCTACGGGACCATCCCCTACCACGTCACCCCGTCGGGCGGCGTAGTGACGGAAGAGGGCATCAGCCAGTGGTCGCTGGCGGAGAGCGTGACGCCGGGCATCTACAGCACCGACGACTACGACTTCCGCAAGCCGAACGCGTGGATGCTGCAGGCGCGGCAGAACCCGGCGTCGCCGGTGCCGGGGTCGGTGGACGTCTACGACTGGCCGGGTCACTTTGTTGACCACAGCCACGGCGAGTCCTACGCGCGCATCCGCCAGCAGGTATGGCAGGCGGAGCACCACCGCGTCAGCGGGTCGGGCACGGCCACCGGCATCGCGCCGGGCTTTACCTTCTCGATACTCAACGCGCCGCACTTCAGCGACAACGGCGAGTACCTGGTGACCTCGGCCACCTATGACTTCGCCGAAAACCCGTACGCCAGCGGCGACGGCGGGGCGAGCCGTCACAACATCGACTTCACGGTGCTGCCGTCATCGGTGACGTGGCGCACGCCGCCGGAAACGCCGTGGCCGAAGACGCACGGCCCGCAGACCGCGAAGGTGGTGGGGCCGAAAGGCGAGTCCATCTGGACCGACCGCTACGGGCGGGTGAAGGTGAAGTTTCACTGGGACCGTCTGGCGAAGGGCGATGACACCAGCTCGTGCTGGGTGCGCGTCTCCAGCGCCTGGGCGGGCCAGGGGTTCGGCGGGGTGCAGATCCCGCGCGTGAACGATGAAGTGGTGGTGGACTTCATCAACGGCGACCCGGATCGTCCGCTGATCATCGGCCGCGTGTACAACGAGGCGAGCATGCCGCCGTGGGCGCTGCCGGCGGCGGCGACGCAGATGGGGTTTTTAAGCCGGTCAAAGGATGGCACGGCGGACACCGCGAATGCGCTGAGGTTTGAGGATAAGGCGGGTGAAGAGCAGGTCTGGCTGCATGCTGAAAAGAACATGGACACGGAGGTGGAAAACAATGAAACCCTCAGTGTTGGCAGCAACCGGACCAAAACCATCGGTGGCAATGAAACCACCGAGGTGAAGAAAAACCGCACTGAAACGGTCGATCAGAATGAAACCATTACCGTTCATCAGAACCGTACTGAGACGGTGGATGGTAATGAAACCATCACCGTGCATAGCAATCGCACCGAAACGGTCGATCAGAATGAGAAAGTGCGGATTGGGCAGAATCAGTCGGTAACGATAAATGGCAATCAGACACTGAAAGTGGATCAGACGAAAACTGAAACGATTGCTCTGGCGTCAATGCTCAATGTTGGCCTGGCGCAGAACACGAATATCGGCGCAGCCTATGTGCTCAATGTCGGCGCTGGCTGGATGACTAATGTCGGCGCAATGCAGATGCACAATGTCGCTATGAAATATTCGCTGAATGCCGGGCGGGATATCGCACTTTCTGCCGGAACAAATGCAGAGTTCAGTGCTGAAGACAAAATCACCCTAGTATGTGGCGAATCGATGATTGTGCTCGAGCAGAACGGCACCATCACCATCAGCGCGAATAAAATCAAGCTGGTTGGTGAGAAGGTGATTGATATCGATGGCACACAGATAGACATCAACTGATTATGGAAAATTTTGCCAATTTAACTGCCTTTCCGGCATTACTCTTTGATTCCTTAGATCAACACGACCATGGCTTTTCAACAGTCGTTGCCCGTCTTAGCTATGATCTGGATATAAAAAGTGGTGAACTGGTTTTCTGTGAGGATCAGGGTGAGCTGGTTGAGCAGGATAGCTATTTCGTTGAGCAGGGCCGGAGCAGTGTCCGATTTGAAAGCGATTTGGCCCCTTATAAACCACGTATGGATGTGGTCATTAATGCGACCGCCTGGGCACCTGAAGATAAGCCGGTAAAAAGTTTTACCGCTGGCGTTCAGTTGGGGGATTTTACCCGTCTCATTAAAATTAATGGACCGCGTGAATGGCGAAAGATGATTGCCACCTGGCAGCTAAGTGAATCTCAACCGATAACATCGCTGGATCTTCGCTACGAATACGCAGTGGGAGGATTGTACTCTTTAGAGGGTGAAAAAATTATTGCCTCTCCGGTAAACAGTGTTGGGATGGGATGGTATCCTCCCGAAGTACTGAAAAACCTGAAAGCCCAGCGCCTGACAGCCCCACAGATCGAGTGGCCAACACAGCCAGTACAAAAAATTGATCAACAGTCATCACCTGCGGGTTTTGGCTTTTTTGGCCGAGGCTGGCAAGGAAGGATTGAACTGGCAGGACGTTACGATGAAAAATGGCGAAAAGATCGTCATCCTTTACTGCCGCAGGATTTTAACTTTGCTTACTGGAATGGCGCGCATCCTTTAATGCAATTTCCCTTACCGGAACCCCTCAAAAGTGTACCTGTAACGCTGCGTTATTTTATTTCATCCCGTGAGATTGAGAATCAGCAGATTTATTTGCAGGTACCCGTGGAATCACTTTTTGTATTTATTACCACGGAGAAAGGGGCTGGAGTGGCAAAAGATATGGTCCTTGATACGCTGGTTATCGACCTGGATGAGCGAAAAGTACATTGTAGCTATCGTACTGTAATTTCGGAACTTATGGAGCCGGTCATGACCGAACTGCGTTTCATCAAAGCGGAACAACGCCAGCAACAGCTGGCGCTTGCCGCAAGCCATAATAGTCACTCTGCTTCACGCCAGTTTGTGCCTTTACCACCGAGTCTGTTGGCTAAATTACACCAGGTGAAAACGAATGGCTGAAAATTATGCTGCCCGTAAAGATGGTGCATACAAAGTAGTAGGTATGGCACCTGATCTTTGTTTTACGCCGGGATCGCAATCTCCCGTCCCCTATCCCGTACAGACCACGCTTGGCTCATCTTCATCCACAATCAATTCTGTCAAATTTAATGGGCATCCTGCCTTTGTATTCAATCAAAGTTTTGTGCCCAAAACGATTGGAGATGCAGCAGGAACGAACAAGGGTGTTACCAGCGGAACGGTGGAGGGCAATTGTTGGCCGATTGAACACAGTCCTGATACCAACATAGGCGGTTTCAGAATTATCAGAGTTCAGGATATGTTTTTCATGAATGGCAGTTTCTTGCCAGGCATGCTTGGCATGTCCAAAAGTGAACGATGGAAATACCGTAAACACCTGATTGAATTGGGAAAGTTCAGTAGCGATAAGAATGTTCAGGCTGCAGCAAATCGTCTTGAACTGGATAACACCGCCGTTGAAAAAGCTCGTTTAGCCTCAGTGATTTATGATGGAGGAGAACCATCTGAACCAACCCCCGGTATGCCTGAAGGATGGATTGATATAAGTAATGATCCAGAGGCACTAGGTAAAATAAATTTGAAACCTGAAAATCTTATTGCTGACGGGGCTCCGGGGTTCAGAGCCAGAGTTTATGCGCCGGATCCGGCTGTATTTGGTTATGATATGAAAACATCTGTTGTTTTTCGCGGCACAAGAAAAACGGAGATTGAAGACTGGAAGGAAAATATCAATCAGGGAGTTAACAAAGAATCTAGCTATTATAAACAAGCAGTTATAATAGGTAAGAATTTACCTACAGTTGATAATGTTGATGTGGTCGGTCATTCTCTCGGTGGTGGATTAGCGTCTTCTGCAGCAGAAGCGGGCAATGTTAAAGGATGGACATTTAATGCTGCGGGATTAAGCCAGAATACTGTATCACGATATTCCGGTTCATCGGGTTCCGGAGATGCAAAGAATATCGATGCATTCAGAGTGAAAGGAGAGATATTGACTGATGTTCAGGAGATTAATACCGGAAGGTTGCTGGAGTTTGGACTGAAGTATGGGCCTGGGCTGGCTATGTTAAAGGCGTATATTGCAGGAAAGGCGCCTGACTCTGTAGGTATCAGGCACAATCTATCCGGCGGAGAGGGCAATCCTGTCACGTTGCACGGCATGGAGCAAGTGATACATTGTCTTGAGTTAGAAAAGAGCCACGATATAGCAACGATTACAGGAGAAAAAATTTGAACATTCTAAGAAAGATGATTTTTTTGCCTTTTTTATTTTCGTTTTTAACATTACAGGCTTGTGGTGATATGAAAAAGATCCATCCGGAAGAGTATTTCTCAGGCAGTCAGTTACAACTGGCGCAGGCAATTGAAGATGGCAACGTTGATGAGGTAGAAAAGTTATCAACGCAGACTGATCTTAACAAACCAGGCAAGAAGGGCTTAACGCTTTTGTATTATGCCCTCAGTGAAGCTTCAAGTAAGGACGTTAACAGACTCAATGTAATGAGTGCTTTAGTGAAGCATGGTGCTGATCCTGTTCAATACGTTTCTGATATGGGATCGGTGGCAACGAATACAGCGGGATATTCAGACCCTGTTTTCGTCAAAGCATTGATTGAAGGAGGGATGGATAAAAATGTGAAATTTAAAAGCACACCAATAATATTTTATTCAACCAATGAACGGGCTTTTCCAACTTTAAAATATCTTGTAGAGATTGGTACTGACGTCAATGCCAAAGATGGTCTTGGACAAACCGCAATTTTTGAAGGAATGTATGGTGAGCAATATGATCAGGTTGAATATCTCCTTAATCATGGTGCCGATGCAAATGTTACTAATATCAATAAATTAACGTTTAATCAATTAGTGGATAGGACGATTAATAATACCAATAAAGAAAGCGTGAAAGCCATTGATAAGCTGAAAGAGATAAAAGCGCTGGCACAAGCAAACCGATAGGGTTTCGGAAGAGGCTAAGTGGTATAGGTTAGTTGCACGCAAATCTTCAAACGATTTGCGTGCTAGTTTGGCCTATAGCACGAGGGTCAGACCATAAAAAACAGAGTCCCTGTCACTATTTGTAATAAGTTCTTTGAATCTGCATCTAATCGTTAGAGGTACAGCTTGAGCCTTATCAGGCGCATGGTTTTTTCATTTTATTTGTTAACTCTTCAGGCTTGTAATATGAATGCAATTCATCCGGAAGAATTTTTTTCAGGAAGTCAGTTATAACTGGCTCAGGCAATTGAAGATGGCAACGTTGATAAGGTGGAAAAATTATCAACGCAAACTGATCTCAATAAGCCCGGCGAGAAAGGACTTACGCTTCTGTATTATGCCCTTAGCGAAGCTTCAAATAAAGATGTTAACAGACTTAATGTAATGAGTGCGTTAGTAAAACATGGCGCTAATCCTGTCCAATACGTTGTCGACATGGGATCTGTGGCAACTAATACAGCGGGATACGCAGACCCTGTGTTTTTTAAAGCCTTAATTAAAGGCGGGATGGATAAAAATGCGAGGTTTGAAAGTACGCCGATAATATTTTATGCAACCAATGAAAGATCCTTCCCGACTCTTAAATATCTCGTAGAGATTGGTACTGATGTCAATGCAAAAGATAGCTTAGGTCAAACGGCAATTTTTCAAGGTATGTATGGTCAACAATATGATCAGGTTGAATACCTTCTCAATCATGGCGCAGATGCAAATATTACTGATGTTAATAATGTAACTTTTAATCAGTTTTTGGATAAAACCATCAGTAATACCAATAAAGATAATAAGATGGCAATCGATAAGCTGGAAGATAAAAAAATTAACCCACAAAAATTAACAGATATTTGGGTCAAATTAAAAAACAGCTTCAGATGGATGCCTGAGCGTGCAATGAATTCAGACTGATGAATCCGGCATGTTTATAATTAGTGACAGGTTCAGATTGCATAACGGCCTGCTTAAACCGCTCTGCTCGCGATTTAACAGGCGCTAAGAAGTGCTGGCTGACGTGTCAGATGCATTGTGATAAATCCTGACTTATTCACTTTCTGGCATGATAGCGAGATGGTGCGGTACTGGTATCAATCCTCGCACCTGAATAATGTGGGCATTATGATGATTGCTCTGGAATTTTAATTATTGCATGCCTGTATGTTACGATCTCACTCATTGATTTTATATAAAAACCCTTTTGAAAAAATCTGGCTACTTTATCTTTTTTTTCTCGGCGCAATGAATAAATCCTTAAGCGGAACCTGGTGAAAATTTTTACCTGAACTGCATCGCATGCCTTATCTGAATAAGCACGCTTAACATAAAAATCCTTCTTTAACCTGTATATTTTCGCACGGAGCTCCAATGGCAACCGGAAACACGATTGGTAAATTACAATATGCGCCTGCGCCACAAGGCCATGTGGCGGCGGGCAGTGCCAACCCGCCGAAAAAGAAAAGCTGGTGGAGCAGTTATGGCGACTGGGTCCATACCGGTCTGGACGTGTTAGGCGCAGTTCCAATTGTTGGCACGGTGGCTGACGGCGCGAACGCGGCAATTTACACCGCAGAAGGCGATTATGGTAACGCAGCACTTTCAGCTGCATCGGCGGCGGCTAACTTTGTACCCGGTGGTGGGGCAGCGTTTAAAGCCGGTAAGCTGGCAGCAAAGGCTGGTAAAGCAGTAGAAGCCGCGAAAGTGGGCAAGGGTATTGCAAAAGAAGGTGCTGAACTGGCAGAAAAAGCAGCCGTCAAAGCCGAAACAACCGCCACTAAAGCTGAAGCTAAAGCCGCTAAAAAAGAAGCTGATGAAGTTATCAGCGCGAAGAAAGCGGGCAGCGGAAAAGGAGGCAGTGACAAAGGACATGCGCAGAAAAAGACTGAGCCGTGCAAAATTCCGGCAAGGCCTCTGCCGCAGGTCGAGATGGCGATTGGTAGTCCGGTTAACCCTGTACTGGGTATCAAACTGTTATTCGGTCCTGAAGATAATGATTTTTCTTTTCCAGCCTCGGTTCCCCTTAACTGGCAACGCTACTATTTTTCCGATGAAATCGGCAATGGCTGGCTGGGGCAAGGCTGGTCGTTACCGTTCTCACAGGAAGTCCGTAAGAAAGCGGGGCTGCTGATCCTGATCGATGAACAGGGCCGCGAAATAGAATTCCCTCTGCCCGAACCGGGCCGTCAGCCTCAGCTTCATCGCTATGAGCAACTCTATCTTTCTCAGCCGCAGGCTGATGAATTCCGTATTTCCTCTGCGGATGAAAGTCAGCACTGGCACTTTACACATAAAACTGAATCTGACCGCTGGCTGCTATCCGCCATCAGCGACCGTCACGGCAACCGCCTTAATATTCGTTACAACATCCTGCATCTGCCGGTGCAGATTGAAGACAGCGCCGGACGTCGATTCAATATCGCTTTTTCACGATTTGAGTCGGATGCAGGTATTCCCTTTTACCGTATCACCGGTGTCAGTGTCTGCCACCCCTCAGATCCTCTGAATGCTGAAGTGCTCTGTCAGTACGATTATTCACCACAGGGTGATTTGGTCGCTGTGCGTAACGAACTCAACGAGGTGCTGCGTGAATTCCGTTACCGTAACCACATTATGGTGGCGCATCGTCGCGCGGGCGAAATGGAGTGTTTTTATCACTATGACACCTATGCTCCTGAAGGAAAGGTACTGGCACATCGCGACAGCCTCGGCGGGGAATGGCGTTTTGAATATGGCAGTCAGACTACAACGGTCACTGATGTACTGGGACGCGTGACACGCTATGACTTTGACGACAATAAGGAACTGATTGGCTATCAGGATGCGATGGAAGGGCATATTCGTATCAGACGTAATACCCGCGGTCAGATGACACAACTCACCGACCAGAGCGACCGGATAACGCGCTACCGATATGATGAACGCGGCAACTGTACGGCCATCATTGAGCCAGATGGTCAGACTACACGTTTTGATTATCACGAACGCTGGAACACGCCGGTTCGTGTGACCAACATGCTGGGCGGAACACGTGAATTTATCTACGACACAGCAGGAAACTTAATCCGTTTTTCGGATGAGATAGGACGCATTACAGAATACAACCATGATGACCGTGGCAATCTGGTCAGGGTACGTGATGCTGCGGCAGGCGTACAAACGTTATGCTGGAACCAGGCCAACTTTCTTATCAGTCATACCGATTGCTCAGGGCGCACATCGACCTTTGACTATGACAAATATGGCTGGATGAAGCAGCAGACGGATGCGGCAGGAAATAATACCCGGTTCTATAACCGATGGAATGGCCTGCCCCAGCGTATTGTGCATGCCGATGGTGGAACGGAAAGCTTTGAGTTTGACCGCTGGAAACGGCTGATTGCCTGGCAGGATCCTCAGGGGCAGGTAACCCGCTGGGCGCTGGCGGCTGACGGCTTGCCGTTAACGCGGATGGATGCCTCTGGTCACAGCATTGGCTATGAGTACGATCTGGCCCGTCGTCTGACCGCACTGATCAATGAAAATGGCGCGCGCTATACATTCCGCTACGATGCCCGCGATAACAGGATAGAGGAGCAGGGCTTTGATGGTTGCAGGACACGTTATGAATATGATGACAGTGGCTGGCTGCTGACACGAATTGAAGAGGGCGATGGAAGTGGGCCGCTCATCCAGTCACGTTATGAGCGGGATGCTGCAGGCAGATTGCTGGAAAAGCTGGTGTCGCGCGGTGGAGATGCGACATGGCAACGTACCCGCTATCGTTACGATGCACTGGGACGCCTTACGGCAGGTGTCAACCACGGCGGACGCTCTGAACTCGAATGGGATGATGCCGGACAGTTGCTTACTGAACTGACGCTGGTTCGGGGGCACCGTTATGAACTGCGCCACAGCTATGACGAGCTGGGTAACCGGACGCACACCATTTTACCGGATGGCCAGGAACTGAAGCAGTTGTACTACGGCAGCGGACATCGGGTTCAGGTTAACCTGGGTAACCGGGTCATCAGCGAAAGTGAACGTGACGTTCTGCACCGGGAAGTGCGCCGCACCCAGGGCGCAATCACCAGCGAATATGTGCACGATGAGATGGGCCGGCTGATAAGCCAGCGCGCCAGCCGCGGGGCACAATCAGCGGTGGCACGCGAATATGTCTGGCGACGCGACGGCCAGCTGATGCAGATGACGGATAAATACACGGGCGATCATCGCTACGAATATGACGCCCTGGGACGTATGACGCGGGCGCGTGATGAGCGTTTTGCCTTTGATCCGGCGCATAATCTGCTGAGTGATTCTCAGGCGCAGCCCCTGCAGGACAACCGACTCAGGGTTTATGAAGACAAACGCTGGACCTACGATGGCTTTGGTAATGTGACGCGCAAGCAGAGTGGCCGTCACACAGATCAGCAGTTTGTCTGGGATGCTGAACATCAGCTGACCGAATCAGTGAGTACCCGCAACGGAACTGAACAGCGAACCACCTATGGCTATGATGCGTTTGGCCGCCGAAGCTGGAAACTCGATGCTTTTGGTATTACGCGCTTTGTCTGGGAAGGTAATCGCCTGCTGAGTGAAGAGAGAGGCTCACGTTGGCATATCTGGATTTACGAGGATGACAGCTTTGCTCCGCTGGCGCAGATCAGTCTGCAGCAGGGTGAAACGGAGCACGATGCACAGATCCACTGGTTTCATAATGATGTCTCAGGTCTGCCACGCGAGCTGACTGGTGCTGACGGCAGTGTAGTCTGGCGAGCCGTCTATCGTGCCTGGGGTAATACGCTGCGCACAGAGCAGGCAGCAGTGGAAGGTGCAGAGCCGATTTATCAGCCGCTGCGCTATCAGGGCCAGTATTTCGATGCGGAAACAGGTTTGCACTATAACCGTTTTCGCTATTATGATCCGGATGCGGGCAGGTTTGTGAGTCAGGACCCAATAGGGCTTGCTGGTGGGGTTAACCTTTATCAGTATGCGCCGAATCCGCTGACATGGATCGATACGCTGGGCTTGAGTAAGTGCAAAGATAGCTTCGAACAGGCTAGAAACAAAGCGTTAAAATGGCTCGAAGAGAGGGGCTTCAGGGCTGAGAGAGTTAATACCGGAAAATTTGGTGCTACTAAAGGCAAGCCCATAGGAATGACAACTGCTGATGGTAAAACTGGATTTAGAATCGAATATGATGACCGTAGCGGTGCTCATATAAATGTATTCAGCGGGAAAGACAAGGGTGAACATTATCTTTTTGAAGCAACAGAATCATCAGTGAAAAGATTACAAAAGTTATTTAATTTGCCGTCAAAGCCGTGGAGAACAAAATGACTCTAGATGAAGAGGTTTTATTGGATGTGAGTAAGTTGAATCCTAGGCCAATCATTATTAATGAATGGGAGCCAATTGCGGACATTCTATCAAGTTCATTCAATTGGAAAGGTTCAAAAATAGATTGGAATTCATTAGGGTTACACATTGAAAAGCCAGTGGACTTTAAATCATCAAAAGTTGACAAGGAAGTTGAAGAGTTTATTGAAAAAAGTGGTTTGAGTAAACTTATAATTTATGCCAAAAATATTTATTATGTTAATGACTCTTCGCTTGATTTTGCAGTTTCACTTAACATGGAAAATTTTTCGTCTTTTGTGATCTATGCAATCAACAATATCCCTCAGCATCATTATTTTTTCGATGAGAGAGCGAGGTGGTGTTTTGCTATTACTACAGAAGGCTATCTTGATTTAGGTGTTAGAGGTTAGTGATTACACTGGTATTTAATTAATTGCGTGGGATTAGGGTTGTCAGTAATCTCGATAAGCGTATAATACCCAGAGAAAAACAAGCGTTGCATTTTTAATTTGGCACGTAATATTTTGAGTGGGTATTAGGCGCAAATGATACAGGGCGATAAGCTTAGCGTTTATTAGGAAAAAATAATACTTTCACTATCATGACCTGGATGCTGACAAGCTTGCAAGCCAGTATCCATTGGGACTGGCCGGGAGTGCTGACATTAAAAGTTCACTCTGAATCCACTTTCCTCGTTGACCCGATCGGGTTGAGTAAATATCTTTCAAATAATAAAAAAAGCATGAAGGCATTAGTGAAAATAATTTACTCAGGTTAGATGACTGTAATGCATACATACTAATGCACAGCTAGTCTCGGATTGAAAATAAAGATTAGTTAACAGTTATCAAATTAAATGTTATAAAAAATATGCCCTTAAAGTTGAGGGTGTCCTGTTAAAATTAAAAGTGGCAAATCAGTGGTTTTTCGATAAGAGTTGCCAAAGGATACGAATTGGAAAGTTTTTTGCAGAATTTTTAATGGCTGATAAAGTCTACGAATAATAATAGCCAGAAGCGTTCTTAACGAACCTTCCGGCTTTTTACCTTCAGCTGCTGACTTAGGGCAGCAATGTCTCTAACTGCTGTGTGGCGAGTTGTCTATCACAGACCAGCAGTTTGTCTGGAATACTGAACATCAGCTGACCGAATCGGTGAGTACCCGCAACGGAACTGAACAGCGGACCACCTATGGCTATGATGCGTTTGGCCGCCGAAGCTGGAAACGCGATGCTTTTCGTATCACGCGCTTCATCCGGGAAGGTAATCGCCTGCTGAGTGAAGAGAGAGGCTCACGTCAGCATATCTGGATTTACGAGGATGAAAGCTATGCTCCGCTGGCGCAGATCAGTCTGCAGCAGGGTGAAACGGAGCACGATGCACAGATCCACTGGTATCATAATGATGTCTCAGGTCTGCCACGCGAGCTGACTGGTGCTGACGGCAGTGTAGTCTGGCGAGCCGTCTATCGTGCCTGGGGTAATACGCTGCGCACAGAGCAGGCAGCAGTGGAGGGTGCAGAGCCGATTTATCAGCCGCTGCGCTATCAGGGCCAGTATTTCGATGCGGAAACAGGTTTGCACTATAACTGTTTTCGCTATTATGATCCGGATGCGGGCAGGTTTGTGAGTCAGGATCCGATAGGGCTTGCTGGTGGGGTTAACCTTTATCAGTATGCGCCGAATCCGCTGAGTTGGGTGGATCCGCTTGGGTTAACTAAATGTGCACCAAATAAGAAAACAACTTATGAAGGTGTTAGTCGTAGGGATGCATTCAGGCAGGCTAAACGTGATGCAGGAATACCTAAGAATCAGCAGCCTTACGAAGTTAGTAGAACTAAATTAGGTGACGGATATGGTGATTATATGAGAGACAAAAATGGGATCCCTATTGAAACTCGACAATACCATTTCAAAGACGGGAATGGTTCGACTGTGGTAATTCAGGAGCATAGTTTAGGACATGCTAAAGCAACACCTTTACATGGTGCTGAACCACATTTTAACGTAAGGCCAGTCGAACCAGTGACTGGGAAAATTTTAGATACCGGTAGTGTTCCTGGAACTCACGGTCATTATAATTTTCCATAAGGAGTTGATATGTGGTTTGAATGTGCTTTACATAAAGAAAAAATAACTCATATGTTTGGTGATGTTTTTGAATTAAAAGACGCCCAATTAAATGGATTCTACTTTCATGAAACATCATCCATCAGATTCTTGTTCAGCATTAAAGGCATCCCTCAAAAACACCCACAGAAATGGGATGGTAATGGATATAATGCGATGAATATTGTTCTGGGTTTTGATGGAGTAAAAAAATTTAATGCTAATTGCTCCAAGGTTAACATTATATGCAATCCGGATATTCATAGCTCTCAAGGTAAATCTACAATTAGCATAAAAAGTGAGGTGGGCTCTATCTTTTGTGAATCGGAGTTTCTGACAATAGAAAATATTAGCCCGTATACTGATATAGGATGGGATTGATTTGGCTTTCAATAGGAATGATATAATTTGATTATTTTGTATAAATATAATATTTAGCGAGGTTAGAGGCTCGCGCCAGCAAGTCTGGATTTACGAGGATGATAGCTTTGCTCCGCTGGCGCAGATCAGTCTGCAGCAGGGCGAGACAGAGCATGATGCACAGATCCACTGGTTTCATAATGACGTCTCAGGTCTGCCACGCGAGCTGACGGGTGCTGACGGCAGTCTAATCTGGCGAGCCGTCTATCGTGCCTAAGGTAATACGCTGCGCACAGAGCAGGCAGCAGTGGAAGGTGCAGAGCCGATTTATCAGCCGCTGCGCTATCAGGGCCAGTATTTCGATGCGGAAACAGGTTTGCACTATAACCGTTTTCGCTATTATGATCCGGATGCGGGCAGGTTTGTGAGTCAGGACCCAATAGGGCTTGCTGGTGGGGTTAACCTTTATCAGTATGCGCCGAATCCGCTGAACTGGCTTGATCCGCTGGGGTTGACAAAGTGTAGTGCTGGTAAACCACCTTCGGCTTATTCCACCGCCTATAAAATGAAACTTTTTAAAACTTCCTATCCTGGTTTTTCACGTGGCCGACATTTTCAAGAGGCAAACGAATCGCTATTGAAAGCGATGGAGTCTGATAAAGACTTTGCACAAAATATGAAAGGGTTAGGAATAAATCTGGAGCGTACGCCTACTGGGCTGGCACCAAGACAACCTCCGACAGGCTGGACATGGCACCATGAACTTGAAGACGGGTTAATGCGGTTGGTTCCTCGTTCCCAGCACACATCTGGTAGTGAGTTCTGGAAAATATTACATCCTGATGGTTACGGTAGGTACGCCGTGTGGGGGAAATAAAATGATTTTGACTGACGTTATAAATCAGCTGGATAACCTCGATAGCGACGATACAATTTATGCGAAACCCTGGACACCTGAGACTGAGGTTGTTATCGCAACTGAACCAGATGATGGTGGCCTGCCGGATCAAGCGGCAAAAATAAATGCAGAGTATTTTATAGAAATATTCCTCGCAAAAGAGTTTTTAGAAGGCTGGCTATCGAGCTTTGATCAGAAACCTTCAATAAAAGATCAGTGCTTACGATTGATCCAGTATGCTGAAAATGATGCCTAACCAATGATAATAGCCGGAAGCGATCCCCGTGATCCTTCCGGCTTTATTTTTAGCCGCTGACCTGAGCCAGCAATGCCAGCGCCTGCTGGCGGGTCTGCTCCATCTCGCGCCGCTGTCGTGCAAGCTGCGCCTGCTCGTGTCTCAGCCGGGTCTCCTCGCGGTTGTCGGGGATCAGCAGCAGACAGCCGTCCAGCACCTTCAGGCTGACGCCGGTTCCCACCTGCCACTGACTTAGGGCAGCAATGTGTTTAACTGCTGTGTGGCGAGCCGTCTATCACAGAACAGCAGTTTATCTGGAATACTGAACATCAGCTGACCGAATCGGTGAGTACCCGCAACGGAACTGAACAGCGGACCACCTATGGCTATGATGCGTTTGGCCGCCGAAGCTGAAAACGCGATGCTTTTCGTATCACGCGCTTCATCCGGGAAGGTAATCGCCTGCTGAGTGAAGAGAGAGGCTCACGTCGGCATATCTGGATTTACGAGGATGACAGCTTTGCTCCGCTGGCGCAGATCAGTCTGCAGCAGGGTGAAACGGAGCACGATGCACAGATCCACTGGTTTCATAATGATGTCTCAGGTCTGCCACGCGAGCTGACTGGTGCTGACGGCAGTGTAGTCTGGCGAGCCGTCTATCGTGCCTGGGGTAATACGCTGCGCACAGAGCAGGCAGCAGTGGAGGGTGCAGAGCCGATTTATCAGCCGCTGCGCTATCAGGGCCAGTATTTCGGTGCGGAAACAGGTTTGCACTATAACTGTTTTCGCTATTATGATCCGGATGCGGGCAGGTTTGTGAGTCAGGATCCGATAGGGCTTGCTGGTGGGGTTAACCTTTATCAGTATGCGCCGAATCCGCTGAGTTGGGTGGATCCGCTTGGGTTAACTAAATGTGCACCAAATAAGAAAACAACTTATGAAGGTATTAGTCGTAGGGATGCATTCAGGCAGGCTAAACGTGATGCAGGAATACCAATGCATAGCCAACCGCGAGTTGATCGCGTAGATTTACTTGACGGCTATGGTAAAAAAGTTCTTGACAAAAAAGGTATGCCAGTCCAGGTAAGACAGTATCATTTTGAAGCTAAAAATGGCAAAACTGTAGTTTTGCAAGAACATAGTTTGGGACATGAAAAAGCTACTCCTTTACATGGTGCTGAACCTCACTTCAATGTGAGACCAATTACAAACTTGAATACTGGTAGTATTCCTGGCACTCACGGACATTATAATTTTTGAGGAATACCTATGAATCTCTTTGAATTTATAAAAAGAAAAGAATTTTTAAATAAAATTTATCCTGAAGGCATAGTTAGTGACGTTTACCTTGGACAGATCATGCTTGATGTGCAAGGTCGGCTTTCATTAAATATTCATATTAAGCAGAAGCCGGCAATGGATGTAAGTAAATGGGGTGTATGGGGTGAAGATTATGATGTGATTGTAATTGAATTGAATGGTTCAGGTTGTAGTAATATTAATATTATTAATTGGAATTTGGCATCCTATGCTAAGCTTGACGTTTTGAATAAGGAAGGGAAAAGATACATGCATCAGAAAAAAAATGGCTGGGAGATCTCTCTCTCTTTTGATGACTTTATATTCCAAAAGTGTAGCGTATATATCGATGGATAATGTTTATAGTATTTCATTCTGTAGCGGTGTTATCAGCATAGCGAGGATGATTATTTTTAAAATATTTTTAATGTTAGATTTTAAAAATAATTTATGTTAGGGTGGCTGGTCACTCGAAAATAAAAATAAGGATACGCTCTTTTATTCTTATATGTTATGAGAGTTTAATTTTTGCGTGGATGTGATTTTTTTCAGCACTGATTTTAAATTGATTAGATTTGATAAAGCCCAGATCTCTTTACTTTCGGAGATTTGATGAGTTTTTATAAAGATAATCACTGAAATGACAGCTGTTGCGGCAATTGTAACAGCGACCGCCTGCTGAAGGAGAAACACGTCTAATGATATCACGTCTAGATCTGACCTAATGAAAGCTTCTCTCAACTGTTACAAATGAGTCTGCACAGATCGATATAGAGTACGAATCTCAGTTCATCTTATATCGTAGAGGCGTTTCAGGTCTTTCGCTTACAATTTTATCTGGCGCACAGAGCAGGCAGCAGTGGAGAATGCAGAGCCGATTTATCAGCCGCTGCGCTATCAGGGCCAGTATTTCGATGCGGAAACAGGTTTGCACTATAAACGTTTTCGCTATTATGATCCGGATGCGGGCAGGTTTGTGAGCCAGGACCCAATAGGGCTTGTTGGTGGGGTTAACCTTTATCAGTATGCGCCGAATCCGCATTTTCGTGCAGGGTGATGGCCATATCACCACCTCGGGCGGAAAACTGAATCTGAACACGGATGGCGCGAAACCGGGCACAAGCGCACCGGGATCCAGTCATAAACAGAACATCAGTCAGGCGGTAGAGAATCTGTTCCCGCCGAAGCAGAAAGGGCAGGCGGCACCTGCTGCGCCAAAGGCTGCGGCGGCCCCGGCGACAGGGGCGGCTGCGCCCAAAAATGGTGATAACTTTTCCACTATTTCACCAATAATTTTAAGGCATGAAGGTGGTTATGCAAACCGTGCTTCTGATAAGGGTGGTCCTACAAATCATGGTATTGCCTGGAAAACGTGGAAAAAATATTCAAAAGAGGATCTTGGCGTTGAGCCAACCTTAGAAAATCTGAAAAAAATCACTCCAGAGCAGGCTGAGGTTATTTATAAGAAAAGGTACTGGGATCCAAGCGGTTTTAATGATATCAAAGACCCTAAATTAGCGTTGATGTCCTATGACTGGAGTATTACCTCTGGCGGTGCAGGTAAGCAGATTCAAAAACTTCTGAATAGTCAATATGGACAGAATTTGAAGATTGATGGAGTGATAGGACCTGATACAATTTCTGCTATGAATAGTGTAGAGGATTCAGGTAAACTAAGTAATAGTATTGCTGAAATCAGAAAGCAATATTACACTAACCTGACCATATCTGACCCAAAAAACTTACCTAACCTTAACGGCTGGATAAACAGGGTTAATGATTGTCTGGATTTTAAAGGTTAACAGAATGACTAAAATTAGATGCAGTATGGCGGTTTTATTATCAGTCTCTTCATTGTCTTCTTTTGCTTCTGATAATTTTACTGGTAACTGGAGCGGTCAGGAAAAAAATAATAACGGGTCGTTATACTCGACTTTGACGTTAAAATTAAAGCAACATGACAATAAGGTAACCGGAACTTATTGTTATGTTACCCGAAGTAGCAATAGAATTGATTGCTCTGAGGATAATAAAAATGAAAACGTCAAAGGTACGGTGAATGGAAGAAATGCTTTAATTTATTTCGACTCAGCTTTTGGCGGAGTAAAAGGCAAGGCAAATTTAGAAATTAAAAGTAATAATGTGTTGTGGAAGTTGATCGAAGATCCTCGTAATGGGGAGTTTTATGCCCCTAAAACCTACACACTCAATAAAGAAGTGAGTCAGGAAAATTTAAAGTCAGATATGAAAGTCTTTTCAACATCTGATTTCACTGTTACTTTGTTGAATGGCTGTGGGGGTTTTTATACTGCATGCGATAAAGTTAAGTACCTGGGTCTCAGGAATAAAGATGGAAAACAAATTACTCTTGAAGGTAAGACCACACAGTCTATTGGATCAAAAAAAGCCGATGGAATGATTTTTAATAATAGCGGTGTCGATTACATTGTAAGTTTTAATCCGCTTATGTTGAAAGTAGTGCAGGGAGGAAAAACTATTGTGGCGCAAACTGGTAAATGGGAATGATGATTTTCATTTTTTAAAGTAAATAAATAAAGCTTATAATACTATTTATTGATGTTATGGTTTTATCGGGTGGTCATAATTTTCCCCACCCCCGCATCTATTATTGAAAATTTGATGTTTTGAGTTTTGTGGAGGTAATTACTTTGCTTAAGAAAATGAATAAATGCGCTGGATTGTATCATGTGTGCATAATTAATATCAGGTGTCGGGGGCGCTGAACGACCTTTGGATAGCTATGAAAAATTGCTGGTTTCTCATTGATTTTCGAAAGGAAAGAAAACAGCATGAAAATGTTAACATTTTTATTTTTCCTGTTTGTGACGGTGTATTTTATCTGGACCAGCAAAATTTCCTACGGAAAAAAGACGCTGGCTGGCACGGGGAAATCTTTTGTCGCTCGACCTTAGAAAATAAGGCTGCGCCTGTTACATATTTCGGATTTGATAAATATTCTTCTGGCAGTGCTGCCAGGGATGGATTTCAGATTGCCCCAGCCTGGAGTGATGCACGGATGCGCGGAACTTTCGATACTTTGCAATTGTATAAAAATGGTAAACCCACAGCTTTCGTTCCTAAATGGGATGGTAATACTCACCCTACAAAACTAGAACCGTTTGCCTCGGCTTATCCTGAGTACGGAAGCGGCGGTGCCGTACAGTTGCATGCAAATGGACAGATTATTAATTTCGACTCAATTAAAATATTACCGGATTAAGAAAATGTATATCCTCGAAAAAAAAGATGCTGAGAAAATGTTGTTTGAACTATTAAAAAGAACATTGAAAAAACAGTCAGACATTGATTATTTGATTGATTTGGCTAGGAAAGATGAGCACTCTATTCCTATGAAAGGGATAAGGCATAAATACGATAACATGGAGAAATATATGCTAACCGAAAAAGATTGGGATGATCTTGACACATTAATGTATTTTTATGGTCCATGATTTTGATATATTAAATTATCTTCAAAATCATAATGAACTGGAAGCTATATCCAGGGTCCTTCCGTCTTTATTTTTAGCCGCTGACCAGGCCAGCATCGCTAGTACTTGCTGGCTGGTCTGCTCCATCTCCTGCTGCTGTGCAAGCGTTGTCTGCTCATGACGAAGCCGATCCTCTTCACGGCTATCGCGGATCAACATCAAACAGCCGTCCAGCACCTTCAGTCAGACGCCCGTTCCCATTTCTAACTCCGACTTAGCCAGCTACTTCCCGGCGAGGTTAACCTGCGGCATACACAACCGCGTCACCGGACTGAACGGTATCCGCTGGCAGTACGATATTCATGGCTGAACCACTGAGAAAGATGACGGCCAGACCCGCTGGCGATATCGCTACGATGGTGAGCATCGCCTGATAGAGGTCATCAGTGAGCCGCGTGACCGTAACAAGCCGCGGACTAAGGTGAGTTTCCGCTACGATCCGCTGGGACGTCGCATCAGTAAAACCAGCCAGCAGCTGCTACAGGGCAGGCCGTCGGGGAACGCCGTCACGACGCGCTTTGTGTGGGAAGGTTACCGGCTGCTGCAGGAAATCCATGACGACATTCCGCTGACCTACGTCTACAGCGACAACCAGAGCTATGAGCCGCTGGCCCGTATTGATGGTGTGGAAAGCCCGGAGATTTACTGGTTCCATAATGCGGCCAACGGAATGCCGGAGCGGCTGACAGACAGTGAAGGACAAAAAGTCTGGGAAGGGATCAACAGCCCGTGGGGCAAACTGCTGCGTGAGTCCAGCCAGCGGATGCCTGTCGTTCAGCAGAACCTGCGTATGCAGGGCCAGTACCTGGATCGGGACTATTTTGCTTCAGCAAATTTGAACATCGCTTCAGCGATGGCCCCAGGGGTGAGGCACCGCAGGTGCCGAATTAACCGGACTGCACTACAATCTGTTTCGTTATTATGACCCGGACAGCGGACGGTTTACCCAGCAGGACCCGATAGGGCTGGCGGGCGGGATCAACCTTTACCAGTATGCGCCGAATGCGCTGGGGTGGGTGGATCCGTGGGGGTTGAGTAAATGTACGGGCCGCAGCAAGTCAGATCCATATAAAGGTGTAAAGGATGCGTCGGCTTATTTAAAAAAAGTCGGCACTCCGAGAAAATTTAGAAAGCAAACGTTGGAGTCATTCGAAATAGATTCAATCAGAGTTCGTAAAGCGACTGACTCAGAATACGGGTTAAGATATTATGATGGTGTCGATGCTAAGGCGAGAGGTAGATATATTTTTGAGACATTCCCTGCTACCCGAGAAAGCCTTGCAGTGAAAACAGAATGGAACCAGATGACTAATGTGTCTCAGTTTAAAGTTAAGCCGGGTTCTGTCATTCTTGAAGGAAGGGCATCATCTCAGGGAGTTGGTTTGCCCGGTGGGCAGATACAAAAATACATAACTGATCTCAATAACTTATTAGATTTATGAAAATGACAAAAGTAAACAAGGCAGTTGCAAAGATACAAAAAGCTATTGATGAGCTGGAGAAAGCTATTGTCACTAAAGATATAAAAGTGTTATCTGTAAGTTCCGTATCTCAACTTTCCAAATTTAAGGAAACTTTTTCTATTATATTAACTATAATTAAATCGGATAATCTTCCTCCAAAAAACCAAAGAGTTATAGGTATATCAAGGATTGTAGTTGATCAATGGCCTTTTGATCTTGAGTTGGGAAGTATAATTATCGATGCAGAACAAGCTTATAAGGAAATATAGTTAAAAAAGCCGGAAGTGGTATGAATGATACTTCCGGCTTTTTACTTCAGCTGCCCATCATGGCGCCTTGTTTTGGTGAGACTGGCTTAGGTACACAATGTTTTTTACCAGAGTCAGTGTGGTCTCTAATTCATTGCGTACATTTTAAAGAAGTTAAAACAGGAAAGAATTTTGGATAAAAATTTATTAATCAATATGTTATCATCTATGGATGTTCCAGAGGATAGCTATTCAATTGATGATATATCTCATGAATCTTTATGCTTAATCTTTGAAGGGTTGCTTTGGAAGATATTCTATAGTGAAAGAGGTCAGCGTACTGACGAAAGATGCTACGCCGATGAAGAATCTGCATGTAAAGCATTTTTGGCGAGATTGAAACACATGCTGGGATGTTAAATAAGAATGTTAAAGCCTGAAGATTCTCACGAGGAATCTGTTGGCTTTAATTTTTTACCAGAGTGAAGTTGGTAGGCCGGTATTATTCTCCCCTTTCGTTGTTTAAGATCTAAGTTCGTATGCTAAGAGTCCGTCTCTTATCCTATATGCACCGCGCGTCTGGTCCCGCCGGCGCGACTTCGATTACGGCAACAACCAGATCCGTGAAGAGCGTGACGATAATCCGTTCAGCCAGACATTATGAAACTACGATAACGCTGGCCGGCTGTTGTCTCAGGACGATGCGCAGCCGGGTAATGAACAGTGGCGCTGGGATGGCGCAGGCAACCCGCTGGATCGCCATACTGTCGCCCACGTTATGCATAACCGCGTCAGCGGACTGAACGGTATCCGCTGGCAGTACGATATTCATGGCCGCACCACTGAGAAAGATGACGGGCACACCCGCTGGCGATATCGCTACGATGGTGAGCATCGGCTGACGGATATGATCAGCTAATCGCGGGGCCGTAACAAGCCGCGCACTAAGGTGGGTTTCCGCTACGATCCGCTTAGACGCCGCATCAGTAAAACCAGCCAGCAGCTGTTATAGGGAAGAACCCCGGGCAATTCCGTCACGACGCGCTTCGTCTGGGAAGGTTACCGGCTGCTGCAGGAAATCCACGACGGCACTCCGCTGACCTACGTTTACAGCGACAGCCAGAGCTATGAACCTCTGGCCCGTATTGATGGTGTGGAAAGCCCGGAGCTTTACTGGTTCCATAATGCCGCCAACGGAATGCCGGAGCGGCTGACAGACAGTGAAGGACAAAAAGCCTGGGAAGGGATTAACAGCCCGTGGGGCAAACTGCTGCGTGAGTCCAGCCAGCGGATGCCTGTCGTTCAGCAGAACCCGCGTATGCAGGGCCAGTACCTGGAGCGGGGCTAATTTGCTTCAGCAAATTTGAACATCGCTTCAGCGATGGCCCCAGGGGGGTGAGGCACCGCAGGTGCCGAATCAACCGGACTGCACTACAATCTGTTTCGTTATTATGACCCGGACAGCGGACGGTTTACCCAGCAGGACCCCATAGGGCTGGCGGGCGGGATCAACCTTTACCAGTATGCGCCGAATGCGCTGGGGTGGGTGGATCCGTGGGGGTTGAGTAGATGTTCGCTTGAGAAAAAAGGTCAAAGAATTCCCGACCATCATAAAGCAAATTTCACAGATGGTATAATCACTAATAGACAGCTTAGTGGCGATGAAATCTTTTATAAATATCATGGTAAAACCAATAGATTAGGAAGGGATTTCAATTACGTTACTAAAAAGAAATATACTTCGGAGGCAGAATTAAGGAAAGATCTGGCCATCCTAAAAGAATGGGGCGTTAGGATAGATCGGGTTACAACCTTCAAACCTCAAAAAGGAACATGGATCACTGAGGGTACTGCTGCTCCGCAAATAAGTACTAATAGATTGGAAGTTCTGGAAGGCGGAGGCTATCAAGGACTGATAAGCATCAAGGAATTAGCAAAATCCACAATAATTAGAACAGATAGAGTGAGTTTCTAATAATATGAATATACAAAAAGCCATTGAAACGTTAATTGAACTTATCGCCTTAGTAGAAGGGAGGAACAAGTCACAAGGAAAGGAATTGTACAAGTCAGCATTGGATTTTTTAAAAGATGAAAGTTGCTCAAATATTGATTTAGATATTTTGTACAGGAATTTTTGTGGGTATCTGGCTCATGGTGAGTTTGATGAAGAAGAATATCAAAAGGTATTGCAATTGATCAGTTTTTTAAAGAAATGAAATCTTATTTTCTCATCACTGCCTACACTGATGAGGGCGACAGGACCTAAGTAAAGGGCTGCAGCATTGGCCGCTGTCTGACACTGAGTGGAGCCAGCAGGGCGAACTGGCGTGGGCGTATGACGCGCTGGGTAACTGTAACTGTACTGCCCTGACGCTGCCCGATGGTCGCAACCTGAAGCAGCTTTGTTACGGTTGCGGCCATTTACTGAGCATCGCGCTGGACAACCTGCCGGTCACGGAGTTTACCTGTGACACGCTGCACCGGGAACTGAGCCGCACGCAGGGCGGCCTGACCATGCGCAGTGAATATGACCGGTTAGGCAGACTGCGCCGCCGTGACGTGTTCAGGGGTGACGCGCAGCGTCCTGCACCGCGCGTCTGGTCCCGCCGGCGCGACTTCGATTATGGCAACAACCTGATCCGTGAAGAGCGCGACGATAATCCGTTCAGCCAGACATTGTGGAATTATGATAACGCCGGCCGGCTGTTGTCACAGGACGGTGCGCAGCCGGGCAATGAACAGTGGCGCTGGGATGGCGCAGGCAACCCGCTTGAGCGTAATACTGACGCACATGTTATGCATAACCGCGTTACCGGACTGAACGGTATCCGCTGGCAGTACGATATTCATGGTCGTACGACTGAGAAAGATGATGGCCAGACCCGCTTGCGCTACCGTTACGATGGCGAGCATCGCCTGACGGAGGTCATCAGTGAGCCGCGTGACCGTAACAAGCCGCGGACTAAGGTGAGTTTCCGCTACGATCCGCTGGGACGTCGCATCAGTAAAACCAGCCAGCAGCAGCTGCAGGGAAGAGCGGCTGGCAGCGCCGTCACGACGCGCTTCGTGTGGGAAGGTTACCGGCTGCTGCAGGAAATCCATGACGACATTCCGCTGACCTACGTCTACAGCGACAGCCAGAGCTATGAGCCGCTGGCCCGTATTGATGGTGTGGAAAGCCCGGAGCTTTACTGGTTCCATAATGCCGCCAACGGAATGCCGGAGCGGCTGACAGACAGTGAAGGACAAAAAGTCTGGGAAGGGATTAACAGCCCGTGGGGCAAACTGCTGCGTGAGTCCAGCCAGCGGATGCCTGTCGTTCAGCAGAACCTGCGTATGCAGGGCCAGTACCTGGAGCGGGGCTAATTTGCTTCAGCAAATTTGAACATCGCTTCAGCGATGGCCCCAGGGGGGTGAGGCACCGCAGGTGCCGAATCAACCGGACTGCACTACAATCTGTTTCGTTATTATGACCCGGACAGCGGACGGTTTACCCAGCAGGACCCGCCAGGGCTGGCGGGCGGGATCAACCTTTACCAGTATGCGCCTGGGTGGATCCGTGGGGGTTGAGCAAGTGTAGTTTAGCTTCCAAAATGGTTAAGTCAGTTAATGGTCGGATGCCAATAAATAGTAAATTTTCGGGAAAGATGTATCCTATTGAAAGTCTGCCTGTTGAAATAAGAAATAAATACCCACATAGTGTCCCCTTTAATCATGCAGGATTTCCTGACTTTAGCAGATATTCTATAAGAAATGTTTGCATTGAACTTGGTAGAACTCGTGGTATTGACTTTGCTCGGGCGGATAAAGCTGCAGGTTATAGCAGAGGCAATTCAAGGCCAGATGATTATACTTGGCACCATCATCAAGATTCTGGTTATATGCAATTAATACCGACTGATATACATGCAGCTGTAAAACATACTGGCGGCATAGCTACGGGAAAGTGATTTTATGACAAAAATACTTGACTCAAAAGATATGGTAAGTGAACAAGAGTTAGTTAATGTGGAAAAGCAGCTAAACATTAAACTGCCTGATAGCTATAGGGATTTTTTAAAAAAACACAATGGTGGATACCCTCAACCGGATGGATTTGACTTTGCTAGTGGTGATGATGGGTCAAGTGTTGATCAATTTTTGGAAATTAGCGATTCGAAAAATGCAAACCTCATGACTTTTTTTAATAAGTATAAAAATCGCATTCCTAAAAACTACGTCCCAATTGCTATAGATCCGGGAGGCAATCTTATTCTAATCGGTGTTAATGGTGAAAAAGCTGAAGTTTATTTTTGGGACCACGAAAATGAAGTTGATGACGGAGATGTTCCGGGAATGGAAAATATGCATTTAATAGCATTAAGTTTTTATGATTTTATTAACAACCTTTATGAGATTGAAGTCTGATCAATCAAAGCCGGGAAAGTTTTATGCACTCTTCCCGGCAATTTTTTATCTGCCAATCTGCTTTAAGGGTAAAAGTAATTTTTAGATTTGTATGTGATTAATTATTATAAGCTATATTGTCAGTGCCATGGGGCACTGATGCGGTTTAGTAAGGTAGTGCCTTTAGTCACAAATTCTGTTTTATGAATGATATTAGCCCTGGATAAAAAATCACTTTTATCTGAAACAGATAAAATAATTGATAATATTGAAGTGGTTATGAAAATTGAGCGAAAAGAACATTTGCGAACTTTTATTAATGATCTTGAGCGTTTGAAAGCGAAAGTTATTAATAATGAAATAAAGAATAATCCGTTAAGAGGCTTTGCCCGTCGTTATGCAGAAATGTATAACGACTACCTTCATCCAATTACAGATGTTTTGGATAGAATGGAAAAAGCAGTCGATAGCTATTTAGAAAGAGAAGTATAGTTAAAAAAGCCGGAAGCGATCCCAATGATCCTTCTGGCTTTTTATTTTAGCCGCTGACCTGGGCTAGCAACGCCAGCGCCTACTGGCGGGTCTGATCCATCTCCTGCTGCTGTGCAAGCGTTGTCTGCTCATGACGAAGCCGATCCTCTTCACGGCTATCACGGATCAACATCAAACAGCCGTCCAGCACCTTCAGTCAGACGCCCGTTCCCATTTCTAACTCCGCCTTAGCCAGCTACTTCCCGGCGAGGTTAACCTGCGGCATACACAACCGCGTCACCGGACTGAACGGTATCCGCTGTCAGTACGATATTCATGGCTGAACCACTGAGAAAGATGACGGCCAGACCCGCTGGCGATATCGCTACGATGGTGAGCATCAGCTGACGGATATGTTCAGTGAGCCGCGTGACCGTAACAAGCCACGCACTAAGGTGAGTTTCCGCTACGATCCGCTGGGACGTCGCGTCAGTAAAGCCAGCCAGCAACTGTTATAGGGAAGATCGTCCGGGAACGCCGCAACGACGCGCTTTGTCTGGGAAGGCTACCGTCTGTTGCAGAAAATCCACGATGGCACTCCGCTGACTTACGTTAGAGCGACAGTCAGAGCTATGAGCCGCTGGCGCGTATTGATGGTGTGGAAAGCCCGGAGATTTACTGGTTCCATAATGCCGCCAACGGGATGCCGGAGCTGCTGACAGACAGTGAAGGGCAAAAAGCCTGGGAAGGAATTAACAGCCCGTGGTGCAAATTGCTGCGCGAGTCCAGCCAGCGGATGCCTGTCATTCAGCAGAACCTGCGTATGCAGGGCCAGTACCTGGAGCGGGACTAATTTGCTTCAGCAAATTTGAACATCGCTTCAGCGATGGCCCCAGGGGGGTGAGGCACCGCAGGTGCCGAATCAACCGGACTGCACTACAATCTGTTTCGTTATTTTGACCCGGACAGCGGACGGTTTACCCAGCAGGACCCGCCAGGGCTGGCGGGCGGGATCAACCTTTACCAGTATGCGCCGAATGCGCTGGGCTGGGTGGATCCGTGGGGTTGAGTAAGTGTGAAACAGGCTTTCTATATCGGGGTGATAAAAGGCCGCCCAATGTTATTTTTCGTGAAGGATTCAAGCCTCTTGGCGATAGCTCTGATCTTCTTTTGCATGCAAGAGATAACAGATCACCACCAAGCAATTTTATAAGTACATCATCTGATATTGAGGTGGCACAAAATTTTGCTGCAAGAGATGAGCAAAAAGGGTTCGTTTATGCAATCCGACAACAAAAAATGCTATTGATGTTAATAAAACACTCGGTAAAAATACTCCATTTCCTGATGAGGTGGAAATGGCTGTTCCTGGCGCTATTTCTAATAAAGACATTCTCGGAGTCACTCCGGTTAACGAAGATGGCAGCTTTGTAGGGTTTACTTTTATAAATTTTTTAGGAGGATAAGTTGAATTTAAAAAAGATAAATTTACTTTGTATGATCAGTGGCGTTGTCAATGAAGTAGAAGTTCATCTGATTAATGATGCTAAGTGCATTATGAAAGTTTTTATTCAGGATGAGCGGCAGCTGAGTGCTGAAGGCGATGATTTTTTTGAATGCTTAAAAAAAATAAGAGAGTTAGAAAAAGGTATAGTTTATTATTGCAAGGGTGCTAAGCTAAATGTCATTCCCTCCAGAATGACAAGGCAAATGTCTAAAGGGTTGAGCGCTTATGAAACAACTTTAGGCGTTCCAGCTCGCAAAGAGAATTTGGTTAATATCTTTGATTATGAGGATAAAGGTTTATCTTCAGATCCAGCAGAGCAAGATGAATATGAAGCGAAATGGTTTTCATCCTTGAGTAATTGAAATTTATTACTCCATTGTAAATGGGAACGCTTACTGAAGCAGTGAGCGCAACATCAATGGGAGCCGAAATCGCCTCGACCGTACTTTCCTATGGCGTAATTATTATAGCAGGCATGGCGGTTATCGGGGCTTCAGCAATGCTATAACCGCTGATAGCAGTAACGTGCTTTTTAGCATCTTAACTCCTGCTACAGGGTCGCGAAATACATCAGTCAATGGTCAGGATTTCATTATGTTTGCTTTTAACTGCCGGACACAGCGCCTCGCCTGCGTTGTCCGGCAGCGTCGTATTAAATAACGCCTATCTTTCCATGTTCTGTCATAGCGGAACAGCCGTTTCGCCACTTCCTCCATATCATCAATTTTTCTTTCGAATCTGAAAGTAAAAAAATCCACGCAATTGCGTGGATTTAAACGATTTTCGCTGACCTGACAAGATTCAATGAAACCTTATGAATCCAGCAAGTTTAACTCAGACGTTAAACAGGAAGTTCATCACATCGCCATCTTTGACAATGTACTCTTTCCCTTCTGAACGCATCTTGCCGGCTTCTTTCGCGCCCTGTTCGCCTTTAAAGGCGATAAAGTCTTCAAACGCGATGGTCTGGGCGCGGATAAAGCCCTTCTCGAAGTCGGTATGGATTTTACCGGCAGCCTGTGGTGCCGTCGCGCCGACCGGGATGGTCCATGCACGAACTTCTTTCACGCCTGCGGTGAAGTAGGTCTGCAGGTTCAGCAGGGCGTAACCGGCGCGGATCACGCGGTTCAGGCCTGGCTCTTCCAGTCCCAGCTCAGCCATAAACTCGTCCCGATCTTCATCTTCCAGCTCAGCGATGTCCGACTCAACCGCAGCGCACACCGGCACCACAACCGAACCTTCTGCTTCGGCGATAGCGCGAACCTGATCCAGATAGGGGTTGTTCTCGAAACCATCTTCATTGACGTTGGCAATGTACATGGTCGGCTTCAGGGTCAGGAAGCTCAGGTAGCGGATGGCGGCTTTCTCATCCGCATCCAGGTCCAGCGAACGCAGCATGCCCGCTTCAGAGAGGTGCGGCAGGCACTTCTCCAGCGCAGCCAGTTCGGCCTTCGCATCTTTATCGCCACCTTTGGCTTTCTTCTGCACGCGCTGAATCGCACGTTCACAGGTGTCGAGATCGGAGAGCGCCAGTTCGGTATTGATCACGTCAATATCTTCCGCCGGGTTCACTTTACCTGCGACGTGGATAATGTTGTCGTTCTCAAAGCAGCGAACGACATGGCCAATCGCTTCGGTTTCGCGGATGTTCGTCAGGAACTGGTTGCCCAGGCCTTCGCCTTTCGACGCGCCTTTCACCAGACCGGCGATATCGACAAATTCCATGGTAGTTGGTACCACGCGCTGCGGCTTCACGATCTCAGCGAGCTGATCGAGACGCAGGTCAGGCATTGGCACTACGCCCGTGTTTGGCTCAATGGTGCAGAAGGGGAAGTTAGCCGCTTCGATACCCGCTTTGGTCAGCGCGTTAAACAGAGTGGATTTACCGACGTTCGGCAGGCCCACGATACCGCATTTGAATCCCATGGTTTAATACCCTTTATGACTGGATGGACAGTGCGCCAGAGGGCGAACTGTCGGAGACGAATGGAAAATTTCGCGCATTATACACGGAAACGCGATGATTCGGGCGTTTAAGCCGGTTTGAAGGCGTGCAGCCGGTTCATCGCCTTGATGCGATCCTCTTTCAGCCACAGTTCGGTGCAGCGCGCCGCTTCATCTATGGCATCATCGATCAGCTTCTGCTCGCTGGCTGGCGGCTTGCCCAGCACAAATCCGGTCACCTTGTTGCGGTCGCCAGGATGGCCGATGCCGATGCGCAGGCGGTGAAAATTGTTGTTGTTGCCCAGTTTGCTGATGATGTCTTTCAGGCCGTTATGACCGCCGTGGCCGCCGCCCTGCTTGAACTTTGCCACACCAGGGGGGAGATCGAGTTCGTCGTGCGCCACCAGAATCTCCTCCGGGGCAATACGATAAAAGGTCGCCATGGCCGCGACCGCCTTGCCGCTCAGGTTCATAAAGGTGGTCGGCACCAGCAGGCGCACATCTTCTCCGGCTATCGCCAGGCGGGCGGTGTAGCCATAGAATTTGCTTTCCTCTTTCAGTGACTGATTGTGACGTTCAGCCAGTAAATCCAGATACCAGGCACCCGCGTTGTGACGCGTGGCGGCATATTCAGCGCCCGGATTGGCGAGGCCTACAATCAGTTTAATGCTGCTCACAATGATTATCCTGCTGTTATTGCGAAAGGGCGTTAGTTTACTGCGCCACAGCCGAGATGACAAAGCCGAAGCAGTGAAATGGTTCACTGCAGTGATTAATCATTTTCTATCTGAATCAACAGGCTGCCTTCAGGGCCACGCAATCCTTTATGGCTGATGTGTGATCCAGTACGCAACGTTCAGGTCAGCCATTGCCTAAACTTATGACACTTAACATTGTGTGCGGTTCTTAACCTGTATGGATGGAGGTTCAGCATGAAACATCAACACTGCCGTATGGCGGGTAACAGTTTGATGGTACTGGGATTAGTCACGATGGTTCTGGGCGTGGGCGTCTCCATTGCGAACCAGCTGCCTGCCCTGAACATGCCGCAGATCCTGGCGCAGGGTGCCATCCTGAGCATCTTTATTGGCGCACTGCTGTGGCTGGTGGGGGCACGCGTCAGTGGTCGTGAAAAAGTGGAAGATCGCTACTACTGGCTGCGTCATTACGATAAACGCTGCCGTCGGTCACCCAACTCCCACCATTAATTACCAGTAACTGGTAGCGGATGCTGCGCGGTGCGGTTCCGGCCGCTGGCCTTAGCGTAATAGAGCGCCGCGTCCGCCAGTGCCAGTAAATCATCAAATCCCTGCTGCGGATGCGTAACCGTTGCAAAGCCGATGCTGACCGAATAGGCGACAGCGTCGGGCCGTGATGCACAGACCGCCAGGCGAATCGCTTCACACCAGATTTCAGTTTCTCTTGCCGCCGCCGGCAGTATCGCCGCAAACTCCTCACCGCCCATACGGGCAAAGCGTCCTTCAGCCGGTAACAGCGTTCTGACAACCTCGCAGAAATGAATCAAGACTTTATCCCCCTGCTGATGGCCATACTGGTCATTGATGCTTTTAAAATGATCCAGATCGAACAGGATGGCGCTGTAGGGGCGGTTCTGTCGCCGGCATCGCATCACAATCTTCTCCGCTTCATTAAACAGAGCGCGGCGGTTCCACACACTGGTAAGTGGATCATGCAGTGAAGTCTGTTTCAGCGCTATCTGCATCCGCTCATTGACCATGGCCAGAATGGTAAATGCCAGACCAATGACAAACAGAATGGACTCCAGGATGACATAAACCGAAAAGTCTGAACCGCCAATCGCCCCCGGCTTTGAGCTGGGGATCGCGCTATCCAGAAACAGACGCGCCAGATGAAACAGCAGATGGATCCACAGCAGTAACTGTGCGGGCCAGAAGGTGACTCTCAGGGTCTCGCGGGCCTGCCACATCAGCTGAATCAGTGCCGCGGTATAAAGGATGCAGGCGATGCAGAGTACCACCACCCGTCTGGGCAGACTGTCGTAGAACGCCGGGAAACAGCAGAGAAGCGCCCAGAGCAGGGCACCCAGCAGCCAGTGATGACCGGCTGGTTTACCGCAGAAGTGCCGGAACGCATTCAGCAATGTGCCGTAGGCGAGCATCACCAGAACGTTGCCGACAGCCACCGGCAGGAAATGCAGACCACTGCTGCGCAGGCTGCTCAGAAACACGGAGAGCAGGGTGAAGATCAGCGACAGGCTGGTAAACCCCAGCACGCGATCGCGCTGCGAACCCAGCCATGCGAACACCATGATAATGCTCAGAAACCCCAGTACATAGAGCTCGCAGACAAACAAAGTATAAATATCGAGGCGCATGGTGATGGGTTTCTGATGAGAAATGGCGCTGCAAATTACCATTTAATGCTACAGGGCAGAAGCGGGGAACACCGGGTTTTATGAAAAGAGTGAGAGGCGTCAAAAAGCGGCGGTTTTAAGGAAATTTATCGCGCGAATATCCGAAAAGGGAGCGCGTTAATCCGGGAGCGGGCAAAAAAAACCGGGCACGGGGCCCGGTTTAACGAAGATTAATGCTCGAACATGGCCGAGATAGACTCTTCGTTGCTGATGCGGCGAATTGCTTCGGCCAGCATACCAGACAGGGTCAGCGTGCGGACGTTCGGCAGGGACCGGATCTCTTCAGAAAGCGGGATGGTATCGCAGACGATCACCTGGTCGAGTACCGACTTACGCAGGTTTTCAACGGCGTTGCCGGAGAAGATCGGGTGCGTGGCGTAGGCAAATACGCGTTTAGCACCACGCTCTTTCAGCGCTTCAGCCGCTTTGCACAGCGTGCCGCCGGTGTCGATCATGTCGTCGACCAGCACGCAGTCGCGGCCAGCAACGTCACCAATGATATGCATCACCTGAGAAACGTTCGCGCGAGGGCGACGTTTATCGATGATGGCCATATCGGTGTCGTTCAGCAGTTTAGCGATAGCACGGGCACGTACTACGCCACCAATATCGGGAGAAACAACAATCGGGTTTTCCAGACCGATCTGCATCATATCTTCCAGCAGGATAGGGCTGCCAAATACGTTATCAACCGGGACGTCGAAGAAGCCCTGGATCTGCTCGGCGTGCAGGTCAACCGTAAGAACACGGTCAACTCCGACGCTGGAAAGGAAGTCTGCCACTACCTTGGCGGTGATAGGTACACGCGCGGAACGCACGCGGCGATCCTGACGGGCATAACCAAAGTAGGGGATGACTGCGGTAATACGACCAGCAGAAGCACGACGCAGCGCGTCGACCATCACAACCAGTTCCATCAGATTATCGTTGGTGGGAGCACAGGTGGACTGGATGATGAAAATATCACCACCGCGTACATTTTCGTTAATCTGTACGCTCACTTCACCATCACTGAAACGACCGACAGCGGCGTCTCCCAGACTGGTGTAAAGGCGGTTGGCAATACGTTGTGCTAGTTCCGGGGTGGCGTTACCAGCAAATAGCTTCATATCAGGCACGAGAAGAACCTCAGGCTTTGCGTCCAGAGAATGAACGGCATGATTGTAACCGGCGCATACAATCATGAGCGTTCACACGGGTGTGTTGATGCGAAAGGTGCAGTGTCCGGAACGTGGTGACACTGTCACGCATTCGCTAATCGCCCTGCAGAGTGCGCTGTAGCGGCGAAACGTTTACGCCCCGGGCTACAAATCCGCGCACCCCCTGCGGGGCAAGCTCCAGCACCTGGCGGGCAGCAGACTCGGTGTCAAATTCAGCAAACACACAAGCGCCTGTGCCAGTCAGGCGTGACGGCGCGTATTCTAGCAGCCAGGAAACAAGCTCATCAACCTCACGAAAACGTTTTCTTACCACTGCTTCACAATCATTGGTGAAGGGTAAGGCTAAAAGCGCCGATAAACTGCGCGATGGTGTATCCCGTGTCAGTTCAGGATCGTTAAACACCTGCGGCGTGCTGATGTGAACGCCGGGGTGGGCGACCAGATACCATTTCTCTTCCGGCGCGGCGGGCTGCAGCTCTTCGCCCACGCCCTGCGCAAAGGCCGCGAAGCCCTGTACGAACACGGGCACATCTGCGCCCAGCGTCACGCCGATCGCCGCCAGCTCATCCGGGGTAAAACCGGTCTGCCACAGATGATTCAGCGCGACCAGTACGGTGGCTGCATCCGAAGAGCCGCCGCCCAGGCCGCCACCCATGGGCAGCTGCTTTTCGATGGCAACCTGCGCGCCCGCGCGTGCAGGCAGGCTGTTTTTCGCCTGCGCCGCCTGTTTCAGCCGCTGCGCGGCACGCACAATCAGGTTGTCGGCATCCGCGACGCCCGGCAGCGGCGTTAACAGCGTAATGGCATCGCTGTCATCAACGGTGATCTGCAACCGGTCGCCATAATCGAGGAACTGAAACAGCGTCTGCAGGTTGTGATAGCCGTCGGGACGACGGCCGGTGATATAGAGAAAAAGATTCAGTTTTGCCGGAGCGGGCCAGTGGGTAATCATTGAACGGTCCAGCCGTCCATACGCAGTTTGATACGCTGGTCACCCTCTTTCAGCTCCAGGCTGGAGGGCAGCGGCGGGGTGACCTTGCTGTCGTAACCGGCGATGGAAACCTGCCAGCTCTGACCGTCGCGGCTGTAGTTCAGGCTGCGCAGCTGATAGTTTTCGTTAAGCTGGTAGTCGGTGGCGTCACCCGGCAGGCCCATCATCCACTGGCGCAGGTTCGCCAGCGGAATATTCATGCCGGTGAGCTGGGAGATCATCTTCTGCGCATCGTTACTGACGTAGCGTTTGCCCTTGTTGTCGACGATCTGCACCACCGAACCCTGCGCATCCAGCTGCAGTTCGGTGCTGCCGAGCGGGTTAGTCAGCAGAAGGCGATAACGATCGGGCGCGGTCTGCTGCCAGTTGAAGCGGGCGTAGACCTTCTGCCTGTCGGAGAGGTAGGCAAAGGCGCCGCGCGTCTGATAATGCGTGACCTTTGAGACCGCCTGCTGATGCTGTTGCCACTGTGGCGCGGTGACGCTGGGGCCGGGACCTTGCGGTTTGTTGACGCTACAGGCCGCCAGCAGAACGCTGGCAAGGGGCAAAAGGCGCAACAGATTGCGTGGTGAAGTAAGCATCAAGTGGTCATCTCCTCGGACACATTGATTATTCGTAACGGATAACGCTAACCGTCCCGGTTTTAACCGTCAATGCTGTTATGCAGCAAATTGCGGTTGATCAGGTTAATCTTATTACAGTCATAGCCTTTGTATGGCTTTTCTTGATCTGCCGCATCTTGTAGAATGCGCATCACAAAACCCTGACATTATTGGGACATCCCAACCAAAACTACCATGACGCTGCTCGCTCTCGGAATCAACCACAAGACCGCCCCCATTGCTCTGCGCGAACGTGTTTCGTTCGGGCCGGAGACGCTTGAGCAGGCATTAAACAGCCTGTTATCACAGCCAATGGTGCAGAGCGGTGTGGTGCTGTCCACCTGTAACCGGACCGAGCTCTACCTGAGTGTAGAGCAGCAGGCCGATTTACAGGCGCGTCTGGTGAGCTGGTTGTGCAATTATCATCAGCTGAATGAAGAGGATGTGCGCAACAGCCTCTACTGGCATCAGGATAACGAGGCTGTCAGCCACCTGATGCGCGTTGCCAGCGGACTCGATTCACTGGTGCTCGGCGAGCCGCAGATCCTGGGTCAGGTCAAGAAAGCTTTTGCGGACTCCTCACGCGGTCAGGCGCTGAGCAGCGAACTGGAACGCATGTTCCAGAAAACTTTCTCGGTCGCCAAGCGCGTCCGCACGGAAACCGATATCGGGGCCAATGCGGTGTCGGTGGCGTTTGCCGCCTGTACCCTGGCGCGTCAGATTTTCGAATCACTCTCATCGGTCAACGTATTGCTGGTGGGCGCGGGCGAGACCATTGAGCTGGTGGCGCGTCATCTGCGTGAACATCAGGTCAAAAACCTGATCATCGCCAACCGGACCCGCGAACGCGCCGAAACGCTGGCGTCAGAAGTGGGCGCTGAGGTGATCACGCTGGCAGAGATCGACGCCCGCCTGGCCGAAGCGGACATTATTATCTCCTCCACCTCCAGTCCGTTACCGATTATCGGCAAGGGGATGATGGAGCGCGCCCTGAAAGCGCGACGCAACAAACCGATGCTGCTGGTCGATATTGCCGTACCGCGCGATGTGGAGCCGGAAGTGGGCGATCTGCCTAACGCCTATCTCTACAGCGTGGACGATCTGCAGGCGATTATCGAGCAGAACCTGGCGCAGCGTAAAGCGGCGGCGGTGCAGGCCGAAAACATCGTCGTGCAGGAAAGCAGTGAATTTATGGCGTGGCTGCGCTCGCAGGGTGCGGTCAATACCATCCGGGAATACCGTTCTCAGGCGGATGAGATCCGTGCTGAGCTGGAAGGCCGTGCGCTGCAGGCCCTGCAACAGGGCGGCGATCCGCAGAAAATCATGCAGGAACTGGCGCACAAGCTGACTAACCGTTTAATCCATGCTCCAACCAAATCACTTCAGCAGGCCGCCCGCGACGGCGATAATGAACGCCTGCAGATTTTACGCGACAGCCTGGGTCTCGATTAGGCACACCGCTGTCGCCACCTGTTACGGGAATCCCACATTTAAATGAAAACCTCTATAGTTGCCAAACTGGAAGCACTGCAGGAGCGCCACGAAGAAGTGGAAGCGATGCTGGGCGATGCTGGCGTGATCGCCGATCAGGAGCGTTTCCGTGCGCTGTCACGCGAATATGCGCAGCTGACCGACGTGAGCCGTTGTTTCCGCGACTGGCAGCAGGTGCAGGACGATATCGACACCGCGCAGCAGATGCTGGATGACCCGGAAATGCGCGACATGGCGCAGGAAGAGTTACAGGAAGCGCGCGAGAAGAGCGACGCGCTCGAGCAACAATTGCAGGTTCTGCTGCTGCCGAAAGATCCCGATGATGAGCGCGCCTGTTTTGTCGAAGTGCGCGCCGGAACCGGTGGTGATGAAGCCGCCATTTTTGCCGGCGATCTGTTCCGTATGTACAGCCGCTATGCGGAAGCGCGTCGCTGGCGTGTGGAAATCGTCAGCGCCAATGAAGGCGAGCATGGCGGCTACAAAGAGGTGATTGCCCGTATTACTGGTGACGGTGCCTATGGCCGCATGAAGTTTGAGTCGGGCGGACACCGCGTGCAGCGCGTGCCGGAAACCGAATCTCAGGGCCGTATCCACACCTCCGCCTGTACCGTCGCTGTAATGCCAGAGATCCCGGAAGCGGAACTGCCCGAGATTAACGCCGGGGATCTGAAAATCGATACCTTCCGCTCATCCGGTGCGGGCGGTCAGCACGTTAACACCACCGATTCCGCGATCCGTATTACCCACCTGCCAACCGGCATCGTGGTGGAGTGTCAGGATGAACGTTCCCAGCATAAAAACAAAGCCAAAGCGCTGGCGGTGCTGGGTTCGCGTATTCACGCCGCAGAGATGGCCCGTCGTCAGGCTGCCGAAGCCAGCACCCGCCGCAACCTGTTAGGCAGCGGCGACCGTTCCGACCGTATCCGTACCTATAACTTCCCGCAGGGCCGCGTTACCGATCACCGCATCAACCTGACCATCTACCGTCTGGATGAAGTGATGGAAGGTAAGATTGACAGCCTGATTGAGCCGATCGTGCAGGAGTACCAGGCGGATCAGCTGGCGGCGCTGGCTGGTCAGGATTGATGGATATTCGTCACTGGCTGAAACAGGCCGTCGCCACGCTCTGCGGTGGTGACAGCCCTAAGCGTGACGCAGAGATCCTGTTAGGCTTTGTGACCGGTAAGTCCCGCAGCTGGTTAATCGCCTTTGATGAAACGGTGCTCAGCGAAGCGCAGCTCGCGCAGCTGGAGAGCCTGCTGGCGCGTCGTGCACGGGGTGAGCCGGTAGCGCATCTGGTGGGTGAGCGCGAGTTCTGGTCGCTGCCCCTGCGGGTCAATGACGCCACGCTGATCCCGCGTCCCGATACGGAGCTGCTGGTGGAAGAGGCGCTGCGCCATCTGCCCGCAACCCCGGCGACGATTCTGGATATGGGCACCGGTACCGGCGCGATTGCGCTGGCGCTGGCCAGCGAGCGGCCCGACTGTCAGGTAACCGGCGTTGACCGGATCCCGGCCGCGGTTGAGCTGGCAGAGAGCAACGCGCAGCATCTGAGCCTGAGCAATACCCGCTTCCTGCTCAGCCACTGGTTTCGGGCGCTGCCACCGCAGCGGTTTACCCTCATTGTCAGTAACCCCCCCTACATTGACGCCAGCGATGTTCATCTGGAGCAGGGCGATGTGCGATTTGAACCGCGCAGCGCGCTGGTGGCGGAGGAGGCGGGACTGGCGGATCTGCGCACGCTCATTGAACAGGCGCCCGACTGGCTGCTGCCGGGCGGCTGGCTGCTGCTGGAACATGGCTGGCAGCAGGGCGAGGCGGTGGCTGCGCTGATGCGACAGACCGGCTATCACGCCGTTGAAACCCTCCAGGATTACGGCGGCAATCCGCGCGTGACCCTGGGGCAGTTCCCTCCGTCACTGCGCTCTGAAAAGGATTGATAATGGCCGCTTTTTATCCTCTGATTAAAAATCTGCACCTGGCGACGGTGTGGATCACCGTGACGCTGTTCCTGCTGCGTTTTTACTGGCTGCGGCAGGGGTCGGCGATGCTGACCCGCCGCTGGGTGCGCATTCTGCCGCACGCCAATGACACGCTGCTGCTGGTGACCGGCGTCCTGCTGGTGCTGATAACGCACTTCTATCCCTTCACACCGCAAGGAAGCTGGCTGACGGAGAAGCTTTTAGCGGTTATCATCTACATCGCCTTAGGATTTGTGGCATTGAGTCGCCGTCCACGTACTGATCGCACCCGATGGATCGCTTTTCTGATCGCCTTAATCGCCCTGGTGACCATCATTACGCTGGCGCTGACCAAAATGCCGTTATGGGGATAGCATGACCTCGACCGACCAATTAGATTTCAGCCAGACACCGCTGTGTGAAGCGGTGATTGGCGCCACGCTTGCCATCCGGTCCGATTTTCCGGCGCTGTCGGTGGAAGCACAACTTGCGGCATTAGTGGCCGAAGCCCGTGACTACGTCAGCCATACCGAAGATGCCGACCTGCAGCTCGAAAAGCTGCTGGAGCTCTTTTATCGTCAGTGGGGATTTGGCGGTGCCAGCGGCGTCTACAATCTCTCCGATGCACTCTGGATCGACAATGTGCTGAAGACCCGTCAGGGCACGGCGGTCTCACTCGGCGTTATTCTGCTGCATATCGCCGCTGAGCTGGATTTGCCGCTGATGCCGGTGATCTTCCCGACGCAGTTGATTCTGCGCGCCGACTGGATCGATGGCGATAAGTGGATGATTAATCCGTTTAATGGTGAAACGCTCGACCGGCATACGCTGGAAGTGTGGCTCAAGGGCAACATCAGCCCGACAGCGCGCCTGTATGACGACGATCTCGACGAAGCCAAAACCGTCACCGTAATGCGCAAAATGCTCGACACGCTGAAAGCGGCGCTGATGGAAGAGAAGAAGATGGAGCTGGCGCTGAACGTCAGTCAGGTGCTGCTGCGCATCGATCCTGACGATCCCTACGAAATCCGCGATCGCGGTTTGATCTACGCGCAGCTGGAGTGCGAACATATCGCTCTGAATGATTTAAACTACTTCGTTGAGCAGTGTCCTGAAGACCCGGTCAGCGAGATGATCAAAGTTCAGATTCACGCAATCGAACAAAAACAGGTCACGCTGCACTAAGCGGACCCCCAGAAAAGGAAAGGGCATGACACAGAAAGTCGTGAGTATTGGCGAGATCAACGTAGCAAACGATCTGCCATTTGTGCTGTTTGGCGGAATGAACGTGCTGGAGTCGCGCGACCTGGCAATGCGCATCTGCGAACATTACGTCACCGTCACCAGTAAACTCGGTATTCCTTACGTTTTCAAAGCCTCTTTTGACAAGGCGAACCGCTCCTCAATTCACTCTTACCGTGGCCCGGGCCTGGAAGCGGGAATGAAGATTTTCCAGGAGCTGAAGCAGACCTTCGGCGTAAAAATTATCACCGACGTACATGAAGCTGCGCAGGCGCAGCCGGTTTCTGAGGTGGTGGATGTGATCCAGCTGCCTGCCTTCCTGGCGCGTCAGACCGATCTGGTGGAAGCGATGGCGAAGACCGGCGCGGTTATCAACGTCAAGAAGCCGCAGTTTGTCAGCCCTGGCCAGATGGGTAACATCGTGGACAAGTTCGCTGAAGGCGGCAACGAGAAAGTGATCCTGTGCGACCGCGGCAGCAACTTCGGTTACGACAATCTGGTTGTCGATATGCTCGGCTTCAACGTGATGAAGAAAGTCACCAAAAACAGCCCGGTGATTTTCGACGTGACCCACGCGCTGCAGACCCGCGATCCCTTTGGCGCGGCATCAGGCGGTCGTCGCGCGCAGGTGGCTGAGCTGGCGCGTGCCGGTATGGCCGTTGGCATCGCTGGCCTGTTTATCGAAGCGCATCCGGACCCGGACCACGCCTTGTGCGACGGCCCGTCCGCGCTGCCGCTGGATAAGCTGGAGCCGTTCCTGGTGCAGATGAAAGCGATTGACGATCTGGTCAAGAGCTTCGCAGAACTCGATACCAGCAAGTAAGCGTTGCGGTAAAAAAAAAGAGCGAGAAATCGCTCTTTTTTTTCGTCTGTCGCCGGCTGGCTCTAGAGCATGATGGTCATCAGATAACCGATAAACAGCGCCAGATGCGCGGCGCCGTTCAGCACATTGGTGCGGCCGGTGGAGAAAGAGATCTGACAGAGGATCAGCGACGCCATCATGATCACCATCTGCGGCGGCTCCAGCCCGAAGATAAGCTCCTGCCCGGTCAGCGTCGCGATGATGGTCACCGCCGGAACGGTCAACGAGATGGTCGCCAGCACCGAGCCGAAGAAGAGGTTCATCGCACGCTGCACCTGATTCATCAGCACGGCCTTGATTGCTCCCAGTCCCTCTGGTGAGAGGATCAGCAGCGCTACCAGGAAGCCGGTGAACTGCGCCGGGGCATTCATCTCGGTCAGCAGGTTTTCCAGCGTATTGGCATTCATTTTGGTCACGGTAATGACCGCAATCAGATGAACGATCAGCCAGACGGTGTGCCAGAGGCTGCTGTGTGCGGAAGGCTTGCCATGATGCGGATCGCCGTCATCGCTCTCATCTTCATGCTCGTAAACAAACAGGCTCTGATGGGTTTTGGTCTGGATCAGCAGGAAGACGCCATACATTGCCGCAGAAATGGCGGCAATCAGCAGCGCCTGCGTGATAGAGAAGTTGCCGCCCGGCAGCGCATTGGGAAACACCAGCACTAAGATCGCCAGCGGGAAGATCGCAATCAGATACTGTTTGACCCCCGCCAGATTCACGTACTGCGTCGCAAATTTATTACCGCCCAGCAGCAGCGCGAAGCCTACCAGCCCGCCGGTCACAATCATCACGATTGAATAAAGGGTGTCGCGCATCAGTCCGGGCGCAGCGTCACCGGTCGCCATCAGCGCCGAGATCAGACTCACTTCCAGGATCACCACGGAGAGACTCAGGATCAGGGAGCCATAGGGTTCACCGAGCCGGTGCGCCAGAACGTCTGCATGACGCACCACGCTGAATGCGCTGCTCAGAATGGCAATCAGCGCCACAATGTTGATGCCGACCACGACAGGGAATGAGGTGTCAGCACCAAAGAAATAGAGTATTCCCAGCGTGATAAGGGGCAATATCAGCGAGAACTCCTTGTGACGTGTTTTTTCATGTGAAGGCATTCACCATCCTCTCTGGTTAATGATTATCCGGACACAGCGGATGCTGCTGTTAAAAATATAATCAGTTTCAGGGTAGTCCGCAGTTTAACTTTTCACCGCCCCGAACGGGAGAAATTTACTACTTTTTACTTAAGCAGCATAACAGCATAAAGGGGGATTAACCTGATGTTATCTCAATTATTGCGAGGATAATCAGCAGAGAACCACTTTGACTTTCTCAACAATCCGCCATTAAAACCCGCAGAAAACCCGTTCTGATAGTGAGTTGTCCGGGCTAAAGCGCATTTTTCTGCTTAAGTGACGATAAATCGGGGTTTGCAATCTGCCGGGCCTGCGCCAGGCTTAGCAGGAATCCATGACACAGGAGCCGATATGCCTTACTCAAACCGCAGCGAGTTACCCGACAGCGTTCAGCACGTTCTGCCCGCCCACGCTCAGGATATCTATCAGCAGGCCTTTAACAGTGCCTGGGACCAGTACAAAGAGGCGGAGGATCGTCGCGGCGACGACTCACGGGAGGAGGTGGCCCACAAGGTAGCCTGGTCCGCCGTGAAAAAAGAGTATGAAAAAGGGGACGATGATAAGTGGCACCGCAAAACCTAATTGGCCGCTAGCCTCAAAACCGTAAAGGGCCAGGCATATCTGGCCCTTTTTTACGTCTGCGCTATCAGGATTATCTGGTTTTTTTTAACCTGCGACCGGAATCACGCTTGAAACCCCGCGCGGAAATAGATTACTGTCGATTAATGAACGAAACGCAGTGCCGTTTTGGAGATCATGCTACAGGAGCTTTTCGCAGGACGCCGTTGAAGTTGAGGAGGTCGCATTGCTTACCCGGGAATTTCTATTAAAAGCGGATTGTAAAACGTCGTTCGGGGATATTGAAGAGACGCTGCTCTGGAGTTGCGAGCAGCGTGCGGCCTCACTGGCAGCCACCCTGGCCTGTCGTCCCGATCACAGCCCGGTATGGATCTTTGGTTACGGCTCGCTGATGTGGAATCCGATTTTCGAAGCGGATGAAGTAGCCTCCGGCTCACTGGAGGGCTGGCATCGGGCGTTCTGCCTGCGGCTGATTGCTGGTCGCGGTACCGCCGCGCATCCTGGCCGGATGCTGGCGCTGAAGCAGGGCGGACGCACCACGGGCCTGGCGTTCCGGCTGCCGGAAGCGCGGCTGCAGGAAGAGCTGATGCTGCTGTGGAAACGCGAAATGATCACCGGCTGCTATCTGCCAACGTGGTGTGAGCTGCAACTTGATGATGGACGCAGCGTGACGGCGCTGACCTTTATTATGGACCCGCGCCATCCACTTTATGAATCGGACTCCTGCCCGGAGGCGGTTGCGCCCCTGATTGCGGCGGCCAGCGGCCCGCTGGGCACGAATGCGCAGTATCTGTTTGCGCTGGAAGAGGAGCTGAGCCGACGCGGTGTGCAGGAGGAGAGTCTGAGCCGGCTGGCGCAGCAGGTGCGGATGCTGCAGCAGGCCTGGCCGAAGCAGGCCTGAGCAGGGGGGCGCGACAGGGTCGCGCCCTTTTTCGATCCCGCAATCAGTTACCCGGATTAATCAGCCAGGTGCCGGGCTTATCAATCGTCAGGGACTGGGTATGCGTCTGACTGCCATTGCTGACATCGATCCTGTACTGTCCCGCCGCCAGATTCAGCGCCGCGAATCCGCTGCTGCCAGGTTTCACCTCGACCGGCTGCCCGTTCAGCGCCACGCTCTCGCCGCTGGCAAGTTTAAGATAGACAGTGGCCAGCGCCGCTGGCACGGCCGCCGCCTGGGGGGCGGCTGGCGGCGTCTGCGCTGCGGCCGGGCGGCTGTTCACCTGCTCCGGTGCGGCGGCAGGGCGGTTAGCCAGCCAGACAGTGATGCCCACCGCCAGCAACGCGACGGCGGCCAGCGCCAGTAATCCCGGTGACAGCCGGCGCACCGCGCGCGGCGTCACCGGCTCCGCCGATGCAGAGGCCGGATTCATCGCCATTACAACCGGTGCCGTGACCTCAGCGGGCTCTTCAGCCGGCAGTACAGGCGGCTCGCCCGGCACCGGGAAACTGTTTACCACCGCCTCGACATCGCTGACGGGCAGGTCGGTGAGGGCGGCAAAGGCATCAATGGTCTGCGGGCGATCGCCAGGTTTCATCGCCAGCGCACAGTCGATGGCATGCAGCAGCGGCAGGGAGTAGCCCTCGGGCTGGCGCTCTGTCAGCGGCTGATAGTTATCTTCAATGCAGCGCACCACGCTCACCGGCGGAGGGTTGCCGGTAATCAGGCTATGCAGCACCGCGCCCAGGGCGTAGATGTCGGTCCAGGGCCCCTGTTCGACCTCCCCCTCTTCGCTGTACTGCTCAATCGGCGCAAAGCCGGGTTTGAGCATGATCTCCGTTTCATCGGAGAGGTTGCCAATTTCTTTGCGCGCCGAGCCGAAATCGAGCAGCACCGGCAGCTGGTTCTCCTGAATCTGGATATTGTCGAGCGAGATATCGCGATGCAGATAGCCCGCCTGATGGATAGTACTGATGGCACCCAGCAGGGGCGGCAGCAGGCGACGGATCCAGGCTTCCGGGATCGACGCCGGGCTGGTGAGCTGCCACTCTTTCAGCGTCATCCCGCTGTAATAGAGCGTGCCCATATAGGCGGTGCCGTTCTGCTCCCAGAAGCGCAGCACATGCAGCAAGCCGGGATGGTTAAAGCGGGCCAGCAGCCGGGCCTCCTGTATAAAACTGTTCAGTCCGGCATTAAACAGCTTCTGGAAACGCTCACCGCGCAGCTCCAGCGTTAAGTCGGCGGCACGGACCGCCAGTGAAACCGGCATGTACTCTTTGATGGCAATCGTGCGTTCGAGCTGGTGATCCCAGGCACGATAGACGATGCCAAAGCCGCCGCCGCCGATCACTTCTTTGATCTCAAATTCGTTAAAACGGTATCCGTCAGGCAGGGCATTCGGAACGGTTTTCGGATTATCATTTGCCGACATAGTGAACTCTCTGTACACGGCCTGCTCGCCAGGCTGCGCGGTAATTAATTGATGTTACGCCAGGCACCGATAGCGGGATCGGCCAGATCCGCGTGCAGGGTGTCGATAAGTAACACATTCACTTTTTGCTGTGGCATGAAATAGGGCGCCCACTGGCTGCGCAACGTATCGACTCGTGACTTCACAGCGTCAGCATCCTGCTGCGCAGCATTCTTATCCATTTTGATCAACAGGGCACCGTTGAAGCGCCACACATGTTGCCGGGTATCAAAGGGCAGGACCAGCCAGCTGTCAGCCGCGTCTGCGCGCGTGACGATCATGCGCTGGTTGTTCGCAGCAATGACCTCCAGCTTGCTGTCCGGAATGTTCAGGCTGGCGATGGGATAGCCCTGATAGAAGGTCACGGCCACCGGTGTCGTCTGTTCCGGGGTTGCCAGCATCAGCTCACTTTTACCCTCTGCCCAGCCATCCGGTGAGCACTGCTGCTTACTGACGTCCGGTATAAACAGGGTGCGGGCATTTTCATCCCAGGCAGTACGGAAATGGCAGCCGCTGGGAAGATCAAAATGTTGCAGCGGCGTGCTGTCCGCGGGCCGTGACAGATCGAGCGGCGCGGCGTTGGTGGCGCTGGCGCTGGCGGTGGCATCGGCCATCACGATAGGCCGCCAGTTCTGCAGTTTGCTGGCGCTGCCGCTGGCCAGCACGCCGCCTTCTTTGTTGGTCATCTGCCAGGGCAGTTCATCCAGTAAGCCACACTGATTCGCCAGCAGGGTACCGACGCGGGGTAAAAAGGTGGTCAGCACCGATGAATCCTTGCTTTTGCCGGAGACGATGCGCAGGGGCAGCGTCTCTTTACACCAGTCATCAGGCGCTTTGCTCACCACGTTGTCGATATAAACCTCCAGCGCCAGGCTGGGGGAGTAGACGACACGATAATTTTCAGCCTGGGCGTGAAAGGCAATCAGCAGAGTCATGATGCCGGGCAACCACAGTTTCATAAGGATCCTTGGAATCAAAATCGAGGCGGCAGGAAGCGCGCCGAATCAGCCAGTGAATAGAGCAGGGTGGCCTCTTCCGGCTCACCAATCCAGACCGCCAGGGCGCTGAGATTGTCTTTTTTTACACTGCGGCTTACCGCCTGTTCCATCAGAGCCAGCCACTCTTCACAGGCATTGACCATGCGCAGCGCCTGCTCCATCTCACCGCTGGTCAGGTTCAGCCAGAAACCATCGGTGCAGACCAGAAAAGCATCACCATCCTCAAGGGCAATCTCCTGCGAGAAGCTCACTAAGCGAGGCGGCTCAGCGCCGAGCGCATTATAAAGTAAATTACTGTTAATGCCGGTATTTTCATAGCCCGCTTCTTTCAGCTGCTGCGCCAGGCTGTGGTCACGGGTGACCTCATGCAGCACGCCACGCCGGAAGTGATAAACCCGGCTATCACCGGCATGCGCCCACCATGCCCGCTGTTTTTCGCGGTCAATAAACAGGGCCGCCAGCGTGGTGCTCATACGCGAATATTTCGGATTTTTACCCTGTTCCTCATGCAGCGCGACGCGGCAATATTCAATCGCCTGACGGGTGCGTTCCGGCGTAAACGCCTCACACGCCTGCAACTGGCTCAGCAGGGTGTCACGCACCAGTTGCGCTGCTCTCTCACCGCCGGGCAGACCGGCCACGCCATCGCAGACCACGAAACAGGCTTTACGCTCATCCAGCTCGGCGCCTGTGCGATCCTGATTCTCATCACGCAGCCCCTGCTGGCAGCGGCTGGCAAAAACGATCTTCATGCTTCATCCACCCGCGTCTGAGAGTCTTTATACTGATTGACCTCCATGTCATAGGCATGAAGAAAGGCTTCGCCAAACAGCGTGTGGAAATCGTCCTCGATCTCGCCAGCGGTTCGCTGATAATTACGGATAAAATAGTCCCACATTGCCGCCTTTTTAACGGTGGAGAAGGGCAGTTTTGACACCACGCCATCGGCGCGCGCCTGCTCCTCCAGCCGCTGTGGATTAAAGGATTGCAGCATCGCCGCGATAATGGCGCGGATACCGGCAATCATGCCCAGCTGGTGGGCCTGCAAATCGACCAGCGCATCGCGCACCGCCTGTTCCGGCGGCATAAAGCCAGGCATCTGGCTCTGATACATCTGCATCAGTACCGTTTTGCCGGAGGGCAGGATCTTGAACGGGTTATTTGCCTCGTTCAGGATCATCGTCATGTCCGCTTTGACGCCGCGCTTGAGGATGGATCGCGACGAGAGCAGCGCCACGGTGCCCTGCGAGAAGAGGCTTAACATCCGGCCCGTGATGCGCATCTGCTCTTCATCCACCGGCGTGGCGTGGCCGTTGCTTAGCCCCATTCCATCCAGCAGGGCTGCGATGAGTCTGTCCTGGTCTGCAGGCTGCGTCGTCAGCGCCCTGCGCGGCTCACTGGCCTGCGGATCGATCGCCAGCCGGGCGTCGGTGTGGCGTTCATGGCGCGAAGGTGGCGTCTCGCTGACCAGCAGCGACGCCTCGACCTCATGATGTTCGTGGATGCCCAGGGGATTGGCTGGCTCGGCGCTGTCACCGGCAAACAGCGCCAGGGGATCGCTCTGTGTGTCCTGGCAGGCGGGATCACGCACCTCCAGGGCATAGTCGCCTATCCGCAGCGCATCGCCATGTTTCAGCACGACCTGCATCCCGCGCCCCAGCGTCAGGCCGTTGTGTTCCACCGGCGTGACGCTGCCCTGATTGGTCAGGCGGCACTCGCCATCATGGGAGAGGTGAACCAGCGCCTGCAGCCGCGAAATTGCGCGTGTTTCATCCGGCAGCACCAGATCGTTGTCCTGACTGCGGCCAATGGTGCCGCCAGGGGGCTGAAACGCGACGCTTCTGACCGGAACATCCGTAGTGCATTGCACAATGGTAAATTGCATGAGTTATCCCAGATTAGACGGCAAACGCATCCGGCCTCACTCGAACATCGGAGGATAGAGGCCATTACGCCCCGGCTGTGAACCTGCAGCCGGGTTAAACAGTAACGAAAACAGTTGCGCTGTGAGGTTGCCGCTATGCTTGTGGGTCGCATGGGCAAAACCATCACTGCGGTTACTCCACCAGTAGCTCATATGCTGCTGTGGATCGAAACGTTCAGCCACTTCACGCCAGCTCAGCGTACAGGGCAGATCCTGAAAACCAATCACATCCATGATCTCGGACGGCTTCCGCGCGGGCACCATCAGCGGCGGCAGGGCCTGGATCTGCTGTTCCAGTTGCTCACCATTCAGTGGCGTCTGCACCGCCTGCAACAGCGTCGCGCCCAGGTCCTGAAACCAGTCGCCGGAGATGGTCAGCTGGGCAGGATGCCACTGCGCCAGCGAAAAACTGTGCAGCGCCAGCAGCGGCCAGGCGCGCCCGACGCGGTCACAGGAGGGCAGTAAGCAGCCCATCTGTATCTGCGGCCGGGTCGCGGTCACCGGCAGAACAAAGTTCCACACCGGCGCGTGAAGAAAGTCCGCGCTGAAGGACCAGGCCTGCTGATGCCAGTGGATCAATCCCTGCTGAAACCAGTGATTCCACGGGCCGATCTGCTGCTCGCTCAGCCGGCGATGCAGAAAGTCACCGGTTGACGGCAGCTTGCCATACCAGCCGGGGGCCGTGTAAACCGCCATATTCACCTCACCATGACCCGTTGTGCGGGTTTGACTGCGGCGCCGGATGCGCGGGCGACACTGCCAGCACCGCTCCGTTCTGACCCGCAATGTTCAGATTTTCAGCCAGCTTGCGCATCATCAGGGCATTATCCCGCGCATAAGGCGACGACTGTATCTGCTGATCCAGCAGCTGGCTCAGATGCCAGTCGAGCTGTTGCAGGTCGCGGGCGCTGACCGTATCGGGCAGGCTTCGCTGTAAATTCTGCAGCAGCCAGGCCCGCAAAAACTCGCCATCATAATTGCGTGGCTGATAGAGCATCTGATAGGCGCGCAGCGCATTACGGCTGTAGGCATTATCGTCACCCGGATCGTTGCGCAGGATGTTTGTAATCTGCTGAGCGACACGGGGCAGCAGCAGAGACTTAAGCGCATTTTGATAAAGCACCCATGCGGCATCGCTGACCTGGCTGCCGCGATATAAGCCGGCCCGCATAGTAAGCGGCGGATTATCGAGAGAAAAACGTTCCGACAGCGGCAGCTTCACCAGGTTATTCAGAAAGGGTAGCAGATCAAAAATATTATCAGCAGGCTGATGAATCACCTGCTGACTCTGTGTGCGGATCGCCGGTATTCGCGCGGCGACCTGCTGCAGATAGTGCTGGTTCTGATAGTAGCTGAGGCTCCAGAGACCCGTGGCAATCAACAGAGCACCCGCCAGCACGCCATAGCCTATCCAGTGGAAGAGCTGATTACGGTACTCCCAGCGGCGGTTGCTGCCCGCCAGACCGCTCTCTTTGAAAATCAGATTGCTGAGCAGGTCACGAATAAAGAAGCTCTGGCCTTTGTTGCCAGGGATCGGGCTGTTGCGGTTCACGCTGTCCCAGGCGGCGATCGAGTGTTCCCCTGCCTGACGGAGTTGCAGTTTGCGGCTCAGTTCCCCCATGACCCGATCAAATGGCAGACCTTCCTGGGTGCCACTGGTGAAGAAGAGGCCACGCGGGCTCCAGGCAACCGCATCCTGATGATCAGAGAAGACGATATCCAGGTATTCGTTCAGCAGCGGACGCAGCGAGGCGAACTCCTGCGGAAAGAGAAAGCACTCAGCACGCTCGTTAAGGTCGCGTTCCTGCGTCATTTGCTCCGCCAGCTGCTCCTGAAGCTGCTGTTCCAGCCGCTGGAACTGCTGACCAAAATGGCGATGCCAGTCATCTTTGTGTGGCTTAGCCGGTTCCCGGTTAAAGGTGAATCCCCAGATTGCGTCACGTCGTGCCTTATCAATCGCGCCGAAATAGCTCATGAAGCCTTTAAGCAAATCGGTTTTGGTTACCATCACATACACCGGGAAGTGAATGCCGGTCTGCTGATGCAGTTCCGCCATGCGCTCACGCAGCGCGCTGGCCTGGGCGAAGCGGGCTTCGGCAGAGTCACTCAGCAGGTCGGCCACGCTGATGGTCATGATGACGCCGTTAATCGGCTGGCGGGTACGGTAACGTTTGAGCAGGTTGATGAAGGTGTGCCACTCCGCCGCATCGCGCACGCGCTGGCTCTCCTGCAGCGCATAGCGACCGGCGGTGTCGATCAGGACCGCACTGTCCGTAAACCACCAGTCACAGTTACGGGTGCCGCCGACGCCGCGGATGGCCGTTTTGCCCAGCGTGTCGGTCAGCGGGAAGTCGAGCCCGGCGTTAAACAGCGCGGTCGTCTTGCCGGCACCCGGCGCACCCATGACCAGATACCAGGGCAGCTGATAGAGATAACTGGCGTTGATGCGCGACAGCAGGCTGCCGCTGTGACGACGGCCAAACTGGGTGCGCTTAAGCTGTAACACCGCTTCGCTGAAGCGCTGATTGAGTCGTTCTTCTGTGATCTGACGTTCTGCCGGATCGTCGTTGCCGCTTACTTCGAGCTGCGTCAGCAGGCGGCTGTTGAACCAGGCACGGTAGAGTGACGGAATCAGCTGGAACAGGATCCAGAGAAAGTAGAGAACGCTTACGGTAAGCTGGCGCGGCAGCACCGATTCCAGCGGGCGTGATTCGCCCCATGACCAGAAGGGTCCGAGCATCCAGACCAGGCAGCTCAGCGCCGTGACGCCAATAAAGCTCCACAGCAGACGATGCGTGAGCAGCAAACGGAGAGAAGCGCGCATTTATTGTGCTCCTTGATGATTACTGAGCGTTTCAGGCGCGGCAAACAGGGTGATTTCAACGCGGCGGTTACGTGTACGGTTTTCACTGCTGTCGTTAGGCAGGAGCGGATCGCTGTCGCCACGGCCCTCAGATCGCACCGTATGGCCGTCAGCCAGCTGAAGCTGCAGTAACTGGGTGATAGCGCGGGCCCGGGCAAAAGAAAATTCGTAACTGGAGGCAAAGCGGCTGTTATCCACCGGATGATCGTCGGTAAAGACCGAGACCAGAATGGTGCCTTTCACATCTTTCATGGCCGCGGAGACGCGGGCGATCAGCGCGCGGCCAACCGGGTTGATCACGGTGCCCTGTTCGGCAAAGAGTTTGTCCGCCGGGATGATCACTTTGCTGCCAAAGGCGCCGTCGCTGACTTCGAGCTGTCCGGCGGCAATGACATCGTTCAGGCGCTGGCGCAGATCGAGCAGTGCCTGCGGAGAAGAGGGACGGCGACCTGCAGTGATCTGCGGAAGCGGCATCTGATAGAGCGTGCGCAGCAGCGGTTCGGCAGCGTTGCCGAGTCGCCAGTTGAGGCCGCTGTAGATCAGGCAGCCGATTAGCGCGACCAGCATAGCGCAGGCCCAGAGCGGCACCATCGGGCGGGCGAGGGTGCTGACCAGCGGATGCACCTCCACCAGCGGTGGTTGCGGCGTCTGGCGCTGAGCACGCGTCTCATCAATCAGGATTTTCAGGCGTTTGCGGATGCCTTCGCACTGGATGCGGCCATTTTCACTGCCGCGATAACGGCCTTCATAGCCCAGCAGCAGGCAGTACTGCACTACCTCCAGCAGCCAGAGGTGCTGTTGCGGGCTTTGTGAAATGCGTGAGAGCAGCTGGAAGAATTTTTCGCCGCCCCAGCTTTCGTTGTGAAAGGTGACCAGCATGCCGTTGCCTGACCAGACGCCACGCGTGCCCCAGGGGGTTTGTGCCGCCGCTTCATCCAGCGCGCTACAGATGCAGTAACGTGCGCCGATAATCATTTCAAACGGCAGCCCGGCCTGTTTGCAGCGTTGTTCAAACTGGCGGATTTCATCGATCAGCGACTGGCGCAGCCCTGCAGGGTCGTCATGCGTGGCTGCCTGACGAATCTGCACCACCGCGTTCAGCAGTGGCGCGGCAGCCTGCAGTAAGAGATTCTCATTGCCTGAGGGAGGCGCTTCACGCGCCGGAGATTCCACAGTCATTAATTCGTGATCTTCCAGCCAATGGCAAATCCCTGTACCCGCAGACCGGGACAGTGCTGCGGGCAATATGCGCCGGATTTCATAATCAGTCTAAGATCCAGGTCGCGGTATCGTTCGTCCGACAGGCTTTGCTGGCGCCGCCCACGGCGACACAGACTTGTTTCGCTTTGCGCGGACGGGGGCGATCGCTCTGCAGGGTGGCATCGTAGCGGCTACTTTCCACGCCCGCTTTTAACGGAACATAACCAATTAACGGGCCATCGGCCTGGTCAGCAATCGCCAGCCAGTTGTGTTCGACGTTACCTAATACTTCAAAAGGTTTACCCGTTTCGAGATAGCGGACGACTTTGCCGCCGTAGTCAGGCGAGGTCATGACGGAGGCGCCATAGAGTGCGCGCCAGGTCTGGTTGACCGGTTCGAATTCCGTCGGTGCCGCGACAGCGTGTCGATGGACCAGTTTGACGCCGTTAATTTCGCTGGTGACCAGCGTATCATCTGTAACGGGCGGCGGCGGGGCCTTACAGCCTGCCAGGGTAAGCACCGCCAGCAGCGTTAACGCAAGACTCTTTTTCACCATGTTCCTCGTGATCTCATCAAAGTATCTGCATATTGCCAGGCCCGATGCAGGAGACGCTGTTTATCGCGCCGCATCGTGCCGAAATTCTGTAAAAGAAAAAGGTCAGATTACATCAGGATAGTAACGCGATTAGTCTACCTAAGACTTTTGAGAATTCAAACCATTGCACCTGTTGTGAATGCGTGATAGCGGGCACTTTGGCGGCGGGTTTCGGGGTAAGAAAAGCGCCAGCGAATGCGATAGTTAAAGCGAACTGAATGATCGCAGGGACAAACTTGTTCTTAACAGTGTTATGCATTCTGACATGCAATGGATTCAATTGGAAACTATTAAGATTTTCTAATAACTTTCTGGTGAAAAATTTTATCGATTTGAGTTATGAATCTCATAAAAATCAGAATTTACGCGCCTGTTCTGGCCCCCTGTTTTCCAGATAACGGCACGTCTTTTGCTTTAACGGCGTTTTAATGGCGGGGTGAGGTGGATGGGTGAGGCGCGGGCGGGAAGCGCGGTTAAGTGCGCGGAAAGCGCGGCGCATCGTGCAGAAAAGACCCGCCTGATCGCAAAGGAGTCCCGCCTCCCTGCGGATCGGGCTCGCCATCCCTGGCTCGCACGCTGTGCTCTTCAGGCGGGCCTTTCCTGCCCGCTCGGCGACGGTGCGGAGTTTTGCCGGTTGCGAGTTTGGGGGCGTGCGGTTAAGTGAGCGGTGAGCGCGGGAAGCGCGGTGCGTCGTGCCGGAAAGACCCGCCTGATCGCAAAGGAGTCCCGCTTCCCTGCGGATCGGGCTCGCCATCCCTGGCTCGCACGCTGTGCTTTTCAGGCGGGCCTTTCCTGCCCGCGTGGCGGCGGTGAGGAGTTTTGCCGGTTGCGGCTTTGGGGGTGTACAGTTTTCGCTTCCGCCCCGATCGCCGGTTACTACATTGCCCGCTTCAGCGGCAGAGGTGCCACCAGCACCTTCACGCCCAGTGCTTCAAACGCTTTTACCTGTGCGGCACTGATGCCGCTGTCGGTGATCAGGTAGTGGATGTTGCTCCAGTCACACGGCATCGCAAACATGGAAACCTTGTCGATTTTGCTGGAGTCCGCGACCACATAAACCGTACTGGCGGAGTTGATCATCGCCAGTTTAACCTTGATGTCGGTTTCACTCGGAAAGCTCAGCCCCAGGCGCGGTGAGATGCAGGCCGTGGCCAGAAAGAGTTTTTCGGCCAGCACATTTTCGAAGAAGCTGGCGGCTTTTTCACCGGAGGTGGAAAGCGTCGGGAATTTAAAGGTGCCGCCGGTCAGCAGGATATTGATCCCCGGCTCGCCGCCCAGTTTCAGGGCGATATTGACCGCCGTCGTGACCACAGAGAGGCGGCGGATATGGCTGATGGCATCCGTGATCGCCGTGGTGGTGGTGCCGGAATCAAAAATCACCGTATCACCATTTTCGATATGCTGCGCCGCCAGCCGGCCAATCGCCTCTTTCTCTTCCAGATGCGTCTGCCGCTCCAGCAGCATCGCGCCGGTGTTCTGCTTACCCGTCATCAGCGTTGCACCACCGTGGTAGCGCTGCACAAAGCCCTGTTTTTGCAGCATACGCAGGTCGCTGCGTAACGTCGCTTCGGTCAGCCCGAAGGTTTCCGTCAGCGCCTTGACCGTCACCGTGCCATCTTCACGGATCATCTCCAGGATTTTCTCGCGGCGTTGCTGCATATCAGCGAACTGCTCACTTTTGCTTTTCAATCGAAATGCTCCCTTTTCCAATCATCTGTCGGGTCGGGCAAATAACCTCTACGGAGCTGAGTTTAACGCGCCGTTTTTGCGAATGCGAGATGGCCGGAGAGGGCTTTCATTTTCGAACGAAAATAAAAAACAGTCAGGCTATTGAATCTCTCACGCTTTTCTGATTGCAGGCGGCAGACTTTATTTGCTTACTGGAAGCCAGATCACGTCTTTTCAACCAGATAAGCCGGGCAGGAAAGCAGATGGTCGAAATTTGATCTGCCCCACACAACGTTTCTTTTCGATAGCATATATTTTTGTTCGAAAATGATTGAATCACTGGCGGCAGCAAAAATCTGAGGGAGAGAGTGGGATGAGTGGTGAATATGACGTAAACCTGCGCTACGGCGTGGATACCGCAATGAATCTGGCCGACAAAGTCGCGGTCGTGACCGGCGGGCTGGGCGGCATCGCCATGGCGACGAATGGGATGCTGCTGGAGAAGGGCGCGCGTCTCGCACTGCTCTATCCGCCGTTTGAGGCGGAGAAGGTCGCCAGCCTGCAGGCGGAATTCGACGCCGGACAGGTGCAGTTTATTTGCTGCGACGTCACCGATCCCGCGTCAGTGGAGGCGGCATTCGAGGCGGTGATTTCTCACTATGGACGCATCGACATACTGGTGAACTGTGCGGGCTACGTGATGCTGCAGCCGGTCGTAGAGACCGATTTTGCCGAGTGGCAGAAGCAGATTGCCGTCAATCTTACCGGCCCGTTTCTCTGTTCGCAGGCGGCGGCGCGGCTGATGATCCGGGCGGGCGCGGGCGGCAAAATCATTAATATCGCCTCGCAGGCGGCCTCTATCGCGATTGATAACCACGTCGCTTACACCTCTGCCAAGGCGGGCCTGCTGGGCATGACCAAAGTGATGGCCAAAGAGTTTGCGCCGCACCGGATCAACGTGAATACCCTGTCGCCTACCGTCGTGCTGACACCGATGGGCGAGAAAGCCTGGCGCGGCGAGAAGGGGGAGCAGATGAAAAAACTGATCCCGCTGGGTCGCTTTGCCTACACCGATGAGATCGCCGCCGCCGTACTGTTTTTCGCCAGCAACGGCAGCGACATGATCACCGGCGCGGATTTAATGATCGATGGTGGCTTTACCATCTGGTAAGGCCGACTCAACACCCGGGAACCCATACCCTGCCATAACGATAAGAGAGAACATCATGAAAAACCGTACCCTGCTGTGTAGTGCCGTGACTGCCTGTCTGCTGTCTCAGGCGGCGTTTGCCGCTGAAAAGGGCACCATTATGATTCTGGTTAACTCCCTCGATAACCCTTATTACGCCTCTGAAGCCAAAGGCGCCAACCTCAAAGCGCAGGAGCTGGGCTACAAAACTACGGTGCTGTCGCACGGCGAAGATGTAAAAAAACAGAGTGAACTGATCGACGCGGCCATCGGTAAGAAAGTGCAGGGTATCGTGCTGGACAACGCCGACTCCACCGCCAGCGTTGCGGCGATTAAAAAGGCGAAAGATGCCGGTATTCCGGTGGTGCTGATCAACCGTGAAATCCCGGTAGATGATGTGGCGCTGGCGCAGATCACCCACAACAACTTCCAGGCAGGCTCTGATGTGGCTAACGTCTTTGTGGAGAAGATGGGTGAAAAGGGTAAGTACGCCGAACTCGCCTGTAACCTGGCAGACAATAACTGTGTAACCCGCTCGAAGTCATTCCACCAGGTGCTGGATCAGTACCCGGACATGCAGAGCGTGGCGCGTCAGGATGCCAAAGGCACCCTGATCGACGGCAAGCGCATCATGGACAGCATCCTGCAGGCGCACCCGGACGTCAAAGGGGTGATCTGCGGCAATGGCCCGGTTGCGCTGGGCGCGATTGCGGCGCTGAAAGCCGCTGGCCGGAATGACGTTATCGTAGTGGGCATCGATGGCAGCAATGATGAGCGCGATGCGGTTAAAGCGGGCACGCTGAAAGCTACGGTTATGCTGCAGGCGCAGGCCATCGCCGCCGAAGGGGTGACCGATCTCGATAATTTCATCCAGAAGGGCGTGAAGCCGGAAAAACAGCGGGTGATGTTCCGCGGCATTCTGATTACCCCGGAAAACGCCAAAGGCGTACAGGACTTCAACTATAAGTCGTAATTAACCGCTGTCGCGCCTGCGCAAGCGGGCGCCAGGGAGAAGAAGATGTCCCGAAGAGTCTGGCTGTCGCTGGTGGTCATGCTGTTAAGCGGCTGCAAAATTGTGTCGCAGCAGGAGCTGGCTGACCTGAAAAACCCCCCCAATCCGAAAATGGCTGACATCGACCAGCTCTGGCAACAGAAGCTGGTGCCGCAGATTCAGGCGGAGGCCCGGCCATTGGCGACGCTGATGACGTCGCTGAAGTCTGCCAAAGATTTTGACACCGCCTGTCAGCAGTATGGCTATCGCAGTCAAGCGGAGAATCCCTGTGTGTTCAGCGTCTCGGTGCAGGGTGACGTGACGGCCCTCAACACCACGTCACGCAGCGGAAAGATGACCGTGAAGGATGAATCAGGTGACAGTGTCACTATTCAGACCGGCCCGATCATTCGCGGTACGGCGTTGCGGGATGCTTATCGGGGCGCAAGCTATCAGGATTTCAACGATCAGGTGCTGTTTGGCGACTATGGCAAGGCCATTAATCAGCATGCCTCCGGCCTGATGCAGCAGTTCGCGCCCAAAGTGGGCGACAAGGTAAAGGTCACGGGTGTGTTCAGCAGCTGGGACATTCCGCAGCAGCTGCCGGATATCACGCCGGCCGCGATCACCCGGCAATAAGGAGCGGCAGATGCAGAGTTCTCAACCGCAGCACGCTGATGATGTGATTATCGAAACGCGCAATGTGTCGCGTCTCTATCCCGGCGTCACGGCGCTCGATCAGGTCAATTACCGGGTCTACCGCAACAAAGTGAATGTCCTGATCGGGGAGAACGGCGCGGGTAAATCCACCATGATGAAGATGCTGGCCGGGGTGGAGACGCCCTCGTCCGGCGAGATCCTGCTGGATGGCAGGGTGGTGTCGCTGAACTCCACCCATCAGGCGGAAAAGCACGGGATCAGCATTATTTTTCAGGAGCTGAACCTGTTTCCCAACATGAACGTGATGGACAACATTTTTATCGCCAACGAATTCTTTCAGCGCGGCGTGATCAATGAAAAGTATCAGTACGCGCTGGCGAAGTCGCTGCTGGAGCGGCTGCAGCTGGATGTCGATCCCTATGCACAGCTGGGCGAGCTGGGTATTGGTCATCAGCAGCTGGTAGAGATCGCCCGGGCGCTGTCGAAGGATACCCGGGTGCTGATCATGGATGAGCCTACCAGCGCCCTGAGTCAGTCAGAAGTCAAAGTGCTGTTCAGCGTCATCGACCAGCTGAAACGGCGCGGCGTCACCATCATCTACATCTCTCACCGGCTGGAAGAGCTGATGGAGATTGGCGATCACATCACCATTTTTCGCGACGGCCGCTTTATCAGCGAGCGCGAAGTGCGCGACGCCAGCGTGCCGTGGATCATCGCCCGGATGGTGGGCGACAAGAAAAAGCAGTTCGACTATCAGCCTGCACCCCAGGGCGAAACGGTGCTGGAGGTCGAGGGCCTGACCGCGCTGCACCAGAACGGGGGCTACAAACTCAACGATGTCACCTTCACGCTGCGCAAGGGGGAGGTGATTGGCATCTATGGCCTGCTGGGGGCCGGACGCACCGAGCTGTTCAAGGGACTGATTGGGCTGATGCCCTGTCAGTCGGGGCAGGTCCGGCTGGCGGGCAGCGATCTGGCAAAGCGCAACTTTCAGCAGCGCCTGAAAAGCGGGCTTGCGCTGGTGCCCGAAGATCGCAAGGGCGAAGGGGTGATTGAGCTGATGTCGATCACCGCCAACATGACGCTTTCCGACTTCAGCCTGCGCGGGTTTCGCCGGGCGCTGGGGCGGCTGCATCCGGGCCGGGAGCAGCAGCGGGTCAGCGAAATGATTGGTCATCTGGCGATCAAGGTCAGCGATCCCGAACTGCCCGTGACGTCGCTGAGCGGCGGTAACCAGCAGAAGGTGGTGCTGGGTAAGGCGCTGATGACCGGGCCACAGGTGGTTCTGCTGGATGAACCGACGCGCGGGATCGACGTCGGCGCGAAAACCGATGTCTATCACCTGATCGGGAATCTGGCGCAGCAGGGGCTGGCAGTGATGTTCTCCTCCTCCGAGCTGGATGAGGTGATGGCGCTGGCGGACCGTATTCTGGTCATGGCGGATGGCCGGATTACGGCCGATCTGCCACGAGCAGCAGCGACGCGGGAACAGCTGATCGCCGCCTCTACCCCACAGGATTAAGAGCCTGTCTCATGAGGCTATTTTATTTGTCAGTCTGCGCCAGGGCCGTGTTCACCCTCCTCACGTACTGCCTGTACGTCGGGTTGCGGTGCGCGGTGCCTGCCCGGACTGTCTGCAACCACTATGCCTGGTGGGCCAGGCACTACGCTGGCCGGAGAATGTCATGAATCAACAATATCTGCTCTATATGTATCTGCTCAAGGCACGCACCTTTATTGCGTTGCTGATTGTGGTCGCCTTTTTCAGCGTGATGGTGCCGAACTTTCTGACCCCTTCGAACCTGCTGATTATGACGCAGCATGTGGCGATCACCGGCCTGCTGGCGATTGGGATGACGCTGGTGATCCTGACCGGTGGCATCGATCTTTCGGTCGGCGCGGTCGCCGGGATCTGCGGCATGGTCGCGGGTGCGCTGCTGACCAACGGCATTCCGCTGTGGGGCGGCAACACGCTGTTCCTCAACGTGCCCGAGGTGATTCTGGTGGTGGCGATCTTTGGCGTGCTGGTGGGGCTGGTTAACGGCACCGTGATCACCCGACTGGGCGTGGCCCCCTTTATCTGTACGCTGGGCATGATGTATGTGGCGCGTGGCGCGGCCCTGCTGTTCAACGATGGCGGCACCTACGCTAACCTGGTCGGACTGCCGGCGCTGGGCAACACCGGTTTTGCCGTACTGGGCTCCGGTACTCTCCTGGGCGTCTATCTGCCGATCTGGCTGATGCTCGGCTTTCTGCTGCTCGGTCTCTATCTGACGCGCAAAACCCCGCTGGGACGCTATATCTATGCCATCGGCGGCAACGAGTCCGCCGCGCGGCTGGCAGGCGTGCCGATTATCAAGGTGAAGATCTTTGTCTACGCCTTCTCCGGCCTCTGTGCAGGCCTGGTCGGGCTGGTGGTCGCCTCTCAGCTTCAGACCGCGCACCCGATGACTGGCAACATGTTTGAGATGGACGCCATTGGTGCCACCGTTCTGGGCGGCACGGCGCTGGCGGGCGGCCGCGGGCGGGTTTCAGGCTCGATCATTGGTGCGTTCGTTATCGTCTTCCTGGCGGATGGCATGGTGATGATGGGTGTCAGCGACTTCTGGCAGATGGTGATTAAAGGTCTGGTGATCGTGACAGCGGTGGTGATCGACCAGTTCCAGCAGCGTCTGCAAAGCAAAGTGGTGCTGTTGCGTCGCCATGAAAAAAAGCAGCAGGCGGTTTCCCTCACTGATGTCCGTCACAGTTAACAGGAGCGATTATGAGCCACGAACAACCTGAAAAAATCGTCGTGATCACCGGCGCCTGCCGGGGCATCGGAGCCGGCATTGCGGCGCGCTTCGCCCGCGACGGGGCGAAGCTGGTGATGGTCTCGAATGATGACCGGGTCTTCAGCACCGCCGACCAGCTTCAGCAGCACTATGGCAGTGAGATACTGGCCCTGCAGGTCGATGTCACCGATGAAACCGCCGTGCAGCAGCTCTATCAGCAGGCGTTTGCGCGCTTTGGCCGGATCGACGTGTCGATACAGAATGCCGGGGTGATCACTATCGATCGCTTTGACACGATGCCGAAAAGCGATTTCGAGCGCATCCTGGCAGTGAATACCACGGGGGTCTGGCTCTGCTGCCGTGAGGCGGCGAAGTATATGGTGCAGCAGCGCAGCGGCAGCCTGATCAACACCTCCTCCGGCCAGGGGCGGCAGGGCTTTATCTACACGCCGCACTACGCCGCCAGCAAGATGGGTGTGATCGGGATTACCCAGAGTCTGGCGCTGGAGCTGGCACCGTGGAACATCACGGTCAACGCCTTCTGTCCGGGCATCATTGAGAGTGAGATGTGGGACTATAACGATCGCGTCTGGGGCGAGATCCTCAGCAGCGGGGAGAAAACCTATGGCAAAGGGGAGCTGATGGCTGAGTGGGTTAATAACATCCCGCTGAAACGAGCCGGTCAGCCGGAGGATGTCGCCGGGCTGGTCGCATTTCTGGCCTCCGATGACGCACGCTACATCACCGGCCAGACAATCAACGTCGATGGCGGGTTAATCTTCTCCTGATCCGCTGTATCCCCAGCAGGCCTGCCCGTGGGCAGGCTTTTTTTTTGCCAGACTTTTCTGGTATATGCACAAAATGGCGCGGCTGTCCTGCATCACCATCACAATATGTTAAGGTAATAGTCAATGTTTTTGACTTTTTATCGCAGCTACAGACAGATCAATGTGCCGGGTGACATGATACGGAAAACAGGGGTTTACGCTTTTATTGCGCTGTCGCTGACTGCCACGCAGAGCGTCCGCGCGATACAGACTGAAACGCGGGTGTCAGAGACACCCTTCGATGATCCTGCGCGCTACAGTGCGTCGCTGCCGACGCTGGGCAGCGTGAGCGATCAGGATGAAGAGTGGAGTAAAAAGCTGGCCGCCGTTGCCAAAAGTATCGGCGAGGCGAGCAACAACAGCGACAGCGATGTCACGTTTGGCCAGCAGGCGGGCGTCTGGGCGTTCAATCATCTGCGCGATGAAGTGGCCGGGCGGATCGAGAGCGAAGGGCAGTCGCTGCTTTCCCCTTACGGAACGGCGCAGCTGGATCTTAACGTGGACATGGACGGCAACTTCACCGGCACCGGCGGCGATCTCTTCAGCGCCCTGGCCGATGAGAACAGCCTGCTGACCTTCAGCCAGCTGGGTCTGCACGATACCGAGAACGGGCTGGTGGGCAGTGCGGGTCTGGGGCAGCGCTGGGAAGCCGGCAACTGGCTGCTGGGCTACAACGGGTTTGTCGATCGGATCTTCAGCAGTGGTCTGCAGCGGGCCTCGGTGGGAACGGAGGCCTGGAGCGACGCGATGCGGCTTTCGGCTAACTACTATCAGCCGCTTTCCGGCTGGAAAAACCTCAGCAGTTCACAGCAGCAGCGCATGGCGCGCGGCTATGACATTACCAGCCAGAGTTACCTGCCTTTCTATCGCCAGCTGGGCATGTCGGTCAGCTATCAGCAATATCTGGGGGATAATGTCGATCTGTTTAACAGCGGCAACCGCTATCACAATCCTTCCGCCATGTCGTTCGGCCTCTCTTACACGCCGGTGCCGCTGGTGACGCTCTCCGCGACCCACAAAACCAGCAGCGCCGGTGAAAGCCAGGACCAGCTGGGGCTGAAACTTAACTACCGGTTCGGCGTGGCGCTGAGCCGTCAGCTCGATGCCGCGAACGTCGCCGAAGCGCACTCGCTGCGTGGCAGCCGCTACGATACCGTCACCCGCAACACGACGCCGGTGCTCGCCTTCCGCCAGCGTAAAACCCTGTCAGTCTTCCTGGCGACGCCGCCCTGGCAGTTAAGCAGCGGCGAGAGCCTGCCGCTGAAGTTACAGGTGCGCGCCAGCAACGCCATCAAAGCCGTCAGCTGGCAGGGCGACACCCAGGCGCTGAGCCTGACGCCACCGGCGAATAACGCCGATCCGCACGGCTGGAGTGTGATCCTGCCGCAGTGGGATCCGTCGCCGGACGCCAGCAACGAATATCGCCTGTCGGTGACGCTGGAGGACAGTAAGCAGCAGCGGGTCACCTCAAACTGGATCACGCTGAAGATCGAGCCACCGATGCCGATGGATGCGTCGCCGCAGAGCGATCGCTTTGATTTGATGGCCCCCGCCGGCGCCGCTCTGTAGAGGGTGACGCAGTGCGGAGAGGCGCAAACGTGAGTGAACAGAGAAGGGGCAGCAATGGCGGAAGCGTGCGACCAGCCCGGAGGCACATCCCGCCGGGCAGCTCAGCGGGCGCAGAAAAGCTGCCCGTCTGCGGGGGTCAGTTCACCAGGCTTTTCACAATATGAATGGCTCTGGCGTAAAGCTCCCTCTGACCATTGACGGCGTGGGCTTCCTTATTTTTCAGAAAGGCGATGATATCCCGGATGCCTGCCGTCTGACCTGACTGCAGCAGGCTGGCGACCGCGTGCCCGACGACGGCATGAACATCATCCATATCTACCGGTTTATTGCTGCTCAAAAGAGACTCCAGGGCAACGGTTTTGCTGAACAGCCGCTGAACCGATCCGCCTCGGGCGATTCCGCCCGGTCAGCTCATCAGCCACACTCATGGCAGTGCCCTGAGCAGTTTTTCGCGCAGCATAGCGACCCGGGCCGTCAGTTCACTCAATTCGCTGCAGGCAGTATCCATCACAGAGACCATGTCTGCCGGGACGCCCGCTGCCGTGACTTTGAGCTGATGGCCCTGTTCCGTCAGCGAGACGATCACCCGGCGCTCATCCTTTGCGGTGTCACGCTGGCGGCAGAGAATACCGGCGCTTTCAAGCCGTCTCAGAAGCTGACTGAGTGTGCCGGAATCAAGCCGGACGCGGGCGCCAATTTCTGACACGGTCAGGCAATCTTTTTCCCATAGCACCAGCAGCACCAGATATTGCGGATAGGTCAGTCCCAGCGGCTTCAGCCGTGACTGATAGAGCTTCGTCATCGCGTGTGAGGCGGAATAGAGGGCAAAGCAGAGAAACTGGTCGATGGTTTCTGGTGCCGCACTGGCGGAAGACGTCTCAGCGATCCCCGCGGTTTCATTATTCATATTATTTCTCAGATGAGTCAGGGGCAGAACGGCCAGACTACGGACATTTTCGGTCGTGAAGTCATGTGCATTTTCCGGATCGGGTCGAAGGTAACAGTCTCTCTTTGCAGAGATGAAACATCAGGCTTTCAGGCGCTGGCGCGGCGGAAAGGAAAGCCCTTAGCGGTAAGCCCGGCTGAAACTGCAGACAGTATTGAGTCAAACTAAATTGATGTCAATCTGACTGGCGGCGATCCCGCAAGGGCCATCTGCAGGGCCGCCTTGCCGCTTCGGTTTGCCCGCCAGATTTCAGCTTTTTACCCAGCCGCTGACGCGGCGCTGCCCTTGTCAAATTACGCGTGTCCGACGGCAGGCGTCGCCGTTCCCGGCGCCGAAAAGTCGTCGCAGTGCACAAATTTAATAAGATGGGCCTGTTAATCCGGCCGCCGCTGCCGATAGAACATTCATCGTTATGAATGCGATGACCTGCAAGCGGCTGGCTGGCGCATGATGCTCGCCTGCGCATCGGGACGGGTAAGAACCATGATTTCTGACAGCAGAGTGCGTGGAGGGGTAATCATCGTCGGCCACTGAGCAGACAATCTATAAAAAAAACGCCCCGGTTTTTACTGATAACCAAAAGAGAATTCTGACACTTTTCAACACCGGGAATGAACGCATGCGCCTGAAACTTTTCTGGCTCGCAGTGCTGAATATTGCGACCATCATTTTACTCTCCACGCTGTGGGAGTTCGGGCTTGAGGGTTGGCTTTTCAGGCTGCTGGGTCTGAGCTATGACTCGAATTTTGAAACCAGCGAGCGACTGCGGTTTATCCTGACCTCTTCCTCGTTTGCCCTGCTGGCGATGATCATTCCGGCGTTGCTGATCGCCAGTCTGATCCGCAAAACGCTGAATGCGAAAAAAAACGCGCTCAGGCTGGCCGGCACCGATGCCCTGACGGGGGTAATGAACCGCCGATCGTTGAGTGCCCATCTCGCGGCGCTCGACGCCAGCGGCACGCCCTTTACCCTGACGCTGCTCGATATCAATGAATTCAAGATTATCAACGATCTTAACGGTCATCTTCAGGGCGATACCACGCTGATCGCGCTGGCTAACCTGTTGACCGCCTTCGCCAGTACGGAGAGCGAGGTGTTTCGCATTGGCGGCGATGAGTTTGCCCTGGTCACGGCTCACTTTACGCCTGAACAGGCGTCGGCGGCTGCCGAAAAGCTGTGCCAGCGCGCGAACGCAATTCGGACCGGTCCGCACACCAGCCTCAGTCTCTCTGTGGGCATTGCCAGCTCAGCCTGCACAGCTCAGGCCGATGTGGTCCGGGCGGCCGATCTGGCGCTCCAGGAGGCCAAGTGCAATAAGCGGTCGCATCTGGCGCAATTCTCACCGGACATGGAGCGACGCTTTCGCCAGCGGGAGAAGATGGAGCAGGAGGTGGTGGCCGCCGTCAGCGGTCACGCCATCGTTCCTTTTCTGCAGCCGCTGGTGTCGCTGCGCACCGGCAACATCACCGGTTTTGAGATCCTGGCACGCTGGATCACCGCATCGGGTCAGTCGGTTTCTCCCGCTGAGTTTCTGCCTGTGGTCGAGCGGCTGGGGCTGATGGACAGCCTGACCGTGGCGCTGCTGCAGGATGCAGTCAGTGCCACCCGTTCATGGCCCGCCGGACTCTGCCTGTCGCTGAATATTACGCCGGAACAGCTGCTGAGACCGGCGCTGACTGGCTGTCTCTCCCGCATCATGCAGCACGCCGGACCGGTAATGCTGGAACTGGAGATCACGGAACAGAATGTCATGGATATCTCCGACGATGCCCGCCAGGCGATTCGCCTGCTGAAAGAGGACGGCATCGGGGTGGTGCTGGATGATTTCGGCACGGGCTATTCGAATCTTTCCGCACTGCTGGGGCTGGGCATCACCAAGATCAAGATTGACCAGTCGTTCGTCGCGGGCATCGTGAATGGGGTAGAGCAGCGAAAAGTGGTTGAGATGCTGCTGATGCTCTGTCAGGGGCTGAATGTGGTGATCACGGCGGAGGGAATTGAGGATGTGGCCACGCTGCGGTGGCTGAGAAAGCGCGGCTGCGATTACGGTCAGGGCTATCTCTTCAGTCGTCCGGTTCCTGCCGGGCAGGCCACCACGCTGCTGGCCTCCGCGAATATGGAGGAGCTGATGCAGGAGTCGGTGGCCGTGAGCTTAGTCAGGTCGCCAGGCGAAAGGCCGCCTGCGGCCTGAACCTGCATCAGGCCGGCCCGGTAATCCGAACCGGCTCTCCGTTTCATATCAGAACTGGTAAATCAGGCCCAGCGCGGTGATGTCGTCGGTTGCCAGACCGAGCGGGTTTTTCTCTTTCAGCAGGTTGATACGGTATTCACCATACACCGACATGTTCTTGTTAAAGTAGTAGGTTGCGCCGACCGCAGTGTATTTAACGATGTCAGCATCGCCGATATTCTCGATCTCTTTGCCTTTCGACGAGACGTAGCCCACCGAAGGACGGAAACCGTTCAGGAACTGATACTGCGCTACCGCTTCAACGTTCTGCGCTTTATTCGCGAAGCCGCCGGTGATCGGCGTGGCGTTCAGGGTTTCCCCGTACATCGCCGCCAGATAAACCTGGTTCGCATCATATTTCACCGAGGTCGCCCAGTGCTGCGCTTTTTCGCCTTCACCGCGTGCGGCCGTGTTCTGCGTGGTGGTGCGATCCAGGCTGGCGAACGCGCCGGCAAAACTCAGGCCGAAATCGAAGTCGTAAGAGGCGGAGAGGGCGAAGCCATCGCCGTTGGAGCGACGGACACCGTCCGTATTGCTGCTGCGATCGTTTTTGCCCTGATACTGCGCGGCCAGATTTAAGCCCTGAACCAGACCAAAGAAGTCGCTGTTACGCCAGGTCAGTACACCGGTCGAGCGGCCAGAGAGGAAGGCATCGGTATAGCCGGAGTCGCCGCCGAAGAATGGCAGCATATCGGTGTAACTCAGCACGTCATAGACCAGGCCGTAGTTGCGACCGTAGTCCAGTGAACCCGCTTCGCCAAACTTCAGGCCCGCATAGCCCAGACGGGTACGGTTGCCGGTCTGCGCGTCACTGCCTTCGGAGTTGCGGAGGCTGTACTGATACTGCCAGAAGCCATAGCCGGTCAGCTGATCGTTGATTTTAGTTTCACCCTTGAAACCCAGGCGGGAATAGGAAGAGGTATCACCGTCATTTTTCACATCGTCAGAAAAGAGATGGGAGACGTTGATCTTGCCAACCAGATCCAGCTTATTGCCATCCTTGTTATAAATCTCTGCCGCCTGGGCGGAGGCGAGACCGAGCAGTAACGGCATCACAGCCGCCAGTAAAGTACGCTTCATCATTTTATTATTACCCTGTCCTGATTCATTATTATTATCCCCTGAAAGGGGCGCAACGAAAGTGCCATAAAACCGGAAAATTACAAAGCGCAATATACGTAACAAAATGTGATGTCTATATTCACTGTACAGATAATGGCAAGATAAAGCCGATAGCCTGCAAAGGTAATAATATTTTCTTCTGACTGGTTTTTTTAGTTTACTAATAAAAAGTGATTTAAATTCAATTGCTTGAATTATTTTACGGAATGGAGTTTAATCTGGGTTGTCTGTTTTTAAACCACTGAATTCACCAGCCTGATTAAATTTAATTTATGGCAGGGGAATGAAAATTTATGGCTTAAGCTCTAACCATTAGCCTGCGTATTAATTTCTTTTCATCAATTTTTAAATAACGCTTCCTGTCAGAATAATCACGCTGGAAATAGTCCGCATCCATCCGGGTGGAATAATCTGCCGTTGTTTAAAAAAACGCCGTAAAGTGTCTCTTAATTAAACAGCGCGTGCCGCAATAAGCGAAAATGCTTTGTTAAATCTCACCGGATCACGGAGATCGGTCTGCTCAGCGGGTGCGATCGCCGCTGCACCGTTACGAGGCAGAGCGCGCCAGAACAGGGCGCAAAATGGGTTTTTTTGGAGAGATAGTTTATCAGCGATCACAAAAGCGATATTTCATCCGGTATTTGCATAATTCCGCTATTTAAAAACCGGCCGTGGCGCTGCGATAAGATAATTATTCACTATATATGCAAATTAAGTGAATAATGGCGCTGCGTAAATCATTGATATTCCGTTATCGCTCCTGTTTTATGCACAAATTCTCTGGCTGGCACGCTAAGTGCAAATTACAGTAGGACAGCATTACAACATCCCTTAACAATTTTAAAACAAAAGCTTTACCAGACCGGTAAGGCCAGGCAGGAGAATGGGTTATGGCACTGCACGTTTCACGTCACGATTTCGACCAATGGATGATGCCGGTTTATGCGCCTGCGACTTTTATACCGGTTCGCGCAGAGGGCTCTACCGTCTGGGATCAGAACGGCAAAGACTACATCGATTTTGCTGGCGGCATTGCGGTCAATGCGTTGGGACATGCGCATCCGGCGTTACAGCAGGCGTTGCAGGAGCAGGCGGCGCGTCTGTGGCATACCGGTAATGGTTACACCAACGAACCCATTCTCCGGCTGGCGAAACAGCTAATCGACGCCACTTTTGCGGACCGGGTCTTCTTCTGCAACTCCGGTGCAGAAGCGAACGAAGCGGCGCTGAAGCTGGCGCGTAAAGTGGCGCACGACCGGGTTGGTCCCCATAAGAGTGGCATCGTGGCGTTTAAGAACGCGTTTCATGGCCGCACCCTGTTCACCGTCTCAGCCGGCGGTCAGCCTGCCTATTCAAAAGATTTTGCCCCGCTGCCGCCCGAGATCCAGCATGCGCCGTTTAACGATCTGGCTGCGGCAGCCGATCTGATCAATGACCATACCTGCGCCGTGATCGTGGAGCCGATTCAGGGTGAGGGTGGCGTACTGCCTGCCGATCCGGCGTTTCTGCGCGGTCTGCGCGAACTCTGCGACAGACATCAGGCTGTACTGATTTTTGATGAGGTGCAGAGCGGGGTCGGCCGCACCGGGTCGCTCTATGCCTATATGCACTATGGTGTCACGCCGGATGTGCTTACCAGCGCCAAAGCGCTGGGCGGGGGCTTCCCGATTGGTGCGATGCTGACACGCGACGATCTGGCGAACGTCATGGGCGTCGGCACACACGGCACGACCTACGGCGGCAATCCGCTGGCCGGTGCGGTGGCCGGAAAAGTGATGGAGCTGATCAATCAGCCCGAGGTGATGGCGGGCGTCACGCAGCGTCACCAGTGGATTGTCTCGGCGCTGAACGAGATCAATCAGCGCCTGAACCTGTTTAAAGAGGTGCGCGGCCTTGGCCTGCTGATTGGCGCCGTTCTGAGCGATGAGTTCGCCGGTAAAGCGAAAGCGATCAACCTTGCCGCCGCAGAAATGGGCGTGATGGTCCTGATCGCGGGTGCCAACGTCGTACGCTTTGCCCCGGCGCTGAATATCAGCGAGCAGGAAGTGAAGCTGGGCATGGCACGCTTTGCGGAAACCTGTGAGCGTCTGGTGCGGGGATCGGCATCATGATGGTCATCCGTCCGGTTGAACGCGATGACCTGAGCCAGCTGATGGCGCTGGCCGGTAAAACGGGGGGCGGGCTGACCTCGCTGCCCGCCGACAGTGCAACGTTACAGGCGCGTATCGAGCGGTCGCTGCAGACCTGGGAGGGCACGCTGCCGCGTGCAGAGCAGGGCTACGTTTTTGTGCTGGCCGACAGCGAAGATAACCGCGCCGTCGGCATCTGCGCCATTGAGGTGGCGGTCGGACTGCAGGATCCCTGGTATAACTTCCGGGTCGGCACTCAGGTTCACGCCTCGAAAGAGCTGAATGTTTACGCGGCGCTGCCCACGCTGTCGCTGAGTAACGATCATACCGGCAGCAGTGAGCTTTGCACACTGTTCCTTGATCCCGACTACCGTGACGGTAAAAACGGTCATCTGCTGTCGAAGTCCCGCTTCCTGTTTATGGCCAGTTTCCGCGAGCGTTTCACCGATCGGGTCGTGGCCGAAATGCGTGGCGTCAGCGATGAGCAGGGTCATTCGCCGTTCTGGGAGAGCGTCGGCAGCCGCTTCTTCTCTATGGAGTTCAGCAAGGCAGACTTCCTGAGCGGCACCGGTCAGAAAGCCTTTATTGCGGAGCTGATGCCGAAGCATCCGCTCTATATCGACTACCTGACACCGGACGCCCAGGCGGTTATCGGACAGGTGCATCCGCAGACCGCGCCTGCCCGGGCAGTACTGGAAGCGGAAGGTTTCCGCTACCTCAACTATGTCGATATCTTCGATGGTGGCCCGACGCTGGAGTGCGATATCGATCATATCCGCGCCGTGCGCAAGAGCCGCCTGCGCCGCGCCGAACGCGGTGAAAACCCGGTGGATGCGCCGCTCTGCCTGGTGGCTAATCAACATTATCATCAGTTCCGCGTGGCGCTGATCGCGGCAAAAGCCGACAGCGACAGCGTATCACTGACGGATGAACAGATGCGGGCGCTGCACTGCCAGCCGGGCGACAGCCTGCGCGTGGTCACGCTCTGCAAAGAGGAGAAAACAGCATGACGCACCTGATTAAGGGAGAGTGGCTGAGCGGCGACGCTGAGCGGATGACGAAAACGGATCCGGTCAGCGGTGAAATGCTGTGGCAGGGCCATGCGGCGTCGGCCGCCCAGGTCAGCGCCGCCTGTGATGCGGCACGCGCCGCTTTTCCGGCCTGGGCCAGACGGCCCCTGGCAGAGCGGCAGGCCATCATCGAACAGTTTGCGGCCCGGCTGGAAGCGAATAAAACTGAAATGGCAGAAATCATCGCCCGCGAAACCGGCAAGCCGCGCTGGGAAGCCCTGACCGAAGTGGGTGCGATGATCAACAAAATCGGCTTTTCAGTAAAGGCGTACCATAGCCGCACCGGTGAGCAGCATGAGGGTGAAAGCTCGCTGCGGCATCGTCCCCACGGCGTGCTGGCAGTGTTCGGTCCCTATAACTTCCCCGGACATCTGCCCAACGGCCATATCGTACCGGCGCTGCTGGCGGGTAACTGCGTGGTGTTTAAACCCAGCGAACTTACGCCGCTGACGGCCGAAAAAACCGCTGAACTCTGGCTGGCCGCGGGCCTGCCTGCGGGCGTGCTGGCGCTGTTACAGGGGGGGCGTGAAACCGGTCAGGCGCTCGCGACCTGCGATCAAATCGACGGCCTGCTGTTTACCGGCAGCGCGCATACCGGCTATCAGCTGCATCGTCAGTTTGCCGGTCAGCCTGAGAAGATGCTGGCGCTGGAGATGGGCGGCAACAACGCCCTGATTGTGGAGGATCCGGCCGATCGGGATGCGGCGGTCAACATTACGCTGCAGTCCGCCTTTATTACCGCCGGGCAGCGCTGCACCTGCGCGCGCCGTCTGCTGGTGAAACGGGGTGCGGCAGGCGACGCCTTCCTGCAACGTCTGGTCGAGGTCGCAGGAAGGCTGCAACCGGCCGCCTGGAACGCCGAGCCGCAGCCGTTTATGGGCAGCGTCATCTCCACCGGCGCGGCAGAGAAGATTATGGCGGAGTGGCAGCGGCGGGTAGCGGCGGGCGGCAAGGTGCTGCTGGCGATGCGCTGGCCGGATCGCCAGCGCGCCATTCTGACGCCGGGCATCATCGACTTAACCGGTGTGCAGGAGATTCCGGATGAAGAGGTCTTTGGGCCACTGCTTGGCGTGATGCGCTATGACACCTTCGACGAGGCGATTGCGCTGGCAAACCAGACCCGTTACGGGCTGTCGTGCGGATTGATCTCCCCTGAGCGTGCGCAGTTTGAACGGCTGCTGCTGGAGGCGCGCGCCGGGATCGTTAACTGGAACAAACCGCTGACCGGAGCCGCCAGTACCGCGCCGTTTGGCGGGGTGGGTGCGTCGGGCAACCATCGTGCCAGCGCCTGGTACGCGGCGGACTACTGCGCCTGGCCGATGGCCTCGCTGGAGACCCCGGATCTGACGCTGCCCGCCACGCTGTCGCCGGGACTGGATTTCTCTTTGCAGGAGACGCTGCATGAAGGCCACTGAAGCCAATTTCGATGGACTGGTGGGCCTGACCCATCACTATGCCGGGCTGTCGTTTGGTAATGAAGCCTCGACCCGCAATCAGCTGCAGCCGTCGAATCCCCGTCTGGCCGCAAAGCAGGGGCTGCTGAAGATGAAGGCGCTGGCCGATATGGGCTTTGTGCAGGGGGTGATCCCGCCGCACGAGCGGCCCAATATCGCGGTGCTGCGTCAGCTTGGGTTTGGCGGCAGCGATGAGCAGGTGCTGGCCGCCGCCGGAAAAAGCGCGCCGGGCCTGCTCTCTGTGGCCAGTTCCGCCTCCGCAATGTGGGTCGCCAATGCGGCGACTGTCTCCCCCTCAGCAGACAGTCTCGATGGCCGGGTTCACCTGACGGTAGCGAACCTCAACAACAAGTTTCACCGTGCGATAGAAGCGCCGGAAACGGCTGCTCTGCTGCGGTCCATTTTCCGCGACGACCGCCATTTCAGCGTGCATGATGCGTTGCCGCAGGTGGCGCTGTTTGGCGATGAAGGGGCGGCGAATCACAACCGGCTGGGCAGCGACTACGGTGAGCGCGGCGTTCAGCTGTTCATCTACGGACGCGACGGCAGCCATGAGGGCAAGGCACCGCAGCGTTATCCGGCCCGGCAGACCCGTGAAGCCAGCGAAGCGGTCGCCCGGCTGCATCAGCTTTCACCCGACAGCGTGCTGTTTGCGCAGCAGAATCCGGCGGTGATCGATCAGGGCGTCTTCCATAACGACGTGATTGCGGTCAGTAACCAGCAGATGCTCTTCTGTCACCAGCACGCCTTTGTGGATCAGCCCGCGCTGCTGGCCCGGCTTCGGGCGTGTGTTCCGGGTTTTGTGGCGCTGGAGGTGCCGGAGAACCGGGTGTCGGTGAAAGAGGCGGTGGAAACCTATCTGTTTAACAGTCAGCTCCTGACCCATCCCGACGGCAGCATGATGCTGGTGCTGCCGGAAGAGTCACGCCAGCATGAGGGCGTCTGGCGCTACCTGTGTGAACAGGTCGAAGGGGATACGCCACTCAGCGCCCTGAAGGTCTTTGACCTGCGGGAAAGCATGTACAACGGCGGTGGCCCGGCCTGCCTGCGACTGCGCGTCGTGCTGACGCCCGAGGAGCGGCAGGCGGTGAATCCGGCGGTGCTGATGAACGATCGGCTTTTCACCACGCTGAATGAGTGGGTGGATCGCCACTATCGCGATCGTCTGACGCAGGCCGACCTGATTGACCCGCAGCTGCTGCGCGAGGGACGCGACGCGCTGGATGAGCTGACGAAGCTGCTAGACTTAGGAAATGTGTATGCATTTCAGCAGTGAAGGCGGTGGCGGCAGCGGCCGCCACCTGCTCATCGTGAACAGGAGGAACGATGCAGGACTTTTTACAGCAGACGCTCTCCGGCGAAGCGCCGCATCAGCGCAGGGGTGAAACGGCGCATCTTCGCTGGCAGTGGTTGTATCACGGCATCCTGATTCTGGAGCCGATCGAACCGGTGAATCAGGCACTGGTGCTCTCCGCCGGTATTCATGGTAACGAGACCGCACCGGTTGAAATCGTCAGCAGGCTGGTTAATGCGCTGCTGCGGGGCGAAAAGCCACTGCGGCAACGCCTGCTGGTGATTCTGGGAAATCCCTCTGCGCTGCGCACCGGTAAACGCTATGTGCGTTATGACATTAACCGGCTCTTTGGCGGGCGCTGGCAGCAGATCGATGACTGCGATGAGGCGCGGCGCGTGCTGCGGCTGGAGCAGACGCTGGAGACGTTCTGGCAGCAGGGCGCGTGTGATGAGACGCGCTGGCATCTTGATATGCACACGGCGATTCGCGGCTCCTGGCACACGCAGTTTGGCGTGATGCCGCACAGCGAACGGCCCTGGCCGCCCGAATTTCTTAGCTGGCTGGCGGCGGCCGGTCTGGAAGCCCTGGTGTTTCACCGCGCGCCAGGCGGCACCTTTACCCATTTCAGCTGCGAGCATTTTGGTGCCGCCAGCTGCACGCTGGAGCTGGGTAAAGCACTGCCGTTCGGTGAAAACGATCTCAGTCAGTTCCGCGCGGCAGAGCAGGCGCTGGCGGCACTGCTTTATGGCGAGCCGATGCCTGCCGTGTCGGCCAGCCCGCGCCACTACCGGGTGGTGCAGCAGATTACCCGCTTAAGCGAACATTTCAGGCTGCACATGTCGCCGGAAACGCTGAACTTCACCGCCTTCCCGCAGGGAACCCTGCTGGCAGAGGATGGCGATAAACGGTACTACGTGCAGCAGGCGCGGGAGTATGTGCTGTTCCCGAATCCCAGCGTGGCTGCCGGACTGCGCGCCGGGCTTATGCTGATAGAGGAGGGCGAACAGACTCAGGCACTGCCGCTCTGAGGCCGGATCGCCCCGGTCGGGTGGATCAGCCTGAAAAAACCGGCAGGAAAGCGGCAGAACCGCTTCCGCTTTCCTGTCAGAACCCTTACACTCCTCCACGATTTCTGCGAAATTCACTGGAAATTCATACTCTTTTTCAATTCCTCACGCCTTTCTTCTTATTCTCTTCATGATTGCCCGATTTTTGTCTTCTATGCTTTCACGGCTTTACTCAGGCTCTGAGTAGTTGACGTTCAGCGTCGTATGCTTGTTTCCGAAGACGCGACAGAGTGCTGTCGTCATTATCATGAAATATAAGGACACTATTATGCGCAAACTGACTTCCCTTTTACTGGCTTCTTCGCTGGCGTTTGGTGCAGCCAGCGCCGTCCATGCTGCTGCTGACAACCTGACTCCACCACCAGCAGGCAGCGAAAAAGCGATGCATAAACCGCCAATGCACCACGGCATGGATCGGATGTTCAGAGGGCTGAAACTGACCGAAGCGCAGCAGACTCAGATGCGCGACATCCTGAAAGAGAGCCGTAAAGAGATGAAACGTCCGTCACTGGACGAGCGTCGTGCGGCCCACAGCATTATCGCGTCTGACAGCTTCGATAAGAGCAAAGCAGAGGCGCAGGCAGAGAAGATGTCTGCTGATGCGAAAGAGCATGCGCTGAAGATGCTGGAAACCCAGAACAAGTTCTATAACGTGCTGACACCGGAGCAGAAGAAACAGTACAACGCTGACTTTGAAAAGCGTCTGACGGAGAAAGGCCCGCGTGAAGGCCAGATGGCACCGTCAGCCGAACCGGCTGAATAAGCCCTGCTAAGCTAACGGTCTGAGACCGCCGGCGCTGTCCACTGAAGGTGAGTGGGCAGCGTCGGCGGTTTTTTTATAGCGGCAGAATAGGGTAGGCACCTGAGAGAATCGGGCGGCAGAGGATTTTATAGCCGTCGTGATCAAAACCGCCTTTGGGCCGCTGCAGTTTTCGCGCTTCCTCCATGCTGTCAACGGAGCCGAGATAGAACCAGTGATCGATAACATGGATCTGGGTCATCTCTTTTCCCTCTTCGACCAGACCCACCGCGCCCTGCCACGGCCAGCAGAAGACCCGCACGTTTTCCAGCGCTTCAAGCAGCCGATCCTGATGATCGCTGACCGTCTCTTTGCCGCAGCAGGCTCCGGCGCAGCGGCGCAGTGCTGAACGGAAGCAGCCCCGGCCCGCACTCAGTGTTTCCAGCCCCAGCAGGCCATGACAGAGCTGATACTCATCCGCGAGCTGCTTGAGCCGTTCAATGGCAGCAAAGCGGCTGCGGTAAAGCCCGAACAGATTAGGCGACTGACTGAAATCGAGATCCTTTGCGTAAACCACCTGCGGCTTCGTGTCAGTGATCTGCAACGAGCAGAGCTGCCGGTTCTTGCGTAATCGCTTATTGAACAGCGGCTGCTGGGTCTTGATCATCTGCGCTTCCAGCAGCAGCGCGCCCAGATCGCCGGCGGTCGGGATCCAGCTGACACGCCGCGACTGGCGCAGCATCTTCGCCTCATCAGGGGTGCGGAAATGGGACATGACCCGTGAACGCAGATTCACGCTTTTGCCGATATAGAGCGGCAGCGACTCGCTTTCTCCGTGGAAGGTGTAGACGCCGGGACGATTCGGCAGACCTTCCAGCCATTCACGCAGGTGTTCGGGATATTGATAAATTGCATTCGCATCGGGTTCGGGGCGAAGCATAGCAGCACGTCTGACCAAAATGGACTCCATTTACTGGTTGTCCATACAGCATAACAGCCTGGTGAAATGATCGCCAGTGGTCTGATTACCGTCCGCGGGTCGCCAGCCAGCAGATCAGCGACCCCAGCGTGATCATCGCGACACCCTGCCAGAAGGACAGCGGCGGTGTCAGGCCAAGCCACAGCGATCCCAGCAGCGCCGACAGCACGGGCGTAAAGTAGGAGGCGGTAGCCAGCAGCGTCAGGTTTCCCTGCTGGATGCCGTGATTCCAGGCGGAATAGGCGACGGCGGTAGAGAGCCCGACAAACCCCACCTCCAGCAGCGGGATTGGGGCAAAGGTCATCGGCTGTGGGGGGCTGAGGGCAAACTTCAGCCACAGCGCCAGTGCGGTCAGGACAAAAAAGAGGGTGACGCCGTTCGACCCGCGGGCAAAGCGCCGGGTAAGGTTGTTGTAGGTCGCCCACGTCAGGGCGGCGACAAAGGCGAGGCTGTAGGCCGTAGGATTGCGCTGCATATTCTGCCACAGCAGAGAGGGCGAGCCGCTGCCGCTGCCTTTCATCACCCAGACAATCCCCAGCAGCGACAGCAGCAGCCCCGGCCAGAGCCAGGGTCGGAAACGCTGCTGACTAAAGGGGATCGCCAGCACGATAGTCAGGCAGGGCCAGAGATAGTTAATCATCCCCAGCTCCAGCGACTGGCTGCGATCGCTGGCCAGACCGATCGCCAGCGCCAGACAGATTTCATAGCCGACAAACAGCGCGCCGCCCAGCCACAGGTAGATCGCGGGCAGCGCACCAGGTCGCGGCAGACCGCGGGTCAGACAGAGCAGTAGCGCCGTGGTGCTGTAGATCAGTGCCGCGCCGCCGGTAGCACCAAAGGCTTCGCTGACGCTGCGCAGCAGGCCCACAGTGGTACTCCAGAGCAGTATGGCAACAAGACCGACAAGGGTCGCGCGCGAAACGGTGGCAGACATGGGGGCATCAACAGGATCAGTAGAGGGAACCTCCTTTGCCGGAGCAAAGGAGGCGGCGTATTACTTCCAGAAGTCGTCGAATACCGTGATCGGCGGGCGACGTTTGTGCTCGGTTTTCAGATACCAGCCTTCGATGATCCGGGCATTCTCCGGGTCGATGCTTTTACCTTCCAGGTAGTCATCGATCATCTCGTAGGTCACGCCCAGCGCCACCTCGTCCTGCAGGCCGGGACGATCATCTTCCAGGTCAGCAGTGGGTTTCTTCAGGTAGAGATGTTCCGGGCAGCCCAGATGTTTCAGCAGCAGCTTGCCCTGACGCTTGTTCAGGCGGAACAGGGGATTGATGTCGGTGCCGCCATCGCCATACTTGGTGAAGAAGCCGGTGACCGCCTCGGCGGCGTGGTCGGTGCCGACCACCACACCCCGGGTCATGCCCGCGATGCTGTATTGCGCTTTCATCCGCTCACGCGCTTTTTCATTGCCGCGAACGAAATCGGACAGGGTGATGCCCGCCTCTTTCAGGGCGCGCTCGCTGGCCAGCACGGACTCTTTAATGTTGACCACCAGCGAACGGTCGGGCTGGATAAAGGCCAGAGCATCCTGGCAATCCTGCTCATCGGCCTGGACGCCATAGGGCAGACGCACTGCAATAAAGGTGTAGTCGTTGTCGCCGCTCTCCTGGCGCAGTTCCGCGATCGCCGTCTGCGCCAGCTTGCCCGCCAGGGTGGAATCCTGACCGCCGCTGATCCCCAGCACCAGCGTCTTCAGCCCGCTGTGACGTTTCAGATAGGCTTTAAGGAAATCGACGCTGACACGCACTTCCTGGCTGGCGTCGATCGTGGGCTTCACACCCAGTGCTTCAATAATTTCCTGCTGCAGTGACATGAACTTCTCCTCAGGTCAGTGGCCTGTCGGCTCGATGCGAACGTGTTATTAAAGCTAACGTGCCTTGGCGAAAACAACAAGCCAAAGCGGCAACGGATTTTGGCTAATCGTTGCGAAATCAGTGAGTTTTCAGCGGCTGTGACGGTTTTTTTGCCAGCACGCTGAACATCAGGATCGCCATCATAAAGCAGCCAAAAATGGTGGCGCACATGCTCATGACCGAGGTACCGCCGATGCCGGTGATCGGCACGGTGATCGCCCCCAGCGTGAACATCGTTACGCCGATCACGGCGGACGCGCTGCCCGCCCGATGCCCCTGACTCTGCATCGCCAGGGAGGAAGCGGTGGTGGCGATCACCCCGTTGCTGGCGATGGAAAAGAACAGCGCCACCAGCAGCAGGGGCAGCGGCGCCTGATACAGCGCGGCCAGCAGCAGCAGGCCGGAGGCCACAAAGGCCAGCGTGAGTCCGCCTTTCAGCACCCGATATTCGCCCCAGAGCGGGCAGAGGCGGGCACTGGTCTGGGAGGCAATGATCAGGCCCAGGCCGTTTGCCGCAAAGCAGAAGCTGAATGCCTGCGGCGAGAGACCATAGAGCTGTTGCAGCACAAAGGGCGAGGCGCCGATATAGGCGAACATGCCGGACATCATAAAGCCCTGGGTCAGGCAGAAGCCCATAAAGGGGCGGTGGGTCACCACCTGACCGAGTGCCGCGTAGGCGGACAGGATCGATCCCTGACTGCGTCGTGTCTCAGGCAGCGTTTCATGCAGTTTCCAGCGCGCCAGCAGGATCAACAGGATGGCAATGCCGCCCAGCACCATAAAGATGCCTCGCCAGTCCAGGATCGTCATCAGCGCGCCGCCGAGCACCGGCGCACCGATCGGGGCCAGGCCATTGACCAGCATCAGCAACGCGAAGAAGCGCGTCAGTTCGTGGCCGCTGTACATATCGCGGGCAATCGCCCTTGAGAGCACCGCGCCGCCTGCGCCCGCTAATCCCTGAAACAGGCGCGCCAGCAGCAGCTGGTGGATATCCTGCGCCAGCGCACAGCCCAGCGAGGCGATAAACAGCAGGCTCAGTGACAGTGTCAGCGGACGCAGACGGCCCGCCTTATCGCTCATCGGGCCAAACAGTAACTGGCCGAATCCCAGCCCCAGCAGACCGGCGGTCAGGCTCAGCTGCGCGGTCGCGGTTTCGGTGTGGAGATCCTGCGCCAGCTGCGGCAGTGCTGGCAGATAGAGGTCGATACAGAGCGGGCCCAGTGCGGCCAGCAGACCAAGTGTGATGGCATAGGTCAGACGGTTTGCGTGTACAGGAGTCATTTATCCTCAGCGTTGTCAGCGATGGCGTAAACAGAAATCGGGCAGGCCAGCAAAGCGGAGGCAGGTTGCAGCCTGCTGAAAGAGAGGCGTGCAGCCGCGCATAAAGGGTCGCTGGCGGCTGCCCCGATGGCCGGGAAGTATACGTGCGCGCTGACAGTAACACAGCCTTCTTTACGGAATCCTGACAGTCAGTGTGCCACGAATTGTTCTTCATAAACTTGATATATCAGCATTTCTGTTCCAGGCTTGTTTCCACATGGACAATCAATGAGGAACAACAAGATGAATAAAGTGATGGGATGTATCGCTGCGGCGCTGACACTGGCTGCACTGTCTGGTTGTACGACTTACGATCGTGCGGAAAGCTACGTGACTAAGCCAGTGGTAAAGGATGTTAAAAAGGGCATGACCCGCGATCAGGTTCGTCAGATCGCCGGTGCGCCATCGACTGAAATCACCATGGTTCACGCGCGTGGCACCTGCCAGACCTACGTTCTGGGCCAGCGTGACGGTAAAGCGCAGACTTACTTCGTCAGCTACAACGATACCGGCCGTGTGATGAACTACGGTTTCCAGAGCTGTGCGGAGTATGACACTGACCCGCAGGCTCAGCAGTAAGCGTCTCACTGAATAGCAAACGGCCCGTCATGATGACGGGCCGTTTTTCGTTGGGGACGCGTTACAATCCGGCCGGACGCGGCACCTCAACATAGTCACCATCGATCTGCCGCTGATAGTAGTGGCCTGCCTGCACGTAAAAGCGTTTGCCATTAAAATCGAGCACCCGCATCTCATTGCTGACCCGCGACTCCTCCGGCGGCTCGACCACCACATATTCATCGCCGTGACGCTGATAATAGCTGCCATTCAGCAGGTAGTAGGTGAGCCCGCCGATCAGCACCGCCGTGGCGGCGTCGGGTAAGAAGCGCAGCGGTCCACCCCAGTGGGGGCCGGGACCGCCCCAGTGCGGGCCGGGTCCGCCATGCCGTCCCCAGCCGCCCGGCGGGCCCCAGTCACCGGGGTGAGCCAGCGCCAGCGCAGGCGTAAGCAGCGTCAGCGTCAGAAGCGAGGCGATAATTTTTTTCATCGGGTGTTCTCCTCATAAAACTGGAGGCAGAATTCGCTTTTTCACGGGCAAAGACAAGCAATAAAGCGGCAAATTTTCGCCTCTTTACCACGCTTAACGCTTTCTTAACGGCGTCGCCATTAACGGGGAAGATTATGGAGAAGAGAAGAGAACCTGGCGCGGGCGCGCCAGGTGTAAAGCCATCAGCGGTGCGCCAGTTCCGCGTTGTCGTCGCTTTCCAGTACGCGCTTGTCGGTCAGACCCAGCCAGCGGCTGGTCAGGGAGCCGGCGGTCATGGAGCCATTGACGTTCAGCGCCGTGCGGCCCATATCGATCAGCGGCTCGATGGAGATCAGCAGTGCCACCAGCGTCACCGGCAGGCCCATTGCAGGCAGTACAATCAGGGCCGCAAAGGTGGCGCCGCCGCCGACACCCGCTACGCCCGCTGAACTCAGCGTGACCATGCCGACCAGGGTGGCAATCCACAGCGGGTCAAACGGGTTGATGCCCACCGTCGGCGCGACCATCACCGCCAGCATGGTCGGATAGAGACCGGCACAGCCGTTCTGACCGATAGTGGCACCGAATGAGGCCGAGAAGCTGGCAATCGATTCAGGCACGCCGAGACGACGGGTCTGGGTTTCAACACTCAGCGGAATCGTGGCCGCACTGGAGCGACTGGTAAAGGCGAAGGTGATCACCGGCCATACTTTGCGGAAGAAGCGCAGCGGGTTGATACCGTTGACCGACAGCAGCAGCGCATGGACACCAAACATGATGGCCAGGCCAAGGTAAGAGGCAAGCACAAAGCTGCCCAGCTTGATAATGTCCTGGAGGTTAGAACCGGCGACCACTTTGGTCATCAGCGCCAGCACGCCGTAAGGGGTCAGCTTCATCACTAAACGGACCAGCTTCATAACCCACGACTGCAGGGTGTCGATAGCCACCAGCACACGCTGGCCTTTAACCTCATCATCTTTGAGCAACTGCAGAGCAGCCACACCCAGGAAGGCAGCAAAAATAACGACGCTGATGATCGAGGTTGGATTCGCGCCGGTCAGATCCGCGAACGGATTTTTCGGGATAAAGGAGAGCACCAGCTGTGGCACCGTCAGATCGGCGACTTTACCCACGTAGTTACTCTGGATCGCACTGAGACGCGCCGTTTCCTGCGCACCCTGAACCAGACCTTCCGCGCTCAGCCCAAACAGGCCGGTGACGAAGACGCCCACCAGCGCCGAGATGGCAGTGGTAAACAGCAGAACGCCGATCGTCAGTACGCTGATTTTTCCCAGCGACGAAGCGTTATGCAGACGGGCGACCGCACTGAGGATAGAGACGAACACCAGTGGCATCACGACCATCTGCAGTAGCTGAACATAGCCATTTCCGACGATGTTGAACCAGCTGATTGACGCTTTTACCACTGCGCTGTTTTCGCCGTAGATCAGCTGTAACACCAGGCCGAACAGCACGCCGATCACCAGACCGGTCAGCACCTTTTTCGACAGGCTCCAGTTCTGACGGCTGAAGCGGGAGAGCAATACCAGCAGCACCACAAAGGCCACGATATTAAGCGTAAGAGGAAGGTCCATACTGAAACTCCAGAGTAATGCGGCCTTCCGGGTCAGGAAGGCCGCATAATGTTAATCACGAATTAAGACAGCAGGAATGGTAACAGCAGGCGAAGAGGGTGCCTTATATCCAAATGGTATGGTTTATAACTGAATGGTGTTTTACGCTGATTTATTGCGCATGATGCGCGGAGATTAACCGACCGACGCCATTCTGCAGCGTATCAAACAGCTGGGTCGGCCAGCCGTTTGCACCAAAAGATGGCATCCCCACCGGAAACCAGAGTGCATAGCCCACCAGGCCCAGGCACAGCGCCCGCTCCAGCTGATTTCCTTTCTGACTGCGCAGAATCGGCAGGCGGAAGCGCCAGCGGCAGGGCCACAGCAGCGGCACCCCGGCGGGCGTCAGCATGTCGGCCACGATATGGCTGAGATAGCCCAGCGTCAGCCCCTGCAGCACGTCCGGCGGTATTGGCGACGACTGGGGAAGGTTTATCTGAAAAAGCCACAATCCGGCGGCTACCGCCAGCAGACTATGGGTAAAGCCCCGGTGCCCGAACGCCCGCGCAATCGGATGCGAGAGCCAGCGCAGTCGCTGTCCCAGCAGAGATTTAGGGTGGTCGATGTCAGGCAGCAGACAGGTCAGCAGCGCTGAGGGAACAAGATGCCACCAGTCGGCCTGCGCCAGAACGGGTGTCAGCTCAGCACGCTTTGCGAAAATAGCGCTGGCAATGGCAAAAATGATGTGGCCTTCGCCCGTCATGATAGAACCTGGTTGCAAAGAAAACTGTCGATGCATCCAGTATAGGGATTTGTCCAGTAAATGAGAACATGTGACGCTGTAACGAAGCATGAATATTTTTAACATCGCGGACAGTGATGAAACACTGCCCGCGCAAATGATTAACGCGCCAGCCAGCCGCCATCGACCGCCAGGGTATAGCCGTTAACGTAATCCGAGGCGGAGGAGGCCAGAAACACCACCGGGCCCATCATATCTTCAGGCACGCCCCAGCGGCCCGCCGGAATGCGCCCCAGAATCTCTTCACTGCGCGCCGCATCGTTACGCAGCTGTTCAGTGTTGTCGGTCGCCATGTAACCCGGTGCGATGGCGTTGACATTGATGCCATGCTTCGCCCATTCGTTTGCCATCAGGCGGGTCAGCCCCATCACCGCGCTTTTCGAGGCGGTATAGGAGGGCACGCGGATGCCGCCCTGAAACGACAGCATTGATGCGATATTGATAATCTTGCCGCCGCCCCCCTGCGCGATAAAGCGGCGTGCGGCCTGCTGTGCCAGAAAAAACACGGACTTGCTGTTGATGTTCATCACATCATCCCAGTCCTGTACGCTGAAATTAAGCGCATCTTCGCGGCGGATAATGCCAGCATTGTTCACCAGAATGTCGATCCGGCCTGCGGCGGCGACAGCCTGTTCCACGACCTGCGTGGCCACCTCGCTGCGCACCAGGTCGGCCGTCACCGGCCAGAAACGGCGGCCCAGCGCTTCAACCTGACGCTGCGTTTCATCCGCCGCCGCGCGGTTGACGCCCACAATGTCGCAGCCAGCCTGCGCCAGCCCCCGCGCCATGCCCTGGCCCAGGCCGGTGTTACAGCCGGTCACGATGGCCACTTTACCTGCTAAATCAAAGCTGTTTAGTACCATAGATGATTCTCCTCTGCTCAGCGCAGTGCGCTGATGTTGACGGGGTCCATGTCCTCAAAGACCTGATTCTCGCCCACCATGCCCCAGATGAAGGCGTAACACTGCGTGCCAACTCCGGCATGGATGGACCAGCTGGGTGAGATCACCGCCTGTTCGTTATGCACCAGCAGATGACGGGTCTGCTGCGGCTCCCCCATCATGTGGAAAACCGCGCTCTCCTCAGGCAGATCGAAATAGAAATAGACTTCCATACGGCGTTCATGGGTGTGACAGGGCATGGTGTTCCACAGGCTGCCCTCCTCCAGTCTGGTAAGACCCATAGTGAGCTGGCAGGTGGGCAGGACATCCGGCACGATAAACCTGTGGATGGTACGACGATTAGCGGTCGCGGCAGCGCCCAGTGTGGTGCTGGCCGCCTCAGACAACGTGATCTTTCTGTCCGGGTAAGTGCAGTGCGCGGGCGCGCTGTTGTAATAAAAGCGGGCGGGTCGGGCCGGATCCAGGCTGCGGAACTGCAGAGTGCGCGCGCCTTTGCCGATATAGAGTGCCTCTTCGTGCCCGATCTCCCATATTTTACCGTCAACCTCTGCCTGACCCGGCCCGCCGATATTAATCACGCCCAGCTCGCGGCGTTCGAGGAAATAGCTGACGCCCAGCTGTTTTCCCATCTCATCCCCTATCGTGACCGGCCTGTTCACCGGCATTACGCCACCAATGATGATGCGGTCGATATGGCTGTAGGTCAGGGTGTAATCATCCGCGCTAAATATTTTCTCAATCAGGAACGCACGCCGCAGCGCCCCGGTGTCGAGCTGTCTGGCGTGATCGCTGTGAATGCTTTGTCGAATCTCCATCTCAGGCCTCTCTGCAGGTCAGGGTGTCGATGCCCCGAAGGGGGAACAGGTGCATCTTAGGAAGAGTGAGAAGGTAATTCAATAAAAATGAAACGATGTTTTATTTTTTTTTGAGGCGTGGATCATGAAGCGAGGAGAGCAGGCAAAAAAAAGCCCGCACAGGCGGGCAGATGATTATCCCTGCAGATGGTGCAGGGTCAGTTCGCTGAGGCTCGCCAGCCGCACATCGGCCAGCGCCCAGCGGGGATCGTCGCGATGTTCCGCGGCGGGCACCACGATTGACCGCATACGCGCGGCTTTAGTCGCGATCATGCCGTTAAACGAATCTTCCAGCGTCACGCAGTTGAGCGGATCGATTGCCAGCCGGTCAGCGGCGTTGAGATAGACCTGCGGATGCGGCTTGCTGTATGGCAGGGCTTCAGCTGAAGAGAGCACGTCAAAATAGTGCCGCAGATTAAACATCTCCAGCACCTGCTCCAGCATCCTGAGCGGTGAGGCGGAGGCCAGGCCGATCTTCAGCCCCTGGTCGCGACAGAGCTGCAGGGCCGTCTCCACGCCCGGCAGCAGCGGCCGGGTCTGCGCCACCAGCGTCATGGCGCGCGCAATAATTCGTTCCGTTACTTCCTGCTGCGAAGGCCCCTGCCACGGCAGCGTTTCGTACCACATCCGCACAGTCTGATCGATGCGCAGACCCAGCGTATCGGGCAGTTCACTGCGACGTGACAGGTCGACATCCAGCGTTGAAAAGATATCCAGTTCGGCCTGATCCCACAGCGGTTCAGAGTCGATCAGTAAGCCATCCATATCAAACAGGGCGGCGAGCACAGGGCGGTGATAGGGCATCGGCATCTCCTTATAAAGTCGGCGTTACCTTAGCATCTTTCGCCGGTGACGCACGCGCTACCCGGTCAGCCACGCTTTTTTTGGGAAATTTCGCCATTGGCAGGTAGACTTACGCCAAACCGGATTCCGGCTAAAGGAGAGAATATGACCTATCAACAGGCTGGCCGCATCGCCATCCTCAAGCGTGTGGCGGGCTGGGTGCTGTTTTTAGTGGCGCTGCTGTCGACCATTATTTCTGTTTTAAGCTTTATGTTTAAGCACAGTGAGAAGCAACCGGGCATCGATGCGGTGATGCTCGATTTTGTGCATGTCATCGTCGATATGCTGCGCTTCAATACGCCGTTCCTGAACGTCTTCTGGCATAACTCGCCGGTGCCGGAATTTAACGGACAGATGAACCTGGGCTTCTGGCTGATCTACATCCTGATTTTTGTCGGGCTGGCGCTGGAGTCCTCCGGTGCGCGGATGGGGCGCCAGGCGCGTCATGTGAAAGAGGGCATTGAGGACCAGATGATTCTGGAGCAGGCCAAAGGCAGCGAAGGGCGCAGCCGCCAGCAGCTGGAAGAGAAGGTGCGCGTTCCCCGTCACACCATCTTCCTGCAGATTTTCCCGCTTTACGTTCTGCCTGTGGTGATTGCGATAGCCGGATATTTTGTGCTGTCGCTGCTGGGCTTTATCTGACTGCGGTTGCCGTCAGGCCGGTTTGGCCTGACGGAGGCTGTACGCCTCTTCTTCCAGCAACTGGTCAATGGCGAACTGTGCGTCGTCAGGCCAGTGCCCGCCAAACACGTTGGCCCGGTTCAGCAGATAGTAGAGCTGGTAGACCGGCAGACGCTGCGAAAAACCGTCCGGCAGCGGCCACACCGCCTGATAGCCCTCGTAAATCTGGCGGGGCAGGTCGGGAAACCAGCTCAGCATGGCCAGGTCACACTCACGGTCGCCCCAGTAGCAGGCGGGATCAAACAGCCAGGGCCCGCTGGCGCTGTTCGCGCAGTTGGCCGGCCAGAGATCGCCATGCAGCAGCGACGGCTGCGGATGATGTGACGCCAGCACCCGCTGAACCGAGGCGATGATCCGTTCGGTGTCACCGTAGTGAAGCCCTTTTTCCGCCGCTAGCTGCAGCTGCCAGCCGATACGCTGCTCGGCAAAGAACACTGACCAGCGCCGCAGCCAGCTGTTGGGCTGCGGCGTCGTCGTAATGTTATTGTCGAAATCGAGGCCAAACTGGGTCTGTTCGCTCCACTGATGAAGATGCGCCAGCTGCTGACCCAGCTGCCAGGCACTCTGCTCATCCAGCGGCTGCGGCCGGATATACTCCATCAGCAGAAAGCTCTCTTCGCGGTGATGTCCCACGCCATAGACCTGCGGCACCCGGACCGTGCCGGTGCGCGCCAGCAACGCCAGCTGATCGGCCTCCCACGTAAAGAGTGAGAGCATCTCGCGGCTGTTACTTTTGACAAAGACGTCGTGATCACCGTAGCGGATATGCCAGGTGGGATGGATATCGCCGCCCGCAAGGGCGTGACGTTGCGTGATTTCGGCGTTGCCTAACTGCTCGCTTAACAGACGACTAATGGCTGACCACATAGGGTTGTCCTCTTTATTCGCTGCGTAAGTACGATGGTATGCCTGAATATTCACCAAAACCGGCGCGATGGCACCCCTTATTCTGCGCCCGGGTCACAAAACATTACTGCGGGGTGTCGTGCAGATAGGCCTCAAGGGTCATCAGGGTCACGTCAGGCTTCTGACCCAGCACACTTTCACCGGCTGCCGTAACCTGCTGTCGCAGATCCTCTTCCGTCAGGGTCGTGACAATGCCATAACTGTTGGTGCCCAGTTCATGAGGATGGCCCTCTTCATCCATCAGCGTGGTGCTGAACCCGGCGGCGGTCATTGCGCTGGTCAGCTCCAGGATGTCACTCAATCCCGACTCCTGATAATGAAAGGTTACGATATAGCGGGTCAGATCACTGTTGCTCATAAGGCACCTCCGGGAAAAGGAAACTGAACTGAGCGTAGACCATGGTGAAAAAACAGGCGAACGGCAGCGGCGAGGGCGCGCATCTGAGATGACGCTCAGCGTAAAGGTCTGTCAGCGGTGCGCCAGGCAGGCTGAAAAATCTTCTGCCGTAACGGCTATCTTTTCGGTCGGGCGGCACTATAATGCGCGACGTTAATCAGATGAGTCCCAATTAACACGGGTTGCCAGGGGCATTATCGGCGTTTTTTGTAAGTTAATAATTTTTTACAAAACTTACCGTAAATTGCATTGAATGGCTGGCAAAACGCTTCAGACTCTCCGTTTTTTAAACAGTCGCTCGGATCATATTTAATGAAAGCCTATAACAAGCTGTCTGCTGTTCTTTTGCTCTCCGCTGGAGCTTTTTGTCATCAGGCACTGGCCGATAACGCCGTCTTCACCTCAATGGATGACCCTTCCACGGCGAAAAAGCCGTTTGAAGGTTCTGCTTCAGCGGGCTATCTGGCGCAAACCGGTAACACCACCAGCTCTTCCCTGACTGCCCAGACCAACATGACCTGGTATCAGTCATCGATGGCGTACAGCTTGTGGGGTAACGCAGCCAACACCTCGTCCAACGATGAGCGCTCTTCTGAGACCTACAACATCGGCGGTCGTTCACGTTACAACGTCAGCGCCTATGACTACCTGTTTGGTCAGGCGAGCTGGCTGAGCGACCGTTTCAACGGTTATGACTCACGCGATGTCCTGACCGCCGGTTACGGTCGTCAGATCCTGAACGGCCCGGTGCACTCGCTGCGTGCGGAATTCGGTCCGGGTGTGCGTTATGACGATTACCATGCGGGTGGCCATCAGACCAAAGCGCTGGGCTACGGCGCAGTCAGCTACCAGTGGCAGCTGACCGACACCACCAAATTTATTCAGGGTGTCTCCGTACTGAGCAGCTTCGGCGAAGATACGACGGTTAACTCCGAAACCGGTCTGCAGGTTGCCATCAACAGCCACTTCGCGCTGAAGCTGGCCTACAACGTCACCTGGAACAACAATCCGGCGGAGTCTGCGCCAGATCGTACCGATACCAAAACCTCAATCATGCTCTCTTACGCGATGTAAGCGCATTTTTGCGGCAGGATCCCCGGCGGCCTGACATTGTGTCAGGCCGCTTTTTTTTGTTCGCTCCACGGCTTAGCAAAAAGGGGATGGTTTTTCTCGCCGGGGAAAACTGCTATTATCTGCCTGCACTGTGAGCCTGGCGATATTCCGACAATGTGGGTCTGATATTACGCCAGGTCAAACCTCTCATGACATTGCATGTAGGCTTTCGTGTGGCTTACCACTGCAAATAAGGATATGAAATGCCTGTAATTACGCTTCCTGATGGCAGCCAGCGCGTGTTTGACCGCCCTGTCAGTGTGATGGATATTGCACTGGATATCGGTCCCGGTCTGGCAAAGGCCTGTATCGCGGGTCGGGTCAACGGAGAACTGGTTGATGCTGTCGATCCCATTACCGAAGACGCCGCCGTTGCGATCATTACCGCTAAAGACGAAGCGGGTCTGGAAATCATCCGCCACTCCTGTGCGCACCTGTTAGGGCATGCGATCAAGCAGCTGTGGCCCGATACCAAAATGGCGATTGGCCCGGTTATCGATAACGGCTTCTATTATGATGTCGACATCGACCGCACGCTGACTCAGGAAGATATCGACCTGCTGGAAAAACGCATGCATCAGCTGGCTGAGACCAACTACGATGTGGTGAAGAAAAAAGTCAGCTGGCAGGAAGCGCGTGATGTCTTTGCGGCGCGTGGCGAAATCTATAAAACCACCATTCTTGATGAAAACATCAGCCACGACGACAAGCCTGGCCTCTATCATCACGAAGAATATATCGACATGTGCCGCGGTCCGCACGTGCCGAACATGCGGTTCTGTCACCATTTTAAACTGCAGAAAATCTCCGGTGCCTACTGGCGCGGCGACAGCAGCAATAAAATGCTGCAGCGTATTTATGGCACCGCATGGGCAGACAAAAAGCAGCTCGCGGCCTATCTGCAGCGTCTGGAAGAGGCGGCGAAGCGTGACCATCGCAAGATTGGTAAGCAGCTGGATCTCTACCATATGCAGGAAGAAGCCCCGGGCATGGTCTTCTGGCACAACGACGGCTGGACCATCTTCCGCGAGCTGGAAGTGTTTGTCCGCAGTAAGCTGAAAGAGTACCAGTATCAGGAAGTAAAAGGTCCGTTCATGATGGACCGCGTCCTGTGGGAAAAAACCGGCCACTGGGAAAACTACAAAGAGGCGATGTTCACCACCTCTTCAGAGAACCGTGAATATTGCATTAAACCGATGAACTGTCCGGGTCACGTTCAGATCTTTAATCAGGGTCTGAAATCGTACCGCGATCTGCCGCTGCGTATGGCGGAGTTCGGTAGCTGTCACCGTAACGAGCCATCGGGTGCGCTGCACGGTCTGATGCGCGTTCGTGGCTTCACTCAGGATGATGCACACGTCTTCTGTACAGAAGAACAGGTGCGTGACGAAGTGAACAGCTGTATCCGCATGGTTTATGACATGTACAGCACCTTCGGCTTTGAAAAGATTGTGGTGAAACTTTCTACCCGTCCTGAGAAGCGTATCGGCACTGACGAGATGTGGGATCGTGCCGAGGAAGACCTGGCGGCGGCCCTGAACGAAAACAACATTGAGTTTGAGTATCAGCCGGGTGAGGGCGCGTTCTACGGCCCTAAAATTGAGTTCACGTTGTACGATTGTCTCGATCGCGCCTGGCAGTGCGGCACAGTTCAGCTAGACTTCTCCCTGCCAAAACGCCTTGAAGCAACCTATGTGGGTGAAAACAACGATCGTCAGACGCCAGTGATGATTCACCGTGCGATTCTGGGGTCGATGGAGCGCTTCATCGGGATTCTGACCGAAGAGTTCGCCGGTTTCTTCCCAACCTGGCTGGCACCGCTGCAGGTCGTGGTGATGAATATTACCGACGGACAGGCAGAATATGTTGAGTCTTTGACACGTAAGTTGCAGAATGCTGGCATTCGTGTGAAGGCAGACTTGAGAAATGAGAAGATAGGCTTTAAAATCCGCGAGCACACATTACGTCGCGTCCCTTATATGCTGGTCTGCGGTGATAAAGAGGTGGAAGCTGGCAAAGTTGCCGTTCGCACCCGCCGTGGTAAAGACCTGGGGTCGCTGGATGTTGATCTGTTTGTTGAGAAGCTGCAACAAGAGATTCGCAGCCGCAATCTTCACCAATTGGAGGAATAAAGTATTAAAGGCGGAAAACGAGTACTACCGACGCGTCCGAACAAAATTAACAGTGAAATCCGCGCAACAGAAGTGCGCTTAACGGGCATGGATGGCGAGCCGATTGGCATTGTCACATTACGCGAAGCATTGGAAAAAGCCGAGGAATCGGGTGCCGATCTCGTCGAGATCAGTCCGAATGCCGAACCGCCGGTTTGCCGCATCATGGATTACGGCAAGTTCCTCTATGAAAAAAGCAAATCTTCTAAGGAACAGAAGAAGAAGCAAAAAGTTATTCAGGTTAAGGAAATTAAATTCCGTCCTGGAACCGATGATGGCGACTATCAGGTCAAACTACGCAACCTGATTCGCTTTCTGGAAGATGGCGATAAAGCCAAAATCACGCTCCGCTTCCGCGGTCGTGAGATGGCGCACCAGCAGATCGGTATGGAAGTGCTTAACCGCGTCCGTAAAGACCTGTGTGAAGATCTGGATTTGGCCATTGTCGAATCCTTCCCTTCGAAGATCGAAGGCCGCCAGATGATCATGGTGCTCGCTCCTAAGAAGAAACAGTAGGCTTTCAAGTAGCCATTGCCGTGCAGCGTTCGCGCTGTGCGGTGATGTGTTCGCCTGTCTGGGTCATGTTATCAACAATGCGAAGTGGATATTTTTAAAATGCCAAAGATTAAAACTGTACGTGGCGCGGCTAAGCGCTTCAAGAAGACCGCTTCTGGCGGCTTCAAGCGTAAACACGCAAACCTGCGTCATATTCTGACGAAGAAATCTACTAAGCGTAAACGTCACCTGCGCCCTAAAGGCATGGTGTCAAAAGGCGATCTGGGTCTGGTTATTGCCTGCCTGCCGTACGCATAAGTAAATTTTTTTCATTAATTCAGAATATTAAACAGGAGAGCTAAATGGCTCGTGTAAAACGTGGTGTAGTTGCTCGCGCACGTCACAAAAAAATCTTAAAACAAGCTAAAGGCTATTACGGTGCACGTTCACGTGTTTACCGTGTTGCTTTCCAGGCTGTTATCAAAGCTGGTCAGTATGCTTACCGTGACCGTCGTCAGCGTAAGCGTCAGTTCCGTCAGCTGTGGATCGCGCGTATCAACGCAGCGGCACGTCAGAACGGTATGTCTTACAGCCGTTTCATCAATGGTCTGAAAAAAGCAGCCATTGAGATCGACCGTAAGATCCTGGCCGACATCGCTGTATTCGACAAAGTGGCATTCACTGCACTGGTCGAAAAAGCGAAATCAGCTCTGGCGTAAGTCAGATAGAAAAGGGAGCTTGCTCCCTTTTTTATTGCCTGTAACCTACGCAAAAGATTGACATTTTCGCCGCTGCGCATTTCAATAGTGTCCCGGTATGAGCATGACAAGGTAACTGCAAGCATGAATGCTGCTATTTTCCGTTTCTTTTTTTACTTTAGCGCCTGATATCCGGGGGCTTTTGCGCATAAGAGAAGAAACGAAAAATCGCGCTGAAAGCCTCCCTCGTGGAGGCTTTTTTGTTTCTGGCGCTAGCATATTGGACCGGCAGGTCCCAACGAGAACTGACCAGCCTGACTGGAAAAAGAGGAAATTATGTCTCAACTCGCAGAACTGGTGGCCAGCGCCACGGCGGCCATCGACGGGGCGACAGATATCGCCGCCCTTGACGCGGTGCGCGTCGAATATCTGGGTAAGAAAGGCCATCTGACACTGCAGATGACCACATTACGCGAGCTGCCAGCAGAGGAGCGTCCTGCAGCGGGTGCGGTCATCAACGAAGCCAAACAGCAGGTGACCGATCGCCTGAATGCCCGCAAAGAGGCACTCGAAGCCGACGTACTGAATGCCCGTCTGGCGCAGGAGACCATTGATGTTTCCCTGCCAGGGCGTCGTATTGAGAACGGTGGCCTGCATCCGGTGACCCGCACCATGGACCGCATTGAGACCTTCTTTGGCGAGCTGGGTTTTGCTGTTATGACCGGGCCAGAGATCGAAGATGACTACCATAACTTTGATGCGCTGAACATTCCTGCTCACCATCCGGCGCGCGCCGATCATGACACCTTCTGGTTCGATGCTACCCGACTGCTGCGCACGCAGACCTCTGGCGTGCAGATCCGTACTATGCAGGCTCAGCAGCCACCCATTCGCATCATTGCGCCGGGCCGCGTCTACCGTAACGACTACGATCAGACCCACACGCCGATGTTCCATCAGATGGAAGGGCTGATTGTTGATAAAAATATCAGCTTCACCAACCTCAAAGGCACGCTGCACGATTTCCTGAATAACTTCTTTGAAGAAGATTTGCAGATTCGTTTCCGTCCTTCCTATTTCCCGTTTACCGAACCCTCCGCTGAGGTGGACGTGATGGGTAAAAACGGCAAGTGGCTGGAAGTGCTGGGTTGCGGCATGGTCCATCCTAATGTACTGCGCAATGTTGGTATCGACCCGGAAGTTTATTCCGGCTTCGCCTTTGGAATGGGCATGGAGCGTCTGACCATGTTGCGCTATGGCGTGACCGATCTGCGCGCCTTCTTCGAAAATGATTTACGTTTCCTCAAACAATTTAAGTAAGGGCAGGTTATCCAATGAAATTCAGTGAACTCTGGTTACGCGAATGGGTAAATCCAGCCCTGGACAGCGCCGCGCTGTCTGAACAAATCACCATGGCCGGTCTGGAAGTGGACGGTGTAGAGGGTGTTGCCGGTGCGTTCCACGGCGTCGTGGTCGGTGAAGTGGTGGAGTGCGGTCAGCACCCGAATGCCGACAAACTGCGTGTCACCAAAATCAACGTGGGCGGCGATCGCCTGCTGGACATCGTCTGTGGTGCGCCGAACTGCCGCCAGGGACTGAAAGTCGCCGTGGCGACCGTGGGTGCGGTGCTGCCGGGTGATTTTAAAATCAAAGCGGCCAAACTGCGTGGCGAACCCTCTGAGGGGATGCTCTGCTCCTTCTCCGAGCTGGGTATTTCCGACGACCATAATGGCATCATCGAACTGCCAGCTGATGCGCCGATTGGCACCGACATCCGTGAATACCTGCAGCTGGATGACAACACCATCGAGATCAGCGTCACGCCTAACCGCGCCGACTGCCTGGGTCTGATCGGGATTGCCCGTGACGTTGCGGTACTTAATGGTTTACCGCTGAACGTGCCTGAAATGCAGCCGGTTGCGGCCACCCTGAACGACACCTTCCCGATTCAGGTCGAGGCGACAGACGCCTGTCCGCGCTACCTGGGCCGTGTTGTCAAAGGAATTAACGTCGCGGCGGCCACGCCACTCTGGATGAAAGAGAAGCTGCGCCGCTGTGGCATTCGCTCGATCGATCCGGTCGTCGATATCACCAACTATGTTCTGCTGGAGCTGGGTCAGCCGATGCACGCTTTCGACCTCGACCGCATCAACGGCGGCATCGTGGTGCGGATGGCGAAAGAGGGTGAGAAGCTGACGCTGCTGGATGGCACCGAAGCCAGCCTGCAGGCAGATACGCTGGTGATCGCCGATCATCAGCAGGCGCTGGCGATGGCCGGTATCTTCGGCGGTGAACATTCCGGTGTGAACGGCGAAACCCGTAACATCCTGTTTGAGTGCGCTTACTTCGATCCGCTCTCCATTACCGGCCGCGCCCGCCGTCACGGTCTGCATACCGATGCGTCACACCGCTATGAGCGTGGCGTTGATCCGGCGCTGCAGCATAGGGCAATTGAGCGTGCCACCGCGCTGCTGCTGTCGATCTGCGGCGGTGAAGCGGGTCCGATCATCGATCAGACTCACCAGGCCGCACTCCCGGTTCCGGCGACTATTACGCTGCGCCGCGAAAAACTGGATCGTCTGATTGGTCATGTCATCGCCGATGAGCAGGTCACCGACATCCTGACGCGTCTCGGCTGCGAGGTCACCGTGGGCCAGGGCGAGTGGCAGGCTGTGGCACCGAGCTGGCGTTTCGACATGGCGATCGAGGAAGATCTGGTTGAAGAGGTGGCCCGTGTCTACGGCTACAACAACATTCCGGATGTGCCGGTGCAGGCGGGCCTGGTAATGACCCGTCATCGCGAAGCGAACCTGTCACTGAAACGCGCTAAAAACCTGCTGGTGGATAAAGGCTATCAGGAAGCGATTACCTATAGCTTCGTGGATCCAAAAATTCAGCAGCTGCTGCATCCGGGCGAAGAGGCGCTGCTGCTGCCCAGCCCGATCTCCAGCGATATGTCGACCATGCGCCTCTCGCTCTGGACCGGCCTGCTCAGCGCGGTGGTCTATAACCAGAATCGCCAGCAGAGCCGCGTGCGTCTGTTTGAGAGCGGTCTGCGCTTTGTGCCGGATACACAGGCTGATTTAGGCATCCGTCAGGATCTTATGCTGGCTGGTGTCATCAGCGGTAACCGTGTGGAAGAGCACTGGGATCTGGCGCGTCAGACAGTTGACTTCTATGATTTAAAAGGCGATTTAGAGTCGCTGCTCGATTTAACCGGCAAACTGGATGAAATCAGCTTCCGCGCTGAAGTGAATCCGGCCCTGCATCCAGGCCAGAGCGCGGCGATTTATCTGCACGATGAAAAAATCGGATTTATCGGCGTGGTTCATCCTGAGCTGGAACGTAAGCTTGATCTCAACGGCCGCACCTTAGTCTTTGAACTGCTTTGGAATAAGGTCGCAGACCGCGTCCTGCCTGACGCGCGCGAGATTTCTCGCTTCCCGGCGAACCGTCGTGATATTGCGGTTGTAGTGGCCGAAAACGTGCCAGCAGCAGATATCATTGCGGAGTGTAAGAAAGTTGGCGTAAATCAGGTAGTTGGCGTAAACTTGTTTGACGTGTACCGCGGTAAGGGCGTTTCTGAGGGCTACAAGAGCCTCGCAATCAGCCTGATTTTGCAGGATACCAGCCGGACACTCGAAGAAGAGGAGATTGCCGCGACCGTTGGCAAATGCGTTGCGGCATTAAAAGAGCGATTCCAGGCAACCTTGAGGGATTGAACCTATGGCGCTTACAAAAGCTGAGATGTCAGAGTACCTGTTTGAGAAACTCGGGCTGAGCAAACGCGATGCCAAAGAGTTAGTAGAGCTGTTTTTCGAAGAGGTACGTCGCGCTTTGGAGAACGGAGAACAGGTTAAACTGTCTGGGTTTGGTAATTTCGACCTGCGTGACAAGAACCAGCGTCCTGGCAGAAACCCGAAAACGGGTGAAGATATTCCGATTACTGCGCGTCGCGTAGTAACGTTCCGCCCAGGGCAGAAGCTGAAAAGCCGCGTAGAGAACGCTACACCCAAAGAGACTGACTGAATTTCAGCGTTTCAAAAAGGCCGCGCAAGCGGCCTTTTTTCATGGTTATCCGCCATCATGCCGCGCCCGCCATCCTGACAGCCTTCCGGCGCACCCACCTTTCTTTTTTCTGCAATCCCTCTACAATCAAATCTCTGTTTTCTCAGCGTATCCCGCTTATGTCTCTGCTCGACCAGCTCGCGCGTCAGGCCGACCGGCGCGGCCAGAAATGGCTGATGGCGCTAGCCCTGATGCTCTCTGCACTGCTCTGTCTCAGCCTCTGCGCAGGAGACAGCTGGATTGTGCCTTCACACTGGCTTACCGAAAGTAGCCGGCTCTTTGTCTGGGAGTTACGGTTGCCCCGCAGCCTGGCGGTGGTGCTGGTTGGCGCCTCGCTGGCGATGTGCGGCGTGGTGATGCAGGCGCTGTTTACCAACCCGCTGGCCGAGCCTGGCCTGCTGGGCGTCTCGAATGGGGCCGGTATTGGCCTGGTGCTCGGCGTGCTGCTGGGTAGCGGGTCATTGTGGAGCCTCGCGCTTGCCGCAATTGCCGGGGCGCTGGTCATTACGCTGATCCTGCTGCATTTTGCGCATCGCCAGCTTTCGACGACGCGGCTGTTACTCACCGGCGTGGCGCTGGGGATTATCTGCAGCGCTATCATGACCTGGGCGGTCTACTTCAGCACCAGTCTCGATCTGCGTCAGCTGATGTACTGGATGATGGGGGGATTCAGCGGGGTTGACTGGCGCTATGGCTGGATGATGCTGGCGCTGTTGCCGGTGATGCTGGCCCTGAGCGCAACCGGCCCGGCTCTCAATCTGCTGGCCCTGGGGGAAACCTCCGCCCGTCAGCTCGGGCTCTCGCTGTTCGGCTGGCGTAATCTGCTGGTGCTGGCGATGGGCTGGCTGACGGGGATCAGCGTGGCGATGGCAGGGGCCATTGGCTTTGTCGGGCTGGTTATTCCGCATCTGCTGCGTCTGAGTGGCCTCAGCGACCACCGCTATCTGCTGCCCGCCTCCGCGCTGGCGGGGGCGGGCGTGCTGCTGGCCGCCGATATTGTGGCGCGGCTGGCGCTGACCTCGGCGGAGCTGCCGATAGGGGTGGTTACCGCCACGCTGGGCGCTCCGCTGTTTATTCTTTTACTGGTGAAATCTTCTCGCTAGTTCCGGCTGGCGACTCTGCATCCACAACTGAATCCAAGGAACTTATATGAACATTTATCAGACTGAACTGGTTACGATCGATGGAGAAAAAACCACGCTGGCCCAATGGCAGGGCAAAGTGCTGCTGGTGGTTAATGTGGCATCGAAATGTGGCCTGACACCGCAATATGAAGAGCTGGAGAATCTGCAGAAAGCCTGGCAGGATCACGGCTTCAGCGTGCTCGGCTTTCCCTGCAATCAGTTTCTTGAGCAGGAGCCCGGCAGCAGCGAAGAGATCAAAACGTTCTGCAGCACCACCTATGGTGTGACCTTTCCGCTGTTTGCTAAGACCGAGGTCAACGGCCCGGAGCGTCATCCGCTCTTTGCTCAGCTGATTGCCGCGCGGCCAGAGGCGGTCCGTCCGGAAGGCAGCGGCTTTTACGAGCGGATGGAAAGCAAAGGGCGTGCGCCAAAAGCGCCAGGCGACATCCTGTGGAACTTCGAAAAGTTTCTGATTGGCCGGGACGGCAGCGTCATCCAGCGCTTTGCGCCGGACATGACGCCGGAAGATCCGATCATTCTGGAAACCATTAAGCAGGCTCTGGCGAAGTAGATGCTGCTGCGCCTGCACCAGGCGGCTGTTCCTGGAAGGCTGCTGTCACTGAGCGGTGAAATCGCCGCGGGCCAGCTGCTGCACGTCGCAGGCCCTAACGGTGCAGGCAAGAGCACGCTGCTGAGTGTGTTAGCGGGACTGCAACCTGCCGCCGGTTCGGTCGTGCTGGATGACCGGCCGCTGGCGGAGTGGCAGGGTGCGGCGCTGGCCAGCGTTCGTGGCTGGTTGCCCCAGCAGCAGGTTCCGCTGAGCCAGATGCCGGTCTGGCACTATTTACGTCTGCATCTTAAACAGGCAGGGCCGCAGGCCGATGCCCGGCTCGGCGCGCTGCTGCAACGGCTTCAGCTGCAGGATAAACTCTCCCGTTCCCTGACACGGCTCTCCGGTGGTGAATGGCAGCGCGTCAGGCTGGCGGCGGTCTGCCTGCAGATCGATCCCCGGATCAATCCGCAGGGACGGCTGTTGATACTTGACGAGCCGATGACCGCGCTGGACATCGGTCAGCAAAAAGCCGTGGACGATCTGATAGCAGAGTTATGCGCGGCGGGCATCAGCGTGGTGGCCAGCAGCCACGATCTTAACCACAGCCTGCAACGGGCCGATCGGGTCTGGCTGATGGATCGGGGGCAGCTGATTGCGCAGGGCGAACCGGCAGCGGTTCTGACGCCACAGCGCCTGACACCGCTCTATCAGATCACTTTCCGGCAACTTGAGCTGGAAGGGCGAACCGTGCTGACCGTGTTGCCCTGACACTTGCTACACCGCGGGCTTTACCGCTACATTAAGCCGGTTGCGATTTCTGATAAGGATATTTGGCGATGCGCCTGGGTTTGCTGATTTTAGTGCTGCTGCTGACGGGGTGCACTCATCACGCCCCGCCAGTGAATGGCCGTCTTTCCGATTCGATAACCGTGATTGCAGAACTGAACGATCAGCTCGGGAACTGGCACGGCACGCCATACCGCTATGGCGGCATGAGCCGCCAGGGTGTCGACTGCTCCGGGTTTGTCTATCTGACGTTCCGCGACAGGTTTGCGCTGCAGCTGCCGCGCACTACCTCCGCCCAAAGTGACATCGGCACGCGCATCAGCAAAGATGAGCTGCTGCCCGGCGATCTGGTCTTTTTTAAAACCGGACGCGGTGAGAATGGCCTGCATGTGGGGATCTATGACAGTGACAATGCGTTTATTCACGCCTCAACCAGTCAGGGTGTGACCCGATCCTCACTGGACAATGTTTACTGGCGGAAAGTGTTCTGGCAGGCGCGTCGCATATAAACCAGTACTGCCGAATCAGACTTAAGTCCAATTTTAAATAGAGGTAAAACAGCGGTCATAAGTTTTATTTTAAATGACAGTTATTGAACCTGAGTTTTATTAAGCATAATAAGGGCGGCGTTAATTCCGTTAATAAGTACACTTTTAGCCTTACTATTTGGCTTAAGCGTTACAGCGAACCGGCAAACGGCAATGGAAGGCTAAAGAAGTTCATCTCTTCAATGATTTGGCACTATTGCCTGCAACTGACCATTCCTATACGATATCTCCATCGCCGCATATTCTGGCATTAAAATGAAAATTCATCTCTCGGCCGACTATCAGTCGGAAATCTGGTTCTATCCTGTCTGTGACGTTGACGGACGGTTGACCGCTGTCGAGCTGGTTACGCAGTTTGTGCATGAGAGTGCACCCATCACCCTGCCGCAGGAGCTGCTGTTGCCGCAGCTCGATGAGTCGCAGCAGCTGCGTCTGCTGCAAAGTCAGATCGGATTGCTGGAGCAGTATCGCGGCGTATTCGAAGCGCATTCGGTTTCCGCATTTATACGCATTGATGAAAACCTGGCCCGTACGCTGCTGGCCAGCGAGCTGGTGATGCGCAAATTAAAACAGCTGCCCTTCATTCTGCTGAATATCACTGAAGCGTTTCCGCAACTCCGGCTTGGCAAAAATAATGCGTTGCTGGCGAGCCTTGCGGCTGAGTTTAATTTGGCACTTTCTCATTTCGGTGCGGGCAAGAGTCCTTCCAATGCGGTCTACGATAATTTATTCAGCTGTATCTGCCTGGATAAGGAATTTATTCATTCGCTGGCCAAACGTGCCTCATTCGTGCCGTTTATTCAGAGCATTATCGATAATTTCCGCGCCCATTGCGATCAGCTGATTATTTGTGGCGTTGACGACGAGGTGCTGCTGGATAAAGTCAGCCAGCTGAGCGGCGCCGTTTTCCAGGGGGCGCTCTTCCCGGTCGTCAAATCGGATGCCCTGCATTCGCTGCTCTGCGCCGACGATCGGCAGCCTTCTTCACGCCACCCCGGCTGACAGAACCTGTTAATCCCCGCTATCGGCGTTACACTAAGGGACTAACCTGAGTAACGCTGAGCATCGCATGGGAGAAACAATGTCCTCACGCAAGGTCACCTTTGACAACACCTGGTTCCGTGAGCTTGCCGGGAATTACACCGCACTCAACCCCACGCCGCTGGCCGGTGGACGCCTGCTCTATCACAATGCGCCGCTCGCTGCTGAGATGGGCCTGGACAGCGCGCTGTTCGCGGGCCAGGGCCACAACGTCTGGCATGGCGCGGATCTGCTGCCGGGCATGCAGCCGCTGGCGCAGGTTTACAGCGGTCATCAGTTTGGCGTCTGGGCAGGGCAGCTTGGCGACGGGCGCGGCATTCTGCTGGGCGAGCAGCGTCTCGAAGATGGCAGTAAACTGGACTGGCATCTCAAGGGCGCGGGCCTGACGCCTTACTCCCGGATGGGCGACGGCCGGGCGGTCATCCGCTCCAGCGTGCGCGAGTTTCTGGCATCGGAAGCGCTGCACCACCTGGGCATTCCGACCACCCGCGCACTCACGCTCTCGATCGGCGACGAGCCGGTCTACCGCGAAACCACCGAACGCGGGGCGATGCTGATGCGCATCTCTCCGAGCCATCTGCGTTTCGGCCATTTCGAACACTTCTTTTACGGTCAGCAGCCGGAGAAAGTGCAGCAGCTGGCCGACTATGCCATTCGCCATCACTGGCCGCATCTGACAGAGGAAGCCGATCGCTATCAGCAGTGGTTTACCGACATCGTGCTGCGCACCGCGCGGCTCATCGCGTTGTGGCAGAGCGTCGGTTTCGCGCATGGAGTCATGAACACCGACAACATGTCTATCCTCGGCCTGACCCTCGACTATGGCCCCTTTGGTTTTCTGGATGATTATCAGCCCGACTTCATCTGCAATCACAGCGACTATCAGGGCCGCTACAGTTTTGAAAATCAGCCGATGATCGGCCTGTGGAATCTTAACCGTCTGGCGCATGCGTTATCGGGTCTGCTGACTACCGACCAGCTGCGAGCGGCACTGAGCGCCTATGAACCTGAACTGATGCGGGTCTGGGGCGAACGGATGCGGGCGAAGCTCGGTTTACTGACGCCGCAGAGCAGTGACAATCAGATTCTGACCGATCTGCTGGCGCTGATGACCCAGGAGCACAGCGACTACACGCTGACGTTCCGGCTGCTGAGCGAGACGCAGCAGGGGGAAAGCCGCTCACCGCTGCGTGATGAGTTTATCGATCGTGAGGCGTTTGACCGCTGGTATGAGGGGTATCGCCGCCGCCTGCTGGACGAGCAGGTCAGCGATGCGGAACGGCAGGCGGTCATGAAAGCCGCGAACCCGGCGGTGATCCTGCGCAACTATCTGGCCCAGCAGGCGATTGAAGAGGCCGAACGGGGTGAGCAGGGCGCGCTGGCACGGCTGCACCAGGCGCTGCAGCACCCCTTCAGCGATCGGACGGCCACTGAATATCGTCAGCGGCCGCCGGAGTGGGGCAAAACCTTAGCGGTGAGCTGCTCCAGCTGATGCTGCTTCAGAGACGATGAGAAACGGCCCCGGCGAGCAGTTCGAGCACGCTTTCGCTCTCCTGCCAGCCGAGGCAGGGGTCGGTAATCGACTGGCCATAGACCAGCGGCTGACCGCTGACCACTTTCTGATTGCCCTCCTGCAGGAAGCTTTCAATCATTACGCCCGCCACGGCGCGCGAGCCTGATGTGATCTGCTCTGCGACATCGGCCGCGACATCCATCTGACGACGATGCTGCTTCAGGCAGTTGCCGTGACTGAAGTCGATCACCAGCTGTGGTGGCAGGTTAAAGGCCGCCAGGCTCTCTGCCGCCGCCGCCACATCGCTGGCATGATAGTTGGGCTGTTTGCCGCCGCGCAGGATCACATGACCGTGGGGATTACCGCTGGTCTGATAGATGGTCATCTGGCCCCGCTTATCGGGCGAGAGGAACATATGACTGGCGCGCGCGGCGCGGATGGCATCCACGGCGATCTGGACGTTGCCATCGGTACCATTTTTAAAGCCGACCGGGCAGGAGAGGGCCGACGCCATTTCGCGGTGGATCTGGCTTTCCGTGGTACGTGCGCCAATGGCTCCCCAGCTAATCAGATCCGCAATAAACTGGCCGATCACCATATCCAGGAACTCGGTGGCGGTGGGCAGGCCCAGCGTGTTGATATCGATCAGCAGCTGGCGGGCGATGCCGATGCCACGGTTCACATCAAAGCTGCCATCCAGGTCCGGATCGGAAATCAGCCCTTTCCAGCCCACCACGGTGCGTGGCTTCTCAAAGTAAGCACGCATCACTATCTCCAGCCGATCCGCATAGCGGTCACGCAGGACGTTCAGGCGCTCCGCATATTCCAGCGCCGCTTTGGGATCGTGCAGCGAGCAGGGGCCGATGACCACCAGCAGGCGGGGATCTTCACCGGTCAGGATCCGCGCAATACGGGTGCGGGCCGCCGTGACATTATCAGCAATGGCGGCGGAAACAGGGTGTGCCTCTGCCAGGCTGGCAGGCGTAATCAGGTTATCAATGCGTGCAGTACGCAGTTCATCGGTTTTATTCATGAGTATCTCAAAAAACGGTTCTTCGCAGCGGTGAAATACCGGGAAGTGATGAGGGTCACAATAAACCATTAGCCTGCGAATTCAACCCGATAATGAATATTCAAATCAAAACAGACGGCCACGCCACGTTACAGCCTCTGCGCCATAAGAGCGCTAATACATGCGGCGGGTCAGACCCATGATGTCGAGAATTTTGGTGGCGATCTCCTCCACCGAGTAGTTGGTGCTGTTGAGATAGCGGATCTGGTGGGTGCGGAACAGCGCTTCGACTTCGCCCACCTCCAGCCGGCACTGGCGCATCGAGGCGTAGCGGGTATTTTCTGCCCGCTCCTGACGTATTGCCGCCAGCCGTTCCGGATCGATGGTCAGCCCGAAGAGTTTGTTCTGATGGGCGCGCAGGGCGGGCGGCAGCTTCAGGTTATCCATATCATCAGCAATAAAAGGGTAGTTGGCGGCGCGGATGCCGAACTGCATCGCCAGATAGAGGCTGGTGGGCGTTTTGCCGCAGCGTGAGACGCCCACCAGGATCACCTGGGCATCCTCCAGACCGCGCAGCGAGATGCCGTCGTCGTGGGCCAGGGCGTAGTCGATCGCTGCAATACGGGCATCATATTTCCCCAGATTACTGGCATCCAGCCCGTGGGTACGGTGCGCCACCGGCGCGGGCGACAAGCCCAGCTCCTGCTGCAGCGGGGCGACCAGCGCCTGCACAATGTCCTGACAGAAGCCTTCACTCTGAACGATGATGTCACGCACTTCCGGCGTCACGATCGAGAAAAACACCAGCGGCCGGACGCCGCTCTGCTGATAGAGCGCGTTTATCTGGGCTTTCACCGCCAGCGCCCGCTGAACATTCTCAACGAACGGCAGCGTCAGGCTGGTGATGTTGACCGGAAACTGCGACAGCACCGCATGACCCAATACTTCTGCCGTAATGGCGGTGCCATCAGAAATATAAAAAACGCTTCTGTCAGTTGTCATAACTATCTGCCCTGGACATGAGTGAACCGTCAGCATGAGCTATGCCGGAAAATAAATCATCCCGGATGTAAATTTCTGGAAGGTTTATCGGAATTTACGGACGGAGGTTTTCTCTGTTGCAAAGGAATAGTCACTCGTCCGCCGCGTGCTTTGTCCTTTATCAGCCGGAAAGGCCCGCGCCTTTGTTGCGCAACAAAACAGGGGGATAAGGAAGCCTGAAAAACACGTATTACAGATTTATCAGTTGCTTAGGAAAAAATGGCGGCTTTGCGCAACAGCAAAATAAAGCGCTTACAATTCCGAAACTGCGGCTGAAATTCTGCTTTAACGATTCAACAGATCGTTATCGGTGAGGCGATATGCCAGGCTGAAAACCGATTACTCCCTGTCTCACTTCATCGATAACTGATAAAGGATAAGATCAATGTCCACTACAGGCGAACAGCCACTTGTGCTCTGGTATAACCAGCTTGGCATGCATGATGTTGACCGGGTGGGAGGTAAAAATGCCTCTCTGGGTGAAATGATTACTAATCTGTCGTCGCTGGGTGTCTCCGTTCCCAATGGTTTTGCAACGACATCGTACGCGTTTAACCTGTTCCTCGATCAGAGTGGGCTGAACCAGCGCATCTATGCGCTGCTGGATGAGACCGATATTGATGATGTGGATGCGCTGGCAAAAGCGGGCCGGCAGATCCGGCAGTGGGTTGTTGAGACGCCTTTCCTGCCGGCGCTGGAGTCCGCCATTCTGGACGCGTATCAGCAGCTTTCGGCAGATGACGCGGACGCCTCTTTTGCTGTCCGCTCCTCGGCTACCGCCGAAGATATGCCCGACGCCTCCTTTGCCGGACAGCAGGAGACCTTTCTGAATGTGCAGGGCATCGACGCCGTGATGGTCGCGGTCAAGCATGTCTTTGCCTCGCTGTTCAACGACCGCGCTATCTCTTACCGCGTGCATCAGGGCTATGATCATCGCGGCGTGGCGCTCTCGGCCGGTATCCAGCGCATGGTGCGATCGGATCTCGCTGCGTCGGGCGTGATGTTCACCATCGATACCGAGTCCGGCTTCGATCAGGTGGTCTTTATTACCGCAGCGCTGGGACTGGGCGAAATGGTGGTGCAGGGCGCGGTGAACCCGGATGAATTCTACGTGCATAAGCCGACGCTGGCCGCCAGCCGTCCGTCGATTGTGCGCCGCAATATGGGCTCGAAAAAGGTCCGCATGGTCTATGCCGACTCGCAGGCGCACGGCGAGCAGGTGCGGATTGAGGATGTGCCGGAGGCTGAACGCGACCGCTTCTGCCTGAGTGATGAGGAAGTCCAGGCGCTGGCGAAACAGGCGGTGCTGATTGAGCAGCACTACCAGCGGCCGATGGACATCGAGTGGGCCAAAGATGGCCACACGGGCAAGCTATTTATTGTGCAGGCGCGGCCGGAAACCGTTCGCTCAAATGGTCAGGTGATGGAGCGTTACACGTTACAGGGGCAGGGCAGCGTCGTGGCGGAAGGGCGAGCCATCGGTCACCGTATTGGGGCTGGCACGGTGAAGGTGATCCACGATATCAGCGAAATGAACCGGATTGAGAAAGGGGATGTGCTGGTTACCGACATGACCGACCCGGACTGGGAGCCGATCATGAAAAAAGCCTCAGCGATCGTCACCAACCGTGGCGGACGCACCTGCCATGCGGCAATCATCGCGCGCGAGCTGGGCATTCCGGCAGTCGTCGGCTGCGGCGACGCCACCGATCGGCTGAAAGAGGGACATCAGGTGACCGTCTCCTGCGCCGAAGGGGACACCGGCTATGTCTACGATCAGCTGCTCGATTTCGACGTCACCAGTTCGCAGGTCGATTCGCTGCCTGAGCTGCCGCTGAAGATCATGATGAACGTCGGCAACCCCGATCGCGCTTTTGATTTTGCCTGTCTGCCTAATGAAGGCGTGGGGCTGGCGCGGCTGGAATTTATCATCAACCGCATGATTGGCGTCCATCCTAAAGCCCTGCTGGAGTTTGATCAGCAGACGCCGGAACTGCAGCAGCAGATCCGCAAAATGATGAAAGGATTTGATAATCCAGTGGAGTTCTACATCGCGCGTCTGACCGAGGGAATTGCCACACTTGGCGCAGCATTTGCACCGAAACGCGTAATTGTCCGACTTTCCGACTTCAAGACGAATGAATATGCCAACCTGGTGGGCGGCGAACGCTACGAGCCGGAAGAGGAGAACCCGATGCTGGGATTCCGTGGCGCAGGACGTTATGTCGCGGACAGCTTCCGCGACTGCTTCGCACTGGAGTGCGAGGCGGTAAAACGTGTTCGTAACGAGATGGGCCTGACCAACGTTGAGATCATGGTGCCGTTTGTGCGTACCGTCGAACAGGCGCAGGCCGTGGTGGAAGAGCTGGCGCGTCAGGGCCTGAAACGGGGCGAAAACGGGCTGAAGATCATCATGATGTGCGAAATTCCGTCGAATGCGCTGCTGGCGGATCAATTCCTGCAGCACTTTGATGGCTTCTCTATCGGTTCTAACGATATGACTCAGCTGACGCTGGGGCTGGATCGCGACTCCGGCGTCGTCTCCGCGCTGTTTGATGAGCGCAACGAGGCGGTGAAAGCGCTGCTGTCTATGGCAATCCGGGCGGCGAAACAGCAGGGCAAATATGTCGGCATCTGCGGGCAGGGACCGTCGGACCATCAGGACTTTGCGGCATGGCTGATGAAAGAGGGAATCGATAGCCTGTCGCTGAACCCGGATACCGTGGTAGAAACCTGGGTGAGCCTGGCGCAGATGACCCCCTCCTGACCCCGGCTGCACGATCGTAAAAGGCCCGCAATGCGGGCCTTTTTTTATTTATGGCGGGTCAGTTTCAGACAAAAAAAAGCCCATCACAGGGGATGGGCAAAGACTACACACAGCAATTCTTTACTCTACTCAGGGGGAATAGGGTGGTCTGGAAATCAATAGTTTGATTCAGAACATAGGAAGCATGTTATTCATACCGCTGGCTGGAGTCTTTAAGAATCCTCTTATTAGTTTAAAGCCAATAATCTTTTGTCACCTTTACTGCGCCATTTGGCTTAAGAAACAGTGCAGAAAATAATCTTTTTTGGCCTGAAATGGTCGATTTCAGCTCAGGAATGGCTTTTTTCTTAAAAATCGCTAATGAAAATCATCCTTTATCAGACAGGCGGGATGCAGTGCGGCTAATCATCATTAACCGCACTAATCATTACATCGGGCAGGGATGTTATGGCGGGTAAGCGCAACGGATCACACGGCGGGCGGGGTTCCTTCATGATCGGCCAGGGCTTCCGCCACCGCCTGCGGGTCGTTATCCGGTGCCGGGGCCTCATGCACCCAGACCGAAACCAGACGGTAGGAGACCGCCAGGACGACCGGTCCGATAAACAGGCCAATCATGCCAAATGCAAAGAGTCCACCAATTACCCCAGAGAGGATCAGGATCATCGGCAGGTCGGCTCCCATCCGGATCAGCATCGGGCGCAGGACATTATCCAGCGTGCCGACGACGCAGCTCCAGACCAGCAGCACCGTTCCCCAGGTGGTATCACCGCTCCAGTAGAGGTAGATGATGGCCGGAACCAGCACCAGCAGCGGCCCGATCTGCACCAGGCAGCACAGGATCATCAGCACCGTCAGCAGCGTAGCGTAGGGGATGCCGGAGAGCGCCAGACCGATCCCTCCCAGCACGCCCTGCACCAGTGCCGTTACCACCACGCCCAGCGCCACGGCGCGAATGGACTGTGCTGCCAGCAGTACGGCGGCATCACCGCGTCGTCCCGCCATGCGGAAAGCAAAGTGACGGATACCCTGAGCCGCCTGCTCGCCACGCCAGTAGAGCAGCACACTGAACAGCAGCATCACGCCCAGATGGATCATAAACCGCCCGAAATGGCCAGCCTGTGCGACAAAGAAGCCGGTCGTGCGGCCGATATAGGGCTGAATCTTGGCCATCACGCCCGCACCACCGCTCGCCACCAGCTTGTCATAACTGGCGTAGAGCTTCTCACCGACCATCGGCACATCGTTAAGCCACAGCAGCTGCGGCATCGTATGCCCCTGCGTCACCCAGGCAATCACCGGCGCGCTGTTGTCGATCAGACTGCTGACCAGCAGGGCGATAGGAATAATAAACAGCAGCAGTAACAGCAGCGTCATCACAATGACCGCCAGGGAGCGGCGGCCCCATAGCAGTCGCTGAAATTTTAACATCAGCGGCCAGGTGGCAATCACCACCATACTGGCCCACGCAAAGCCCAGAATAAAGGGCTGTACCACCCATAAACAGGCGACAATCAGCAGCAGAATAAACATCAGAGTGAAGAGTATTTGCGGTAAATCCATATCCCGGTACTGGCTTTTCATCATTGACTCATAACCTCGTCTTAATCCTTCATTTTCAGGCATTCGGATACCTGTTTTTATCATGATCTATTTACCGGGGATTAAACAGCATCGCGGAAAAGGTTTTTGGCTTTTCTGAAAAAACGGCAGAGGCAGAAAAAATATGATAAAACGGGAAATCGCTAACGCATAAACGCAAACGTTTACAACACCTTCGGTCAGACAATCATGATCCCACAGATTTCGCAGGCACCGGGCCTCGTTCAACTGGTGCTGACGTTCCTTGAGTCGCTGAAAGAGCAGGGTTTCACCGGCGACATGGCGACCAGCTATGCCGATCGTCTCTCACTCTCCACCGATAACAGTATCTACCAGTTGCTGCCCGATGCAGCCCTGTTCCCACGCTCAACGGCGGATGTGGCGCTGCTGGCCCGTGTGGCTGGCGAAGCCCGTTTTGCCAGCCTGGTGTTTACGCCGCGTGGCGGTGGCACCGGCACCAACGGCCAGTCGCTGAATCAGGGCATTGTGGTGGACATGTCGCGTTACATGAACCGCATCCTGGAGATCAACACCGATGAAGGCTGGGTGCGGGTCGAGGCCGGTGTAGTCAAAGATCAGCTGAATGCCTGGCTGAAGCCTTTCGGCTTCTTCTTTTCACCAGAGCTATCGACCAGTAACCGGGCGACACTGGGCGGCATGATCAACACTGATGCGTCGGGTCAGGGATCGCTGGTCTACGGCAAAACCTCGGATCATGTACTGGGTCTGCGCGCCGTGCTGCTGGGGGGGGACATTCTCGATACCCGGCCGATGGCGACCGCCCTGGCTGAAACCCTGGCGCAGACGGCCACGCCCGAAGGGCGGATTTACCAGCAGGTTCTGACGCGCTGCCGCGAACAGCGCGCGCTGATTCTGGAAAAGTTTCCCAGGCTGAATCGGTTCCTTACCGGCTATGACCTGCGTCACGTCTTCAGCGATGATATGCAGACCTTTGACCTGACCCGCCTGCTGTGTGGGGCAGAGGGAACCCTGGCGTTTGTGACGGAAGCGCGGCTTGATATCACCCCGTTGCCGAAGGTGCGGCGACTGGTCAACATCAAGTATGACTCGTTTGACTCTGCGCTGCGCAATGCCCCTTTCATGGTGGAGGCACAGGCGCTGTCGGTTGAAACCGTCGACTCGAAAGTGCTGAACCTGGCGCGTGAAGATATCGTCTGGCATTCGGTACGCGAACTGATCGCCGACGTGCCCGATAAAGAGATGCTGGGCCTGAACATCGTGGAGTTCGCCGGTGATAACGCTGCGCTGATCGATCAGCAGATCGACAGGCTCTGTACCCGTCTGGATACGTTGATGGCGCAGCAGCAGGGCGGCGTGATTGGCTATCAGCTCTGCAACGATCTGACGGGCATTGAACGCATCTATAACATGCGGAAAAAAGCGGTGGGTCTGCTGGGGAACGCCCGAGGCCGGGCGAAGCCGATTCCGTTTGTAGAGGATACGGCGGTGCCGCCGGAGAAGCTGGCGGACTACATCGTGGAGTTTCGCGCACTGCTCGACAGCCACGGCCTGAGCTATGGTATGTTCGGCCATGTCGATGCCGGGGTTCTGCATGTGCGTCCGGCGCTGGATATGTGCGACCCGCAGCAGGAGATGATGATGAAGCAGATCTCCGATGAGGTGGTGGCGCTGACCGCGCGTTACGGCGGTCTGCTCTGGGGCGAACATGGCAAAGGGTTCCGGGCCCAGTACAGTCCGGCCTTCTTTGGCGAGACGCTGTTTAACGAGCTGCGGCGCATTAAAGCCGCCTTCGATCCACTTAATCGCCTCAATCCGGGCAAAATCTGCACGCCGATTGAGAGCCATGACGAAATGATGCAGGTCGATGCGGTGACGCGCGGAAGCTATGATCGGCAGATCCCGTTAACGGTGCGGGATGAGTGGCGCGGCGCGATGGAGTGTAACGGCAACGGCTTGTGCTTTAACTTCGATGCCCGTAGTCCGATGTGCCCCTCCATGAAGATTACCCGCAATCGCATTCACTCGCCGAAAGGCCGGGCAACGCTGATGCGCGAGTGGCTGCGGCTGCTGGCCGGGCAGGGTGTCGATCCGCTGCTGCTGGAGAAGCAGTTGCCGGAAAGTCGGCTCTCCCTGCGCGCACTCATCGCCCGGACCCGCAACAGCTGGCACGCCAGAAAAGGGGAATATGATTTCTCTCACGAGGTAAAAGAGGCGATGTCGGGCTGCCTGGCCTGCAAAGCCTGTTCAACCCAGTGCCCGATTAAGATTGACGTGCCTGCGTTCCGCTCGCGCTTCTTACAGCTCTATCACACCCGCTACCTGCGACCGGCCAGCGATCACCTGGTCGCCGCCGTAGAGAGCTATGCGCCCCTGATGGCGAAAGCGCCGGGGGTGTTTAACTTCTTCCTGCGCCAGCCGTGGCTCAAAGAGTTGAGTAAGACGCATATCGGCATGGTCGATCTGCCGCTGCTCTCTGCGCCGAACCTGAAGCAGCAGCTGAGTGGCCATCCCGCCATGAACATGACGCTGGAGCAGCTGGAGGCGATGCCAGCGGGCGAACGGGCCGGTTATGTGCTGGTGGTGCAGGATCCCTTCACCAGCTTCTATGAGGCGCAGCTGGTGAACGATTTTGTCCGGCTGATTGAAAAGCTCGGCTACCGTCCGGTCCTGCTGCCGTTTTCACCCAACGGCAAGGCGCAACATGTGAAGGGCTTCCTGCAACGGTTTGCCCGCACCGCGACCCGCACCGCCGATTTTCTTAACCGGGTGGCTAAACTGGGGCTGCCGATGGTTGGCGTCGATCCGGCCACCGTGCTCTGCTATCGCGATGAGTATCGCCAGACGCTGGGTGAGGCGCGCGGCGATTTTACGGTGCTGCTGGTGCATGAATGGCTGCAGCGTGCGCTGGCCGACCGCGAGGTGCAGACGACCAGCGGCGAGCCCTGGTATCTGTTTGCCCACTGTACCGAGGTCACTGCATTGCCGTCGACGCCCGATCAGTGGCAGGCCATCTTCGCCCGCTTTGGCGCGAAGCTGGAAAATATCAACGTGGGTTGCTGCGGTATGGCCGGCACCTACGGTCACGAAACAGAGAACCTGGAAAACTCGCTGGGCATCTATGCGCTTTCGTGGCATCCGCAGCTTCAGCGCCTGCCCCGCCAGCGCTGTCTGGCCACCGGTTACTCCTGCCGCAGTCAGGTCAGCCGCGTGGAAGGCAACGGCATGCGCCATCCGCTTCAGGCCCTGTTGGCGCTGATGTAAAAAAATTGTGCGCGACGTCACGCAGTGGCTGGATTAGAATGTTCCGCCTGCGTGACGGACAAAGTCACTCTGAAGCTCGGTCGCTTTGTGCCACTCGCCGGTGAGCGCCAGCTGATGGCAGAGGCGGGTCAGGGAGAGTCGCGCCAGTTGCCAGGCCTGAAGGCGAAACAGGCGATCGCGCCCCGGGTTTCCTATCTCCTGAACCAGACGATGATGCAGTTTACCCAGCGTGTGCAGGTAGCTCTGATCGTCACCGTTCAACTGGCAGAGTTCTGCCATATCCTGACAGGCATCGTTAAACTGACGCAGCTGATGGATTGAGCAGTCGGCCCGATCAAGCTTTGCCTGCGCCATATAAAAGTCGACGGAGATATCCCGCAGCGAGAAGTGATATTCCTCGATCTGATGGTGCAGCCAGGCGGAGACAGAAAGCATAGTGATGTCGCCCTGAATGTTAATGATAATAATTATCATATTCATCCGGGCCACGATTGCAATTGGCACCGAGAAAAATTTATCGATTTATCCTGCCTGTCGGTATAATCGGGAATAACAATCTATTTACATCGCAGAAAGGCGTAACCTATCAATAAGGATTTTTTGCAAAAGTGTTTTTTTTAAAAAGAGTGATTTATTAACAGGTTAGCACTGGCTTATTGCGGCTGATTCTCCTGCCACAGGGTGGGCGGAAGCAGCTATGCTTAATATTCAGGCGAATAAAACAGCACAAGATGATTATCCCTGCAAAACAAGAGGTTGAAGTGATTGGTCAGATCACTACCATAGGGGGATAGCCTGAAAAGGTCCTGACTCAAGAGGTATCAACATGGCATCCGTTAATACAGACTCTTTCTCACCCGACGACTTTGTCTGGAAAGGGCTGACGCTGACTGAAACCGCAGCGCAACAAATTCTCAATCTGGCGGCTCAGGACCCTGATGTCAAGGGTCTGCGGCTGAGCGTAAAACAATCCGGCTGTGCCGGCTTTGGCTACGTGATGGATTTAGTGAAAGAACCCGTCGAAGACGATCTGCAGTTCTCATACCACGGCGCAACGCTGTTTGTGCCGCTTCAGGCGATGCCATTCGTTGATGGCACCGAGCTGGACTACGTTCGCGAAGGCCTGAATCAGATTTTTAAATTCAATAACCCTAAAGCTCAGCACGCCTGCGGGTGCGGTGAGAGCTTTGGCGTCGAGTAAGTGAAATATGTCACGACACAGCGAAGCATCTGACGATGTACAAATCTGGGAAGGCAAGCTCAACTACAAAGAGGGCTTCTTCACCCAACTGCAGACCGAAGAATTTGCCAACGGCATCAATGAAGATGTGGTGCGGGCGATCTCGGCCAAGCGTAACGAGCCAGAGTGGATGCTGGAGTTTCGTCTTAAGGCGTTTCATGCCTGGCTGGAAATGGAAGAGCCACACTGGCTGAAAGCGCACTACGAAAAACTCGACTACCAGGATTACAGTTACTACTCCGCGCCTTCCTGCGGCAACTGTGATGACACCTGCGCCTCCGAGCCGGGTGTCACCCAGGCCTCCGGCAGTGCGCCCGCCAGCGACTATCTGACGCAGGAAGTGGAAAACGCCTTTAACCAGCTGGGTGTCCCGGTTCGTGAAGGGCGAGAAGTGGCTGTTGACGCCATCTTCGACTCCGTTTCGGTCGCCACCACCTATCGCGGCAAGCTGGCGGAGCAGGGGATCATCTTCTGTTCATTTGGCGAGGCGATTCAGGAGCATCCTGAGCTGGTGAAGCAGTATCTCGGCACGGTCGTCCCGGCCAACGATAACTTCTTCGCGGCGCTGAACTCGGCGGTGGCCTCTGACGGCACCTTCGTCTACATCCCGAAAGGGGTGCGTTGCCCGATGGAGCTGTCGACCTATTTCCGCATCAACGCGGCGAAAACCGGTCAGTTCGAGCGTACCATCCTGATCGCCGATGAAGACAGCTACGTCAGCTACATCGAAGGCTGTTCAGCCCCGGTGCGTGACTCCTATCAGCTGCACGCCGCCGTGGTGGAAGTGATCATCCACAAAAATGCCGAAGTGAAATATTCGACCGTTCAGAACTGGTTCCCGGGCGGCGAAGGCGAGGGCGGTATCCTTAACTTCGTGACCAAGCGCGCGCTGTGTGAAGGTGACCACAGCAAGATGTCCTGGACGCAGTCTGAAACCGGCTCCGCCATCACCTGGAAATACCCGAGCTGTATTCTGCGCGGCGATCATTCGGTTGGCGAATTCTACTCCGTGGCGCTGACCAGCGGTCGTCAGCAGGCTGATACCGGCACCAAGATGATCCACATCGGGAAAAATACCCGTTCGACCATCATCTCCAAAGGGATCTCGGCGGGTAAAAGCCAGAACACCTATCGTGGTCTGGTAAAAATCATGCCGAGCGCCACCAACGCCCGTAACTTTACGCAGTGTGACTCGATGCTGATCGGTCCCGATTGCGGCGCCCATACCTTCCCGTATGTGGAGACCCGCAATAATACCGCCCAGCTTGAGCACGAAGCCACGACATCCCGTATCGGCGAAGATCAGATGTTCTACTGTCTGCAACGCGGTATCAGTGAAGAAGATGCGATCTCGATGATCGTGAACGGCTTCTGTAAAGACGTCTTCTCGGAACTGCCACTGGAATTTGCCGTGGAAGCCCAGAAATTGTTAGCTATCAGCCTTGAGCACAGTGTGGGCTGATGCCGTCACACGCCTTGCCGGAAGCAATGTGAAGGAATAAGTATGTTAAGCATTAAAGATTTACAGGTCAGTGTTGAAGATAAAGCCATTCTGCGTGGCCTGAATCTCGAAATTAAACCGGGCGAAGTCCATGCCATCATGGGTCCGAACGGTTCAGGTAAGAGTACGCTCTCCGCGACGCTGGCCGGCCGTGAAGATTATGAAATCACTGGCGGCTCCGTGACGTTCAAGGGCAAAGATCTGCTGGAGCTGGCACCTGAAGAGCGTGCCGGTGAAGGGGTCTTTATGGCCTTCCAGTATCCGGTCGAAATTCCGGGCGTCAGCAATCAGTTCTTCCTGCAGACCTCCGTCAATGCGGTGCGTAAATATCGTCAGCAGGATGAGCTGGATCGCTTTGATTTCCAGGACTTCATCGAAGAGAAAATTCAGCTGCTGAAGATGCCGGAAGATCTGCTGACCCGCTCCGTCAACGTCGGCTTCTCCGGCGGTGAGAAGAAGCGTAACGACATTCTGCAGATGGCGGCGCTGGAGCCGGATCTCTGCATCCTGGATGAAACTGACTCCGGTCTGGATATCGATGCGCTGAAAATCGTTGCCAACGGCGTCAACAGCCTGCGTGACGAGAAGCGTGCCTTCATCATCGTGACCCACTACCAGCGTATTCTGGACTACATCAAGCCAGACTTCGTTCATGTTCTGTATCAGGGCAAAATCGTGAAATCTGGCGACTTCTCGCTGGTGAAACAGCTGGAGGAGCAAGGTTATGGCTGGCTTACCGACGAAGAGTGATTCTGCGCTGCAACAGTGGCATCACCTGTTTGAGTCGCGCGGCGACAAACGCTCTCTGCAGGCTCAGCAGCACTGGCAGCAACTGATGCGCGTGGGTCTGCCGACCCGCAAGCATGAAAACTGGAAATACACGCCGCTGGATACGCTGCTGTCTCAGCAGTTTGTACTGCCTGATGCGCCGCAGACCCTGAGCGCGGAACAGGTTGACGCGCTGGCGTTGCCGCTGGACGCGATCCGACTGGTCTTCGTGGATGGCCAGTTCCAGCCCGACTTCAGCAGCCGCGACAGCGAACTGTTTGAGATCCAGCACAGTGCTGCGGCGGCGCGCCATCCGCTGCCTGCTGCGGTTCAGCCTGAAGTGTTCCTGCATCTGACCGAGAGCCTGGCGGAAGAGGTCACGACCCTGCGCCTGGCGCGCGGCAAATCCGCGGCACGTCCGCTCTACCTGCTGCATATCACCAGCGGCAAGCCGGACAGCATGAACACGGTGCACTATCGCCATCATCTGCAGCTGGAAGAGAGCGCCGAAGCGGAAGTGATCGAGCACTATGTGTCGCTGGGTGAACATGCTCACTTCACCGGGGCACGCTTCACCTTTGCGGTGGGCGACAATGCGAAGCTGACGCACACCAAGCTGGCCTTCGAAGGCAGCAGCAGCTATCACTTCGCGCACAACGATCTGGTGATTGGCAACGACGGTCAGGTCAGCAGCACCAGCTTCCTGCTGGGTGCCGGTCTGTCACGTCACAACAGCAGCACACAACTGAACGGCGAAAACAGCACGCTGGCTATCAATAGCCTGGTGCTGCCGGTGAAACAGGAAGTGGCGGATACCCGTACCTACCTGGAGCACAACAAAGGCCACTGTGTCAGCCGTCAGATGCACAAAACCATCGTGCGCGACAAAGGGCGTGCGGTGTTCAACGGCCATATCAAAGTGGCACAGCATGCGCTGAAGACCGACGGACAGATGACCAACAACAACCTGTTGCTGGGCAAGCTTTCTGAAGTGGACACCAAACCGCAGCTGGAAATCTACGCGGATGACGTGAAGTGCAGTCACGGTGCCACCATCGGTCGTATTGACGACGAGCAGATGTTCTACCTGCGTTCACGCGGAATTGAGCAGGATGCGGCGCAGACCATGATTATCCACGCGTTTGCCGCGGAGCTGACCGAAACCCTGGAAGATGAGGTGATCCGTCAGGCCGTGCTGCAGCGTATCGCGCAACGTTTTCCCGGAGGCGACGTATGATGAACTTCGATCTCGAACGCATCAGGGCTGATTTTCCTATCCTGAAGCGTGAGGTCAACGGTCATCCGCTGGCCTATCTTGACAGTGCGGCCAGCGCACAGCGTCCACTCGCCGTGATAAACGCCGAGAGTCATTTCTATCAGCACGGCTACGCGGCCGTGCATCGTGGTATCCATACGCTGAGCCAGCAGGCGACCAGCGACATGGAGAACGTGCGCGATCAGGCTGCCCGTTTTATCAATGCCGCCTCGCAGGAAGAGATTGTTTTCGTCAAGGGCACCACCGAAGGTATCAATCTGGTGGCGAACACCTGGGGCAGCAGCAACCTCCAGGCGGGCGATAACCTGATCATCACTGAGATGGAGCATCACGCCAACATCGTGCCGTGGCAGATGCTGGCGGCGCGCAACGGTGCCGAGGTGCGTGTCCTGCCGCTGAACAACAACGGTGAACTGGCGCTGGAGCAGCTGGCGGGGCTGATCGACAGCCGCACCCGGTTACTGGCCGTGACGCATGTTTCTAACGTGCTGGGCACCGTTAACCCGGTCAAAGCGATCGTCGCGCAGGCAAAAGCCGCTGGCGTGGTCACGCTGGTGGATGGCGCACAGGCGGTGATGCACGACCGGGTGGATGTGCAGGATATCGGCTGCGACTTCTACGTCTTCTCCAGCCACAAGCTCTATGGCCCGAATGGGGTCGGCATTCTTTACGGCCGCAAGGCGCTGCTGGATGAGATGCCACCGTGGGAAGGGGGCGGCTCGATGATCGATCGCGTCATGCTGCCAACCGGCACCAGCTGGAACAGCGCACCGTGGCGTTTTGAAGCGGGCACGCCCAACACCGGCGGCATTATCGGCTTTGGCGCGGCGATGGCCTATGTGCAGGCACTGGGACTGGATACGATCCATCAGCGTGAAACCGCATTGATGAACTATGCGCTGGATAAGCTGGGCACGGTCCCGGATATTCAGATCTACGGTCCTCAGTCACGCGCAGGCGTCATCGCCTTTAACCTTGGCAAACATCACGCCTATGATGTCGGCAGTTTTCTGGACCAGTATGGCATCGCCATCCGCACCGGACACCACTGCGCGATGCCGCTGATGCAGCATTACAACGTGCCAGCCATGTGTCGTGCCTCCTTCACCTTCTACAACAGTGAAGAAGAAGTGGATCGTCTGGCTGCCGGTCTGACGCGCATTCATCGTCTGCTGGGCGGCTGAACAGTTTTAACGGAGTAACCGATGGCGAATTTGCCTGACAAAGAGAAACTGGTTCGTAACTTTAATCGTTGCGCCAACTGGGAAGAGAAGTATCTCTACATCATTGAGCTGGGCTCGAAGCTCCCGGAATCGTCTGAAACCTTACACCAGCCGGAGAATGTGATTTCAGGCTGTCAGAGTCAGGTGTGGATCCGCATGACGCCGCAGGCGGATGGTTCCATCGCGTTTGAAGGCGACAGCGATGCCGCTATCGTTAAGGGACTGATTGCTATCGTTTTCAGTCTCTATCAGAACCTGCCGCCCGCCGAGATTCTGGCGCTGGATGTCCGCCACTGGTTTGGCGAACTGGCGCTGATGCAGCACCTGACGCCCACCCGGTCGCAGGGGCTGGAGGCGATGATTCGGTCTATTCGCCATACCGCTCAGAACCTTAGCTAAGTTACACTCCACAGACGCCATCCGGCGTCTGTTTTTTTATCTGACGAGAACATTGCATGAAACCTGCTTTACGTTTAGCCGGTGCATTGCTGCTGACCTGTTTTGGGCTCTCTGCACCCGCCTTTGCCACGGAATATCCGCTGCCGCCGCCTGACAGTCGCCTGATTGGCGAAAACGTCCTGACCCAGGTTCCCGATGACAAACAACCCCTGGAAGCCATTGCCGCACGCTATCAGGTCGGCCTGCTGGGGATGCTGGAGGCCAATCCGGGCACCGATCCCTGGTTGCCCAGAGCGGGCACGCAGTTGACGGTGCCGCTCCAGATGATCCTGCCGGATACGCCGCGTGAGGGCATCGTGGTGAATCTGGCCGAGCTGCGTCTCTACTACTACCCCAAAGGCGAAGACAAGGTCATCGTCTATCCGATCGGGATTGGTCAGCTGGGTGCGGCTACACCCGTGATGGTGACACAGATCAGTCAGAAGATCCCCAACCCGACCTGGACGCCTACGGCTAATATCCGCAAGCGTTACGCGAAAGAGGGCATTACCCTGCCTGGCGTCGTCCCGGCCGGCCCGGATAACCCGATGGGGCAGTTTGCGATGCGTCTGGCGCGTGGCACCGGGCAGTATCTGATCCACGGCACCAATGCGAAGTTTGGTATCGGGATGCGCGTCAGCTCAGGCTGCATCCGCCTGCGTTCAGAGGATATTGAGGCGCTGTTTAATGCCGTGCCGAAAGGAACCCGAGTACAGATCATCAATCAGCCGGTGAAGTATGCGGTAGAGCCGGATGGCAAACGCTACGTGGAAGTGCATCAGCCACTCTCACGCAATGACAAAGACGATCCGCAGACCATGCCACTTGCGCTCAGTGCTGACATGAAGCGGTTTATGAAAAGCGATAAGAGTGACAGCGCGCTGATTAAAGCCAGTCTGGCAAGACGCTCAGGAATGCCGGTGCTGGTCAGCAGCGGTGAGCCGGTAGAGAGTGATACCGTGCCGCCTGCGAGCCTGCAGGATGCCGCACAAGAGGCGGAGAAGCCGGTTTCAGAGACAGACGCGAAAACAGCTCAGCCCTGACACGAGGCGTGCCCGCGAGGGCACGACATTCAGGGCAAAAAAAATGGCGCCATAAAGGCGCCATTTTTAAACCAGAACTCTTACTTACGGTAAGAGTGAGCCTGGTTGTCCAGACGCTGGTTAGCGCGAGCTGCGTCGTCTTTAGCAGCCTGAACGTCTGAACGCACTGCGTTCACGTCGTTGCTCAGCTGGTCAACTTTAGCGTTCAGAGTCTGAACGTCTGAAGACAGCTGGTCGATTTTAGCGTTGCTTGAGCAACCAGCCAGCATAGTTGAAGCCAGAACTACCGCGCCCAGTACCAGTTTAGTACGATTCATTATTTATACCCTCTAGATTGAGTTAATCTCCATGTAGCGTTACAAGTATTACACAAAGTTTTTTAGGTTGAGAATAAATTTTTGATGAGAACATGCTTAAATTTGATCGTTCGCTCAAAGAAGCAGCGAATCCCAGAACATGATAAAAAAATTTAGCGAAAACAGAGAGATTTAATCGGGTTAACCTTAATATTAAGAGTATTTGAATAGTTATTTTCTATTGGAATTTTCCGGCATCTGGTTTAAGAAGAAATAAAAAAAGCGCCCGTTTAAGGCGCTTCAAAATAAAAACTAAGTCAGGATTTACAGGACGTGTACTGAGGCGGTGTTGGTAGTTCCGCTTGGTACTAATGCACCTGAAACCAGTACCACGACGTCACCTTTCTGACCGTAGCCGCTTTCCAGCGCCGCTTCTTTACCCAGACGATAGAAATCATCGGTAGAGGCGATTTCAGTCACCAGGCGGGTTTCGATCCCTTTGCTCAGGATCAGCTGACGCGCCGTAGTCTGGTTAGTGGTCAGCGCCAGGATGGTGGCGTTCGGGAAATATTTACGTACAGCCTTCGCAGACTTGCCACCTTCGGTTGCGACCACAATCAGCGGCGCTTCCAGTTTTTCAGCGGTTTCCACGGCACCACGGCAGACGGCTTCGGTAATACGCAGTTTGCGGGTGTCGTTCTCACTGTCGATGCGGGACTTCATCACGCGGTCGGTACGTTCACAGATGGTCGCCATGATGGTGACCGACTCCAGCGGATAACGGCCTTTGGCGCTCTCGCCTGACAGCATAACCGCATCGGTTCCGTCGAGGATGGCGTTGGCTACGTCACCGGCTTCTGCACGGGTAGGGCGCGGGTTTTTGATCATGGAGTCCAGCATCTGAGTGGCCGTGATGACCACTTTGCGGGCTTTATTACATTTTTTAATCATCATCTTCTGCGCGAAGATGACTTCTTCAACCGGGATCTCAACACCCAGGTCGCCACGCGCAACCATGATGCCGTCTGAGGCTTCGAGGATTTCGTCGAAGTTGTTCAGGCCTTCCTGGTTTTCGATTTTAGAGATGATCTGGATGTGCTCGCCACCGTGCTGTTTCAGGTGTTCGCGGATTTCCAGTACGTCTGAACGTTTACGGATAAAGGAGGCGGCGACGAAGTCCACGCCCTGCTCGCAACCGAAAATCAGGTCGCGCTTATCTTTTTCTGCCAGCGCAGGCAGCTGGATAGAGACGCCTGGCAGGTTGACGCCTTTGTTTTCGCCCAGATCGCCATTGTTCAGGACTTTACAGACCACGGTATTCTCGGTGACTTCGGTCACTTCCATGCCGATCAGGCCATCGTCGACCAGCACGGTGTTACCGATTTTCAGGTCAGCGGTGAAGCCCGGGTAGGTGACAGCAACGCGCTCGTTGTTACCAATCACGCTCTGGTCGGTGGTAAAGGTGAAGGTCTGACCCGCTTTCAGAGACGCATCGTTGCCGCCTTCCAGTTTCATGGTGCGGATTTCAGGACCTTTGGTATCCAGCAGAATCGCGGCCTGACGGCCGGTTTTCTGCATCACGGCACGCATATTTGAAATGCGCTGGCCATGCTCAGCATAGTCACCGTGAGAGAAGTTAAGACGCATAACGTTCATGCCAGCTTCAAGCAGCTGAGTCAGCATCTCTTCGGATTCGGTTTTCGGGCCGATTGTACAAACGATTTTAGTCTTTTTCATGACGGATTATCTGTAAGTTGTGATGGATGAATAAGGGCGGAATCCGATGGCAGCGCATCGAAGTGAAAATTCTGATTGAGACTGAAATGGGCAGTACTGAGTAAGAATAGGTGACGAAGGCCAGGCGTGCAGGGAAGTTGTGCGGTTACGGTTGGTAACCACCACGCTGTTGTTGCGCAAATCATTTGAGTTATCGCAGTAAGCACGTGATCGCTGAAACCTTTCAAGTAAGCAACGCGGGACAGTATAGACGCTAAGTATGCGAAAACCAATCAAAAAGCAGAGGAGGTAAACGATGCAGATCAATAAAAGGGACGTTGCGCAAGCTGAGGAATGTCTGAAAGTGGTGCGCTCTAATGGACTCGAACCATCGACCCCCACCATGTCAAGGTGGTGCTCTAACCAACTGAGCTAAGAGCGCATTCTGAATATTGGTGCGTCCGAGTGGACTCGAACCACCGACCCCCACCATGTCAAGGTGGTGCTCTAACCAACTGAGCTACGGACGCACTTGGTGCGCTCTAATGGACTCGAACCATCGACCCCCACCATGTCAAGGTGGTGCTCTAACCAACTGAGCTAAGAGCGCAACATGCTGTCAGGGCGACAGCGGGGACGAATATTAACGGCAGCGTGTAAGGCTGGCAAGGGGAAAATCGCATTTTCGCCACGACTGCGCAGCAACTGTGCTAACCGTCGGTTTTTTGGGCATTGCGGGCCAGTGCTGGCCCGCATTCTGACGATTATCGCGCCGCACGCGCAAGGATAACCTCGGCAGGCGACTGCTGTAACCGTCTGATGCGCCAGAGCATCATCACCGCAGCCGAGGTCAGACCGATAATAAAGCCGCACCAGAAGCCCGCAGGTCCCATGCGCGGCACCAGCCAGTCGGTCAGCGCCAGCAGGTAGCCCGCGGGCAGCCCCAGCAGCCAGTAAGCGATAAAGGTAATAAAGAAGATCGACCGCGTATCTTTATAACCGCGCAGGATGCCGCTGCCGATCACCTGTATCGAATCGGAGAACTGATAAATGGCTGCCAGCAGCATCAGCTGAGCGGCCAGCGTCACCACTTCCGGATTGTCGTTGTAGAGCAGGGCAATCTGATGGCGGAACGTCACGGTAAACAGGGCCGTCAGCGCCGCCATGCTGATCCCCACGCCCTGCGCGGTCCAGGCCGCCACCCGCGCCTGCTCGGTGGAGCCCTGGCCCAGACGATAGCCCACGCGAATGGTGGTCGCGACACCCAGCGACAGCGGCAGGACAAACATCAGCGAACTGAAGTTCAGTGCAATCTGGTGGCCCGCCACGTTCACGATGCCCAGCGGTGAAACCAGCAGGGCGACGACCGCAAACAGCGTGACTTCGAAAAAGAGCGCCAGCGCCACCGGCAATCCCAGCGCGACCAGGCGGCTCAGGATCACCCGGGACGGCGGCGACCAGCGGCTCGCCATACGAATGTCGCGCATACTGCCCATCCGGCGCATCCAGAATCGCATACAGATAAACATCACCCAGTAGACCGAGGCGGTTGCGACACCGCAGCCGACGCCACCCAGCGCAGGCATCCCGAAATGGCCATAGATAAAGATATAGTTCAGCGGGATGTTGAACATCAGCCCCAGGAAACCCAGCACCATACCGGGCTTGGTTTTCGACAGCCCTTCGCACTGATTACGCAGCACCTGAAAGAAGAGGTAACCCGGCGCACCGAACAGCAGGGCATGCAGATAGCCTTCGGCCTTCAGCGCCAGCTGCGGATCGATATCATGCATCGCCCGGATCAGATATCCGGCGTGCCACAGCAGCAGCATCGTCAGCAGGGAGACGAAAAAGGCCAGCCAGTAACCCTGGCGGATCTGTTCAGCGATGCGTTCGCGGCGGCCTGAGCCGTTGAGTTGCGCAACGGTGGGCGTCAATGCAAGCAGAAGACCATGACCAAACAGGATGGCCGGGAGCCAGACAGAGGTGCCGACAGCAACGGCGGCCATATCCGTGGCGCTGACTGCGCCGGCCATAATGGTATCCACAAAGCCCATCGCGGTCTGAGCCACCTGAGCCAGGATGACAGGAATCGCAAGGGCCAGCAATTGACGCGCTTCTGTTAAATACTTCTGCACGTTTACACCTGACGAGTTAAATAAAGTAAAAAGGGCAGAGATGCCCGGAGAATTGCGCGAGTAAGTGTAACTGGCGCAACCGTATTCGCCAATCTTTGTCACAGGATGCGTTTTCTCCCCGGTGAGGGCGGGTGCACACGGGCTGAAATCTAACAGCGGAGCTGAGCTGTGATAAACTGGCCCAAACTTCGCAGAGGCAAAGACTATGTTTACCGGTATTGTACAGGGCACCGCTGAAATTGTGTCCATTGAAGAGAAAGAGCTGTTTCGTACCCATACTGTCCGCCTGCCGGAAGAACTCCTGCCGGGGCTGGCGCTGGGCGCCTCCGTGGCGCATAACGGCTGTTGCCTGACCGTGACGGCCATCGATGGCGACCTTGTCAGTTTCGATCTGATTAAAGAGACGCTGCGGGTCACTAACCTTGGCGATCTGCGTCAGGGCGACGTGGTCAACATTGAGCGTGCCGCGAAGTTCGGTGATGAAATCGGCGGCCATCTGATGTCGGGTCATATTATGACCACGGCTGAAATCTGCAAGATTATTCAGTCAGAACATAACCGCGAAGTCTGGTTTAAAATCCAGGATCCGCTGCAGATGAAATATATCCTGCACAAAGGGTTTGTCGGCATTGATGGCATCAGCCTGACGGTCGGCGACGTCACCAGAACCAGATTCTGTGTTTATCTGATCCCGGAAACGCTGGAACGCACCACGCTGGGCGCGAAAACCTTTGGTCAGCGGGTGAATATTGAGATCGATCCGCACACCCAGGCGATAGTGGAGACCGTTGAGCGCGTCTTAGCCCAGCGCGATGCCGAAGCGGCGATGAAAGTGCTGACCGGCCAGCCTGCCGACGAGAGCTGATCGAAGGCGCGTCAGCGCCTCAAGAGCGGGTGAGGCGATCAGACCCACAGCAGCAGATACTGGCCCGCGCGATGACGCCCCTCATCCCTGAGGTAAGGCCATCGCCGGGCCCGTTTCCTCTTGTGATCCTGCTGCCTGCGGCTGCGGTAAGCGTCAGCCGCGTTGACTACCGCGCGACCCGCAATCCCCCCTCCACGCCGCGACTGAAGACGATCTGCCACAGCTGAATATCACGCGCCCGGAAGGCACCGGCACAGGCGTTAAGATAGTAGGTGAACATCCGTTTAAACCGTTCACCGTAGCTGTCGGCCAGCTCCGGCCAGGCCTGCAAAAAACGCTCATGCCAGGCCATCAGGGTTCTATCATAATCGGCCCCGAAGTTGTGCCAGTCTTCCAGAATGAAATGGGGTTCGCTGGCCTCAGCAACGTGACGCACCGAAGGCAGGCAGCCGTTGGGGAAAATATATTTGTCGATCCAGGGATCGACGCGCATATCTGTTTTGATCGCGCCGATGGTGTGCAGCAGAAAAAGCCCGTCCGGTTTCAGATTGCGATCGACCACATCAAAGTAGGTGGCGTAGTTTTTCGGGCCGACATGCTCGAACATCCCCACCGACACGATGCGGTCAAACTGCGCGTTGAGATCGCGATAATCCTGCAACAGAATCGTGACGTCTAAGCCATTACAGCGCTGCTGCGCCAGCTTCTGCTGTTCGGCGGAGATGGTCACGCCCTGCACGCTGACGCCATAGTGCCGTGCGGCAAACGCCGCCAGCCCGCCCCAGCCACAGCCGATATCCAGCAGCGACATCCCCGGTTTCAGCGCCAGCTTACGGCAGATCATATCCAGCTTGGCCTCCTGAGCGGCCGCCAGCGTTGTGGCCTCTTTCCAGTAGCCGCAGGAGTATTGCATATAGGGGTCGAGCATCAGGGAGAAGAGATCGTTACCCAGGTCGTAATGCTCTTTACCGACAATCCAGGCCCGTTTTTTAGACTGCAGATTGGTTAAACGTGCGGCGGCAATGCGCAGCGTGTCTTTGAAGTGGTGCGGAAGCTGCTGATCCAGCCTGTGTTTAAGCACGCGATGGAAGAACATATCCAGCCGATCGCACCCCCACCAGCCATCCATATAGCTCTCACCGAGCCCGAGTGACCCCTCCTGCAGGACACGCTTAAAGAATCCGGGATGCGTGACCTGGATATCCCAGGGGCGTGAACCATTAATTTCGATATCCGCTTTTTCCAGCAGCTCGTGAATGATGCGATACCAGGGATTCTCTTCCGGGCTTACTGCTTCTGCATAAGATGAACTCATAGCTTTTCCACCACCTGTCCAGTCTGAGCCTGCACAAAGAGTAGCCAATTTGTCAGGCATTGAGAAACGCAACGGATGACTCCGCACACCGATTATCTGTGTGGTACAGAGGACTGGAGTAGCCTGTGACAGGGCGGAAAAGGTAAGAATAACGCGTGCAGATACCGTCCCGGCAACAGGCTGCCAATCAAGTTACTACGTTATTATCTTTTTGATTTGTCGAAGATTATTTGACCCGGATGAGTATATTCTCACGCGGGTCAATGTTCAATGGCTTATTGTCAGCAGGCTAACTAAAAAGCCTGTGCGTTACTGATTATCCTGGCAGGCAGGCTGAGAGGAGGCAACAACCGTTTGTGCGCTTGCGGCACGCTGCATGATGTAACCGATTAGCGCGAGCAGAATCGTTACCGTCATGATCAGGGTGGTGGTAAACAGAGGCTGGGTTAATCCGGCCGACACGGCCAGGCTGGCGACGAAGCAGAGTCCCAGCTGCAGCGTATTCTGTAGCGCGGCCGCTTTCCCGGTCGCGTGCGGGAACGGCATCAGCGCGCTGGCGACCACAATCGGATAGATCGCGCCATTTGCCAGCGCCATGCCGCAGAATGGCACCATCAGACCGGCCAGGGTGCTGCTGCCTGAAAGCGCCACGGCGAACAGCGCCAGAATGCTCAGGCTGTAAATCCCCAGCAGCGCGGGCAGGATCTGTGCGCCATTAAAACGGTTAAGCAGGGCACGACAGCCAAATCCGCCAATCAGGAAGGCGAGCGTCTGCGGCACATAGCTCAGACCGATATCGGCGGGTGAAAGGCCCAGATCCGCCAGGATAAAGGGGGAACCGGTCAGCCACGCGAAAAAGCTGGCAGAGCAGGCAGAGTAGATCAGCACATTGCCGCTGTAGATACGTGATTTCAGCAACGTAAAGAAGCCGGGCTGCGATCCTTTCTCCGCCGCCGCCTTGCGCACGGCGGGCAGACGCAGGGTCACGAGGATGAGCGCCACCGCAATCAGCGTCAGCACCAGGAAAATTGAACGCCAGTGGAAGTGACCGATCAGCCAGGCGCCCAGCAACGGAGCCAGCGCCGGTGAGAGGGCGACCAGCGGCATGATGGTGGCGAAAACTTTGCTGGCGCGTGCGGCAGGATAGCGGTCCACCACCAGCGCCTGCCAGCTTACGGCAGCGGCACAGACGCCAATTGCCTGAACAAATCGCAGTGTCAGCATCAGGGAAATGTCGCTGACCCACAGCATCCCGGCGCAGCCGACGGCAAACAGCGTCAGACCGGCCAGCAGTACCGGCTTGCGGCCAATCCGGTCCGACAGCGGCCCCCAGAAGAGCTGGCCACAGGCGAAGCCCGCCAGAAAGAGACTCATACTGGCGCTGATCAGGCCGGGCGAGGTGTTAAAGCTCTGCTGCATCGCACCGAAGGCGGGCAGGTACATATCCGTAGCCAGAAAGCCCAGCATACTCAGCAGGGCAAGATAGGGCATAAATCCTTTATTCGATAACATCTGATTCTCATTTTTGCAGAATGAACGCGGCAGAGTGTAAAAGGTGCGTTTGCCGCTGTGAAACGCTAATATTTGCCGATTGCTGTTAAAAATTTTGAAGGCAGATTATGTGGTCGGAATATGCATTAGAGGTGGTTGACGCGGTGGCCCGCGGCGGCAGCTTCAGCGCAGCAGCACAGGAGCTACATCGGGTGCCCTCTGCCATCAGCTACACCGTGCGTCAGCTTGAGACCTGGCTGGCGGTCCCGCTGTTCGAACGTCAGCATCGGGAAGTGGTGCTGACCCCGGCAGGCGAACATTTTGTGCGGGAAGGGCGCAGCGTTATCAAAAAAATGCTCGCTACCCGCCGACAGTGTCAGCAGCTGGCGAATGGCTGGCGTGGTCAGCTGAGCATCGCCGTCGATCGCATCGCTAAACCGCAGCGTACCCGACAGCTGGTCAAAGATTTCTATCGCCACTTCCCGGATATGGAGCTGAGCATCAGTTATGAAGTGTTCAATGGCGTCTGGGATGCGCTGGCCGATGGGCGGGTGGAGATCGCGATTGGCGCCACTCAGGCGATTCCGGTAGGCGGGCGTTTTGCCTTTCGCGATATGGGCACCCTGAACTGGCGCTGCGTGGTCGCGCCCGATCATCCCCTGACGCAGGCGAGCCAGATAGATGATGACACGCTGCGCAGCTGGCCGTCGCTGGTGCTGGAAGATACCTCGCGGGCGCTGCCGCGCCGGATGACGTGGACGCTGGACAATCAGCGCAGGCTGGTGGTGCCGGAGTGGCAGACCGGGCTGGAGTGTGTGCAGGCGGGATTGTGTGTGGCGATGGTGCCCGGCCATCTGGCCAGACCGCTGCTCGACAGTGGCGATCTGGCCGAGCTGACGCTGCCGGTTCCGTTTCCGGACAGTCCGTGCTGCGTCAGCTGGGCAGAAGATCGTGCATCACCGGCGACAGGCTGGTTGCTCAGCTATCTGGGTGATGCGCAGACGCTTAATCAGGAGTGGTTAAGCGAGGATTAACGCCGGTAGTCGCGGAACGGGCCATCGGCGACGGAACGACGTTCGATCAGCGTCGGGTGAACCTCGATGGTCTGCGACACTTCACGCTTGCTGGTAATGCGGTCCAGCAGCATATCCAGCGCCTTTTCGCCCAGCTGGGCTTTCGGCTGATGGACGGTAGTCAGGGCTGGCGCGAAATAGCGCGCGTTGCGCACATTGTCATACCCGATCACCGAAATATCCTGAGGAACGCGTAATCCCATCTCGTCGGCGGCGCAAATCGCCCCCATTGCCATGATGTCACCGCCACAGAATACCGCCGTAGGGCGCTGCTTCTGCGACAGAATCTGCTGCATGGCCTGATAGCCAGACTCCGGCTCGAAGTCGCCCTGAACGATCCACTCGGCGCGCGGCTGGATATTTGCCTCTTCCAGCGCCTTCAGGAAACCGGCATGACGGCCACCCCCGGTATTGCGCTCCATCTGGCCGGGAATGGCGCCAATATCACGGTGCCCGCGCTCAATCAGATAGCGGCCGGCCAGATAACCGCCCTGGAAGGCGTTGTCCAGCACTGTGTCAGTGAAGTCGGCGCGGGATTCGCCCCAGTCCATCACCACCATCGGGATGTTGCGATTCTCTTCAAGCATCTGCAGCAGGTCGTCCGGGTATTCGGAGCACATCACCAGCAGGCCATCCACGCGCTTCTGCGCCATCATGCTGAGATAGGCGCGCTGCTTTTGCAGATCGTTGTGGGCATTCCCCAGGATCAGCGTATAGCCCTTATCGAAGCAGTGATTCTCGACGGCTTCGATAATTTCAGCGAAGTAGGGCGCTTCGCTGGAGGTGGCCAGCAGCCCCAGCGTGCGGGTGTGGTTCACTTTCAGGCTGCGTGCCACGGCGCTCGGTGAGTAGTGCAGTTCCTTGATCGCCTGCCAGACCGCTTCGCGCGTCTCTTCAGCGACAAAGCGGGTTTTATTAATGACGTGCGAAACGGTGGTCGTGGAGACGCCAGCGCGTTTTGCCACATCTTTTATTGTTGCCATGTAAATCAGACTCCGGTGCTTATCTAACTCTCTGATAAGCGTAGTGTTAAACGTTTGCGTCTGCTCAGGGTTTTTTTCGCAAAAATGCAGCGTTGCTGGCCGGTAATCTGACCGCGGGCGACGGAAATCACGCCTGAAAAAAGGTGCAAACGGAATCAGCGTTGCGCGCGTTGCGCAACAAAGGCGGGATTCTAACAAGGCTGGACGGATAACACGAGATTTTTACCGGGTCGTGTGGGAAAATGAAATAACCCTGTGAACTGTGTGACTAAGGAGCAAGCCGTGAGTACCGACCTCAAACTGGCATTAATGACCACCGTTGGCTGTCTGCTGATGATTGTGGCCTTTAGTTTTACCGCCATTCTGCACTGATAAAAAAAGCCGGGATTTTCCCGGCTTTTTTTCTGACTCTGCTGCTGTTCAGCGGATCGTTTTCGGCGTCATCACCCGGCGGGCGCCGATGTAGTGGCGCTGCCAGTAATCTTCCCCTAATGCGCTGATCTGGATATCTTTGCCGGTGCGGGGCGATTGAATAAACTTGCCGTCACCCAGGTAAACTCCGACATGATCGGCGGTGCCGCGGCCATTGATGCGGAAGAAGACCAGATCGCCTTTCTCCAGCGACTCACGCTTGATCGGCGCGGCGTCACGCAGGTGGTACATCTCATTGGCGGTACGCGGGATCTTAAACTTCACCAGATCCTTATAGGCGTACCAGACCAGACCGCTGCAGTCGAAACCGGTGTGCGGAGACGTTCCGCCCCACTGATAGGGTTTTCCCAGCTGACCCATCAGCTTGGTCATCGCCGTTTCACGCGCCTTCTGGTAACGCTGGCGGTGAGATTTGCTCATTTTAATGGTGCCGGTTTCGCGGGTATCCGCGTCGGCGGTTTTCAGCCCACGCTGATGACCATAGCGTTTCTTTTCGTGATTCTTGCTGATGCGGGCGGTTTTAAGCGAGGTCTTCTTAGCGGGTGTCTGTGTCGCGGTGAGTTCAGCTTTTTTCTGTTTTTTAGTTTTGAGTTTCTGAACAGGCGTGACACGCGGTTTTTTCGTGACCGTTTTGACCGGGCGGCGCTTACGACGCTCATCGTCGCGCGCACTCTTTTTCTCTGCTTTATGCGAACTGACGTTCACCGGCGTGTGAGGCGACGCGGCGGCGGTGTTGAAAAACAGTTGCGCAAAGGCCAGCATGAAAAGCGTAATGATTAAACGCATAGTCCGTAAGTTAGTTAAGTTGTCATGGCCACTACGCACCGTGACAAAGTTGAGATTAATCTGATCGAGGATCAGCGCCCAGGCCATTCTAGTCCAGTTCTTTTAAAAACTGTAAGGTCTTTTATTATTAATCTTTGTAACCGCTGAAATTGCGCTGAAAATGAACATTTTCAGCATCTTATATCAGCAAATTTATTACGAATTATTAATCTGTTACCCGCTGTTAATCATCAGGAAACGTAACGCATTGCGGCATAACTTAACCATGATGGCTATTCAGGCGGGCAGCAGGCAAAATCTCGTTTTCAGTCACGCTGTGAAGTCGCTACAATAAACAAACACGAAGTCGCGAATTAAGGAAGGCAATTATGAGTACTGTAGAAAAAATTCAGCGCCAGATCGCAGAAAATCCGATCCTGCTGTACATGAAAGGTTCCCCGAAACTGCCAAGCTGCGGTTTCTCTGCGCAGGCGGTGCAGGCGCTGTCAGCCTGTGGTGAGCGTTTTGCTTACGTGGATATTCTGCAGAACCCGGACATTCGTGCCGAGCTGCCGAAATACGCTAACTGGCCAACCTTCCCGCAGCTCTGGGTGGATGGCGAACTGGTCGGCGGATGCGACATCATTGTTGAGATGCTGCAGCGCGGTGAACTGCAGTCGCTGATCAAAGAGACCGCAGAAAAATTTAAAGAAGCAGAATAAAGAAAAGGCCGACATCACGTCGGCCTTTTTCATTGTGCAGGATTACGCAGATTCTCCGGCGTCAGCAGCCTCACCGGCAAAGGGCAGAGGCCAGCCACCCAGGCGTTTCCAGCGGTTAACCAGCTCGCAGAACAGAGTCGCCGTCTGCTGAGTGTCATAGAGCGCGGAGTGCGCCTGCGTACTGTCAAACTCCATCCCCGCCGCAATACAAGCTTTCGCCAGCACGGTCTGACCCAGCACCAGTCCACTCAGGGCTGCGGTGTCAAAGGTGGCGAACGGATGAAATGGATTGCGCTTCAGGCTGGCGCGTTCAGCTGCGGCGGACATAAAGTTCAGGTCAAATGTGGCGTTGTGCGCCACCATAATGGCGCGGTTACAGCCGCTGTCCTTAATGCCTTTGCGGACCATTTTGAAGATCGCGTGCAGCGCTTCATACTCGCTGACCGCGCCCCGCAGGGGATTGCTGGGGTCAATACCGGTAAAGGCCAGGGCCTCAGGATGCAGCAGCGATCCGGCAAAGGGTTCGACGTTGAAATGCAGCGTCTGATCAATCTCAATCCACCCCTCTTCATCCATTTTCAGCGTGATAGCGGCAATTTCCAGTAACGCATCGGTCTGCGCATTGAAACCCGCGGTTTCGACGTCGATCACCACCGGGTAGAAGCCACGGAAACGTTGATTGAGTGCATTAGGGGAATTCGATTCAGACATCAGGATCTCGCTGCAGAAAAAGGGCAGCGCGCATTATGGCAAAAAACGGGGCCGGGTGCAGCAGATGAAGCGCAGGGAAGGGGATTCAGCCCGCCCGGACGGGCAGGCTGACAGGCAGGTTTAGTTGCCGAGACCTTTACCGGCATCTTTGTTTTCGATCAGCTCGATTTTGTAACCATCGGGATCTTCGACAAAGGCGATAATGGTGGAGCCGCCTTTAACCGGACCGGCTTCACGCGTGACGTTACCGCCATCTTTGCGGATACGTTCGCAGGCTGCTGCCGCGTCATCCACGCCCAGTGCGATGTGACCATAGGCATTGCCCAGATCATATTTGTCCACGCCCCAGTTATAGGTCAGTTCGATCACGGCACCTTCGCTTTCGTCGGTGTAACCCACAAACGCCAGGGTGTATTTATATTCGGTATTTTCGCTCTGACGCAGCACGCGCATGCCCAGTACACGGGTGTAGAAATCGATTGAACGTTGCAGATCGCCAACGCGCAGCATGGTATGAAGTAAACGCATAACATCCTCTTTGAAATAGAAACGCCATCGCCGGATGACCCAGCGCTAAGTATAGCGATGAAAATCGCCTGTGAATAATGGCTGCCGTCATCGTCCCGGACAGCAGCCTGACCCGCTTACAGCGTCGGGTAATCGATATACCCTTCAGCGCCACCGCCGTAGAAGCTTTCCGGGCGCTGTGGGTTAAGTGGGGCATCCTGCTGCAGACGTTCCACCAGATCCGGGTTTGCGATGTAATCACGCCCAAAGGCGACCGCATCGATCAGACCGCGTGAAATCAGGTCGTCCGCTTTTTCTACGGTGTAGGCACCGGCACCGATGATGGCACCCGGGAAGAGATCGCGCACTTTCTGACGGAAAGCCTCGGTGTAAGGCTTTCCGCCCGCCCAGTCTGGCTCAGAGAGGTGCAGATAAGCGATGTTGCGTTTCGCCAGCTCACCGATGTACCACAGCGCCGCCTCTTCTTCGTCCGGGCCGTTGTCCAGATTCTGGAAACTGCCGACAGGCGAGACGCGGATGCCGATGCGGTCGGCAGACCAGTTGGCGATCACCGCATCAACGACTTCCAGCGCAAAGCGACCGCGTTTTTCGATGCTGCCGCCATACTCATCGGTGCGCTGGTTTGAATCGGGGGCCAGGAACTGGTGGATCAGGTAGCCGTGCGCCGAGTGCAGCTCAAGCAGGTCAAAGTCCGCTTCACGCGCGTTAGCCGCAGCCTGACCAAAATCGGCTACGATCTGCTGAATTTCCGGCACCGTCAGTTCGCGCGGCAGAGAGGTCTCTTCGCGATAGACGCTGCCATCTTCCGCACGCAGAGAGGTACGGGTGCCTGCAGGCAGGGCCGAAGGCGCAACAGGGGCTTTGCCTTCCGGCTGCACACTGTTATGCGAGATACGGCCGGTGTGCCATAACTGTACGGCCGTGTGACCGCCCGCCTGGTGCACGCCGTCGTTGATCTCTTTCCACGCCGCGATCTGCGGCTGGGTGTGCAGGCCAGGCGCACCGGCATAACCTTTCGCCTGGAAGGAGATCTGGGTCGCTTCGGTGATGATCAGACCGGCGCTGGCGCGCTGACGGTAATATTCCGCCATCATCGGTGTCGGGATGTCGCCGGGTTCGATGCTGCGCAGGCGGGTCAGCGGTGCCATAAATACGCGGTTCGGGACGGTAATTGCGCCGACTTTCAGCGGACGAAACAGCTGGGTACTCGCCATAATAGCTCCTGATTAGTAGACCAGTCGTCTACAAACACGTTTTTTAAAAATCAGCGGCGTTCGAGCCACTGTTCGAGGGTGCTCAATGCCAGACGCAGTGGCTGCGCCTCGCGGGAAATTTTGCTCTGCAGGCTGGCGCCGAGCCACAACAGCGACAGCAATTCCGCCATCTGCGCCGGAGGCTGCGGAAGGTGAAGAGACTCCTGCTCGGCTGCGGCAGTCAGCGTCCGGGCATACAGGGCCGTGATCTTCGCCGCCCCCTGTTGCAGGGCCGCGCGCATCGGTTCAGAGAGGTCGCACACTTCGGCTGAGACTTTGACGCCCAGACAGCCCACGATATGCCCCTGTTGCACAAACAGTTCAACGGCGGCACGGAAGTGATTAAGCAGACGCTCCGTCGGCGTGCCCTCGGTCTGATTGAGCTGAAGCGTCACATCCTGCAGGTAACGCGCAAAGTAGCGCTCCAGCAGTGCCACGCCAAACGCCTCTTTAGAACGGAAATAGTAGTAGAAGGAGCCTTTCGGCACCGCCGCCTGGGTCAGCAGTTCGCTCAGGCCCATTCCGGTAAAGCCGCGTTGCAGACAGAGCTGTTCACCTGTCTGAAGCAGGTGTTCGCGGGTTGCATTACGCTGTAGCATCTTATTCATGGCAGTGAGGTTAGTAGACCAGTCGGTCTAATGCAACGTCTCAGGGTGCATTCCGCACAGAGTGTTCACCTGACCGGCCAGGATCAGGATAATTCTGGCCGCGCGGGGCGGACTTTCTGCCTGACCAGGCTACGCTTTTATTGACTGTTTATTCTGTGAAACCGGAGGCGTGGTGGCCGAGCAGCTTGAGTTTTTCCCGGTTCCCAGCCCCTGTCGCGGTATCTGCCAGACGGATGCACGCGGCTACTGTCTGGGATGTTTACGCAGCCGCGATGAGCGGTTCAACTGGCTGCGCTTCAGTGATGCGCAAAAGCGTGAGGTCATTCGCCTGTGCCAGCAGCGTCGTCTGCGCATGCAACGGCAGCAGAAAGGCGAAGAGCCACCCGATCCTCAGCAGCCAGAGTTGTTCTGACGACTATCCCCGCTCGGCTTTCCGTTATACTCTCTGGAACGCTAATTTCAGCCAATGCGCAACAGGGAGAATGTCATGTTACAACCGCAGGCCATCGCCTTACAGGGCCCCGAATTTTCACCGCTGGTTATGGGGTACTGGCGTCTGATGGAGTGGGGCATGTCGCCTCAGGAGCGGGTCGCGTTTATTGAGCACCATCTGAACCTGGGGATCACCACCGTCGACCATGCCGACATCTACGGCGATTACCAGTGTGAAGCCGCATTCGGTGAGGCGCTGAAGCTGGCGCCCGGCCTGCGCGATCGGCTGCAGATTGTGACCAAATGCGGTATCGCCACCCGCGCCCGACCCGAAAACCGGATCGGTCACTACATTACCGATAAAGCGCATATCCTGCAGAGCGCGGAAAACTCGCTGCGCCATTTCCATACCGATCGGCTTGACCTGTTGCTGATCCATCGGCCCGATCCACTGATGGAGGCGGACGAGGTTGCTGACGCCTTTATGGCCCTGCATCAAAGCGGCAAGGTGCTGCACTTTGGCGTCTCCAATTTCACGCCTGCCCAGTTCTCCCTGCTGCAATCCCGCCTGCCGTTTTCGCTGGTCACTAATCAGCTGGAGATCTCCCCGGTGCAGCAAAGCGTCCTGCTGGATGGATCGCTGGATCAGTGTCAGCAGCTGCGCATCCGGCCGATGGCCTGGTCCTGTCTGGGCGGCGGCCGCCTGTTTAACGATCCCCATTTCCAGCCGTTGCGTGATGAGCTGGAAGCGGTCCGGCAGGAAACCGGCGCAACCAGCCTGGAGCAGGTGGTCTACGCCTGGATAGTGATGCTGCCTTCGCGACCGCTGCCGATTATTGGCTCAGGTAAAGCGGCGCGGGTGAGTGAGGTCGCGCGTTCGCTTGATCTGACCCTGACGCGTCAGCAGTGGTTCCGCATTCGTAAGGCCGCCCTGGGCTATGATGTGCCCTGAAGCGTAAAGCTGCGTCAATTTCCGGCAAAACAGCGCAACAGCGGCCAGACTTATCGCACACCCTGGTCTGCAAACGGAGTTACCATGAAACTGAAAGCAGTTGCGCTATGTGCTTTGATCGCCTGCGGCTCGGCTCAGGCTGCCAGCGAAGAGGTCAGTATCCATCAGGTTACCGCCGAAGGGGTTGGTCAGTCGCTGGGCACTGTCAGGATCGACGAGACGCAGTATGGCCTGCAGTTCACGCCTGAACTGCAGGGGCTGAAACCGGGCATTCACGGCTTCCATGTGCATGCGAAAGGGAGCTGTGAACCGGGCGAATCGGAAGGCAAGGTTGTTGCTGCCGGTGCCGCAGGGGGGCACCTCGATCCGGCTAACACGGGCAAACATCTGGGGCCCTATGGTGAAGGACACCTGGGCGACTTGCCTGCGATCTATGTGGACGACGCTGGCAAGGCAACCTATCCGGTGCTGGCTCCACGCCTGAAGTCGCTGCAGGAAATCAAGGGCAAGGCGCTGATGGTGCATGCTGGCGGGGATAATCACGCCGATCAGCCCAAACCGCTGGGCGGTGGCGGGGCGCGCTATGCCTGCGGCGTCATCTGACTTTAGCGGGCGGCCGACGCCAGCCGCTCGCTTTTCACCCCCTGTTTAGTAATTGTTGTACCATCCCCGCCATTTCCCCCCTATGATATTGATTCAGGTACGAAAGCGTGACGGGGAAGGAGCGGGAAAAATGAGAGTCAAGGGCGCATTACTGCTGTGTCTGCTGCTGGTGGGATGCGATAAACCCAATGATACGCAACTGGTGACTGAAACCGGTCGCGAGCTTCAGCGCACCATCGACACCAGCCCGATGCGTGTCAACTGCGAAAAAATCGCCAGAGGGCGTGAATGGCTGAGCCGCAACATGGTGCGTCAGCTGGAGAAACAGGGGTGCGACCAGGTCTTTCGCAGCGCCACCGAAACCAATTTCACCGAAACCACCATCTATCGTCACACCATGACGATGGTCTGTGGCGGGATCCGCGGTCAGAGTTTTACCGGCAGTGAACTGACGCGCCGGTTTATCTTCTCACCGGATGAGAAGGCGCTGGTGATCGAGCCGATGACCGAGATGGATAAAACCCGCTTCGAAGGCCACAAAACATTGCAACAGCTGCAGGAGGACTTTAACCGCCAGCAGCAGCAATATTGCCAGTGATCAGGCAGGCACCGCCTGTTTAAGCTGCGCCAGCGAACAGCGTAAACGCCAGATAATACCCGCCAGTTCGCTGGCATCGTTGCTTTCCAGCGCCAGTAAAGTAGCGATGGTTGCCTCCAGTTCCGCCAGCGTCCGATCCAGCGAGCTATGCTGTACGCCCCGACTGCTCATAATCTGCTGCAGATGACGCAGACTCTCCTCACGAAACGCCATCAACGTCGCCGAACCGGCGCGCCACTCCCGCAGCTGCCAGACAATGTGCGAACAGTTCAGCAGCACCACGCCCCAGCGCAGAAGCCAGACACGCGCCTGTTCATCCCGGCTGTGGCTGAGCTGACTGATACGGTGATAGATCTGCGACTCAAAGCGGCTCTCGCTGAGACGGGGACGCTGTCGCAGCTGATCGAGAAACGCCAGCCGCAGTGCGCGGATATGGCGACGGCTGCGCCGTGCGTCGGAGCTGGGCCGCAGGATCTGAAACGCCAGCCAGGCCAGCAGCACGCCGCAGACCTTGGCGATGTTGTCGTTGAAGAATGCCTGATAATCCCAGTCTGGTGGATTGGTCACCGCGATAAACGAGCCCATAAAGACGATAAATTGTCCCCACATCCCGGCTCGCTGTTTCTGCTGCAGTTTAAAGAGCTGCAGCGTTACCAGCAGCGGAAAGAGCAGCAGCAGAAAGGGCCACAGCTGACTGATCTGCACCATCAGGCCAAACTTCATCACAAAACTAAAGGCAAACAGCCAGAGCAGGGTCTTCAGCAGCAGGGTGACGCTGCCGCCGGGTGAGGGTGATGAGGCGTAGAGCACGCAGGCGATGGCCGTTAAGGTCAGCGCAGCGGCGCCGGAAGACCATTGCGTGTTAATCCAGAACGCGCAGCCGAGCACGATGACGGAGAAGGTGCGCAGGGCGCTCCAGCCCGCTTCGGCGCTGTCACTGTCGCGGGCCAGCGCCGGCACCGGCGGCGGCTGAAAGCGGGTGTCCGCATCGGCGCGTTCCAGCAGGCGTATCCAGCGCAGCACGTTAAGGTACATCCAGCAGAAGTAGCGCAGCCGCTGGCAGAAGGCGCGCTGCCGGTAGTCGCCATCCGCTGCGGGCGTCACGCTGCGCAGGATCTGCGCCAGCCGGTACTTGTCGCACGCCGGTTTCGCCAGCTCCGCCAGCAGTTGCTGCAGCGCCGTGAACAGCGTCTCTGGCGCATCCGGCCAGTTCAGCAACATGCGGCGCAGGCTGGACAGCACGCTGGTCAGCCGCAGCTGCTGATGCAGCACATAGTTCAGCACGTTGTTCTGGCGGCGAAAGCGATAGTGACTCCAGAACGCCTGGATCCGCAGCAGATTCATGGTCAGGATCTGGCTGATTACGTTTTCATGCGCGATACGGATAGTGTCGCTGGCCGTGGGCTGCAGCAGCAGCACGGCGTGCTCCAGCAGGCGGTCGTGCATCTGCTTCAGTGACGTAATCAGCGTCTCTCCATCCGAGGTGCTTGGCAGCACCATCATCATCAGCCCGGCACACAGAATGCCGGAGATGACCTCGCAGACGCGGGCCTGAGCGATGGTCCAGAGCGTGGTGATATCCGTAATATTGACGCTGCTGAACGCAATAATGGCTGCGGTATAGCCCGCCAGCGAAAAGGCGTAGGCGACATTATTCTGATAGTGACTGGCGATCCCGGTGCAGAGCGCCAGCCAGCCGGCAATGGCAAAAGTAAACAGCCAGGGCTCATTCAGGGTGTGCCCGGCGATCAGCAGCGCGGCGCTGGCCCCCAGCAGGCTGCCGACGATGCGGCCGAGACTTTTGCTTATCGCACCGCCGACAGTGGGAAAACTGATGACGGCGGCAGAGGTCATCGCCCAGTAGGGTTCGTCAAGATCCAGTCCATAGGCGATGCTGAGCGCCAGACACATGGCGATAGCGTTGCGCAACGCATAGCGCCACTGTCCGCCGCTGGCCTTAATCCACGGCAGCTGATCCCAGGCCAGCCACTGAATATTCATGGCTGAATCGTGATCGTACAGCTGGTGCCTGCGACCAGGTCGGCGCTGGCGGGTAACGGGTTGAGGCGAATGCGCACCGGCACGCGCTGCGCCAGCCGGACCCAGGGCACGTTGGGCTTGATATCGGGCACCAGCCCGCTGTCGGTTCCGATACTCTGGTCATAGATGGCGCGGCCAATGCTGTCGACTTTGCCCTGCAGCTGCATCCCGTTGCTGTAGAGCACCACCTGTGCAGCCGCACCGGCCTGAATATGGCGCAGTTTGGTCTCTTCAAAATAGCCCATCACATACCAGGAGTGTCCATCCACCAGAGCGAACAGCGGCGTGCCCGCCGTGGCATAGTTGCCCGGTCGCAGCGTCAGGTTAGTAACCCAGCCATCCACCGGGGCGGTCAGCGTCGTCTGCTGCAGATTCCAGCGCGCCCGTTCCCATTCTGCCTGTGCCGCTTTGGCACTGGCGGCCGCGGCTCCGGCGCTCAGGCGTGCCGCATCAAGATCTTCGGTGGAAATGACATTGCGCGGCAGGCCGCTGCGGCGGTTAAATTCATGCTGCGCTTTGGCCAGGTCGGCCTGCGCTTTGCTGAGCTGGGCGGCGGCATTGTCGAGCGCAATCTGCCACGGCACCGGATCCAGCGTCAGCAGGGGATCGCCGCGATGCACAAACTGATTGTCCCTGACGCGAAGCTGGGTGATGCGGCCCGAAACCTCAGGCGTGATATCCACCAGCTCCGCCCGGACTTTGCCGTCGCGAGTCCAGGGCGACTGCATGTAGTAGTTCCACAGCCAGCCGCCAGCCAGCAGCGCCAGCGCAAAGACGATCAGCGTGGAGAAATACTTTACCGCATTAAATTTCATCTCAATTATCCATGACCGATGAGCCAGAGTGCGGCGGTGACGCACAGCACAAACAGGGAGAGATCAAACAGGGTGGGATGCCAGACATCGCCGGAGTAGATCCAGCCACGTACCAGCGGGTGGATCAGCAGCCAGAAAAAGAAGCCGAGGATCACCGCTTTGAACATCGGCGGGAAAAAGAGTGAGGCACCCACGACCAGATCGGTCAGCGGTTTCGCCCCTGAAAGCGCAGGAGTGAGCACGTAATAACATCCTTCGTTAACCCAGACGGCAGACTCCGGGCGCAGCTGCGTTTTCGGGGTCAGGTCCGGGATTTGTAATTTGTCCTGTAAACTCGCAGAATAGTGTAAAATCTGGCTTGATAGCTAGCAAGCTAATTATAAGGAGATGAAATGGATACGCCACTCGGAACGGATTTATCTCGTTTGGTGCGCATCTGGCGCGCGTTGATTGATCAGCGGCTGAAACCGCTTGAGCTGACTCAGACTCACTGGGTGACGTTGCACAATATTCATCAACTGCCGCCTGAGCAGTCACAGATCCAGTTAGCCAAGGCGATCGGGATTGAACAGCCGTCTCTGGTGCGTACGCTGGATCAGCTGGAGGAGAAGGGGTTAATCACCCGTTCGACCTGCGCCAACGATCGTCGTGCCAAGCGTATTAAGCTGACGCAGCAGGCGGAACCGATTATTGAACAGGTTGAGAGCGTCATTGATGCGACGCGCGACGACATTCTTTCCGGGATCAGTCAGGAGGAGATCGGACAGATGGTGACGCTGATCGCCCGGCTGGAGAAAAACATTCTCGAACTTCAGCATAAAGAGAAATAAAAAAACCGACGCCCGGGCGTCGGTTTTTTGTCTGACGCTGTTAGCGAGGTGAAACGGTCACCTGGCTTCCGTTAGACGCCATCACAACACGCTGACCCACGGAGTAACGGGACGCATCCTGTTTCTGCACAACCATGATGGTGTTGCCATCATCCTTACGGATTTCCAGCTCGACGCCATCAGTTTTATTGATTGCGCCCTGAACGCCCTGACCGGCTACGCCACCCAGCACCGCACCACCGGCTGTCGCCAGGCTGCGACCGGCACCACCACCAATGGTGTTGCCCAGGAAGCCACCCAGCACGGCACCGCCGATAGCACCAATAACGTTGCTGTCACTGCCGCCCTGAATCTTCACCGGACGAACAGAGACTAACGTACCGTATGAAACGCTCTGCACCTGCTTGGCTTCGCTGGCACTGTAGGTATCACCCGACAGCGTACTGGTATTGCTACAACCTGCCAGCATCATACCGGTCAGAGCGACCACAATTACACGCTTAATCATTTGAAACTCCTTTAGTCGAGAGGGCGCCACGTTTATCGCTGTATCCTGCTCTCAGTATAAGACACAAACCTGGCAAATTAATCCCTGTCCGAACAAAACGCGGTTGGACGAAGCATAGACTATGCAGGAACAACAATAATTCAATCGGGAATGAAAAAAGATGGCGTTGCGTTATCGGTTAGCACGTTTGGATTAAAATAAATTAATCATAGAATTAGCGATCATTATTTGTCAGGCTAGCCGCAGACGAATTGCACATCGCGCCGGGAGTAAGGAATGGCTATGAAATCAGGACGCTATATCGGGGTAATGTCAGGCACCAGCCTGGATGGAGTGGATGTGGTGCTGGCCGCCATCGACGAGAATATGGTGGCGCAACAGGCGAGCTACTGCCATCCGATGCCCCCCGCGCTGCGTCAGGCGATTCTGGCGATCTGCCAGGGGCAGTCTCTGACGCTGTCGCAGCTCGGCCAGCTCGATACCCGCCTCGGTCAGCTGTTTGCTGAGGCGGTGGTGACACTGATGAAGCGCGAGTCGCTGGAAGCCAGCGATATCACGGCGATTGGCTGCCACGGTCAGACCGTCTGGCATGAACCTCAGAGCGAGGCCCCCAACACGCTGCAGATTGGGGATGCGAATCAGATTGTCGCGGCGACCGGCGTTACGGTCGTAGGCGACTTCCGCCGTCGCGACATGGCGCTGGGCGGGCAGGGCGCGCCGCTGGTGCCCGTTTTCCATCAGGCGCTGCTGATGGATGCCACCGAACGCCGCATGGTGCTGAATATTGGCGGCATCGCTAATCTCTCGCTGCTGATCCCGGGGCAGCCGGTGCGCGGTTTTGATACCGGCCCCGGCAATATGCTGCTCGACGCCTGGATCTGGCGAAATCAGGCGCTGCCCTATGACCGGGATGCGCAGTGGGCCCGCAGCGGGACGGTGATCCCGGCCCTGCTTGAGGCGCTGTTGCGGGAGCCCTGGTTCGCGCTGCCACCGCCGAAGAGCACCGGCCGTGAACACTTTAATCTGGGCTGGCTGGAACAGCATCTGCGCTACTTCCCGGGGCTGGCGCCGCAGGATGTGCAGGCCACGCTGGTGGAACTGACAGCCATCACCATTACCCATCAGGTTTTACTCCATGATGGCTGCGATCGTCTGCTGGTATGTGGTGGCGGCAGCCGCAACCCGCTGCTGATGGCGCGACTGGCGGCGCATCTTCCGGGAACCGAGGTGACGACCACCGACAGCGCGGGCGTGAGTGGTGATGACATGGAGGCGCTGGCGTTTGCCTGGCTGGCCTTCCGCACGCTTTCCGGGTTGCCGGGCAATCTGCCCGCCGTGACCGGCGCACGGGAGAAAAGCGTGATTGGGGCCATCTATCCGGCTAATTCACTCTACCGGCGATAGGTGGAGAAAGGGGGCTGTCCGCCCCCGGCAGGTAAGATCCGTCAGGCGGCACCAGAGAGGTGCGAAAGTTTGCGCACGCCGGTAATAACCGTGGCAACCATGGTTTCCCGGCGGGTGATCACCTCAACCTGATAGAAGCGGCTGCGGTAGGCAATGGAGTAGATAATGGGATGGTACTTGTTTCCTTCCCCGTAGCGGGAGTAGTGCGCTTCAAGCGCACGGGTCGCTGCCAGGATATGGGCGGGTTCTTTATCACCACGGATAATCTGCTTCATTCAGTTCCTCAAATGCTGTCCCTGGAGTCACGTCGCACGCATGGCGCGTTGCGCTGGCCTAAACACTGAACATCTGACTGCTAAACATTTAATCACTGATGGGGTAATAACTGACTCTGCCGCGAGAAGATGACAGAAAAATGATCTTCCGGCGCTGTTAATTATTTAGCAGCGGCCGGATGATCCAGCAAGGCGGGTGAGGACAAATTCATCCAAATCGCAGGGGGTTAGTTCAGCTCCGGCCAGGCCACGGCGCCGATGCCGTTCAGTTCAGGTTTTGAGAACAGAAATCCCTGGAACTGCGTCACGCCGGCTGCCTCCAGCCACATCCACTCTTCCGGCTGCTCAATGCCTTCGGCGATAACGCCGATTTCCAGTGAGGCGCAGCATTTCAGAATGGCGTGAATGATCGCCTGCTTGGGACCGCTTTTATGCACATCCGAGATAATGGCGCGGTCGATCTTGATCTTGTCTGGCTGGATGCGGGTCAGCAGCGACAGCCCGGCAAAACCGGCACCAAAATCATCCAGCGCCAGGCTGATACCGGCGGCCTTCAGCTGCCTGATAGCGGCTTCAAAGGCTTCAGGCTGGGAGATAATTTCGTTTTCGGTGAACTCCACCATGACCTGCTCCGGCACCAGGCCGTGCGCCGCAATCTCATTCAGTAAATAGGGGACGGCGTCGGGCACGGTGACCAGCGTCATCGGCAGCAGGTTGATCGACAGGGTCATTCCCTCAATCCCCAGCTGTTTCGCCTGGGCGAAGGCGTTCTTTTTCGACCTCAGATCGATCTGATAGAGCTCCTCGCGGGGCAGCCGGGCAAAATAGTCGAGCGGGGATTCCCCCCGGGGACCGCGCAGCAGCGCCTCCAGCGAAACAATTTCGCAGGCGAGGGGATCCACGATGGGCTGGAACGCGAAAGTGATCTCATCCGCGGCCACCAGCGACACGTCACCTGCACGCTGCTCTGACTCATCACGAATAAATTGCCAGTTGCTGGCGGCGGGGATCTCAAAATAGTTCTCTTTTTCCCGTGCCTCGACAAAGGTACGCAGGAACTGCAGCGCCCGATCGGTATAGATCATCTGAAACTTACTGGTACATTTTTCCAGAACCGCTTCCAGCACCCGCGCTTTGTCATGCTGCCGCAGATCGAACAGCTCCATGCCGACGTGACCAAAGCGGCGCGACGGCGCGTAATCGCGCAGCAGCTCAACCAGATTATGGTGGCGCGGATCCCGGCAAATCCGGCTGTAAACCGCTTTGACTGCTGCTTCCGGGCCTTCCAGCAGCTGGAAGAAATGCGTGCCATTGAACAGTAAGATACCCGTGACGCTTGATGAGCGATTGATTTTGTTCGCTTTACGCGCCAGATCAGCCAGGGTATCAAGCGGCACATGGTCGGTAATGTGGCTGCGATAGATGATTGTCGACAACATAACGGTTTCCGGGATTTTTTATTTTTTGTTAACACACCTTACCAGAAGGTTCTCCTGCGGAGAACGAGGTCCGGTGCGCCTTTTCTGTTACAGCGATGTTTCGCTGCCTGTTGGCAGCGCGGAATCACCTAATCCCAGCGCCCGCTGCATAAAAACGGTATCCAGCCAGCGTCCCTGTTTGAACCCCACCGCGCGCAGGATGCCGGTGGTCTCAAAGCCGGCGGCACGGTGCAGGGCGATCGAACCGTGATTCGTGCTGTCACCGACATTGGCAATCAGCTGGCGATATCCGGCCTGCTCAGCCCACCGGATAGCGTGCTTCAGCAGGCCTGAACCGACGCCGCGCTGCTGAAAGCCGGGATCGATATAGATCGAGTCTTCCAGCGTATGCCGGTAGGCGTGGCGGGGACGGTAGGGTGCCAGATAGCAGAAGCCGCATACCAGGCCGTGGCTGACGGCGATAAACCAGGGCAGGCCCGCCTGCTGAATCCTTTGCATCCGCTCACCGATTTCGGTGACGTCGGGCGGGACGGTCTCAAAAGAGCCGGTACCGTTCAGAACATGCCAGGCATAGATCTGCTGAATCGCTGCGATGTGACGAGGCTCTGCATCAAAAATTTCCACGTTTGTATGGGGTTCCGACACGCTGCACAGGGTTGAAAAGCAACGTTATAGCGGGCGGGCGGAGGACGCAATACAAATATGACAGGCCGGGGCCTTTTTATGACAGCCACGATCCCCGGCAGGCGGTCTGAACGGCGACGGGACACCGTCGGGCGGAATAAACAGCATGAATGAATCCGCGATAAGCCTATTCTGAAAACCGCGCCCGCCGGATGATTCCGGTCCGGGTTGCGGCTATTATCTCTGCGGTTCCGGTAAGGCGAATATATTATAAGGAGGCGCAGCGTGTTGCGATTCGTTGATTTTCTGAATAGTCAGCAGGGGCTGCGTGCGGCCAGAAATCATTGCTTTGAATTAAATGGCGTTGTGCTCGGTCATTTCACGGCGTTATTCCTGCATGATAATCAGATCATATTTACCAAAGATGGCCGGCAGTGTGCGGTGCCTTATTATCTGGGCCCCGATGAAGATCTCCTTCAGCAGAAAGTGAATCCGCGGGTTAAAAATATCCGTGCGATCTGATTCACGTCCTCTCTCTATTCAGCGGGACAGAGACCGCACCTGCATTACATCTCTTCCATCGTCGGACAGTTATATCTGATGCGGCCAGGCGAACTGAATCTGTCTTGATCCATCGCCCCGCTGCGCAGCACTAAGCTCTGTATTTCCACCGGGTTATTTCTCCGGCGCACCGCTCTCCGGGGCCGGAACAATTACCGCCACAACCGGGCGCTGATCGAACAGTCGCGACTCCGCTACCCGAGACTGCCAGCCTGAACAGAAACAGGCCAACACCCGTCGCCGGCTCTTCAGCCCTGACGCGTGCGCCCCTGTCAGCAGCAGGCACGATGATCAGCATCGTGATAATCGTACCCTCAAACAGCAGACTGGTGCACAAGGGCAGCGTCTGTGATGCCAGCCCGCCGTTCTGCGCGGCATATTCGGCTCGGGGCTTCGTGAGCGTTGAAGTAAGGGTAAGCGTTCGCGTTGAGACGTTCGCTGCACGCCAGAGTGGATCGCTACGGGTGACGTGCAGGCCGTGGGGACAGGCGAGCCGCCCGGCGGCCTGCAGGCTGTCTCCTCCTTTTTCATTGCCGGAAAGCGAACCGAACGGTTTGCTTTTCAAGCCAGCCGCGTCGAATTGCGCCCGCCTGATTTAATAAGCCGCTGACGTAACCCGCTTTCGTGCTGCGCTGAGCAGGGCCAGGCAGACCAGTTTTGCGATTTTCAGCTTCAGTTTATCAATCCTCATAAATACCCCTGCGGATGCGCTTTTTCCCGCCATGCTCGCTAATGAAATGTGAGCGTGATCGCAGAAGTGCATCGTCGATTATTTTTTTATCGTATTGTTTTTGATGGGAAAAACAAATTTCGGTCTGTTAATTGATCGATTAGCGGGGTAAATGAAATCGGGGTGGTGAAGTGAATCGCAGAAATGCAGGGCGTTGATTGTCTGAAGCGATAACGGGGGCGGAAAAGGGCATATTCTCAAAGTCGGTTTCGGGTATCTAATAAAGTGGTTTTAAGGATAATTCTCAGTTAGTTTAATAATGCTTCAGATTACAAAAAAAACTCTTACCAATTTTGGTCTGTTTTTTACGACACATACAGCAACTATCAGGATGAACTGCCATGCTCAAAGCCAGCTATTATTATCTGTGCCCGCGTCCCATGGGTGGATGGATTTTACACAAAGAAGGTTGCGTTAATCTGTCTAAGAACGACAGGCGTGTTTTTATTGGTTCGCTTTATACCCGGCAGCAGGCGCTGACGGTGGCGAAAATACACCACGCGAATGCCATATTATGTAATGCCTGCCTGAGCACTTTTATTTGTCCGACCAGCAGCAGCACGACAATTAAACCGGCGCGCGCGGCAACGCCTACCCGTCATACTCCCCGTCATTAGTTGGTCGGAATAATCTGTCGGCGGCAAGGCGGGAACAGAAGAAATAAGCAGGCGGGTGGTTCAGAATAAAAAAGGCAGCGTACAAACGCTGCCTGAAAAACTATGCCTGTTTAGGCTGGCCATTTGAGGCGGTCAGGCCGCCATCGACCGGAAGATTGACGCCGGTGATATAACTGGCTTCCTCGCTGGCAATAAACAGAATGGCACGGGCGATATCGTCCGCTTCACCCGCACGCCGCAGCGGGATGCGATCGTAGAAACGCTCCAGCAGCGCCTGATCGTTTTTGGCCTCTTCGGTCAGATCGGTGAAGGTAAAGCCGGGGCAGATCGCGTTGACGCGCACACCATCCGCGCCGTAGTCCATCGCCAGTGCGCGGGTGAAGTTGGTAATCGCCCCTTTCGCCGCATTGTAGATGCTCATGCCCCAGTCGCCGCCCAGGCCTGACACGGAGGAGATGTTAACCACGTTGCCTTTGCTCTTCAGCAGGGCAGGCATGAAGTAGTGCACGCCGTAGAACACGCCATCCAGGTCGGTTTTCATCAGGGTTTTCCACGCGTCGAGTCCGACTTCATGCACGCGGCCCTGCACGATCACCCCGGCGTTGTTGACCAGCACATCAACACGGCCATACTTCTCCAGCACCTTTTCTGACAGCTGTTTAACCTGCTCCGCGTCTGAGACATCGCAGGCCGCCACCAGATGATCGCCCGCCGTCATTCCCGCCAGCGTCTCTTCCAGTTTCTGCGCGGTGCGGCCCACCAGCACCACGGAGGCTCCCTCTTCAGCGAAACGCTTCGCGCTGGCCTCACCAATGCCGGATCCGGCACCTGTCACAACCACAACTTTCTGCGTAAATCTGGACATTATGCCTCCTTATCAGCATCAATTTTCACGATTAACAACCGGTTAAGCCTGGCAACGATCGCCAGAAATTCAAGCGCAGCGCAGAACAGGCTGCGCCTGATGCGCGGTTTTTAACCCGATTCAGCCTTTACGGGCGTCTGAACAGGGCAAAACTGCGGCCTTCCAGTTCGAAATCCTTCTCTTTAGTGATCACCAGACCCCGTTTCGCCACGTCGCTGGTGGTCAGCTCCAGCACCCAGCCGCCTTCGCCAAACTGCGGGATGCGGAAGGGCACATTGCCTTCAAACGGATTGAGCAGCATCAGGACGTCATGCCAGATACCCTCTTCAGTCTGCAGGTCCGGCCGCCCGATATAGACGCCCAGCGTGGAGCCCTCATCCCACTGCTCGCTCTGCTGGAACCCGCCCCCGGCGTTGAACCATTTGATCTCCATGCCGTCGCGCCAGTTTTCACGCCGCAGTAGCGGCTGCTCCGCACGTAACCGCAGGATCTGGCGGGTAAACTCGCGCAGCGCCTCGGCGGACTCCGGCAGGTTCTCCCAGTGCACCCAGGAGATCTCGCTGTCCTGGCAGTAGCCGTTGTTGTTACCCATCTGGCTGCGGCCAAACTCATCGCCTGCCAGCAGCATCGGCGTGCCGTGAGAGAAGATCAGCGTGGCAAGGAAGTTGCGCTTCTGACGTTCGCGCACCGCGTTGATGGCTTCGTCGTCGGTTGGGCCTTCGGCACCGTAGTTATACGAGCGGTTGTCGTTGTGCCCGTCGTTGTTATCTTCACCATTCTCCGCGTTGTGCTTGTCGTTGTAGGAGACCAGGTCGTTGAGGGTAAAGCCGTCGTGCGCGGTGATGAAGTTGACGCTTGCCCAGGGGCGACGGCCGTGCTGGTCGTAGAGATCGCCGGAGCCGAGCAGGCGGGCCGCAAAGTCTGTTGAGACGTTGTTGCCTTTCCAGTAGTCACGCACGGTGTCGCGATACTGATCGTTCCACTCTGCCCAGCCGGGCGGGAAGCTGCCCACCTGATAACCGCCCGGTCCGATATCCCAGGGTTCGCCAATCAGCTTCTTCTGCGACAGGATCGGGTCCTGCATCACGGCATCGAAAAAGCCGCCGCGCGGGTCAAAACCATCCGGCTCGCGGCCAAGAATAGTGCCGAGGTCGAAACGGAAACCGTCGATATGCATCGACTCAGACCAGTAGCGCAGCGAATCGAGCACCATCTGCAGCACGCGCGGATGCGACGTGTTAACGGTGTTGCCGGTGCCGGTGTCGTTGATGTAGTAACGGTGCTGATCGGGCATCGTACGGTAATAGGAGAAGTTATCGATGCCCTTAAACGACAGCGTCGGGCCCAGCTCATTTCCCTCGGCGGTGTGGTTGTAGACCACGTCGAGGATCACCTCGATCCCGGCGTCGTGGAAGGCGCGCACCATGTCGCGGAAGCCCTGAATGCCGCGCGGTCCGAAATAGCGGGTGGCAGGCGCAAAGAAGCCCAGCGTGTTGTAGCCCCAGAAGTTCTTCAGCCCCTTATCCAGCAGGTGCTGATCGTCCGGGAACCAGTGCACCGGCAGCAGTTCGACCGAGGTGATCCCTAAGCTTTTGATGTAATCGACGCTCGCTTTGTGGCCCATGCCGTCAAAGGTGCCGCGCAGTTCGGGTGGCAGCGCAGGATTGAGCTGGGTAAAGCCCTTGACGTGGGTTTCATAAATCACCGTTTTCGGCCAGGGCACGCCTGGACGGTTATTGTCCTGCCAGTCGAACGCATTCGGGTCGATAACCCGGCACTTAGGTGTAAACGGCGCGCTGTCGCGGCTGTCGAACGTCAGATCTTTATCGTCATGGTAGAGATCGTAGGCGAAGTGCGCCTCGTTCCACGCAATGTCGCCCGCCAGTTCGCGGGCATAAGGGTCGAGCAGGAGTTTGTTAGGGTTAAAGCGATGACCATTTTCCGGATCGTAAGGGCCGTAAACCCGGTAGCCATAAAGCGCACCGGGCTTCAGACCCGGCACATAGCCGTGCCAGACTTCATGGGTATATTCCGGCAACGTCAGACGGGCAATTTCCGTCGTGCCGCTGGGATCGTACAGACAGAGTTCAACCCGCTCGGCGTGGGCGCTGAACAGGGCGAAGTTCACGCCCTGACCGTCAAAGTTGGCCCCCAGCAAATGGCTGTAACCCGCCGTAATTTCAAAACGCTGACTGTTTGACATTGATGCCTCGTTATTCAGTGAACAGAGTGACGCGTAATAAAGGAACAGAGGCCGGATTTACTCCGCCACCAGCACGGCGCACCACTGCGACGCCAGCGCCGAAAGCGGTAACTGCTCCGCGACGGCGAGGGTTTTGCCGGTCAGCCGGTCCCGATAGGTACGCTGGCTCAGGGCGGCAGGCAGGGCGATATGCGTCCCGGCCCAGCGTCCGGCCGGCGGCTGATCGAGATTGTCCGGCAGCAGGTCAAAGACCCGGCGCGAGACGATGACGATCACCGCCTGTTGCTGGCTGGTGCGGGCAAAGGCGAGCACCTTATCCTGCTGCGCGCCCTCTGCGGAGAGCGGCAGATAGTCGCCACGGCGGAACAGCTCCGGCTGCTCCTGACGCAGCGTCAGCAGTCTGACGATCGCCTGCTGATTCACCTGACCGCGCAGCCAGTGTGCTTCGCTGTCATCGTGCTGAGGTGACGCCAGCATCGCCGCCAGCGCCTCGAAATCGGGTTCGCGACGGTTGTCGGGATCGACCAGACTGAAGTCCAGCGCCTCGCTGCCCTGATAGATATCGGGCACGCCCGGCGCGGTGAGTTTCACCACCGTCTGCGTCAGGCTGTTGACCAGTCCGGCCCGCATAAAGGGCTGCAGCGATGCACAGAAGTCCTCCAGGAAGGCGCTGTTGGCTGGCGCGAGCAGGTGGCGTGCATACTCCAGCACCGCTTCTTCGTAGGCGTCGTTGTTGTCAGCCCAGTCGGTGCGCAGTTTGGCTTCACGCAGCGCTTTCTCCACATAGACGACAAAGCGTGCTTCCAGCGCCGCCAGACCGTCCGCATCCTGCGGCTGCAGGTCAGTCGGCCAGACTCCGGCCAGCGCCTCATACAGCATCCACTGCACGGCGGGTTCGGGCGCCGGGCCATCTTTCAGGCGCACGACCTTGTCCTCGTTCATCGCGCGCCAGCGGCTCACACAGTCGGCCCAGCGCTGTGGGGCTTCGGTCAGGGTATAGAGTCGCGCACGGGCATCCTCACCACGCTTGGTGTCATGGGTTGAGGTGCCGGACAGCGCGTCGGGCTGATGGTCGCGTCGCTTCTGCATTTCGGCATGAAACTGATCCAGCGAGAAGTGACGCGCCAGCGGCTCAGCGCCGACCTCATTCAGCGCCAGCGCCATGTGCTGACGGAAGAAGAGGGTATCTTCCACCGACTTTGCCATCAGCGGTCCGGTCAGCTGCTGGAAGCGGGTACGAAACTCACTGGCATCATCGCGGGTTGAAGGGGCGGTTTCCGCCCGCAGAATCGCGGTGAGGAAGTCGAGCGCCTGGCTGTCGGGCGCATGCGCGCTGGCTTTGACCTGACTGACCACCTGCTCCAGCAGCGCAGTGTCGGCAGGCGTCAGCCCCTCCGGCGTGCCGTAGGTGCGGTAGACCGGGAACGCCACCAGCAGTTCGCGCAGGGCGTTTTTCAGGGGCGCTTCCGGCTGGGGCGTACCGCTGGCTTCGGCAATCTTCAGGGCCAGCTGCAGCAGGCGGTTAAACTCCCCGGCAAAATTGCGGTTCGCCATCAGCAGCTTGGCCGCGCGCAGCTCCGCTTTCATATCCACGGTTTTACCGATCACTGCCTGATACGCCTTGCGCAGTCCGCTCAGTCGTTCACTGTCGACCAGCAGGTTGGCGAGGGCGGCCATAAACTCATAGCCGGTGGTGCCGGACACCGGCCACGCATCAGGCAGCTGCTCATCGTCGCCCAGGATCTTCTCTACGGTGAGATAGCAGTCGGGGCCTGCCGCCTGGCGTAACTGCTCCAGATAACCGTGCGGATCGGCCAGACCATCCACATGGTCCACACGCAATCCCTGCACCGCGCCGCTGTGAACCAGTTCGAGGATCAGCTGGTGGGCGGCATCAAAGACGGCGGGATCTTCCACGCGCACGCCGACCAGGCCGGTCACTTCAAAGAAGCGGCGGTAGGAGAGGTCGCTGGGGGCATCACGCCATGACATCAGCCGCCACGGCTGATGGTCATGCAGTTCCGCGATGCCGGCGGCGTCCAGGGCCAGCACTGCCTCCTCACGATCCTGCCAGGTGTGCGGTGCCAGCGGATAGAAATTGTCGAAGTAGGCCAGCGCCGGTTTTCCCGTCTGCGGATCGCGCTGCACGCGGATGTCACCCTTTTCCAGCTCCGCCTCAAAGGTGTCGCCGAGGAACGGCAGCGTCAGGCGGCGTGACCAGTCGATATCGAAATAGTGCGCGTAACGGCTCTGTTCGCCATGCTCGATCACATCGCGCCACCAGGGATTCTCCAGCGAAGCGGCCATATGGTTAGGCACAATATCCAGGATCAGCCCCAGCCCGGCGGCCTTCAGGGCGGCGGCCATGCGATCAAAACCTTCACGGCCGCCGATCGACGGCTCGATCTGATTAACGTCGGTCACGTCATAGCCGTGAGTTGACTCTGCGGTCGCACTGAAGATCGGCGAGGCATAGAGATGGCTGATCCCCAGCATTTTCAGGTAGGGTACCAGCGCCGCCGCGCGGTCAAACGTCATGCCGTTACGAAACTGAATGCGGTAGGTTGCGGTTGGGATATTCATTCTGCTTCTCTCTTAGCCAGACGCACTACGATAGCGTTGGGGGTCAGTTCGGTATCGGCCTGTGGCCAGGCAAACAGGGTTTCGCCCGGCAGATCCGGGATCGGCTGCGCGTGGCTGCCGACGTTCAGCGCCAGGGACAGCGTGCCTTGCGGGAAGTCCCAGCGCACCGCCAGGAAGCCCTCTGCCGTGCTCACCACCTGACCGGCATCGCCGCCCGCGTCGCGCAGCAGCGGCACGATGTGTTGCTGACGCAGAGCCAGCAGCTGACGCGTCAGCGTCAGCCACTGCTGACCTTCCGGCGTGTCGGTATGCGCCCAGTTCAGTTTTGAGTGCTCAAAGGTGGTGACATCGTTGGGATCCGGCACGCTCTCGCCGTGACCCGCATGGCCCTCAAACTCCCTGGCGCGACCTTCCCGCACCGCTTTCGCCAGATCGCCGTGGAAATCGGTAAAGAAGAGGAATGGCCGGGTTTCGCCATACTCTTCACCCATAAACAGCAGTGGAATATGGGGCGACACCAGCAGCGTCGCCAGCAGGACCTGGGTGCGCTCTGCACCGGCCAGCGTGATCAGACGATCGCCCTGCGCGCGGTTCCCGGTCTGGTCATGGTTCTGAATGAAGTCGACGAAGGCCACCGGCGGCTGGCTGCTGCTCTTCACGCCGCGCGGTTCGCCCGACTGCTGCGACACTTCGCCCTGATAGACAAACCCTTCGGCCAGCGCGCGCGCCACCCGCTGTTCGGGCCTGTCGGCGAAATCCTGGTAGTAGGCGTGATCTTCCCCGGTAGCCAGTACGTGCACAGCATTATGGAAGTCATCGTTCCATTCGCCCGTGAACAGCGGCGCATGGCCGTTTTCATCGCGCGGATGCAGGAAGGTCACGTTGCGGCAATCTTCGGTGGTGAGATGGACAGGACGGTCGGTAATGTCGGCACGGATGCGCTCGGCAATTTCCACCAGCACATGCTTTTCGCTGGGATCGTCGATCTGATCAATCGCATCGAAACGCAGGCCATCGAGGTGGTACTCCTGAAGCCAGTAGAGCGGGGCTTCCACGATGTAGCGGCGCACCGCATCGACGTCGTAGGCGATCCCGGCACCCCAGGGCGTCTGGCGCTCCTTGTGGAAGAAGTCGGGCGAGAGCAGCGGCAGATAGTTGCCCTCCGGCCCGAAGTGGTTCAGGACAATATCCAGCACCACCGACAGCCCATAACCATGCGCGGCATCGATAAAGGCTTTGAAATCGTCGGGCGTGCCATAGGCGGCATGTGGCGCATAGAGCAGTACGCCATCGTAGCCCCAGCCGCGGTTACCGCCAAACTGCGACACCGGCAGCACTTCGATCATGGTGATGCCGGTGTCGGCCAGCATCGGCAGTTTATCGATGGCCGCCCGGAACGTTCCCTCGGCGGTAAAGGTGCCGATGTGCAGTTCATACACCACCGACTCCTCCCACGGCCGTCCCTGCCACTGACTGTTCTGCCAGCGATAGGCTGCCGGGTCGATCACCAGCGACGGGCCGTTGACGCTGTCTTTCTGCGCACGGGCGGCGGGATCGGGCACGGCGGTGCCATCTGCCAGCACAAAATCATATTCGGTATTGGCGGCGACTCCGGCGACCCGGGTTTCAAACCAGCCATCACCCTCTGGTGTCATCTCAATATCCTGACCTGAAAGCCGCAGCGTGACGCGCGGCTGACCGGTTGCCCAGAGGCGGAAACGCACCTCGTCGCTGGCAACCCGTTCTGCGCCCCAGCTTTTAAAAAAAGATTTGGATTCCATTCAGTTGCCTCATTTAGCCTGGAAATGCGCGATGGCAGCCATCGCACGAAAAGGGTGTTGATGACACAAGCGTTAAAAAACCGTAAAGCTATCAGCGAGACCAGAATGCCAGATGGGCTGGCGCGTCTCTTCAGCCAGGAAGCTGGACTGGTATTCAGCGTGATACCGCAGGAAGCCAGCGATGAGACCGTTTTCACAGGGTATACAGACAGTAATCATAGACTAAGATGTTGCAGTCGCAGGGCGGCGGTGCGTGGCGCGGCATGAATTTGTGTTAATTGCAGTGAAATAACCGCCACCGGCCGCAGAGGCGCATCGGCAGGCGCAGAAAATCCTGCCGGATGGGGCGGATTCGCTCTACGCTTAAACCTGATGGCGCCAGTCACATCGCAGGATCGGCGCCGCTGAACATTGAAAAGGAAATGACGTGAGGAAATGCGTTCTGTTCGCTGCGCTGCTGCTGCTCTCCGCCTGTTCTAACCGGGTCGGACACCGGCTGGACAGCGGTAATCTGCAGCATATTCATGCCGGTCAGACCAGCCGGGCGCAGCTGATCGCGCTGTTTGGTCAGCCAGACAGTGAAACGCCTTACACCGACGGGCAGCGGCTGCTGAAGTGGACCTACAGCGAGGCGCGCACCCTGAATACCACCGAGGGGCAGACGCTGACCGTCCAGATGAAAAATGACAGGGTACTGAATTATGCGCTGAGCAAAAGTTAACCGGCCCGGCTGTGGCGCTGCCCGGTGGCGTCTTATGCCACCGGCATCACCGGCTAGCATCCGCCGTTTTGCTGCGTCTCCCGGCTGTCGGCGCGCGGCTGCGCCAGTCGGGCAAAATCGGAGCCTGCCGGATGCTGATAGATCTGCAGCGAAAAGAAACGGGTCATCGCCGTGATGTACTCAAAAATCGCAGCCTGGGTATTCTCATAGTCAGCCCAGTAAATTGACGAGGTAAAGCAGTAGACCTCCACCGGCAACCCCTCCGGCGACGGCTTCAGCGGCCGTACCACGATATACATCTCTTTCTGAATATCATCACGCTGCGCCAGCCAGGCGGTCAGGAATTTACGGAACACCATCAGGTTAGTGATGTTGTTTTCGATAAACCAGCGGTCGCCGACGGCGCTGATATCGCGTCCATCCAGCAGCTCCGTTATCGCTTCACCGGCCAGACGGATCTGACTCATCGCCTGCAGCATCTCCTGATTCACAAAGGTAATCGACTTCTGATCGAGCCAGAAGCTGCGCATGATGCGGCGTGCGCCTGAAGAGAACATCGCCTGCCAGTTGGTGTAGGTCTCGGTCAGGAAATTTTTGGTCGGAATGCGCGACAGGGTGTTGTCCCAGTTGCGGATAGTGATGGTGTGCAACGCAATATCGATCACCTCGCCGCTGATGTTTCTGTCCGGCATCTCGATCCAGTCGCCCAGCTGCAGCACGTCGTTGGAGGAGAGCTGAATATTGGCCACCAGCGACAGCAGCGTATGCTGAAAGATCAGCATCAGCACGGCGGCCACCGCACCCAGCGAGGAGATAATAATCGCCGGTGACTTGTTGGACATGATCGCCAGAATCATGATCGCGGCAATGATGTGCACCAGGATTTTACCAATCTGGATATAGCCTTTGATCGAGTGATTTTTGCGTTTGGACTTGCGCGAATAGGAGTTGTTAACGATCTCCAGCACTTCATTAAAGAAGATCGAGAGATAGATAAAGAACAGGATGCCGCAGATGGTCTGAATGGCCACTTTCAGATTTTCAGGCAGGCCCGGCATAAACTGCAGAAAATTGTAGACCACAATCACCGGCACAAAGTTTGACAGTTTCTGAGAGAGGCGGATGTCTTTATCCAGCGGCACGCCCTTTTTATGACTGCTGAAAAAGACCTTCCTGATCACTTTGACGATGAAGAATTTGCAGATCAGGTGCGTGATCATGCCCGCCATCACCAGCAGCAGCAGGCTGAAGCTGATCGACAGCACCCGGTTTCCCTCGATAAAATTCGTCAGACTCTGAATGTAATGCATGATAACCACGTACGAAAAAGAGGAGGGGCGAATTCAACCACAGCGGGGGGGCGGTTGTTAAGCGCCGAATGCGCTCAGGTTCTGCCGCCGCGCTTTTTTCTGTCGCTGGCGATGCGTGCGGCATCGTCTGCACGCCGATGCTCAGATAAATGGCGCACTGGCCGATAACGATCTTATCTCCTCTGACATGAGCCTCCCGACATGCTAAAAAATCTTAAAATTACACACGGCATTCTGGCCGTACTGGCCATTTTTATTACGTTACTCACCCTGACCGGTTTTCTGTTTTATAACGGCGTCGCGAAGGCCGATAAAAACTTTGTGGCGGCCGAACAGCTGACGCTGCAGCAGCAGCATCTGAGCGATGCGGTTAAAACCCTGATCAAAACCCGCGTCACCATCAACCGCGTGGCGATCCGTTTCCTGAAAAATCAGCAGGACCCTAAATCGCTGGCGGCGATGGCGGCGCTGCTGGAGCAGGCACAACAGTCAGCGGAAAGGGCCAATGCGGATTTCAGCGCGTGGCAGGCGATGCCGCGCAGAGCCGGGCAGGGTGAGGCGCAGTCGGCGCAGGTTGAAACCGCCTATAGGCAGATGCGTGACACCATGCTGGCCTCTGTTACCTTCCTGAAGCAGGGCAACTATCCGGCCTACGGTAACCTCGAGGCGCAGGCGGCGCAGGATCAGCTCGACAGCGCCTATGAAGCCTGGCGGGCGGTGAACATCCAGCTGATGAAAGATACCTCTCTGCATAACCAGCGCAGCCTGACGGATGCGCTCTGGGCGCTGCTGACTATCGGCCTCATCACCGCGGTGATCGGCGTGGCGGTCTGGATCGGACTGCAGAAACTGCTGATTGGCCCGCTGGCCAGGCTGACCGGCCATATGCGCGCCATCTCTGCGGGCGATCTCACTGCGACGATCCAGCCGGAAGGCCGTAACGAAATGGGGCTGCTGACGCAGGAGCTGCAGCAGATGCGTGACGCACTGGTGGTGACCATCACTTCAGTCGATGAGGCGACCCGCTCTATCTTTACCGGCGCGGCGGAAATTTCAGCCGGCAGCACCGATCTCTCCTCCCGTACCGAGCAGCAGGCGGCCGCGCTGGAACAGACCGCCGCAAGCATGGAGCAGCTCACGTCTACGGTGAAACTCAACGCGGACAATGCGCAGCAGGCCACCACGGTATCCAAAGAGGCGTCAGCCACGGCGCAGAAGGGGGGCGAAACCGTTGCCCGGGTTATCGCAAACATGGATCAGATTAGCGAAAGTTCCAGCCAGATCGCCGGGATTACCGCCATTATCGACAGCATTGCCTTCCAGACCAATATTCTGGCGCTGAACGCCGCCGTGGAAGCCGCGCGCGCCGGTGAGCAGGGCCGGGGATTTGCGGTAGTGGCGGGGGAAGTCCGCTCGCTGGCCGGACGCAGCGCCAGTGCGGCGCAGGAGATCCGTGGGCTGATCGAGCGCTCCGCCGAGCGCATCAAAACCGGCGCCGGTCATGCTTCTCAGGCGGGCGTGGCGATGGAGAGCATCGTGAAGTCGGTCAGCCGGGTAACGCAGCTGATCGAAGAGATCGCGGCGTCCTCCACAGAGCAGACCCGCGGCATTGAGCAGGTCTGCATTGCGGTCTCGGAAATGGATGGGGTAACGCAGCAGAATGCCGCGCTGGTGGAAGAGTCCGCCACGGCCGCCGCCTCGCTGGAGGATCAGGCCAGCACGCTGCGCAAAACGGTCTCAGTCTTTAAAACCAGCAGCCTGCGGGCAGCGTTCTCCGCCGCGCCGGTGGCGAAGGCGCTGGTCGTGCCAGCCCGTCAGCCTGTCGCCGTGACGGACAATGATAACTGGCAGAGCTTCTGACAACGGCGGAGATCCCGCGATGGCATAAAAAAACCGCCCCGGAGGGCGGTTTTTCTTTAACGCAATCTGTCAGGCCGGAACCGACTGCGCCTTCTGGCTGCGTGACCAGACGCGGTGCGCCTTCATCGCCTGCGTAAACGCAGACATCAGCGCGCGCTCTGCCGAATCACCTTCCACGATCCCCTCTTCCTGATCGCCATCGTTGAGGCCGAACTGCGCTTTAAAGCGGCGTGCGTCGCCCACCAGGCCGATCACCTTGAGATGCTTGTAGGCTTCCAGCAGGAAGTAACGGGCATCGCCGCTTAACAGCAGGGCGTCGATATTGCCATCCGGCACGATCGCGGCATCAAAGGTCAGTGACGGCAGACCGGCGAAGGTTGCATCCACCGGCAGCACTGACCCATCATCGGCCCGCACCTGACCCATGTGCGGCGCCAGCAGCTTAGCGTGGACGCCTTCCGCCTTCAGCGCCTGCAGGATGGCCAGCACATCTGCGGCTTTCACGCCGTCGCTGAGCAGCAGCGCCACCTGGCGGCCTTTGATCTCTCCGCCCGGCACGGCGTAGAGACTCAGGCTCTCATCCTGAGTCAGGCCGTTCACCGCCGCAGGCGGCTGAATGTTGCGCTGCTCGTCGGTCAGCGCGATACCCAGGTTATCCGCCACGCCCTGCGCCAGTTTCAGGTCGATGCGCGCCAGATGGTCCACGACACGCTCGCGAATATAGGCTCGGCCCACTTTACTTAACTCAAACGAGTAGGCCCCGATGATGTGCTGCTGCTCGAACGCCGTCTGGCTGTTCCAGAACAGGCGCGGCTGGGCGTAGTATTCACCGAACGACGGGCTGCGCTCACGCACCTTATGGCCTTCCACACGCTCCTGATAGCTCTCGAAGCCGCCGCCTTTCGCCGCCGGTGGGGTTTCACGCGGCCAGTTATCGTTGATGGAGTTCGGCTCGTAGTTCGCCGGATTGGTATCGATATCCTGACGATGCATCCCCTGACGCTGGAAGTTGTGGTAAGGGCAGGTTGGACGGTTGATCGGGATCTCATGGAAGTTCGGCCCGCCCAGGCGGCTGATCTGCGTGTCGGTGTAAGAGAAGAGACGACCCTGCAGCAGCGGATCGTTGGAGAAGTCCAGACCGGGCACGATATGGCCCGGATGGAACGCCACCTGCTCGGTTTCCGCAAAGAAGTTGTCCGGGTTGCGGTTAAGCACCATCCTGCCAACGATCTCTACCGGCACCAGCGCTTCCGGGATCAGCTTGGTAGCATCGAGAATATCGAAGTCATATTTGAACTCATCCTCTTCCGGGATCAGCTGCAGGCCCAGCTCATATTCCGGGAAATCACCGGCTTCGATCGCTTCCCAGAGGTCGCGACGGTGGAAATCGGGATCGCGACCGGTGAGTTTCTGCGACTCATCCCACAGCAGCGAGGCTTTACCGGCCACCGGCTTCCAGTGGAAGCGGACAAAGGTAGCTTTGCCTTCGGCGTTGATCAGACGGAAGGTGTGAATACCAAAGCCTTCCATGGTGCGGTAGCTGCGCGGGATGCCACGGTCAGACATCGCCCAGATCACGTTGTGCATGGTTTCCGGCTGCAGAGAGACGTAGTCCCAGAAGGTGTCATGGGCGCTCTGGCCCTGTGGGATCTCGTTGTGCGGTTCCGGCTTAACGGCATGCACGAAGTCAGGGAATTTATGCGCATCCTGAATAAAGAAGACCGGCGTGTTGTTGCCGACCAGATCGAAAACGCCCTCTTCGGTGTAGAACTTGGCGGCAAAACCGCGAATATCACGCACGGTATCCGCGGAACCGGCACCGCCCTGAACCGTGGAGAAACGGACAAACACGGGGGTAATCTGCTCCGGGTCGCTGAGGAACTGCGCTTTGGTCAGATCTTTCAGTGAGCGGTAAGGCTGGAAATAGCCATGGGCGGCCGATCCGCGGGCGTGGACGATACGCTCGGGGATACGCTCGTGGTCAAAGTGCGTGATTTTCTCGCGCAGAATAAAGTCTTCCAGCAGCGTCGGACCGCGCGACCCGGCGGTCAGGGAGTTCTGATCGTTGGCGATGCGCGTACCCTGATTGGTGGTCAGGGCCTGATGGGTGCCGTTTTTACGGCTGGCTTCAAGCTGGTCGAGTTTGGCGTTGTGTGTCTGCGGAGCTTTCAGGCTGCCTGGTGCGGTAGGCTGTTTGCCGGGCGGTGTCGGTTCAGCGGGTGGCTGATGTGAACCATCTTTGGGTGCCAGCGATCCCAGACCCGGCTCTGAGGATTCGGGACCGGTGGTGGGCGCACGTTCGCTCAGGGGTTTCTTCTCTGTATCTTTCGACATTAATCCATGCTCCAGCGGTTATTTAACTTTCAACGACACTAAATATAGAACAACCTGAACAATCGTGAGGGTTAACCGGCCATTTAACCGCCGCACACGTTCCTTTTTTATCCGGACAGAAACCGCCGCTTATCTCTGCACCTCTCCTGTCGCTACGCTTATCGATGCCCGAACCGTCTGGCTTAGCGGCGGGTCAGGCCGCGCCCGCCATACGAATAATCCGGTCTGCTGACGTTCCGGCGTTGTCCGCCAGCAGGTCAGCGCAGAGGCCGGAAAGGGCTGGAAATGGTTAAACAAAATTAACGTCACAGCCGGAAACTTTTCGTTGAGTTTGGAAATGTTATATCATAACATTTTGCGCAATTGTAACGATGAGTGAGGATGGGGTTGTGGCAAATCTGACAGGTCAGTGGATTGGGGTCATCGGGGCGCTGTTAATCAGCCAGCAGGCGCTGGCGCACGGCACGCATACGCATGGAAAACCGCTCTCTGCGATGGAGCAGAAGGCGGCAGAAGGCGTTTTTGCTGACAGCGATGTGAAAGATCGTCCGCTCTCTGACTGGGACGGACTGTGGCAGTCGGTCTATCCGCTGCTGCAGAGCGGAGAGCTGGACCCGGTCTGGCAGAAGAAAGCGCAGCAGACGCTCGGTAAAACGGCAGAGGAGATTAAAGCCTATTACCGCAAAGGCTACGCCACTAACGTTACGACGATCGGCATCGAAAACGGTGTCATGGAGTTTCACGTCGGGGAGCAGGTCAGCGCCTGTCACTACCGCTACGCGGGCCATAAAATTCTGACCTATACGTCAGGCAAAAAAGGGGTGCGTTACCTGTTTGAGTGCCAGGATGCGGACAGCAAAGCGCCCAGATATGTGCAGTTCAGCGACCACACCATCGGCCCGCGCAAGTCTGCGCATTTCCATATCTTTATGGGCAACGTGTCGCAGCAGGCTCTGCTGACGGAGATGGAGAACTGGCCGACCTGGTACCCTTATCAGATGACCAATGCGCAGGTCGTGGAGGAGATGCTGCATCACTGAGCAGGGCAGCGGCCCGACCAATCCGTGCAACACGGCGGGTTAAGCGTGGCCGGGCGCGGCTTTCTCACGATCCTGATCGGGTACGCTTTGCGGCCCGGTCAGCCGTCAGAAAGGTTTCCACACACTTTCCAGACCGGAGGGTCCGGCCCGACGCGATTGCCGCACACTGGGGCGGGCAGCCGCTTCGCCCGCGCCGCGCCGGCACGTCTCACCCTGTATAAGTACGCCTCCTGCGGCTATTCCGCTCAACGCCGTGGCTCACGACTGGCTGGTCGCCAGCGGCCTGTTACACTTCTGATAAGCATAAATCAGGAGCAGACATGAAATTAGGCTTTGCATGTAAGTATCTTAACCCCGAGGGGAAACAGTTTTTTCCGTTTCGCGCGACCACCCGTAAACGCTTTCTGAGTTTATCGCACGACGAACGCTACCAGCTGCTGTATGAGATCGCCGTAACCAATCTCAATCATCTCTTCCTGACGCTGGAGCAGCTGGCGACGTTGCCGCCGTCACTCAGGATGATGCGTATCGGCAGCGACCTGCTGCCCCTCTACACGGTGCCCGAAGCCGCACCGCTGTTTGCTGAATTTCTGCCGGCGCTCTATTCGCAGTTTGCCCGCTGTGGCGAGCTGGCGCGGGCGCACCAGATCCGGCTCTCATTCCATCCGGGGCAGTATACCGTGCTGGCCTCCGACAACCCTGATGTGGTGACGCGGGCGCTGGAGGATGTGGAGTATCACACTCTCTGCGCCTGCCTGATGGGCTACGGTAAAACCTTCCAGGATTTTAAAATTAACATCCATATGAATGGCAAGGCGGGCTTCGACGGCTTTAAGCAGTCGTTTAACCGGCTCAGCCCGGAAGCGCGGCTGATGCTGACGGTGGAAAACGATGAAATCTCCTGCTCGCTGGATGATGTGCTGCAGGCGGCCCCGCTCTGTCCGGTAGTGCTGGATATCCATCACCACTGGGTAAAAGAGAGCGAATTTATCCAGCCCGATGATGCGCGTGTGGCGAGCGTCATCGACTCCTGGCGCGGCGTCCGGCCGGTGCTGCACTATTCGATTTCGCAGGAGGGGATTATTCCGGCGCAGGGCTGGCCCGATCAGCAGCAGCTGGGGGTGAGCAAAAGCAAACTGCGGGCGCACTCCGACTATTTCTTTAATCCGACGCTGAATGCGTGGGCGCTGTCGTTCCGGGATTTCGACATCATGTGTGAAGTGAAAATGAAGAATCTGGCGCGGGAGCCGCTCTACCAGTGGGGAATAGCGCAGCAGCTGGTGGCCGATCCGCAGGCGGAATCGGCCGGGGAACAGCCGGTTAAATAATGGCAACGCCGCCCGTCACGGCGATGGTGGCCCCTGAAATGTAGCTGGCCTCATCGCTGGCCAGCATCACATAGGTGGGTGCCAGTTCCGCAGGCTGACCGGCACGCTGCAGCGGCACTTCGCTGCCGAAATTTTTCACCTGTTCAACCGGCATGGTTGACGGGATCAGCGGCGTCCAGATCGGGCCAGGCGCGACCGCATTGGCCCGGATACCTTTTTCAGCCAGCAGGGCCGCCAGGCCGCCGGAGAAGTTTACAATCGCGGCTTTGGTGGCGGAGTAGGCGAGCAGCTTTGGTTTCGGCTGGTCGGCATTGATTGAGGCGGTATTAATGATCGAGCCGCCTGCTGGCATATGCCGCGTGGCCGCTTTACTGAGGTAGAACATCGCATAGAGGTTGGTCTTCATCGTCCGATCGAACTCATCATCGCTGATTGCATCCAGCGATTCGCGCGTCATCTGATAGGCCGCGTTGTTCACCAGAATATGGATTTCGCCAAACGCCTCGACGGCCTGGTCAACCAGCGCGTTGCAGTGTGACGCCTCGGTAATGTCGCCAGGCACCAGCAGCGCCTTCCGGCCCGCCGCCTCCACCAGCCGGGCAGTATCCTGCGCATCCTCATGCTCATCAAGATAAGAGATCAGCACATCGGCACCCTCGCGGGCAAACGCAATGGCGACCGCCCGGCCGATGCCGGAGTCGCCGCCGGTAATAATCGCTTTTTTACCCGCCAGCCGGCCTGAACCCTGATAGCTCTCTTCACCGTGGTCGGGCTGAGGCTGCATCGCGGCCGTGCTGCCAGGCCAGCTCTGCTGCTGCTCTGCGAAAGGGGGCTGTGGACGCTGAGTAGATGACATGACGTTTCCTCCATAAAAGACAGGGTAATCCGGTCCGGGCATCAGGCCCGGACCGGAGAGCGATCAGGGTTTCGGCGGGGTGATGCCGTCAATCTGCTCGGACTGAGCGCCGGAGCCGGGACGGGCATTACCCAGCAGCGGCTCGTCGCCCAGAATATCGGGCTGCTGTTTCGCGCTGAAGTGACCCCGGCCATCGTAAGCCGGGCCGCTGCTCCAGCGGCCTTCCGGCAGCGGCTTATCCAGCGAGGTGTTCAGGCAATAATAGGCGTGCTCCTGCGCCTCATGCTCCTGCGGGAAGCTGTTCGGGATCGGCAGCGAGGCGTTCAGGCCACCCATCTCTTCGATGACGGCCAGCCACTGCTGCTGGTGCAGGGTGTCACGGGCGATCAGGAAGGAGAGGAAATCCTTCATGCCCTTATCTTCGGTCATATTGTAGAGCCGGGTCGCCAGCACGCGGCCCGTCGCTTCTGCGGTAACGTTCGCCAGCATGTCGGCGGCCACGTTGCCGGAGGCGTAGATATGGCTCATATCAAACGGCATGCCGTTGGCGTTCACCGGCATCGCCGCCAGTCCCGAGGAGAGGATATGGCGCGGATTCATGCCGCCCAGAATGGCGTTGACCACCGGATCTTTCGCCGACGCTTCCTGATAAGAGAGCGGGGCGCCTTCAAGGTTGAGTGCCACGGCGTAGCCCAGCATTTCGATATGGCTCAGCTCTTCCGTCGCGGTCGAGATCAGCAGATCGCGGATCCGGACATCACCCCGTGCGCCCATTGCCTGGAAAAAATATTGCATCGCTACACGAATCTCACCCTCGACGCCACCGATGGCCTGCTGGAGCAGCATGGCAAACTCAGGGTCGGGCTTTTCCACACGAACCGGAAATTGAAGTTTTGATGAATGATGAAACATGATTATTTTCCTCGTCTGTGTTTGCAGTGAATGCAGAAAAAGCCTGGACACAGATAACGGATAAATAAAGCGGAACGAGAGCAATTAACCGGGATTAATGGTGAAATAATCGGCAAAATAGCCTTTAAGCGGAGCGATATAAGGTTATACGTGCGGTGTCAGATTGGTGCCGGGAAGGGGGCAGGCGCTGCAAAGGGCGGAAATAAAAAAGCCCCAAAAAATGGGGCCGATTCCGGTCGGGAAATGCATCCATGCTAATTCGCGTTCCCTCATAACAGACACAGGTTATCAGCTGTTGCTGGTCACCGACGCGCGCTGAAGAACGTGTTCAAGCGCCTGACGGTAAATATCCTGCTTCATCACATCACGTTCGCTCTCCAGGTGGTGAATCAGGCCCAGCACGATATCTTTATCGGAGACGTGGGCTTTTGCGCGAGCGAGTTCGGCATGGACGGCAGTAATCACCTGCTGTTCGGTGCTCAGCGCGGTACCAGAGTTCATGAAGTAATCTGAAATCTGAGACTCTGTATTCATCGTTGTTTGCATGGTCAGGCCTCATAAAAAATTGGGGGAGACAGGTTGATTGCGATCCGCTAAACGGCGTTGCAAAAAAAATTGCATCTGAAGGTGGAAATCCACAACACCTTCAGATGCGGTGCAATGCACCTTTCGTTACAAGTGATTTAACATCACGACGTAAAGTTATACAAGAAAGGCAAAGTTGTACAATAAAATTTGAAAAAATTTTTTCTGGTCGGTGGTGTATTCAGAATGCAACTTTAAAAGCGTACGTGAGAAACCCTGGTTTAGTTATTAAAATACAATTACTTAAAATTAATTTTCGTCAGAGTGACAATGTTGCGTTAACGATAGTGAAGTTTTTTAATCGTTATAACGGGATGCTGAACACTCTTGCTGACGGCGGATTGCAGCAAAACCTGTACAGGTTTCAGGGCGGAAAATGTGCAGGATCGCGTCCGGCTGTCGCATTCCTGTCCATCCGGTACGCGGCGCAGCATAATTCGCTTCACACCTCCGGTTCAGACCGCTAAGGTTGACCCCCTTATCCATTGCAAGGAAACGATCATGGTCCACGACTATTTTGCACTCCCTCCGGCAGGTATCACCCAGGAACAACATAAACGCGCGATCGCTGTTGCGGCTGCGCTCTCTGTAGCAAAAGAGTCCGTCAGCGCCTCAACGTCTGCAACCGGCTCGAAGACCTCCTGGGATCTGCAGGCTGTGGCGAATGAAATAGCGAATCTGGCTGATGCGATTCAGGATGCGCTGGAGAGTGACAGCGGAGTGTAAATCCGGGAGGTGCGCCTGACGTATTTACGCTGGGCCGGAGCAGCGTTCAGCCGCGCCGGTAACATCCGGCAGGCAGACGCTGCCGGAGGGGCGTCTATTCCATGCCTGGCGGCTCATACTTAATATATTGTCTCAGGGCATCATGGATGGCCCGATTATTACCGTCCTCCAGTCCGCGTTCGGCATATTCCTTCGCCAGCGCCGCCAGCACATCGTCAAATTTCCCTTTGTAATTGAGATTATTCAGCGCTATTTGCTGGCCCAGTATCGCTTTTAATACTGTGGTCTCAACTGTTAGCTGTGCAACGGTCTCTTCCAGCTTTCTGATGCGATCGTCGTCTGCCATAACTCCTCCATGCCTGAAAAAAGGCAGAATAACCCTCTCACCCTCTATATTCAAACGTCTGTCTGAACCGGAAAGCAGATGTCAGATTTTCCTTAAGTCAGAATAATTCACGGCGTAATTTATAAGAGGCGTTACTGTGAGCAAGGCAGAGCAATATGTTGCCGCTGCGCTGAAAGTAACCCGATTTTGTTTACTATCCCGGCACTGAAAAAACAGCGATTAAAAAAAAGTGTCGGGTCATCAGGTGTTTTACTTAAAAAAGGGCCAGAGCACTTGATTAAAGGGGGAAATAGCTATTACTGTATTTATATACAGTAACATGGAAAAAGGAGTAACATTGTGGAATTCATTAAACCTGCGGACATGCTCGCTATCCTGCCGCTGCCGCTCTATATCGAACGTGTCCCGTGCGGCTTTCCCTCACCGGCGCAGGATTATGTTGAACAGCGCATCGACCTGAATGCGCTGATGGTCCAGCATCCCAGCGCCACCTATTTTGTCCGCGTCAGCGGCGAGTCGATGATTGAGGCGGGCATCAACGATGGCGATATGCTGGTGGTCGACAGTTCCCTTACCGCCGCCCATGGCGATATCGTGGTCGCCGCCGTCGACGGCGAATTTACCGTTAAGCGTCTTCAGCTTCATCCCTGCCTGCAACTGATGCCGATGAATACTAAATTCAAACCGATCGCTATTCAGACCGAAGATGTGCTGGAAGTGTTTGGTGTTGTTACCTTTGTGATTAAAGCGACGCACTGACCATGTTCGCGCTGGTCGATGTGAACTGCTTCTATGCATCATGCGAAACCGTTTTCCGGCCCGATCTGAAAGGCAAACCGGTGGTGGTGCTGTCGAACAATGACGGCTGTGTGATTGCGCGCAGCGCCGAGGCAAAGAAAGCTGGCATTAAAATGGGTGCACCCTATTTTAAAATGCGCGAAGAGCTGACGCGTCACGCGGTACAGGTCTTCAGCTCAAATTACGCGCTCTATGCCGACATGAGCCATCGGGTGATGACCATCCTCGAAGAGATGGCCCCCTCGGTAGAAATCTACTCGATCGACGAGGCGTTTATGGATCTCACCGGCGTGCAGAACTGCATAGCGCTGGAGACCTTTGGCCGACAGGTCAAAGAACGGATCCGCAAAGAGACCCATCTGACCGTCGGCGTCGGCATTGCACAGACCAAAACGCTGGCAAAACTGGCGAATTTTGCGGCCAAAAAGTGGAGTAAAACCGGCGGCATTGTCGATTTATCGGACCCCGAACGACAGAAAAAGCTGCTGGCACTGGTCGATGTGGCTGACGTCTGGGGCGTGGGGCACCGAATCGGCAAACGACTCAACGCCATGGGCGTCATGACGGCGAAAGATCTGGCCGATCAAAGCACCGAATCCATTCGCAAACAGTTCAGCGTGGTGATGGAGCGCACCGTCAGAGAACTGCGTGGCGAATCCTGCCTGGAACTGGAATCAGTGACACCGGATAAGCAGCAAATCATGTGTTCACGTTCGTTTGGCAGCCGCATCTCCGATTATGACCAGATGCGCGAAGCCGTCTGTGCCTATGCGGAGCGCGCGGCAGAGAAACTGCGTCGCGAGAACCAGTATTGTCGTCAGATAGGGGTATTTCTGCGCACCAGCCCGCACGCGACTGACGAACCCTTTTATGGCAATCAGTCTATAGAGAAGCTACTGATCCCGACGCAGGACACCCGCGACATCATCAACGTTGCACTAGCGTGTCTGGATAACATCTGGATTAAGGGATATCGCTATATCAAGGCGGGCATTGTGCTGGGGGATTTTTTCAGTCAGGGCGTGGCCCAGCTTGATCTGTTTGATGAGCATCAGCCACGCCGCAACAGCCAGGAGCTGATGCAGCTGATGGATAAAATTAACAAAACTGGCAGCGGAAAACTCTGGTTTGCCGGGCAGGGGATCAATAAGGCCTGGGCAATGAAGCGTGAGATGCTGTCACCTGCTTACACTACACGGATAGCGGATTTGCCGGTAGTTGCGGTTAAGTAGGCCGGATCATTTTCCCGGCTACTGAAACCGCGAGGTCTGCTAAATGTCTCTTGCCCGGGTTTCTTCCGCAAAGCACTGCTCCAGCGCCGTAATCACGGCCCTGATGCGTGCAACTTTTTGTAGATCCGGATGGAGCACCAGCCAGATATCCACCGGGTCACGTTTTTCGGGAAATACCGGGATTAATTGCGGATCGCAGTCAGCTAAAAATGTCGAGAGCAGGCCGATGCCAATCCCGCGTTTAATTGCGGACTGCATCAGCAGTTGTGTATTACATTCCAGCACGACTTGCTGGCTGTTTACTGCAAAGCCACACAGGTTTTGTCGATGACGTGGCACCATGTCAGCCGGAAACATAACCAGTTGATGACCCGTTAATCCGCTTTCTTGCTGCGGTTCTCCGAGCCGCTCAAAATAGCGCTGGCTGGCATAAAGCCCCATAGCAATGGTCGCTAGTCGTTTAACGATTAACTCTTCAGAATCAGGTCGGGCACCACGAATAGCGATATCCGCACTGCGGTACGAGATATCGGAGAAACCTATTCCGGTCAGTAAGGTTACGGTGATGTCCGGGTATTGTTCACGCAGGCGCTGAATGGCAGGTATGACAAACATGGTGGCGAGTGTGTCTGTGCTGGCGATGCGCACGTTACCTGCAGGGATGCTATCGCTGCAGGCGGCTTTGCGGCTCATCGCCTGCATGGCACTTTCCATCGCACTGGCTTCTGCCATCACCTGCTCGCCAAACTCGCTCAGCGTGAAAGCGCGAGGCGTACGTATAAATAACCGGGAACTGAGCGCGCTTTCGAACGCTGCGATACGGCGTCCGACTGTTGCCTGATCGACGTTTAACGATTTTGAGGCACCCCGCAACGTTTTTTGTCTCGCTAATGCGAGGAAAAAACGAACATCATCCCAGTTCATCTACTGCTCCATGTTATTTATAACTAAACGCACATCTTCAGATTGATCAAAAAAGCATCAGAAATCATAAGTCATATCATAAAAAGCACTATGAAATTATAAGTATTTTTGCATTATTGTGAAGCATTAATGCAACTTTAAAAATTTCAAATTGTGACTATGATGGGCCGTTTTTTGGATATAGGTGCGATGCGTTTTGTTATGTGAAGCCTCCCATATAACGCACATTTTTTCCTCATTAATGCTGATTGTCTTTATTTTTATTCTAATGGATTTAGAAAATGAAATTATTTGAAGATGATTTTTTTAACACTACCTGCCCGACGTTTAATTCAGATAAAGTTGTTGAAAGAAAAAATAGCCGAACAGATGTTGCTTTGAATTGTGCTGAGGTCCTTATTGCTGAAATACAGAATAAGCAAATTAGTCACATTTTTTTAGTGCCTGGTAAGTTGATTTATCCAATTGTTAAGGCGCTGGAAAAAACATCGATTGTCGGGATTATGGGGGCACATGAAACTGCCTGCGGGTTTATGGCTGACGGTTATGCCCGAGGTAGCCGAAGATTTGGTGTTTGTTTAGGTATCTCAGGGCCTGGTACAATGAATTTCTTACCGGCGATGGCAGCGGCTCGGGCTGACAGAATACCTGTGCTCTATATTACTGGCGGCGTAGCGACTTATCACGAAGCACAGGGCGCCTTTCAGGATGGTAGTAATGGCGGACTTGATGAGTTATCTGTTGTGAAACCTTTAGTTAACAGTGCTATTGAAATAAAGACGCCTTGTGTTTTTAATCATGAAATGCGACGAACCTTCGACCAGCTTAATGTTCAGAGGAAAGGTTGCGCCTATTTAAATATACCCGTAAACATTCAAAAAGAACCTCAACAAGATCATTCAGTAAAGATAAAAAGTATTCGGCATGGATTTGCTATTGATACTTGCGCGTTGGATGTGCTTATTCACGATTATCTTTGCCGCGACTTTAATGTCGCCATACTGGCAGGTAGTGGTGTTAACAATTGCCATGATGCGACCTTACTAAAAAACGTAGCCGAAAAATTTTCCATTCCGGTAGCGACTACACTTTCAGGTAAAGGGGCTTTTCCTGAAAAACATCCTTTAGCCCTTGGTCTGTATGGTTTCGCTGGACATACACGCGCGATAAAAACTATCAACGATCCTGCTGTAGATGTTTTAATTGTTTTAGGCAGTGATTTAACACAGCGAGATAGCCTTAACTGGTGCCCTGAACTGCACGGTAATAAAACGTTAATATTTATTGATGATGATTTCCAAAAAAACTGCTCACATTATCAACCTGATATTCATATATTCTCTAATCTTAGCAAAACCCTGGATTACCTTGTCAGTAGCAGGATAGGGAGAAACACGCTTTTGTTAGCGGCTAAACAGAAGCGTTCGCGCTGGATATCTGATGTTCGTAAATTATCATTAACGGTTTCTAAAACCTCGCTGTTTACCAAACAGGACGAAGAGGATAAACACTTATTTGCTGGTGATGTCGTCCACTATTTACGCAATCTTATGCCTGAAGATACTAATGTTGTTGTTGATTCAGGTGCACATAGAATCTTTATGGCCCACTACTGGTCCGCTACCGGCATTGGTGACTATCATACTTCCAGCGAGCTTGCCCCCATGGGTTGGGCTATCTGCGCGGGTATCGGTATTAAACTTGCCCAGCCAGAGCGGCCTTGTATGGTGGTGACTGGTGATGGCTGCATGCTGATGCACGGTATAGAAATTCAGACGGCTGCACGTTACGGTATTAAAACGCTGTTTGTGGTGATAAACAACCAGGCCCACGGCGCTATGCACATTGATACATTGCATCAACGCGGTATTTCTGCGGACTTTACCCGGCTTCCCACTCATGACTGGGTCGGCTTTGCGACAAGCCTGGGTGTTACAGCCACTTGCGTTAAACACCTGGCAGAATTAAGCACAGCCGTAAACGCAGCGAAGGAACATCCCGGACCTTTCCTGATCGAAATTGTTGTCGGTAATCATAGCACGCCGAATCGTTACTACTCACAAAGCGTAACGGCTTATGAAGCACGAATCGCGGCGCAGGCGGTTTCTGCGTTACCGCAGGAATAAAATAGTTGGGGAATCATTATGTTTAATTTCCGAAGTTCAATAATTACACTTGCCGCCATACTCAGTATCAATATAGCAATAGCGAAAGAGGGCGTTGAAAAAAACATACTATTGAAAACCGAGCGATCATGGAATGGTGATGTCTATCATGCTTACCCTGGCGGTACGCCTGAAATCACCGTTTTGAAAGTGGAAGTTGCTCCTGAACATGTTCTTCCATGGCACTACCATGCGTGTATAAGTACAGTCTATATGACGCATGGGAATGTAACACTCACTATGAAGAACTCAGGAAAAAAAATGACCTTCTCTGAAGGCGAGACTTTTAGTGACACGGTGAACTCAGTTCATGAGGGGGTTTCTGGCCGTGAGGGAGCAGGCATGTTGGTCTTTTTTGCATGTTCAAAAAATACACTGCTTACAACTCAAATTGCAAACGATAAAAATCCTGATTAACTGGAGATGCAGTACGCTTATGGCTATTTTATGGATGCTGCTAGCCTGTGTTTTCTTTTCATTAATGAACGCAGAAATCAAGGTGCTGTCAACAGAAGTGAGTTTTTTTGAGATAATTTTCTTTCGCTGTTTTATTAGTGTGCTTATCATGGCTGCAATAATGTCTTTTAAAGGCATCTCTTTTAAGCCTGGTGAGCCACTATTGCATTTTAAACGTGCATCATTGGGTAATGGAGCAATGTATTGTGGTTTCTATTCTCTTATGCACCTGCCTGTGGCAATGGCCACGACATTAAGTTATACCAACCCCATGTTTCAAGGGTTAATTATGATATTAATCCAAAAAGGAAATGCATCCCGCCGCATATTGATGTCAATTTTACTTGGTTTTTTAGGGGTAGTGATTTTATTGCACCCTGACATTCCTGTCAGTAGCCATATTTTTATCATGGCTGGGCTTTTTTCGGGACTGCTTACTGCTCTTGCCTATTATAATGTCAGTAAATTGACCCGATGTGGGGAACCAATCCTGAGAGTTGTATTCTGGTTTTCATTGCCAGGTGCGGTTATAGGGTTCGGTGTATGTCTGGTTTCTGGTATCACTTTTCCGACGGCAAATCAACTTATTGCTCTCATCGCAGTTGGTGGATTTGGTACTATTGGGCAATTAGCCATGACGCGAGCATATAGTATTGGAGAAACAACCACGGTGAGTGTTATTTCCTATAGTACAATTATTTTCACGGCATTTATTGGTTATTATTTTTTTGGCGAAAAAATATCAATAATCGCTGCAGGAGGCATGCTATGTATAGCACTGTCCGGTATCCTTGTATCAATAAAGAAACATCCATCGCCAGGGGGTAAAATTCCAATTGAAGATGCAAATATGCAACAATCTTAAAGCCATTATTTTTTTCACTCTTTTGAGTGGAGTAACGTCTACGCTAAGTATGGATGTCGTAAACAGGCTTACCTCCATCATCAATGTCACTCCCCCATTAAATATTAATTTTATTGGTAATTTGTTATCGCAATGGTTGCAAGGGGATTTTGTTTTTTCTCATCCTGGTGAAGTTACAGTCAGCAAATATGGATTGCTGGCAGGCTATTTATTTCATTATTTTGCAGGCGTTGCATTGGCTTTTCCTTATTGCTGGCTATTCCTGAAGGTGAGGTTTTTTACTCACCTATCGATCCTGAAAAGTGCTCTTTATGGGCTGATATGTTCATCGATTACACTACTGGTTATCTATCCTTCGGTCGGGTTGGGGTTATGCGGGTTGAAAAACGGGAGTTATGAATTATTAACAGCAGCTCTGATTAATCATTTTGTTTATGGCCTGGCCTTATTGGCGAGTTGTAACGTTATAAACCGTATCCAGGGTAACACGACACATTGAGTACGGATTATCAAGCTGCATAAATGAATGCCTGTGATGCAATCTTGCCTCTGCTATGGGGAGCAAGCAGGCTTTATCATGAATGTGTTTGCTGCTCTGTGAAATCAGCATTAGCTGCACAGAGTTGATTTATCTACAGTTCGGGAAATAAAAATGTCAGAAGTGTTAACTATCGATAGTCGTCCGACAGACAAAAATAATTCTGCTTCCAAAAAGAGCGTTTTATTCTTTCTTGCACTGGCGCTGGTTGCTGCTTTATTGAATAGCAGTGCACCAACGCCGCTTTATCCCCTCTATCAACAGCAGCTAGGTTTAACCGCCGTCAGCCTGACAATGATTTATGGCGCGTATGCGGCCGGTGTCTTGATTGCGTTATTCAGCGTAGGAAATCTTGCAGGGAAAGTTGCCGACCTGCGCAGCCTGATGATGCCTGCGCTACTGGCCGTCTTCGCGGGAGCCTTGCTGTTTTCACTCGCCGATTCATTTGCCTGTCTGTTTATGGCACGCCTGCTGGCGGGCGTAGGAACCGGGGCATTAACCGGTGCAGCGAATATTGCCCTTTTGCGTTTTGGCCCTAAAGATGGCGGTAAAGCTGCGGCTCTGCTCGCCACGCTTTCTTTCACCACCGGTCTGGCTCTGGGGCCCGTTTTTAGCGGCGTGGCGATTCAGACCAATTTCCACAGCCAGACGTTGCCGTTTCTGCTGATTATGAGCACGGCTGCAATTGCCCTTATCGGATTACGTTTTAGCTGGCCAGCGCATCATCATGATCAAGCCAGGGTTGCGCCATCCTCATCTGTTCTTTCAGCGGATACGACACTTAAAGCCGGACTGAAAGCGACTGGCATACGTTTTTTCCTGTGTGCGGGCGCTCTGTTTATGAGTTGGGCGTTTGCCGCCAGTATTTTGTCCATTGGACCGTCGGTATCGGAGCATCTGCTCGGCATTCATAGTCAGGGCGTTTATGGCTACGTGATTGCGGTGTACTTAATGGTGGCCGGTATCAGTCAGATTTTGAGCCGCCGGATTAGCGCTCGCACGTCTCTCGCTGCCGGCTGTTTTACTCAGGCCATTTCGATTGTGTTTTTTACCTGGGCTATCAGCACCCACTCTTTAGTATGGGCATGCACAGGACTGCTTGTGGCTGGATATTCCTATGGCGCCATCTTTGTGGGAAGTGCGACCCTGCTAAATATGATCTCTCCTGCAGCCAGTCACGCAAAACTGATTTCATTGTTCTATGTCATTGCCTATATCGCTAACTGGGTGCCCGTGCTGTTAGGTGCGGTGGTGGATCATGCCAGCCTGAATCTGGCTATTGATTTGCTGTTCAGCGTCGGTGGGATTATCTGTCTGCTGCTGAGCATCGCGGTGTTTTGGACAAAGATGGAAAAACGCGCCTGATTTTCAGAATCAGATCGTGCCTGATTTTTGCCAGGCCGATCTGAGGACCGGCCAATGCGCGCTTAAAACCACGCCACCTGACTGCCTGTTTCGATCAGCAAAGCCATGCTGGCAGCGTTTTGATATTGAGGAATGCATCGCTCATCGTCTGATGCAGCTGATGGATAAAATTAACGAAACCGGCAGCGGAAAACGCTGGTTTGCCGGGCAGGGGGATCAATAAGGCCTGGCGAGGAAGCACGAGATGCTGTCACCTTGTGCCACACGGATAGCGGATTTGCCGGTGGCGGCAGTTAGGCCGGTGCGTGTCCGGCCTCCTCTGTTGCTGACGTAGCCATGTCCGCTAAAAGCTTTTTTTATCACGCGCGGAATAGCGCCAGAGGTTATGCTTCTCCTGGTCCGATGAGTGGTTTTTCATCGGGTTGTTAAGGTTCATGACCAGGCAGATATAATGAATTTCACGCAATTTGAAGCCAGAATAAAGCAATGGCCCGCTATCTCTTTTACTACGATTATCCTGTCCCGCCATCACAATGACCATGAGATCTACGCGATTGACGATAGCAGTACGGTAAAAACCCGGCTTTTTTTATGCCAGGCGGAGGATGAAAATCATGCCAGCCTGTTAATTAAGCAGTTCACCTTCTGGCTGATGAAATTCAATGCCGCTCAGCGCGCCCTGCAAGAGGACAAAGCGTGCGTAAAGATATCGTTATTATCTGAATAAGCAGTGTCTGGCCTTCGCCTCTGATGGTGCCGGGCGTCGCTCAGCACCGGCTGACAGGGGTCTTGCAGGCAGTGCGGCCTGTGGCGCGTCGGCGGCAGATGACGTGCTGTCGCGCTGACCATCTATACTTGTTGCCCATGCCTGAGATAGAATCGCTGTCGATTTTGACAGGAATGCACGATCTCAGACCGGTAACGATGATCACGACAGCCACAGCGCATAAAAACAGAGAGCGAGGACGTCCCAGAGAGTTCGATATTGAACAGGCTCTGGATCACGCCATGACCGTTTTCCGGCAAAAAGGGTATCACGCGGCCTCGATAACCGATCTGGGTGAGGCGATGAACCTCTCCGCAGGCAGCATCTACAAAGCCTTTAAAGATAAACGTTCGCTATTCCTGCTGGTGTTCGAGCGCTACCTGGCGCTGCGCAACGCCGATCTGCATCGTCGTCTGGCACCCTGCGTCAGCGGGCGGGAAAAAGTTACTGAACTCTTGCAGTTTTATCTGGACTCCGCTCGTGCGACAGAAGGACGGTGCGGCTGCCTCGTCGTTTCCAGCGCGATTGCGCTGCAGACCCTGGATGCGGAACTGGCACAGCGTATCAACGATGTAGTTCAGCGTAACCAGCGCTTCCTGGTCACGCTGCTGGCGCTGGGTCAGAAAGATGGTTCCATCGATAACACACTGGACAGGGAAGCGGCAGCCGGTCTGATCCTCTGCATCGCCTTTGGTATGCGGGTGGCAGGTAAGGTCAGTGATGTCACGAATGAGCAGGAGACACTGGCACTGGCACTGAAAGTACTGGGATAATCATGCTGCGCTCAGGCAGAATAGCGCGCCATGATCTGCGGCCCGTCACTTTCGCAACGGGCTTCTTCGCCAGCTTCCACACCGCATCCGTGCCTTACAACAGGTCGAAATGCTTCCGATCAGCCTGATCCGCCTGCAGGCTGATGACCCGTCAGGCCGCATGAGGTAGTCCACGCAAAATGATGTGAGGCTGGTGACGAAAAACGGAGCCGGCAGAGCAGAAAAGCGGTCGCTTAACGCCCGAACAGCAGGCTGATAAGCGTGCGATAATGGCGCTCTTCCTCTTCTGTCGACGCGGTTTCAAGCCGAAGCAGAAGTTTGGTGCAGATCGATTTGCGATTCACATTCAGTCCGGCATGCAGAATTTCAACCACCACCTGTCCCAGCGTCTCTTGCTGTGAAGGCAGGCTTGCCGCATTAAAATAACGGGCAATATCGTCTGCCGTCCGCGGCAGTCTCTGGTTCGGGTACATGAATTTTTTTCCTGAGAGGTGATGTAAAAACGTTCAGTCAGGCGCGAAGTTATACAAAAAACATTGGTCTGTACAGTTATTTCAGCGATGTCAGGATGATTTTTATTCATATCCGCCTGCCGGGTCAGCAAAACGGCAAAATCGGCAAGCGAAACGTGACGCAGGCGCGTCAGAAGCCGGGCGAGCACCCGGATATCAACGGCTGCCTGACCCGCGAAACGTTAACGATAATCTTTGAGGAAGGCGGGTGCCTGACCGGTTTCGACCAGCCAGTTAAGTTCAGCACGGTCACGCGAAGAGGCTTCAACAAAACTTTTTAACCAGTTTCGTGCGTCGGCAATCTGCGCAACGCGCTCATCGCTCTGTTCGTTCTCCGCCATGACACCCAGCTGCCGAATCAGCGACGCCAGAGTAATTTCCTGCTCTTCAAAAGCCAGATTAATGGTGGCTTCCCCAAGAATAATATGGCCGACCTGTTTTTCGTGATAAATCATCTGCTACCTCCTGATTAAATAGCGATACGGATAGTTTAGTTAACGAAGCGCAGGACTAAAAGCCCTGTAAAATTGCGCAGGGAGAGCTGGATAGCTGAAAAATAAAGGGAACCTTTAAGCGTAACGATAAACAGCTAATAGCACAGCATAAAATCAAACGCTGATTGGCTGGCTGACAAAAGCTGAACAATTATGCTGGTTAAAAAAAAGAAGGTAGCCTGAAATTCAGATAAGCAAAAAGTGGGGATTCTTTACTTTTGTCAAATTAAGCGCAGCAGGCGACAGAGACGCCGGATGAAAAGGGCGGCCTGATGAAATCTGCGCTGTGCGCGATTCGCCGCAATTGCAGGCAAAAATAAAGCCGCCCGAGGGCGGCTTTGTTCGTCAGACGACAGCAGCGTGTTTATTTGTGGGGAACTTCAGAAACGGCTTTAACATCTGCTTTATTAATCTGTTGCTTAACACCGTTGGCATCGGTGTAGGCCAGCAGGCCAGCATCAGACTCAGAAGGCTTGCCATCACTGATGATGGTCCGGCCATCATTGGTCTGAATCGCATAACTGGTACGGGTGCAGCCGGTTAATACGGTCATACCGATCAACGCGGCGAGAGGCAGAATCAGCGCTTTTTTCATCTTATTCACCTTATATTAGTTGTCGAGTTCACTCATATTACTAATCTCATTGCGATTAATTTGCTCGGTTTTTCCGGTCTGAGCATCGCGATAAGAAACCAGCCCCGTATCTGAATCAATCTGGGGTTTTCCATCAGTAACAATCGTGCGGCCGTCAGTGGTCTTAATCGATTGATTCGAGGCGCAACCCGCCAGCGTACCTAAAGAAAGAACCAGCAAAGCAATAGCTGACAGGGATTTCATTTTCATTTTTTTCAACTCCGTGAATTCTATCCAGACATTTACAGCATAGACGGCTTTATCGGGTTTGCTGATCCCGTCACGCTTCGGTGGCGGTTTTTTAAACAAAAATAGTGTCTGCAGTGGAAATTAGCAGGCGTAACAAAAGAAAACCGCATTTATTGCAAACCTGTATGCGATTAACAAGGGCGCTGCGGGCAGGGCAGCGTGCCGGAATAGACGAAAGCGCAAAGATGGAAAATAAACCGATCGCCCCAAAGGCCTGTTCCGGCGGCGGGCTGGCGTCGCCGCCGGATAAGAGGCCGTCTCCGCACGGTCCGCAGGCTGCCCGGAAACGACGGGCGTCGGCCCGGGCAATCGCATCAGAGCAGAGAGTCTTCGCCCGCTCTGGCGGCCGCTTTTTCCGCTTTCATCGCGCTGACCGGGTCGGATGCGCTCAGCCAGCGGTCAAATTTCTGGTAGGTGTCGATAAAGGTTTTAAAGTAGCTGCTGGCGACAGTGGCATTCTCTTTATGGTTCATAAACGCCACGGCCAGCTTAAAGGCATCTTCGTTATCAAATTTCATCTCTCTTTCCCCCTTGCTTAAGATGTATAGAGCGTAGCCTGAGAATAGTGGCTGTGCATTCGGACAACCACCTGAAAATGCGGAATAATTCATGCTGGCCGATCCCATCAGCCCGATTGGCGTCAATTCTCACTTACTTCGCGCTGAATCCTTCTTATAATGCCAGCTTCACTCGTGAAGGAGACCCGCTTATGTTGAAAGGATTAACTGTCGCTGCGGTGCTGCTGCTGTCGGGCTGTAGCCTGATGCACAAACAGCCACCGGCAGCACAGACCCTGCACTATCGTTGCGGAACGCTGCCGCTGACCGTGACGCTGGACGAGGCGAAGGAGGAGGTCCGTTTCATCATGGATGGCCAGCCGCTGACGCTGAAGCAGACGGTATCGGCTTCCGGCGCCCGCTATAGCGACGGCACCTATGTTTTCTGGTCCAAAGGTAACGGCGCGTTTATCGAACGTAACGATAAAGTTGTCGTCAATGATTGTGAGCTGCAACCCGCCAGCTGACTTTTTATCTGAATAGGCGAGCATTATGAGTGACAGCGAAACGCTACACACCATTGCCCATCTGCGGCGTGAATATACCCGCGGCGGACTGCGTCGTAAGGATCTGCCGGATAATCCTCTCGCGCTGTTTGAACAGTGGCTGGGCCAGGCCTGTGAGGCAAAACTGCCCGATCCTACTGCCATGACCGTGGCTACCGTGGATGAAACGGGGCAGCCCTGGCAGCGTATTGTGCTGCTGAAACATTTCGATGCCCAGGGCATGGTGTTTTACACCAACCTCGGCAGCCGCAAAGCGCTGCAGCTGGCACAGAACCCGCGCATCTGCCTGCACTTCCCCTGGCACTTTCTGGAGCGTCAGGTCATGGTGCTGGGCGAAGTGGAAAAACTGTCACCGCTGGAGGTGCTGAAATATTTCCACAGCCGTCCGCGCGACAGTCAGATCGGTGCCTGGGTGTCGAAGCAGTCGAGCCGGATTTCGGCGCGCGGGATCCTGGAAGGAAAATTCCTTGAGCTTAAACAGAAGTTCCAGCAGGGTGATGTGCCGCTGCCGAGCTTCTGGGGCGGCTACCGGGTGAAATTTCATACGATGGAGTTCTGGCAGGGCGGCGAACATCGCCTTCACGATCGCTTCATCTATCAGCGTGACCACGACGGCTGGACAATCGACCGTCTGGCACCCTGAATCTGCACGGTTTTCCCCTATCAGCGCTGGCACAGAGAGCGTCGGCGCTTTATGCTATAGCCCTCATTTTTTTGGTTCCGCAACTCAGCGGAAAGCTGTGTACCAGCATAGGTGCAGTCTGATCAATTTGGAGTCAGTAATGACCAGCAGTAACCTGATACAACAATTGCAGGAGAGGGGCCTTATCGCCCAGGTGACGGACGAAGACGCGTTAACAGAGAAACTGGCGCAGGGGCCAATTTCGCTCTATTGCGGCTTTGACCCCACTGCTGACAGCTTGCATTTGGGCCATCTGGTACCGCTGCTCTGCCTGAAGCGTTTTCAGGATGCCGGTCATAAGCCGGTGGCACTGGTCGGGGGCGCAACCGGCCTGATTGGCGACCCGAGCTTCAAAGCCGCAGAGCGTAAACTTAATACCAGCGAAACCGTTGGTGAATGGGTTGAAAAGATCCGCCAGCAGGTGGCCCCGTTCCTCGACTTCGATTGTGGCAGCAACAGCGCCATCGCCGCGAACAACTACGACTGGTTTGGCAGCATGAACGTGCTGACCTTCCTGCGTGATATCGGCAAGCACTTCTCCGTTAACCAGATGATCAATAAAGAAGCGGTGAAGCAGCGTCTGAACCGTGACGATCAGGGTATCTCCTTTACCGAGTTCTCCTACAATCTGCTGCAGGGTTATGACTTTGCCTGCCTGAACGAGCGCCACGGCGTTTCCCTGCAGATCGGCGGCTCTGACCAGTGGGGCAACATCACCTCCGGTATCGATCTGACCCGTCGTCTGCATCAGAACCAGGTCTTCGGCCTGACCGTTCCGCTGATCACCAAGTCTGACGGTACCAAATTTGGTAAAACCGAAGGCGGCGCAGTCTGGCTGGATGCGAAGAAAACCAGTCCGTACAAGTTTTATCAGTTCTGGATCAACACTGCCGATGCGGATGTCTATCGCTTCCTGAAATTCTTCACCTTTATGAGCATTGAAGAGATCAATGCGCTGGAAGAAGAGGACAAAAACAGCGGCACCGCGCCACGGGCTCAATATGTGCTGGCAGAGCAGGTAACGCGTCTGGTGCATGGCGAAGCGGGCCTGTCGGCGGCAAAACGTATCACGGCCAGCCTCTTCTCCGGCTCCGTCAGCGACATGACCGAAGCGGACTTCGAGCAGCTGGCGCAGGATGGTATGCCAACCATCGTGCTGAGTGCAGAAGACGATCTGCAGCAGGCGCTGGTGAAAGCCGAGCTGGTGCCATCCCGTGGTCAGGCGCGTACCATGATCGGCTCAAATGCCGTCTCTCTGAACGGTGAAAAGCAGTCTGATGCGGAGTACCGCTTCAGCGACAGCGACAAACTGTTCAACCGCTATACGCTGCTGCGTCGCGGCAAGAAACACTACTGCCTGATTAACTGGCAGTAAGCTTTCAGGGCCGGTTTCCGGCCCTTTTTTATGGCAAGGCAGACAGGGCAAACAAGTGAAAAATATTTTAGCGATTCAGTCGCATGTTGTTTTTGGTCATGCCGGTAACGCGGCGGCTGAGTTTCCGATGCGCCGCATGGGTGCCAACGTCTGGCCGCTGAATACCGTGCAGTTTTCCAACCATACGCAATATGGCCACTGGACCGGCACGGTAATGCCGGCAACGCATCTGACCGACATTGTGAAAGGCATTGCTGACATCGACCGCCTGAAGACCTGTGACGCGGTGCTGAGCGGTTATCTGGGCTCGGCGGAGCAGGGCGAACAGATTCTGCAGATTGTCCGCCAGGTGAAGGCAGCGAATCCCAACGCCTGGTACTTCTGCGATCCGGTTATGGGCCATCCTGAGAAAGGCTGCATTGTGGCACCAGGCGTGGCAGAGTTTCACTGCAAAATGGCGATGCCTGCCAGCGACATCATTGCGCCGAACCTGCTGGAACTGGAGATGCTGAGCGAACGCACCGTCACGGATGTTGACGCGGCGGTGGAGGCGGCACGGGCACTGATTGCCCAGGGGCCACGCGTCGTGCTGGTGAAGCACCTTGCGCGCGCCGGTCGCCGCAGCGATCGCTTTGAGATGCTGCTGGTGACGGCGGATGACGCCTGGCATATCAGCCGTCCGCTGGTCGATTTCGGTGTGCGTCAGCCGGTCGGCGTCGGCGATCTCACCAGCGGCCTGCTGCTGGTAAATCTGCTGCACGGCAAATCACTGCAGGATGCGCTGGAGCACGTTACGGCGGCGGTTTATGAGGTGATGCTGAAAACCCATCAGATGGGCGAGTATGAGCTGCAGCTGGTCGCGGCGCAGGATGCCATTGCCTCGCCGGTGCACCACTTCGCGGCAGAAAAACTGTAATGCATCAGGGCCGGTTAACCGGCCCTGTTCTCTCAGGCTAAACCTTCCGCTTTCAGCGCCGCCTGTACCGCAGGCCGTTCCGCCACGCGTTCAAACCAGGCCTCCAGCGCCGTCAGGCCAGACAAATCCAGACCCAGCGCCTTTGCCCAGCGCGTCACGACAAACAGATAGGCATCCGCCACGCTGAAATGCAGCCCCATCAGCCACTGTCTGTCACGCAATGACTCATCCACATAGCGAAACTTCGCTTCCAGCTGGCTGCGGGTCTGCGCCTTCACCTCATCGGTGTAGCCGGGACGGAACAGCGGGCCGAAGCTTTTGTGCAGCTCGCTGCCGATGTAGCTGAGCCACGCCACGGTGTGATAGCGGGTCAGGCTGCCGACCGGCGCCAGCAGATGGCGATCGGGCTTGAGATCCGCCAGATACTGCACAATCGCCACGCCTTCGGTCAGTACGCTGCCGTCGCTGAACTGCAGCGCAGGCACCTGGCCTTTGGGATTGATCTGGCGAAAGTCATCGCCCTGTTCGGTGAGTTTGGTGGCCAGGTCGACGCTCACCTGAGTGAAGTCGAGCCCGCATTCGCGCATAACAATGTGGGGAGAGAGAGAGCAGGCTCCTGCTTTGCAAAACAGTTTCATGACCATGTACTCCTTGTTGCAATGGGATCACAGCATAGTAAAGACTCAGGCTGGAATTACCAGTGATAAGGATCAGGGATCTGCGCGGGGAGGCGTTCGGCCACAAAAAAGCCGGGCAGAGCCCGGCTGAGTCGTGACGTGGGGATCAGGGCTGTACGCTATTTTTTCGCGTCAGGGTCCTGAGTCATCCGGTTCAGCAGCGGTGCTGTAATCAGCATCAGCAGGGCGATAACCGCCGTAACGATACCAATCTGCTGGAACACACGGCTGTAGGTCGCCAGGGAGATCAGCGGATCGGTCACGTTCTCCGGCACCGCCATCAGGTTAGCCACTTTACCGGCAATCACCGCCGCGCCAGCGGTGGTCAGGAACCAGGAGCCCATGATAAAGCCCATCAGACGCTGGGGAACCAGCTGCGCCACCATCGCCAGGCCAAGACCCGAGATCATCAGCTCACCGATACTCTGCAGCGCATAGCTCAGGATCAGCCAGTTAACAGAAACGATACCGGCGTCGCTGGCAAATTTTGCCCCTACCGGCAGCACCAGGAAGGCACCGGAGCAGAGCACCATACCGAGGGCAAACTTATGTGGCATCGGCAGCTTATCGCCCAGCTTATTGTAGAGCGCCGCCAGCAGCGGACTGGCCAGCATGATCCAGAACGGGTTCAGCGCCTGGAACTGCTCGGGCGCAAACGTAATGCCGAAAATGGTGTGCTCAACGTTGCGGATAGCAAAGAAGTTGAGTGAGGTTGGCATCTGCATATAGAGCACGAAGAACAGGATCGCTTCGACCATCAGCAGGAAGGCCACGATCATCTTCCGGCGCGCCGCGCCCTGCAGCGCAAAGGCTTCTTTAGCGAAGATCAGCAGGATGCCCAGCGCAATCACCGCCAGCACCAGACGTGCGATAGCCTGATGATGCAGCATCCAGTTTGCCAGGGCGATCAGCACGACCACGCCGACCAGGGTCATCAGCAGTTTGCCGACCTGCAGCGGAGCGAAGTCTGGCTTAGAGCCATAATCCTTTACCATGCGCTTGCAGAACAGGAAGTTAAACAGGGTGATGACCAGGCCGATGACGCAGAGTGAGAAGGCGACGCTGTAGCCATATTTTGCCGCCAGCCACGGTGTCAGCATCATCGAGAAGAGCGAACCGATGTTGATCGACATATAGAACATGGTGAAGGCACCGTCGATACGCGGGTCATCTTTTTCGTAGCAGGTGGAGAGCAGCGAAGAGGGGTTCGCCTTGAACAGACCGCTGCCTACGGCGATCGTCGCCATACCTATGTAGACAATGCTGACGTTATGGCCGGAGAAGGCCACCAGCGCATACCCCAGCGCCAGAACCAGCACACCCAGCACGATCACGCGCTTGGTGCCCAGCACCTTATCGCCCAACCAGCCGCCGATGGCGACCAGCCCATAGACCAGCGCACTGAATGAAGAGAAGAGGGTGATTGAGTCTGATTCAGACAATCCCAGCTGCTTCACCAGGTAAACCGCCATGATGGCCTGCAGGCCATAGAAGCCAAAACGTTCCCATAACTCAATCGAGAAGATTAAGTAAAACGCCTTTGGCTGTTTAAACGCATTGAGACTGACAGCCTCATCAGTGTGTTTGTTTGCAGTTGACACATGTACCTCAGTTTTTTCATACCCTGTTTCGGGACAGCAATTAAGTCCGCGTCATGTGAGTTTTCCACGCGCAGGATTGTTATTAGAAGGGAAAAGGGGCGACTAATTTGGCTGATTACGGGCGACAGGGCAAGAATTTTCTGACAACCACGCTGAGCTGATAATGTAGCGTTAAAAACCGTGGAATAAGCTGTTGATTAGATTTTAATTTTGATGAGCAGGGGCAGGTCAGTGCGATCTGACTGAATCCTGGCGCGGTGCTGGATGAAATTGATATTAACTGCTAACAGAATGATTTGTGGATGAATCGTTCACAGGAACGAGAATCGCCAGCACAGACGGTCAGTCGCAGCCCTTTTTTCCCGCGATTTGAATAAACAGTAACCGTTATGCGGCCCGGGTTGCGGAAAAAATGCACGATGCGCGATCGATCCCACACTCTGAGGATTTAATTCAGCACGCAAAACAAGAAACCGATTGCGTCACGCCGGTTGGGCAGAAAACCGCGTAATTGACGCGCAGACGGTAAATTGTCCGGACAGCAACCGAATCTGCGGGCAGCCGACGCTGCAGAACCCTCCGCCGCTTTGCCAGCGCACAGGCGAGAAACAGGCAATTAATGACAAAAGATTAACATTCCTGTAACCTTCTGCTTTCCCTGAAAAGGATCTGCCCATGTCATTCCTGCGTCTCTTTCTGGTGGGAGACTACCGCGCCAGCGCGGTTGCTCATCAGGCCATCCCCCCTGCAATCGAACTTGCTGCCCGCAGCCTGAATATCAACGCTGAAACCACCTGGGTCGCCACCGAACGACTCGATGAGACCGACCTGACAGCGTGCGACGCGCTCTGGGTGGTGCCGGGCAGTCCCTGGCACAATGACAGCGGCGTCTATGATGCTATCCGCTGGGCGCGGGAGAGCGGTAAGCCTTTCCTGGGCTCCTGTGGCGGGTTTCAGTATGCGGTGATCGAATATGCCCGTAATGTTCTGGGCTGGCAGGATGCCAGCCATGCCGAAACCGACACCGGCGGACGCAGCGTCATCGCGCCGTTGAGCTGTTCGCTGATGGAGCAGCGCGGTGCGGTCAGATTCGAGCCGGGCTCACGTATCGCCACTGCCTACGGCGCGCTGGAGAGCAATGAGGGCTATCACTGCAACTTTGGCGTTAACCCGGCGTTCAGCGCGGCGCTGGGCGAGAAAACGCTGCGAACAACGGCCTGGGATGAAGCGGGTGACGTCCGCGGCGTGGAGTTGCTGGATCATCCCTATTTTGTGGCAACGCTGTTCCAGTCGGAACGGGCGGCGCTGCAGCAAAAACTTTCACCGCTGGTGGTGGCCTGGATGCAGGCCGCGCTGGCGCAGCACTAAGGGCGGGGTATCGTATTAAGTGACACCGTCACATGATGGCGATGCGTCACAGAACGGCTGACAGCCTGTCAGCCGCTTCTTCAGCCGAACTGACGGCGCTGGGCAATCTCTTCCGCACGCAGCAGCAGCGCCTGCAAATCATCTTCATCAATATCCAGCAGTTCACCGCCCTGCAGCGCCTGATGCAGATCGTCTCGCGTCAGCGGAACCGGCATCGCGACCGGCTCTGGCTTCACCTCTTCGGGCGCCAGCGGATGCGGATAGCGACGGCCTGCCAGATTGTTAAACAGCAGCGCCAGCAGCGCCAGGATCAGGGAGTTGAGCAGAACAGGCGTCAGCACAAAGTGATAGCCCAGTTGCTGCACCGAGGGGCCGCCCAGGATGGCGGTCAGTGCCACCGCGCCACCGGGCGGATGCAGACAGCGAAGCTGAAACATCAGAAGTATGGCGACGCAGGCCGCGACGCCGCAGGCGATGGCGGGATCGGGAATGAGCTGACAGACGACAACGCCTGTCAGCGCAGAGAGGCTGTTACCGCCGACGATTGCCCACGGCTGCGCCAGCGGGCTGGCCGGTACACCAAACAGCAGCACGGCCGAAGCGCCAACCGGCGCGACAAACCACAGGTTCAGTTCGCCCAGCATCCAGTGGCTCAGCAGGCTGGTGAGCATGAGTCCTGTACCGGCGCCCAGTCCGGCGATAACGATATGCTTTTTACTCACCGCCAGCGGATGCGGCCAGAGTCGCGCCAGAAACAGGCGCAGTGCGTGCTTCCCGGCAGAGGGGCGTGTATTCATGACATTACTCACTGTGGCATAACTTTTTCTTATGATCAGGGGCGGCGATTTTCCATCATCAACACGCATGTAACAACCCGATAAACTGTGTTGTCTTTCAGACTGGGGTGACACCGGGGCGAACCGGCAGGGGCAGAGGCGGGGCAGAAAAGCAAAAACCCGCCGAAGCGGGTCAGGAAGCGGTGCAGTTACTCGGTTTTCTCAGGATACTCGCAGAGATCTTCAATCAGGCATGAGCCACAGCGGGGCTTACGCGCCACACAGGTATAGCGACCGTGCAGGATCAGCCAGTGGTGACAGTCGACCTTGTAAGCCGCAGGCACCACCTTCAGCAGTTTCTGCTCCACCTCTTCGACATTTCTGCCCGGCGCAAACTTCGTCCGGTTACTGACCCGGAAGATATGGGTATCGACGGCAATCGTCGGCCAGCCAAAGGCGGTATTGAGCACCACGTTAGCGGTCTTGCGGCCCACGCCCGGCAGGGCCTCCAGCGCGGCGCGATCTTCCGGCACCTCACCGTTGTGCTGCTCAAGCAGGATGCGGCAGGTTTTGATGACATTCTCCGCTTTGCTGTTAAACAGGCCGATGGTTTTGATATAGGACTTAACGCCCTCCACGCCCAGCGCCAGCATCGCGGCGGGGGTATTCGCCACCGGATAGAGTTTCGCGGTGGCCTTGTTGACGCTGACATCGGTTGCCTGCGCCGAAAGCAGCACCGCGATCAGCAACTCAAAAGGTGAGCTGAAAGAGAGCTCGGTGGTCGGATGCGGGTTGTTCTGCTGCAGCCGGCGAAGGATCTCAGTGCGTTTGGTCTGATTCACACGGCTTTCCCGACGGCGTTCTGTGGCGCAGTGCTGTCAGTCGTCTGAGCACGCAGGGCGGCACGCTGTTTCATCTTCTGATCGATCAGGTATTTACCCGCCAGCATCATGCCGAGTCCGATAAAAGCCCCCGGCGGCAGCATGGCCAGCAGCATCGGCGAATCGAAATGCACCACTTCAATACGCAGCGATTTCGCCCACGGGCCAAGCAGCTGATCGGCCCCGTTAAACAGGGTGCCGCTGCCGATAATCTCACGCAGCGAGCCAAGCACCACCATGGCGCAGGTCGCGCCCATTCCGATGGCGAAGCCATCCAGCGCCGCCAGCGGAATCGAGCTTTTCGAGGCGACGGCTTCCGCGCGGCCCACCACGATACAGTTGGTGACGATCAGCGGGATAAAGATCCCCAGCGACTGATAGAGACCGTAGGCGTAAGCGTTGATCAGCATCTGTACGCAGCTCACCACCGAGGCGATGATCATCACGTAGATCGGGATACGGATTTCCGAGGGCACCCAGCGCCGGGAAGCGGAGATAAAACTGTTGGTCAGGGTCAGCACCAGCGTGGTCGCCAGGCCTAAACCCAATGCGTTGGTGGCAGTGGCGGTGACCGCCAGCAGCGGGCAGAGGCCCAGTAACTGCACCAGCGCAGAGTTATTTTTCCACAATCCGCCCACCAGCAGACTTTTTGCTTCACTCATTTGCATCTCCACAGGCCGGTAACGAAGAGAGTCTCTCCGGGAGGGTTTTCATCAACAGCGCGGTGCGTTTCGTCGCATTGACCACCGCGCGTGGGGTAATAGTAGCACCGGTAAACTGGTCAAATTCGCCACCATCTTTTTTAACGGCAAAAGCCTTGTCTGCCGGGCCCTGAACCACTTTTCCGTTGAAACTGTTGATCCAGTCGGAGATGCGCAATTCGATCTTGTCACCCAGGCCCGGTGTTTCATGGTGCTCGATGACCCGCACGCCCAGCACTTTACCCTGAAAATCGGCGCCGACCAGCATCTGTATCGCACCCGAATAGCCGTCGGGTGCGGTCGTCTCCAGCGCCGCTGCGACCGGCTGGTTGCCTTTACGCGCCACGAAAAGATGGTGCGGGGCGCCGTTACCCAGTGCACTATCCGTGACAACGTAACAATCCTGCTGAATGTTGTTATCATACATATCGGTGGGCACGACCTGATCCAGCAGGTTTTTTTGCTGCAGCAGAGTCTGATGTTCCACGGTCGGTTTCGTCACCGTGTTCACCACGGCGGTGGCGGCAGTGGTGATCGCCGCGAAAACCGCCAGCGTTACCCCATTTTTACGGATCGTCTCCAGCATCGCTTAATCCTTCTGATGGCCGTAAACGCGCGGCTGGGTGTAGTAGTCAATCAGCGGCACGCAGATGTTTGCCAGCAGCACGGCAAAGGCGACGCCATCGGGATAGCCACCAAAGCTGCGGATCAGCCAGACCAGCAGGCCAATCAGCGCGCCATAGAGCAGACGCCCGCGATTCGTGGTCGAGGCGGTCACCGGATCGGTGGCGATGAAGAACGCCCCCAGCATGGTTGCGCCTGAGAAAAGGTGAATCAGCGGGCTGTTGAGCGAGCCGGGAGAGAAGAGCCAGCCCAGCACGGCACAGCAGGCCAGCGACAGCAGCATAGCCACAGGAATATGCCAGCGAATCGCCTTTTTCCACAGCAGGAACAGGCCGCCAGCCAGATAGCCCACGTTGACCCACTGCCAGCCCAGACCTGCCAGCACACCGCTGTAGATCGGCTGCGCCAGCAGATGCCCGGCGCTGTGTCCGGCGCGCAGGCCGGTTTTAAAGGTATCAAGCGGGGTGGCCTGGCTGACGCCATCGACGCCCAGCTGCAGCTGCTGCATGGTGTCACCCGCCAGCGTGTGGCCGTGGAACACCATGCTCAGCGTATCCATCAGGCTGGGCCGGATGGCCTGCAGTGAGTCAGGCGGGAGCCAGCTGGTCATCTGCACCGGGAAGGAGATCAACAGCACCACATAGCCGACCATCGCCGGATTAAACGGGTTCTGGCCGAGTCCGCCATAGAGCTGTTTCGCAATCACTACCGCAAACAGGGTACCGACGACGACCAGCCACCAGGGGGCCAGCGGCGGCAGGCTGATCCCGATCAGGACGGCCGTCAGCAGGGCCGAATTGTCCGCCAGCGCAGAGGCAACGGGTGCTTTGCGCAGTCGCAGAATGGCCGCTTCTGTCAGCCAGGCGGTCAGCGTTGCCAGGATGACCTGGATAAAGGTGCCGTAGCCAAAGAAATAACACTGTGCAGCGAAACCCGGCACCGCAGCCAATACCACCAGCAGCATGATATTGCCGGTGCTGCGGCGGTTATGGGTATAGGGAGAACTTGCGATACGAAAAGCCATTTAATCCTCAAGCGTCGTAGACGACTGCGCTTTACGCGCTTTGGCACGGGCGATGGCGGCAGCAATTGCAGCTTTACGCGCATCGTCGGGTTGATTCAGTTCAGGTGCCTGTTCCGGTTCAGCATTCGCGTTGTTGGCCTGCTCCTGAGCCTGTTCTGCGTTTTCCACCGCAAAATGCGCGGCGGTCGCCAGGGCTGCGGCATCGCGTGAGGCGGCATCCGCGTCACTTTCCGCCTGCGCAGCCTTTTTCGCTTTGGCACGGGCGATAGCGGCTTCAATGGCGGCCTTACGCGGGTCGGGAGCGGCATCCGGTGCGGAAGTGCTGTCAACGGCTGGTGCGGCATCAGCGCCCTCGGCCTGAGCGGCTTTCTTCGCTCTGGCGCGGGCGATAGCGGCTTCGACGGCGGCCTTACGCGGATCGGCAGCGTCATCCGGTGCAGCAGTGCTGTGAGCGGCTGGTGTAGCCTCAGCGCCCTCGGCCTGCGCAGCCTTCTTCGCTTTCGCACGGGCGATGGCGGCTTCGACGGCGGCCTTACGCGGATCGGCAGCGTCATCCGGTGCAGCAGTGCTGTCAGCGGCCGGAGCCGCCTCAGTGCCTTCCGCCTGCGCAGCCTTCTTCGCTCTGGCGCGGGCGATAGCGGCTTCGACGGCGGCCTTACGCGGATCGGCAGCGGCTTCCGGTGCAGCAGTGCTGTCAGCGGCTGGTGTAGCCTCAGCGCCTTCCGCCTGCGCAGCCTTCTTCGCTTTCGCGCGGGCGATGGCGGCTTCGACGGCGGCTTTACGCGGATCGGCAGCGGTATCCGGTGCTGTCGCCGCATCCGGCACGGCTTCTGCCGGCTTCTCTGCCGTTTTTTTCGCTTTTGCGCGGGCAATAGCGGCTTCAACGGCGGCCTTACGCGGATCGACCGACTGACGGGTCACCGGCTGGGTTTCAGCCTGCGCCTCTGCCTGACGCAGACGCGCCTGGGCATGACGAGCCTCGCGCTGCGCTTCCAGCGTGGCTTCATCCGGCTCGGTCACCTGACGGGCTTTCACCCGCGCTTTTGCAGCAGCCAGTTCACCGTTGTCGGCACGGGCAACCCGCTGTTTCGCCTCTTCATGACGCGCTTCGCGCGCCTGTTTTTCGCGCTCCAGTCGTGCCTGACGGGCTTCAAAGCGTGCTTTCGCTTCCAGCGTACGTTTCGCTTCCAGGTCGATGGCGCGCAGTTCGGCCTTTTCCTGACGGTAATACTGTACCAGCGGAATGTTACTCGGGCAGACATAGGCGCAGGCACCACATTCGATGCAGTCATCGATATGGTGCGCACGGGCTTTATCGTGATCGCCGCCCTGGCTGTACCAGTAGAGCTGCTGTGGCAGCAGTTTGGCCGGGCAGGCGTCCGCACAGGCCGAACAGCGGATGCAGGACTGCTCTTCGTCGTTGTTCCCCATCTCCGTGGCGGATGGGGCAAGGATACAGTTGGTGATCTTCACCACCGGCACATCCAGCGACGGCAGGGTAAAGCCCATCAGCGGGCCGCCCATGATCACCATCTGACGGGGTGCCGGGGTAAAACCGACATGGTGCAGCAGATGACTGATCGGTGTGCCCAGTCGGCTCCAGACGTTCCGCGGCTGGGCGATCGCCTCGCCGGTCAGCGTCACCACGCGTTCGGTGATGGGTTCGCCGTTGACGATCGCGCGCTTGACGGCCCAGGCCGTGCCGACGTTCTGCATCAGCACGCCGATATCGGTCGAGCGCCCGCCGTGCGGCACTTCTTTGCCGGTCAGGATGCGGGTCAGCTGTTTGGCACCACCGGAGGGATATTTGGTCGGAATGACCCGAATCTGCAGGTCGCGATCGCTGCCCAGCGCCTGCTTCAGCGCGGCGATCGCTTCCGGTTTATTATCCTCAATGCCGATTAACACCCGCTCAGCCTGCAGGACCCAGGCAAGAATGCGGCTGCCCTCCAGCACCTCAGCCGCGTAATCCTGCATCAGGCGATCGTCAGCGGTGATATAGGGTTCGCACTCCGCTGCGTTGATAATCAGTGTGTTAACGCCGCGCAGGCCGCCTTTCAGCTTAGTGGCAGTCGGGAAGCCCGCACCGCCCAGGCCCGCCACGCCCGCATCGTGAATACGCTGCACGATGTCGGCGCGCGGATGCTGCCGGTAATCAGGCAGGGGATCGAGCGGCATCCAGCGATCCTCGCCATCGGGCGTCAGGAAAACGCAGAGTTCTGACAGACCGGAGGGATGAGCGGTCATATGCTGACCGATCGCCTCAATGACGCCGGACGTGGGCGCATGGACGGGCAGCATACGGCCCGTGCCAAAGGTCAGCGGCTGGCCGCGCAGCACCCTGTCGCCGGGAGCCACACAGATCTCGCCTTCGTGTCCGATATGCTGTTTAAGTGGAATAATAAAACGGTGCGGCAGAGGCAGTTCGCTGAGCGGCGTTCCGTTAGACTGGGTTTTCATTTCGGGCGGATGAATGCCGCCCTCAAAATCCCAGACCTTCTCTTTTTTCAGGAAGTTAAACAGATTAAGCATGAGTTTCTACCGGGATCACCCGTACAGGAATGGTATTCAAATCCCACTTCCAGTTGGCTGGCGTGGTGGCAACCGGACGCATTTCAATACAGTCGGTCGGGCAGGGGGCAACGCAGAGATCGCAGCCAGTGCAGACGTCGCTCAGCACGGTGTGCATGGCGCGGGTAGCGCCGACAATCGCATCCACCGGGCAGGCCTGAATACATTTGGTGCAGCCGATACAGTTGGCTTCGTCGATAAAGGCCACGGTGCGTACCGGCTCTTTCGCTGCCTCATCGCCGTCAATCGGCTGCGGCTCAACGTTGAGCAGCGCAGCCAGCTTGAGCATGGTCTGCTCTCCGCCTGGCGCGCATTTATTGATCGCCTCACCGTTGTTGCCTACGGCATCCGCATAGGGGCGGCAGCCCGGATAGCCGCACTGGCCGCACTGGCTTTGCGGCAGAATGGCATCAATCTGCTCGACGATAGGATCTTCTTCCACCTCGAAGCGGCGTGAGGCGTAACCCAGCAGGGCACCGAACACCAGGCTCAGCGCACTTAATACGGCAACAGCAATCCAGATCGCGGTCATCAGAATTTCACCAGCCCGCTGAAGCCCATAAACGCCAGCGCCATCAGACCAGCAGTAATCAGGGCGATGGAGTTGCCTCTAAACGGCGCGGGCACATTAGCCAGTACCAGACGCTCGCGCATACCGGCGAACAGCACCATCACCAGCGAAAAGCCAATGGAGGCACTAAAACCATAGAGGGCCGCCTGGAGGAACGTGTGGTTCAGGTTAACGCTCAGCAGGGGCACGCCCAGCACCGCACAGTTGGTGGTGATCAGCGGCAGAAAGATACCCAGCAGGCGATAGAGCGACGGGCTGGTTTTACGCACCACCATCTCAGTAAACTGCACGACGACGGCGATGACCAGGATATAGGCCATGGTGCGCAGATAGACCAGGTCCAGTGGCAGCAGGATCAGATGATTGACCAGCCAGGCACAGATGGAGGCCAGCGTAATCACAAATGTCGTGGCGAGGCCCATGCCAATCGCCGTTTCCAGTTTTTTGGAAACGCCCATAAAAGGACACAGGCCGAGAAACTTCACTAATACGAAGTTATTCACCAGCACGGTGCCTATAAAGAGAAGCAGATAATCGGTCATTTTTTCGCCTGGGAGCCAGAAAGCGGCTTATTATCGTGGATAGCGCGGCGTATCTCAACACCCGCGCCCTCCGCAGAGCGGCAGACCGCACTCAGAATTAAATTCCTGACATAACTCACGGCGTTAGGGCGCAATAAAGGTCGCTTTTACCCTTACAGAACGCCTGAAATAGGGCGCAAACACCGCCGCGGCGAGCAGTGACAGCAGCAATGTCTGGAGGGCGCGGCCATCGGCCACCGGCGTAAAGGCAAAGGTTTTCAGCGCCAGCAGGACGGTAATCAGCAGCCAGAGCAGATAGTGGCGCGGCAGACGACGCGAGCGTTTGAAGAACAGCCAGCTGATCCAGAGGCTGTACGCCCAGACGGCGACGGCGGTGAGCAGAGAAATGGCCCAGTAAGAGAGCAGCGTGCTGCCGTGGGAAAAGAGCGCCACACGCCATTCCGGGTTAAACAGGGGGGTCAGATACATCGCCAGCACCAGAACGGTGGTTAACAGGGTCATTATCAGCCAGGCCAGCGGCAGCAGAAGCAAGCCACCAATACGCGGCGCAGCAACCTGTTCAGTCATCGTAGTTATTCCTGTCTCGGAGAGTCGAAGCGCAGCAGAATAACATGTTCAGAGAGGCGCGCCCATCCGGACAGGAACAGAGGGTAAAACAGCGAAAAATCAGCCAGTAATCACACCACGTAGCGCCACACCGTTTTTGGGACACAGCCCAGATCGTACAACCGTCCGCCTGAGGCAAGTTCAGCGCGTCGATGATCCGCAGCCCGGTACATATTAATGATGTCCATATCATTCGTCAGGGAGTAGTTCAGGTGATCAAAAAGTTTTTCCAGACTGTCTGAATTATTTACTTTGCGAAATTTAAGCAGGTAATCGTGCGCAGTCATCATTGCCATAACAGATAGAAGTAACAAAGGAGCGCTCAGTATAGGGGGCAGGCTTAAGCTGTCCAGATCGCAGGCGTGAAAAAGGTGAAAATCAGATAAAAGCACTTTATTCGTCAGCAAACGGCGCTATCCGGCGGTTTTATCTGGCTGGAGGGCGTTGAGCCGTTGTCTGAACCTGAGGCTGTAAAAAATGATCGGGAAGCATATCAGATAAACGAAGCGATAAAATGTGATGTAAAATACTCTTTTTGATTATTTCACACTCTTCCGTAAATCAGCGCCCGCTTTTTTACTTTTTAAGGCCGGAACAAAGGGTCTGACAATCGCTGTCGTCAGAGAAACGTTTCGCGCCAGAGGCGGGTCTGACGGGGAGTGTGCGGCCAGTCACAAAACCCATTTTTTGTTAACGACCCGCGGCGTAACTCATTTTGTACGCCTCTCTGTAATCGTTTCCAGAGGGTGGAAGCATAAGCGCCTCTGTTTATTACAATTATTTAACGGCCATGCTGGCGATATTCAGCCGTTTTATCCATAGCTATCTCCTCGGCGAAGCCGCCCATCTGCACGTAACTCCTTTAAATTGCTCTGTTTTGTGAAGTATGTCGCCATTATGCACCCTTTTTTAGTCCAGTCTAAGCAGGCTCTCTACCCTAAACAGCAATCGCCTTTCAGAGGATAAAAAACTATGTGGAAACGTTTACTTCTGACCACGCTGGTCAGCGCTGCGTTAACCGGCCCGGTGCTCGCTGCAGATATGACGGTGGGCTTCTCGCAGGTGGGTTCTGAATCTGGCTGGCGCTCGGCGGAAACCAACGTCGCGAAAAGCGAAGCCAAAAAACGGGGCATTACCCTGAAAATCGCCGATGGTCAGCAGAAACAGGAGAACCAGATCAAGGCTGTCCGCTCCTTTATCGCCCAGGGCGTGGATGCCATTTTTATCGCTCCGGTGGTGCAGACCGGCTGGGAACCAGTTCTGGAAGAAGCTAAAGATGCCAAAATCCCGGTCTACCTGCTGGACCGCGCGATTGTAGTGAAAGACAAATCGCTCTACCAGGCGGTGGTCACGGCGGACAACGTCCTGGAAGGCAAGCTGATCGGCGACTGGCTGGTCAAAACGGTGGGCGACAAGCAGTGTAACGTGGTGGAACTGCAGGGCACCGTGGGTGCCAGCGTAGCCATCGATCGTAAGAAGGGCTTTGCGGAAGCCATCAGCAACCACCCGAATATCAAAGTGATCCGTTCGCAGTCGGGTGACTTTACCCGCAGTAAGGGTAAAGAGGTGATGGAGAGCTTTATCAAGGCCGAGAACAACGGCAAAAACATCTGTATGGTTTACGCGCACAACGATGATATGGCGATCGGTGCCATTCAGGCGATTAAAGAAGCGGGCCTGAAACCAGGCAAGGATATTCTGACCGGCTCAATTGATGGGGTGCCGGATATCTATAAAGCGATGCTGGCCGGTGAGGCTAACGCCAACGTGGAGCTGACGCCGAATATGGCAGGTCCGGCATTTGATGCGCTGGAGAAGTTTAAGAAGGATGGCACGCTGCCGCCTAAAGTGATCAAGACCGAATCGAAGCTGTTCCTGCCTGCTGACGCGCAGAAGGAGCTGGAAACCAAAAAAGGCATGGGTTACTGATTCACCCGCAGCCTCAGACCAGCCGCAGACCGCCCTATGGGGCGGTTTTTCCTGACGTAAGGCGGAGTGAGCAGAATGACCACGCAAAGTGAAACACCGCTGTTATCCATCCACGGCATCAGCAAAGGTTTTCCCGGCGTTAAGGCCCTGAATAATGTCTCCTTTGATATTCGCAAAGGGGAGATTATGGCGCTGCTGGGTGAAAACGGTGCCGGCAAATCCACCCTGATTAAAGTGCTGACCGGCGTTTACAGCCGCGATGCCGGCACCATTACCCTGAACGGTAAGCCAATCACACCGCATAATACGGCGCAGGCGCAGGAGATGGGCATCGGCACCGTCTATCAGGAAGTGAATATGCTGCCGAACATGTCGGTGGCGGATAACCTTTACATTGGCCGTGAGCCGCGTCGCTTTGGCCTGATTGACCGGCGCAGAATGGTGCGGGATGCCGATGCCCTGATGCGGAATTATGGCTTTTCCCTCGATGTGACCCGTCCGCTGGGCCACTACTCGGTGGCAATGCAGCAGATTATTGCCATCTGCCGTGCGGTGGATCTGTCGGCGCAGGTGTTGATTCTTGATGAGCCGACCGCCAGCCTCGATGCCAGCGAAGTAGAGATGCTGTTTACCCTGATGGCGCAGTTAAAAGCCCGCGGGATGAGCCTGATTTTTGTGACCCACTTTCTTGACCAGGTGTACAGGATTACCGATCGGATTACCGTGCTTCGTAACGGGCAGTATATCGCCACCCACGACACCGCCACGCTGCCGCAGATCGAGCTGATTAAGCTGATGCTGGGGCGTGAACTGCTGGAGACGGCGCTGCAGCGGCAGGGCAGCACCCTGCGCAGCAATCAGCCGGTGGTGTCGTTTGAAGATTATGGCCGGAAAGGTACCATCGAGCCGTTTAATCTGGCGGTGCGTCCCGGCGAAGTTGTGGGTCTGGCGGGACTGCTGGGGTCGGGCCGTACCGAAACCGCTGAGGTGCTGTTTGGTATTCGTCGGGCCGATCGCGGAACCGCGAAGATCAAGGGCAAAGTGCAGCGCATCACCAACCCGGCGAAAGCCTCGCAGCTGGGAATGGGCTTTTGTCCGGAAGATCGCAAGACTGACGGGATTATTGGCGCGGCGTCGGTTCGGGAAAATATCATTCTCGCACTGCAGGCGCAGCGTGGCTGGTTACGGCCGATTAAGCGGCGCGAGCAGCAGGCGATTGCCGACCGTTTTATCAAGAGTCTGGGCATTCGTACACCGCACGCTGAGCAGCCGGTGGAGCTGTTATCGGGCGGCAATCAGCAGAAGGTGTTGCTGTCGCGCTGGCTGGTCACAAAACCGCAGTTTCTGATCCTCGACGAACCTACGCGCGGCATTGATGTGGGCGCGCACGCCGAGATTATTCGTCTGATTGAATCCCTGTGCGCTGATGGTCTGGCGCTGCTGGTGATCTCCTCTGAACTCGAAGAGCTGGTGGGTTATGCCGATCGGGTGTTGATCATGCGCGATCTGAAGCAGGTGGCAGAGATTCCACTGGAGCAGCTTTCGGTGGCGTCGATCGTCAATGCTATCGCGGACGGAGGGGTACAACATGCTTGAGTCGCCTATGTCATCTGAAAAAACGCCACGTCGTAAGCTGAAGTTCCCATCCGGGATGCCACAGATTGCTGCGCTGCTGCTGGTGCTGTTGATAGACAGTCTGGTCGCCAGTAACTTTTTTGCCGTGCATCTGCAGGATGGGCGTCTGTTCGGAAGCCCGATCGATATTCTTAACCGTGCGGCACCGGTGGCGCTGCTGGCGATTGGGATGACGCTGGTGATCGCCACGGGCGGTATCGATCTCTCCGTAGGTGCGGTGATGGCCATCGCAGGTGCCACCGCTGCCACGCTGACCGTGGCGGGTCACGGCGTGCCTTTTATTATCCTCGCCACGCTGGGCACCGGCCTGCTCTGTGGGTTGTGGAATGGGGTGCTGGTGGCGCTGCTGCGGATCCAGCCGTTTGTGGCCACGCTGATTCTGATGGTGGCCGGGCGGGGTATCGCGCAGCTGATCACGCAGGGACAGATTGTGACCTTCGACAGCGACAGTCTCGGCTGGTTTGGTAATGGCTCGCTGTGGATGTTGCCGGTGCCGGTCTGGATTACGCTGGTGGTGGCGCTGGCGGTCTGGCTGCTGACGCGCAAGACTGCGCTGGGGCTGTTTATCGAAGCGGTGGGGATTAACCTGCGTGCGGCCCGCAATGCGGGTGTGACCGGCTGGCTGGTGGTGATGTCTACCTATGCGATCAGCGGCGTCTGTGCTGCCGTTGCTGGTCTGATCGTTGCGGCGGATATTCGCGGTGCGGACGCCAATAACGCCGGTCTGTGGCTGGAGCTGGATGCGATTCTGGCCGTGGTGATTGGCGGTGCGTCGCTGATGGGCGGTCGTTTTAATCTGGTGCTGTCGCTGATTGGAGCACTGATTATCCAGTCGATGAATACCGGGATTTTGCTCTCCGGCTTCCCGCCGGAGCTGAATCAGGTGGTGAAAGCGGTGGTGGTGATGTGCGTGCTGTTACTGCAGTCACCGCGGTTTATTGCGATGCTGAAACGGAGACGTCCGACATGATTAAACGTCATCTTCCGCTGATGATTACGCTACTGGTGTTTGTGGCGGGTTATCTGTTCTGTCTGAGCCAGTTCCCGGGCTTCGCCTCTACGCGGGTGATCTGCAATATTCTGACTGACAATGCTTTCCTCGGCATTATCGCTGTTGGCATGACCTTTGTGATTTTGTCCGGCGGGATCGATTTGTCGGTTGGTGCAGTGATCGCGTTTACCGGCGTGTTCCTGGCGCGGGCGATTGGCGATTTCCATCTCGATCCGCTGCTGGCGTTTGCGCTGATTCTGTCGATGGGGGCGCTGTTCGGGGCCATGATGGGCTGGCTGATTGATGCACTGAAGATCCCGGCCTTTATTATTACGCTGGCGGGGATGTTTTTCCTGCGCGGCTGCAGCTATCTGGTGTCGGAAAACTCGATTCCCATCGATCATCCGTTCTATACAATGCTTTCCGGGCTGGCGTGGAAAGTGCCGGGCGGTGGTCGCCTCAGCCTGCTGGCGGTGATTATGCTGGTGGTGGTCGTGGGCGGGATTATTCTGGCGCACCGTACCCGTTTTGGTAACCGGGTTTACGCCATCGGCGGCAATCTGACCTCGGCGCAGCTGATGGGGGTGTCGACCCGCGCCACCACCATTAAGATCTATATGCTCTCTACCACGCTGGCGACGCTGGCCGGAATTGTCTTTTCGATCTATACCTCGGCAGGTTATGCGCTGGCCGGGCTGGGTGTGGAGCTGGATGCGATTGCCTCGGTGGTGATCGGCGGTACGCTGCTGTCGGGCGGGGTCGGGACGGTGCTGGGGACGCTGTTTGGTGTGCTGATTCAGGGGCTGATTCAGACCTGGATCAATTTCGACGGCACGCTGAGCTCCTGGTGGACCAAGATCGCTATCGGGATTCTGCTGTTTGCGTTTATCGCCCTGCAGCGGTTACTGACGGTGATTTGGGATCGTCAGCAGAACGCGCCGGTTAAGCGACTCACTTCCTGATTATTCAATGTCAGGATAAGAGGCGGCTCTCAGGAGCCGCCTTTTTTTGCGCCAGATATAGCCTATTCCTTGTTTCGGCGCGCTGTTCATTTCCGGGAGGAGCTTAGGGTGGCAAAAAAAATCATGGCTGATGGCTGATGGCTGAGGTGCCAGGTCAGGAAAGGCGTGCCTGACCGCAAAGGATCCCCGCATCCCTGCGGATCGGCCACGCCATCCCTGGCGCGGACGCTTTGCTCTTCAGGCACGCGTTTCCTTCCCGTTCGGGCTCTGGTGCTGCTTTAAGGGCTGAGATGGCGTTACTGAGTCTGTATGCGGGGTGTCAGAAAACAACGCATCGCTGATGGCTGGGGCGCCAGGTCAGGAAAGGCGAGCCTGAACGCAAAGAATCCCCGCATCCCTGCGGATCGGCCGCGCTATCCCTGGCGCGGACGTTTTGCTCTTCAGGCACGCGTCTCCTTCCCGTTCGTGCTTTAGTGCTGCTTTAAGGGCTGAGATGGCGTTACTGAACGTGAGGGGGTGAGCCTGAGGAGGGGATCAACGGCGACATTACGGCACGCCGCCGTTCCGCACCGCATAACACGGAGATTTAATATAGGGCGCCTTTAAGCCCCTGCATTTCGCTTATCGCAGAGACGAAAGGCGCCAGAAAGCCCTGATTAACGTTTCAGACGGTAGTAGGCCTCATTCCAGCGCAGCGCATTTTTAAAGGCTGGCAACCGGGTGTGCTCATCAATTACCAGCACTTCGATGTCGTTCATCTCACCATACAGATACATATCCTCCAGCGTCAGCGCCTGGCTGAACACCGTATGGTGCGCGCCACCGCCCAGAATCCACGCTTCGGAGGCGGTCGCCAGTGACGGCTGGGCTTTCCACAGCGCACGCGCAACCGGCAGCTTCGGCAGCGGTTTCGGCTGTTCGATCGCATCGACCACGTTTACCAGCAGACGGAAACGATCGCCCATGTCGATCACGCTGGCGTTGATTGCCCGGCCAGCCGGGGTCGAGAAAATCATGCGCGCCGGATCGGCTTTATTGCCGATGCCGAGGAACTGGACATCAATTAAGGGCTTCTCTTCGATGGCAATCGACGGGCAGACTTCCAGCATGTGCGAACCGAGCACCAGATCGTTGCCAGGTGAGAAGTGATAGGTGTAATCCTCCATGAAGGAGGTACCGCCTTTACGATCGCCAGCCATAACTTTGAAAATGCGCAGCAGGGCAGCGGTTTTCCAGTCACCTTCGCCGGCAAACCCGTACCCCTTCGCCATCAGGCGCTGAACCGCCAGTCCAGGCAGCTGCGTCATGCCGTGCAGCGTCTGGAAGTTGGTGGTAAAGGCGTGGCAGCCTTCCGCTTCCAGAAAACGAGTCAGACCGAGTTCAATACGCGCCGCATCCAGCACGTTCTGACGCTTTTCACCGCCCGACGCAGCGACATCGGTAAAGCGATAGAGGCTCTCATATTCGTCGATCAGCGCATTGACGTCGCCATCGCTGACGCCGTTGATGACCTCAACCAGATCGCCGACGCCCCAGCCATTCACCGCATAACCAAACTGGATCTGTGCGGCTACTTTATCGCCTTCGGTGACGGCCACTTCACGCATGTTGTCGCCAAAACGGGCCACTTTCAGCTGCTGGCTCTCCTGTTTCGCCAGAGCTGCACGCATCCAGTTCCCCAGACGCTGCTGACTGGCGCTGTCCTGCCAGTGACCTGTGATCACGCTGTGTTGCAGGCCCATACGCGCGCCAATGAAGCCGAACTCGCGGCCGCCGTGCGCCGTCTGGTTCAGGTTCATAAAGTCCATGTCCATGCTGTCCCACGGGATCTCCGAATTGAACTGGGTATGGAACTGCAATAGCGGCTTATTGAGTACGCTCAGGCCACCGATCCACATTTTGGCCGGCGAGAAGGTGTGCAGCCAGGTAATAATACCGACGCACTGCTGGTCGAAACTGGCGTCGCGGCACAGGGCCAGCGCTTCATCCGGTGATTTCACCAGCGGTTTCAGCTCCAGGCGCAGTGGTAAGCCGGTCTGATTAAGACCTTCAACGACCTGACGGGCATTTTGTTCAACCTGGCGTAAGGTTTCCGCGCCGTAGAGGTGCTGTGTGCCGATGACGAACCACACGCTGTAGCTATTTAACTGTTCCATAAATCACTCCTTTACTTTGCGCCTACCCCGGTAGGCTGTTTAATTTGTCTGTCTGAACCCGGGCAGTGCGCACACAGGCTGCTTCAGCAACCTGAACGCCTGCCTGTTACGCGCTGTCCGGGAGCAGATTGCCTGCAACAATTACGCCTGCCGGGATAGGCTCGTAGCGGAAGCGGGGCGGGCGGCGTATTGCGGTTCAGCCGTCACGCACCATTGTTGATAGCGTTGATAAAGTTGTTGATAGCGGGCGACGCGCGCCGGGTCGGGCTGCAGGGTGACGGCGATCGGGCTGGCCATAACCTGCTGCGCGTCCGGGACGCTGGCATATACACCTGCGGCAACGGCGGCAAAGATCGCCGCACCCAGCGCACAGCATTCGTCTGAGGCGACGATATCCAGCGGCCGGTTCATCACGTCGCAACAGGCCTGCATGATGGCAGGCGATTTGCGGGCGATGCCGCCCAGCGTCAGGATGCTCTCCACCGGGATCTGCTGCTGTTCAAAGCACTCCATGATGGCGCGCGCACCAAAGGCGGTGGCTGCGACCAGTCCGCCAAACAGCGCCGGTGCATCGGTGCCCAGATTGAGATCCGTGATGACCCCTTTCAGTCGCTGGTTGGCATTCGGCGTGCGGCGACCGTTGAACCAGTCGAGCACCACCGGCAGATGATCGAGCTGCGGATTTGCTGCCCAGGCCTCGGTCAGATCTTTGATCAGGCTCTTCTGCATCTCCGCCAGCTGCGGCTTAAGCGCGGGATGCTGCTGCGCCGCCAGCTGCAGCGGCCAGCCCAGTAAACGGCTGAACCAGGCGTAGATATCGCCAAACGCAGACTGACCCGCCTCCAGCCCGATAGCACCGGGCATGACGCTGCCATCGACCTGGCCACAGATGCCTTTGATATCGCGATCGCCAACCTGCTCTGCGTCAGCAATCAGGATGTCGCAGGTTGAGGTGCCGATGACTTTCACCAGCGTATAGGGCTTCGCGCCGCCACCCACGGCTCCCATATGGCAGTCAAACGCGCCACCGGAGATCGTGACGGTCTGCGTCAGGCCCAGCCGCTGAGCCCATTCCGCGCTGAGCGTGCCGACCGGCAGATCGGCCGTCCAGGTGTCAGTAAAGAGCGGGGCGTCGAGCTGCTGCGTTAACAGCGGATCGAGCGCATTGAGGAAGTCGGCATCGGGCAGACCGTTCCAGTCGCCGTGCCACAGTGCTTTATGTCCGGCTGCACAGCGGCCGCGGCGCAGTTTATCCGGTGCCGTCGTGCCGCTCAGCAGGGCGGGCACCCAGTCGCACAGCTCGACCCAGGAGACCGCCGCCTCACGCACGGCGGCATCTTCACGCGAGACGTGCAGAATCTTGGCCCAGAACCATTCGGAGGAGTAGATACCGCCGATGTAGCGGCTGTAATCCTGGAAGCGGCCGCTGTGACAGAGCTGATTGATCTCTTCGGCTTCTTCTATGGCGGTGTGATCTTTCCACAGGACGAACATCGCATTAGGGTTGTCGGCGAACTCCGGACGGAGCGCCAGCACATGCCCCTCGCGGTCAATCGGCGCAGGGGTAGAGCCGGTACTGTCCACGCCAATACCGACCACGGCGCGGCGCTGCTCGTCACTCAGCGCATTCAGCACGCCGAGCAGTGCCTGCTCCATAGCATCAATATAATCCTGCGGATGGTGACGAAAACGGTTGGTGTGTGGATCGCTGTATAAGCCCTGTTGCCAGCGCGGATAGTTGGACACCGCGCTTTGCAGCTCTTTGCCGCTGTGACAATCCACGGCCAGCGCACGCACCGAATCACTACCAAAATCCAGCCCAAGGGTGATGGCTCCAGCACGCATTGGAATCTCCTGTGATGAGTTAACTCCTGTATCCTGGGTTCGGCGCGCTGGAACAGTTAGTCCTGGCTGGCTGACAATATGCACTTTTCTGTCATCGGCAGTGATTTTGTGATCCATTGCAAAAGTTAAGGTCCGGTTAAATTTGCTGAATATATGGATCATTTTGTCGTGATTTTAAGATGTGATACCGCTCTACATTTTTCTTCGCTAATCCCGCTAAAACTAGCCCAGCGTCTGCACAGGCTGACTGCACATAGCAGCCTAACGCACTGATTTATGGCTGTACCCACAAAACAAAACTAACTGGTAGCGTTTACACCAATTCGTTATTAGCAGCGAAAAATAACCTGGTACCGGAGAGCATCATGCATAAATTCACTAAAGCATTCGCGGCCATCGGCCTGGCAGCGGTTATGTCACAATCCGCTATCGCCGAGACCATGAAGCTGGGTTTTTTAGTCAAGCAACCAGAAGAACCCTGGTTCCAGACGGAATGGAAATTCGCCGATAAGGCGGGCAAAGATCTTGGCTTTGACGTCATCAAAATTGCCGTGCCGGATGGGGAAAAGACCCTGAATGCCATCGACAGCCTTGCGGCCAACGGTGCAAAAGGTTTTGTGATCTGTACGCCCGATCCGAAACTCGGCTCGGCCATTATGGCGAAAGCGCGCGGCTACGGCCTGAAGGTCATCGCGGTTGACGATCAGTTCGTGACGGCCAAAGGCAAACCGATGGACACCGTGCCGCTGGTGATGATGGCGGCGACCAAAATTGGTGAGCGTCAGGGTCAGGAACTCTATAAAGAGATGCAGAAGCGCGGCTGGGATGTGAAAACCACCGGCGTGATGGCGATTACGGCCAACGAGCTCGATACCGCCCGTCGTCGTACCGGCGGCTCTATGGACGCGCTGAAGGCAGCCGGTTTCCCGGCCGGACAGATCTATCAGGTGCCGACCAAATCCAACGATATCCCTGGCGCGTTTGACGCCGGTAACTCCCTGCTGGTTCAGCATCCTGAAATCAAACACTGGCTGATTGTCGGCATGAACGACAACACCGTGCTGGGTGGCGTGCGCGCCACAGAAGGTCAGGGCTTTAAGGCGGCTGACGTCATCGGCATCGGCATCAACGGCGTGGATGCGGTCAGCGAACTGTCGAAAGACAAAGCGACCGGCTTCTACGGTTCGCTGCTGCCCAGCCCGGATATTCACGGCTATAAAAGCAGCCAGATGCTCTACAACTGGGTCAGCAAGGGTGAAGAACCGGCGAAATTCACCGAAGTTACCGATGTGGTGCTAATCACCCGTGACAACTTCAAAACTGAACTGGCGAAAAAAGGACTGATGTAACCCTGAGCCTGTCAGGCGCATTGTCGCCTGGCATCCTGCGTAGCCGATTTCGCGTCGCCAGCCCCAACCGGCTGGCGGCGCGGAAGAGTGAGGATCCACATGAACACTGATTCAGCATTTCTGTCGTTTCATGGCATCAGTAAAACCTTTCCTGGCGTGAAAGCGCTGCAGGATATCTCTTTCGACTGCCGCGGCGGTGAGGTCCATGCGCTGATGGGCGAAAACGGTGCGGGCAAATCGACGCTGTTAAAAATACTCAGCGGCAGTTATCAGCCGAGCGGCGGTGAGATTCGTATTAAAGGGCAGCCCATGAGCTTTCAGCGCACCACAGATGCGCTGGACGCGGGCGTGGCCATTATCTACCAGGAGCTGCATCTGGTGCCGGAGATGAGCGTGGCGGAGAATATCTACCTCGGTCAGATCCCCCATAAACACGGGCTGGTGAACCGTAAGCTGATGCGTTATGAGGCGGGACTGCAACTGAAAAACCTCGGTATGGATATCGACCCCGATATGCCGCTGAAATATCTGTCGCTGGGACAGTGGCAGATGGTGGAGATTGCCAAGGCGCTGGCGCGTAACGCGCGCATCATCGCTTTCGATGAGCCGACCAGCTCCCTGTCGGCGCGTGAGATCGACAACCTGTTTCGCGTCATCCGCCAGCTCCGTGAGGAGGGCCGGGTGGTGCTCTACGTTTCACATCGTATGGAAGAGATCTTTGCCCTCAGCGATGCCATCACCGTCTTCAAGGATGGCCGCTATGTGCGCACCTTCACCGATATGGCGAACACCCATCACGACGATCTGGTGCAGGCGATGGTCGGCCGTAATCTCGGTGATATTTATGGCTACACGCCGCGGGCGAAAGGCGCGGTGCGGCTGGAGCTGGATAAGGTCGAAGCGAAGGGCGTCCGTACGCCGATTTCGCTGAAGGTCCATGCCGGTGAAATCGTCGGGCTGTTTGGTCTGGTGGGTGCCGGACGCAGTGAACTGCTGAAAGGGCTGTTTGGCGGCACCCGTCTGCGTGGCGGTCAGGTGATCCTGGATGGCAAGCCGCTGCCGCTGCGCGAGCCGATCGATGCCATTCGTGCGGGCATTATGCTCTGCCCGGAAGATCGCAAAGCCGAGGGGATCATTCCGGTGCATTCGGTGCGCGATAACATCAATATCAGCGCCCGGCGTCACAACCTGACCGCAGGCTGCCTGATCAAAAACGGCTGGGAAAACAAAAACGCCGACAGCCACATCCGTTCGCTGAACATCAAGACGCCCAGCGCCGATCAGCTGATCATGAACCTCTCCGGCGGTAATCAGCAGAAAGCGATTCTGGGACGCTGGCTGTCGGAGGAGATGAAGGTGATCCTGCTGGATGAGCCGACGCGCGGCATCGATGTCGGTGCCAAACATGAGATCTATAACCTGATTTATCAGCTGGCGAACCGGGGCATCGCGGTGCTGTTCGCCTCCAGCGATTTACCGGAGGTGATGGGCTTGGCCGATCGCATCGTGGTGATGCGCGAAGGCGCCATCGCCGGTGAACTGCTGCACGACGACGCCACGGAGCAGCAGACGCTGAGCCTGGCGATGCCTAAAACCACTCAAGCGGCCGCCGTGGCCTGACAGGAGAGCATCATGGCTTCATCCACGACCTCAAATACGCCGCAGCCTGCATCACGCGGCGGACTGCAGTTAGGTCGCATCTGGGACAACTTCGGCATGCTGGTCGTTTTTGCGCTGCTGTTTATTGTCTGTGCGATCTTTGTGCCGAACTTCGGCTCCTTTATCAATATGAAAGGCCTGGGGCTGGCGATGTCGATGTCCGGCATGGTCGCCTGCGGCATGCTCTTCTGCCTGGCGTCCGGGGATTTTGACCTGTCGGTTGCCTCGGTCATCGCCTGCGCGGGCGTGGTCACCGCCGTGGTGATCAACATGACCGAAAGCCTGTGGATCGGCGTCGCGGCCGGTCTGGTGCTGGGGATGATCACGGGCTTTATCAACGGCTTCGTGATTGCCCGGCTGAAGATCAACGCCCTGATCACCACGCTGGCGACCATGCAGATCGTACGCGGTCTGGCTTATATCTTCTCCGACGGTAAAGCGGTCGGCATCGAAGATGAGCGCTTTTTTGCGCTGGGCTTCGCTAACTGGCTGGGCGTACCGGCGCCGATCTGGCTGACCCTGGCGACGATGCTGATCTTCGGTTTCCTGCTCAACAAAACCACCTTTGGCCGCAATACGCTGGCGATCGGCGGCAATGAAGAGGCGGCGCGGCTGGCGGGCGTGCCGGTGGTGCGTACCCGCATCATCATCTTCATTCTCTCCGGTCTGGTGTCGGCGGCGGCGGGCATCATCCTGGCGTCACGCATGACCAGCGGCCAGCCGATGACCTCCATCGGTTATGAGCTGGTGGTGATCTCAGCCTGCGTGCTGGGCGGCGTGTCGCTGAAGGGGGGGATCGGCAAAATCTCCTATGTTGTGGCCGGGGTACTGATCCTGGGTACAGTTGAGAATGCGATGAATTTATTGAATATCTCGCCATTCTCACAGTATGTGGTGCGCGGTCTGATACTGTTAGCTGCGGTGATATTTGACCGTTACAAACAGAAAAAAGCCTGATTGCGCGAGTCGTTGGCCCGCAGATGCAGCCGTCTCTGCGGGCTATCCGGACAATAACAGACTGAGTGAGGGTGCTATGTATCACCGTGAATTACCGGCCGAACAGCAAAACCCCTTGTTGCCGGGCTATTCATTTAATGCCTGGCTGGTGGCGGGGCTGACCCCGATTACCGCCGATGGTCCGCTCGATTTCTTTATCGATCGCCCGCACGGCATGAAAGGTTACATTCTGAATCTCACCATTAAAGGTAAGGGGCGGGTATTCGACGGTGAGCGGGCATTCGACTGTGAACCGGGTGAACTGCTGCTGTTCCAGCCAAAAACCGCCCATTACTATGGCCGCGCGCCGGACAGCCCGCAGTGGTTTCACCGCTGGGTCTATTTCCGTCCGCGTGCCTACTGGCAGGACTGGCTGCGCTGGCAGGATGAGCAGGAGGGCGTCGGACGCCTGCTGCTGCCGGAGTCGCTGCGCGGCGAATTTGATCGCCTGTTTGCCAGTATCGAACAGACCCATAACTCGGGCCGCCGCTTCGCGGAAGAGCTGGCGATGAACCTGCTGGAACGGCTGCTGCTGCGCGCCGTTGAGGAAGATCCGCGCAGTCATCAGCTGATCCGCGATCCCCGCGTCATCGAAGCCTGTCAGTATGTCACCAATCATCTCGCCAGCGAGGTCAGAATCGAGGAGGTGGCGCGCCACGTCTGTCTGTCACCGTCACGGCTGGCGCACCTCTTCCGCGAGCAGATGGGGGTTAACCTGCTGCGCTGGCGGGAAGATCAGCGGGTGATCCGTGCCAAACTGCTGCTGCAGACCACCCAGGAACCGATTGCTTCGGTCGGACGTGAAGTGGGCTACGACGACCAGCTCTACTTTTCACGGGTGTTCCGTAAGCGGGTCGGCGTCAGCCCCAGTGACTTCCGCCGCCGTAATCAGGATGCCCATGACAGCCTCGCGGCGCAGACCGCCTGGCCTTTAGCGCGGAGTGCTATCTCTTAGTTTTTTCGGGAAATTCCTCCTTGTCCGCACCGGGTTGATCGTCTTAAATCAATAGCGACTAAATACCTGATCCCTCTGGTAGGTCCCGACGCCAGTCCGAAACCGCGCAGTACGCTTCCTCGTCACGGACATCTGTCGGTGCAGGGCGTGCACTGCCTGTGCCCGGACTGGCTGTCATCATTTCACCAGATGGGCCTGGCTCTGAGAGGAAGCAAAATGAGCGATAAATTACGTGTTGGTCTGATCGGCTACGGTTTTGCCAGTAAAACGTTTCATGCCCCGCTGATTGCGGGAACGCCGGACGTGGAGCTGGCCGCGATTTCCAGTAGCGACGCCAGCAAAGTCCACGCCGACTGGCCTGGCGTTCAGGTGGTGGCCGATCCCCAGGCGCTGCTGGATGACCCGACGCTGCAGCTGATTGTGATTCCTACCCCCAATGATACGCACTTCCCGCTGGCTAAAGCGGCACTGAATGCCGGGAAGCATGTGGTTGTCGATAAGCCGTTCACCGTGACGTTGTCACAGGCTCGCGAGCTGGATGCGCTGGCAAAAGCGAATGGGCTGCTGCTTTCCGTGTTTCATAACCGCCGCTGGGACAGCGACTTCCTGACCCTGAAATCGCTGCTGGAGGCGGGTACGCTGGGCGAGGTGCGCTATTTTGAGTCGCACTTTGACCGCTTCCGTCCGGAGGTCCGCAATCGCTGGCGTGAGATGAAGGGCGCGGGCAGTGGCATCTGGTATGACCTGGGGCCGCATCTGCTGGACCAGGCGCTGCAGCTGTTTGGCCCGCCGGTTGCCATCAATGTCGATCTGGCCGAGATGCGGCCGGGCGCGCAGACTACGGACTATTTCCACGCCACGCTGACCTATCCACAGCGCCGTGTGGTGCTGCATGCCAGTATGCTGGTGGCGGCGGAGTCTGCCCGCTATACGGTGCACGGCACGCGCGGCAGCTACATCAAATATGGGCTGGACCCGCAGGAAGATCGCCTGAAGTCGGGTGACTTCCCGCCGCAGGCGGACTGGGGCTACGACATGCGCGATGGCATCCTGACGCTGGTTGAGGGCGATGACCTGAAAGAAACCACGCAGCTGACGCAGCCAGGTAACTATCCGGCTTACTACGCGGCGGTGCGGGAGGCGATCGCCGGACGGGGCAACAACCCGGTTACGGCGGAAGAGGCGATTCAGGTGATGGAGCTGATCGAACTGGGTCTGCAATCCGCCGGGAAGCGCCAGACGATGTCGCTGAAGCGCGTCTGATCGTCGGGAAAAGACAGAAAGCAGAACGGGCCGGCTATCCGGCCCGTTTTTTTTGCGCGCGGGGATTACCGGACGCGGGCGCGAATCGCCGCTTTCTCTGCTTCGCTGAGGAAGGCGATGGTCAGGCCATTTTCCTGCGCCTGCCGGATCTGCGCGGCGCTCAGGCCCGCCGCTGGCGCGGCGTGATGATACTCATGGGCCAGCTCAATGCCCTGAACCGCCGGATCGTCGGTGTTGATGGTTGCCAGAATGCCGTGCTCAAGGAAGCTCTTCAGCGGATGCTGCGCCAGCGACGGCACGGTGCTGGTCTGGATGTTGGAGGTCAGGCAGGATTCGATGCCAATGCGATGCTCCGCCAGGAAGTCCATCAGCGCCCGATCCTCAATCGCTTTGACGCCGTGACCGATACGTTCCGCACCCAGTTCACGAATCGCCTGCCAGATGCTCTCCGGGCCGGCGGCTTCGCCCGCATGCACGGTCACGCGGAAGCCCGCGTCGCGCGCCCGCGTGAAGTGGCTCAGGAATTCACTGCCGGGGAAGCCCAGCTCGTCACCCGCCAGATCGACTGCGGTAATGTGATCGCGATGCGCCAGTAATCCCTCCAGCTCGTTGAGGCAGGCCTCTTCACCGAAGGTACGGCTCATGATCCCGATCAGGCGCACGTCGATATCGTGCTGCTGACGACCGGCACGCACACCGTCGATCACCGCTTCCACCACACCGGCGATCGGCAGATTGTGGGTCATCGCCATATAACCGGGGGAAAAACGGAGTTCAGCGTAGTGAATGCCAGCGCGGGCGGCATCTTCGACATTCTCACGCGCGATGCGGCGGCAGGCATCAAGATCGCCCAGCACTTTTACGCCCCAGTCGAGCTTCTGCAGAAAGCTCACGAGGTCAGGTTCGTTCTGGCCCACCTGAACGTGCGGACGCAGCGTTTCCAGCGTGGAAGCGGGCAGGTCAAGGTTAAACTGGCGGCCTAATTCAAGGATGGTCTGTGCACGGATGTTGCCATCAAGGTGGCGATGAATATCAGTCAGGGGAATTTCAGAATCGATCATGGTGCACTCGCTCAGTTGTCAGTGAAGTGCAGAGCATTATAAAAATATCATGCGCAACAGCGCCAGTTATTTGCGCAAACGGCGTCGCCGGATGCTGCATAATTACCCATAACCCGGATGAAATACCCGATCCGGCCGTTCCGGCGATAAAAAAGGCGGCCCGAAGGCCGCCCTGATGCGATAAAACCTGTTACTGCGGCATTCCTTCGCTGGTCGGCATACCCAGCATGTAGCGGGACAAAAACTGCTCCAGCGTCATCTTGTCGCCATTCATATTGACCTGACCATTGGCGTACTGCAGGTTGGTGACGATGTTGTTATCCTGCTGCTGCGTCAGGCGGAACATCTGACCCATCGCCGCCAGACCTTTCACCTGCTGGTCGGCCAGTTTCTGTGCGTCGTCCGCCTGATAGCCCTCGGCCAGACCCACTTTATGCATGGTTTCGGTCGCCATCGGCATATTGATTGTCAGCTTGCTGTCCAGCGACTTCAGAACCCGATCCACCATGGCGCTCAGGCTCTGCGCTTCGCCGGTCACCAGTGAAGGATCGTTGAAGTTAGCGGTCAGGTTAAAGGTGCTTTCCCCTTTATCGTTCTTCCAGCTCAGCGGCGCAATGCTGAGTGAGGGCGAACCTTTCAGCAGCATCGGCAGGTTGTTCATCAGGATCTCATGCACGCCCGCCTGATAGCGGATCGGGTCGTCTGCCAGGCCTGGCTGATTCTGCAGCGCCTGCATCTGCGCGTTGTAGCGATCGGAGAAGGCTTTTACCGCCTGGGCGTCAAACTGAGACAGTTTCATCTTCAGCGCCGCCTGGCCAAAGTCCTGCTTCTGCAGCTGAACGCTTTCCACCTGATAGTCGATATTGCCGCCAATCTTACCCGCGCTGTTATCGAACGAGGAGGTGCCTTTCATGTTGTGCAGCGTCAGGGCGTCCTGACCATTGATGCTGGCATTGACCTTCTCAATATTCACCGACTGATCGCCAATCCGCACGCCTTCCGGGCTGAGATGGGTCTTACCGCTCAGCTTCAGACCGTTAAGGGTGAACAGCACCGGCTGGCCCATCTCATTTTTACTGGTCAGCGCCAGGCTATCGACATCGCTGTCGAGCGACACTTTGTCGCCTTTGTTGTCCGCGCTGACGTTGAAGGTCCCGCCATTGGTCGCCAGGCGTTCGCCGCTTTGTGCGTTCTGATAATCGATGGGCAGGATGCGCAGCGCCGTATCGGTCGCACCGCTGTAACCAATGCGGGTATCCGCGTTGATCAGGGATTTATTTCCGGTCAGCTCAAACAGCTTCTTCACCGCATCGGTGTTGGCCAGTTCGGTATGGACCGAGGCCATGCTCGGGATAAGATTGAAATGCTTCAGCTGAGCAAACGGGAAGGGGCCGTGGTCGATGGTTTCATTCAGAATGAGGCTCTGGCCAGGCTTGAGCAGCGGATTATCTTCCGTCTGTGAGCTGGCCTGAATCACCAGATTCACTTTACTGCTGAACACGCCGCGCTGGTAATCCTGATAGCTGATCTTCAGTCGGCTGTTGGGGGCATAAGCATTGAGCTGCGCGTTGGCATTCTGGACCAGCTGATCCCTGTGGCTTTCAATCTGTTTGCCCGTGAACCATGCCGCGCCAGTCCAGATTACACCCAGTGCGATGATGACACCTACGGCAACATTGGTCTTTTTCATTGCTGATTCGTCCTTATCCTTGAGTCCGCTTACGCCGCAGGTTTGCCCTGACGACCGAAGAAAAACGCCCGCAGGCGCTGAAACGCTAATAGGTTGAAATAATAGCAGTTAACCGGCCCTTCGTCAGCCGGTTCACCCTAAGTCGTTAAAGACCCGTGCCAGACGGCCCGTTCCGGCCACCGACACCGGCGATTCACAGGCGGGAATAAAGCAGGACTCACCGGGCTTCAGCGACAGCTGCTCATGACCTCTGATAATCATCGCCTGCCCCTCAATGCAGAACAGCACGGCGGCGCTCTGCTGCGCCAGCGATTGGGGTGCGGCGCTGAGCGTGTGAATGGCAAAGGCAAAATCCTCTACCGGAACCGGATAGCGCAGAGCGTGGCTCTGTTGCGTCGGTGCAATCAGTAACTCGCTGGCGGGTTTCTCTGCGAACGTCAGGTTCGCCATCAGCTCATCGACATCAATATATTTCGGGGTTAACCCGGCCCGCAGCACGTTATCGGAGTTGGCCATCACCTCCAGCGCCACGCCTTTCAGATAGGCATGCGGCGTTTCCGCCCGGAGGAACATCGCCTCGCCCGGTTGCAGCGTCCTCACATTCAGTAATAGCGGTGAAAAAAGGCCACAGTCGTCCGGATAGTCTGCCGCGATGGCGCGGATAGTCCGCCACGGCTCACTCTGCTGCACACTCAGCACCGATTTCAGGACGCCCAGTGCCCGCGATTTCGCCTCACCCTCCAGCGAGAGCAGAGCAGGGAAGAGCACGGCCAGCGTCTTAAGATCGGGGTGTTGCAGAAAATGGGCAATCTGCGGATGCGCACCTGCGACCGGCTCCAGTAGCGACACCATCTCCGTCAGCGTCCGGAAACCGTTCATCGCCTGAAAAGGGGTCAGCGCGTAGAGCAGCTCCGGCTTATGGTTATCATCCTTATAGTTGCGCTCCGGGGCGCCGGGGGGGATCCCTGCCGCATTTTCACGGGCAAAGCCGGCCTCGGCTGCGGGTTTGCTGGGATGAACCTGAATGGAGAGAGGCCGATCGGCAGAGAGGACTTTGAAGAGAAAGGGCAGTTCACCAAAACGCCGGGCAACGCTTTCACCCAGCATGGCGACAGGATCGGCCGCGATGACCTCACGCAGCGACCGCTGACGACCCCGATCAGAGACGGTAGAAGGGCTTTTCGGGTGCGCCCCCATCCAGAGTTCCGCCATCGGCAGGCCCTGCGGGTTGGCAATGCCATAGAGCCGGGTTAACGCCGTCTGGCTGCCCCAGGCATAATTTTGCAGCGAGTTGTTCATTTTGTGCATCACGAACTCCCGGGTCACGAAAATTATGGTCGTTATTAAAGCAGAAACTGTCGTTAAAAATAGCGACCCGGTCCCAAACGGCGCTAAGCTCTGATAATGTTAAATTATTGTGTATTGCGATCCGGTGTACCCTGGACGATCGCCAGACCAGGTGCACATTCTTTTAAATATAAGGTGAAGGAGATGTATTCATGGCAGCCAACCGCATTGAGAAAGATTCAATGGGCCCCATCAACGTACCGGCAGACAAACTGTGGGGCGCGCAGACGCAGCGCTCACTGGAGCACTTCCGCATCTCAACCGAAAAAATGCCGACCGCGCTGGTGCATGCCCTGGCGCTGACCAAACGGGCGGCGGCCAGCGTCAACCGCGATCTGGGCCTGCTGCCCGCTGAGCGTGCCGATGCGATTGTCCGCGCGGCGGATGAGGTGCTGGCTGACCAGCATGCGGATGAATTTCCGCTGGCGGTCTGGCAGACCGGTTCCGGTACGCAGACCAACATGAATATGAATGAAGTGCTGGCTAACCGCGCCAGTGAACTGCTGGGCGGCGAGCGCGGCATGTCGCGGCTGGTTCATCCCAACGACGATGTGAACAAGAGCCAGAGCTCCAACGACGTCTTCCCGACCGCCATGCATGTGGCTGCCGTCATCGCCCTGCGCGAACAGCTGATCCCGCAGATTCAGGTGCTGAAACAGACCCTGAGCCAGAAGTCCGACGCCTTTAAAGATATCGTCAAGATTGGCCGTACCCATCTGCAGGATGCCACGCCGCTGACGCTGGGGCAGGAGATCTCCGGCTGGGTGGCGATGCTGGAGCATAACCTGAAGCATATCGAGCAGAGCATTCCGCACGTAGCGGAGCTGGCGCTGGGCGGCACCGCCGTTGGCACCGGCCTGAACACCCATCCGGAATATGCGGTGCGGGTAGCGGCGGCGCTGGCCGATCTGACAAAACAGCCGTTCGTCACGGCACCGAACAAGTTCGAGGCACTGGCGACCTGCGATGCGCTGGTCCATGCGCATGGCGCACTGAAAGGGCTGGCCGCCTCGCTGATGAAGATCGCTAACGATGTGCGCTGGCTCTCGTCCGGCCCGCGTTGCGGCATCGGCGAAATCGCCATCCCGGAAAATGAACCCGGCAGCTCGATCATGCCAGGCAAAGTGAACCCGACCCAGTGTGAAGCGATGACCATGCTCTGCTGTCAGGTAATGGGAAATGATGTGGCGATCAACATGGGCGGCGCGTCCGGTAACTTCGAGCTTAACGTCTTCCGTCCGATGATCATCCATAACTTCCTGCAGTCGGTGCGCCTGCTGGCAGATGGCATGGACAGCTTCAACCATCACTGCGCGGTCGGCATTGAGCCGGTGCGCGAGCGTATCGATCAGCTGCTGAATGAGTCGCTGATGCTGGTGACGGCGCTGAATACCCATATTGGCTATGACAAAGCCGCAGAAATTGCCAAAAAGGCGCACAAAGAGGGGCTGACGCTGAAAGGCTCGGCGCTGAAGCTGGGCTACCTGACCGAAGAGGAGTTTGATGCCTGGGTCCGGCCGGAAGAGATGGTCGGCAGCATGAAGTCGTAAGCGACGTCAGAGGCCAGCGGAGTCTGGCCTCTGCATTATATCGGGCAGTCCACCCACAGATGCAGTCTGGGGATCAGCAGATTCAGCGGTTCAGCGGCGGGCTTGTGACGATGGGTGATGTTATCCGCATCATAATTTAGCAACTCGCCGAGCACCGGCACCTGACTGCGGTCGCGGCAGATCACCAGAATGGGTGACGGGCACGCCAGCTGCGTCTGTTTTTGCTCATCGGCACGCCAGACGCGCGCTACCGGCTGGACTTTCACCGGACGTTTGATTTTGAGCCGTGCCGAGTCGGGCAGGGCGCGCACGCTGGCCAGCTCCTCCTGCACTTTTTCTGCCCACTGTTCGCGTGACCAGGGGGCCTGAGCGCGTCCCGCTTTCAGGCTTTTTTCCAGCTGGGCGATCACCTCTTCGCGTTTAAGATTCTTGATAATGTGTTTATTCGCCCAGCCGAAGCGCAGGCTGTCCGGTGCGCTGAGCAGGGTGATGGTGCGGTAGGCGTTCAGCGTGATTAACCCGCGCAGATGCTGGTGGACGAACTCAAAGCGCGCTTCACTCGGCAGGCCCGACTCCACCGTAATCAGCTGCTCCAGCCGCGCTTTCAGCTGATTAATGACCGTTACCAGCGCACCGATCTCCGCTTCCTGCGCCGCGTCGCACTCGATGCAGAGGGCGCCCGGCAAGCGTACGGCGGCCTTGGTGCTCAGCTGTTCAGACTGATGCTGCATAAACAGGCGGCAGTAGTGGTCCAGCGCCATCGTCAGCGCGCGCTCGCCGAGATGCTGTTCGACGGCAATCCGGGTAATTGCCTCATGTTCACGGCCTTTCACCACCGGCGGCAGGCTGAACACGCGGGCGATGAGCAGCGGCTGCGCTTCAATCTGCTGGCGCAGTTCGCCCAGCGCCAGTTCCAGGTCGTTGACACACTGATGCATATCAGCCACTAAGTCGTAGCGGGTCATGTTAACCTCCATAGTTACAACGTCCACAATGTGGCAGAAGGCTGCCGGCGATGCAAGCCCTTTATAGTTACAACATACTGTAGGGCTGATCAGTAAAACGTGCGGCCTGCCTGGCGAGGCAGTTAAAGGCGATCGCGCATTCTGGCTTACCGCAGAACATGTTATAAAACGGTTCGCCTGCTAACCATGAGATTGCCTGTGAATCTGACGAACAAACCCGGCGTCGCCGCCATCATCACCCTGGGCTGGATACAGATCCTCTCCTGGGGCGGATCCTTCTATCTGATGGCGGTGATGGCGTCGCCAATCGCGGAGGAGACCGGCTGGTCACAGCAGTGGATTTATGGCGCGCTCTCCACCGGGATTCTGGTGTCGGGGCTGTTATCGCCGCTTGCAGGCAGGATTATCGCCTGCACCGGAGGCCGTATGATGCTGGCGCTGAGCGGGATAGTGATGGCGGTGGGGCTGGTCATCATGGCCTGCAGTCATGCGCTGCCGCAGTTTCTGTTTGCCTGGGTCGTGATTGGGGTCGGGATGGCGATGGGCCTCTATGACGCGCTGTTTGCCACGCTCGGCACCTGCTACGGCGCGCAGGCGCGGTCCGCCATCACGGGGATCACGCTGATATCGGGTTTCTGCACCACGCTGGTCTGGCCGGGAACGGCCTTGCTCATTCACGGATTTGGCTGGCGGGGCGCATCGCTGATCATCGCAGGCATGATGGTCGTCTGCGTCCTGCCTGCAACTTTGTTTGCCTTACCGGCGAGCCACGCTCAGCGGCCGGTAAAACGGCGCAACACTGCGCCCGCCTCGGCTGAGCTTGCGCCGGTGCTCTTCTGGCTGCTGTGCGCCATTTTCACGCTGGCTTCGGTGATCATGACCGCGATCTCCGTGCAGCTCATCACCTTGCTGCAGGCGAGCGGCCATACGCTGACGTCGGCGCTGGCGATCAGCGCGGTGCTTGGTCCGTGCCAGGTCGCGTCCCGTCTCGTTGATATCGCCTTTAAACGCAGCCATCCCATCCGCACCACCTTCTTTTCTGTCGGACTGGTGGCGCTGGGGCTGCTGTTGCTGGCGGTGATGCCCCAGATGGCGCTGCTGAGCATGTTACTCTACGGCGCCGGGAATGGCCTGCGCGCCATCGTGCGCGGAACGTTACCGCTGGTGATGGTCAAACCAGAGTCCTATGCCATCGTGATGGGTAAAATGGCCCGCCCGGCGCTGATGGGGCAGGCGCTGACGCCGCTGATCGGCGGATATGTCTTTGAAAAGATGGGCGCATCCGCCACGCTATGGTTGCTTTGCGCTTTAGCAATCATTAACGTGATGCTGGTGATGGCGCTGAAGAGGCGATTACCGGTGGCCCCGGTCCCGGCCGTTTAAGCGTTTTGCGCGCCCGCCAGGCATTAAAAGGGGGCGTGAGCAGGCTAAGCACCTTGTGCGGTCGGGCTTCTGCCTTTGGTGAATACGTGCCTTGTCAGCGTGGGTTTGCTTCAAAAAAGCAACTGTGTTTGTTATATTTATTGCTCATTGATTGTTCACTTATGCGGCAATAAAACAATAAGATGCACCGCAACTCAGGATAAAGAAATGCTTGATTACCGCTTCCCGACAGCTTTGCAAATGGTTCTGAGCGTAGCGATGGCGGAGCAGATGGGTAAACGCTCTACCAGCGCGATTCTGGCCTACGGGCTGGAAGCGAATCCCAGTTTCATACGAAAACTCATGGTCCCGCTGACCCGTGACGGCATCATCGTCTCGACGCTGGGCCGCACCGGTTCCATTCATCTGGGACGGCCTGCAGCGGAAATAACCCTGCGGGATATCTATGTCTCGGTGATTGAAGATAAAAAGATCTGGGCTGCGCGCCCCGATGTGGCGCCACGCTGTCTGGTCAGCGCCAACCTCTGCTGGTACTTCAAATCGATCGCCGACGAAGCCGAGCAGGCATCGCTGGACGTGCTGGCAAAACGCACCGTGGCCGACGCGCTGAACGAGCTGAAAAAGCGCGACACCAGCAACTGCACCGCCGTGCCGGAGCCTGAACCCGAAGAGAGTGAAGAGCTCTGCAAAAAAAGCCGCTGATGAGCGGCTTTTTTTATGGGCGTGGATTCATGCTGCACGCTGCCTTTGGACCCTTCCTGCTTGCTCTCCTGCTCTCAATAAAATGAAACATATATGTTGCCTTAAGCATCACTAGTGTTAATCTTGCTTTAGACAGAGCGAGGTAACGCGATGAAGTACAGTGAATTCAGGCGCTGGCTCATTCAGCAAGGCGCTATTCTGGTTAAGCACCGCAGTGGAAGCAGCCATTTCAAAGTCTTCTCAGGCGACAGGCAGTCTGTCTTTCCGGATCATGGCGCGAAAGAAATGCCGGAAGGGACGCGCAAGAAAATTCTAAAAGATCCGGGCCTGTAAGCCTGATCAGTGAGGTCACCCTATGTTTAACTATGCCGTCAGATTAACGCATGACCTGAAAACCGATAGCTGGGAGGTGTCATGTCGCGATTTACCCTTACTGCATTCAGTTGGCGACACCGTTGAGGAAGCGCTGGCCGAGGCAGCAGATGGACTGGTAGCCGCTATCTCTCTGGAAATGGATGCCCGTCGTCCCATCCCGTTAGCGAGTGATGCGCAGCAGGGGGAGTACATCGTTTCTGTGCCTGTCCTGGTAGCGATGAAAGCGGCACTGTATAACGCTATGATTGAAACCGGTACCCGCAAGGCAGATCTGGCACGCCAGCTGGGTGTAAATGGACCACAGGTTGATCGACTGCTTGACGTAGAGCACTCGTCAAAAGTTGAAAAAGTTGAACTGGCGCTGGCGCAGCTGGGCCGTAAAGCCCGGGTTGAGATTCTCATCTGATGAACCGCTTTCACGCGGGAGGGCGGTCAGGCGTGTCTCAGACAAAAAAAGGGCGATCCTGCGATCGCCTTTTTTAAACACTGACGGCTTACGCCGCAGCTGACTCCGCCTGTCGTGACCGGCGCGTCACCAGCTTGCGCAGCGCGACATAGAACACCGGCGTCAGGAACAGGCCGAAGAGCGTCACGCCGAGCATCCCGGAGAAGACCGTAATGCCGGTCACGCCACGTACTTCGGCGCCCGCACCTTCACCCAGAATCAGCGGCACCGTGCCGGCGATAAAGGCGATGGAGGTCATCACGATGGGCCGCAGACGCAGGCGACACGCTTCCAGCGCCGCGTCCACAATCCCTTTGCCCTGCATCTCCAGCTCCCGCGCGAACTCGACGATCAGAATCGCGTTCTTACACGCCAGCCCCATCAGCACCACCAGTCCGACCTGCACGAAGACGTTGTTGTCCCCGCCGGTCAGCCAGACGCCAAACAGCGCAGAGAGCAGCGTCATCGGCACAATCAGGATCACCGCCAGCGGCAGCGTCCAGCTCTCATAGAGCGCAGCCAGCACCAGGAAGGCCAGCAGCACTGCCATCGGGAAGACGATCAGCGCCGTGTTGCCCTGGGTTGACTGCTGATAACTCAGGTCGGTCCACTCGATGTTCATGCCGTTGGGCAGGAGCTGACCGGACATCGCTTCCAGCTGGCTCATCGCCTGCGCGGAGGAGAGGATGCGCGGGTCGGCATCACCGATCAGGTCCGCCGCCGGGTAGCCGTTGTAGCGGATCACCGGATCGGGGCCGTAGGTGGTGGTGATGTTGACCATGCTGCCAATCGGCACCATCTCGCCGCGGTCATTGCGGGTTCGCAGGTTAGCGATATCCTCAACGCTGTCGCGGAACTCCCCATCCGCCTGCGCCATCACCCGCCAGGTGCGGCCAAAGCGGTTAAAGTCATTTACGTATGAGGAGCCGAGATAGGTCTGCAGCGTGCTGAACAGCGCGGTCAGCGACACGCCCTGCGCTTTGGCTTTATCCCGATCGACCTGAACATCCAGCTGCGGAACGTTGGCCTGATAAGAGGAGATAGGGAAGTGCATCCCCGGCGTCTGCATGATACTGCCCGACAGCGTATTGATCGCCGTCTGCAATGCGCCATAGCCCAGACCGGCCCGATCCTGCACATAGAGCGAATAGCCCGAGCCCTGACCCAGCCCCAGAATGGGCGGTGGCATAATGGAGAAGCCAAAGCCCTGCTGGATTTGCGCAATCTTTGCATTGATCTCCGCGTTAATCTCGGCCGCCGTATGTTTACGCTCGTTGAAGGGCTTCAGACCAAAGAAGACCGTGCCGCTGTTTGGCGTATTGGTAAACTGCAGCGCATTCAGACCGGGGAAGGCGACCGCATAGGCGACGCCGTCGGTCTGCATACCGATTTCGCTCATCTTGCGAATCACCTCATCGGTGCGCGCCAGCGAGGAGCCTTCCGGCATCTTCACGCCGCCAATCAGATAGAGCTTATCCTGCGTCGGAATAAAGCCGCCCGGCACGGTATGGAACATAAACCCGGCCCCGGCCAGCAGCAGCAGATAGACGGCGAACACCGCGCCGCGACGACGCAGCGTGCGGCCAACCAGCGATTCATACCCATGCGCACTGCGCTGGAAAAAGCGGTTAAACGGCCGGAACAGCCAGCCGAACAGCGCATCGATAATCCGCGTCAGGCGATCTTTCGGCGCGTCATGGCCTTTCAGCAGCATCGCCGCCAGCGCAGGCGAGAGCGTCAGCGAGTTAATCGCAGAAATCACGGTGGAGATCGCGATGGTGGTGGCGAACTGTTTATAGAACTGCCCGGTGACGCCCGACAGAAACGCCATCGGCACAAACACCGCGCAGAGCACCAGCGCAATGGCGATGATGGGGCCGGAAACTTCGCGCATTGCCTGATGCGCAGCGGCACGCGGTGACAGCCCCATCTCAATGTTACGTTCGACGTTCTCCACCACCACAATGGCGTCATCCACCACGATCCCGATGGCCAGCACCAGCCCGAACAGGCTCAGGGTATTAAGTGAGAAACCGAGCAGATAGAGCACGCTGAAGGTCCCGACCACCGACACCGGCACCGCCAGCAGCGGAATGATGGAGGCACGCCAGGTCTGCAGGAAAAGAATCACGACCAGCACCACCAGGATCACCGCTTCCAGCAGGGTCTGCACCACGGCCTTGATGGAGTCGCGCACAAACACCGTCGGATCGTAAGGTGCGGCCCATTTCACATCGCTGGGGAAGCGGGTCGCCAGCTCATCCATTTTGGCGCGCACCGCATTGGAGAGATCGATGGCATTCGCGCCGGGCGCCTGGAAGATACCAATGCCGACCGCATCTTTGTTGTTGAGCTGAGAGCGCAGGGCGTAACTGCCCGAACCCATCTCAATGCGCGCCACATCGCGCAGTCGCACCAGCGAACCATCGTCAGAGGTTTTCAGGATGATGTCGCCAAACTGCTGCTCGTTCTCCAGCCGTCCCTGAGTGTTGATCGACAGCAGAAAATCACTCTGTTTCTTCAGCGGTTCCGCACCCAGCTGACCGGCAGACACCTGCACGTTCTGCTCCTGCATCGCGGTAATCACGTCAGAGGCGGTCAGGCCGCGCGCCGCCACTTTATTGGGATCGAGCCAGACGCGCATTGCATACTCACCCGCGCCGAAAATCTGGATCTGGCCCACACCCGGCAGGCGCGCCAGCTCATCTTTGACCTTGAGCGTGGCGTAGTTACGCAGGTAGAGCGAATCGTAGGTATTGTCCGGTGAGAAGAGGTGAACGACCAGCGTCAGCGTCGGGGACATCTTCTGGGTCGTGATCCCCAGCCGGCGCACATCCTCCGGCAGGCGGGCTTCCGCCTGCGCAACACGGTTCTGCACCTGCACCTGGGCCTGATCGGGATCGGTGCCCGGACGGAAAGTCACCGTGGTGACCAGCACGCCATCCGAACCGGCGACAGACTTCATATACATCATGTTTTCGACGCCGTTGATTGCCTCTTCCAGTGGCGTCGCCACAGAATCTGCGATCACTTTCGGGTTCGCGCCGGGGTACTCGGCACGCACCTGCACGCTGGGCGGGACAACGTCGGGATACTCACTGATCGGCAGCAGCGGGATGGCGATCATCCCGGTGACGAAGATCAGAATCGACAGCACCGCGGCAAAAATGGGCCGATCGATAAAAAAGCGGGAAAAGTCCATAGCGGCCTCGGATTAGTGAGCGGCTGTCGCGCGCATGGCGACCTGCTGAGCGGTAACGGGCATGCCCGGCATGAAAACTTTCTGCAGACCGGCGACAATAACCCGGTCTCCGGCTTGCAGACCCGATTTCACGATGCGCAGACCCTCCACCATTGCGCCGGGCTGAATATCGCGCCGCTGCGCTTTGCCTTCGCCATCCACCACGTAGACATACCTGCGATCCTGATCGGTCAGGATCGCCTTGTCATCAACCAGCATCGCGTCGAACTGCGCGCTGCCGGGCAGTCGTACACGGGCAAACAGGCCAGGCGTAAACTGACGCTGCGGGTTGTCGAGCAGGGCGCGCATCCGGATAGTGCCGGTGCTGGCGGTCAGCTGGTTATCCAGGAAATCGACTTTCCCCTGATGCGGGAAGCCCTGATCGCTGGCCAGCGCGATCTCAACCGGCAGGGCCTGGCGCTGCTGGCCCTGACGCGCCATCGCCTGATAGTGCAGGAAGGTGTTCTCATCGACATCGAAATAGACATACATCTGCTGCTGCGACACCAGCGTGGTCAGGACACTGGCGCTGTCGCCTGCGGTTACCAGGTTACCGGGGGTGATCATCGCGCGGCTGGCGCGGCCATCGATAGGGGCGGTAACGCGGGTAAAGTCCAGGTTCAGCTGGGCCATATCGACCGCCGCCTCGGCGGCCAGCACATCCGCCTGCGCCTGACTGGCCGCCGCGCGCCGCTGTTCCCAGGCTTCGCGGGAGATCGCCTGGGTGCCGATCAGCTTCTCGCTGCGACCCGATTCGCTGCGGGCCAGATTTGCCTGGCTGCGCGCCCGGGCCAGTTCCGCTTTGGCCTGCTCCAGCGCCGCGCGGTAGCTCCGGTCGTCGATGGTAAACAGCACCTGACCTTTGCGAACCTCATCGCCTTCGCGATAGTTGACCGACTCAATGTAGCCGGAAACGCGCGGACGCAGCTGCACGCTCTGCACTGCCTCCACCCGGCCATTGAAGTTGTCCCACTGGCTGACCGGCTTAATCAGCACCGGTGCGGCGCTGACTTCAGGCGGGGGTGGCGGGGCGTTTTGCGCAACCCCCCTGTCGCAGCCGCTGAGCTGCGTGATGAGCAGTATCATCCCAAAGAGGGTCAAGCCCTGACGAACCCGGTTCGTAATCATTATTGTCATTCCGCGATAAATGGTAACAGGTGACCAGCTGGTCAATATTTGCAACTTTTAATATTGCAATTAATCGCGGTGAGTGTAGGCTGGCGTGACTGGCAACTGCAAGAATAAGAGATACACTTTATGTGCGGTTCGCGGCGGGGCGATGAAAGCCTGAGCAGTGTGCGTTAAATCCCCATAAAAAGTGCGGCATTTAATGTACTAATAAAACTTGCATTAAATGGCATAGTCAGCCACCCTTAAGTGTAACTGCAACTGATACTAATACTTTTCGCCACGGCGAACAGGAGAGACTGGAATGATGAGTGACGCCTTTATTCACGATTTAATCGACTGGATTGATAACAACATCGAAGCACGTCTGGATCTGGATACCGTTTCAGAGCGCGCCGGTTACTCCAAGTGGCACCTGCAGCGCATGTTCAAAGAGCACACGGGCTATCCACTGGGTGAGTACATCCGCGTGAAAAAGCTGAAGAAATCAGCCGACCGCCTGACCAGCACCGACGAACCGATCCTGAACGTAGCGATCTCCCTGGGCTTCGACTCCCAGCAATCCTTTAATCGCAGCTTTAAACGTCAGTATGGTGTCGCACCCGGTGCATGGCGTCGACACAGCGGGGACTCGCACGCCGCATAACCTCGCCAGGGCCAGCCTGTCTGGCCCGCGCTTTTCTCTGCGTGTAAAACTGGTATCATCTGCATCCTGTCGTCACGGATGCCATTATGTCAAAAAAACTCTGGATTGGACTTTTCCTTGTCCTCGCGGTCTGTTTCTACGGCCTCAAACCCTGGCTGAATCGTGTTTCAGCACCCGCTCAGCCCGATATCGCTACCCTGACCGATGCCCGCACGGTCGCGCGCTGGGTACTGCAGCATCAGCATTTACCGGACTACTACCTGACGAAAAACGACGCGCGTAAGCGTGGCTGGAAGCCGGAGAAAGGCAACCTGTGTGACGTGTTGCCCGGCAAAGCCATCGGCGGCGATCGTTTTGCGAACCGTGAAAAACGGCTGCCCACGCGGGCCGGACGTCAGTGGTATGAGGCAGATGTGAACTATCGCTGTGGTCATCGCGATGCCGATCGGCTGGTCTACTCCTCCGATGGCCTGGTGTTTCTCTCGACCGACCACTACCGCAGTTTCAGACAGGTACCCTGATTATGCTCAGCCTGACCTTCGACCTGCGTCAGCTCACCACACGCGCCGCCTTTTATCAGCAGTTTGCTGAGCAGAGCGGCTGCCCGGAGACCTTTGGTCATAATCTGGATGCGCTGTGGGACTGGCTGACCGGCGGAATGGCGCTGCCTGCCACGCTGCGGCTTCAGCACGCTGACGCGCAGCAGCCCGATTTAGCGCCGGTGCTGGCGCTGCTGGAGGAGGCGGCGCAGTCGCTGGAGGGCGAACTGCGCCTGATTATCGACTAGGCGCGCAGCGGCTTAAGCAGGGCAACCAGCGCGTCACGCGCCGTGCGCGGCAGGTCGCCGCCGCCGGTGTAGCCGTTGTTCTCGATGATCACCTGATTCAGCCCGACCAGCCAGTCGTAAATGTAGTAGGCGGTGTGGTTGGCCGGGGCGGCTGGGAGGCGGGTCAGACGCTGACCGGCTCCGAAGCTGACGCTGGGCGCAGGCGGACGTGAGAAGATCACCTGACCACGATTCACCCGGCTGGCGGGCCGTTCAGTTTCAGGGCGCTGTAAAAAGCCGAGCCAGGCGACGAAATCCCCCAGCACCGTCATCGCCCGCGTCACCTGACGGTCGGCACGGGATTCATGACTGACGCTCTGCGTGTCAGGCTCATGCAGCGCCTGCTGCAGTTTTTGCGCGATATCGGTGCGGAATCCGGCCGTGATCAGCTCCTCAACCAGCCACTCCATCGTCGCTTTATCCACATTCAGCAACGCCAGCAGGCTGCGGTTCTCCGGCAGCTGACGCAGATGATCGAGCCACAGCAGCATCACCTGGCGCGGAAACTGCTGCGCGCCCGGCAGACTCTGACGCGGCTGAGCCGGTGCTTCGGCCGGGCTTTCGCTGAACAGGTCAAATTCAAACCCGATTCCGAACTGATTCTCCGGCGCCTGCAGATTGGCCGGTTTGCTGCCAGGCAGGGCCGACTGATTCAGCCACAGCTGGCGCAGTGCCTCGCGGGGCGGCTGCAGACGTTCCAGCAGCTCACCATGCAGGCCGGTACGATGCTGCAGACACTTCAGCAGCGTGTCGGCGATATTCTGTTTGCGGGCTGCCTGTTCCGGCGTGGCTTCCGCTTCGGTCCACGGCAGTAAGCGGCGCTCAACCACGGTATGCTGGATCTGTGCCAGCTGTGCCAGCAGCATCTCACGGCGGGCTTCCGGCTGCATCTCATCCAGTAACCAGCTCGCCATGCGGTCAACACCCGCGCGATCCAGCGCCAGCATCGATCCCCAGTGCTGACCGGGCTGTCCCATCTGACGCTGCACGGCTTCATCCACGTTAACCTGCTGATGACGGGCATCGAAAGGGGTGATGGCCCAGATCAGGCGCGGTTTCCCGGCGGACTCCTGCGCGGGCTGCTGACGCTGCCATTCACGCAGCGACTCGCTCACCAGGCTGGCATCCTGACGCTGGCTGGCCGCGGTGCAGACCAGCAGCAGATCGATCGCCTGACGGGTGGCGTAGAAGCCGGGCAGCAGCGCGCGTTTCTGCTCCAGCAGCTGCGCCCGCAGCGGATCCTGCTGACGCAGGCGCTGCCGGTCGTCCAGCACGGTCGCGTCCGCGGGCTGGCCGGGCGCGGGCAGATCCAGCATGTCGGCATCATCGTAGAGCGCGGTGCGCGGCGTGGAGCAGAGCGGTGCCAGCACTTCCAGCGTCAGCAGAGCCAGCAGGCCCAGCGGCACATTCTGCGCCTTGCCGATGCGGTTGCCGTTCAGCGGGCAGACTTCCACCAGCTGCTGCGGATCCTGCTCACTGGCAGGCACGATCAGCTGCTCAGCCGGCAGCAGTGAGGCATCGGTGAGCAGGCTGAGAGGCGCGAGCAGACGGCTGCTGTTGCGCAGCTGATGACGCAGATGCAGCAGGCTGCGCAGCATCTCGCTCAGGGCCGGTTGTGCAGGCCAGAGCAGCGAAAAGAGCTGGACGCGATCGTCCACGCTCAGCCAGGGCGCCAGTTCAACCGCCTGCGGCCAGAAGTGGCGGTCAAGGCGGGCATCGTAGTGCGGACGGCGACGGCACCATGACCAGAGCGTCACCAGCGCATCGCCCTCCAGACCCGCCAGCGGCGTCGCCAGACGATGGCGCTGCAGGCGCTGCAGCGTGCTGTCAATCTGCGCGGTGTCGGGCGCGTTCTCACCGGCACAGGCGACCATCAGCCGAACGATCTCCGCCTCATTCAGCAGCGCCAGTTCAACCGGCCACTCGCCGGATAGCGGCTCGCGCTGATGGCTGAAGCGGGTCGCGGTCGCAAAATCCAGGTTGCCGGGATTGATATGCTGAAACCAGCTCAGCTGCTTGTCGCCCATACGGGTCATCAGCTGGCCCTGAGCATCAGCCACCATCTCATTCAGCAGCCAGGCTTTCCCGGCCTGCGACTGACCAAACAGCGCCAGCGTTACCGGACGGGCCACCTGCTGCGCCAGCGCCTGGGTCTGCACACGCGCCTGACGCAGTTGCAGCGTCAGGGTTTCCGCTTCCAGCGCCAGACGCGGCGACTGCTCACGGCTCTCTTCAATCCAGGTCAGGCTCTGATTCAGGGCATCCTGCAGCAGGTTAAGGCGTTTTGCCAGCGTCTGCGGCTGGCGGGGTTTCAGGGCTTTCATCGTTTACATACGCTCCCGCTGTCAATCCAGTATTGCGCATTGGCATTGCCGGTGGCCGACAGGGTATTCAGCTTCAGACTTAACTGCTCCAGCGGCACGCGGGTGCCATCATCCAGACGCGCATCGCTCAGCACCAGGTTTTCCGGGCCGGTCGCGCCAGGGCCAGCTTTCACCGCCAGACGGATACGCAGCACGCTCTCCCCGGCCACTTTACGCGCCAGGGCGGCGTCGTTCAGCGTCAGGCTGTAGAGCGGCGAAGCGGGCCAGCGGTCGTTATCGAGCTGGCGGAAGCCCAGGCAGACGTTGCCGCGGATACGGAAACTGCTTTTTTTATCCAGCGCATAGCCCGGATCGTCGAGGTCAATTTCGCTGTAGCAGAGATTCTCATCGCTCAGCGCCTGGTTTTCGTCGAGCATGCCCAGGTAGCGGATCGTCGAATAGGGCTCAAAGTCGCCCGCGCGGAACCAGAAGCTGCTGAGGCGCAGATCCAGCGCCAGCAGGCAGAGCATCGCGCCCACCGCTGCGGTCGATTTCGGGTTATCGATGCGGCCATGTTTGTTAAACGGATACCAGTCGCTGGTGTGATAGCCCTCCAGTGACAGAATACGGCTGCCAGGCAGCGGCTGCAGATGACGCACCAGCGCCTGAATGCCGGGGAAGCGCGACGGCCGCCCGGTCAGCAGCAGCACGTCACACTGATAGAGTGAAACCACTTCACACATTGAGCGCAGGGCCGGAATGATCGCCATGCGGTGCTGCATAAATTCGCCGTGCAGCTGCGACAGGCTGACTACCAGCGGCACCTGCAGCAGGTCGAAGCGGCTGTGACCGCCCAGCTCGCGCTGGATCTCGCCGTTGACAAAGGCGAGGACCGCGTCGCCCGGCGCCTGTCCGACCAGCTCGCCAAACAGCGCGTTGATTTCGGCGTGGCTCTCCAGCGGGTCCCAGTTCTCGTAGCGCTCCAGCACAGCCTGCGCCAGCGGAATAAAGAGCTGTAACGTCACCTGCTGGCGCAGCGTAGCCTGACCATCCATACGGCTGTCGTGACCAAAAAGTTTGTTCATCAGCGGATCGGTCAGGGTCAGGCCCGCTTTCTGCAGATGCTGCTGCAGCGCCGGGAGGATCCACAGCTGAATCACATCCAGCAGGATATCGTCGCCCGCTACCTTAAATCCTTCACGGAACAGCAGTCGCGGCGTGATTTTTACGTTGTTGCCCTGACCATCATCCAGACGATACTGGGTAATTGCCAGATCGGTGGTGCCGCCGCCGATATCGATCGAAGCGATGCGCAGGCTTTTGCCTGGCAGTTCGTCCGCCTCGCGCGGGCGATCCGGGCGTGCCATGCTGCTGAAAAAGTCTTCGGCGCGACCGGCAAAATTGACCTGGGTTTCGTTAAACAGCCAGACCATCTGGCCGCAGGTTGCCTCATCCCACTCCATCTGTACATCCGGCAGCGGTTTCGGGCTCTGACGCGGCAGTGCCGGGGCCAGCTCGTCCTCTTCGGTCAGCCAGCCTTCGGCTTTCCAGACCAGCGCCAGCGCCTCCTGCATTCTGCGGCGGAAGATTTCGCGCTCCGGTTTCGGCATCGCCGAAGGCAGCGTCAGGATGACATGGCGCAGCTGACGCGGCGCGTGGCTCTGCGGCATCCGCTGACGCTGAGCAGCACTGTTCATCTGCATCAGCGCCTGCGCCAGCAGTTCGCACAGCATAAAAGTCATCAGTGAGCTGCGGCTGTAGTGGGGTGAAAAGACCGGCAGGCGCTCGTCCGGCGACAGCGTCGAAAGCGGCTGGCCTTCGTCGTTGAGCAGAGTAGTAAAAGGTGCGGCATAGGCCAGCGGCTCACTCTGTTCGCCCGGCGTATTAAAGCGCCAGCCTGGCTGATAGCGCGCCTCATCCCAGAGATAGCGGCGCGGGCTGGAGAGGCCGGTGCTGCCTTCCAGGCCCACGCGCTGCAGCGCCAGACGGCTTGCTTCACGTCCGACGCGGGTCAGAGAGGGCCACATAAAGGCCTGCTCGCGCCCGCTCTCCAGCGAGAAGTTCGCCTTGCCAAAGCGGGCTTCAGCAAACTCCAGACGGCTGTCGAACAGCTCGTTGTAAACCTGATGCGGCTGGGAGAGATCGCGCAGTTGCAGTTCATAGGTCTGCTTCAGCCCGTTGCTCTCTTCGGGATGATCTTCTACCAGGATGCCGCAGGTATGGGAGTTACCGACATCGAGAATGATGTCGACGTTGACGGCCGGGGTCTGCAGCGTGGCGGCCTGAATGTAGATTTCGCTGAGGTCGAGCTGCTCGCCCAGCAACTCCAGCAGGTTCAGATAGTGTGCCTGATATTCAAACTCGCGAAGCGCCTGATTGATTGCCTGTTCACGGCGGTCGGAGACGCGATCGGTAAAGGTTTCCCGCAGCCAGCCGTCAACCCAGGTGAGATCGAGAAAGTCACCCAGTTCGTAGTTGTGCCAGGCGAGCGCAAAGGTCACGCCATTCTGCGCGTCGGCGGAAGTCAGACCGAGCTGTTCACCGCCATCCTGCTCCGCGACACAGCGGGTGTCGAACGCCAGGCTGACGCGATGGGTGTTGCCTGCCGCATCAGGCGTGGGCAGGGCGACCAGACGCATCCGCGCCCAGTTTTCAGGGCCGCCGATGAAACGGCGTCCGCTGGCACAGCGCAGCATGGGCAGCGGCAGCCAGCAGGCGGACAGGAGAGTGAGCGAGTCGGCCAGCGCGATATCGGACTCCGGGCGCACCACTTCTGCTGCACCACCATCCTCCGGGTAAAGCAGGAACTTACCGCTGTTGCCGTCAACATGCAGGCGCAGCAGCGGGCCATTGGCTGTCTGGCGCACAAACTGACGGCGCGCCGGGGTGGCGGAGAGTTGCAGGCCGAAATCCAGAAACTGTACGCCGCTGTTTTCAATCAGCGTAATTTTTTGTTTGTCATCGATCAGGGGAGCCAGCATCGTTATTTACTCTCACGCTTAATCGTCATCGGGAAGATCCGGTCTTCTGCATACTGCGCTTCACACACTGCGGCACCGATACTCGCGTGGCAGACCAGCAGCGGCATACGGTAGCGCGAACTGTTCTGGCACTTCGCCGTGTAGCGGCTTTCGATCACCAGATTGCCGGCGCTGGTCATGGCCGCGCTGACATCCGCTTTGCAGCTGGTGTTGCCCTGGGTGACCTGCACGCTGCCTTTGCCATTTTTAAACTGGAAACGCATCACTGGCGGTTTACCGGTTGGCGTCGGCATCTGGTCGATCGTGACGCGCCAGCGTCCATCAATGACCTGCACCTGACCTTCGCGCACCGCATCCGGTGTGACGACCAGATCATCAGGCCGGGCCGGAACCGCAGGCGTGACCACACTGGCAAGGGTAGCAGATGAGGCGGCCGGTGCGGCTTCAGCCGCTGTGACGCTGGCCGGTTTCTGCGGCAGCGTTTCGGGAAGTTTTTCCGCAGCGGCCATCACGGCAGGCGGGGCGACAGCGGGCGTGGAGGCGACCGGTGCTGGCGCAGAAGCCGGTGCTGACGCAGAAGCCGGAGTCGCCGTGGGTTTCGCACTGACTGTCGCACTGTCAGCCGGCGTTTCGGACGCGGGACGATGCAGCAGCACCGCTACCGTGACGGCGGCCGCAATCGCCACCGGTGGCAGCAGATACCAGATACGGAAACGGCGGCGGGCCGGAGCGGGTACGTTCTGCACCGGTTCAGGGGTCAGCACCACCGGCTGCGGTTCCGCCACTTCTTCAGGTGCCGGTTCCGCTATCAGGACGGGTTCAGCGACCACGGGCGCGGCAGGCTGCTCAGGCAGCGGCTCAACCAGCGCGACCGGCAGATTTTCCTCCAGCGTGTCGCGCAGGCAGGCCAGCGCATCATCGCGGCTGCGTGCCTGGGCATCGACAAAGCCCCAGAAGGTGATAACCGGTTTGCCATCCACCAGATAGACATATTGCTGATCGGGAAACTGCAGGGTTTTGCTCAGCAGCGCACCAAACAGCCGCATGGAGGGGTTCTCTGCCGCGCGCGCGCGCGTGCTGAGATCCTGCATATCCTGCTGGCAGGCGGTGAGCTGTTGCAGGGCTGCCCGACGTTCATGATCGCTCGCGCCCAGCCAGGATTTCACCCGGCCGCTGAAAGGGGCGTACCAGTCGAGGCGGTCGCCCCGTTCATTGGCCTGCGGGATCGCCAGGCAATCTGCCAGTGCGCTCTGACGGCGCAGACGCAGCGTTTCACGAATTTGCAGTGCTGAGGCGTAGACCGGCTGGCCGTTTTCACCTAGCGCCAGAACAGCATCCAGTTTACCGCTGCGCAGAAAAGTTTTTGCCACCTGTTGGGCCCTTATCGGTCGTTGTCTGAGGCAGAAAATCGCGTGTTATCGACGATTAAATTGATTTTACGCCGGGCAATGACAAATCAAACGGCAGAAAAGGGGCTAAATCCACTGTTTTTTTCACGGGCTGGCGTAAAAATAATCGAAATTTCAGTCACAATGCGATCTTCAGCCCGTTTTGCGCACCAGCAGCAGGTGAGCGAGAGCACCTCCCGTCAGCCCCCAGAAAGCGGGTCCGATGCCCAGCAGCGACACGCCCGACGCGGTGATCAGAAAGGTGATCAGCGCGCTGTCGCGCTCGGCTGGCTGTTCCAGCGCCCGCTGCAGGCTGCCGCCCAGGGTAGCCAGCAGAGCCAGACCGGCGAGTGCCTCGATCAGCACCGCAGGCAGGGCGCTGAACAGCACGGCGATCAGCGCGCCTGACGCCCCGGCCAGCAGATAAAACGCTCCGGCCAGTGCTGCCGCCCGCCAGCGTTTCTGTGGGTCGGGGTCCACTTCCTCGCTCATGCAGATGGCGGCGGTGATCGCAGCGACACAGACTGAAAACCCGCCAAATGGCGACAGCAGCAGCGCAGTGAGCCCGGTCCGGGTCATCAGGGCAGAGACAGGCGGACGATAGCCGTACGCCTGCAGGGTCGCAATGCCGGGGGCATTCTGCGACGCCATCGTCACCAGAAAATAGGGCAGAGCCGTGCCCAGCAGCAGGGGGAGCGTAAAGTGCGGCATGATCGGCTCCGGCAGCGCCAGCCTGACCGCGTGCGGCGGAAAGTGGATGGCCTGTTGCGCCAGGGCGACCACAATGCCTGCCAGCAGCGTCACCAGGATGGCGTAGCGGGCCAGCCAGCGGCGGGCCAGCAGCCAGGCCAGGCACATGCTGCCGCATAAGAGGAAGTTGCTCTGTAGGTCGGCAAAGGTCTGCAGCCCGAAGCGCAGCAGGATACCTGCCAGCATTGCCGCCGCCAGCGAGGCGGGGATATGGTTCATCAGACGGGCAAAGAGGCCGGTTACGCCGCAGAAGACGATTAGCAGGTTGGCGAAGACAAAGACCCCGACCGCCTCATTCAGCGTAACGCCGTGAAAACTGGTCGCCAGCAGTGCGGCTCCTGGCGTTGACCAGGCAGCGAGCACCGGCATGCGGTAGCGCAGCGACAGACCCAGAGAGACGATCCCCTGCGCGAGTCCAAGCACTGACAGCCAGCCGCCGATCTGCGCGGGTGTAGCCCCTGCCGCCTGAAACATCTGGTAGATAATTGCGCCGCTACTGCTGTAGCCGACCAGCACCGCAACAAAGCCGGAAACCAGCATCGGCAGGGTAAAAGGGGCCTGATCCGTTCTCATACATGCCCTCTCAGCAGGTTGTACGCTATAACGCACATGATGGCATGGTGCGCTATAACGCACAAGTGTTACACTGCCAGCCTCTCTTTTACAACGCTGGCAAACAGGAGTCAGAATGGCGGATTTTCAGCAACACCTGAGCGAGGCGCTCAGGCAGTTGCGTCAGGCCAACGGCTGGAGTCTGACGCTCACGGCGGAGCGGACCGGCGTCAGTAAGGCGATGCTGGGGCAGATTGAGCGCGGTGAGTCGAGTCCTACCATTGCCACGCTCTGGAAGATCGCCACCGGATTTAACGTTCCTTTTTCGTTTTTTATCGACTCCCGGGTGACGGCCTCTGGCACCGCGCCAGGGTTCAGTCAGCCTGACGCCGGGATGGCTGTGCGGCCCTTGCTGCCCTACGATCCACAGCTCCGGTTTGAACTGCTGGCGGTGGAGTTGGCTGCGGGTGCGCAGAGCCACTCGTCGCCCCATGAAGCGGGCTGCGTGGAGCAGGTGGTGGTCATTGAGGGCGAACTGCTGCTGGCGGTTGGGGAGGTCTGGCGACGTCTGCTCGCAGGTGAAGCGTTCCGCTTCGGAGCCGATGTGCCGCACAGCTACCGCAATCCGCTCAGTACGCCGCTGCGCTTTCACAGCCTGATTCACTATCCCTACCGCCCCGACGTTACAAATTGATACGGGCGCAAACTACACAGTTTACCTTCGTATCTCTATACTTTTGCTGATTAACAGAGAGGGACAATGAGCGATCTGACGGATTCTGCTGCCACGCTGCGTATGCTGACAGGTAAGCTGGCGCGCCGCCTGCGCGAGTCGGCACCGCCCGGTGAGCTGACCTGGTCACAGGTGGCGGTGCTGGGCCATCTGGTGCGCGACGGAGCCATGACAGTGACGCAACTGGCGGCGGCTGAGGGCGTGCGGACCCAGTCAATGGGCGCGACCGTAGCCGGTTTACTGGCGGCGGGCCTGGTGACAGGCGAGCCCGATCCCCATGATGGCCGCAAGACCTGTTATTTTCCTACGCCTGCAAGCCTTGCGGTCATTACGTCGAGCCGGGCGATGCGTGAAGACTGGCTGGTGCGGAGGCTGGAGGCCCGGCTGAGTCCGCCAGAACAGCAGCAACTGATCGACATTCTCCCTCTGCTGCAACGACTCGCTGACGATTAACCCTGAGGATCCAAGATGGCTGTAACCACACTTGATGCAAAAACTGCACTGATTGTTATCGACCTGCAACATGGCATCGTGGCGCTGCCGCTGGTGCATGCACCCGAGCCGGTAATCGAACGTTGTGCCGCACTGGCAGAGGCCTTCCGCGCGCATCAGTTGCCGGTGGTGCTTGTGAACGTGGCCGGTGCGGCACCAGGTCGCACTGAGCAGGGAGGCCACAGCGGCGAACTGCCAGCCGACTGGGCTACACTGGTTCCGGCAATGACGCCTCAGCAGGCCGATCTGACCGTGACGAAGAGAACCTGGGGTGCGTTTCACGGCACGTCGTTGCATGATGAGCTGCAGGCGCGGGGCGTCACGCAGGTAGTGATTTGCGGAATTGCGACCAGCATAGGCGTAGAGTCTACTGCCCGTCAGGCCTATGAATTAGGTTACAACGTCACGCTTGCCACCGATGCGATGACCGATCTCAACGCCGATACCCACCACAACAGCATCAGCCTGATCTTCCCGCGCCTGGGTGAAACCGGCAGCAGTGAAGAGATTGTGGCGCGCCTGCAAACGGCTTAACGTCTGCGCGATCTGCGCTGCAAAAAAACTGTCCTGCCATTCATCATGGCAGGACAGACAGAGCTGACTTCAGTCACCGGTTTCAGAAGCTGAAACGATAACCGGCATTGATCTGACGCTGATTGAACCGCTGGCCGGTTGTCAGGTCGGCCTCCAGATAAAAGTTATGGGTATTGTGCAGGCTGGCACTGATGCCTAATCCGTTGTTCCATCCGTTGCCGCCAAAATCACTCTTCTCTTTGGAGCCATTCAGGGTGTAGTTCATGCTGCCGGAGAACTCGCGCACCATACCGGTTTTGGCATACAGATTGTAATTAACCCCCTGGTGCTGCTGGCTGAATCCAGCCAGTACACTGACGCGTCCCATCACGGAGTGAGTATCTTTGTAAGCGATAACCAGACCATTGTTTGCCCGTGTCTGGGCGCCTTTCTGACGACCTGCCGTAACCTGTGCCTGAGGTTCCAGATAGAAACCCTGACGATCCGGGGAGAAGGTAAAGCGTTTCCCGGCTTCGACAGACGCGCTGATACCGGTGGATTTTGCCTGGGCGGAAACACGATTCTGCTGGCTGTCTTTGACATTAAACTGATTGCTCAGGCGATTGATTTTCACAACCTGATCGATGTAGAAACCCTCATCGGTTGCCCAGGTGAGATATCCCCCAACGCTTTCAGATCGGGTTGTACCCTCACCACCCCGATAGTGTGGTGAAGCATGGGTGACGCCCATAAACGCACCGACCCGCAGGTTTTCATCTTCGGTCAGGTTTTTATCGACCCCAAACTGAAACCCGTTATAACTTATGGCAAAACCGCTGAGTCTTCCGCCAGAGAAGGCGTCCAGCTTCCCGCCTGTGCCGCGCAACCAGACATTACCGTGGGCATTGTTCTGGCGAATATCCCCCAGACGCTGAAGCAGTGTCTGTGTTTCGACATAATTCAGCAGATAGCCGATATGCAGGAAGTTACCCCCCGCGTCGGCGGTAGTTGTCAGGGTTTTGTCCGGTTTATTTATTTCAGGCGCAGGCTGAGGCGCTGGTTCTGGCGCAGGCTCTGGCGCAGGCTGAGGTGCTGGTGCAGGCTCTGGGGCAGGTTCCGGCGCAGGCTCTGGGGCTGGTTCTGGCGCAGGCACAGGCGCTGAGCCGGAAGATGCGAGAACCCAGTCTGTCCCCGATTTACGCACGGAATAAAGATAGCCGCCTAACTCGACATCAGAATCGGAAGAAAAATTCGCGACACCGTCGGCTGTCTCGACAACAGTTAACTGTTCATCACCGGTGGTGGCCAGCGAACCCTGATTCAGAAAAGAGAGGGTATAGTCACCGGCGCTACTTTTCGTCACGATCAGTTTGTCGCCGTTATTATTGACTCCCGCACCCTCACCAACCAGATTAACGCGCATGTTAAAATGACCACTACCCTGCAAATCGGCCACGCTCAACGTTGTATAGCCCGGGGAAGAGGCCGCCCGCGTAAAATCAACGTTGCTGTTGTTCAGTGTTAAAGCGTCCAGATTTGAATTGTCACTGACATACCAGACACTGTTATCCAGGGTTGCATTTAAATAACCCCCGTTAATATTGTCGCTAAACGCCGCGCCTTCCCAGAGAGAACCTGGCTGTAAATAGAGGTCAATCTGGCCGCCATTCGAATTAACAGAGCCAGTCATCTCTGTTCGGGCGTTAACATTTATATGGCCGGGTGCATAGCCCGGATTGTATTTCGTCGTCAGAGCAAACGAACTGGCTGAAGGCATTTTAATCGTCAGATTACCGGTCAGGTCGACGGTGCCATCGGCCTGTGCAAATACAGCCCCTATGGTTGATTGGCTGCTGATAGAAAGATTATTGCCCGTAATGTGGCCACCGAGCAGGGACCAGAGTCCCACATTTTTTGCGGAGATATCGGTCTCATCCAGATTCACAAAAGAAGAGACAGTCTGGGCTGAAGCGGCATATGAACCACCCGACGAAATAGTATTCCGTTTATCCGCTGTCCCCTTAAAGTTAATGACGGCATGAGTGCCACTGGCAACAACGCCTCCGGCAAGTGCAGAACTGACGTGGCTGTCAGCGCCAATATTGGTGACGCCATCCCCCCGGACTTCCAGAGCGATAGCCTCCTTTCCCGATGTGGTGAGCGTCAGATTATCTGCGGTGAGATTACCAAAACTCCAGATGCCGGTTGAGCTCTCGCCAGACGTAGTAATCTGCGTCCCTGAACCTAAGTCGACGTCTGTTTTCGCCTGAAGTTCGAGGCCGTACGAGAAATCGCCCCGGGTGGTAACCGTCAGTTTATTAGCCCTGAGCCAGGTGGGATTGTCAGAGGGTGTGCCGTTTAATGAATCGATATTAATACCACCGCTGCGATCGCCGTAGGTAGAGAGGATGCTGTTACTGCCCAAATCAGCATGGGTTCCGGGGTTGGAAATCGAGAGGGCTGCTCCGTTTCCTCCGTGGGTAGTCACCGAAAGCGCGTTTGCCTGAAGTGAAGAACCCTCTCGCAGGCTGATTCCGTAGGCTGCCGGATATTCAGACTCAATCCCGGTCACAGTGATTTGGCTCCCGCTGCCCAGATCAGCCGTCACGCTGCTGCCCGTGAGAGCCAGACCGCTCGCCTTATTACCCAGCACATTCAGGGTGAGACCATCTGCGTTCAGCACGCTTTTTCTTCCCCAGATCATGATGCCGCGCGCATAATTTTCTTCATCTGTGACATTTATTACTGAATTTTTTCCCAGTTCGATAACGCCAGTGTCCGGATAGGGGTTAATTATTCCATACAAACCGCCGGAATAGCGTTCATCGCCCGTCAGCGTATCACCGTCATTCATCCTGATATCAGTGCCATACTGGCTGCCAATATTTTCTCCCATTGTCGACCCGCTGATAATTAAACCTGTAACGAGAGCCAGTGGCGTTAAATGATATCTTTTTATTAAGGCTGGTTTTTTCATTTTTATTCTTCCCTGTTTATATTTTTCGTCAGTAATGATGCTGTTCAGGTTTGTTTTGTTAAGCCTGAACCGGGGGTTTAAATTGACGATAATTTATCAGGAAAAAAGCCAGCGCCTGCGACTTTAAGCGCGGCCTTGCTCTCTTTTTATTCCAAAAAGAGAGTGAATTTGAAGGGGTAGTTAATTGAATGCGTTGCGACGTTAAAACAGGGGGTATTCCGGGAATGATGTTTAGAGTAAATAGTCTTCGGGCCTGAGCGGTACTATCAGAAATTAAATGAGGCGGGTTAAGATTAACCCGCTCATTTATTAACGGAACGCGTAACCTAATGTCGCACCCAGGCTGTAATTGCGGCCAGGCGCGGATTCGAAGTAGCGACCATTACTTTCATTCACAATCACAGAACCTGCATAGTGCCGGTCAAACAGGTTATCGACCCGTCCATACAGATCCAGCGTCCAGTTCTCAACCTGCCATTTGTAACCACTGTTCAGTGCGGCAACGGTATAGGAGGGGGTATTGACCCGGTTCTGATCTTCCGCGGCAATCTGGCTCAGATAACGCACCTCGCTGCCCGCGTAAAAACCCGTTTCCGGCAGATAACCCAGTCCGGCGTAAACCATGTTGCGGGCGATGCCGGGGATCCGGTTGCCGTCACAGCTCTCGCTGCCGCAGGCGTTGCTGCGATAACGCGCATCCAGCAGGGTGTAGGCCATCTTCAGTCGCCAGTCCCAGGCAAACTGCTGATCCAGGCTTAGCTCCAGGCCGCGACGGCGGGTCTGACCGGCATTCTTATAGGTCGTCCGTCCGCCGCTGCTGGCATCCGACACAATCTCATCGCGGGTGTCGGTCTGGAACAGCGCCGCACTGATCAGCCCGTTGCCGATACGTTTCTTGCTGCCCATTTCCAGCGTGTCGCTGGTGGCGGGTTTCAGACCCAGATTCAGGCCTGTGGCGTTGTCTGAGCGGTAAGAGAGCTCGTTGATGGTCGGGGTCTCAAAGCCGCGTCCGGCGGAGATCCACGCATTCCAGCTGGGATCAAAGGCGTACTTTAGCGCCGCAGCGGGCAGCCACTTGTGGTAGCGCGCCTCGCCGCTGTCGTCGCCGTTTCCGGGCCGGATATAGAAGTCATTGGAGTCAAAGTTCACGGTACTGAAACGCACGCCGGCATCCAGCGATAGTTTGTCCGTCAGCTGCCAGCCGGTCTGGAGATAGGGGTCCAGCGTCCACATCAGGTTGCGCTCGTTGCGGCGCAGGTTGCCCTGTTCGCCCAACTGCGTCACTCCGTTGCTGACGGTAAAGTTTTCATAGCCTTTACGCCGTTCGCTCATGGTTTCGTAATCGAGCCCTGCGGTCAGTGCCACCGGAATCGACAGCAGCGTATCGCGATGGGTCCAGCGGCTATCGACACCCTGATAGTGACGGGTCAGGGCGATCACGCCTCCGGGATGCGCAGGATTGCGCTGAACCGCGGCGGGAATCGACTGGAACTGCGTGGTTTCCCGCATCCCCGCGTAGAGCATCACGCTGAGGTCGTCGTTCTCACTCATCTGGCGCTGATAACGCAGGCCGCCCTGGGTCTGATCCACCGTCTTGCGGGTGTTGTAGAGCGAAACGTTACTGACCACCTGGCGCGGGTTGTCCCGCCACTGCGCCTCGGTTAATCCGCCCGGATCCTGCGCGTCGATGTGAACGCTGTTAAACAGTAGCGTCAGGGTGCTGACATCATCGATCCGCACGCCGAGCCGGGCATTGCCGAGGTTCTTCTGCGCCGCGCTGTGGTCCCGATAGCCGTGCGTGGTAAAGCGTGAAGCCGACACAGTGTAGTTCACATCGCCGGCGTGGCTGCCATCGCCCGTCGCGCCGCTGGCTTTGATGCTGTTGCGCCAGCTGCCATAGCTGCCGTACCAGCTGCTGTATTCGAGTGTGGGGGGCTGCTGACCCTGCTGAGTCGTCACGTTGATGACGCCGCCTGAGGCGTTGCCATAGAGCGCAGAGAAGGGGCCGCGCAGGACTTCAACGTGATCGATTGAGCCGATGTCGATATTGGAGGTCTGCGCCTGACCATCCGGCATGGTGGCCGGGATGCCATCAACGTAGATGCGTAAACCGCGCACGCCATAGGTTGAACGCGAGCCAAAGCCGCGCATCGACAGTTGCAGATCCTGCGCATAGTTCTGCCGGTTCTGTATCTGCAGGCCCGGCACACCGCTGAGGTTTTCCGACAGGTTGACGCGTGGTGCAGCCTGACGCATATCCTCGCCGCTGACCACGCTCAGGGCCGCCGGGGTGTCGAGTTCGTTAAGCCCGTTTTCCGGCGGGGCAGCCGTGACGACCAGGGTATTGTTGTCATCCGCCGCCTGCAGCGACAGCGGTAAGAGTGCGGGCAGCATCAGCAGCGTTGCCCGTCGCAGAGAAATTATTTTCATTATGAATGGCCTGAAAAAGAGAGCGGTAATGAACCAGCCGGAACAATCGCCGCGTATGGTAAGGGTTTGATGCGCCGGGGTATACCGTTTCGGGCTGGATTTTTTTACCGTTTACCGCCAGGCTGGAATCCATCGTTTGCAGTAATCACGCGTCCGATTTGCCCGGATGCAGAGAGACAACTTACGGGAGTCAGCATGAAACAACCTGAAGTCGCGGTTCTGGGATTAGGCGCAATGGGGCACGCATTTGCTGCCAACCTGCTGAAAAAAGGCTTTCGCGTTAACGGCTGGAACCGCACCCGCGCACGCGGCGAGGATCTGCTGGAGGCTGGTTTAACGCTGGCTGATTCGCCGGAAGAGGCGGTGCGTGATGCGGATGTGGTGATCGCCATGCTTGCCGACGGCGACACCACAGAGCAGGTGCTGCATCAGGCGAAAGCGGCCTTTAAACAGGGGGCAACCCTGTGCCAGATGGGTACCATAGGGGTTGAAAAAACCGACGCGCTGATCGCCTTTTTCGCCGAACAGCGCCCGGACCTGCTGCTCATCGACGCCCCGGTTTCCGGCACCAAAGCGCCTGCGGAGAACGCGCAGATCCTGGTGCTGGCCAGCGGTGATCAGAGCCGGGCGCAGGCGGCAGAAACGGTGTTCGCCGCCATCAGTAAAGGCACGAAGTGGCTGGGCGAAGCGGGTAAAAGCACCCGGATGAAGCTGGTGATCAACAGCTGGCTGATTGGCCTGATGCAGAGTCTGGCAGAGAGTACCCGGCTGGCGGATCAGTTTGGCTTCTCCACCGACGATCTCTGGCAGGTGCTGGAGGGCGGACCGCTGGCGGCGCCTTATGCGAAAATGAAGCTCGGCATGATTGCCAGCGACGACTACACGCCGCAGATGCATCTGGTCTGGGCGCTGAAGGATGCGCGGCTGGCGCTGGATGCGGCAGAGACCCCGCTGCCGGCGCTGGACAACATTGCCCGGCTCTGGGAGCAGGCGGTGGAGGCCGGACACGGTGAAGAGGATCTGGCGGTGATCTACCGCTACCTTGGGGCGCAATGAGCCAGCAACCCATTGCGTTTCAGTCGCGTCCGCTGGTGCCGCTGGCGCACGATTATCCGCACGGTGCCAGCGAACCCTGGCATTATCGTAAAGTTTTCGCTCCTGTCACGCGTTTAACAGGTATTTTTACGAAAGCTCATATGGCCGGGGAGGTGCTCAGGCCAGCACCTGGATGTCAGATCGGGGGCTGGAGATTGTGAGTATCGTTCAAGTAATACGCCCACTTTGTGGGCTTATTATGGGATCGCGAGCCTTTCAGATGTCACCGTATAATGCTCAAAATTAAAACAGTTAATGCCGTTATAAGGTAGCAAAGGCCAGCGGACATCCACAAACGTGAGAAAATTATCATCCAGTTGCTTACTGTCAGGTTGTTATCACTGAAAAAAGAATAAGCAGGATTAGGATAGCTAAAAAAGCGAATTTGCTTTTTTTTGTTTAAATTAATAAAAAATCTGCATACCTGGTAGACACCAAAAAAACCAACCATGTGATAAAAAGAATAGGGCGGGGGGAATTGATATCGCTCCAGAAACAGTGAAATTAGTTTTTCATATTCTTTTTTGTGATAAGCATAAAAAAAAGAAAGAAATCAAAATTATTGCACTACCTGAAAGGGCAAAGATTAAACCCATTCTTGAAATGTAAAATTCAGTCACCTGTAAACCCCAGTAAATAATTCACCGTTTTTTCGCCGGCTGTACTACCGATATAACCGCCGACCATGGAGCCTACAGCTGCACACGCTACGCCTCCTGCACCTGCGGTGGCTATGCCTATTGCTGCACAGCCCAATAGACCGGCAGAACCGCCCCATGCTCCGATAAACATCGCACTACCCGTACCAACAGCAAACTTTGTGTAGTCTCTTACCGCAATTTTACCACACTCATTTTCACGTCCTTTTAAACAGGCATTAACGACATCGTTACTTGTTCCGGCAAAAGCAAATCCAATACCGATATATCCTCGAGCCTTCAGGAATCGAGCCGCCCTGGCCGCATTACCGACATAATAGGAATAGCCCGGAATACCGCTTATCCCCGCAGTGGACCACTCATGAACAATCGAACGGCTCGAGAGGTTTAACGCCCGTTTCATGTTCTCATAATTCTGGAATTTGACGATATTCCGACTGAGGGATTTTAATAGCGGTTTGTTAACTAATTATTTTAACTGATGTAACAGCTCTTTGCGCTCCACAAAGAACTGCTGGCCGATCAACGTACCCTGGGTACGAAATTGATTCTGATAGCTGACTTCAATTTTTTTAGTGTCTGCTCAATAGCATTAAAATACTTTTCACCGGCATCACCTGCAGTGCTGAAAATCTTGTCCCCTGCACCCGTCAACGCAGCAATCGTTCCATAATGTTTTTGCATGAAACTGGCGTCATCGCTGTTGATGCCTGTAAAAGCCGCATTGGTCTTGTTTTTTGCCTGTCGGAGTGTCGTCAGTATCTTTATTGTCAGAGGGGCTGGCGTCTCCGTGTCAGCAACAATCAGAATTTGCCCGGGTTTCAGATAAGGAGTGTCCGCATTGAGTTTCATAAAGAGACTGGCGGCTGGGGAACGGACATCCCTGAAGAGTTCTCTTGCCTGATATTCCAGACTACCCGCTGTTTGCACTATACAATATCCTGGGGCTAAGTTACGCGACATGCTTCCGTGCTCCATCAGTTTTAGTGCCAAAAGGATGGATTCTGATAAGCCAGAACCTGAAACAAAGATAAATAATTTTACATCGTTACGCAAAGGCAAATATAAAGTTCTATGGTACGGACTGAGATCAGTTTCAGGTCCGGAAATAAATTACCTTCGGACTTTAATTCCTTCATCTCAATACCTGCTTTATGAATAGAGCCGTGCAGGACAACTCTCTCTCGTGCGGGTTTAAACATCACCAGAATTATTCGCAGATCCAGTATCGGGCGACCTCAATGCGCACAGAAGCATACAGAACAACACGCGGCGTGCGGGGACGTTTGATGAATCCGCCGGGCAGGGTTAGCATGGTCGGCTGTTTATCCGGGTGGACTTTTATGCTGATTTTTGACGGTCACAACGATCTGCTGCTCAACCTCTGGCTGCATCATCGCGATGCGCCCGCGCGTGCGTTTTATCAGGGGATTGAGCGGGGGCATCTCGATTTTCCGCGTATCCGGCAGGGTGGCCTGGGCGGCGGGCTGTTTGCGATTTTTGTGCCGCCGCAGGCGTACATTGCGCAGACCGCGCCCGCCCGCGCCGGTGAGCCTTATGAACCGCTGACCATTATGTGGCAGCAGTTGCAGATCCTGCAGCAGCTGGCTGATGAGTCGGGCGGCCGGGCACGCCTCTGCCGCAGCGTGGATGAGATCGCCGCCTGTCGCGCCGCTGGCGTGCTGGCAATGGTGGCCCACATCGAGGGGGCGGATGCGCTGGATGAGGAGGGCGAACAGCTGCAAGCCTTCTGGCAGGCGGGCGTGCGCAGCATCGGGCCGTTCTGGAATCTGCCTAACCGCTTTGGTCAGGGCGTCAGCGGAACCTTTCCCGGCTCACCTGATACCGGCCCGGGCCTGACCGCCGCCGGTGAACGGCTGATTCAGCAGGCAGGCCAGCTGAAGATGATGATCGATGTGTCGCACATGAACCTGCAGGCGTTCACCGATACTGCCCGGCTCTTCCGCGGACCGCTGGTTGCCAGCCACTCTAACGCGCATGCCCTCTGTCCGCAGCCGCGCAACCTGACCGACGATCAGCTGCGGGCGATCCGCGACAGCGGCGGTCTGGTTGGCATCAATTTTGGCAATGCGTTTCTGCGCGCCGATGGCAAACGCGACGCTGACACGCCATTAACAGAAATTGTTAAGCATTATGATCACCTGTTGACGATAATGGGCAGCGACCATGTCGCCTTTGGCTCTGATTTTGACGGCATTACCCCCCCGGCTGCGCTGGGCGATATCAGCGGAATGCCGCGATTGCTCGCCGCTTTCCAGGAAGCGGGCTATGATCAGACACTGACAGAGAAACTGGCATGGGGAAACTGGCAGCGGGTTTTACGACTGACCGGGCTGTGATAACAATTTCCTTACGTTCCGGGCTTGATCCTGACGCGCCATTGGCGCACCATCTGCCTGGAATTTGTGATGGCGGTCTCATTTAACGCCGGTAACGCTGATTTCAGGCAGCTACTATACTGTTAATAAAGAGGAAATAACTCATGTGGAAAAAACCAACTTTCGTTGATATGCGTCTCGGTCTGGAAGTGACTCTCTACATCTCCAACCGTTAATCGTTCTGCCCGCCCTCTGAGCGGGCATTTTTTTTCAACTTCTGGTTTTCCTCTATGTTTATCAAAATCCTCGGTTCAGCCGCGGGTGGCGGGTTCCCGCAGTGGAACTGCAACTGCGCCAACTGCCACGGTGTGCGTAACGGCACGATTCAGGCCCGCCCGCGCACACAGTCGTCAATCATCCTCAGCGATAACGGCACGGACTGGGTGTTGTGCAACGCCTCGCCCGATATCAGCCAGCAGATCCTGCATACGCCAGAGCTGACACGCCAGGGCGTGCTGCGCGGCACGGCGATCGGCGGGATTATCCTGACCGACAGTCAGATCGACCATACCACCGGACTGCTGAGCCTGCGCGAAGGCTGCCCGCATCAGGTGTGGTGTACACCGGAAGTGCATGCCGACCTCAGCAGCGGCTTCCCGATTTTCCCGATGCTCTCTCACTGGAACGGTGGTCTGCAGCACCGGCCTGTCGCGCCACTGACGCCGTTCAGCGTGGATGTGTGTAGCAATCTGCGTTTCACCGCGATCCCCATCATCAGCAATGCGCCGCCTTACTCGCCCTATCGCGACCGGCCGCTGCCAGGCCACAACGTGGCGCTGTTTATCGAAAACCAGGCGAATGGCCAGACGCTGCTCTATGCGCCGGGTCTGGGCGAGCCTGATGAAGTGATCCTGCCGTGGCTGCAGAAAGCGGACTGCCTGCTGATTGATGGCACCGTCTGGCAGGATGATGAGCTGCTGACCACCGGTGTGGGTCACAACACCGGAAAGGCGATGGGCCACCTGGCGCTGGCGGAAGAGCAGGGACTGATGGCGCTGCTGGCGTCGCTGCCGGCAAAACGTAAGATTCTGATCCACATTAACAACACCAATCCGATCCTCAACGAGCAGTCACCGCAGCGTCAGTTCCTGACGGCGCAGGGAATAGAGGTGAGCTGGGACGGAATGGCGATTCACCTTCAGGGCTAAATCATGCAGATCACGCAAACGCTCTCCCCGCAGGCTTTTGAACAGGCGCTGCGCGACAAAGGCGCTTACTACCATATTCATCATCCCTATCACATCGCGATGCATACCGGTCAGGCCACGCGCGAACAGATCCAGGGCTGGGTGGCGAACCGCTTTTACTACCAGACCACCATTCCGCTGAAAGATGCCGCGATCATGGCCAACTGCCCCGATCCGGCCACCCGGCGTAAATGGGTGCAGCGCATCCTCGACCACGACGGCAGCAACGGCGAAGAGGGCGGCATTGAGGCCTGGCTGCGGCTGGGCGAGGCGGTGGGTCTCACCCGCGAAGCGTTACTGTCAGAGCAGCATGTGCTGCCGGGCGTGCGCTTTGCGGTGGATGCTTACCTTAACTTTGCCCGCCGCGCCAGCTGGCATGAGGCGGCCTGCAGCTCGCTGACGGAACTCTTCGCGCCGCAGATCCACCAGTCACGGCTCGACAGCTGGCCGCAGCACTATCCGTGGATCAAAGAAGAGGGCTATTTCTACTTCCGCAGCCGCTTAGGTCAGGCGAACCGCGACGTGGAACATGGACTGGCGCTGGCGCTGGAAACCTTTACCACGGCGGAGACGCAGAATCGTATGCTGGAAATTCTGCAGTTTAAGCTCGATATTCTATGGAGCATGCTGGACGCGATGACGATGGCCTACGAGCTGAAGCGTCCGCCTTATCACACCGTCACCGACAAGGCGGCGTGGCACACCACCCGACTGGTATAACAGATGAACGAAAACTCTATTGTCGCGTTCCGTCGCGGCTATCGCCTGCAGTGGGAAGCCGCGCAGGATACGCATGTGGTGCTCTATCCCGAAGGGATGGCAAAACTGAATGAAACCGCCGCCGCCATTCTTGAACTGGTGGATGGTAAGCAGGACGTTGCCGCGATTATCGCCACGCTGGACAGCCGCTTCCCGGAAGCGGGCGGCGTCGGGCCGGATGTCACCGAATTCCTGCAGTCAGCTTATGAACAGAAGTGGATACAGTTCCGTGACCCCGCATAAATCTGGCGTGAATCCGCCGCTCTGGCTGCTGGCCGAGCTGACCTATCGCTGTCCGCTGCAGTGCCCTTACTGCTCCAATCCGCTCGACTTCGCGCAGCAGGAGAAGGAGCTGACTACGGAGCAGTGGATTGAGGTCTTCCGTCAGGCGCGCGCGATGGGCAGCGTGCAGCTCGGTTTTTCCGGCGGCGAGCCGCTGACCCGCAAAGATCTGCCCGAACTGATTAAAGCGGCACGCGACCTTGGCTTCTACACTAACCTGATCACCTCCGGTATCGGCCTGACCGCGAACAAGCTGGAGGCGTTCAGTGAAGCGGGTCTGGATCATATTCAGATCAGTTTCCAGGCGAGCGATGAAACCCTGAATGCGGCGCTGGCTGGATCGAAAAAAGCGTTTCAGCAGAAGCTGGAGATGGCGAAAGCGGTCAAGGCGCACGGCTATCCGATGGTGCTTAACTTCGTGCTGCATCGCCACAACATCGATCAGATCGACAAAATCATTGATCTCTGCATCGAGCTGGAAGCGGATGATGTGGAGCTGGCGACCTGTCAGTTCTACGGCTGGGCGCAGCTCAACCGCGAAGGGCTGCTGCCAACGCGTGAGCAGATCGCCCGCGCAGAAGCGGTGGTCGGCCGCTATCGTGAGCAGATGAGCGGCAGCGGCAACCTGACGAATCTGCTGTTCGTGACGCCTGACTACTATGAAGAGCGGCCAAAACCCTGCATGGGCGGCTGGGGATCGATTTTTCTCAGCGTCACGCCGGAGGGCACTGCGCTGCCGTGCCACAGTGCGCGTCAGCTGCCCGTCGAGTTTCCTTCGGTGCTGACTCAGAGCCTGGAGGATATCTGGTACAACTCCTTTGGTTTTAATCGCTATCGTGGTTTTGACTGGATGCCGGAGCCGTGCCGCTCCTGTGACGAGAAAGAGAAGGATTTTGGCGGCTGCCGCTGTCAGGCGTTCCTGCTGACGGGGGATGCCGACAACACCGATCCGGTCTGCAGCAAATCGCCGCATCACGGTAAAATCCTGGAAGCCCGCCGCGAAGCGGATTGCAGCGACATTAAAATTGGTCAGCTGCAGTTCCGTAACCGCACCAACTCACAGCTGATTTATAAAACCCGGAATCTCTGATGAAGACGCGCGGTCTGGTGATCGAGGGGCTGAACGTTGAGCTGGTTCAGCAGGCCGATGCCCGCCAGGCCGCGGCGCTGATTCAGGTGGGCGCAGGCAGTCACGACGAGCCGACGCGCTGGCCGGGCCTGGCGCATCTGCTGGAGCATCTGCTGTTTACCGGCAGCACCGGCTGGCCTGATGAGGGGCGGCTGATGCCGTGGATCCAGGCGCAGGGCGGGCGGGTTAACGCCACTACCCTGGCGCGCCACAGCGCCTTCTTTTTTGAGGTCGCACCGTCGCAGCTGGCGGACGGGCTGGCTCGTCTGCAGGATATGATCGCCCATCCACTGCTTGATAACCGGGCGATCGGCCAGGAAGTGGCGGTGATCGAGGCGGAGTATCAGCTGCTGCAGCAGCATCAGCCATCCCGTATCGAGGCCGCGCTGCTTCATGCTGCCGACTCTCCCCCGGCGTTCCGGCAGTTCCATGTTGGCAGCCGCGTCCACTTTGGCGATGAGCTGCCCGCGCTCCAGCGGGCGCTGCGTCAGTTCCATCAGCGTTACTATGTCGCCGGGAATATGCGTCTCTGGCTGCAGGGCCCTCAGCCGCTGGATGCACTGGAGGCGCTGGCGCGTGAGTTTGTCGCGGCGCTGCCGCCTGGCTCATCCCGGCGCGACATCCCCGTGCCGCAACTGTCAGAAGGAACCCACTGGCAGCTTGGTGGCACACCGGCCGCGCTGTGGCGCAGCTGGCTTTTGGAAAACAGTGACGGTGTCACGTTGTGGCGCGCGTTTCTGCTGGATGAGGCGCCTGGTTCGCTGCTGGCTACCCTGCGTAAACAGGAGCTGGCGGAGACGCTGGAGCTGAAAATTCTCTATCAGGCAGACAGCGCGATCTGGCTGGCGCTGGGCATCGACACCGCTCACCCGGAAGCGGTCAATGGCCTGATCGACAGCTATCTGGCGGCGCTTAGCCAGACGAACCAACAGCAGCATCAGCACTATCATCAGCTGGCGCAGAGTCAGTTCGTGACACTGTCACCTGTGGAGCAGCTGCGCCAGCGCGCGCTCGGCTTTGCGCCGGACGAAAACCTGCCTGCACTGCTGTCGCTGGCGGAGAGACTCACCACCGCGCCGGGCACGCTGCTGCGCTGCACGCCAGAGGCAGTGGAAGGCAGTCAGCTCACCCAGGGCTTCAGCCTGGCGCTGAGTCCCTGGGAGCCCTCAGCGCCTGAAACGCTGCCTTCGGCAGCGTTCTTTTTCTATCCGCTCGACGGCGCCGTTGCCACCGGACGGCTGCCTGAGCAGGCGGTGGCGCTGCCTCATCATCAGCCTGATGAGGCAGCGGCGACCCTGATCCTGCGGCCCGAGTTCTGGTCAACATTTTCCCCCGAGGCAGGTGACGATCTGGCGCGGCGGCTGCGTCCACTGTTTGCCATGCTGCGTCATCAGGGCGGGCACGGCAGCTGGCAGGAGGTGGAGGGCGTCTGGCAACTGACGCTTCAGCTGCCGCCGGATGAAGAGGCCGCTGACCGGGTACTGAGCCAGATCGTCACGGTAATGACACAGCCCGCCGCGCACGGTCAGCCTCCTGCACCCGAAACGATCGCCATCCGTGCGCTGCTGCGGCAGTTGCCCGGCCAGTTAGCGGCGAACATGAACCCGCCATGCTGGCGGGCGGCGCTGAAAGGCGGCGGCGCGGCGCTGCACTCGCGGATTGCCCGGCGACTGAGCGCGCTGTCGCTGCCCGTCAATCCCGCCTCGCCCCCGACGCGCATGACCTCCCGCACCGGCATGACCCATCTGCCGCACAGCAGCACAGACAATGCGCTGCTGCTGTTTATCCCGCTGCACCGGGCGGAGCAGCTGACGGCGCTGCGTGCGCTGGCGCTGATTTACGAGCCGCGTTTTTTCCAGCGTTATCGGGTTGAGCAGCCTGTGGGTTACGTGGTCAGCAGCCGTTATCTTCGCTGTGCCGATCAGGATGGCGTGATGTTTGCGCTGCAGTCGCCCGATTACAGCCCGCTGTCGCTGCTGCGCTACTGCCGCACGTTTCTGCGTTCCCTGACGGAAACCCTGGCGGATGCAGATCTGGATGCGATCAAAACGCGGCTGCTGAGCGAGCAGGCGGATCAGCCGCTGGCGCGGCTGCGGCATGAAAACGGTCTGGCGGAGCCGGACGCGGCGCAGATTGAGGCGCTGAGCCAGGCGGATCTGCAGCAGCTGCATCGCACGCTGATTCAGGACCGCCGTCGCTGGCGCGTTCTCTTCACCGGCGGCCCGGTCGCGTAGCGGCGGGGCAGAGTTGCTGAATTTATTTGAAAATTAACGACAAATCTCTTCACTGTCTATTCGTGCCAGAGTGAACCACACTCAGTTAACTTTTGTCCGCATAAGGAATTTATTGTGAAGAACGTTAAACGTATTGCACTGCCCCTGTCAGCCGTTGCCGCGCTCTATGCCCCGTTGTCCCAGGCTGAGGCGATGCACTATCAGCTGAACCCCGAGCATACGTCGGTAGTGGTGGCCTGGAACCATTTTGGCTTCTCAAATCCTACTGCGGATATCCCGGATGCAACCGGTACGCTGGTGTTTGACAAAGATCATCCGGAAGCCTCACGCGTTGATGTGACCCTGCCGGTCAGCAAAATCGACAGCCACGTTGCGGCGCTGACCAAAGAGTTTAAAGGCGCTGAGTATTTCGACACCGCGAAATACCCGACCGCGACCTTCCACAGCACCAAAGTGGTGGCGAAGGGTGACAACAAGTTTGACGTTGAAGGTAACCTGACCCTGAAAGGGATCACGAAGCCGGTTACCCTGCACGCTACGCTGAACAAGCAGGGCGAGCATCCGATGGTGAAAAAGCAGGCGATTGGTTTTGACGCCACCGGCACCATCAGGCGTTCAGACTTCAAGCTGGACAAATATGTGCCTGCGGTCAGCGACGACGTGACGCTGACGCTCTCTACCGAAGCCTACGCGAAGTAATCAGTCGGGGCGCTGCGGTTAACCGTGGTGCCCCGGTTTTAAATCCTCATCCTCAGACGACCCCGCAACCCCCAGTCACCTTACGTTCCGCTTTTTTTACACCCTGTCCGGCCGCCGAACCGGGAAAAATGAGGCGAAAATCACAATTTTGCAACATCACATCCTCTCCCGTTTATCGGCTCGCCACGGCCCGCATTACTGCGCAGGCGCTTTGCGTTAACTCCCTGATTTACATCATTTTGAAAACCTCTCTGTCCGATCGGGTTATGTGATTCCGCTCACAAATAACGGCCTGGTATTGCCGCTGTCAACCCGCCTGCCCGGAAAATACCGCACGTAACTGTGATCTCACCTGCAAATAGCCGACCCGCTTCCCGGAAGAATGACCTTCAGCAGATGAGGCCAGTGAGGAGCGGGAAAATGCGAATTGGAATGGTGATCAGCGGCGGCGATGTAACCGGTATAAATAATTTTGTTTTCCGGTTAGCGCATCTGGCGCAGGCAGAGATGGTGATATTTGACGGCGGCATTCCCGGGCTGCTGGCAAATAACCACCGTGATATCAGCGAACGCGATCTGCTCGATTTTTCCATCGCCTCAATTCCTGTGATGCAGTCAGGCCGCACCCAGAAAAAACTGGTACGCAGCGAATATGACGCTATTGCGCGCCAGTTAAAAAGCGCCCGGATCGATGTATTAGTGATGGCGGGTGGCGACGGCTCGCTGCAATTTCTGCATACGCTGTCGGAGTGGGGCGTAAATTGTTTTGGCGTCGGCATGACCATCGACAACGATGTTTTTGGCAGTGATTACACCCTGGGTTTCTCCACCGCCTGCGAACAGGTTTTAAAAGAGGTCGCGAAACTCCGTAATACCGGACGCGCCTTACCGGGCCGGGTCTTTATGCTGGAATTACTCGGCGGTTATTGCGGGGAGTTAACGCTGCAGTCTGCCATTAAATCGAACGCCGATATTGCGCTGATCCCGGAGTGTCAGATCCCCGTGCCTCAGCTGGCGCAGCGTATCACACAGCGGCTGGCGCAGCAGAACAGCGTCATTATCCTCTGTTCGGAAGGTTACACCCGGGAATATTCGCCCGGTTTCCAGGGCGCAATTGACACCCTGATCAAACAGCTGGAGCCACTGACTGGCGTGCGCATCCGCAAAACGATCCTGGGCTACGGACTGCGTAATGGCGACCCCACCTGCGAAGAGATCTATCAGGGCACCATTATGGCCAGTGAAGTGGTGCGATGTATTCAGTCAGGAATGCGGAATAAAGCGGTCATTATTAATGGCAGCAATAAACCCATTCCGATTGATTTAAAAAGCATGCAGAAACGCCTGGTCGATATTGACGGGCACCAATACAAACTCGCTAAACAACTCAATATATTGTGAGGAAAAAGACCATGCTGAAAATATTATGTGTCTGTGGTTGTGGATTAGGTTCCAGTTTCGCGATTGAAATGAGCGCGAAGGCCGTATTAAAAAAGCTGGAAATCGAGGCGGATATCGATCACACCACTATTTCAGAAGCAAATGCGTTTAAATCAGACATGATTCTGACACAGAAAGCCTTTGCCGATGTATTAAATGCCGACGCCAGTCCGGAACAGATTAAACGGGTCATTATTCTTAACCGGCTCACCGATAAAGCGGAAATTGAGCAGAAGATACTGGCGTTTTTAAAAGAACATAATCTCAAGGTCGCGGCTCATGAATAGTGTAATCGACTTCCTGGTAAAAGATCTGCTGGGGCAGGCCTCCATTCTGATCGCCTTTATTGCGTTGATCGGGCTGCTGCTGCAAAAAAAATCGGCCGGCAAGGTGATGGAAGGCACCTTTAAAACCCTGCTCGGCTTCTTAATTATGATGGCGGGTATCAATATTATCGTTGGTACGCTGACCTTCCTGAATACGATATTTACTCACGGCTTTGGTATGCGCGGCTACATCACCGATGTTGCCGCCATCGCCGGGCTGGCCAACCGTGAGCTGGGATCGGAGGTGGCGCTGACGCTGCTGGTGATTTTCATCGTGAATATCGTTATCGCGCGGCTGACACCCTTTAAGTACATCTTCCTCACCGGGCAGGCGCTGCTCTGGATGGCGACGATTGGAGCCGTCATCGGCTACAAAGCCGGACTTACAGGTCTGCCGCTGATCCTGACCGGCGGGCTCTTCGGTGGGATCATGGCCGTTGTCATGCCTGCGCTGGCGCAGCCGGTAGTGCGCCGTATCACCGACTCGGACGATGTGGCGCTGGGGCACTTCTGCACCATCGGCTATCTGGTCACGGCGGCGGTGGCAAAAGTCGTCGGCAAAGGATCGCGCTCCACTGAAGATCTGAAGCTGCCCGATAACTTTAAGTTCCTGCAGGATACCTATCTGTCGATGGCGCTGGTGATGGTGCCGATGTACCTGATCCCCGCCGTGGCGGCCGGTCCGGCGTTCATTGCACAGTACAGCAACGGCATGAACTACCTGATGTACGCCTTTATGCAGTCGATTCAGTTTGTGGCCGGGGTATTCGTGCTCTACAGCGGGGTGCGTCTGCTGCTGAACGAACTGGTTCCCGCTTTCCGCGGCATCGCAATGCGTGTGGTGCCGGACGCAAAACCGGCGCTGGATTGCCCGGTGATGTTTCCCTATGCGCCAAACGCGGTGATTGTGGGCTTTCTCGCCACCACGCTCGGCTCCATCGTCGGCATGCTGGTTTTCCCGATGTTCGGCCTGGCGATGATCCTGCCTGGACTGCTGACTAACTTCTTTGCCGGTGGCACCGCTGGCGTCTTCGGCAATGCCATGGGCGGCCGTCGCGGCGCGATGATCGGCGGCTTTGTACACGGCCTCTTTATCACCATTCTGCCCGCCATTCTGGTGCCAATGCTGGAGAGCTACGGCTTCACCGGTGTGACCTTCAGTGACTCCGACGTTATCAGTACCGGTCTGGTGCTCGGCCACGCCTTCCAGAATAACTGGCTGTTCGTGGCGCTGTTTATCGCCTTTGTTACCGCCATCGCCTGGTTCGTTAACGGTAAATCCACCCACCCTCAGGAGGAAAAAATCCATGAAACTTTATAATTTCGCCGAGCTGTTGAAGCTGGCTAAACAGCGTGACTTCAAAGCCGTCGGTTCGTTTAACCTTCACTGTCTTGAGATGCTGCCCGCCTATTTTAAAGCAGCAGAGAAAACCAACAGCCCGTTAATGATCCAGATCTCCACCGGCACCGCGAAATATCTCGGCCATAAGCTGCTGGTGGATGCCATTAAATCGCTGTCGGAAAGTATGAATGTGCCAGCCTGTCTGCATCTCGACCACTGTTCCGATTTAGCGGCGATTCAGACGGCAATCGATGCCGGATTCAGCTCCGTGATGTATGACGGGTCACATCTGCCGATTGAGGAGAATATTGCCAATACCCGCCGGGTGATCGATATGGCGCGCCCGCACAATGTCTCGGTGGAAGCCGAACTGGGGGCGATTGGTGGCTCGGAAGATGGTCTGTGCGTGGAAATGGACGCTATCGCTTTTACGCCGGTGGACGATGCGCGCCGCTTCGTCGAAGAGACCGGCGTCGATATGCTGGCGATCTCTATCGGCACCGTGCATGGGCTTTATACCGGTAAAGCCCACATTCAGCACCAGCGGCTGGCGGATATCACCGCAGCAACCCACACCCCGCTGGTGCTGCACGGCGGCACCGGGGTCAGTGACGAAGATATGCGGCTGGCCGTCAGCAGCGGGATCGAGAAGGTGAACGTCGGCACCGAGATGAACGTTCAGTGGGTGGCGCGCTGCAAATCGACCTTTGAGAAAGGCAAGGTCAATGACAGCGTGCGGAATTTCCTGGTTCCCGCCAACGATGCCGTCACCGATGTGCTGGTCGAGAAGATGCAGTTATTCCGGTAAGCGCAGAGCCGCCTGAGTCCGGTTATTTTTATCATCCCTTTACGCTGAGTGACCCCGACAGAGCCGGGGACAGGAGAGCCTATGTTCGGATTTTTAAAAAAGTCAGCGGCACCGGACACCGCTGACGAGCAGCAGCAGGATCATCTGGCAGAGATCAGTCGCGAGAAAATCACGCAACTGGAAGAGCAGCTGGCGAGGAATCCACGGCACGGCGAAACGCAGAAGGCGTTGATGCTGGAATATAACCGGGCATTGAGTTTATTTGCCAGAAGCCGCCGCTACCGCAATGAAATTGATGGGCTGTTTGTGAAAATCGATGAACTGCGCAACGTGGTTCGCCAGTCGGTTTAAGGAGTGGTGATGACGATTAAGCAGTTATTGCAAGAGGCCAATGCCATCCAGATCGGGATTGACGCCACGGACTGGCGTCAGGTTATCGCGCTGGCCGCGGCCCCGCTGGTGAGAGGGGGATATCTGTCGGCCTCCTATCCTGACGCCGTGATCGCCAATACGCTGACGCATGGCGCCTATTATGTTTTTGAAGAGGGGATCGCGATCCCCCATGCGCGACCGGAAGCCGGGGTCATCCGCGACTGTTTCAGCATGATCCTGCTGAATGAGCCGATCTCGTTTGAGGGCAGCGACAAGGCGGACATTGTGATCATGTTTGGCGCCCGCGACAGTAATGCCCATATCGAAGAGGGGATCCGGGCGATTGTGTCGCTGCTGGAGGATGAGCAGACGCTGGTCAGACTCCGTCAGGCCGCGAGCGTCGCGGAGGTCATCGACATCCTATGACGCTGAAAACTCCCCCTAAACGTGTGGTGCTGGTGAACGGCATTCCGGCGTCTGGCAAAAGCACCCTGACGCACGCGCTGTCGCACCACTTTGGCTGGCCGGTGCTGACGCTCGACAGCCTGAAGGAGCCCTTTATGGCCTGCTTTGCGCCGGTGGACCGCCAGCGTAACCGGCAGCTGGGCTGCGCTGCCTATCAGGCGATCTGGAACATTGTCGGGCAGTCACCGGCTACGCCTGTCTGGCTCATCGACGCCTGGTTTGGCTTCCAGCCGCGTGCGCTGCTGGAGCAGGGACTGAAACAGGCGGGTGTCGGCGAGGTGCTGGAGCTGTGGCTGAAGATCGATCCAGACGTGGCGGTGGCGCGCTATCAGGCGCGGCTCTCGCAGCGGCAGCCCGGTCATCCGGGGGCGGAGTATCTGCCGGAGCTGCACCAGCTGGCGCAACGGGCGCGGCCCATGGCGCTGGGGCCGCTCTGTGAGGTCAACGCCTGCGCGCAGGATCATGCGGCCGTTTTCCAGTGGTTACAGCAGCAACTCAGCAGAACCCGCTACACTTCAGCTCATCATCTGAAAAGTGAGGCGTTGCAGGATGTCGTCACCCCCCTGTCTGCAAACCGGTGAAAGCGTCGTGCTTTATGACGGCGTCTGTAAGCTCTGCAATGGCTGGGTTCAGTTCCTGCTGCGCCACCATCTGGCGCGGCAGGTTCGTTTTGCCTCGGTGCAGAGCGAGCAGGGCAAGGCGCTGCTGCGCTGGGCCGGACTGCCGGAAGAAAACGTCAGCACCATTGTCTATATTGCCGATAATCAGCACTGGCTGCGGGCGCAGGCGGTGTTTCGTATTATGCAGCATCTGCCGGCACCCTGGCGTGCTCTGGCGGTGCTGCGGCACTTTCCGGATGCCATCAGCAATTTTGCCTATGACCGCATTGCCCTGAACCGCTATAAACTGTTCGGCCGCTACAGCAGCCAGCACGCCATCACACCCGATTATCCTGAGCGATTTCTGCATGAGGTTTCGTCGCCGCACTGATCTGTGACAGGCGGCCATGAGCTGAGCTGAAATCAATGATATCCTTAACGTTATTGCTTAATTCCGGCGCGTCATGGCATCGCAGTGACAGGGCAGAAACCGGGCTGACAGACTAAGGACAGAAGGGGTATGCCGGTTAATTTCGATCTCAACGACCTCTACGCGTTTCGCGCGCTGGTGGAGTTTGGCAATTTTCGCCTGGCGGCGGAGTCGATCTGCCTTTCCCAGTCGGCCCTGAGCCGCCGGATAGATAAGCTGGAAACCGCGCTGGGCATCAAACTGTTTGAACGAACGACCCGTCGCGTCACGCTGACGCTGAAAGGGCATGCGTTTGCGCAGCGGTCGGACAAGCTGCTGGCCGATTTTGAAGAGGTGATGGCCGATCTCAGTGAGGTGAGTTTAGCCCGTACGGGCCTGATCACCGTAGCCTGCGTGCCGTCCGCCGCCTACTACTTCATGCCCAGCATCATCCGGCTGTTTCAGACGCGCTATCCCAGAGTGCGGGTCAAACTGATCGACAGCAGCGCAGCCAATGTCTACGACGCGGTGATCGGCGGGCAGGCTGACTTCGGCATCAGTTTTTCCGGCCGCTCGCAGCCGGATGTTCACTTTCAGCCGCTGATGGATGACCCCTATGTGGCTGCCTGTCGCCGCGATCATCCGATCGCAAATAAAAAGAGTCTGAGCTGGCGGGAGTTCTATCAGTCTGAGTGGATCGGGCTGGATAAAACCTCCGGCAACCGCAACCTGCTGGATCAGGCGTTGCAGGCGATCATGCCAGAGAAGCCCTGTGTCTGTGAAACCCGGCACGTCACGACCATGCTGGGGATGGTTGAGGCGGGGCTGGGCATTGCTGCTGTCCCCGCCATGTCGATGCCGGAATACGATCACGCCCTGCTGATGGCCGTGCCGCTAACCGACCCCCAGGTGAAACGCACCGTGGGTCTGTTGCGTAAAAATGGCCGGACGCTGTCCCATATCGCCAGCGAGCTGGAAAACCTGATTATTGAACAGTATCAGCGGCTTTAACCGGGGCGGCCGCTTTCACGCTGTGCAGGCCGCTGTCATGAACCGCCTGCTGTGCGTCGGGTGAGGCGAGCCAGTGTAACAGCTTCGCTGCCTCGTCCGGCTGGGCGGACTGGCGCACCACGGCACCGGCGAAACGGGTGGTGTACTGCACCTTGTCCGGCAATTCACCAATAAAGGTGACGCCCTGGACCGGCAGCAGCTCGCTCACCTGCTGGAAGCCGATGGCATATTTCCCGGCGGCGACCTCCGAGGCTACCGGAATACGCTCCACCTTCACCGCCTTCGCCTTGACCTGATCCTCAATTCCCAGCCGCGTAAACAGCTGGCTGCTGACATACCTGCCGCTGGCGCTGTCGGAATAGGCGATAGACTGCGCGTTCAGCAGGGTCGTGCGCAGCTCGCTTTCCGTGCCGATCTTCACCGGCGTCGCGCCCTTTTTAATGACGGCACCGATGCGGGAGTCGGCGAGTTCAACCCGTGAGCCTGGCAGCGTCTTTCCCTGCTTTTGCAGCTCGCCCAGCGCATCGCCGACCATGATCACCACATCGGCCGGTTCACCGCGCGCCAGTCGCGCCGGGATCGCCTGTGGCGTCCTGCCCATCGACGGCCCGGCCACCGTATTGATGGTGATCCCTTCCTGCCTGGCAAAGCGGGGCGACAGGGTATCCCACGCCGCTTTAAACCCGCCGGAGATCATCACCGTCAGCTCTCTGGCCTGCGCCGTGGCACTGCCTGTCACGCTGGACAGCAGGGCGGCGTACAACGCGATTTTTTTCAGTTTCATCTTCATTCCTTAGCTAACCGTTTCATGGGCAGGTGATACGACACTGCGGGTACGACGATAGAGATAGAGTGTGGCCCCCAGCGCACAGACAGCCGCGAAGCTCATCCAGTAGCCCGGCGAGGCTTTGTCGCCGGTCAGCTCAATCAGTCCGGTCGACATTACCGGCGTAAAGCCGCCAAACAGTGCCGTTGCCAGACTGTAGGCCAGCGAGAATCCGGCAACACGCACTTCCGCCGGCATGATTTCGGTCAGCGCCGGGATCATCGCGCCGTTGTAGAGACCGTAGATCATCGACAGCCACAGCAGCACGCCCAGCATCATCGAGAAGCCCGGTGCTGCCGCCAGCAGGCTCAGCGCCGGATAGCTGGTCGCCATCGCCAGCAGGGTCATAGCGACCAGAACCGGTTTACGGCCAAAACGGTCGGAGAGTGCACCACCAATCGGCAGCCAGATAAAGTTCGAGATTGCCACCAGCAGCGTGACCAGCAGGCTGTCAGAGGCACTGAGCAGCAGCACCTTCTTACCAAAGGTAGGGGCGTACACCGTAATCAGATAGAACGCGGTGGTGGTCATCGCCACCATCAGCATCCCGGCAATTACCACCTGCCAGTTGTTCAGCAGGATGCGGAAGACCTGACGCACCTCAGGATGGCTGCGGCGATTGTTAAACTCCTGGGTCTCTTCCAGCTTGCGACGCAGTACAAAAATAAAGGGCACGATCAGGCAGCCAAACAGGAACGGAATACGCCAGCCCCATTCGCGGATGGCACTTTCTGCCAGCACGGCGTTGAGGATAAAGCCCATCGCCGCTGCCACCATGATCGCGACCTGCTGACTGCCCGACTGCCAGCTGGTGTAAAAGCCCTTCCGGCCGGGCGTGGCGATCTCGGCCAGATAGACGGATACGCCGCCCAGCTCTGCACCGGCAGAGAAGCCCTGCAGTAAACGGCCGATCAGCACCAGCAGCGGAGCCCACAGGCCGATGCTCTGGTAAGAGGGGATCAGCACGATCATAAAGGTGCCCGCCGCCATAATAGAGAGCGTGACAATCAGCCCCTTGCGACGGCCGACTTTATCGATATAGGCCCCCAGCACCACGGCGCCAATCGGCCGCATCAGGAAGCCCGCCCCGAACACGGCAAAGGTCATCATCAGTGACGCGAACTCACTGCTGGCCGGGAAGAAGGTATGTGCGATATAGGTGGCATAGAAACCGAACAGGAAGAAATCGAACTGTTCGAGAAAATTGCCCGAGGTTACACGGAAAATAGCGCCAATCCTGGCGCGGTGGGTCATGGGTGAGGTCGTCTGCATCAGTAACTCCAGTAAGGTATGACGCTTTTAGCCGCGCCTGTTGCAGAAGAGTGGATCAGCGTCCGCAGCTAAATAAGTGCAAAAAGCGCATAGATTGATGAGCCTGACGCATGATTGCCGGGCGGTACTACCGAAAAGGTTTAGGATTCAGCAGGTTGAAACAGAGGCCGTCTGCCTCATGTTTGTGAACCGTGCTGATGTGAGTTTGCGGAAATGTGACAGAATTCATAAGCGTGTTACGCACAGAAGGGAAGCTGATCGGCGGATCGATCCGCTGCTACCGCTCTCCGGCGCACAAAGTCAGGATAACCGAAAACGCGTGGTTTCAGAGCCGGGGTTACTTCACAGGCAGGATAAGGAGAGTGACACGTCTGAACAGCAGAGGGTTCAGACGTGAAGAGCGAGAATCCATAAAGACATCGGGGCGGTACACTGCTGCCAAAGAGAGAAAGCACTCATTTTTTTGCCATCAGCATCGTCAGCAGTTCCCGGCAGCAGGCTTCTTCTTCGGCGCTGTCCGCAGAGGCCAGATAGCGCAGCAGCTCCATGCAGCTTTTTTCCTTACCCGCTTCCAGTAACTCTTCGATCAGAAAATTCAGTTTCTCCTGCTCAGACGCCGCGAAGGAGGAGCCGAACTCATTTTTCACCGGGACGATGTGATTCGCCGGCAAGGTAAGGGTGTTCTGCATTGGCATATTTTTATCCTTTTCTGGGTTAAAAAACGTACTGGTGTTGCTATTAAACTTATACAACGATCCCGGATTTGTACAGAAATGTGCCGGACTGATTTTCGGGCTGACGCGAAGCGCAGCGCGGGCTGGAGGTAAATCCCTGCTTATCATTCAGTTACCGTGGAGGCGCCATTCATAAAATTTTTTGCAGTCCGGTCAGACGAGGCGGCGGGAAAAAGCAGATGCTGGCGGGAGAGGAAAACGGCGGCCCGATGAGCCGCCCCTCCTATTTTGCGGACAGGAACGCTTCCCGCTGCGGTGTGAAGGTATCCAGCAGCACGCCCGCTTCCAGACAGACACAGCCATGCACCACATCCGGCGCCTTATAGAGCGTGTCTCCGGCGCCGACTTCACGCGTTTCGCCATCAATAGTGAAGGCGAAGCGACCGCGCAGTACGTAAGTCAGCTGCTCATGAGGATGATGATGCAGCGGTCCGATCGCCCCGGTTTCAAAGGTGACTTCGACCGCCATCAGGCTGCCGCCGTGCGCCAGTATCCGGCGCGTTACCCCCTGGCCGAGGTCCTCGACTGGCTGCGCGTTATGAAAGATAAACATGGTTAACCTCCGTTGATGACCCGACGTGCGGTCGCCAATTTGTGATGGCACTCACAGCCCGCAGCCCAATTAGTCCATGCACTTTACTCACTTTTCATTAAAATGAAACAGTGTTTCAATTAATTTATGAGGGCAGGTCATGAAAATCGCATTAATGATGGAAAACAGCCAGGCCGCTAAAAATGCCATTGTGCTGAAAGAGCTGGAAGGCGTCGCACAGCCGCTGGGCCATCAGGTCTTCAACGTCGGGATGAGCGACGAGCAGGATCACGCGCTCACCTATATTCATCTTGGCATTCAGGCCAGCGTGCTGCTGAACAGTCAGGCCGTGGATTTTGTGGTCGCAGGGTGCGGGACCGGACAGGGTGCGCTGATGTCGCTGAACCTTCATCCGGGCGTGGTGTGCGGCTACTGCATCGATCCGGCGGATGCGTACCTGTTTGCGCAAATCAACAACGGTAACGCGCTCTCTCTGCCTTTCGCCAAAGGCTTTGGCTGGGGCGCAGAACTTAACCTGCGCTTTATTTTTGAAAAAGCCTTCACTGGGGAAAAAGGACACGGCTATCCGCCAGAGCGCAAAGAGCCGCAGGTGCGTAATGCCGGTCTGCTGAACCAGGTCAAAGCCGCCATGCTGAAAGAGAACTATCTCGACACCCTGCGCGCCCTCGATCCTGAGCTGGTGCGAACCGCCGTCAGCGGCCCGCGTTTTCAGCAGTGCCTGTCTGAGCAGGGGAAAAATCAGGAGATCATCGCCTTTGTGCGTCAGCTGACGCACTGACGACGGCCCCGAGCGGAGGCCGGTGCGACCGGCCTTTTACTCTCTTTCCGCCTGTCATCACCTCTTTACCGGCTATAACCCGCCCGTCTGCTTCCCGCCGGAGCCGTGAAAAACATTTCACCGAATGACTTCCCCTGACTGCCATTTTAGGTAATAGTAACGCCGCTTTACATTAATAATTCTCATTATCATTTATGTGGGTTTGACGATGAAAAAATGGTTTTTAGCGTTGGGGATGCTCGCGCTGGCAGGGACGGCTTCGGCCAAAGTAATCACTGACGTCGCAGGCCGTCAGGTTGACGTGCCACAGGAAGCAAAACGCATCATTCTGGGTGAGGGCCGTCAAATCTATCTGCTGGCTGCATTTGATACAGACGCGCCGTTCAGCCGGGTGATCGGCTGGCGTGACGACCTGCCGAAAGCGGACTGGGATGGTTATCAGGCCTATGAAAAACGCTATCCGCAAATTAAAAAATTACCGACCTTTGGCGGCGCAAAAGATGGCACCTTCAACGTTGAGCAGGCGTTAACCCTGAAGCCCGATCTGGTGCTGATGAACCTGGAGTCAAAGGCCGCCACGGATGAGGGCAAGCTGATTGAAAAACTGCAGGCCGTAGGCGTGCCGGTGGTATTCATCGACTTCCGCGAAGCCCCGTTTGTGAACGCAGAGAAAAGCATCCGCATTATGGGCGAACTGGTGAATAAGCCAGCGCGTGCCCAGGAGATCATCACCTTCCGCCAGCAGCAGATCGAGCGGGTCACTTCACGACTGAAAAACTTCACCGGCTATCGCCCGAAAGTGATGATTGATCGTGCGGGCGGCTACAGCGATGAGTGCTGCATGTCCTTTGGCAGTGAGAACTTCGGGCAGATGGTGGAGATAGCAGGCGGGCGTAACATTGCGAAAGGCGTGATCCCAGGCACCTTCGGCACCCTGAACCCGGAGCAGATCATCGCCAGCCAGCCGGATGTGGTGGTCGTGACCGGTGCGAACTGGAAGAACTACAATACCGTGGGCAAATGGGTCGGCGTCGGCCCGGGGGCGAATGTCACCGAAGCCACGGCGCGTCTTAAAGCACTGATGACGCGCGATGCGTTCAAAACCCTGCCGGTGGCGCATAACGGCCATGTCCATGCCATCTGGCACCAGTTCTACGACAGCCCTTATCAGTTTGTCGCGATCCAGGCGCTGGCGAAGTGGCTCCATCCCGATCTGTTTGCCGATCTCGATCCGGATGCCACCTTCCGTGAGTTCCACGAGAAGTTCCTGCCGCTGCCTTATCAGCCAGGATACTGGGTCACGCTGCCCGCCGACAAGTCCTGACAGCGCGGGATGACAGGGACGTCATCCGCCTGTTTTGCAATTCCTCCTGAATAAACCCTCTGTTTCTCTTCAGATTTACTAATCTTTTAAAGGCGCGGGGTCGGTTGCTGTCAGCAGCGCGACGTCTGACCTGGTCCGCATTCACGTAAAAAATGGAGAGAAACATGCGCAATACCCTGGGAAGATCGGCGTTTGCCGTGACGCTTTACGCTCTGCTGGAGCCGGTGCCGCTGGGCTTTTTTGTCGCGGCCTGGCTGTTCGATATTCTCTACATGCAGACCTTTGTGCTGTTCTGGACCGATGCCGCAGGCTGGCTGATTGCGCTGGGGCTGATACTGGCTATCGTGCCGCGCATCATCGCCCTGGTCTATCTGTTTCGCGGCAGCGACAGCGCAGAAAAGGGCCATTTCTGGCTCTGGCTGGTCGCGATTGTCATCGCCATCGTCAATGCGTTTATTCATAGCCGTGATGCGGCCGCGGTCATTCCGCTGGGCGTTACGCTTTCGACGCTGGTGGTGGCGCTGCTGCTGCTGGCGAATGTGCAACTTGCGTTACGCCACCGTAGCGCTTAAGGAGGAGCCATCATGAAAAGAACGCATAAAACGCTGCTGGCGCTGTCTGTGACGGCCCTGCTGGCAGGCTGCGATCAGGGCGCGCAGGTCGATCCACAGAAACAGACGGGTGCCAATCCCGAACTGCCGCAGGCGCGCAATTTCTTTATGCCGCCGATGCAGGTGCCGGAAGGCACACCCTGGAAAGCGGGCGAAATGCCGAAAGTGGCGCAGGGGCTGAAAATCGAGAAGATCGCAGAGAATCTGCAGCATCCGCGTCAGGTTTACGTGCTGCCAAATAATGATGTGCTGGTGGCGGAATCGAATGGCCCGCCCAAGCCGACTACCCGGCCGAAACAGCTGATCATGGGGATCGTGCAGAAAGCCTCCGGCAAGGGCGGCGCGGGCGGTAACCGCATCACGCTGCTGCGCAACGTGGACGGCAAATGGGAACAGCATCGCTTTATTGAGAATCTCCACTCGCCGTTCGGGATGCAGCTGATTGGCAACACGCTCTATGTGGCGAATGCTGACAGCCTGGTGAAATTCCCCTATCGCGAAGGCGACACAGAGATCCGCACCGCGCCGGAAGAGGTGACGGAACTGCCGGGCGGGCCCATTAACCACCACTGGACCAAGGCGCTGCTAGCCAGCCCCGATGGCAGCAAGCTCTATGTCGGGGTCGGTTCCAACAGTAACGTGACCGAGAACGGCATCGGCGCAGAGTATCGCCGTGCTGCGGTGCTGGAAGTAGACGCGGCCAGCGGCGCCAGCCGGATCTACGCCAGCGGGTTGCGCAATCCTACCGGCTTACAGTGGGAACCGCAGAGCGGTAAGCTCTGGGCGGTGGTCAACGAGCGCGATGAGATCGGCTCCGACCTGGTGCCCGACTATATGACCTCGGTAGAGGAGAAAGGCTTCTACGGCTGGCCCTACAGCTACTTTGGTCAGCATGTCGATACCCGCGCGGAACCGCAGCGTCCCGATCTGGTGGAAAAAGCGATCAAGCCTGACTATGCGCTGAGTTCGCACGTTGCGCCGCTGGGTCTGCTGTTCTATGGGGCGGATAACATGCCGCAGTACAAAGGCGGCGCGTTTATCAGCGAGCATGGCAGCTGGAACCGTACGCCGCTGAATGGCTACAAGGTTATCTGGGTGAAATTTGAAAACGGTAAGCCGGTGGGTGAGCCGCAGACGGTGGTCTCTGGCTTCCTGACGGATGACGAAAAACAGGTGCGGGGCCTGCCGGTCGGCCTGGCCAGCGATAAACAGGGCGGGGTCCTGATCGCAGACGATGCGGGCAATACCGTGTGGCGTATCAGCGCCGCCAACTAGCCTCTGCCCGGAGAGCTGAAAAGCAGGCATAAAAAAAGGATTTGGCGCGTTGCCAAATCCTTTATTTTTTTGTCCGCCAGCCCGGCTGGTAACCGCGCTGCAGACGAGGTGCTCAGCACTCTCCACAAAAGAGATTGTAAAATGTGCGGCTAAGGATTTCAAGTTTCGCCATAATGCTGTATGTTTATACAGGTGTTGGGCGTTGGGTATCGCCTCGTGGTCGACTGGCCGCTCCCAGGGGCAGGTTTTTTAAAATCCCGGCAGGCATCAGGTGGTGCTGGCCTGTGGCTTTAACCATGAGTGCCGCTCAGCCCTCTCCACAAGATGTGCTCAGGCGCCCGGCGGGTAGAGTCAAAGCCCTGGTTGCCGAAAAGCGCGCTCCTGAAAAAGGAGAAGGAAAGTGATGGAACTGACTAAGCTGATTCTGGATCTGATCCGGGTCATCTTGCAGATCATCGTTGCCCTTATGCAACTGACCGGTCAGGCAGGTTAACCGGAACTTGAAACAAGGCGGAGCTAACCACTCCGCCTTTTTTCTTTGTCAATTCTCTGTCATCAGAAGCGGATAAGGTGGTGCGGCAAAAGCACGTCGCAGGGGATGTGCTTATCCGGATTGGGAATGCTATGTCCATTGTTGCCGTTATGCCTGCCCCCTTAGCCCACACCAGGATCGACGAGAGTGTGCGGATGCGGGAAACCACCGTGGGTCAGCAGTGTGAAATCCTGGCGCACAGCCTGCTGGAATACAGCGAGCTGGGCGACTTCTCCTATGTCGGCGAGCACTGCTGCCTGGCCGACACCCAGGTAGGGCGCTTCTGCGCTATCGCCAACCAGGTGCGCCTTGGCGCGCCGAACCATCCGATGGATCGCGCCTCTCAGCATCGCTTCACCTACTGCCCGGAGTATTACCATCCCGACGCCCGCCGCGATCGGCCCTTCTTTGCGGCCCGCCGGGCCGATCGGGTGATCATCGGTCATGACGTCTGGATCGGGCATGGCGTGATCGTGCTGCCTGGCGTCACCGTCGGTGATGGGGCGGTGCTGGCCGCAGGCGCGGTGGTGACCCGCGACGTCGCGCCCTACAGCGTGGTGGGCGGCGTCCCGGCCCGGCCGCTGCGGATGCGGTTTTCGCCCGCCATTGCCGCCCGTCTGCAGCGTATCGCCTGGTGGAACTGGCCGCTGGAGAAGCTGATGGCAAACCTGGCCGACTTTCAGCACGGCGACATTGAGGCGTTCTGCCAGCGGCACGCGGTATAGCCCCTGAGGCGTCATCAGACGCGCAGGCCGATGCGGCGCGCCAGTCGCGGCCCATAGAGCCCCACGGCCAGTCCGGTCACGATCAGCAACAGTGCAGCGATTTTCTGCGTGGAAAGCGTTTCGCCAAAGATCGCCACCGAACCCAGAATGCCAAAAACGGGCACCAGCAGCGACAGGGGCGCAACCGTGGAGACCGGGTAGCGCTTCAGCAAGCCGTTCCACACCCAGTAGCCCAGCAGGGTATTGGGATAGGCCTGGAACAGAATAGAGAGCAGGGCGAGGCTGTCGGCGTGGCTGTACAGCGCCCGATAGCCCGCCATGCCGTTGACCACTCCATCCAGCAGAAAGAGTGGCAGGGGCGCAAAGGCGGATGACCAGACCAGAAACGCAAACACCTGCCGGGTGCCGGCTCTCTTGCTGATGATGTTGGCCGCGCTCCAGGCTATCGCTCCCGCCAGCACCAGCAGCACGCCGGAGATCGTCACCGAGCCATCGGTGATGAAAAATATCGACAGCAGTCCGGCGCAGGCGATGAGCCCACCGGCGATCTGATAGCGGCTCAGTCGCTCGCGAAAAACCAGGCTGCCGAGCAGCAGGGTAAAGAAGGCACTGAACTGCAACAGCAGTGAAGCGATGCCCGCCGACAGCCCGGCCTGAATCCCCAGGTTCACCAGCCCCCAGAGGCCGATCCCGAACACCAGCCCATAGCCGATCAGGTAGCGCCACGGCACGTCCGGTTTTTTGATAAAGAGTATCGCGGGCAGAGCGCAGAGCGTGAAGCGGATCCCAGCCAGCAGAAAGGGATCGACCGCGTGCAGCCCCAGCTTAATCACCGAGAAGTTCACGCCCCAGATGGCCGTGATGAGCACGGCGAGCAGCAGATGAGAGAGTTTCATGCGTGACGGGTTCCTGACCAGTAGAGAAAGGCGGCAGCACTGACGGCGGCCCCGCCAGCGCAGACACCATACCATCCGCAGTGTGCATACAGCTGGGTGGCGGCAAAGGCACCCAGCGCACTGCCGAGGGAGTAAAAGCACATGTAGGCACCGACCAGCCGGCTCGCCGCATCCGGCCGGGCCGCCACGATCAGGCTCTGGTTGATGACATGAACCGTCTGGATCGCGAAGTCGAGCAGGATCACCCCGACCACCATCAGCAGCAGCGAATGCGGCAGCGCGGCAACGGGCAGCCAGGCGAAGGTCAGCAGCGCCAGTGCAAAGCCGGTGGCGCGCTGGCCCCGTCCCTGGTCAGCCCAGGCGCCCGCGCTGGCGGCCGCCAGCGCACCGGCCAGCCCTGCCAGGCCAAACAGGCCGATCTGAGTCTGCGACAGCGCCATCGTTGTCAGCGGCAGCGCCATGGAAGACCAGAGCATGCTGAAGGCGGCAAAGATCAGCAGAGCGAGGATCCCCCGGCTGCGCAGGCGGGGTTCTGTGCGAAAAAGCAGGAGAACCGACAGCAGGCGCTGCGGCCAGGCCGGTCGCTGCGCCTGACCGGCGGAGGCGGGCAGCACCTTCGCCAGGACCCCGGCGATCAGCAGTAACAGACAGGCGGCCGTAAAGTAGACCGCGCGCCAGCCTGCCAGATCCGCGATTGCCCCCGAAACAAACCGCGCCAGCAGGATCCCGATGACGATCCCGCTGGTGACGCTGCCGACCACCTGGCCACGCTGCGCCGGTGACGCCAGCATCGCGGCCCAGGCGACCATCAGTTGCGTGACCACCGCCATTAACCCCACCAGCAGCATCGCTGCGAGCAGCGTGAACAGGCCGGAGGCGCAGGCCGCTGCGGTCAGCGCCAGCGCGGAAAGCAGCAGCTGGGCAACCACCAGTTTTTTGCGGTTCACGCAGTCACCCAGCGGCACCAGAAGGAGCAACCCCAGGGCATAACCGATCTGCGTGGCCGTCACCACCGCGCCAGCGATGCCGGACGGGATCCGCAGGCTGACGGCGATGGACGCCAGCAACGGCTGCGCCGAGTACACGTTGGCGACCGCCAGCGCCGCAGTAAGCGAGAAGAGAAAAATCATCCGGGGTGAAAGCACCGGCGTTGCGGGGGCCGGTGGTCCGGCATCCCCGCGCCTGGAGGTCGTTGAGATCATCGTCTGGCCTTCGGGTTTTTATTTGAAACTGGATTGGCCATATCATTAACCGGGATGGTTTTTTTTTGCAACTTCTTTTCGGAGGGGCTAAGCTGGCACGGTTAACGGAGAAAGTGAGAGAAGAGATGGCGAAGCAGGAATCCCTGAGAACCAGCGAGTGTCCGGTTGCCCGCACCCTGGAGTCGATAGGTGAGCGCTGGTGCATGATGATCGTGCGTGAAGCCTTTGATGACGTCCGCCGGTTTGGTGATTTCCAGCGCAACCTGGGACTGGCGAAAAATATTCTGGCGTCGCGACTGAAGCAGCTGGTCGGGATCGGCGTGCTGGAAATTGCGCCCGCTTCCGATGGCAGCGCCTACCGCGAGTATCTCCTGACCGAAAGAGGCCGTGCGCTCTTTCCGGTGGTGGTGGCGATGCGGCAGTGGGGTGAGCGCTATCTGTTTGAGCAGGGCGAGACCCACTCGGTGCTGCTGGATAATGCGGAAGGCAGGCCGCTGCCGCGTCTGGAGGTTTACTCGGCGCAGGGTCAGAAGCTCGAACCCGCCGACTGCCATCGTCAGCGGGTGGTGGCGAAGGGATAACCCCTGGCGTTCTGACGCCGCCCTTTACCCTGCGGAAAAGACCCGGCCGCCCGCATTGCCGATCGTGCGTGCCGGTCTGTCGGTGTCATCACATTTTCCAATGACCGCCTGTCTTGTAACTTCCTGCCGCGCGTGACACTCTCCCTGATTGTATAGACATGTCATCTCAACCGGTCATCCGGCCCTGTTCGTTTTCTCTGACTCACTGCATCAGCGAGGGATCTATGTCGGTCAAATCATCTGCTACAGCGTATCCGGACGCGGCACAACCGCGCCTGTCAGAAACCCGCTCCATCGATTACATTCCGCTGCGCGAACGTCATGGGCATCCCTTCAGCCAGTTCACGCTCTGGTTTGGTGGCAACCTGCAAATCACCGCCATTGTTACCGGGGCGCTGGCTGTCGTACTGGGCGGCGATGTTGTCTGGTCGCTTGTCGGCTTACTGGTGGGGCAGATGATCGGCGCCGCGATCATGTCTTTGCATGCGCTGCAGGGCCCGCGCCTGGGCTTACCCCAGATGATAACCAGCCGCATGCAGTTCGGCGTTTACGGTGCGGTCATCCCCCTGGTGCTGGTCTGCATCATGTATGTGGGATTCTCCGCCAGCGGCACGGTACTGGCCGGACAGGCGCTGGCGAAACTGATCTCTGTCAGCAATGCCACCGGGATGATCGTGTTCAGCGCCCTGATCGTGGTGATTGCGGTGATGGGATATCGCGTGATCCATCAGCTGGGCAAGCTGGCGAGCGTGATTGGCGTGCTGGCCTTCGCGTATCTCTTTATCACGCTCTTTGCCACGCACGACCTGGCGGCCGTCTGGCAGAATCGCCACTTTACCCCGGCAAATTTCCTGCTGGCGGTGTCGCTCTCGTCATCCTGGCAGATCGCCTTTTGCCCCTATGTTTCCGACTACTCGCGCTATCTGCCTGCAGACGTCTCCGCGAAGAAACTGTTCGGTTCGGTGTTTGCCGGAACCGTACTCGGCACCCAGGCCTCGATGACGCTGGGGGTGATTGCCGCCGCGCTGGCCGGAAGTGCCTTCGCCGGTAATGAGGTGGGTTACATCGTTGGTCTGGGCAGTACCGCAGGCATGGCGATGGTGATCTACTTTGCCATCTGCTTCGGGAAGATTACCTTTACCACGCTCAACGCCTACGGAAGTTTTATGTCCCTGACCACCATCGTCTCCGGCTTTCGCCGGCAGACGACGCTGAGCCAGGGCGGGCGCATTCTGTTTGTCATCCTCATGGTCTCCGTGGCCTGCCTGATAGCCCTGCTCAGTGAACCGGCCTTCCTGAAATCCTTTACCCACTTCCTGCTGTTCCTGCTGGCCTTTTTTGTGCCGTGGAGCGCCATCAGCCTGACCGATTTCTATCTGATCACCCGCGGCCGGGTGGACGTTCCGGCGCTGGCCGATCCCGACGGCCGCTATGGCCGCTGGAACGTCGCGGGCATCGCCGTCTACGTTCTGGGGGTGATGGTGCAGTTACCCTTTATCGATAATCCGCTGCATCATGGCTCGCTGACCTGGATTTTTGCCGGAAACGATGTCTCATGGATCGTGGGCTGGCTGGTGACGGCGCTGTTATGGTTCGTTGCCAGCCGCTGGGATCGCCGGGGCAGACCCGAACAGAACAGCCGCGCCCTGTAGCGCAAAAAGCCGCCCGGTGGGCGGCTCAGGTTTCTCACGATAACGCTCAGCAGACGCGTTCAGGCGGTCGTCACCTCCGCCGTGGCGGGCTGCGTTTCGGCCACCAATGGCTTTTCCGGCTGCAGCAGCGTCATCGCCAGCATGCTGCCAAACGCGATGAGCGCCGTCACCGTAAACATGGCGTTATAGCCGTGATATTCCGCCAGCCAGCCGCAGAGCATTGGCGAGATGATCGCGGCCAGGTTGGCAATCGCCAGCGTCATGCCGCTGTAGGTGCCAACTGAGGCTTTAGGGGTCACATCGATCACCACCGACCAGTAGACATTGTTTACCAGCGCATTCAGCGCATTACCCAGCGTCATCAGGGCGATGATCCCGGCGGCAGATCCCATCCAGGGAATGGCCATAAAGCAGCAGGCGGTGCCACACAGCGTGACGGCAGCGAACAGATTGCGCGCCAGTCGCAGATTACGGAACCGGGCCAGCAGGGTATCGGCGATACGGCCGCCCAGCAGCACCGTGATGCAGGCGCCGCTCCAGGGGATCATCGCCACGTACCATAGCGAGTGCAGGTCGTAATGGAAATTATCCTGCAGGTACTTCGGCATCCAGGTCACCAGCGTGAAGGTGATGTAGAGGAAGGAGAAATAGCCCAGCGCGTTGCAGACCAGCGTCCGGCTGGTAAAGAAGCGCCACCAGGGCAGAGGCACGCTGTCGCCCGCGCTGCGACGCTGACCGTCCCGGATCAGCGCGCGCTCGGCGGCGTTGGTGAAGCGGCTCCGGTCCGGGCTGTCGCTGAAGGTGCGGGCAAACAGCAGCATCGCCAGCAGGGAGAAGATCCCCAGCAGGATAAACATCATGCGCCAGTCGTGGGTCAGCAGCAGCAGACCCACCGCGATCGGGGCGGTCAGCAGTGCGCCAACCTGAGTTGAGAGCAGGCCGATCCCCAGCGCGAACCCGCGCTCGTTGTCCGGTGCCCAGTGCGCAATGGTCTTGTTCATCAGCGCATAGGCGGGACCTTCGGCAAAACCAAACAGGATGCGCAGCGCCGCAAAGCCCATAATGGCCGATCCGCCAAACAGCGCCATGCCCAGCTCACCGGCCCAGGCGGTGGCGATCTCCAGCAGCGACCAGAGCACGCCCGCCAGCAGCCAGACCTTTTTGGTGCCGATGCGGTCGGCAAGAAAGCCGCCGCACAGCGAACCCAGCAGATAACCAAAGCCGAAATAGCCCAGCACGGCGCCGAGCTGGACTTTACTGAAGTGATACTCTGCCGCAATCGCATTAGCAGCAAAGGAGAGGGCGCCGCGATCGATGTAGTTGATCAGCGCGATCAGGAACAGCAGTGAAAACAGGGTGTAACGGTAACGGCTCGGTTTCATTTCACATCTCCTGATAAAAGGGGTCAGGAGAGTTAAAGCAAATTCAGTGCCGGAACGGTGCTGTTGCCAGAAGAGGCCCGGCTGGCGGGGTGGCGGGCCGCCTGGCTCGCGCGTCACGGCGGGCGCTGATCCCGCTAATTATTTGCCTGCGCATCAATGCGGTGCAGGCTCTGCCTGCTGGTGGTGATCCTCAGGCGGCGTGATGCTGGGTGCGGCCAGGATGCGGCAGGGGAACGATCGCCACCTCCGCTGACACCTCAGGCGCTGGCACGGAGGACGCAGAGGCATCGTCCACATGCTGCAGGATCTGCTGCTGATAGGTGACATCCGCCACGCAGCTCTGTTCGCCTAACAGGACGCCCGCTTCATTAACGTTTTTGCCTTCCACCTTTATTTTGTGGGTGGCACTGGCCAGCATCCACTCATATTCAATATCGACGTGGCCGCTATCAATACAGCGTATCCCGTGCTGACTTAAATCATGCGCCAGCACCGTGGCGGTCGGCCCTAATGAAATCAGGACCAGATCGAAATTAACGGCATGAGTAAGTACAGCATGAAACAGCGCGTCATAAACGGAAAAGGCATTACGGTTCAGCGTCGTAATTCTTTTCACCTCGCTGGCACCGTCCAGTAAATCGTTGCCTAATCCGAGTCGGGTTCCACTCCCTTCTACAATTAATACCCGCCGGTTGCGGTAAAGCAGTTTAAACTTGTCAAATATTCTGCCGGAAAGTTCTTTGCCTTTATAATCGTGATAAGGGCGCGTAACAGACGTATTTCCATAGTGGTACTGTTTATTCAGCAGAGACTCATAATGAGTAAAGTAAAAAGATTTATGAAAGAACCAGAACAGGGCCGAACCATTGCGCATATTACGGGTAGTGCGGAAGGCATCCGGCAGACAGATCAGGCAGTTCGGGCTGGCCGTGGCACCCTGCTGCAGCACCGCTTTCAGCCGCTCTGACAGTTCCGGATTAAAGGGCTGGAAACCGATATTTTTATAGCGTGTCATTTCCAGTTCGCCGTCGCCATATCGGGCCAGCGATAACGTGGGATCGCGTAATAACCGATCGATAGTTTCCTCAATCGACATCACGGAATAACGTTTAACACGGGACTGCGCCGCAGGATAGCGAATAGCGGCATGAATGAACTTAAACGGAAAGCGGAACTTGCGATATATCGCATGAAGTGCGGACATAGTTTACCTGCCTGGTGTATTGCTGCCAGAGAAAATCCCGCCTGACGGCCGGATAAATAATTAAAATAGGAATGGACGATAACACAGATAAATGCCGCGTCCCGCTGCGGAATATCTTAAATCGTTTTCAGTGGATGAAGCTCACGCGTTATTAATCTATTCCCTGCGGGAAATAACGTTAAATAAATTCAGAAAGCGCAAAGTCAACTGCCATTTTTAATAAGGGAAAAAGGATTGACACCGCACCGGGCCTGAGAGTTTCGTCGTCAATACCAGCGTCTTTTTTCTTTTGCCGCTTTCAGCAATAAGAGTTTCAGCCCGACAGAATAAACAAACCATTACGATTATTTGACACTTATTCCCGCTCTGCGCGCGGACTTAAGCGCGGGTTACTGAAGCGCAGCTTGTCTGATATTTCATCGCCGATGAACAAAAGATGCGGTTATGCGCCGCCTATGGTTAATTTATTGTGATGAATATCGCGATTTAAGCCCTTCAGGCGTGAAAAAACCCCGCCGCAACCCGCCAGAGGGGCGGATTTATAATAAATATTTCTAACCATTTACACTTCGGCATGTTTTTACATATTTGATACATAAGTTAAGATCTCGTTGAAATTTTGTATGCAAATTAATTTTGTGCTTAGCGTGAATGACCCGAGGAAGGATCATGATAAATAAATTAACCAGTGTAATCATGGTGATATTTGCTATTGCCCTGATATACATGGGGGGAGAACTGCTGTCAGCCGGCGGCAGCGCGTTTTACGCCGCCATGGGCGTGGGGGTCCTGCTCAGCGCGATTCTGCTGCTGCTGAACAGACGCAGTGCGCTGACGCTCTATGCGCTGCTGATGTGGATAACCCTGTTCTGGATTATCCGGGAAGTGGGCTTCGATAAATGGCAGTGGATCCCGCGTGGCGATCTGTTTGGTCTGCTGGGTCTCTGGCTGGCTCTGCCGTGGGTGGTGCGTCCGCTCTATCAGGGGCAGCGACGCTTTCATCCTCTGCTTGGCGGAACGGTCGGGCTGATGGTGCTGCTGGTTATCGGCCTTTGCTTTTACGATCCGCTGCCGCAGCAGGGCACTATTACCACGCCGCGCCAGAGTGCCGCCACCGGCGGCGCTGCTGACGAGTGGCGCGCCTATGGCGGAACCACCGACGGGCAGCGCTTCTCGGCGCTGAAGCAGATCACCCGTGATAACGTAAAAGATCTTGAGGTGGCCTGGACCTACCACACCGGCGATCTGCGCCAGGATGACGATGCCACCGAATACACCTTCGAAGCGACGCCGCTGAAAGCCAACGGCATGCTCTACTTCTGTACGCCGCACAACGAAGTCCACGCGCTTGACCCGGAAACCGGGGCGGTGAAGTGGAAAACCGCGCCGGATAAAAACCGCTCCTATCTGCAGCAGCACCAGACCTGCCGTGGCGTGAGCTACTACGACGCCGGAGAGGCGCAGACACAGTCAGATGCCGCGCCGGCGCTCTGCCGCAGGCGTATCTTCAACGCCACCACCGATGCCCGCCTGCTGGCGCTGGATGCAGACACCGGTAAACCCTGTGCGGACTTCGGTGACAAGGGTGTGGTCAACCTGCGCGCTGGCATGGGCGAGTTGCGCCCGCACGCGCTGATGCAGACCGCCGCGCCGCTGGTGGCCGGTAATCTGGTGATCGTCGGCGGCTCGGTGATGGATAACGGCTTCCACAGCGGCAGCCCGTCGGGCGTCATCCGCGCCTATGATGCCGTCAGCGGGCGTCTGGTCTGGAACTTTGATCCGGCTAACCCGGAAAATAGCGCCCCGATCGCCCAGGGCGCGACCTATCCACAGGATACCCCGGTGGCCTGGGCAACCCTGAGCGCCGACCTGAAGAATGGTCTGGTTTATGTGCCCTTTGGGAATGCGTCGCCGGATGAGCTGGGTTTTGATCGTGACCCTGCCAGCAATACCGAAAAATTCCGTGATGCGCTGGTGGCGCTGGATCTGAAAACCGGTGCATTCAGGTGGCGTTATCAGAGTTCGAACCACGACCTCTGGGACCGTGACAACCCGTCACAGCCGTCGCTGGTGGATATCAGCTACCAGGGCACGCCGCAACCGGTGGTGATCCTGCCGACTAAAACCGGCAACCTCTTTGTGCTGAACCGCCTGACCGGGCAGCCGGTCTACCCGGTAGAGCAGGTCAAGGTTTCCGTGGATGGCATCAAAGGCGAGCAGTATGCGCCGACCCAGCCGGTCTCCAGCCTGAACTTTATTCCGGCGCCGCTGACGGAGAAATCCATGTGGGGCATCACGCCATTTGATCAGATGGCCTGTCGCACCACCTTCCGCAAACTGCGCTATGACGGTAACCCGTGGACGCCGCCAACGGAAGCCGGCTCGCTGATCTTCCCGGGCAATATCGGTGTCTTTAACTGGGGTTCGGTGGCGGTCGATCCGCAGCGTCAGATGCTGATTGCCGCGCCGGTGCGCCTGGCTTACAAGTACAACCTGATCAAACGCACCCCGGAAACCGAAACCCAGCGCACCTTCACCAAAGATGGCACGCCGTACTGGAACGAAAACTTCCACGGTGAGTATGCGATCCACATCCAGCAGATGGCGTCGGGCCTGGGGATCCCCTGCATCGCGCCACCGTGGGGCCGGATGGTCGGTGTGGATCTGACGACCGGCAAAACCAGATGGCTGCGCCGCGTGGGGACGACCCGCAACCTGAAGACCAGCTTCCTGCCTGGCCGTTTCCCGCTCGGCTTCCCGATGGGAATGGTCGCGCACGGCGGCCCGCTGCTGACGGCCGGTGATCTGGTGTTCCACGGGGCCACGGCAGACAACTATTTCCGTGCTTACGACAGCACCACCGGCGAACTGCTGTGGCAGACCGAGCTGAGCGCCGGTGCTCAGGCCACGCCCTCCACCTTTATGGGTAAAGATGGCAAACAGTATGTGGTGATTGCCGCAGGCGGTCACGGCTCACTGGGCACCACGGCAGGCGACAGCGTGGTCGCTTTCCGGCTGAAATAATCCTGATCCGCTGAGCGCCGCCCGGCGCTCAGCTTTTTTCGTCATCGCCGCCAGCCTCTCTTCCCTCCGCTTTTCTGCCGCAACCTGCTGTATTCACAACCGATCTCTCCAGTCTGCCGCGCGGCTGGCTTAATCACGCCCTGAAACTATTTCGTGACAGCTCTCGCAGTTTGGTGATTTGCTCCGCGCGGCAGGCTTGCGCATTCAGTCGCGAGGCGTAGATTAATACATAACTTCACAATTAATCGTGAATATGAAAAGTACTTCACAATACGCTCTCTGAAGGATTGACCCCTATGTCGGAACTGAAATTTGCAACCCGTCTCAACTCATTCGCCTCGGGCGCGCACCTCTACTGGCCCGATCAGCAGGGCAAGCCCTCTGTCCTGCAGATGGTGGCCCGTGCCGGTAAGGTAAAGGGTTTAACGCATCTCGATCTCAATTTTCCGCAGCACCTCACCAGCGATATTCCCACGCTGCGTCAGGCGATTGAGGATGCAGGCCTGGCCGTCAACGGCATGCAGATGCGCTGGGACGCCCCGCAGTTCAAAATCGGTGCCTTTACCCATCCGGATGCAAAAGTGCGTCGCGAGGCGATCGAGCTGACCAAACGCGGCATCGATGCGGGTCGGGAGTTCGGTTCACGGCTGATGACGCTGTGGATGGGGCAGGATGGTTTCGACTACTGCTTCCAGGCGGACTATAAGAAGATCTGGGAGGATGCGGTCAGCGCCGTGCGGGAAGTGGCGGAGTATGCGCCGGATGTCGATGTCAGCATCGAATACAAACCCAACGAGCCGCGCGCCTATAGCATCTTCCCTAACGCCACCACCTGCCTGCTGGCGGTGGAAGAGGCGGGCTGCCCCAACCTGGGGATCACGCTCGACTTTGCGCACGTACTGTTTGCCAACGAGGTGCCGGCCTATGCCGCCGCGATGGTGGCACGGCGTTCACGGCTGCTGGGGCTGGACCTGAACGATGGCTGGGGCAAGCGCGACGACGGCCTGATGGTCGGCTCCGTCAACCCGCGCGCCACGCTGGAGTTTCTCTGGCAGATGCAGCGTGACGGCTATCGTGGGGCCTACTACTTCGACACCTTCCCGGACGCCAGCGGGCTGGACCCCATCCGGGAAGCAGAAAGCAACATCGCGACCGTGACCCGGCTGCTGCGGCTGTGCGATCAGCTGCACGGCAACACGGCATTACTGGCGGCCATTGAGCGCCAGGATGCGGTCGCCTCCCAGCAGATCGTCAATGACATTCTGCTGGCGCGATAACGGCTGATCCAGCCGATAACATAAAAAACCCTACCCAACATGCTGAGAATATAAAAATGAAAAAACTCCTGCTCGCTGTTATCGCCTCCTCACTGCTCTGCAGCACCGTCTATGCGGCCGAGCTGGCACCGCTGCAGTCCGACACCGAACCGGATCGCACCGACTGGACCCAGCTCGACAGCAAATATGGCGCACTGCCGAAAGTCGATAAATCGCTGAAGATTGGCGGCGTCTCCAAGACCCTGACCAATGAATACTGGCGTTCGCTCGGCGAGGGCTACCAGAACGTCGCGAAGAAGTATGGCTTCACCGTGGCCTATCAGGCGGCGGCCAATGAAGATGACCAGCTTGGCCAGCTGTCGATTGCCGAAACGCTGATCTCGCAGGGCTTCAACGGCCTGCTGGTGTCGCCTCAGACCGACATCAACCTGGAGCCTGCGCTGGAGAGTGCCAGCAGCAAAAAGATCCCGGTGGTGAACGTGAATGATGCGGTGATGCCGAATGCGCGTTACTACGTGGGTAACGTTCAGAAAGATAACGGCGTGCGGGTGGCGAAGTGGTTTATCCAGCACCATCCGCAGGGTGGCAAGGTGGCGGTAATTGAGGGGCAGCCGGGCGTTTATGCCGCCGGACAGCGTACCCGTGGCTTCAAAGAGACGCTGGCGACGGCCGGTAAGTTCACGATTGTTGCCAGCGTGCCAGCCAACTGGAGCCGCGAGCAGGCCTTTAACGCCGCCTCGACCATTCTTCAGCAGCATCCCGACCTGATCGGCTTCTACGCCAACAACGACACCATGGCGCTGGGCGTGGTGGAAGCGGTGCGCGCACAGAACAAAGCGTCACAGGTTGCCATCTTCGGCACTGACGGCATCTCCGATGCCTACGCCTCCATCAAGCGCGGTGAACTCACCGGCACGGTGGACAGTTTCCCGGTGCTGACCGGCGAAGTGGCGATGGACGTGATGATCCGTCTGATCAACGGTCAGAAGCTGTCGCGCGTGGTATCCACACCGCAGGCGCTGATCACCAAAGAGAACGTCGATGCGTTCTCCACCAAAGACAACAACCGGCTGCGTCAGTTGCTGGCGCAGCAGTAAGTCAGCGGGAGCGGGTATGGAAGAGTTTCGCTTAACGATGCGCGGCATCAGCAAAAGTTACGGTAACGCCGCCGCGCTGCAGGATGTCGATTTCTCGGTGCGGCCCGGTGAGGTGCATGCGCTGATTGGGGAAAACGGCGCGGGGAAATCCACCCTGCTGAATATTCTCTCCGGCGTGCGCGGTGCGGACAGCGGTGAGATCAGCGTCAACGGCAGTCCGGTTCAGATCCGCTCGCCGCTCAGCGCACGGCAGGCCGGGATCGCGATGATCCACCAGGAGCTGCAGCATGTGCCTGAGCTTTCTGTGGCGCAGAACATGTTTCTGGGCCGACCGCTGACCCGCGCCGGGGGGATGTGGGTCGATAAAAAAGCGCAGCTGGCGCGCGCCACCCTGATTCTGAAGACGCTGGATCCGACCATCGATCCCGACACGCCAATCAGAAACCTCAAGGTGTCGCAGCAGCAGATCGTGGAGATTGCCCGGGCGCTGCTGGATAACGCCCGCATCATCGCCATGGACGAACCGACCTCCAGCCTGACGCCGCGCGAGTTTGATCGCCTGGCGGAACTGATCGGCGATCTCAAAGCGACCGGGGTTTCGCTGATCTACGTGTCGCACAAGATGAATGAGATTTTCCGGGTCTGCGACCGCGCCACCATTATGCGTGACGGCAGGCAGGTCGGCGTGGTCAACATCAGCGATGAGGATGAGGAGAGCATCGTCGCCAGAATGGTCGGACGGAAGATCGACAAGCTCGACCATCAGGCGTTCGTCAGCGACCGCGAAGTGCTGCGGGTCGAGGATCTGACGCGCGGCAGCGAGGTGGTTTCCGCCAGCTTCAGCGTGCGGGCGGGCGAGGTGCTGGGCGTGGCCGGACTGGTCGGCGCGGGCCGCACCGAACTGCTGAAACTGATCGCCGGTATCGACAGACGAACCCGCGGCACCGTGAGCGTTAACGGCAGGGCGGTCAGGAATCACAGCGTGCGCGCCGCGATTCAGGCCGGCATCGGCCTGGTGCCCGAAGATCGTAAAAAAGAGGGCATCATCAAAGAGCGGGCGGTGAAGATGAACATGGCGCTGCCGTCGATGCATCGCTTCACGGCGGCGGGTCTCATCAGTCAGTCCCGGCTGGGCCGCGAGGCGCTGCGGGTGATGGGCGATTTGCGCCTGCGGCCGCTCGACATCGAAAAGCCCATCGGCACGCTGAGCGGCGGCAACCAGCAGAAGGTGATCATCGGCCGCTGGGTAGCCGCGGATGCGGAGGTGTTCCTGTTTGATGAGCCGACGCGTGGCATCGACATCGGGGCCAAGTCGGAGATCTATCATCTGATTGAAAAACTGGCCCAGGCGGGCAAAGCGATTGTGGTGGTGTCGTCGGAGATGACGGAGATCATCCGCATCTCGGATCGGGTGCTGGTGATGCGCGAGGGACGGATAACCAAAGAGTTAACCGGCAGCGCGATCACCGAAGAGAACATCGCCCGTTATGCCATTAAAGATATCGATCCAGGCGCCTGACCGCTGTCCTGACACTTATTAAGGTGATAATTATGACGACCCAGACCTCCACCGGGCCAGGCACCCGACCTGCACTGCGGCTTAAGTTTAATCTGCGCGATGCGGGCACCCTGATTGGCCTGTTTATTATCATGGTGACATTTTCGTTTCTGTCGCCGGTCTTTTTTACCGTGCCCAATCTGCTGAACATCCTGCAGCAGTCCTCCATTAACGCCCTGATTGCGCTGGGGATGACGATGGTCATCATCTCAGGCGGGATTGACCTCTCGGTCGGTCCGGCGGCGGCGCTCTCGGCGGTGCTGGGCGCAACGCTGATGGCGTCGGGCGTGCCGGTGCCGCTGGCGATCCTCGCGACGCTGGGGGTCGGCGCGCTGTGCGGACTCTTCAGCGGCACGCTGATTGCCTATGCCGGACTGCAGCCGTTTATCGTGACGCTGGGCGGCCTCTCGCTGTTCCGGGCCATTGCGCTGATTTACACCGGCGGCAATCCCATCTTCGGGATCCCGCTGACGTTTCGCAGCCTGATTAACAGCGACCTCCTGGGGATCCCGACACCGATTGTGATTGTGGCAGTGATTGCACTGCTGCTCTGGACGGTGATGAATAAGACCCCGCTGGGGGAGTATATTCTGGCCATCGGCGGCAACGAAGAGGCGGCGCGGGTTGCCGGGGTGCCGGTGAAGCGGACCAAGGTTACCGTCTATGTGCTGTCCGGTCTGCTGGCATCGCTCGCGTCGCTGATCCTGATCGGTCGTCTCGGCGCGGCGGAGCCGACCATCGGTAACCTCTGGGAGCTGGACGCTATCGCGGCGGCGGCCATCGGCGGGGCCTCGCTGATGGGCGGCAAGGGCAGCATCTTCGGCACGCTGATCGGTGTGGTCATCCTGGGCGTATTACGTAACGGTCTGACCTTACTGAATATTCAGGCCTTTTACCAATTGCTCGCTACCGGCCTTATTATTATCATAGCGATGTTGATTGACCGGGCGACCCGAGGCAAGTAATGAAGCAAGATCCGCGAGCCATTGGCGCTCAGATTCGCATGCGTTTGCCCCAGCTGACGCCGTTAGAACGGCGGGTCGCTGAGGCGATCATGGCCCGCACCGACATTACCGAGCAGTCTTCGTTAAAGGAGATTGCGCAGGAGAATAATGTCTCTGAAGCGATGATTGTGAAGATAACCAAAAAGCTTAACTTCACCGGCTTCAGGCATTTCAGAAGTGGTCTGATTTACTACAACCAGTCTGAGGTGGCGGGACTGCATGCGGAAATTGAGCCGGATGATTCGTCGGAGCAGTTGCTGACCAAAGTGTTCAGAACCTCAATCCAGGCGATCGAAGAGACCTTATCGATTCTGGATGTCTCTGAATTCAATCGTGCGGCAGACATCATCTTTAAAGCGCGTCATATCGATCTCTACGCCGTGGGCGGTTCTGCCGCTGTGGCGCGGGATCTGTCGCACAAGATGCTGAAGATCGGCATCAAAACGACCGTCTATGACGACGCCCATATCATGCTGATGTCCGCCGCCGTGTTATCTGACGACGATGTGGTTATCGCCATCAGTCATTCGGGCGCCACACGTGCGGTGAACGATCCGGTCAGGCTGGCGGGAAAGAATGGTGCGAAAGTCATCGCCATTACCAACTACGCCGAATCCCCGATCGCGCAGAACGCCCATGTGGTCCTCAATTCAACCTCTCAGGGATCGCATCTGCTGGGTGAAAACGCCGCGTCACGCATCGCCCAGCTGAATATTCTGGATGCGCTGTTTGTCGCTATCGCCAAGAAAGATCTGAAGCGGGCGGAGAAGAACCTGATGAAAACCCAGCATGCGGTTCAGGATCTGCGGGAATTCTAACTATGAGCAAAATTGCAGTCACCGGCAGTCTTCATTACGACATTATGCTGGATGCGCCTCATCGCCCTGAAAAAGGCGAAACGGTGATGGGCAGCGCCTGTCGCTATAAGTCTGGCGGCAAGGGCGGTAATCAGGCGGTCGCTGCCGCGCACGCGGGGGCTTCGGTCCGTTTCGCCGGTGCCGTGGGTGATGACGCGCAGGGGCAGTTCCTGCGGGATCATCTGCAGCAGGCGGGCGTGGAGATCACGGCGGTCAGCGTCATCCCCGCATCGCCCTCCGGGATGAGCGTCGCCATTACCGACGCCGAAGGGGATTACGGCGCGGTAGTGGTTTCCAATGCCAATCAGCAGATCCCGCTGACCACCTTTGCGCAGCCCGACTTCTGGCAGGACGTTTCGCTGCTGGTGCTGCAGAATGAGGTGCCGGAGGCGGTCAATCTCTGCGCCGCCAGGGCCGCCCGGCAGCGGGGGATTATCGTCTGCGTGAATGCCGCGCCCGCTCGTGCACTGTCGGCGGACTTTGCAGCCTGCATCGATCTGCTGGTGGTGAACGCCATTGAGGCGCGCGACATGTGCGGGGTTAGCGTACAGGATCTGACGTCGGCGTATGCGGCGGCGGACGCGCTGGCCAGCCGGTTTGCCCGCGTGGTGGTCACCGCCGGCGAACATGGGGTGGCGTACAGTGAATCAGGAGAGACGCGGACGCTGGCGGCAGAGAAGGTCACGCTGGTCAGTACTCACGGCGCGGGGGACTGTTTTGTCGGAGTGTTGTGCCAGCGCCTGAGCCGTGGCGCAACGCTGGCGGAGGCGGTCAGTGACGCGAATCGTGCGGCTGCCGATCACGTCTCCCGGCCGCTGCAGTAAAGGCGCGAGCGTGCCACGTCACCGACGCGGCACGCTCCTCTTATCAGGCGCCGACATTCACCACGGTTTTACCGAAGTTTTTGCCATTCAGCATATCGATAAACGCCTGCGGCGCATTCTCTAAGCCTTCGATCATGTGCTCGCGATAGTGGATTTTTTTGCTCTCCACCAGCGGCGTCATCGCCTTCAGGAACTCAGGATAGCGGTCGCCGTAATCCTGGAAGATGATAAAGCCCTGCATACGGATACGACGCTTCAGAATACCCGCCATGATCAGTGACGTTCTGTCCGGGCCTTCCGGCAGCTCACGCTGGCTGTAAGCGGAGACCAGCCCGCAGACCGGTACACGCGCAGCGGTGTTAAGCAGCGGGAACACCGCGTCAAACACTTTGCCGCCCACGTTTTCGAAGTAGATATCGATACCATCCGGGCAGGCATTTTTCAGCTGCTCTTCGAAATCGGCGCTGTGGTGGTCAATACAGGCATCAAAGCCCAGCGTATCGACCGCATAACGGCATTTCTCTTCACCGCCCGCCACACCGACGACGCGACAACCTTTCTGTTTACCCAGCTGACCGACCGTAGCACCGACCGGGCCGGTTGCGGCGGCCACGACCAGGGTTTCACCGGCCTGAGGCTGACCGATATCCATCAGGCCCATATAGGCGGTAAAGCCTGGCATTCCCAGAATACCCAGCGCCCAGGAGGGGTGGGGCAGATCGTTGCCCAGCTTCGCGATCTCTTTGCCATCGGAGACGGCATACTCCTGCCAGCCGCTCTGTGACAGCACCCAGTCTCCGATCTTAAAGTCGCTGTGCTTAGAGGCCGCGACCTGACAGACGGTGCCGCCGACCATTGGCTGATCCAGCTCGGCGGGCGCAGCGTAGGATTTACCCTCATCCATCCGGCCACGCATATAGGGGTCCAGTGACAGGTAAATGGTCTTCAGCAGCACTTCACCCTCTTTGATTTCCGGCACAGGCTGCGCCACATAGCGGAAATTCTCTTTGGTCGGTTCACCCTGAGGGCGTGAAGCGAGTAACCAGGCGTGATTCTGCGTTGCTTGTTCAGTCATCGTCTCTTCCTTCTGTAGCCGGGCGATGCAAGGAGCATCGCCGTTTGAATACCGCAAAGTGTAGATGACCCTGGCGGGAATGCGTTTAGCGTGACGAGCGGTAAACTGCCGGAGCCGATGTGCGGGCAGGGCGTACAGAACGCAGCGGCAGCCCGGCTGCGGCGGGATCACGATGTTGATAGCCGGGTGAATGACAGTCACATCCGCTTGCAAAAAAGCGCGCCGGCGCGGCGGCCGTTACCGCACCCGGTGACACAGGGCGCGGAACGGCGTGTGATAAAAATTTCTCTTTTAGCGAAGAGGGTTAGCATGACGATTCAGCATCTGCGTATCGCCCGGCCGGTGACGGATCTGGCGCTCAGCAGCCATGTCTGGTGTCACGGGCTGGGACTGCAGAACATCGGCGGGTTTACCGGCCATCAGGGATTCAGCGGTGTTATGCTGGGGGCGGACGGGCTGGGCTGGCATCTGGAATTTACCCATTGTCCGGGCCATCCGCTTCTGCCTGCGCCTACAGAGGACGATCTGCTGGTGCTCTACCTTCCCTGTCACGCGGCGTGGCGCGATCGTTGTGCCCGCATGGATGAGGCTGGCTTCCGGCGGGTGCCTGCGTTTAATCCTTACTGGGATCGGCAGGGCGTGACATTCAGTGACCAGGACGGTTATCGTGTCGTGATCCAGCACGCAGCCTGGCCCCCTCAACCTCTCTGATAAACCGGAGCAGACTTTGAACATTCTCTGCCTGCATACAGCGGCCAGTAATATCGCGATATTTGATGCCGCCGCAACGACCCTGGCGCAGAACGCGACGCCGCTCAGTCATCTGGTGATGCCTGAACTGCTGGCGGAGGCGGAGCGCACCGGCGGGATGACGACACCGTTGCGCCGCCGGCTCGCACAGCTGATCGCCTCGCTGCTGCCGTCGTTTGATGCGATCCTGATTACCTGTTCAACGCTGGGCCCGGTCGCTGAGGATTTCTGCCCGCAGGATCGCGTCATGCGCACGGACGCTATGCTGGCCAGCGCGCTGCAGCGTCATGCAGGACGCACGGTGGCGCTCTGCGCTGCCGAATCCACCCTGGCGGCGACACGGACGCTCTTCTGTCAGCCCGGCGGCCAGGTCGACGTTGTGCTGGTGGAGGATGCCTGGACCGCGTTTAAGGCAGGGGAGATCACCCGCTATTTCTCCCTGCTTGCCGCGGCGGCGGAGCAGGCTTATCAGCAGGGGGCCGTTGCGGTAGCACTGGCACAAAGCTCAATGACGCCGGTCGCACAGCAGTTTCCTGCTGCGCAGCGTCCGCTCACCGCACCGTTTCTGGCGCTGCAGGCCTGCTACGATCTCAGATGATCGTCACCCCCTGCTGATGCAATGCCCGATCCAGCGCCTCATCCGGCGCGGTCTCAGTAACCAGCATACTCGCCAGCGACAGATCGCCAATGGCAAACGCGGAGGCGGCGTTAAGCTTCTCCGCCGATGCCAGCACTACGGTCTCTGCAGCGCGGCCTGCCAGGGCCCGCTTGACCGTTGCCTCCTCGAAATTACCTGTCGTCAGGCCCGCCGCCGGATGTACCCCGGTCACGCCCATAAAAAAGAGATCGGCGTTGATGCGGCTGAGTGACTCCAGCATCGCGGCGCCCACGGTGACAACAGAGTGGCGGTAGAGCTGGCCGCCCAGCAGGATGATCTCCACCTGTGGATGTTCAGCTAACGCCAGCGCCACGCTGGGGCTGTGGGTGACGGCCGTAAAGCTCAGCGTATCGGGCAACTGCTGCACCAGTTCTGCGCTGGTGGTGCCGCCATCGATCAGCACAATCTGCCCGGGCTGAATCAGCGTCACCGCCTTCTGCGCGATAACCCGCTTCGAGGCGGTCTGCACGCTTTTGCGTGTTTCTAAGGTGCCCAGTGCGGCAGAGACCGGCAGTGCGCCGCCGTGAACCCGCTGCAGCAATCCTTCGGCTGCCAGTTCACGCAGATCGCGGCGGATGGTGTCCTCGGAAAGGCCGAATCGCTGACTGAGATCGCGCGACTGCACCTGTTTTTCCTGCGCGAGCAGGGCGAGAATGGTCTGTTTACGTTGGCTGGAGAGCATAAAACGGGCCTGCATGTTTTTTCTTGAGTTTGCACGATTCTGCATGATAGCGTGAAGGCTGTCTACTTATCCCGGAGAATACCATGCAGCCGAACGCGTCCCGTGTGCGCCTTATCCATGAGCAGTTACTGTCCGATAACTGGTATACCCTGAAGAAATATACCTTCTCGCTGCTGCGCCGCGATGGTCGCTGGCAGGAGCAGAGCCGCGAAGCCTACGATCGCGGTAATGGTGCAGTGATCCTGCTTTACAACCGTGAGACCCGCCGCGTGGTCGTGACCCGCCAGTTCCGTTTTCCCGTCTTTCTGAACGGGCATAACGGTTTCCTGATTGAAGCGGCTGCCGGCCTGCTGGATAACGCCTCACCAGAGGCCCGTATCGTGGCTGAGGCGGAAGAGGAGACCGGTTTTCGCGTCACCCGGGTAGAGAAAGTGTTTGAGGCCTTTATGAGCCCCGGTTCCGTCACCGAAAAGCTCTACTTCTTTATTGCTGAATATGATGACAGGCAGCGCAGCGGCGAGGGCGGCGGTATCGAGGAGGAGGGCGAAGATATCGAAGTACTGGAGCTGGATTTCGACCAGGCGTTACAGGCGATCGATCAGGGGGAGATTGTGGATGCCAAAACCATTATGCTGCTGCAGCATCTGCGTCTGAAAGGCATTTTATAAGTTCGCTTTACCGGGCAGACCGCTATGCAGGCGGCCCGCCCGTCCTGGCTTACTGATCCTGCGTCAGAATGCCTTTTACATCGTGCGGTTCAGAACGCAGATACTGCGGCGGCACCTGAACTTTGCCATCCAGCGCGGCGGCGGCGTGCCACGGCCAGCGCGGATCGTAGAGAATACCGCGCGCCAGGGCGACCAGGTCCGCTTCGCCCTGTTGCAGCACATCTTCAGCCTGCTGTGGCTCGGTGATCAGGCCCACCGCGATCACCGGAACCGACACCTGCTCACGAATATCCCGGGCAAACGGCACCTGATAATTCGGGCCGACATCAATTTTCTGATCTTCCGACAGGCCGCCGCTGGAGACATGGATATAGGCGCACTGCAGGGCTTCCAGTTCACGCGAGAAGGCGATCGACTGGTTAATCTCCCAGCCACCCTCGACCCAGTCTGTGGCAGAAATCCGCACGCCCACCGGCACCGAAGCGGGAACGGCGTCACGTACGGCTTTGAAGATTTCCAGCGGGAAGCGCATACGGTTCTCCAGCGAGCCGCCATACTCATCACTGCGCTGATTCGACAGCGGCGACAGGAACTGATGCAGCAGATAGCCATGCGCGGCGTGAACCTCGATGAGCTGGAAGCCCAGACGCACGGCGCGCAGGGCGGTATCAACAAATGCCTGGGTAACCCGCGCCAGGTCGTCACGGCTCATGGCAACCGGTTTGATCTCATCTGCGCTGTAGCTCAGCGCCGAAGGCGCGATAGTCTGCCAGCCGCCCGCATCCGGGGCAATCTGCTTACCGCCTTCCCACGGCACCGCACAGGACGCTTTGCGTCCCGCATGACCCAGCTGAATACCGATCGGAATTGAGGAGTAGCGACGCACATCTTCCAGCACCGTCTTCAGCGCGGCTTCGTTGTCATCATTCCACAGACCGAGATCGCCGGGAGAGATGCGGCCAATGTCCTCGACGGCCGTGGCTTCGATGATCATCAGGCCCGCGCCGGAAAAGGAGAGCTGGCCAAGATGGATCCGGTGCCAGGCGGTCGCATTACCCGCTTCGGCGGAGTACTGGCACATCGGCGCAATGACGATGCGGTTATCCAGCGTAAGTTCGCCCAGCGAGACAGTGGAAAAAAGTTGGCTCATGTTATCTCCATGGTGTTATGACTGACGTGACAGGCAATAACTATAGCGGGGGATTGGCAGAGTCGGGGGGAATGCAACGTGACATTTTATGACGGTGCGCTTTCTGCGGTTGCGTCAGAAAACGGCGGAACCTGCCCGCCAGAGGCGACGGGCAGCAAAAAAGGCCAGTCAGATCTGCGCCATGCCGCCGTCGACAAAGAGCTCTGTCGCATTAATAAAGCTGGCGGCATCGGACGCAAGGAACGCCACGGTTTTAGCGACCTCCTGCGCTTCCCCCAGGCGGCCAAGCGGGATCCGGGCTGACAGCGCATCAAACAATCCCTGTCGCTGCTCTTCATTCACCAGTTCGCCCAGACCCGGCGTGCGAATGGGGCCAGGGCTGACAACGTTGACCCGGATACCGCGATCTTTCAGATCCAGCGCCCATGAACGGGCAAAATTACGCACTGCCGCTTTACTGGCGCTGTAGACGCTAAAGGCGGCGGTACCCTGAACGCCGGCAGTAGATCCGGTCAGGATCACCGAGGCGCCTTCAACCAGCAGCGGCAGTGCTTTCTGAACCGTAAACAGCACTCCGCGCACGTTAGTATCAAAGATACGGTCAAAATGCGCTTCGGTAATCGCTCCCATCGGCAGCATGTCACCGCCCCCGGCATTGGCAAACAGAATATCCAGATGTCCCGCCTGTGCCGCGATACGCGAATACACTTCATCAAGATCGTGCAGTTGAGCGGCATCGGCCCGAATTCCCGTGACGTTTTTGCCCAGGTGGATGACGGCGTTATCCAGCTCCCTCTGACGGCGGCCGGTAATAAATACCTGTGCGCCCTGTTGTGCCAGCTCGCTGGCTGTTGCCAGTCCGATTCCGCTGGTGCCGCCTGTCACTAATGCCACTTTTCCTGCGAGTAATGTGCTCATCGGTTTTCTCCTGCTCATAAGGTAACGTTTCCCGGTCAGCGCCGCTGCCGGTCTGATTGCCACTCTATGGGAGCCGGATTAGCAGATAAATCCGCTAAAATGAAAATGACTATTCACGGGGATGGATAATAAAGGGGAAAGAATGGATCAGTTACTGGCAATTAAAGCTTTTTCGCGGGTCGTGGAGAGCGGCAGTTTCACCCGTGCAGCGGATTCCCTGAACATGCCTAAAGCGACCCTGAGTAAGCTGGTGCAGGAGCTGGAAGCGCATCTCTCAGTACGGCTGCTGCAGCGCACCACCCGGCGCGTCACCGTGACGGCAGAAGGGCATGAATATTACGAAAAAGCCCCGCGCATTCTGCATGACCTGGAAGATATCGATGCCTGTTTTAATGCCCTTCGTCAGAAGCCGCGAGGGCATCTGCGCATCGATGTCGGAGGATCGACGGCCAGAGATGTGCTGATCCCGCTGCTGCCCGATTTCTTTGCCCGATATCCTGATATTACTCTGGACCTCGGTGTATCTGACCGGCCGGTGGATATGATTAGGGAAAACGTTGACTGCGTGATCCGGGGCGGTCCTCTGGCCGATTCATCACTGATTGCCCGTCTGATTGGACAGGCTACGCTTGTCACCTGCGCAACGCCTGCCTATCTGAAAGCGAACGGCGTCCCGGCTTATCCTGATGAGCTGCGTAACGGACACCGGCTGGTGAGCTATCTTTCGCCACAGACCGGCAGGCCATTTCCGTTTCGGTTTGAACTGCAGGGGGAAAAAACGGAGATCGTCACGCCGCATCGCATCGGGGTAAATGAGAGTAATGGCCATCTGGCGGCCGGACTGGCCGGGCTGGGGATTATTCAGACGTTCAGTTACTGCCTGATGCCGTTTCTGCAGCAGGGCCGGATGGTGGAGATCCTGCAGGCGTGGCGTCCGGCGGGCTATCCGTTTCATCTGGTCTATCCGCAAAACCGGCATGTCACTCAGCGGCTGAGGGTATTTATCGACTGGCTGGTGGCCTGTTTTCCGGCGAAGGTCGCAGGAGAGGGTGAGTCCGGCACCGGAGTGCCGGATTTTCCGGGATCAGTTACCGCGGTAGGTGGAGTAACCAAAGGGGCTCAGCAGTAACGGAATGTGGTAGTGCTCACCGCTGGCGTCCATGTTGAACTCAACCGGGATTTCCGGGAAGAAGGTTTTCTGGTTGCTCTTTTTGTAGAAGTCACCGGTTTTGAATACGACCCGGTAGCTGCCTGCGGCGGCCATTTTTTCCTGCGGGAAGAGGGCGCTGATGCGACCGTTATTATCCGTGACGCCTGAAGCCAGTTTCACCCAGTTATCCTGCTGCTTTTGATCCAGCTCGACCTCGATTCCCGCCGTAGGCTGGCCGGTCTGCAGGTTCAGAACGTGGACGCTCAGGGGATTTTTAGCGGTGGCAGGCTGCGCTGCGATAGCTGATGCAGCAGAGGTCATCAGTAGTGTAGCAATCAGAGCATATGACGTTTTCATCAATGTTTCCTTTATTGACTCGTTGGGTGACTGTGAGGAAAGGGTATGATCGCTGACGGCAAAGCGACATTTATTGGCGGGAAATGTGAAATTTCTGAGAAATGAAGGCGACAGGCATTTTAGTTACATCATACATAAAGCCTTCCTTTACGCTTAATCCGGCATAGTGCGGTAAAGGCTATTCAATGAAATAAACCGCCGCTCAATAGTGCCAGAAAAAGCGGGGCGGCCAGATGTTAACACTGATTTATATGATTTACGTCAACAAGTTACGAACCGGACTGATGAATATAGTCAACCCGCACGGCTACGCCAGCGCAGCGGCTCTTTTCCTGCTGAGGCTGCCAGATCGTTAAGGCAGGCAGACGGGCAGGCGCGGCTGGCCCTGTCACGCAAACAACTCACTCTTCAGGACGACAAGCATGAGAATGAATAAACTGGCGCTGACCATGATGTTACTGGCTGGCGCGACCGGCGCTGTGGCAGCAGAGCAGGCGGGCGATCCAGCGGCACAGACCGTTACGCAGAGCGGCCCTGCCGCGATTTCATCGCCGGATAGCGGGGCGCAGCGTCAGACGGCATCACACCCGGCTGATGTGCCTGTCGTCTCCGCCGCTCCGGCGGCACAATCCTCTTCGCCATCTCCGGAGACGACGCCGGTTATCTCCACATCGGTAACGGCCGCGCCGCCTTCCGGCAACGGCGTGGCGCCTGCTGTGCAGAACGCAGAGGCATCCGGTATTGCTGCTACCCAATCATCCGGCTCCGCACCGCAGAAAGCCGCGGACGCTGCGGCTCTCCCGTCACAAACGGAGAGCAGGGCGTCAGACTCGGCTGCGCCGGCGGCGGTGGCGTCCTCTGCCACAGAAAAACCCGAAACGCCGCCGGCCACCGCTGACGCTGATACTCCCTCAGCCAGCGCCCCGACGCCATCGGTTACCGCAGCACCCTTTACGCCTGCGCAGGAAGCGCGTATTGGCGAGGTGGCAAAAGCTTATCTGCTTCAGCATCCGCAACTGCTAATCGAAATAGATCAGAAGCTGCAAAAAATGCAGTACGACAATCAGATAAAGGCGATGACCGCTGCCGCCATCCGGCATCAGAACGCGCTGCTGAACGACCAGACTATCCCGGCCATCGGCCCCGCAGACGCCAGCGTTGCGGTAATTGAATTTTTTGATTATCAGTGCAGCGTCTGCGCCCGTCAGGCACCGATTATTCAGTCGCTGATGAAAAGTCATCCACAGATCCGGTTTATTTTCAAAGAGTGGCCCATCTTTGGCTACCGCTGGAAACCCTCTTTTCAGGCAGCCGAAACGGGCCTGACTATCTGGCAACAGAAGGGGGCCGATGCCTATCTGAAATACCATGATGCGCTTTTTACTACCGGCCATATCGAGGGCGCACTGACGCAGAAGGACATTGCCAGAGCGGCATCCGTCGCCGGGGCGGCGAAAATCAAAGCCAGAAGTCAGGCGATGCTGGAGACGTTGTCCGGTACGGATGAGCTGGCAAAAAATCTCGGTTTTCAGGGCACGCCGGGCATCGTCGTGATGCCTGTCTCGGGCGCAACCGCAGAAAATGTCACGGTCTTTCCGGGCGGCGCGACGGAATCGATGCTGCAGGATGCGCTGAATAAGGCGCAGGGTCAGGCCCGCTAACCCTCATCGCGGGGCGGCGGCATCGCTGTCAGTGAACCCGGCCGGAAGGAAGAGTCGCTGCCTTCCGGCATCCTCATTTAATCCCCACCGGCCGTCCGAATGCATGACTGATTGACTCGCAATGAAATAAAGCCATCTTTCGTCAGAACTGACGTTAATAACGTTTTCGTGCTATTTCCGGTGAATAACCATTCCATTTTTCCACTTGTTTCAGCCTCTGTTTTTACGCCACGCAGTAAAGCGGACCAATAATCTCCTGATACCCGGAATAACACCGTACGGCGCTGAACAAACGTCCCGACCCCCGGCTGACGGGGGAAAGAAGAGGGGGTTGGCAACGCTGCGGGACGGTATAGCTGCTGTTTAAGAACGATTTAATATACTCGCCGCGCGCAGAGTGAAGATCGTTTTAATTCAATAACGGTGCGCAATTAAATAATCAGCCAGCATTGTCTCTCTGTCGCGGCTTTATATAACCGACAGGGCTTGTTCTTTTATTGCTGGCAGCCGCAGGCGCATTCGATTGACTTTGTTGCTCGCAGAAGCGCGAGCGACGATTGACTGGACAACACTATGAATCACTATTCCCGCCGTCGCGCGCTGAAGATGATCGGGCTGGTCGCTGTCGCAACGGCCTCCGGTCATCTGCTGCCACTGCCACGGCTCAGTGCGGCCCAGCCCCAGGCACCGCTAACCGGACTGGATGATTTCATCCATGTCTCCCGACTGCTGACCCAGCAGAACGATCTCAGCCCGGCCCTGGCACATGCGCTGATGCTGGCGCTGACCCAGACTTACAATGACATTGCCCGCGATCTCATGACGCTGAACGCGCTGCTGCAGAATCAGCCCGGCCTGCTGCAGCAGGATCGCCTGACGTTTGCACCTGAAGATGCCGCCAGCGAATCGCTGGCGAAGGCCATTCTCAGCGGCTGGTACACCGGCGTTGTCGGCAAGGGCAAGGCTGCCCTGTATGTCACCTATGTGAACACGCTTTCCAGCCAGCTGGTCAGTGACAAAGTTGTACCGCCCGGTTTTGCATACGGTCCTGTAGGAAGCTGGGCGAAACAGCCCTGACGAAGAGAGTTCTGCCATCCATGAATAAACAAACTTCTCCCGACGTGGTCGTGATTGGCGCGGGCGTCAACGGTTCGCTGCTGGCCACGCGACTGGCTAAAGCCGGTAAGCGCGTACTGTTACTGGAGTCCGGCCCCAGAGTCGGCCGCGACGAGCTGGTTGAACGGTTTCGCGCCTCCGCGTTCAAGTCGGACTTTATGTCGCCGTATCCGTTTTCACCGCTGGCCCCGCAGCCACGTTACACGCCAGTGCCCAATGATTATCTGCATCAGGCGGGCCCGCATCCGTTTGCCGCGCAATATATCCGCATCTTTGGTGGCACAAGCTGGCACTGGGCGGCGCAGCTCTGGCGCTTCGTGCCCAACGATTTCCGTCAGCACAGCCTGTATGGCGTCGGCAAAGACTGGCCGATCGGCTATCAGGATCTGGAAGAGTACTACTACCAGGCCGAGGCGATCGCGGGTGTGGGCGGCTCACCGGACAACGGTTCGCCCCGCAGCAAGCCGTTTCCGATGGAGCGCGTTCCGGCTTCCTGGCTGCAGCAGCGGGTGACGGCGCGTCTGGCCCCCGAATTTACGGTGCTGGATGACTGCACCGGGCGAAACAGCCGAAGCTTCGACGGCCGTCCCGCCTGCTGCGGCAACAATAATTGTATGCCGGTTTGTCCGATCGACGCCCAGTATCACGGCGGACTTGCGGCTCAGCAGGCTGAAAACAGCGGGGTGCAGGTCATCACCGAAGCCGTGGTTTATCAGCTGGAGCATGATGCGCAGGGGCGGATCACGGCTGCCCGCTATTACGACTGGAACAAAGTCAGCCATCGGGTGACGGCAGAGACCTTTGTGCTGGCCGCCAACGCGATCGAAACCCCGAAGCTGCTGCTGATGTCCGCCAGCGACACATTCCCGCAGGGTATCGCCAACGCCCGTGACAACGTGGGCCGCAACCTCTGCGATCACCCGGCGATAAGCGTCACTTTCGATGTGGATGAGGAGATCTGGCCGGGCCGTGGGCCGGTCAGCCCGTGCTCGATAGGCCAGTTCCGCGATGGCGATTTCCGGCGCGAGCACTCGCCGTTCCGCATCGATATCTCTAACGCGTCGCAGGTCGCTGCGGTAACTAAGGAGGTACTGGCAGAGGGCTACTTCGGTAAAAAACTGCAGGATGAAATCCGCTTCCGCGCCGCCCGGCGTCTCAGCATTAAAAATGCGCTGGAGCAGTTACCCGATCCCGATAACCGCGTCACCCTGAGCGGCAATAAAGATGCGCTGGGTCTGCCGACGCCGTCGCTTTACTGGAATATCGATGATTACGTGGTCAGAGGCACGGCCAGAACGCGGGAGTGTTACGACGCCATCGCGAAACGGCTGGGTGCGACCAATATCCGGCACAGCAAGAGCGGCAAATTCTCCAACCGTCAGCATATTACCGGCACGCTCTCGATGGGCCGGGACCCGGCGACCAGCGTGACCGATGAATGGGGGCGGGCGCACGACCATCAGAATCTGTTTATGGTCGGCACCGGCGTGATGCCGACGGTCGGCACCTGCAATGTCACGCTGACGGCGATGGCACTGGCGCTGCGCACGGCAGACAAAATCCTGCAGGAGACGCAACATGGTTAAGTTCTGGCACGCTTTACTGACCGCAGGCACCTTACTGGTCGCCCCGGCCCAGGCGCAGTCGGCCGATCAGAGTGAGTTGATCCGGCGCGGTGAGTATCTGGCGATAGCGGGCGACTGCGGCGCCTGCCATACAGAGGAGGGCAAAGCGCCTTTCAGCGGCGGTCACGCCATTGTCAGCCCGCTCGGCACCATCTTCAGCACCAATATCACGCCGTCGAAACAGGCCGGTATTGGTCATTATACGGAAGCAGAGTTCGCGGCGGCGCTGCGGAAAGGGATTCGGGCCGACGGCAGCCGTCTCTATCCCGCGATGCCTTACACCGCCTACGCCAGGCTTAACGATGAGGATATCCTGGCGCTCTACGCCTACTTTATGCAGGGCGTAAAACCGGTGGATGAGCGGCCGCCGCAGACGGCGCTGCCATTCCCGTTTAATCTGCGCATCAGTATGGCGGCCTGGGATCTGCTGTTCGCCGGTGATAAGGTTTATCAGCCCGATCCCACGCAGAGTGCGGCCTGGAACCGCGGTGCCTATCTGGTTCAGGGGCTGGCGCACTGCAGCACCTGTCATACGCCGCGCAATCTGCTGATGGCGGAACAGCAGCATAAGTTGCTGAAGGGAGCGTCGCTCGGCACCTGGTACGCGCCGGATATTACGGCACCGGCCCTGCAGGCGAACCCACACTGGACGCAGCAGATGCTGGCTGAGTATCTGTTGACCGGTCATGCGGCCAACGGCGCCACGGCAGGCGGCCCGATGCGGGAAGCGATCGACAAAAGCTTCTCGCGCATGACGGATGAGGATCGTCAGGCGATCGCCACATATCTGCTGCCCGCCGACGCTGTCATCCCGAAAACCCCGGACGTCACGGGATTGCGGCCGGTCACCGGTGACGATCTGCCGCCGACGCTGGCGACGATCAGCCAGGGTGAACAGATCTATCGGGATAACTGCGCGTCCTGCCATAACTTATCGGGCCAGGGACAGAACGGGCTGCCGGCACTGCAGAATCATCCCGTGCTGAATAAGCCTGTGGCGGATAACGTGGCGATGGCCATTCTGGATGGCGTCTGGCCGGAAAAAGGTCAGGGCATGATCGGGTTTGCCGGTTCACTGGACGACGAGCAAATCGCGGCCGTGACCAACTACGTGATGCAGGATATGGGTCACAGTCAGGTGCAAATCACGCCGGAGAGAGTCAGCGCGCTGCGCGCTGGCGGTGACACGTCGCCGCTGAAACTCCTGGCGCGTATCGGCATGGGTGCAGCGGTGGTTGCGCTGATTCTGATCGCGTTCTGGTTACGGAAAAGACGCGCAGCAAAAGTCTGAGTTGAAATCCCCGCAGGTGTTTGTCGCGGGGATTTTTATGTATTGGTCGGGCAGCGTTCGTTAATTGCCAGCAACGGATTAAAGAGAGGGTGAATTCAGTGTCAGGGCTGCCGACGCCGTTATCGGCTCAAAGGATGAAAGCGAGCGAACGACACGGCAGGGAACAGCAGAGCAGGAGAATCCCGTTAGCCGATGGCGTACCGCATACCTTATTTAACATAATATACATTATGCGCTTTTAATGCTTATGATGTCTGGGCATCGCTGAAATCCTGAATTTCGATGAAAACGGCCTTTTGACCCTGACTGTCGATCCGATCCTCGCTCCGGCCCATTTTCGATGATGGCTTCTCAGTTTATCCCGGTTCATCTGTTGAGCCTCTGACTTTCTGTTTTACGCACTCTGCCAGTCCGCCGCCACGGCTCTGACATATTTGCCATCAGCCACGTCTGCTGTGCCGCACGCACTGATTCACTACGCGCATTCTGTAACGGCCTTCGCTGCTGCAGTACTGATTCACTGACTGGCGCTTTCAACGGCGCACATTGTGTAACGGCCTCCGCTTCTCCGCGGCTGCACGCACAATTTCGGTTTCCGTATTTTCCGTGGACGAAGCAACAAAATGCGCTGACGTCTTCCCACTTATGCGTCTTTGCCGATATCCGCTGTCATGCAGCCCCACAGGTTTTACCACGCTGAGTCTGAGGCGCTGACCTGCTAGCACGCCTTATCCGTCTCGTTGCTGCTGCGGATTCTATGTCCGCCAGTTTCGGTTCCGCGCGCTGCCCGACCGCGACAAAGCCGGATCCTGCTCTGGATGTTGCCGCGTACATCCGAAAAATGGCAACGCTACGTGAATTCTGAGGCTGTTGTGTGGCCCGCTGGCCCCGGAATTTATCAGAACGCGCCATTTTCTGGCCCCGTTATCTGACCACACCGGAAAATTATGGCCGCTGCATGACATCCGATTTCAGGCACGCTAAAGTTGCTGGCTCTGACGGTTTGCTTGATGAGAGAAAATGAAGCGCTTATTTGTCTATGGCACGCTCTGTCCGGGCCGCGAGAACGCCCATATCCTGGAAAAGATTGGCGGCGAATGGCTGGCCGGTTCGGTGAATGGCACTTATTACCCGCGTGGCTGGGGCGCGGCGGCTGACTTTCCCGGCATCATCCTGGACGAAAACGGCCCGGACGTGCCGGGTTACCTCTTTATCTCCGACCAGCTGGAAGCCCACTGGCCGATGCTGGACGCCTTCGAAGATGGCTATGATCGCGTAAAAGTTCGCGTGCAGACGGAGAAAAACCAGCAGCTGACCGCCTGGGTTTATCAGCTCCAGCCGCCGGCGAGCGCCTGATCGATGTTTCCGTAACAAAGCGCGCGCGCCCTTCGGGTTTTATGGCGGGTAGCGCCTCATCGGTTCAGGACGTTATAAATAGCGCAAGCTACTGATTTTTAAGCAGCTATAATGCATCTCCAGCTTTTCACTTTTGGCCACCCTTTTCGCTGCCAAACCCGATCAGGCAGGCACGATGTCAGACAGGTTTATCAAATAAGATTTAATGTATGATGTAACTAAAATAGTCTATTCTTTATACTACCAGCCTTTGCTATATGCCCACCAGCCCTTACTCCGGCCAGCGCTGATGCGGAAACAGTGACACCCGGATATTAAACAGATGGATCAGCGGTGCAACGGCCTCACTCTCTTGCCGGGCGATGCGCTCCAGCCGAAGCAGCAGCAGGTCCAGCTCCTCCAGCAGATCCTGATGCGGCGCGAGCTGTAGCGACTTCATTTTGCGCTTCAGATAGAGCGCCAGCTCATGAAACATCTGTCCACTTTCAATACCGTGCCTCTCCAGAACCTCACGGTAACGCGCATAATAGTCATAACAGTTTGCGCCCAGCCAGGTTTCGGTAATCAGATACCCTCCCACCACGATATCGGGCACCGGATCGAGCCGTTTTCGCGGCAGAATGATGTTTACCCTGTCGAGCATCCGCGCAATAAATTGCTGCCGGGAAAGCAGCGTCGCGGAATTGCGCTCCACCAGTTTGGTAAAGCCCAGCAAATCACGCAGCCCCCGCTGCACCGCGCGTCGGGCAATCCATGACGGCCGTTTATTGCGGATCAACGCCGTCAGCACGACCGCAAACAGAATCCCTGTCATTGAAGAGATGGCCGCGTTGAGCGTCACGATCAGGTTCGGCACGTAGTGATGGCTCAGCCCGATAAAGCCCGGGATCTGAATCGCGACACTCAGCCCGATCAGATTGGTCGCCGGATTGGCGATAAGCAGACTCAGCAGCATCAGACCCGGCAGCAGACAGATCATCAGCGCCTGCAGCGTGTTGGCCTGCGGGATCAGAAACGCGATATAAAACAGACTGACCACCAGCGCAATCATCACCCCTTTGACGAACAGCTTCATCGGCGTTACCGGAGAATCGACGCCCGCGAAAAAGGAGCTGATAATCGCCGCCATTAGCGGCGCATTCGCGCCATCCGCCCAGCCACTGCCAATCCAGAACAGGCTGGAGAGAAAGGTCGCGAGAAAAGCGGTCAGCGCCGACAATCGCAGCAGCCCTTTGTCGATATGCCGGTGCTCCCGGATATTGCGGATCGCGGATCCGTCGCCGTGACTGTAGAGATCCCCGGCGCGCGCGCTGACGTTCTCATAGGCATCGGCAATACGCACAAAGTTTGCCATCCGTTCCAGCAGCCCTATCAGCAGCAGACTCTCTTCGGTTGCCAGCTCCCCTGCCCGCCAGGCCTGCTCCAGCGTCTCCTGAGTGGCCGCAATCGCTTCCCGCAGTCCGTTAATATCGTTAACCCGGTCATGATGCAGCCACAACAGAAACTGCTGAAAGACATCGGTGACGCACGGCGGAAAGCGGATGTTCAGTTCAGCCAGTACGCCCAGCCGTGACTCAATGGCGGTCAGGGTTGGCAGCAGATAGGTCAGATGCTGATACTGCACGCTGACCAGACGAATGACGTTTCGGGCGGCCTCGCCCTCATAGACGCAGTGCGTCAGCAGCGTTTCGACGTTAAGCGGATAGCCAGCCATCTGAATCAGGATATCTTCCCGCTCCAGCGATTTGTTCTTCGCCATCCCGCTAATCAGTTCGTCACACAGTCTGCGGGCGTTCAGGAACCAGTGATTGACGCTCTGCCCCAGCAGATGGTGCATGGAAACCGGGAACAGCAGCCGGTGAATCAGCGTACTGCAGAGGATCCCCAGCGTGATCTCTTCGATCCGTGAAATCACCGTATTAATAATCGCTGACGGCGTATCAACATCGGGAAAGCCCATAATCGCCGCGCTGTAACCCGCCAGCATAAAGATATAGCTCTTCGGTGTGCGGTCATGCAGCGAGAGCCAGAGGCAAACCGTCACCCACAGTGAGACGCACAGGCTGAACAGCACCGGTGACTGCACCGTTTCGGGATAGATCAGCAGAATAAAGGTGCCGCCCAGCAGCGTGCCCAGCAGCCGAAACAGCGATTTTGAGATGGTCGAGGCGGCATAAAGCTGCGAGGTGACAAAGACGGTCGTCAGCGCCCAGGCCGGTTTTTCAAAGTTCAGGATCAGTGCGACAGAGAGTGCGATAAACGCGGCAAGGGAGGTTTTGCAGGCAAACAAAACCGCGTTTTTGGTAAACCATTTCATCGAATGAGGGCAGCCAGGAGCTTTCTGAGGCGCGTATCCTGACAGAAGCGCCAGCGTTTTACTCTCAGTTAAATTTTACAAATTATTACCAGCCTAATAACGCCTTTTTATCCTGCGGTGAACAGCTTCCTGAACGGCCTGCGAACGGCAAACAATCCCCCTTCTTTCCCCTTCAGATTCTGTGTGTGCGTCTGTTCCCAGGCTAATCTTAAGGTTGGTCGCGTATGCTGCCACCCGCACACTGCAACTGCGTGGGTGTGCACAAAAGATGACTTACCTGCGATACGATTTTGCCTGCCTCGTGCAGGCTTTTTTTTTCTGAAATAGTGACACAAAACCTGAGCTGGCGGACGGGATCGTAAAAAAGCCCGCAATCGGCGGGCTTACGCTGTTATCTGACGGGAATGCCACCATTCTCCAGTGCTTCAGCCTTTTCGGGATACTGCCCGGCTGTCCCGGCGGTCATAATCACCGCCCCGCAGCGGATGCAGTGATCGCCCTTCACATCCGGTACCACATCTGCCGGATTGCCCGTATTCAGGCTGACATCACGCGTGGCGTAAACGAACGCCTCTCCTTCACATCCCGGACATTTCATAGCTGACTCCCTTGTTGACCCTGTCTGCTAAGCATAGACGACAGCGGCTGAGCCACGGGCACCCGGACAGTGCTTTCAGAATGGGCCCATATTGCCGGTGATGCCTGAGACTACGCCTGATGCCGCAGCCGCTCCAGCATAATCAGGGAGTGGCTGAAAATGGCGTCGGCGATATGCTGCGGGAAACCGGACGGCAGTGTATCGCGCACCGCCACAACGGCCTGAGGAAAGGCCCGGACAAAGAAATCAAAAATCTGCTGCAGACTGTCCGTATCGAAACTGACGCTTCTGGCCGTATTGATAAAATGACGCGGGAAGATTTTGTCGATCTCCGTTTTCCGGCCCCGGCTGGCGCGCAGCCCCATCGCCAGTTTCAGGGCGCGCCTGTTCAGACCCGTGCCACCCATTACCGGATAGGCGGAGATGAGATCATAGAAGGGGGTCAGGCGGTAGCTGCCGCCGCGCTCAATAAACAGGGAGAAGTTCTTGGCGTGGCCATCGGTTGCGCCTGTCAGCCACTGAAACACCTGAAACTGCATAAACCGGTAGCGATCCTCAATAGCGTTACTCGACCCCATCAGTATCTGCATGATCTCCGTAATCCCCGGCCCGCCGTCCGACTCATATTTGGTCGAGGATGGCAGCCCCAGCGCCTGACAGAAATCCTCCTGCGGCAGGCGAATCAGACGGGTTTTATCGCGTGACCAGCGGCGATCGAAACGTTCGACGGCCAGGGCGCGCATCCTGCCGGCCTGGATTATTGTGGCCTGCGGCACATCGATACCGAGTGCGCGGGCCAGTGCCAGACAGAGATACTCATTCTCTACGCTTTCGCGCATATCGAGCGTGGCGGCAGGCTGTTTAATCTCCCCAATCGGCAGCTTGATAATGTGGGAGGTAGGCGTGGCGCCGGCTGGAATGCTCCAGCCCTCATCGGTCAGCAGCAGCGCGGTCTTTTCCTGCGCACCCGCCACCGAGATACGGAAATCGGTCTCTTCCCGCAGCATCCCCAGCGGGATATCTGACTGATAGGCCGACAGGACGCTTTCGAGGCGGGTTTCATCCAGCACTTCGTAGCGGGCGTGCAGCGCGGGCAGCGGCATATCGGGCGGCAGCAGCATGGTTGCGCCAACGCTGTCGCGGCCGATCTCCTGCAGCAGATCGAACGGCTGACGCGATTTTATCTGATAACGCGCTACGATTCTGTCGCGAATCAGCGGACTGTCCGGCAGCAGGTTATCGAAAAAATTGATGACCGCAGGGGAAGTGATCGCCCGGACCTGCAGTGGCAGCGAGAGTGACAGCGGCCTGGAGAGCGGATTACTCAGCCAGCCGGTATCATACTGAAACTCATGCGCGCCGTTGCGCTGTCGGGTCAGTACACCCACCCGCTCGCCGTTCATCCACGCTATCAGCCTCTGCATTACCACGCATCCTCATCATCAATCTGTGGCGTTGCCGCCGCCGCTTTTTCCTGCACATCCAGACTCAGTTCCAGCGACTGCAACAGTTTAAACAGCGTGGCCAGTGAGGTGTTGTCAGGCGCATTTTCAAAGTGGGAAATGGTGGCCTGTTTCAGGCCGACCTTTTTTGCCAGTTCACTCTGGGTCCAGCCATTGCGCTGGCGGATCAGTTTCAGCCGGTTTGCCAGCTGAAGCGGGCTGTATATCATTGGGCGCTCCTCCGGAAAGCAGACGACAAGCATAGCGCAGTCGTCTTATCCCTGACAGGGTATAAATGACACTTTATCCCCACAAGAGGATAAATACAATTTTATACCCTTCCGGGGATAACGGGCGATTTATCCCTTATAGCGGATATTCCGGGATTTACTAACGGATTAAAGAGGAGCAGGATGCAGACATTGACCCTTACCCACGAGATGAACGATGACGACCGGGAAGCCCTGCTGATCGGTCTGGGCGCGTATAACCAGACGTTTATCCAGCGAGATAACTGGGGGCCGCTGTCGGTTGCCTGCCATGATCCGCAGGGAACGCTGCGCGGAGGCCTCATAGCGTCACGGAAAGGCAACTGGCTCTGTATCGATTATCTCTGGGTAGACGAAACGCAGCGGCGTCACGGCACAGGCAGCGCGCTGATAAATGCGGCAGAACAGGAAGCGGTCAGAATGGGGTCACGGTTTGCGCTGGTCGATACCTTCAGTTTTCAGGCCCTGCCGTTCTATCAGAAACAGGGTTATGCGTTACAGATGTCACTGCCCGACTTTCCGCATGAGGGGATGCAGCGCCATTACCTGATAAAAACGCTGGATCACGCTGACGGGCAGAACGCCAGCGTGACAGCGTCACCGTAGGTCAGAGGCCCGCAATATGGCGCAGATCGGCCTCGGCACCCGGTGCTACGGCCAGCACCTGCGCCCCTCGGGTGAGGCGGTCACCCTCAGTGTTAAACGGATGAACCCAGCCGCCCGCCTCTTTTACCAGGCAGTACCCCGCCAGACAATCCCAGGCGTGCATGTAAGGTTCGTAATAACCGACTACGCGGCCTGCAGCCACCCAGGCGAGCATCAGCGCACCCGATCCGATACGGATAAAGTTACCGCCCGCCGTCAGCAGCGCCGCCACTATTTCGCCCACCTGCTGCGGCGTCACATGGCTGTTGGCACCAAACCCGGTGACATGATTCTGCAGCGTCCGTGAGGGATCGACGGCCAGCGGGCGTCCGTTAAGGGTTGCTCCCTGCCCCAGCGCCGCCACATAGCACTCCTGATAGGTGGGCGCGAAGATCACGCCGATAACCGGTTCATCGCCGCGCAGCACTGCAACCGACACACACCAGCTCGGCATCCCGTTGAGAAACGGGCTGGTGCCATCGATCGGGTCAACCACCCAGGTATAGTCAGATTGTCCCGGCTGCAGGCCCGACTCTTCACCCAGAAAGCCATCGTCGGGAAAGGCGTCACGGATGCGGCTGGCGATCAGCTGCTCCACGTCACGGTCAGCAATTGAGACAACATCCTGCAGATCATATTTGGTCTCCACCACCAGCGTCTCCCGGCGGTGAAACCAGGATAAGGCAGTCGCGCCCCCTTCGCGCGCCACGGCTTCAGCCAGGGCCAGTCGCGTCATGATTTCGTGCGTTTGCATACGAACTCCCGGATTTCATCAGATTAACGGGCAATCAGGGCAAGGCCCTGAGGCTTGAAGTGGATACCGACCCGGGCCGCGAGCGGCAGACGCTGCGCCATCAGCGGATCGATAATGAACAGTGCGCCCAGCTCGGTCGCCACCTCATATTCGATGTGGTCGCCCAGCCAGGTGCTGTGGATCACATCCCCCTGCAATGCGCCGTGGCCCGCCTCCGACAGCGTGATAAACTGCGGTCGCACGGCCAGCTGCGCAAGCCCGGTCCGGGCAGAGGAGCTCTGTACCCGAAATTGCTGAGTGCCGAGGCGAATCAGTGCCTCCTCTGTATCGGCCTGCACCACTTCACAGGGCAGAATGTTGGCCTCCCCCATAAAGTCAGCGATAAAGACCGAGTCAGGTGCGTGATAAAGCGTCTCCGGCGCGCCCTGCTGAGCAATATCCCCCTCTTTCATGACAATAATCTTATCGGAGACGGCCAGCGCCTCCTCCTGATCGTGGGTGACATAGACGGCGGTAAAGCCGATCCGCTGCTGCAAATCGCGAATATCGGTGCGCACCCGACGGCGCAGACGCTCATCCAGGTTCGACAGCGGCTCATCGAGCAGCAGCACCTGCGGCTCCAGCACCAGCGCACGCGCTACCGCAATACGCTGCTGCTGTCCACCGGAGAGTTCCGACGGCAGCCGCTGCCCCTGGCTGTCGAGTCCCACCAGCTTCAGCCCTTCGTGCGCCCTTTCCTGCGCTTCACGTTTGTTCATGCCCGACGACAGCAGGCCATAGAGAATATTGTCGAGGGCGTTCATGTGCGGAAACAGCGCATAGGACTGGAAGACCATCGCCACGTCACGCTGGTTGGCGGGCAGATGGGTGACATCTTTGCCGCCTATCAGGATCCGGCCCGAGGTGGGATGTTCCAGCCCGGCCAGCAGCCGTAGCGTGGTGGTTTTGCCGCAGCCGGAGGGGCCGAGCAGCGTCACCAGCGTACCCGGCTCCACGCTGAGCGACAGATCCGGCAGCGCCGTGAAGCCGTCAAAATGTTTGGTCACATGCTCAAAAACCACCGAACCAGCTTGAATGGTCGTCATACGGCTCTCTCCTGAGTCAGGGTGGATGCAGAGGGTGCGGCAGTGATGACCGCCGGTCGGGTTGCGCGGCGCAGGCGGCGTTCGCCCACCAGAAGCTGGAAGAGGCCGATGATCAGAAGCATTACCACGATCAGGACAGAGGAGTAGGCAATCGCCACGCCATACTCTCCGTTCTCCACCAGGCCGACGATATAAGAGGTCGCCATGTTGTACTGCGCGCTGACCAGGAAGATCACCGCGCTGATCGAGGTGATGGCCCGCACAAAGGCATAAACCAGCGCCGCACTGATGGCCGGTTTCAGCAGCGGCAGCACCACTTTGCGCAGCGTGCGGAAACTGTCTGCGCCCAGCGTCAGGGAGGCTTCATCCAGGCTTTTATCGAGCTGGCTCATGGCTGCGATGCCGCCACGGACACCCACCGGCATGTTGCGGAAGACAAAGCAGGCGATCAGGATAGTCGCCGTGCCGGTGATCTCCAGCGGCGGCAGGTTATAGGCCATCACATAACTCACGCCAATTACCGTGCCGGGAATGGCAAAGCTCAGCATCAGCATAAATTCAAAGGTCTGACGACCGGCAAACTTCTGCCGTACAATCAGCCAGGCGGTCAGCAGGCCCACGATAGCCGTCAGCGGCGCGGCGATCAGCGCAATCTCCAGCGTGGTCCAGAATGAATTCCAGGCGACGCCGCGCCAGACCAGCGTGCCCTGCTCAATAGTGACGCTGAAGGCCCGGATATAGTGATCCAGCGTCAGCGCATTATTCAGCCCCCAGGACTGCACAAAGCCGCCGACCATAATCATGCCGTAGATCACCAGCGTGAAGAGGCCCCAGGGGATCACCATGCCGTAGACGCCGTAGCGCACCGGACGTGGCAGCCGGGCGTGACGGCCGCCGTCACCTTTCCCGGTCACGGTGGCAAAACTCTTGCCGGAAAGCCAGACGCGCTGTACCAGGAAGGCGAACAGCGTGAAAGTCAGCAGGATCATCGCCAGCACCGCGGCGCGGCTGGGATCGTTCTGAGCGCCGACCACCGAAAAGAAGATCTCTGTCGAGAGTACGCCGTGACTGCCGCCCAGCACCATCGGGTTACCAAAATCGGCCATGCTTTCGATAAAACTGATGAGAAAGGCGTTGGCCAGACCGGGTGCCATCAGCGGCAGCGAGATGCGGGAGAAGGTACGCCAGCGGCTGGCGCGCAGAGTCTGTGACGCCTCTTCCAGCGAAGGCGAGATCCCCTCCACCACACCAATCAGCACCAGAAACGCAACGGGCGTAAAAGAGAGCACCTGGGCGATCCAGATGCCGGTCATGCCATAGAGCCAGCGGCCCGGCTCGATGCCGAACAGCGTCGCCAGCGATTCCGTCACCACGCCGGAGCGGCCAAACAGCAGGATCAGCGCCAGCCCGATGACAAACGGCGGCGTGATAATCGGCAGAATGGTCAGCATCCGCAGCGCCTTTTTGCACGGCAGCGGCGTGCGGGTAGCCGCCAGCGCAAATGCCAGCCCCAGCAGAGTGGATCCGCTGGCCGTCATCAGGGCCAGTCCCAGCGTACGCCAGGCGGTGCCGCAACTGCCGCCGGTGAAGCAGCCAAGGCTCCAGATGGCCGGATCCTGCAGATTCGCCAGCAGTCCGTCAGGCTTAAAGCTGCCATCAACATCCTGCACTGAGGCGACAAACAGACTCAGAACCGGATAGATCACAAAGGTGGTGACCAGCGCCACCAGCAGTACAATCGACGCCACCACAAAGGCATCGCCTTTCAGCACGCCGCGCTCGGCCAGTGCAAAGGCGAAGATCAGCAGAAACAGGGTCAGCAGCAGCAGTGCGCCTGCCCCCATCGCCTGTTGCCCCTGCGCCAGCGGCCCCGCAAGCTGATCCAGCCAGAGCCAGTTCCAGCCGCTGAAGCCGATGGCATGCCCTTCCAGCACCAGAAACAGGATGCCCGTGAGGCTGAACAACAGAAGCAGCGTACTGCGGGTTCGGCCGAAGGGCAGAAAGCGGCAGGCCGCCGCGAGCAGCCAGAGCGCCACGACGACGCTGAGCCAGGGGCGTAACGCAAGCTGGCCCAGCGCAGGGGTGCTGTTCTCATCGCGCCACAGGCTGAAGATCCCGTCAACGCTGAAAAAGCCCTGCTCCAGACTGTACCAGGGCAGCAGCGTCAGCGCGACGACTCCCGCCAGCAGCACACCGGTTAAGCGACGATTGTGCGCATTCATAAATCACCTCGTTCAGGAAGCGGACATCAGGCTTGCGCCACCGCGGTCTGGTACAGGCCCGGCTCAGGCAGCCAGGCGCACACCACCGTTACTGCGCGCGGGCACCGATCTCTTTATCCCAGCGACCCAGCAGCGCCTTGCGTTTTGCCGCGTCACCGTAGGTTTTGAAGTCATAATCGATCAGCTTGATGTTCTCGAAGCGCGGCGCGTATTCAGAGATCGCCGCCTGGCGGTTGGAGGGCAGCTGGAACGATTTCGCCTCTTTCATGTGCGACTGCGCCTCAGCACTCAATGCCCAGTCATACCAGCTTCTGGCGTTGGTCAGGTTGCGGGCCCCTTTGATGATCGACATCGAGCCAATCTCATAGCCGGTGCCCTCGCAGGGGGCAACGGGCTTAATCGGGAAGCCATCCACCTGCATGGCGACGGCATCGTGCATAAAAACGATGCCGATGGTGGTTTCGCCGCGCGCGGCGGCTTTGACAGGTGCCGAGCCGGACTTGGTGTACTGGGAGATGTTGGCATTCAGCTTCTTCAGAAAGTCAAAGGCCTGGTCTTCGCCCATAATCTGAACCAGCGTTGCCAGGGTGTTGTAAGCCGTGCCGGAGGAGTTCGGATTGGCGATCTGAATTTCGCCTTTGAAAGCGGGATCGAGCAGGTCCGCCCAGCAGGCCGGTACCTTCTGCTTTTTCTCCGCCAGCAGTTTCGTGTTGTAGCCCCAGCCCAGCGCGCCGGCATAGACGCCGACGGTGCGATAGCCGGAGATCTCTGCCACCTTCTGCGACCAGGGCTGCTGCTGGTCGAGCAGTGGCGAGTGGTAAGCCTGCGTCAGGCCCTCTTCTGCGGCCTGCATATGCGGGTCGCCGGTACCGGCCCACCAGATATCGGTGCGGGGATTCCGCGCTTCGCTGCGGATACGGGCATAAGCCTCACCGGCGGAGAGTCGCACCATGCTGACTCTGATATCGGGATGAGACTGGCTGAACAGCGTCGTCATCTGTTCGCATACCACCACATCCGCAGAACAGATCATATTCAGATTGCCCGCTGCCGCAGCGGCAAAGGGCACGGCCGGGCAACTGACAATAACAGCAGCAAGCAGAGAGGAATAACGCATGATGTTCTCCTGAGGGGCCGGATGACGCAGAGTCGCCACCCTTTGCACATGTGTGCAATTAGTACGGCCTCCCTGCCTGGCTGTCAATTCAGTTATCCCGCAATTGTCAGCTTCTGTCACAAATTTGAAACATTCAGCGCATCGTTATCTTTTGCACAGCTTTGCAATTTCAGGCAGACTCACTGCGGGCCCTCACGGGATAAGGAGAAGAAGATGCAGCAGCTGAAGACGGTCGTCAGCGCCCAGGATGTGGCGGAGCGGGCGGGTGTCTCCCGATCCGCGGTGTCACGCACCTTTACACCGGGCGCCAGCGTGTCGGAAACCACCCGTCAGCGGGTGATGAAGGCGGCAGAAGAGCTGGGTTATCACGTTAATCATCTGGCGCGCGGCCTGGTCAGTCATCGCAGCGGCATTGTCTGCTTAATCGCCTCCGAAGTAGATACCCCCTATCGTGCCAGCCTGGTGCGCTGGATGACGCAGTATCTGCAGGAGGCGGGAAAGGTGGCGATGCTGATCAACACCGACCGTTCAGATGCGCGGGTTTCGGCGGCGTTGCAGCAGGCGATTAATTTTCGCGCCGACGCCTCTGTCATTCTCTCCGGGATGCCGGACAGCGCCATCACCCGCCTCTGCTATAAGCACGGCCAGCATCTGGTGCTGATCAACCGCGATGAGTCCCTGCCCGGCACGCTGAACATCAATCTCGACTCCCGCCCGGCCGCAGAGATGGCCGTCAATGCCTTTGTGCGCGCCGGGTGCAGCCGCATCGCCTTTGTTAATTCGCTGGCGGGCACCCCGAGCCTGCAGAAACGTGAAGCGGATTTCCTGGCGGCCGCGCAGCGCGCAGACGTAACCGTTCATGTGGAGCGGTTCGGCTCGACCTCCTATGAGAGCGGACAGATTCTGGCGCAGCGTCTGCTGACGCGCAACGTGCGCCCGGACGCGGTTTACTGCGCCACCGACCTGCTCGCCTGCGGGTTTATGGATGAGGCGCGGCACCGCTTCGCGCTGCGTATCCCGCAGGACCTCTGCATCATCGGACACGACAATATTCCCCAGTCGGGCTGGGCCTCCTACAACCTCACCACTTTTGCGCAGCCGGTCGAGCAGTTTGCCCGTGACGCCATCCGCTGGCTGGTGGAAACGGAAGCACAGCCGGACGCACTGATACCGAAAAGCGAACAGCATCAGGAGCGAAGAATATATCCGGTCGATGTTGTCTGGCGCGGTTCTGTCCGGGGCGCATAGGCGCCCTTCTTTTTATTTTTCACCGGCACGTTACCGCGCTGAAATAATTTCCCGCCGGTTTTACGCTTCGCTTTAAATAATAGTGGCCTGCATTGAAAAATAGTGGACCACGGCAACCCACAATTGCGATTTCCTGTCTACGCTTTATCTGCATTATTAATTCATTCTGGTTTTATCTGCTCAATGAATCAGCAGTCAGATGTGACAAATATCACATTTGTGCCAGGCTTACTGTCTCAGATCACTCTGTTCAAGGAGCAAACAATGACAACACCAACGAATAATACGCTCGATGTGAATGACTTCCCAAAACCTCCTTTTGAGGATCAGCCGCAGCAGGCGCCAGGCCTGGCCAGCAAAATGATCCCGGTTCCGGACCACGGTGAAACCAGCTATCGCGGGACAGGCCGTCTGGCTGGCCGCAAGGCATTGATCACCGGTGGTGACTCCGGTATCGGCCGCGCCGTGGCGATTGCCTATGCCCGTGAAGGCGCAGATGTGGTCATTAACTATCTGCCGGAAGAACAGCCGGATGCCGATGAAGTGGTGAAATTAATCGAAGCGGAAGGCCGTAACGTTTTCGCTATTCCCGGCGACATTCGCTCTGAAGAATTCTGTCAGCAGCTGGTTAAAGAGGCTGCGGATAAATTAGGCGGTCTGGATATTCTGGTAAATAACGCCGGTCGTCAGCAATTTAATGAGTCCATCCGGACGTTGAGTACAGAAGATTTCGACGCGACGTTTAAAACTAACGTTTATGCTATGTTCTGGATCACTAAAGCGGCACTGGAATATCTGCCTCGCGGCGCGTCCATCATTAATACTTCGTCCGTGCAGGCATTTAAACCCAGCGATATTCTGCTCGACTATGCACAGACAAAAGCGTGCATTGTGGCCTTTACCAAATCGCTGGCTAAGCAGCTGGGCGGTGACGGTATCCGCGTCAATGCGGTCGCGCCTGGCCCATACTGGACCCCGCTGCAGTCCAGCGGTGGTCAGCCGATGGAGAAAGTTAAACAGTTTGGTGCCGATGCGCCGCTGGGCCGTCCGGGCCAGCCGGTTGAGATCGCCCCACTCTATGTGACCCTGGCGTCGACCGAGAGCAGTTACTCCTCCGGTCAGGTCTGGTGCTCCGATGGCGGCACCGGCACCCTGTAATCCCCAAAGTGGCCGCCTGGTGCGGCCCTTTTTTTGTCCGGCTTTTATCCCGCCTATCCCCCGCTATCGAGAACAGAGGAAAACGCGCATGGAGAACCCGATCTTTCATTCGCCCGTCAGAGAGGATGGCTTTGCGGGGCTGGGCGACTATGCCGCCATCGGCGAAGGCCGTTCGGTCGCGCTGATCGCGCCGGATGGTTCAATCGACTGGTGGTGTGCGCCCAATCTCGACGCGAAACCGCTGTTTGACCGCCTGCTGGATGCCGGACTGGGCGGCTACTTTCAGATCGTGCCGGCCGCGCCTTATCAGGTGTCACGTCGCTACCGGGACAACAGTAACGTGCTGGAGACCCGCTTCGAGACCGGAAGCGGTACGGTGCTGCTGACTGAATCGATTAACAGTACGCTGGCGGGTCGGCTGCCCTGGTGCGAACTGGCCCGCCGTATCGAAGGCGTCAGCGGTGAAGTGGCGTTAGCCATTACCCTGCGCTTTGGCACCGCGGCTGAAACCCGTTCGCCGTGGGTGGCCGAAAATGAGAAAGGCAAGGTGTTTCACATCGCCGACATCATGACGATGTTCCGTGCCAGTGACGATATCTGCATCACCCATCTTTGCGACGAAGAGATCTGCGCCACACTGCGCACCACGCCGGGTTCCCGTTCCCTCTGTGCGCTGCTGGTGACCGAGAGCGAGCCACTGGCGGTGCCGCCGCTGGAGGCGATCGACCAGCGCATCGAAATCAGCCACACCGGCTGGCGCAGCTGGGTGGAGAACCTGAGCTACAACGGACACTATCCGGCACTGGTAAAACGCTCTGCCCTGTCGCTGAAGTTTCTCTGGTACTCGCCGACCGGCGCGCTGGCGGCGGCGGCGACCACCTCACTGCCGGAGGGGATTGGCGGCGAAAAAAATTACGATTACCGCTACGCCTGGGTGCGCGACGCCTGCCTGATTATCAAAGCCTTCGTCTATATCGGCGCGCTGGAGGATTGTAAGGCGGCGTTCTCCTGGCTCTCTCAGACCATCATGCGCCACGGCGTCAGGCTGCGCGCCTGTTATGCCCTGAACGGCGATGAGGTGCCCGCCGAGCGTTATCCTCTGCTTGCGGGCTATCGCCATTCCCGGCCAGTCCGGGTCGGCAATAACGCGCGCGATCAGCTGCAGCTCAGCATGTATGGCGACATGCTGGTCACTGCGCAGCACTTTATTGAGGCGGGACATGTGCTGGATATCACCACCTCACGCATGCTGGGCGAGCTGGCGAACTGCTGTGCCGACCACTGGCGGCAGAAAGATTGCGGGATCTGGGAGCTGCCTGAACTGCAGCACTACACCCATTCGAAAATGGCCTGCTGGATGGCGCTGGATCGTGCGGTGGCCCTGGCCGAGAGCCAGCATATTGAACCGACCTGGCTGGGGCGCTGGCAGCGGGAGCGCGACCGTATCCGCGACTGGATTGAGTCCCACTGCTGGTCTGAACAGCAGCAGGCTTATCTCTTTTATGCGGGCAGCGAGGATCGGCTCGACGCCTCGCTGGCGCTGGTTCACCACTATGGCAACGCGGTGAACCGGCAGCGGATGCTCGCCACCTGTCACGCTATCCGCAGGGAACTGGGCGATGGCAGCGCCATGCTCTACCGCTACAGCGGCGTCCGGGAGGAAGAGAGTACCTTTCTCGCCTGCGCTTTCTGGCTGGTGGAGGCCTGGGCAAAGCTGGGCGAAACGGCGCAGGCAAACCAGGCGATGCAGGAGATCCTGACGACGCTGGAGGGTCACGGCAACGTCGATATTTTCAATGAGATGTATGATGTGCGCACCCAGAGCTGGCGCGGCAATATGCCGCAGGGGCTGAGCCATCTGGCCCTGATCTGCGCGGCGCAGGCGCTGTCGGAAGCCGAAGCGCCGCCCTGAGTAACCGGGCCCTGCTGCGGGCCCGGTTACTCCGTTCTCTCCTGCTGCAGGGCCTGCAGGATCTGCCAGGCCGCCCGGACGCGCAGCGGGTTCGGATAGTTTTTATTCGCCAGCATCACGATGCCGCAGTTCGCGGCGGGAATAAACGCAATGTAGGCCCCGAATCCGTTGGTCGCGCCGGTTTTATGTACCCAGCTGGCGGGCTGCGACGGCCCGACGGGCGTCAGTTGCGTCGCCGGACGGGCTTTCAGCGCCACACTGTTATCGCTATCGCCGATCAGGGTGTCGGCAGAAACCGGCCAGTCGTACATCTCCCAGCCCAGCCCCTGATAGAGCTTCCCGACGCTGAAATAGCGCGACTGCGCGGTGCGTATGGCATTCCGCAACACCGCATTGCCAGCGGAAAGGCGATTAGGATCGATGTTCGCCTGCATAAACGTGAGCATGTCACGCGCGGTCGATTTAATGCCGTAAGCTTCAGCATCCAGCATCCCTGGCGACACCCGCACCGGCTGACCCTCTTTATAGCCCCAGGCGTAGTTAAGCATCATGGAGGGCGGCACAGTGATATAGGTGCGCGTCAGGCGCAGGGGCTGAAACACATTCCGTTCCATCGCCTGCTCATAGTCCCCCTTCACCATCAGCGCGCCAAACAGGCCGATGCTGGCGTTAGAGTACTGACGCAGCGTGCCTGGCGCGGCCCCGGGCTGCCAGTCCTGATAGAAGCGCAGCAGCGACGCCTGATCGGTCACCTGATCCGGCAGCTGCAGCGGCAGGCCGCCCGCCGTGTAGGTGGCCAGATGGAGCATCCGCACCGGCCGCCACTGCGCACCGGTCAGCTGCGGCCAGTACTTATGCACCGGATCGCTGAGGCGGATGTCGCCGTTGCGGATCTGCACCCCGGCCAGCGTGCCGGTAAAGGTTTTACTGACGGAACCGAGTTCAAACAGGGTGTTTTCCGTGACCCGGCGGCGCGAGTCGAGATCGGCCACACCGAAGTTCACGAACTGCGACCGGCCTTTGCAGAGCACCGCCACCGACATGCCGGGGATCGACTGCTGCGCCATCAGCGGTTCGATCGTGGCTTTGACCAGAGAAGTGACCTGCTGTGAGGAGAGATCGGCGGCAACACAGCGGGCAGAAAGAGCGAGCAACACAACGTACAACACAGACTTTTTCATCGGCAACCAGACGTTCTTTACTGAAAGAGATTACTTACATTGACTGGCACAGGCCTGCACACACATCTGCGCCTCGGTGCTGCAGGATCCGTTGTCACGGGTATTGCAGTGAGACTGTTCAACGTAGCAGTTGGACTGGCAGGCAGAGAGATCGCAACGGGCCGCAGCGGGCGTCAGCTTAACCACGGGGGCGCGGGCTGGAAAAAGCGGAGCGGGCTGAGCGAAGGCGCTGCTGCCCAGTAAACCGGACAGCAGCAGAGTGACGAGCAGTTTCATAAGAGTTCTCCTGTGGGACGCTTCCCTGAGTATGACCAGTCTGGCGCGTCCCGTCAGGGAAATCTCACTAAATTGAGACAACAGGAGGGTGTTGAGTGGCATTCATCACGCCACGGCTGTAGATTTCGTTGAGTCGGGCAATGTAACGCTGGGTGTCATGCTGCTCCCGGATACGCTGAATGGCCGCCTCGCCCTTCTCCTGCAATATTTCAGGACGCTCAATAATGGCCAGCAGCGTCGACTTGAGGCCCTCCACCAGCGAGCGGCGCAGTGCGGCTTTCTCATCCGGCGAGGTAATGCTGTATTCGCGGTCAGCGTTCAGTGGACTGGTCAGCACCCAGCCCGCGCTGGCGGGATTGATCTCCGGCAGCGCCCGCACGTTACTGGTGATCACCGGGCAGCCGTTGGCCTGCATCTCCAGTACCGAGAAGCCATAAGTCTCCTGCCAGGTCGGCAGGAGTCCGGCATCACTCTGGCGGAACAGCTGCATCAGTGCGCCATTCTCCATCCGGGCGTGGTGGGTAAAGCAACGATAGCGTTTAATCCGGTTCTCAATGCCGCGACAGAACGCCTCATCATCCTGGAACTGGCGATGCGCCACGTTGTGGCGCTTGGACAGCTCGCCAATCAGCTGCACATCCAGCTGCGACTCTTCCATGCGGCGCTCTTCAAGCAGTTCACTGATGGCCAGCACCACTTCCGCGCCGCCTTTACGGTAGAACTCATTACCGGCGAACGTCAGCCTGAGTATGCCGGGCTGGCGTGGTGCCTTCTGCTGCACAAACAGCTTTTGTGGCGGATGCAGCACCAGGGTTTTCCGGCGGATCTGCTGCGCAATATCAGGTCTGAACAGCTTCATCTGAATATTCAGCGTGGCATCGGAGATCGCAATCAGCCCCAGACAGTTATCTTTCAACAGGTGCGGGATCAGGCGCTGCAACTCCGGGTTATCCTGCTTGGCGACGCCCGCCACCGGTAACACGCGCGGCAGCTCGGTTTCAAAGCTTGCCACCCACTTCTGGCGGGTAATCGCGACTTCATTAAACAGATGCAGGATGTCCACCCGCGAAGCCCCGGAAAACGGCACCGGCTGGAAAACAAAGATTTTATTTTTTTTAAGCAATCGGGTGCGTAACGGATTAATAAAATAGAACAGATTGCTTTTCTTCAGATTGATATATTCATTATCCGGATTAACTAAAATATTGCGCTGCTCGGGATACTGGTTATTTGTGATTCCAATTTTCATGATTGCCTTCCGGAGTCCTTGTCATTGGCGTGATCTATATCATGCCACGCCAGAATCCGCGTCCAGGCAATATCCTAAAAGCCTGTTGTGGCGCGGTTTGTACGATTTTCCTTATGCTTTAATCTGGCAACAAAATCATCACAGTTGTTTCTGATTGTGAATAAACAAACGCTATTTATGGCACTATCCGGTTGGTTTACCAGCCTTTACGGGAGAATAAACACCTGGCCTGACCGCGATTAACCGGGCCGATTGTTAATTAATTGTTTAATTATTTTTCGGGCTATTTAGCGCTTCCTGCCCGCCTTATCGTTAATTATTTCTTAACTGACTTCAGGACACCGCCAGAAACGCACCTGCCCGGCGGATGAGATGGGCTGATCGCGCCCCGCGCCAGATCGGGCGATGAAACGATCGATACAGCATCGCCGGGTCTGCACCCTGATGAAACGTCACGCTGCAACATGGTAGTGCAACGGCATCGCCAGTCGCGGCGGAATCGCTGGCCTGCTCGGGCCTTAATGCCTTGATTTTACTGCCGCCGCTGCTCTTTTCTGCGGCGCACGCCTGCCTGGTACAAAAGTTGCAGGATGTAAGGCAAGCAGACAGGAGAGCATTATGAAAGCAATCGTGATTGGTGGCGGGATCGGCGGCATGAGCAGCGCCATCGCGCTGGAAAAAGCCGGATTTGAGGTCGACGTCTTTGAAGCCGTCAGGGAGATGAAGCCGGTTGGCGCGGCAATTTCGATCTGGCCCAACGGCGTGAAATGCCTGAACGCGCTGGGCATGAAAGCTGCGCTGCGTAAGCTGGGCGGGAATATGGCTTATATGGCCTATCACGACGGCACCAGCGGAGCCGCCCTGACCCGCTTCAGCATGGCGCCGCTGGTGCAGCAGGTCGGCGAATATCCCTGCCCGGTTGCGCGGGCCGAACTGCAGGCGATGCTGATCGACACCTTCGGCCGCGATCGGGTGCAGTTTGGCAAGCGGGTGATCCAGGTCAGGCAGACCGAACAGGGGGTTATCGCCACCTTCTCGGACAACAGCCAGGCCCACGGTGATTTTCTGATTGCCGCAGACGGTACCCACTCGGTGATCCGCGACTATGTGCTGGAGCAGAAGCTGGAGCGGCGCTATGCCGGTTACGTTAACTGGAACGGCCTCGTTACCATCGATGAAGGGATCGCGCCCGCCGACCAGTGGACCACCTTTGTCGGCGATGGCAAGCGGGTGTCACTGATGCCGATCAGCGGCAATCGCTTCTACTTCTTCTTTGATGTGCCGCTGCCAAAAGGGTTGCCACAGGATCGATCCACGGTAAAAGCGGATTTAACCGGCTACTTCCGGGGCTGGGCGGCGCCGGTGCAGCGGCTGATTGCGGCCATCAATCCTGAAACCACCAACCGGGTAGAGATCCACGATATCGAGCCGTTCAGCCGGTTCGTTAAGGGTCGCATCGCCCTGCTGGGCGACGCCGCCCACAGTACCACGCCCGATATTGGTCAGGGCGGCTGCGCGGCGATGGAGGATGCGGTGGTGCTGGCCTCTGCTCTGGCGTCCCATTCGCTGGGCATTGAGGATGCGCTGCTGCGCTATCAGACCCGGCGGGTTGAGCGGGTCAGAGATCTGGTGCTGAAAGCGCGTAAACGCTGCGACGTGACCCATGCGCGCGACCCGGCCGTCACGGCGGCGTGGTATGACTCCCTGAAAAACGAAACCGGCGAGCGCGTGCTGGCCGGTATGTGCGAAACCATCGAAGGCGGCCCGCTGGGCTAGCGGTAAAGCGCGGGCCGTCTGCATGACGGCCCGCTGCCGGTGTCAGTCGTCCGTGAGACCGCGATTTTTCAGCATCGGCGCCAGCTCTGGCGCTGCGCCCCGCCAGCTCTCATAGAGCGTTTTCAGATCGCTGCTGTTGCCCCGGGACAGAATCTTCTGCCGGAAAAGATCGCCGTTTTCCCGCGTCAGTCCGCCCCGCTCTGAAAACCACTGATAGCCATCGTCGGCAAGCATCTGCGTCCAGATATAGGCGTAGTAGCCCGCCGCATAGCCGCCGCCCCAGATGTGCTGGAAATAGCTGGAGCGATAGCGCGGCGGCACCGCCGTCAGCGCCAGATTATCGCTCTCCAGCGCCTGCTGCTCAAAATCGCCGACGCTGTGCGGCGCGGCGTCGGCCTTCAGACTGTGCCAGTGCAGATCGAGCAGCGCAGCCGCCAGCAGTTCGCTCATCTCATAGCCTTTGTTGAACTGTGCGGCCTGCACCATCTTCTCATATAGCGCGGCAGGCATCGGCTCCTGCGTCTGATAGTGGCGGGCGTAGTGCCGGAACACCTCCGGCTCGCTGGCCCAGTGCTCGTTGATCTGCGATGGAAACTCAACAAAGTCGCGCGGGGTTTCCGTGCCGGAGAGGCTTGGATAGCGCTGGCTGGCGAACAACCCGTGCAGCGTATGACCAAACTCATGGAACAGGGTAATGACGTCGTCCCAGCTCAGCAGCGCAGGCTCACCGGCTGGCGGCCGGGTGTAGTTGCAGACGTTGTAGATCACCGGCCGGCTCTCCAGCAGCGTTGACTGGTTAACGAAGTTACTCATCCAGGCTCCGCCGCCTTTGCTGTCGCGCTTAAAGAAGTCGGTATAGAAGAGCGCCAGCGGGGTGTCATCCGCGTCGAAAATCTCATAGACCTGAACGTCGGGATGGTAAACCGGCAGATCCTGACGCTGCGCAAACCGGATGCCGTAGAGCTGCGTGGCCGCCCGGAAGACGCCGTTATGCAGCACCGAGTTGAGTTCGAAGTAGGGTTTGATCTGACTCTCATCCAGGTCGTAGCGGGCGCGCCGCACCTGTTCGGCATAGAAGCGCCAGTCCCAGGCTTCCAGGGTAAAACCGCCCTGCTGCTCGTCGATGATCTGCTGAATCGCCGCCGCTTCCCGTCCGGCGCGGGCGCGGGCGGCAGGCACGATGTTGCGCATAAAGGCCAGCGCCGCATCGGGCGTTTTCGCCATCTGATCCTGCAGCTTCCACGCCGCGTAGCTGGCAAAGCCCAGCAGCCTGGCCTGCTCCGCCCTGACCTGCGCCAGCCGCAGAATAAGCTCGCGGGTGTCGTTTTCATCCCCTTTTTCGGTACGCGTGACGCCAGCCGTAAAGAGCGCCTCACGGGTGGCACGGTCGGTGAGGCTCTGCAGCGCCGGTTGCTGTGTGGTGTTCTGCAGCACCAGCAGCCAGCGATCCTCCAGGCCGCGCGCCCGCGCTTCCGCCTGAGCCACCGCGAGATCGGCGGCGGACAGTCCCGCCAGCTGCTGCCGATCGCTGACCACCAGCCCGCACGCTTTGGTGGCCGCCAGCAGCCGGTTGGTAAAGCGGGTGCTGAGGCGCGCCGCCTCCTGATTCAGCGCCTTAAGCTGCTGTTTCTGCGCCTCCGGCAGGTTGGCCCCCGCCAGCTGGAAGCGCTGCCAGATCACCTCGACCAGCCGTTTCGATTCGCTATCCAGCGTTGCGCGATCCAGATAGACCGCATCAAGTCGTGAGAACAGCGGCCGGTTAAGCATGATCTCATCGTTCAGCGCGGTGAGCTGCGGCGCAATCTCCTCATCGACCTGCTGCAGATAAGGGCTGGTATGTGCAGACGTCATGGCGCTGAAGACCAGGTTAACCCGGTTCAGCAGCTGTCCGCTCTTCTCCAGCGCCTCGAGGGTGTTGAGAAAGGTGGGCGCCTCGCTGTTCCCGGCGATTGCGGCGATTTCCTGACGCTTCGCCTCAATACCTGCCTGCAGTGCGGGCAGGAAATCCTGCTCCTCGATCTGATCAAAAGGAGGCGCCTGGTAAGGCAGTGTGCTGACGCTAAAGAAGGGATTCTGACGGGCGTTCATGGTTCGCTCCTGATGGGCATCGCAAAGGCTTATCCTGACAGGTTGCCGCCAGCGCGACAACTCAGCCGATCGTCTGCTGATAAACGCTGATGATCTCACCGGCAATCGCCACCGCAATCTCGGCGGGCAGCTTGCCTTTCACATCCGGCAGGCCAATCGGACAGCGCAGGCGGGCCAGCGTGTCGCTCTCCACTCCCTTGCCCGCCAGCCGGTAGCGGAAACGCTGATTCTTGGTTGCTGAGCCGATCACCCCGGCATAGCGAAAATCACCGCGCCGGAGCACCGCCTCGCACAGGGCAAAGTCGAGCGGATGATGGTGCGTCATGATGATGAAGTAGCTGCCTGCCGGGGCCTGCGCCACGCAGTCGAGCGGATCCTCCGGCTGATGTGTCACGACGCCGGGCGGCACATGGCAGAACTGCGCCGCGCGACTGTCGACCCAGTTTATGTGACAGGGTAACGTTGACAGCAGATTCACCAGCGCCTGACCGACATGTCCGGCCCCGAACAGCCAGATCTCCGGCTGCGCCTGCAGCAGCGGCTCAAACAGCAGCGTAGTCCTGCCGCCGCAGCACTGGCCGAGCCGCGCGCCCAGGCTGAAGGCTTCCGTGTGCGGGGCGCGGGTACCGCTCTCCAGCATCGCCCTGGCCTGGGCGATGCACTGAAACTCCAGATGCCCGCCGCCGATAGTCAGCCACGTCTCCTGCTGTGAAACAATCATCTTGCTGCCGCTGTCACGCGGCACCGACCCCTGTTCACTGAGCACGGTGATCAGGACGCAGCTCTGACGCTTCTCCCGCAGCTGGTGCAGCACGCCGATCCAGTCATGGTAGATCATCAGTGGCTCCTGTCAGGCGCTGCACGCCCCGGAAGATCCGTTCGGGCGTGGCGGGCGCATCCAGCAGCGGGTGCTGCCGGTAGTCCGCGACGCTGGCTACCGCATCCTGCAGGGCGCACCAGGCCGCGATACCCAGCATAAAGGGCGGCTCCCCGACGGCCTTGGAGTGAAACACCGTCTCCTTTGGATTTTTGCGATTCTCTACCAGCGTGACCCGCAGATCGGCCGGCACATCGCTGATGGCCGGAATTTTGTAGCTCGCCGGACCATCGGTCAGCAGCTGCCCTTTATCATTCCACACCAGCTCTTCGCAGGTGAGCCAGCCCAGCCCCTGCACAAAGCCCCCTTCCACCTGACCGATATCGATGGCCGGGTTTAAGGAGGCGCCGACATCATGCAGGATGTCGGCACGCAGCAGGCGGGATTCGCCGGTCAGCGTATCGATGATCACTTCGCAGCAGGCCGCCCCGAAGGCGTAGTAGTAGAAAGGTTTGCCCCGTCCCGCCAGCCGGTCGTAGTGAATACCCGGCACGCGATAGTAGCCGGTGGCCGAAAGCGGCACCTGATTCAGCCACGCCAGCTTTGCCACCTCAGCAAAGGTGTAATGTTTCTCCCCGGCGCGCACCACGCCGTTGCGGAAACTCACCTCGGCGGCGTCGCACTGATGCTGTTCGCAGAGCATCGCGGTCAGCCGGTCACGCAGAATCTCCGCCGCATTCTGCGCCGCTTTGCCATTGAGGTCTGCACCGCTGGAGGCGGCCGTCGGGGAGGTATTCGGCACTTTTCCGGTGTCGGTGGCGGTGATCTGGATTTTATCGGTCTCGATCTGCAGCACCTCGGCGACAATCTGCGTCACCTTGGTGTTGAGCCCCTGGCCCATCTCGGTTCCGCCGTGGTTAAGCTGCACCGTACCGTCGGTGTAGATCAGGATCAGCGCGCCTGCCTGGTTAAGAAAGCTGGAGGTAAAGGAGATACCAAACTTCACCGGGGTCAGCGCCAGTCCGCGTTTCAGCAGCGGGCTGCGGGCGTTAAAAGCCGTAATCTCTGCGCGGCGGGCCTGGTAGTCGCTGCTGCGTTCAAGCTGCTCCGTGATCTCATCCAGCAGGTTATCTTCGACCTGCTGATGGTAATGGGTAATGTTACGATCCTCCTTGCCGTAGTAGTTACGTTTGCGCAGCGTCAGCGGGTCCAGACCCCGTTCGCGGGCGATGTGATCCATGATCTGTTCAATCGCCACCATACCCTGCGGTCCGCCAAATCCCCGGTAGGCGGTGTTGGAGGCCGTATTGGTGCGGCAGCGATAGCCGGTAATCCGTGCATCTCCGAGGTAATAGGCGTTATCGGCGTGGAACATGGCACGATCGACAATGGATCCGCTCAGATCCAGCGAATAACCGCAGTTTCCGGCCAGATCGATACGGATGCCGCAGAGCCGTCCATCCTCCTCGACGCCCGCCTCATAGCGCACGAAGAAAGGATGGCGTTTGCCGGTCACGCGCATATCGTCGCGGCGTGAGAGCCGCATCTTCGCCGCCCGCCCGGTCTGGCGCGCCACGATGGCGCAGAGACAGGCGACGCCCGCCGCCTGCGTCTCTTTGCCGCCGAAACCGCCGCCCATGCGACGCATATCGATGGTGACCTGATTCAGGCTGATGCCCATCACCTCCGCCACCAGCTTCTGCACTTCGGTGGGGTTCTGGGTCGAGGAGAAAACCTGCAGCTGCTGATCTTCGCCCGGGATCACCATCGCGGTCTGGGTTTCCAGATAGAAGTGCTCCTGGCCGCCGATATGAAACGATCCGCTGACCCGATGCGGCGCACGCGCCAGCGCCGCCTCCACGTCGCCGCGCTGATGAACATGCGGCTCCTGAACAAAACTGCCCTGCGCCAGCGCCTGCTCCACGTCCAGCAGCGGTTCCAGCACCTCATACTCAATCACCGCTGCGGCCGCGCCCTGGCGGGCGGCGTCAGGTGTCTCTGCCGCCACCGCGATCACAATCTGGCCCAGATACTCCACTTTCTCGTGCGCCAGCAGCGGATCGCCCGGTTCCAGCGGACCGACATCGTTGATGCCCGGCACATCCTGCCAGGTCAGGACGCTGACGACGCCCGGCACGGCGTAGCAGGGTTGCACATCAATGTGCAGGATCCGGGCGTGGGCGTGTTCGCTCAGGCGCGGACAGAGGTGCAGCAGTCCGGGCAGCTCCGGCTTGTCGTCAATGAAGCGCGCCTCACCCGAAACGTGCTTTTCCGCACTCTCATGGCGATTACTGCGACCCACGCCGCTCTGCAGGTCGGCGGCGTACTGCGCCTTAATCACCTCTTCGGTCAGTTCAGGACGGTTATGAGACATAGCGTGAGACCTCGATACAGGTTATGTCGCCGTTATGGCGATGCCAGTAGCGGCGAAGCAGGTTCTGCGCCACCTTGAGGCGGTAGTCGCTGCTGGCACGAAAATCGGAAAGCGGCTGGAAATCCTCGGCCAGCGCGGCCGCTGCGTGTGACACTGTCACCGCATTCAACGGCTGCCCGAGCAGTCTCTGTTCGCAGTGGTACGCGCGCCCGGGCGTCGCGGCCATGCCGCCAAAGGCGATACGGACGGCGCTGACGACACCCTGATCAAACTGAAGATTAAAAGCCCCAAACACCGCAGAGATGTCGTCATCCAGCCGTTTAGAGACTTTCCAGGCGACAAAATCAGGTGACACCGTCACCTTATCGATACGGATGGCGCGGATAAACTCCCCTTTTTTCAGCTGCGTCTGCCGGTAGCCGGTAAAGAACTGGTCGAGCGGCAGACTGCGCTGCTGTTCGCCCGTCTGCAGCACCAGGCTGGCATCCAGGGCCAGCAGCACTGGCGAGGCGTCGCCGACTGGCGAAGCGTTGGCAATGTTGCCGCCCAGGGTGCCCTGCAGACGGATCTGCAGCGAGGCGAAGCGTTGCAGCATCTCGCTGACGCCGGGAATGCGGCTGGCAAGAAAATCGCTGACCTGCTGTAGCGACGCGCCCGCCCCCAGCAGATAGTGGTCGTCAAATTCGCTGCAGACTTTAAGCGCGGCAACCTGCTCCAGCGCAATCAGCACGCCAATTTTTTTATGCTGCTGGGTGATCTGCAGGCTGAGGTCGGTGCCACCGGCAATCAGCTGCGCGTCGGGATGCGCCTGACAGAGCGCAGCCAGCTGAGCGGGCGTTTTCGGCAGGAAGCAGCGGCGACCTTCACCGGCTAACTCCTGCACCTCCGGACTGGCCAGCGCCTCCAGCCGCTGTACGGTGGTGGCAGCCTGCTGCTCAAACAGATCGGACACCGGCTGCGAACAGAGCTGTTCGGCGGCCGCCATAATGGGCCGGTAGCCGGTGCAGCGGCAGAGGTTTCCGGCCAGCGCCGTTTCCGCCTGGTGGCGATCCCAGCCTCCCGCCCTTTTTTGCAGGCTGAACAGCGACATCACAAAGCCTGGCGTACAGAATCCGCACTGCGACCCGTGGCACTCCACCATCGCCTGCTGCGCCGGATGCAGGGCGCGTCCATGACGCAGATCCTCTACCGTGATCAGCTGCCTGCCCTGTAAGGCGGAGACCAGCGTCAGGCAGCTGTTGACGGTTTCATACTGCATCTTTCCCTCCACGACTTTGCCCAGGGTGACGCTACAGGCGCCGCAGTCCCCCGAGGCACAGCCCTCTTTGGTGCCGGTGCGCTGCTGCCGGGTGCGCAGATAAGTGAGCACCGTGAGATTAGGATCGAGCGTCTCTTCGGTGACGAGCTGATTATTTAACAGAAACTGGATCATGCGGCTTGCTCCTGTGATTCGCGCTGCCAGACCGGACGACCCGCGACCCAGGTCTGGGCAATGTTGCGGTCGTCGCCCAGCGTCATCAGCACGAACAGTTTTTCCCAGATATCTTTGCTGTTGCCGATACGCAGCTGCTGCAATGCAGAGACAGCCGGATCGAGCACCACGAAATCGGCCTCTTTACCCACGTTGAAATTGCCGATGGCGTGATCGAGATCCAGCGCATGGGCGCCACCCAGCGTGGCGTGGTAGAAGGCTTCGGCGGCGCTGAGCCGGTAGTGCTGTAGCTGCCCGACCTTGTAGGCTTCACCCAGCGTCTGCAGCATATTAAAGGTGGTGCCTGCGCCGACATCGGTGCCGATACCGACGCTGACGCCCTGCTGCCAGCTGCGTTTCAGGTTGAACAGCCCGCTGCCGAGAAACAGGTTGGAGGTGGGACAAAATGCAATGGCGGATTCGGTGTCGTGCAGACACTGCCACTCCCGATCGTCCAGATGCAGACAGTGCGCAAAGACGCTGCGACGGCCCGTCAGCTGATGATGATGGTAGACATCCAGATAATTCTCCCGCTCCGGGAACAGTGCTTTCACCCAGGCCACCTCCTGCGGATTCTCACTGAGATGGGTGTGCACCCAGGTATCCGGGAACTCCTGACGCAGCTGCTGAACTTTTTCCAGCAACGCCGGGGACGAGGTCGGTGCAAAGCGCGGCGTCAGCGCATAGCTCAGTCGCCCGCGCTGATGCCAGCGCGCAATCAGCGCCCGCGTCTGCTGGTAGCTCTGCTCCGGCGTTTCGGTCAGGTTGTCGGGCGCATTGCGGTCCATCATGACCTTACCGGCAATCAGCCGCATGTTCAGGGCTTCGGCCGCGCTGAACAGGGCCTCCACCGACTGCGGATGGACGGTGCCAAACACCAGCGCACTCGTGGTGCCGTTGGAGAGCAGCTGATGCAGAAAGAAGGCGGACATCCGCGCCGCGTGATCGGGGCAGTGATACTGCGCTTCTACCGGGAAAGTGTAGTGATTGAGCCACTCCAGCAACTGTTCACCGAATGCGCCAATCATCTCGGTCTGCGGATAGTGAATATGGGTGTCGACAAAACCCGGCACAATCAGCCTGCCGCGCAGGTCGGTAACGGGCTGGTCTGCCAGCCGCGCCGCGCTGTTCTCCCAGCTCTCCAGCCCCACCACGCGGCCTTCACGCAGCAGCAACACCCCATCCTCCAGATAGCGGGCCCGTTTGAGGAGATCGTCGGGATGAGTCACTGTGCCCGTGAAATCGAAGAAGCTGGCGCGTATCGCCGTATCAGTTGCTGATAACATGGTCCGTCCTTTCTGAATGCGCGCTGATGCGCGATGGTGCATCAGCAGAGGTATCTTCATTACGCCTTGCAACCTGCGTGCCAATTTCGAAATGAAATAAAATCCTTAACAATCAGCAAAATAAGAGTGAAACGCATCGTTGCGCAACAAAACAGCCCGGAGTGGGTTAGCAACCGTTTGCGGAACCGATGCAAACGGTTGCAGTCCGTTTTCAGCCGGACAGGATGATTTGAGTATGGCCGCTCAGCCCGGAATCTGCCCTTTCAGGGTGCAGGCTGCCCTGAAAAGGCGCATCCGGCTGAGCGGTAAAATGCGTTTACAGGCCAGGCTGTTTTTCCACGCGCAGAAGCCGGAATGAAATGCTATGGTGAAGCCATCGACTCTGAAAATGGCATAAGGAACAGTGAGATGATAATTTTTGTCACCGGTGCGACCGCCGGTTTTGGTCAAAGCATCACCCGCCGCTTTATCGAAAATGGTCATAAGGTGATTGCCACCGGACGCCGCGCCGAACGTCTGAAAGCGCTGAAAGAGGAGCTGGGCGACAACCTCTATACGGTGCAGCTTGATGTGCGCAACCGTGCCGCGATCGAAGAGGCAGTGAGCCAGCTTCCGGCCGAATGGCGTCATATCGACGTGCTGGTCAACAATGCCGGGCTGGCGCTGGGCATTGAGCCTGCGCACAAAGCTAACGTTGAAGACTGGGAAAACATGATTGACACCAACACCAAAGGGCTGGTCTATATGACCCGCGCCCTGCTGCCGCAGATGGTGGAGCGCAATGTGGGTCATATCATCAATATCGGTTCGATTGCCGGTAGCTGGCCCTATGCCGGTGGCAACGTTTATGGTGCCACTAAAGCCTTCGTGCGTCAGTTCAGCCTGAATCTGCGTACCGACCTGCACGGTACCGCGCTGCGCGTGACCGACATTGAACCGGGTCTGGTCGGCGGCACCGAGTTTTCTAACGTGCGTTTCAAAGGCGACGACGATAAAGCGGGTCAGGTCTATGAAGGTGCGACCGCCCTGACGCCAGAGGATGTGACGGAGGCGGTCTGGTGGGTCGCGACGCTGCCAAAGCATGTCAACATCAACAGCCTGGAGATGATGCCGGTCAGTCAGACCCTGGCGGGCCTGAAAGTCCACAAGCCGTAAGTTCCCGCCACGCCAGCTGCGGCTGGCGTTATCCCCGCCCCCAGCCCAGCACGATGATCAGCATCCCGCTGAACGCAATCAGTGCCCCGCTCCAGTCCCACGCGCTTAACTTCACGCCATCCACGATCCGCAACCAGAGCAGCGCCGTCAGGACATAAACGCCACCGTAGGCCGCGTAGACCCGGCCACTGGCCGCCGGATGCAGGGTCAGCAGCCAGACAAACAGCGCCAGGCTGGCCGCCGCAGGCAGTAACAGCCAGACAGCGCCCCCTTTTTTCAGCCACAGCCACGGCAGAAAACAGCCGGTAATCTCCGCCAGCGCGGTAATAAAAAACAGCAAGGCGGTCTTGATCAGCACCGGTTCCTCTCCCGAACGTAAACAAATGACTCACCGCTGGTGAGCAAAGAAACGGCGATGATATACTAAAAGCCTCTGCCATCGGGCTGAATTGTTGCAGAGCGACCAGGCAGGCGTGTGCGCTGTCCGGGTTCAGCATCACCGCTGAAACAGCCTGATGGGCCAGGCTCCAGGCATGTCCGCTGCTATCGCCGTCGCAGAGAGTATGGTTTGCGTTAACTAAAGGATAAAGTAATGAAAAAAATGATCCCTGCCGTGCTGATGGTACTGCTTTCCACCGCGGCCCTGACTGCGACAGCCAACACCAATCGTCTGATCATTGAAGATGGCAGCTCTGCGCTGAGCAATGAAGCAGCGCGTCAGGACAGAGAGCAATGGAATGACACGCGGATGCTCCGCAACAAGGTAAACAGCCGCGTCGAAAAAGAGTTCGACAAAACTGACCGGGCGTTTGATACCCGTGACAAGTGCGAGCAGAGCCTCAATCTTAACGCCTACTGGGAACCCAACACCCTGCGCTGTCTGGACCGCCGTTCAGGCCGCCCGGTTACCCCCTGAAATTGCGCTATAGTAATGACGGACGACTAACATAAGGAAGACGTGATGAAGCTACAGAGAGTGTTGTTCACTGCGGCGTTGTTTGCCCTGCCGCTGATGGCGCAGGCATCCTGTGAGTCAGTAAAAGCGGATATCAGCCAGAAAATCATTCAGAATGGCGTACCCGAATCGGGCTTCAGTCTCGACATCGTCGCCAACGATCAGGTTGATCAGGCAGGCGGTCAGGTCGTCGGGCATTGTGACAATGACACACAAAAGATCGTTTATAAACGCTCTGGCAGCGACAGCGACGCCAGCGTGCCCGCCAGTGCCGGCAGTTCGCAGGACGCGCCAGCACAGTAGTCCGTTTCAGATCAGGGCGGCCCTCGCCGCCCTGCCTGCTAGTCCGCCTGTTCCGGCCGCTGACGCGGCATCATCCACGCCACCCCTATTGCCAGCAGCGCCGTCACCAGCGCCACCACAAAGACCCAGTGCAGTGACGCGGCAATCGCCGCCACCATCTGCTGCAGCGTCTCGGGCGGCAACGCCTGACGGCTCTGACCGGACATAATCTGCTGCACCGGATCCTGAATCTCTGGCAGACGCCACTGCAGATTCAGATTCAGCACCGCCCCCATAATGGCTGTCCCCACCGCTGAGCCGATCATCCGGCTGAACATGATGGACGCGGTACAGATGCCGCGAATCTGATAGTCCGCCTGATTCTGCACCGACACCAGGAAGGTGGTGCTGGTCATGCCCATGCCGGTGCCGATCAGGAAGGCCGTAAAGCCCGCCTGAAACAGCGAGCTTGCCGGCTGCAGAAACAGCAGTAAGGCGCTGCCGGTCACCAGCAACAGCACGCCGAGCTGGGCGGTGAAGCGGTAGGAGGTGTGCAGCATCAGCCTGCCGCTGAGCGTACTGGCCAGCGGCCAGCCAATTGACATCATCGCCAGCACGCTGCCCGCCTGCAGCGGTGAACCGCCGCGGATGCCCTGAATCCAGGTGGGCAGAAAAGCGCTGATCCCCATCATGGCCGCCCCGATAATCAGGTTGCCCGCGTTCCCTGCCACAATCAGCCGGCTGCGCCAGATCACCAGCGGAAACAGCGGCGCTGCAGCGCGCTGCTCATGCCGTCTGAGCTGCCAGCCCGCCAGCAGCGACACGAGCAGAAACGGCACCAGCCAGAGACCCAGCTGCTCCGCCTGCAGCAGCGCGGTCAGCAAGGCGGTCACGCAGAGCATCAGCCAGCCGCTGCCCGCCACGTTCAGCGGCTGCGTCTCCTCCTCCTGCGGATGCGACGGCAGCCAGCGCGCCAGCATCAGCATACTGACCACGCCTATCGGCAGATTGACCCAGAAGATCACCGGCCAGCTGAAGTGCTGCACCAGCCAGGCTCCGGTCAGCGGCCCCACGATCGCCGCTACCCCCCAGACGCTGGATAGCCAGCCCTGAACGCTGGCGCGTTCGCGCGGCGAGTAGATGTCGGCCACGATGGTGGAGCTGAGGGGCATAATGGCCCCCGCGCCGAGGCCCTGAAACGCCCGGAACAGGATGAGCCAGAACATGCTGTGTGCAAAACCGCACAGCACTGAGCCCAGCAGGAAAATTGTGGTGCCGATAAAAAACATCGTTTTGCGACCGACCCTGTCCGCCAGTCGCCCGTAGAGCGGCACGCTGACCGCCTGGGTCAGCAGATAGATAGAGAAGACCCAGCCAAACTGCGAAAACCCGCCGAGGTCGGCGATGATGGTAGGCATGGCGGTGGCGACGATAGTGACTTCGATAGCCGCCATAAACATCGCCAGCATGCAGGCGATTAAGATCCAGTGGCGGTGTCCGGTCTGAAGTTGTGCGCTGTCAGTCATAGAGTTCCTTTTTTTAACAGCAAGACTAGCCGAAAAGCGGCCCGCTGAGTTTCCCGCCAGTGCGCATTTTCCGCTCCATCTGTGACGGTGTCACCGAATGTCGATGAAATTTTTTTATTGTCACATCAGCCCAGACGCTACAGGGCTTTAACACCATTTTAACCTGTTTCTCTCTTCCTGTTTTAAGGCTGAAAAGCTGGCCTCTCGGATAAAGGGCTGCTATAGCAATAGAGCTTCTTATTTCAGCATCGGCTGAAAAAGCGTGGATAAACAGTCATTTCATCCACATTTTATCGCAGTTTCGGTTTTGGGCGCGGTGGCCGGTTTTGCCGCTTCTGTCGGACTGTTTGTGGCAGTTATAACAATTGAGATCGTTATCAGGGAGAATCTCCTATGCAAAATGCTTCACTGGCGAAACGCGCCGGTCTGGCTCTGCTTGCAGTTGTGGCGGTCATCGCCTTACTGATCCGGGGCCTCGGCTGGGATCTGCTGGTGGCCCGCAAAGTCGATCTGCTCTATCTGGGGCAACAACACCTCTTTTTAGTGTTCTGGTCCATGCTGTTTGCCCTGCTGGTCGGTATCCCCAGCGGCATCCTGCTCAGCCGCCCTTTTGCCCGTCGCTGGGCTGAAAGCGTCATGCAGATTTTTAATGTGGGTAATACCCTGCCACCGCTGGCGGTGCTGGCCCTGGCGATGGTCATCATCGGCATCGGCGACCGTCCGGCGCTGATTGCGCTGTTCCTGGCCTCGCTGCTGCCCATCGTCCGCAACACCTTCTCTGGCCTGAGTGCGGTGCCGCCGTCACTGCTTGAAGCCGCCAACGGCATCGGCATGACCCGCTGGCAGCGGCTGCGTCAGGTCGAACTGCCGAATGCCCTGCCGGTGATCCTCTCCGGCGTGCGCATCGCCACCGCCATCAACGTCGGCACCGCACCGCTGGCCTTCCTGATTGGCGCCAGCAGTTTTGGCGAGCTGATCTTCCCTGGCATCTACCTCAACGACTTCCCGACGCTGATCCTGGGCGCTGTCGCGACCGCTCTGGTGGCGCTGGTTCTGGATATGATGCTGGCCGCGCTGGGGCGCTTTCTGAGTCCGCACGCCGCGGCCTGACCATAAGGAATTTTAAATGCTAACGCGCTGGATCAAGAAAAGCGTTGTCGCGCTGACGGCAACGCTGCTGATAAGCCAGACGGCACAGGCCGCAACACCGCTGGTGATGGCCACCAAAAGTTTCACCGAGCAGCATATCCTCTCCGCCATGACCGTGCTCTGGCTGCAGAAGAAAGGCTTTGAGGTGGTGCCAAAACGTAATATCGCCACCACCATCGGCCGCAATGCGATGCTGAACAAACAGATCGATATGGTCTGGGAATATACCGGCACCTCACTGATTATCTTCAACCACATCAGCCAGCCGATGTCTTCAGAGCAGGCGTATGAAACGGTGAAGAAGCTGGATGGAAAACGGGGGCTGATCTGGCTGAACCCGGCACCGATGAACAACACCTACGCCTTCGCCATGACCCGCCAGGAGGCGGAAAAACAGGGGATCAGCACCATGTCCCAGCTGGTGGCGAAAATTGAGCAGATCCGCAAAACCGACCCGGATAACAACTGGCGGCTGGGCCTCGACCTGGAGTTCGCCGGACGCTCCGACGGCCTGAAGCCGCTGCAGAAAACCTACGGCCTGGCGCTGGATCGGCCGCAGATCCGCCAGATGGACCCCGGTCTGGTCTACAACGCCATCCGAGACGGCTTCGTGAATGCGGGGCTGATCTACACCACCGACGGCCGGGTTAAGGGCTTCGACCTGAAAGTGCTGGAGGATGATAAGCACTTCTTCCCCAGCTACAACGTGACGCCGGTGGTGCGCCAGGATGTGCTGGCGAGCCACCCGGGGCTGGACAGCGCGCTGAATCAGCTCTCTGCGCAGATCACCGATGAGGCGATTACAGAGCTGAACAAGCGGGTCGATATCGATCACCAGTCACCGGAGAAAGTGGCGCGTGATTTCCTTCAATCCAAAAACATGCTGTAAGGAGGCACTGTGGATACCCTTCACTACATCATGGATAACTGGAGCACCCTGCTGACCCTGAGCTGGCAGCACAGCTGGCTGGTGCTGGTGGCGGTGGGCCTGGCGATCGTAATTGGCGTGCCGCTGGGCATTCTGATCGTGCGCGTCAGATGGCTGGCGACCCCGATTCTGGGGATCGCCACCGTGGTACTGACCATTCCGACTATTGCGCTGTTTGGCCTGATGATCCCGCTGTTTTCGCTGATCGGTCAGGGTATTGGGGCGCTGCCCGCGATTACGGCGGTGTTCCTCTACTCGCTGCTGCCTATCGTGCGTAATACCCACACCGCGCTGGAGAACCTGCCGGATGGCCTGCGTGAAGCGGGTCGCGGCATCGGCATGACCTTCTGGCAGCGTCTGCGCTGGGTAGAGATCCCGATGGCGCTGCCGGTGATTTTCGGCGGCATCCGGACCGCCGTGGTGATGAACGTTGGCGTGATGGCAATCGCCGCGGTAATTGGCGCAGGCGGTCTGGGACAGCTGCTGCTGGATGGGATCAGCGGCAGTGATATTCGTATGCTGATTGCCGGGGCACTGATGATTTGTCTGCTGGCTATTTTTCTTGACTGGCTGCTGCATCGTCTGCAGCAGGCGCTGACTCCAAAGGGGATTCGATAATGATAATGCTGGAAAACCTGACGAAAACCTTTACCCAGAAAAACGGCACCACCAATAAAGCCGTCGATAACGTCAGCCTGCATGTGCCAGCCGGTGAGATGTGCGTACTGCTCGGCCCGTCGGGCTGCGGTAAAACCACCACGCTGAAGATGATTAACCGGCTGATCCCCGCCACCAGTGGACGCATCCTGATTAATGGAGAAGATACCAGCACCCAGGACACTACCACCTTGCGCCGCAATATCGGCTATGTGATCCAGCAGATTGGTCTGTTTCCCAACATGACCATCGAGGAGAACATTACCGTGGTGCCGCGGATGCTCGGCTGGAACAAAAAGCAGTGTCACGAGCGGGCCACCGAGCTGATGAGCATGGTCGCACTGGACCCCAAAAAGTTTCTTCATCGCTATCCGCGTGAGATGTCAGGCGGTCAGCAGCAGCGTATCGGCGTGATTCGTGCGCTGGCGGCGGATCCACCGGTGCTGCTGATGGATGAGCCCTTCGGTGCGGTTGACCCGATTAACCGCGAAGTGATCCAGAATGAGTTTCTGGAGATGCAGCGTCAGCTGAAGAAGACCGTGATGCTGGTGAGCCACGATATCGACGAGGCGCTGAAGCTGGGCGACCGCATCGCGGTATTTGGTCAGGGTAAAATCGTGCAGTGCGCCAGCCCGGATGAGCTGCTGGCGACCCCGGCCAATGAGTTTGTCGGCTCCTTTGTTGGCCAGGACCGCACGCTGAAGCGTCTGCTACTGGTGCAGGCGGGCGACGTGACCGAGCAGCAGCCGACTATCACCGTGCGCCGCGCCACGCCGCTGGAGGAAGCCTTTGGCACCATGGATGAGAACGATATGCGCTCGATTACCGTGGTCGATGAGGATGGCAAACCGCTGGGCTTTGTGAAGCGCCGCGAGGCACGAAACGTCAGCGGCCGCTGCGAAGAGAAGCTGCACACCTTCAAAGTTACGGGTAAAGCGGAGGAGAACCTGCGCGTCGTGCTCTCCAAACTTTATGAGCACAACACCGTCTGGATGCCGATCGTCGATGAAGAGGGGCGCTACAGTGGGGAGATTTCGCAGGATTACATCGCGGATTACCTTAGCTCAGGTCGTACCCGTCGTCGTCTGAATCCGTAATTCACGCCTGTCCATCACCTGACGGGGGCCAGGCTGGCCTCTGTTGGGTGACGCCATCCCTGGCCCGCTATGCTTTGCTAACAATAATGGCGCCCTTCGCGTGAAATTCTGCATTGCCTGTCTGGATCGTCAGGCAGTTTAGCTCTCCGTCAGCCTCTCCGCCTCAGCGGCCTCTGCCGTCTGCCCTTCGTCCGGCAGGACCAGGTTCAGCCCGATCGCCAGGAGGCCGCCGGTCGTCACCGCATGGCCGAACAGGCTGTTAATCAGCGGCGGGAACTGCTTCAGTACCTCCGGCACCGCTTCTACCCCCAGGCCGATACCAAAGGCGATGGCCACAATCAGCATCTCGCGGCGGCCCAGCGGCCGCTGCGTCATCACCCGGATACCGGCGGCCACCACGCTGCCAAACATCACGATGGTTGCACCGCCCAGCACCGGCGGCGGGATCTGCTGCAGCAGCGAGCCGATAAAGGGAAAAAGCCCCAGCAGCGCCAGCATAATCCCCAGCAGCATACCCACGTAACGACTGGCGACACCGGTCATCTGGATAACGCCGTTGTTCTGAGCAAAAGTGGTGTTGGGAAAAGCGGAGAACACCGCCGCCAGCACGCAACTCAGGCCGTCGGCGACGATGCAGCCCTGCAGCCGCTGCTGAAACGGCTTGCCAGTAATCGGCTGTTGCGAGATCAGGCAGTTGGCGGTGAGATCGCCCACGGCCTCGATCACCGCAATGACGGCGACCAGGGCGATGGGCAGGAAAATCGTCCAGTCGAAGGCAAACCCAAACCGGAACAGGGCCGGCAGCACGATCCCGTGCTCCGGCGTTATCATCTTCAGTGGCAGGTGCCCGGTTAAGGCCGCCGCCACGCACCCTGCCGCGATACCGGCCACCACCGCCACCAGCCGCGCCCAGCGGTTACGCGCACGGTTCAGCGCCACGATCACCAGCAGCGTCAGCGCCCCCAGCGCCAGGTTGCCGGGCGATCCAAAATCGGCGGCGTTATGGCCGCCCGCCCAGTCGGTGATGCTGACTTTGATCAGGCTGATGCCAATCAGGGTGATTACCGTGCCGGTCACGACCGGCGTCAGCACGTTGCGCAGCGAACCGACGCAGCGGCTGATCAGAATCGGGATCAGCGCCGCCACCAGGTTACAGCCAAACAGCATCGCCATAATCTCTTCCGGTGAACCGCCACGGCCTTTCACCATCAGTCCGCCGGACAGAATCACCCCCAGAAAGGCGAAGCTGGTGCCCTGCAGACAGATCATCCCGGCGCCGATGCCCCCGATACGCCGGGACTGTAAAAAAGTGCCCAGACCAGAGACAAACAGCGACATGCTGATCAAATAGGGTGTATAGGCCTGTAGCCCCAGCACTGAGCCGATGATCAGGGGCGGCGTAATAATCCCGACCACGCTGGCCAGCAGATGTTGCAGCGCGGCGATGAATGCCGGGACGGGGCCAATGCGGGCATCCAGCCCGTATAACAAACCTTGCTCGTGCGAGTGCGACATAATGATGCTCCACCTCTGGATGATAAGTGGAGGTAATGCATTTTCTGCGCCATGACGCTAGTAACTCGCACTATTCTGATTAGCGCATTGATTTAAAAGAGGAATTAAGCAAAGGAAGACAGCGATAAGCCTGAAACTTTAGGCTCATCGCTGACTGAGATGAAGAGATTTGTTTCATAATCAGGCGATCTTTGCACTCACAGCGTGCAGATCGCTCTGCTCCAGCAGGGAAATATCAATATAGGGGGTCAGATCACGCTGTTCGGCACGCGGCAGGTAAGGCAGCTCGCCCAGCCGCGGCGCGGCAATCTTTTCACGCAGAACCTCAATGATGTCGCTGTAGTGGGCCAGCCCCGGGTTGATGCGATTCGCGACCCAGCCCACCAAAGGCAGCCCATCCCGGGCTATCGCCTCTGCCGTTAACAGGGCATGACTGATACAGCCTGACTGAATGCCGACCACCATCACCACCGGCAGTTGCTGCTCCACGACCCAGCAGGAGAGCGGACGGCCATCATTCATCAGACTGCGCCAGCCGCCTGTGCCCTCCACCACCACCCGTTCGGCCTGCTGCGACAGGCTGAGGAGTCCCCGGGTCAGCAGTCCATAATCGATGTGCTGACCGGGATGGGTGCAGATCTCCTCCTCCTGAAAAACCAGCGGGTTAATGGCCTGATAGGGCAAATCCAGGGATGAGGCGCTCTGCAGCACCTGGGCATCTTTATTGCGCAGGCCATCAGCGGTGCTGGCCGCACTTCGCGCGACAGGCTTGTAGCCGACCGCGCTCAGCCTGTGGCGGATAAAACTCTGTAACAGGGCGCGTGACACTACCGTTTTACCCACTGCGGTGTCGGTGCCGGTAACAAACAGTCTGTTCACTCCACTTCTCCTTTTGGACCGTTGCGGTTAATCGGTGATTAACCTTGTTGCGAACCGGCATTCTAAAGAATGGAGGATGAGAACAGATTGCGTTAGCGCAAGATTAAGCCCGCTTAACCTTGCAACAGTTTCACTAACAGATGACCGCTGTAGAGCGCATCTTTGATCAGCGCCGCTGCGCCCAGCGTTCCCGGCTCGCTGAATTCCGTGGGTGCCAGCTGGATCGTCGCGCTGTAGGCAGGCAGTGACTGCTGCAGGATGGTGTTACGCACCGCCGGAAACAGCACATCGGCAGCCGCGTTAAGGGGAGAACCGATAAGAATATGTTGTGGATTAAAGATGTTGACCATCATTGCCAGGATCCGGCCAACGTGATGTCCTACGCTGGCGATGGTGTCGCGCGCCAGGCGATCGCCTGACTGGGCGGCTGCACACAGTGACTGCAGCGTCAGCGGCTGCGCATTGAGCAGGCTGTCAGGCTGCGCAGGCAGACGCTGGGCCGCCAGCGCCAGCAGGCTGCCGGTGCTGGCTACGGTTTCAAGACAACCATGATTCCCGCAGTAGCACTGCTGACCGTAGGGATCAATCTGCGTATGTCCAATCTCGACCAGCGCCCTGCCGCTTTTATGCAGCAGCTGACCGCCGCTGATCACGCCAGCCCCCACCGTTTCATCAATCACGATCTGGATAACATCCTGCGCGCCGCGTGACGCGCCAGACAGCGACTCTGCCAGCGTCCAGGCTGAAATATCATGCTGCACAAAGACCGGCAGCCCGGTACGCGACGCCAGCGCATCGCCCAGCGGCATATCACGCACCTGATAACCCGGCAGCCGGTGCACCACGCCGGACGCGGCATTTATCAGTCCGGGCAGCGTGATGGCAATAGCCGTCAGACGCTCCAGCTTCCTCTGGTGGCGGATAAAGAAGGCATCGACCTGTTCAATCAGCGCGTTCAGCAGCGGCTGCGCAGACTCATCCGGCAGCGGCAGGCTCTCTTCTGCCAGCGCACGGCTGCTGAGATCGCGCAACGTAAAGGTCATGGCGCCGCGATGCAGGCGGATCGCCAGATAGTGCCAGGCGTCAGTGTCCAGAATCAGGCCAATCGCCGGGCGACCGCGACTGCCCGGCTCCTGAAATTCGGTCTCCTGGACCAGATGGGCATCCAGCATTTCCCGCACAATTTTGGTAATGCTGGCCGGGGCGAGCTGGGCGCGGCGGGAGAGTTCGATGCGCGAAATGGGACCGTGAAGGTCAATTAATCGATAAACGACGCCTGCATTGGTCTGCTTGATCTGGTCAATGTGGCCAGGTTGACTGTCCGGATTCACAACCCTGCTCCCGGTTATTTTCGCGCTTCTAAATAAAGATGCGCCATGGTGATGCAGATCAGGCAACAGCGTCAAATATTTGATTAAATATGTGATTTATCGCACAGAATGATGAGATGTGGCGGGGGTTTCATCACCGCTTTGTCTGCAGCAGCGCCATCATGTTCTCCATCTGTGCACTCTTCTCGCGGGCGGCTGACCAGACCAGCCAGAGTTCAGAAATCGCATCCTCTTCCGTTAAGGGCAGCCAGACCAGGTCACTCAGCCGCGCCCGGCGAAAGGAGGCGGGCAGTATGGAGACGCCCAGACCGGTCGCCACCAGCCCCAGAATCGTCATCGCCTCGCCCACCTCCTGGGTGATATAGGGCTTAATGTGATAACGGTGCAGCAGCGCCAGAATGTCGCTATAGAGCGCGGTGCCCCCCTGCGGATCAAAAAAGACAAAGGGCTCAGTGGCCAGGGCCGACACCGAGATGCGCTCTGCGCTGGCCAGCGGATGCGCCTTGTGTACCACAGCACACAGCGGCTCACTCAGCAGTAACTGATGATGCAGTCCGGCGGGCAGCGACGTGTTGCGCATCACGCCGAGATCGAGCCGTCCATCCAGCAAGGGCGCCAGCTGCTGGCGGGTGTTGATCTCCTGCATCTGGATGTGCACCTGCGGCCACTGCTGCCGGAAACGGTAGAGGGCGTCAGAGACCGCTGCGGTAAAGGGTGCGGAGGAGGTAAATCCAATGCGCAGCTCTCCCTCTTCGCCACGGTGCAGTCGGGCGGCGCGGTCGGCGGCCTGCTCAACCTGCAACAGAATCGTCCGGGCATCGCTCAGCAGCTGCGCACCCGCCGCCGTAAGCTGCACGCTGCGGTTAGTGCGATGAAAAAGCCTGGCGCCGGTTTCCGCCTCCAGCTGGATGATCTGCTGACTGAGCGGGGGCTGAGAGATATTGAGCCGCTGCGCCGCCCGCCCGAAATGGAGCTCTTCTGCCACCGCCACAAAGTAGCGCAGATGCCGCAGTTCGATATTCATATCTTAAACGTCTTATTTGAGATTATTAATATATTAGACATCATAATGCCGCTTTCCTAAGCTGACGACAGTTTTCTGACTTTAAGGAAGATGTGTGAGTCGCTCAATTCAGGCCACGGCAGATGACGACGCGGCGCCAGGTGCGCCTGCGACCACTGCGGCTTCAGGTTATATCCGCCGGGGTACGCCCCAGTTTATGCGCGTGACGCTGGCGCTGTTCTCTGCCGGACTGGCCACGTTTGCCCTGCTCTACTGTGTTCAGCCAATCCTGCCGGTTCTGTCGCAGCAGTTTGGCGTTTCGCCCGCGGCCAGCAGTCTGTCGCTCTCGATCTCCACCGGGCTGATGGCGCTGGGGCTGCTGGTCACCGGACCGCTCTCGGATGCGATTGGCCGCAAATCGGTGATGGTCACCGCCCTGATGCTGGCGGCGCTCTGCACCCTGCTCTCGGCCACGATGACCAGCTGGCACGGCATTCTGCTGATGCGGGCGCTGATGGGGCTGTCGCTCAGCGGCGTCGCGGCGGTGGGTATGACCTACCTGAGCGAAGAGATGGATGTGCGGGTCGTCGCCTTTTCGATGGGCCTCTATATCAGCGGGAACTCGATCGGCGGGATGAGCGGCCGTCTGCTGAGCGGGGTGCTGACCGACCTGTTCACCTGGCGGATTGCCGTGGCGGTTATCGGCTGCTTCTCACTGGCGTCGGCGCTGATGTTCTGGAAGATCCTCCCTGCCTCGCGCCATTTTCGCCCCATCCCGCTGCGTCCGCGTAACCTGATGATTAACTTCCGGCTGCACTGGCGCGATCCCGGCCTGCCCTGGCTGTTTGCCGAAGGATTCCTGCTGATGGGGGCCTTCGTCACGCTGTTTAACTATATCGGCTACCGTCTGCTGGAGGCCCCCTGGCATCTCAGTCAGGCGGTTGTAGGACTGTTGTCAGTGGTCTACCTGACCGGATCCTGGAGTTCACCCAAAGCGGGGGCGCTGACCAGCCGCCTGGGACGCGGGCCGGTGATGCTGGGTGCCACCGCGATGATGCTGCTGGGCCTGCTGATCACCGCCTTTAACGCTCTCTGGCTGATTCTGCCTGGCATGATGCTGTTCACCGCCGGTTTCTTTGCCGCGCATGCCGTGGCCAGCGGCTGGATTGGCCCGCGCGCGCGCCGGGCCAGGGGCCAGGCCTCCTCGCTCTATCTGTTCAGTTACTACGCCGGTTCCAGCGTGGCGGGTACGCTGGGCGGCTTCTTCTGGCATGAGTATGGCTGGCGTGGCATAACGCTGTTTATCAGTTTCCTGTTGATCCTGGCGCTGCTGGTCGCCTGGCGGCTGCACAGCAAAAAACTCTGACGAATCCCGCCGGAACCCGGCTTTGTACCGGGTCTGGCGGTATCCTGTCCCGACCCTATTCTGTCAATCCGCTCACCACAACGCGTGCATTTCCCGCTATAATCGTTCGTATTGAAATAATTCGTCTGCTTTGCCTTTTCACGGCAACAAGGAACGCCTGTGGCCCTCTACTATTACGTCAATAAACAATCGGGATATAACAATAACCATGTGGTGCATGCGGCGGGTTGCCCCTGGCTGCCGGACATGGATAACAGACTGTTTCTGGGCAGTTTTTACCATGTGAACGCCGCCATCCTGCAGGCAAAAAAATATTATGCGGGTGCCATTGGCTGTGAGAACTGCTGCCCGCTTAACCATCATGACGCACCGGACGGTCAGCAAAGCGTGGCCCTGAAGCACACGCCCTTTTCCCGCTAGTCAGAGAGGCGGAAGGTGGCGACGCGCGACGGCCGTAAGGCACCGGGCAGCTATCCCGCCTCACCGCTGAGGATGCGAAAATTTCCGTATTAAAAATGCGTTTCAGGGTTCCTCTTCCCGCTTTATTCACTACAATGTTCAGTAATTTGTGACACAAGTCACTTTCGCGGGATGGTCTGCCCCATCCTTACCCGCCGTACTGACTGATTTGACACCTTAATGCAACCAACAACTGTTTCACGTAAAACGGCCTGGCTTCGCGTCGTCCTGCTGGCCATCGCCGCGTTTGTTTTTAATACCACCGAATTTGTGCCGGTTGGCCTGCTGTCCGATATCGCGGCAGACTTCTCCATGCAGACGGCGGATGTCGGGATTATGCTGACGATCTACGCCTGGGTCGTTGCCCTGCTCTCCCTGCCGCTGATGCTGCTGACCCGCAACGTCGAGCGACGGCTGCTGCTGGGCGTGCTCTTCGCCGTCTTTGTCATCAGCCATGCGCTCTCTACCGTCGCCTGGGATTTCTGGTCGCTGATGGTCTCCAGGGTGGGTATCGCCCTGTCGCACGCCGTGTTCTGGTCGATTACCGCCTCACTGGCGATTCGTGTAGCGCCAGCCGGTAAGAAGACGCAGGCGCTCAGTATGCTGGCGACCGGTACGGCCCTGGCGATGGTGCTGGGTGTGCCGATTGGCCGCGTGGTGGGTCAGTATCTGGGCTGGCGCACCACCTTTGGCGCGATTGGTCTGTCGGCGCTGGTGCTGATGATTATGCTGGTGCGTATCCTGCCGCGCCTGCCCAGCGAACACACCGGTTCCCTTAGCAGCGTGCCGATGCTGTTTCGTCGCCCGGCGCTGGTCAGCATGTATCTGCTGGTGACGCTGGTTGTCACCGCGCATTACACCGCCTACAGCTATATCGAACCCTTTATGCAGAACGTGGCGCAATCCAGTGGCAACTTCACCACTCTGCTACTGCTGCTGTTTGGCTCTGCGGGCATTGTCGGCAGTATTCTGTTCAGCACGCTGGGCAATAAATTCCCCTCTGCGCTGCTGATCGCCGCAATCGCGCTGATTACACTCTGCATGGGACTGCTGATTTTTGCGGCCATTCGCCCTGCCGCCATTTCAACGCTCTGCATTGTCTGGGGGATGGCGATGATGATGATCGGTCTGGCGATGCAGGTGCGGGTTCTCTCGCTGGCGCCGGATGCCACGGATGTGGCGATGTCGCTGATGTCCGGCATCTACAACATCGGTATCGGCGCGGGTGCGCTGCTGGGCAATCAGGTCAGCCTGCATCTGGGCATGGCTGAGGTCGGCAATGTCGGCGGGATGATCGGTCTGGTCGCCCTGCTCTGGTGTGTCTGGATCTTCCGCCGTTATCCGCAGCTGCGCAGCAACGGCTGAATCCCGCTGCACGCATAAAAAAGGCTTCAGATACGCGGGTTATCTGAAGCCTGTTCACTACAATCCGTGACTGACGCTTATTTATAGAGAATGGCGGTGCCATGCAGGTTGTTGCTGCCAGAGGTCGAAGTGATGCGGAAAGACTTTGCTCCGGCATCGCTGGCCTTTTCTGACAACTGCTGCTCCAGCGACGTCAGGCTGGTGCTGCCTGTTGCGCTGATTACGCCTGTTTTATGCTGATCCAGCGGGATCGTACTGACCTGCTGCGCGGCAACGCTGGCAAAAGAGAAGCCGCTCAGCAGCGCCGCCGCCATAACAATCATGATTCTTTTCATGATGCCTGCACTCTGATTTTCAACGCGCTTATCGGCGGAAAACGCTTCCTTACTGGTAGATCACCGCAGTGCCGTGCAGCTTGTTCTGGCCGCTGGTTGAGGTGATACGGAACGATTTCGCGCCAGCTTCATCTGCTTTCGCACTCAGCTGTGCTTCAACCGAGCTCAGGTTGCTGCCACCCTGAACCGCGATGGTGCCAACAGGCTGCTGACTGGCAGGTTCGCTTGTGACGAGATCGGCGGCTGAAGCGCCAAAAGTCAGGGTAGTCAGTGCCAGTGCCGCCAGAGTCGTTTTGATAGTGTTCATAATAATCTCTCTTGAGTTAGTCAGTTCATTGGGTCTGAAACAGGTTGCCGCTATTTAATTAACGACCGTTAAATAAATGATAGATCCTGCCGCTGCCGGTCGTCAATATTTATTTAATGAGCGTTATTTTATTCGCGAAGCAGCGTGATTATGGGCTTCAGGCCCTTTTCTGACTTAACCTCAGGGGCGAAAACGGGGTGCGAACGCACAAAATGGCAACCGCTGTCACGCTCACTTTCTGCGGGCCTTGCAGATTTTTATAATGATCGGTAATTTAATACTCTGTTTCAGAACAAGTGAGGATGTATGAGCCAGGTTCAGGATTGCGATGTAAAGAAATGCCGTGGCCGGCCCAAAGTGTTCGACCGCGATGCCGCTCTCGATAAAGCACTGACTCTGTTCTGGACCCACGGCTATGAAGGAACCTCTCTGGCTGACCTGGTGGCGGCAACCGGCGCAAAAGCGCCCACGCTCTACGCCGAGTTTGTGAATAAAGAGGGATTGTTTCGTGCGGCTATGGATCGCTACATAGAGAAGTTCAGCGCAGAGCGTCAGGCGGCGTTAGCCGATGACCAGCTGGCGGTGGAACGGGCTATTGAAGCCTATTTCCGCGCCACCGCAGCCTGTTTCACCGAGCGCGATTCACCTGGCGGCTGCTTCTTTATCTGCACCTCTTCCGCGCTGTCGGCGGCGTCCACCGAGATTGCCACGATGCTGCAACAGCAGCATCAGTTGCAGGAGCAGGGACTGAGTGAGTTCCTGCTGGCGCGCCAGCAACGCGGAGAACTGCGGGAATCGGTCAATATTGCTGCGCTCTCCCGCTATCTGGGCTGTCTGCTGCAGGGGATGTCGGTGCGGGCGCGTGAAGGCGCAGAGCGTGAGGATCTGGAGAGCATTATAGAAACGTTAATGGCGATGTGGCCAACCCTGACGGGTGTGTGCCGGGCCAGAGCGTGAGGAATCAGGGCGGCATGGCCGCCCTTCTTATTTTCAGCTCAGGAAGAATACCGGTTTTAACGGCTGGCTGACCGGACTGTTGTCGGCATTCGACGGCATCAGATCCTTCATTGAGGCCCACCAGCGCTGGCAGACCTCCGTCTGCGCCACCGCGTTCCAGCGCGCTTCTGACTCGATCTCCACGCTGGCAAACAGCAGGTTTCGCCCGGCGTCCAGCCAGATGGCGTAGTTATGTGCGCCATGCGCTTTCAGGGTCGCGGCCAGCTCAGGCCAGATCGGTGCGTGACGGCGCTCATACTCCGCATGACAGTCAGGCTTCACCTGCATCACAAAGGCTTTACGCAGCATTGGCTGGCCCCACATCCAGTGCCGGTTGCCACGGCGTGACGCCAAAGCGCTGGCCCAGGGCAACCAGCTGTTCGGTGGTGATGCTCTGCCGGATGCCGCCCATCGACAGCACTTTCACGATCACTTCAGACGATTTCTCCGCCGTATCGATGAGACCAAAAGCTTCATCCAGCGTCGGACCGGTGCCGAAGATACCGTGGAACGGCCACATCACCAGGGTATGTGACTGCATCTGCGCGGCGGTCGCCGTGCCAATCTCATCGGTGCCCGGCACCATCCACGGCAGTACACCAACGCCATCCGGGAAGACCACCAGACATTCGGTGCTGCCCTCCCAGAGCAGCCGCGTCAGCCGGGCAGAATCGAGCGCAACGACATAGCTCAGGGCCATGAAGTTGGTGGCGTGACAGTGCATGATCACCCGATCCGCGCCCCCGCTGACCGTTTTGCGCACCGCGTGAGACTGAAAGTGTGACGCCAGCTCCGAGGTCGGCAACCCGCCGTTCGACAATCCCCAGTGAATTTTAAACGAAAGCCCTTTGTCATCGACCTGCAGCAGCGCCAGGCAATCCGCCGGGTCAAGCTGGACGTTCCGCATGAATTTCCCCGAGCCGGTGACCAGAAACCACTCATTTGCCAGCGCCGGTGCGGGCTGGCTCAGCTCCACGCAGCGCGGCGACGGGTAAAAGTCAGCGGCAAAGGGGTGAACCTCCTCCTCGCGCAGTCGCAGGCTGACGTTGCCGCCGTTTCGTTCATCCCAGCCCTTCAGCCACATATCGCTGGTCGCTTTAACCATTCCTTTAACAAACCCGGAAGAAAGAATGCTTTGCATAGTGAAATCCTTAACGTTGGCTCAAGATCTGTTGTTCATAATGGTGGACATCGCCTAACCAGCTGGCATCCGCCGGGACGTCATGCCGCAGGCACCACGCCTCCCAGACCGCCTGCCACGGCAGGGATTTCTGCTCTTCCAGCAGCGCCAGCCGGGCGGTGTAGTCGCCGCTGTTCTCGGCCTGGCGCAGACGGCTGGTCGGCTCCAGCAGGGCGCGCAGCAGCGCTTTCTGGGTGTTGCGTGTGCCGATCACCCAGGCGGCGATGCGGTTGATGGAGGCGTCGAAGAAGTCGAGCCCGATATGCACCTTATCGAACAGCTGATGACGGACAATCTCACTGGCGATCGCCTGGGTTTCATCATCCAGCAGCACCACATGGTCGCTGTCCCAGCGTACCGGACGGCTGACATGCAGCAGCAGGCGCGGCACGTAGAGCATGGCCGCCGAGATTTTGTCGGAGATCACTTCGGTGGGATGGAAGTGACCGGCGTCCAGGCAGAGCGCCGTCTGGCGGCTGGCGGCGTACCCCAGGTAAAACTCATTGGAACCGACGGTGTAGCTCTCTGCGCCAATGCCGAACAGCTTGCTCTCGACCGCATCAATATGGTGCTGCGGGTTGAGTTTCTCCGAAATCACCTCATCCAGGGCGCTCAGCAGACGCTGACGCGGTGCCAGCCGATCCACAGTGATATCTTTCATACCGTCTGGCACCCAGATATTCATCACGGAGGGCGTACCGAGCTGCTCACCAAACGAAGCGGAGATACGACGGCTCGCCTTGCAGTGGTCGATCCAGAACTGACGCACACCCTTATCGGCGTGCGACAGCGTAAAGCCGTCGGCACTCAGCGGGTGCGAGAAGCAGCTGGGGTTGAAATCCAGCCCCAGCTGACGCTCTCTGGCCCAGGCCACCCAGTTAGCAAAATGCGCGGGTTCGATCGCATCCCGCGCGACCGGTCTGTCGCTTTCCAGATAGAGCGCGTGCAGGTTCAGGCGCTTCATCCCCGGGATCAGAGACATCGCCTTGTCGATATCGCTGCGGAGTTCGCTGGCATTGCGTGCCCGGCCAGGGTAATTGCCGGTCGCCTGAATGCCGCCGGTTAAGGTGGCCTGCGGATTTTCAAATCCCCGGACATCATCGCCCTGCCAGCAGTGCATAGAGACCGGAATCCTGTCCAGCTGGCGAAGCGCCTGTTCAGCATCCACCCCACTGTCGGCGTAGCGTTGTTTAGCCAGTTCAAAAGCCTGTTCAATCTGCTTAGTCATAAGCGGGTTCCTTAGCGGGTTGACTCAGTGTCGCGAAGCGCGCCTGACTGGCGCGGAAAACGCTGTTCGGTTGCGGGTCGAAGGTTTCAAGCGGGAAATTACGGGTTACGGCGCTGCGAAAATCGGCCACGTCGGTCAGTTCACCCAGCGCAATCAGCTGACCGCCAACGTTGCCCAGCGTCGAGGCTTCAACCGGCCCGGCCAGAACCGGGATCTGGCAGGCATCGGCGCAGAGCTGATTCAGGAAGCGGTTCTGACTGCCGCCACCGACCACATGCAGCTGAGTGAAAGGCTTGCCACGCGGCGCGGCCAGCTCCAGCATCACCTCACGGTAGAGCAGCGCCAGGCTGTCGAAGATGCAGCGCGCCAGGGCCGCAGCCGATTGCGGCACCGGCATCCCCTGCTCTGCGCAGGCGTTCTGGATCTCTCCGACCATGCTGCCGGGATTGATGAAGCGATCCGCGTTGGGGCTGATGAGCGAAACACAGGCAGGCTGACGGGCCGTCTCGTCGATCAGCGTGCCGAGATCCTCAATCTGCAGTTCGGCACAGATACGCTGCAGCAGCCACAGCCCCATGATGTTTTTCAGCACGCGATACCCCTCCGCGCCACCCTCATTGGTGATGTTGGCGCGCAGCGCGGCTTCGCAGGCATAGGGCTGCAGGCTTTCAAAGCCCATCAGCGACCAGGTGCCGGAGCTGAGATAGGCCGCATCCTCCTGCATCAGCGGTGTCGCCAGCACGGCGCTGGCGGTATCGTGGGTGGCGACAGCGATCACCGGCACCGCCATTCCGGTACGGTTGAGCCAGTGGCCGACGGTGTTGCCGGGTGCCTGCGGTTGCCTGAACCAGTGCGGCTCTGCGCCCGCCCAGGCCAGCAGATCACGATCCCACTCACCGGTGTGAATATTGAGCATCTGCGTGGTGGTGGCGTTGGTGTACTCCCAGTTCAGGTTGCCGGTCAGACGGTAGTGGAGATAGTCGGGGATCATCAGCGCGTGAGCCACCCGCGCCTGCCAGTCGGGCTGCTGCTGATTCAGGGCGCGCATCTGATAGAGCGTATTAAACGGCAGAAACTGAATCCCGGTCCGGGCATAGATGGCGCTGCGGCTCAGCGCCACTTCAGCCTGCTCCATCAGCCCGTGGGTGCGTGCATCGCGATAGCTGACCGCTTCGCCCACCCGTTCGCCCTCTGCATCCAGCAGCACCATATCAACGCCCCAGGTGTCGATCCCGATACTGTCAGGCACGATCCCCTCGTCATCCAGTTGCGCCAGCCCGGCGCGTATCTCCTGTTCCAGCCTCGCCAGATCCCAGCAGTCATAACCGGCACAACGCTGACGCTGATTTTTAAAGCGCCGCACCTCACGCAGCCTGAGCTGACGCTCTGCGGGATCCCATCCGGCGAGCATGACGCGACCGCTGGATGCACCGAGGTCGATAGCAACAATGTTTCTTCGGGTCATGGCGGTGTTTCCCTGTGATTAAGTGGTCAAAGAGTAAAAATCTGGCCGGATGAAGACCTTCCCCGGAGTGCCAGCGGCAGAAGTGCGCTGGCAGACCTGCAAAGAACTTCGTGAGGGAGATCACAGAGGCCACATGCAGGAGGATGTGACCCCTGCCGCAAATCTGTTAACTCCCGGGGATATCTTGAAAAATCAGCACGATTCCTGCTGAGCACGGCTGAAAATTCAAGGTAAGGTAAGCGGGTCCTGATTAGACTGCGTTAAAGTTTTGTTAACCAGCGGGAGCCGATCATGACCATTTTGCACAGTGCGGATTTCTTTCCGGAGGGCGACTACGCGATAGCGATAGAACCCCGCATCCCCCAGACGGCCTTTCCGGAGCATCATCATGATTTTTATGAGATCGTGCTGGTTGAGCAGGGTTCCGGCATTCATGTGTTTAATGGTCAGCCACAGACGCTCTGCGCCGGATGCGTCTGTTTTGTCCGCGACCACGACCGGCATCTTTATGAGCAGACCGATAACCTGTGCCTGACCAATGTGCTTTATCGCAGCCCCGGTGCGTTTCGTTTTCTCTCCGGGCTGCAGGCTCTGCTGCCCTGCGATCAGGAGGAGCAATACCGGCCTCACTGGCGTCTCAACCATAAAGTGATGGCGCAGGCGCTGAACGTGGCGGCGCAGATGCAGCAGGATGATGCCTGGTCGCTGGAGAAGCAGGCACGCCAGGAGCAGCTCTTTTTGCAGCTGCTGGTGCTGCTGCGTGAGGCCTGTATTGACGGCCAGCGTCAGGACCAGGAGGCGCGGCTGCACCGCCTGCTCGACTGGCTGGGCGACCACTACAGTGATGAGATCGTCTGGGATGAGGTGGCCGATCGCTTCTCCCTGTCGCTGCGCACGCTGCACCGGCAGATGAAGCAGCAGACCGGCAGTACGCCGCAGCGCTACCTGAACCGTCTGCGGCTGTTACAGGCCCGTCACCTGCTGCGTCACAGCGATATGCGCATTACCGATATCGCCTTCCAGTGTGGTTTTGGCGACAGTAATCACTTCTCTACCCTGTTCAGGCGCGAATTTGGTTGCGCACCGCGAACGGAGCGTCAGCAGATGGTGTAAGGAACCCGGAATGGCTTTGATCCTCAGTCGTGATGACTATTTTCCCGCGCCCAGCCTGCCGGTCGCGATTGCCGAAAGGATGCCCCAGCCCTCTTTCCCGCCGCACCGGCACGAGTTCAGTGAGATCGTTATCGTCTGGCGCGGCAACGGCCTGCACGTTCTCAACGATCGCCCGTGGCTGATCACCTGCGGCGACGTCTTCTATATCCGTGACAGTGACTGCCACAGCTATGACAGCGTCAACAATCTGGTGCTGGATAATATCCTCTACTGCCAGGATCGTTTTGGCCTGGCGCTCGACTGGCATCAGCTGCTGCCGCAGCCGGGGCCGGATGCGCCCGGCAGCTGGCGTCTGACCACCCGGGGCATGGCGCTGGCGCGTGGCGTGATCGGCCAGCTGGAGCGTGAGAGCCGCAAAAGCGACTCGCTGTCGGTACAGCTCACTGAAGCGCTGTTTTTACAACTGGCGCTGATCCTGCGCCGCCACGGCTATGCCGCCGATCGCCCCTGGGCATTGCCGGAGGGTGAGCAACTCGATCTGCTGATGTCTGCACTCCAGGGCGCGATTGCCCGCCCCTTCGATCTGGCGGCGTTCTGCCAGCAGAACCAGCTCAGCGAACGGGCGCTGAAGCAGCTTTTTCGTCAGCAGACCGGCATGACCATCGGCCATTACCTGCGTCAGCTGCAGCTCTGCCAGGCGAAATATCTGCTGCGCACTCAGGACTGTCTGATTAGTGAGGTCGCCGCCCGCTGCGGCTTTGATGACAGTAACTACTTTTCAGTGGTGTTTACCCGCGACACCGGCCTGACGCCCAGCGCCTGGCGTCAGCGTTTTATTGCGCCACGCCAGGCGCAGAAAAGTTCAGCGTCTGAGTAAAAAGGGCCTGCTAAGCAGGCCCTTTCGTTACCCGGTGCATCGCCATGCCCGATCAGGCCGCCATGCCCAGCCCCACAATATTGGCGGCGATGATAATCACCACGCAGCCGATCGAAAGCACACTCACCGGACGACGCCCGGCAGATTTCCACTCCTTCATCACCAGACCCACCAGGCCGCCACACAGCACGTAGAGGCTCATGTGCAGCATCCAGCTCACATAATCGTACTGCGCCGGAATTCTGGCGTGTCCCCAGGCGTAGAAGAAGAACTGCAGATACCACATGGTGCCACCGAGCACGGCAAAGGCGATGTTAGCGACCAGCAGCGGCTTCGCGACCGACAGATCGCTGCGCAGCGACAGTTCAGCGCGGGTAGCCAGCCGCCAGAAGCAGAAGCCCAGATTAACCAGCGCACCGCCGCCCATGATGACGACGTAGCTGGGTAAGGCGACATAGAGCGGATCGATACCCAGAGCCGCGGCAGCCTGATGCATCGGTTTCGCGGCATCCATGGCAAAGGACATACCGGCTGAAAAGATGCCGCACATTACCGCCAGCAGCAGACCTTTCCGGAGATTAAACTCTTCGGCGTTAATTCCCAGCGCCCGCTCCTTTAACAGCCCGGCGCGGGAGACAATCGCAACGCCAGCCAGCGCGACCAGCACGCCCAGCAGGGTTAAGCGGCCTCCTGACGAGGCGAAAAGCTCACCAAAGCGTCCCTGCAACAGCGGCGTCATCAGCGTGCCGACCACCAGGGTAATCCCGATGGCGATGCCGATCCCCATCGACATGCCGAGATAGCGCATGGTCAGGCCGTAGTTAATATTGCCGATGCCCCACATGGCGCCAAACAGAAAGACCGGCATCAGTTGTGACAGCGTGAAACTGCGGTAGTAGGCCATAAAATCTGGCAGTAATACGGCACTCACCGCCCACGGCAGGATCAGCCAGGACATCAGGCCACCTACCGACCACATGGTTTCCCATGACCATTTTTTTACCTGCTTAAAAGGCGCGTAGAAACATGCGGCGCTGGCGGCTCCGACGAAATGCCAGAAGATACCCGCGATGATGGCACTGTTCATTGTTATTCCCCGGTTAGGTTAAGGCCTGTCGGAAAGCTGCTGCTTCCGCTCAGCACGCAGTCTACGTTCAGCAGGAATTTCTCAGCCTTTGGATAAGTGCCGGAAGCCACTGAGGCGTGGCAATATTTACCCATTATTAACGTTAAGGATCACAGTTTCGCCGTTGTCAGTTAACCGGAGGGGCAGACAGGTAAGTCGCTTATTATTCAGTGTTTTTCACGATTATGCTGTGTTGCGCAGCACAATTTCGTGCTGACTGCCAGCTTCCCGTGCCGGATGGCAGAGACGCAAAGAAGCCTTTCTTTCTGGCAGGCAAGGTCGTATAAACGGGGGCAAACTCAGCGGGATCAGGGATTGGAATGACAACGAAGTGGTTAACCGTGATTCTTTCGCGGTCGGTGAGCCAGGTCATGCTGGATGACCTCCGGGCGATACTGCCCGCAGAGGCGATAAACGTATTCGTTAATCAGCTGGATGATACACATTACGCGACCCTGGAGTGCCTGCAGGTGGAGCAGCACTGCGCGCTGATTGCCTCGGCGATTGTGGTCTGGCGACAGCTCGGCCACATCCATCATATTCTCTACAGAAAGGGCGATGTGCTGCGCGAGGAGCATGATGCCACGCAGTTCCAGCTCTTTACCCTGCTGAAAACCCACCGCGCACTGCTGCAGATCTCATGATAAGATCGCGCCTTCCTCAATCGCGGTTTGCAGCAGGTAGAAAATGAGAATAGGGATTCTGTTTCCCATCGCCATCATCGTGGCGGGCGTGAGCTTTCTGGCGTGGTTTATCGGCAGCGGCCTGGCGATGCCAGGCTCCTGAGCCTCAGCGCAGCTGGCTGTCTTTACTGCCGCGACGATTATATAAACTGCTGGTCTGCTGCTGTTTATCGATCTTCTCCTGACAGGAGACGCAGTAGCGCACCCCTTTCAGCGCCTGACGACGCGCTTCCGGGATCGGTTCGCCGCAGCATTCACATTCGGTCGCGCTCTCACCCTGACCGATCGCCTGCCTGACGCGCTCAATGCCGTCGTTGACGGTGCTGTCGATCTGCTCCTGAACCGCCCCTTCTGATGCCCATCCGTTAGCCATGATGCCCCCTTTTCTGCCTGTTTCACTTCTTTAAATCTATAACAGATTGGCGATTTTGCCGCAGAACTCACCGGGTTTTGCGACTGGCTGCCAGACGCCCCCGGTGGCTGGCAACCAGCAAAAGGTCGTTCCGGCCAATCTGCCTCACCCTGCTATCACATTACTGCAACATATCGATAGCGAAGAGGCCAACAAATGACTACTCATCATCAACATTATATTAATGGCGAATTTGTCGCTCATCAGGGTGACCAGTGGATCGAGGTGACGAATCCGGCTACCGAGGCACTGCTGTCACGCATTCCTCAGGGCAGTCGTGAGGATGCCAGCCGCGCCATCCGCGCCGCCGCCGCTGCGCAGCCAGGCTGGGAAGCGCTGCCCGCGATCGAGCGTGGCAGCTGGCTGCATAAGATTGCCAGCGCCATACGCGAGGCCGAACCGGAACTTACCGCCACCATCATCGCGGAAGGGGGAAAAACACAGAGCCTCGCGAAGACCGAAGTGCTGTTCACCGCCGACTATCTGGACTATATGGCAGAGTGGGCGCGGCGCTATGAGGGCGAGATCATCAACAGCGATCGCCCCAACGAGAACATCTTCCTTTTTAAAAAGGCCATCGGCGTCACCACCGGGATTCTGCCGTGGAACTTCCCCTTCTTCCTGATCGCCCGCAAAGCGGCACCGGCCCTGATTACCGGCAACACCATCGTGATTAAGCCCAGCGAGCTGACACCCAATAACGCCGCGCTGTTTGCCGGGATCATCCACAGGCTTGGACTGCCCGCGGGTGTCATCAATATGGTCTATGGGCTGGGGCCGGAAGTGGGACAGGAGCTGGCGGCTAACCCTGGCGTCGGGCTGGTGAGTCTGACCGGCAGCGTCGGCGCGGGTATCGCAACCATGCAGGCTGCCGCGAAAAATGTCACTAAAGTTTCGCTGGAGCTGGGCGGCAAGGCCCCCGCCATCGTGATGGATGATGCCGATCCCGAACTGGCGGTGCGGGCGATTACCGCTTCGCGGATGATCAACAGTGGTCAGGTCTGTAACTGCGCAGAGCGCGTCTATGTGCAGGCGGGCATTTACGACCGCTTTATTCAGGCGCTGACCACGGCGTTTCAGCAGGTCTCCTTTGGCGACCCGGCTGAACGCAGCGATATCGATATGGGGCCGCTGATTACGGCTGCCGCACGGGATCGGGTGGAGCAGAAAGTGGCGGAGGCGGTCGCTGACGGCGCAAAAGTGGTCGTGGGCGGCCGACGTGCCGGAGAGAGAGGTTTCTTCTTTGAGCCTACGTTACTGACCGACGTACGCCAGGAGATGGCCATCATGCAGGAGGAGATCTTTGGCCCGGTCCTGCCGGTCATGAAATTCACCACCCTGGAGGAGGCGATTGCTCTGGCTAACGACTGCGAATATGGGCTGACCTCCTCAATCTACACGCGGGATCTCAATACCACGATGATCGCGCTGCAAAAGCTGAAATTCGGTGAAACCTATGTAAACCGCGAAAACTTCGAGGCGATGCAGGGCTTTCATGCCGGATGGCGGAAATCGGGGGTTGGCGGTGCGGATGGAAAACATGGCCTGGAGGAGTATCTGCAGACCCATGTTGCCTATCTGCAGTTCAGGTAAGCGCAGGCGTGATTTCACGCTGACCCCGTCAGCCGCATACCGGCTTAACGTGTAGCGAAACCGCCGGCATTTTCAGACGCCTGCCACCGCGCAACAGGCGATTGCGCCCCATGAAATGCGGTGCGCAATCGCAGCAAAGTATGGTGGCTTTACGACCAGACCGCCTGTGCAGGTATGCGCCAGGCGGTTCCGGGCGCGGTCAGGCCATTCGCTGACGGCAGCGCAGCAGCGCGAGGCCGCTCAGTACCGCCACCGCCATCAGGTAGTAGCCTGGCGCCAGGCTGCTGCCGGTCGCGGTAATCAGCATACTGCAGATCAGCGGCGCAAAGCCGCCAAAGACCGTTACGGCCACGTTGTAGCTGATCGCCATGCCGCTGGCGCGGGTGGTCGCCGGAAAGAGATCGGCCATCACCGAGGGCACCGTGGAGAAGTAGACCGACTTCAGCAGCGCCATCCAGGCCACCAGCAGGATAAGCGTGGTGGGTGTGGTATGACTGACCATGCCCCGGAAGGCGGGATAGATGGTGATCATCAGTAACAGCAGCGATCCCCACATCAGTGGCAACCGACCGATCCGCTCCGCCCATAATCCCATCAGCGGCGTCACCACGGTCAGGATAATCCCCGCCACCAGCGTTGCGGTGAAGGCCACCGACCCCGGCAGGTGCAGCGTCCGGGTGGCGTAGGTCGGGATATAATTAAGCATATAGTTCACGGCGGTCGAGATGACCATCACGCCAATCGCCAGGGTTATTAACGCCTTCTGCTGGCCAAACAGCGTCTTCAGCGGCGCGGCTTCCTTTTCCTGGGTGGCAAAGCTGGCTGGCTCCTGAACATGACGACGAATGTAGATCCCCAGAGGTCCAATCAGCAGTCCGAAAGCAAACGGGATGCGCCAGCCCCACGCCTGAATCTCGCTTTCGCTCAGCCAGTGGGTCAGCCCCAGCCCGAAAGCGGATGCCATCAGGGTGCTGGCTCCCTGGGTCGCAAACTGCCAGCTGGCAATAAAGGCTTTCCGCTCCGGGAAGTGTTCCACCAGAAAGGCGGTGGAGCTGCCAAACTCGCCACCGGCTGAAAAGCCTTGAATCAGTCGCGCCAGCAGAATCAGCAGCGGAGCCGCCAGACCCAGGGTGGCGTAACCCGGCATAAAGGTAATGATTGCCCCGCCCAGCATCATCAGGTTAATGGACAGCAGCAGCGCCTTTTTGCGGCCATAGCGATCGGCATAGTTGCCCAGTACAATCGCCCCCAGCGGACGAATGAGAAAGGAGATGCCAAAGCTGCCAAAGGTCAGCAGCAGCGACACCGAGGGATCGCTGACCGGAAAGAAGACGTGCGCGATGTAGCTGGCGAAAAAACCGTACACCGCAATGTCGAACCACTCCAGCGCATTGCCGATACAGGTCGCGAACAGGGTTTTGTGCAGGTGCGGTTTTACCGGTGAAGCGGCTTGCATCTGACTGTTCATCGCGCCTCCCTCCGCCACTGCTGGTGGCGCGTTATCAGCGTTTCGCCCTCTTCACCCAGTTGCCAGAACAGCCGGGTCATGATCGCCAGTCCCTCGCGGGCGATCCCGGTAAGCAGATGTTCATTCACCCCGTGCTGACCGCAGGCCGGATAGGAGTGCGGCACCCAGAGCGTCGGCAGGCCGAGGATATCAGCGAAGACCTCGTTGGGAAGTGAGCCGCCCAGATTCGGCAACAGCGCCGGTTTCTTACCGCTGCTGCGGGCCAGAATATCCAGCGCCCAGGCCACCAGTGGATCCTGCGGATCGAGCCGGGTGGCCGGTGAGCCGCGCATAAACTCCACGCTGACGTTGTCGAACCCATGCTGCCGCAGATGCTGTTCAACGTGCTGCACCAGGTTCTGCCAGTCGGTGCCGACCACAAAACGCAGCTGACACACCGCCGTGGCGCTGCCGGGAATCGCATTCATCGGCCGGGCCGGATTACCGGTTTCGAAGGCCAGCACCTCCAGGGTGTTCCAGCCATAGAGACGCTCGGCCGCCGTCAGTCCCGGTTCGCCCCAGCCTCTGGCCAGCGCCGGATCGCCCGGCATCCCGCCGGGTTCGATATCGCGCAGGATGGCGCGCACCGCGTCGGTCAGAGAGTCCGGCTTCAGCGCGGCAACCTGCAATACGCCCTGCGCGTTCACCAGGCAGGCCAGCGCGTTTGCCAGCTGGGTGCCGGGATTACTTAGCAGTCCACCCCAGTTGCCGGAGTGATAGGCGTTGTCACGCGCCCGAATCGTCAGCCGGAAGTTGGCCGCCCCGCGTGACCCCAGAAACAGCGTTGGCCGCAGCGCGTTGAGTCGCGGGCCGTCAGAGGCGATAAAGAGATCCGCCTTCAGCAGCGCCTGCTGCTGCTGGCAGATGGCCGCCAGCCCTGGCGAACTGATCTCTTCGCCCATTTCAAACAGAATTTTGCAGTTAAAGCCCAGCGTGCCGCCGCGCGCCTGCCACACCTGCTCCAGCGCCGCAAAATTGATGCAGTGCTGACCTTTGTTGTCCGCGCTGCCACGGCCGTAGAGCCGATCGCCCTCTTCGGTAAGCTGCCAGGGTGATAATCCTTCGCGCCAGTTCTCATCGTCACCGAACACGACGTCGCCGTGGCCGTAGCAGAGCAGCGTGGGCTTAGCGGGATCTTCGATGCGGGTGGCAATCAGAAACGGCGGGCTGCCGGGCTGCGGATTCTCAAACGGATGCAGCGTGAAGCCCATCGCCGCCAGCTGCGGCCCGATCTCCTGCTCCAGATAGTGCGTCAGCGCCGCCTTTCGGCTGGCGTGCTGACTTTCGGTGACGCAGGCTATCCGGCGTGCCAGCAGCTGCCGGAACGCCCCGGTGTCGAAATAGTGCATGGCCTGATCGACGGCCTGTTGCTCGGTCATGTTTGCCCTTCCTGTTTTTTTTATCGTGCTTTATCTTTGACAAACTTCCTCCTTTGCCACAATTATCAATTTATCGAGTCTGCTTTGCTTTTTAAGCAAAGCATCCCTGCCCTGTAATGAGGCGTTCAGCCGGAGGCACGATGTTAAGCAACGAGATCCGCTACTTTCTGGCGGTCACTGAATGCGGCTCTCTGAGCGCCGCCAGCGAGCAACTCTTTGTTGCGGTGTCGGCCATCAGCCGTCAGATTCAGCGCCTGGAGGCGCAGGTCGGTGCCCCGCTGTTCCGGCGTCATGCTCGCGGCATGGTGCTGACCGAGGCGGGAGAGCTTTTTGCGCATCACGTTCGCAAAAGTCAGCGTGATATGGCGTATGCGCTGGCGGAAATCAAAGGGCTGAAAGCGGTACGGCGTAGTCTGATCCGCATTGCCTGCACCGATGGCATGGCGTTCAGCCTGCTGCCCGGCCTGCTGGCCGAATTCCGGCAGCGTTATCCGGGCGCGTTGTTTGCGCTGAACGTGACGCACGCTCAGGGCGTGGCGGCGTGCGTCCGGGCGGGCGAGTGCGATGTGGCGCTGCAGTTCAGCCTGCAGCCGGAGCGCAGCGTTGAGGTGCTCGGCTCATGGCCTGCGCCGGTGTTACTGGCGATGCATCAGTCACATCCGCTGGCGTCCCGTCAGGTGACGCTGGCCGACCTCCACCGCTGGCCGCTGGCGCTGCCGGGCCAGCACACTACGGTGCGGCAGCTGTTTGACCTCTCCTGCCAGATGAACGACTGCGTGGTCGAGCCGGTGCTGACCTGCGACTATTTCGCCGCCCTTTACCACTTTCTGCTGCACACGCCGCAGGCCGTCACCATCTGCAGCGCATTCACCCTGCTGTTTGAGCGGGAAACGCAGAATCTGGTGCTGCAGTCGATGGGCGTAGATCAGCTAAGTCAGCGCACGCTGCAGCTGCAGACGGTATCGGGTCGCCAGCGCAATGCGGCGCTGACGCTGTTCCTGCAGTTTCTGCAGCAGCGGCTGACGGAGATGGATGAACAGGTCAGGATGGGATAAGGCGCCGCAGATAACCGGGCTGATGGTGGAAAGCGGGAGGATGGAGCTGGCTCAGGGGCATGGAACGTTGTCCTGAGCCTGTCCCCTGTGGCATTCGGCCAGGTCACCCCTGACCTGCGTGAACAGGCAGAGACCCACCCGAAAGTGGGTTTCCGTTGCTTACTGTTTGATATCAACCTGATAGAAGATGTGCTTGCCGAACGGGTCGACCTGATAGCCGCTGACCGATTTTCGAACCGGTTCGAAGATGGTGGAGTGCGCGATCATCACCGCGGGCATCTGGTCATGCATGATCTGCTGCGCCTGCAGGTAGAGTGCGGTGCGTCTGGCCTGATCCGGTTCGGCGCGCGCCTCGGTGATTAACGTCTCAAACGGCTGATAGCACCATTTTGAGGAGTTCGATCCGCCCTGCGCGGAGGTGCAACTGTAAAGCGGGCCAAAGAAGTTATCGGGATCACCGGTGGCCGTTGTCCAGCCCATCAGCGCCGCCTGATGCTCGCCGCTGCGCACCCGCTTCAGGTATTCGCCCCACTCATAGCTGACGATAGTGGCTTTGATGCCAACGTTGGCCCAGTCCGCCTGAATCATCTCCGCCATCCGGCGGGCATTCGGGTTATAGGGCCGCTGCACCGGCATCGCCCAGAGCGCAATTTCGGTGCCGGGTTTTACGCCAGCCTGCTGCAACAGGGCTTTCGCCTGCTCCGGATCGTAGTCGTAATCTTTCAGATCTTTGGCGGCGCTCCAGACCCCCGGTGGCAGGATGTTTTTCGCCACCGTGCCGGTGCCTTTAAAAATCGCCTCGATGATCGCCGGCTTGTTGATCGCCATCGCCAGCGCCTGGCGGACTTTAACGTTGTCGGTTGGCGCTTTGGTGGTGTTAAACGCCAGGAAGCCGGTGTTCAGCCCCGCTTTCTGCTCCAGACGAAAGTCAGGGTTGGCGCGCATTTTCTCCAGATCGGCCGGATTGGGGAATGGCATCACCTGACACTCGTTCTTCTCCAGTTTGGCATAGCGCACTGAGGCGTCCGGCGTGATGCTGAACACCAGCCGGTCGAGCTTCGCCTTGCCCTGCCAGTAGTCCGGGAAGGCTTTGTAGAGGATGCGGGAATCTTTCTGGTACTGCACCAGTTCAAACGGGCCGGTGCCGATCGGGTTCATATCGACCTTTTCCGGCGTCCCCGCTTTCAGCATGGCATCGGCATATTCGGCTGAGTGAATCGAGGCGAAATACCAGGCCAGATCGGCCAGGAACGGCGCTTCAGGATGGGAAAGCGTAAAGCGCACCGTATGATCATCCACCCGGTCGATGCTTTTGATCAGGGTGGTTAGTTCCAGACTTTCGAAGTTAGAGTAGGTGCCACCAGAGACAGCGTGATAGGGATTTTTCGGGTCCATCTGGCGCATAAACGAGAAGATCACATCGTCGGCGTTGAAGTCGCGGCTGGGGCGGAACTGTTTGTTGCTCTGAAACTTCACGTTTTTACGCAGATGGAAGGTGTAGACGGTGCCATCCGGGCTGATCTCCCAGCTTTCCGCCAGGCTCGGTACCAGATCGGTGGTGCCTGGCGTGAAGTCGACCAGACGGTTAAAAACCGGCACTGCGCTGGCGTCGACGCTGGTTCCCGAGGTATAGAGCTGAGGGTTAAAGTTCTCCGGCGATCCCTCCGAACAGTAGACCAGCGTTTTAGCGTTGACGCTGCCTGCCAGCGCGATTCCAGCCGTAACAAGCGCTAAGGTGGCTATCCTGATTTTCATTATCATCCTCGCTTTGTATTGACTTCCGGTGATCACAATATCTAAATGAATCATTCAGATGCTTCATTGATAGCACGATTCGGCACCATAGCGAACCCTGCGCGTGGCTGACTAATAAGGAATAGTGATGACAGACAAACTTGAGTCGCAACTCACCCGACGTTTTTTCCGTTACCTCGCCGTCAGCAGTCAGAGCGATGCGAAAGCCACCTCGCTGCCGAGTACGCCGGGCCAGCACACGATGGCGGCCCTGCTGGCCGACGAGCTGCGTGCGCTGGGGCTGGATGCGGTGGAGATCGATGAGCACGCTACGGTGACGGCGGTGAAACGCGGCAACCGGCCCGACGCCCCGCGTATCGGGTTTATCACCCATATCGACACGGTCGATGTCGGTCTGTCGCCCGATATTCATCCGCAGATCCTGACCTGGCAGGGCGACGACCTCTGCCTGAATGCAGAGCAGCAGATCTGGCTGCGCCATGATGAACATCCGGAGATCGCGCCCTACGTCGGCCAGCAGGTGATTTTCAGCGACGGAACCAGCGTGCTGGGTGCAGACAACAAAGCCGCCGTTACGGTAGTGATGACGCTGATGGAGAACCTGCAGGGTGACCACGGCGACATCGTAGTCGCCTTTGTGCCGGACGAGGAGATTGGCCTGCGCGGCGCGAAAGCGCTGGACCTGGAGACGCGATTTAACGTCGATTTTGCGTGGACCATCGACTGCTGCGAACTGGGCGAGGTGGTGTATGAAAACTTCAATGGTGCCGCCGCAGAAATTGTCTTTACCGGCGTGCCCGCGCATCCGATGTCGGGCAAAGGGGTGCTGGTGAATCCGCTGCTGATGGCTCACGACTACATCAGCCTGTTCGACCGGCTGGAGACGCCGGAGCACACCGAGGGCCGCGAGGGCTATATCTGGTTCAACGAGATGCAGGCCAACGCCAGCCAGGCCACGCTTAAAGCCTCGATTCGCGACTTCGACCTGAGCCGTTTTGACGCTCGCAAGCAGCAGCTCCGTCAGGCCGCAGAGACCATTGCAGCGCGCTATCCTGCCGGCGACGTCAGCATCACGCTCAGCGACATTTACAGCAACATCAGCAATGCGCTGGGCGAGGATCGCCGGGCCATTGATCTCATCTTCAGCGCCTTTGCCGCCCTGGAGATTGAACCCAAAGTGATCCCGATGCGCGGTGGCACGGACGGTGCAGCCCTCTCTGCGAAGGGCCTGCTGACGCCGAACTTCTTTACCGGCGCGCACAACTTCCATTCACGCTTCGAATTTCTGCCGCTGACGTCGTTTGTGAAGTCCTACCAGGTTGCAGAGAAGCTCTGCCATCTGGCGGCGGGCTGAGGAAAAAACCGGGCGCAATACGCGCCCGGTGAGCATCAGGGTTTCGCGCTCACGTCGATACCAGGGAAATATTTTTCCGCCAGTTTTTTGATCGTGCCGTCGCTCTGGACTTTGGCGATGGCTGCATCCAGCGACTGCTTCAGCTGCGCATCATCCTTACGCAGGCCGTAACCGATGCCTGAACCCAGAATCGCGTCATCCTCAACCGGTTTGCCCGCAAAGCCAAAGCCTTTACCCTGCGGTTTATCCAGGAAGCCGGACTGACCGGCTGCGGACATCACCAGCGTCCCATCGAGGCGGCCCGCGACCATGTCGTTGTAGACCTGATTCTGATCCTGATAGGAGGTGACCGTCACGCCCTGGCTCTCCCAGTGCTTCTTCGCGTAGGTTTCCTGAATCGATCCCTGCAATACGCCGATGTTCTTGCCACGCAGGCTCTCTGCCGTCGGCGCCAGATTTTCACCCTTTTTCGCCACCAGCATGGTCGGAATGCGGTAGATCGGCTGCGTGAAGGCGATACTTTTTGCGCGCGCTTCGGTGATGTTCATCGCCGAGTTGATCGCGTCAAACTTCTTCGCCTGCAGCGCCGGGATCAGCGCATCAAAACTGCTTTCCACCCAGTGGCAGGAGAAGTTGCCCGCCTTACAGATGGCATTGCCCAGCTCGATATCAAAGCCCTCCAGCTCGCCTTTGGCGTTGCGGCTTTCAAACGGCGGATATTGCGACTCCACACCGTACCGTAAATCCTGTCCCAGTGCCTGCACGGAGCTCATCATCCCCAGCGCGAGAAAAAGCGCGTTCAGTTTCTTCATTCTCTGTTTACCCCGAAAAGTCCTGGTTATCTGTTTCCCGGTCTGCCCTGCGCGGAAGCGCCGTTCAGTGGGAAAAAGCACTGAGCGCAGCCGCGCCCGCCTCAAGTGTCGCCTCGTCTTTGGCAAAAGAGAGACGAATCAGTTTATTGTCTGTGCCATCCATATAAAACGCCGACAGCGGAATGGTCGCCACGCCGTGATCGACGATAAGACGTTTTACCATTTCACTGTCGGGTTCGTCACTGAAATGTCCATAGCTGGCGAGCATAAAGAACGAACCGGCGCTCGGCAGCAGCCGGAATGGCGAATGCTGCATCAGTGCCGTCAGCCGATCGCGCTTCTGCTGATAGAAGGCGTTGAGCGACAGATAGTTCTGCGGGTTTTGCAGATAGTGAGCAAATCCCACCTGCATCGGCGTATCGGCGGCGTACATCATAAACTGATGCACCTTGACCAGTTCGGTCATCAGCTCCGCCGGGGCCAGACAGTAGCCGACCCGCCAGCCGGTGACGTGAAAGGTTTTGCCGAATGAGGAAACGATGACGCTGCGCGCGGCCAGCTCCGGATGTGTCGCCATCCCGCAATGCGGACGGCCATCGAACAGAATATGCTCATACACCTCATCCGAGAGCACTACGATGTCGGTATTGCGGATCAGCGCGGCCAGCTGATTGAGGTCTTCCGGGGTCAGTACCTGCGCGCTGGGGTTGTGCGGCGTGTTGATGATGATCATCCGGGTACGCGGGGTGATCGCCGCCCGCAGCTGCTCCCAGTCAATGGCAAAGGAGGGCACCTGCAGCTTCAGGCCAATCGGCCTGCCGCCCTGCAGGCGCACCACCGGCGCATAGCTGTCAAACGCGGGTTCAAAGAAGATCACCTCATCGCCCTGATGCACCAGGGCGGTAATGGCCATATAGAGTCCCTGGCTGGCGCTGCCGGTAATCAGCACTTCACTGCCCGCATCATAGGTCTGCCCGTAGAGCGTCTGCACTTTGCTGGCGAGCGCTTCGCGTAAGGCCGGCAGCCCCATCATGGCCGCATACTGATTGTGTCCCGTCTGCATCGCCTGGCTGACGGCCCCGACCAGCGCCGGGTCGCAGGGAAAATTGGGTGCGCCCTGCGACAGGTTAATCGCCTGATGCCGGGCCGACAGCTGACCAATCACGCTGAAAATAGTGGTGCCGACATCCGGCAGTTTGGGGTGGATCGCAACAGGCGTTTTCAGGGACATACACTCTCCGTCAGGGAAGAACCGATCAGATGGGCTGAACCGTTATTCAACGAGGTGTGGCTTGAGTCGGCAAGCGAAATGTCGTCATAATAGCCATGACAAATATGCATAGCTGAGGTTCACTGTGTCCCGTACATCGCTGCCGCTGAATGCCATCCACGCGTTTCTGGTGACCGCCCGGCATCTTAATCTGACGCATGCCGCACGGGAACTCTGCCTGACCCAGGGCGCGGTGAGCCGCAAAATTGCCTCGCTGGAGCAGTGGCTCGGGGTCACGCTGTTTGACCGCCACGCGCGCGGACTGCGGCTGACCCCGCAGGGTGCCGCCCTGCTGCCTGATCTGCGCGCCGGGTTTGAACAGATGGTGCAGGCCAGCGAAAAGATCCGCCGCACCCAGAGCAGCATCCGCCTGAAAGCACCGACCTGCGCGATGCGCTGGCTGGTGCCCCGGCTGATGGCGCTGGAGCATCAGCGCCCGGAGCTGCATGTGGCGCTGACCACCACCCTGGATCATGCCTCGCAGCTGGAGAACTTTGATGCCGCGATCGTCTATGGCAGGCCGCATCCTGAAGGCATTACCCTGTTCCGGGAGTCACTGACGCCGGTGATGGCGGCGAATCTCCCCTTGCCCGCCTCGCCCGCCGCCCTGGAGGCGATGACCTTTCTGCATCCGACCGCTGACACGCGCGACTGGCTGTGCTGGCTGCAGGCGCAGGCGGTAACGCCGGTGATGAGGCGGAACCAGCATTTTTCCACGATGGACCTGGCGATAAGCGCGGCGATTCAGGGATTTGGGGTGGCCATTGCGGACAGCAATCTGGTGGAGAGTGATATTGCCAGCGGCAGGCTGATTACACCCTTCGCTGGCGAGGTAAAGACGGGGGCCGTCTACAGCCTGCTGCAGCGGCCCGAACGGGATGCGCCACCGTTCCTGACGGAACTGGTGGCGTGGCTATGCCGGGATCAGAAGGTAACCCAGTCGCCGTTATCAACCGGTTTAGCCTGAGCCGCACTCAGCACGGGCGCCTTCGGTGCGGCCGGTTTACCGCTCGCCCCTGGTGCACGGTGACTGTCGGCAGAGAGGCGGAACTTCGCGACCGAGGCCTGCAGCGCTTCCGTCTGCAGGGCCAGCGCGCTGGCAGCCGCTGAAACCTCTTCGACCAGCGAGGCGTTCTGCTGGGTCACGCTGTCCATTTCGGTCACCGCCGTACCGACCTGAGAGATCCCCTTGCTCTGCTCTTCTGACGCGGACGCGATCTGCTTCATGATCGCATCCACATCCTGCACCGACTTCAGGATGTTGTTCATGGTGCCACCGGTGGTGCTGACCAGCTCGGCACCTTTGTCCACGCGCTGAACGGACTCTTCGATCAGGGTCGCGATCTCTTTAGCCGCATTGGCGCTGCGCTGGGCCAGATTACGCACTTCCGACGCGACCACCGCAAACCCACGCCCCTGCTCTCCGGCGCGGGCCGCTTCGACGGCGGCGTTCAGCGCCAGGATATTGGTCTGGAACGCGATACCGTTGATGACGTTGGTGATCTCCGCGATCTTTTTCGAGCTGCCGGAGATGCCATCCATCGTGCTGACGACTTCGCTGACCAGCTGGCCGCCGCGCTGGGCGGTGGTGGTGGCGGTTTCCGCCAGCAGGCTGGCCTGACGGGCGTTATCCGCGTTAAATTTCACCGTGGCGGTTAACTGCTCCATGCTGGCCGCCGTCTGCTCCAGTGCGGCGGCCTGCTCTTCGGTACGCGATGAGAGATCATTGTTACCGGCCGAGATCTCCGCCGCACCGCGCGAGATATTCTCGGTGCCGCTGCGGATGGCGCTGACCGCTTCCCGCAGGCTGTCCTGCATCGCACTCAGCAGCGGAACCAGTTTACCCACGCAGTTACGGCCGAACTCGTTGACCGGCTGGCTGAGATCGCCTGTGGCGATGACGGCGAAGTGGTTACGGATGGTCTCCAGCGGACGCACCAGCATGGCAACCAGATAGCGGTCGGTAAACAGCAGAATCAGCAGGCCGATAACCACCGTGATGGTGATGATGGTTTTGGTCATCGCAGTGAGGCGGTCGACCTCCACCCGGGTAGCGTCCAGCTTTTCGGCGGCGGCCTGATTAAATTTCTCGGCGCTGACGCCAAAAGCGCGACTCAGCGGCGGGGTGCCGTTATTCGCCTGCTCGCGATAAGCCTCCGCTGTACCCTGACGCGCCAGCTGCAGTTGCGGCGTTACGCCATCATCCAGCAGCTTCTGCCAGCTCTGAATCACGCCATCCACGACGTCCGGGTTCATCGGGCCGGGGGCCAGCTGTTTGAAGCGCGCCAGCTGCTGCGTCATGCTGTCCAGCGCCTGCTGCACCGGTGCATACGCCTCATCCGTCAGCGCCTTACCTGCAGCTTTGCTTTCCATCACGCGGGAAAGACGAGTTATCACGCGAAAATATTGATCGTTGCCTTTGCTCAGCACCGTCATTTGTTCAACCAGATGGCGGTCAACATCGTTGCCTTCGCTGAGCGCGCCTAGCGAGTGGATGCTATAAAGGCCGACGCCGCTCCAGAGCAGACAAAACAGTCCCAGAATGGAGAGCATCACTGCGCGAATGGTAAAATTTTTGAGCATTCCCATACCAAAATCCTATGCATGTTGACCCGTAATCGTCGGGCATAACGATTTATCGGCACAGGAATGTCAAAATGTAACTGTTTTGTTACCTGAAATTTTTCAGCGTCGGTATCGGGCTCGCGGATAAAAAACGCATCAATTCATCATATTAAGCTTTTTAAAGTAGAAAAATTTCATTCATGCGATTTCATGGTTAGCAGGCTAATCATCTGCCTGTACTCAAAGCTTCACCATACGACTCATGAATAACCGGAACAACCGCATACGGGCGCGCATAAAGTTCCTTTTCAGCGCGATGCTGTTCTCGCCTCCCTCCCCCAGTGACATTGTCACGTCTTCACCGGGATGCCATGCCGGCCAGATGATCTCCCCTGCCAGCTGATGCTTGTATTCTGTCGCGTCGCGGGCAAAGTTAAGCCAGTATTCACTGACCCGTCCGGCAAAGGCTTGATCGCCCTCGCTGAAGGGTCGCCCGTCGCCGGTTCGGGTCATCTGGCTCAGCGTATTCAACGCATAGGGCACTTCATTGCCGTGCCAGGTGCCGTGCAGATAGAGGTCGCGGGCATGTTCTGAGACGTAATCAAACCAGTAGCGCCAGCCCGGCATTCCCACCTGATGCTGCGCCCGCATGACCAGCCACGGCATAAGGCTGAACGCCATGTCGCGTGCCACGGCGCGACCCAGTAACCGATCGTCATGGATGTCGTACATCCATTTCAGCGTCCGGTAGAGAAGACGGTTTTTATCGCGTAACTGCTGCAGCACGGCGGTGGCATCCACGCCGAAATAGTCCAGCACGCTGGCTTCATCGCTGTTGCTGCCCGCCATCAGCGGCAGACGATGCTGTTTTGCCGTCAGAAAGGTGCGCAGCATCGGTTCGGGCAGCACGGCATCCCCGGCGATAGGCACGGGCGGGATCGACAGCGCCCCCTCCAGCGGCCAGAAAGCATCGGCTGGCAGCGCACGCAGATCAGCCGCGCTGGAATCCGGCGGCAGGCCGAGATGACGGGCTACCGCCACACCCTGCTGACGCGCTTTTTTCAGCGGCGTGTCCGGCAGGCTGTAGGCGCTCTGCACAATACCTTTATGGAACAGTCCTTCCGCCAGCGGAGAACAGCAGAGTGACAGCACACTGCGGGCACCGGACGATTCGCCAAAAAGCGTGACGTTGCGACGGTCGCCGCCAAAAGACGGAATGTTGCGTTGCACCCACTGCAGCGCGGCTATCTGGTCCAGCAGACCAAAATTGTTCACCGTGCCGCCCGCCGGATATTCCGCATCCAGCGCGGGATGTGAGAAGAACCCCAGGTGGCCCAGCCGATAGTTGAGCGTCACCACCACCGCACCGCGTGACGCCAGCGGCTTGCCGCTGTAGGGGGCCAGTCCGCCCGCGCCGATAGTAAACCCGCCGCCGTGCAGCCACACCATTACCGGCAGCGGTCTGGATGGCTCGACATCGGGCGTCCAGACATTCAGGTAGAGCGCATCTTCGCTGAATTCACCGGGATCGCCTCCGCCGACGGCCTCACAGTAAGTCCGGTTCTGCCAGCAGGAGGCGCTGAATGCGGTGGCATCACGCACACCCTGCCAGGGCGTGACCGGCTGTGGCGGACGCCAGCGCAGTGCGCCCTCCGGGGGGGCTGCATAAGGTATGCCTTTGAATACGAAAAGGTCATCGTCCCTGCATCCACGTAACTCACCCTCAGCCGTCATGATCCTCAGACCTGTTTCGTTTTTCATTCCTGTTTCCCTGTTCAGACGTTCCTCCATTATTTGCAGGCCCGCCAGCATTGTCCATGCGCGGAGGGGATTTGCAGAATATACCGAAGCGTAAGGGGCAGGCATGAACACAATCGTCAACCGATCACGCGCATCTGTTGAGGCGATGAGTTAAGCACGGGTTATCATTTTCTGGCCGGGTCGATGGCGGAGGTGCTACACGAACCGCCTGAGCAGTGTGATGCCCCGCCGCTAAGCCGTTATCTTTTTAACGATTCAGGATGGTCACGCAGAGGAATCTGCGCGATCGGTTAACACGTTTTAATGTTCCCGGCGGGCAGGCGATTTGTCCTCTTTTTTTCCGGTTTCAGGGCCAGCCAGGGAAACGGAGGCTGCGGGAAGCTGCCGGGCAACGGAATTGTTGCCCGGTAAACATCTCAGGCAGGGCGTAATCCACACTGGGCCAGCGACCGCTGCTGACGCGCTTCATACAACGCCATCTCATCCAGCACGGCACACCCCAGCGCCGTCTCGAACGTCTGGCGGCTCGCCTGACCCGCGGAACGGATCTGCGCCCGATCGCCCAGATTGGACTGGAAAATGCCCGCGGCGCTGACGGGCAGAAAATCTTCGTAGGTCTGCGGTTCGGCCACTATGCGCCCGGCTGCGATCAGCGTTTCCAGCGACTCACCCTGGGCGGGCGGCATCGCCATGCCCTTTTCACTCAGGCGATAGCGGAACCAGGCCAGCCCCTGCTGACGCAGCGTCGTTTCGTCGTCAGGAAAGTCACGGAAAATCTCCGCCAGATGCTGCTGATGCTGCTGATTATCCTGGCCGCTGCCCGCCTCGCTGAGGAGTCGATCGTAGAGCGCGCGTCCCTGTGGCGTCAGCGCCACGCCGCGCTGCTCTATCTCCCCGAAGCGGGCCGTGTGGGTGCCCTGATGACCATCGCGGAAGATGATCGGCTCCTCCAGCGCTTTAAAGCTGGTCTGCCGCAGCAGGATCGGCACCTGACGACGCGGCGGGCCTTCAATGAGGGTTTTGGGATCGATGCCGCGCGACGGCATCAGCTGCTGTACGCGGTCGATGTCCAGCGTGCGTGGCGTGAGATGGTTGATGTGGCAGCCGGGAAAACAGACGACATCGGCGATCAGCCGATGCTGCTGGTTCAGCGCCTGATAGGTCTGGCTGTCAACGCTGCTGTGCGCATGCCAGCGGAAGGTTTCCAGCGCTTCGGTGACAAACTCACCGGCCTGCTCTTCGGTCAGCCCGCCCTGCTGCGCATGGAGCTCCAGCAGCGCCCGGCAACGGGGGGTGAAGATGTCGCGCGCCGCGAGGATCTCTGCGGCCTTTTCACGCAGCGGCTCATCGTCGATCAGTTCCGGGCGCAGCAGCGAGGTAAAAACCCGGAAAGGATTGCGCCGCAGCGCCGCATCATCCACCGGCCGGAACGCGGTCGAGTGCACCGGCACGCCCGCCTGCGAGAGATCGTAATAACCGACCGGATACATGCCCATCACCGCAAACAGCTGCCGCAGCGTGGCGAGTTCAGCCGCCGTGCCCACGCGGATGGCACCGTGGCGTTCAATGCTGAGCCGGTCAATCTCATCCGCCGCCGCAAGACGATCCCTGAGCGCGCTGTCGGCTTCCAGCGCGCGATCGTTAACGGTCGCGACCAGCTGCATCAGCGTGCCGTACTGCGGCACCTCCTGCTGATACATCGCAGACATCGCCTGAGAAAAACGGGTGCGGATCGCATCCGCACTGAGAAACTTGTCCATCTTATCCACCTGACACCGTGAGCGTTGCTGCTACTGTAATGCAACGCGCTGGCGACAGCGGAAAAAATCACGAATCTGTGATCGGCTTAAAGCCGAAGCGATTTTTTAACAGCAGCATCAGGCTGGTGATCACAGCCGGTATCGCCAGCAGCAGGAAGATAACGCTGAACGACCAGCCCAGAGAGAGCATTTCGGCTCCCACAAAGGCGCTGAGGATCGCGCCGACGCGCCCCACGCCATGCATCCAGCTTGAGCCGGTGGCGCGGGCATGCGTCGGATAGTAGCTGGCGGATAAGGCGTTCATGCCGGTATTGGCCCCGTTGAAGCAGAAGCCGCTGCAAAAGGCGATGGCGCTCATTATGCCAGCTTCCGCCGGGGAGAAGCCAAGCGCCACGATAAACAGCCCGCCGCAGCCATAGATGGCAGCCAGCGCCAGGTTAGCGTTGAACCGGTCCATCAGCCAGCCTGCAAACAGCGAGCCCAGGGTTCCGCCAGCCTGATACATCGCGGTGACAATGGCGGCTTCAGTGACCGACATACCCAGTGTGTTGACCAGCGAGGGCAACCAGCTGCCAATCAGATAGACCAGGAACAGGCCCATAAAGTAGCCGCCCCACAGCATAGTGCTGCCGAACAGGTAGCGGCGCGAGAGCACGGTGCCGACCGCGCCGCTGTCCGGCGAGGTGGCTTCCGGGGCATGAAACGCGCAGTCAGGCGGGGTTTTGCCCGGCATCATCCGGTCGAGGATGGCGTGAATGCGGGCTGCGGGTGCGCCACGGCTGATCAGAAAGCGCACCGATTCCGGCAGGCCACGGATCAGCAGCGGCAGCACCAGCAGCGGCAGAATACCGCCGAGCAGCAGCACCGAGTGCCAGTCATAGCGCGGCAGCAGCCAGGAGGCAGCAAAACCGCCGCTGGCGGCCCCGAAGGTAAAGCCGCAGAACACCACCGTGATGATAAAGGCGCGGCGGCGCTCAGGTGCATACTCCGCCACCAGCGTGCCGACGTTGGGCATCGCGGCACCCAGCCCCAGCCCGGTCAGAAAACGGAACAGCATCATCTGCTCGATGTTCTGCGACAGCGCGGTAGCCAGCGTCCAGAGTCCAAAAAAGAGGACGCTGAAGAGGATCATCAGGCGACGGCCATAGCGGTCAGCCAGCGGCCCCGCCACCATCGCTCCCAGCGCCAGCCCGATCAGCGCCGCGCTGATCACCAGCCCGAGCTGATGGTTGGAGACGCCCCACGCGGCTTTCAGCGCAGGCGCAATGAATCCCATAATCGCAATGTCCATGCCATCGAGCGCCACCACGATAAAACAGAGTGCGATAAGTCGCTTTTGCCAGCGGCTGAGCCCCTGCTGATTGATAAGCTGGCGGACATCTACCGCCTCGACGCTGGTCAATGAACACTCCCCGGGAGTAACGAATCCGACATCAGTTTAAGTAAAAAAAACGGCGCTAATGATAGCCGATCGTTAACCTTAAGCGGTCAGTTTTTTTGCAGAAAGGAGAGAATGATGCTGGTTGAGCGCGCTAAGTCCTTGATATCGGCCCGGCAGAGAGTGCTTTCGTTCAGGCATTTTTAAGATGAACGGTTTTCTTTCAGCAGGTTAACGTCGAATCCGCCTGTCGCCGCCCTGTTTGTTAAAATCATTTTGCAGCAAAGTTAACAGAATTCATTTTAAACTGTTGCCTGAAGACAGCAATTCTCATTAAGTTGAGCCTATGGAAAAAAATATCCTTTTCAATCAGCGCATTCGCTTGCGCCATCTGCATACCTTTGTTGCCGTTGCGCAACAGGGTACCCTGGGCCGGGCGGCAGAGACGCTGAGCCTGAGCCAGCCTGCGCTCTCTAAAACCCTGAACGAGCTGGAAGAGCTGACCGGCGTGCGTCTGTTTGAGCGTGGCCGGCTGGGCGCACAGCTGACGACCATGGGCGAACAGTTTCTGACTCACGCCGTCCGGGTTCTCGACGCCCTGAATCATGCCGGACAGAGTTTCAATGAACAGCCCGGTGACGCCCCGGTGATCATCCGGCTGGGCGCCCTGACCACGGCGGCGATGGGTATGCTGCCGCGTATCCTGGACCGTTTTCATCAGCTGCAGCCCAACACCACCATCCAGGTGGCGACGCTGCATAACAACGTCCTGCTGGCTGGCCTGCGTGCGGGCGAGTTTGATATCGGCATTGGCCGGATGGCCGACAGCGACATGATGACCGGGCTCACCTATGAACTGCTGTTTCTGGAGTCCCTGAAACTGGTGGTCAGGCCGGAACACCCGCTATTAAGTGACAACGTCACTCTATCCCGCGCCATGCAGTGGCCGGTAGTGATTTCACCCGAAGGCACCGCGCCGCGCCGTATCGCGCAGCAGATGCTGGATGAACAGGGCTGCTCCCTGCCGCCTCACTGCATCGAAACCTCATCGACCTCGCTGGCGCGCCAGCTCGCGCTCCGCTACGACTATATCTGGTTTGTTCCTTCCGGCGCGATTAAAGAGGACCTCAGCCACAATGCCGTCTGCGCCCTGCCGATCAACTCTTCCGGTCCGGGTGAACCGGTCGGGATTATTACCCGCACCGGCGCAGAACTGAGCCTGAGCGCCGAGGTTTTAATGTCGACTATCCGCAAATTTCACAGCTAGCGGCTGCGTTTCGCATGCCGCTCGCGGTTTTCCAGCCGCGCTTTATCGGTTTTTCGTAAGCCCACGTAGAGCGCGCCACCACCACCGTGCTGGGTCTGTGCCACGCAGAACGTCTGTACGTCATCAAACTGCGGTAACCAGCGCGCCAGATAGCTGCGCACGATATTAGCGTGCGACTCATCATCACGGCCTTTGCCATGAATGATCAGCAGATTCCTCAATCCCTGCTTGTGCGCCTGCATCATGAAATTAAACAGCGCCTGGCGGCAGGCCTCCACCGGCTGACGCAGCAGGTTCAGGCTCGCATCCAGCGCATATTCCCCTCTGCGCAGCTTATCCAGAATGCCCTGCTGAATGCCATCGGCCTTGTACTCCAGCGGCGTATTGAGCGGCACGATCTCCAGATAGCCCCGGGTCAGGAAGTTTTCCTGTTCCGACTCACCGGGCGGATGACGCGGCGCTTTCGTGGAGGGCGATTTGAGCCATAAGGTGGACGTGGTGTCCTTTAACGGCGTGACATCACCCATGGCATCCCGAAAGAGATCGTTATCATCAAGGTTCATGGTTTTCTCACACCTGGTTAAAATTGATGGAGCGGGTAAATCAGGCTTATGACGTTAGCGTAGCAAAATCTGCAATCACCGGGCCACCCCGCTGTTTTGCCCAAATTTCGCGCGGCAGAACCGTGGAGCAGATCACAAAAGCGGAAAGTTTTCGTGACAGCGACGCCGAGCGCGTGCCAGGAAAGCCCGCTGCAGCGGGCTTCGGCGCCAGCCAATACGCCCCTGATCTTTGTGGGTGTAAAGCTGCTCGGATGAGTTCCCTTGAGCGCAAAAAATGGTAAAATTGACCCCAGTCAATAATCGTCGAGCAAACTATTATGATCCCTGAAAAACGCAGCATTCGTCGTATTCAGTCAGGCGGTTGTGCCATTCACTGCCAGGATTGCAGCATCAGTCAGCTCTGCATCCCCTTCACCTTAAATGAACATGAGCTGGATCAGCTCGACAATATCATTGAGCGTAAGAAACCGATTCAGAAAGGGCAAACGCTCTTTAAAGCCGGGGATGAACTGAAGTCTCTCTATGCGATTCGCTCAGGCACCATTAAAAGCTACACCATTACCGAACAGGGTGATGAGCAGATCACCGGTTTTCACCTGGCGGGCGACCTGGTGGGCTTTGACGCCATCATGGGTTCCAGCCACCCCAGCTTTGCGCAGGCGCTGGAAACAGCCATGGTCTGTGAAATACCGTTTGAAACGCTGGATGACCTGTCGGGCAAGATGCCGGCTCTGCGTCAGCAGATGATGCGGCTGATGAGCGGCGAAATCAAAGGCGATCAGGATATGATCCTGCTGCTGTCGAAGAAAAATGCCGAAGAGCGTCTGGCGGCGTTTATCTGGAATCTTTCGCGCCGTTTTGGCCAGCGTGGCTTCTCACAGCGCGAGTTCCGCCTCACCATGACCCGTGGCGACATCGGTAATTATCTGGGCCTGACGGTCGAAACCATCAGCCGTCTGCTGGGGCGTTTCCAGAAGTCCGGCATGCTGGCAGTGAAAGGCAAATATATCACCATCGAAAACCACGCCCTGCTGGAAGAGTTAGCCGGTCAGAGCCATCAGGCCGCCTGATCCGCCGCCGGATCAATAATTCTTATTTTGTTGATCCGGCAGTAACTTTTTCACTTCTTCCGCTGTGAAACATAGGCTATCTTTATTCCAACGCCCGGGTTTAAGGAGAATGCCTCATGTCTCAATACCAAAATATTCTGGTCGCCATCGATCCCCAGCAAGACGATCAGCCTGCGCTGCGGCGTGCGGTTTATCTCAATCAGCGGATTGGCGGAAGAATTAAAGCATTCCTGCCTATTTATGACTTCTCGTATGAGATGACCACCCTGCTTTCACCGGATGAACGCGCCTCGATGCGCCAGGGCGTAATCAGCCAGCGTACCGAATGGATACGCGAACAGGCTCACGCCTACCTGGATGCCGGCGTCGATATCGACATCAAAGTGATCTGGCACAACCGTCCTTATGAAGCCATTATCCAGGAAGTGCTCGCCCATAAGCATGATCTGGTACTGAAAATGGCGCATCAGCACGACCGCCTGGAGTCAGTGATTTTTACCCCGACCGACTGGCATCTGCTGCGTAAATGCCCCTGCCCGGTCTGGATGGTGAAAGACCAGCCGTGGCCGGAAGGCGGCAAGGCGATTGTCGCGGTTAACCTGGCCAGCGAAGAGCCCCATCATGACAGCCTGAATCAGAAGCTGATTCGGGAAACGGTGAAGCTGGCGGGAAAGGTGAATCAGACCGAAGTACATCTGGTCGGCGCCTATCCGATTACCCCTATCAATATCGCGATTGAATTGCCCGATTTCGATCCCAGCGTCTACAACGACGCTATCCGTGGCCAGCATCTGGTGGCCATGAAGGCGCTGCGGCAGAAGTTTTCTATCGGGGAAGAGTTTACCCACGTTGCGAAGGGCCTGCCGGAAGAGGTGATCCCCGACCTGGCGGCGCATCTGGGGGCGGGCGTGGTCGTGCTCGGCACCATCGGACGCACCGGTCTTTCAGCGGCGTTTCTGGGTAATACGGCGGAGCAGGTCATCGACCATCTGCGCTGCGATCTGCTGGCGCTGAAGCCCGACGATTTCAAATCACCTGTTGATCTGGATGATGAAGAGGATGAGGAGGATTAACGCCTCCTTATAAGAAAACGGGCGGCCGGTGAGCCGCCCTTTTTTATTACAGTGCTTTGAGAATCGCTTCCACGCTGGCTTTGGCATCGCCAAACAGCATCTGACTGTTCTCTTTGAAGAAGAGCGGGTTCTGCACCCCGGCATAGCCGGTATTCATTGAGCGTTTAAACACCACCACATTCTGCGCTTTCCACACTTCCAGCACCGGCATACCGGCAATCGGGCTGCGCGGGTCGTCCTGCGCGGCCGGGTTGACGGTGTCGTTCGCGCCGATCACCAGCACGGTGTCGGTGTTGCTGAAGTCATCGTTGATCTCATCCATCTCCAGCACCACGTCATACGGCACCTTCGCTTCGGCCAGCAGTACGTTCATGTGCCCCGGCAGACGCCCTGCCACCGGATGGATCCCAAAACGCACGTTGATGCCCAGCGCCCGCAGCCGGGCGGTGATTTCCGCCACCGGATACTGCGCCTGCGCCACCGCCATGCCGTATCCCGGCGTGATAATCACCGAACCAGACGCCTTGAGCATCCCGGCGGTCTCTTCAGCGGTAATCTCGCGATACTCCCCCGCTTCCTGCGTATCATCGCCGCTGCTCACGTCGGTGCCAAAGCCACCGGCGATCACGCTGATAAACGAGCGGTTCATCGCTTTACACATGATATAGGAGAGGATGGCACCGGATGAGCCGACCAGCGCACCTGTCACAATCAGCAGATCGTTGCTGAGCATGAAACCGGCCGCCGCGGCCGCCCAGCCCGAGTAGGAGTTGAGCATTGAGACCACGACCGGCATATCCGCGCCACCGATCGAGGCGACCAGATGCCAGCCAAACGCCAGCGCAATCACCGTCATCAGCAGCAGCGCAAAGACCTGCGCTGCGCTGCTGCCGGTATTCACAAACCACAGCAGCAGCAGGAATGAGACGACCAGCGCCAGCAGATTCAGCTTATGACGATGAGGCAGTGCCAGCGGCCGTGAGGAGACCCTGCCACACAGTTTGCCGAAGGCCACCAGAGAGCCGGTGAAGGTGACGGCACCGATAAAGATCCCGATAAAGACCTCGCTGAGGTGGATATTTTCCATCACGGCAGGCAGGCCGGGCGCGTGCTCAATGTAGCTGTTGATGCCCACCAGTACCGCAGCCAGACCCACAAAGCTGTGCAGAATCGCCACCAGCTCCGGCATTTCGGTCATTTCAACTTTTTTTGCCAGACGAATACCAATCGCGCCACCGATCACCATCGCCAGCAGGATCCAGACGACATGGCTGCTGTCCGGGCCAAAGATGGTGGCGACCAGCGCAATCGCCATACCACTGATACCGAAAATATTGCCGCGCTTAGAGGTCTCATGACGCGAGAGGCCCGCGAGACTACAGATGAACAGAATTGCAGCCACAATATAGGCTGCAGTGACTAATCCGCCAGACATGGTTTACCCCTTACGAAACATTTTCAGCATGCGCTGGGTGACGGTAAAGCCACCAAAGATATTGATGCTGGCAATCAGCACGGCAATAAAGGCGATAAAGGTGACCCAGCCACCGTGGCCCATCTGTAAAACCGCCCCGATAACGATGATGCCGGAGATGGCATTGGTCACCGACATCAGCGGCGTATGGAGTGCATGACTGACGTTCCAGACCACGTAGTAGCCCACCACACAGGCGAGTGCGAACACGGTGAAGTGCGAGAGGAATTCCGCAGGCGCGACGCTCGCCATCCAGCCAAACAGTACAATGGCCAGCGCCATCAGCAGAGAGTTGCGCCACGGCGACGCGGGCCGGGTTTCAACCGGCGCTGAGGGCTTCACGGCTGCCGCTTTGGTCTGAGGGGCGGCCGAGACCTGAATGGGCGGAGCCGGCCAGGTGATTTCGCCTTCACGAACCACCGTGACACCGCGCACGACCACATCATCGAAATCGATATGAACCTCGCCCGGCTTCTCTTTACACAGCAGCTTAAGCAGGTTGACCAGGTTGGTGCCGTAGAGCTGGGAAGACTGGGTCGGCAGACGGCTGGGCAGATCGGTGTAACCGATGATCTTGACGCCGTTCGGGGTCACGGTCACCTGATCGGCGACGGTCAGCGCGCAGTTGCCGCCGGTCTGCGCGGCCAGATCCACAATGACACTGCCCGGCTTCATGCTGGCGACCATCTCTGCGGTGATCAGTTCCGGGGCTGGTTTACCGGGGATAAGCGCCGTGGTGACGATAATATCCACCTCTTTCGCCTGGCTGGCAAACAGCGCCATCTCAGCCCGGATAAAGGCCTCCGACATGACTCTGGCATAACCGTCACCGCTGCCCGCCTCCTCTTCAAAATCGAGTTCGAGGAATTCGGCGCCCATACTCTGCACCTGCTCTTTGACCTCCGGACGGGTGTCGAATGCGCGGACAATCGCCCCCAGGCTGCCCGCCGCGCCAATCGCAGCCAGACCGGCCACACCGGCCCCGATGACCATCACTTTTGCCGGCGGCACTTTACCGGCCGCCGTGATCTGGCCGGTAAAGAAGCGGCCAAACTCATGGGCCGCCTCGACGATGGCGCGATAACCGGCGATATTCGCCATGGAACTCAGGGCATCCAGCGACTGCGCCCGCGAGATACGCGGCACTGAATCCATCGCTATCACCGTGACCTGACGCGCAGCCAGCTTCTCCAGCAGGGCCGGATTCTGCGCGGGCCAGATAAAGCTGACCAGCGTGCTGCCCGCGCGGGTCAGTGCGATCTCTTCATCATCCGGCGCATTGACCTTCAGCACGATATCGGACTGCCAGACCTGCTCTCTGTCGCTGAGTGTGGCACCGGCGGCGAGATAGCTTTCATCATCGAAGCTGGCGCGTTTACCGGCGTCATGCTCAAGCGTGACGCTGAAACCCAGCCTGATCAGTTGTTCGACGGTCTTTGGCGTGGCGGCCACGCGCGACTCGTTTGGCAACCTTTCCTTGGGTATTCCAATTAACATAGTGTTTCCTTTCATCGGTTAAAGGATGATGGCCCGAATCGGCACCGCGCCCGCGCAGCGGGATCGCTGACCCGGCTGACGAACGCAACGCCTCTGTTTCAAAGTGTTTATAACCTACTGAAAATGTGACAGGCGATCTACCGTCGCCAGGCCGCGTCGTAACATTCGCCTGATTATTCAGTATTGCGCTCAAAAACCGGCGTTATCCCACTACAAAATCGTATCGCAGGCAGATTTTCTGCCAGAGATGATGGCCTGCGGGCGGACAAGGCGTTATTAAAAACCTTTATTTAACAATGCATTAACTAAAAAACTGCTAATCGTTACCGCTTTTACCGGTTAATTCCGGCAGAAATGGCCTTAGCGCACTCAGATGACAATCAAATGAAAAAACGGTAAGTGAATAACGCGATGTGAGACAAAAAATCGCTGCGACAGTCTGTTTATAACATGCAATAATCAGCGGCTAATCTGTTATACATCAAGAGTCCAGCACGTTTTCGTACTCATTTTTGCGTAAGGCGAAGGATTATTTTTATGAAGCTGAAGAACACTATTCTGGCGTCCACTCTGTTGTCCCTGCTGGCAGCCAATGCATTCGCTGCGCAGGAGTTAACGCCAGAAAAAGCGGCCGCGTTGAAGCCATTCGAACGTATTAATATCACCGGCCGTTTCAACGCAATTGGCGACGCTGCCGATGCGGTGTCGAAGCGTGCAGATCAGCTGGGCGCCGCCTCTTTCTACATTCAGGGGATTAACGACAGCAACGGCAACAGCGGCAACTGGCGCGTCACCGCCGACCTCTATAAAGCCGATGCCCCGGCAGCCTCAGACACTAAAACCTACCGTCGCTTTAACGGCGTCAACGAACTGCCAAAAGCGGAGGCCTACCGGCTGGAGCCTTTTGATACCGTTTCGGTCAGCGGCTTCTTTGCCAGCCAGCCGGACGTTAACGACGCGATCTCCAAAGCCGCGAAACAGAAAGGCGCCGCCTCCTTCTTTATCGTTCGCCAGATCGACGCTAACAGCGGCGGCAACCAGTACGTGACGGCTTATGTCTATAAAGCCGATGCAAAAGCGCGCGTGGTGCAGAACCCGAACGCCATCCCGGCCGATTCCGAAGCGGGTAAAGCCGCGCTGGCAGCCGGTGGCGCAGCGGCGGCTAACGTCGAGATCCCTGGCGTAGCCTCGTCTGAAACGCCAAGCAGTAAAGTGGGTCGTTTCTTCGAAACGCAAAGCTCTACCGGTAAGCGCTACACGGTGAATCTGCCAAACGGCAAATCCGTGCAGGAAGTGAACGCGATTACGGCCGCGCAGATGCAGCCGTTCGATACCGTAACTTTCACCGGACACTTCGGCACCCCGACAGAGGTCTCAGAAGAAGTGGCGAAGCGTGCGGCCGACAGAGGGGCGAAGTTCTACCACGTCACCCGTCAGTGGCAGAACCAGAGTGGCGGCAACCTGACCGTTACCGCGGACCTGTTTAAGTAATCCTTTCAGGGCGGCGTCAGCCGCCCTGCTGTTTGCATAATTCCTGCGCTGATTTGCATAGTCACGCATTGCCATCCCCTGCCACACTCCGTAAAATCTGCCGCCTGTTTCACCGGACATTGTCTCTGTCAATTGCGGCTGCGCTGCGATATCTCAGTGATGAAAACCGGATTACCCAGCCATATATGCTAGCGGGAAGGTTGTTTTGGAGAAAAAATTAGGTCTCGGTGCGCTGACGGCGCTGGTGCTCAGCTCGATGCTGGGCGCCGGCGTGTTCAGCCTGCCGCAAAATATGGCTGCGGTGGCAGGTCCGGCGGCACTGCTGCTGGGCTGGTTAATCACCGGCGTCGGCATTATTTTTCTGTCGCTGGCGATGCTGCTGCTGACCCGCCTGAAGCCCGATCTGGACGGCGGGATCTTTACCTATGCCCGTGCCGGATTTGGCGAACTGATGGGCTTCTGCTCCGCCTGGGGCTACTGGCTCTGCGCCGTGATCGCCAACGTCTCCTATCTGGTGATCGTTTTCTCCGCCCTGAGCTTCTTCACCGACACGCCGGACCGGGTGATCTTCGGCGACGGCAATACCTGGCAGGCCATGCTGGGCGCTTCCGTGCTGCTCTGGCTGGTTCACTGGCTGGTGCTGCGCGGCGTACAGACGGCAGCCAGCATCAACCTGATGGCGACACTGGGCAAGCTGGTGCCGCTGCTGTTGTTTATTGTGCTGGCAGTGATGGCGTTTAACTATGATCGCTTCCGCTTCGATTTTTCCGGCGTTACGCTGGGGCAGCCGCTGTGGGAGCAGATCAAGCAGACCATGCTGATCACCCTGTGGGTCTTTATCGGGGTCGAAGGCGCGGTGGTGGTTTCTGCCCGCGCGCGTCAGAAAAAGGATGTGGGCCGGGCCACGCTGCTGGCCGTGCTGGCCGCCCTGCTGGTCTATCTGCTGGTCACACTGCTGTCGCTGGGCGTGGTGCCACGCGCGGAGCTGGCCGGGATGCGCAACCCCTCAATGGCCGGGTTAATGACCCGACTGATGGGCAACTGGGGCGATGCGGTGATTGCGGTGGGCCTGATTATTTCGGTGTGCGGCGCCTATCTGAGCTGGACGATTATGGCCGCTGAAGTACCGCTGATCGCAGCGCAGCAGGGTGCCTTTCCGCGCAGCATCGCCCGTCAGAACCGCCATAACGCACCGGCCGCCTCGCTGTGGCTGACCAACGGCAGCATCCAGTTCTGCCTGATCCTGATTGCGCTGACCGGGGCCGACTACAACAACCTGCTCACCATCGCGTCGGAGATGATCCTGGTGCCCTATCTGCTGGTGGGGTTATATCTGATCAAGGTCGTCTATGGGCAGCGCAAGCCGCTGGCGCTGGCGACCGGCATCGGCGCGAGTCTGTATGGCATCTGGCTGCTCTACGCGTCGGGGCCGCTGCACCTGATGATGTCCGTGGTGCTCTATACTCCCGGCCTGCTGCTGTTTCTGTTTGCCCGTCGCGGCGGCCGCGCAGAGATTGCGCTGACCACGCTGGAGCGGATTGCAATGGGATTACTGATTGCGGCTACGCTGCCCGCCGTATGGCAGCTGACGGCTTAGTGTGACTGCAGAGGAATCGAGACGCACAGCAGGTCATCCTGCTGTGTAAGATTCAGCGGCTTCGCATATTCATGATGAATCGCGTCCAGCTGCTCCGCCGACAGCGGATACGGTAGCTGAATATCGAAGCGGCTGATACGCTGCTGTTCCGCCAGCGTAATCAGCCGCGCGATATTGATTTCGTCGCTGACCTGGGTAGAAATGATTTGTAATGCTAATTCTTTTAACGGGTCGTCACTGCCCTGTAAGCGGTGTGCCGATTTACGTGTCACCATGCCAAATATCGGCATCACACCATAAATAGCATCGACGAAGCTCCAGCGTTTTTTGCAGGAAGCGGAGAGAAAGTCACTGTAATTGAAGCAGATGCGGTCGGGGTATATGGCTGATGCCAGCTCTTTATCAGACACACTAACGCTCCTCATGGTAATCATCAATATCCCAAACCTGGCGCAGAAAGGCCGCGCTAATGATTACACATTTTGCCGGTTATATACCAGCAAGCCACGGATATTTCGTGCGATAACGTAGAGCTCAGGACCAGGAAAAGATATGCTTTCGCCCACCCCTGTCTCTGCTTTGTGAACTATGAACAAAATTGTTTATGTTGAAGATGAACCCGAAGTGGGTTCACTGATTGCGGCCTACCTCGGTCGTCACGACATTGAGGTGATTGTTGAGACCCGCGGGGATCGCGCTGAGGCGGTGATCGCCGAGCAGCAGCCCGATCTGGTGATGCTGGATATCATGCTGCCGGGCAAAGATGGCATGACCATCTGTCGGGATCTGCGGGCCAACTGGCAGGGCCCCATCGTGTTGCTCACCTCGCTGGACAGCGACATGAACCATATTCTGGCCCTGGAGATGGGTGCCCAGGATTACATTCTGAAGACCACGCCTCCGGCGGTGCTGCTGGCCCGCCTGCGCCTGCATCTGCGTCAGTCAACCCAGGGCCAGCCGGAGGATACCCCCAGCGCACCGGCGGCCAACCGGATGCTGCGCTTTGGCTCGCTGACTATCGATGCCCTGAATCGTCAGGTCACGCTGTTTGATGAGCAGATCGCGCTGTCGACCGCAGATTTTGATCTGCTGTGGGTGCTCGCCAGCCATGCGGGGCAGACGCTTAACCGCGATGCGCTGCTGAAAACCCTGCGCGGTGTCAGCTACGACGGGCTCGACCGCAGCATCGACGTTGCGATCTCGCGCCTGCGCAAGAAGCTGCATGACAGCGCCACCGAGCCGTTCCGCATCAAGACTATCCGCAACAAAGGCTATCTGTTTGCCCCCCAGGCCTGGGATACCCGCGTACTATGAGAAAGCTCTTTATTCAGTTCTATCTGCTGCTGTTCGTCTGCTTCCTGGTGATGGCGCTGCTGGTAGGGCTGGTCTACAAGTTCACCGCAGAACGTGCGGGCCGCCAGTCGATGAACGATCTGATGGCCAGCTCGCTCTATCTGATCCGCAGCGAACTGCGTGAGATCCCGCCGCGCGACTGGAACAAGACCATCAAGAGTCTCGACCTCGGTTTATCGTTCGATCTGCATATCGAGCCGATGAACAAATTCCAGCTCGATGAGGGGAATATGCGCCGATTGCGGGCTGGCGAGATTGTGGCGCTCGACGACCAGTACACCTTCCTGCAGCATATTCCCCGCAGCCACTATGTGTTGTCGGTCGGGCCGATCCCTTACCTCTTCTATCTGCATCAGATGCGCCTGCTGGACATAGCCCTGCTGGTCTTTATCGGCATGTCGCTGGCGCTGCCGGTGTTTATCTGGCTGCGGCCTCACTGGCAGGAGATGCAGCGTCTGGAGAAAGCAGCGCAGCGGTTTGGCCGCGGCGAGCTGGATGTGCGTACCCATTTCGACAGCACCTCCAGCCTGTTCCGGCTCGGCATCGCGTTTAACCAGATGGCCGAGAACATCAATACCCTGGTCGCCAGCAAGAAGCAGCTGATCGATGGGATCGCGCATGAGCTGCGCACTCCGCTGGTGCGCCTGCGTTACCGGCTGGAGATGAGCGATAACCTGACAGATAACGAACGGGTGGCGCTGAATCGCGATATCGGCCAGCTGGAGAGCCTGATCGAAGAGCTGCTGACCTATGCGCGCCTTGACCGCCCGCGCGTCGATCTCAACCTGAAGAGACAGGATTTGGCTAGCTGGCTGCGTGAGCGGCTGGATGATTTTCGCACCATCAATCCCGGGATGCGGCTCGATCTGGACCTGCCGCAGCGCGAAAACATCGGCGTCTCCGATAGCCGCCTGATGGAGCGGGTGCTGGATAATCTGGTCAACAACGCCCTGCGCTATGCCCGGCAGCGGCTGCGCGTCAGTTTATGGTTCGACGGCCCGACCGGCTGTCTGCAGGTGGAAGACGATGGGCCGGGCATCCCGCCTGAAGAGCGCGAACGGGTGTTTGAACCTTTTGTCCGGCTCGATCCCAGCCGTGACCGCGCCACCGGCGGCTGCGGCCTTGGCCTGGCGATCGTCCACTCGATCGCCCAGGCACTGGGCGGCAGCGTCATGATTGAAGCCAGCCCGCTGGGCGGTGCCAGCGTTCGCTTTTGCTGGCCGGTTGATTTAACCTTGCGGGAAATTCCGCTGCGATAAAACACAAGGAGTCCTGCGTGACCTCAGCGTATCAGCACCTTACCGCGACCTTTCAGCGTCTCTCCCGTTTCAGCCACGTCACCGCTATCGCCGGTTGTGACATGCAGACCACCATGCCGCCGGGCGGCAGTCAGGCACGGGGGGAAGCCCTGGCCGAAATGAGTGTTCTGCAGCATCAGATCCTGACCGCCCCGCAGGTCGGGGAATGGCTCCGGGCCGCCGGGCAGGAGTCGCTCAACGACGTCGAGCGCGCCAATCTGAATGAGATGCAGCGGGCTTACCAGCAGGCGACCCTGCTGCCCGATACGTTCGTTGAAGCGAAGTCGATCGCCGGTTCAGTCTGTGAACACGCCTGGCGCACGCAGCGACCGGCCAACGACTGGCAGGGTTTCGCCGCCAACCTCAAAGAGGTGGTGCGCCTGAGCCGCGAAGAGGCACAGCGCCGTGCCGACGCCAGCGGCGCTTCGCGCTACGACGCGCTGCTGGATCTTTACGAGCCGGGGATGACACGCGCCCGGCTGGATGCGACCTTTGGCGAACTGAAAACCTGGCTGCCCGACCTGCTGCAGAAGGTGGTGGAAAAACAGGCGCAGCAGCAGGTGATCGTGCCGCAGGGGCCGTTCGCGGTGCCTGCCCAGCGCCAGCTCGGCCTGAGCATCATGGAGACGCTGGGCTTCGACTTTAATCATGGCCGGCTGGACATCAGTGCGCACCCCTTCTGCGGCGGCGTGCCGGAAGATGTGCGCATCACCACCCGCTACAACGAGGCGGAGTTTCTCAGCGCCATGATGGGCGTGATTCATGAAACCGGCCACGCCCGCTATGAGCAGAATCTGCCGCAGCAGTGGCGCGGTCAGCCGGTGGCGCTGGCGCGTTCCACCGCGATCCATGAGTCCCAGAGCCTGTTTATGGAGATGCAGCTGGGCCGCAGCCGTGAATTCCTGCAGCGTATTCTGCCGCAGATAACGGCCACCTTCGGCGATCAGCCCGCCCTGCAGGCGGATAATTTCGTGCGCCTCGCCCAGCGTGTAGAACCGGGCCTGATCCGGGTTGACGCCGATGAGCTGAGCTACCCGGCCCATGTCATTCTGCGCTATGAGATCGAGCAGGCGCTGATTGAGGGCGACATTGAGGTTGAGGATATCCCGGCGCTCTGGGATGAGAAGATGATGCAGTCGCTGGGGCTGGACACCCGCGGGAACTACCGTGACGGCTGTATGCAGGACATTCACTGGACCGACGGCGCCTTTGGCTACTTCCCGACCTACACGCTGGGCGCGATGTACGCCGCACAGCTGTTCCGGGCGGTGAAACAGGCCATTCCGCAGCTCAGCGAGCTGATTCAGCACGGTGAACTGCAGCCGGTCTTCGACTGGCTGCAACAGAATATCTGGCAGCACGGCAGCCGTTTCTCCACCGATCAACTGCTGATCAACGCCACCGGTGAAGCGCTGAACCCGGCGTTTTTCCGCCAGCATCTTGAGCAGCGTTACCTGAATAACTGAGTGTCAGGGCGGCCTGCCGGCCGCCCCTTCCCCCCCTTTGTACAATCGGTTACACGCCGATACCAAACACCCACGGACACCGCGCATTGCTTTCCCTATAGTCTCTTCACCGGCCCCGCAGTGGGCTACACATGAAAAAATAGTCTTCGAGGGATTTGCAATGAAAAAATTATTTGCACTGGTTGTCGCCGCTGCTATGGGTATGTCTTCTGTTGCTTTCGCTGCTGACACCACAGCTGCTCCAGCTGCTGCTGCGCCAGCCGCAACAACCACCACCACTACCGCTGCTGCACCGGCTAAAACCGTTCACAAAACTGCGCACAAGAAACACCATAAAGCTGCGCAGAAAGCCCAGGCTGCTAAGAAACACCACAAAAAAGCAGTGAAGAAAGATGCAGCGCAGAAAGCGCAGGCTGCTAAGAAAGTTCACCACAAGAAAGCGGCTGCACAGAAAGCGCAGGCTGCTAAAAAAGTGCACCACAAGAAAGCCACTCAGCCAGCCGCTCAGAAAGCCCAGGCTGCTAAAAAAGTTCACCACAAAAAAGTAGCTGCACAGAAAGCGCAGGCTGCTAAAAAAATGCACCACAAAAAAGCGGTAAAACCGGCTCAGAAAGCGCAGGCCGCTAAAAAGATGCACCACAAAAAAGTTGTGAAATCAGCTGCTAAAAACTAAGGTCGCCTGTCACGCACGGCCACGCGATAATGATTAAAAACACCCGGTTCTGCCGGGTGTTTCTTTACTGAGGTGGAAAAAATGGTGCGTCGCTATCGCTTCGAAATTATTCTGCTGGTTATGATCCTGTGTGGCATTGTTGCAGCAAGCTTTTTTATTTGATCGCTGTAGCGTACTGATTAACCAATAAAACTCCCTTTTTCAACGCTCACCGACTATAGTTACCGTACCTGCGGAATAACAATAACGTTACTTTTCTCGCCATTGAGATTTCTATGCGCCTGGCTACCCTGTTAATGGTTGGACTTTTCAGCTTTGCCACTACTGTTCATGCCGATGATGACGATGACTCACCGACGCCTGCCGAGATTAAAATGCTGTTCTTCGGCAAGGACCATCGTCAGGCTATCACCGATATTACCGCAGCACCCTGGGATGCGATTGGCCAGCTGGAGACCGAAAGCGGCAACCTCTGCACCGCGACGCTCATCTCTCCGCATCTGGCGCTGACCGCCGGACACTGTCTGCTCGCCCCGCCGGGTAAATTTGATAAGCCGGTGGCGCTGCGTTTTATGGCCAGCGACAAAGGCTGGCGCTACGAGCTGCATGATATCGACGCGCGGGTTGAACCCTCGCTGGCGTCAAAATTAAAGGCGGATGGTGAAGGCTGGATCGTACCGAGCAGTGCGGCACCCTATGATTACGGCATTGTGATACTGCGCAATCCGCCGTCAGCGATTACGCCAATCCCCCTGTTCGACGGTTCACGCAGCGATCTCACGGCCGCGCTGAAACTGACCGGCCGCAAGGTGACCCAGGCGGGCTATCCGGCCGATCATCTTGATACGCTCTACTCCCACAGTAACTGTCTGATCACCGGCTGGGCGCAGCGCGCCGTGCTTTCCCATCAGTGCGACACGCTGCCGGGCGACAGCGGTTCTCCGCTGCTGCTTAACAGCGAGAATGGCTGGCAGTTAATTGCGGTTCAGAGTTCAGCGCCGGCTGCAAAAGATCGCTATCTGGCGGACAACCGCGCGATTGCCGTCACCTCGTTCAAAGACAAGCTGGAATCGCTCGCGCAGTAAGCCAGCCAGACCGCACTGTCCGGGGCGCGCCGTTAACCGCGCGCCCCGGCGCTCTTAGTTCGCGATCTGCTCCATCGTCTGCAGGATCCGTTTATCCGAGATGGGATAAGGCGTTCCCAGCTGCTGAGCAAAGTAGCTGATGCGCAGCTCCTCGATCATCCAGCGGATGTTCTGCACCTCTTCATCATCCTGGCGCTGCGGCGGCAGTTTATTCCGCCACGCCTGATAAGCCTGCTCCACCGCCTGCACTTTTAACATGCGGGCGCGATCGCTGTGCGGATCGGCTGGCAGTTTCTCCAGGCGGCGCTCGATGCCGTGCAGATAACGCAGCGTATCGGCCAGCCGCTGCCAGCCGTTTCCGGTGACAAAGCCGCGATAGACCAGACCGCTCATCTGCGCCTTGATATCAGAGAGCGCCAGCGCCATCGTCATATCGACCCGCCCCTTGAGACGCTTGTTGATGTTGAAGACGGCTGTCAGGATCTGCTCGACCTGACTGGCGATGGTGACCACGGTCTCATTGAGTTCGCCGCGCACTTTGTCACGCAGCTGCTCGAAAGTGGCCTGATCCCAGGCCGGACCGCCCGCCTCCGCCATCAGCTTGTCGATGCCACAGGCGATGCAGTCGTCGATCAGCTCCAGCACTTTGCCATAGGGATTGAAGTAGAGGCCGAGCTTGGCTTTGTTGGGCAGCTTTTCGTGCAGATATTTCACCGGCGACGGCACATTCAGCAGCAGCAGCCGACGCTGGCCGCGCCACATCATCTTCTGCTGCTCCTGCTCGCTGTCAAACAGGCGGATCGCCACGCTCTCTTTCTCATCCACCAGCGCCGGCCAGGCTTTGACCTGATAACTGCCGCGCTTCTGCTCGTAGCTGCGGGGCAGCTCGCCAAAGCTCCAGATATGCAGCCCGCTCTGCTCCAGGCCATCGTCGGCCACTTTCGACAGCGTTTCCTGCACTTTGCCTTTCAGCTGAGCTTTGAGCGCGGTGAGATCTTTGCCTTCCAGCAGTTTGCGATTGTGCTCATCCACCACCCGGAAGGTCATTTTCAGATGATCGGGCACCTGTTCCCACTGCCACTCTTCGCGGTCCAGCGTGACGCCGGTCATGCGGCGAAACTCGCGCGCCAGCGCATCAACCAGCGGCATCTCCATCGCCGTGACCCTGCCCAGGAACGCCTCGGCATAGTCAGGTGCCGGCACCATATGACGGCGCAGCGGTTTGGGCAGCGACTTGATCAGCGCGATAATCAGCTCACGACGGATGCCGGGGATCTGCCACTCAAATCCGGCATCCTCCACCTGATTCAGCAGCGGCAGCGGAATATGCACCGTCACGCCATCCGCATCCGCGCCCGGCTCGAACTGATAGCTCAGCTTCAGTTTCAGGTTGCCCTGATGCCAGAAGTTGGGATAGTCGAGCTGGCTGACGCTGTTCGCGCCCTCTTTCATCAGCATCTCTCTGTCGAAGTTCAGCAGCTGCGCATTTTCACGGCTGGCCTGTTTCCACCAGCTGTCAAAATGTTTCGCCGACACCACCTCTTTGCCGATGCGCTGGTCGTAAAAGGCAAACAGCGTTTCATCGTCGACCAGAATGTCGCGACGACGGGACTTGTGCTCCAGATCTTCTACTTCGCTGCGCAGTTTCTGGTTGGCCCGGAAGAAGGCGTGACGGGTCTGCCAGTCGCCCTCCACCAGCGCGTGACGGATAAAGAGTTCACGGCTCAGCACCGGATCGATACGGCCATAGTTCACCTTACGCGCGGCAACAATCGGCAGCCCGTAAAGCGTGACCTTTTCGGAAGCCATCACCGCGCCCTGCGATTTCTCCCAGTGCGGCTCGCTGTAGCTGCGTTTGATCAGATGCTGCGCCAGCGGCTCGATCCACTCCGGCTCGATCCGGCCCGCAGTCCGGCCCCACAGGCGGCTGGTCTCCACCAGCTCCGCCACCATCGTCCACTTTGGCGGCTTCTTAAACAGCCCGGAACCGGGGAAGATGGCGAAACGGGTATTGCGCGCGCCGGTATACTCCTGCCTGTCGCTGTCTTTCTGGCCGATATGCGACAGCAGCCCGCTCAGCAGCGCGCAGTGCACCTGCTGCAGTTCGGCCGGTTCGCTGTTTACCGGGATCCCCAGCTCACGCACCACCTGACGCAGCTGCGTGTAGATATCCTGCCACTCCCTGACGCGCAGGTAGTTCAGGAAGTCACTTTTGCACTGCCGACGGAAGAGATTGCCGGACAGCGCCTTCTGCTGCTCCGCCAGATAGTTCCAGAGGTTCACATAGGCCATAAAGTCGGAATCTTTATCGGCAAAGCGGCGATGCTTCTCATCGGATGCCTGCTTCTTCTCGGCCGGACGCTCGCGCGGATCCTGAATCGACAGGCCTGCGGTGATGATCATCACTTCGCGCACACAGCCATATTTCTGCGCTTCCAGCACCATCCGCGCCAGCCGGGGATCGACCGGCAACTGCGACAGCTGACGCCCGGAGCCGGTGAGCTTATAGTGACCGGTCTCTTCGTTGAGCGTCAGCGCGCCCAGCTCTTCCAGCAGACGGACACCATCCTGAATGTTGCGCTTGTCGGGTGCTTCCACAAACGGGAAGGCCGCGATATCGCCCAGCCCCAGCGCGGTCATCTGCAGGATCACCGACGCCAGGTTGGTGCGCAGAATTTCCGGATCGGTAAACGCCGGACGACTCAGGAAATCATCTTCCGCGTAGAGACGGATGCAGATCCCGTCTGAAACACGACCACAGCGCCCTTTTCGCTGGTTGGCGGAGGCCTGGGAGATCGGTTCAATCGGCAGGCGCTGCACCTTGGTGCGGAAGCTGTAGCGGCTGATACGGGCCGTGCCGGGGTCGATCACATATTTGATGCCGGGCACCGTCAGCGAGGTCTCGGCGACGTTGGTCGCCAGCACGATACGGCGGCCGCTGTGCGACTGAAAGACCCGGTTCTGTTCGGCGTTCGACAGGCGGGCATAGAGCGGCAGCACCTCGGTGTGCGGCAGATCGCGCTTGTTAAGCGCGTCGGCGGTGTCGCGGATTTCGCGCTCGCCGCTCATAAAGATCAGGATGTCGCCATGGCTCTCGCGCCCCAGCTCATCCACCGCATCGAAAATCGCCTGTAACTGGTCACGATCGCCCTCATCCGCCTCGTCGACCACCGGCCGGTAGCGCACCTCGACCGGATAGGTCCGGCCGGAGACTTCGATCACCGGCGCATGGTTAAAGTGACGCGAGAATCGCTGTGGATCGATGGTGGCGGAGGTGATGATGACTTTCAGATCGGGACGGCGTGGTAACAGCTCACGCAGATAGCCGAGCAGGAAGTCGATATTCAGGCTGCGCTCGTGCGCCTCATCGATGATGATGGTGTCATACTGCATCAGCAGGCGATCCTGCTGGATCTCGGCCAGCAGGATACCGTCGGTCATCAGCTTAACCTGCGTCAGATCGCTGACCTGGTCGTTGAAGCGCACTTTATAGCCGACACAGCCACCCAGCGAGGTGCCCAGTTCATCGGCAATGCGGTTCGCCACGGTTCGCGCTGCCAGACGACGCGGCTGCGTATGACCGATCAGTCCGGTGACGCCACGCCCCAGTGCCAGACAGATTTTGGGCAGCTGAGTGGTTTTACCCGAGCCGGTTTCACCGGCCACAATCACCACCTGGTGATTGCGAATCGCCTCAGCAATATCCTGCTGCTTCTGGCTGACCGGCAGGTTGTCAGGAAACGTAATGGCTGGCGTGGCGGCACGCCGCTGGGCCACCCGCTGCCCGGCGGCAATAATTTCCTGCTCCAGCTCCCGGGCAATGCCCTGCTGTGCCTGCGGATTTTTAACTTTTCTGGCACCCTGCAGACGGCGCTGCAGACGCTGACGATCGCTCAGCATCAGGCCGTCGAGCTGCGCCCGGAGTGCGTCCAGTGGGGAGATTTCGGGAGATGACATAATAGTGACGTACCTTACTCAGACAGTGCTGCGGCGTGAAACCGGGCACTGCAAGCCGGGATAACCAGCTGAATTAATAAAATAATTGCGCGAATCATAGCACATTCTGAACCGTTCCGGCGTCTGACAACGGGTACGCTTATTCAATAAATTCGAACATAGGTCTCGAAATATTGCGCTTTCACCGCACCATTGATAACCGTAGAGTGTAACCCATTGAGCGGGAACCCTTCCGCGTAACAGACAGGAAATTACCATGAGCAAAGTTTTAGTTCTGAAATCAAGCATCCTTGCAGGTTACTCACAGTCAAGCCAGCTTGCTGACTTCTATGTTGAACAGGCTAAGGCGCAGGGTAAAGAAGTGACCGTACGCGACCTGGCCGCTAACCCGATTCCGGTTCTGGATGGCGAGTTAGTGGGTGCGATGCGTCCTTCCGATACGCCGCTCTCCCCCCGCCAGCAGGACGCGCTGAACCTCTCTGATGAACTGATTGCGGAACTGCAGGCGCATGATGAAGTGGTGATTGCCGCGCCAATGTACAACTTCAATATCCCGACGCAGCTGAAAAACTACTTTGACCTGATCGCCCGTGCTGGCGTGACCTTCCGCTACACCGAAGCTGGCCCGGAAGGCCTGGTTAAAGGCAAAAAGGCGGTTGTGATCTCCAGCCGTGGCGGCATCCACAAAGATACCCCGTCAGACCTGCTGACCCCTTACGTAAAGCTGTTCCTGGGCTTTATCGGCATCACCGACGTCGAGTTCGTGTTTGCTGAAGGCATCGCATACGGTCCGGAAGTGGCCAGCAAAGCGACCGCAGAAGCCAAAGACGCTATCGCGCAGATCGTGACGGCATAACGGCGTCTCATCTCAGGATGACACCGAAAAGAACCGGGCCACGCACCCGGTTTTTTTATGGCGAGATGTCGCTGTCCGTCTCTTTTCTCAGCCACTGGCCGTTGATGCCGCGGACATATTCGCCCGCGCCCGCGCGGCTCACCAGCTTTTGCCCGGCGATACTCGCCACATCCGCCACAGAGAGACGATTCTGATCCGCCAGACGCTGGTACTGCTGCTGACGTCCGGCATTGATGCGCTGCACCAGCGCCAGGGTTTCAGGATCCTGCGCCCGCGCGGCCAGATAGCCGGAGAGCGTTTCCCCTACCCGGCCCGATTTCCGCGCCTGATCCAGCGTCAGCGCCCAGGCGGGCTGCGCCATCGTCAAAGCGAGTAAAAGCGCCACGCTTATGCGTTTCATCGTTCCTCTCCTCAAAACAGACCGCTCTGGTTTTTCAGTAACGCTTCGACATCCTTATCGACTTTGATATGGATCTCGTGCTCAATTCTGACGTTCATGTTGATGGTGATGGGCTCTTTGGGTGCCGAGACTTCAATGCGCGGCACACAGCCGATGCTCAGCAGTCCGGCTGCCATTACCAGTAGTGCCTTCAGGCTCATGGTGAAGTGTCCTTGTTCGACGGCAACGTCGCATGTTGCTCAAGCCAGGATTGCAAATTATCGCCGAAGCGCAGGCTGCGCCAGAGCTGAAAGAGATTTTCCTGGTGATGATAGTTAAGATTGACCGTCTGACGACGGTTGCTGAAGCGGCTGACGCCCTGCACCTGCGCCTCCATTGAGAGGTCGCCGAGGTTATCCAGATTGATTGTGGCCCAGCTGCGGGAGATCTCCATATAACGCAGCCAGTCCAGCGCAGCGCCGGTCGCCACGTTATTGCGGGTAATGGCATCCGCCATATCCTTGTCCAGCCGGAAGGTCAGCGCGCCACTGTTGGCAATCCACCCTTTCTCGATCAGCCAGCGTGGGTTGTTCAGCCATAACGGCAGTTCGCCGTTGACGTTGCCCGACATGGCAAACTGTTTGGGCTTCAGCGCCGTCACCAGCCTGCTCAGGCTGATGTTACGCAGCGACACCCGGGCGGGTTCATGTTGCGGCATCCGCAGCGCGGGCAGCGTAATCTGGCCGCCCAGCAGATCGAGGCTGACATTCTGCAGCGTCAGCGGTGCCGCTTCAGACCACGGCCAGTTACCCTGCAGGTCGGCGCGAATATTCTGCATCGCGAACTGGTTTTTAATCTCCGCGATCCGCAGCGACACCGGGCCATGCTGGCCGAACTGCCAGTGATCGGCCCTGAAGCGGAACGGCAGCGAGAAGTCGATGCCGTTAACCTGACTGTCGGGCGTCCAGACGCTGCCCTGTCTGACTCGCCAGTGGCCTCCGGCCTCGAATCCCTGATCCGGCGCGGCCGAAAACGCCACCTGCGCCTGTAAGCTGCCATCCTGTATCTGCATTTTCATGTCGGGGCTGAGCAGCGGCTGAAAGACCGTCAGCGACTGGGTCGGCCACCAGGCCTGACCGCGCAGCCGCTCACCATCCCAGCGGCCATTGACGCGCAGCGGCCCCACACGACCGGCCTTTAACTCGCCCCGCCAGAGAAAATAGCCGGGGTCGCGGCCTTTAGCCTCAAAATCGAGCGTGGACGCGGCCAGGCGGCCGCCATAGCTGAAGCGGGTTTCGCCCGCCTGCAAACGGAAATGGCCTTTAAAGGAAGGCTGCGCCACATCGCGCTGCCAGTTAACCGGTTCCGTAAGCGTCAGACGCGGAGAGGCCACGTTAACACTGCCGTAGGCCAGCTGGTTAAAGCCGGTGGAGAGCGTGTCCAGATGGATCAGCGTATCGTGCCAGCCACCGGTGCCTTTGACATCCCAGCGCGCCTGCAGCGGCAGCATCTCGCCGCCGCCCCAGTAGCGCCAGTTCCATTCGCCTTTATCGGGCCAGAAGTCGGTGGCGCGGCCATCAAGATGGAGCCGGAAACGGCCAAAACTGGCGTCGTGCGCGGTGAGGATCGCCTGCAGACGGCCATCGATCCCCTGCGACGAGAGCCGCACGCCCGCCAGCGGCCAGCGCGCCTCATCCACCTCCAGCGTGGACAGGATCCTGCCCTTCAGGCGCAGCAGCGATTTGGGCTGCAGCACCAGCTGAGGGTCAAGCAGGGAGCCGCTGAGCCGGCCCGGTACCGATCCGTAGAGTTGCAGGGCGGCCAGTTTGCTTTCCCCCGTGATCTGAAACGGCAGGTTGCTGTCCGTCAGGCTGAGGTTACCCGGCCCCACGCCGAGTACGACGTTGCCCTTGCCGCCACGTCCCCGGGTCAGCAGATTGATCCGCCCCGTGATCTGGCTGCCCTCCAGGCCCGCCTGCCAGTTATTCAGCGTCAGGTTAACGAACCCGGAGAGCGGCTGCGCCTCCAGCGGCCAGGCGTATTCGCCCTGCTCAATCTGAATCTGATCGCGGCTTATCTGCCACGGTAAACGGAGCAGCGGTTTCTCCTGTTCCGCCATCGCCACACGCAGTTCACCCTGCTGCTGCTGCCAGTTAAGCGTGAGCTGCAGAGGATGCGGCAGTGCTGCCAGGGCGAGCTGCCCTGCGACCTCGCCCTGCACCGGCAGGTCTGTGGCGAAAGCAGGCAGCTGCAGATTCCCCCTGAGAGTCATCGGCTCAGGCAGTGCGGGATGGGTAAACCGCAAACGCGTGACAGCCAGCTGCTGGCCGGTCAGGGTTGCCGCCAGCTGCAGATTCTCTCCCTGGTACGTCAGCTGCTGGCGATCTTTTTCCAGCGTCAGGTCCAGGGAGCCCGCATAGGTCTGCCACGGCGCAACGACCACTTTACCCAGATGCACATCGGCACCGGGCAGCATCGCCTGCCATTCGGCCAGGGTTCTGGGGGCGGCTGCGTCTGGCTCACTGGCAGGCAGTTTCTGCAGGCAGGCGCTGTCCAGCGTCAGTTCCGCTGCATTGAGTTTCCAGCGCGACTGATGCCAGCCCAGTGACACTGCGTTGACGGTGGCCAGTGAACAGTCCGCCGCCAGATAGCGGATCTGCGGCAGCCACAGGCCGCCGTCGCGCCAGCGTGGTGCGCCAGCAAGCTCAATACGGGTCTCAGCGGGCAGCCAGATACCGGCCAGTCGCGGCAGCCATTGAGTCACAGTCAGCATCAGGCCGAGCAGCAGCAAAATCAGCGCCAGAATCGCCGCCAGCCGTCGCCGGAAAATCCGTGGCATGAAAGCCATAATCCTTTTCCTTACAGTATCCTGACAGGAATGATGGCATGTAATCTGCCAGAGGTGAAGGTCTGCGCCAGACGCCGGTCAGCTCTTTCAGCAAAGTCAGCCAGAAAACGTTATCCTTGGTTTATCACTCTGCAGGAGCACAACCATGAAGATCGCGGTTTACAGCACTAAACATTACGATCAGAAATACCTTGAGCAGGTTAATCAGCAGTTTGGTTTTGAACTGCTCTTTTTTGATTTTTTACTCACGGAGAACACGGCGAAAACCGCAGTGGGTTGCGATGCCGTCTGTATTTTTGTCAATGATGATGGCAGTCGTCCGGTGCTGGAAGAGCTGGCCGGGCTGGGGGTAAAAGCTATCGCGCTGCGCTGCGCCGGTTTCAACAATGTGGATCTGGCTGCGGCTGAAGAGCTGGGCCTGGAGGTGGTACGGGTGCCCGCCTACTCACCGGAAGCGGTCGCGGAACACACCATCGGCCTGATGATGACCCTGAATCGCCGCATCCATCGCGCCTATCAGCGCACCCGTGATGCGAACTTCTCCCTCGACGGTCTGACCGGTTTTAACATGTATCAGAAAACCGCGGGCGTGATCGGGACCGGAAAAATCGGGGTGGCGACGATGCGCATTCTGAAAGGGTTTGGTATGCGACTGCTGGCGTTTGACCCTTATCCCAGCCAGCAGGCGCGGGAACTGGGTGCAGAATATGTCGATCTGAAGACGCTGTTTGCCGAGTCTCACGTTATCACGCTGCACTGCCCGATGACGCCGGAAAATCATCATCTGCTCAACGCGGAGGCGTTTAATCAGATGCGCGATGGCGTGATGATTATCAACACCAGCCGGGGCGGCCTGATTGATTCCCAGGCGGCGATTGACGCACTGAAAAAGCAGAAGATTGGTGCGCTCGGCATGGATGTCTATGAGAATGAGCGCGATCTGTTCTTTGAAGATAAGTCGAACGATGTGATTCAGGACGATGTCTTCCGCCGTCTGTCGGCGTGTCATAACGTGCTATTTACCGGCCATCAGGCGTTTTTAACTGCCGAAGCACTGACCGCCATTTCTGAAACCACACTGAATAATCTCAGCCAGCTCGACCGCGGCGAAGCGTGTCCGAACCGGGTCTCTGCCTGAGTAAGCGGGCCGGTGCAATCCGGCCTGTTTATCAGCGCGCGCAGTTCCCGCCAATCAGCGCCTGTTCATCACAGCGGCGACCATTCACTAACTGACACATCCCCACGCGCGAACCATCCAGCTGATGTGAAAACGCCAGGGTTCCACCTGCATTGGCACAGTTGCTTTCTGCCAGGGAAGACATCACTACCCGTGGCTGGATATGGGCGGCGGTGGCTTGTTGCGGTGGCTCATTATCATCGCTGTGGCTGCTGCAGGCAGAAAGTAATAATGCGGCACCGGCCAGCAAAAAGGTGGCTGCTTTCATCAGTCGGACTCCGGGAATAGGGGTTAAAGGCTGGCTCAGCATATGTCAGGCAGTACAAGGGGTCGAGAGGTGAAACAGCTTTTTACAAAATTCTCCAGCGTCATTTGCAAGCAGAATTATCTTGTTTACCTGCTATGACTGAACTGTCACTCTTTTTCGGCCTTTATCATTTCGGAGTAAAGCCATGTTGATGGATATGCTTATTCGCATTGCGCTGGCCGGCATTCTCGGCGGTCTGATCGGCCTTGAACGTCAGATGCGCGCCAAGGAAGCGGGCCTGCGAACCCATATTCTGGTCGGTATTGGCAGTGCGATGTTTATGCTGGTGTCAAAATATGGCTTCGCTGACATGCTGACCAGCGACCACGTCGCGCTGGATCCCAGCCGTATCGCCGCTCAGGTAGTCAGCGGCATGGGGTTCCTGGGTGCTGGCACCATCATGATTCAGAAGCAGGTGGTGAAAGGATTAACCACCGCGGCGGGTTTATGGGTCACCGCCGCCATCGGTCTGGTGATCGGAAGCGGCATGTATGAGATCGGCATTTATGGCACAGTGCTGGCGCTGCTGGTGCTGGAGGCCTTCCGCCGCCTGAGCCATCTGCTGATCGGCAAACACCATACCCTGCTGGTGTTTCTGAAGCCCAAAAGTGTGCCGCTGGTGCTGCTGGTTATGCAGCGGGAAGGCATTCGCTACAACAATGTCACGGTGATTAACCGCGATGCGGAGAGCGGCCTGTGTGAACTGAGCGTTCAGGTAACGCTTTCCCGTCGATCTAACGATGTACATCTGTATGACAAGATCATGGAGATCAAAGGCGTTCAGTCGCTGGAGATGATGTGATCCCATTTTTGCCCCACGCCTCACAGTCTGACTCCTGAACGTGACAGCGGGCGGTTACTGCAACCGCCCGCTTTTCCTGTAAATCTTTTTTTACCGCCAGATGTGTCATCAGCCTGACCTGAGACATAGAGCCTGCCGATAATCAATGCCATAATCCGCGATGGTTTTTTAACGTTACTATTTCAACGGGGAAATATGCGCCAACATTCTGACCAACCTGAGGTTGCCCTCTCCGCTGCCACGCATAAAAAAGGCCTGACGCTGATAAGCGTGCTCGTCATTGCCCTGATTGCAGGCGTGGTCGCCATCATGATGATTCTCGATCATCGCAACGCTGTGAATAATGCGCTGGAGACCGGACAGTGTCTGGCTGAGGAGGGTGCAGAGGGATTTCTGGAGATGCTCCGGCATTTTCTGCATCACGCCTATCGCTGGATATTTAAAGCCTGCGGCTAATCGTTTCACATTCAGTGCAGCAGAAAATGGAGTAAGCCGTGACGGTTGACCAGCAACAACACAGCATAATGCATCACCGCAACATAGCAGAGTAAAAAGAGAATGAGCATCGTAATAAATCGGATGCCGTACTTTTTTATTTTTTGAATGTTACAGGGATATCTCATAGACCTTAAAATTTAATTTACCTTGATAGCCGATTATTTAACGGCTTCCCTGGCAGGCTGTATTGCCGAAATGTGCGATACGCAATGCACGTCGTTTCAGCTTAACGCCTGCCTGGCATTTATTTACAATACGCTGTTTAAATTAACGAAACCCTCACCCGCTCCCGTTGCGCCGTCACAGGCGGATACGCGTGTCGCGAACTGGCAGACGTGAAGAAATTTCCCGGTTTCTGCAAAGCGATCTTTATTATAAACCTTTCGGATTAACGCATATTCAACAGCGCCCCACTTTCAGACGGATCCCCTAAAAACCCGGGGCGACTCTTTTTTTTAATATCCCGCAGGGCGAAAGTGAATTAATTTGACGGGGATCAGATTATCAGAAACAGAAACCGGACGCCGTTTATCCGGGATTGATTAAACGCGGTGCATGCTATTTTTATTTACCGGATTTTTTGTGATGAAATTTCTGTTAACCGTCGCGGCTATTTTTATGCTTGCGGGTTGCGCCGCAAAAATTGATCGCGCGCGTGATCATGCCTTTCAGAGCTCACCCCCCTCCTGTTCAACTCAGAATGATGAAATCGATTGTCAGTGGCTGAATGTGCCCGCCAGCTGAGGCGTCGTACGGCTGCTTCAGCCTGCCCTTTACGACGCTGATTCTGGAGAGCGGCGCGTATCTCATCGGGTGCTCCTCCCTGCCAGCCCTGCCCTGAGACTTCGCCCTTTTCCGCTGAATCTTTACTCCGGTACTGGCATTCGCGGCAACAATCCGTACCATACGCTGCATATTCGTGACACCGCAGTGAAGTGTCTGGCTGGAGGCGCGCCATAATCTGCCCTTCCGCTGTGCTTTCTGGATTCAGAGATAGGTAAAAATGCAAGATAATCAAACGGTTGACAAGAAAGAACAGTACAACCTTAACAAGCTGCAGAAACGTCTGCGTCGTCATGTCGGCGAAGCGATTGCTGATTTTAATATGATTGAAGAAGGCGACCGCATCATGGTCTGCCTGTCGGGCGGCAAAGACAGCTACACCATGCTGGAAATTCTGCGCAGTCTGCAAAAGAGCGCGCCGGTCAGCTTCAGCTTGATTGCGGTAAACCTCGACCAGAAGCAGCCAGGCTTCCCGGAGCATATCCTGCCGCAGTATCTTGAAGCGCAGGGGGTTGAGTACCGGATTATCGAAGAAGATACCTACTCCATCGTTAAAGAGAAGATCCCGGAAGGAAAAACGACCTGTTCACTCTGTTCGCGCCTGCGTCGTGGCATCCTCTATCGCGTGGCAACAGAGCTGGGCTGCACCAAAATCGCACTCGGCCATCATCGCGATGATATCCTGCAGACCCTGTTCCTGAACATGTTCTATGGCGGGAAGATGAAAGGCATGCCGCCAAAACTGATGAGCGACGACGGCAAGCAGATTGTGATCCGTCCGCTGGCCTACTGCCGCGAAAAAGATATCATCCGCTTCTCGGAAGCGCGTCAGTTCCCGATTATCCCCTGCAACCTTTGCGGTTCTCAGCCGAACCTGCAGCGTCAGGTCGTGGCCGATATGCTGCGTGACTGGGACAAGCGCTATCCCGGCCGTATTGAAACCATGTTCAGCGCGATGCAGAACGTGGTGCCCTCGCATCTGGCCGATTTCGGCCTGTTCGATTTTAAAGGCATTAAACATGGTGATGCGGTCGTGGATGGTGGCGACCTGGCGTTTGACCGCGAAACCCTGCCGTCTCAGCCTGCAGGCTGGCGCGAAGTTGATGAGGATGCACCGGATATCAGCGCACGTCTGGATGTGCTCCAGATAAAATAAGCACCAGACAGGTTAAGGGCGTGCTCCGGAAGCACGCCCTTTTTTTATATATTGCGGTGTGGCGGCGGATCCATGATCGGTGGAAACTCCGGGTCACCCGGCGGATCGGGTTGCGGCTGGGGATGTGGAATCGGGTCAGGAATCGGGGTGGGATCCGTCGGGATCGGCTCGCTGTTAAAAATCGCGCTCATGCCGTACTCCTTTTCTTGCGAATGGAGTTTAAGCTTAGGTAAGAAACGCCATCGGGGCCAGGCGGATAAAAAAAAAGCCGGCGCACTGGCCGGCATGTTTCGAATTAATTGTGCTATGCAATAATTCTAAAAATATAAGTATGACAATATGGAGCGCAACGCCCATCGCTTGACGTTGCATTCACCTGCGGAAGAGAGTTTGCGTCAGGTGCCGCATCGGGTTCTTGATATCGATCAGCTTTTGCCTTTTTAATCCGGTTTTCCGGCCGGATGACGCGATTTTCCGCCGTGTCCCCCTGCCCGGCTACAGCCAGCGCCGTTTACGCAGATAGCCTGCCACGCCCAGTGCCAGCGCTACCAGCAGCAGACAGAAGAGCGGAAAGCCATAGTGCCAGTTGCCGCCGGGGATCCCGCCCAGGTTGACGCCAAACAGCCCCGTCAGGAAGGTTGCAGGAAGAAAAATCATCGCCATCAGTGACATCGTATAGGTGCGGCGATTCATCGACTCCGCCATTGCTGAGGCGACCTCATCGGCCAGGATCGCAGTGCGCGCGACGCCCGCATCCAGGTCATCCAGCCCGCGCCCCAGACGATCGGCGATCTCCTGCATCCGGCGGCGTTCGCTGTCATCCATCCAGCCAAGCTTTTCGCTGGCCAGCCGGGCATAGACATCCCGCTGCGGCGCCATATAGCGACGCATCACAATCAGTTGTTTGCGCAGCAGGCCGAGTTCGCCCCGTGCCGGCATCCGCTGGTCCAGCAGCGCATCTTCCAGCTCAATGATTTTGTCATGCAGCTCTTCGATAAATTCGCTGGTGTGATCGGTCAGGGCATCACAGACATCCACCAGCCAGCTGCCGCAGTCAATCGGGCCGTTGCCGTTCTGCAGATCCGTCAGCACTTCATCGACCGCAGTGACTTTACGCCGCCGGGTGGAGACGATGAGCTTGTCGTTGATAAAGACCCGCATCACCACCAGTTGATCGCGACGCGCATCGCTGTTGTGATTGACGCTGCGCAGCACGATCATAAAACCGTCGCCCAGCCGGCTGACACGGGGGCGCATGCTGTCGCCCGCTAACGCATCGCGCACCGTATCCGGGATTTGCGGCGTCGACTGCAGCCACTCTGCGCTTTTGCGGTGGGTGTAATTCAGATGCAGCCAGCAGGGCTGCTCACACTGGATCACCTCATCTTCCGCGATCGGGATCATCCCGCCCTTACCATCCAGCTGGCAGGAAATTATGGCATCCGACACCTGCAACGCTTTTCCTTCAATTACGTCCACACCTTCGCCTCACTACTAAAATCAATACGATACAGTCTAGCGTCACGCCGTTGAGTTGCAATTGCCGCGCTGTGTAGAAAGATGTCAGCAGATGGCCGGTAAAACGGCCATCTGCCTCTTGATTTAATGCTTCTCAATCCACAGTTCGCGGCTGTAGGCGACATCTTCGGGGTTGGTGATGGGGTAGCCTTTGACCCAGGGTTTAATCAGACGGCCATTGGTGTACTGATAGATGGGGGCGATGGGTGCCTGGTCAGCCAGGATCTGTTCGGCACGGTTGTAATCGCTGTTGCGTGCCTCGTCACTGGTTTCGCGGCTGGCTTTGGCCAGCACGGCATCGTAATCACGATTGCTGAAGCGCGAGATGTTGCTGCTGTTTCCTGCGGTCAGCAGATTCAGGAAGGTCGAAGGCTCGTTGTAATCGCCAATCCAGGAGGCACGGATAATATCGAAGTTCCCGCTGTTGCGGCTGTCGATGTAGGTTTTCCACTCCTGATTTTCCAGCGTGACATCCACCCCAAGGTTCTTTTTCCACATCGAAGCGACGGCAATCGCAATCTTCTGATGACTTTCAGAGGTGTTATAAAGCAGTTTAAGTTTCAGCGGCTTGCCGGGGCCATAGCCAGCGGCGGCCAGCAGTGCTCTGGCCTGCGCGTTCAGGCTGTTCTGATCGTGCTGCTGCAGGAAGGATGGCAGCGGCTTAAAGCCCGCCGTCACGTCAGGGGTAAAGTGCCAGGCCGGTTTTTCACCGGTGCCCAGCACCTTTTCAGCGATAATCTTCCGGTCGATAGACCAGGAGAGCGCCTTGCGCACCCGTACATCGGCCGTCGGCCCCTTCTGCGTATTAAACGCATAGTAGTAGGTGCCCAACTGGTCGGGCGTATAGACCTCGCCCGGCAGAGTTTTCTTCAGCAGCCCATACATCTCTTTGGGGAAGGATTCGGTGATATCGATATCATTGGCGCGGTAGCGTTTGGTGGCGCTCGACTCTTCGTTGATCGGAACGAACGTGACCTTTGTCAGCACCGAGTGCGCATCGTCCCAGTAGTGAGGATTACGCGTGAGTACGATCTTTTCGTTCACGACGCGCTCGCTGAGCTGGTAGGCGCCGTTGCCGACCAGTTTACCAGGCGCTGTCCAGCTGTCGCCCTGCTGCGTAATAACCTTCTCAGGCACCGGAAACAGCGCAACATTGGCCACCAGCGCCGGGAACCAGGGCACCGGCCGATCCAGCGTCACCTTCAGGCGGCTGTTATCCAGCGCCACCACGCCCAGCTTATCGGTCGTCATCTCGCCTTTGGTGATTGCTGCGGCGTTCTCAATCCCGCTTAATCCGGCAAACCAGGCAAAGGCCGAACTGTTTTTAGGATCGACCAGACGCTGCCAGCTGTAGACGAAATCCCGGGCGGTCACCGGATCGCCATTTGACCAGCGTGCGTTATTCCGCAGCGTGAAAATCCAGGTTTTATTATCGCTGCTGCTCCAGCTCTGCGCCACGCCCGGCACAATTTTGCCCTGCGCATCCTGGTTAGTCAGCCCCTCAAACAGGTCGCGGATCACCTGGATTTCGGGCAGTCCCACGGCTTTAAGCGGATCGAGCGACGCCGGTTCATCTTTGATATGGCGGACAATCTGCTGCTGTTCAGCAAGTGGCGCGCCAGCGGGGGGATTCGCCGCGATGGCGGGTGTGATGAGGCTGCTCAGGCTGATGGCTGCCAGCGTCATGCGGAAGGTCTTGACCATGATCACTCCTTTACCCAAAGAAGCGCTGCATCAGCCTGATGCCGATGCAGCTTGTGCAGGGCACTTTAACGCAAATGGCTGATCGATAAATAGCTATTTTCCGCATCCCGCTTTTCCGCTACTTTTAATAAAACCCTTTGAGGAAATCACTATGTCGCCACTCCATCCGCGTCCGCTGCGCGGCAAACTGGACGTTTCGTATCAGCAGTATGGCCGTTCAGTTCTGGGCGCTCCCCTGCTGTGGTTTCCGGCCCCGCTGGGGGATGCCGACAGTGGTCTGATTCTGGCCGGTACTCACGGTGATGAGAATGCGGCCATTGCGACCCTCTCCGCCGCGTTACGGACGCTGCCCGAGGGCATGCGACGGCACCATGTGGTGCTGGCGGTTAATCCGGATGGCTGTCAGCTCGGGCTGCGCGCCAACGCCAATGGCGTCGATCTCAACCGCAACTTTCCGGCGGCGAACTGGCAGTCAGGCGATACCGTTTATCGCTGGAACAGTGCTGCCGATGCGCGCGACGTGGCGCTCTCCACCGGCACTCATCCGGCTTCCGAGCCGGAAACCCAGGCGCTCTGCGCCCTGATTCATCAGCTGAAACCGCGCTGGATCGTCTCCTGGCACGAACCGCTGGGCTGTATTGACGATCCGCATCAGGTGGAGATTGGGGGCTGGCTGGCCAGCCACACCGGCCTTCCCCGCGTCAGCAGCGTCGGCTATGACACGCCCGGCTCGTTCGGCAACTGGTGCAACGATCTCAGCCTGCCCTGCGTGACCGCGGAGATGCCGGTCGTGTCGGTCGATGAAGCCACCGAGGTCTATCTGGAGATGATGGTTAACCTGTTGCGCTGGCAGAAATAATCAGCTGCCCGTTGCGCACTTTAATCGCCGGTTCGGCATCCACCGCCAGCCAGGTCGGACCGTCGAGATCGGCGAAGCGCGTCTGTGGCACCAGCGGCAGTGCGGCGCGGATGGCCCGCGAGGTGCAGAGCATACAGCCGAGCATGACCGCAAAGCCCTGCTGCTGTGCGGCCTCCGCCAGCGCCAGCGCCTCCGTCAGCCCGCCCGCTTTATCCAGTTTGATATTGACCATCTCGTAGCGACCCTGCAGCGCCGCCAGGCTGCTGCGGGTGTGACAGCTCTCGTCGGCACAAATGGGCAGCGGATGGATGAAGTTCTCCAGGGCTGCTTCTTCACCGGCGGGCAGAGGCTGCTCCAGCATTGCCACATTGATGTCCGCCAGCAGCTGACAGCGCGCGGCCAGCCCTTCAGCGTGCCAGGATTCATTGGCATCCACGATAAGCGTCGCCTCCGGCACGGCGGCGCGGATGGCCATCAGGCGCTCGGTGATAAAATTATTATCCAGCTTAATCTTCAGCAACGTCGCGCCATGCTGCCAGAGCGCCAGGGCGCTGCTGGCCATCGCTTCGGGCGTATCAATGCTGACGGTCTGTGCCGTCACCACATCCGCTGGCGCATTCACACCGCTCAGCTGCCAGAGGCTGCTGTTCTGCTGATGCGCGGCGAGATCCCACAGCGCACTGTCAATGGCGTTGCGCGCCGCGCCGGCAGGCAGCGCCTGCTGCAACGCCTCACGCGTCATCCCCTGTTGCAGTGCAGGCAGGATCGCGGCAATCTGCGCCAGCACCGAGGCCTCGCTTTCGCCATAACGTGCGTAGGGTGTCGCTTCACCGACGCCTTTGACGCCATCTTCCTCAATTTCCACCACCACCACTTTTACTTCAGTCCGGGTTCCGCGAGCGATGACAAACGGCGTATGTAACGGCCAGGCTTCGGGATAACTTTTTACCGTTCTCATTTCCACTCCACAATGGGTGACAGACCGCCACGTTAAATTCCACAATTGAACTCGTAAACCCTTAACATTTATGTCATAAACAACGGCTATCTTTCACGGTTTTGTGTCAGATCTTTTTTTCATCAAAAGGAATCACTATGTCTCAGACTGTTCATTTTCAGGGTAACGCGGTACCGGTTGCGGGTCAGTTTCCTCAGGCTGGCGATAAAGCCAAAGCCTTTACGCTGGTGGCAAAGAACCTGGTTAACGTCGCGCTCTCTGAGTATGCAGGAAAACGCAAAATTCTGAACATTTTCCCGAGCGTGGATACCGGCGTCTGCGCCTCATCGGTCCGCAAATTCAACCAGGCCGCCAGCGAACTGAACAACACCGTGGTGCTGTGCATCTCTGCGGATCTGCCCTTTGCCCAGTCACGTTTCTGTGGCGCAGAGAACCTGAGCAACGTGGTAACGCTGTCGACGCTGCGCGGTTCAGAGTTCAAATATGATTATGGCGTGGAAATTGCTGACGGTGCGCTGGAAGGTCTGACCGCGCGGGCGGTGATTGTGCTGGATGAGAACGATAAGGTGCTCTACAGCCAGCTGGTTAACGAAATTACGACCGAACCAGATTATGACGCTGCGCTGGCCGCACTGAAGTAATCAGCGATTCGGATGGCTGACCGTTCCCTGATTCGGGTTTCGCCAGCCAGAGACAGAGAACGTAACGTGCCCTGTGCAGGGTCTGAAGAGAAAAACGTCCCCGGAGAACATGCCGGGGACGTTTTTAACCCTGCCAGCCCGATGACGCACCCCAGCAATCGGGCATTATCGGGATGCGGTGCGTCCTGCCCCTGAGCCAGATAAGCCTGACTCTGCTGGCAATCCCTCTCCTCTCTTATTCGTTTTCCGTGCGTTTCTGCCCCAGACCATATTCCCGCAGCTTATTCGCGATAGCGGTGTGGGACACGCCAAGCCGTTTCGCCAGTTTGCGCGTGCTGGGATAGGAGAGGTAGAGCCGCGTCAGGATCGAACGTTCAAAGCGGCTGGTAATCTGGTCCAGCGTGCCCTCCAGCGCCTCATCGCCCAGCGATACATCCAGCGCCTGTTCAGGCAGGACGATATCCTGCGGCCGCAGCTCATAGCCTTCAAGCTGGGTCAGCGCGCGATAGAGAGCGTTCTTTAACTGACGCACGTTGCCCGGCCAGGCATAGCGGGTCAGAAACGCGTTGAGCTGCGGAGAGAGACGCGGGCGCGCCATCCCCTGCTCATCGGCAAAGCGGGCAACGAACATCTCGGTCAGCGGCAGGATATCCTGAGGACGATCGCGCAGAGGCGGCAGTTGCAGCGTCAGCACGTTAAGCCGGTAGAAGAGATCTTCACGAAACTCCCCGCGCTGCACCAGCTCGATGAGGTTCTTCTGCGTGGCGCAGATGACCCGCACATTAACATGCACTTCATGCTCTTCGCCGACGCGCCGGAAGGTGCCATCGTTCAGGAAACGCAGCAGCTTGGTCTGCATTCTCGGCGACATCTCCCCGATCTCATCCAGCAGGACGGAACCGCCATTAGCCTGCTCAAAAAAGCCTTTCTTTCCTTCCAGCGCGTTCGGATAGGCGCCAGCGGCATGACCAAACAGTTCGCTTTCCGCGACGTCGTCGGGCAGCGAGGCGCAGTTCAGTGCCAGGAAAGGGTTTTTCCCGCGGGCGCTGCGCAGATGACAGGCGCGAGCCAGCATATCTTTGCCGGTGCCGGTGTCACCGACGATCAGCAGGGGCGCGTCCAGCATCGCCAGTTTGCGCGCCTGATCGACTACCTGTCGCATCTTCGGCGTAACCGCAATGATATGGTCAAACTCCGATTCGTCAGTGACCACCAGATTCTGCAGCTGACGCCCCATGCGGGCTGTTGACTTCAGCATCACCATCGCCCCTACCGGCCTGTCGCCCTGGCCCTCTTCGCCCGGCAGGTAAATCGGCCGGGCTTCCATCAGAAAATCGCGGCCTTCAATGACGACATGCTGCGCCTGCGCTTCAACCCGGTCGCTCTCCAGCCAGCGCATGAAGTTAAACCCGTTGATCAGATTACCCGCACTGACGTTGCGCATCTTCTCTTCATCGAGGTTAAACAGGTTCAGTGCGGCCGGGTTAGCCAGCTCAACCTTACTTTTCAGATCGACAGAGAAGACCGGATCCGGCATTGCTACCAGCAGCGCCGTGAGCGCACGATGTTCGCGTTCAGAGGGCATGTACGTTACGGTGCGCACATCTGTTACGCCAGGTGTACGCCTGATCTCCGCCATCAGGTTACTGAAGGCGTCGAATTCCAGTGCAGCAAAATTGAGGTAGATCCGCCCCAGCGCCGTGATTTCTATTCCACGTAAATCGATGTTGCGTGCCACCAGCAGATCGAGCAGTTCGCGCGTCAGACCGATACGGTCCTGACAGAACACTTCCAGACGCATTGCGTTCGCCTTAATCAGGTTCAGATAGGAGAATAATACGCTAACTCCCACGCCCGCAGAAAGGGATCTGTCAGGAAAAGTTGACAGTACAGGCGCGGTTGGCGCGCTTTTGTACGGAGGCGGATGCATGTGCAGTCAGAAGAGTAAATCCTTAAGGGAATGGCGCACTTTATCCGGGAGAAAAACGGGATGGCCTTTACGCTGCCAGCGGATCCGGTGATCACCGATGAAGCAGCCTGTCCGGGAACCTGTCTCACTATCGATTCGCGGCAGGTGCTTCGCCAGCCACAGTAATGACTAAAGGCGGCCAGGCCGCCTTTAGTCTGTTCTCTGCACGTCAGGCGGACTTATTGCCGCCCTTCTGCAACGCCTCTTTCATCTGGCCCAGCAGCTCGCGGCGAAAATCGCCGAGTCGCGGTTTATCCTGCTCCAGCCAGGGTAAAGGACGGCAGAGTTCCATCGCTTTGATGCCCAGCCGCGCCGTCAGCAGTCCCGCGCCGATGCCCTGCGCGGCACGGGTCGACAGCCGGGCGGCAATATCCTGTGACATCCAGTCCATCCCTACCTCTCTGACCAGCTCTGATGCACCGGCAAACGCCATATTGATCAGCACCAGCCGGAACAGCCGGATGCGGCTGAAGTAGCCCAGCTCAATCCCGTATATCGCCGCGATACGATTCACCAGCCGCAGGTTGCGCCAGGCGATAAAGGCCATATCCACCAGCGCCAGCGGACTGACCGCAATCATCAGCGTGGCTTCGGCCGCATGACGACTGATTTCACGCCGCGCCTGGCGATCCAGCACCGGCTGGACCAGCTGCGCATATAACCGGACAATTTCACTGTCGTTGTGGGTTTCATGCAGCGAGGCGTGCCAGCGCTGCAGCGCCGGATGCGCCTGATCCAGCTCCGCCTGCCGTGCCAGCTTTTCGCAGAATGCGCGGCCTTTACCGATGCCGTGGCTCTGCAGCAGCTCACGGCCCACATCCCGCTCTTCCGCACGCTGACGCAGCTGCCAGAGTCGACGCCATTCGGCGGTCAGCGCGCCGGCACCCGCCAGCACGACCAGGCCGCCCGCGACGCCGCTGCCGAGTGAAAACCAGTCGCGGGCGAGCCAGGCGTCATGTGTCCACTGCACGCCCTGCGCAACCACGCTGACACCAAACAGCAGCGCGCCTGCGGTAACCAGTTTGCGCCACAGGCTGCGGCGGGGTTTCAGCGCCGCTTCCACCGCCCGTTCACCCGCGCCCTCCTCTTCAACGGCCACGTCGTCATCCGGTACCGCCAGAAACGCCGCCTGCGCTTCCGGGTCAAAACTCTGTGCCGGACGCAGCGGCGTGTGCGTGCTCTCATCCAGCGGGCGGGCAAAGTCGATACGCGGCTTCAGCGGTTCACTCATCGTAATTTGTCTCCCAGCAAAAATTCCAGCGCGGCATCCATGCGGATATGCGGCAGCGGACGATCGACATCGAGCTGCTGCGGCCGGAACTGTTCAAACTGAAAACCCTGCTGCTGCCAGAAAGCGTGCCCCGGCAGGCGCGGCGGCACTTCGCCGGGGTAGACGGTCAGCGGTTCGCCATCCGCCAGCCGGTGGCCGCGCAGGGCCGGGATTTTCTCACCCCGGTGATCGACCAGCCCGCTCTGCGTCGCCTGCACCGACGCCAGACCGATACAATCCATGCTGATGCCTTCGAATGCGGCGTTCTGCCAGGCATCCTGCACCAGCTGCTGCAGCAGCGAGACCATGTTGCCATGCTGATCGCTGGTAATGTGATCCGCCTTGGTGGCCGCAAACAGCAGTCGGTCGATCACCGGTGAAAACAGACGGCGGAACAGCGTGCGCTGCCCGTAATGAAAGCTCTGCATCAGCTGGGTCAGCGCCAGCCGCATATCGTTAAACGCCTGAGGTCCGCTGTTGAGCGGTTGGAGGCAGTCGACCAGCACGATCTGGCGATCGAAGCGGAGGAAATGATTTTTATAAAAGCCTTTCACCACATGCTGACAGTAGTAGTTAAACCGCTGCTGGAGCATGCTGAAATTGCTGCCCTTGTCAGCCTGGGTCAGCCTCGCGAGTTGTGTCTCATCCAGCACGGGCAGCGGGAAAAACTGCAGCGCAGGCGCCCCCGCCATATCGCCGGGCAGCACGAAGCGGCCAGGCTGAATAAAGTGCAGGCCTTCGGATTTACAGCGGTGCAGATAGTCGGTCCAGGCGGCAGCGATCTCTGCCAGCAGCGTCTCATCGGCGGGTGCCAGCGGATCGAACTTTTCACACAGCGCGCGCCAGGGCTTTGCCCACGCCGCGCGATCGCCCTGCAGCAGCCCGTTCATCTGCCGCGACCAGGCGAGGTAATCCTGCGCCAGCATCGGCAGATCCAGCAGCCATTCGCCGGGGTAGTCGACGATCTCCAGATAGAGCGTTGCGGTCTCTTTCAGGTGGCGCAGCAGCGAATCACCCGGACGGTAGCGCAGCGCCAGCCGCATTTCGCTAACGCCGCGGGTCGGCGTGGGCCAGGCGGGCGGCTGGCTGTAAAGCTGGGCCAGTCCTTCGTCGTAGGTAAAGCGCGCCGTGCCCATGTCGCGCTGCGGCACCCGCTTTACCCCTAACAGACGCTCATCCCGCACCACGGAAAACAGCGGCAAACGTGCGCCGCTGTGTACCGTTAAAAGCTGATTAACCAGTGAGGTGATGAATGCCGTTTTTCCGCTGCGGCTTAGCCCGGTTACGGCCAGACGCAGATGGCGATCGACGCCACGGTTCATCAACGCCATCAATTCAGTTTGCAGTCTTTTCATCTTTCTCCCTGATGAAGCGCGACGCCATGCGGTTCATGACGCGCTTCAGCAGTGGCTCCAGCGCCACCGCCAGCAGCAGACGTAACGGGCGTCGCGCTACCGATTTCACTGCCCAGCCGGTCACCCCAGCCGGACCATAAGTCACCGCATTGATAATGATAAATTTAGCCGCCGACTTCAATGCAGGTGTCGCGCGGTGACGAAAAGCAGTGGATCGCGAATAGGACATTAACACCTCCATCGGGTTGGCATACGGGCCGGAAGCGGCCCGGAAACAGCGTATCAGATCTGACGGAAACGGCTGCGCACACTGAAGGTTTCAGAGGTGACATAGCGTTCTATGTCACGCACGCTGCCTTCATCACGCTGCAGGGCGCTTTCCAGCTGGTCCAGCAGTTCGCTGGCGCTGGGCTGGTGCGCCTCCTCCGTGACAGTGGCGGGTTTCTCATCCAGCACAAACCCCAGTACAAAATAGGCAATGACGGTAAAAAGAAACAGGCCAAAGAACAGGGATAACACGACGATGACCCGCAGCAGACGCACCGGAATATCCAGATACTCCGCCAGGCCTGCGCAGACCCCCATCAGTTTTCCTTCAGCAGGTTTGCGCCACAGCTTACGGCCCTTCATGATCATGGCTGCCTCCAGTTCGGATGTTCGGCGTCCAGAATGGCCTCCAGCGCATCAATCCGTTCGCGCATCCGCTGCGCGTCCTGAGTGACGCGCTGCAGACGCTGGATTTCGCTTTGAGACAGCTCCGAACCGCCATTGCGCTTGTTGCTGTAATGCAGCCATAACCAGATCGGTGCAACAAACAGCACAAAGATCGTTAAGGGTATGGCGAGAAAAAGTGCGCTCATTGACTCTCCTTAATCACTATCGCAACGTCGACAATTACTCACCGCGGTTCATTCTGGCTTTCAGCGCGTTGAGCTGCTGACTGATCTCATCGTCTGCTTTCAGGTCAGTGAACTGCTGGTCCAGCGTTTTCGGCTTACCAAAACCGTGGCTCTCCGCTTCCGCTTCCATATGATCGATGCGACGTTCGAAAGACTCAAATCGCGCCATCGCTTCATCAATTTTACCGCTGTCCAGCTGACGACGGACATCGCGGGAAGAGGAGGCGGCCTGGTGACGCAGGGTCAGCGCCTGCTGACGGGCACGGGTCTCGCTGAGTTTTTTCTCCAGCTCACCAATCTCGCCTTTCATACGCTCCAGCGTCTCTTCAACCTGACTCACTTCCTGCTTCAGTGACGCGATAAGATCGGTGAGTTTCTGTTTTTCAATCAGCGCAGAGCGAGCCAGATCTTCTTTATCTTTGCGCAGCGCCAGCTCCGCTTTTTCCTGCCATTCAGCCTGCTGAATCTCAGCCTGTTCGATGCGGCGTGACAGCTGTTTCTTTTCTGCCAGCGCCCGTGCAGAGGTGGAGCGCACTTCGACTAAGGTGTCTTCCATCTCCTGAATCATGAGCCGGACCAGCTTCTGCGGATCTTCCGCGCGCTCCAGCAGGGAATTGATGTTGGCGTTCACGATATCGGCGAAACGAGAAAAAATACCCATAATGCTGTTCCTCTTTTGATGTTTTACAGTTCTGTTGCTCTGCCTGGTTCATACAAGATGCGTGCCAATTTTATAAGCCACTGATATTCAATAAATTGGAAATTTTACAGGCCTTTCAGCTTGCTCTAAGATAGTCAAAATGATTAATGGGTGGCGAAATTCATCATGACAGGATCAAACGATAATCTTCTGGGCGAGTCGAACAATTTTCTGGAAGTACTGGAGCAGGTTTCTAAGCTGGCTCCGCTGGAGAAGCCGGTGCTGGTGACGGGTGAACGCGGAACGGGTAAAGAGCTCATCGCCAGCCGCCTGCACTATCTCTCTGACCGCTGGCAGGGCCCGTTTATCTCGCTGAACTGTGCCGCGCTGAATGAAAATCTGCTGGACTCCGAACTCTTCGGGCATGAGGCGGGCGCCTTTACCGGCGCGCAGAAGCGCCATCTGGGGCGTTTTGAGCGTGCAGACGGCGGCACGCTGTTTCTGGATGAGCTGGCAACCGCGCCGATGCTGGTGCAGGAAAAGCTGCTCAGGGTAATTGAGTACGGGCAGCTGGAGCGTGTCGGCGGCAACCACTCCCTGCAGGTAAACGTCCGGCTGGTCTGCGCGACCAATGAAGATTTGCCCGCCCTGGCCGCGGCAGGAAAATTCCGCGCCGACCTGCTGGATCGTCTGGCATTTGATGTGGTGCAGCTGCCGCCTCTGCGCGAGCGCCGCAGCGATATTCTGGTGATGGCTGAGCATTTCGCTATCCAGATGTGCCGCGAGCTTGGCCTGCTGCTCTTTCCGGGATTTACGCCGCGCGCCCAGCAGGCGCTGCTCGACTATCACTGGCCGGGTAACGTTCGCGAACTGAAAAATGTGGTGGAGCGGTCGGTCTATCGTCATAACAGCAGCGAGCAGCCGCTGGATAAGGTGATTATTAACCCGTTCGCGGCGCGGCAGGAGCCGGTCGCGCTTCTGCCCGCCAGCCAGGCGGCTGAAAGCAGCGCCCTGCCCGCGCTGCCGCTGGATCTGCGGCAGTGGCAGAATCAGCAGGAGCGCGATCTGGTCGAAGCCAGCCTGCATCAGGCGCGTTATAACCAGCGCCGCGCCGCCGGTTTACTCGGCGTTACCTATCATCAGCTACGCGCGATGATGAAAAAGCACGATATCAAAGCCGAAATCTGATCGGCAGGCTCCGCTGCTCATTTCCTCTCTGGCAGCCTTGAGGCCAGATGACGGGTGGCGGCTCCGGAGAAGACGTTGTCCGGGCACGGGAGAGCATACCCTGCTGAAAGCAAAAAAAAGCCCGCCATTGGGCGGGCAACAATACTGGAAGCAATGTGAGCAATGTCGTGCTTTTCTCCGGCAGAGCCACCGTCGAATCGCCAATGAATAATAATCATTCTTATTATCATCTGTAAACCCTTAGTTGAGAATTTTTCTCATTACTACACCCTCTGTGCGTGCTTTTTTACGCGACGATGATGAAAATCAGGCTGGCAGTCGTCGCAGGTTTTGGGACAACGCCCGCTTTGCGATACACTCTGCGTAATGCCTCAAAATCGTTGAGTTCTATGTCAAAACTACTGTATTCGCTGTTGCTGAGCCTCAGTGCGTTGAGTGCCCCTGCGTGGTCGGCACCGGCAGGTGATATCCGCCAGACCGGCTTTGTCTATTGCGTCAGCGGCACGCTGAACACCTTTAACCCGCAGATGGCCAGCAGCGGGCTGACGGTCGATACGCTGGCGGCACAGCTCTATGATCGGCTGCTGGACGTTGATCCCTATACCTATCGTCTCAAGCCCGACCTGGCGTCGGGATGGGAAGTGCGCGACAACGGCGCGACCTATCGCTTCCATCTGCGCAGCGGCGTACAGTTTCAGCAGACCAATCAGTTCCGCCCGACCCGCACGCTCAACGCCGACGATGTGGTATTCAGCTTTGCCCGGATGTTTGATCGTCATCATCCCTGGCATAACGTCAATGGCGGCTACTACCCCTACTTTGACAGCCTGCAGTTTGCGGATTCGGTACAGAGCGTCAGAAAAATCGACAACCGGACCGTGGAGTTCAGGCTGAACAGCCCGGATGCCTCGTTCCTCTGGCATATGGCGACCCACTATGCGCCCGTGCTGTCGAAAGAGTACGCCGATCAGCTTACCGCGCAGGGACGACAGGAAGAGCTGGATCGGCAGCCGGTCGGCACCGGTCCCTATCAGCTCAGTGAATATCGCACCGGTCAGTACATCCGGCTGGCACGGAATCCTCACTACTGGAAAGGCGTGCCGCGCCTGCAACAGGCGGTGATCGATCTCGGTTCGGGCGGCACCGGACGACTCTCAAAATTGTTAACCGGTGAATGTGACGTGCTGGCCTATCCCGCGGCCAGCCAGCTGACGATTCTGCGCGACGACCCCCGTCTGCGGATGACGCTGCGCCCCGGGATGAACGTCGCCTATCTGGCCTTTAATACCCGTAAACCGCCGCTCGACCGGCCGGAAGTGCGTCATGCGCTGGCGCTGGCGATCAACAATGAACGCCTGATGGAGTCCATCTATTACGGCACCGCCGAAACGGCGGCCTCTATCCTGCCGCGCGCCTCCTGGGCTTACGACAACGATGCCCGCATCACCAGCTACGATCCGGCGAAGTCCCGGGCGGCGCTGGCCTCGCTTGGGATCAGCGATTTGCATCTGCGGCTGGTGGTACCGGTCGCCTCCCAGTCCTGGAATCCCAGCCCGCTGAAAACCGCCGAACTGTTGCAGGCGGATCTGGCGCAGGTGGGTGTCCGGCTGACGATTGTGCCGGTAGAGGGCCGTTTTCAGGAGGCGCAGCTGATGGCGATGAATCACGATCTGACGCTTTCGGGCTGGGCGACGGACAGCAACGACCCCGACAGCTTCTTCCGGCCTCTGCTGAGCTGTGCGGCAATTCGTTCGCAGACCAATTATGCCCACTGGTGCTCACCCGCCTTCGATGAAACGCTGCAGAATGCCCTGTTATCCCAGCAGCTCGCTGGCCGCATCGACAGTTATGACAAGGCACAGCAGATTCTGGCGCAGGAGCTGCCGGTGCTGCCGCTGGCCTCCTCGTTACGGTTGCAGGCGTTTCGGCATGATATTAAAGGGCTGGTGCTGAGTCCGTTCGGTAACGCATCCTTTGCCGGGGTTTATCGTGAAAGCGACAAGGAAAAGTAAGTGATTATCTATATTCTGCGGCGTCTGCTGCTGCTGATCATTACCCTGTTTCTGCTGTCGCTGGTCAGCTTCAGCCTGAGCTACTTCACTCCCAATGCGCCGCTGGAAGGCGCGGCGCTCTCCGACGCCTGGTGGTTCTGGTTTAAAGGGATGCTGCAGTTCGATTTCGGCGTCTCCAGCACCAACGGACAGGAGATTGGCCTGCAGCTGCGTGAGGTTTTCCCGGCGACCATGGAGTTATGCATCCTGGCCTTCCTGTTTGCCCTGCTGGTGGGGATCCCGCTGGGGATCTGTGCCGGGGTCATGCGCAATAAATGGCAGGATAAAACCATCAGTGCGCTGGCGCTTTTCGGCTTTTCTGCGCCGATTTTCTGGCTCGCGCTGCTGCTGACGCTCTTCTTCTCGCTGACTCTGGGCTGGCTGCCGGTGTCGGGTCGCCACGATTTGCTCTATCCGGTGAAGAATATCTCGGGCTTTGCATTGATCGACGCCTGGCTGAGTCCTTCGCCGTGGCGGCACGAGATGATTGTCAGCGCTCTCTCTCACCTGGTGCTGCCGGTGCTGGTGCTGGCGATGGCGCCGACGACGGAGGTGATCCGCTTGCTGCGCAACAGCACCAGCGACGTAATGGATAAAAACTATGTTAAAGCGGCCGCCACGCGCGGTCTGTCGCGCTTTACGGTGATCCGCCGCCATGTGCTGCACAATGCGCTGCCGCCGGTGATCCCGCGTCTGGGCCTGCAATTCTCGACCATGATTACACTGGCGATGATCACCGAGATGGTCTTTAACTGGCCTGGCCTCGGCCGCTGGCTGATCAACGCGATTCGTCAGCAGGATTATGCGGCGATCTCCGCCGGTGTGATGGTAGTCGGCGGGCTGGTGATACTGGTCAACGTGATTTCTGACGTCATTGGTGCGGCGCTGAATCCGCTGAAACATAAGGAATGGTATGCCCGTCGATAATATCTACGCCGAAAAACGCCTGCCCAGTGCCTTTCGTCAGAGCTGGCAGCACTTCTACAGCAAACCGATCTCGATGGTCGGGCTGTATGGCTTCGGCGCGCTGCTGCTGCTCTGCCTTTTTGGCGGCCTGATTGCGCCTTACGGCATCGATCAGCAGTTCCTGGGCTATCAGCTGCTGCCGCCCTCCTGGTCCCGCTACGGCGATGTCTCCTTTTTTCTGGGGACTGACGATCTCGGCCGTGATGTCCTGAGCCGCCTGCTGAGCGGCGCGGGCCCGACGGTCGGCTCCGCGATGCTGGTCACGATCTTCGCTACCCTGGGCGCGCTGGTGCTGGGCGTGCTGGCGGGTATGACGCACGGCATCCGCTCAGCGGTGATGAACCATGTGCTGGATACCCTGCTTTCGATCCCGTCGCTGTTGCTGGCGATCATCGTGGTGGCATTTCTTGGGCCACGGCTGGAACATGCGCTGCTGGCGGTCTGGCTGGCGCTGATGCCACGTCTGGTACGCGAGATTTACAGCGCCGTACACGATGAGCTGGAAAAAGAGTATGTGGTGGCAGCGCGTCTTGATGGGGCGAGCGGGCGCAATATCCTGCGCTACGCCATCATGCCGAACATTTTGCCGATGTTGATCACCGAAATTACCCGTGCACTGTCGATGGCGATTCTCGATATCGCGGCGCTGGGATTTCTCGACCTGGGCGCACAACTGCCCTCACCGGAATGGGGTGCGATGCTGGGTGATTCGCTGGAGCTGATTTACGTCGCCCCCTGGACCGTGATGCTGCCCGGCGTGGCGCTGATGATCAGCGTGTTAATTATCAACCTGCTCGGTGACGGCATCCGTCGCGCCGTCGAAGCGGGAGTGGAATAAATGCCGTTACTTGATATCCGTAATCTGACCATTGAATTTATGACCGCTGACGGGCCGGTCAAGGCGGTCGATCGTGTCAATCTGACACTGGGCGAAGGCGAGATCCGCGGGCTGGTCGGCGAGTCCGGCTCCGGTAAAAGCCTGGTCGCCAAGGCTATCTGCGGCGTGACCAATGATAACTGGCGAGTCACCGCCGATCGCATGGTCTTCGATGATGTCGATCTGCTGCGCCTGACGCCGCGCGAGCGCCGCCGCATCATCGGCCATAACGTCTCGATGATTTTTCAGGAGCCGCAATCCTGTCTCGATCCCTCCGAGAGCATCGGTCGTCAGCTGATGCAGGTTATTCCGCGCTGGACCTACAAAGGTCCCTGGCTGAAACGCTTCTGGTTCTGGCGTAAAACCCGCGCCATCGAACTGCTGCATCGCGTCGGCATCAAAGATCACAAAGATATTATGCGCAGCTTTCCCTATGAGCTGACCGAAGGCGAGTGTCAGAAGGTGATGATCGCCATTGCCCTGGCAAACCAGCCGCGACTGCTGATTGCCGATGAACCGACCAACGCCATGGAGCCGACCACCCAGGCGCAGATTTTTCGCCTGCTGAGCCGCCTGAATCAGAATAATAACACCACGATCCTGCTGATCAGCCACGACCTGCGCACCATGAGCCAGTGGGCTGACCGCATTAATGTGATGTACTGCGGCCAGACGGTGGAAACCGCACAGAGCGAAGATTTAATGAGCACGCCGCACCATCCCTATACCCAGGCGCTGATTCGGGCAATGCCCGATTTTGGTCGCGCCCTGCCGCACAAGAGCCGCCTGAATACGCTGTCGGGCGCGATTCCGTCGCTGGAGAGCCTGCCGATTGGCTGTCGTCTGGGGCCACGCTGCCCCTATGCGCAGCGCAAATGTATCGAGACGCCCCGGCTGACCGGCAGCAAAACGCACCTCTATGCCTGTCACTTCCCGCTGAATATGGAGGGCCAGTAGCATGGAAACCCTGCTCGAAGTGCGTAATCTGAGTAAAACCTTTCGCTATCGCACAGGCCTGTTTCGTCGTCAGCACGTTGAGGCGGTGAAGTCGGTCAGCTTTACCCTGCGTGAGCGGCAGACGCTGGCGATCATCGGTGAAAATGGCTCCGGGAAATCCACGCTGGCGAAGATGCTCAGCGGCATGGTCGCGCCCACCGAGGGGGAGATTCTGATTGACGATCATCCGCTGACCTTCGGCGATTATGGCTATCGCAGCCAGCGCATCCGCATGATTTTTCAGGACCCGTCCACCTCGCTGAACCCGCGTCAGCGCATCAGCCAGATCCTGGAGTTCCCCCTGCGGCTGAATACCGATCTTGATGCTGAGGCGCGCGAAAAGCGCATTATCGCCACGCTGCGCCAGGTGGGCCTGCTGCGCGATCACGCCGGCTACTATCCGCATATGCTGGCGCCCGGTCAGAAACAGCGTCTGGGGCTGGCGCGTGCGCTGATCCTGCAACCTAAGGTGATTGTGGCTGACGAAGCACTGGCATCGCTGGACATGACAATGCGTTCCCAACTGGTGAACCTGATGCTGGAGCTGCAGGAAAAGCACGGCATCGCCTACATCTATGTCACCCAGCATCTGGGGATGATGAAGCACATCAGCGACAAAGTGCTGGTGATGCATCAGGGCGAAGTAGTGGAACGTGGCGGCACCGCCGATGTGCTGGCCTCTCCGCTGCACGATCTGACCCGTCGGCTGATCAGCAGCCACTTTGGTGAAGCGTTAAGTGCTGAAGCCTGGCGGCGCGAGCGCTGATTTTTGCCGCCTGTCCCGGAAATTGCGGGCCGGTTTACCTGATTTATGAGAGACGTGCTAGAATCCGCACGTCGATTAACGTCGGTCGCTTACTTTTTAATCATGCGGCCGCCAACTACAATGACCATAAGGATTACAGCTATGGGTTTTCTTTCCGGTAAGCGCATTCTGATTACTGGCGTTGCCAGTAAACTTTCCATCGCCTACGGTATTGCACAGGCGATGCACAAACAGGGCGCAGAGCTGGCTTTCACCTACCAGAACGACAAGTTAAAAGGTCGTGTGGAAGAGTTTGCCAAAGAGTTGGGTTCAGACATCGTGCTGCCATGTGACGTAGCCGAAGATGAGAGCATCAAATCTCTGTTCACTGAACTGGCAAAAACCTGGCCGAAATTTGACGGTTTCGTTCACTCTATCGGCTTCGCCCCTGGCGAGCAGCTGGTTGGCGACTATGTGAACGCCGTTACCCGCGAAGGCTTCAAAATCGCGCATGACATCAGTGCCTACAGCTTCGTTGCTATGGCTAAAGAGTGCCGCGAGATGCTGAACCCGCACTCTGCGCTGCTGACGCTCTCTTACCTGGGCGCTGAGCGCGCGATCCCGAACTACAACGTGATGGGTCTGGCTAAAGCGTCTCTGGAAGCAAACGTGCGTTACATGGCAAACGCCATGGGCCCGGAAGGCGTGCGTGTTAACGCCGTGTCTGCAGGTCCTATCCGCACCCTGGCGGCCTCAGGCATCAAAGATTTCCGTAAGATGCTGGCACACTGCGAAGCGGTTACCCCGATTCGCCGTACCGTGACCATCGAAGATGTCGGTAACTCAGCAGCATTCCTCTGCTCTGACCTCGCTGGCGGCATCACCGGTGAAGTGGTCCACGTTGATGGCGGCTTCAGCATCGCCGCTATGAACGAACTGGAACTGAAATAAGTTCCTCAAGGGCGAGCCTGGCTCGCCCTTCTCCTCCCCTCTGCCGCACCCTTCCTGCCTGATTTTCCTGTCGTTATACCGTAACGCTATTAATTATCACCGATCAATCTTTTGTCCCGGACTGACCATCAGCGACGATAAGCCAGCCCTTCGGTTTATGCACATTTTCAGATTCTGCCGCTGCATGCCGAACCCGAATCTGCAAAAGGATTGATCATGGAACAACGCCGCTATCCGGGCCATAACCACTGGTTTTACGAGAGCCAGACCAGTCCACGTACCTCGCAGGCCGCGCCGCTGGTACCCGAGGCCGCCCATATTGACGATCGTTTCCTGCTGGGCTGTCACGGTGATAACGCGGAGATGCTGGCACTGCTGCGCGCTCATCAGCCCGCTCTGCTGGCCGCGCGCGATCTGGCGCAGCTTCTTTTTCCCGATCGCGTGGCAACGTCGCTCACCCACACCCTGACCCTTTACGATCGCCTCAGCACCGCGCTGACGGTGGCGCAGGTTACGGGGATTCAGCGGCTATGTAATCACTACTCTGCACGCCTCAATCCCCTGCCCGGGCCTGACTCTTCACGCGAGAGTAATAATCGTCTGACCCAGATTACGCAGTATGCGCGCCAGCTGGCGATGCAGCCGGAGCTGATTGGTGCCAGCGCGATCACGGCACTGGATGCGGTTGGCCTGACGGCGCCCGATATTGTGACGCTGAACCAGCTGATCGGCTTTGTCTCTTATCAGGCGCGAGTGGTCGCCGGACTTCAGGCATTGCAGGCGCAGCCGGTTCGCTGGCTGCCAGGCAGTACCGCCCCGCCGGATGCGGACGCCAGCGGATTTGACCAGCCTGGCCGCTGGCAGCCCGCGCTGAAACCGCTGGAATTACGTTATGCCAGTGCGGAACAGCTTACGGCCATTACCCGCTGTCAGCCATTGCCCGGCATGCAGGAGGCGGTCTGGCTGCTGGCACATGATCCCGCTGCACTCTATGGCTGGGCGCAACTGCGTCAGCATCTGCCGCAGGACTTAACTCTGGCGGAGGCGACCGCGGCCCGCATTCTGGGCAGCCGCTGGGGATTCCGGCTGCTGCCGGGGAATGAAAGATTAATCGAAGGGGTGGATGAGGCCGGGGTCACAGGCGAGCAGCAGCAGATCATTGCGCTGGCGGCGCAGCTCACCCGGTCGCCGGAACGCTTCAGCGCCGCACATCTGCAGCCGCTGATGGCGGCGGGCCGGGAGCCGGAGGCGCTGTTCGCGCTGATTCAGTGTGTTGCCATCGGCAACTGGAACAGCCGTCTGTTTTACGCGCTGGGTGAGTCGCGGTAGCAGATACTCAGACCGGCAGCAGGCCGCGCGCCTCGTCGAAGAAGTGCTGTGCCAGCGGGGTCGCGCGGCCCGGCTCGGCAATCACCAGGGCCGCCTGACGGGCCATCGGCGGCAGTATAATCGCGCGCTGCTGTAGCCCCTGCAACGATGCGGGCAGCAGGTGCCCGACCGGAGAGACCAGCAGGCCAAGACCGACCTGCGCGCACTGCATCAGCTGCATCACCGAGGCGCTCTCGACGATCACCCGTGGCACCAGCCCCGTCTCACGAAAAGCCATATCCAGATAGCGACGGAAATAGCGCGTCGGTTCCGCCAGACAGAGCGGCTGCTGTGCCAGGTCAGGGAGTGCCAGTGGCGTCTCCCCCACCAGCGCCGGGAAATAGTCGGGGTGGAATATCGCCTCAACGCCTCTGTCCGCCAGCATCTCGGTCTGAAAATGAAGCTCCCGCAGGGTTGCCATCTCAAAGAATCCGATCCCGACATCCACAGTGTGGCTGTTGAGGGCTTCGAGTAGTTGATCGGCGCTGAGCACGGCAATCCGGTAGTCGAGCTGAGGATAACGGGCCTGAACCGCCTTCAGCAGCAGCGGCAGCGCCATGCTGCACTGTGGCACTACGCCCACCCGCAGTGTGCCGTTCACGCCATGTTTCAGCGACTCGACTTCCAGCTTCAGTCCCTGATAGACCGAGACGATCTCCCTGGCCCACGCCAGCACCCGATCGCCTTCAGGGGTAAAACCAGCGAAATTATTGCTGCGGTTTATCAGCGGCAGACCCAGCTCGCGCTCCAGATTTTTCAGGCGCATCGAAAGGGTCGGCTGGGTAACGAAACTGGCTTCGGCGGCACGACCGAAATGGCGTTCGCGCTCCAGGTTGCACAGGTATATAAGCTGTTTAATGTCGATTTTGTTTTTCCATCAGCGACTTACGATTAATTATTTTATGCAGCGCGTTTTTTATCTGCTGCCTGATGTACAGCTAATTTCGCAGGCATCTGCGTGGCGTGGCGATGCTCATGATAAGCCGATTAGTGCCAGGCTTCAAACCAGCGGACACATCGCCTTTCAGCCGGTTACCTGACAGAGATGTTACCCGACCTGGATTGATTCTGTTGCAAAAGAGAGCCGTCAGTTTGCCCCCTAATCCGCGGGATTGTCCTGTTCAGGCAATCTGAAATGATGCCGCTATGATGAACCCCACGTCACCCTAAAGCTTCAGGAGAACGAAGCGTTTCCCTTCGGCAGCTGTTTTATGTTTGAATTGTTAAAATTTGATGAGGTTATGACTGTTTATGGATGAGATAGATTTAGCTCAGGAGCGTGAAGAAGCGCATCTCGCCGCCTCTCTGGCGGCACGTAAGCCAAAAGTGCTGAGTCCTGACGGCATGTGCATCTGGTGTAAAGATGAGTCTGTCGTGGCTGACACGGCCTTCTGTTCCGTTGAGTGCGATGAGGATTTTCACAAGTATCGCCGGGAGCAGCGGCAGCGTATCAGCTGACGGACGGTTCGGGGGCCAGCCAGCCAGCATCGCGTCGCGCGCTGCTGGTCACTCCTTACCCTGCGTGACTCAGCGGCAGAGGACTTTCCGCACTGCCCCCCCCCCTCTTTACTCGCATCGCTTTTCCGGGATGACATTTACATCCTGGCCTGTTGCTGTCCATACTCAATAAAGATAAAAGCGGTCCTGCTAATCTGAGGAGACAGATTCATGCAAAAGCATCGCCCTCTTCTTTCACTTCTGGCAGTTGTTCTGGGTTTCGCCGTTATTGCTTCGCCGGGCTATGCCAACCCTGGCAATGGCAATGGCAATGGCAATGGCAATGGCAATCATGGGAATAACGGCGCTCACGGCAATCAGGGACGCCATGATGATAAGCCGAAGGAGAGACAACAGGGACGTAAAAACCACGGGCAGCCTGATCGTGTCGGCGCGGACCTTACCTTCTCACGGGCGCGAACGCTGGCGGTAAACTATGGTCTGGTCGGTTACCCGTCTCTGCCGCCGGGCATCGCAAAAAATGTGGCGCGTGGTAAACCGTTACCGCCGGGCATCGCGAAAAAAAGCCTGCCAGCGTCGATGATTAATGCGTTGCCCTATTATCCCGGCTACGAGTGGCGGGCTGTGGGCAACGATTTAGTCCTGATTGCCCTGAGCACGGCTGTTGTGACCGCAGTAATCAACGGTGTCTTTGACTGATACCCGTCCCCCACTGAAAAAAGCCCTCTGCTGATGACCGCCCGATGAACAGCGGGGGCTTCAGCAGGCGTGCCTGCATCATCACGATGACCTGGTGCAGAAGATGGTTACAGGCGGCGAAGTCGCGCATCGGACGACGCACCCCCGACACGGCACCACAAAATCAGCACCTCATCCCTTCACTTTTCCGATCGGGTAAAGATCGTTTTCAGCGCCAGACCGATCAATCCGCCCCCCACCGGCAGCAGAAAGTTGTTGCCGAGGAGCCTGTAGAGGCCTATTCCCGCCACGCCGCCTGCGAGAAACGACAGCAGTGTCAGCGCGTGCAGGCGCAGGCGGCTGAAATAGAGTGGCGTCTCTTTAGGTGACGCCTTGCGCCGAAGCACCTCAAACAGCATCGCCAGCTCGATACCGATATCCGTCGCCGTGCCGGAGATATGGGTCGTCCGCACCCGTGCATTGGAGATCCGCGTGACCACCGCATTCTGCAGCCCCATCAGGAAGCTCAGGCTCATGATTAACATTACACCCGGTGAATGCGCGGGAAAGGCGCGCTCCACGCCCCCCAGGATCATCAGCGCGGCACCCTCGATGAGAATGACAGCGGCGTAAATGGTGCGGATATTCCGGCGCTGTCCGGCATTAATGATCAGCGTCGAACAGGCGGAGCCCGCAATAAAAAGCAGCACCACAGACAGGAAAAAGAGGGCTGGCCCCGCATTCGCTTTAGCCAGCTGGTCGGAGAGCAGCGAAACATTCCCGGTCATGTTGGCGGAAAAAAAACCGACCACCTCAAAGGCAGCAGTATTCAGCGCGCCTGCGGTGGCGGCCAGCGTGCAGGCCAGGCGGGTATCGGCGCTGTCGCTGCGGGCATTCTCGGTGCTGATGAGCATGACGCCCCTCTCTGATAAAAATCCTGTTTTACGCCGGGTATATCCTGGTCACCATGCGCTGAATCAACCGCGCCTTGAAGCCGCAAGGAGCCGAAACCTGTCCGGCTCCTTGCGAAAGCCAGTATGCGCTACCTGCGCCTGTTAATGGCTTGCCAGACGGAACGTGGAGACCGACTGTGTCAGGTACTGCACCTGCTCCTCCAGCGAGGCAGAGGCCGCTGCCGACTCCTGCACCAGCGCCGAGTTCTGCTGGGTGACGCTGTCCATCTCGGTCACCGCCTGTTCGATCTGACCGATGCCGCGGCTCTGCTCATCCGATGCGGTAGAGATATGTTCCATCAGCTCATTGACGCGGCTGACCGAAGAGATAATCGCGTTCATCGCCTCACCGGTGCGGCTGACCTGGTCTGAGCCGGTGCGGATAATCGAAACTGATTCGGCAATCAGGCTCTCGATCTCTTTGGCGGCCGTGGCGCTGCGCTGGGCCAGATTGCGTACCTCGCCCGCGACCACGGCAAATCCGCGCCCCTGCTCGCCCGCGCGGGCCGCTTCGACGGCGGCGTTCAGCGCCAGGATGTTGGTCTGGAAGGCGATGCTGTCGATGACCGTGGTGATCTCCTCGATCTTTTTCGAGCTGGTGTTGATGAGTCCCATCGACACCACCACTTCCTGCGACACTTTTTCGCCACTCTCTGCGTTCTTCACCGCCTCACTGGTCAGACGGCAGGCTTCGAACACGTTTTCGGTATTCTGTTTCACCGTTGCGCCCAACTGCTCCATGCTGGCCGCAGTTTCAGTCAGGGCCGCAGCCTGCTGCTCGGTTCGCGAGGCCAGATCGATGTTGCCTGCCGCAATCTGCTGCGAGGCGGTAGAGACTGAATGGGTCGAATCGCGCACCTGAAGAATAATCGCGGTCAGCGCGCTGCGCATCTGCTCCAGCGAGCCCATCAGCAGCTGAATTTCACTGCGTGAGCCTGCCTTGACCGGCACCGTGGAGTCCAGTACGCCCGCCGCGATCAGCTTGCAGTGCGCCTGCGCATGGTTAAGCGGCGCCAGCACGTAGCGCTTCATAAAGAGATAGATGGCGATGATGATGGCAAAGAACAGCACGCCCGACAGTACCTGTAACATCACGCCGGTGGAGAAGTGGCTCTGCGCCTCGCTGTTCAGTTTTCTGGCGTAAGCCTCATGCTGCGCCAGCACCCGGTCCAGAATGATTTCATACTGGCGATCAAGGCGAACTACTGTGGCAATCTGGTTTTTAAAACGTAGCTGATCGTGTGCTTCGGCGGCTTCAATTAGCGGCTGGAGCCCCTGCTGACGATACGTCTGATAAGCCTGACGATAGGCCTCTGCTTCCGCCTCTTCACCCGGCAGACGCGGGGCATCCATATAGGCCCGGAAGGCCGCATCCGCTTTACCGGCAACTGTGCGCACGCTATCCAGCGTGGCGGGATTACTGGCATCGCTGCCTTCTGTCTCTTTCATGTACTCCATCAGGCGGACACGCAGCGTGCGGCTGTGGTTGATCGGATCGATCACGGAAAGCACCACGCGAATCTCTTTATTGACCGCATTCAGGGAGTGATTGCTCTGAAACAGCAGCGAGGTACTGATCGCCACGCTGGCCAGAAACAGCACCAGCAGGAAAGAGAAAATAATCAGGGAGGATTTTTTTAACGACATCACAACGTTCCGAAAATAGGGAAGACAGAGTCGCTATATCGGCAGAAAAGCGCATCCCATTAGGGGCGCGCTTTTTTTAGTTACAATAAGCGGAGCGGCAACCGACAGAGGTTCTCCCGGGCGGGCGCTGAGGGTGAGCAGCCCGCCGCGCGGTGAGGCCGCAGAATCGCCGGATCAGGCGACACCCAGCGCCATTTTTACTTCGCTGGCAATCTTCTCGACCTGTGGGCCATAAATCACCTGAACGTCGTGCTCACTGACGCGATTGATGCCGTTGGCACCGGTGCTCATCAGCGTCTGATCGACCACCTGATTCATCGCTTTCACCCGTACCCGCAGCCGGGTAAAGCAGCAATCGACATCTTCGATATTGGCCTGACCGCCCAGACCGCTGATAATCACCCGGGTGCGCTCATCGGCGGCAACCTGCTGCGGTTTCTCCTCCTCCGACTCGCGGCCCGGCGTCTCGACGTTCATCCGGGTGATCACCAGCCGGAAGGCGTAGTAGTAAACCGGCGCATAGATCGCGCCCAGCGCCAGCGTCCACCACCAGTGAGTTTTTGCCCCGCCCAGCATGCCGAATACCACCAGGTCGATAATGCCGCCCTGTACGTTGCCGATCATCAGGTGCAGCATTGACATCAGCATAAACGACAGGCCGGTGAGAAACGCATGCAGCAGGTAGAGCACGGGCGAGACAAAGATAAAACAGAACTCCAGCGGTTCCGTGATGCCCGTGGTGAATGAGGTCAGCGCCCCGGCCATCACCAGCGCCCTGACCCGCTGCTTATGCTCCGGTCGCGCGGTGTGGTAGATCGCCAGCGCCGCGGCAGGCAAACCAAACATCATCACCGGAATCTTTCCCTGGGCCAGGAACTGCGTGGCGGAACGCAGCGTCTCATCGGGGATCGCGCCCGGATGAGTCAGCGAGGCATTAAAAATGTTCAGCGCACCGACCACCGTCTGTCCATCCACGATCGCCATGCCGCCGATGGGGGTAAACCGCACGGTTTCATTCAGGATGTGATGCAGGCCGGTGGGGATCAGGATGCGCTCGAACGTGCCCAGCAGAAACGCGCCATACTGCCCGCTTTTGCCGATCATCTGACCTATCCAGGCGATACCGCTGCCAATGGTTGGCCAGATCAGCGCCAGCAGCACCCCGACCAGCGGCAGGCAGACCACGGTGACAATCGGCACAAACCGCCGTCCGCTAAAGAAGCTGATCGCCGTAGGGAGTGACTGCGTGTAAAAGCGATTGTGCAGCACCACCGTCATCAGTCCGGCGATCACCCCACCCAGCACGCTCATGTTGTAGGTAAAGACGCCCAGCATGCTGATGTATTCCGCCGACATCATCATCGCCGCAGTCTGATCCAGCCCCGCCTGCTGCAGCGCAGCGGGTGTTGTGGTGGCTGCGGTGATCCCTCTGGCCGCCAGGCTGGCGCTGATACCGACGTTCATTACGATATAGCCAATCACGGCGGCAAAGGCGGCGGTGGGTTTCTCCGCCTTCGCCAGACCGATAGCCGTCGCCACGGCAAAGAAAAGCGGCAGATTAGCAAACAGCGCCCCGGCGACCTTACGGATAAAGCCGATGATGAGCTGCGGCACCTGCATCTGCGCAAAGGCTTCGCCGGTGACGGCCGGGTTCTGCATGGCCGCCGCCAGCCCAAGGAAAATCCCTGCGGCTGCGATGACCGAAATAGGCATCATTAACGCTTTGCCAAATGCGTGGATCTGGCTGGTCAGCTGTTTCATAGGGTTACGCCTCGCTGCTTGCAAACAGCAAGTATGCGTCTGATGCAGGGATAACTCCCGTTATCAGCCCGTTAAAAACGGGTAAAATCTGACCAGCGTCACACTTCGCACGCCTGCACGATAAACGCCAGCTATCGCACCATTATGTCAATCAATTAGACAAGGTATGTGTATAACTGCAGACTTCCTTTCACCATCAGGCTATAACCTGATAACAAACACCAAACAATAATGCCTACTATAAAAAGCCTGCACTCATATGAAATTTAAACGCCAAATCAAACCCTACCGCGCGGCTGCGGGCGGCTGGGGTTCACTGGAAGCCACCACGCGTTTCGTTCTTGACAGCAAAGCGGCCCTGAAAAATATGCGCAATCTGATGCGCATGAACAAAGCCCGCGGTTTTGACTGCCCGGGCTGCGCCTGGGGCGATGACAATAAAAGTACCTTCAGCTTCTGCGAAAACGGGGCCAAAGCGGTTACCTGGGAAGCCACACGCCGCGTTGTCGACACCGACTTTTTTGCTAAACACAGCGTTACCACGCTCTATACCCAGAGTGACTACTTCCTGGAGTATCAGGGTCGTCTGACCCATCCGCTGCGTTACAACGCCGACACCGATCACTATGAGCCAATCAGCTGGGATGCGGCCTTTGCGCTGATTGCGCAGCACATCCGGGCGATGGATCACCCCAACCAGATGGAGCTTTACACCTCCGGCCGTGCCAGCAACGAAGCCTCCTGGCTCTATCAGCTGTTTGGCCGCCTGATGGGTACCAATAATTTCCCTGACTGCTCTAACATGTGCCATGAAGCCAGCGGCACCGGCCTGAAGCGCAGTATCGGCGTGGGTAAAGGCACCATCCGTCTGGATGATTTCGATCACGCTGATGCCATTTTCGTCTTCGGTCAGAACCCCGGCACCAACCATCCGCGTATGCTGCACAGCCTGCGTCATGCGGCCGATCATGGTGCGAAGATCGTGACGTTTAATACCCTGCGCGAGCGCGGTCTGGAACGCTTTGCCGATCCGCAGAAGCCGCTGGAAGTCGTCACCTCGAAAGCGGGCAATATCAGCTCCTCCTATTACCAGCCGAACCTGGGCGGTGATATGGCGGCGGTGCGCGGCATGGTGAAATCCCTGCTGGAAACTCACCGCGCGCGTCTGGCGGCTGGCGAACCGGGTCTGTTTGACCAGACCTTCATCAACGCCAAAACACACGGTATTGAGGCTTACCTCGACGCCGTGGATAACACCAGCTGGATGCAGATTGTGGCGCAGTCGGGCCTGACACAGGCGCAGATCCGCGAAGCCGCAGCTATCTATCAGAGCGCAGACCGGGTGATCTGTACCTGGGCGATGGGGATCACCCAGCACAAGCACTCGGTCGATACGGTACGGGAGATCACTAACCTGCAGCTGCTGTTTGGTCAGCTGGGCAAAAAAGGCGCGGGCCTCTGCCCGGTGCGCGGTCACAGTAACGTGCAGGGCAACCGCACGATGGGCATTGATGAGAAACCGGCCAAAGCCTTCCTGGATGCGCTGGGTAATCACTTCAATTTTGAACCGCCGCGCGCGCCAGGTCATAACACCGTTGAAGCGCTGAACGCCATGCTGCGTGATGAAGTCAAGGTACTGATTGCGCTGGGCGGCAACCTGGCGGCGGCTGCACCTGATTCACCGCGTACCGAAGAGGCGCTGTCACGCTGTGGCCTGACCGTGCATATCAGCACCAAACTGAACCGCAGCCACCTGGTGCCGGGTCACGAAGGGCTGATTCTGCCGACGCTGGGCCGCACTGAGCGCGATCTGCAGGCGACGGGCAATCAGTTCATTACCGTCGAAGACTCCTTCAGCATGGTTCACGCCTCGGAAGGGATCGGCATCCCGCTGGCGGACACTCAGCGTTCAGAGACGGCGATCGTGGCCGGTATCGCTGAAGCGGTGCTTGGCAGTGACAAGGTGAAATGGCGCGAACTGGCGGGTAATTACAATCTGATCCGCGAACATATCGCCGCGACCATTCCGGGCTTTGCCGACTTCAATGCGAAATGTGATATTCCGGGTGGCTTCTACCTGGGTAACGCGGCGGCGGAGTTACGCTTCAATACGCCAAGCCAGAAAGCGGAGTTCTGCGCCTCATCCCTGCCGGATTCGCTGTTCCCGAATCTTGAGCAGGCGGTGCCTTTCACGCTGCAGACGCTGCGTTCACACGACCAGTACAACACCACCATTTACGGCCTCGATGACCGTTATCGTGGGGTATTCGGTCAGCGCGAGGTGGTGTTTATCAACCCGGATGATATGGCCTATCTGGGCTTCACGGAAGGTCAGAACGTGGATATCGAAACGCTGTGGAACGATGGCATTACCCGTCGCGTCAGCGGCTTTAAACTGGTTCCCTATAATATTCCGCGCGGCAATCTGGCGGCCTATTACCCGGAAACCAACCCGCTGGTGCCGCTGAACAGCTTCGGCGATGGCAGTGGCACACCGACCTCGAAATCCGTACCGGTGAAGCTGGAACTGTCGTCGGCGATCGCCGATCAGCGCATCGCCTGACAGCCCCCTCACCCCATCCTGAAAAGCCGGCTCGTCCGGCTTTTTGCCTTGCCGCGCGGCGTTGAATCGCGTAAAACTGTCAGCCGCAATCAGGCCACGAAACGAAAAATTATGTTCCAGGATAACCCGCTGCTCGCGCAGCTGAAAGAGAAGCTCCATTCGCAAACGCCTCGTGCTGAAGGCGTCGTTAAAGGCACCGAAAAAGGTTTCGGCTTCCTGGAAGTCGATGCACAGAAGAGTTACTTCATTCCGCCACCGCAGATGAAGAAAGTGATGCATGGCGATCGCATTGTCGCCGTGATCCACAGCGATAAAGATCGCGAAAGTGCTGAGCCGGAAACCCTGGTTGAGCCCTTCCTGAGCCGCTTTGTCGGCCGGGTGCAGAAGAAAGATGACCGCCTGTCGATCGTCCCGGACCACCCTCTGCTGAAAGATGCCATCCAGTGCCGTCCGGCGCGCGATGTCAGCCATCCCTTCGAAAATGGCGACTGGGCCGTGGCGGAGATGCGCCGTCATCCGCTGAAAGGCGACCGCGGCTTTTACGCCGAGCTCACCGATTTTATCGTGAAAGCCGACGATCACCTCGCACCGTGGTGGGTGACGCTGTCCCGTCACAACCTGGAGCGCCAGGCGCCTGACGTCAGCTTCGGCGAGATGCTGGATGAAAATCTGACGCGCGAAGATCTTACCGCGCTCAACTTTGTCACCATCGACAGCGCCAGCACTCAGGATATGGACGATGCGCTGTATGTGGAGGCACTGGAGGAGGGTTCTCTGCGTCTGACTATCGCCATCGCCGACCCTACCGCGTATGTGGCGGAAGGCAGCCAGCTTGATAAGGTCGCCGCTCAGCGCGCCTTCACCAACTATCTGCCGGGCTTTAATATCCCGATGCTGCCGCGCGAACTCTCTGACGATGTCTGTTCGCTGCGCCCTGACGTGCGCCGTCCGGCGCTGGCCTGCCGTGTCACCGTGGCAGCCGATGGTTCCCTGGGCGATGACGTGACCTTCTTTGCCGCCTGGATCGAATCCAAAGCGAAGCTGGCCTATGACGACGTCTCTGACTGGCTGGAAAACAGCGGCAGCTGGCAGCCGCAGAGCGACGCAATTGCGGAACAGATTCGTCTGCTGCATCGCCTCTGCCTGGCGCGCAGCGAATGGCGTCAGACCCACGCGCTGGTGTTTAAAGATCGTCCTGACTACCGCTTCCTGCTGGGTGAAAAAGGCGAAGTGCTGGAGATTGTGGCTGAACCCCGCCGCATCGCTAACCGCATCGTTGAAGAGTCGATGATTCTGGCGAACATCTGCGCCGCACAGGTCCTGCGCGATCGCCTCGGCTTCGGGATCTACAACGTCCATGCCGGTTTCGACACCACCAATGCGGAACAGGCGGCGGCCGTGCTGGCCAGCCACGGCGTAACGGCCGATGCGCAGGCGATCACCACGCTGGAAGGGTTCCGCGTGCTGCGTCGTGAACTCGATGCCCTGCCAACGCAGTTCCTGGACAGCCGCATCCGCCGGTTCCAGACCTTCGCGGAGATCAGCACCGAGCCAGGCCCGCACTTCGGGCTGGGGCTGGAGGCTTACGCCACCTGGACCTCTCCGATTCGTAAGTTCGGCGACATGATCAATCATCGTCTGCTGAAAGCGATTATCCGTGGTGAACAGGCCACCCGTCCCGATGAGGCCGTCACGGTCACAATGGGCGAGCGTCGCCGCCTGAACCGGATGGCAGAGCGCGATGTGGGCGACTGGCTCTATGCCCGCTACCTGGCGCCTTTCGCGGCCACCGATCGTCGCTTCAGCGCCGAGATTATCGATGTGTCGCGCGGGGGTATGCGTGTCCGTCTGCTGGAGAATGGCGCGGTGGCCTTTATCCCGGCCCCGTTCATTCACGCAGTGCGTGACGAGCTGGTCTGCAGTCAGGAAAACGGCAGCGTACAGATCAAAGGCGAAGTGGTTTACCGCGTAACCGACGTGATCGATGTCACCATCGCCGAAGTGCGCATGGAAACCCGCAGCGTCGTGGCGCGTCCCGCTGTCTGAGTAGCGGATCGCACCTGTTTCTGGCGGGATAACCCCGGTTATCCCGCCGCTCTCCCCCGCCTTACAACGCTGCAAAAAAGTTATATTTGTACCCCGCTTCACACTTCTCCACTGATTAACTTTCACTTACATTCCATTACATTAAGTTTAGCTCGTTGTTTTCGATCGCTTTCCTCTCGGTCTTCACAAGGAGTTAGTCATGAAAAACGTCAAAACCAGTGTGATCTGGTTAGTGGTGGCGTTAATCGGCGCGGGCGCTTTCGCCATGCTGGCCCTCAGCCGCGGCGAACACGTCAACGCAGTCTGGCTGGTGATAGCCGCTGTCGCCTGCTACAGCATCGCTTATCGCTTTTACAGCCTGTTTATCGCCCGCAATATCTTTGAACTTGACGATCGCCGGATGACACCCGCCGAGCGGCTGAGCGATGGGCTCGATTATGTGCCGACCAATAAGTGGGTCCTGTTTGGCCACCACTTTGCAGCGATAGCCGGTGCCGGGCCACTGGTTGGTCCGATCCTGGCGGCGCAGATGGGCTTCCTGCCGGGTACCATCTGGATACTGGTCGGGGTAATGCTGGCGGGGGCGGTACAGGATTTCCTGATCCTGTTTATCTCCACCCGTCGCGATGGCCGCTCACTGGGCGAAATGGCCAGACAGGAGCTGGGCCCGTTCGCCGGGGTGGTGACCATGCTCGGTGCGCTGGGCGTGATGATTATTATCCTGTCGGCGCTGGCGCTGGTTGTGGTAAAAGCGCTGGCGAACAGCCCGTGGGGGCTGTTTACCATTGCAGCCACCATTCCTATCGCGCTGTTTATGGGTATCTACATGCGCTTTATCCGCCCGGGTAAGATCGCAGAAGTGTCGCTGATCGGCTTTGTGCTGATGATGGCAGCGATTATCTATGGCGGGGACGTTGCGCAGCATCCTTACTGGGGCCCCTTCTTTACCCTGAAAGGCACCTCGCTGACCTGGGTGCTGGTGATCTACGGCTTTATCGCCTCCGTGCTGCCGGTCTGGCTGCTGCTGGCCCCGCGCGACTACCTGTCAACCTTCCTGAAAATCGGTGTCATCGCCGGACTGGCGGTGGGGATTGTCTTCGCCCTGCCCGAGCTGAAAATGCCGGCCGTTACCCGCTTTATCGACGGCACGGGCCCGGTCTTCGCTGGCGCGATGTTCCCGTTCCTGTTTATCACCATCGCCTGCGGCGCGATTTCCGGCTTCCATGCGCTGGTCTCCAGCGGCACCACGCCAAAACTGGTCGAGCGCGAGAGCCACATCCGCTTTATTGGCTACGGCGCCATGCTGATGGAGTCCTTTGTGGCGATCATGGCGCTGATTTGTGCTTCGGTGCTGGATCCGGGCATCTACTTCGCCATGAACGCCCCGGCCGCGCTGATTGGTACGACCGTGGAGAGCGCCTCTCAGGTGATCAACGGCTGGGGCTTTGTTGTCACACCTGAAATGCTGAGCGGCATTGCCCGCGACGTGGGGGAAGGCTCGATCCTGTCGCGTGCCGGTGGCGCCCCGACCTTTGCAGTGGGCATGGCGCATATCATCACTGAAATCTTTAACAGCCGGGCGATGATGGCCTTCTGGTATCATTTCGCCATCCTGTTTGAAGCGCTGTTTATCCTGACAGCGGTGGATGCCGGCACCCGCGCCTGTCGTTTTATGGTGCAGGATCTGGTGGGAACGGTCGTGCCTTCGCTGGCCAATAACCGCTCCTGGCTGGGCAATATGGCAGGCACCACCGTCGCCGTCGCAGGCTGGGGGTTCTTTGTCTATCAGGGCGTCGTCGATCCGCTGGGCGGCATCAATACCCTGTGGCCGCTGTTTGGTATCGGCAATCAGATGCTGGCCTCAATGGCCCTGATTCTGGGCACCGTGGTGCTGTTCAAAATGAAGAAGCAGCGTTACGCCTGGGTCACTATCCTGCCCACGATCTGGCTGTTTATCACCTCCATGACCGCTGGCTGGCAGAAAATCTTCCATGAGAAACCCGCTATCGGTTTCCTGGCGCAGGCCGCTAAGTTCCGCAAAGGGCTGGAGGACGGCGTGGTCATCGCGCCCGCCAAAAGCGTGGCAGATATGCAGACCATCGTGTTCAGCAATCAGATCAACGCTGCACTGTGCGCCTTCTTTATGCTGGTTGCGGTTACGATGCTGATTTCGGCATTCTTCGTTATTCGTCGCGCGCTGCGCAGCGACAAGCCGACTGTACAGGAATCTTCTGTGACGCTGCGCAACAAGGAGGTGCGTAATGTCTGATGCGATTCATCAGGTCCGTCGGCCAGGCGCGAACTGGCAGATTATCCGCTGCCATCCTGCCGCCACGCCGTCACCTCAGGCTTTCCGCTGGCGGAGTCTGTGGCGCGGCCTGCAACAGTGCTTTCGCTTAATGGTCGGCGTGCAGGATTATCAAAAATATCTGCAGCATATGCGCCTGCAGCATCCCGAGCAGTCGCCGATGAGCGAGCGTGAGTTTCACCGTTATTGTCTGGACGCACGCTTTCCCAGCCAGGCTGGCAAAGTGGGAAAATGCCCCTGCTGAACACGCTTAACAGCCCCGCATCGGCGGGGCTTTTTTGTGCCATTCTTATCTGGACAGGAAAATATATTTCGTTTGCATCTTGTGCTGGCGTCAGATGATGAATACTGTTGCTAAATAATGAGATAACGTATGCAGAGCACTTCCCGGAGGAAGTTTCCATGACCGATGAACAAGGGCAGACGTTGTTGTACACCCTGTTTGGTACAACCAGCCCTCATTGGCGTCTGACCGCGGACAGCGATGCGTTGCATTTTGCCGAAGATGAGTCATCACAAACCAATATCGCCCTGCCGCTGACACCCGGCCAGGCGGCAATGATCCGTGCCATGCCGGTCATTACCTCAAGTATTAATCTGACCATGACGCTGCAGGGCATTGATGTGCCTATGCATTTTGTCGGCCGTAAAGTTAATCAGTCATCCTGGGCGGGCACCGCCTCCGCCTGGGGCGACACCTCTGCGGTTGCCCGCGACTTAACCCTCGGGCTTTCGTTTGCTGAACAGGTGGTTTCCGAAGCCAACTCGGTGATTGTGATCCTGGATCAGCGCGGTAATATTCAGCGTTTTAACCGCCTGAGTGAAGAATATACCGGCCTGAATGAGCACGAAGTTATTGGCCGAAACGTCTTTCAGCTCTTTATGACGAAACAGGAAGCCTCACAGTCGCGGCGCAATATCGCAGGCTTCTTTCGCGACGGTAACTCCTATGAAGTTGAACGCTGGGTCAAAACCAAAAAAGGGCAGCGACTGTTTCTGTTTCGTAATAAGTTCGTTCACAGCGGCAGCGGCAAAAATGAAATTTTCCTCATCTGTTCAGGTACTGACATCACCGAGGAGCGCCGCGCCCAGGAGCGGTTGCGGGTGCTGGCCAATACCGATACGGTGACCGGCCTGCCCAACCGAAACGCGATTCATCAGCAGATTAGTCTGGCGCTGGAGCGGTCAGAAGGCGATGAGACCGGCGTGGTCTATCTCGATCTCGACAATTTTAAAAAAGTGAATGACGCCTACGGTCATATGTTCGGCGATCAGTTACTGCAGGCCGTTTCTCTGGCTATTCTGAGCTGTCTGGGCAAAGACCAGACGCTGGGACGGCTGGGTGGCGATGAGTTTGTCGTGCTGGCAGAGCACACCAGCCAGGCGGCGCTGGAGGCGATGTCCTCCCGCATTCTTGAACGGTTGCGCCAGCCCTTCCGCATCGGACTGATCGAAGTGTACAGCGGCTGCTCCATCGGCATCGCCTACGCCCCTCTGCATGGCGAAGATCGCGAAAGCCTGATCCGTAATGCGGATACCGCCATGTATCACGCCAAAGAGAATGGGCGCGGCAAGTTCTGCGTCTTTGCGGCGGAGATGAATCAGCGGGTTTTTGAATATCTGTGGCTGGACACCAACCTGCGCAAGGCGCTGGAACTGGATCATCTGCTGGTCCATTATCAGCCTAAAGTGGACAGCGATGGTCAGGTCCGCAGCGCCGAAGCACTGGTTCGCTGGAACTCACCTGAGCGCGGCATGGTGTCGCCGGCTGATTTTATTCCCTATGCCGAAGAGTCCGGGCTGATTGTGCCGCTGGGACGCTGGGTCATGCTCAACGTGCTGAAGCAGATTATCCTGTGGCAGCAGCAGGGAATTTTTCTGCGTGTCGCCGTCAACGTCTCGGCCCGCCAGCTCATCGATCAGAGCATCTATACGGATCTGAAGCAGGCGCTGCAGGAGGCCAGTATCACCGACTGCCCTATCGATATCGAGCTGACAGAGAGCTGCCTGATTGAGAATGAGACCGAGGCGCTGAAACTGATGAAGCAGTTTCAGGAGCTGGGCGCTCAGGTGCATCTGGATGACTTCGGCACCGGCTACTCCTCGCTGTCTCAGCTGGCGCGTGTGCCCATCAACGCCATCAAACTCGATCAGAGCTTTATTCGCGATATCAATAAGCAGCCGGTTTCGCAATCGCTGGTGCGTGCCATCGTCGCCGTCGCCAAGGCGCTCGATTTGCAGGTCATTGCGGAAGGCATTGAGACGCCGGATGAAGAAGCGTTTGTCCTTAAAAGTGGGGTGGATGGGCGTCAGGGCTACTACTACGCAAAACCAATGCCCGCGGAACAACTTGGGCATTGGCTGGCTAAGCATCCTGCCCGCGTTTAACGCTGTTCCGTATTAACCCGCTTTACGCAGTGATGCGCTGTGGCGGTTCTGCAACTGGACCAGACGCTCCATATAGGCAATGTCTTTGGGTTCGAGGGTAAATGCATAATCGACCCAGTCTTCCGTGATATCCATCAGCTCGGCGCGTGAGAGTTGCAGCACGCGCTGACGCGCTTTCAGCATCGCCCTGACGCCATTGAGCTTCGGCCGTAAGGTATCGATAAAGGTGCGCGTGGCGCGGTAGCTGTCACCCGGCTGGAAGACTTTGTCTACCAGACCGCGCGTCTCGTACCACTCGGCGCTGTGCGACTCCCCTTCACAGATCAACTCCTCTGCCAGCTTCATGCCGGAACGGCGCGCCACCAGCGAGTAACCGCCCATGCCCGGGAAGAGGTTGAACGCGATTTCCGGGAAGCCCATGCGCGCGTTGTTTTGCGCCAGAATGAAGTGGTGCGCCAGTGCCGCCTCGAAGCCGCCGCCTAACGCACTGCCTTCAATCATGGCCAGCGTCACGGCGCCGGTATCAAAGCCACGGGCTGCCGAATGAATGCAGTCCACACAGGCGCGAGCATAAGCCCGCAGTGCCTCACGCCGGTTGTTGCGAATGCACTCAACGAAGAAGCGCAGATCGCCGCCCGCATTGAACATCTGTGGCACCAGCGATCCGGTGACCCAGAAGTCGATCGGCAGCCCGGAACGCTGCGCGGCGTAGCTCAGGTTCATGATCTCCTCAATCAGTTCATGGTTGAAGCTCGGGCGAGGCTGCGCACGCAGCATCATCCACAGGGTACGCCGCCCCTCTTCGTAATAGGCAACTAACTGCGTGGTGTTGCCAGCTTCGGTAAATAATCTGCAGGTTGCTTGGTTAATCACTGTCATTGTCTCATCCTCTGTTTATATTTGATGCGTTAAATACGCGACATCAGCGTAATGCAGAGTGAGGCCAGACCAAATGAGAGATTGATTTACAACACAAAATCCAGAGTGATCCCTGATTCGCGTTTTCTGGATTGATTAGACCGGTTACTGAATGGGTCTGAACCGCCAGCGGCCAATATGCAGACGCTTAACACCTTTTAAAAATGGCTGATGAAGATCAGAGTGGCGTAAACGCGCATCTGTCGCGGTTTCTTTTGCGCAGACCAGGAGAGAGGAGATACCGGCCTTCACAGCGGCTCCAGATTCCTTAATACAACCCCGGACTCACCGGGCAACTTTACCCGGAGAAACAGGAGCAGCACGAATGCGCCACGCCATCACCCGCCGGGGATAACCGTGGTTGTAAATGGCACGAAAATCAGCAACATCCGTTCAATAATTAACCACCAGCTGGCTTCTCAGCGGTACTGCGTGGGCGCGCCTGCTGCCGCAGTCATCTTCCTGACGCCGCAACCGGATGAAACAGAGGGAGAAAGGGTTCAACAGCGGGAGCGCTGCCTCAGGCAGACGGCGGGGTTATCAGAGAAAGGGGCCGGATAAAAAAATGGGACGCCGTGGCGTCCCGCTGACTACTTCTGCCCATACCAGGCATTTTCACCATGTTTTCGCAGGTAGTGCAGGTCGAGCAGCGTTGGCTGAATCGGCGGCAGGTTCGCGGTCAGCTGCTGGCTGAACAGCCCCATATAGGCCACCTCCTCCAGGACCACGGCACTGTGCACCGCAGCATGAGCATCTTTACCCCAGGCAAAGGGGCCGTGGGAATTGACCAGCACGGCCGGGATCGCCGACGGAGAGAGTCCGCGCTGCGCGAAGGTTTCGATAATAACTTCACCGGTGTTCCACTCATACTCCTGCTGAATCTCCTCGCTGCGCATTGCCCGGGTGCAGGGGATCTCACCATAAAAGTCATCGGCGTGCGTGGTGCCCCAGGCCGGAATCGGTCGTCCTGCCTGCGCCCAGATGGTCGCGTGCCGCGAATGGGTATGCACAATGCCGCCCACCTCCGGCCAGGCCAGATAGAGGGCGCGGTGGGTCGCGGTGTCCGAAGAGGGGCGTTTCTCCCCTTCCACAACGTCACCCGTCGCCAGATCGACCACCACCATGTCATCACGCTTCATTACGTCATAGCGCACGCCGGAAGGTTTGATCACCAGCAGCCCCTGTTCGCGATCAATGGCGCTGACGTTGCCCCAGGTGAAAGTCACCAGGTTATATTTGGGTAGGTCCAGATTCGCTTCCAGAACCTGTTGTTTGAGGTGCTCCAGCATGCCTTTTCTCCTGCTGACTGTCGTTACTGAATTTTGCGGAGTCAGCGCTGAAAAGGTTATGGAGCAAATAGCTATAAAAGCAGAAGGATTGGCTGTGAATGCAAAAATGCGCTGTGCTTTCAGACTTTTCTATCTTCGGAATTCCCGCAGAATGCTTAGAATCCTCTCAGACAATATGTGGACCTGACAGGCCACGATTGTGACTCACCCGCTACAAACGGTTTGTCCATGGTAACGCCATTTCGATGCCATCACGGATGCGGCAATGATGGCTTACAAGCGGGCTGAGGAAATATCGGAGCTATACTATGAGTGTTGCCTCTGTGAGCACATCAAAGGAGAAGTGTATGACAACAACAATGAAACGAATCACTGCCGTTGTACTGGCGACCACGTTAGCGGTTGCGCTGAGCGGCTGTTCTAACTGGTCCAAACGTGACCGTAATACCGCGATTGGCGCGGGCGCGGGCGCGATTGGGGGTTCAGTCCTGACCAATGGTAGCGCACTGGGCACCGTCGGTGGCGCCGCTGTGGGTGGTATTATCGGTCATCAGGTCCACTAAGGACCTTATTAAAACAATAATCGGCTACGCTAGCATCTGCATCACAATCGGGCTACTTCGGTAGCCCGATTTCTTATTCAGCCGCCCGCCAGCTTCACCTTCATCCCTTTGGCTTCCAGCAGGCTCTTTAGCAGGTCGCGTTTATCGCCCTGAATTTCGATTACGCCCTCTTTCACCGAGCCGCCACAGCCGCACTTTTTCTTGAGTTCGGCTGCCAGCAACGCCAGTGCAGCATCATCAAGATCGATGCCGGTAATCAGGCAGACCCCTTTGCCCTTGCGGCCGCTGGTCTGACGCTGAATACGGACAATACCGTCCCCTTTTGGCCGCGCCGCTTGAGGCTCGGACTGGGTGATGCGACCGCTGCCGGTGGAGTAAACCAGTGGATTATCATTCGCCATCAGGGTGTCTCCAGGCTGTTAAGGATGGCCTGCAGGGCAGCGGCCGGATCGGCGGACTGGGTAATCGGACGCCCGATCACCATATAATCCACGCCCGCCTGCTTCGCCTGCTGTGGTGTCATGATGCGGCGCTGATCGCCGGCATCGCTGCCCGCAGGACGAATTCCCGGCGTCACCAGGGCAAATTCCTGACCCAGTTCCTGTTTAAAGCGCACCGCCTCATGGGCCGAACAGACCACGCCATCCAGTCCGCATGATTGCGTCAGCTTCGCCAGTCGCTCCGCCTGTTCGGCCGGCGACAGCGTGATGCCAAGTCCTTTGAGATCCTCTGCATCCATACTGGTCAGAACGGTGACGGCAATCAGCAGCGGTGCATCCTTGCCAAAAGGTTGCAGCGCCTCACGCGCCGCACTCATCATGCGCGCGCCGCCGCTGGCGTGGACGTTGACCATCCAGACGCCAAGATCGGCCGCTGCCGCGACAGCCTTTGCCGTGGTGTTGGGAATATCGTGAAATTTCAGGTCGAGGAAGAGTTCAAAGCCGCGCTGCTGCAGAGTCCTGACCAGCGACGGGCCGAACAGCGTAAACATCTCTTTGCCCACTTTAAGGCGGCAACTGCGGGGATCGATCTGGTCGACGAAACGCAATGCGCTGTCGAGATCGTGATAATCCAGCGCTACCAGAATCGGCGAAGCGGTCACGTTGTGGGGTGAAGGCATGGCATTTCCTCTGTAACAGGCACCCGCAGGCGCAATAGACAAACGGCAAGCATTCTACCTGCGGTGTCTGACCATCACAATCGCGATCGCCCCGCTGCCTGACGATTTATGCACGTTTGCCGAAGCTCGCATAAGCATTCATTCACTAGTATGTTGTAACTACAATGCGAATAGTAAACTGACCTGCAACGGCCGGATTACTGGCCGTCGAGACCCCGGATAGGTTTGACCGAAGACCAGGTTCGGCAGGATGGACAGTGCCAGTAGAGCGCATGCGCGGTAAAGCCACACTTCTGGCAGCGATAGCGGGGTTTGGTGCGAATCTGTTCACCCACCATATCGCGCAGCACCATCAGGCTCTCTTTTGCCCGGCCATCTTCTGCATCATGCAGGTTCAGATCCATCAGGCGATGAAAGACCCGCATGGTGGGATGGCGCTCCAGCTGGCGGCTGATGTAGTTCTGTGCCGCTTCTGAGCCCTGCTGCTGCTCCACGATGTCAGAGAGATAAAGCTCGGCTGCGGCACCGGTGTTCTCTTCCACGCAGCGCTGCAGAAAGTCGGCCCAGGCTTCAGGCTGATTCAGCCGCTGGAAGCAGGTTTCCAGCATCGCCAGCGTCTCACTGACCAGCTCTTTATCCTGATCCAGCACCCGCTGCAGATGCCCGACCGCTCTGGCGTAATCCTCTTTTTCCATCAGGATTCGGCCCATCATGATCGAGATGCGGGCGCTGTTGCGATCGGCAGACTCCCCTTTTTTCAGCAGGCTCATCGCCCGATCCAGATCGTCGCTGCTCATCGCCTGCAACGCCAGTTCGCAGTAGAAATGGGCGATTTCACCCTTCTGCTTCTCTTTGCCCAGTTTAACCAGCCGCTCGGCGACGTCGATCGCCTGCTGCCAGTCGCTGGTCGCCTGATGGATTAACAGCAGCTGCTGCAGCGCGCCCACCCGGAAGTCGGTTTCATCGGTGAGCTGCTTGAACATATCTTCCGCGCGGTCGTAGAGCCCGGCGGCCATATAGTCGCGCCCCAGCTGCTGCACGGCCAGCAGACGCTGTTCGTAGCTCAGCGACGCGCTCTCCATTAATGCCTGATGGATGCGAATAGCGCGGTCCACTTCCCCGCGCGAACGGAAGAGATTACCCAGCGTCAGGTGCGCCTCCACCGTGCCGCTGTCCTCTTTCAGCATATCGAGGAAGAGATCGACCGCTTTATCCTGCTGGTTCGAGAGCAGGAAGTTTACGCCCGCAACATATTCCCGTGACAGCTTATTGGCTTCCTGCTGCTTATCCTGATGCGCGCTGCGACGGCCCATATACCAGCCATAGGCAGCCGCAACCGGCAGTAACAGGAACAGCAATTCATGCATCGGGGGTTATTCCCGGCCAGCCGGTACCGCTGGCGGTGTCGCCAGTGCGGTGTTGCTCTGCTCGATTTGCGCCTGCATACGTCTGATTTTCCGGTTGGCATTGGCCAGCGAGACACGGGTGCGTAACCAGAAGAGGCCGCAGATAATCCAGCCCAGCACAAACCCTGCGCCAAACAGTGATGCCAGTAAGGTCGAAACGCTGAACTCACCCTGCGCCAGCAGATAGTTAAAAGTAATGACCTGATCGTTATGCGCGCCTAAGGTGACGGAAATAATGAAAATGACCAGTACCACTAAAAAAATCAGCAAATATTTCACAGTGCATCCTGTTGTGAGGTTGTCGAATAAATTATGCCAAAACTCCGGCAAAAATGCTGCTCCCAGCAGCATCGGGTGAGTCGCTTTTGCGCAAACCCGATCAATAATATGGGGTCTTCAGGGGGAAATACAATCAGGGCTCCCGCTGAGCCACCTCTTTTTGCTCTTCCGGCGGCAGCGTCAGCGGGCCACAGAACCGCTGTGCCAGCCAGGTCGCCAGCGTCACCAGGAGCCAGGAAAGCAGCGTTGCCACCGCCAGATCCCGCGGCCAGTGCATACCGAGCAGCAGACGGCTGGCCATCACGCCGGTGGCCCAGATGAAGATCACGACCACGGTCTTGTAATGACGGCGCGGCCAGAGCAGTCCCAAGGCCAGCAGCGCCCAGCTGGCGGCAAACATGGTATGGCCGGAGGGAAAGGCAAAGCCGGTCTCGAACGCCCAGTGCCGCTTCAGCCAGCCGGGGATCTGCGTCTCGTCGGCGATCAGCGACGTCACCATCTCACCACGCTGTTTGCGCTTCAGTTCATAGAAGGTCTTCTCATCCAGACCGTGATGCTGCTCCAGCCAGATCACGTAAGGACGCGGCTCCTGGATCTGCTCTTTGATAAAGGACTTGGTGTACTGCCCCGCCAGAATGGTGGCGTTCATGATGATCAGCAGCAGAATCGCGGGCTTCAGACGAAAGCGCAGGCACCAGAGCATCCAGGCACTCAGCAGCACGCTGGTGAGGATCCCCCACGGGCTGGTGACGGTCTCGGTCATCCAGAACAGGCCTTTCAGCACGAGGTTGCTTTCGCCCGGCTGCCAGCGCCAGCCGGTCAGCCAGACGGAAACCGGCATGATCAGCAACAGCAGCATACCGAAGGTCGTACGACGCGAAATCTTAAACATCCTTTTCCCTTATACCGGTGTCAGAGAACAATAACTGCATAACTTTAGCTTAAAAAAGAATAACATACCTGTTGCCGATTGGATAATCGTGCTTTATCACTGCAATTGGTGTCAGAGAGTACCAGCCCGCTTACGGGTTGTGGCACAATATTGCACGTTTGTCGGGCCACACTGGCCTGTGCACTATCATGATGATAGTGCATCCTCTGAAGGTTCTGGAGAGTCACATGCAGCTTAAACGGGTGGCAGAAGCCAAACTGCCCACGCCATGGGGAGATTTCCTGATGGTAGGTTTTGAAGAATTGGCAACCGGACATGACCACGTTGCGCTGGTCTTTGGCGATATTAATGATAATGAGCCGGTCCTGGCGCGCGTTCACTCCGAATGCCTGACCGGCGATGCACTCTTCAGCCTGCGCTGCGACTGTGGTTTTCAGCTTGAAGCTGCCCTCAATGCCATCGCTGAAGAGGGTCGCGGCGTGCTGCTCTACCATCGTCAGGAAGGGCGCAACATCGGCCTGCTGAATAAGATCCGCGCCTATGCGCTGCAGGATAAAGGATATGACACCGTCGAAGCCAACCACCAGCTCGGCTTTGCCGCCGATGAACGCGACTTCACCCTGTGTGCGGATATGTTCAAACTGCTGGGCGTCAATGAAGTGCGCCTGCTGACCAATAACCCGCGGAAGGTGGAGATCCTGAGCGAAGCCGGGATTAATATCGTTGAGCGGGTGCCGCTGGTGGTGGGACGTAATCCCAAAAACGCGCACTATCTGGATACCAAGGCGAGCAAGATGGGGCATCTGCTGCCGAAGTCCTAAAAAAGAAAAGCCGGGTCGCCCCGGCTTTTTTATCAGTTCAGCATATTGCGGATCACATAGTGCAGGATGCCGTCATTGCGGTAGTAGGTCAGCTCATTACCGGTGTCGATGCGACAGCGGGTGTCCAGCTCCTCTTTGCTGCCGTCCGCGCGCGTCAGGGTAACCTTCACCCTGCAGCCCGGCGTCAGCGCCTGAAGGTTCTCTACGTCAATGCGCTCTTCCCCCGTCAGCCCCAGCGTTTTCCGGGTCACGCCCTGCGGGAACTCCAGCGGAAGGATCCCCATCCCGATCAGGTTAGATCGGTGGATACGTTCAAAAGATTCGGCAATTACCACCCTGACGCCCTGCAGACGGGGACCTTTGGCCGCCCAGTCACGACTTGAGCCTGAACCATACTCCAGCCCGGCAATGACCGCCAGTGGCACCCCTTCCGCCTGATACTTCATCGCCGCATCATAGATGGCCAGCTGCTCGCCGCTCGGATAGTGCCGGGTGTATCCGCCCTCAACGCCGGGCACCATCTCATTACGGATACGGATGTTGGCAAAGGTGCCGCGCATCATCACTTCATGGTTGCCGCGACGCGAACCATAGGAGTTAAAATCGGTGCGCTCCACCCCGTGGGCCAGCAGATAGCGTCCCGCCGGACTTTCCGCCTTAATGCTGCCCGCTGGCGAAATGTGGTCGGTGGTCACCGAGTCACCCAGCATGGCCAGCACCCGGGCGCCGCGAATATCCTGCACCGGCTCCGGCTCTTTCTGCATCGTGTCAAAGAACGGAGAGAGACGAATATAAGTCGAACCCTCATCCCAGTCGTAGGTCGCCGCTTCACTGACCTTGATCTCCTGCCAGTCTGGCGTGCCGTCAAAGACCTCCGCGTACTCTTTGTGGAACATATCGCTGGTTACCTGCTGGACGGCGGTGGCGATCTCTTCCGGTGACGGCCAGATATCTTTGAGATAGACCGGCTGACCCTGGGGATCGTGGCCCAGCGGTTCGGTCTGCAGGTTGATCTTCATGTTACCCGCCAGGGCATAGGCGACCACCAGCGGCGGCGAAGCCAGCCAGTTGGTTTTGATCAACGGATGAATACGGCCTTCAAAGTTGCGGTTACCCGACAGCACGGCCCCTACCGTAAGATCGCCCGCTTTGATGGCAGATTCAATCTCATCCTTCAGCGGCCCGGAGTTGCCGATACAGGTAGTACAGCCGTAGCCGACCAGGTTGAAGCCCAGCTTATCCAGATAAGCGGTAAGCTGCGCGACGGCTAAATAGTCTGAGACCACTTTGGAGCCGGGCGCCAGTGACGCCTTCACCCACGGCTTGCGTTTCAGCCCGCGCCCGACCGCCTTTTTCGCCAGCAGCCCGGCGGCCATCAATACGCTGGGGTTAGACGTATTCGTACAGGAGGTGATCGCACTGATGACCACCGCGCCGTCAGTCAGCGTGTGAGTCAGTCCTGTGTCGCTGTCCGTATATTCGACGTTTTTGTGCGGCTTCTGTGCGTGATTAACTTCCAGCGCATTGCTGGCGTCGAAGGCGGCAGGCACATCGCCCAGCGAAACCCGATCCTGCGGACGCTTAGGCCCGGCCAGACTCGATTCGACATCGTTCATATCCAGCGCCAGCGTACTGGTGAAGCGCGGCTCATCGCCGGCATGACGCCACAATCCCTGCGCTTTGGCGTAGGCTTCGACCAGCGCCACCTGCTCAGCATCGCGGCCGGTCAGCGTCATATAGCTCAGCGTCACGTCATCCACCGGGAAGAAGCCACAGGTTGCGCCATATTCCGGTGCCATGTTGGCAATGGTCGCGCGATCTGCCAGCGGCAGATCCGCCAGGCCATCGCCATAAAACTCCACAAACTTGCCTACCACGCCATGCTTGCGCAGCATCTGGGTCACGGTGAGCACGAGATCGGTAGCGGTAATGCCCGGCCGCAGTTTGCCGGTGAGTTTAAAACCGACCACATCCGGGATCAGCATTGAGACAGGCTGCCCCAGCATGGCGGCTTCGGCTTCGATACCCCCGACGCCCCACCCCAGCACGCCCAGCGCGTTGATCATGGTGGTATGTGAATCCGTGCCGACCAGCGTATCCGGCCAGGCGTACTCTTCCCCGTCGCGGGTCTCGTGCCAGATCGCCTTACCGAGGTACTCCAGGTTGACCTGATGACAGATACCGGTACCCGGCGGCACCACGCGGAATTTATCAAAGGCTTTCTGGCCCCAGCGAAGAAAAACGTAGCGTTCATGGTTGCGTTCCATCTCCAGCCGGACATTCTCTTCGAACGCGTCATCATCGCCAAAATGATCCACCGTAACCGAATGGTCGATAACCAGGTCGACCGGGGAAAGCGGATTCACTTTTGCCACATCGCCACCCAGACGATTCACCGCTTCGCGCATCGCCGCCAGGTCAACGACGGCGGGGACGCCGGTGAAGTCCTGCATCAGAACACGGGCTGGCCGGTAGGCAATTTCGCGATCGGCGTGGGCATCGGTTTGCCAGTCCACCAGCGCCTGGATGTCCTCTGCGGTGACAGAGTCGCCATCCTGCCAGCGCAGCAGGTTTTCCAGCAGAACTTTGAGAGATTTGGGCAGCTTATCGATATTGCCGAGATGCTGAGCCGCACGGGGAAGACTGAAGATGTGATATTTTTTGGTGTCGACCTGCAGTATTTCCTGACTCTGCTCGCGTAGGGTAGACGACATAGCTCCTCCTTTTCGTTCATGGTCTTAACCTCAAAGAGACAAAGGTTTATGTTAAAGATAGACCACAAATTCGTTAACGTTTTGATTACAACACAAATTGCTACAATCGCCGTAAACGAAAATGCCCCGTGAAATCACGAGGCATCATAAAAGAGGGGGTAGTCAGATTAGAGCGTTATCCACACCGCCGCAGACCAGAACGCAAAAGAGAATGCATACGCGCTAAGCCAGGACATTTTAATAATATTCATTGTATCTACTCCTTCGCCGGAATCGGGCGTAAAAGTTTAGCGGTCGTCCTCAATGAGGCGACACCCTTTTGTCGTACAGGTGTGGAGATCGGCAGCCAGAAAGCGTGCCCGGAACATCGGTAATAAAAGAACAGTGACAAATAAACGGTCTTAAAACCTTATTTGTTTTTAGGGTCCAGAAAAGACTCAATAAAAAGTCTCTGGTTATCGCTCAAATCCCACGATTCGGGGATAGACACTTTTTCGTCCTTTGCAAGCGGTTCTTTGCCTTTACAGGCAACCGGCTTGTGCTGGCGCGACGTCAGTGAAGGTTTATGGCTGAGTGTATGTGCCCACATGGCTTTAGCCCCAGATACGCCAGATCATTAACGCTACGACTACCCAGAACAGCGCAGAAGCAGCGAATACGGTTAACCAGGCATTGCGACGGGTGTTGCCGGTACGCTCAACCTTGGTGCTTTTTACCGGGAAACCCGGTTCTACTGTCAGTCGTGTATTCATAGTTTTTGATAATCACTCTCAACAAAATGATTGATAACAACGATTAAGATTTAGGAGGAATCCTAAACGCGTTAAGGCCAAAAATCCAGTTATTTTTATTGAGTAAAACGATTAACGGTATTAATCAATAGACGCCAGTAACGTAAGAAACCATTAACTCCGGAACGAACTTTTAATTAAATCAGGCACTCAAAAATTTGAGTTAAATTAAAAACAGATCCATTTATAACTACAGCTGAAACTCAGGAACCGCGTGTTTGCTGGCTAAACGAATCGGCTGTTAACTGGAGTATGGGAATAATCCTGGCGTGTCGCAAAGTGACATAGTTAAAAGTGTGTTGTAATTCGCATTTAAGAAAGCTGAACCGGGAAACCTGTGATCAATGTTTCATTTACAAAAAAATCATAAAAACTTTTGATTCTCATCTGGCGCTAAAGCCTGGAAACAAAAAAGGCTGCACCAGGCAGCCTTATGTTTCAACGCAGGGAATAAACCCTATTTAAACGGCAGCCGGATATCCTTAAACATCGCCTCAATGTCCTCGTTTGAGCGCAGCGCGACCGCCGTGTCTACCACGTCGCGGGTCAGATGCGGCGCAAAACGCTGGATAAAATCATACATATAGCTGCGCAGGAAGGTACTGCGGCGGAAGCCAATTTTGGTGGTGCTGTTGGTAAAGATATCGGCGGCCTCGATGCGAATCAGGTCAGGGTCGGCGACCGGATCAACCGCCATACTGGCGATCACCCCTACCCCCAGACCCAGACGGACGTAGGTTTTGATGACGTCCGCATCGGTGGCGGTGAAGACGATGCGCGGCGTTAAGCCGGCACGATTGAAGGCCGTATCCAGCTCCGAGCGCCCGGTAAAGCCGAAGGTATAGGTTACCAGCGGATACTCAGCCAGCTCCTCGATGGAGACCTGCCCTTTTCCGGCCAGCGGGTGGTCGGCGGTCACCACAATCGCCCGGTTCCAGTGGTAGCACGGCAGCATGATTAAATCGTCATAGAGATGCAGAGCTTCGGTGGCAATCGCAAAGTCCGCGTTGCCCTTGGAGACGGCTTCCGCGATCTGGGTTGGCGACCCCTGATGCATATGCAGCGAGACGCGCGGATAGCGTTCAATAAAGCCTTTAATGACGCCCGGCAGCGCATAACGAGCCTGTGTGTGTGTGGTGGCCACATAGAGCGAGCCCTTATCCGGCCAGGTGTGCTCACCGGCCACCGACTTAATGGCGTCCACCTTGGAGAGCACTTCACGCGCAATGCGGATGATCTCTTCCCCTGCCGGTGTGACCTGCGTGAGATGTTTACCGCTGCGGGCAAAAATTTGCACGCCCAGCTCATCTTCCAGCATACGCACCTGTTTACTGATGCCGGGTTGAGAGGTGTAAAGACCTTCCGCCGTCGAAGAGACGTTGAGGTTATGGTTTACCACTTCGACGATATAGCGCAACTGCTGTAATTTCATGTCTGTTTTATCCCGGTAAGTTACAGAGTCGCATCCCCGGTTGACGGATAGTCGCGAGGCTGAAGAGAGGCTATGCATCAGGAAAGGCGGAAATGCTATAACAACTATATCAGTTTAAGTGAGAGAGTAGAACGGATTGATATAAGGCTCAGAAAAAGGCCAGCGAACGCTGGCCTGAATGGATTACTTTTTCGCTTCCTGCCATTTGCCATCGATATAGAAGGCTGACCAGCCGGTTGCCTTGCCCTCTTTCTCAGAGGAGACATACTGCTGCTTCGTCTTGCGGCTGAACCGCACCAGCGTCTTGTTGCCTTCCGGGTCGGTGGCGGGCGCCTCGGCCAGATATTTCAGCTTCTCCGGCAGACGATCGCTGAAGCGCTGAAGCTCTTCGACCAGCGGAGCGCGCGTTTCACGCGATTTCGGGAAGGTGTTCGCCGCCAGGAAGACACCGGCCGCGCCGTCACGCAGCACGAAGTAAGCATCTGATTTTTCACATGCCAGCTCAGGCAGCGGAACCGGATCCTCTTTCGGTGGCGCAACTTCACCACTCCGCAGGATCTTACGGGTGTTTTTGCACTCCTCATTGGTACACGCCATATACTTACCAAAGCGGCCCATCTTCAGGTGCATCTCCGATCCGCACTTCTCGCACTCCACCACCGGGCCGTCATAGCCTTTGATGCGGAATTCGCCCTTCTCGATTTCGTAACCATCGCACTCCGGGTTGTTCCCACAGACGTGCAGCTTACGTTCGCTGTCAATTAGGTAGCTGTCCATCGCCGTACCGCACTTCTGGCAGCGACGACGGGCGCGCAGCGCGTTGGTTTCCGCATCATCCCCTTCCAGAATATTCAGGACTTCATTTTCCGGGATCAGGTTGATGGTCTGTTTGCAGCGCTCTTTCGGCGGCAGCGCATAGCCCGAGCAGCCCAGGAAGACGCCGGTGCTGGCGGTGCGGATACCCATCTGACGACTACAGGTCGGGCAGTCAATCGAGGTCAGTACCATCTGGTTCGGCTGCATACCGCCCTCTTCGGGATCTTTCTCGGCCAGCTCAAGCTGCTGAGTAAAGTCGCTGAAGAAGTGATCGAGCACCGCTTTCCATTCCGCCTGATTGTTGGCGACCTGGTCCAGGCTGCTCTCCATGTGAGCGGTGAAATCGTAGTTCATCAGTTCGCGGAAGTTCTCTTCCAGGCGATCGGTGACGATTTCGCCCATTTTTTCCGCATAGAAGCGGCGGTTTTCCACTCTGACGTAGCCGCGATCCTGAATGGTCGAGGTGATGGCCGCATAGGTAGAAGGACGACCGATGCCACGCTTCTCCAGCTCACGCACCAGCGAGGCTTCGCTGAAGCGCGCCGGTGGCTTGGTGAAGTGCTGACCCGGCACCAGCGTCGTGAGATCCAGCACATCACCCACGCTGACCGCAGGCAGTGTGCGATCTTCATCGTTCTTGCGCAGTGCGGGCATCACTTTAGTCCAGCCGTCAAACCGCAGGATCCGGCCTTTAGCTTTCAGGCGGAAATCGCCAGCCGCGGCGGTAATGGTGCTGGAGTCATACTTCGCTGGCGTCATCTGACAGGCAACAAACTGGCGCCAGATCAGCTGATAGAGTTTCTGCGCATCCGCTTCCATATCCTTCAGCTTTTCCGCCACCACTTCCACGTCAGAAGGACGAATCGCTTCGTGCGCCTCCTGAGAGTTCTCTTTGCTGGCGTAGGTGATGGCGTTGTCAGGCAGATATTTCTTGCCGAAATGGTTTTCGATGTAGCCGCGCGCCATGGCAACCGCATCCTGACTCAGGTTGGTTGAGTCGGTACGCATATAGGTAATGTGACCCGCTTCGTAGAGCCGCTGGGCCATCATCATGGTTTTTTTCACGCCAAAGCCCAGACGGGTGCTCGCCGCCTGCTGCAGGGTCGAGGTGATATAGGGCGCGCCCGGCTTGCTGCTGGTCGGCTTATCTTCACGATCCACGATTTCAAAACGCGCTTTTTCCAGCAGCGCCACGGCGGCGTAGGTTTCGTCACGGTTGACCGGACGGAAGGCTTTGTCGCCGTGATGGGTGACATCCATCGACAGCTCATCGCCCTTCGGCGTGGTCAGCGCGGCATTGATTTCCCAGTACTCTTCAGGAACGAAGGCTTTAATCTCGCGTTCACGCTCCACCACCAGGCGAACCGCAACGGATTGCACACGTCCGGCCGAGAGGCCGCGGGCGATCTTCTTCCACAACAGCGGCGAGACCATGTAGCCCACCACGCGATCCATAAAACGACGCGCCTGCTGAGCATTGACCCGATCGATATTTAGTTCGCCCGGCTTTTCAAACGCCTGGCGGATTGCATTCTTTGTGATTTCGTTAAACACGACGCGGCTGAAGCGTGAGTCATCGCCGCCAATGACTTCCCGCAGATGCCAGGCGATGGCTTCCCCTTCGCGGTCAAGGTCGGTTGCGAGATAAATGTGGTCAGCACTGGCGGCTAACGCTTTCAGCTCGGCCACGACTTTCTCTTTGCCGGGCAGGATCTGATAATCCGCTTCCCAGCCGTGGTAAGGGTCTACGCCCATACGGCTGACGAGCGCGGCTTTCTCATCTTTTTTAACTTTTTTGACTTTCTTGTCGGTCGAAGCGTCTTTGGCTTTCTTCTCTGTCGAGGCGTCAGCACTCTTCTTTGCGGTTGACCCACTGGTCGGCAGATCCCGGATATGACCCACGCTGGATTTAACCACGTAGTCACTGCCCAGGTATTTATTGATTGTTTTAGCCTTTGCCGGGGACTCAACAATAACGAGTGCTTTACCCATATTTACCTTTACCTAATGAAAACATCCTGCTTAGCGGGAGAGAATTGGATGCCCAAAAACCCATTGGGTTCAATATTGCTGCGCCTGTTTAACATTTCAAGGCGGAGGGGTCAATCTCAGAACAGATGATGTGACTTTATGCAACTACATGATAAAGAGTGCTTTTTCCATCTGAACTTATCGCACATCCCGGTGCAAAATCCCTGAAATCGGAATCGCCCACACTCTACCTGATAAAATCTGTTACGCAACTTAATTAGCACTCCACCCGGACTTACGCCAGATTTCCGCACAGAATCCGGCATCTGGCTCCAGGTTGTCACGCCCTGTGGCTCGCCAGTAATATAGAAAGGATTTGGGTACTGTCAAAAAGGAGTGAATAAATGCAGAAAACGACTCAGGCTATTTCCCGCCAGGCATTGCTGGAAAAAGCCAACGCGCTGATCAGGGAACACGATGATTATGTCGCGGGAATGCAGGCGGATGAAGTCACCCAGCAGGGCGATGTGCTGGTCTTTCGCGGTCCGTTTTTTCTCGACGCCGATGGGCTGCCAACCCCCAAAACCACGGCGGTGTTTAACGTCTTCAAACACCTGGCCGTTGCGCTGTCGCCGCTCTACCACCTGGAATAAAAAACCCGGCTCGCGCCGGGTTTCGCATCACAGCAGCGGCTTCTCACCGCGCTGCCAGAGTTTCAGCAGCAGCCGCTCCGCCACTGAACCGGCGCTCTGCGTAAAACGGTCCATCATTTTACGCCGACGGGCGTAGTGCACGCCGAGGACGCTGAACCGCTCCATGTGACGGATGATCAGGTCGTCACTGGTGCCGATTTCGTCAACCAGACCAAGATCCAGCGCCTGACGGCCATACCAGTGTTCACCGGTTGCCACCCGATCGATATCCAGTGACGGCCGCATCTGGTGAACAAACTGTTTAAACAGCAGATGAGTCTCATCCAGATCTTCCTGGAATTTTTCCCGTCCTTCCGGCGTATTTTCCCCGAACAGCGTCAGCGTACGCTTGTACTGCCCGGCGGTGTGCAGCTCAACGTCAATGTCGTTGCGCTTCAGCAGACGGTTGAAGTTCGGGATCTGCGCGACGACGCCGATGGAGCCGATAATTGAGAACGGCGCGGCCACAATACGGTCGGCCACGCAGGCCATCATGTAACCGCCACTGGCCGCCACTTTATCCACCGCGGCGGTGATGCGCACGCCCTCATCACGCAGACGCTGCAGCTGCGAAGCTGCGAGGCCATAGCCATGCACCACCCCGCCCGGACTCTCCAGACGCAGCAACACCTCATCGCCCGGCTGCTTCACCGCCAGCACGGCAGAGATCTCTTCACGCAGTGAGCTCACCTCACCGGCGTCCATGCTGCCTTTGAAATCGAGCACATAAAGCGTGGGCTTCACACTGTCGGTCTGCCCCTGTTTCGCCGCCTGCTTTTCCGCTTTAGCTTTCTGCTTTTCGCTCTTTTTATGGTTTTTCAGCCAGACCTTTTGCGCCTGCGGTTTCATTTTTGCCAGCTGCAGATCATCTTTCATCTGCTGATAGTCATCACCCAGATGCGTCAGACGAAGCTGGCCGCTTTGTGCCCGCTTGCGGAGCGCAGCATTCATAATAATCATGACAATCGCAGCGACGGCAACCACCAGCGTCACCGCTTTCGCTAAAAACAGTCCATACGTCGAAATAAAATCCATCAGGTCGCCTTAGTAAACAGAAAATCGAAAACAGTCTGCCAGTTTAGCCGCTTTGCCCCGCCTCGTCGCCTGAAATGCCAGCAGCCGGCACAGAATGCGCACCCTGGCGATTGCGCCGATTCGTTATTTCAGGCATAAAGCGGAATCATGCTGTTTTCGCCGGAGGAACCCCGCTGTGCATTATCAACCGAAAAGCGACCTGCTCAATAACCGTATTATTCTGGTCACTGGCGCTTCAGATGGCATCGGCCGGGAAGCGGCGCTGACCTATGCGCGCTACGGCGCTGACGTAATCCTGATGGGTCGCAATCCTGAGAAACTTCAGCAGGTCGAACAGGCCATTAATCAGCTGAATAAACGTCCTGCTCACCGCCTGGTGTTCGATCTGGCCGAGGCGACCCCGGAACGCTGCCGCCAGGTCGCCGATCGGCTGCAGCAGCAGTTTCCGCGTCTGGATGGCGTGCTGCACAACGCCGGGATCCTCGGAGAAATCGTGCCGCTGGCCGAGCTGGAGCCGCAGATCTGGCAGGACGTGATGAACATCAACCTGGACGCCACCTTCTTCCTGACCCAGGCGCTGCTGCCGCTGCTGCTGAAGTCAGACGCAGGCTCTCTGGTCTTTACCACCTCCAGTGTCGGCCGCACCGGGCGCGCTGGCTGGGGCGCCTATGCCGTCTCAAAATTTGCGACTGAAGGGATGATGCAGGTGCTGGCTGACGAATATAAGAACCAGTCGCTGCGGGTCAACTGTATCAATCCGGGCGGCACCCGGACCAAAATGCGCGCCAGCGCGTTTCCGCAGGAAGATGCCAGTAAGCTGAAAACCCCCGCCGACCTGATGCCGCTCTACCTCTATCTGATGGGCGATGACAGTCGCCGCAAGACCGGCATCAGCTTCGATGCGCAGCCAGGCAGAAAACCGGGAGCCGCAGAATAATGGCGGACGATCGTCATCAGCAGCGTCAGCAGCGGCTCAAGGAGCAGGTGGATGCGCGGATTGCCGCGGCGACCGAGGTACGCGGCATCCTGATGGTCTTTACCGGCAACGGCAAAGGCAAGACCACCGCCGCCTTTGGCACCGCACTGCGCGCCACCGGGCACGGCAAACGCACTGCGGCTATCCAGTTTATTAAAGGTGAGTGGCCGAACGGCGAGCGCAATCTGCTGGCGCAGCACGGCGTTGAATTTCAGGTGATGGCCACCGGTTTTACCTGGGATACCCAGAACCGGGAAACGGATACGGCCGCCTGCCTGGCCGTCTGGCAGCATGCAAAACAGATGCTGGCCGATGAACAGCTTGACCTGGTGATACTCGACGAGATCACCTATATGGTCAGCATGGATTATCTGCCGCTGGAGGAAGTGATCGCGGCCCTGCAACAGCGTCCGGCGCATCAGAGCGTCATTATTACCGGCCGTGGCTGTCATCGCAGTCTGCTGGAGATGGCGGATACGGTGACCGAGATGCGGCCGGTTAAGCACGCATTCGACGCCGGTATTCAGGCCCAGCAGGGCATCGACTGGTAGCAGAAAAAGAAAACGCAGCCCCGGGGCTGCGTTTTTTGTGTCGTCAGCGACGTCGTTATCCGGCGTTGCGTTTGCTGCCCGGATTACGGCGTGGCGTACGCGGCGTGCTGCTCACTTTGCTGTGGCGTTTCACGGCGCGGCGGATCTGATTCGCTTTGGTGCGACGACGATCTTTCTCCACCACCAGCTTTGTGACGGTTTCATCATCCATCCCGACCAGGTTACGCAGGTAGTTGACCGCTGGCAGATCCAGTTCGGTCCAGCCGCCCCGCGGCAGCCCTTTCGGTAAGGTAATATCGCCATAGCGGACACGCATCAGACGGCTGACCTGCACACCGACGGCTTCCCACAAACGACGGACTTCACGGTTACGTCCTTCGGTCAGGGTCACGTTGTACCACTGGTTGATCCCCTCTCCGCCACCAAAACGCAGGGTCTTGAAGGCAGCCGGGCCATCTTCCAGTTGCACACCCTTGCTCAGCTGACGGATTTTATCGTCATCAACCTGGCCAAAGACACGCACCGCATATTCACGTTCCACTTCACGGCTTGGATGCATCAGGCGGTTAGCCAGTTCACCATCGGTGGTAAAGAGCATCAGACCACAGGTGTTCACATCCAGACGGCCAACGGCAATCCAGCGTGAGCCGCGCAGACGCGGCAGGCGGTCAAAGACAGTCGGGCGACCTTCAGGATCGCTGCGGGTGCAGAGCTCGCCTTCCGGTTTGTAGTACGCCAGCACGCGGCAGACTTCGGTTGCTGATTCAGCAATCGACACCAGATGACCATCAATACGGATTTTCAGGGATTTGCTGCTCTCGACACGATCGCCCAGGGTGGCGATTTTGCCGTCGACGCTGACGCGGCCAGCAGCAATCATGGATTCGATTTCACGCCGCGAGCCATGACCGGCCCGGGCTAAGACTTTCTGTAACTTTTCGCTCATGGCGCTTCCTCTTTGTCGCCTTCCCAGGCGTCACGGTAGGGTGATAATTCTATATGAATCAACAGCTTAAACTATCAATTTGGGCCCATTATACAGATATTTAACCCCGAAGTAACGCCCTTTGTGAGCGAGCCTGTAACAAATAAAGAAGCCTCGATCGCTGAAAGTTTTATTCCGGATAATTCAACATCTCATTAATTTAACAGCAGAGGTTTGATTAGAGAATATGTTTAATAAAACGGCTTTCGCAGAAACTTTAGAGCTGATGGCAATTAAATTTTCTGTTCTGCCCTGCTCAACGGGCCTGTTGTTCTGATGATCAAAATATTAACACTATCTTACACTTCACCCGATTCCATCCCGCTTCCAATTCTCTGCAAAAAAGATTAAAGGTAGCATATAACACTGGATGATTGCGTTTAGTCAACCTGACCCATGGGCGTAAATGAAAAGGTCAGATTATTCTTAATGGAGATTTAATTAAAACCTTATTTTCAGAGATATTTCCTTTTTATCAGCATTAATAAATTGTATGACACTATTAAGCTGATACACTTTATCTCAGCAGCACCATAAAAAAGCAGAGCCTGCCGTTATAAGGGGTTCGCGAAAAGAAAGTTTTACCTTAGTGATTCGTTAATAAATATCGTGCTTTGATTAATCCAATAAACCGGCGCATACGGAATTATTGCGTTAATACGGTTCAGTGATGAACCTTGTTTGCATGTCAAAAGTCTTCACCAGGGATTTCCTGACATGCCAGAAGAAAGAAACCCATCATGAGAAACCTGACGCTGTTTCCGGTGCTTGCTGCACTGGTGCTGAGCGGGTGTTCTGTGGGCCACACCGAGTACAGTCGTACGGCGATGCAGCACGTAGATATGAGCGTGACTGGCATTCCGACGATCCTCGGGCTTGGCACACTGGGCACCAGCATTCCTTTGACGCCTGAATATAGCCTGACGGCGGCGCACGTCGCTAAAACGGCCGTGCAGCGCGTAAAGTCCTATCACCCCTATTGCGATCTTGCGATTATTTATCACAAGAACGATGCCGGAACGCTGGCTAAATTCCGCAGCGGTGATATTGGCGATCCCGTTAAAATGTATGGCTACAGTTTTATTTCCGCCATGCCGGTGGAGTCGAAGGGCGTTAATTTAGCCCGCACCGCTATCCGGAATAACTGGAATAAAAGCCCCTGCCTGGCGATGGCGTCAAATGCCGGTGTGGTTCAGGGCATGTCGGGCGGCGGCGTGTATAACAGTGATGACACGTTAAGCGGCGTTATTGTGGGATATTCCGATGCCATTAAAAATGGCCGTAATGGAAAAGTGATCCTGAAAGATGTTTCACTTTATATTCCCTACGGCCAGTTTAAAAACTGGTTGCAGTCAAACCTGCAACAGGCACCCGAACGCGGTGCCTGACACCCGGTTTAATTACTGAAACGGGCGGGTATCACCGACGCCTTCACGTACAATTTCCGGCGCATCGGTGGTCAGATCGATCACCGTCGTCGGCTGTTGCCCCAGCGTGCCGCCGTCAATAATCAGATCGACCAGCTTACCGATGCTGTGCTGAATTTCTTCCGGATCGGATTCGGTGAAATCGTTGCCCGGCAGGATCAGGGAGGTCGACATCATCGGCTCATTCAGCGCGTCCAGCAGCGCCAGCGCCACCGGATTGGACGGCACGCGCAGACCGATAGTTTTACGTTTTTCATTCATCAGGCGGCGCGGCACCTCTTTGGTCGCCTTGAGGATGAAGGTGTAGTTGCCTGGCGTATTATTTTTCAGCAGTCGAAACGCGGAGTTACCCACCTGCGAATAGACGGAGAGCTCCGAGAGATCACGACACATCAGGGTGAAATTGTGGTGCCCGTCGAGCTGACGGATACGACAGATCCGCTCCATCGCGCCTTTCTCCTCCAGCCGACAGCCCAGCGCGTAACCGGAATCCGTTGGATAAACGATGACGCTGCCTTTGTTCAGGTAGTCGACCGCCTGCTTAATCAGACGCGGTTGCGGGTTGTCCGGATGAATATGAAACAGTTGACTCATAGAAACCTCGTGTCACCTTTCCGGGATGGCCGGGCATGGCGCGAGTGCCGGGAAACGTTCCCAGACCGGCTCCACCCCTGCTGGCAGCCAGAGTTTGCGACCCAGCTCAATCCACGGGCAGGGTTGATGAAAATCAGAACCTTGTGATGCGGCCAGATCGTTATCTCTGGCGTAGTGCGCCAGCTGTGTCCGCTCATTCGGCGGCTGCTGGCACTGTGCGACCTCAATGGCATCGCCACCCGCCTCGCGGAAGTGGGCGATCAGACGTTTCAGCCACTTCGCCGATAAACCGTAGCGGCCCGGATGGGCCAGCACGGCACAGCCGCCAGAATGATGAATCGCATCAATAGCTTGTTTAATTGTACACCATTGTGGCGGGACGTAGCCGGTTTTGCCGCGCGCCAGATAATTTTTGAATACCTGGGCCATGTTGTCCGCTTTGCCCTGCTCAATCAGGAAGCGGGCGAAATGTCCGCGGGTAAGGATGCCGCCATCGGCCAGGCGCGTAGCGCCCGCCAGCGCATCGGGAATCCGCGCCCTTGCCAGCCGCTCGCCAATCTCGGCCGCCCGCGTCTGGCGGCAGGCCAGCTGCCCGGCCAGAAAGGTCACCATCGCCGGATGATCGATATCGATGTTCAGCCCCACGATGTGAATCTCATGGTTCTCCCACAGCGTTGAGAGCTCGGCTCCGGCCAGCACGCTGATCGGCAGATTCAGCTCACTCGCCGTCTGCTGCGCCTCTGCCACCCCGGCGGTGCTGTCGTGATCGGTGATCGCCAGTACGCCGACGCGCATCTCAACGGCCCGCTGCACCAGCGCGGCGGGCGACAGCAGACCATCCGAGGCGCGCGTGTGGCTGTGTAAATCGTAAACCGGGAAACGGGCGATATCGCTCAAGAGAACTCCTGCTGAAACTAAACCGGCCAGCATGATAACGATTTTCGCGGTCAGTGAAAAAGTGTATTGACATTTTCGACCTGAACCCGTTAACTAGTACACAAGTTCACACGCAAGGGGTATTCAGTCATGGCGGAAGTAATGATGCATTCAGAGGGTTGGCGCGCTGTTCCCGATTAAGGGCGACAGGATCGTGCACACTTTGCGTAAACGCCGTGTGAAAACCTGAGCCCGCCAAGACGCGGGCTTTTTTTTGAGCGAAATTCAGAGAAATCATCATGCCAAATGCGAAACCTACAGTGAAGTTGATTACCGGCACCGCGCCTTACCGCGAAGATCCGGCCGCAGTGTTTCACCAGCTTTGCGGCGCACGTCCGGCAACCCTGCTGCTTGAGTCTGCTGACATCGACAGCAAGCGCAATTTAAAAAGCCTGCTGATCGTCGACAGCGCGCTGCGCATCAGCGCAATGGGCCCTACTGTCACCGTACAGGCGCTATCGGAAAATGGCCGCGCCCTGCTGCCGCTGCTGGATGAGGCGCTGCCCGCCGCCGTGGGCAATCAGGTGCGCCCCGATGGACGCGAGCTGACCTTCCCGCCGAGCCACGACCATCAGCAGGATGAAGATTCCCGGCTGAAGGCGCTGTCGGTCTTTGATGCGCTGCGTCTGATCCCGCAACTGGTCAACTCCTCAGCCGACGAGCGCGAAGCCGTGCTGCTGGGTGGCCTGTTCGCCTATGACCTGGTGGCCGGTTTTGAGACGCTGCCCGTGCTGGATAATCAGCAGCGCTGCCCCGACTACTGCTTCTATCTGGCAGAAACCTTACTGGTGATCGACCATCAGACCCGCAGCGCGCGTCTGCAGGCCAGCCTGTTCTGCCCTTCCACCAGCGAGTTCCAGCGCCTGCAGCGCCGCATTGAGCAGCTGCATGGCCAGATCCTGCAGCCCGCTCCGGCGCTGCCGGTGCAGCCGGTGGCGCAGATGACGCTGACCACCAGCCAGAGCGACGAAGCCTATTGTGAGGTGGTGCGTGAGATGCAGCAGGCGATTCGCATCGGCGAGATTTTCCAGGTGGTGCCGTCCCGCCGCTTCTCACTGCCCTGCCCGTCGCCGCTGGCCGCCTATGACACGCTGAAAAACAGCAACCCCAGCCCCTACATGTTCTTTATGCAGGATCAGGATTTCTCACTGTTCGGCGCCTCGCCAGAGAGTTCGCTGAAGTATGACGCCACCTCGCGTCAGATCGAAATTTATCCGATTGCCGGTACGCGCCCGCGTGGCCGCCACGCTGACGGCTCGCTGGACCGCGATCTCGACAGCCGGATCGAGCTGGAGATGCGCACCGACCATAAAGAGCTGGCTGAACATCTGATGCTGGTGGATCTGGCACGAAACGACCTGGCCCGTATCTGTGTGCCGGGCAGCCGTTACGTCGCGGACCTCACCAAAGTGGACCGCTATTCGTTTGTGATGCACCTGGTGTCCCGCGTGGTGGGTACGCTGCGCGCCGACCTGGATGTGCTGCACGCCTACCGCGCCTGCATGAACATGGGCACCCTCAGCGGTGCGCCAAAAGTGCGCGCCATGCAGCTGATTGCCGGTGCCGAAGGCACACGCCGTGGCAGCTACGGCGGCGCGGTGGGCTACTTCACGGCGCAGGGCGATCTGGATACCTGTATCGTCATCCGTTCGGCCTATGTCGAAGATGGCGTCGCCACCGTGCAGGCCGGTGCGGGTGTGGTGCTGGATTCTCATCCGCAGGCTGAAGCGGATGAAAGCCGCAACAAGGCCCGCGCCGTTCTGCGCGCAATCGCGACTGCCCATCACTGCAAGGAGATCTTCTGATGGCCGATATTCTGCTGCTCGATAACATCGACTCATTTACCTACAACCTGGTTGATCAGCTGCGGACCTTTGGTCACAACGTGGTGATCTACCGCAATAACCTGCCTGCGGAGCTGTTGATCGAACAACTGCAGCGAATGGAAAACCCGGTGCTGATGCTCTCTCCGGGTCCCGGCGCGCCAAAGGATGCGGGCTGTATGCCCGCGCTGCTGCAGGCGCTGCGCGGTCGTCTGCCGATTATCGGTATCTGTCTGGGACATCAGGCGATTGTGGAAGCCTACGGCGGCCATGTCGGTCAGGCGGGCGAGATCCTGCACGGTAAAGCCTCCTCGATCGATCACGACGGCGAGGCGATGTTTGCCGGTCTGAGCAATCCACTGCCGGTGGCGCGTTATCACTCACTGGTGGGCAGTAACACACCGCAAGCGCTGACGGTCAATGCCAGTTACAACGGGATGGTGATGGCGGTGCGCCATGAAACCGACCGGGTTTGCGGCTTTCAGTTCCACCCGGAATCGATTCTGACTTCTCAGGGCGCGCGGCTGCTTGAGCAGACGCTGGCCTGGGCGCTGGCGAAGTAAAGGGAGAATAACGATGCAACAGACACTGGAAAAACTTTACCAGGCGCAGACGCTGAGTCAGGCGGAGAGTCACGCCCTCTTCAGCGCCATTATTACCGGACAGCTGGAGCCGGTACAGCTCGCCGCGGCGCTGGTCGCCATGAAAGTGCGCGGTGAGTCGCCGGAAGAGATCGCCGGGGCCGCCACGGCACTGCTGGAAGATGCCAAACCCTTCCCGCGCCCGGGCTATGCCTTCGCGGACATCGTCGGCACCGGCGGCGACGGCAGCAACAGCATTAATATCTCCACCGCCAGCGCGTTTGTGGCCGCCACCTGCGGACTGAAAGTGGCAAAGCATGGCAACCGCAGCGTCTCCAGCAAGTCCGGCTCTTCCGATCTGCTGGCGGCCTTTGGCATCGATCTTGATATGCCTGCAGAGCGGGCGCGCCAGGCGCTGGACGATCTGAACGTCTGCTTCCTGTTTGCGCCGCAATACCACACCGGTTTCCGCCACGCGATGCCGGTTCGCCAGCAACTTAAAACGCGCACGCTGTTTAACGTGCTCGGCCCGCTGATCAATCCTGCACGTCCGCCGCTGGCCGTGATTGGTGTCTACAGCCCGGATCTGGTGATGCCGATTGCCCAGACCCTGAAAGTACTGGGCTATCAGCGCGCGGCGGTGGTGCATGGCGGCGGCATGGATGAGGTGGCGCTGCACGACGTGACACATGTGGCCGAACTGCGCGACGGCGAGATCACCCGCTATCAGCTCTCGCCGGAGGACTTTGGTTTTGGCTTCCATCCCAAAGAGGCACTGGCGGGCGGCACGCCGGAAGAAAATCGTGACATTCTCACGGCTTTACTCCAGGGTAATGGCCAGCAGGCCCATGAAGAAGCGGTCGCCATCAACGTGGCGATGTTGCTTAAAGTATTCGGTCAGGAAGATCTGCGTGAAAACGCCCGGCAGGCGCTAAACGCCATCCGCAGCGGACAGGCGTATGAGCGCGTCGTCGCACTGGCAGCAAGAGGATAATCATGAAAGGCACCGTGTTAGAAAAAATTGTTCAGGATAAAGCGATCTGGGTGGAAGCCCGTCAGCAGCAGCAGCCGCTCTCTACCTTTCAGAACAGCATTGAACCTGCCAGCCGTCATTTCTACGACGCGCTGCAGGGTGCACGCACCGCGTTTATCCTGGAGTGTAAAAAAGCGTCGCCTTCGAAAGGCGTGATCCGCGAGGATTTTGACCCGGCCGCTATTGCCGGTGTCTATCGCCACTACGCCTCTGCGGTCTCCGTGCTGACCGATGAGAAATATTTTCAGGGCGACTTCGCCTTTCTGTCGATAGTCAGCGCGGCGATTACCCAGCCGGTGCTGTGCAAAGATTTCATTATCAATCCCTATCAGATCTACCTGGCGCGTTACTACCAGGCGGATGCCATTCTGCTGATGCTCTCTGTACTGGATGATGAGCAGTATCGTCAGCTGGCCGCCGTGGCGCACAGCCTGAAGATGGGCATCCTGACCGAAGTCAGCAACGAAGAGGAGCTGGAGCGCGCCATCGCTCTGCAGGCAAAAGTCGTGGGGATCAACAACCGCGATCTGCGCGATCTCTCTATCGATCTTAACCGCACGCGCCAGCTGGCTCCGCGCCTGTCGCATGGCGTGACGGTCATCAGCGAGTCGGGGATCAACAGCTATGCGGATATTCGCGAGCTCAGCCATTTTGCCAACGGTTTCCTGATCGGCTCCGCCCTGATGGAAGAGTCCGATCTGACCGCTGCGGTGCGTCGGGTCACGCTGGGCAGTAACAAGGTATGCGGCCTGACCCGCCCTGAAGATGCGCGTGCCGCTTATGAAGCCGGTGCCATCTATGGTGGCCTGATCTTTGCCGAAGGCTCACCGCGCCTGATCGACACGGCCACGGCGCAGTCGGTGATGGCGGCTGCGCCGCTGCGCTATGTCGGCGTCTTTCGCAACAACACAATAAGTGACATTGTCACGCAAACGGAAACCCTTTCGCTGTCAGCCGTTCAGCTGCATGGCGATGAGAGCCCCGCGTTTGTAGCCGAACTGCGCGCCGCGCTGCCCGCAGAGGTTCAGATCTGGAAGGCGCTGCGCATTGAGGGCAGCGTCCCGGCCCGCGACTGGCCGCATGTGGACCGCTACGTGTTCGACAACGGCAACGGCGGCACCGGCGAACGTTTCGACTGGTCACTGCTGCAGGGGCAGACCCTGGACAATGTGCTGCTGGCCGGTGGCCTCAGCGCAGATAACTGCGTTGAAGCCGCGCAGCTGGGCTGTGCCGGACTGGACTTCAACTCTGGCGTGGAAAGCGCGCCCGGCATCAAAGATGCCCGTAAAATCGCTGCTGTGTTTCAGACACTGCGTGCCTACTGATTTGCCTGGCCCGCTTTACCCCGGGCCCGAGAAAGGAAGATAAAAATGACGTTACTCAATCCCTACTTTGGCGAATTTGGCGGAATGTACGTTCCGCAGATCCTGATGCCCGCGCTGCGCCAGCTCGAACAGGCGTTTGTCGACGCGCAGAAAGATCCGGCGTTTCAGGCCGAATTTACCGACCTGCTGAAGAACTATGCGGGTCGTCCGACCGCGCTGACGCTGTGCAAAAACCTGACCAAAGGCACCAGAACCCGTCTCTATCTCAAGCGTGAAGATCTGCTGCACGGCGGCGCACACAAAACCAACCAGGTGCTGGGTCAGGCGCTGTTAGCCAAACGCATGGGCAAAAACGAAATTATCGCTGAAACCGGTGCGGGTCAGCACGGTGTGGCATCCGCCCTGGCCTGCGCACTGCTGGGCATGAAGTGCCGCATCTACATGGGCGCAAAAGATGTGGAGCGTCAGTCACCAAACGTGTTCCGTATGCGTCTGATGGGCGCGGAAGTGATCCCGGTGCACAGCGGCTCTGCCACGCTGAAAGACGCCTGTAATGAGGCGCTGCGCGACTGGTCCGGCAGCTATGAAACCGCGCACTATATGCTCGGTACGGCGGCGGGTCCCCATCCCTTCCCGACGATTGTGCGCGAGTTTCAGCGCATGATTGGCGAAGAGACCAAAAAGCAGATTCTGGAAAAAGAGGGACGCCTGCCGGATGCGATCCTCGCCTGTGTGGGCGGCGGTTCCAACGCCATCGGGATGTTTGCCGACTTCATCGACGAGACCAGCGTGAAGCTGATCGGGGTCGAACCGGCGGGTCACGGCATCGAGACGGGCGAACATGGTGCGCCGCTGAAGCACGGTCGCGTGGGGATCTATTTCGGCATGAAAGCGCCGATGATGCAGACGCACGACGGCCAGATCGAAGAGTCCTACTCTATCTCTGCCGGCCTAGATTTCCCGTCGGTAGGCCCGCAGCATGCGCATCTCAACAGCATCGGTCGCGCAGACTACGTTTCGATTACCGATAATGAAGCGATGGACGCCTTTAAACAGCTCTGCCGCGCGGAAGGCATTATCCCGGCGCTGGAGTCCTCCCATGCGCTGGCTCATGCACTGAAGATGATCCATGCGGAGCCGGAGAAAGAGCAGCTGATTGTGGTCAACCTTTCCGGCCGTGGCGACAAAGATATTTTCACCGTTCATGACATTCTGACTGCGCAGGGAGAAATCTGATGGAACGTTACAATCAACTGTTTACCCGCCTGTCAGCGAACAACGAAGGCGCTTTCGTTCCCTTTGTGACGCTCGGCGACCCGTCCCCTGCGCTGTCACTGCGTGTGATCGACGCGCTGGTTGAAGGGGGCGCAGATGCTCTGGAGCTGGGGATCCCCTTCTCCGATCCGCTGGCCGATGGCCCAACCATCCAGAACGCGACGTTACGCGCTTTTGCGGCGGGCACTAACACCAGCCAGTGCTTTGAGATGCTGGCGACCATCCGCCGCAAATATCCGGATCTGCCGATTGGTCTGCTGATGTACGCCAATCTGGTCTTTACCAACGGCGTGGATGCGTTTTATGCCCGTTGTGCCGAAGCCGGTGTCGATTCCGTCCTGGTGGCCGACGTACCGGTTGAAGAGTCTGCGCCCTTCCGTCAGGCGGCGCTGCGTCACGGTGTGGCACCGATCTTTATCTGTCCGCCCAATGCCAGCGATGAGCTGCTGCGTGAGATCGCGTCACACGGTCGCGGTTACACCTATCTGCTGTCGCGTGCAGGCGTAACCGGTGCTGAAAACCGCGCCAGCCTGCCGCTGCAGCATCTGATCGACAGGCTACGTGAATATCACGCCGCGCCGCCGCTGCAGGGCTTTGGTATCTCGGAACCGGAACAGGTGAAGGAAGCGATCGCGGCGGGTGCGGCGGGCGCCATCTCCGGTTCAGCGATTGTCAGAATCATCGAAAAGCATCACGCCGAACCGGACGTGATGCTGAGTGAACTGAAGCAGTTTGTCAGCCGCCTCAAAGCTGCCAGCCGCTAATCCTGCCATCATGCCTTATCACCCGATAAGGCATGATTTGTTTCCTTTTTTATCCGCCGCCATTTGCCCTTTTCGTCAAATCTGCACCACAATGACAGTGCGCCGTTACGGTAACGTCGCATCCAATTTGTGACAGGGAGAGAAAGCAATGAAATTCGTTAAAATGCTGGCAGGTGCTGTACTGGCAGGCGTGGTTGCGCTGACACTGAGCGCCTGTGCGCCAACCGCAACTAAAGAGGGAACCGGTGGCTATATCGATGACACCGTCGTTACCACCAAAGTCAAAGGTGCGCTGCTGAAAGATGAGTCGCTGAAGTCGACGGAAATCAACGTAGAAACCTTTAAAGGCAAAGTTCAGCTGAGCGGCTTTGTTTCATCACCACAGATGGCCAACCGTGCCGTTCAGGTGACACGCAGCGTGGCGGGCGTAAGATCGGTTGTTAACAACATGCAGATCAAGTAACCTCTGATCGACAAAAAGGCCGCGGATTCAGCGGCCTTTTTTATTGTCAGAAACGGTAGCCCGCGCCGAAGAAGAACACCCAGGGATCGACGCGCATGTTGATGTTCTGCTGTTCGCCCCCCGCTTTAAACTTCACTTCCGTATCGATATCCATGTACCACAGCGACGCATTCAGCATCCAGTCGCGATTGATCTGATAATCGAGACCCACCTGACCCGCCACGCCCCAGGAGTCCTTCACGCTGAGGTCGGTCAGACCCGCATCACGGCCGGTCTGGTTGAATTTAGCATCGTAAAAAGTGGTGTAGTTCACGCCCACGCCCACGTAAGGACGCACCGGGCTTTTGCTGTCAAAGAAGTAGTACTGCGCCATCAGCGTAGGTGGCAACTGGCGCACCGTCGCCAGCGTACCGGTCGGGCCAAGGCCCACTTTATGCCGGAATGGCGTGGCGGCCAGCAGCTCGACCCCTATATTATCTGTTGCCATATAAGTAAATGTCAGGCCCAGCTGCGTGTCATTGGAGGCACTGAATTCCCCCATGCCTAACACGTTATCGGAACCCTCGGTGGGCCGGACGGTGGCACTGCCAGCCCGCATAAAGAAGTCACCCGCTTCGTGGGCCATTGCCAGCTGAGGCAACGCCAGTGCCAGCAGCATTGCGCATTTTGCCAGTTTCATTATCACTCCTTTGCTTAATGTTAACATCGCGAACGTCATCGCTTTTTTAGCTGGCAATTTTTTAACGTGATTTACAGAAAATTGCACTCTGAACGCTTCAGATAAACTGCTTATAAAACAATGAATTGATTTAGATCAATTTCAGCACCGGCTGGCTGCGAAAAATAGCGCTTGCTGAATAATTTCGGCCAGCCTATTTTGCTTCTCTTCCTTGTTGATTTTGGTTCGATGCCCTGGGAGGGGCGGGTGATCAAATGCATGAAATAACGAATCCCTGTGTCAGCTGTGGCGCCTGCTGCGCCCATTTCCGCGTCTCTTTTTACTGGGCCGAAGCCGATGATGCTGGCGGACTGGTGCCAACCCACTTAACCGAACCACTGAGCCTGTTGATGCGCAATATGCGGGGGACGAACGATCGCACGCCCCGCTGCGTCGCTCTTGAGGGCGAAATCGGTGGCTGTGTCTCCTGCGGGATTTATGAGCAACGTCCGACGCCCTGTCGGGAGTTTGCCATGTCTGGTGAGGCGGGCATTCCTAACGAAGCCTGCGATCGCGCCCGCGCCCGTTATGGTCTTCCTGCGCTTTTTGCGCCTTCTTTACCTGATATGACAGAAAGTTATGCCACGGCGGGTGCCCGCGAGCTGCCAGAACATGTACAATCGCCGGGTTAATTAACCCGGTTCCTCCAAGGAGTGTACATGTCTATCACGGCCAGCTCGTTATACCGTGACACAGGAAATTTTGCGCGTCATCAACTGGCTACGTTGCTGTTGCTGTCGCTGCTGACCGCTTTTATTACCGTTATGCTGGTGCATGTGCTGACACCCGGTGCCGACCAGATGGCCATACTCCAGCAGAGTGACGTCAGCGCCAGTTCGCTGTTTGAGATGGTGCAGAATATGTCTCCGGAGCAGCAGCAGGTCCTGCTGCACGCCTCGGCTGCCAGCACCTTTGCGGCGCTGATGGGCAATACGCTGCTGCTGGGCGGCATGCTCTGCCTGATCCCGCTGGTCTCTTCCGGCCAGCGTGTCAGCGCGCTGCGGGCAATTGGCGCCTCCGTGCCAATGCTGCCTAAACTGCTGCTGCTCACCTTCCTGATGACGCTGGTGGCGCAACTGGGCTTTATGGTGCTGGTAGTGCCAGGGATTCTGCTGACCATGCTGCTGTCGCTGGCGCCGGTAATGGTGGCCCGTGAGAAAATGGGCGTCTTTGCCGCCATGCGCGCCAGCATGCGGATGGCGTGGAAGAACGTGAAGCTGATCGCGCCCGCGATCCTGCTCTGGCTGCTGGCCAAAGTTGTGGTGATGCTGTTCTTCTCGTCGCTGACTGTGTTACCGCTTAATGTCTCATCGGTGATTTTCACCGCAGCGGGTAATCTGGTTTCGGCGATGTTGATTATCTATCTCTATCGTCTCTATATGCTGTTACGTTGATTCGCGATCTGCCCCCGGGCAGATCCGCAGCCAACTCTGAATGGAAAAACTATGAAGCAGCTACTCGACTTTCTTCCCCTGGTGGTTTTTTTCATCTTCTACAAGCTGTATGACATCTTTGTAGCTTCCGGCGCACTGATCGTCGCCACCGGCCTGGCGCTGGTCGTCAGCTGGGTGCTCTATCGTAAGCTGGAAAAGATGACGATTTTCACCTTTGTGCTGGTGGCCGTGTTTGGCACCCTGACGCTGGTATTCCACAACGATGAGTTCATTAAGTGGAAAGTTACCGTGATCTACAGCCTGTTTGCCGCCGCCCTGCTCTACAGCCAGTGGTTTATGCAGCAGACCCTGATTCAGCGTATGCTGGGCAAAGAGCTGCAGCTGCCCGACGCTGTCTGGCGACGGCTCAATATTGCCTGGGCGCTGTTCTTTCTCATCTGCGGCCTGGTGAATATCTATGTCGCCTTTTGGTTATCGCAGGCCTTCTGGGTTAACTTCAAAGTTTTCGGTCTTTCCGGCCTGACGCTCCTGTTTACCCTGCTCAGTGGGCTCTATATCTGGCGACAGATGCCGCAGCAGGAACAAAAATAATGACGCAGCCCGGTTCGCCGGGCATTTTTTTTAGCACTAACCTGCAAATAAGTGGACGCAATGGACGAAAAACATAAATTGCCGCAAGGCGAAATGGTGCTGCGTACGCTCGCCATGCCGGCAGATACCAACGCCAACGGTGATATTTTTGGCGGCTGGCTGATGTCACAGATGGATATGGGCGGCGCAATTCTGGCTAAAGAGATTGCAGAAGGCCGCGTGGTGACCGTGCGGGTCGATGGCATGTCATTCATGAAACCGGTCGCGGTGGGCGACGTGGTGAGCTGCCATGCGAGCTGCATCCGCACCGGCAACAGCTCCATGACGATTAACGTCGAAGTGTGGATCAAAAAGGTGTCGTCTGAGCCGATCGGTCAGACTTACTGTGCCACGGAAGCGGTATTCATCTACGTGGCTGTCGATAACGAGGGCAAATCGCGCCCTCTGCCCGCCGGTCGCGCCAATCAGCCCGCAGGCGAGTGAGTGACGGGTCAGCCCTGGCGGTCTGACCCCCGCGCTTATTCGATACTGGCTCCGCCATTGATTTTGAACACGATATTCATGGTCATACCCTGCGCAGGACGGCCGCTCTGGTAGCGCCACGTTTTCATCGCCTGCTTAACGGTCCGTTCGAACATGTTCGCCGGCTGCGCGGAGAGAATGTCGATATTATCGACCCGTCCGTCACTGTCTACATCAAACTTCACCCTGACGCGCCCCTCTATCCGCAGGGCAAACGCGCGCGGTGGATAGCCCGGCTTGCTGATGCTTAAAGCTTTCGGTCCCGTTGACGCAGAGGCGCCGGGTGACGGCGTGGCTTGTGGCGCGGCGGCCGGCTTCTTCTCTTCAGCGGGTCTCTTTTGCTGGAAAGGATTGGCCTGCGGTTTGTTCTCCTGACGCGGCTTCACCTCGCGCACTGGCTGCCGGTGCTCAGGTTTAGGTTTTGGTTTAGGTTCAGCCTTCGGCTTTGGCTTTGGTGCAGGTTCAGGCTTCGGTATCGGCACCGGCTCCGCCTTTGGCGGTTCCGGAGCTGGCTGCGGTTCCGGTATCGGTTCAGGCTGGGGTTGCGGTTCCGGTGGCGCGACTGCTGCGGGCGCGGGCTGAATGTCCGGTGCCACCATGGTAACGCTGATGGGCTGCGATGCCTCAGGTACCGTGATCTCCTGCCCGAACGACGCGTAGAGAATTCCGGCGATCACGGCCCCATGCAGGATGACGGACAGCAGCATGGAGACAGACGTGCGTTTAGGTAGTGGCGTAGTCAGCGTGGTCATAACGGTCGCAGTGATTGAGTGAAGCCGCAATTTTAAATGCAAATAGCAATCAGTTTCAATAACTCCCACTCTCCGCTCTGCATAAAAGCGCTTTTTAGCCCTTTATGCTGAGCCCTGCACTGCCCACAGGTTTCGTTTGCACTCTGCCTGACGATCCCTTAACGTGTTGCGAAATTCTGAATACTGGGAGTTACTGAGTGCTTTACGTCATTTATGCAGAAGATACTGCAGATTCACTGGAAAAGCGTAATGCCGTCCGCCCTGCCCATCTGGCCCGGCTTAAACTACTGCAGGAAGAGGGACGCCTGATTGTCGCCGGTCCGATGCCTGCGGTTGACAGTAACGATCCCGGCGTGGCGGGTTTTACCGGATCAACCGTGATTGCTGAATTCCCGTCGCTGGAAGCCGCACAATCCTGGGCGCAGGATGACCCCTATTTTGCGGCGGGTGTGTACGCCCAGGTGTCGGTTAAGCCGTTCAAACGCGTCTTCTGACCGTCAGCGGGCTGTAAAAATGGCTTCTGTGTCTGACACAGGAGCCATTTTTCTTTGGGTCAGGGTCAGGGTAAGAGAAAAGATGCAGAGTGTGATTATCGGTTTACTGGCGATTATCGCTGTATTGACTGGCGGTGCCGTTTATCTCTGGCGGACGCGGGGCTGGCGGAAGAGTAAGCAGTGGATTGTGATGCTGATTGTACTGGCGGCAGCATTGCAGATGGTTAACGTCACGCTGATGCTGAACGCGCAACGCCTGTTGGGATAATAGTCACTGAGACAAGCCGTATGAAAAGGTGATTGCGAACTGAACCTGCTGCTGACATTTCCGGCATACTGTCACTCACTAGCAGAGGCAGAGATGGAATGCGCGTTAAAAGGCAGCGACCGGTTATGTCAGCTTAGCGGGCCAGGTCGCGGTTACTGACCGCCCTGGCTCTGCCGCTACGCGCTGATTAACCACGATCCAGGATCAGGCCAATCAGTTCGTGATAATGCTGCTCTTCTTCGACGCTGGTCACATGCTGCAGGCGTTTGATCAGTTTTGAGCAGATAGCCTTGCGGTTAAGAGTGCGGCCTGAACCAATGATCTCAGCAACGACTGAACCCAGAATCGCCTGCTGTGAAGGCTGCGAAGCGCTGTGCAGATAGGCAGAGATATCAGATACTGAAGCGGGGATACGCGTGTTAGTCTGCATAATAGACCTCAAAGTGTTTAGTTAAGTTTGCTCACCGATAGGGTAAAGTTATACAACAACACCTCTATTGTACAGGTATTTCGCCAGAAAATTCCTGAAAGCCTGAGCTAATCTTAATAAAACCCTGAATAACATCCACTTAAACTAATGTAAAGTTGTACAAGTTTTCGGTATTGTCCTGTACATCCCCCGTTCGCCTCCTCTTTTTGCGTTAAAAAACGATCTCTCTATCATTTTTTCAGTCACGAAGAGGAATTTTCTGGCAGAGCTGTCTACATTTGGATCTTATGAGTTAACCCTCTGAATGGATGCGCATTGCAGTCGCGACTTAATTATGCATAAAACTTATCCTGGCCAGACCCTTACGCTGTTTCAGCCACTGCTGTCATGTCTTGCAGCGATTGCTGACCCTAAGATTGAAGTGATGAGCGGTTATCCGGCGCATTGCTCGGCGTGGCTGACGATCTACTATCAGCGAAAATCGGGACGCTGGTCCTGTGAATGGTACGATCGGCCGGGTTGTCGCCGGCCAGCGGCGCTGGGTGACAGGATGGTGTGTCTGATGCATGAGGTCAGCGACCGGGGGGCTACGCAGCAGGAGCACCTGATGGCGCGACGCCTGCTGGCCGAAGCGGGATTTATGGAAGCCTGACGAAGCGGTTATCGTCAGGCACCCCGCACCGGGTAAGGCTAGACCATCTGCGTAATAAACAGAATCGAGCGACGCTGCTGCTGTGCCAGCTGGTGGCGAATGCAGTGAATACGCTTATATCGTCGTGACTGCCCTTCCAGCCAGCGTGAACGGCGACGATGAACCTGTCTCAGCATTCTCCAGCGCGCCACTTCATTTCTGCTTCTTTTCATCACTTCCTCTCTGACATCGGATCCGCGTGGGCATTATAGAGATCTCTGTGCGAATGCCAAATCCGATTGCCCGCCCGGCGAGTCCAGGATAAAAGGTTTCGTTAGTACGCTTCTGCACGTAAACTTGCCAGACGAAAGCGCGAACGGGATGTCCACTTTATGACCACTTTTTATACGCTCATCAGCTGGTTGCTGCTGTTTGGATACTGGCTGCTGATTGCCGGTGTCACCCTGCGCATTCTGATGAAACGCCGGGCCGTAACATCTGCGATGGCCTGGCTGCTGGTGATCTATATCCTGCCGCTGGTAGGTATTATCGCTTATCTCTCTTTTGGCGAACTGCATCTGGGTAAACGTCGCGCGGAGCGCGCACGCACTATGTGGCCGTCAACCGCCCGCTGGCTCAACGATCTCAAACAGTGCCGTGAAATCTTCGCCACCGAGCACAGCGACGTGGCGCGTTCGCTGTTTGAGCTCTGCTACCATCGGCAGGGGATCGCCGGGGTTAAGGGCAACCAGCTCCAGCTGCTGACCAGCTCTGACGATGTGATGCAGGCGCTGATCCGCGATATCCAGCTGGCCCGCCACAATATCGAGATGGTCTTCTATATCTGGCATCCCGGTGGCCTGGCGGATGAGGTGGCGGAATCTCTGATGGCCGCCTCACGCCGGGGTGTGCATTGCCGTTTGCTGCTCGACTCCGCAGGCAGCGTGAACTTTTTCCGCAGCCCCTGGGCGGGCATGATGCGCAATGCCGGTATCGATGTGGTGGAAGCGCTGCAGGTGAGCCTGCTGCGCGTGTTCCTGCGCCGAATGGACCTGCGTCAGCACCGTAAAATCGTCCTGATCGACAACTACATCGCCTACACCGGCAGCATGAACCTGGTCGATCCGCGCTTCTTCAAGCAGAGCGCAGGCGTCGGCCAGTGGATCGATTTGATGGCGCGAATGGAAGGCCCGGTGGCAACCGCGATGGGGATTGTCTTCAGCTGCGACTGGGAGATCGAAACCGGTAAACGTATTCTGCCACCGCCGCCCGATCGCAATATCATGCCGTTTGAACAGGAGAGCGGCCACACCGTACAGGTGATCGCCTCCGGTCCCGGCTTCCCGGAAGATATGATCCACCAGGCGCTGCTGACGGCGGTCTATTCGGCGCGAGAGCAGCTGATCATGACCACACCCTACTTTGTGCCCAGCGACGACCTGCTGCATGCCATCTGCACAGCGGCGCAGCGCGGCGTCAGTGTCAGCGTCATTATCCCGCGCAACAATGACTCTCTGCTGGTGGGCTGGGCCAGCCGCGCCTTCTTCAGCGAGCTGCTGGAAGCCGGTGTAAAAATTTATCAGTTTGAAGATGGCCTGCTGCACACCAAGAGCGTGCTGGTCGACGGACAACTGAGCCTGGTAGGAACCGTAAACCTCGATATGCGCAGTTTATGGCTGAACTTTGAAGTCACGCTGGTGGTGGATGATGCGGGCTTTGGCAGCGACCTGGCCTGTGTACAGGATGATTATATTGCCCGTTCCCGCCTGCTGGATGGCAAGCGCTGGGCAAAACGTGCCTGGTGGCAGCGCATCGTCGAACGACTGTTTTACTTCTTCAGCCCTTTACTGTAAAACGAGCCAGATTGTGTAAATGGCCACAGGCCGACAGGACAGACTATGGATTTAAATAATCGCCTTACCGAAGATGAAACGCTGGAACAAGCCTACGATATTTTTCTCGAACTGGCAGGCGACAACCTGGATCCGGCCGACATCATTCTCTTCAATCTGCAGTTCGAAGAGCGCGGCGGCGCGGAGCTGTTCGACCCCTCTGAGGACTGGAAAGATCATGTCGATTTCGATCTGAACCCGGACTTCTTTGCCGAGGTGGTCATCGGGCTGGGTGAAGCGGACGGCGAACCGATTACCGACGTCTTTGCGCGCGTGCTGCTCTGCCGCGAGAAAGATCACAAGCTCTGTCACATCCTGTGGCGGGAGTAATCGCCAGATAAGAAAACGCCGGGCTTCTGCCCGGCGTTTTGCTTTACAGCGGGTCGACCTTGAGACAGGAGACCGCATGGTGGAAACTGCCTTCCAGCAGTGGCCGGGTTTTGGCGCACTCCGGTCCGGCAATCGGGCAGCGGGTACGGAACACACAGCCTGACGGCGGATTGATTGGCGAGGGCAGCTCCCCTTCCAGCAGCTGAATCTGTTTATTCTTCTCCAGATCCGGATCGGGGATTGGCACGGCGGACATCAGCGCGCGGGTGTAAGGGTGCTGCGGATTGCTGTAGACCTCGTTATAGGTGCCCAGCTCCACCGCATGGCCCAGATACATTACCAGCACCCGGTCAGAGATGTGCTTCACCACTGCCAGATCGTGGGCGATAAAGATCAGCGACAGCCCCATTTCACGCTGCAGCTGCTGCAGCAGGTTAACCACCTGTGCCTGAATCGAGACGTCCAGTGCGGAGACCGGCTCGTCACAGATAATCAGCTTCGGCTCCAGAATCAGGGCGCGGGCGATACCGATACGCTGGCACTGCCCGCCCGAAAACTCGTGCGGATAGCGGTTAATCAGGTTGGGCAGCAGCCCCACCTTCATCATCATATTTCTGACGCGCTCTTTGACCTCCTGACGCGCCATTTTCGGATGATAGGTTCTGAGCGGCTCCGCGATGATATCGCCGATGGTCATACGCGGGTTCAGCGACGCCAGCGGGTCCTGGAAGATCATCTGGATATCGCTGCGCGCCTTGCGCCACTCCTCTTCGCTCTGGCCCAGCAGATCGCGCCCCAGCCAGGCGACACGGCCATCGGTTGCCTTAACCAGACCAATAATGGCGCGCGCCAGGGTCGATTTTCCGCAGCCTGACTCGCCCACCACGCCCAGGGTTTCCCCCTCATAAAGACGCAGGCTGACGCCATCGACCGCTTTCAGGGTCTTCGACGGCTGCCAGAACCACTGCTTGCCATCTTTGATATCGAAATGCACTTTGAGATCGGCGATTTCGAGTAACACTCTTTTTTCCGCTACGGTGCTCATACTAACTCCTCCACCGGCTTAAAGCAGGCGCGCAGGCGGCCATCGCCGAACGGTTCCAGCGGCGGTGCCTGGGTGCAGATATCCATCGCGTGCGGACAACGCGGCTGGAACGGACAGCCCTGCGGCAGACGCAGCAGATTGGGCGGATTGCCCGGGATGGTGGTCAGACTCTCGCCTTCCGCATCCAGACGCGGCACGGCATTCAGCAGGCCGATCGAATAAGGATGAGCGGGCTGATAGAAGACGTCGCGCGCCCGGCCATACTCCATGGTCCGGCCCGCATACATCACCAGCACCTTGTCGCAGATCCCTGCCACCACGCCGAGATCGTGGGTGATCATAATGATGGCCGTGTTGAACTCGCGCTTCAGCTCATTAAGCAGCGTCATGATCTGCGCCTGCACCGTCACATCCAGTGCGGTCGTCGGCTCATCTGCGATCAGCAGTTTAGGACGGCAGAGCAACGCCATAGCGATCATCACGCGCTGGCGCATCCCGCCGGAGAACTCATGCGGAAACATCTTCATGCGCTTGCGCGCCTCCGGCATTTTTACCGCATCCAGCATCCGCACCGACTCTTCAAACGCCTGTGCGTTATTCATGCCTTTGTGCAGTTTCAGCACCTCCATCAGCTGCTCGCCCACCCGCATATAGGGGTTGAGTGAGGTCATGGGGTCCTGGAAGATCATCGCAATCTGCTCGGCACGCAGTTTATTCAGCTGATTTTCCGGCAGGTTAAGGATCTCTTTGCCATTGAAAATCGCCGAGCCGCCGATGCGGCCATTTTTAGCCAGCAGCCCCATCAGGGCAAACGCGGTCTGCGACTTGCCGGAGCCGGATTCACCGACAATACCCAGCGTCTCTCCCGCGCGCAGCGAGAAGTTAAGGTCATTGACGGCGGTGACGTCCCCGTCGTGCGTGCTAAAGGTCACGCGCAGATCTTTGACCGTCAGTAGCTGTTCGCTTCCCGCGCGGGCCGCCATCGCGGGCTGAAATTCATGAATGGTCATCGGGAAACTCCTTAACGATCTTTCGGGTCGAGGGCATCACGCAGGCCATCGCCGATAAAGTTGAAACAGAACAGTGTGACCACCAGGAACGCCGCCGGATAGAGCAGCAGCCACGGCGAGACTTCCATGGAGTTAGCCCCGTCGCTGAGCAGTGCGCCCCAACTGCTCAGCGGCTCCTGCGTTCCCAGGCCCAGGAAGCTCAGGAAGGATTCGAACAGGATCATGCTTGGCACCAGCAGCGAGGCGTACACCACCACCACGCCCAGCACGTTCGGAACGACATGCCGCACGACGATCTTCCAGGTCGACACGCCGCCGACATGGGCCGCTTCAATAAACTCTTTGCGCTTCAGGCTGAGCGTCTGGCCGCGCACGATACGCGCCATATCCAGCCAGGAGACCATGCCGATGGCGGCAAAAATCAGCAGGATGTTGCGGCCAAAGAAGGTCACCAGCAGGATCACGAAGAACATAAACGGAAAGGAGTTCAGGATTTCCAGAATACGCATCATCACCGAGTCGGTTTTGCCGCCCAGATAGCCGGCAATCGAGCCGTAGAGTGTGCCCACAATTACCGCGATCAGCGCAGAGGCGACACCCACCATCAGGGAGATGCGTCCGCCGATGGCCACACGCACCAGCAGGTCACGTCCCGATGAATCGGTGCCGAACCAGTGGCCGGAGGTGGTATCCGGTGGCGAGGACATCATGGCCCAGTCGGTGTCATCATAGGTAAACTGCGCCAGCATCGGGGCAAAGATTACAAACAGCGTAATCAGCAGCAGCACCAGCAGACTGATCAGGGCAGCCCGGTTATGAATAAAGCGACGACGCGCATCCTGCCAGAGGCTACGCCCTTCTACTTCCAGCTTCTCACTGAACGCATCCAGAGCTTCGCTGTTTTTCTTACTTAACATCATGGCGAACTCCGCAATCAGTAACGAATTTTCGGATCGATAACGGCGTAGAGCACGTCAACAATCGCGTTAAAGACAATGGTCAGCAGACCAACCAGAATGGTCAGGCTCATCACCAGTGAGTAGTCACGGTTCAGCGCGCCGTTGACAAACAGCTGGCCGATACCCGGCAGACCGTAGATCGACTCAATCACCATCGATCCGGTGATGATGCCGACGAAAGCCGGACCCATGTAGGAGATCACCGGCAGCAGAGCCGGTTTCAGCGCATGGCGCAGCACGATGCGGCGCAGCGGTAAACCTTTCGCCCGTGCGGTGCGGATAAAGTTTGAGTGCATCACTTCGATCATCGATCCGCGGGTAATACGGGCGATGCTGGCGATATAGGCCAGCGACAGGGCCACCATCGGCAGCAGCATGTAGTTCCACTGCCCGCCATTCCAGCCGCCGCCCGGCAGCCACTTCAGGCTGATGGCGAACAGCAGGACCAGCAGCGGTGCCACCACGAAACTCGGTATCACCACGCCGGTCATTGCCACCCCCATCACCGCAAAGTCCCACAGCGTGTTCTGCTTAAGCGCGGCGATCACACCCGCCGTCACGCCCAGCACTACCGCGAGCAGAAACGCGGCCAGGCCGAGTTTGGCCGAGACCGGGAAAGCGTGCGCGACCAGATAGTTGACCGAATAGTCTTTGTATTTAAACGACGGGCCGAAATCGCCGTGTGCCAGCTGCACCAGGTAATCGACATACTGTTTGCCGATCGGATCGTTGAGGTGATATTTCGCCTCGATGTTCGCCATTACTTCCGGGGCCAGCGTACGCTCGCCGGTAAAGGGGCTGCCCGGGGCCAGGCGCATCATAAAGAAGGAGATGGTAATCAGAACGAACAGCGTCGGTAGCGCTTCAAGCAAGCGACGCAGGATGAATTTTAACATTGCCGTACCTACCAGGCTGTTGCTTCACAACATAAAAATAGTAAAAGGCGGCGCCAGACGCGCCGCCACTGCTGATAGCCTGAATGCTATTAGTGTTTAATGATGTAGAAGTTTTTATCCAGGGTTTTATCCAGTGGATCTTTACCGGTGTAGCCGCCAACGTAAGGTTTAACCAGACGCGTGTTCACGTAGTAGTAGACCGGAACGATGGTGCTGTCTTTATCCAGAATCTGCTCCGCCTTCTGATAATCCGCGGCACGCGCTTTCTCATCAGAAGCCTTGATCGCGTCACGCACCACTTTATCGAACTCCTCGCTCTTATAGTGCGCGGTGTTACTGCTGCTGTTGGACAGCATGGTGTTCAGGAAGGAAGTCGGTTCGTTGTAGTCGGCACACCAGGCGGCGCGTGACACATCGAAGTTACCCTGATGACGGGTGTCCAGGAAAGTTTTCCACTCCTGGTTTTCCAGCTTAATGTTCACGCCGATGTTTTTCTTCCAGATTGACGAGGCGGCAATCGCCAGCTTCTTGTGCAGATCGGAAGTGTTATAAAGCAGGTTAAAGGTCAGCGGTTTATCCGCGGTGTAGCCCGCTTCAGCCAGCAGCTTTTTCGCCTCGGCGTTACGTTTTTCCTGTGACCACTTGAACCAGTCTGGCGGCAGAATGTCCATGCCGTCGGTGGCTGGCGGCGTGTAGCTGTAAGCCGGCTTCTGGCCCTGCGCCAGCACTTTGTTGACCATGATGTCACGATCCAGACCCAGCTTCAGAGCAGCACGTACGCGCGGATCGGTGAATGGCGCTTTCTGGTTGTTAATTTCGTAGTAGTAGGTGCAGAGATAGGGATCGACGTGCAGCTCTTTGCCGTTGTCACGCTGCAGCTTTTTGAACAGCTCAATCGGCAGGTTGTTGTAGGTCATGTCGCTGCCGTTTTCGGAGAAGTAGCGGTTAACGTCGCTGACTTCTGAACTGATTGGCAGGAAGGTCACTTTGTTCAGCACGGTGTGCTCGTTGTCCCAGTAGTTCGGGTTACGCACCAGGGTGATGCGCTCATTGATAACGTGCGCGTCCAGCTTAAAGGCGCCGTTGCCGACCCAGTTCTGAGGCTGAGTCCACTGATCGCCAAACTTCTCGATGGCCGGTTTATAAACCGGGGACATTACGGAGTTGATCAGCAGCTTATCGAAGTAAGGTACCGGCTCGCTCAGGGTGACTTCCAGCGTGTTATCATCAATGGCTTTAACGCCCAGATCGGTGATCGGTTTTTTGCCGGCGATGATGTCATCGACGTTCAGGATATGGCCATATTGCGGGTAGCTGGCGTACGGTGAGGCGGTTTTAGGATCGACCAGGCGCTCCCAGCTGTAGACGAAGTCCTGTGCGGTGACAGGTTCGCCATTAGACCATTTGGCATTTTTGCGCAGGTGGAACGTCCACACTTTGAAATCTTTGTTTTCGTAACTTTCCGCCACGGCCGGGATCGGTTTACCGTTGCTGTCGTTGACCAGCAGACCTTCATAGAGGTCGCGCGCCACGTTGTCTTCCGGTACGCCCTCAATTTTGTGAGGATCCAGCGACTGCACTTCATCGCCATTGCCGCGTACCAGCTCCTGTTTTGCAGCCAGCTCAACGCCCGCAGGCACGGTAGCCGCCAGAGCCGCATTCCCTGCCAGGGCACTCACTGCGGCGAAAACGCCCGCTGCAATCAGGCTTTTTTTCGTGATGTTGTTCATTATTACACTCCAGTTTTATTATCGTCACCGTGGCGATGCACTGCCACGGCGTCCCCCGTCTCCGGGCTCCCCGGCCTGTACCAGGGAGATTGACCCAAAATGGTCTTTATGCGGATGCGTTTTCTGACTGTCTCGCCGGACGGCGATCAGATCAGTGTTGTCTGATGAAGTAGTACTTCAGGTCTGTCATGTCCTGCGGGTCTTTGCCCGTAAAGCCGCCAACCCAGAGCTTTACCAGGCGCACACTTACGCGGTAGTAAACTGGCACAATTGGTGAGTCTTTGTCGAGTTGTGTTTCAGCCTGCTGATAGAGGTCAGCGCGTGCCGCTTCACTGCCCGCCGTGAGGGTCTCTGACATCAGCCGATCGAAGGTTGCACTGCTGTAGAATGCGGTATTAATTGAGGCGTTGCTGATCAGCATATTCAGGAAGGTGGACGGCTCGTTGTAGTCGGCACACCAGGTTGCCCGCACCACGTCGAACTGGCCCTGATGCCGGGTCTCCAGCATGGTTTTCCACTCCTGATTCTGCAATGTGACTTTCGCGCCCAGGTTTTTCTGCCACATTGATGCGGCCGCAATCGCCTGACGCTTATTCTGATCGGAGGTGTTGTAGAGCAGTGTAAAGCTCAGCGGATGGGCGGCATCGAATCCCGCCTCTGCCAGCAGCTTCTTCGCCGCCTCATTGCGCTGCGCCTGCGTCCAGGTGAACCAGGCGGGTGGCGTCAGCCGGATACCGGCGGTAAAGGGTGGCGTCAGGCTATAGGCGGGGATCTGTCCCTGGGCCATGATCTTATTGGCGATGATATCGCGATCCAGCGTCATCTTCAGCGCGCTGCGCACCCGCGCATCGGTAAATGGCGGCTTTTTGTTATTAATTTCGTAGTAGAAGGTGCAGAGCAGCGGACTGACTTTCACTTCGTCGCCCAGCTCTTTGCGCAGTTTGCCAAACATCTCAGGCGGCACCGCGCTGTTGGTGATATCCGTGCCGCCGCTGCGGTAGCGGTTGATGTCGCTGTTTTCCGAGGCGATCGGCAGGAATGTCCCCTGCTCAATCACCGTATGGACGTTGTCCCAGTAGTGCGGATTACGCTTCACAACGATTTTCTCATTCACCACCCAGTCGCTGAGCTGGTAGGCACCATTGCCGACATAGTGTTCCGGGCGCGTCCAGGCCTCACCCCACTGTTTAATAGCGGGTGCGTAGACCGGCTTCATCGCCGTATGAGCTAACATCGCCACCAGATAAGGTACAGGCTCGCTCAGGGTAATCTGCAGCCGATGCGCATCCAGCGCCTTAACACCCAGTTGATCGGGTGACGCTTTACCTGTCAGGATGGCGTCGATATTGGCGAAGTGCGCAGCCTGCAGATAGCTGGCATAGGGTGACGCGGTTTTCGGATCCACCAGACGACGCCAGCTATAGACAAAATCATCGGCGGTGACGGCCTGCCCGTTGCTCCACTTCGCATCCTGGCGCAGTTGAAAAATCCAGGTGTCAGGCTGCGGGTTCTCCCAGCTTTTCGCCACGCCAGGCACCACCTCACCCCGGTTATCCGTGTTGACCAGTCCATCCAGCAGATTGTGAATAATATTGGATTCCGGCACGCCTTCAGTTTTATGCGGATCCAGCGAGGAGACTTCACTGCCGTTATTAATCACGATCGCCTGACGGGCCGCCAGTGCGGTCCCCGGCGGAACCGTAGCGGCATAGGCTGGCGAAAACGCCATCAACAGAACAGTTGCGATAAGTGACCGCTGTTGCTGCAATTTATTCATCCCAATCATGCGACACGCCAACCCTTTATTAAGTATCCCGACAGGCTTAAGCAAAAAGCGTTCTCACTTTGGGCTTTCGGAGAAAAAAATTACGCTGGGCCAGAAATTATCAGAAGCCCTTGTGGGGTGCCAAAGTAAAATAGCTAAAATGTTAACTAATTCTCTTTTATCATGAGAAGCGCGGCAGCGAAAGCGTTAATTTTTGTTCTGAAAATAACTTATGCTATTGATAAATAGATAAATTATTCGAAAACACCGCATTAAAGGGATGAGAAGAAAAAAAACGTGCCCGATCTGTCAGTTATCGGGAAAAAAGGCGCCTCTCTGCGATGAAATCGATTTCCTGAGGCGTTATCTGGCGGTTTATGAGGCTGGCTGAAAAATTTGTAGCAGAAAATAATGTGAAAATAGTGACATTCTTTTGCAGAAAAAAGTCTGTGATCTGAAACGCAGTAATGAAATTTATAATTTCCAGCCCGAGTTAAGCTGCGCGAATAAATGCATCGTTATGGTGCAATGAAATTCCCTTTTTGCACCATAACGGTTCACCTGATCAATTCATTGCCTGAAATAAGTGCGCTGCTAATTGAGCAGACCGGGGAAAATGGCCTTCATGCCGGTGACAACAAATTCGATGCCCAGCGCCATCAGGAGCAGGCCCATGATACGCGTGATGACGTTAATCCCGGTCTGGCCCAGGATGCGCACCATTAAGGGTGCGGCCCGGAACAGCAGCCAGCAGCAGAAGGCAAAGATAGCTATCGCCAGGGTAAAGCCCAGCAGGTTGAGCCAGCTGTGATAGCGGGTGCTCCAGACGATGGTTGAACTGATCGCCCCCGGCCCGGCCATCAGCGGTAACGCCAGTGGCACCACACCCACGCTTTCGCGAATGGCGGTTTCTGATTTCTCCTGCTTGTTCTGTTTATCTTCACCCAGCTTGCCGCTAATCATCGACATTGCAATGGTGACCACCAGAATCCCGCCCGCAATACGGAAAGAGTCGATGGAGATGCCAAACACCCGCAGAATAGCATCGCCCAGAAAGAGCGACGTCCAGAGGATAATAGCGACCGCCAGATTGGCGGTAAGATTGGTTTTATTACGCTCAGCCACGCCCTGATAGCGGGTCATGCTGATAAACACCGGAATAATTCCCACCGGATTAACCAGCGCAAAGAGCCCGACAAAAAATTTTATATAGCCTGATAGATCTAACAGCGCAGGATTCACGACTTTACTCCGTACCGCAGGGGGGAAAACGCGCCTAATGTATGTGAAAACGGACACAGACGCCAGATGCGGGCTCAGCAATTTATGCTGTTGAACTGTGGCACATTTAGCGCTTTACGCCAGTGATTAAATAATGGCTGGCGATAGGCGCTGCCGGGCCCCGGTGCTTTGGATACGATAAGTTTGAGAAACCCGGGCGCTGAACCCGCAGCTGAATGGTGTCAGCTTGCGTTTAAATTGATCTGAATCAAAATCGCCCTACCCCGAACCAGGTAATCTTTTCGCAACGGAAGCATTAGCGGCAGCGAAGTAAACTCTCACGGCCGCCAGAAAAGACTTATTCAGTAAACAGTTGAAAATCCAGCCGTTCCGCCGCTATCAGACGCATTAAAGCAGCGTGACTATACTCAGGGACGCAGGATTGTTTACTAAAAAAGTTTAACTTCCTTCAGGAGAACACCATGGCCGTAACCAATATCGCGGAACTTAATGCACTGGTTGAACGTGTAAAAAAAGCCCAGCGTGAATATGCCAACTTTTCTCAACAGCAGGTCGACGCCATTTTTCGTGCCGCCGCCCTCGCCGCCGCCGATGCCCGCATTCCCCTCGCCAAGATGGCCGTTGCCGAATCCGGTATGGGTATCGTCGAAGATAAAGTCATTAAAAACCATTTTGCCTCTGAGTATATCTACAACGCCTATAAAGATGAGAAGACCTGTGGTGTGTTAGCCACTGACGATACCTTCGGCACCATCACCATCGCCGAGCCGATCGGCCTGATTTGTGGCATCGTCCCGACCACTAACCCGACCTCAACCGCCATCTTTAAAGCCCTGATCAGCCTTAAAACCCGCAACGGGATTATCTTCTCGCCACACCCACGCGCCAAAGATGCCACTAACAAAGCCGCAGATGTCGTTCTGCAGGCGGCGATTGCAGCCGGTGCGCCAAAAGACATTATCGGCTGGATCGACGCCCCTTCCGTGGAGCTTTCCAACCAGCTGATGCATCACCCTGATATCAATCTGATTCTCGCCACCGGCGGACCAGGCATGGTGAAAGCAGCCTACAGCTCCGGTAAACCCGCGATTGGTGTCGGTGCCGGTAATACGCCGGTCGTGATTGATGAAACCGCCGACCTGAAGCGCGCTGTCGCCTCTATACTGATGTCAAAGACCTTCGACAACGGGGTGATCTGCGCCTCTGAACAGTCGGTAATTGTGGTGGATTCCGTCTACGACGCGGTGCGTGAACGCTTTGCCAGTCACGGCGGCTACCTGCTGCAGGGTGCCGAACTCCAGGCAGTGCAGGATATCATCCTGAAAAATGGCGGACTGAACGCGGCCATCGTCGGTCAGCCTGCGGTAAAAATTGCCGAAATGGCTGGCCTCCGTGTGCCTGCCGGCACCAGGATCCTGATCGGTGAGGTAAAACGGGTGGACGAGTCAGAACCGTTCGCTCACGAAAAACTCTCGCCAACGCTGGCGATGTATCGGGCGAAGGATTTCCAGGATGCCGTCGACAAAGCCGAGAAGCTGGTCGCCATGGGCGGTATCGGCCACACCTCCTGTCTCTACACCGATCAGGATAACCAGACCGAGCGCGTGCACTACTTTGGCGACAGAATGAAAACGGCGCGTATTCTGATCAACACACCGGCTTCGCAGGGGGGTATCGGTGATCTCTACAACTTTAAACTGGCACCTTCTCTGACGCTGGGCTGTGGTTCATGGGGCGGTAACTCGATTTCTGAGAACGTCGGGCCGAAACACCTGATCAACACCAAAACTGTCGCCAAGCGAGCTGAGAATATGTTGTGGCATAAACTTCCTAAATCCATCTATTTCCGTCGCGGTTCACTGCCGATTGCGCTGGAAGAGGTGGCAACAGATGGTGCAAAACGAGCCTTTATCGTCACCGACCGCTTCCTGTTCAACAACGGCTATGCTGACCAGGTGACCCGCGTACTGAAATCGCACGGCCTTGAAACGGAAGTCTTCTTCGAAGTTGAAGCGGACCCGACGCTGAGCATCGTGCGCAAAGGGGCGGAACAGATGAACAGCTTCAAACCGGACGTTATCATCGCGCTGGGTGGCGGTTCCCCGATGGATGCTGCCAAAATTATGTGGGTGATGTACGAGCATCCTGAAACCCACTTCGAAGAGCTGGCGTTACGTTTCATGGATATCCGTAAACGTATCTACAAGTTCCCGAAAATGGGCGTGAAAGCGCGCATGGTCGCCATCACAACCACTTCCGGTACCGGGTCAGAAGTCACGCCATTTGCCGTGGTGACCGATGATGCCACCGGTCAGAAATATCCTCTGGCGGACTATGCGCTGACGCCGGATATGGCGATTGTCGATGCCAACCTGGTCATGGATATGCCGCGCTCACTCTGCGCGTTCGGCGGTCTGGATGCTGTGACCCATGCGCTGGAAGCCTACGTTTCTGTACTGGCGAATGAGTACTCTGACGGACAGGCGCTGCAGGCACTGAAGCTGCTGAAAGAGAATCTGCCGGCCAGCTATGCCGAAGGGGCGAAAAACCCGGTTGCGCGGGAGCGCGTTCATAACGCCGCGACCATTGCCGGTATCGCCTTTGCTAACGCCTTCCTCGGGGTCTGTCACTCCATGGCTCATAAACTGGGTTCAGAGTTCCATATCCCACACGGCCTGGCGAACGCGCTGTTAATCTCGAACGTCATCCGCTACAACGCAAATGACAATCCGACCAAACAGACGGCTTTCAGCCAGTATGACCGTCCTCAGGCTCGTCGTCGCTACGCCGAAGTGGCAGACCACTTAGGTCTGAGCGCACCTGGCGACCGCACCGCACAGAAAATTGAGAAGCTGCTGGCATGGCTGGATGAGATCAAAACCAAACTTGGTATCCCCGCCTCTATCCGGGAAGCCGGTGTGCAGGAAGCGGACTTCCTGGCGAAAGTCGATAAACTGGCCGACGATGCGTTTGACGATCAGTGTACCGGCGCGAACCCACGCTATCCGCTGATTGCTGAGCTGAAACAGATCATGCTCGACACCTTCTACGGTCGTGAATTTGTCGAGCCGTTCTCAGGCGTCGCTGAGGCGGTGGCTGCTGAGCCGGTAAAAGAGATGAAGAGCGAGAAAAAAGCGAAAAAAGTCTGATAGTCCCGCTTTAACAGGCTGATAAAAAAAACCCGCCACGGCGGGTTTTTTTCTGTCTCAGCAATGAGGATCGGGCAGCGGCGTCTGCGCGCCGTGAATCGCCTGCAGCGACCCCTGCTCTATCGCCTGTTTGTAGTGCTTGCGGCAGACGGAGATATAACGCTCGTTCCCCCCAATCACCACCTGTTCACCTTCGCTGAACGGTTTTCCTTCGCTGTCCAGACGCAGCACCATGCTGGCCTTACGGCCACAGTGACAGATCGTTTTCAGCTCAACCAGCTTGTCTGCCCATGCCAGCAGATACTGACTGCCAACAAAGAGTTCACCGCGGAAATCGGTTCTCAGACCATAGCAGAGCACGGGAATATCCAGGTCATCGACAACATCAGAGAGCGCTTTAACCTGCTCGCGGGTCAGAAACTGACTCTCATCAACCAGAACGCAGTGAACCGGACTGGCGGCGTGCTCGGCAGCGATCTCGCTGAAGAGCGACGTCTCTGCATTATAGAGAGAAGCTGGCGACGAAAGACCGATGCGGGAGCTCACCTGCCCGGCACCAAAGCGGTTATCAATTTCAGCGGTGTAGACCAGTGAACGCATCCCGCGCTCCTGATAGTTGTAGGAGGATTGCAGCAGTGCGGTCGACTTCCCTGCATTCATGGCAGAGTAATAAAAATAGAGTTGAGCCATAGAAACGTATCTTCATCAGGACTGAACGGAATGGCGCGCATATTAACACAAAGTGCCGGCATTACATTGTCGCTGATGCCCCTCTGAAGCGTAACGGCGGAGCGGCCCGAGGCTGGCAACCGGTTCATCCGGCGGATTCCGGGTGCGACCGGTGCGACTGAATTTAATTTCTTTAACCGTAATAACAGAGATGACATTTTTACTACGGTCCGAAATACATTAAATTTTTTTCACATCCACCCGTATGAAACTATTTTTTAAATTCTTCCTGACACCTTTTTTTTCAGCCGTGATTATTTTTTACCGCCTGGCTAATTAGTGCTTTTATTTTTTTATGATTGAGTTTATTTAATGTCACCACTACTATTAGCGGGCAACACAACTTTTTCCTTATTCAGAGACCAGGACAATGAGCGAAGCACTAAAAGTTCTTAATAATATCCGTACGCTGCGCGCCCAGGCCAGAGAGTATTCCGTGGAGACACTGGAAGAGATGCTGGAAAAACTGGATGTGGTGGTAAAAGAGCGCCGTGAAGAAGAGTCACATTTTCAGGCTGAAAATGAAGAACGCACGCGTAAACTTAATCAGTATCGTGAAATGCTGCTGGCCGATGGTATTGACCCGAACGAACTGATTGGCTCGCAGGCTCCCTCTGCACGGACAACGGCAAAAGGTAAACGCTCAGTGCGCCCGGCTAAATATGGCTACACCGATGAAAAAGGCGAATCCAGAACCTGGACCGGCCAGGGACGGACACCAGCCGCGATTAAAAAAGCGCTGGAAGAACAGTGTAAAAAGCTGGACGATTTTTTACTGTAATCGCACCCGGTTTTGCGGTCTGAAACCTTCGTGACCCGATAGCCATTAAAAAAGGAAGCCAGAGCTTCCTTTTTCTTTTTCATCAGACGCGATAAAAATCCCGATACCACTCCACGAAGTTTTTAACGCCCTCTTCAACGCCCGTCCTGGGTTTAAAACCGATTGCCTTAAACAGCGCCTCGGTATCCGCACTGGTTTCAAGCACATCGCCGGGTTGCATAGGCATCAGATTTTTCTTCGCCGTAATACCGAGTGCTTTTTCCAGCGCCTCGATATAGTTCATCAGCGTGACAGGCTGGCTATTACCAATATTATAGACGCGATAAGGCGCGGAACTGGTAGCAGGTGAACCGGTTTCAACGGTCCAGTTATCATCCTGCTGAGGAATAACAGCCTGCAGACGGACAATCGCTTCTGCAATATCGTCGATATAGGTAAAGTCGCGTTTCATCTGCCCCTGGTTATACACATCAATCGCCTCACCCGCAATCATGGCACGGGTAAATTTGAACAGCGCCATATCCGGGCGACCCCAGGGGCCGTAAACGGTAAAGAAGCGCAATCCGGTCGTCGGTAACTGATAAAGATGCGAATAGGTATGCGACATCAGCTCGTTGGCTTTTTTGGTCGCCGCATACAAAGAGACCGGGTGGTCCACGCTATCTTCAGTCGAGAACGGCATTTTACGGTTCAGTCCATAAACGGAACTGGATGACGCGTAGAGCAGATGTTCAATTTTATGATGACGGCATCCCTCAAGAATATTGAGGTGACCAATGAGGTTGGCATCGGCATAAGCATGCGGATTTTCGATGGAATAGCGGACGCCGGCCTGAGCACCAAGATGGATTACGCGCTGGAAGGCGTGCTGGTCGAACAGTGACGCCATTGCGTCACGGTCCGCCAGGTCCATCTCAATAAAAGTAAAACCTGGGTCGGTGTTAATTAAATTGAGACGGGCATGTTTGAGATTTACGTCGTAATAATCATTCAGGTTGTCGATACCGACAACCTGGTGACCGGCAGCCAGCAGACGTTGGCTGACATGAAAACCAATAAAACCTGCGGCGCCGGTGACCAGAAAGTTCATAAATCCCTCGTTAATTATGCAGGTTGAATAGACGCTCCGCGGCCGATTGCATAATAAACGAAACCGCGTTTGCTGATACGCTCTGGATCATACAGGTTACGACCATCAAAAATCACGGCTTCTTTCAGCGCATTTTTAATGATGTCGAAGTCAGGTGCACGGAAGTTCTGCCACTCCGTACAGATGACCAGCGCGTCAGCGCCCTGCAGTGCAGCTTCTTTGGTGCCCATCAGCTTAAGATCGCTGCGGTGACCATAGATGCGCTGCGCTTCATCCATCGCTTCAGGGTCAAACGCCTGCACAGAGGCGCCTGCTTCCCACAGCGTTTCCATCAGCACGCGGCTGGAGGCTTCACGCATATCGTCGGTATTCGGCTTGAATGAAAGGCCCCAGAGTGCAAACGTCTTACCTTTCAGGTCGTCACCAAAGTGACGCTTGATAAAGGTTGGCAACTTGGTTTTCTGGCTGTCATTCACATCTTCCACCGCCTGCAGCAGGCGTGGCTGATAGCCGATGGACTCAGCGGTACGGATCAGCGCCTGCACATCTTTCGGGAAGCAGGAGCCGCCGTAGCCACAGCCAGGGTAGATAAAGTGATAGCCGATGCGGGGATCTGAACCGATACCCTGACGGACTTTCTCAATATCTGCGCCTAAACGTTCAGCCAGGTTAGACATCTCGTTCATGAAGCTGATTTTGGTGGCCAGCATACAGTTGGCCGCATATTTGGTCAGCTCTGCACTGCGAATGTCCATCATAATCATGCGATCGTGGTTGCGGTTAAACGGCTCATAAAGCTCGCGTAACAGTTCAATCACTTCGTCGTTGTCGGTGCCGACAACGATACGCTCAGGACGCATACAGTCGTTGACTGCCGCACCCTCTTTCAGGAATTCCGGGTTAGAGACCACATCAAAGGTGATGTTGGCGTCACGCGCTTTCAGCGTTTCCGTCATTACTGCACGAACTTTATCTGCTGTGCCAACCGGAACGGTTGATTTGTCGATAACCACTTTGTGATCGTTCATATGCTGCGCAATAGTGCGCGCTACGGCGGTCACATATTTCAGATCGGCAGAGCCGTCTTCGTCCGGTGGTGTACCCACTGCAATAAACTGCATAACACCATGGTTTACGCCCAGTTCAGCATCAGTGCTGAACTTCAGACGACCGGCTTCGTAATTTGACATTACCAGCGGCGTTAAACCTGGTTCGAAAATAGGAATGATGCCTTTCTTCAGATTTTCGACTTTATTCGCGTCGACATCAATGCAGAGAACGTCATGTCCGACTTCGGCTAACACCGCAGCCTGAACCAGACCGACATAGCCGATACCAAATACAGTGACTTTCATCGAGTTATCCTGTGTTTATGAATTACTTTTTGTTGCCAACTGCGCTATCGAGCCATTCAGAGAAATCTTTGCCCAATACCGGATGACGAACACCGTACTCAACGAAAGCCTGCATGTAGCCCAGTTTGTTACCACAGTCATGGCTGACGCCTTTCAGGTGATAAGCTTCAACAGTCTCTTTTTCCATCAGCATGGCAATAGAGTCAGTCAGCTGAACTTCGCCGCCTGCACCTGGAGGCGTCTTCGCCAGCAGTGGCCAGATATCAGAAGAGAGCACGTAACGACCTACAACGGCCAGGTTTGATGGCGCTTCTGCCGCTTTAGGCTTCTCAACCACACCGACCATTGGCGCGCTGTCGCCTGGGTTCAGTTCTGCACCCTGGCAATCGACTACACCGTACGCGGTGACATCGGCAACCGGCTCAACCATGATCTGGCTGCGGCCAGACTCTTCATAACGGCTCAGCATCTCTGCCAGGTTATCTTTGGTTGGGTTAGATTCATATTCGTCGATGATGACGTCTGGCAGGATAACCGCGAATGGCTCATTACCGATCAGCGGGTGTGCACACATAACAGCGTGGCCCAGGCCTTTTGCGATGCCCTGACGAACCTGCATGATGGTGACGTGTGGCGGGCAGATGGACTGGATTTCATCCAGCAGCTGACGCTTAACGCGTTTTTCCAGCATTGATTCCAGTTCGAAGCTGGTATCAAAGTGGTTTTCGATGGCATTTTTTGAGGAGTGCGTTACCAGCACAATTTCATTGATGCCCGCAGCAATACATTCGTTAACGACATACTGAATTAACGGCTTATCAACCAGCGGTAACATCTCTTTTGGAATCGCTTTGGTCGCAGGCAGCATACGCGTACCCAAACCCGCTACCGGGATTACCGCTTTTTTTACTTTGGTATTATTGGCAGACATTAAGATACCTCTCTCATAGGCCGTTCAAGTTAATACTTGATATGTCGGTTAAAATCGAAAATGAGTATATCAGTTAGTATCGAACGGATTTATCCTGGAAGGCATGAAACCGTCGAAATTAAGACTATTACCCAACTGTAAAGCTAAACTCTGGCCCTGCGATCAGCGCCAGAATCTTACTGTAATCAACCTCTATTCTTCCGTGGAAAGCATCAGCCGGATACGTCCTCCGGCGCCCCAGACGTGACATTGCCAGTTCTCGGCGCGCTGACTGATCTGGTTAAGATGGGTACTGCCCATAGTGCCAAGCGGGACACCATTACTGAGCTGAATCTGATGAGCCTGAACATGAAGGGTGGCGTTTAATCCGGCCGACACCAGGATCAGGTTTTTGAGACCGCGATGGTAATAGCCCACCAGCAAGGGGAACTGGCCGCTCAGGTTCGCCTGACGCAGCAGCAGATTGACCTGTCTGAGCAGACCATTCAGCTCCGGCAACCGCTGTTTTTGTCCGCTGAGCTGCTCCTGGAGCAGGCCGTTGAACAGCGCACGCAGCAGCAGGGCCGCCAGTACGCCATTGTCCCCGGCGCGCGTCACGTCGAGGCAGTAAAAGGCCAGATCCTTGTCGGAGAGCGCCGCGATGTCGAGCACCAGGCCGGGCTGCTCCGCCATCGTTAACTGACGGTAGTTCACCCGGCAGTTGGCAATGGTCTGCTGCACCGGCGGCTGCAGCTGCTTAAGCAGTTTAGCGGCGGCCTGTGGGTCGCGAACCAGCGCATCCCAGTCCTGGAATAGCTGCTCATCCTCTTCCACTTTGGAGGTGAACATTGAGGGATAGAGGCACTCGTAGACCGCTTCACGGAAGCGTTCAAAATTCTTTAATGGTTTAAGCAGCACATCCTGCACCCCAAGACGCAGCACATGGGCGATATCAGACATGTTCTCGGTGGCCGAGACGATCAGAATCGGTACCACGTTGCCGCGGGTACGAATATGCTCAACGAACTGGATCCCACTCATGCGGGGCATCTCCAGATCGCAGATAATCAGGTCGACAGTATGCTGTTGTAGTTGTGCAATTGCTTCCAGACCATCTTCCGCTTGTAACGTCACAGCACCCATCGATAACAAAAATTGGTCCAGCAACGAACGGAAAACAGCCTCATCTTCGACAATGAGTATCTTTTTGCCGAGTAGTGGTTTTTCCATTCTTTCCCCCTGCGTACCAGATATTTCAATAGTGGTTCATAAAACGCAGTTGCGCCTTTCAGAATTGCCCAAAGTCACCGCTTTGAATGAACAACCTGATTATCTGCCACGGACCAGTGGTAATAGTTCATCCATTTTCTTCTCTACGGCGGCCCTGCCTGCCTCAATCGCTTCTTCAGCCCGATGAAAGTCCAGCGTTGAAATCTGCGGGCAGACCGGCTGGATCAATACGTCGGGTGGATCGCCTGCCATCCGATTTCTTTTCAGACGATTCTCCAGCACCTGGATAGAGGTCGACATGATCTCCATCGCGCCGGGTGACTGCGAAGCCCGACGCTGGGTGAAATTCACCAGCCGCTGTCGGAGCTTTCCGCCCCAGCTTAAGGCCGCTGCGGCCGCTTCTTCTTCACTATTCTGAGGCGTGACGGAAAAGAGATCCTGCTGCATGAGATGCGCGTCATGCTGTAAGTCCACGGCGATCACAATGTCTGCCCCCAGGGCCCGGGTCAGTGAAATCGGCACCGGATTGACGACGGCACCATCCACCAGCCAATACCCATTGTAGCCCACGGGCGGTAATAAACCTGGCATACTGCAGGAAGCCCGAACGGCCTGATGCAGACCCCCCTCTGTCAGCCAGAGTTCACGGCCGGTGCTGAGGTTGGTTGCCACCACGCCAAAGGGTTTGTGGCACGCTTCGATAGCATCATTCGGGATAAGCTGACGGACATGATTAAACACCCGTTCCCCGCGTAACAGGCCGCCACGCTGCCAGGAGACATCCATCAGGCGAATCACATCCCAGTAGCGGAATGCACTGACCCATTTTTCCATCAGCGGCAGGCGATGATTGACATAGGCAGATCCCACCAGCGCGCCCACAGAGCAGCCGGCGACGACGTCGATCTCAATACCTGCACGCTCCAGCGCATTAATCACGCCAATATGTGCCCATCCTTTGGCGGCTCCTGACCCCAGAGCCAATCCAATTTTTACCTTTCTCATTTGTACCTGGTCCTGCCGTCAATACGTAGCGTCACAACGTGGGGTCCGCTAACATAGCGCGCTTCTGAAATCGACTCATCATTCTCTGGAGATAATGTGTCAAAAATCTGCCCATGCTGTAGCGGGGAGCAGTATAGCGTATGTTGCGAGCCCTTTCTGCAGGGTAAACAGATTCCTGTTACCGCTGAACAACTTATGCGATCCCGCTATTGCGCCTATGTTGAGCATAATGCGGACTATCTGGTTGCAACCTGGCACCCTAACAAACGCCATCCGGGCCTGTCCGGGCTTTTATCTGAAAGTTTTCCGGGCACCGAATGGCTTAGCCTGAATGTAACCTGTTGTAATCATGGACGCCACGAGAACGAAGCCTCTGTGACCTTTTTTGCGCGTTATCGCGAGAAAACGAACATTCATGCCATTCATGAGTGTTCACGCTTTCTTCGCGAGGATCAACGCTGGTACTATGTTGACGGTACCGCGCCCTCAACAGGCCGTAACGACCCCTGCCCCTGCGGCAGTGGCAAAAAATACAAAAAATGTTGTGGCTAAGCTGACGGCTTCCCAACGGTTTCACCCCTAATGCTTTGACAGGACTCTGATTGAGATGCAAGCGCAAACCATGCAAAGAAAAGTTTTACGAACCATTTGTCCCGATGCAAAAGGTCTGATCGCCAAAATCACCAATATCTGTTACAAGCACGAGCTGAATATCGTGCAGAACAATGAGTTTGTTGATCATCGCACCGGGCGTTTTTTCATGCGCACCGAGCTGGAAGGGATTTTTAACGACAACACACTGCTTGCCGATCTCGACAGCGCCCTGCCGCAGGGCTCGGTACGTGAACTGCACAGTGCCGGCCGTCGTCGCGTCGTCATTCTGGTCACCAAAGAGGCGCACTGCCTGGGCGACCTGCTGATGAAGAGCGCGTTTGGCGGTCTGGACATGGAAATTGCCGCGGTGGTGGGCAACCACGATACCCTGCGTTCACTGGTCGAGCGTTTTGATATTCCGTTCGTACTGGTGAGCCATGAAGGGTTAACGCGCGAAGAGCATGACAATCGCATGGCAGAAGAGATTGACCGCTATCAGCCCGATTATGTCGTGCTGGCGAAATATATGCGCGTCCTGACACCCGCCTTCGTGCAGCGTTACCCGAACCAGATCATCAACATTCACCACTCGTTCCTGCCCGCCTTTATCGGCGCCCGTCCTTATCACCAGGCGTATGAGCGTGGGGTGAAGATCATCGGGGCGACTGCGCACTATGTGAATGACAATCTCGATGAAGGCCCGATCATCATGCAGGATGTGATCAACGTCGATCACAGCTATACCGCGGATGAGATGATGCGAGCCGGTCGTGACGTCGAGAAGAACGTCCTGAGCAATGCGCTGTACAAAGTACTGGGGCAGCGTGTGTTTGTTTACGGTAACCGGACGATCATTCTTTAATCAGCCAGCGCACTGAATTGACGGCAGATTCAGCGCTACGCGTAAAAAGTGGGCAAACAGTTACTGTTTTGTCAGTGGGCGCTTTACACCCTTATCGCATTTGGTATGATGCGCCCCGCTTTACGCAATAACGATTCAGGCCATGGTGGGATTCCCGAGCGGCCAAAGGGAGCAGACTGTAAATCTGCCGTCACAGACTTCGAAGGTTCGAATCCTTCTCCCACCACCATCTGAATCTGCATTCGCGTAAGCCAGCCATATCCCAGGTGGGATTCCCGAGCGGCCAAAGGGAGCAGACTGTAAATCTGCCGTCACAGACTTCGAAGGTTCGAATCCTTCTCCCACCACCATCTCATATAGTGCACCCTTTTCGCATACCGACATCTTATTCTCCTGTTCTGCGGGGGAGAGGGATGAGAATCTTCGATCCGGCTTCCGTTATCCCTGCCCTTTCCTTTCTGCTGTAATTCTCCGCCTGTTCCGCCATGACTTTTTCAGCAAAAATCGCTACCATCTTCGCCCATCACTTGCTGAACAATGGTCGAACTCATGAAATTTGTTTCATTTAACATCAACGGCTTGCGTGCCCGTCCGCATCAGCTTCAGGCGCTCGTCGAACAGCATCAGCCCGATGTTATCGGTCTGCAGGAAACCAAAGTCCATGACGACATGTTCCCGCTGGAAGAGGTATCAAAGCTCGGCTATCACGTCTTCTATCACGGGCAGAAGGGCCACTACGGCGTCGCGTTGCTGACCAAAGCGCAGCCAGTCTCTGTCAGCCGTGGCTTCCCGGGTGATGACGAGGAGGCCCAGCGCCGCCTGATCACCGCTGAACTTCCCAGCCCGATAGGCGATATCACGGTCATCAACGGCTACTTCCCGCAGGGTGAAAGTCGCGACCACCCCACCAAGTTCCCTGCCAAAGAGAAGTTCTACCGCGATCTGCAGCGTCTGCTGACCGAGGATCTGCCTGCCGATAAGCCGGTGCTGATTATGGGGGATATGAATATCAGCAGCACCGACCTGGATATCGGTATCGGTGAGGAGAGCCGCAAGCGCTGGCTGCGCACCGGCAAGTGCTCTTTCCTGCCGGAAGAGCGTGAGTGGATGGACCGTTTGCTGGGCTGGGGTCTGGTGGATACGTGGCGTGAGCAGAATCCGGCGGTCGCCGATCGCTTCTCCTGGTTCGACTACCGGTCTAAAGGCTTCGATGACAACCGCGGACTGCGCATCGACCTGCTGCTGGCCAGCAAAAACCTGGCCGCGCACTGCGTGGAGAGCGGCATCGACTATGAGATCCGGCGCATGGAGAAGCCGTCTGACCACGCGCCTGTCTGGTCAACTTTCCGCTTTTAAGTAACGGTCGCGTGGCCGAACGCCACGCGATGATTATTTCACAATCTTCCAGATCAGATTGTTGGTACCCAGCGATTGCTCATCACGGGCACACTGCAGCAACACGCCTTCCGATTTCACCACCGCGCCTTCTGTATAGTTACGGTTTTCGAAGATGCAGCAGCGCAGACAGTCCGGCTGACGACGCTCTGCCTGCGTCCAGGCTTCCGGCGGCAGATCCACCACCACATCCGTGTTCGTCCCATTATTACCTGGTGGCATCGACTGATAACGGCCGTTAGCCTGCGCCAGCCCGCTCGCCAGCGACAGGGCCACGACCACTAAACCTGAATAACGCCTCATTCCGTCTCCTTTACTTTACGCCTGGTTTTGCGCACCGGACGTTTCTGTCCGGTGGACGGTAATCCCCGAAATGCATGCGCCGCAGGCTGCTGTCGCGCCTGCTGAATCAGGCCGGTCAGGGTCTGAACCAGCGGCTGCATAAAATCATCATAGCGGCACGCCTTTTCACTGATGCGCGTCAGGGTCGATTCCCACTGCGCCGTCATATCGGGACGCGCTGCCAGATCGGGCAGGGAGTGAATCAGGGCGCGTCCGGCCTCAGTTGAGTGGATATAACGCCCCTTTTTCACCAGGAAGCTACGACGAAACAGGAGTTCGATGATCCCCGCGCGTGTGGCTTCCGTTCCTAAACCATCGGTCGCACGCAGCACTTTCTTTAATTCTTTATCCTGAACGAAACGCGCGATGCCGGTCATCGCAGAGAGAATGGTGGCGTCGGTAAACGGCCGCGGCGGCTGAGTCTGCTTCGCCACTACTTCACCCCGCTCGCACAGGAGCTCATCCCCTTTGGCCACCACCGGCAGCGGCATCCCATCGTTCTCCTCATCCCGCTCTTTGTTGCCCAGCAGCGCGCGCCAGCCCGCCTCCGCCAGAAAACGCGCTTTCGCCACGAATTTTCCGCCCGCGATATCAAGATCGATGACACATTTGCGGAACACCGCATCCGGGCAGAACTGCATCAGATACTGCCGCGCCACCAGCTCATAGATGTGCTGTTCGTTTTCGGTGAGCTTCACCGCGCCGGATCGGGCGGTCGGAATAATGGCGTGGTGGGCATCCACCTTTTTATCATCCCAGCAGCGGTTCCGGCGATCGGCATCGAAATCGGCTGGCGGTGTCAGGGCAGACTGGTGCGACTGTATCGCTTTTAACACCGCATGACGGCCGGCAAAATGCTCTTCCGGCAGATAGCGGCTGTCCGAACGCGGATAGGTGATCAGTTTGTGGGTTTCATACAGGCGCTGACAGGTATCCAGCACCGTCTGCGCGCTCAGTCCGTAGCGTTTTGCCGCCTCAATCTGCAGGCTGGACAGCGAGAATGGCAGCGGCGCCACCTCATTTTCCCGCTTATCGCTGTAGGCAGAGACGATCGCAGGCTGGCCGGTAATGCGCGCCACCACATGGTCGGCCAGCGCCCGTTTCAGCAGACGACCCTCTTCATCCTGCCAGGGTTCACAGGCTTCGCTGGGGATCCAGCTGGCGACAAACCGGACACCCTCCGGCGTCACGATATGCGCTTTCACTTCAAAGTAATCTTTTGGCACGAAGTTCTCGATCTCTTCATCGCGCCGCACCACCAGTCCCAGCACTGGCGTCTGAACACGTCCCACCGACAGCACCCCGTCATAGCCCGCATTACGGCCCAGCAATGTCCAGGCGCGGGTCATATTGATGCCGTAGAGCCAGTCTGCTCGGGCTCGCGCCAGCGCAGAGACGCAGAGCGGTATGAACTCGCGGTTTTCACGCAGCCGGTTAACGGCCCTGTCCACCGCCTGCGGGTTGAGATCGTTGATCAGACAGCGCTGCACCTTGCTGCGCTTTTCAGCCGACAGATTCAGGTAGTCGAGCACCTCATCCACCAGCAACTGCCCTTCCCGATCCGGGTCACCGGCATGTACCACTTCCGTGGCCTGCGCCAGTAATCCTTCGACCACTTTCAGCTGTTTTACCACTGAAGGGCGCGGCTGTAGCCGCCATTTCTCCGGGATGATCGGCAGATCGGCCAGCGACCAGCGCGCATAACGGCTGTCATAACTGTCAGGTTGCGCCTGCTCCAGAAGATGCCCCACACACCAGGTGACAATCTGATCGTTACCGCAGGCAATAAAGCCCTCACCGCGTCGATGCGGTTTTGGCAGCACATCTGCAATAGCACGCCCAAGGCTCGGTTTTTCCGCAATAAACAAACGCATTGAATCAGGTAATCCTTAACATCAGGGGTTACTCAGCGATAACCGGTTATCCACTGTCGGTTTGAATCCTGGCGCTATGTTAGCCTGGCAGGGACGCGGGTGTAAGCATGACGCACGGCCTTAGCGATCGTTCGCACAGGAACCGTGCAAACGGCAGGGGCAGACATCGTCCCTGCCGTTTGCTGCGGGCAGGTCAGAAGTAACGAACGAACGGCGCGGTGTCGGGCGGAAGAACCGTGGTGCTGGATTTCAGTTGCGGGGTCCCGAGATAGAGGAAGCCGACAATGGCATCCTGTTCGCGGCAACCGAACCCCTGTCGTACCCGCTCATCCTCGGTCCAGATACCGCTGCGCCAGATACCGTTAAAGCCCTGAGCGACCGCCGCCATCTGCATGGCCATAACGGCACAACTGGCAGAGGCAATCTGTTCCCAGCGCGGCACTTTGTGGTGCGCTTCGCAATGGGCCACGACCGTGATTATCATGGGCGCGCGGAACGGCGACTGACTCGCCTTGTTAATCCCCTTCTCATCCAGCTGTTGATCGCGTGCGGCCTGCTCCAGCAGCTGGCTCATCCGATCGCGTCCTTCGCCCTCGACAATAATAAAACGCCAGGGTTGCAGCGTGCCGTGGTCCGGGGCGCGCATGCCTGCCCGCAGGATATTCTCCAGTGCGTCGCCCGCCGGGGCCGGTTCCGTCAGGCGTGAAGCCGAACGTCGGTTGACCAGTAACTCCAGTGCGTCCATGTTTCTCTCACGATCTCTGTAATGTTGCCATTATCCTGGCACAGGCAGATTTTTTGTAACAGTACGCAGTGATTTCCTGCTGACTTTTAACACGCTGCTCTTTAGGATGAGCTCGTCGGGGAAGTCCGGGCCGCGCGGCGGCCACTTCCTGCTACATGAATATGGAGAGTCGGATGCGCACATTGTGGCGAATAATTGCAGGTCTGTTCCGCTGGAGCTGGCGGGTACTGAATTTTATCAGGGAATTCATTCTGAATATCTTCCTGATTTTTTTGATTGTGATAGGTGTCGGGATCTGGCTGCAGGTCAGCGGTTCCGGCGGCAGTTCAGCGCCGATTCAGCAGGGCGCGCTGAAGGTTGACCTCAGTGGTGTGCTGGTCGATAAACCCTCGGTCAGCAATCGCCTGAGTAAAATCGGTCGTCAGCTGCTGGGTGCCAGCAGCGACCGTCTGCAGGAAAATTCGCTGTTTGATGTGGTCGGTGCGATCCGTCAGGCCAAAGATGACAGCAATATCAAAGGTATGGTGCTCGACCTGCGTGAGTTTGCCGGTGGCGATCAGCCATCGCTGCAATACGTTGGCAAGGCGCTGCGTGAATTCCGCGACAGCGGCAAGCCGATTTATGCCCTGGGCGACAGCTACAGCCAGGCGCAGTACTATCTTGCCAGCTACGCTACCCGCATCTATCTGTCGCCGCAGGGCACGGTCGATCTGCACGGTTTCGCCACCAACGGCCTCTACTACAAGACGCTGCTGGAGAAGCTGAAAGTCACCTCGCACGTCTTCCGCGTCGGCACCTACAAGTCGGCGGTAGAGCCTTTCCTGCGTGACGATATGTCTCCGGCTGCACGGGATGCCGACAGCCGCTGGATCGGTCAGCTCTGGCAGAACTACCTGAATACGGTCGCGGCTAACCGCCAGATTACGCCGGAGCAGCTCTTCCCGGGCGCGGCGGCGATCATTGCCGGACTGAACGCGGTAAATGGGGATACGGCGCAGTATGCGCTGGATAACAAGCTGGTCGATGTGCTGGGGTCGCGTGCGTCGGCCGATCAGGCGCTTATCAATACTTTTGGCCTGGATAAGCAGAGCAACGATTATCGCAGCGTCAGCATCTATGACTATCCGGTGAAACAGGCCGCCACGCAGCAGGATGGCAACATCGCGGTGGTGATGGCCAGCGGTGCCATCATGGATGGCGAAGAGACGCCGGGCAATGTCGGTGGCGACACCACGGCGGCACAGATCCGCGACGCGCGTCTCGATCCTAAGATCAAGGCGATTATTCTGCGCGTCAACAGCCCGGGCGGCAGCGTCACCGCGTCGGAAGCCATCCGCGAAGAGCTGGCGGCGGCGCAGGCAGCAGGCAAGCCTATCGTGGTGTCGATGGGCGGTATGGCCGCCTCCGGCGGTTACTGGATCTCCACGCCCGCCAGCTACATTGTGGCAAACCCCAGCACGCTGACCGGTTCGATTGGTATCTTTGGCGTGATCAATACGCTGGAGAACAGCCTGGACAGCATTGGTGTTCACACCGATGGCGTGGCGACCTCGCCGCTGGCGGATATCTCCACCACCAAAGCCCTGCCGCCGGAAGTTCAGCAGCTGATGCAGCTGACCATCGAAAATGGTTATCGCAACTTTGTCGGCCTGGTAGCGAAATCGCGTCATAAAACGCCGGAGCAGATTGATGCGATCGCGCAGGGCCACGTCTGGACCGGCAGCGATGCCAAAGCCAACGGTCTGGTCGATGCGCTGGGTGACTTCGATGATGCCGTGAAGAAAGCGGGCGAGCTGGCGAAAGTAAGTAAGCCACAGCTGAGCTGGTATCAGGATGACCCGAGCTTCCTGGATATGATGCTGGGTCAGATGAACGCCTCTGTACAGGCTATTCTGCCGGATACGCTGAAAGCCTGGCTGCCTGCACCGATGCTGGATGTGATGAGCGCGATGAAAGCGCAGCCGGGTTTCTCAGATCATCTGAACGATCCTCAGAACCGTTACGCCTTCTGCCTGAACTGCGGCGAAGTGCGATAAACCTTGCAGCCCGGCCGCTGGTCGGGCTGCTTTTCCCCGCTATTCCCCTTATACTGCGCCTTTTATGGCGAGTCTGAGTTCTCTAATGCAAAAGAAAAACATCTACGTAGCCTACACGGGCGGGACCATCGGTATGCAGCGTTCGGCGCAGGGCTATATTCCGGTCTCCGGACATCTGCAGGAGCAGCTGGCAAACATGCCAGAGTTCCATCGCCCCGAGATGCCTGATTTCACCATTCATGAATATCAGCCGCTGATCGACTCCTCCGATATGACGCCGCAGGACTGGCAGTCCATCGCCGAAGATATCCGGCAGAATTACGATCGCTATGATGGCTTTGTGATTCTGCACGGCACTGACACCATGGCGTTTACCGCTTCTGCGCTCTCTTTTATGCTGGAAAACCTGGCCAAGCCGGTGATCGTGACCGGTTCGCAGATCCCCCTGGCGGAGCTGCGCTCAGACGGTCAGCAGAATCTGCTGAACTCCCTCTATGTCGCTGCCAATTACCCGATCAACGAAGTGTCGCTGTTCTTCAACAACACGCTCTATCGCGGTAACCGGACCACCAAGGCGCACGCCGACGGCTTCAACGCCTTCGCTTCCCCTAACCTCTCCGCACTGCTGGAGGCGGGCATTCATATTCGCCGCCTGAATACGCCGCCCGCCCCGGCCGGCCAGGGTGAGCTGAAAGTGCATACCATTACGCCACAGCCGATCGGTGTCGTCACCATCTATCCGGGGATCTCCGCAGATGTCGTGCGTAACTTCCTGCGCCAGCCCGTTAAGGCGCTGATCCTGCGCTCCTATGGCGTCGGCAATGCGCCACAGAACAAAGAGTTTCTGGCGGAACTTCAGCAGGCCAGTGAGCGTGGCATCGTGGTGGTCAACCTGACCCAGTGTATCTCTGGCAAAGTGAACATGGGCGGATATGCCACCGGCAATGCGCTGGAACATGCCGGGGTGATCAGCGGATTTGATCTGACGGTGGAAGCCGCGCTGACCAAGCTACACTTTTTACTGAGTCAGGATCTCTCTGCCGATCAAATTCGCGCGAAGATGCAGCAGAACCTGCGTGGCGAACTGACTGAAGACTGACACGGAGCGACATGTAATGAAGCGGGCTCTTATCATTATTGATATTCAGAACGATTTCTGCCCGGGCGGCCCGATGGCTGTCCATGAGGGGGACCACACCGTTGAGGTGGCGAATCGTTACGCGCGGATGTTCCATGAGCAGGGTGAGTGCGTGCTGGCCTTACAGGACTGGCATCCGGCCAACCACGGCAGCTTTGCCTCCGTCTCCGGCGAGCCGGTCTACACGCTGGGCGAATTAAACGGTCTGGCTCAGATCTGGTGGCCCGATCATGGCGTTCAGGGATCGGCTGGCGCGGATTTCCATCCGGGTCTGGATCGCTCGCTGTTTGATGCCACGTTCCATAAAGGTCAGGATCAGGATGTCGACAGCTACAGTGCCTTTTTTGACAATGGCCATCGCCGCAAAACCGAGCTGGACAGCTGGCTGCGCGAGCGCGGGATCACCCATCTGGTGATGCTGGGTCTGGCGACCGATTACTGTGTGAAGTACAGCGTGCTGGATGCGCTGGAACTGGGGTATCACGTTGAGGTGGTTAAAGAGGGCTGCCGTGGCGTCAATCTGAATCCGGAAGACAGCGAGATTGCTTTTGCGCAGATGACCGCCCAGGGGGCCATTCTGATCTGATAAAAAAGCTGGCAGGAGGCCAGCTTTTTTTTTGCCATCAGTGCAGATGGATTCGGGTCACGTCGGAGTCGATACCGAACTCTTCCTTCAGCTCTTTTTTCGACTTCATGACCATCTCACCGCCCTTGCCAATAGTCATATGCTGGGGCGTATCGTTGTGCCTGGCCTGCCACATCATCACCAGCTGCAGGCAGTTGTCGCGCTGCTCCTGCGTCAGGGCCACGCCATCCGGCCATTTACCAATCTCAACCGCCGTGGCCAGCCGCTGGTAAACTTCCGGCGTCATCGACGCAAGCATTGCTTCGAGTTGCTCCTTCATTATTTTACCCTTTGGTCTGAACGCCCTGCTCATCGGTGAAATTCAGCGAGGCGGAGTTGACACAGTAGCGCTCGCCGGTCGGTTGCGGACCGTCCGGGAAAACATGTCCCAGATGCGCATCACAGCTGCCACAGCGGATTTCGACGCGCTGCATGCCGTGGGAGTTATCTTCGATATAGCGAATCGCATCGTCACTGACCGGCTGGTAAAAGCTCGGCCAGCCACAGCCTGAATCATATTTGGTTTCTGAGAGGAACAGAGGCGCCTCGCAGACCAGGCAGTGATAGATCCCTTCCTGCTTGTTGTGCAGCAGTGCGCCGCTGTAAGGCGGTTCCGTTCCGCGATGCTGAGTCACGTAACGCTGCATTTCGGTCAGCTGCGCAATTTTTGCTTCGGGTGCGGTGTCTTTAGCCATTTTAAGATTCCGGGAAGTGCCATTCTGAAAAATTCGACTATTATTCTAACAAATGATCAACATAACCCGGGTCTTTTTTTGTGCTCACCCTTTCACGTCGTCGTCCGCTACGCGGATTTGTGACTTCGATCACCTTTTCTCCGGAGCATCCCTATATATTCGGCGATTGATTCAACGAAGCGCGATATCATTGGCGGCGCGCAAGCGGTTGCGCATCGAATAATTCCTCTCAGGCGAATTGATTTGTCGCAACAATTGACACGATTCCGCTTGACGCCTGGTAAGGTTTTTGTAATTTTACAGGCAACCTTTTATTCACTAACAAATAGCTGGTGGAATATATGACTATCAAAGTAGGTATCAACGGTTTTGGCCGTATCGGTCGCATCGTTTTCCGTGCTGCTCAGAAACGTTCTGACATCGAAATCGTTGCTATCAACGACCTGCTGGACGCGGATTACATGGCGTACATGCTGAAGTATGACTCTACTCACGGTCGTTTCGACGGCACCGTAGAAGTTCAGGATGGCGCACTGGTTGTGAACGGTAAGAAAATCCGTGTTACCGCTGAGAAAGATCCAGCCAACCTGAAGTGGGATGAAGTGGGCGTTGACGTTGTTGCTGAAGCAACCGGTATCTTCCTGACCGACGAAACCGCGCGTAAACACATCACCGCAGGTGCCAAGAAAGTCGTTCTGACCGGTCCATCTAAAGATGACACCCCAATGTTTGTTCGTGGTGCAAACTTCGACAAATATGAAGGCCAGGATATCGTTTCTAACGCATCCTGCACCACTAACTGCCTGGCTCCACTGGCAAAAGTAATCAACGACAAGTTTGGTATCGTTGAAGGTCTGATGACCACTGTTCACGCGACCACCGCAACGCAGAAAACCGTTGATGGCCCGTCTCACAAAGACTGGCGCGGCGGCCGCGGCGCATCGCAGAACATCATCCCTTCATCAACCGGCGCAGCGAAAGCAGTAGGTAAAGTCCTGCCAGAGCTGAACGGCAAGCTGACCGGTATGGCTTTCCGCGTTCCTACTCCTAACGTTTCCGTTGTTGACCTGACCGTGCGTCTGGAAAAAGCGGCCTCTTACAAAGAGATCTGTGCAGCTATCAAAGCAGCAGCAGAAGGCGAGATGAAAGACGTGCTGGGCTATGTTGAAGATGACGTGGTTTCCACCGACTTCAACGGCGAAGTACTGACTTCCGTATTTGATGCTAAAGCAGGTATCGCGCTGAACGACAACTTTGTGAAACTGGTTTCCTGGTACGACAACGAAACTGGCTACTCAAACAAAGTTCTCGACCTGATTGCACTGGTTTCTGCTAAATAAGGCAGCCAGACATCATTGAGAATAAGGGCGACTTCGGTCGCCCTTTTTTTGATCCGTACAGGAAGGAATCGCACATGCAAGACAAACTGTTTTCTCTGCCGGTGGTCACGCAGATCTCCCCTTACCTTTCGCAGCGTCAGGCTGGCGACCTGCCGACGATTGTGGTGAGCCATCCCAGGGTCCGGGCAGCCATTACGCTGCAGGGCGCGCATCTCATCGCCTGGCAGCCCAGCGGTGAAAAACCGGTGCTCTGGCTGAGCGACAGGAGCCTGTTCGCGCCGGGTAAGGCGATTCGCGGCGGAGTGCCAATCTGCTGGCCGTGGTTTGGCCCGGCAGGTGAACCAGCGCACGGCTTTGCCCGCACCCAGCCGTGGAAACTGACGGCTCACGATGAAAATGAAGAGGGTGTGATGCTGACGCTGGTGCTGGAGAGCAATCCCCAGACCCTGAAACTCTGGCCGCATGATTTCACCCTGATTGCCCGCTTCCGTCTGGGTCAGCATTGCGAAATCGAGCTGGAAGCCTATGGCGACTTCGAAGCGACAGCGGCGCTGCACAGCTACTTCACCGTCAGCGATATTCAGGGCGTTGAGGTCTCCGGGCTGGGCGACAGCTTCATCGATAAAGTCAATGATGGGCAGGTGGGCAGCAGCGACGGCAGACAGCGTTATCCGGGCAGAGTTGACCGCATCTTTACCGCTCCGCAGGATTGCACCGTCATCAATGACACCGAGGGTCAGCGCCAGATCGAAGTTTACCATCACCATCACAGTGACGTTGTCACCTGGAACCCGGGTGTTGAGCTCTCCTGCAGCATGGCCGACATGGCAAATGAAGGCTATAAAACTATGGTCTGTGTGGAAACCGCGCGTATCAGCAAGCCGTTGCGCAGTGCGGGTGAAAAACCGGCCCGGCTGGCCACCACCTTCCGCCTGAAGAAGAAAGCCGCAGCCAGCGATAAAGCAGGCAGCTAAACTATATCCAGCGGCACCCTGTGCTGCGGTGCTGGCCAGACACGATCGATGCTGGCCAGCTCCTCATCCGTCAGTATCACCCCCAGTGCCGCCGCATTGTCCTGAACGTGAGCGACTGAGCTGGCTTTGGGAATGGCGATCACCCCCTGCTGCCGAACGACCCAGGCCAGCAGGAGTTGCGCCACGCTGATGCCCTTTTGCTGTGCAATCTGCGTCAGACATGGATCGCTAAACAGCGATTCACGCAAGCGGCCTGCCTGAGCCAGCGGGCAATAGGCCATGACCGGCATCCCGCGCTGTTGACAGGCTGGCAACAGGTCAGACTCAATCCCGCGTGAAGCGAGATGATAAAGCACCTGATTCGTCGCGCACTGATTGCCGCCAGGCTCATCCCACAGTTCCGCCATATCCTCATTATCGAAGTTCGAGACGCCCCAGTAACGGATCTTGCCCTGCTGCTGCAGGCGTTCCATGGCGCGCAGTGTCTCTTCCAGTGGAATGTTGCCTCGCCAGTGCAGCAGATAGAGGTCGAGGTAATCCGTCTGCAGGCGACGCAGACTGCGCTCGCAGGCGTCGATGGCATCCACTTCACCCGCGTTCCACGGATAGACCTTAGAGACCAGCAGCGCCTGCTCGCGACGTCCGCGCAGCGCCTCGCCGACCACCTCTTCAGCGCCGCCGTCCGCATACATTTCAGCGGTATCGATAAGCCGCAGTCCGCAATCAAGCCCGGCCTGCAATGCCGTGATTTCAGCGGCACGCTGCGAGGCGGTTTCGCCCATATACCAGGTGCCCTGCCCAATCACCGGCAGCGCGTCGAATCCGGCAAAATTAATCGTGTTTCGCATTCTGCTCTCCCGCCCCATCACGAGGCCCCATAAAAGAACAGAGGGCCGTAAATGCCCTCTTTTAGTGCGTTATCAGAAGCTGTAGCTGACGCCCGTCCAGAGGGTCGCCTGCCCGCTCTTGTCGATCATCGGGCTGTCTTTGATTTCGCTGTCGAAGCGGGTATAGCGTCCGGTAATGCCGATGTTCCACTGTGTTGCAATCTGATAGCTGGCGGTCAGCTCAACATAAGGCGACCAGCTGTCATCCGGATTGTAGCGGCTGATACCGGTACGGGCGCTTTCATGTCCTGAAACGCCATAGTAGTAGCGGTTCTGATTGGCGCTGTTCCACATCGCACCGATACCCGGCGTCAGGCTGAAGTCGCCCAGCTGGAAACGATAGAGATAAGTGAGGTCCCAGATCATGCCGTTGCTGTTGTTCAGGACATCACCCAGTAAGGCGGTGCGGAGAATCCCCCACTCTGCGGTGTGACGATAAGTCAGGCCGCCCATCAGCGTCATGCGGCGCTTATCCAGTCCTTTCATGTCACCCAGATCGTTGTCACTGGGTTTGTACTCCTGCGGCGAACCCAGCAGCGTCAGCGACAGCTGGTCCTGGGGATCTTTCCAGAGGTAGTAACCGCCCTGCAGGCTGCGAAACCAGAAGTTTTCACCCTCATAGTTGATCACCGGAACCGGAAGATAACGGTCCTGACCACCACGATAAGGTGACTCAGCGTAGATGACTGATGCGCCCACAGAAAGCGGAGCGGCATTTGCCTGCGGCATCAGTAAATAACAGGGCAGAAGAGCAACAAGCGTCTTAAATTTGAATTGGTTCACAATTTATTCATTCCATAAATATAACAATCAAACAGGAAGTCTAACGGTTTTTCGCGGCTGGATTAACTTATATCGAAATCCTTTAAGGCGCTCACCAGATAAAGTGGCATTAAAGGTTAAAAACACGTTAAGTTAAAGCATCACCGATATGAACTCATCTCACAACAAACCAAATTACTTTTGAACACTCACCTTTTCACCCCAACTCATGGAGGAAATTTCCTAGAAGCCATCTACAGTTAGAAGTAACAGCAGAGATTTTGACCGAGCAGAGTAACCACAAACGTTGTGTATACCGATAAAAAAGATCAGGTTGGCATAAGGGTTGCTGTACTCAACAAAGAATATCTTCCGGGAGCTGCTACAAGCCTCTAATTACGCTCCTTACCTGTGCTAAAAACGAAAGGACGGGCATCGCTATGAATATATTCGATCACTATCGTCAGCGTTATGAAGCGGCCAAGGACGAAGAGTTCACACTGCAGGAATTTCTTGCCATCTGTAAGCAGGATCGCAGTGCATACGCCAACGCGGCAGAACGACTGTTAATGGCTATCGGTGAGCCGGTAATGGTCGACACTGCCCAGGAGCCACGCCTTTCCAGAATCTTTTCCAACCGTGTGATGGGACGCTATCCGGCGTTCGAGGAGTTCTACGGCATGGAGGAAGCGATTGAGCAGATCGTCTCCTACCTGAAACATGCCGCCCAGGGACTGGAAGAGAAGAAACAGATCCTCTATCTGCTGGGCCCGGTGGGTGGCGGTAAATCCTCCCTGGCGGAACGGCTGAAGTCGCTGATGCAGCGGGTGCCGATCTATGTGCTCAGTGCCGACGGCGAGCGCAGCCCGGTGAACGACCATCCGCTTTGCCTGTTCAACCCCCAGGAAGATGCGCATATTCTTGAAAAAGAGTATGGCGTGCCGCGTCGTTACCTGGGCACGATTATGTCGCCGTGGGCGGCGAAGCGCCTGCACGATTTCGGTGGCGATATTTCACGCTTCAAGGTGGTCAAGGTCTGGCCGTCGATTCTGGAGCAGCTGGCGATCGCCAAAACCGAACCGGGCGATGAGAACAACCAGGATATCTCTGCGCTGGTCGGCAAAGTGGACATCCGCAAGCTGGAAAATCATGCCCAGAACGACCCCGATGCCTACGGATACTCCGGTGCGCTCTGCCGCGCTAACCAGGGCATCATGGAATTCGTCGAGATGTTTAAAGCCCCTATCAAGGTGCTTCATCCGTTACTGACGGCGACTCAGGAGGGGAACTACAACGGAACCGAGGGGATCTCGGCGCTGCCGTTTAACGGCATTATTCTGGCGCACTCCAACGAATCTGAGTGGGTTACGTTCCGCAATAACAAGAATAATGAGGCGTTCCTGGACCGCGTCTACATTGTTAAGGTGCCTTACTGCCTGCGGGTCTCTGAAGAGATCAAAATTTACGACAAGCTGCTTGCCCACAGTGAGCTGGCGACCTCGCCCTGCGCACCCGGCACGCTGGAAACATTGGCACGCTTCTCTATCCTGTCGCGTCTGAAAGATCCTGAGAACTCCAGCATCTACTCCAAAATGCGGGTTTATGATGGGGAAAGCCTGAAAGACACGGATCCCAAAGCGAAATCCTGGCAGGAGTACCACGATTACGCCGGTGTGGATGAGGGGATGAACGGTCTTTCCACCCGCTTTGCCTTTAAGATCCTGTCGCGTGTATTTAACTTCGATCACGCGGAGGTGGCGGCTAACCCGGTGCATCTGTTCTACGTGCTGGAGCAGCAGATTGAACGCGAGCAGTTCCCGCAGGAGCAGGCAGAGAAGTACCTTGAGCATCTTAAAGGCTACCTGATCCCCAAATATGCGGAGTTCATCGGCAAAGAGATTCAGACTGCCTATCTGGAATCTTACTCTGAATATGGTCAGAACATCTTTGACCGCTATGTCACCTATGCCGACTTCTGGATTCAGGATCAGGAGTATCGCGATCCCGATACCGGACAGCTGTTTGACCGTGAGTCGCTTAACGCGGAACTGGAGAAAATCGAGAAGCCAGCCGGCATCAGTAATCCGAAAGATTTCCGTAACGAGATCGTTAACTTTGTGCTGCGCGCACGGGCACATAACAACGGTCGCAATCCGAACTGGACCAGTTACGAGAAACTGCGCACCGTGATTGAGAAGAAAATGTTCTCTAACACGGAAGAGTTGCTGCCGGTCATCTCGTTCAACACCAAGACCTCGACGGATGAGCAGAAAAAACATGATGATTTTGTCGATCGCATGATGGAAAAAGGCTATACCCGCAAGCAGGTTCGTCTGCTCTGCGAATGGTATCTGCGTGTGCGTAAATCGTCCTGATCAGAGTCTGTAAGCTTGCCGGTAAGTGATACCGGTCTGAAAGGTCGGGTTCGCCCGGCCTGCTTACAATGTAGTTTGGGGGAATACCATGGCCTATTTCATCGATCGCCGGCTTAACGGCAAAAACAAGAGCGCGGTTAACCGCCAGCGATTCTTGCGCCGCTACAAGTCTCAAATCAAGCAGTCGATTTCCGAGGCCATCAATAAACGCTCGGTGACCGACGTAAGCAGCGGTGAGTCTGTCTCGATCCCGATCGACGACATTAACGAGCCGATTTTTCATCAGGGCCGCGGCGGCAATCGCCATCGGGTCCATCCGGGCAATGACCATTTTGTTCAGAATGACCGCGTAGAGCGTCCGCAGGGTGGCGGCGGTGGCGGCGGCAGCGGCCAGGGCAACGCCAGTCAGGATGGTGAGGGGCAGGACGAATTTGTCTTTCAGATTTCCAAAGATGAGTATCTGGATCTGCTGTTCGAAGATCTGGCGCTGCCTAACCTGCGCCGCAACCAGCATCGCCAGATGAATGAGTACAAGACCCACCGTGCCGGTTTTACCTCGAATGGCGTGCCGGCCAACATCAGCGTCGTGCGTTCGCTGCAGAACTCGCTGGCGCGGCGTACCGCGATGACGGCGGGTAAACGCCGGATGCTGCATGAACTGGAAGAGACGCTGCAGGAAGTGCAGAAAAGCGAACCGGCCCGGCTGCTGGAGGAGGAGCGGCTGCGCAAAGAGATTGCCGAGCTGCGGGCGCGCATCGACCGGGTGCCCTTTATCGACACTTTCGATCTGCGCTACAAGAACTTCGAGAAACGCCCGGAGCCCTCCAGCCAGGCCGTAATGTTCTGTCTGATGGACGTTTCTGGCTCTATGGATCAGGCCACCAAGGATATGGCAAAACGCTTTTATATCCTGCTCTACCTGTTCCTGAGCCGCACCTACAAAAACGTGGATGTGGTTTATATCCGCCATCACACTCAGGCGAAAGAGGTGGATGAACAGGAGTTCTTCTATTCGCAGGAAACCGGCGGCACCATCGTCTCCAGTGCCCTGAAGCTGATGGATGAGGTGGTCAAAGAGCGTTATGACCCGGCGCAGTGGAATATCTATGCTGCTCAGGCGTCCGATGGCGATAACTGGGCCGACGATTCACCACTCTGCCATGAAATCCTGGCGAAGCAGATTCTGCCGGTGGTGCGTTACTACAGTTACATTGAGATCACCCGTCGCGCGCATCAGACGCTGTGGCGCGAATATGAACATCTGCAGGCGACGTTCGATAACTTTGCGATTGAACATATTCGTGAGCCGGAAGATATCTATCCGGTATTTCGTTCGCTGTTTCATAAGCAGGCAACGGAGGCCTGACGCTGCAGAAGCGCTGAAACGCCTCACGGCGCGATCCGGGTCTGTGTGCACTGTGCGAAAACGTCATTTCTGGCGGCCGGATGCGGGCTATCTGAGCTCCGTGCTGCGTTGCTGAAGACAAAAGCGTCTCTCGCTTTGACAGGCTGTATCCCCTGAGCCGGTTTATCACCGGCTTTTTTTATCAGCCGAATAACCTGTTAAAACAGTCTCTTTTCCTCCACTTGCCTGCCAACCCCCTCATTCTTCACATTAATCTGATACCGCAATGGGTTAAGCAATTCGTATAATACGCATTTTCACAATGACAACTCCTTGATAAAACATTATCTTTCAGAGATAGCATGGATATTTGTCACCAGTTGTGCCTTCGCACTGTCATATCTCAGGAGACCGGGTTTGAACCACACTATTGTCTACAGTCTGTTTATCATCGGTTCCGTGCTGGTAGCATCGAGTATTTTGCTAAGTTCCTTCTCTTCCCGGCTGGGGATCCCGATTCTGGTGATCTTCCTCGCGCTGGGTATGCTGACCGGGGTGGATGGCATCGGCGGTATCGCCTTCGATAACTACCCGGCAGCCTATCTGATCTCAAACCTGGCGCTGGCCATCATCCTGCTGGATGGCGGAATGCGCACCAAAGCCAGCTCGTTTAAGGTGGCGCTCGGCCCGGCACTGTCGCTGGCGACCGTCGGCGTGATGATTACCGCCGGTCTGACGGGTGTAGTGGCCGCCTGGCTGTTTAACCTCGATATGATGCAGGGCTTCCTGATCGGCGCGATTATCGGCTCCACCGATGCCGCCGCCGTCTTTTCACTGCTGGGTGACAAAGGGCTGAATGAACGTGTCAGCTCCACTCTGGAGATTGAATCGGGCAGTAATGACCCGATGGCGGTCTTTCTGACCATCACCCTGATCGAGATGATCGAGCAGGGCCGCAGCGGCCTCGACTGGATGTTCCTGGTACATCTGGTGCAGCAGTTCGGTCTGGGTATCGTGCTGGGTCTGGGTGGCGGCTGGGCGCTGCAGCAGCTTATTAACCGCATCAGCCTTGCCGGGGGGCTCTATCCGCTGCTGGCGTTGAGCGGCGGGATACTAGTGTTCGCCCTGACAACGGTGTTAGAGGGCAGCGGCATTCTCGCTGTCTATCTGTGCGGCTTTCTGCTGGGCAACAGCCCGATTCGCAACCGTCACGGCATCCTGCAGACCTTTGACGGGATGGCGTGGCTCAGTCAGATTGGCATGTTCATCGTGCTGGGGCTGCTGGTGACGCCGTCCGATCTCTGGCACATCGCCCTGCCCGCAATGATCCTTTCGCTGTGGCTGATTCTGGTGGCGCGTCCGCTGTCGGTCTTTATCGGCCTGCTGCCGTTCCGCAGCTTCACCACCCGCGAACGGTTCTTTATCAGCTGGGTCGGCTTGCGCGGCGCGGTGCCGATCATTCTGGCGGTATTCCCGATGATGGCCGGATTAGAGAATGCCTCGCTCTATTTTAATATCGCCTTCTTTGTGGTGCTGGTCTCCCTGATGCTGCAGGGTACCTCGCTGGGCTTTGCTGCCAAAAAAGCCAAAGTGGTGGTGCCGCCGACCGCCTCGCCCATCAGCCGGATCGGTCTGGATATCCATCCGGAGAATCCGTGGGAGCAGTTTGTCTATCAGCTCAGCGCAGACAAGTGGTGTGTGGGCGCGGCCCTGCGCGATCTGCAGATGCCACGAGAAACCCGCATCGCCGCCCTGTTCCGTGACAATGTGCTGATGCACCCCAATGGCGGCACGCGGCTTAAAGAGAACGACGTGATCTGCGTCATCGGCCGTGAGCGCGACCTGCCTGCGCTGGGCAAGATGTTCAGTCAGACGCCGCCGGTTTCACTCGACCAGCGCTTCTTCGGCGACTTTATTCTGGATGCGGAGGCGCGTCTGCGTGACGTTGCGCAGATCTACGGCCTGGAGCTGGATGAGAGCACCAACGATCAGCAGTCGCTGGGGCAACTGGTGCTGGCGATGCTGGGCGGCGCGCCGGTCGTCGGCGACCAGGTTGAGTGGAATCAGCTGACGTGGACCGTTGCGGAGAAAGAGGATAACCGCATCGTTAAGATTGGTGTCCGTCCGGCTGAAGAGAAGGAATAATCCTAATCATTCAGTGACGTTATTTTCTGCTGATACGCTAAGCTTAATGCTCTGTGTCAGTAAAAAACGGGAGAAATGAATGGGACACGTCGTTAAAATTGGTCGTTATGAGATTGTTGATGCCGATCTTGACGGTGAGAACACCGACACCGTCAGTATCCCCTGCCATACCAATCCCGGCTTAATTACCCAACTCGACGGATGGGATCGCGATACCAGCGTGCCAGCCTGGATTGATGGGGAACCGGTGGATCTGCAAATCGGTCATTATGATAAACAGCAGGACCGCTGGATTTTAAAAAAACCTGCCTGAATTTTTTCATTACCGCCAGTCTGAAGTACTGGCGGTAATTCCTAAAAAGCGTCTTAAACGGTTTGGTTATAATTGACTGCACTCTTATTTTATCTCAATTAATCATCAGCTTAGCCATTTAAAACTTTAATCACTTTCGCGGTTTTCAGATTTTTTCCGTATTAACTCTGTCAAATATCTCCTGCATACTCATTCTCAATGCTGCAACATTTCGTGAGTACCATCACGCTTTAATCGTTATCTTTTTGCAGCTGTACTGGCTTGACTGACTGCACCAGCCTGAAAATGACTTTTTGAATTTTCAGCAGCCCACTCCTGAGCGCGTACCTGATTCTGATCAGGCCATCTTTTACTTAAGAAAGAGAGCAGGTTTTATGGCAAGTACATTGATAATGAATAGCCCGAGCCGCTCGTGGAGCGGCACGCGCAAAAATATCATCGTGAAATTCGCCCTGAGTTTTTCCGATCTGATTGCACTTAATCTGGCTTTGTTTTTATCTGCCGCCACAATACAGGGTATTTGGGGCGAGCTGGACACCTTTATTCCCCCGCATCAGATTGAATATCGTTTTATCGCGCAGTTTATTATGTCGGTGCTCTGTACCGGCTGGTTCTGGGTCCGTCTGCGCCATTACACCTACCGCAAACCTTTCTGGTTTGAGCTGAAAGAGATCGTCAAAACCTTATTTGTTTTCTCACTGCTCGACCTCGCGCTGATTGCCTTCTCGAAGTGGGACTTCTCGCGCATGGTGTGGGTCTTCAGCTGGACTTATGCGCTGCTGCTGCTGCCGCTGATGCGGGCGATGGTCAAACGCGCCATCAACAAGGCGGGCCAGTGGCAGAAAGAGACGATCATCATCGGTTCCGGCCGTAACGCCACCGAAGCCTATGCGGCGCTGCAGAGTGAAGAGATTCTGGGCTACAACGTGCAAGCGTTTATCTCGGTGGATGATGTTCCAGCTGAACAGAGTGTCAATGGCGTACCGGTGATCACCTGGAAAGATATTAACTGGCAGACCATCGACCGTGACAACGTGCAGTTTATCGTGGCCATGGAGTATGAGCAGCAGCCGATGCGCGACCGCTGGCTGAAGTTCCTCTCGAAGATGAACTGCCGATCGGTCTCCGTGATCCCGACGCTGCGCGGCGTGCCACTTTATGGCACCGACATGTCATTTATTTTCAGCCATGAAGTGATGATCCTGCGCGTCAGCAATAATCTGGCGAAGCACTCTTCTCGTTTCATGAAGCGCGCCTTTGATATCGTGGTGGCGTCGATGCTGCTGCTGTTCCTCGCTCCTGTCTTCGCCCTGCTCTGCTTTATGGTGAAGCGGGATGGCGGCAATGCGATCTATGGTCATGAGCGTGTCGGTCAGAACGGCAAAAAATTTAAGTGCCTGAAGTTCCGTTCGATGGTGACCAACTCCAGAGAAGTGCTGGAGAAGCTGCTGGCGACCAGCGAAGAGGCGCGCAGAGAGTGGGACAAAGACTTCAAACTGAAGAACGATCCGCGTATTACCGCCATTGGTGGATTCCTGCGTAAAACCAGCCTTGATGAGTTGCCGCAGCTGTGGAACGTTATTCGCGGTGAGATGAGCCTGGTCGGCCCGCGTCCGGTGATTGAAGCGGAGCTGGAGCGTTATGCCGGTGACGTGGATTATTACCTGATGGCTAAACCGGGCATGACAGGACTCTGGCAGGTAAGCGGACGAAACGACATCGACTACGATACCCGGGTCTATTTTGACTCCTGGTATGTGAAGAACTGGGCGCTCTGGACCGACGTCGCCATTCTGTTTAAAACCGCCGGTGTGGTGCTGCGCCGCGACGGTGCCTACTGAGTCTGACCCAGCGATGCCTGTTTACGGCAGGCATCGCACTTTCCGCACCCCTTTCCTCTATCTTTTTTGCCCCTGAATCATTACCCTTTGCGATCGTTTTTTAACAGACCGTTTACCCTCTGGTTGTTATGCAAAAATTTACTCTGCTTTTATTAAGCCTGGTGCTGCTGGCACCTTTAGGCATCGATCTCTATTTGCCCACGCTGCCGCAAATCGCGGTCGGGCTGAATACGCCGGTTACCCTGGTGCAGACCACCATTCCCCTGTTCCTGCTGGTGATGGGGCTGGGACAACTGGTCACCGGTCCGCTGGTGGATAACTACGGCCGTAAGCCGATCGCGCTGCTGGGCCTGGCGCTCTACATTACCGGCAGCGCCATCGCGGCAACCGCCACCTCTTTCCCGCTGTTTGTCATCGCCCGCCTGGTGCAGGGCTGTGGCGTCTGCTGCAGCGCGGTTGTGGCCTTCAGCGGCGTGCGTGACCGGCTCAGCGGGGATGATGCGGCCCGTGCCTATGGCTTTCTGAATGGTGCGCTGAATATCGTTCCGGCCCTGGCGCCGCTGCTGGGGGGCCTGCTGGCCAGCGCCTTCGACTGGCGCGCGCCCTTCTGGTTCCTCTGTGGCTACGGCGCGCTGATTACGCTGCTGGTGCTGATCTGGCTGCCGGAGACCCGCCCGGCGGATACCCTGCGCGTCAAAGGGTTGCCGGTTAAACAGTATGCCGCGATCCTGCGTCAGCCCCGCTTTCTGGCGTTTGCCTTTGCCAATGCCGGCGCCCTGGGTATGGTGCTGACCTATGTATCGCTGGCACCGCAGGTGTTGATGAGCGAAGGTGGCCTGACCCCGATCCAGTTCTCCTTTGCGTTTGGCGCGAACGGCTTCTGGATCATGTTTGTCAGCATGTTCGTCAACAAAGCGATTCGTAAAGCGGGACGCCCGTTCTGTCTGGCGATGGGTTTCCTGACCATGCTGCTGGGCGCGCTGCTGCTGGTAGCCGGTATGCAGATCTTTCCGGCCGCGCTGCAGACCCACTGGGCGCTCTATATGTTCCCGGTCGCCGTGGCGGTGGCCGGACTGGCCTTTACCGTGGGGCCTGCCACCAGCTATGCGCTGGAGCCGTACCAGCAGCAGGCGGGCGTTGCGTCGGCCCTGCAGGGCTTTATTCAGATGGCAGGGGGTGCGGCAGGCAGCCTGATTATCGTGGCGCTGCCGGTGGCAGAGAAGCTCTCACTGAGCCTGATGATGCTGGTGGGTGCAGCGCTGGCATTCATCGCCTGGCGCTGCAGCAGGAAGATGCGCGGCACGCTGACCGCGCTTAAATAGCCGTTACCGGCACGCGGGGGGCGAGCGCACACATCAGCTCGTACCCTACCGTTCCGGCCGCTTTGGCGACCTGATCGATTTTGACCTGCTCGCCCCACAGCTCGACGGCAGAGCCGATGCCCGCCTGAGGACAGGGGGTCAGGTCCACCGTAATCATATCCATGGAAACCGCGCCCACCACCTGGGTCATCACCCCATCCACGCAGACGGGGGTGCCGGTTGGCGCATGACGCGGATAGCCGTCGGCGTAGCCACAGGCGACGACACCGATTCGCTGGGCACTGCTGGCCCGGTAGCGGTAGCCGTAGCCGACGCCATCACCCGCCTGAAGCTGCTGCACCGCGATAATCTCGCTGCTCAGGGTCATCACCGGCTGCAGGCCGCTGCCCGCGATATCCTGCCAGTCGCCGCTGGGCGAGGCCCCATAAAGCACGATGCCAGGGCGAATCCAGTCATAGTGCGCTTCAGGGTGCCACAGGGTACAGGCGGAGTTGGAGAGAGAACGCGGGCAGTTCAGCCCTTCGGCCGCCTGCTCAATGCGCTGCAGCGGGGCAATCAGCCCCTCGGGATTCTCCGCATCGGCAAAGTGTGCCATCAGCGTCATCTCACCCACGTTATTCAGCGCGCGCAGCTTCTGCCATGCGTTACTGACCTGTTCCGGGCGGAAGCCCAGTCGGTTCATGCCGCTGTTAACCTTGAGATAGATATCCACGGGCGCAGAGAGCCTGGCCGCGGCCAGCGCGTTGATCTGCCAGTTGCTGTGAACACTGGTTGTCAGGCGATAGCGGTCGATCAGCTGCAGATCGTCGGGATGAAAAAAGCCCTCCAGCAGCAGAATCGGTTTTTTCCAGCCCTGCTCACGCAGCTGTATCGCCTCTTCCATATTAAGCAACGCAAAGCCGTCGGTGGCAGACAACGCTTCGCGCACGCGATCTATGCCGTGGCCGTAGGCATTCGCTTTGACCACTGACCAGACGCGGGATGCGGGGGCTGCCTGGCGCACAATCGTCAGGTTATGACGTAACGCCTGCTGGTTAATGGTCGCGACAATCGGACGTGACATCTTCCTCTCCCTGAATACTTAACGAGTTGCGTTAGCGTTACGCAGCGGGGATGACGCCGCCGCGAAGCCGGGTAAGTAGCGGAACACCGCCAGGTCATCGGCAGCAATGGCGGGTTTTTTACCGGAGATGAGATCGGCCAGCAGCTGACCCGATCCACACGCCATTGTCCAGCCCAGCGTACCGTGACCGGTATTCAGGTAGAGGTTAGAGATGGGCGTGGCACCTACGATTGGCGTTCCGTCTGGCGTCATCGGGCGCAGGCCGGTCCAGAAACTCGCCTGCGCGACATGACCGCCTTCAGGATAGAGATCACTGACGACCATCTCCAGCGTTTCCCGCCGCGCTTCGGTGAGTCTGGTGTTAAAACCAACAATTTCCGCCATTCCCCCTACGCGGATGCGATCGTCGAAGCGGGTTACTGCCACTTTGTAGGTCTCATCCAGGATGGTTGACACTGGCGCCGCATCCGGGTTTTTAATCGGAATGGTCAGCGAGTAGCCTTTCAGCGGATAGACCGGAATGTCGATGACATTCTTCAGCAGCGCAGTCGAGTAGGAGCCAAACGCCACCACGTAGCTGTCTGCTTTAACGATCTCGTCGCCGCACTTCACGCCATAGATGCGGTTGCCATCGCGCAGCAGGTGGTCAACGGTGGTGTTATAGCGGAAGATCACGCCCGCCTCTTCGGCCATCTTCGCCAGCCGCTGTGTAAAGAGCTGGCAGTCGCCGGTTTCATCGTTAGGCAGGCGCAAGCCGCCTGTGAGCTTATGCCGGGTCGCCGCCAGCGCCGGTTCAACGCGCGACAGCTCGTGCGCCTCTAACAGCTCATAGGGCACGCCCGCATCACGCAGCACGGCAATATCCTTGCTGGCGCTGTCGAACTGCTGCTGGGTGCGGAAGAGCTGCAGCGTGCCGCCCTGACGGCCCTCATAGGCGATGCCGGTTTCACTGCGCAACGCTTTCAGGCAGTCACGGCTGTATTCGGCGATCCGCACCATCCGGCTTTTGTTCTGCTGATAGTGGTTGATGTCGCAGTTGCGCAGCATGTGCCACATCCACTCCAGCTGGAAACTGCTGCCATCCAGCCGGATAGCCAGCGGCGCATGACGCTGGAACATCCATTTCACCGCCTTCAGGGGTACGCCGGGGGCCGCCCAGGGGGCCGCATAGCCCGGTGAGATCTGTCCGGCATTACCCGCACTGGTTTCCATCGCCGCCGCAGGCTGACGATCGATAACGGTAACCTGATGTCCGGCACGGGCCAGATACCAGGCGCTGGCCACACCGACTACCCCACTTCCAAGAATGACAACGTGCATAGCTCCCCCACCCGACCTCTAAAAGCATAATTCACTGTTCAAATGATGATAACCAGCGGATTAACACAGCGGATATCACCCCGGAATTTCATCTTCTATTTCACATCTTTTTTACTTTTCAGGTAACTGAAATCTTATGGCACGGCTCATTTCAGCAATTTATGCGTCTTAATCCTTAAATGCAGAAATAAATGACAACAAACGCAGTGAAATCTGCCTGTTTCAGGAGAATCCTTCAACCCCATACATTCTGCTTATAAACAGGATGATATTCCGTGATCGGCGCCATAGCCCGGATGAAAAACGGTTAAATATGCCTTTGCTTCTATCTGAATGATTTTGTGCCAAAGATTTCGTTTGAGTTCGCATTTCGGATAGGCGACAGTGGGCTATCATTGTTGTGTTCGCCTAGTTTTTTTGGGTTCCCTTTTTCAGGACGAAGCCTTAAATAACCAGAACGGGTTGTCTCTCGGGTCAGCCGGTTTGCAAACAAGAGGTGCGCTATGACGATAATCTTTGACGAAGCCATCAGAGACAGCAAACGACTCAACGACGGACCAGACTGGACATTCGAACTGCTGGATGTCTATTTAGCCGAGATCGACCGGGTCGCAAAACTCTACCGGCTGGATACCTACCCGCACCAGATCGAAGTCATTACCTCTGAACAGATGATGGATGCCTATTCCAGCGTAGGTATGCCGATCAACTACTCTCACTGGTCATTCGGTAAAAAGTTTATCGAGACCGAGCAGCGTTACAAACATGGGCAGCAGGGCCTGGCCTATGAAATCGTCATTAACTCCAATCCCTGCATCGCCTATCTGATGGAAGAGAACACCATGACCATGCAGGCGCTGGTGATGGCGCATGCCTGCTACGGTCACAACTCATTCTTTAAAAATAACTATCTGTTCCGCAGCTGGACTGACGCCGGATCGATCGTTGACTACCTGCTGTTTGCGAAAAATTACATCAGCGACTGCGAAGAGCGCTACGGCGTTGAAGAGGTCGAACGCCTGCTCGACTCCTGTCACGCCTTAATGAATTATGGCGTCGATCGCTATAAACGCCCGCAGAAAATCTCTCTGCAGGAGGAGAAGGCGCGGCAGAAGAGCCGTGAAGAGTATCTGCAGAGTCAGGTAAATACGCTCTGGCGCACGCTGCCGCGCCGTGAGAAAGAGGCGGTGCCCTTTGAAGCTGCGCGCTATCCCTCTGAGCCGCAGGAAAACCTGCTCTACTTTATGGAGAAAAACGCCCCGCTGCTGGAGCCGTGGCAGCGCGAGATCCTGCGCATCGTGCGCAAGGTCAGCCAGTATTTCTATCCCCAGAAACAGACTCAGGTGATGAACGAGGGGTGGGCCACCTTCTGGCACTACACCATTCTTAATCACCTCTACGATGAGGGTAAAGTGTCGGAACGCTTTATGATGGAGTTCCTGCACAGCCACACCAACGTCGTTTATCAGCCGCCCTATAACAGTCAGTGGTACAACGGCATCAACCCTTACGCATTAGGCTTTGCCATGATGCAGGACATCAAGCGTATCTGTCAGTCACCGACGGAAGAGGATCGCTACTGGTTCCCGGATATCGCCGGATCCGACTGGCTGGAAACGCTGCATTTCGCCATGCGCGAGTTCAAGGATGAGAGCTTCATCAGTCAGTTCCTCTCGCCGAAGGTGATGCGCGATTTCCGTCTCTTCACCGTACTGGACGATGACCGCAATAACTACCTTGAAATCGCCGCGATCCACGATGAGGCAGGCTACCGGGCCATTCGCCAGCAGCTCTCGGCCCAGTACAACCTGAGTAATCTGGAACCCAATATTCAGGTCTATAACGTCGATCTGCGTGGCGACCGCTCACTGACGCTGCGCTATGTGCCGCAGGGCCGCACGCCGCTGGATAAGAGCCGTCGCGAAGTGCTGAAGCATGTTCATCGCCTGTGGGGATTTGATGTGATACTCGAACAGCAGAATGAGGATGGCAGCGTCGAGCTGCTGGACCGCAATCCGCCACGCGGCGTTGCACTCTGAAGAGATAAAAAAAACCGGACGCGAAGTCCGGTTTTTTTTAACGTTTGTTGCCGAGATCGTCAGGCAGGTTCTTCTGCATGCTGTGCCAGATCTCACCGCTGCGGCGGCCATAGTTACGCACCACCTCAACAATCTCATCCTGCCCTGGCGAGGTGTCGCACAGCGCCAGCAGCTTCAGATAGAAATCACGCGCCACCTGTCGGGCTTCAGGGTTGGAAAAGTAGTGGCGACCCACGCGCGTATAGAGACCTTTCAGCCCATTCAGGATCAGGCCGTAAATCGGGTTGCCTGAGGCAAAGGCCAGGCCCCGGAAGACCCGATAGTCGAGTTCAGTATAGGCATCCGCCTGGTCGGCGACTGCGCTGACCGTTTCCAGCACTTCACGCGCTTTATCGGGATGGTGGCGCAGGGCCCGGCTGATAAAGATCGATGAAATGTTACTGCGCACCGACAGCAGGTTGTCGATCAGCACCGGCACGCTGTCGTGATCGAGACGGGCCAGGGTTTCCAGGATGTTCAGCCCGGACGTTTCCCAGAAGTCGTTTACCCGCGTTGGCTTACCGTGCTGGATCGTAAGCCAGCCATCGCGCGCCAGGCGCTGCAGCACTTCACGCAGTGTGGTGCGCGTCACCCCAATCAATTCAGAAAGCTCACGCTCAGCAGGAAGAATCGACCCGGGCGGAAAGCGACTGTTCCAGATGCTTTCAATAATATACTCTTCAGCAAATCCCGCTGGACTCTGAGCCTTTATAACCATAGCAATGTGTTCTCGTTGCTTTTCTAATCATGATGGGCACTCATCATACCAGACGCCCTATAGCGGATATAGCCTGCGTCACCATTAAAACCGGGCGCGGGCGCATATTTCAGACTGGCCGTCAGCCAGCGCGACGGCCAATGGCGGCGGCCTTGCTGGCTGCCGCGCGCCGCCTGTCGCCACCAGTGAATGTCCGCTTCGGCCTTTGCGGCGTCTCCCCCTGTAACCTGCGCTGGATCAGCATCAGGTTATGTTTACACACGATTTTTCCCTGGCTGTGGCTGGTTTGCCTGCGCTTTTGGTTTACACTGCGTGGCATTCACGTTTACAGGGAATGCAATATGTTGAGATATCTGAATCGCTGCTCACGCGGTCGCGGTGCCTGGTTATTACTGGCCCTGACTGCGCTGGCGCTGGAGTTGGCGGCGCTCTTTTTTCAGCACGTCATGGGTCTGAAACCCTGCGTGATGTGCATTTATGAGCGGAATGCGCTGTTCGGAGTGCTGGGCGCGGGGCTGGTGGGGGCGATTGCGCCGAAATCGCCGTTGCGCCTGGGGGCGCTGGCGCTCTGGATCTACAGTGCCTGGGAAGGTCTGCGCCTCGCTTATGAACACACCATGATTCAGCTGCATCCAAATCCTTTTACCACCTGCGATTTTGCGGCCCGCTTTCCCGACTTTCTGCCGCTCGACAGGTGGCTGCCGTCGGTCTTTCTGGCCAGCGGTGACTGCGCAGAACGCAGCTGGACGTTTCTGACGCTGAGTATGCCGCAGTGGATGATTGTAGTGTTTGCCGGCTATCTGCTGGTGGCGGCGCTGGTCCTGATTGCGCAGCCGTTCAGACCGAAACAGCGCGACCTCTTTGGCCGCTGACAGAAAAAAGGCTGCCCGAGGCAGCCTTTTTTTCATCCTTCCGCGTTTACGACACTCAGCCGTTGCGGTCGGGCCGATCAATGATGTGATCTTCCCAGTCGCGCACTTCACTTTCCCGCACCGCGATATAACGCACCGAAATGCGCTGGGCATGCATGGCGCTTTTCGAACCGGCACGCAGCGGATGCCAGGCCGGAAGCGGTTTGCCCTCGCCCAGCAACCGGTAAGCACAGGTGCGCGGCAGCCAGTCAAAGGTGGTCAGATTTTCGCGGGTGAGCTTGATGCAATCCTCTTCTAACTCGAAGCGGCGCTCATAGTTGCGGCACTGGCAGCTTTTGATGTTGAGCTGATTACAGGCGACGTTGGTGAAGTAGATCTCATCCGTGTCGGCGTCCTGTAACTTGTTCAGGCAACACTGACCGCAACCATCACACAAGGATTCCCACTCCTCATCGCTCATTTGTGCCAGGCGTTTGTGTTGCCAGAAAGGGGTATCAGTCATGATGATTGTCCGGGTTGTGCCTGAAACGCACCTTATAAAGCCTCTGCCGCAGTGATGCAAGTGTTTAGAGTACGCGTGTGCTGATGCCGTGGCCCGCTAATGAGACCTCCAGCTGATCCCCGGAACGCATCGGGCCGACCCCTTCCGGCGTGCCGGTCAGGATCACATCGCCGGCGCGCAGCGTAAAGTAGTGGCTCATATGAGCAATCAGCGGCAGGATTTTATGGATCATATCCGCAGTGGTGCCCTGCTGGCGGACCTCGCCGTTAACCAGCAACTTAAGCTCACTGTTCTGCGGGTCACCACTGAACCCGGCGGCCGGAATAAACCCGGAGATGGGACAGGCATTATCAAAGCCTTTGGACTTCTCCCACGGCTGACCCGCTTTTTTCAGTCCGGCCTGCAGGTCCCGCAGCGTCAGATCCAGCGCCACACCATAACCTGCGATAGCCTGAGCCACATGCGCTTCAGTAGCCTGCTTCAGGGTGGCACCGATCAGCACCGCCAGTTCTACTTCATGGTGAACGTCGCCAAAGCCGTCGGGAATCGAGAGCGGCTGGCGCAGATCACACAGCGCAGTTTCCGGTTTAATGAAGATAACGGGTTCAGTCGGCGTTGCACTGCCCATCTCTTTAATGTGTTTTGCGTAGTTACTGCCGACGCAAACCACTTTGCTGACCGGAAAATCTATCAGAGCGCCTTGCCAGTTCCGATGCTGATACATGCTCATCCCCTGTTCAGGTTAGGTGTGATGCCAGCGTTGCTGGCGGATTGATGTTTGCCTGTGAGCTGATCGAAATGCCAGCCTCATGGCGTGATAATAAGATCCTTTTAACGGTCCGGGGGGTAGAATTTGTCAATAAGCGTAAACAGGGGCGCATAATCGCTGAAGTTTCGACCAATCCGGGAGGGAATTCAGGCGAAAAATTTAAGAAGCGGAGAAAACAGATAAGCTGCGCCGTCTATTTTGCGCAGCCTTAAAGTCATATTATCCTGGCAGCATCGCGCTGAGAGGATTTATATTTACAGATGAATCTGAGTTAAACTTTTTTATCAGCCTGTAAATGAATTTTTAGCAGACTTTCGATTGGTGGAGGAAGCTGTAAATAATAGCCCTGTTCACTCAATCCCTGCTTAACTTTATTGATATCCGCATTAGCCAGTCTGTCGCGGCCCTCCAGCTTCAGCACCATTGCCAGCTGGGGCTTGCCAAATCCTTTCAGCAACGCTTCAGGAACGCGCGAAAAATCGTCCTTTTTTTCAACATAGAGATAAGTCTGGTCACGTAACGGGCTTCTGTAGATCACACAAAACATATTTTTTACTCGAATTAACCGGCGTTGAGGCTTGTCTGAATATAGCTGTAACTATAACATGCTTGCAGAACTTCGAATATTCACCGTAAGCGCATAAACGATGATTTTATCATCGCCTGGCTGACGGTAGTGAAAACAGGACTGAGTCGGGACTGATGTCGCAAACGCCAATCGAATTTAAAGGTAGCAGTTTCACCCTGTCTGTCGTCCATCTGCATCACCATGACCCTGTGGTGATCCGCAAGGCACTCCAGGACAAGATTGACCAGGCGCCAGATTTCCTGAAGAACGCTCCGGTGGTGCTTAACGTCGCCACACTGAGTGCAGATGTTAACTGGAAGCAGCTACAGCAGGCGATTCTTGCCACCGGTTTACGCATTGTCGGCGTGAGCGGCTGTAAAGATGATGCCCTGAAACGCATTATCGTCCGGGCCGGCCTGCCGGTACTGGCTGAAGGTAAAGAGGCCCGGCCGCGCAGTGAAGCGCCCGCCCCTGCGCCTGCACCGGTTCCTGAACCCCAGCCTGTGATGGCTGAAGCCGTCGCCGCCAAAACCCGCATCGTGAATACCCCGGTGCGCTCAGGCCAGCAGATTTATGCGCGTGACGCTGACTTAATCGTCACCAGCAGCGTCAGCGCCGGGGCCGAACTGGTCGCCGATGGCAACATTCATATTTATGGCATGATGCGCGGCCGTGCGCTGGCAGGCGCCAGCGGTGACCGCAACTGCCAGATTTTCTGTACCCATCTGGCCGCCGAGCTGGTCTCGATTGCCGGGGAGTACTGGATCATGGATCAGATCCCGCAAGAATTTTTTGGTAAAGCTGCGCGCCTGTGCCTGCAGGATGGCGCGCTGACTATCCAGACACTTAATTAGGCCCCTTTTCTTTTGTTAAGGAAATCAACATTTATGGCACGCATTATTGTAGTTACATCCGGTAAAGGGGGCGTTGGTAAGACCACGTCAAGCGCGGCCATCGCCACCGGTTTAGCGCAGAAAGGCAAAAAGACGGTTGTGATCGACTTTGATATCGGTCTGCGTAACCTGGATCTAATCATGGGCTGTGAACGCCGTGTGGTCTATGACTTCGTTAACGTCATCCAGGGCGATGCCACGCTGAACCAGGCGCTGATTCGCGACAAACGCACTGAGCAGCTCTACATCCTGCCTGCGTCACAGACCCGCGATAAAGATGCGCTGACCCGTGAAGGTGTTGAAAAAGTCCTGAACGACTTAGCAGCAATGGAGTTCGATTTCATCGTCTGCGACTCACCGGCGGGTATCGAAACCGGTGCGCTGATGGCGCTCTACTTTGCCGATGAAGCCATCATTACCACCAACCCGGAAGTCTCCTCTGTTCGCGACTCCGACCGTATTCTGGGCATCATCTCATCTAAATCCCGTCGCGCTGAAAACAGTCAGGAGCCGGTAAAAGAGCATCTGCTGCTGACCCGTTATAATCCTGGCCGCGTAAGCCGTGGCGACATGCTGAGCATGGAAGATGTGCTGGAGATCCTGCGCATTCCGCTGGTCGGTGTGATCCCTGAAGATCAGTCAGTCTTGCGCGCCTCTAACCAGGGCGAGCCGGTGATCCTTGACAGTGAGTCAGATGCTGGCAAAGCCTATGCCGATACCGTTGAACGGTTGCTCGGTGAAGTTCGTCCCTTCCGCTTTATCGAAGAAGAGAAGAAGGGTTTCCTGAAACGCCTGTTCGGGGGATAAACCATGGCATTACTTGATTTCTTTTTATCCCGGAAGAAGAACACTGCCAATATAGCCAAGGAAAGGCTGCAGATTATCGTGGCAGAACGGAGAAGGGGCGACAGTGAGCCCCACTATCTTCCGCAACTTAAGCGCGACATTCTGGAAGTGATTTGCAGATATGTAAAGATTGACCCGGAAATGGTGACGGTGCAGCTGGATCAGAAAGGGGATGATATCTCCATTCTGGAGCTGAACGTCACGCTGCCGGAAACGGATGACGTGACGAAATGACGCTGACCGTTTCCTGAATTTCCCCTGCGCTCTGGCAGGGGAAATTTTATCGGTCAGACATCCGCCAGAATGGCATCAATGCCAGGCTTCAACAGTTCGCCCCGCCATCCGGTGAGTAACTCCGGCTGACGTCCCTGTGGCTTCAGGCCCCAGTGCTGGCTGAGAACCTGATTGATCTGACGGCGTGACGCCAGCAGTTCCTGACTGAACCCACTCTGCTCACTCACCTGCTGCACCAGTGCTTTTACTGCTTTAAACACCTGCTTATAGTGCGGATGATCGATCAGATTACCCAGCGGTGCGGGTAATTCACTCTCGTCCAGCGCCGCAGCGTCGGCGACCAGCGCCACCAGCGTTTTGCCGTGGAAACGAATCTCATGTCCCGACAGCCCCAGATGGTCCAGCTCGCCCAGTGAGCCAGGCATAAAGCGGGCGACCTTCCAGAGATGCTCTTCGCGCACCACAAAATTGACCGCCATATCCTTTTCACGCGCCAGCTTCAGACGCCAGGCCGCCAGCCGCTGTAATGCCGCCAGCTGACGGGGGCGCAGCTGCCAGGCATTGGTGATATCCCGCCAGGCATCATCCGGTACAACCGTGTCGAGACGGCGCTGACAGAGGTTTTCGCACTCGCTGAGCGCCGCTGCCATATTACCGGCAGCCTCAGTATTCGCCATCAGCTGACGGGCAATCGGCAGCAGATAGTGGACATCTGCTGCTGCATAGGCGCACTGACGCTCGGTCAGCGGACGCGCCAGCCAGTCTGTGCGTGATTCACTTTTATCAAGCTCAACCTGGGTGAAATGGGCCACCATGGCGGCAAAACCCCATGAGAGTGGCTGGCCGGAGAAGGCTGCCAGAATCTGGGTGTCGATCATCGGCGTCGGCAGAACGCCGAAGCGGTGCAGGAAAACTTCCAGATCTTCCCCGCCGGCATGCAGGAATTTGGTGACGCGCGTATCCGTTAAGAGTTCGATAAAGGGTGACCAGTCACGGATATTCAGCGGATCGATCAGCACCAGTTGCTGATCGTCAAACAACTGGATCAGACCCAGCTGAGGATAGTAAGTGCGGGTACGGACAAATTCGGTATCCAGTGCCACCGCCGCGTGCTGGCGCGCTTTCTGACACACGTCTGCCAGTTGATCATCCTGGTCGATAAGGGAATAGTTCACGTCTTATTTTCACCGCAGCCAACAACGCGCGGCGCTCCATGTTAAACACAATAAAAACGCCGGACATGCCGGCGTTCAACCTCAATTCAGTCCTGCTTCAGCGCCCGGACTTTGCCTCGTCGCGCAGTTCACGTCGCAGTATCTTGCCAACGTTGGTTTTAGGCAATTCATCCCGGAACTCGATGATCTTCGGCACTTTGTAACCGGTCAGCTGACGGCGACAGTGGTCGAGCACCTCCTCTTTTGTCAGCGAGGGATCTTTTCTGACGATGCAGACTTTCACCGCTTCGCCCGAGAGATCGCTGGGCACGCCAATCGCCGCCGCTTCACGTACTTTAGGATGTTGCATCAGCACATCTTCGATCTCATTCGGGTAGACATTAAAGCCTGACACCAGAATCATATCTTTTTTGCGGTCGACGATGCGAATAAAGCCTTCCTCATCAACGGTAACAATATCACCGCTGTGGAGCCAGCCATTTTTCAGCACCTCGGCCGTGGCTTCGGGGTGCTGCCAGTAACCCAGCATCACCTGCGGACCGCGGATGCAGAGCTCGCCCGGTTCACCCGGTGGCACCTCATTACCGGCATCATCCAGAATCAGGACATCGGTAGAAGGCACCGGCAGGCCGATACTGCCGGTGTGACAGCTGATGTCATAGGGATTGACCGACACCAGCGGCGAACACTCGGTCAGGCCATAACCCTCCAGCAGATAGTGCCCGGTGAGCTTTTCCCAGCGCTCAGCCACCACTTTCTGCACCGCCATTCCGCCGCCCGCAGAGAGACGCAACGTGGAAAAATCGAGTTTATTAAACTGCTCATCGTTGAGGAGCGCGTTAAACAGCGTGTTCACGCCGGTGATGGCGGTAAAGGGCACCCTGCCCAGCTCTTTGACAAAGCCGGGGATGTCGCGCGGATTGGTGATCAACAGGTTCTGACCGCCCAGTTCCAGGAACAGCAGGCCATTCACGGTGAGTGCAAAGATGTGATACAGCGGCAACGCGGTGACCACAAACTCTTTGCCATCGCGCAGCATTTTGCCATAGGTCGCCCGGGTCTGCTCAATGTTCGCCTGCATGTTGCGATGGGTCAGCATCGCCCCTTTGGCAACGCCAGTGGTGCCGCCGGTATACTGGAGGAAGGCGAGATCGTCATTGGAAACCGTCGGACGCTGATAAGGCAGCGCGGCCCCACTCTCCAGCACCTGACGAAACGAGATGGCGCCCGGCAGATGGTATTTTGGCACCAGCTTTTTCACATATTTGACGACAAAGTTTACCAGTGTGGCTTTAAGCGGGGCCAGCTGATCGCCCATCCGGGTCAGAATGACGTGGCGAACCGGGGTTTCTGCCACCACTTTTTCCAGCGTGTGGGCAAAATTGGAGACGATAACGATGGCGCTGGCGCCGCTGTCATTAAGCTGATGCTTCAGTTCCCGCGGCGTATAGAGCGGATTGACGTTGACCACGACCATGCCCGCACGCAGCACGCCAAACAGGGCCACCGGATACTGGAGCAGGTTAGGCATCATCAGCGCCACCCTGTCTCCGGCTTTCAGGCCCAGCTGTTGCTGGAGATAGGCGGCAAACGCGCGGCTCTTCTCCTCCAGCTGGCGAAACGTCATTTTCTGACCCATGTTCAGAAAGGCGGGTTGATCGGCGTAGCGTTTTACGGCCTGCTCAAACAGATCGACCAGAGAAGTATAACGATCTGCACTTATTTCGGCAGGCACATCTGCCGGGTAGCGTTTCAGCCAAACCTTATTCAAGGATCCACCCCGATAATTATGTTGTATTTCCATCGCTGCCTCAGCCAATCTGGTTTGTTAACAATATTTTAACTGATTGTACCAGTTTGCCTGTTTCGGCATGTTGAGGTTGCGAAGTCCATCACTAAATTTCGTGCTGATAAAACAGACAAATAAAAAGCCCGGCTGCGAGCACCGCGACCGGGCTGAATAAAGACGATGTTCACACTTACTCGGTCAGGATAGTCTGCACCTCTGTCGGGCCGGTATTCATCATGCCCCAGTAAGGATTAGGCCCCCAGTAGCCCCCGCGATGGCGGGTAGGCCCATACCAGATCCAGGGATCCACAGGCTGAGGCGGCGCCATCACCTGCTGCGTCAGCCGCCAGCGCTGATAGCCGCGCACATCAATGACCACGAATTTATAATCCGCCTCTCCGATTTTGCCCTGCTCGGTGCCCTTCAGCGTGCCCAGCACCGTAACATACTGATTACGGACATCCACCGGATCGACAAAACCGTGGATGTCGGCAAAGATCCGGCCAACTGACGCCGCCCCCAGACGCGGTCTGGCGCTGTCATCCAGCGGCTGAGCCGCAATCTCCAGCCGGGTTTTGCCATTCAGATTGGTAACATTGACTACCTTGCCGCCAAAGCGCGACTCCTGCCCGACAAACAGCGACGGATCGCTCATCACCCGCAACAGATCCTGTTGCGGCTGCGGCGAACTGCCCTGCAGCGTGTCAGGAATAGAGACACAACCGGTTAACGCCAGCACGCAGGTCAGCAACAGACCTGAAAGCCCTTTACCACAGATTGACGACATAGAGATTCTCCCATCAGGTAAAGATTAGACTGGACGCATAACAATAAGTTGCGTCTCTTTTACCGGCCAGGTAACTTTTTCCAGGCGACCTCATTGCGCAGATAGGTCGGCTCTGCCGTTTCCGGCAGACACGTTTCACCACGGGCCAGCGCCAGGGCGGCCAGCGGCAGCATATCCTCTGCGGCAGGCAGGGCTACGTCGCTGGCGCTGAGCGTCAAAGAATGGCCCTGCTGAAGCCCCGGATAAGCCTGCCAGCCGGTGCCTGCGGTCATCCATTGGCCGGACAGCGCCTGCATGCGTGCCAGCGCCGCCTCCGGTGAGAGCACGCTTTCGGTGGCCTCGCCCTGCCAGACGCCCTGCTCATCGCGCTGATATTCGGCCCAGTAGACCTCCCCCATGCGCGCATCAATCGCGGTTAACACCCGCGTGGCACCGTGCAGACGCCATGCACCTTCCGCCAGGGTTGCCAGAGTAGAGACGGCGATCATCGGCAGAGCGGCACCCAGTGCCAGGCCTTGCGCAATCCCAATCCCGATTCGTACACCGGTAAAACTGCCGGGACCGCGGCCAAACGCCAGCGCGTCAAGATCGGTCAGTTCCAGCCGCTGCGCCAGCAGCAGCTCCTCGACCAGCGGCAGAATGCGCTGGGTGTGATCGCGCGGGGCGATCTCAAATCGGGCATCCATCTGTTGCTGATTCAGCAAAGCGGCTGAACAGGCTTCTGTTGCCGTATCCAGCGCTAAAATTCGGGCTGACATGACTACCTCAGAAGAAAGAAAAACGGCGCGCATCTTAGCACAGAATTACGCGTCTGGTTCGGGTTGCTGGCGGATAAAGGCGATGGCGCGGGCGATATCCCGGGTACGCGGCGTGGGCGGCAGGCTGTTGAGAAACAGTGCACCATAGGGCCGCGACACCAGCCGCTGATCGCAGATCACCAGCACACCGCGATCGTTCGTGTCGCGGATCAGGCGTCCCACCCCCTGCTTCAGGGTGATCACCGCATCCGGCAGCTGCACGTCGGCAAAAGGGTCGCCGCCGCGGATACGACAATCTTCCATCCTCGCCTTCAACAGCGGATCTTCCGGTGAGGTAAAGGGAAGCTTGTCGATGATCACCAGCGACAGCGCATCGCCGCGCACGTCCACGCCCTCCCAGAAGCTGCTGGTCGCCACCAGCAGAGCATTGCCCTTCTCAATAAATTGTTTCAGCAACTGGCCTTTACTGGTTTCACCCTGCACCAGTACCGGCAGCGTCATTGAGGCGCGAAACTCTGCGGCCAGCTCGCGCATCATCAGGTGCGAGGTGCAGAGAAAGAAACAGCGGCCTTTGTTGGCGTCAATCAGCGGCTTCATCATCGCGGCCAGCTGGCGCGCGCCACCAGGCCGGTTCGGTTCCGGCAGATTACGCGGCACGCAGAGCAGCGCCTGCTTCGCAAAGTCGAACGGGCTGTTGAGGATCAGGCTCTTCGCTGCATTGACCCCCAGCCGTTCGGCGAAGTGCGCCATGTTCTCGTCGACCGCCAGCGTTGCAGAGGTAAAGATCCATGCGGCCTTGCGGTTGTCCATCACTTCACGGAAGCGTTCCGCTACCGAAAGCGGCGTCAGCGCCAGGATAAAGTGGCGTGAGGTGCATTCATACCAGTAGCTGTAGCCCGGCTCGTTAATTGCCCGCAGCCGTTTCAGCCGCCCACGATAGAGCGCGGCCCGCTCAAAGGCGGCATCCAGCAGGGCCGATCGGCCCAGCGACAGTTTGATGACGTCGTAGCAAAGCTCAAGCGCGTCATCCAGCAGCGTGAACATGCGCAGAATCGCGTTATCGCTCAGCAGTTCGCGCAGATTACCGCGAAAGCCGGGATCGCCTAATGCCAGCCGGAAATCCTGCGCGCACTGCGCCAGCCGGTCTGCCGATTTCTGCAGCTGCCGGGCATCACGCACTTCGGTGCGGTAGGCGGTAATAATGTCTTTGGCCAGATCGAGTAACTGGCGGCTGGAGAGTTGCTGACCAAAATAGTGGCTGGCGATATCGGGCAGCTGATGGGCTTCGTCGAAGATCATCACATCCGCTTCGGGGATCAGTTCACCAAAGCCCCCCTCCTTTACCACTAAGTCGGCAAGGAACAGATGGTGGTTAACCACTACGACATCGGCGTCCATCGCACGCTTTCGCGCTTTGACCACAAAACACTCTTTGTAACGCGGACAATCGGTGCCAAGGCAGTTATCGTTGGTGCTGGTGACCAGCGGCCAGACCGGGCTGTCTTCGGTTACGCCTGCGCAGCTGCTGATGTCTCCATCTTCCGTCTGCGACGACCAGCTTCGCAGCGTCACCAGGTCGGTCAGCGCCTGAACAGTGAGATCGCCTCCCGCCATCGACTGCTGTTCCAGCCGTTCCAGGCAGAGATAATTTGAGCGCCCCTTCAGCAGGGCGGTTTTACCCGTGAACTTCAGCGCGCGGGTCATGGTGGGCAGATCGCGGCCATAGAGCTGATCCTGCAGCGCTTTGGAACCGGTGGAGACAATCACTTTTTTACCGGCCCGCAGAGCGGGCGCCAGATAGGCATAGGTTTTGCCGGTGCCAGTGCCGGCTTCCACCACCAGTTCACCCTGCTGTTTTACGGCTTCTGAAACCGCCTGCGCCATCTCACGTTGTGCTTCGCGCGGCCTGAAACCTGCGATCGCCTGCGCCAGGGCGCCATCCACTGCAAAATCGTCTGCCACATACCCTCACAAAGAACGGCAAAAACACTGTAATTATGTCAGTATTGCCATAACAAAGCAAAATAGAGGTTTTTCAACAGATTAGGCAATTATGGCAGAAACAAGCGGGCCCTTTAACCGCTTCGCGGAAACAAAAAGGCGGCACATGGCCGCCTGAGGATATGGGCTTCCTGCCAAAGCACCGGGTTGGGGCTTACTCGACGATCATGCGGCCGTTAAGGTGCTGCAGCGGACGATTGTTGGTGGTTTTCAGAGCCCGCTTAAAGGCGTCGAGCTGGGCCTGCGAGAGTGTGACCGGCTGCTTTATCACCAGCCAGCGGATGCCTTCGCTGCAGGGAGGCGTGGTCAGCGAACCGCTGAAACGATAATAGTGCAGGTCTTCCGGGAAGAGCTCGCGCAGATCGACCTGACGATTGATGCTGACCTGCTGATTCTCCTTTTTCGGCATCGCGTCAATCAGGGGAGTCAGCGCCGGGTTCTCTTTGCCGACTTCAAACATCACCGCGACTACGGCCAGGTCGCCATCCTCTTTGCTGTGAACAAAATGGGCTTCCAGCGGAAAGGTGTGTCCATTGATCTGGTTTTCACCGGGCGTGTGAAAATGATACTGACGCAGAGTGAACTTTTCACCGTCCAGAATAAAGTCATCTTCATGATCGACGGTAACCTGAATAGTGTGGCCATTATTAATGACTTTTTCCGCCGACGCCTGATAAGCCAGATTCAGGGGCTGCAGATGCCCCTGTATGGGATCTTTAATATTTATGGGCGACTGCGCCTTTCCTTCGTGGCAGAGGTGAAAATCGCTGCTCAGTTCGCTCCAGTGCTCCGGCCCTGCTTTGCCTTCGTAGCTCCAGTGCGGCTCTGCTGCGCTGGCGACACCCATGGACGACAGCGCGATGATCAGACTTAACCGTGTTAATCGTTTCATTTTTATCCCTGCTGATAAGCTAATGTGCGGCAGCGATAATATTCCGCGCCCTTTTATATCAGCAAGGTGACAAAATGCGATCGTTCACCTTCTTCAGGAATAATGAGTTTACTATTTTTATCGATGTTAATTTAATTAACATTCTCGTTTTATCATTATTCAGAATTAAATGGCCGGTGTGGTCCGGGCGCTGAATATGTCCGTTAACGATTAAATGCCAGAGCATTTTTCAGAAGCTGAAGGAAAAAAGAAACCGCAAAACGGGCGTTTTGCGGTTTATCTGTCACGCAGAAGAGACGGGCGGCCCGTTCCCGGTTAGCAGATCAGACATCCTTTTCCAGCGGATCCTCTTCCTCATCCTCTGCGTCATCTTCAGGATAGATCTCAGCATCATCTGGCAGGGGTTCATCGTAATCAGGACGTTCAGACATAATTACCTCCGGTGATAAATAGCAGTGTTGCTATTTCAGATGAGCATAGTTAACCGGCACGCCCCGCCGCACAATTTCCGCCTGAAGTGTGAGCCGGGCTTAAGATCGCTGTAAGCGCGTGAAAAGGTTCAAACGGCTCTGCGTTAATGGTGTATGTAGAGCGCGCCCGCCAGCATAATGATGAAGAGCACAGCAAACGTTATTACTCCCTGCCGGGTGCCTTTGGATAACCCCACAAAGGCCGCGATAACAATAAAGAGCAGCGTCAGTGCGCCCGCCATCACCCAAAACAGATACTGCGTATTCGCCATGTGTTCATCCTCATTCTGTGGCGCTATCTTTTGATTGATTTATAACATTTTTCAGCCCGTCCTGCCGGAGTTTCACCGCAGACAGCGGCTGATTGCGCGATTTGCAGACGTGCGCCCGGTCTGACGCCCGCCATGGCGCGGCGGACAGTGTGATGCAGTTATCAAATGCAGATGAACGCCGCGAGGAAACTAACACCCGGATTATACTAATCAAATCAGCTGACCGTTGGGATGTGGCACCTGCTGGCTGATGTGCCGACACTGGCTTAACGTTGCCTCAGGCACTGTTAAGCAGATGGCCTTAACCCGACTGCCTGACTCAGGCGGAGGAATGTGATGAACTATTTCCGCATCGGCTCTCTCGCCGGCGTGCTGCTGCTCTGCGGCTGCCAGGCCCCCACGCCCGACCAGGCTCGTCAGCAGGCACCGCTCTTTCAGGGCCAGAGCACCCGAACCGCCCCCCAGCTCAGCGACTGTATCTATCGCGGCTGGTCCACCACGACAGTCATTGCCAGCGATAACACTACCCACACTCAGCCCAGAGGCAGTGACATCAGCGTTTACACCTGGGAGGATTCCATTTTTGCGGATATCACCCCTCAGCGGAAAGGATCGGAGGTGAAATATTTCACCACGTTCAGGATGGCGCCTCAGGTGATGGCGGACAGGCAGGCAATCGTTCAGCGCTGCCTGCGGGCGTAAAGGGTGACAGCGGTGTCAGGAGTGTGCCAGGCTAATGCGCAAATAACGAGGGAGAAACCGATGAGCATTACCCGCATTGATCCGGAACACCGCATGTCCGAGGCTGTCATTCATAACGACACCATCTACTACACCAGCGTGCCAGAAAACCTGGACGCCGATGCCGAAGCACAGACAGCGAATGCGCTGGCCGTCATTGATGCGATGCTGACGCGCCTGGGCAGCGACAAAAGCAAAATCCTGGATGCAACGCTGTTTCTGGTCGATAAAGCCGACTTCCCTGCGATGAACCGCGCCTGGGACGCCTGGGTCTCGCCGGATAATGCGCCGGTGCGCTGCACGGTTCAGGCCGGACTGTTGAATCCGAAATATAAAATCGAAATTAAGATTATCGCGGCCCGTTAACCGCGCCGGGCGTTATTCCTCTTCGTTTTCATCATCTTCGTCGTCGAATAGCGCCCGAATCTGTTCACCCGTATGGCTCTCACGAATTTCCTGCGCCACCTGGGCGATCGCCTGGCCGCTCGTCAGCCCGCCAGCCATTAATTCCTGAATGCGTTCGACGGCCTGTTGCTGCTGCTCATGAGAGAGCGCCGGTAATCCTGTTATCATGTTCTACTCCTGCGTTGGGGCTGACAGTATCCCACGCCGAACTAACAGGTGCCAGTCAGGAAAAAATATGTCAGTCTGACCGCCTCTTTGCCTGCTGATTTCTCTGCACGATGATTGTTGAAACCCTGACGCTTGATTACACCCCGGATGCGCTGATACGGCGCTTCGCGCCCCTTTCCTCTCTGCCGTGGGCGATGCTGCTCTCCTCCGCGCAGGCCAGCCACAGCGACAACCGCTTTGATATTCTGACCGCCGACCCGCGTGCGACGCTGGTTACCCGGGGAGCCACCACCACTATCAGCGACCGGAACGGCAGCCGCGACTCCACCGCCGATCCGCTGCTGCTGGTTCAGCAGCAGTGTGATGCACTCGGCGTCACGCCGGTGACCAGCGAAGCTTTACCGTTTCAGGGCGGGGCGCTGGGCCTGTTCGGTTACGATCTGGGCCGCCGGTTTGAATCCCTGCCGCAGCACGCCGAGGCCGATCTCACCACGCCGGACATGGCGGTGGGGATCTATGACTGGGCGCTCATTGCCGATCACCACCAGCAGACGCTGACGCTGGTGGCGACAGAAAACGTAGCGGCGCGGGCCGCCTGGCTGACAGCCTGGCCCGCGCGCAAAACCGTACCCTTTTCACTGACCAGTCGCTGGCGTTCCAATCTGAGCTATGCCGACTACGCCGCACGCTTCGACCGGGTACAAGCCTACATTCAGGCGGGCGACTGTTACCAGGTCAACCTGGCCCAGCGTTTTCAGGCGGGCTATCAGGGGGATGAGTGGCAGGCGTTTACCCGGCTGAATGCCGCCAACCGCGCGCCGTTCAGTGCGTTCCTGCGTCTGCCTGGCAGTGCGATCCTCAGCCTGTCGCCCGAGCGTTTTCTCTCCCTGAATCAGAAACAGATCGAGACCCGACCGATAAAAGGCACCCGGCCACGTTGCAGCGATCCCGTCGCCGATGCGCAACAGGCCGAGGCGCTGCGCAATGCCGGGAAAGATCGCGCCGAAAACCTGATGATTGTCGATCTGCTGCGCAACGATATCGGCCGCGTCGCCGTTCCCGGCTCGGTGACGGTGCCGGAGCTGTTTGTGGTTGAGCCTTTCCCGGCGGTTCATCATCTGGTGAGCACGGTGCGGGCGCAGCTGCCTGCAACCCTGCAGGCCACGGATCTGCTGCGCGCCTGCTTCCCGGGCGGATCGATAACCGGCGCGCCCAAAATCCGGGCGATGGAGATTATTGATGAACTGGAGCCGCAGCGGCGCAATGCCTGGTGCGGCAGTATCGGCTATCTCAGCCTCTGCGGAAGGATGGATACCAGTATCACCATCCGCACGCTGATCGCCGAGGGGCAGCAGATCTACTGTGCCGCGGGAGGCGGGCTGGTGGCCGACAGCGATCCGGCGGCGGAATATCAGGAGACGCTCGACAAAGTGAGCCGGATTTTACCGGCGCTGGAACAGATCGGAGGTACCGTTGGCCCTGACGCTTGAGACCTTCCGCAGCCGTTTTCTGTTGCAGCAGCCCGCCCGCAGCACGCAGCGCCTCTCAGGACGTCATGCTGCGGTGCTGGTGCCGGTGGTGGCGCGGGCTGAACCTGGCCTGCTGCTGACGCAACGCTCGCATGCGCTGCGAAAACATGCCGGGCAGGTGGCCTTTCCCGGCGGGATGCAGGATGCCACCGACGCCTCGCTGATCGCCACCGCACTGCGCGAAGCGCAGGAAGAGGTCGGGCTGGACCCGCAGCAGGTCGAGGTGCTGGGCGCGCTGCCTGCCGTAACCAGCAGTACCGGTTTTCAGGTCACGCCGGTGCTGGGGATTATTCCGGCCGGTCTGCGCTTGACCCTGAATCCGGATGAGGTCAGCAGCGCCTTTGAGATGCCGCTGGCCGAGGCATTACAGCTCAGCCGCTACAGCGTGCTGGAGATCAACCGGGCGGGCGTGCGCCATCCGGTCTGGCTGTCACGCTATCAGGATTATCTGGTCTGGGGCATGACCGCCGGGATTATCCGTTCGCTGAGTACGCAAATCGCTTTCTGAGATTCCCTGCCCCGGCCCGTCAGCTCCCTGCCGGTTTACGCTATAATTTTTTCTACTGGTTTTAATAAGTTTATTTCATGCGAAAAGCTGCTCTTTTCCGGTGCATGACCTTTACTATTAGCGCCATAAACTGCCGCGGCAGACTGATAATAATTGTGAGGAGTGTCACCTGTGATTAGTGTTTTCGACATGTTCAAAGTGGGCATCGGCCCCTCAAGTTCGCATACTGTCGGCCCGATGAAAGCGGGTAAACAGTTTGTGGATTTGCTCAGCGAACAGGGAAAGCTGCAGGAGGTGACCCGGATCGCCGTGGATGTCTATGGGTCGCTCTCCCTGACCGGTAAAGGCCACCACACGGACATCGCCATTATTATGGGTCTGGCGGGCGAATCACCGGATACCGTAGACATCGATGCGATCCCCGCCTTTATCAAGGATGTGGAACAGCGTGAGCGGCTGCTGCTAGCAAAAGGCGCGCATGAGGTGGACTTTCCGCGCGAAGGCGGCATGGTGTTCCGCAGTGAGAACCTCTCCCTGCATGAGAACGGCCTGCGCCTGCTCGCGTTTGCGGGCGACCTGCTGATCCTGTCAAAAACCTACTACTCGGTGGGCGGCGGTTTTATTGTCGATGAAGAGCACTTCGGCCAGTCGGCGCTGGATGAGGTCTCTGTTCCCTGGCCGTTCCACTCCGCCAAAGATCTGCTGGCTCACTGCCGCGAAACGGGCCTGTCGCTCTCGGGCCTGGTCATGAAGAACGAACTGGCGCTGCACAGCCGTGATGAGATTCAGGCCTATTTCGCCACCATCTGGCAGACCATGCAGGCCTGTATCGATCGCGGCCTGAATACCGAAGGTGTGCTGCCTGGCCCGCTGCGGGTGCCGCGCCGCGCCGCCTCGCTGCGTCGTCTGCTGACCTCCTCCACCAAACACTCCAGCGATCCGATGATCGTCATCGACTGGATCAATATGTTTGCGCTGGCCGTCAACGAAGAGAACGCTGCGGGTGGCCGGGTGGTGACGGCTCCGACCAACGGCGCCTGCGGCATCGTGCCTGCGGTGCTGGCCTACTACGATCACTTTATCGAGCCGGTCACGCCCGATATCTTCCTGCGCTATTTCCTCGCCTCAGGCGCGATTGGCGTGCTCTATAAAATGAACGCCTCCATCTCTGGTGCCGAAGTGGGCTGCCAGGGTGAAGTCGGTGTCGCCTGCTCAATGGCGGCAGCCGGTCTGGCCGAGCTGCTGGGTGCCAGCCCGGAGCAGGTCTGCGTGGCCGCCGAGATCGGCATGGAGCATAACCTGGGGCTGACCTGTGACCCGGTGGCGGGTCAGGTGCAGGTGCCCTGCATTGAGCGCAACGCGATCGCCTCAGTGAAAGCGATCAACGCGGCGAGAATGGCGCTGCGCCGCACCAGCGAACCACGCGTCTCGCTGGATAAGGTTATCGAAACCATGTATGAAACCGGCAAAGATATGAACGCCAAATATCGTGAAACCTCACGCGGCGGGCTGGCAATCAAGGTTCAGTGCGATTAACGCCCCCAGCGGTTTAAATAACGCGCAAACATAATAAAATCCGTATCCTGCGCTATCTCAGCGCAGGATTACACGGTAGAGTGATTTCCGCGCAGCCGTCCGGCTTGCCCTGCTTTCCAGACCCGCTTTTCTGCATTACGGCCTCAGTTCTGGCCTGACCGTGCCGATACTCATCCCGTTGTGTTGCTTTTTTCTGGCTTTAGGGAAGGTGGAAACTGATGTTGATGGCCCAGCAATATGTTGGACAATTCAGACGCAAGCGTTTGCTGATCGCGCTGATGATCGCCACCCTGGTGCTGATTCTGACGCTGGCATTCCGCTATATCGAAGAAAAAGCGCGCATCGAGCAGCAGGCGATGGATTTTGCCGACAAGGCGATAATGCGGTTCGACCGGATGTTCTCCCCGCTGGAGGTGTCAGCCAGTAATATGCTGGGGCTGGTTGGCGTGCCCTGCCAGGATGTTCGCTTTCCGCTCATTGAGAAGATCTCCTCGCTGCAGACGGTGCGGGCGATTCTGCTGGTCGATAACGATATGCTCTACTGCTCCAGTATCTATGGCCCGCGCACCATCCCTTTTGGAGAGACCTACCCCGACCTGGCCTTTAACGGCCAGCGCATGACGCTCTCTACCGATCGCTATCTGCTGAAAGGGTCACCGATACTCCTGCTGTGGACGCCCAGGAGTCTGGATAACCGCTCCGGCATTCTGCAGGCTATCAATATCGAAATGATGAGCAACTACCTGCTGGAGCCGGAGCTGCCCTGGGTGGAGCGCGCCGTCTTCAACGTCAATGGTCAAAGCCTGGAGTATGGCAATCCATTGATTGAGGCCACGGTGCCGGCAGATGATGAGGTGAGCTACGAGCAGGAATCACTGCGCTATCCCTTCAGCCTGACGCTCTATGGCCCCTCTCCGACCCGGCTGGCGCTGGCGACGCTGCCTTCCCAGCTGCCGCTGGCGCTGCTGCTGAGCCTGCTGGTCGGCTACATCGTCTGGCTGGCCACCGCGAACCGCATGAGCCTGAGCTGGCAGATCAGCTACGGCATTACCGCGCGCGAGTTTATGGTCTACTGTCAGCCGCTGATTAACAGCAAAAGCGGCGAGTGCGACGGCATCGAGTTACTGCTGCGCTGGCACAATGCCCGCCAGGGCTGGATAGCGCCGGATCTCTTTATTCCGCTGGCCGAGCGGCAGAACCTGATTAAACCCCTGACGCGCTTTGTGCTGGCTGAGGTGGTCAGCGCGTTACCGCAGTTGCCCGACGATCCCGACTTTCATATTGCCATTAACGTGGCGGCCAGCCATTTCCGCGATCGGGCCATTCTGGAGGATCTGCAGACGCTCTGGTGGCCCGCGACGCCTGTGCCGAAACTGGTGGTGGAGCTGACCGAGCGGGATGCGTTGCCGGTCGTGGATCAGTCGGTGATTTCCCAACTGCATGATATCGGCGTGCGGCTGGCGATCGATGACTTCGGCACCGGCCACAGCTCGCTCTCCTATCTGAAAGATCTCCATCCCGATGTGCTGAAAATCGACAAGATTTTCACTGCGGCCATCGGCACAGACGCGATTAACGCCACGGTGACGGATATGGTGATCTCGCTGGCGCAGCGTCTGAATATCAGCCTGGTGGCCGAGGGGGTCGAAACCGCCGAGCAGGCGGCCTACCTGCGCGAGCGCGGCGTGGATCATCTTCAGGGCTACTATTATGCCCGACCGATGCCGCTGGCGGATTTCCCGGCCTGGCTGGCCGCGCATCAGGCCGATGTCCGGCCCTGAGTCCGCGACCGCGCAGGCGACGGACAAAAAAACAGCCGCGGCGGTGAGGCAGCGGCTGTCAGAGAAGTTCAGCGTGGCAGATTAACGCTGCCGCAGACGATTACCCCTCTTCATCTTCATCGTATGGCTTGTCTTTGGTGACGCGCACCAGATCGATACGGTAGTCGGTCGCCTCGATAATCTGGAAGTGCAGCGGCGTAATATCAATCACATCGCCAGGCAGGGGTAATTGCCCTTTCTGGGCAATCAGCAGGCCCGCCAGAGACGCGTGATCTTCGGCCGGATCGACCAGTTCATGGAAGTCGAGCAGCTGCTGCAGCGAGTGCAGATCAGTGCCGCCTTTGACCAGCCAGCCGTCGCCATCTGCAATGATATCGGGCGTTTCATCCTCATCCGGGAATTCCCCGGCAATCGCCTCCAGCACATCCAGCGGAGTAATCAGCCCCTGCACCACGCCAAACTCGTTGGTAACGATGACAAAACTGCCCCGGGCGCGACGCAGCACGCCGAGCAGGTTGATCGGGTCCAGCGTTTCCGGTACCACAATAGTCGGGGTACTGGCCGCAAAGGCCGCCACATCCATCCCATGATCCAGCGCCACCAGCAGCTCTTTGGCGCGCACGACGCCGACAATCTCATCCAGCTCGCCCCGGCAGACCGGGAACAGGCTGTGCGGCGTATCGAGCAGCTGCATGCGGATCTCATCAACGGGACGGTTCGCATCAACCCACGAGATTTCACCGCGTGGCGTCATGATGCTGCGAATCGAACGTGACGCCAGCGTCAGCACGCCGTTAATCATATAGCGCTCTTCGTCCTTAAACGCCTCCTGCGGCATCGCTTCCGCCAGCGCCACCTCTTCGCTGGATCCGCTGTTGTTGTTGCTGGCGGTCTGGGCGCGGTTGCGGCCGCCCATCAGGCGCAGAATCGCTTCGGCGGTGCGCTCACGCATCGGGCGATTCGACTGATGGCGGATAAAGTTGCGTCGGGCAATCTGGTTAAACAGCTCGATCAGAATTGAGAAGCCAATAGCCGCGTAGAGGTAGCCTTTAGGAATATGGAAACCAAAGCCTTCTGCCACCAGCGACAGACCGATCATCAGCAGGAAGCTCAGGCAGAGCACCACCACGGTCGGATGCGCGTTGACAAAGTTGGTCAGCGGTTTCGACGCCAGCAGCATCACACCCATCGCAATCACCACGGCAGTCATCATCACCGGCAGATGGTTCACCATTCCCACCGCCGTGATCACGGCATCCAGCGAGAAGACAGCATCCAGCACCACAATCTGTGTCACCACGGCCCAGAAACTGGCGTAGCCGCGATTGGCGGAACCCTCAAGCTGTCGGTTCTCCAGCCGCTCATGCAGCTCCATTGTCGCCTTGAACAGCAGGAACAGGCCACCCGCCAGCAGGATCAGATCGCGGCCCGCGAAGCTGAAACCGCCTACGCTGAACAGCGGTGTCGTCAGCGTCACCATCCAGGAAATCAGCGACAGCAGGCCCAGACGCATCACCAGCGCCAGCGACAGACCAATCAGGCGCGCTTTATCACGCTGCTTTGGCGGCAGCTTGTCGGCCAGGATGGCGATAAAGACCAGGTTGTCGATGCCGAGAACAATTTCCAGCACCACCAGCGTCAGTAAACCCGCCCAGATTGAGGGGTCGAATAAAAATTCCATTATTTATGACTCCAGAACAGGGATCCAGACGAGCCGGGACGTATCAGCGCAGCAAAGCGTGACATCGGGATAGTCGGGAAAACGTGGAAAACGCCGTAAGGCGAGAGGTGACGCGCCAGCAGGCGCAAAGAACAGATTAAGCGACGTCGGTGACGATCCATAAGGTGGGCTGATGCCCGTTACTCCTGAGTAATAAACAGAAGGTTAATGTATCAGTTCGGAAAACGGCGTCAAAAAATTTTCTCATTTTTACAAACTGTAGCAGAGATGATCGGCCACATAGAAAAGCGCACGGTTTCCGGCAGCGGGTAAATAACAGACAGGCATCACATCATTTATTTTTTCGCTCACTAAAATAAGCCCCGACTTCATGGCTTTTACCAACGCAATTCCCTTTTTTCGACGCGATACCTGACTGTTGAGACAGCCGGTTAACGCGATATCAAAGCAAAATTCAAAACCGTTCATCCCCCAGATGAGCATCTCTGGCATAAGGAGGTAGCAGGTGACCATAGCAATTGTGATTGGTACACACGGCTGGGCAGCGGAACAACTGCTGAAAACAGCAGAAATGCTGTTGGGCGAGCAGGAGAATGTCGGCTGGATAGATTTTGTGCCCGGTGAAAATGCTGACACGCTGATTGAAAAATATCAGGCAAGGCTGGCAGAACTCGATACCGGCCAGGGGGTGCTGTTTCTGGTCGATACCTGGGGCGGCAGCCCGTTTAACGCGGCCAGCCGGATCGTGGTGGACCGGCCACAGTATGAGGTCGTGGCCGGGGTCAATATTCCGATGCTGGTTGAAACGCTGATGGCGCGCGACGATAACCCATCCTTTGAGGCGCTGGTCGCCGTGGCGGTTGAGACCGGTCGCGAGGGGGTAAAAGCCCTGAAAGCTCCCGACGCGGCGCCCACCCGCGTCGAACCGGCCGTGGCCGCGCCTCCGGTAAAACCGATGGCACCGGGCGATCATATGAAGATCGGTCTGGTGCGGATCGATGACCGCCTGATCCATGGACAGGTCGCGACACGCTGGACCAAAGAGACTAACGTCCAGCGCATTATCGTCGTCAGCGATGAGGTGGCTAACGATCAGGTGCGTAAGACCCTGCTGACCCAGGTCGCTCCGCCGGGCGTGACGGCACATGTGGTGGATGTCGATAAGATGGTGCGGGTGTGGAACAACCCGAAGTATGGTCAGGATCGCGTCATGCTGCTGTTTACCAATCCCACCGATGTCGTGCGGGTGGTGGAACAGGGTGTTGAGATTAAATCCGTCAACATCGGCGGGATGGCATTTCGTCAGGGAAAAACGCAGGTCAATAACGCGGTTTCGGTCGATGAAAAAGATATCGCCGCCTTCCGCAAACTTAACGAACGCCATATCGAACTGGAAGTCCGCAAAGTTTCCAGCGACCAGAAACTGAAGATGATGGATTTGATTGCGAAAATGAATGCGTAAAAGGCGCCTGCGTTTTCGGGTGCATTACCATTATCCTGCTGAGGACACGACGTATGATGGAAATAACCTCGCTACAGATTATTTTGATTTTTATCGTTGCCTGTATTGCCGGGATGGGGTCGATTCTGGATGAGTTCCAGTTTCACCGTCCGCTGGTCGCCTGCACTCTGATCGGTATCGTGCTGGGGGATATGAAAACCGGCATCATTATCGGCGGTACGCTGGAGATGATCGCGCTGGGCTGGATGAACATCGGGGCCGCCGTGGCGCCGGATGCCGCCCTCGCCTCGATTATCTCGACCATTCTGGTTATCGCGGGCGGTCAGAGCGTCGGAGCCGGTATCGCGCTGGCGATCCCGCTCGCCGCCGCCGGACAGGTTTTGACGATTATCGTGCGGACGCTGACCGTCGCCTTCCAGCATGCGGCGGACAAAGCGGCCGAAAAAGGCAATCTCACGGCCATCTCCTGGATCCATGTCTCAGCCCTGCTGCTGCAGGCGATGCGTATCGCCATCCCGGCCCTGATCGTGGCGATTTCTGTCGGCACCAGCGCGGTGCACGCCCTGCTCAGTTCAATCCCGGAAGTGGTGACCAACGGGCTGAATATCGCGGGCGGCATGATTGTGGTGGTCGGTTACGCGATGGTGATCAACATGATGCGCGCGGGCTACCTGATGCCCTTCTTCTACCTGGGCTTCGTGACGGCGGCTTTCACCAGCTTCAACCTGGTGGCGCTGGGCGTGATTGGCGTGGTGATGGCAGTGCTCTACATCCAGCTCAGCCCGAAATATAACCGTGCGGCGGGTGCGCCCGCCGCTGCCGCGACCCCAAACGATCTCGATAACGAACTCGATTAAGGAACAGGTGAGCACATGGTCGATATAACCAAGGTCGAAAAGAAACTGACACCCGGCGATGTCCGCGCCGTTTTTCTGCGCTCCAACCTGTTCCAGGGTTCATGGAACTTTGAACGTATGCAGGCGCTGGGCTTCTGCTTCTCAATGGTGCCGGTGATCCGCCGTCTCTATCCTGAGAATAATGAGGCGCGTAAACAGGCGATTAAACGCCATCTGGAGTTCTTTAACACGCATCCTTATGTGGCCGCGCCGGTGCTGGGCGTCACGATGGCGATGGAGGAGCAGCGGGCCAACGGCGCGGCCATCGACGATGGGGCGATTAACGGCCTGAAGGTCGGGCTGATGGGACCGCTGGCCGGGGTGGGCGATCCCATCTTCTGGGGCACGGTGCGACCGGTCTTTGCCGCGCTGGGGGCCGGTATCGCCATGAGCGGCAGCCTGCTGGGCCCGCTGCTGTTCTTTGTGCTGTTCAACCTCGCGCGCCTGCTGACCCGCTACTACGGTGTGGCCTATGGTTACCGCAAAGGGATCGATATCGTCAGCGACATGGGCGGCGGTTTCCTGCAGAAACTCACGGAGGGCGCCTCGATCCTGGGGCTGTTTGTAATGGGGGCGCTGGTCAACAAGTGGACGCACGTTAACATCCCGCTGGTGGTGTCACGCATCACTGACTCGACCGGTAAAACCACAGTAACCACGGTGCAGTCGATTCTCGATCAGCTGATGCCGGGCATCGTGCCGCTGCTGCTCACCTTCGGCTGCATGTGGCTGTTGCGCCGTAAGGTGAATGCGCTGTGGATTATCGTCGGCTTCTTCGCCATCGGTATCTTCGGTTACTGGATAGGCCTGCTCGGTCTGTAATCTTATCCCGCCGGGTACGCCACCGCCCGGCGGCTGGCAGGATGAGCCGGGCCATACCCGGCTGATCCCGCCCTGTCTGAGGCCGCTGTCATGTCTTTAACCGATGCGCTGATCGCGCTCTGTGTTGCCGCCCTGCTGCTGTTTGCGATTTATGATGAGGCGATCCTGCCCCGCCGTCGTGGTCCGACCCGGTTAAGGGTGACGCTGCGGAGACGGCATAAAATCGACAGCCTGATTTTCATCGGGCTGCTGCTGATGCTGCTCTGGAATAATCTCAGCCATCAGGGCCCGCCGCTCACCACCTCCCTGCTGATGGTGCTGAGTTTTCTGGCGTTCTGGCTTTTCTGGCTGCGTAAACCCACGCTACTAATGAAGAACGCGGGACTGTTTTACGCCGGTGTCTGGGTCGATTACCGGCGGATTCAGGGCATGAATCTTTCTGAGGATGGCATTCTGGTGGTGCAGCTGGAGCAGCGCCGGCTGCTGATTGCCGTGCAGCAGCTCGACGATCTGGAGCGCATCTACCATACGCTGGTGGAGGCGCGTTAGTCGCGCTGCCAGAGTGTCAGGCTGAAGTCTGCATCGCAGCTGAACTGCTCACTCTGTTGCAGGGTCTGCCAGACCGCTTCACGCGCACGCCAGGCGAACGGCGTCATCTGCAGCAGGGTTGTCGCGGCCGCGCCCGTCAGCGCCATCGGGTAGCGCAGCGCATGCTGAGCCCGCTGGCGGAAACCGGGATAGGATTTCTGTTCCGGCACATGCAGCTGCACTTCACGATAGATCAACGCCTTAAACTGCTGCAGATGGTGCGGGCCGGGTGTGACGGTCAGCACCAGCCCCCCCGGCTTCAGTACGCGCGCCAGCTCGGCTTCATTGCAGGGCGCATAAATCCGCACAATCGCATCCAGCGATCCATCGGCAAAAGGTAAGCGCTGGCTGGAGGCGACACAGAAACGTACCGCCGGATAGCGCTTTGCCGCCAGCCGGATCGCTGTTCTGGCGACATCCAGCCCATAGATCGTTGCCGCCTCACCGGCGGCTTCGGCCAGCGCGGCGGTGTAGTAACCCTCGCCGCAGCCGATATCCAGAAGGCGGCACGCAGGCTGCTGGAGTACGGACGCGAGCAGCGTGACGACCTGCTCCCGCAGCGGCTGATAATAGCCTGCCTCAAGAAATTCCCGTCTCGCCTGCATCATCTCTGCACTGTCACCCGGTTCCCGCGACCGTTTATGCTGAACGGGTAGCAGATTGACATACCCTTCTTTCGCCTGGTCAAACTGATGGCGATTTTCACAGCACCAGCTGCGTTCTTTCAGGGTGAGAGAAGTGTGACAAAGAGGGCAAATCAGGGACATAAGGTGCTCCGGCATCAGATAACGCGGCGCAGTGTAACCTTATCATTTCCGCATCGGAAGCATAAAGAAAGCCCCGGCTATGCAGCCAGGGCTTTAAAATTCCAGGTCAGGGTGCGATGCACCGGGCTGGCATCGGATCAGATAGCAGTGACGTTAACAGCTGCCGGGCCTTTCTGGCCATCCTGAATTTCAAACTCAACGCTCTGGCCTTCAGCCAGGGTTTTGAAACCATTGCCCTGGATTGCAGAGAAGTGTACGAACACATCTTTGCTGCCGTCTGCAGGGGTGATGAAGCCAAAACCTTTAGACTCGTTGAACCACTTAACCTGACCTTTAATCTTTGCCATTTTGCAAATTCCTTTAGATGTTTATTAAGCCCGAAGGCTGTCTTACAGAAAAACCAGAGACATTACTGCATGAGGCACTAATTAAGGTTCGGCAAGGAAGCGGTATTCAACGTCAACGTCTTTACTCGTACTTCTTTACTGAAGATGCCATGCATAAACAGAACTGTACCTCGTTTAACCCACGAATTGTTATCACATATCCCAAAAATAATGGCAAGCCATTTTTAATGCCTCAGCGAGGCTGCGCACACAATTGACGTCAGGCTCACATTGCCTGTTCAGAGAGGTGGACAAAACGCGGTGTGAATAATGCTCTGCCGCGGCCAGCCCCCTTTTTAACGCGCGGTTTCCGGCGCTAACCTGATGGATACCATAAGAAATAAATATTGCATAAATATGGCAGAGGCAGAATGAATAAGCAGAGCGGCACCCATGTCTGTTATGTGAAATCAGCCGTCAATCCTGTACAGCGACGCTTATTTCGTACAGGTAACACTTTTTTTGCACCAAAAGCAGGAGCCAGACATAAGCACTGCTCCAAATAAAAGCAACGGCATCCTTTTTACTTATTAAGAATTTAACTTTCGATTTGAAAAAATTGATGCCGGATAAAAAAATGCTGGCTTTTATTTGCCCGCCAGGCTTTAGGACGTTTCCTGGGCAGCGTTATTCAGACGGCGGCTTTCCCCTATTCGCCACGGCGCGAAGTCGCCGTTACGCTCATGCGCCCGGTACAGCGCCTGCGCCAGTTCCTGCGGAGGGGCATCCAGCGACTCATCGGCCAGTTCGAAAACCCCCCAGTGGATGGGCAGCGTCAGCGGCCTGCCGGCCTTCTGCCACAACGCCACCGCCTGATCCGGGTCCATATGCTGCCCGGCCATAAACCAGCGCGGCGCATAGGCACCAATGGGCAGCGCAGCCAGCGTGAACGGCCCCAGCCGGGCGATGATCTCCGCGAGGCTGTCGCTGTAGCCGCTGTCGCCGGAGAACCAGAAACGGCAGGCGGCTGAGCGCACTACCCAGCCGCACCAGAGTGAGCGGTTACGGTCAAAGGGCGTCCGCATACTCCAGTGACGCGCCGGTACGGCATCGATGTGCAGTTCGCCGAGCGTGATCGACTGCCACCAGTCGAGCTGATGCACCTCTCTGACGCCGCGCGCCCTGCACCACTTCGCCAGCCCCAGCGGCACAACAAAGGTCGCCTGCGGAAATCGGCGGACAATCGCCTTCACCGTCGATCGATCCAGATGATCGTAATGATTGTGTGAAATCAGCACCACATCAAGACGCGGCAGATCGGCGATGCTGAGCGGCGCGGGCGTTTTCCGCTGCGGACCGGCAAAGGGCAGCGGTGAGGCGCGGGAAGAGAGCACCGGATCGATCAGGATATAGCGCTGGCTGAGGCGCAGCAGCACGGCGGCATGGCCGAGCCACCAGATACGATCGTCGCTGCCGCTGAGATCGGCAGGCTGCCACCACTCCCGGACAAAAGCCGCGTAGCCCTGCCGGGGCGGCAGCGGCAATCCCCCGGCTTTACGCTCACGGCGCCAGCGCTTCAGATCGCCTGGCTGCCGCAGATCCGGTTCAGGATTCGAGAAGCCCTGAGGCGTATGGTGCGCTTTGCGGCTGTCGTACCACGGATTTTTCCAGGCCATCCCGCCTCCCTGCTGTGATTATCGCTCCGGGATTAACCGGATAAAGTCGCGCTTCTCCCGATCGTCATCGGTTTTTTTTGGCTCTGCGCCTGGCTGCATCTCAATCAGCCGACGCAGCAGCTGATTTTGTTTCTTCTGCTCTTCGAGCAGCGACTCCAGTAACCGGATCTGTTCACCGGCGCGCACGCTGGCCCGGTTAACAAAGAACCAGGCGATAAACGCCACAATCACCATGATGACCAGCAGGCCATAACTGACCAGCGATCCCGAATTTGCGGCTAACTCATTCATAACTGCCTCGTAAAACTAAGTGGAAATACCAGAACATCACAGCCGCCTATTCTACCTGTCGGCACTGCAAAAGATAATGGGGCGAACAGCAATGCAGAATTTGCCGTTTCAGTTATCTCTGATCGATTCCGCCAGAAAAGCCGGGCATGCTGATATCATTATACCCGGCGGCACCCTGTGCGGCGCTGAGCTATCTTTCACAAGGAGACTTCATGAAACTGTTTATTCGCGCAACAGGCCTGCTGGCGGTGATCTGGCTGGCGATGCTGTTTACGGGTTACGGAGTGCTGACCGGCAGTACGAAGAATGCGGCCGGGCTCGGCCTGCAGTGCAGTTACCTGACCGCGCGCGGCGTGATCAGCGCACAGTATCTGCACACCGACAGTGGCGTAGTGGGCGTCACGGATTGTCCGCTGCTGAAGAAAAGCGGCGAAGTGATCGACAATTAACGACAGGCGGGCCGGATGGCCCGCTTTTGCTCAGAACGGATAGTCGTGGTAGCCCATCTCTGCAGAAAGCGTGCGCGCCGCCCGGTGCAGCATATTGACATAGTCCTGACGGGCATCCTCTGAGAACCGGATAGTGGGAAACGAGATACTGAGGCCGGCAATCACCACGCCAAAACGGTCAAACACCGGCACAGCGAGGCAGCGTAACCCCTCTTCCTGCTCTTCATTATCTTCGCCATAGCCCTGCACCCTGACCTGATCCAGCACCGCCAGCAGTGCTTCTGCGCTTAGCAGGGTATTGGCGGTGCTGCGCCTGAACTCCACTTCCCGCAGGATCTCATTCACTTCGCTGCGATCGCGCCATGCGAGCAGGACCTTGCCGATGGCGGTGGTGTGAAGCGGATTACGGCGGCCAATGCGCGAATACATACGCAGATTATAGAGCGAGTCGATTTTGTGGATGTAGACAATGCTGTCCTCTTCCAGCGCGCCCAGATGAATAGTCTCTCGGGTCTGGCGCGAGAGCTCACGCATCTGCACATCGGCGCTGCGGATTAAATCGACGTTCTGCAGTGCCTTCGCGCCCAATTCAAACAGCTTCAGCGTGAGGGAGTACTTTTCGCTCTCGCCCTCCTGGGTGACGTAGCCCAGCGACTTCATGGTCTGCAGAAAACGGTAGACGGTGCTTTTTGACATCATCACACGCTGCGCGAGCTCGGTAATACCGTGATCGCGCTCTTCACCCAGCGCCTGCAGAATGCCAAACACTTTGAGAACCGAAGAGACCGAATCGGGCTGTTTATCATTTTCAGCAGAGGACATCACGCACCTTGTTAAGCTGTTTCAAAAAAAATGGAACGGACTGTTAGTATAGAGCGAGGCACCGCAGGGCAGCAATCCTTTAACCATTAAGTCATATTTTAAGACAGTTTTTATTTACCGCATCGCTGCATTTCCCGGCTAACTTGATTAGCATGATGATATTCACCCTCTTTAGTAGTTAACTTATGACCCCTTCTCCCCCGCAGGATGGCTTACCCACGGCGCAACGCTACAAGGCGATTGTCACCATCGCCCTCGGCCTGACGATGGCGGTGCTGGATGGCGCGATTGCCAACGTCGCGCTGCCGACGATTTCGCGTGAGCTGAACGCCAGCCCGGCGCAGTCGATCTGGATTGTGAATGCTTATCAGATAGCCATTATTGTCTCACTGCTGTCGCTCTCGTTTCTCGGCGACATGCTCGGTTACCGTCGCGTCTATCAGGCGGGCCTTGCGCTATTTATCGTCACCTCGCTGTTCTGCGCCTTCTCGACTTCACTGACGATGCTGACCTTCGCCCGCGTGCTGCAGGGGCTGGGCGGCGCGGCGCTGATGAGTGTGAATACGGCGCTGATACGCATTATCTATCCGCAGCGCTATCTGGGGCGCGGCATGGCGATCAACTCGCTGGTCGTAGCCGTCTCCACCGCGGCCGGGCCGACGGTGGCGGCCGCCATTCTGTCGGTGGCGAGCTGGAAATGGCTGTTTCTGATTAACGTGCCGCTGGGGGCCGTGGCGCTCTGGCTGGCGCTGCGCACGCTGCCGGATAACCCGCAGAAGGCGACCACCCAGAAATTCGACGTGCCCAGCGCCATCATGAACGCGCTGTTCTTTGGGCTGATCATCTCTGCCCTGAGCGGGTTTGCTCAGGGTCAGCGTCATCTGCTGGTGCTGGCGGAAGTCGTGGCGCTGCTGATTATCGGCGGGTTCTTCATCCGGCGTCAGCTGAACATGGCGGTGCCACTGCTGCCGGTGGATCTGCTGCGCATTCCGGTTTTCAGCCTGTCGATGGGCACCTCAGTCTGCTCCTTCTGCGCGCAGATGCTGGCGATGGTTTCCCTGCCCTTCTTTCTGCAGAACGTCCTGCAGCGCGGTGAGGTGGCGACGGGGTTACTGCTGACGCCGTGGCCGCTGGCGACGATGGTGTTTGCGCCGATTGCGGGCCGGCTGATTGAGCGTTTTCACGCCGGGCTGCTGGGCGGCATCGGCCTGGCCATGTTTGCCCTGGGGCTGTTCCTGCTCGCCTGGCTGCCGGCTAATCCCACCGATGGCGATATCATCTGGCGCATGATGCTGTGCGGTGCCGGGTTTGGCCTGTTTCAGTCGCCCAACAACCATACCATCGTCACCTCGGCACCCCGCCATCGCAGCGGCGGCGCCAGCGGCATGCTGGGCACCGCGCGCCTGCTGGGACAGAGTATGGGCGCGGCGCTGGTTGCGCTGATGTTTAATCTGTTTGATGAGCGGGGTACGCATGCGTCACTGCTGCTGGCGGGCAGTTTCGCCGCTGTCGCGGCACTGGTCAGCGTCTCGCGCATGACGCAGAGTCGCGCCTGACGGTGGCAAAACAAAAAGGCGACCCGGAGGTCGCCTTTTTTATGCTGCTGAGCACTATTTCAGATACTGACCGCTGCGCAGGGCTTCAATACGTTTGTCCAGCGGCGGATGCGACATAAACAGCTCGCTGAAGGATTTCCCTTTGCCGTTGATACAGAACGCCATCATGCTGCTGGGCTCCTGCGGTTCGTAGCTGGTTTTCAGGCGCTGCAGGGCCGCAATCATCTTCTCGCGTCCCACCAGCTTCGCTGAACCGGCATCGGCGTGGAACTCACGGTGACGGGAGAACCACATGGTGATGATGCTGGCGAGAATACCAAACACCAGTTCCAGCACCATCGATACCGCAAAATAGACCAGCGGGTTACCGTTGCTGCTCTCTTCATCATCGCGGTTGCCGGACATAAAGCCCGCTGCGATCTGCGCCAGAATCCGTGACACGAAAATCACGAAGGTATTCACCACCCCCTGAATCAGCGTCATGGTGATCATGTCGCCATTTGCGATGTGCGACACTTCATGCGCCAGCACCGCTTCCGCTTCGTCGCGACTCATGTTCTGCAGCAGACCGGTCGAGACAGCGACCAGCGAGGCGTTACGTCGCGCCCCCGTGGCAAAGGCGTTGATGTCAGGGGCGTGATAGATCGCCACCTGCGGCATCGCAATGCCCGCCTGCCGGGCCTGACGGCCAATGGTTTCCATCAGCCAGCGCTCGGTTTCGTTGCGTGGCTGTTCAATCACTTCACCGCCAACCGATCGCAGCGCCATCCACTTCGACATCAGCAGTGAAACAAACGCACCGCCGAAGCCAAACAGACCTGCCATAATCATCAGGCCCTGAACACTGCTTGACTGGATCCCTGTCAGGCTGAGAATCAGCCCGAATACCAACATCACAGCCAGGTTGGTCATCAGGAAAAGAGCAATACGCATCATTTTGGTTAATCTTCCTCAGTAGTTCACGCGCCTATACGCGGATCCATATCCTATGAGCATTGTGCTGGTTTTCAAGCAACCTTAACGTTTAAGTGCCTAAAAAGACATAACTTTACATTCTGACACGTCTGAAGCCGGGACCGGCATTCCGGCGGCTTTCGGCGCGCTAATCCCGGATTACCGGAAACTTTTTCAGCTGCAAAAAAAAGCACCGCTGAGCGGTGCTTTTGCGGACAACAGCGGGTTATTTCGCCGCCGGTGCTTCTGGCTGGGCTTTCTCCAGCTGCGCAAGATCGTTGGCGATCTTCACCGTCTCATCGAGGTAAGGATCGGGCTCTTTATAATCTTTCGGCAGCTCATCCAGGTTTTTCAGCGGTTTTTTGCCTTCGGCCTGGTAGCGCGCGTTGATACGTTCCAGACGTGACGCATCATCTTCGCGATTCTCTTTCTCGCGCTGCGCCAGGTTCAGCGACACGATGTTGCGTTTATCCTTCATGGCATTGAAACGTGCAATATCCTTCATGATGTACTGGAACTCGCGATCCTGAGCGATACGCTCAGCATGCTGCTTCGTCAGCTGCGCAACCAGCGGTTTAATATCACCGGTTTTGACATAGGTTGCAGCCTTGATGCTGTCCCACGGCAGGGCGTTGTCCTCAAATTTCTCACCGGTTTCCGCCGCTTCCACGCCGGTTGGCATCAGCAGATCGGGCGTGACGCCTTTACGCTGGGTGCTGCCGCCGTTGATGCGATAGAACTTCTGAATGGTGTAGGAGACGGAGCCTAACGCCGGCCACTCCGGACGCAGCATCTGGTCGTAGATACGATTCAGCGAACGATACTGCTGAACGGTGCCTTTACCAAAGGTCGGTTCGCCGACAATCACCGCACGGCCATAATCCTGCATGGCGGCTGCGAAGATCTCAGAGGCGGAGGCGCTGAAGCGATCGACCAGCACCACCAGCGGACCTTTGTAGTAGACTACGCCGTCGTTGTCGCTGTCTTCACGCACACGACCGTTGTTGTCGCGAACCTGCACTACCGGACCACTCGGAATAAACAGCCCGGAAAGTGACACGGCTTCGGTCAGTGCGCCACCGCCGTTGGTGCGCAGATCGATCACCACGCTGTCAACGTTCTGCTTCTGCAGTTTCTGCAGCTGCACTTTCACGTCATCGGTCAGACCGACATAGAAGCCCGGGATATCCAGCACGCCCACTTTCTGCTTGCCGACATTTTTAACGCTCATTTTTACCGCGCGATCTTCCAGACGGATCTTTTCGCGCGTCAGCGTTACGGTACGGGTTTTGGTGCCCTTACCGGCAGGTAGGATCTCAAGGCGCACTTTGCTGCCCTTCGGTCCTTTGATTTTGGCGACGACATCATCCAGACGCCAGCCGATCACATCTTCCATCGGCTTGCCGGGCTGACCCACGCCGACGATGCGATCGCCTACCGTGATGGCTTTGCTTTTCGCTGCCGGGCCGCCTGCGACCATCGAGTTAATGACGGTGTAGTCATCATCCATCTGCAGCACGGCACCGATCCCCTCCAGGGAGAGGCTCATTTCGGTGTTAAACTGCTCGGTGTTACGCGGCGACAGATAACTGGTGTGCGGATCGATTTCGCGGGCAAAGGCGTTCATCACCAGCTGGAAAACGTCTTCGCCATTGCTCTGAGCCAGACGACGGATGGCGAAGTTGTAACGCTTAGTCAGAACGTCGCGGATCTCCTTATCATCTTTGCCCGCCAGCTTCAGACTCAGCTGATCATATTTCACCTTGGCATCCCAGAGCGCGTTGAGTTCCGCTTCATCTTTCGGCCACGGGGCTTTTGCGCGATCAATGTCGATAGTGTCATTGCCGCTGAAATTCATCGGACGCGCCAGCACCGTCAGCGCATACTGATAGCGCTCGAAACGGCGTTTCTGCGCCAGATTATAGAGGTCGTAAAAGAGATCCAGCTTGCCGCTGCGCAGCTCATCGCCAACGGTCCCTTTCTTGCTGGCAAACTGCGCCACATCTGACGCCAGCAGCACATTGTGGCTGTAGTCGAGCATGTTCAGATAGCGATCGAAAATCTTCGCTGAAAAGTTCTGATCCAGGTCGAACTGACGGTAGTGGGAACGGGTGAAGCGCGAGGTTACGCGCTCACTGACCGTAGGGTCCTGCGGGTCTTCATGAAGCTGGGGGATCTGATCGGCGCGCGTGATGTTCTCTGCGCCGAAGGCAGGGCCTGCTAACAGCAGGCCCGCAATAAGTCCAACTCTTAAAAGGGTGTTCATGCCGGGGTTAGCCTCCGTTTCAGAACTGCAAATGTTCTGCGCGCACAATCATTGCCATGCCGGAAGCGAGCTGGACCCGAACGCCGTCTTTCGATACTTCCAGAACGGTGGCGTCCATCGCACTTTTGCCTGCTTTAACTTTAATACTCTGGCCGGGTTGCAAAGTTGAGGTATCAGTGATGGGTTTGGCTTCCTGCTCCGGACGCGGAGCGGGCTTGCGATGTTGTGAAGCGGTCGCACGCGGTGCCGTGTTCTGAGGACGCGGTTTACGCGGTGCATCGCCTTCTGCAGGCTTACGCGCGGCCGGCTTGCGTGGACGACGCGGTGCTGCGCCCTCTTCGCTCTCGCCTGCTTCACGACGTGCGGCACGCTGTTGATCGCGCTGCGCCTGAACGCGCGCTTTGGCTTCTTCGAGCTGCTTGCGTGCATGCTCAACGTGCTGCTCGTCCAGCACGCCACAGGCGTTGCCGTCGAGATCGACACGAATCGCACCGGCTTTGATGCCGTAAAGGTAACGCCAGCTTGACGTATAGAGACGCAGCGCAGAACGCAGCTGTGTTTTGCTCAGACCCATTTCGCCCTGAACACGCTCGACCAGATCCTGAAAGATACCGATTTTGAGCGGACGCGCTTCACCTTCAGCGCTAAAGCAGTGCGGAAAACGCTCCGCCAGAAACGTGATGACTTCTTTACTGCTATTCAACTTAGGTTGATTTTCCATGAAATTTCCTGATTACAACGGGTTTGCCGACCAGCGCAGGCATGAACAGGCGACATTATAATGACAACATCGCTAAATGCCATGTGATCCAGTCGATTAGCTGCGTGTCAGCTGCAGATATTTTTCTAAGTCGCTGTTCGCAAGCACTTCACAAAGCCCATCAGTCAGCGTGACCAGGCCCGATTCGTCGTCGCTGTCAAAGCGATTGAACACTACGCTGTCAATGTCCAGCACCCCAACCACAGTGCCATTCACTTTCAGAGGAATCACAATCTCAGCATTGCTGGCTGCGTCACAGGCGATGTGGCCCGGGAAAGCATGCACATCATCCACGCGTTGCACTTTTTCTTCTGCCAGCGCCGTGCCACACACACCTTTACCGACCGGAATACGCACACAGGCGATTTTGCCCTGGAACGGGCCCAACACCAGCGTATCGGCTTCCGTCAGCAGGTAGAAACCTGCCCAGTTCACACCTTCGAGACGTTCGTACAGCAGCGCGCTGAAGTTTCCCATTGCGGCGAGGAACGCCGTTTCTCCCGCCAGCAAGGCGCGCATATCGCGATTCAAATCGGCGTAAAAGGCAGTTTTGTTCATTATTTAACCATTACCAATGACATCTGAACGGAGCAACTGAGACCGTTCGTTAAAAATAAGTTTTAAATATCCAGAGCCACAAGGTGAATCATAGCGTTAGTTGCTATACCCTTAGCATTCTGTGGATCGAAGCGTGATGCCCGAGACAGGCACACAGACAATGTCTTGACGACCAATAATAGTTACTTCTGAAGAGCGAAGACTGCCTCACCCTATGAAAATTCACGCTATCAGCCAGACATTGCCTCACGCACGTTATCAGCGTTGTCCGCAATGCGATACCCTTTTTTCCTTACCGGATGTGAAATCGCATCAGTCGGCTTACTGCCCGCGCTGCCATGCTGAGATTCTCAGCGGTCGAGACTGGTCCATGACCCGCCTGATGGCGATGGCCGCCACCATGATTGTGTTAATGCCCTTTGCCTTCTCGCTGCCGCTGGTCGATATCCGGCTGCTCGGTATGCGCATCAACGCCAGCGTGCTGGAAGGCGTCATCCAGATGACCCAGCAGGGTGATGTGCTGACCGCCTCAATGGTAGCGTTCTGTACTATCGGCGCGCCCGTGACGCTGGTCGTCGGCATCTGTTACCTCGGCATCGGGCGGCGTCTGGGCATGAACCTGCGGCCTGTGCTGCTGATGCTTGAGAAGCTCAAAGAGTGGGTGATGCTCGATATCTACCTGATCGGTATCGCCGTGGCGTCCATTAAAGTCCAGGACTATGCTTCGCTGGAGATTGGCTACGGGCTGGCGGCTTACATTGCCCTGACGGTGCTGAGTGTGCTGACGCTGATCCACCTGAATATGGAGCAGTTGTGGGAACACTTTTACCCGCAGCGGCCGGGAAATATGGCCCGTGACGCGATGCAGGTCTGCCTGAACTGCCACCATACCGGCCTGCCCGACGCCCGTGGCCGCTGTCCGCGCTGTCACACCCCGCTCGACTTCCGGCGTCGTCACAGCCTGCAAAAATCCTGGGCCGCGCTGATCGCCTCGATTGTGCTGTTGATCCCCGCCAACCTGATGCCCATCTCGGTGGTCTACGTCAACGGGTCGCGCCGCGAGGATACGATCTTCTCCGGCATCCTGTCGCTGGGGGAAGGCAATGTACCGGTGGCCGCGATTGTGTTTATCGCCAGTATTCTGGTGCCCTTTACCAAGGTGCTGGTGATGCTGACCCTGCTGCTCAGCATTCATTTTCGCTGTGAACAGGGGCTCAGAACCCGCATCCTGTTACTGCGGTTCGTGACCTGGGTCGGCCGCTGGTCGATGCTCGATCTGTTTGTCATTTCGTTAACCATGTCGCTGGTCAACCGCGACCAGCTACTGGCTTTTACCATGGGACCGGCGGCGCTGTTTTTTGGCGCGGCCGTTATCCTGACCATTATGTCTGTTGAGTGGCTGGACAGCCGCCTGCTCTGGGATGCACATGCAACAGGAAACGCCGACTACACCGACTAACGCCACGCTGCGCAATAAGCGTAAAATTTCGCCCTTCTGGCTGCTGCCAATTATTGCGATGTTGATCGCCTGCTGGCTGCTCTGGACCAATTACCAGGAGCGCGGCACCACCATCACCATCAATTTCCAGACGGCGGATGGTATCGTGCCGGGCCGCACCCCGATTCGTTATCAGGGTGTGGAAGTGGGCACCGTGCAGGGCATTAATCTCAGTGACGATTATCGCAGCATTCAGATCAAAGCGAGCATCAAGAGCGATATGCGTGATGCGCTGCGCGAAGATACGCAGTTCTGGCTGGTGACGCCGAAAGCCTCCCTGGCTGGCGTATCGGGACTGGATGCGCTGGTGGGGGGTAACTATATCGGGATGATGCCGGGTAAAGGCAAACCCCGCGACGCGTTCACTGCGCTGGATACGCAGCCGAAATACCGGGTCAATACCGGTGAACTGCTGATCCACTTACATGCGCCCGACCTGGGATCGCTCAGCACCGGGTCACTGGTCTACTACCGCAAAATTCCGGTGGGCCGGGTCTATGACTACAACATTAACAGCAAGACCGACGGCGTTGCGATCGATGTGCTGATCGACCGTCGTTTTGTCAATCTGGTGAAAACCAGCAGCCGCTTCTGGAACGTCTCGGGTGTCAACGCCGACGTCAGCCTGAGCGGCGCAAAGGTTCAGTTGGAGAGTCTGGCGGCGCTGGTGAATGGCGCTATCGCCTTTGACTCACCCGAGGGCGCACAGGCGGCGAAGTCGGAGCAGCACTACCGGCTCTATCCCGATCTCGCCCACAGCCAGCGCGGAGTGCTAATCACCCTGGATCTGCCCGACGGCAGAAACCTGAAAGCGGGCAGTACGCCGCTGATCTATCAGGGGCTGGAGGTCGGTACGCTGACGAAACTCAACCTGCAGGATGGCGGTAAAGTCACCGGCGAGCTGACCATCGATCCTTCGGTGGTCGGCCTGATGCGCAGCGGCACCCGGATTGAGATGCACAGCCCGAAAATCAGCCTGACCGATACCAGTCTCAGCGCACTGCTGACCGGCAATACGCTGGAGCTGGTGCCGGGCGAAGGCGAGCCGCAGCAGCACTTTACCGTGCTGGCGTCGAATGAAACCCTGCTGCAGAAGCCGAATGTTCTGACGGTCAGACTCAGCGCACCGGAGAGCTATGGCATCGACCAGGGTCAGCCGCTGATGCTGCACGGTATGCAGATTGGCCAGGTGATGTCGCGTTCGCTGGATGAGAATGGCGTGAATTTCGTGGTGGCGGTCAACCCGGAGAATCGCAACCTGGTGCACGGCGACAGTAAATTCATCGTTAACAGCCGCCTCGATGTGAAGTTTGGTCTGGATGGGATGCAGGTGTTAGGCGCCAGCGCCCGTGAGTGGGTCGATGGTGGTATCCGGCTGGAGCCGGGTAAAAAAGGCGCGCCGAAAAGCGCCTATCCGCTGTTTGCCGACGCGGAAAAAGCGGAAGAAGGCATTACCGGCGATGCCCCCTCTACGACGCTGATGCTGACGGCGAACAGCCTGCCTGACGTGCAGGCCGGTTCTGTGGTGCTCTACCGCAAATATCAGGTCGGGGAGATCGTGAAAGTAACGCCGCGCGCCGACGCCTTCGATATCGCCGTGCACATCAAGCCGGAGTATCGCAAGCTGCTGACCAGCGAAAGCGTCTTCTGGGCCGAGGGCGGCGCGCGCGTCAGCCTGAACGGCAGCGGCCTGACCGTGCAGGCGTCTCCGCTGAACCGGGCGCTCAAAGGGGCGATCAGCTTTGACAACATGAGTGGTGCACAGTCGGCTAAAGGGGCTAAACGGGTGCTCTACTCCTCTGAAACGGCGGCCCGCGCGGTCGGCAGTCAGATTACGCTGCATACCTATGACGCCAGCAAACTCTCGGCCGGGATGCCGATCCGCTATCTGGGAATTAACGTCGGCCAGGTCGAGTCGCTGTCGTTGAGCAAAGATAACAATCAGGTGGTGGCGAAAGCGGTGCTCTACCCTGAGTACGTCAACGACTTTGCCCGTCTGGGCAGCCGCTTCTCGGTCGTCTCCCCTGAGATCTCCGCCACCGGCGTGAATCATCTGGAGACGCTGCTGCAGCCCTATGTCAACGTCGATCCCGGCAAAGGAAACGCCGTGCGTTCGTTTGAGCTGCAGGAGAGCACGATCACCGATTCGCGTTACCTGAATGGTCTGAATATCTATGTGGATGCCACCGAGGCAGGCTCCCTGTCGCTGGGTACGCCGGTGCTGTTCCGGGGTGTGGAAGTGGGCACCGTGACCGGCACCTCGCTGGGAAATATGGCGGATCGCGTGCAGATCGCCCTGCGCATCAGCAAGAAGTATCAGCATCTGGTGCGTAATAACTCGGTGTTCTGGCTGGCGTCCGGCTATAACCTTGACTTCGGCCTGGTGGGCGGCGTGGTGAAAACCGGCACCTTCCAGCAGTTTATCCGTGGCGGCATCCAGTTTGCGACGCCGCCGACGGTGCCGCTGGCGCCGCAGGCGAACCCGGATAAGCACTTCCTGCTACAGGATGAAGCGCCGAAAGAGTGGCGCAACTGGGGAACCGCGATTCCGTCGCCGCGCTGAGCATACCTGGGATGGCGTCTTTTGCATCTATGCGAAAGGCGCATGCTCCCTGAGCGTTCACGTTATTCACTCTCAGACGGGCAGCCTCGCTGCCCGTTTGCTTTCCGCGTGATACACTGCCGCCTTTGCCTTAACTGGAATATGCCCGTGTCAGATGCTTCTTCACGTTTCCCCACCGAGTTTCTCTCTTTAATGCGTCAGAGCCTGCCCGACGAGGCAAGCTTCGACCAGTTTATTGCCATCAGCCAGCAACCGCTGCGCCGCAGCCTGCGCGTCAACACCCTGAAGATCAGCGTGCCTGACTTCCTGGCGCTGACGGCTGACTATGGCTGGCAGCTGACGCCGGTGCCGTGGTGCGAAGAGGGCTTCTGGATCAGCCGGGAGGATGAGAGCCTGCCGCTGGGCAGCGTGGCTGAACATCTCAGCGGCCTCTTCTATATTCAGGAAGCCAGCTCCATGCTGCCGGTAACTGCGCTGTTCGATGCGCAGCCCGACGTCAGCGCCGTGATGGATATGGCCGCCGCACCGGGTTCGAAAACCACCCAGATCGCTGCGCGGATGAAAAACAAGGGGGTGATCCTGGCGAATGAGTTCTCCTCCAGCCGGGTGAAAGTTCTGCACGCCAACATCAGCCGCTGCGGCGTCAGCAACAGCGCGCTGACCCACTTTGACGCACGGGTGTTTGGCCCGGCGCTGCCGGAACAGTTTGACGCCATCCTGCTGGATGCGCCCTGTTCAGGCGAAGGGGTGATCCGCAAAGATGCCGACGCGTTGAAAAACTGGACGCTGGCCAGCACCGAAGAGATTGCCGGGACGCAGCGCGATCTGCTCGACAGTGCGTTCCATGCCCTTAAACCGGGGGGCACGCTGGTCTACTCCACCTGTACCCTGAATCCGATCGAGAATCAGCAGGTGATCGGCTGGCTGCTACAGCGTTATCCCGGCGCAGTTGAGGTATTACCGCTGGATGAGCTGTTTCAGGGCGCGGATCAGGCCGCAACGCCGGAAGGCTATCTGCATGTCTTCCCGCAGATTTTTGACAGCGAAGGCTTCTTCGTGGCCCGCCTGCGTAAAATCGCGTCGGTCGCGCCTCTGCCCTCACCGGGTTATAAGGTTGGCAAGCTGCCCTTTTCTCATCTCAGCCGCAAACAGGAGAGTGAGATTATCGCCGCTGCCGCTGCGGTCTCCCTGAAATGGGATGCGTCCCTGACGCTGTGGCAGCGCGACAAAGAGATCTGGCTCTTTCCAGACGCCGTCACGCCGATGCTGGGTAAGGTCCGTTTTTCACGTATCGGCCTGAAGCTGGCCGAAACCTTTGCAAAGGGTTATCGCTGGCAGCATGAGGCGGTGGTGGCACTGGCGCAGCCTGATACCGCCCGGCGTTTTGAACTCACGGCGGCAGAGGCGGAAGAGTGGTATCGCGGCCGGGATATCTACCCGGAAACGGCACCGGCCAGCAATGAGATGATTGTGACCTATCAGCAGCAACCGCTGGGGCTGGCAAAGAAAGTGGGCAGCCGGATTAAGAACAGCTATCCGCGGGAACTGGTGCGCGACGGACGCCTGTTCCGTTAGTCGTAATCCAGAACCGGAAAGCCTGCCGGTTTGTGCTGAAGGCAGGCTGGTCGCGTGTGAAGGCGGTGGCGGGCAGAGCACGGGGAACAGGCGTCGGGCCTCTGTCGTTACCCTGAGGCGCACACAGCCGCCGCGTAATAGTGACACTGTCACGCGAAAACCCGGTTTATCGCTGCATCCCCCACCGTTCATCCCGGCGTGTACTCCGTGTAGAGTCTGTAAGGCCTGCCGTGTCAGGCTGGGTCGCGGCCCTGTTCACGCGTTTTCGCCGGGAATGCTGCCAGCTTTTCCGCCGGACGCACCGGACGCCGCACCAGCTCGCCGCCACAGTTGGGGCAACGGTGGGCGAGTTGTTCAGCACAGGTCACACAGAAGGTGCATTCAAACGAGCAGATGTGAGCCGCCAGCGAAGATGGCGGCAGATCGCCGTCGCAGCGTTCACAGTTGGGGCGAAGTTCCAGCAAACTCTCTCCTGAAAATGTTATATCCGATCCGCAAGGACAGATGTCTGGTTTAGCGACCGACAGCCTGGGGCGGTCGCCCCGCCGATCAGCGTGCGACCGGACCGCAGCTAGGGGTGTCGCTTCTCCTCGTCTGCGTCCGCAGAGCGAGCCTCGTAATCAACGTTGTCAGCCATCATATCGTTATCAGCCAGGTCATCATCTATAAAGCTACTTTTGGCTAACGCATCATCTGCAACCTCTTCACCGCTCTCCGCTTCCGGCTCCTGGCCCCCCATCGACGCCTGGATCACCTCCTCTTCCAGCGTCGGGATCAGGGCGGCGCCCAGCGGCGAGGTCGCCAGACTGTCCGGCATCACCACGTGAGGCAACGGCACTTCGGTTGTGGGCAGCGGACGTGGCGCTCGGGTGTAGCTCAGCCCGCCAATCACCAGCGCGCAGAGGGCAAAGAAGAGATAGAGCATATTGCTGCCCAGCGGCTGCATCAGCGTGCCGACCAGCAGCGGCCCGATACTGGCCCCGATCCCAAACGCCATCAGCAGGCAGGCGGTTAACGACACGCGCCGTTCGGCGGCCACCTGGTCGTTGGCCAGCGCCACCTGTAACGGATAGAGCGCAAACTGCATCATGCTGGCGGCAAAGGCAATGCCGATCATCCAGTGGAAGGTCAGATGCGGCAGCACCACCAGCGGCACGCAGGCCACCGCAAACAGCACCGCGATCAGGAAGAGCAGCCGCTGACGGTCGAAGCGGTCAGAGAGCCAGCTCAGCGGAAACTGCGACACCAGCCCGGCAAAAATCGTCAGGCTCATGAAATAACCGGTCTGGCTGGTGGTAAAACCTTTGCTGCTGGCATAGACCGGCGCCAGGCCGTAGAAGGCGCCGATCGCCATGCCGGTAACCAGCGTGGTGCTCAGCAGCCGGGGAATGGTGCGCAGAAAATAGCCCAGCTCCATCGGCGCTGGCGTCATCGGTCTGACGTGGGTGCGGGTTGTGAGTGCGATGGGCACCAGACAGAGAGCGAAACAGAGCGCGACAATCAGCAGCGTACTGACCCCGAAGCCGGTCTGCAGACTCAGCACCACCTGGCCGCCACTCAGGCCGAGATAGGTGGCGACCATGTATAAGCCAAAAATCATGCCGCGCTGGGAGGATTCCGCCTGGTCGTTGAGCCAGCTCTCCAGCACCATATACTGACACATCATACAGAGGCCGATAATCAGGCGCAGAAAGACCCACAGCAGCACCACGTCCGTCAGCCCGTGACCGATCACCGAGGCCGTGATGATCCCGGCGCAGGCAACATAGGCGCGGATATGGCCCACGCGGGCGATCAGGTTATGGCCGACCTTGCCGCCGATCACCAGCCCGATATAATTCGCCGCAATGATGGCACCAATCATCGCGCCGTTAACCTGCTCGCTGGCCAGCCGCAGCGACACATAGGTGGTCAGCAGACCGGAACCGAGCAGCATCAGCAGCGTGGTGGTGTACAGCGGCAGAAACGTACTGAAAATTTTTCCCATGGGACTCCCTGTCTGCAACGTCTGGCATCGAATCAGTCACGCCTGACTATAGCCGATTCCGGCAGCCGCCGGAGTCAGCCACGGCGTTGCGGCCAAAAAAAAAGCCCGCCAGCGCTAAGCTGACGGGCCTGGGGTCAGGCGCTCGGGAAACTGATGTTACTGCCCGGCGCTTCACGGTTGAGATGGATGAAGTTCAGGTGTCGTTCGTACTGATCGAGAATATCGATGATCACCTGCTCTTTGCTGTAGTCCATCAGGTCGTTGCCCTGACTGCCCTCCAGCAGGAAGGTTTCCAGCCGGTAGTAGGTCGATTTACCGCTGCGGGCGCGATAGGTAAAGCCCGGAATGGAGTACTGCTGCGGCCAGACCTGATAGATAAAGTCCTGCTCCTCGCCCAGATGGACACGCAGATCCAGATAGCCGATCGGGTTAGCCTCATCCGGCGCAACACTCTCCAGCGACACCCGGCCATCACGCAGTTCCAGTTCTTTCGCCACCTCCTGCATCGCCGGGAAGATGGTCTTCTCCATCATCTGCTGAGTGTAGCGCGAGCCAGGGTAGTTCATCAGGCGCGACAGACGTTTCTTCCAGGTCAGACGGTCGGTGGCATGCGCCAGATAAGGCGCGGTGTCACGCGTGGCGCTGGCCCGGCGGTGGTCTTCAATCTTCAGCGATTTAAACAGACCCGCCATCACGAAGAAGATCACAAAGCTGAACGGCAGTCCCATGATAACCGTGGTGTTCTGCAGGGCCGTAATCCCGTTGGTCATCAGCATGCTCAGCGTCAGTACGCCGATCGCCACCGACCAGAAGATACGCAGCCAGTTAGGCGCATCGCTGTTGATGTCTTTAAGCCGCGAGGTGAAGTTACCCAGCACCAGCGAGCCGGAGTCGGCCGAGGTAACGTAGAAAAGCATCCCGGTAATGGTGGCAATTGAGGCGCTGAGTTTAAACGCCGGGTACTGCGCCAGCAGGCTGTAGAAGCCGCGTTCCGCATGCGCCATCACTTCCTGCGCAAAGCCCGCGTTACCGTGGATGATCTGATAGAGCGCCGCGTTACCAAACACCGACAGCCACAGCAGCGTAAAGGTGAACGGAATGATCAGCGTGCCCAGCACAAACTCACGGATGGTACGGCCACGGGAGATACGCGCCAGGAACAGGCCGACGAACGGCGACCAGGCAACCCACCAGGCCCAGAAGAAGAGCGTCCAGCTGTTCATCCACTGCGTTGGCCGGTCGAAGGCAAAGGTGTTCAGCGTCATGCCCATGAAGCGGTTGATGTAATCGCCCACGTTCAGCACCAGCGCATTCAGCAGGAACTCGGTGTTACCGAAGAAGAGTACAAACAGGATCAGGCCCAGCGCCATGATGACGTTCAGCTCGGAGAGGAAACGGATCCCCTTATCCACGCCCGACGTCACCGAGATGGTGGCGATCACCACGGAAAGCACGATCAGCGCCGTCTGCGCCGTCAGGCCTTCCGGCACATCGAACAGTACTTTCAGGCCGTAGTTAAGCTGCACCACCCCTATCCCTAATGTGGTAGCGATACCGAAGATGGTGCCGATGACCGCCGCGATATCCACCGTGTGGCCGATCGGTCCATAAATGCGTTTACCGAAGATGGGATAGAGCGCCGAACGAATGGTCAGCGGCAGATTATAGCGGTAGCTGAAGTAGCCCAGCGCGATGCCCATCAGGGCATACATCGACCAGCCGGTCAGCCCGTAGTGGAACAGCGTCCAGACCATCGACTGGCGGGCGGCCTCCAGGGTCTGCCCTGCGCCCTCCGGCGGCTGCATGTACTGCGTCACCGGTTCGGCGACCGAGAAGAACATCAGGTCGATGCCGATCCCGGCGGCGAACAGCATCGCCGACCAGCTGAGCACGCTGAATTCGGGTTTGGAGTGCTCCGGTCCGAGCTTGATGGAGCCAAAGCGTGAGCAGGCCATGTAGAGCACGAAGACGATGTAGAGCGTGGCAGCCAGCATGTAATACCAGCCGAAGGTGGCGGAAACCCAGTTGACCGCCTTAAGGATCCAGCTCGCGGCCACTTCACTGTAGAGAATCGTCACGAGTGAAAACGTCAGAATCAATCCGGCAGAGGTATAAAATACAACGGGATTGAGTCTGTCTTTTTCACCGGCAGGTGGATTATTCATCGATTACCTCTGGTTAATGTCCTGAAAATACGCAATGGATACGTTGTGCCGCCCCCGGTTGACGGGCCGTGCGGCTATGTTTCTATCTGTGACTTCCTGTTAAAGCTTGCAGCAAACGAGTCTATTTTAGCACTCAATGCCGTTTCGCTTACGCTACATTTAAAGAACAGCATCCTAACAAGTTTTCTTTTTATATTGAACGTACAATCAAAAAAAGTTTTAATAGGGGCTCGATTTGAGGGTGGAGCGGGAGCTATGCCAAAGGTAGGGATGCAGCCGATACGACGTCGGCAACTGATTGATGCGACCCTGAGCACGATTAATGAAGTCGGGATTAATGATGCCACGATTGCCCAGATCGCCCGTCGGGCGGGCGTCTCAACCGGCATCATCAGTCACTATTTCAAAGACAAGAACGGATTGCTGGAAGCCACGATGCGTGATGTCACGCGTCAGTTGCGGTTAGCGGTACTGGCGCGGCTGCAGCCGCTGGCCAATGCCTCTGCAGAACAGCGGCTGTGTGCCATCGTCGACGGTAACTTTGACGAAACGCAGGTGCACACCGCCGTGATGAAAGCCTGGCTCGACTTCTGGTCGAGCAGTATGCATCAGCCCCAGCTTAACCGCCTTGAGCGGGTCAGCAGCCGGCGGCTCTACTCCACGCTGGTGGTTGAGTTCCGTCGTGAACTGCCGCTGGAAACGGCCCGCCTGGCCGCACATGGTCTGGCCGCCCTGATCGACGGTCTGTGGCTGCGCGCCGCGCTGAGTGGGAAACCCTTCAGCCCGGTTATCGCCCGTACACTGACCACTCAATTCATCCGTCAGCAACTGGCTGGCGAGCGCGAATAACGGAAGGAGAAAACATGTCCCGATTTACCGAGCAGAAACTCTACATCGATGGCGCTTATGTTGCCGCAGCGTCTGGCGAAACGTTCCAGACGATTAACCCGGTCAACGGCGACGTACTGGCAGAGGTTCATGCCGCCGGCCAGGAAGATGTCGATCGCGCCGTTGCTGCCGCCAGAAAAGGCCAGAAAGTCTGGGCCGCGATGACCGCGATGGAGCGTTCGCGCATCCTGCGTCGCGCCGTGGACATTCTGCGCGAGCGTAACGACGAGCTGGCCGAGCTGGAGATGCTCGACACCGGTAAGCCTTTCAGCGAAACCGCCAGCGTGGATATCGTGACCGGCGCAGACGTGCTGGAGTATTACGCGGGCCTGGTTCCGGCGCTGGAAGGTCAGCAGATCCCCCTGCGTGATACCTCCTTTGTCTATACCCGTCGCGAGCCGCTGGGCGTGGTCGCCGGGATTGGCGCCTGGAACTACCCGATTCAGATCGCCCTGTGGAAATCTGCGCCTGCGCTGGCCGCCGGTAACGCAATGATCTTCAAACCCAGCGAAGTCACGCCGCTCACTGCCCTGAAACTGGCGGAAATCTACACCGAGGCGGGCCTGCCGGATGGCGTCTTCAACGTCCTGCCGGGCATCGGTTCGGTCACGGGCCAGTTACTGACAGAGCATCCTGGCATCGACAAAGTCTCATTCACCGGCGGCGTCGTCAGCGGTAAAAAAGTCATGGCCAATGCGGCCGGCTCAACGCTGAAAGAAGTCACGATGGAGCTGGGCGGCAAATCACCGCTGATCATTTTTGATGATGCCGACCTCGATCTGGCTGCCGACATCGCGATGATGGCGAATTTCTACAGCTCCGGCCAGGTCTGCACCAACGGCACCCGTGTCTTTATTCCGGCCAGACTGCAGGCCGCATTTGAGGCGAAGATCAGCGAACGCGTGGCCCGCATTCAGGCTGGCGATCTGCGCGATCCGGCGACCAACTTCGGCCCGCTGGTCAGCTTCAGCCATCGTGACAACGTGATGCGTTACATCGAATCCGGCATCGCCGAAGGCGCGCGTGTCCTGTGCGGCGGCAAACGTCTGACCGGTGGTGAGTTCGACCAGGGTGCGTGGGTTGCGCCGACCGTCTTCACCGACTGCCGCGATGAGATGAAGATTGTGCGTGAAGAGATCTTCGGACCGGTGATGTCGATCCTGAGCTACGAAAGCGAAGAGGAAGTGATCCGCCGCGCCAACGACACCGAATTCGGTCTGGCTGCGGGTCTGGTGACTCAGGATCTCAACCGGGCGCACCGCGTCATTCATCAGATTGAAGCGGGTATCTGCTGGATCAATACCTGGGGCGAATCCGCGGCAGAGATGCCGGTGGGCGGCTACAAGCACTCCGGTATCGGCCGCGAGAATGGCCTGATGACGCTGCAGAGCTACACCCAGGTCAAGTCAGTTCAGGTTGAGCTGACCCGTTTTCAGTCAGTCTTTTAATCCCTTAACCTGAGGAACGACGAATGGAATATGATTACATCATTATTGGAGCCGGATCCGCAGGAAATGTGCTGGCAACCCGCCTGACCGAAGAGAGCAACGTGAGTGTCCTGTTGCTGGAAGCGGGCGGCCCGGACTACCGTTTTGATTTTCGCACCCAGATGCCTGCGGCCCTGGCCTTCCCGCTTCAGGGAAAACGCTATAACTGGGCCTATGAAACCGAGCCAGAGCCCTACATGAATAACCGCCGCATGGAGTGTGGCCGCGGTAAAGGCCTGGGCGGTTCATCGCTGATTAACGGCATGTGTTACATCCGTGGTAACGCAATGGATCTCGATGGCTGGGCCGAGGCGCCCGGTCTGGAGCACTGGAGCTATCTGGACTGCCTGCCTTACTACCGTAAAGCGGAAACCCGCGATATCGGCCCCAACGATTTCCACGGCGGTGATGGCCCGGTGTGCGTCGCAACCCCGAAAGCGGGCAACAACGTCCTGTTTGAAGCGATGATTGAGGCGGGCGTGCAGGCGGGTTATCCGCGCACGGACGACCTGAACGGCTATCAGCAGGAAGGTTTCGGTCCGATGGACCGCACCGTCACCCCGAACGGTCGCCGCTCCAGTACCGCACGCGGCTATCTCGATATGGCAAAAGGCCGTGCGAACCTGAAGATCGTGACGCACGCCACCACCGACCGCATTGTCTTTGAGGGCAAGCGCGCAGTCGGCGTCGAGTATCTCCAGGGTGACAGCAACACCATTAACAAAGTGACCGCACGACGCGAAGTTCTGCTCTGCGCCGGGGCAATCGCCTCTCCGCAGATCCTGCAACGCTCCGGCGTAGGTTCACCGGAACTGCTGAAGCAGTTCGACATCCCGCTGGTGCACGATCTGCCGGGCGTGGGTGAGAACCTGCAGGACCATCTGGAGATGTATCTGCAGTATGAGTGTAAAGAGCCGGTCTCTCTCTACCCCGCACTGAAGTGGTGGAACCAGCCGAAAATCGGCGCGGAGTGGATGTTCAACGGCACCGGCATCGGTGCCAGCAACCAGTTTGAAGCGGGTGGATTTATCCGCAGCCGCGAAGAGTTCAGCTGGCCGAACATTCAGTATCACTTCCTGCCGGTGGCAATTAACTACAACGGCTCCAATGCCGTTGATGCGCACGGTTTCCAGTGTCACGTCGGTTCAATGCGCTCGCCAAGCCGCGGCCATGTCCGCCTGAAGTCACGCGATCCACGTCGTCATCCAGCGATTCTGTTCAACTACATGTCGCATGAGCAGGACTGGCATGAGTTCCGTGATGCAATTCGTATTACCCGCGAGATCATTAATCAGCCTGCGCTGGATAAGTATCGTGGCCGTGAAATCAGTCCGGGACTGGATTGCCAGACCGATGAGCAGTTGGATGAGTTCGTGCGTAATCACGGCGAAACTGCCTACCACCCGTGCGGCACCTGTAAGATGGGTAACGACCCGATGGCCGTTGTGGATGGCGAAGGCCGTGTACATGGGCTGCAGGGCTTACGCGTGGTGGATGCGTCAATTATGCCGCTGATCATCACAGGAAACCTCAACGCCACGACCATCATGATCGGTGAGAAGATTGCCGATATGATCCGTGGACGTGAGCCGCTGCCACGCAGTACGGCGTCCTACCATGTCGCGGGTGATGCGCCGGTCCGCACTGCCCCACAGCGCGCCAGCTAAAGCGTTACGGCGTCACTTAATGACTGCCGGGCACCTTTGCCCGGCATTTTTTACCTTTAAACAAATCTTTCACCACCCCTTCCATCCATAGCGTATCTGACCCTGATCGGCGTCAAATAAGGCTTTTTATTACGTTGCTCCCGACATCAACAGAATGATATAAATTCGCCACCTGTTTAACCGGAGGCCCTCTTCGTCCACTGATGAGAAGCAACAACGTGGATGCGTCGTGAATGTTATGCGTGAAATGTTCAACTCACCGATCCTGATCTCCCCTGCCTGCCTTTCTGGCTGGAATGCTGCCGAGCAGCACTGGCGCAACGCCCTTTAGTTCCTCTCTGCTTCGACAAATTTCTGCGCCTGTCTGCACCCTGAGCGGTGTCGCGGGTTGTGTTTATCGTTGCCGGAGAGCTTTTATGCACGCCTGGATTTTACTGTCACTCGCTATTGTCACCGAAATAATGGGCACCCTGTTGATGAAATGGTCCAGTCTCAACGGCAGCCATATGGGGTACCTGATGATGCTGGGCCTGATCGCCTGTTCCTATATTCTGCTGAGTTTTGCTATTAAACGTATCGCCCTGGGGGTCGCCTATGCCCTGTGGGAAGGGATTGGCATCCTGCTGATTACCCTCTTCAGCGTGCTGCTGTTTGAGGAGTCGCTGTCACTCCTGAAGGTCTGCGGACTGATGACCCTGACTGGCGGCATCATCCTGATCAAGACCGGCACCTGTTCATTAGCGGGGGTGAAGCATGAACCTCGCTGATTTCAGCCATGTGGGCTGGCTGGCGCTGGCGATTGTGCTGGAGATCACCGCCAATATATTCCTTAAATATTCTGATGGATTTAAGAAACCCCTGCATGGCCTGCTGTCGCTCTGCTGTGTCCTGCTGGCATTCAGTGCGCTCGCTCAGGCGGTAAAAGGCATCGATCTGTCGATCGCCTACGCTGTCTGGGGCGCTTTCGGAATTATCGCTACGGTCGGGGCGGGCTGGATACTGTTTAATCAGCGGCTAAACCCAAAAGGCTGGGCGGGCCTGACCCTGCTGCTGGCCGGAATGCTCCTGCTAAAGCTGGCCTGATCGGGTTTTCAGTCATTTAATCTGCTTAAGGATGTGCCTCTGCGCATCCTTATCTTCCTGTGCTTTTTTCATGCCGTTACGGTTGATTTCACCACCGATCCGTGGTCGGAATTTTCTCACTTTTGTAAAGGGCCGTTTACATAACTCCCGCCTTAGGGCTTAGTGAGCGCCAGAAACGGAATGACACGAGGAAGAATTATGTCTGCCACACGCGGCTGGTCCACCGAGCTGGAGGGATTGCGCGGCCTTGCCTCTCTCTGGGTGCTGGTTGGCCACATCAGCTTACTGATCCATTGCCATATCACGCTTATTTCATCGCCTGGCATCGGGGTCGATCTGTTTATTCTGCTGTCAGGCTATCTGATGGCAAAAAACTACGTTGAGCGCCAGCAGAAAGAGCCGTGGCAGCGTGCAGAGACCATCAAAACGTTCTGGATCCGCCGCTTCTTTCGCATCGCCCCGCTCTACTATCTGCTGTTAATCATCGCCCTGATTTACGGCCCGTGGTTCGGTGAAATGCGCGACACCATTGCTCATTTTTATTCCGGCACCGCGACAGAATCCTCGCGTTACAGCGACCAGTCGCTGGCGAATATCCTGACCCACTTCAGTTTCCTGTTCGGCCTGCTGCCGGAATATGGCTTTAACACCGTGCTGCCTGACTGGAGTATAGGACTGGAGATGCAGTTCTACCTGCTGTTCCCCTTTATCATGCTGCTCACGCTGCGCCTGGGCTATGCGGCCTCACTAACTGGCATCATGGCACTCTGCTGCGCCGGGCGTTATCTGCTGGCGGAGTATTATGAGGCGTTCGAGATGCCCTCAATGATCCTGATAAAGCTGCACATGTTCCTGGCCGGTATGCTGCTGGCGGAAGCCGTCCGCCGGAAATCTTTGCTCTACGTCGCCTTTGCGCTGCTCGGTCCGGTCGCCAGCGTGGCAATGGGGATGGGTGTGATCAAACTGCAGGTGATTATGGAAGCGCTGATGATTGTGGGGATGGCGGCGATTTTGTGGCAATACCCGCAGGGCAGCCTGAGGGCAACGCTTATCGCCCTGCCGCGCAAGCTGCTGAACAACCGCCTCAGCACCTGGCTGGGCGACGTGTCGTTCTCGGTCTATCTGCTGCACCTGCTGATTGTTATCCCGATGATTGCGCAGTTGCTCAACCACACGGACATTGAGTTTAAGAGTGATATGACGCGCTTCCTGATTGTCTGCGTTTGCGCGATTCCGCTGACCTATGCGCTGGCCTCGCTGCTCTATAAGTATGTCGAGAAGCCGGGTATCCGGATGGGCAAGCGCGTGCTGAAGCCGAAACTGGCTGAGCAGGCGCAGTGAGTAAGCTGGCTCTTCTTAACCAAGCCCCAGACGGGGCTTTTTTTACGGCCCCTGTTTATCAATTCCTCTGCACAGAAACCCGCATGCCCGCTGGGGTGAACTACACTTTCCCGGTTAGCAATCTGACCCAGAGGAGAGAACATGAGCATTCAGCATCTGCTGTTGTCGAATGACGGTGGCGCGGTGATCGTTGACGCAGAACAACTTGAAAGTGAACTGGTGATTCCGCCCCACCTGCAGACCCTGGGTGGCGGAGAGGCCGACAGCAACACCGGTCATCGGGTGGCGGTCACGAAGCACTACTGTAAAGGACGATACTATGCCGTTGCCCTCGATCGCCACGCGGCCAGCAATGAAATCGATGATGTGATCGATCTGCTGCACCCTGCCCCGCTGGATTAGCCTTCATCAGGCAGACATCGTGCCGTTTTTGCTGCCATCCGGCGAAAGCCGGAATGGGGCTTACCTGTTCAGAAAAGGATAAATAGTATGGAAAAGAAAAAATGGTTTGTTTCCTACGTGATTAAGCCCGAAGGCGAAAACCATGTTACCACGCACGCTTTTATAGAAGGCGACAATGTCGAAGAGGCGCTGGAAGCCTTTATGTTTGAGACGAAAAAGAGCCTGTCTCTGGATACTGAAGAGCTGACGCTCCTTTCGGTCAGTCTGGTGTAGATACGTTGTAACCTCGCGATGGCGGGGTTTTTATTTTTCAGCGGCAGGAACAAAAAGATTCAGCTCTTTGCGCCCATACGATAGTTCATGCATATCGCTGAATCTGAAAGCTATGCTGCAGTTCAGACCTCATTTTTCCTGCGGTGAAAACTTGCCGTCAGGGGCAAAAATATTTATCAGAATTATGTTTACGTCGTTTTCCCTGGTGCTGCATTCAGTTACTTAGTGGGATAAGGCCAGGCGTGATCCATCCCGGTCGATGACATCAGACCGGTTACCGCCAGGTACGCCAGCAATAGTACAAACAGCACAATTGCCGCCATTTCAATGGATTTGAAAAAATGGTGCTTCGCCATAAATAACCCTCCTTCAGATGTGTGTAATCAGACTTCCACCTTTAAATTAGAATGTTACCGGTAAAGTTCAAGTAAAAATCACATCATGAAACATAAAGCAGATCTTATTAATGCTTCTGCGTAATGATTTTCAGCGCGTCAGGAATAGCGGACCTGACGAATCAGGCACAAAAAAGCCCGCACCAGGCGGGCATCTGCTTTTAACCGGGGGCCTTATTCCGTCGTCTGGCCGCTAAAATCGATCACCATCCTGCCGCGGATTTTTCCCTGAACCATCTCATCGAAGATGGCATTAACCTCGCCAATCTTCCTTTTTGTTACTTTCGGCACCACTTTGCCTTCTGCGGCAAACTGGAATGCTTCAGCCAGATCGTTACGCGTGCCGACCAGCGATCCCACCACCTGAATTCCGTCGAGGACCAGACGCGGGATATTCAGGCTCATCGCTTCCGGTGGCAGCCCGACGGCGACGACCCGTCCGCCGGCCCTGACGGCATCCACCGCCGAGTTAAAGGCCGCTTTTGCTACGGCCGTGACCACAGCCGCATGCGCCCCACCTGTTTTCTCCTGAATGAAGCGTGCCGCGTCTTCGCTGGCCGAATTAACCACCAGATCGGCACCCATCTCTTTCGCCAGAGCCAACTGCCCGTCACTGACGTCAACCGCAATAACCTTCGCGTTGAAGACGTTTTTTGCATACTGCAGAGCAAGGTTTCCCAGTCCGCCCAGGCCATAAATAGCCAGCCACTGACCCGGTTTTACCTCAGAGACCTTCACCGCCTTATAAGTGGTGACCCCGGCACAGGTCACGCTGCTGGCAGCGTAGGGATCAAGACCTTCTGGCACTTTGACCGAGTAATCGGCCACCACGATGCACTCTTCCGCCATGCCGCCATCCACCGTATAACCGGCATTGACGACTTCACGGCAGAGCGTTTCATTACCGGAGTTGCAATATTCGCAGTGTCCGCAGCCCTTGAAGAACCAGGCGACGCTGGCCCGATCGCCCGGCTTTAACGAGGTAACATCGGGGGCAACCTCTTCCACAATACCGATCCCTTCATGACCCAGCGTCACGCCGGTCTTATCACCGAAATCACCGTTCTTCACGTGTAAATCGGTGTGGCATACGCCGCAGCATTCCATCCTGAGCCGGGCTTCACCGGTTTTGAGAGGGCGCAGCGTCTTCTCAACCACTTCAACCTGATGTTCACTGGTAGCAATTGCTGCTTTCATAAACGTTCCTCCATTTGATTGGGCATTCAGAATAAGCCAAACGGAGATGATGACAAGATGACGGATAAGCTTCAGATGCGAGACTGGCGACGTTGTTTTTTACTTTTGCGAGCGGGGTCGGCTTTCAGGGGTGAATTAATAAAGTGACACTTTACGAAGGCGAAACAGGATAAAGCGGGAAACAACTATCTGCCTGGTAAGAATACTGTTAACAGTGAAAATCGTGTGGCTTGATTTAAACAGTGAAAAAAGGGGCAATAAAATGCCCCTGTCGCCGGATGAGAATGGATGGCAGATTAAGGCTGCCAGCGATGGATGCCACCATCAGAAGGTGGTCCCATATGCTGAGCGGCACTGCCCGGTGCCGGCGGTGGTCCCATGTGCTGAGAAGCACTGTCCGGTGCTGGCGGTGGCCCCATGTGCTGTGAAGCAACATTGACAGGGGACGCCGGGCCATACTCATTCCAGCTCTGCGCAGAATGATGGTGATGATGCCAGCCAGACGCCGGACCATAGTGACCCGGTTCGGCCATAACGCAACCTGACATTGAGACACTGCCCAATGCGACAATCAGACACGGAATAATTTTTTTCAAGAACATAACCTATCCTGATTTAATATGACCCCGTCAGGTTACGACTGCCTTTTTATACGGTGAGTAAACGTCTCAGCTCGTCCGGGGCCTCTTGCGAAGTAGATTGATCTGGGTCAAATTTGGGAGTCTTCTATCGCATATCGATTTAAGGTTTGTCTGATGCGGCTTACTCAGCGTGTGCTAATGAGTGGCAATCAAATCAGAGGCTTTATGATTTGAAGCCCTTTTTGTTATTAGCTTTACGCCATACTTTTACAGCACTGACAATTTTATCGGGTGTTGCGTCTTCATCTTCGCAATAAAAGATGAGGTCAGAACCATCAGGATGTTCACTCACTGAGATGAAATTTTCCAGCAGCGTGTTCTGATAAGCTTCTCCACCTTTTGCGCTACAGATTTCACTGACAAGCCGGGTGAACTCTGCTTCTGTATATTCCTGAAGCTTGAACTTTAATTCCATTTCAATCTCTGCTTCATTTGGTGTGCTTCTGTCTGATGCCTGAGTGGTGATACTGAGGACAACAGGATGAACATTAACTCGTTTATTTATAAATAGGTCATTGATGTCAAACGCCAGCAAAAAAAGACCGAATACTAACAACAAACATCAAAAAATCAATTAGTTGCTTAGGGATATGGCAATAAAGTGGCGATTGCGGATTTCACTTAACTAGCCTGCTAGCACGCCATATCCACTTGGCGTTATATCACTCTATGTCGTTTGATGAGTTTCGCAGATTCAATCAGCCTCATAGCAGCAGAGAGATTAGTAAATGCCAAAAATGCCCCTGCAAATAGAGTGTACAATGTTAGACCAATTTTAGCTAAGGCAGATAAATGACTTATCTTTTCCAGAAATACAGTTGGCAAAAATGCACCGCTAAATATAGGCATCAACAATATAATCGCGCCAAGTGCATATAGTAATATTCTAAAGCAAACAATAAATGAAAAATAAATCATATTGTCATGTCTTTTCTTCTTCCAAAAGAAAGAAAGCGGTTCAGTGTTAATATTCAACAACCCGCGACATTTAACAAAAAGATCAATATCCTTGGTTGGATTTTCACTCTTAACCAAAGCTTTTCGTTGAGTTAAATTTAAAAAGCTTTCTTTTGTAATCGCAGCATAACCATACTCCACGGCTAAGCGCTTCAGATCTTCATCCTCAGTAATTTTATAAAGATCATAGCTCAATTTACTTAACTTCTCTCTTTCCTCAAAAATTCTTTTCTTAGTTAGGAATAAGTCTTTACATGCAGTAAAAACTGCTACCAAAGCGAGAATAATTGGCAATGCGATTTTGACAAATGTTTCAATTGTTTCTGACATAATACATCTCCTTGTTTTGAATATTATCTTGCTTCCATCAATCCAACCCACTCGTTTGGATCTATAGCTTCGCCTGTTTCTCGAATGATGATTTCACCTTCGACCCTGTCGAGCCTGAATATCTTGAATTTACGTGAAAGATGACAATAACCTTCTAAATACTCACCATCAAAGCTTTTAACATCGACGTCTCGAAAACTGCTTTCGCCTTTACTATTTACATATGAAAAAGCGACGTTTTTGATTTCTGCATCTTTGCCTTTTGCATGGTTAACAGAGCGATACTTGCCTGGCTCACTCTTTTTACTGGGTAAATTAAAATCTCTTACAGCATCAGCATGACCGCTTAGTATATCTTTGTTATTCTTAGGTGCTTTATGATTTCGATTGCCATACCAAACAACAAATGTACCGACCATCATCATAATTATCGCGATCGGAACTGAATCAGATGGCGAAACTGCCAGACCGGCAGCTGTTAAGAAATACCATGAAGAAAAAACAGATTTACCAACTTTCTTACCAACACTTTGTTGCTTGATACAAATGCTGCGAATGGACCAGATTGCTAAAAGAAAACCCAAAATTGCAAAAATCATATCCATGATTGATCCCAAGTTAAAATTTACAATCCATCGTTAAAACCACCTGCGCCAGATATTGCCTGGCCTGAAAAGCCCTGATTAAAAATCCCGGTTACAACGGAGGTTTAGATGGAATTTTTTAATACAGGCATGTCTAATTCTGCCATTCAATCATGTCATCAAGCCGCTTCAGAATGTCAGGAAAATAGCTTTCATCAAGGCCAAAGCTGCCTTTAACCTGGACGCTGTCGGCATGTGGTTCCGGGCGAAGAATAAAATCAACAGTTACGCCATCAATACTTTTTTCATTGGTCAGTATCATATCCAGTTGATGAATATCACTCCGATAGTTAAACGACTTGATCTTTTGCTGATTAATAAGCGCCTGATGAAAAGCTGAGAATTCTTTTTTCAGCATTTTCAGTTCTCCAACGGTGAACTCCGTCTTAAAGGCCACTTTCAGGCCGCTTACTGAAAACTCCACCCAGGACTGTATCCAGTCCCAGTGATGGTTAACAGGATCAGCTTCGTTATCTACTACGCGTTCAAAGGGAGCGATTGTGAATGTAAACTCTTCATTCCTGATATCAAACATCGAAATTTCCTTGCCAGCTAATAAAAATATTTAAAATGAGATATTGTCCAGTCTGATTCTCTGACTATTATTTCAAGTTTGTATTTCTGATGAACATATTCCCTTCGCTGCTTATCGTAGCGCAGTTTATAAATATCCGTTTCGTATCGGAACATTCCTTTTCCTTCACGAGGGTCTGGCATCCGCTTACCAAAACGAATCGCTCTTTCCTGAATCTGCAAGGGGACATACCGACTGGGTTCAAGCATATGTCTTGCTGCTGTTTCGGTCATTTTCAGGTTGCGCGCATGCAGCCCGATTTTAAGCCGCCCTCGCAAAAGAGATATGGTCCCTTGACTGATTCTGGCTGTAATAGCCGTGCGCGCGCCTGACTCAAACAAAACTCGACCAGTGCGAAGAATACGGAAAACACCAAACGCAAATAATGCAATATCAGTGGGATCAATCAATGGTGTTTCAAGCGGCGCTTCTTCCAGCCTGACAAAATGTCCCTGCACATCGTAAATCTGCCATAAGCCCGGAGCCTGTGCCACCGTGTAACCGATACACATACCGCTGGTTTCATCTGTTACGGGCTTTGCATTTCGGGGTAAGTGGCTGGGGCGAAGCTCAAAAAATTCCCCCTGAGGCAATCTTGATTCAAAGGTGTAATACCGCCCTGGTTCCTGTCTTTCTGTCATCCCTGAAATCATTCTCGTTCCCTCTTTTTCGTTGTGACTGTTTTATAGTGCCACAGCAATATAAAACGATCATTAGCCGGTAATTGTCCGGCCAGCCATAAGCCCCCATCAGATGCAGCGCTAAACCCGACCTGACACCCTGAGCACACCCTCAAAACGGAGTACTTATCACCAACATGCAGGCCGCTGTCGGCAAGACAGGCAAAAAAGGTTGGCTCGTCAATGTGCTACAGGTCATTGCTGACCAGTTAAAGCCCTTAACCCTCGTCGTGCGCGTTGCTGAAGGTGCCGACGAAGCCGAAACAACATCAAATCAATCAAAACCCAGATGAGCCATGTACTGCACCATAGCTTTACCAGTCACTTTATGATGGCCGATGGAAATATCATTGTGCTGCAGCGTATTCTCGGGCATTTCAATATCAGGAGGACAATGGGTTATGCGCACTTCGCACCTGACCATCCTGAAGATGCAATTCGCTGGCATTGATGGCGAAGAAAAATGGCGACAAAGTGGCGGCACAGAGTCCAGCAGAGTAGAACAGAAAGTAACAGGGTGGCATTTAACGCTGTGATTTTAATATAAGATTTTTTTTAAATGCCAGCCAAAAAAAGACCGAATACGATTCCTATATTCGGTCCAGGGAAATGGCTCTCAGGGAGCCGTGCGCTAAAAGTTGGCATTTATGAAGGCGGTGACGCCTTGCCATTTAAGGTTAGATCAGCGCGGGGGAAATGCCAGTAAGCGGAGGGCAAGAGGCCATAAACCGGACCAGTTTGTGATCGCAACGGCAAAAAAGATCAGGCGCAGCGGGCTGCCGCACCCGATGGGCCTATTTACCGCACAGTGCCTGGGTGCGCTCGATAATCGGCTGCAGACTCATCATCTGGCCCGGATGCGCTTTATCTTCGCTCTGAATCACGCTGATTGGCTGCGCTTTCACCTGTTTGTTCTTAAACAGCTGGTCTGCGATGTCGTTCAGCGGATATTGCATCAGGGTGCTCGGATTGATGGCAAACAGCGCCCCATCTTTCTCGCAGGTCAGCATCACCTCTTCACGATTGAAGGGCCACTTCTCCTTGCCAATCTCAAAGCGGCTGACGGTAATGATTTGTGCCGCCAGCGCCTGGCCGCAGAGGGATAACAACAGGATTGCGGGGACCACTTTCTTCAGCAACATAACGACCCTTTTCTCTCTTAACAATTTCAAGCTGGCGACAGCGTGGCAAAAACGCTGACCAGCCCAACCACTCCGCACGCCAGCAGCAGTTCAAGCTGCGTCATGCGAATAAATTTCTGCTGCGTTCCGCTGCCCGCCAGACGAAAGCGCGGAACCAGCCAGTAACGGTTAAACAGCGCCACGCCGACCATCAGGGCAACCAGCAATACTTTGCACAGCAGCAATTCAATATAGCGCGAATCCTGCCAGGTCAGCGGCCAGCCCGCGATCATCAGGCTATTGATGACGCCGCTCAGCAACGTCAGTGCCACCGCCAGATGCCCGTAGCGTGAAAACCGCATCATGGTGCGGATAGCATCGGTGCGGCGATCGATGTGACGCGCCTCACCCATCAGCAGCAACAGGGGCAGTAATCCCCCCGCCCAGAATGCGGACGCTATCAGATGCAGCGCATGGTTGAACGGCTGCAGCACGCCGGGCCAGCCATCGCGCATCGCGGCGTGCCCAATCAAGGCCATCGCAACCAGTTGCAGCACGCCCGCCAGCAAGAGCAGTTGAGAGCGAATGCTGCCGGTCACGAACAGTGCGCCAGCGGCCAGCAGGCTGAACAGGATCTCGCCCTGCCAGACTCTACCAAAATGGGTGCCGAGCACCGCCAGCCAGATATCGGCGTCAGCCAGATGTGTACTGTCACCGCTCATCAGCACATTCTGACAGGCCAGCATCGCCAGCGCGCTGACCAGCGCCAGCCAGACACTTCCTCTTATCAGCGGAAAGAGTCGCTGCGCCAGTTGCGGGCGATAACGCCGGGGTGCCAGCAGCGCGCAGTAACAGGCGCTGCCCGTCAGCAGCATCACGGCGGCGAAGTGCAACGCCCGCAATACTATCCAGAGGGTAGTCACCGGCCTTACTTCACGCTGAAGCGATAGCGTCCTGCCGTTTTATGCCCATCGACCGACAGAACATGCCAGTTAACCTGGTAATCTCCCGCCTTCAGCGGCTGCGGCAGCCCGACAATCAGCTGCTTTTTCTGGTCAGCGGCCACGCGGGCTTTATCGGTGGCAACGGGCTTCTGATGGCTGTCCAGCAGCGTCACGCCACTAAAGGCCGCTTCGATATCTTCGCTGAAATTCAGCGTCAGGGTATCGGGGGAGGATGACACCTGCGCGTTGTCAGCAGGGACTGAGGAGCGAAGATGCGCGTGGGCCGCGGCCAGCGAGCTGAATGCCATTGCACCGGCGGCCATCAGTGCCGTAACCACCCGGGAAATACGTATTTTCTGCATAAGATCATCCTTTTAACCGCTGCCAGGGCGACAAACAGTGCAAAAGGATACGCTGCTCTATTTGCACTGTCGAGGCCAGCGATGCGATCCTTAATCCTTGATTCAGACCGGCGAAAACATTACTTTTGCCCGCTATATCCAGGAGAAAATTATGAGCCATAACCTTGCCCGACTGCCCCAGGAAGAGAAAGACAAAATCAATGTCGATTTGGCGGCCGCGGGCGTGGCGTTTAAAGAGCGCTATAACATGCCGGTGGTTGCCGAAATGGTTGCGCAGGAGCAGCCCGAAGCACTGCGCGACTGGTTCCGTCAGCGCCTGATGCACTATCGCCAGGCGTCACTCAGCCTGTCGCGCCTGCCTTATGAACCGAAGATGAAATCATGATGTTTCGCGTTATCGATACCGAAACCTGCGGCCTGCAGGGCGGTGTGGTCGAAGTCGCCTCTGTGGATGTGGTGGACGGACAGATTGTTAATCCCATGAGCGATCTTATCCTGCCCGACCGTCCGATCAGCCGGCAGGCGATGGCGGTGCATCGCATTACCGAAGCGATGGTGGCCGGTAAACCGACCATCGAAGAGGCGATCCCACGCTATTACGGCAGTGCTTTTTATGTGGCGCATAACGCCAGCTTTGACCGCCGGATGCTGCCGGAGATGTTCGGTGAATGGATCTGCACGATGCAGCTGGCGCGTCAGCTCTGGCCGGGCATTAAATATGGCAACCAGGCGCTGCGCCATTCGCTGAAGCTGGATGTGACGCCCCCTGCCGATCTGCATGCCCACCGCGCACTCTATGACTGCTATGTCACGGCGGCGCTGCTGATCCGCATCATGGAGACCTCGGGCTGGAGCGCGTCGGAAATGATTGTCCGTTCACAACCGGCAGCCCAGCGCGACGACATCCTGCCGTTCGGCAAATATCGCGGCCAGGCAATCGCGGTGATTGCCCGCAAGGATCCGGGCTACCTGAAGTGGGTGCTGGATAATGTCACCGATCTGCGCCCGCCATTGCGACAGGCGCTGCGAAAATACCTGACCGAGCCTCAGTAATCCTGGGCTGGCGGCAACGTGCCCTGCGCCAGCCCCAGCAGGAAAGTATATTCCATCGCAATCCCCTCGTAAGCTTTGTAGCGTCCCGACTTACCGCCGTGCCCGGCATCCATGTCGGTGCAGAGCAGCAGCAGGTTATTGTCGGTTTTCAGCGACCTCAGCTTCGCCACCCATTTCGCTGGCTCCCAGTACTGCACCTGCGAATCGTGCAGTCCGGTGGTGACCAGCAGATGCGGATAGGCTTTCGCCTCCACGTTGTCATAAGGGCTGTACTGACGGATGTAGCGGTAGTACGCCGGATCGTTGGGATTCCCCCACTCGTCATACTCGCCGGTCGTCAGCGGGATCGACTCATCGAGCATTGTCGTGACCACATCCACAAACGGCACCTGCGCCACGACCCCGTGAAACTGCTGGGGTGCAAGGTTAATCACCGCGCCCATCAACAGGCCGCCCGCGCTGCCGCCCATCGCATAGAGCCGTTCAGGATGGCCGAAGCCGCGCGCCACCAGCGCCTCTGTCACCTCAATAAAATCGGTGAAGCTGTTCATTTTGTTGAGCAGGCGGCCACCGTCATACCACTGCTGCCCCAGCTCGCCACCGCCACGCACCTGGATAAGCGCATAGACAAAGCCGCGATCCAGCAGGCTCAGGCGGCTGACGCTGAAATCGGCGTCCATGCTGCTGCCGTAGGCACCGTAGCCATAGACCAGCATCGGGTTCTGTCCCGGCTGATAATGTTTACGGTGATAGACCAGCGACACCGGGACTTCAGTGCCGTCGCTGACTTTGATCCAGTGATGTTCGCTTTTGTAATCGTCTGCGTTAAAACCTTTTACCGCGCTCTGTTTCAGGATGCGCCGTTCGCCGGTGTCCATATCCAGCTCGAACAGCGTGGTCGGCGTCGTCATGGATGAGTAGCCGTAGCGCAGTTTGCTGGTGCGCGGCGAGGGGTTGTAGGCCAGCCAGGTGACATAGGTCGGATCGTCAAAGGCGATGCCGCTGGTTTCGCCGCTGGCCCAGTTGATCTGCCGCAGGCTGGTTAAGCCACGCTGACGCTCCTCCACCACCAGCCAGTCGCGGAACAGCTGAAAATCTTCCATTACCACCGATTCCCGCGCCGGGATCAGCGTCTCCCAGCGCGACTCATCCAGATAACGGCTGCGGTAGAGCCCGAAGTTTTTGCCTTCCCGGTTAGAGCGAATAAAAAACTGGTGATCGTAATGGTCGATGCTGTACTCATGACCGCGACGGCGTGGCAGAAAGACATGCGGCAGCGCATCGGGAAAGTTCGCGTCAATCAGCTGAATTTCGCTGGTGTTGGTGCTGTAGAGCGCGATCAGGATGAACTGCTTGGAGGTGCTCTTATGCACGCTGAGATGATAGGTATCATCCTGCTCTTCATAGACCAGCTGGTCATCCGACTGCGGCGTGCCCAGTTCATGACGCCAGACCTGATAGGAGAGCAGGGTCTGCGGATGCTTGCGCACATAGTAGACGGTGCGCGAATCGTTGCCCCAGGCAAAGCTGGAAGAGGCGTTGCTCAGCACCTCAGGATACCAGCTGCCACTCTCCAGATTGCGGAAGCGGATGCCGTACTGACGTCGCGACAGAAAGTCTTCCGCCAGCGCCATCAGACGATTGTCCGGGCTGATATGCAGCGCTCCCATGGTGTAGAACTCGCTGTGCGAGGCACGCTGGTTGGCGTCCAGCAGCAGGCTCCACTCCCCGGATTCGTCGCTCGCGGCGGGCTGACGGTAATAGGCCGGATATTCGTTACCGCTCTGATAGCGGCTCTGATAGCGGTAGCCATTTTTTACATAGGGCACCGAGTGATCTTCCGGGGGCAGCCGATCGATGATCTCTTTTAATACCCGATCCTGCAGCGGCTGCTGCGACGACATGATCTGTTTGCCGTAATTGTTCTCGGCGCGCAGGTAATCAAGGACTTCGCTGTTTTCACGTTTGTCGTCGCGCAGCCAGTAGTAGTTATCAATGCGCGTCTCGCCGTGCAGCGTCATCTCATGAGGAATTTTTTTTGCGATGGGAGCTTTCATCCATCTCTCTCCGTGAACGTCATGATCTTTAAGCGTAACACTTCAGCAGCCGGAAGCCAGAGGCGGGATAGCAGGGTTACGCTGGCGGGGGCGATAGCCTGCCCCGCCAGCGGTTGGTCAGCGGAAATTAACCGGCGGGGAGTCGGGCTTTCTCTTCATTGAGATCCTGCTGAATGCCGTCGCGGACATCCTGCGGGATTTTCAGGGCGTCGCCCAGCGCAGAGAGATAGCTGCGCTCCATAAAGTGATCGATGTCGATAGCTGCACAGCTCAGGAAATAGAGCTCCAGCGCCTCCTCCTCATTTCTGACATCGGCGGCCAGCCACTGCGGGTCGAGCGGGCGGTTCATCGCCCTCTGGATCAGCTGTTCCGCCTCCTGACCGTAGCCGGACTGATGAATATTCTGTTCGATGGCGGCGCGCTCCTGATCGTCAATGTGCCCGTCGCTTTTGGCGGCAAACACCAGCGCCGTGACCAGGCGTTCAGCTCGTTTATCGATCGGCGTCTGCGCCACCCCAAAGTCAGGTTCGTTCTGGTGCGCTTCGCTGACCCGCTGCTTATATTTGCTCCACAGCACTGCGCCTGCGGCGGCCCCACCGCCAATTATCAGGGCTTTGCCACCATATTTCGTCAGCAGCTTTCGCGACGATTTACTGGCGACCAGCATCCCGGCCAGACCGCCCAGCGCACCGGGCGCGAGCATATCGCTTAAGCTGCCGCCCGCTTTACCCTCGCCCTTTTTTGCCAGCACGGACTGAATCTGTTGCAACCAGTTAGTCATCATCCACTCCTTTTACAGTGTCAGCCTGCTATCCTGGCGAAACGGATGTCAGGAAACGTCAGAGCGGGAAAAGTAAGGCAAACGGCAGCGTGACCAGGAGGAAGGATGAGAACGCAAACGTTTTCGTTTATACTGCGGCCGAATTCTGACTGCTTAGGTGAATGTATGACAACTCTCGGAACCGCGCTGCGCCCGGCAGCGACGCGCGTGATGTTATTAGGTTCAGGTGAACTGGGAAAAGAGGTGGCGCTGGAGTGTCAGCGTCTGGGGGTAGAGGTGATCGCGGTGGATCGTTACGCCGATGCGCCAGCGATGCACGTCGCGCATCGCAGCTATGTGATCAATATGCTCGATGGCGCAGCCCTGGCCGCGCTGATTGCAGAAGAGAAACCTGACTTTGTCGTACCGGAAATCGAGGCGATCGCCACCGATATGCTGGTTGAGCTTGAGCAGCAGGGTCAGCGCGTCGTGCCGACCGCCCGTGCCGCCCGGCTGACGATGAATCGCGAGGGCATCCGTCGTCTGGCCGCCGAAGAGTTATCCCTGCCGACCTCCCGCTACTGCTTTGCCGACAGCAAGGCGAGCTTCGATGACGCCGCCGCCGGAATCGGCTTCCCCTGTATCGTGAAGCCGGTCATGAGTTCATCCGGAAAAGGCCAGAGCTTTATCCGCGACGCCAGCCAGCTTGATCAGGCGTGGGAGTATGCGCAACAGGGTGGCCGCGCCGGTGCCGGTCGCGTCATCGTCGAAGGCGTGGTGAATTTCGACTTTGAGATCACCCTGCTGACCATCAGCGCGGTTGACGGCATTCATTTCTGTGCGCCGATTGGTCACCGTCAGGAGGATGGCGACTATCGCGAATCCTGGCAGCCGCAGCAGATGAGCGATGTGGCGCTGCAGCGGGCGCAGGATGTGGCCGCGCAGGTGGTGAAGGCGCTGGGCGGCTATGGCCTGTTTGGCGTTGAGCTGTTCGTCTGCGGTGATGAGGTGGTCTTCAGCGAAGTGTCGCCACGTCCTCACGACACCGGGATGGTGACGCTGATTTCGCAGGATCTGTCAGAGTTTGCGCTCCACGTCCGGGCATTTCTCGGTCTGCCGATTGGCGGGATCCGCCAGTATGGTCCGTCCGCGTCCGCCGTGATCCTGCCGCAGCTGACCAGCCAGAACGTACAGTTTGTGAATGTGGAAGCGGCGCTGGGTGCGGGCCTGCAACTGCGCCTGTTCGGTAAGCCGGAGATCAGCGGGCAGCGTCGTCTGGGCGTTGCGCTGGCCAGCGGTGACAGCACCACTCAGGCGATTGCGCGTGCGGTTGCCAGCGCAGCGGCGGTCACCGTTCAGGGGTAACGGTGTGCGGTGAGCCGAAGCTCACCGCCATCACTTACTTCGCGCCCTCGACCGCTTCGCGGGCCAGGCGGGTGATGCGATCCCAGTCGCCCGCTTCCAGCGCGTCGTTTGGCACCAGCCAGGAGCCGCCGATACACAGTACGCTTTTCAGCGCCAGATAGTCGCGGTAGTTCGCAGGCGAGATACCGCCGGTCGGGCAGAAACGCACCTGCGGGAAAGGTCCGCCAATCGCCTGCAGCGCCTTCACCCCGCCATTCGCTTCCGCCGGGAAAAACTTGAACTCGCGCAGACCGTAATCCATGCCGGTCATTAATTCAGAGACGGTGCTGATCCCCGGGATCAGGGGAACCGGTCCCTCGACGGCGGCTTTCAGTAACGATTCGGTCACGCCAGGGCTGATGACAAACTGTGCACCCGCGTCGGTAACTTCCTGCAGCTGCTGCGGGTTGATGACCGTGCCCGCGCCCACGATCGCCTCCGGCACCTCTTTGATCATCGCACGTAAGGCATCCATGGCGACGGGCGTGCGCAGCGTGACTTCCAGCACTTTAACGCCGCCCGCCACCAGCGCCTTCGCCATCGGCACCGCATGTTCCAGTTTATTGACAACGATGACCGGCACCACAGGTCCGGTGGTCAGAATCTGTTCAGCACTCATTTTCCAGTTTTTCATCAGTTCCCCTTGCTTGATAACACCGGGATTGCGGCCCGGTCATGGAGCATCCGCTCCTGCCCTGTAAGTTGCGTCACTACCATACATGATCCCCTTCCTGAGCGTCTATCATCCTGCCGCCATTTTGAAACAGCAGTTCACTTTTCTCTCTCCGGCGGGCTGACGCAGGGCGAAAAAAAAGCCCGCGTTGCGGGCTTCATCATGACGTGGGTTATTCAAACTCGTTCCACGAGCGACCATCGCGGGTGATCATCGCGACCGAGGCCACCGGGCCCCAGGTGCCCGCCTGATACGGTTTGGAGGAGTCGCCATCGGCAGCCCAGGCGTTGATAATGGAATCCACATAGGTCCATGCGGCTTCCACCTCATCACGGCGGACGAACAGCGCCTGAATACCCCGCATACTCTCCAGCAACAGACGCTCGTAGGCATCGGCCAGATGTGACTGGTTAAAGGTCTCGGAGTAGCTCAGGTCCAGCTTGGTGGTCTGCAGTTTGTGCTTATGATCCAGACCCGGCACTTTGTTCAGGATTTCGATATCCACCCCTTCATCCGGCTGCAGACGGATCGTCAGCTTGTTCTGCGGCAGCTCAGAGTAGGAATCCTTGAACAGGTTCATCTCCGGGTTTTTGAAGTACACCACGACTTCGGAGCATTTGGTCGGCAGACGCTTACCGGTACGCAGGTAGAAGGGTACGCCCGCCCAGCGCCAGTTGTCGATATCCACCCGAATCGCCACAAAGGTCTCCGTTGAGCTGGACTTATTGGCCCCCTCTTCTTCCAGGTAGCCCGGCACTTTTTTACCCTGCACGAAGCCCGCGGTGTACTGACCACGAACGGTTTTCTCGCGCACGTTGGTCTGGTCGATACGGCGCAGCGAGCGCAGCACTTTGACTTTCTCGTCACGGATGCTGTCGGCGCTGAGATCGGACGGTGGTGACATGGCGATCATGGTCAGGATCTGCAGCAGGTGGTTCTGGATCATGTCGCGCATCTGACCCGCTTTGTCGAAGTAACCCCAGCGGCCTTCGATCCCCACCTCTTCTGCCACGGTGATCTGCACATGGTCGATGGTGCGGTTATCCCAGTTGTTGACGAAGATAGAGTTAGCAAAGCGCAGCGCCAGCAGGTTCAGCACGGTCTCTTTGCCAAGATAGTGGTCGATACGGAACACCTGGCTCTCATCAAAATATTCGCCAACGCTGTCGTTGATCTCCTGCGACGTTTCCAGTGAGGTGCCCAGCGGCTTCTCCATGACCACACGCGCCGGCTTCGCATTCAGCTTCGCGGTGCCCAGCCCCTGACAGATCGCGCCAAAGGTGCTTGGCGGCATCGCAAAGTAGTTAATGGTGGTGCGGTTCTTCTGGTCCAGCATCTTGCCCAGTTTCGGGAAGTGCGTGGTGTCGTTGACATCGAGGTTGCAGAAGTCGAGACGATTGCTGAGTTTGTCCCACAGCGCTTCGTCAATCTTCTCCTTCATGAAGGTTTCCAGTGCTTCACGTACCACTTTGGTGTATTCCGCTTTGTCCCACTCAGCACGGCCCACCCCAATGATGCGGGTTTCAGCGTGGATCTGACCCGCTTTCTCTAACTGATACAGTGAAGGCAACAGTTTACGGCGTGCAAGATCGCCTTTGGCACCGAAAATCACCAGATCGCATGCCTGGGCTGTTTGTGTTACCGCCATTTTCCTCTCCTCATTGCAGGATAGTCCGGTGGGGATGCATCCTCTGCCACCGGGTCCAGGTTATTATTTTACTGAGCACACTCTACTTTTTTCCCCGCGCCAGGTAAACCGACTCGCCGGGTCAACCGCATTAACTCTGTACCGGATAAGCGCAGTGCGTGTGATGACCCGTGCGGATGGCCGTTTTTTTCTGTTTCTGCTGGTGTCAGGAAAATCTGACGCGGGTCAAAGTATCTCAAATCAGCAGCCAATCGGCTTGTCCGCCGTTGCGCTTGCCGGCTGCTGACGCGATATAGTCTCTGTTATTCCGCAGCGACGACAGTGATAATTGAAATTGATAAAAGTGATGATGGTCATTGCCTTATGAATATGCTGGAAAAGATTGAGGCGCAGTTCGCTGCGCTGAGCAAAGCGGAACAGAAAGTCGCCCGGCAGATTCTGGCCGCGCCACAGGCAGCGATGCACTCCAGCATTGCAACGCTGGCGCGGGAAGCCTGCGTCAGCGAACCCAGCGTGAATCGCTTCTGCCATCGGCTGGGCGCACGCGGCTTTCCCGACTTCAAACTGCATCTGGCGCAGAGCCTGGTAACAGGCAGCAGCTGGGTCAGCCGGGGCGTGGCAGACGATGATGACGCAGAGAGCTATAGCCACAAAATCTTCGACTCGGCGCTGGCCGGGCTGCAGCAGGTGCGGGATCAGCTGAACAGCGTCCATCTGCAGCAGGCGGTCACCCGGCTGGCGCAGGCCGACAAACTCGCCTTTTTTGGTCTGGGTGCTTCCGGCGTGGTGGCGCATGACGCTTTTACAAAGTTTCTGCGCTTTAATCTGCCGGTCATCTGGTCGGACGATATTGTGATCCAGCGCATGAGTTGCATAAATAGTCGAGCCGGTGACGTTTTTGTTCTCATTTCGCATACTGGGCGCACAAAAAATATGATAGAACTGGCTCGCCTGGCCCGTGTAAACGGTTCCACCGTTATTGCCATCACCTCTCCCGATTCACCCCTGGCCCGTGAAGCAGCGATCGCTTTAGTGCTTGATGTACCGGAAGATACTGATGTCTATTTGCCGATGGTATCGCGCCTGGCCCAGCTGACCGTGATCGATGTTCTGGCGACCGGTTATACCCTGGAACGGGGAGCGCCCTTCCGGGAAAACCTGAAACGCGTGAAAGAAGCGTTGAAAGCGTCGCGTTACGAAAAGCCCACACTGCGGGAAGAGGATGAGCAGCAAAAAAATTAACATCACATTTACAATGTGAGTCGTATCACAACCCGTCGATCATATAGAATAGATAACCATGTTGTGTCCTCCCACCGGGACACGCTTAAATGTTTACGGAGTCCTCGATGTCAAGACGTCTCAGAAGAACCAAAATCGTTACAACCCTCGGCCCGGCAACCGATCGTGATAATAACCTCGAAAAAATCATCGCAGCTGGCGCGAACGTTGTACGACTCAACTTCTCTCACGGCACACCGGAAGATCATCAGCTACGTGCCGATAAAGTGCGCGAGATCGCCGCAAAACTGGGGCGCCATGTCGCCATCCTCGGTGACCTGCAGGGCCCGAAAATCCGCGTGTCGACCTTTAAAGAAGGCAAAGTTTTCCTGAATATCGGCGACCGTTTCCTGCTGGATGCCAGCCTGGGTAAAGGCGAAGGTGATAAAGAGCGCGTCGGTATCGACTATAAAGGGCTGCCGGAAGATGTGGTGCCGGGCGATATCCTGCTGCTGGATGATGGCCGCGTGCAGCTGAAAGTGCTGGAAGTTCAGCAGATGAAGGTTTTCACCGAAGTGACCGTAGGTGGCCCGCTGTCGAACAACAAAGGCATTAACAAGCTGGGCGGCGGTCTGTCGGCGGAAGCGCTGACTGAGAAAGATAAGGCGGATATCATCACCGCTGCGAAGATTCAGGTCGATTATCTGGCCGTCTCCTTCCCACGCTGTGGCGAAGATATGAACCTGGCACGCCGCCTGGCGCGCGAAGCGGGCTGTGACGCGAAGCTGGTCGCTAAAGTGGAACGTGCCGAAGCGGTCGCGACGCAGGAAGCGATGGATGACATCATTCTGGCCTCCGACGTGGTGATGGTGGCGCGTGGCGATCTGGGCGTTGAAATTGGCGATCCGGAACTGGTCGGCATCCAGAAAGCGCTGATCCGCCGCGCGCGTCAGCTCAACCGCACCATTATTACCGCCACGCAGATGATGGAGTCGATGATCACCAATCCGATGCCTACCCGTGCCGAAGTAATGGACGTGGCGAACGCCGTGCTGGATGGCACGGACGCGGTCATGCTCTCCGCGGAAACCGCAGCGGGCCAGTATCCGGCGGAAACCGTCTCGGCGATGGCGAAGGTTTGCCTGGGCGCAGAGAAGATCCCCAGCGTTAACGTCTCCAAGCACCGTCTGGATGTACAGTTCGACAACATCGAAGAGGCGATCGCGATGTCCTCGATGTACGCCGCGAACCATCTGCAGGGCGTCACAGCGATCATCACCATGACCGAGTCGGGCCGTACCCCGCTGATGACCTCACGCATCACATCGGGCCTGCCGATTTTTGCCATGTCACGCCATGAGCGCACGCTGAACCTGACCGCGCTCTACCGTGGCGTTACGCCGGTCTTCTTCGACAGCAACAACGATGGTGTCGCAGCGGCCCACGATGCGGTTAACCTGCTGCGCGACAAGGGCTTCCTGGTGTCCGGTGATCTGGTCATCGTGACGCAGGGTGATGTGATGGGTGCGACCGGCACCACCAACACGTCGCGTGTACTGCGAGTGGATTAATTGAGCCCGGGTTGACAGTGTCAGTGTAGAATCAATAACGCGACTGCCTGGCAGTCGCGTTTTCTTTTCTGACAAGGAGGCCAGATGGCCCGTTTTCACCCCATCAGCCAGCTTACCGGCCGAATTTTGCTCTTCCCTCTGGCGTTAGTGCTGTTCGAATTTGCCACCTATATTGCGCATGACATGATCCAGCCGGGTATGCTGATCGTCACCCGCGAATTTTCCGTCGGCCCGGAATGGGTCTCTACCTCCCTGACCGCCTATCTGATTGGCGGCGTGGTGCTGCAATGGCTGCTCGGCCCCCTCTCTGATAAATATGGCCGTCGTCCGGTGATGCTCTCCGGCATCCTCTTCTTTGCCGTTGCCTGCATCCTGACCCACTGGGTCAGCTCGATTGAAGAGTTTGTCACTCTGCGCTTTATTCAGGGCATCAGCCTCTGCTTTATCGGCGCGGTGGGTTATGCGGCGATTCAGGAGGCATTTGATGAGGCACTCGCGGTGCGCATGATGGCGCTGATGGCCAACGTCGCGCTGCTGGCTCCGCTGGCTGGCCCGCTGGCCGGTGCCGCCTGGCTCACCCTGGGCAGCTGGCGCAGCATGTTCTGGCTGTTTGCCGCCTGCAGCGTGGTGGCGTTTGTGGTGCTCTGGCGCGTGATGCCGGAAACCGCCGGCGACCGCAGTCACTCTATCGCCCTGCCCAATCTGGCACGTAACTATGGGCGGCTGATGAAAGATCGGCTGGTGATGTCCGGCTCCTTTGCCATCGGGCTGGTATTTATTCCGATCCTGACCTGGGTGGCGCTTTCCCCGGTCATCCTGATGCATGACGAGGGATTATCCCGCATGCAGTATGCTCTGCTGCAGCTGCCGGTATTTATGGCGATGATTGCGGGCAACCTGACGCTGAGTAAGCTGGCGGGTCGGGTGCCGATTGAGCGGCCGGTGATCTTCGCCGCCTGGCCGATCCTGATCGGCCTCACACTGGCGCTGGTGGCGAGCCTGCTCAACAGCCACGCCTGGCTGCTGGTGACGGCCGGGCTGAGCCTCTACGCCTTTGGCGCGGGGATGGTCAACGCCGGGCTCTATCGCCTGACACTCTACGCCAGTCAGGAAGGTAAAGGCAGCGTGGCGGCAATGCTGGGGATGATCAGTATTCTGACGCTGGCGGTGGGGATTGAACTGGCGAAGAGCGGTTACTTCAGCGGCGGTATGCTGTGGTTCTGCCTGATTAACTTTATCAGCGGCGTGCTCTGGTTCGGGCTGGTGAAGCTGTTTATGCGCGAGCGTAAACGCCGCAGCACGCTGGAGGCGTTGTAACACTGCGCACAGCGTGGTGTGACGGGCGTAGAGGACGGGAGGCCAGGGAGACAGCGTCAGCTCCGTGGCCGGCACGCTCTCCTGTTCTCTGCGTTTCTGGTTGTTCGCCGGACGCGGTCGACTGAGCGAGAATAAAAAAGGCCGCTTATGCGGCCTTTCTGCTATTTGCGCGGATAGAGCTCTTTGCGCGAATAGGGTTCGATATCACCCTCTTTGCGGGTCTTGAGCAGCTTCAGTATCCAGGTGTACTGCTCGGGATGCGGACGGACAAACACCTCCACTTCCTCATTCATCCGGCGCGCCAGCTGGCGATCGTCGGCTTCCAGCAGGTCATCCATCGGCGGACGCACATAGATCTCAAGTTTATGTGTTTCGCTGTTATAGACCGGGAACAGCGGCACCACGCGGGCGCGGCACACCTTCATCAGTCGGCCGACTGCAGGCAGCGTCGCTTTGTAGGTCGCGAAGAAATCGACAAACTCGCTGTGCTCTGCGCCGTGGTCCTGATCGGGCAGATAGTAGCCCCAGTAGCCCTGCCGAACCGAGCTGATGAAAGGTTTAATCCCGTCATTACGGGCATGCATCCGGCCGCCAAAGCGACGACGCGCGGTGTTCCAGGCGTAGTCCAGCAGCGGGTCACTCTGATTGTGGAACATCGCGGCCATTTTCTGGCCTTCTGACGCCAGCAGCATGGCGGGAATATCCACCGCCCAGCCGTGTGGCACCAGGAAAATCACATTCTGCTGGTCGGCCTTCATCTGATCGATGATCTCGCGGCCGTGCCACTCCACGCGCTCACGGATGCGCGCCGGATCGCGCAGAACCAGCTCGGTCATCATGGTCATCGCCTGCGGCGCGGTCGCAAACATCTCATCGACCACCGTGGCACGCTGCGCCTCGCTGAGTTCCGGCAGACAGTAATAGAGGTTAATCAGCGCACGGCGACGTGCCCCTTTTGCCAGCTTACCGGCAAAGCGGCCTAAACGGCCCAGCAGCGGATCACGTACTTTTGGCGGCAGATAAGCCAGTCCGGCCAGCGCACCAATTGCCAGCCAGCTGCCCCAGTATTTAGGTTTCAGAAAAGAACGTTCAAAAACGGGAATAAATTCAATGTTATTTTTTTTACGGGTTTCCATGCACTCGCCTCAAGCAATGAGCGGCTAATGATAGTGACCACCTGAAAATTTGCAATCATCCTGCGCCAGATAGCAAAAAACCGACGGTAAACCGTCGGTTTTCTGGCGAGCTGACGAATCTGCTTACTTCAGGCCGAGCTGAGGCAGCCAGGATTTCACCTGGGCCAGATAATCGCTGCGCGCTTTGCCCGTCAGACCTTCCATACGTGGAAGTTTAGCTGTTAACGGATTCACCGCCTGATTATTGATCCAGATTTCAAAATGTAGGTGCGGCCCGGTTGAGCGTCCGGTGTTTCCTGACAGACCAATTCGGTCGCCACGCTTCACCTTCTGGCCAGGCTTCACCAGCACTTTCTTCATATGCATATAGCGCGTCATGTACTGACGGCCATGACGAATCGCCACGTAGTTGCCGGCAGCACCGCCATTTTTCGCCACGACGATCTCGCCATCCCCCACGGCCAGTACCGGCGTGCCGATTGGCAGGGCAAAGTCGACGCCTTTGTGTGGCGCAATACGCCCGGTGACCGGATTAAGACGACGCGGATTAAAGTTCGATGAAACCCGATACTGCTTCACGGTCGGGAAACGCATAAAGCCACGCGCCAGACCGGAACCGCTGCGGTCGTAGAACTTGCCATCTTCGGCACGGAAGGCGTAGTAGTCTTTACCACCGCTGCGCAGGCGGACGCCCAGCAACTGGCTCTGCGCACTCTTTCCATCCAGCATTTCGCGTGACATCAGTACGCTGAACTGGTCGCCTGCACGGAGCTTACGGAAATCCATCTGCCACTGCAGCGCCTTAATGACACTGCTGGCTTCGGCACCTGTCAGCCCGGCACGCTGCGCGCTGGCCGCGAAACTGCCACGCACTTCGCCCTGCATCACGCTGTTACGCCACTCACCCTTCTGCATCTCGGCGCTCATCGTAAAGCCGCCTTTCGGGTTGCGCTCATAAGTGCGGGTTTCGCGGCGGGAGATCTCCCAGCTCAGGGTTTTCAGGCCGCCATCATCATCCAGCGTCCAGCTCAGTTGCTGACCGACCTGCAGATTACGCAGATCGCGATCGCTCACCACCAGCGCATTAATGTCGCCAATGTCGATGCCATACTGATTCAGGGCACTGCTGAGCGTGTCACCGGAGGAGACGGTATAGTCGTGGACGCCTGCGGTGTCCGGCACGTCGGTGTCGACATCGTCTGCTGGCAACTCTTCGTCCGGTTCCGGTGTGCTCTGATCGATTGGCTCACTGGCTTCCGGCAGCAGCGTACGAAGTTCGTTTTTATCCAGGTCGATGGTTTTGACGACAGGCGCCACGTCATCGGTGGGATGGTAAACATAAGGCCGCCAGACAGCGACGGCCAGAGTAACAACGGTTAATGAACCCAGCATAACGCGGTGGGGGCGCGGCAAATTGTTAAATGCGAGGGCGACAGAGCGGGCTATCTGCTGCACTTTTACCTATTCCTCATGCTCCTTTCAGGCAGCTTTCATACTGGCTCGACAGTTGTGAGAGGAATTTCACATAGCTGTCTTTGGCTAAGCTGATGTCTGTGCCCAGGGGGTCGAGCGTGCCTTTACGCACCTGCGTTCCGCGGGCAACAGCATCGATGACTGCTGGCCTGAATTGTGGCTCAGCAAAGACGCAGACCGCCTTTTGCTCAACCAACTGTGTTCGTATCTGGTGTAAACGCTGAGCGCCCGGTTGAATTTCAGGATTTACGGTAAAGTGCCCGGCAGGCGAGAGACCGTACTGTTTTTCAAAATATGTGTAAGCGTCGTGAAAAACGAAATATCCTTTATTTTTAACCGGAGCGAGTTGTGCGCTGACGCGTTTGTTCGTGTCTGCCAACGCTACCTCAAACTGCTGGAGGTTGGCGTCAAGTTTGGCTTTATCTTGCGGCATAAGTTCCAATAATTTTCCATGGATTGCAACCGCAGTCTTACGCGCAATCTCTGGCGACAACCACAGGTGCATATTAAACTCGCCATGATGATGGTGATGAGCCTCAGCCGCCTGTTCTTCAGATTTTTCCGCTGCGTGCTCATCTTCATCTTCACCGCCGCTAATCAATAACGGTTTTACGCCGTCGATGTTCACCATGGCGAGATTTTTCTGTGCCGGCAGTTCGGCCACCGATTTGGCCATAAAGGCTTCCATTTCCGGCCCGACCCAGACGACTAAGTCTGCGTTTTTTAAGCGTTTTGCATCAGAGGGACGCAGGGAGTAGTCATGCTCAGAGGCCCCGTCCGGCAGCAGCACTTCGACCGGCGTTACCCCGTCCGCAATGGCGGAAGCGATGAAGCCGACCGGTTTGATAGATGCCACCACGGCAGAGTGTGCGGGAAGGCTTAACAAAGCGGTAACGGATAAAGCCGATAAGGCGAAAATTGCGCCCTTTTTATTATGTAACATATTGCGTCATTCCATCGTGACCATGAAGTGGAATGTGATATTATAACATTCGAAATTCTGTGCAACCTGTAAATACTATGACCTCACTTGTCACGCTCGAAAACGTTTCGATAAAATTTAACCAGCGTAATGTGTTGTCAGGCGTCAGCCTGGCCTTGCAGCCTGGTCGCATTCTCACCCTTCTGGGCCCCAATGGTGCCGGAAAATCCACCCTGGTCCGCGTTGTGCTTGGCCTGCTCGTCCCGGGGAGCGGCACTGTTCAGCGTCTGCCCGGCCTGCGTGTCGGCTATGTTCCTCAGAAACTGCACATCGACCCGACCCTGCCGGTTACGGTTGAACGCTTTATGCGTCTGACGCGGGGCAGTAAAAGCGCCGATATCCTGCCCGCCCTGAAGCGGGTGCAGGCGGGCCATCTGCTCCATTCACCATTGCAGAAGCTCTCGGGTGGCGAAACCCAGCGAGTGCTGCTGGCGCGTGCGCTGCTGAATCAGCCTCAGCTGCTGGTACTGGATGAACCGACTCAGGGCGTGGATGTGAACGGTCAGGTTGCGCTCTATGATCTGATTAATCAGCTGCGCGTTGAGCTGAACTGCGGCGTGCTGATGGTCTCCCACGACCTGCACCTGGTGATGGCGAAAACCGACGAAGTTCTCTGCCTGAACCATCACATCTGCTGTTCCGGCACGCCCGAGGCGGTCTCACAGCATCCGGAGTTTATCGCGATGTTCGGCCCGCGCGGTGCACAGGAGCTGGCGATCTATCGTCACCATCATAATCACCGTCACGACCTTCAGGGACGTATCGTTTTACGCAAAGGACAGGGTTCATCATGATTGAGTTGTTATTACCGGGCTGGATTGGCGGCGTGATGCTGGCGCTGGCGGCCGGCCCGCTGGGTTCGTTTGTGGTCTGGCGCAAGATGTCCTACTTTGGCGATACGCTGGCGCACGCCTCGCTGCTCGGCGTAGCCTTTGGCCTGCTGCTGAACGTGAACCCCTACTACGCGGTGATTCTGGTGACCGTCTGCCTGGCGCTGGGGCTGGTCTGGCTGGAGCGTCGTCCGCATCTGGCTATTGATACCCTGCTGGGGATTATGGCGCACAGCGCCCTGTCGCTGGGCCTGGTGGTGGTCAGCCTGATGAAGAACGTGCGTGTGGATCTGATGGCTTATCTGTTTGGCGATCTGCTGGCGGTGACGCCGGACGATCTCTGGATGATGGGCGGCGGCGTAGTTGTCGTGCTGCTGGTGATGGCGTGGCAGTGGCGTGCCCTGCTGTCGATGACCATCAGCCCGGAACTGGCCCAGGTCGATGGCGTGAATATTCAGCGCACCCGGCTGATCCTGATGCTGGTCACGGCGCTGACCATCGGGGTGGCCATGAAGTTTGTCGGCGCGCTGATTATCACCTCACTGCTGATCATCCCGGCCGCAACCGCCCGCCGTTTCGTGCGTTCGCCGGAAGGCATGGCGGCTACCGCCGTGATTATCGGGGTGATAGCCGTCACTGGCGGCCTTACCTTCTCCGCCTTCTACGACACCCCCGCCGGTCCGTCCGTGGTGCTCTGCGCCGCCATCCTGTTCATCATCAGCATGGTGCGCAAACCGGCGATGTAACTACTCTTCGCGCGTGATGCCGAAGTGACGGTAAGCATGCTGCGTGGCAAGACGGCCACGCGGCGTGCGCTGAATGAATCCCTGCTGAATCAGGAAGGGTTCAATCACATCTTCGATGGTTTCGCGCTCTTCACCGATCGCGGCCGCGAGGTTATCCAGCCCCACTGGCCCGCCCATAAACTTGTCAATGATCGCCAGCAGCAGCTTGCGGTCCATGTAATCGAACCCTTCGCTGTCGACGTTAAGCATATCGAGCGCGCTGCAGGAGACCTCACCGCTGAGATCGCCATTGGCCCGCACCTCGGCAAAGTCGCGCACCCGGCGCAGCAGGCGGTTGGCGATACGCGGTGTGCCGCGTGCACGGCGGGCAATCTCCAGCGCCCCGTCGTCACTCAGCGCCAGGCCGAGGCAGGCGGCGCTGCGGCCCACGATGTGCTGCAGATCTTTTACCTGATAGAACTCCAGCCGCTGGACAATGCCAAACCGGTCGCGCAGCGGCGACGTCAGCGAGCCTGCACGGGTCGTGGCACCGATCAGGGTAAACGGCGGCAGGTCGAGCTTGATCGAGCGCGCAGCGGGCCCTTCACCAATCATGATGTCCAGCTGATAATCTTCCATCGCCGGATAGAGCACCTCTTCCACCACCGGTGAGAGGCGGTGGATTTCATCGATAAACAGCACGTCATGCGGTTCGAGGTTGGTCAGCATTGCGGCCAGATCGCCCGCCTTCTCCAGCACCGGACCTGAGGTGGTGCGCAGATTGACGCCCATCTCATTGGCTACGATGTTCGCCAGGGTGGTTTTTCCCAGCCCCGGCGGCCCGAAGATCAGCAGATGGTCGAGCGCATCGCCACGCAGCTGCGCCGCCTTGATGAAAATCTCCATCTGCTCACGCACCTGCGGCTGACCGACATACTCGTTCAGCAGTTTCGGACGAATGGCGCGGTCGATTAACTCTTCTTCGTTAACGCTGGCAGCAGAGACCAGACGGTCGGCTTCAATCATGACTTACCTCAAATGGCGGCGCGGAGTGCTTCGCGGATCAGCGTTTCGCAATCCGCATCCGGTCGACCGACTTTACTGATCATACGGCTCGCTTCCTGCGGTTTATAACCCAGGGATACCAGCGCTGCAACCGCTTCGGATTCGGCGTCGTTCGTTTCCGGCTCCGGACCCGGCGTGGTGAGGGTAAAGGCAGAGTCGCCGCCAAACAGGTCGCCATGCATCCCCTTGAAGCGGTCCTTCATCTCTACCACCAGGCGCTCAGCGGTCTTTTTACCGACGCCCGGCAGTTTCACCAGCGAGGCGATCTCCTCTTTCTCCACCGCCGTGACAAACTGCTGCGCCGACATGCCGGAGAGGATCGCCAGCGCCAGCTTGGGCCCGACGCCGTTGACTTTGATTAACTCGCGAAACAGCGCGCGCTCCTGCTTGCTGTTGAAACCAAACAGCAGCTGGGCATCTTCACGCACCACGAAGTGGGTAAAGATCACCGCTTCCTGCTGAAGGTCAGGCAGCTCATAAAAACAGGTCATGGGCATGTGAATTTCATAGCCTACGCCGTGTGCCTCAAGCAGCACCAGTGGCGGCTGCTTTTCCAGAATATTGCCCCGTAAACGACCTATCACCTGAATGCTTCCTTAACTGACGAATGTGGCGGATTTTATAACATAAAAAAGGCTGGATGAATATCCAGCCTGAGAGTCAGCCCTGCGCGTGTGTTGCTAACCTGAGCGTAATCGCCCGCGCGTCAGCACCAGCTTGCTGTCACTCATCCGCGCTGCGTTCTGAGCGACGTGGCAGTGCGTGATGGCAATCGCCAGCGCATCGGCGGCATCCGCCTGGGGGTTGGCGGGCAGCTTGAGCAGGGTTCGCACCATGTGCTGCACCTGACTTTTTTCGGCGCTGCCGATGCCGACCACGGTCTGTTTAACCTGACGGGCGGCGTACTCAAATACCGGCAGATCGTGGTTCACCGCGGCCACAATGGCGGCCCCGCGCGCCTGGCCCAGCTTCAGCGCCGAGTCAGCATTCTTCGCCATAAACACCTGTTCGATGGCGAAGAAATCGGGTGAAAACTGCGTGATGATTTCGCAGACGCCCGCGTAGATCAGCTTCAGTCTGGCGGGCAGCTCGGCGGTATTGGTGCGGATACAGCCGCTGCCCAGATAGGTGAGCTGGCGGCCGGTCTGACGGATAACGCCATAACCGGTGATGCGTGAGCCGGGATCGATACCCAGGATAATCGACATTACGCCTCTCCGGTTAACGTGATGACAGCAGACGCCATTACAGCGTTTCCGCCACCTCGTCTGAGATTTCACCGTTGTGGTAAACCTCCTGCACATCGTCGCAATCTTCCAGCATGTCGATCAGACGCAGCAGTTTTGGTGCTGTTTCTGCATCCATTTCCGCTTTGGTGGTCGGGATCATCGACACTTCGGCGGTATCGGCTTTCAGGCCAGCCGCTTCCAGCGCATCACGCACCGTGCCCATCTCTTCCCAGGCGGTGAACACATCGATCGCGCCGTCGTCATAGCTGACAACATCTTCGGCGCCCGCTTCCAGTGCCGCTTCCATCACCGCATCCTCATCCTGACCCGGCGCATAGGAGATCACACCCCGTTTGTTGAACAGATAGGCGACCGAGCCGTCTGTGCCGAGGTTGCCACCGGTTTTAGTGAAGGCGTGACGCACTTCGCCCACGGTACGGTTACGGTTGTCGCTGAGGCATTCGATCATGATGGCAGAGCCGCCCGGACCGTAACCTTCATAGATGATGGTTTCCATGTTGGCGTTGTCTTCGCCGCCCACGCCACGGGCGATAGCGCGATCCATGGTGTCACGCGTCATGTTGTTCGCCAGCGCCTTATCCATTGCGGCACGCAGACGCGGGTTTGAGCCCGCATCACCACCGCCCAGCTTGGCGGCCGTCACCAGTTCACGAATGATTTTGGTGAAGATTTTGCCGCGCTTGGCGTCCTGTGCTGCCTTGCGGTGTTTGGTGTTTGCCCACTTACTGTGTCCAGCCATTTCTCTTTTCTCCGATCTTTTACAGGGTGCAGACTCTCTGCGCTGCGGACTGCGCCTCCGGCCCGGCTCTTACAGGATCTGCCTGTATGCCCGATAAGGGCGTCCCTGGCGGGGCGAGCTTCGTGAATCGTGCGCTGACGACGTCACGCTGGCGGCGGACAACCTCGCGGCACCGATTACGCCTGACTGTTTAAAAGCCTGGTGCAGTCCTGTTAAAACTCACCATATTAATAAAATTTACGCGACCGGCCGCCGGAAAAGCGGGCGGTGGCGCGCATTCAGGCAAATTCTTCAATTGCCTGGCGGTTACTCCATGATCGGGTTAATGCTGCTGCCTCCGCCGCCGCCAGCCAGCGAAACGCCAGATGTTCGGTCAGCGTGATATCACGCTCCTGCGGCAATTGCAGGCGAAACCAGTGCTCGTGATTATGGGTGACGCCCGGCGCGTAGCGATGGCGGAAATGGGGGAAGATTTCAAAGTCAATCTGACGCTGACAATCCTCCATCTCCAGCCGCTCAGCCACGACGTCGATGCCGACCTCTTCATTCACTTCACGACACGCGGTCGCCAGCGGCGACTCGCCCGGTTCCAGGCTGCCGGTCACCGACTGCCAGAATGTGGGATCGTCACGCCGCTGCAGCATTAACACCCGGCCAGTATCCCGCGCCGAAATCACGACCAGCACTGAAACCGGGTGTTTGTAGCCCATTATTTATTCTCAGGCTTTTCTTTTTTCACGACCTGAATGCCCAGCTCCAGCAGAGAAGCGGGATTCGCTTCGCTTGGCGCTTCGGTCATCATGCAGGCCGCTGCCGTGGTTTTCGGGAAGGCGATAACGTCACGGATGTTGTCGGTGCCGGTCAGCAGCATGGTCAGGCGATCCAGACCAAAGGCCAAACCCGCATGTGGAGGCGTACCGAACTTCAGCGCGTCCAGCAGGAAGCCAAACTTCTCGCGCTGCTCGTTCGCTTCAATCCCCAGAATGCTGAAGACCGTCTGCTGCATTTCGCCGTTGTGGATACGCACGGAACCGCCACCGACTTCGTAGCCGTTGATCACCATGTCGTAGGCGTTAGCCACGGCCCGGGTCGGATCGGCGGCCAGCTCTGAGGCGCTCATCTCTTTCGGCGCGGTGAACGGATGGTGCATCGCCGCCAGACCGCCCTCTTCGTCCTCTTCGAACATCGGGAAGTCAATGACCCACAGCGGTGCCCAAGCGTTCTCGTCGGTGATGCTGAGATCGCGGCCCACTTTCAGGCGCAGCGCGCCCAGGGCGTCAGCCACCACTTTGGCACGGTCGGCACCAAAGAAGATGATATCGCCATCCTGCGCGCCGGTGCGGCTCAGGATGCCTTCGACGATCTCCGCGTTCAGGAACTTAGCGACCGGGCTCTGCACGCCTTCAAGGCCGTCAGCACGGACATTGACCTTCATCCATGCGAGGCCTTTTGCGCCATAAATTTCGACGAACTTACCGTACTCATCAATCTGCTTGCGGCTCAGCTGCGCACCGGCAGGCACACGCAGCGCGGCTACACGGCCTTTGGCATCGTTGGCCGGGCCAGAGAAGACCTGGAACTCCACGTTTTTCAGCAGGTCGCCCACGTCCACCAGCTCCATCGAGTTACGCAGATCGGGCTTATCGGAACCGTAGCGATGCATCGCTTCCGCAAAGGTCATCTGCGGGAATTCACCGAGGTCAACGCCCTGCACGTCCTGCCACAGGTTGCGGATTAAACGCTCCATGATCTCACGCACCTGAGGCGCGGTCATGAAGGAGGTTTCGACGTCGATCTGGGTAAATTCTGGCTGACGGTCAGCACGCAGATCTTCATCGCGAAAACATTTAACGATCTGATAATAGCGGTCAAAACCGGACATCATCAGCAGCTGCTTGAAGAGCTGCGGTGACTGCGGCAGCGCGTAGAATTTACCTTTGTGAACCCGGCTCGGCACCAGATAGTCACGCGCGCCCTCAGGGGTCGCCTTGGTCAGCATCGGGGTTTCGATATCCAGGAAACCTTCGTCATCCATAAAACGACGGACAAAGCTGGTGATTCTGGCGCGGGTTTTCAGGCGCGTCACCATCTCAGGACGACGCAGGTCCAGATAGCGATATTTCAGACGCGCTTCTTCGCTGTTGGTCTGGTTAGAGTCCAGCGGCAGTGGCTCAGAGCGGTTGATGATAGTCAGCGCCTGGGCGAACACTTCCACTTCACCGGTCGCCATGTCGCTGTTTTTGTTCTTCTCATCACGCGCACGCACGGTTCCGGTGATCTGGATGCAGAATTCGTTACGCAGTTCAGAAGCCAGCTTAAACGCGTCCTCACGATCGGGATCAAAAAACACCTGCACGATGCCTTCGCGGTCGCGCATATCGATAAAAATCAAACTGCCCAGATCGCGACGGCGGTTTACCCAGCCGCAGAGCGTGACTTGCTGACCCACATGAGACAGATTGAGCTGTCCGCAATATTCTGTACGCATAACACTATCCTTTTAACTTCGCCGCTGCAGCTGACAGCATCCAGCCGCGTTGCCTTATGTGATGCTGTCGCAAAAATGGCGGCTATTATAATGGAAAAAGGCAGGCAGGATAAGCAGATCCACGCCAAAGCGCCGATTTCCCCTGTGCATTTGCCCCTCAGCCCGACGCTGGAGGATAATGGGCTATCTTAACCTGTCGTCAGGAGCACGCGTGACACTTCGTATTGGCCTGCCTCAGTGGCAGCATTCACACTGGAAACGCTGGGGTATCGGCAGCCTGGCGGATTATGCCCGCTATTTCCACTGTGTGGAGGGAAATACCACGCTCTATGCGCTGCCCAATGCTGAAACGGTGATGCGCTGGCGCGACATGACGCACGAGGCGTTTCGCTTCTGCTTTAAGTTTCCAAACACCATCAGCCATCAGGCAGCACTGCAACACAGCGACGATCTGCTGACCGATTTTCTGCGCCTGATGGAGCCACTGGCCGATCGTATCGGTCAGTACTGGCTGCAGCTGCCGGCCAGCTTCTCACCGGCGGAGCTGGAGGCGCTCTGGACGTTTCTGGACAGCCTGCCGCGTCGTTTTCACTATGGCGTCGAGGTCCGCCATCCGGCGTTCTTTGCCAAAGGCGACGCGGAGCGGGCGCTGAACCGGGGTCTGCTGGCGCGCGGCGTTAACCGCGTGATGCTCGACAGCCGCCCGGTTCACGCCTCCACCTCGCAGAGTCCGGCGGCGCTGGTCGCACGTTCCCAGAAGCCCCGCGTGCCGCCGCACGCCCTGCGCACCGGATCGCAGCCGATGGTACGCTTTATCGGCAGTGACAGCGTGGAAGAGAGCGTGCCGCTGTTTCAGATCTGGCATGACAAGCTCATGGCGTGGCAGCAGCAGGGCGATGTGATGCTGTTTCTGCATACGCCCGATATGGGCCAGGTTTTTCCGCTGGTGCAGGCACTCTGGCCGCAGCTTCAGCAGATCGACCCCGGCATCGGCAACGGACCTGACTGGCCGCAACAGAGCTCACTGTTTTGATGAGACAACAGGACAGCGCCCGCTCCGCTGGCTAGAATAACCACTTTACCCTGAGTGACAGGAGTCACGATGATTAGCGCATTATATGTGGTGCTGGGTGCAATACTGGTGATGAAATTTACGCTGGATGTGGTGCGTTATCGTCGTTTCTATCATGTGGCCTACGGCGACGGTGGCTATCACGACCTGAAAATGGCCATTCGTATTCACGGCAATGCCATCGAAACCGTTCCGCTGGCGCTGCTGCTGCTGGTCATGATGGAGATGAACGGCGCTGATATCTGGATGGTGCATCTCACCGGTCTGCTGTTTTTCATCAGCCGTCTGCTGCACGCCTGGGGTTTACGCAGCAGCGCGATGGCAGGCCGCAAATATGGCATGATGCTGACGCTGTTTTCACTATGTGGCATGGTCATTTTTAACCTGATCTACCTGCCGTGGGAGCTGGTCCTGACGCTGCATTGAGCCAGCCGGGGTTAAGGGGTGCAGCCCGCCCCACTTTCTGCCAGAATAGCGCCCTTTCCGTCGTCTCTTCGGATTTTCGATATGTCTGACCGCGATCAACTTTTCTCAGCGCCCATTGCAAAACTGGGCGACTGGACCTTTGACGAGCGCGTTGCTGAAGTCTTTCCTGACATGATTCAGCGCTCGGTGCCGGGCTACTCCAACATCATTTCGATGATTGGTATGCTGGCTGAACGTTTTGTCACCCCGGACAGCCAGGTTTACGATCTGGGCTGTTCGCTGGGCGCGGCGACCCTGTCGGTGCGCCGCAATATTCATGTGCCGGGTTGCCAGATTATTGCCGTGGATAACTCTCCGGCGATGGTCGAACGCTGCCGTCGTCATCTGGATGCCTTCCGCGCTGACACGCCGGTCACGGTGCTGGAAGCGGATATCCGCGATATTCCCATCGAAAATGCCTCGCTGGTGGTGCTCAACTTTACGCTGCAGTTTCTGGAGCCGCCTGCCCGACTGGCGCTGCTGCAGAAGATCTGGCAGGGACTGAAACCGGGTGGCGCGCTGGTGCTGTCGGAGAAGTTCAGTTTTGAAGATGCCGATGTCGGCGAACTGCTGTTCAACATGCACCACGACTTCAAGCGCGCCAACGGCTACAGCGAACTGGAGATCAGTCAGAAGCGCAGCATGCTGGAAAATGTGATGCTGACGGACAGCGTTGAAACCCATAAAGCCCGCCTGAAACAGGCCGGTTTCCCGCACGCCGAACTCTGGTTCCAGTGCTTTAACTTTGGTTCACTGGTGGCGTTGAAATGATCGACTTTGGCCGTTTTTATCAGCAAATCGCCGTGGGTCCGCTGGCGAAGTGGCTGGAGGTATTACCGGCGCAGATCAGCGAATGGCAGCGTGAAAACCTGCATGGACACTTCCGTGACTGGTACAAGTCGCTGGAGTATCTGCCGCTGCTGGAACCGCAGAAGCTCGACCTGCTGCACAGCGTGACCGCCGACCGCGATGACATCAGCGATCGTCATCGTCAGGGCATAGAAAAATTACTGCGCAACCTGATGCCGTGGCGCAAAGGCCCCTATTTCCTCTATGGCACCCATATCAATACCGAATGGCGCTCAGACTGGAAGTGGGAGCGCGTGATTCCGCACATCTCCCCGCTGGCGGGCCGGACGGTGCTGGATGTCGGCTGCGGCAGCGGCTATCACATGTGGCGGATGATTGGTGCAGGCGCCCATCTGGTGGTCGGCATCGACCCGATGCAGCTGTTCCTGGTGCAGTTCGAAGCGGTGCGCAAGCTGCTGAATGACGATCGCCGGGCGCATATGCTGCCGCTGGGGATCGAGCAGTTACCGGCGCTGCAGGCCTTTGACACCGTTTTTTCGATGGGGGTGCTCTATCACCGCCGTTCTCCGCTGGATCACCTGCTGCAGCTGAAGAATCAGCTGGTGAGCGGCGGCGAACTGGTGCTGGAGACGCTGGTCATTGAGGGGGAGGTTAACCAGGTACTGGTGCCGGGCGAGCGTTATGCACAGATGCGCAACGTCTTCTTTATCCCCTCCGCCGATGCCCTGAAGAGCTGGCTGGAAAAAAGCGGGTTTGTCGATGTCCGCATCGTCGATTTCGCCCGCACCACCACCGAAGAGCAGCGCCGTACCGACTGGATGACCAGCGAGTCACTGGCGGAATTCCTCGATCCCGACGATCCCGCCAAAACGATTGAGGGCTATCCCGCGCCCCTGCGTGCCGTGCTGGTCGCCACTAAACCTTAAGGCCTTAGCGGCGAGACAATGCCAGTTTCGCCGCAAAACCAATAAACACGCAGCCGGTCAGGCGATCCATCACCTTCAGGACCGACGGTTTCCGCAGATGACCGGCGAAATAGTGGCTGCCCGCAATCAGCGCCGCATTCCAGATCAGTCCCAGCAGCATATGCGCCAGCGCCATCAGGCTGCACCAGAGCGCCACTGACGCGCCCGCCGGAATAAACTGCGGCAGGAAGGTAACATAAAACACGCCCACTTTCGGGTTCAGCAGATTTCCCGTTAATCCCCGCATAAAGCAGGCCAGATAGCCCTGCGGCCTGGCCGCTGCCTCATCTTCCGCTGTCACCGGCTCCTGACGCGGGTTGAGCAGCAGCCGGATCCCCAGATAGAGCAGCCAGGTTGCGCCAGTCCACTTCAGCAGGTTATAGGCGAGTTCAGAGGCCATCAGCAGCGCCCCCAGCCCCAGCCCCACCGCAATCCCCCAGAGCAGACAGCCCAGCGTGACACCAAAGGCGGTAGCCCAGGCGCGCTGCCAGCCCTGCGCAATCGCGGTGCGCAGCACCAGCGCCGTATCAAAGCCAGGGGTCAGCGTCAGGATGGTTATCGCAAACAGAAAGGAGAACAGCGTGGCGGTCATCATAATCTCTTTATCACTCCCTACGTTTTTTCACGCCAGGTAACGGCGCGGGCAGCCGGGTGCCAGGACAGCCAGAATGTGCCAGGCTGGATCAGGTTAATTCATTCCTGTCACGGAGTTGTGGTTATGAGCAAATTTATTTTTTCGTCACCCCGAAAATATGTGCAGGGCGCCGGCGTACTGGATGAACTGGGAACCTGGCTGGCAGAGCTGGGCGATCAGGCGTTTCTGGTGGCGGACGATGTCGTCTGGAAACTGATTGGTGAACGCACGCAGCGGACGCTGCAGTCGGCCGGTATCCGCTTCAGCTGGCAGCAATTTAACGGCAAGGCCTCCAGTAACGAAATCACCCGCCTCAGTAAGCTGGCGCAGGATCAGGGCTGTAACGTGGTGGTCGGGCTGGGCGGCGGTAAAACGCTGGATACCGTGAAGGCGATAGCGGATGAGCTGAAACAGCCGGTGGCGATCGTGCCGACGATCGCCTCCACCGATGCGCCCTGCAGCGCCCTGTCGGTGATCTATTCCGACAGCGGGGTTTTCGAGAGCTATCGCTTTTACAGCAAAAACCCTGACCTGGTGCTGGTCGATACGGCCGTCTGCGCCAGCGCCCCGGCACGTCTCTTCGCCTCGGGCATTGCCGACGGTCTGGCTACCTGGGTTGAAGCGCAGGCGGTGGCGCGTTCCCATGCCAAATCGATGGTCAATGGGGATCCGACCCTGGCCGGACTGGCGATTGCCCGCACCTGTGAAGAGACGCTGCTCAAATGGGGTTACAGCGCCTATATCGCCGTGACGGAAAAGCGGGTCACGCCCGCCGTGGAGGCGGTGGTCGAGGCGAACACGCTGCTCTCCGGGCTGGGTTTTGAAAACGGGGGACTGGCTGGGGCACACGCAATCCACAACGGGTTTACCGCGATTGAGGGTGAGATCCACCATCTGACCCACGGCGAAAAAGTGGCCTATGGCACGCTGACGCAGATGGTGCTGGAGCAGCGCCCGGATGAAGAGATTGCCCGCTATATTCGCTTCTATCGCGCAATCAACATGCCGACGACGCTCAGGGAGATGCATCTGGAGAATGAAAGCTGGGAGAATCTGGTGAAGATCGGTGCCCTGGCAAACAGCGACGGCGATACGCTGAAAAACCTTAATCCTCATCTTGCGCCGGAGGATATTGCCAACGCGCTGCTGGCGCTGGATGCCTTCAGCCGCACGGTGAAATAGTCCTTCAGCAGGCGATCGCCGGATCGCCTGTTACTCTTTCGCCGCAGATTCCGCCGCAGACGGCGAGTCCCAGTACTCATATTTGTAGGCGGAGCTGAGATGACGTTCCAGGGTGCCACGCGTGAAGACTTCTGTCTCATGCTGGTAACTCAGGGTGCAGTTACCGACCTCATCCCAGGACTGACACTCATCGACTGAGCGAATAGTGCTGAGTGGGGTCTTCTCCTGCGTGTCGAGTCGTTGTTCACGCCATTGCGCATCATAGCTGTATCTGTCGCTGCCGCGGGCAGAGGTAGTATGCGTCACCAGCCCCTGCGGATTCCAGTGATAGTAAAATTCACCGTTGCTCAGCGGATCGCTGCCGCGTGCCACGCTCTTTTCCAGCCGGAGCTGGCGATCGTAGTGATAGGTGGTGTCGGTAAAGCCGCTTTTGCCCATCGAGGTAAAGCGGTCAGAGGCGCTGGTGATATTGCCGTGCTCGCCCTTCTGCCAGTTGATTGTCCCCTGCCGGTTTTCGACCACCTCCTCTTTTCCCGCTTTCAGCACTTTAACCAGCCAGGCATAGTCGGCGACCCAGCCGCCCTGTACCCGGGCGATGTGCTGCTCCATGCTGAGGGTCACATTGCGTTCGCTTTTGTCATAGCTGACGTCGGCCACCGTCAGTTCGCCGCAGGCATCAAATTGTCCCAGCACCCGCTTCTGCGAGTTCACATCCTTACCAAACTCCCCGGCCACCACCTGCTTCACTGCCCCTCTGGCGTTGCCGCCCAGCAGAATCAGCTGATTGCTGTTAGCCACGGCCGCCCGGTTCGGGAGGCATCCGCTGGTCGCAGCATGGCTGCTGCAGGAGGCCGTCAGCGTCAGGATCAGAAGAGCCATCAGATTCCGTTTCATAGGGTAAGCTCCAGGCGATGATGCTTTGAGTGTAAACGCTGCGGCGGCGGGCCGCCGCCCTCCCGGCAGATTCCAGCCCGCGACACCGCGTAGCGGACAGACGCACAGTCTGATAGCCAATAGTCTGAACATGCCGGGTGGCCTTAAATCTCTCCAGGCCGGAACGGGAAGTAAACGGATAAGAATCGCCCGGCCACAGGAACGTGGAAGCGTGAATCAGTGTCCGCAGCAAACGTTGCACAAAAAGAACCCCAGCAAGCGTACTGGGGTTTGGTACTTGCAAACATCACGTCAATGATCGGCGTGCTGCGCGGCAAAATCTGTTGTGGTTCAGGCGACCCGAACGGTGCTCATCTGCATCACGCTTTTCATCGCCTCGACCACGTCGCCATCAACACAGTAGCGACTGAACTCATCGGTTTCGGCTTCAGAACACATGGAGACGCCCGCTTTGCGGTAGCGCATCGGCGACACCATCAGGTGACTGGCCGAGCTATGCACTTCATTTATCCCCATGTCGAGAAACTTTTGCAGGTTGCTGAGGCGTACGCCCGCACCCGCCATAATAATAGGACCGGTGCTGCTCTCATTTAGTTCCCTGAGTAATGCAATTCCGTTTTCCGCACTCTGCTGCTGACCCGAAGTCAGAATACGCGCTACCCCTAAATCCGTGAGCATCTCCAGGGCGCGCCTGGGGCTGTGACAGAGATCAAAGGCACGATGAAAGGTCACCGCCAGGCCATCACACAGCGCCATAATCTGCCGCATCTGCCCCAGATGAACGTGGGCATCCTCATCCAGCATCCCGATAACCAGACCGGGAAAACCGAGTTCGCGGATCAGCGCTACATCGGATTTCATCGCCTCAAACTCCCGGGAGGTATAACAGAAATCGCCACCACGGGGCCGGACAATCGGATGAACCGGAATCGAAACGTCACGACGGGCAGCCTGCAGTGCCCCTATCGAGGGGGTCAGTCCGCCTTCACGGGGAGCGGCACAGAGTTCAACCCGATCGGCGCCCGCCTGCTGTGCGGTCACGGCGCAATCCACGCCATAGCAGCAAATTTCCAGTGTGGTCATTCTTTTCTCCTGTACATGACTCTGGTTCAAGGCAGATTCATCAGTTAGTCTGGCTGCTGGAATGAGTTTACCGGGAAAGTTAACTATGGCATTCAATTTCGACCAACGGATAGACCGTCGTCACAGCGATAGCCTGAAATGGAACAAATATGCGGACCAGGACATTCTGCCGCTGTGGGTGGCCGATACGGATTTCCGATCGCCTGACTGTGTGATCGAGGCGATTAAAACCCGCGCTGAGCATGGGATTTTTGGCTATGGCGATACGCCAGTGGCTTTTATCGACAGCGCAGTGTCGTGGCTCGCCTCGCGCTATCAGTGGCACGTTAATCCCGAGTGGATCGTGGTTCTGCCGGGCGTCGTCAGCGGGCTTAACCTGGCCGTGCGGGCGTTTACCGCCCCTGATGAGCTGACCATTGCGCCCACGCCTATCTATCCACCGTTTCGCGGTGCCGCCAGACTGGCCGAGCGGGGTCAGCTCAACCTGCCTCTGACGCTGCAGCAGGGCCGCTGGTTGCCTGATATGGCGAGCGCGGAAGATGCACTGACCGGAAAAGAGCGGCTGTTAATGCTCTGTAACCCGCAGAATCCGGGCGGCACCGTCTATCATCGCGAGGAGCTGGAAGCCCAGCTGAAATTTGCGCAGAAGCACGATCTGATCGTCTGTTCCGATGAGATACACAGCGATCTGCTGCTGGAGCCAGGCGTTCAGCATATTCCGTTTGCTTCACTGAGTGAGGATGCGGCGCAGCGCAGCGTCACGCTGATGTCCCCTTCCAAGACCTTTAATATCGCCGGGCTGGGTGCCTCCATCGCCATTATCCCCAGCGCAGAGCTGCGTGCCCGCTTTAACCGGCTGCGGCGCGGCATTGTGCCGGAGGTGGATATTCTGGCGATCACGGCCGCGGCGGCCGCCTGGCGCGAGGGGGAACCCTGGCTTAAGGCCCAGATTGCCTATCTGCGCAGCAACCGCGACTGGCTGGTTTCCCAGGTCAACAAGATGAACGGCCTGAGCGTCGCCTCACCGGAGGCGACCTATCTCGCCTGGATCGACGCCAGCGCGCTGAACGTTGCCAGTCCGGCACTCTATTTTGAAAAATATGGACTCGGCCTGACGGCCGGACGAGAGTTTGGCAACGATCAGTTTGTGCGGCTCAATTTCGGCTGTACCCGTGCGCTGCTGGATGAGGCCGTTGCGCGCCTGAAGCGCGCGCTGGCCGCCCGCATTTAGGCCTGTTCGCTGGCGACAATCTCTTCCAGCCGCCACGGGTGAAACTTAATGGTCGTCTGCCCGTCCGTCACCGCCAGGGTCGGATTGGGCAGGCGTTCATTTTCGCCCTGTGGCGAGCTGGTTTTAAAGGAGATACCCGGCTGCGTCAGGGCCTCGTCGGAGAGTAACGCCATGGCGCGTACCCCCAGCGTCTGATGATCGCCGCGCAGCACCACCTCGATATGCTCCCAGCCCTCATGACGATACCGTTTTTCACCCGGCCAGGGCAGCTCTACCACATCGATCGCCCGATCGGCCACCCGCAGTGGATCATGTAGCTTAAACAGGCAAATCTGCCGTCCGTTGATCGTGGCGGCCGAAAATTGATGCCCCATCTGCTGCAAGCCTTGCTGCCAGCGCATCGCGGTCGTCTCCTGATGACAACGCACGGCAATATGGTCAATTTCCAGATCGTTAAGGCGTACACCCAGTCGCTGCGCAAAATTCAGCAACGATTCTTCAAAACGCGCTAAATCTGTCTTTAAATCATCCAATTCTGCCGGAAAAGATCTTTCCACTATCCCGATTCCTCATAATTTGTTTAGCATTTATAATCAGTCTGGTTTATTGTGCGCCGCCTGCCTGACGCTACATAATGATAAGATTCATCTTATTTGCCCGGAAATTTAACGCAAAACCTTATAATAACATCTTTCATTTCGGATTTATCTTCTGTTTAGGACCATGAATTGCTTGATGAATGCAGCATAAGCAAATGATTTATATAGACTTCTTTGATACAATAAGATAACTCTTATTTGAAGACGAAACAATTGCAGCCCTCCCTGCCTTCCTATAAATTTGACCTAACACAACTAAAAGGAATGGCTCTATGTCTATGCTCATCGTTGTCGCTGTCCTTATCGCACTGATGGGATTTGCAATTTCCCGCCATTGGAAGGTGCGTGAAGATAAAAGCGTAAAGAATCCTCGCCGTCACTTACGACGCCGTTAATGCCTCCGGGAAACATCTTATTCAGCTCTGTTTCCCCACTTCATCCAACTACTGACGCCCACTGACATTTCACGTATACTTTTCCCCTCATTTTTTTCCGTTTTGTCTGACCTGTCCGTTTCGCTGTTCCGGTGACGCGGTCTGTTCAGGCAGGATGATGACAGCCCGGCTTCGCAGGCAGGGCGTTGTTCAGCACATGAAGGTAACGCGGTGAATATTCAGGCACTTCTTTCCGAAAAAGTCAGTCAGGCAATGGTTTTAGCCGGCGCGCCCGCCGATTGCGAACCTCAGGTTCGTCAGTCCGCACGGGTTCAGTTTGGAGACTATCAGGCTAACGGCATCATGGCCGTGGCGAAAAAGCTGGGACAGGCTCCGCGACAGTTAGCGGAAGCGGTGATCCAGCACCTCGATCTGACCGGTATCGCCAGTAAAGTTGAAATCGCCGGCCCGGGCTTCATCAATATCTTTCTTGACCACGCCTGGCTGGCAAAACATGCCCGCGAAGCGCTGACGCTGCCGCGTCTGGGCGTGCAGCTGGCTGAACCCCAGACCATTGTGGTGGATTACTCTGCGCCTAACGTGGCGAAAGAGATGCACGTCGGCCACGTCCGCTCCACCATCATCGGTGATGCGGCGGTACGTACGCTGGAGTTTCTGGGTCACAATGTAATCCGCGCCAACCACGTCGGCGACTGGGGTACGCAGTTCGGTATGCTGATTGCGTTCCTGGAAAAGCAGCAGAATGAAGATCACGCCGAGATGGCGCTCGCCGATCTCGAAGGCTTCTACCGTGAAGCCAAACGCACCTATGACGAAGATCCTGAATTTGCCGAGCGCGCGCGCGGTTACGTGGTGAAACTGCAGGGCGGCGATGAATATTGCCGTCAGATGTGGAAGAAGCTGGTTGACATCACCATGAGTCAGAACCAGAAAATCTACGATCGAATGAACGTCACGCTGACGCGCAACGATGTGATGGGTGAAAGCCTTTACAACGATATGCTGCCCGGCATCGTCGCCGATCTGAAGCAGAAAGGCCTGGCGGTCGAGAGTGAAGGCGCGACGGTGGTGTTCCTGGATGAGTTCCTGAACAAAGAAGGTGAGCCGATGGGCGTCATCATCCAGAAAAAGGATGGTGGCTATCTCTACACCACCACGGACATCGCCTGTGCGAAATACCGCTATGAAACCCTGAAAGCCGACCGCGTGCTCTACTACATCGACTCCCGTCAGCACCAGCATCTGGTGCAGGCCTGGACTATCGTCCGTAAAGCGGGCTACGTGCCGGAATCGGTGCCGCTGGAGCACCACGCGTTTGGCATGATGCTGGGCAAAGATGGCCGTCCGTTCAAGACCCGCAGCGGCGGTACCATCAAGCTCGCCGATCTGCTGGATGAAGCCTGGCAGCGTGCTTACACGCTGGTGCGTGAGAAGAACCCGGAGATGAGCGAAGAGGAAGTGAAAGCGCTGGCCGAAGTGGTGGGGATCAGTGCGGTGAAATATGCCGACCTCTCCAAGAGCCGCACGACTGACTACATCTTCGACTGGGACAATATGCTGGCCTTCGAAGGCAACACGGCGCCTTACATGCAGTACGCCTACACCCGCGTGCTCTCCGTGTTCCGCAAGGCGGGCATCGACGCCGGATCGCTGGATGCGGAGATCGTAATTAGCGAAGAGCGCGAAGCGCAGCTCGCTACACGTCTGCTTCAGTTTGAAGAGATCATCATGCAGGTGGCGCGTGACGGGACGCCGCACGTCATGTGTGCCTACCTTTACGATCTGGCCGGGCTGTTCTCGGGCTTCTATGAGCACTGCCCGATCCTCAGTGCCGAATCAGAGGCCATCCGTCTGAGCCGACTGCAACTGGCCGCGCTGACTGCGAAAACGCTGAAGCAGGGTCTGGATACGCTGGGCATCGATACCGTCGAGCGCATGTAATCCCGGAAACGGAGAGGACTCCCCTCTCCGTTTTTGATCCTGCCCTTCTTATCGCCTCCTTCTCAGCCGCAGGATGACCTGATGTCTGTAGCCACGCACCTTATCAGCAGTCACCTTCCCTCGATTAAGCAGCTGCAGTGTTTCCTGGCCGTCGCGCACGAGCTTAACTTTCGCCGGGCTGCAGAACGGCTCAGCATGACGCAGCCGCCGCTGACCCGACAGATTCAGAGTCTGGAAGGTCTGCTGGGGCAGGCGCTGTTTGATCGCAATACGCATGCTGTGACGCTGACCCATGCGGGCCAGGCTCTGGTGGGGAAAGCGGAAGCGATCCTGAGTGCGCTGAGCGCGCTGAAGCAGGAGGCACAGCCCGCGCCTTCCCGTGTGCGCATCGGCCTGACCCGGACACTGAACATTGAACGGATTGCGCCCCTCAGCCGGCAGCTTGCGGAGCTGCACGCCCGCGATGAGATAGAGATGCCCAGCCAGACCTCTCTCCAGCTGTTGCAGAGCCTGATCCGAAACAACCTGGATCTGGTCATTACCGGCGAAAAAGGATCGGAGAGCCTGCGATACGTATGGCTCTGCCGCGAGCCACTGCTGGCGGCGATACCCGCCGCGCACGCGGCCAGCCGGGAAGCGCAGGTTTCGCTGGCGATGCTGGCTGACCTGCCGCTGTTCTGGTTTACGCGCAGTGCCAACCCGCTGTTTTATGATAAATGTGAGCGCTACTTTTCCACGCTGAACTTTGCCCTCAGGCGCGTCAGGGAGCCGGATGACGCTCTGCTGATGCTGTCGCACATTGCCCGCGGCAAAGGCTTTGCCCTGCTGCCGCAGTCGAAATGTACCTTTGAACAGGCAGGACTCTGCTACCGTCCGCTTACCGCCGATGCCAGCGGGCCGCTGGCGATTGATGTGTACGCCGCCATTCGTGCTGATGAAAAGCGCGAGGCGGTTCTCACTGCCCTGCACCACCTCTCTCCCTGATCACCCAGCCGCTTAGCGTGGCGCAGAGAATCCGTCGCTGCCCTTTTCGCTACCGCCCTGCGTGGTGATACCTTTTTTGCATAACGCAAAGAGCAATTCAGTGTCACCGGCGGGAGTGGAACAATCGCCGCTCACTCACGAGGAGAGACAATGGAAAAGCGAACCTTAGGTCAGGATCTGGAAGTCAGCGCAATCGGCTATGGCGCGATGGGGCTCAGCGAATTTTATGGTCAGACCGATGACCGTCAGTCACTGCAACTGCTGAACACGCTGCACGACCTGGGCATCACCTTTATCGACAGCGCCGATCTCTATGGTCGCGGTCACAATGAGCAGCTGATCGGGCAGTTTCTGTCCGGGCTGAGGCCGGCCGATCGGCTGAACGTCAGCGTTGCCACCAAATGCGGTATTGAGCGCCCGGCTGAAGAGGCGTATGCCCGTACCATCAATAATCAGCCCGACTACATTACCCGCTGCTGCGAGGCCTCCCTGAAACGGCTGGGTGTCGAACGTATCGATCTCTTCTATCTGCATCGCATCAGCCCGGTGACGCCGATTGAGGAGAGCATGCAGTGCCTCAGCCGTCTGGTGCAGGCGGGAAAAATCGCCCGCATCGGGTTATGTGAAGCCGCCGCATCGACGCTTGCGCGGGCCCATGCTGTCCATCCGCTGACCGCTCTGCAGACGGAGTATTCACTCTGGACGCGTGACATTGAAGAGCAGATCCTGCCAATGGTGAAGCAACTCGGTATCGGCCTGGTGCCCTACTCACCGCTGGGCCGGGGCTTTCTGACCGGGAAATACCGCAGGAACAGCGATTTTGCCGAAGGCGATTTCCGCAAAAACAATGACCGCTTCCGCCAGGAAAATCTCGACCACAATCTGCGACTGCTGAATGTGATGACGCCGCTGGCAGAAAAATATCACGCGACCACCGGGCAGATCGCGCTCGCCTGGCTGCTGGCTCAGTATGAAAAGATTGTGCCGATTCCGGGCACTAAACAGCTGACCTATCTGACCGAGAATGCGAAAGCCGCCGATCTGATACTGGACGCGGACGATATCCGGTTGCTGAACACCCTCCATCAGCAGGTGGAGATAAAAGGCGGTCGTTACTCTGAAGAAGGCATGAAAGGCGTTAACGCCTGAGGAGTTGTGGCGCACTAGCGCACCGTGCTGCGGTGCGTTGATCTCATTTCACCCTGATACAGGGGGTGATCCGGTGGCGATGTTAAGAAACATTAAAGGCTGAATCCGCCCCCTGAAGGGTACGCTTCGATCCGGGTCAATGAGCAACAGCGGCTGATCTTCAGATGAATCGAAGGCAAGGCCGTCGGCCTTTTCTGGATAAACATTGTTATAAAACGCACAGGTAATGCGCGGCTTCAGGTGCGGTCGGGCAGCATGAAATCCCCTCTTTCCGCTCAGTGAATAAAGAGAGCAAAACTATGGATCAGGCAACCCGTAAACCGGCTACCTTTATGACGCAGAAAGAGAATCAGGTGGCATAAAACGCGCTGCCACGCTGGCGGCACAGGGGCGTTAAGCGGGCGTATCCTGAGGAGTGGCAGCCCGCACCATTATGAAAAGGAATGCTGTCGTTATTGGCTGACTCGCGCAGGGTGATGGCAGCAGAGCGTCACTTACTCGTAATTCACCATCACTTCGCTGCTGACCACCCGTAATCCGGGCGGCAGCGCCCCGCTGCCGGCAAAGCCAAACACCATGTGCAACGTTTCGCTGGCGTTCAGGTGAGCCAGCCCGCGCGTGATGCCGCTGGCGCCCTCCAGCGTTGTGCAGCGCTGCTCACCGCACAGCCGCACCTCCAGTCCCGAGGGGGCCGGTCGGCTCAGCTGATAACGCCAGCTGATGACGCTGACCTCACCCGCGATATCCGCAGGCGGAACCAGCGGCTGCGAACGCTGCCAGCTGCCGCGATTCGCCAGCGGCGGGCCGCTGGCACTGGCGTTCCATGCGCCGCCGCCCGCCTGCGCCGCCAGAGGCAGCAGCATCAGCGCCAGGATTAGCCCACGCATTATTTGCCTCCGATCGTTGCCGTCATGCGGATCTGGCGGTTATCGCTCAGCTCCAGATTAGAGAGCACCACCAGTTGCGGCAGATTGCGGCGCAGGAAGCGCGCCAGCAGCGCCCGCAGCGGATGATTGACCAGCAGCACCGGCGGCGCACCCAGCATCTCCTGACGCTGCAGGGCCGCCTGAGCCTGACTTAACAGCCGGTCGGCCAGGCCCGGCTCCAGTCCGCCGCCGCCCTGCAACGCCTGCAGCAGCAGGCGTTCCAGCGTGGAATCCAGACCGATCACCTGCACCTCGTCGTTGCCCGGGAACCACTGCTGCGTAATCGCGCGGCCCAGCGCCACACGAACCACGCTGGTCAGCTCCTGCGGATCGCTCTGCACCGGCGCATGTTCCGCCAGCGTCTCGATAATGGTGCGCATATCGCGAATCGACACCCGCTCAACCAGCAGGTTCTGCAGCACCTTATGCAGCGTGGTCAGCGTAATCACGCCTGGCACCAGATCTTCGGTCAGCTTCGGCATCTCCTGCGTCACCCGATCCAGCAGCTGCTGCGCTTCCTGACGGCCAAACAGCTCGCTGGCATACTGACCAATCAGATGGTTCAGGTGGGTCGCCACAACGGTACTTGCCTCCACCACGGTAAAGCCCTGAATCTGCGCCTGCTCTTTCAGCGCGCTATCGATCCAGACCGCCGCCAGCCCAAAGGCGGGATCGACCGTCGCTTCGCCCGGCAGCGAACCCGCCGCCGTACCGGGGTTAATCGCCATCCAGCGCCCGGGATAGGCATCACCGCTGCCAATCTCCACGCCTTTCATCAGAATGCGATAGCGTGCCGGTGGCAGCTCCATATTGTCGCGGATATGCACCACCGGCGGCAGGAAACCGACATCCTGCGCCACTTTCTTACGGATACTGCGGATACGGCCCAGCAGTTCGCCGTTTTGCTGATGATCGACCATCGGAATCAGGCGATAGCCCACTTCCATGCCCAGCGTGTCTTCCAGCTGCACATCGGTCCAGGAAGCCTCCGTCGTGGCGGGGGTATCCGGCGTTTTGGTGATGCCGCCTGTCACTTCCGGTTTTTTCTTCGGCTGCATTTCGCGGCCACGCAGCCACCAGGCCAGCCCCAGCAAGGCGGCAGTGAAGAGCAGGAAGACGAAGTTCGGCATACCAGGCACCAGACCCAGCAGGCCAATCACCCCGGCGCTGAGCATCAGAACCCGCGGATCTTTGAACAGCTGCGTCACCATCTGCTCGCCGACATCCTGATCGGTGGCAACGCGCGTCACGATAACACCGGCTGCGGTTGAGATAACCAGCGCCGGGATCTGCGCAACCAGACCATCACCGATGGTCAGCAGCGTATAGGTCTCGGCAGCATGTCCCGCATCCATCCCGTGCTGAACCACGCCCACCAGCAGGCCGCCGATGACGTTGATCACCATAATCATGATCCCGGCAATGGCATCACCGCGAACGAACTTACTGGCACCATCCATCGAACCGTAGAAGTCCGCTTCCTGGGTAACTTCGGCACGACGGCGCTTGGCCTCATCCTCACCGATCAGACCGGCGTTGAGGTCGGCGTCAATCGCCATCTGCTTACCGGGCATCCCGTCCAGCACAAAGCGTGCGCCCACTTCGGCGATACGACCGGCACCCTTGGTAATGACCATAAAGTTGATGATGACCAGGATGATAAACACCACGATCCCGATGGCGAAGTTACCGCCTACCAGAAAGTGGCCGAACGCTTCAACCACCTGACCGGCCGCTGCGGCACCGGTATGCCCTTCCATCAGGATGATACGGGTGGAGGCCACGTTCAGTGCCAGGCGCAGCAGGGTTGAGAAGAGCAGAATGGTCGGGAATGCCGCAAACTCCAGGGTTCGCTGGGTGAACATCGCCACCAGCAGGACCATGATCGACAGTGCGATGTTAAAGGTGAACAGCAGATCGAGGATGAACGGCGGCAATGGCAGAACCATCATCGACAGGATCATCATGATCAGCACCGGCCCGGCCAGCACCTGCCACTGCATATCTTTCAGGTTGCCCGGTAAACGTAGTTTTGCGGCCAGGTTATTAGCCATCGTTTTTGCTCTCTCCTGCAAAGTCCATCTCTGCCGGCACCGGCAGGTTTTTAGGTTTGGCTGGGATCAGGCCGCCTTCGCGCTTCCAGCGACGCGACTGCCAGACCCACGCCAGCACTTCGGCCACGGCCGCATAGAGCGCGCCGGGAATGTGCTGACCAATCTCAGTGTGACGGTATAACGCACGCGCCAGCGGCGGTGCTTCCAGAACCGGGATGCGGTGTTCGGCACCCAGTTCACGAATTCTCAGGGCGATTTCACCCGCGCCTTTGGCAATCACTTTTGGCGCACTCATCTTCTTCTCGTTATATTGCAGCGCCACCGAGTAGTGCGTCGGGTTCGTCACGATGACGTCGGCTTTAGGCACATCGGCCATCATGCGGCGGCGGGCGGCGGCACGCATCTGCTGGCGGATACGCCCCTTCACATGCGGGTCACCCTCCTGCTGTTTGTGCTCGTCGCGGATCTCCTGCATCGACATCTTCAGCTTTTTGAAGTGGCTGTAGAGTTGCCAGAAGACGTCATACCCCACCATCGGGACCAGCCCCAGCATGACCAGCGAACAGCAGACCGCGATCATCTCCATGCCGTGAATGAGCGCGGTGACCGGTGATTCGCTGATCAGCCGGAGCATCTCGGGCCAGTGGCTCCAGATGTACCACCAGCCCACGGCACCGACTAAGATCGTTTTGAGGATGCCTTTAAACAGTTCGGTCCAGGCCTGAGCGGCAAACATGCGTTTGAAGCCCGCCATCGGGCTGAGTTTTTTCAGGTCGAACTTGATCGATTTTCCGCTGAATACGATGCCACCGAGCAGCATGGGGGCCGCGATCGCCACCAGCACCAGGCCGCCCATCAGCGGCAGCAGCGCCATCAGTGCCTGGGTAATCAGGCTGCCGATATGGCCGACAATAATCTTATCGTCCCTGACCATGCCGTGGTCAAAGCGCAGTCCGGTGGCCACCATCGCCGCCAGCCGGTGCGCCATCATGTTGCCGCCAATCCACAGGATCATGATGCCTGCCAGCAGCATCAGTAAGGATGTCAGTTCGCGCGAACGCGGAATCTGGCCCTCTTCACGCGCTTTCTCAAGTCGGTGGGCCGTGGGCGATTCTGTTTTGTCCTCGTCACTTTCTTCAGACACGACAAACCTCGGTTGGCAGGAATTCTGAGCATAGGATGCCAAATCTGGCTTAAGTCAAAGCGGGGATAAGATGGGGAAAACAGGCGTTCTTTCGGGGATGAGTCTGACAATGCGGAACGGGGCCACCGTCGGGGTGCCCCTGTATTGCTTAACCGCTGGCCGATCGGCCGCCCGCAGGCGGGCGATCGGAGGATTAGAATCCTAAGCTGTCCAGCAGGTCATCAACCTGATCCTGGTTCGCGACCACGCCTGGTGCATCGGCGTGGATCTGCGGACCGTTCAGCAGGCTGGTGCCCTCCTGACGCTTCTCGGCGCTGACTTCTGGCATGTTTTCCAGCAGCACCATCAACAGCTGGCGCTCGATCTCCTGGATCACATCCATCATGCGCTTGATAACCTGGCCGGTAAGATCCTGGAAATCCTGCGCCATCATAATGGCAAGCAGTTGCTTGTTGGTAAATGAGGTATGCTCGGGAACATCGGTGAGGAATGCGCGCGTATCCGTCACCAACTCACGCGCATCGCTCAGCTCGATTGGGTTCTCGAACCACTCATCCCAACGTTTTTTCAGCTGGGTTGCCCCGGCTTCCATTTTATCCTGATGAGGTTGTGCTGCTTCAACGCAGTTCAACGCACGATCGGCGGCCTGCGCGGTCATCTGTACAACGTAGTCCAGACGATCACGGGCATCAGGAATGGCTTCAGCCGCATCGGCAATGGCTTTATCCAGTCCCAGCTCGCGCAGACTGTCGCGCAGCATACGCGTCAGAGAGCCAATGCGGGTAATGATGTCGTGTGCCGAGGCATCCATCGTTGGTTTCGGAAGGTCGCTCATCACATCTCCTTACATGCCCAGTTTTTCGAAAATTTTACCCAGCTTCTCTTCCAGGGTAGCCGCCGTGAATGGCTTCACGACATAGCCGCTGGCTCCCGCCTGGGCGGCGGCGATAATGTTCTCTTTCTTCGCTTCCGCAGTGACCATCAACACCGGCAGTGAACTCATCGCCGCGTCGGCACGAATGGTCTGCAGCAGCTGCAGGCCATCCATGTTTGGCATGTTCCAGTCGGAAATCACGAAGTCGAAACCACCCGCTTTCAGTTTGCCGAGGGCATCCACACCATCTTCCGCTTCTTCTACGTTATTGAAGCCCAGCTCTTTCAGCAGGTTACGTACAATACGACGCATCGTATTGAAGTCGTCTACTACCAAAAAGCGCATGTTTTTATCAGCCATATCTACTCCTGAGTTGTCTCGCCCGGCAGGACGGGCCTGTTAAATACGCAATGCCTGTCCGGCGCTAATTTTCGCCAGCATATGCTGGCTGATGTTGCTTAAATCCACGACTTCGCTCACGCCGCCTGTGGCAATCGCCTCACGCGGCATGCCAAATACCACACAACTGGCTTCATTCTGGGCGATGGTCCAGGCACCCGCCCGGTGCATCTCCAGCATTCCGGCGGCCCCGTCGTTGCCCATGCCGGTGAGGATCACCCCCACCGCATTCCGGCCTGCGTTGATTGCCACCGATTTAAACAGCACATCCACGGAAGGTTTGTGCCGGTTAACCGGTGGCCCTTCATTTAGCTTCACCACATAGTTGGCCCCGCTGCGGGCCAGCTCCATGTGCATCGCGCCCGGTGCGATATAGGCGTGGCCCGGCAGAATACGCTCACCATCTTCCGCCTCTTTTACCGTGATCTGGCAGAGCTTGTTCAGACGCTCGGCAAAAGAGCGGGTAAAGCCTGGCGGCATATGCTGCGTGATCAATAACGCCGGGCTGGTCGCCGGTAGCGGCTGCAGCACATGGCGTATCGCCTCGGTGCCACCGGTGGAGGAGCCAATCGCAATCAGCTTCTCACTACTCAGCAACGGCCCCGCTTTCAGCGAGGCGGGCACCGGCATCGCGGCACGGTTATGCACGCGGGCACGGGCAGCCGCACGGATTTTGTCGCCAATCATCTGGCTGTAAGCCAGCATCCCTTCACGGATCCCGAGCTGCGGCTTGGTAACGAAATCGACCGCGCCCAGCTCCAGTGCCCGCAGGGTGATTTCAGAGCCTTTGCCGGTCAGCGATGAGACCATCACCACGGGCATCGGCCGTAACCGCATCAGTTTTTCCAGGAAATCGAGGCCATCCATGCGCGGCATTTCCACATCCAGTGTCAGCACCTGCGGATTAAACTGCTTAATCAGATCGCGGGCGACCAGCGGATCGGGCGCCGTAGCGACCATCTCCATATCCGGATGGCTGTTGATGATTTCTGTCATCAACTGCCGCATCAGCGCAGAGTCATCCACGCACATCACGGTGATTTTGCTCATCATCTTTCCTTCGTCAGTCCATAGACGGTTTGTCCACGCAGCCAGAACTCTTTACTGATCTGGCTGAAGTTTTCAGAGTGACCGGCAAACAGGATGCCGCCGGGCTTCAGCAGCGGGACAAACCGACGCAGAATCTTCTCCTGCGTCTCTTTATCGAAATAGATCATCACATTGCGACAGAAAATGGCGTCAAACGGTCCCGGCAGCGACCACTCATTTGCCAGCAGGTTAAGCTGCGCATAGGTGACCATATTGGTCAGCTCGGGTCGCGCCCGCACCATCCCCGCATGGGGACCGGTGCCGCGCAAGAAGAAGCGCTGCATCTGAGCCGGTGACAGCGTGCGCAGCTCCTCCTGGCGATAGACACCCGCTACCGCTTTTTCCAGCACCTGGGTGTCGATATCGCTGGCATGAACCTGAAACTTACCTGGCCCGGTGCCCAGCGTTTCCGCCAGGGTCATGGCGATGGAGTACGGCTCCTCACCGGTTGACGCAGCCGTGCTCCAGACGCTGTAGTTGCCGTGACGCTTGCGCGCGTGCTCCGCCAGAATCGGAAAGTGATGCGCTTCGCGAAAGAACGCGGTCAGGTTCGTGGTCAGGGCGTTAATAAAGGCCTGCCACTCGGCGCTGTTGGGGTCGGACTCCAGCAGCGCCAGGTAACGACCAAAATCGTCAATATTCAGCGTGCGCAGACGACGAACCAGGCGGTTGTACACCATCTCACGTTTGTGGTCGGCCAGTACGATACCGGCACGCTGATAGATCAGCTGGCTGATACGGCGAAAATGCGTATCGGAGAGCGGTAAACGCTGCACCATCTGCGACAGCAGCGTTGTCGTCTCGTTTTGATCTAATACTGTCGATTTCTTCATCATTGCACCTGGCCCGAACTGAATAGAATAACTGTCTGCTGCGATGCCCGGCGGCTTCATGGCGGCCGGGCGACGGGCGATTAAAAGGTTTCCCAGTTGTCGTCGCTGCGTGCCGCAGCGGAACGACCAACGGCTAACGGTGCGTCTGACTGGCGCGTTTTTATCGCCGTTGTCTTGTTAACGGCCTGAGCGACAAATTCTTTACCAATATTGAACACTGAAACCGCTTGTTTGAGATGACTTGCCTGATCTTCGAGCGCGGCAGCCGCCGCAGCGGACTCTTCCACCAGCGAGGCGTTCTGCTGAGTAACGCGATCCATCTCGGTAACGGCCAGGCCCACCTGGTCGATACCACGGCTCTGCTCGTCTGATGCTGAGGCGATTTCACCCATGATGTCGGTGACGCGGGTGACCGCGCTGACGATATTGCTCATGGTGTCACCGGCGCTCTCTACCAGCACCGAACCGGTATTCACACGGCTGACCGAATCCTCAATCAGGCTCTTGATCTCTTTGGCCGCCTGGGCGCTACGCTGCGCCAGGCTGCGCACTTCTCCTGCCACCACCGCGAAGCCTCGCCCCTGTTCACCGGCACGCGCAGCTTCCACTGCGGCGTTCAGCGCCAGGATATTGGTCTGGAAGGCGATACCGTCGATTACGCTGGTGATATCCGCAATTTTTTTGGAGCTGCCGGCAATCTCTTTCATGGTGGTGACCACGCCATCCACCACTTTGCCGCCCTGCTGCGCGGTTTCGGAGGCGGTCAGCGCCAGCTTCGACGCCTGACGGGCGTTTTCGGCATTCTGCTTCACGGTCGCCGTCAGCTCCTCCATGCTGGCCGCCGTCTGCTCCAGCGCGGCAGCCTGCTGCTCAGTGCGTGAAGAGAGGTCGTTGTTGCCGATGGAGATCTCGCTGGCGCCGGTATAGATGGCTTCCGAGCCGTCGCGTACGGTACGCACGGTGCGCACCAGCTCCTGCTGCATATGCTGTAATGAGGTCAGCAGGTCGCCAATTTCATTACGGACGTTAATCTCAACAGGCTGGGTCAGGTCGCCGCGTGCGATGTGCTGGATATGTTCAATACTCTGACGCAGGGGGCGGATCAGCACCGTGCGCATCAGGTTCCAGACCAGGATAATCATCAGCAGCGTAACGGCGAGCGTTGCGATGACGATGGTGATAGAACGGCTGTAAGCCTGCTGGTTAGCTTCCACACCCTGCTGGGCCAGCTCTTTGTTATGCTCCAGCCAGGCGCTGTAATCTTTCTGAAACTTGTCCTGATAGCTCTGGGTCGGTTGATCCACAAACCCTTTGAAGTTGCCGGTGGTGAAGAAAACCATCAGCTCGGCCAGCGCATCGTGATAGGCCTTGTAATTCGCCTGCAGCGTCAGAACGTTTTCGGCTGTTTTGCCCTGCTCTGACAGGTTGTCGTTAAAGATCTGATAGTTTACTTCCGCCTGTTTCAGCTCCTCGCCTGCCAGTGCCACCAGATCTTTTACGCTGGCACCGGAACCTGACATCTGCGCATCCTGCAGAAAACGAATACCGGCGCGGTTCAGGGTGTTGCGCGCCTGAACCAGCGAAACCCATGAAGTGCCCATCGCCTGTTGCAGGGTGTTTAAACGCTGGTTATAAGCAAAATTCTCTTTATCTGAACTGACCGTTTTAAAAAACATACCACCGGAAAAGAGCTGCAGCAGCGCAAAGAGCGCCAGCACACACAGCAGGCCGGTAACAACACGAACTCGACTAAACATAAACACCTCATTGGTTGGCGATTCGTGTTTATTTATCGGCGGCGAGGGGGGGAACTTTATGCACAGCGACGGCTTAACGCCGCCGCTGTGGTGGACGGGGGGAAAATCAGGCGCGGGAAATCCTGAAAACAGAGACCGCCTGGGTCAGTACGCTGGCCTGCTGCTCCAGCGCGGCGGCCGCGGCGGCTGACTCCTCAACCAGCGAGGCGTTCTGCTGCGTCACCCTATCCATCTCGGTGACGGCCTGCCCGACCTGCTCAATACCGCGACTCTGCTCATCGGAGGCAGAGGCAATCTCGCCCATGATGTCAGTCACGCGGGTCACGGCACCCACGATCTCACTCATGGTGCTGCCGGCGCTTTCCACCTGCAGTGAGCCGCTGTTAACGCGGGAGACGGAGTCTTCAATCAGCCCTTTGATCTCTTTGGCCGCCTGGGCGCTGCGCTGCGCGAGGCTGCGCACTTCCCCGGCGACGACGGCAAAACCGCGCCCCTGCTCTCCGGCCCGGGCCGCTTCCACTGCCGCGTTCAGCGCCAGGATGTTGGTCTGGAACGCGATGCCGTCGATCACGCTGATGATGTCGGCGATCTTCTTCGAGCTACCCGCGATCTCTTTCATGGTGGTCACCACGCCATCCACTACTTTGCCGCCCTGCTGCGCGGTTTCAGAGGCGGTCAGCGCCAGCTTAGACGCCTGGCGGGCATTGTCAGCATTCTGCTTCACGGTCGCGGTGAGCTGCTCCATACTGGCTGCGGTCTGCTCCAGCGAGGCGGCCTGCTCTTCGGTGCGGGCAGAGAGGTCATTGTTGCCGGCGGCGATTTCGCTGGCGCCGGTAAAGATGGCATCCGAACCGTCGCGCACGTTGCCCACCGTCATCACCAGCGACTGCTGCATCTCATGGATCCCGGCGGCCAGCTGGCTCATCTCATTGCGTCCTTCCACCACAATCGGCTGCGTCAAATCCCCGGAGGCGATAGTGCGAATCTGCACCAGCAGCTGCTGCAGCGGCTGAATCAGTACCTGACGCAGGCCAAACCAGCAGGTGATAATCACCGCCAGCACGACCACGCCAATGGTCGCCAGCAGCCACATCATCTGCGTAAAGGCTTTCTGATTCTGCGCCATACCCTGATCGGAGAGCGCGGTCTGGCGGGCCCGCCACTGGTCATAACTGCCCTGCATGGCAACCTGCTTCTGTTCAATGTTCTCTCTGAACATCCCTTCCAGATCGCGCGCCTGCAGACTCTTTACCATCGCCTTCAGGCCATTCTCGTAGCTGGCGTAGTCGGCTTCCAGCTTATCGCCCAGGGTTTCATCCAGGCCCGGCGTGGTCGGCAGGTGGTAGTAGATCTTAAAGTGGCGATCGGCTTCCACTAACTGTTTCTGTGCTTTCGCGATCAGCTCATCAAGCTGACCGCCGTTCATCTGCGAGGCCATGCTGGTCTGCAAGCGCAGCATGCCGCGGTTGAGTGTGGTACGGCTGTTGTTTAACGAGATATAGGCGTCCGTCATCTCGGTGACATTGCGATTAGAGACCTGCGACAGTGCAAAGGCCGTTTTGTCTTTGTTGAGTGCTGACCAGAAAAGGCTGCCAGAAAGTAACTGGAGTGCGCCAAAGATCACCAGTACCGCGATAAGACTGGTGACCACTTTTATTTTTTTTAACATCTTGTTCCCCTGCAGGTTGATTAAGGTGCAGCGGCTATATCGGCGCAGTTACGCGATTAATTAACGCTTTTCGACGCTTTCCGGTAAGAATGCGCTTTTGTAACTATTTTTATCATTCAGGAGGGCTGAGGTTGCGGAAGCGCCGCAGGCGGAGGCTGCGCATCCCGCAGAATGCGCAGCCTGTTTTCAGAAGGTTTCCCAGTGGGTATCACTGACCGGCGCGGTCAGCGCTTTGCGCGGCGTCTGTGCCGCCGTAGCAGGCGCCGCAATCGGCAGATGTTTCGTCAGGCTCTGCTGCACGGTGTCGCGTTTGATTCTGAACAGGGCAACAGACTGGCTTAACCGGCTGGCCTGATCTTCCAGCGAGGCGGCAGCCGTGGCGGACTCCTCAACCAGTGAGGCGTTTTGCTGGGTCACGCGATCCATCTCGGTGACCGCCTGGCCGACCTGATCGATGCCGCGACTCTGTTCATCTGACGCCGAGGCGATCTCGCCCATGATATCGGTGACGCGTGTAACCGCATTGACGATGTCACTCATGGTTTCGCCTGCGGTGCCGACCAGCTGAGAACCGATATTGACCCGGTTAACAGAGTCATCGATCAGCCCCTTGATCTCTTTGGCTGCCTGCGCACTGCGCTGAGCCAGGTTGCGCACCTCGCCCGCGACCACCGCAAAACCGCGCCCCTGTTCACCCGCGCGCGCAGCTTCCACCGCAGCGTTCAGTGCCAGAATATTGGTCTGGAAAGCGATGCCATCGATCACGCTGGTAATGTCGGCAATCTTTTTCGAACTGCCCGCGATGTCACTCATGGTTTTCACCACCCCATTGACCACGCTGCCCCCTTTCTCTGCCGTTTCCGACGCGCTGAGCGCCAGTTTCGACGCCTGACGGGCATTTTCGGCGTTCTGTTTTACCGTGGCCGTGAGCTGCTCCATACTGGCCGCGGTCTGCTCCAGGGAGGCCGCCTGCTGTTCCGTACGGGCAGAAAGATCGTTGTTACCGGCGGCGATTTCACTGGCACCGGTCAAAATCGCATCTGACCCTTCACGCACCTGGGTGACGGTCCGCACCAGAGACTGCTGCATGTCGTGCAGGCTGGCCGCAAGCTGCGCCATCTCGTTGCGCCCCACTACCACAATCGGCTGGGTCAGATCGCCCTGGGCGATGTGCTGAATATGATTGATGCTGCTGTTCAGAGGGGTCAGCACGATGCGGCGCAGTCCGGCCCAGCAGAGCACGATCACCGCAAGCACTGCGGCCATAATGCACGCCAGGACCCACATCATACTGCTGTATGCTTCGCTGTTCTTCTCCACACCCAGCATCGCCAGGCGATTCTGGTCGGCACGCCATTCGCGGTAAAGCGTCAGGAAGGCGCTCTGGCTGGGGGCGACCGGGATTTTTCCGGCAGCCGCCAGATCGCTGGCCTGCAGCGCGTTTTGCATGCTGTTCAGTGCGGCAGCATAGTCGTTAAAACGCTGGTCGAGCTGACGGTTAAGCTGCGGGTCCGATCCCGGTGTATCCGGCGTGGATTTATAATCTTTGTAGTAGCCGTCAGCCGCCTGCAGAAAACCTTTGCTCTCCCCGAAGAGACCGGCCACGTCCGCCGTTTTTCCCTCCAGTTTGCTGGTCGCGAAGCGCAGCTGAATGCGGGTCAGCAGCACACGACTCTGGTTAAGGCTCATATAGGCATCATTGAGCGACTGCGTGTTTTGCGTTGCCAGCTGCGAGACAGCGAAGCTCTCTTTATCGTGGCTTAACGCCGAATAGAAAACAGAACCGGACAAGGCCTGCAGCAGCCCAAAGACCAGCAACACCAGAAACAGGCTGGTGACAACACGGATTTTCGTTAACATAATTAACCCTGACAAAAGTAGGTGATTAAGGGGTGACGCAAAGGTTATCGGCAGCAGCGGGCGGGAAATTAGGATCAGATCGTGCTGAGATGATGATTTTAAAAGGATTTATTGCGAGATGAAACTATCACGGGCCGGTTATGACCGGCCCGTTATGCGGGAATTACGCGCTACGCAGGTTATCGACCAGCGCCATCTCGTCGCTGCTCAGCAGCTTCTCGATGTCGACCAGAATCAGCATACGTTCACCCAGCGCACCCAGACCCGTCAGGTACTCGGTGGACATGGTGACAGCGAACTCCGGCGAAGGACGGATCTGATCCTGGGTCAGAGAGAGCACATCTGACACACCATCAACCACGATACCGACCACACGGCTTTCCAGATTCAGCACGATGACCACGGTGTTCTCATTGTACTCCACATCGGGCTGCGCAAATTTCACGCGCAGGTCGATAATCGGCACGATCACACCGCGCAGGTTCGTGACGCCGCGGATGAAATCAGGGGTATTCGCGATGCGCGTGACCTGATCGTAGCCGCGAATTTCCTGAACCTTAAGGATATCGATGCCGTACTCTTCGTCGCCGAGTGTGAAGACCAGAAACTCCTGACCCACAGTTTCGTCAGCGATTTTTGTCACGGTTGCCATTCCATTCATAATATTTACCCTTTCGTTATCAATCAGGCGGCAGCGCCGGCCACACGTTTTTCACGGTTAAGTGACTGCAGTGCTGAAACATCAACAATCAGCGCCACGCTACCATCACCCAGAATGGTTGCTGCTGAGATGCCCGGCACCTTGCGATAGTTACTTTCCAGGTTCTTCACTACCACCTGATGCTGACCAATCAGCTGATCGACCAGCAGCGCGTAGCGTTTGCCCGCGCTCTGCAGGATCACCACAATGCCCTGTGTGGCTTCGGTTTTCGCGCCCTGCACATCAAAGACGTTCCACAGCTCGACCAGCGGCAGATATTCGCCACGCACTTCCAGCACGCACTCGCCACCGGCCAGCGGTTTCAGCTCTTCGGCGCGCGGTTGCAGCGATTCCATCACCGCATTCAGCGGCAGGATAAAGACTTCATCAGCTACCCGGACGGACATACCATCCAGGATCGCCAGCGTCAGCGGCAGCAGGATACGGATGGTGGTGCCTTTGCCCTGCTTCGAGGCGATTTCGACGTGACCGCCCATCTCCTGAATGTTTCGTTTCACCACGTCCATTCCGACGCCGCGCCCTGACACATCCGTCACCTGTTCGGCGGTGGAGAAGCCCGGCGCGAAGATCAGCATGCCGACCTCTTCGTCGCTCATATTTTCATGGACCGGCAGGCCGGAAGAGAGCGCCTTGGCCAGAATACGTTCACGGTTCAGACCTGCACCATCGTCTGAGACTTCGATGCAGATGTTGCCGCCCTGATGTTCCGCAGAGAGCGTCAGATTACCGGTTGCCGTTTTACCGGTTGCCAGACGTTTCTCCGGCGTTTCGATGCCGTGGTCAAGGCTGTTACGCACCAGATGCGTTAACGGATCGATGATGCGCTCAATCAGGCTCTTGTCGAGTTCGGTTGAGCTGCCCAGCAGCGTCAGTTCGACCTCTTTGCCCAGTTTGCTGGCCAGGTCACGCACCAGACGCGGGAAGCGGCTGAAGACATATTCCATCGGCATCATACGAATCGACATGACCGATTCCTGCAGGTCGCGGGCGTTACGCTCCAGCTGACCCATGCTGTTCAGCAGGTCGCCATGCGCCACCGGATCCAGTTCACCGGAACGCTGAGCGAGCATTGACTGGGTAATCACCAGTTCGCCTACCAGGTTGATCAGCTGATCGACCTTCTCGACCGCCACACGGATACTGGTGGATTCGCTCGATTTGGCTGGCGCCGCAGCGCGCTTGCTCTCCCGCTTCACCGCTGCCACCGGCAGTTCGGTGACGCTGGCGGTATGGACCTCTTCAACCTGGGGTGCAGCGGCCAGCGCCACCGGAGCGGCTGTGGCATTGTCGGCTTCAGGGAAGCGGATCTGCGCTTCGTCGATAACGAAACAGAGCACGGCGACGATGTCATCTTTACCCACGCCATCGATGCAGACATCCAGCGTGCTGGTGCCCTTCTTCACGTCGGTCAGGGTGCCAAGATTGCTCATCTCTTCCAGCATCAGATCGACCTCTTTCTCTTTGAGATCGATCAGCTGAACACGCAGGCCGCCGGTGCTGGCCGCGCCTGCGCTCACCGGTTCAGCAGTGGCCGCGACAGCAGGGGCAGGCACGTCAACCGGCAGACCTTTTGCCTCCAGCGCCAGCTGGCGCAGTGCTTCACAGATATATTTGAAGCTCTCCGCGTTAGGCTCCTGCGCGGTTTTATAAGCATCGAGCTGTTCCTGCATAATATCTTTGGTTTCCAAAAACAGGTTGATGATGTCGGTGCTGAGCTGCATCTCGCCGCGACGAGCACCATCCAGAATGTTTTCCAGGATATGAGTCGTTTCCTGTAATACCGTAAAACCAAAGGTTCCGGCCCCACCCTTGATGGAGTGAGCGGCACGGAAGATGGCGTTGAGCTGCTCCGAATCTGGCTCCTGTGGGTCAAGACCCAGCAGGTGTTGTTCCATATCCGCTAATAGCTCATCGGCTTCATCAAAAAACGTCTGGTAAAAATCGCTGATGTCCATACTCACGGGAATCACCTCGGTTGTGAGGGGGCTGCTGTATTCACCGCGCTGCCTGGTGTTGCCAGCGGTGCGCGAATCTGTTCAATCGCCGCCGGATCGCTGATCTGGACGGCATCACTTTCTGCATTTTCTTTTTCTATTGCTGCTTCGGTGTCGTGGTTCAACACCAGCAGGCTGATGCGGCGGTTTACTGCGTCATTCCCGCCGCGATTTTTCAGGCGCATGGTGTCGGCCATGCCTAACACCCGTAAAACTTTGCCGCTATCCAGACCGCCCATCACCAGTTCCCGGCGGGAGGCGTTGGCGCGGTCGGCCGACAGTTCCCAGTTGCTGTAGCCTTTTTCGCCGCTGGCATACTGAAAATCGTCGGTATGTCCGGCCAGGCTGATGCGGTTAGGAATGTCATTCAGAATCGGCGCTATCGCGCGCAGAATGTCGCGCATGTAGGGCTCAACCTCGGCCCGGCCGGTCTTGAACATCGGGCGGTTCTGACTGTCGATAATCTGAATACGCAGCCCCTCTTCCACCATGTTGATAATCAGATGCGGACGCAGCGTTTTCAGGCGCGGGTCGGCTTCAATCATCTGGTCCAGCTTTTCACGCAGCCGGTTAAGTCGAATCTCATCCAGCTGACGTTTCTGGGCATCCATATCGACAGCCTTTTTTACTTCGCCCTCTTTTTTCGTCGGATCGTCACCGCCACCCGGAATGGGACTTTCGCTGTCACTGCTGCGCGCCCCGCCGGTAATCGCCACCTTCAGCGGCGTTTTGAAATACTCTGCGATCTGCACCAGCTGCTGCGGGTTGGCGATCGACAGCAGCCACATCACCATAAAAAAGGCCATCATCGCCGTCATAAAGTCGGCGTAGGCAATCTTCCACGATCCGTGGCTGCCTTCATGGCCTTTATGTTTGCGCTTTTTGATCAGCACAATTGGGCGATTGCCGTGTTTCATGAAGTCTCGTCCGAAGTTTGTTTAGCCGGGTTCTTGGCGTTACGCACATGCTCTTCCAGTTCGCTGAACGACGGGCGCTCGGCGGAGTAAAGCGTTTTACGACCAAATTCCACCGCAATCTGTGGCGCATACCCGTTGAGGCTCGACAGCAGAGTCACCTTGATGCACTGCATCATCTTGGTGGTTTCCGCACACTTCTGGCGCAGCACCGACGACAGTGGCGAGATAAAGCCATAAGCCAGCAGGATCCCCAGGAAGGTGCCCACCATCGCGTGGGCCACCAGCGCACCCAGCTCTGCCGCCGGACGGTCAGCTGAGGCCAGCGCGTGCACAACCCCCATCACCGCGGCCACGATACCGAAAGCCGGCAGACCGTCACCCACCGCAGCAATACTTTGCGCTGGTACGTCACACTCGTGTTCGTAGGTCTCGATCTCTTCATCCATCAACGCTTCGATCTCAAAGGCGTTCATGTTGCCGCTCACCATCAGGCGTAAATAGTCAGTAATAAAATCCACTAACTGTTTATCGGCAAGAATACGGGGATAATTAGCAAAAATTTCGCTCTGGCTGGGATCTTCAATATCGCGTTCCAGCGATAACATCCCCTGCTGACGCGACTTTGCCATCAGGCGATATAGCAGCGCCATTAGATCCATGTAAACCGCTTTGTTGTATTTTGACCCGCGAAATAATAAAGGCAGCGCCTTCATCGTTTTTTTAATCGACTTACCGTTGTTGCCGACTAAAAAAGCACCGGCACCGGCGCCCCCGATCATTAATAATTCGGCCGGCTGATAAAGCGCGCCCAGATGGCCACCTACCAGCGCGTATCCGCCTAACACGGAGCCTAAAACAACCAGGTAACCTATAATTATCAGCACAAAAATTCCTTACGTCCGAAACGTGTTGGTGGAAGTGACGCCAGCGCCGCAGCTGTTATTCCTGAACCGCAAGCAAAAAAAAGCAGCGGTATTAACCGCTGCTGGATGACTTCCACAATGCGAACAAACTTAAACGGCGTGTTTAACCTGTTCATCCAGCAGTTGTGGAAACATATCGGCAGGTTCTGCAGAAAGTTTACGTCTTTTTACGGCGCGTGATGGCGGCTGGCACAGGCTGCAGGTGAAGCTGCCAACTGGCTGATGCGCATGGTTAATAAAGCTGCCATTGCAGCACTTGCAATCCGCCAGCTCCAGCATGCCGCTTTCAACGAATCGGACCAGGGTCCAGGCGCGGGTCAGCGCCAACAGCGGGCCCTCGTCCGATTGCGGACATTGTTCAAGATATAACCGGTAGGCTTTGATCACAGCATCGACGCCGCTGCACAGTCCGGTTTTCAGCAAAAATTTCCACGCGTTGCAGAAAATCGAGGCGTGAATATTCTGCTCCCAGGTCATGAACCAGTCAGTCGAGAACGGCAGCATACCTTTTGGTGGCGGGCTGCCACGCAGCTCTTTATAAAGCTTAATTAATCGGCCACGGCTCAGCTGGGTTTCGCTCTCTAACATCTGCAGGCGCGCACCTAAGGTGATCAGTTCCATCGCCAGCTGAATATCACGGGCTTCCTGAACAATACTTTTTTCACTCATGACATCGCTCTCTTTTTAGCAGGCAGATCATCTTTAGACGCATTACGCAGTAAACCACTCGATAATAAAATACCGGTGTGGATTTGTTGTAAATCATCCACGCGCGATTCCTGTGTCAAACGATTGATCGCTGTGCTGTCGGTAAAACGGAACTGACAAACCAGTTGATTGGTTTCCGCCATTTTTACCATCTCAGGCAATGTTAATTCAGATAAGGCATTCGCCATTTTCTCATCGATTCCGAGGCGAAACATCGCAGAGGCTTTATCCTGGTTAATTAAACGCTGCGCGAGCAGTAAATAAGACAAGTTGAGGTCGTAAATATGTTTCAGTACTTCAGAGGTGCCCATTTTTTTCCATCCTGAGAGATGAGACGTAACTGTATCGCAGAAAATTATCTGCGGTTCGAGCTGCTGTTTATTAAATCAAAAGATGGCAAAGAAACCTTCAGCTAACCTTAATGCCATGCTTTCTGCCTTCTGTTTTTTGTGGGTTTCAGACCCACCGAAGGTCAAAAATCCATGCCATTTTATTTTCGAGTTCTGGTCACCTTCCGTGATGTCTTCTTACGTTTTTTAGGACTAATCCGAAAACAACGCAAATCTATATCGTCTGTTTTCGACATACAACGACAGCCAGATGAAATTTTAGATAAAGTGTGACGTAGATCACACTTTTAAGGCAAATTTCTTCAGCAACCCTTTACCATCGCTAACCTTCTGGTCAAATTCTGAGCAGAAATTTGCGTTTTTAAGTCCAATTTGTCCTGAGAAAGGTTTAATAGGGGGTAAATACAGCGTTATTCGACGCTTTAAACATGATGAAATGGATATCAGGTGTTAATCGTTTTATCACCCTATTTAGAACCAACTAATAAGAGATTGTCAGCATTTTATGCTGCACAGAGAGGTCGGTATTTACTGTTAAATTAGTCACTTAAAGGAAGTGTCGCGGAGCGTGAGTAATGAAAGCGTTAAGGTTTTAGCGGCAGTGTGGGGGGTTTCAGACAACCTGTTGTTAACAATTGCAGCAGAACGTTAAGGCTCCGGCAGCCTGTGTAACAAGGGTTTATATAAGAAAGATGAATGAATTAACAACAAGTTATGCTTCGCCTCTGTCTCTATCGGCAGCCTGGCGAAAAACTTGAGTAAAAAAGCTAAAGAAAGTGACCAGCCACGGGCGACAGGGGCTTGCAGCGATCCCTGCAGGAATCGGGCCACTCTGTGCCGCGCGTCACGGACGCAGTAAGGAACAGGGCGCTGGCAATGTGAAACAAAAAAGGGGGCGTGGGGCGAGAAAAGCAAACGGCAGCGGTATCACAGGATACCGCTGCCGCTGTCAGCCTAATCAGGCGAGTTTCGGGAAGGTCGCAACTTTGTTGGCGGTGTTATGATCCACACTGCGCGGATCGATGCGTTCCAGGTCTTTCAGGAAGCTCTCACGCCAGGCGGTAATGTCGTTCTTACGTAAAACGGCCATCATGTCGTTATAGCGGGAGATCCTTTCCGTACGCGGCATGGTGATCGCCTTATCCAGCGCAGCGGCCACCTCATCGCGGTCATAAGGATTGACGATTAACGCAGAGGTCAGCTCGTTGGCCGCACCGGCAAAGCGCGACAGCACCAGCACACCCGGATCGTCCGGGTCCTGCGCCGCCACATACTCTTTCGCCACCAGGTTCATACCGTCACGCAGCGGCGTGACCAGACCCACATCGGTCAGGCGGAAGATCTTCATCAGCAGGCGACGGTCAAAATGCTGGTTAAGGTAGTAGAGCGGGGTCCAGCCCAGCGTACCGTACTTACCATTGATGCGCCCTGCCTCGGTCTCCAGCTGATGACGGATATCCTGGTAGGCCTGCACATCTCCGCGTGAAGTCGGTGCAATCTGCGAGTAGCGGATTTTGCCACGGTGCTCCGGGTAGTTTTCCAGCAGGGCTTCATAGGCAAGAAAACGTTCCGGCAGACCTTTGGAGTAGTCGAGGCGTTCGCAGGCGATAATATTACGCGCATCACCCAGCTCTTTTTTCATTGCGGCCATTTTTGGCGGCAGCGGTCCTTCGGCCATCTCTTTAATACTGTCTGGCTCGATCCCGATCGGATAAACCTCAGTCATAAAGGTATTGCCAAAGGCGCGATGTTTTTTGTCGCCTTTGTTCTGCAACTGCGTCAGCTGGCTGACACTGTCCAGGAAGGCCACGCGATCCGATTCCGTCTGGAAGCCCAGCAGGTCATATTCACACAGCATCTCCAGCAGCTCTTTATGCGGCGGCAGCGCGTTGAATATTTCCGGGGTCGGGAAAGGAATGTGCAGGAAGAAACCGATACGGTTATTAATGCCTGCCCGACGCAGCGCGGCAGCGAAGGGTAAAAAGTGATAATCGTGGATCCAGACAATATCATCCGGCTTAATCAGCGGCTTTAAACGCTGCGCCACCGCGTCATTGACGTCACAGTAGCCTTCCCAGGCTTCACGCTGGAACTGCACCAGATCGAGACGATAATGGAAAGCGGGCCAGATGACCGTATTCGAAAACTGGCAATAATAGAGATCGTAATCGTTCTGGCTCAGCGGGAAGGAGGCATATTCGATACCTTCGTGCTCCTGGACTTTGACCTCTTCCTCTTCTTCGCCAGAGAACTCGCTGATTTCGCCGTTCCAGCCAAACCACAACCCACCGGTGCTTTTCAGTGCATCGAGAATGCCGACGGCCAGGCCGCCTGCGCTGGTTTTAGACCCATCTGGCATGGCGACACGGTTAGATACAACCACTAAACGACTCATAACCTAAACTCCTTACCGACGTTGTCTTGTTCTGATAGTAATAATGTTTTTTCCAGCCAGCCGTAAACCGCATTGACATCCTTCAGCCGGTAGTGCGCCTGCGTGGCACCCTCACCCACTTTGATGGAGATGCCCTGCCGGGCGTTCACGGCGGCAAAGCCCTTCTCATCTGTCAGATCGTCGCCGATAAAGACCGGCGTCCGTCCGGCAAACGGGGGCTGCTGCATAAAGTCGCTAATGGCAGCGCCTTTATCGATACCTTGCGGTTTAATCTCGACCACACATTTTCCCGGCTGGAGCGCCAGCCCCGGAAAACGTTTTACGGACTGTTCAGCCAGTCGCAGCACATCCTGTTCATGCTGCATCGCCTGGCGATAGTGAAGAGCAAAGGCCATGCCCTTAACTTCCAGCTGGGTGCCCGGCCAGGCGGCCATCGCATCCTGCAGTTCTGTCCTGAGTGCCTGCTCGACCTCAACAGGCAGGCTGATGCGCTGCAGCTGCCCTTCCGCATTACGGCGTTCAGCGCCGTGCACGCCCGCCGCCGGCCCCTGCCAGGGCGCGGCCAGCGCATCGAGTTGTGTAATGGGTCTGCCGGAAACCAGCGCAAGTGCGCCCTGCGCGTGGGCAGAAAGTTGCTGGAGTTGGGCGATAACCTGCTCAGGAATAAAGACCGCTTCGGGACGGGACTGAATTGCTGCCAGCGTTCCATCGACATCAAAAAAGAAGGCGTACTCTCCGCCCGCTAATGTCGGGTAACTGGGATGGGGGTCTGCCACCTGGTTCACGTCACTTCTCCTGAAATCGTATTGAATAAATCATTGAGTTAAAACAAGAATGTCCTGACGCAGTCAGGTCAGCAAGCGGGAAATTCTGAAAGGCGGTGATTGAGGGGTAAAACGTGGTACCTGGATAGATCACTCTCCTCAAACGTGCAAACGCGTTGCTGACAATACTGGCTAACTGAGAACACCTTTGCATTAAGTGTAGTCATTGACAGGGGTTACGCCAGAAATATGCAGTTTTTATGCCAGCCGCTGCGGTTAAATAAGCAGAAAATCGCTCCGTCAGCATGCGCTCTTTCAGAGGATGCCGCCGGTTCCGGTCCGCCAATGGCTGGAGTTCATTCTGTGCAGCGGGCTGTCCAGCAGGCCGCGCTCAATCCTTAAGGCTCTTAAGGTATTCCTAATATTGAAAGCGCACTCTCATGACACTTTTATTATTCTGGTTTCTGCTCACATGGCGTTTACCCTTAAAAGGCCGCTGATTAGCCGCCTCAGCTTGCTGATCGTCGCTGCGATCTACATCGCAGTATTTCTGAATATCGCCTATTACCGGCAGGTGCTGGCGGTGATGCCGCTGGATAGCCTTCACACCACGCTGGTATTTTTATCGATGCCGCTGGTCGCCTTCAGCGTCATCAATATCGTGCTTACCCTGGCCTCATTTCTCTGGCTGGACAGGCTGCTGGCCGCCCTGTTTATCCTGGTCTCCGCCTCGGCGCAGTTCTTTATTCAGACCTATCACATCGTGATCGATCGCTCGATGATCACCAATATGATGGATACCACGGCGTCAGAAACCTTTGCACTCATCACGCCGCAGCTGATTTTTACGCTGCTGACCTCTGGCGTACTGATGGCCCTGCTGGTGTTCTGGCCACGGGTGAAACGGCAGCAGTGGCGCGGGATGCTGGCACGCCTGCTCAGCGTGGTACTTTCGGCTGCGCTGATCGTGCTGGTCGCCCTGCTCTTCTACAAAGATTACGCCTCGCTGTTCCGCAACAACCGTGAACTGGTAAAAGCACTGAGTCCGTCGAACAGCATCGCCGCGACGCTCTCCTGGTATAAGCATCAGGAGTTGCAGAACGTACCGCTGGTGCGCATCGGTGAAGATGCGCATCTGCTGCCCGATCACAGCACAGGTAAACCTCAGCTCACCATTCTGGTGCTGGGCGAGACCTCGCGCGCGCAGAACTTCTCGCTGGGCGGTTATGCGCGGCTGACCAACCCTCTGCTGGCGAAAGATGATGTGATCTACTTCCCGCACACCACCTCCTGCGGCACGGCGACCGCAGTGTCGGTGCCCTGCATGTTCTCCAACATGCCGCGCGCCCACTACGACGATGTGCTGGCCGCCCATCAGGAGGGGCTGCTGGATGTGATTCAGCGTGCCGGGATCCGCGTGTTGTGGAATGAGAATGACGGGGGCTGTAAAGGCGCCTGCGATCGGGTTCCGCATCAGGATATGACCAGCCTGAATCTGCCCGGCATGTGTATCGATGGCGAATGCTATGACGATGTCCTGTTCCACGGTCTGGAGACGTACATCAGCCAGCTGAAGGGCAACGCGGTGATTGTGCTGCACACGATTGGCAGCCACGGGCCAACTTACAGCCATCGCTATCCGCCGCAGCTGCGTCAGTTTGCCCCGACCTGTGACACCAATCAGATTCAGGATTGCTCGCAGCAGCAGCTCATCAACACCTATGACAACACGATATTAAACGTGGATCACATTGTTGATAAGGCCATCGGCATCCTGCGTGCGCATCAGGATCGCTTTACCACCAGCCTGGTCTATCTTTCTGATCACGGGGAATCGCTGGGCGAAAATGGTGCCTATCTGCATGGCCTGCCCTACGCTATCGCCCCGGACACGCAGAAACATGTCCCGCTGCTGCTCTGGCTGTCACAGGATTATCAGCAACGTTTCACGGTTAACCGCAGCTGTCTGAACAAACTGGCCGCGACAGACGATTTCTCTCAGGATAATCTGTTCTCCACCCTGCTGGGATTAACCGGCACCGCAACCCACGAATATGTGCCTGCGGATGATATTTTGACATCGTGTCGGAGCCAACCTTAATGAAGATACTGATTGTTGAAGATGACGCCCTGCTGCTGCAGGGGCTGATGCTGGCGCTGGAAGGTGAAGGCTATGTCTGCGACGGCGTGTCGCGGGTGCGCGATGCCGAGGCGCACTTTGCCAGCGGCCTCTACAGTCTGGTGGTGCTGGATCTGGGTCTGCCCGACGAGGATGGGCTCCATTTCCTGATCCGTCTGCGGCGGCAGAAGAAGATGACGCCGGTGCTAATCCTGACCGCGCGCGACACCATCAGTGAGCGCATCGCCGGACTTGACGCAGGCGCTGACGACTATCTGATTAAACCGTTTTCGCTGGATGAACTGCTGGCGCGGATCCGCGCCCTGATCCGTCGTAACGTCAATCAGGGTGACACTCAGGTGAGAGTGGGCGCACTGGCGCTGGATATGACGCATCGTCAGATCTCGCTCAGCGATGTGTTACTGGACCTGACGCCTAAAGAGTTCGCGATTCTGTCACGCCTGATGCTCAAGGCCGGCAATCCGGTGCACCGCGAAATTCTCTATCAGGATATCTACAACTGGGAAACTGAGCCTTCGACCAATACCCTGGAAGTGCATATCCATAATCTGCGCGACAAGATTGGCAAAAGCGCCATCCGCACCGTGCGCGGCTTTGGTTATGCGCTGGTCACGCAGGATGCGCTTCGTGAGGCAACATGATAAGACGTTTCGATCATCGCAGTATGCGCTTTCGCCTTATTCTGACCATTGGCCTGATCCTGCTGGTGTTCCAGGTGATCAGCGTGGTCTGGCTCTGGCACGAGAGTAAAGAGCAGATTCAGTTTCTGGTGGAAGCGCATCTGCAGAAGCGCAATATGGACAGCAACGTCGAGCGCGAAGTCCGCGAAGCCGTGGCCAGCCTGGCGGTGCCGAGTCTGGTGATGATCACCCTGACCCTGCTGCTCTGCTATCAGGCGGTGAAATGGATCACCCGGCCGCTTTATCGCCTGCAGAGAGAACTGGAAAGCCGCAGCGAAGAGAATCTCGACCCGGTGGCCTGCCACAGCCAGGTACATGAGATCGACGCGGTTACCCAGGCGATCAACCAGCTGGTGGCCCGTCTGAACAGCAGCCTGGAGCGTGAGCGCCTCTTTACCGCCGATGTGGCGCACGAGTTGCGCACGCCGCTGGCCGGTCTGCGCCTGCATCTGGAGTTAATCGAACGTCACAGCGATGTCAAAGTTCAGCCGCTGGTTCAGCGGCTGGATCAGATGACCCACAGCGTGTCGCAGCTGCTGAGTCTGGCGCGCGCCGGACAATCCTTTACCTCCGGCACCTATCAGAACGTGGGGCTGATTGAAGATGTGATTCTGCCGATGGAGGCGGAGCTGAGCATTATGCTGGAGGCGCACAAGCAGACGCTGCTGTTCGACCTGCCGCAGGAGCAGTTTGTCCGCGGTGATGCGACACTGCTGAAGATGCTGCTGCGGAATCTGGTGGAGAACGCCCATCGTTACAGCCCGGAGAACAGCACCATCAGTGTGCATCTGCTCGCGTCACCGCAGCCGATGATGGTGGTGGAAGATCAGGGACCGGGGATCGATGAGAGTAAAAGTGGCGAACTGAGCAAAGCTTTTATCCGGATGGATAGCCGCTATGGCGGGATAGGTCTCGGGCTGAGCATCGTCAGCCGCATCGTCCAGTTACACCGGTTTCAGTTTTTCCTGGAGAACCGTCGCGATCAAAGCGGCTGTCGGGCCGTGGTCCGGTTTTAGGCGCTGAACCAGGCCGAGAGAAACAGAACGACCGTCGCGGCGGCAATCAGCAGTGCAGCATATTCGCTGACCGGACGCGGGGTGGTAACAGGCAGGTCAGCAGAGACAGTTTTCATGGCATCCTCCTCAGTTGGAGCAGGCATTATCGCGACTGCATATTAAGGAAACCTTAAGCTCAGGATGCTGCCGCGAAAATGGCGGTAAACCGTCCGTCTAACCCGCCACCCGCCTGCTGCATCCGAAGCGTGCTCTACACTTAATGGCTACGTTCCGTTGACGGAGTGACGCTATGAGCCCGCGCATGCACAAATATGCTTTTCCGGTCAGTAAAGCCCGCAAATATCTGGAACCTGGTCCGGTGCTGCTGCTCAGTTCGCAGTATCAGGACCACCATGACATCATGACCCTCGGCTGGCACACCGTGCTGGAGTTTTCGCCCTCCCTCGTCGGCTGTATGATCGCGGGGGTAAATCACAGCCATGAGCTGATCCGCCACAGCGGCCAGTGTGTCCTGAATATCCCCTCCGCCTCGCTGATTAATGAAGTGGTTGCCATCGGCAACAGCCACGGCGATCGGCTGGATAAATTCAGCGCCTTTAACCTGACGCCGGAACCGGCCCAGGTGGTGAACGCGCCGATGATCGCCGAATGTTTTGCCAGCTTCGAATGTCAGCTCTATGACGACGCGATGGTGGACCGCTATAACCTGTTTGTTTTTGAAATTGTCAAAGCACATGTCGCTGAACAGCCGGAGTACCCCGCGACCCTGCACTACACCGGCGAAGGCCGGTTCAGCGTGATGGGCGATAAAATGCTGGATAAGAGCGGCGATTTTAAACCTGAGATGCTGTTTTAGTTGAAAGCCCGTTATCCCGCCCCCATTCAACTCTTTCGACCTGACAGGAGTAAAATATTATGGCAATCGAATATGCAGTGATCGCAGGTGGCTGTTTCTGGTGCACCGAAGCCGTGTTTAAGGATGTGATTGGCGTTGAGTCAGTGGAAAGTGGCTATACCGGCGGCGCCCGGCCTAATCCTACCTATGAGCAGGTCTGCAGCGGCGCCACCGGTCATGCCGAAGCGATTCGTATTGGCTTTGACCCGGAGAAAGTGAGCTTCGGCGATCTGCTGGATATCAGCTTCGTAACGCATGATCCGACGCAGCTTAACCGTCAGGGTAACGATATCGGCACGCAGTATCGCTCGGCGATTTTTCCGGCCAATGCGGAACAGGAAGCGGAAGCGCGCGCCGCCATTGCTCGCGCTCAGGCGGACCATGAGGTGCCGATAGTCACCACCATTGAGCCGCTGAAAGAGTGGTATCCTGCCGAAGCCTATCACCAGGATTACTGGGAAGGTGCAGGCCAGCGCAACGGCTACTGCATGGCGGTGATCCCGCCCAAGCTGCAGAAACTGCGTAAAAGTTTCGCTAACCGCGTAAAAAGCTGATTCACCGGGGGGACATCGTGCGGTCAGTTACGCCGCGGATGTCGCCCTCATGCGATCTTTATCGCTGGCCTGGACCGCGTAACGCTGAAGATTTCGGCAGAGAAAGGCGTATAAATCAGCGGTTTTGCAGTGTGGCAAATCGATTCGTACAGAGCTTAAGCGAATAGATCAAAAGAAAAAAATAGTGCTTGACCGTTTTCAGCCGACTCCCTATAGTAGCGCCCCGTTGACCCAGCGCGGTCAGCGAAGTAAATGTGGTGAGGTGTCCGAGTGGCTGAAGGAGCACGCCTGGAAAGTGTGTATACGGCAACGTATCGGGGGTTCGAATCCCCCTCTCACCGCCACATTCTGAAGAAGAGCCTGAACGAAAGTTCAGGCTTTTTTTTGCATATTGCACTGCGAGAGGGGGTGAGAAGCCCCGCCGGGGTTCGACAGCGCCACGCGCTGGACAGCGGAGCCTGCGACGCTGCCCGCAGGGTGAGCGCAGCGAATCCATCCCCCTCTCACCGCCACATTCCAAAGAAGAGCCTGAACGAAAGTTCAGGCTTTTTTTTGCATATTGCACTGCGAGAGGGGGTGAGAAGTCTGTCTGCTTAAGGGGCTTCCGCGCAGCGGGCCACCGAATCCCGGCTTACCAGCGTCCCCTGATGCGAAAACAGGATGCTCTCTTCAGGCCGCAAAATAATTTCCATCGCGTCACGGATCATCTCATCTACTGGAACATGAATGGTCGTTAAGGAGGGCGTGTAGTACTTTCCTATCACCGCATCATCGAAACCAGCAAGCGAGATCGCTTCCGGCACGCTTTTACCCGCCTCCTGAAAGGCTTTTGCCAGACCAATCGCCATATCGTCATTGGCGGCCAGCACACAGGTAAACGCCACGTTCCGCCCCAGCAGCTCACATCCGGCCGCGTAACCGCTCCCGGTACTCCAGGCACCCTGCACCACCAGTTGCGGATCCAGACTGATGCCCGCCTTCTGCAGCGCATGACGGTAGCCCGCTAAACGCTGCTCGCCGGTCGGTGAGCCAGGGCTTCCCGTGACAAAGGCGATCCGGGTATGTCCCAGCGCCAGTAAATGCGCCATCATCTCTTCACTGCTCCGCCGGTGATCAGTAAACACGCAGCGATTGCGGTTTCGGATGAGTTCGCGGTTGATTACCACTATCGGCGTCTGGTTCTCATCAATAATCTCATCCAGTTCGCTGACCGACAGATATTTGGGATAGATCATGATGGCTTCGCAGCGCAGTTCAAGGAGTAATCCAATCGCCCCACGCTCATCCTGCGCACTGTGTTTCCCGTCCGCAAGCACCAGCTGGCGGTTGTGTTTTTCGCTGAGGGTGGCCGCCTGATAAACCATCCCCGAAAAGAACGGGCCGTTGTAGAGCGCGTTGGTAATGACCAGCCCGATCGAATGGGTGGCATTATTGGACAGATTACGCGCCAGTCGATTGGGCCGATAGCCGGTCTCCGCCACCGCCTGCAAAATTCTGGCTTTCACCTCTTCCCGCACAAAGACTTTGCCGCTCAGTGCGCGTGAAACGGTCGCTTTGGACACGCCGGCCAGTCTGGCGACATCCAGTATGGTTACCATTCAACACCTCAATCAATGGATGAGTCACATCAGGCCCGTCTGAACCAGTGAATAGAGCGCCAGGAGACGCGCAGCCGTTGAAGCCTGCGCATCCCGCCCTGGCGTGTAGACGTTTATGCCAGCGACATCAGAGGCACACCAGTGCTGACAGCCCCCTGAGACCGATACTTCGTCAACGTGAATGCCTCGCTGTTCACGACCAGAACCGGCGTCGTCAGGTCATAACCTTGGCGTTCGATACTGGCTTGATCAAACTCAAGCAGTGGCGTTCCCGCGCTGACCACGTCGCCCTCTTTCACTAACGGATGAAAATGTTCGCCCTGCAGCTCAACGGTATTTAAGCCAACATGGATCAGTAACTCCGCACCATTTTCGCAGACTAAGCCAATGGCATGATGCGAAGGAAGCAGTGTTGCGACCGTCGCTTTGCACGGCGCCACCACCTTCCCCTCGTCAGGCTTAATCGCGAGTCCGTCGCCCAGGAATTTCCTGGCAAAGGTTTCATCCGCCACGCTCTCCAGCACAACAACGTTGCCTTTTAACGGGCTGAGGATGTCCATGCCGCCGGATAATGCGGCGTCCGGGGCGGTCCGGGTTCTGACCTCTGGTGACGGGATCGCGTTCTCATTGACGGGATCGTCAAAACCTACAAACTGCACCATCAGAATCGTCAGTACAATCGTGGTCCCGGCACCTGCCAGCTCACCCATAAACGACATGGGCGCCGCAGGGCTGATGGCATTAACCAGCGTAAACAGGCCCGGCAATGCTGCATAGGCGTAGTAGAGGCTGCCGAACAGGCTGGCAACCACCGCCCCGATCGCTCCACCGATGCAGCCACAAATAAAGGGTTTTTTAAACCGCAGCGTCACGCCATAAATGGCCGGTTCGGTGATACCGAAAACAGCGGTAATACCGGCAGACAGGGAGGTAGCTTTTAACTGCGTGTTGCGGGTTTTCAGGAACACGCCAAATACGGCGGCCATCTGACCGATAACCGCAATCGTCTGGTAAGCCTGAAAAGAGTCATACCCCTGCGTGTCGAAGTTCGCCATGATGACGGGCGTAATGCCCCAGTGAACCCCAAAAATAACGATAATCTGCCACACCCCACCAATCACCGCCGCCGCCACTGGCGGAGCCGCCTGGAACAGGGCGTTGTAACCACCCGCGACACCCATTGCGGCCCAGGTGGTAATCGGACCGATCACAATCAGCGTCAGCGGTACGATAACCACAAAACAGATCAGAGGCGTAAAGAGCGGGCTGACCACCTCTGGTATCCACTTCTCCACACGGCGTTCAAACAGGGAAAGCGCCCAGACCAGAAACAGCGGCGGTAAAACCGACGAGGTGTAGACCGTTTCGGAGAGTGGAAAGAAGAGGAAACGGATACTCTCCCCGCCGGCGATCCGTCCGGCCAGGGTCGCCCAGTCCGGACTGATCAAGGCACAACAGCAGAGTACGGCAATAAAGGGATTACATTTGAAATGCCGGGCTGCCGTCATGCCGATAAAGACCGGCAGAAAAGCGAACGGGGTCCAGGACATAAAGTTGAGCACAGCGAAGGTGCCCGTCGTTTTGACATCAGCATCAATCAGCGTGACAACAATCAGCAGCCCCTGCAGGATCCCTGCCGCCGCCAGGATATAAACGATAGGAGCGAAGACTGCCGACATAGTGGCGATCACTGCATCCAGCCTGCGCGTTTTCGTCGGCTGGCTGTCAGCGGGGCCACTCTCTTTCACCAGGCCCGACATCGCATTAAAGAGATCGGCGACATGTGTGCCGATAACCACCTGAAACTGCCCACCGCTCTCCACCACCGCAATCACGCCCGGCAGACTCTGTACCTTCTGCTTCGCTTCCGTCGGGGTTTCATTCAGCACCAGCCTCAGGCGGGTGGCACAGCGACTGAAACTGACGATATTCTTCTCCCCACCCACTTCCCGGAGGATGTCACTGGCTAACCTGTTGTAATCCCTGATAACAGCCATGCAGTTTTTCCTTCTTCATTCAGTAATTGCGTCTCACAAAAGGCGAGACTGCCTCTGTAGCTATCCGGAACAATGACCATGCAACCGGTTTCACCGTACCCCGTAACAGCAGCCATGCAACCGGTTTCATAAGAATGTGGGAGTCACTTCACCTATTTCATGGCAGGTAAAGCGCAGATCTGTGATCGGATCGATCTGTGCGCGTTAACGCGGCTCTCCCTGCGTCAGCAGCAACGCCGTGAGAGACGAATATCGCTGAGCTATCCGGGAGAAAGGGGTTAAAGGCGGTTTCAGCGGCGGACTGAAATCATCACGCCCGGCTGGAGGGGCCACGTAAAAACCGGAAGCTGCCCGGCGAAAAGAACGCTTTTCATTGACGCTGACGGCGTTCAGCCTGACGCTTCTGACCGTGAAAACTTACTGCGATTAAAAAAAGAAAACCCGGCCGGAGCCGGGTTTGGGCGCTACACTTCTTACTCAATCAAACGCTAGCTATACGCGTGCAGGGTGCGCTGACACAGCGCAGACCGCACACAATCCTCTTTGCCGAAGCGGACAATGCCAACCATCTCGTCCTCTTCAAAACGCGCCAGCGCGTCCGCGAGACCAGAAGGCACCCCAGCGGGCAAGTCGCACTGGGTAATATCGCCGTTAACGATGACCGTGACGTTTTCGCCCAGTCGGGTCAGGAACATTTTCATCTGCGCGGCGGTGACGTTCTGCGCCTCATCCAGAATCACCACGGCATTTTCAAAAGTACGTCCTCGCATATAGGCGAAGGGCGCAATCTCGACCTTGGCGATTTCCGGACGCAGACAATATTGCATAAATGATGCGCCAAGACGTTTAACCAGAATGTCATAGACCGGACGGAAATAAGGGGCGAATTTCTCAGAAATATCACCGGGCAGGAATCCCAAATCCTCATCTGCCTGAAGTACCGGGCGCGTAACAATAATCCTGTCGATATGCTTATGAATCAGGGCCTCAGCCGCTTTCGCGGCGCTTATCCAGGTTTTACCGCATCCGGCTTCACCGGTTGCGAAGATCAGCTGCTTGGTTTCTATGGCGTTAAGATAGTGCGCCTGAGCTTCATTACGGGCCTCAATCGGTAAGCGGTCACGCGTGTCGCGCGCCATGCCGATTGCGTCCAGTCCACTCATATGCACCAGCGAAGTGACCGACTCTTCTTCACGCTGACGGTGACTCCGCGAGTCACTGCGAAGCACTCTTCTTGCTTCACGACGTGCTTTGATCACTGCTTTCTGTCTTCCCATAGTGGCACCTTTCAGTTGGTTTCATTTCCCGCGTCAGGCGCGTAGCCCGTTGCGATTACGTGAACGCTTTAGAGGTTTCAGTTGGCTTCCTTCAGAGCCATGACAGAACAGGATAATGGGTATGCAGCCGCGCACAGACGTTGCTGAACACCGGATAATACAGGTTGCATAACAAAAGAAAGGGTTGAAGAAAGGGAGAGATTACGAGGCAGAATTGCCCTCGCGTTCAGGCGCAATTTATTTAACGGCAGTGACTTTCCAGAAAAGAATCGACCCATGCGCGAACTCCAGTGTGATACAGCAACACATCCGATTACGCCTGTTTAATAAAGTGCACCATTTTGTTGGGCCTTTGCAACTCTAATTTTATCTGCTGGCAAAGGAATTGCTAATCGCAGGTAAACATTTCTTTTTCGATAAAATGTAAAACTGAATAATTACAATGTCTTGGTTTATTTCGGGGTGGCTGACAATCTGTGTAATCTCAGTAAAAACTCACCGCGTCACGCGCATAAACCGGTAATGACGGGCGGCCGGTCAACGGCACGCCCGTTGTGATGATATTTTAATCAGGCTTCCAGCAGCGACTGCCCTAAATAATGGCTCGCGTCGGGGACGCCGGGCAGCGCAAAAAAATAACCGCCGCCAAAAGGCCGGATATATTCTTCCAGCGCCTCACCATTCAGACGCTGCTGAACCGTGAGAAAGCCGCGCTCCAGATCGTGCTGATAGCAGACAAACAGCAGGCCCATATCCAGTTGTCCGGCGGCGGAGATCCCTGCCGAGTAACTGTAGCCACGGCGCAGCATCAGACTGCTGGCTGTCTCCGGCGTTCGGGGATTGGCGAGACGGATGTGGGCATCCAGCGCGATCACCTCGCCGTCCGGGTCTCGGGCGTAATCCGGCACGTCATGTTCATGCTGCATTCCCAGCGGTGCGCCGCTCAGCTTCTCCCGGCCAAAGATAGTCTGCTGCTCACCCAGCGGGGTGCGGTCCCACATTTCCACATGGAAGCGGATTAATCGCACAGCCTGATAGCTGCCGTCGCGCGCCCAGGCGGGCTCCTGCTGATCGGCCGTTACCCAGAGCAGCTGATTCATCAGCGCCGGATCGCGGGTATCGGGGTTGGCCGTGCCATCTTTGAAACCCAGCAGGTTGATCGGCGTCTCCTGCCCCTGACTGCGCGCAGCATGTTCAGAGATAAAGCCTTCACGCCGCCAGCGTACGCCGAGCAGGTCAGGCGTGTGTTTGATGATGTCACGCAGAGCATGGATCACCGTATCCTGGGTGTTGGCGCAGATCTGCAATAGCAGGTCGCCATGACACTGGCTGGCATCAAGCGAATCGTTAGGAAAGCGCGTCATCGGCTGCAGCTTTGCCGGCTTGTGCGGGGCCAGCCCGAAACGTTCGTCAAACAGGGAGTGACCCACAGAAACGGTTATCGTCAGGTTATCCGGCGCGATCGTCGGCCCCAGAATGCCGGAATCCATCGGCGGCAGCTGCGGATTTTTCACCACCGGTGCCGGTCCGCCGTGGGTCAGAAAGGCGATGCGCTGGGTCAGCAGACGAAACAGACGCACCAGCTCCGCCTTATCGCTGCTGAGCAGGTCAAACGCCACCAGCATCATTGAGGCCTGCTGCGGCGTCGTGATGCCCGCCTGATGCTGACCGTAAAACGGCTGACTCTGCTGCCGTGCCTGCGGTGTGACGGTGCCCGGTGAAAAATTATCAGCGCGGGCGGCGTGGAACGGACAGCCACCGCCCAGGGCCGCTGCGCCGCCCAGCAGCCCCAGCCCTTTTAATAAACGACGACGCGCAGGCTGCGCGTCATCTTCCTTACGACTCATGATTAATCCAGACCCAGAGTGCCACGAAGTAATGAAAGATCTTCCGCCAGCGCGGTGATCGGCCCTTTCAGCGCATTACGGTCGGCGCTGGTCAGTTTCTCGTAAGATTCGAAGCCGCTAGCCGTGCGGTACTTGCTCAGTATCGCATCCACTTTCTTAAAGTTAGCATCCACTTTCGCCAGCAACGCCGGGTTCTCTTTACCGATCAGCGGACGCAGCAGTTCAACAATTTTCTGCGCGCCGTCGATGTTGGCCTGGAAGTCCCACAGGTCGGTGCGGCTGTAACGATCTTCCTCACCGGAAATTTTGCTGGAGGCCACCTCTTCGATCAGGCCCGCTGCACCGCCGACCACTTTGGCTGGCGGAAAGGCGAGTTCGCTGATGCGCACCTGCAGATCTTTGACATCTTTATTAAGCTGGTCCGCATAGTCTGCCATGCCCTGGGTGCTGTTATCCCCGAAGAGGGCCTTCTCCAGACGGTGGAAACCGGTGAATTTGGGATCGGCGGCTTTCTTCTCATAATCATCCTCGCGGGCATCAATGCTGCCGTCGAGGTCAGAGAAGAGTTCAGCAATTGGCTCAATACGCTCATAGTACTGGCGGGTCGGCGCAAACAGGGCTCTGGCTTTTTCTGTGTCACCCGCTTTCACCGCATCCGTAAAGGCCTGCGTGCTGCTCACCAGCTGGCTGACCTGCCCGGTAACGTAAGCTTTATAGGCGGTGATCGGCCCTTCAAGCTGCATACGCGCCGAGGTGGCGCCTTTGGCCGCCCCCTCGCCCGCTTCGACGATTAGCTTACCTTTGGGGTTGCTCAGCAGGCCGCAGGTCATCTCATATTCGCCCGGCTCCAGCGTGGCGGTCAGCTTCTGACTGAAGCCCGGCGCGATGTTTTCACGCTCTTCAACCACCAGTACCCCTTTCAGGATCTCCCACTCCAGCGCCTTCTGGCTGTTGTTCTTAATCAGGAACTGGGTTTTACCAGCCTTGACCGTCAGGCGCATCGGCTCACACTGCCTGTCGTTGACGCTTACGGTGACCTGAGGAACCGCCGCGGCCGCCGAAGCGGAGATCGCCAGCAGAGGAAGTAGCAGTGCCTTGCGGCGGAAACGCATTGTCATCTCTCTTTCCCTATCACGTTGCGGGCACAAGGTGCGCCCGTTAAATGGTGCATTACACAGTGGCCGACGCAGCAGGTCGCGCAGGCATGAAAAACAGAATCAGCGCCGGAATCAGGTAGACGACGTAGAGGGTCACTTCACTGACGCTGGGTGCCTCCTGATACCCCAGTACCCCTTCCAGCAGGGTGCCAAACAGCGAATGGGTCGATAAGGTATTGCTGAGATCAAAGGCCACCTCCTGAAAGTGGTTCCACAACCCGGCCTCGTGGAAGGCGCGAATCGCCCCCGCCGCCAGGCCCGCCGCCACAAACAGGATGAAAACGCTGGTCCAGCGGAAGAAATGCGCCATGTTCAGGCGAATCCCGCCCCAGTAGAGCAGCATGCCCAGCACCACCGCCGTCGCCAGCCCGAGCACGGCCCCCATCGGCGGCGCATAGCCCACGTCCTGGGTAAAGGCGGCCAGCAGGAAGAACACCGACTCCAGCCCTTCACGCGCCACGGCCAGAAACACCATCAGCACCAGCGCCATCCCGCCACGACCTGAACGCTGCAGTGCCTGATCGACTGCCTGCTCCAGCTCCACGCGGATGTTGCGCGCCACCCTGCGCATCCAGAAAACCATAGAGGTCAGGATCACCACCGCAATCAGCGCCACGATGCCTTCAAACAGCTCCTGCTCTTTTTGCGGAAATTCGCCCGTGGTGGCATTGATGAACAGCCCCAGGCCCAGGCAGAGCGCGGCGGCGATAAATACGCCAGCCCACATGGCCGGAAACCATTGGGTACGCTGGGTGCGTTTGAGGTAGCTGGCGATGAGGCTGACAATCAGAGCGGCTTCGATGCCTTCACGCAGCATGATGAGAAAGGGAACAAACATTGCCAACCTCTTGAATGTTAAGCAGCGTCAATCAACAGTAAAATCAGGTAAAGCGTAAACGATACCGATTATCATTATCGCTACAAAAAAAACAAGTTACCGGCGGAGATAATTTCATCTTTGGGTGATTTATCTTTGCAATAAAAAGGCCCGCCCTTTGCGGGGCGGGCCTGATAGTCTGTAGCCTGGCTTATTTCGCCTGATACTCCGCTTCCGCTGCAGCAAAGCGCTGCTGCGCAGCCGCTGAAGGTTCACGGCCCATCAGGCTGAAAAGAACAATCGCGATGCTGGCGAAAATGAAGCCCGGAATGATTTCATACAGTCCCAGCCAGCCATACTGTTTCCACACCAGTACGGTCAGGGCACCGACAATCATCCCCGCCAGCGCGCCGTTGCGGTTCATGCGTTTCCAGCAGACACCAAACAGGACAACCGGACCGAAGGCGGCACCAAAACCTGCCCAGGCGTAGCTTACCAGGCCCAGGACCCGGTTTTCCGGGTTGGAGGCGAGTGCAATCGCAATCAGCGCCACCAGCAGCACCATCAGACGCCCTACCCACACCAGCTCTTTCTGACTCGCCTTCTTACGCAGGAAGCCTTTGTAGAGATCTTCAGTCAGCGCACTGGAGCAGACCAGCAGCTGACAGCTCAGGGTGGACATCACGGCCGCCAGAATCGCGGAGAGCAGAATGCCGGCAATCCACGGGTTGAAGAGGATACGCGCCAGCTCGATAAAGACCCGCTCGGCGTTGGCGTTCACGCCAGCCGCCAGCGCCGGGTTATTCTGAAAGTAGGCGATACCAAAGAAGCCCACCGCCACGGCACCGGCCAGGCAGAGCACCATCCACGCCATACCGATGCGACGCGCCGTGCGGATAGAGCGATGCGAATCGGCCGCCATGAAGCGCGCCAGAATATGCGGCTGACCAAAGTAGCCCAGGCCCCAGCCCAGCAGCGAGATGACCGCCACGAAGTTCAGGCCCTTCAGCATGTCGAGGTTTTCCAGGCTCTTCGCCTGAATGACCGCCATCGAATCTGACCAGCCGCCGACCGCGATGATCACAAAGACCGGCGTCAGGATCAGCGCAAAAATCATCAGGCTGGCCTGCACGGTGTCGGTCCAGCTCACCGCCAGGAAACCGCCAATCAGCGTATAGAGAATGGTTGCAGCGGCACCAGCCCACAGGGCGGTCTCATAACTCATGCCGAAGGTGCTCTCAAACAGACGCGCACCAGCGACCACGCCCGAGGCACAGTAGATAGTGAAAAACACCAGAATGACGATGGCAGAGATGACCCGCAGAATTTTACTGTGATCCTCAAAGCGGCTGGTAAAGAAGTCCGGCAGGGTCAGCGCGTTGTTGTGATGTTCGGTCTGCACCCGCAGACGACCCGCAACAATTTTCCAGTTAAGCCAGGCCCCGATCGTCAGACCAATTGCAATCCAGCTTTCTGAGATACCGGAGATGAAGATGGCACCAGGCAATCCCATCAGCAGCCAGCCGCTCATATCGGATGCACCGGCAGAGAGTGCCGTGACCACGCTACCCAGACTGCGGCCACCCAGGATGTAATCGTCGAAGTTTTTGGTTGAGCGGTAGGCAGCAAAACCAATTAACACCATCCCAAGTATGTAAACTACAAAGGTCACCAGCATTGGTGTACTTACACTCATCTGTCTCTCCACTTATTATTTGATATCCCAGAGAAATCGCCAGCCGCCCGTCTGCCGGAACGGGGCAGCGCGGGCCGATTTTCTGTGTCAGGGGTCACTCATTTCCCAGCGGCGCGGTATCCTGCCGGAAAGCCGGAGCGCGCACAATGGATTTAACACAGGCGTTACAGTGATTTCACTAACCAGATGTTAAAACGTGCTCAGAGGTTGCACTCGCTCACAGTTATCTGGTTGCACCCGGGTTTTACCTGCCGAGAACCCGCTGTTTAACGGGCCTGCAAACCTGGCGAGGATCTTGCAGCAAGATTCATGCCGCATTGTCGGATTTAACATTTGACCACGTTAAAAGGGTGTTAACTGGCTCACATTTAACAAGGTTGCACAAAGTTGCAACTTAAGTGATAGTGCAGCCAACGCCGTATCGAACCACTATTAAGGAGCTCTGGAGTCATGGGTACAACCACCATGGGTGTAAAACTGGATGACGCAACGCGTGAGCGCATCAAACTGGCTGCGCAGCGTATTGATCGCACGCCACACTGGCTGATTAAACAGGCGATCTTTACCTATCTGGGCCAACTGGAAACCGGCGACAGTCTGCCAGAGATCCCCCTTTCTGCTCAGGCGGCCACTGAGGCTGACGACATCCAGCCCGAGGAGATGCACCAGCCGTTCCTCGACTTCGCAGAGCAGATTTTACCTCAGTCCGTGATCCGCTCTGCCGTGACTGCCGCGTGGCGTCGCCCGGAGACCGATGCGGTGCCGATGCTGCTGGAGCAGGCCCGTTTACCGGCGGCGCTGGCAGAGAAAACTCACCAGCTGGCTTACCAGCTCGCCGACAAGCTGCGGCACCAGAAAGGTGCAACCGGACGCGCCGGTATGGTGCAGAGCCTGCTGCAGGAGTTCTCTCTCTCCTCTCATGAAGGCGTGGCGCTGATGTGCCTGGCCGAGGCGCTGCTGCGTATTCCTGACAAGCCAACGCGCGATGCGCTGATCCGTGACAAGATCAGCAACGGCAACTGGCAGTCGCATCTGGGACGCAGCCCCTCTCTGTTTGTCAACGCAGCCACCTGGGGCCTGCTGTTTACCGGTCGTCTGGTTTCGACTCACAACGAGTCAAACCTCTCCAGCTCGCTGAACCGCATTATCGGTAAAGGGGGCGAGCCGCTGATCCGCAAAGGCGTGGATATGGCGATGCGTCTGATGGGTGAGCAGTTCGTCACCGGCGAAACGATTGCGGAAGCCCTGGCGAACGCCCGCAAGCTGGAAGAGAAAGGGTTCCGCTACTCCTATGACATGCTGGGTGAAGCGGCGCTGACGGCTGGTGATGCCAAAGCCTACCTGCTCTCTTATCAGCAGGCGATCCACGCGATTGGCAAAGCCTCAAATGGCCGCGGCATCTATGAAGGCCCGGGTATCTCCATCAAGCTCTCCGCCCTGCACCCCCGCTACAGCCGTGCGCAGTATGAGCGCGTCATGGAGGAGCTCTACCCGATTCTGAAATCGCTGACGCTGCTGGCCCGCTCCTATGACATCGGCATCAACATCGATGCCGAAGAGGCCGACCGTCTGGAGCTGTCACTGGATCTGCTGGAGAAGCTCTGTTTCGAACCGGAGCTGGAAGGCTGGAACGGTATCGGCTTCGTCATTCAGGCCTACATGAAACGCTGCCCGTTTGTGATTGATGAACTGATCGATCTGGCGCAGCGCAGCCGTCGTCGCCTGATGATTCGTCTGGTGAAAGGGGCCTACTGGGACAGCGAAATTAAGCGCGCGCAGATGGAAGGACTGGAGGGTTATCCGGTTTACACCCGCAAGGTCTATACCGACATCTCTTACCTGGCCTGCGCCCGTAAGCTGCTATCTGTACCGAGCCTGATCTATCCACAGTTTGCCACGCACAACGCCCACACTCTGGCGGCAATTTATCAGCTGGCGGGCAATAACTACTATCCGGGTCAGTATGAGTTCCAGTGTCTGCACGGAATGGGCGAACCGCTTTACGAGCAGGTCGTCGGCAAAGTGGCGGACGGCAAACTGAACCGTCCCTGCCGCATTTACGCGCCGGTCGGTACCCATGAAACCCTGCTGGCCTATCTGGTTCGCCGCCTGCTGGAGAATGGCGCGAACACCTCCTTTGTTAACCGCATCGCCGATACTTCGCTGCCAATCGATGAGCTGGTGGCCGATCCGGTCAGCGCCGTTGAAAAGCTGGGCGTCAGCGAAGGCACCATTGGCCTGCCGCATCCGAAGATCCCGCTGCCGCGCGAACTCTACGGTGAAAACCGCGTGAACTCAGCGGGACTGGATATGGCTAACGAGCATCGTCTTGCCTCCCTCTCCAGCGCCCTGCTGAGCAGCGCCGCACAGCCCTGCCTGGCTGAACCGATGATCGAGGGGGAAGCCGGTGCCGGTGAACTGCGTGACGTTCTGAACCCGGCTGCGCCGAACGATCGGGTTGGTCAGGTACGTGAAGCGACGGAGCAGGAAGTCTCCCTGGCGCTGGATGCTGCTGTGAACAGCGGGCCGATCTGGTTCGCCACACCGCCGCAGGAGCGTGCGGCCATTCTGGAACGTGCTGCACAGATCATGGAAGGCCAGATGCAGCAGCTGATCGGCATCCTGGTGCGTGAAGCGGGCAAGACCTACAACAACGCCATCGCCGAAGTGCGTGAAGCGGTAGATTTCCTCTATTACTACGCCGGGATGGTACGTGACGATTTCGACAACGAGACGCACCGTCCGCTGGGTCCGGTGGTCTGTATCAGCCCCTGGAACTTCCCGCTGGCGATCTTCACCGGTCAGATTGCTGCTGCACTGGCTGCGGGCAACAGCGTGCTGGCAAAACCGGCCGAGCAGACGCCGCTGATTGCGGCACAGGCGGTTCAGATCCTGCTGGATGCGGGTGTACCCGCTGGCGTTCTGCAGCTGCTGCCGGGTCAGGGTGAAACCGTGGGCGCGCAGCTGACCGGCGACGATCGGGTTCGCGGCGTTATGTTTACCGGCTCGACGGCGGTCGCGACTCTGCTGCAGCGCAACCTGGCCGGTCGTCTTGATCCACAGGGTCGCCCGACGCCGCTGATTGCAGAAACCGGCGGCATGAATGCCATGATCGTTGACTCTTCCGCACTTACCGAGCAGGTGGTAGTCGATATCGTCGCATCAGCCTTCGACAGTGCCGGACAGCGCTGCTCGGCGCTGCGTCTGCTCTGTATTCAGGAAGATGTGGCTGACCATACGCTGAAGATGTTGCGTGGTGCGATGGCAGAGTGCCGCATGGGCAATCCGGAGCGTTTCTCAACCGACATCGGCCCGGTCATTGATGCCGAAGCGAAAGCCAATATCGACCGCCATATTCAGGCGATGCGCAATAAAGGCTTTACCGTTTATCAGGCGGTGCAGGATAACCCGCAGGACAGTAAAGAGTGGAACAGCGGCACCTTTGTGAAACCCACCCTGATTGAACTGAATCAGGTCAGCGATCTGGACAAAGAGATCTTTGGTCCGGTGCTGCACGTCGTGCGCTTCAGCCGCACCGCGCTGCCTCAGGTGATCGATCAGATTAACGCCTCTGGCTACGGTCTGACGCTGGGTGTCCACACCCGTATCGATGAGACCATCGCCCAGGTCACGGCAAATGCCCGGGTCGGTAACCTTTACGTTAACCGTAACATGGTAGGCGCGGTGGTCGGCGTGCAGCCGTTTGGCGGCGAAGGTCTGTCTGGCACAGGTCCGAAGGCCGGTGGTCCGCTCTACCTCTATCGACTGCTGGCTCATCGCCCGGATAGCGCACTGCGTCTGACCTTTGATCGTCAGGATGCGGAGCGTCCGGCAGACAGTACGCTGCGCCAGTCTCTGCTGGCTCCGCATCAGGCGTTGAGCCTCTGGGCGAAAGAGAAGCCCGCCCTGGCTGAGCTGTGCCAGCACTACGGCGAACTGGCCCAGGCGGGCGTCGTCCGGCTGCTGCCTGGCCCGACCGGCGAACGTAACACCTTCTCGCTGTTGCCTCGCGATCGGGTACTCTGCCTGGCGGACAACGAGCAGGATGCGCTGATCCAGCTGGCTGCGGTCACCAGCGTCGGCAGTAAAGCCCTGTGGCAGGATGATGAGCTGCATCGCGCCTTACTGACCTCGCTGCCGGATGCGGTTAAGGCCCGTATTAAACTGGCGCGCGATCCGTTAGCGGCAGAGTTTGATGCGGTGATTTATCACGGCGATGCCGATCAGTTGCGCGCCCTGTGTGAACAGATCGCGGCGCGTGACGGCGCGATTGTGTCGGTGCAGGGCTTCGCCCGCGGCGAGACGAATCTGCTGCTGGAGCGTCTGCTGATTGAACGTTCGCTGAGTGTGAATACCGCTGCGGCAGGCGGCAATGCCAGTCTGATGACTATCGGGTAATGGGGAAATAAAGGGGCGGTGGGCGAACGGGAATTTTTGTTCGCCTGGGCAGCGGTGCAGAGTTGCTGCCTGAACGGGGTATCCTGAACGGGGTATGGTGCGGGTTTCGTTCGCCTGGTGGATTGGGCAGTTTCAGGCCCGCTTCAGCAGGCGACCGACAAGGGGGCGCCAGTCGCCGCGCCCCCTTGCCCCCGGGCTCCGGCCTGCATCACCGCCGATTCGCGGTCCCTTCGCTTCTTCCGGATTTCTCACGGACCGGCGGGACGCGCCATCCCTGGCGCGAACCCGCCTCTTCGCGACATCGCTGTCGCTCGTCCTGAAATCCCTCATCCGCTCAGCGGTTCTGACGGCCTCCCTCCCCCGCTGTTATTTCTTCTTCTGACTTTCGGTCTTTCATCGCGGTAAGTCTTCTGCCTTGCGGTGACTTTGGTTCTGACTCAATCAGGGGCACGCACTATTCCTGCATGTGCCCATCATCATATTCAGTGCTTTTGCTGGCGTTGCCGATAGCGGAGCTGGCTACAACTCTGTCAGACAACGCTGCACGTCAAAAACACTATGAACTTACAGGCGGGGATTGGGAGAGGCGTCCGCAGCGCCGAGGAACAACCGGAGGCCAGGATGAGCCGACAGGACGTCGGCGAAAGGACGGTTCGCGCCAGGGATGGCGCGTCCGGACGGTCCGTCGGCCGCAGGGCGTGACGAGGGCACCCCGCGAAGCGGGGCGCGAAGGCAGCCGGACGCCGGGATTGTTAAGGGGCGGGCGTCCGCCCCCTGACGCGTCCGCCCGCACGGGCAACCTGAAACTTCCGCTCGCATGGCGGGCGAAACCCGCTCAGGGTACATCTGCTGCCATCCCAAACCCGCTCAGGGTAAATCTGCTGTCATCCGAAACCCGCTCAGCGCCAGCCTGTTACCACAATCCCGTGCTATCCCCGGCTCACGCCGCCAGGCGTCCTTTTCAGCAGCGTCGGGAAGACAAACAGCGACTGACCGACACCGCGATTGGTCAGCGACCAGATCGCTACCGAACTGAGTGAACAGAGTCCCACGATGGCCACCGGATAAAAACAGGCCCAGAGCCATGAAAACCACGCCTGCTCAAACAGATGATGCCGCTGCGCAAACTGAATCGCGGTCATACCAAAGAACTCGATAAAAATACGATGCAGGACGTAAATCTGTAGCGTATTGCGCCCTACCCAGTTGAGATAACGCATACTGAAGTGCTGATTCAGCCAGCGGCAGGCGGCGATACTGAACAGCACTGCCAGCACGCAGAGGAACAGACTCTTATCCAGACCGAATATCACATGAATACCGGCCACCGCCGCCAGCACCGCCCAGGGTACCAGATTCTCCCGGTGCCATTCACTCAGGCGCAGCATGGCCTGGCTCCAGAACGCACCTAGCAGGAAGAAGAGGAAATATTGCGCCAGACTCTGGGGTCCCCAGTAAGGGATCACTTTTTCCACCGCCAGATAATTCAGCAGCACCGCTACCGCCACCAGGGCCAGCTTATATTCACGGAAAATTTTGGCACAGAGGAAATAGATCCCGAGCCCATACAGATACCATGAGGTACTCATGGCCATAAAGGTCAGCCGGAGAAATTCCCACAGCGAACCGGCATAGGCAGCATTAAGATTCTGCGAAATACGCTGGCCGGTTATTTCTGTCGAGATACCAACGATTGACCACCATTGAATAAATCCCCACAGAATATAGAGATAAAAGAGATTAGTGATGCGACTGGTAAAGACCTGTTTCCAGGGACGGTTAACAATACCGTTGGTCGCCAGTAATCCCGACACAAAGAAAAAGGCGGGCATCCGTAATGGCGACAGGACCGTATTAAACTGTACCCATATTTCGGCAGGGATCCAGCCGGCAGAGAGATATTTCAGTGTGCCTTCGAAACCGGGCAGTACCGTGTGATAAAGCACTACCAGCATGATGCAGGCGCCTTTGAGGGTGTCCACCCACAGTATCTTGTCTGACTTGGTCTGATTCATTCAATGACTCCTGCTGTGTAGGTCAGAAGAGTGAAAAGTCAAAGCGAGGAAATCACTATTGCTTTATCGTTATCCGGCAATTATTCGCCTTTGAAAGGTTGATGAATGTAGCGAAACTCTTAAAAGCCGCGCAGTGGCCCTGATGCCACAGTTATTTACTCAGAAGAACGTTTCCTTACACTTACGAATAGCAATGGATAACGGGAATTAGCCCCGCCAGATCCGCAGCAAAGGATAATCATTATTTGATAAAGCGATGAATATAATTAAGAAAAAGGCGTCACTGCAGAAGCCAGTTAATTTCTGATGAAAGGAAAAGTTTTGTCAGATGCGTCAAAAGGTTTAACGGACAATTAAATAATTATGATGGCGGAGAAATCAGAGTGGTATAACCAGAGCGGAGGCGCAATCAGATGGGCAGATAAAAACTGCCTTCCGGAGAAGGCAGTGTGATTACTGATTCAGGAATTTGTCGAGGAACTGACGGGTACGTGGCTGGCGGGGATTGCTGAACAACGCCTTTGCATCGCCCTGCTCCACAATCCGCCCCTGATCCATGAAGATGGCACGGTCGGCCACGTCGCGGGCGAAGCTCATCTCATGCGTGACGATGACCATCGTGCGTTTCTCTTCAGCCAGTGCGCGAATGGTGCTGAGCACCTCGCCCACCAGCTCAGGATCCAGCGCCGACGTAGGTTCGTCAAACAGGATGACTTCCGGTCGCATCGCCAGCGCCCGGGCAATCGCCACACGCTGCTGCTGCCCGCCCGAGAGGCGACGTGGAAAACTCGCCTCTTTGCCCTGCAGTCCGACTTTTTCCAGCAGCGTGCGGGCGCGAGCTGCCGCCTCCGCTTTCGGCTCGCCCTTAACGATAACCGGCCCTTCAATGATGTTATCGATCACCGAACGGTGCGGAAACAGATTGAAGTTCTGAAAGACAAACCCGACCTGCTGACGCAGACGACGCACCTGCTCTTTCTGCTTACTCTCGGCCAGCGCCGCATCGATGGTGATATCGCCGACCCGGATGGTGCCGCTATCCGGCACTTCCAGCAGATTGATACTGCGCAGCAGCGTCGTCTTGCCTGAGCCGCTGGGGCCGATGATTGCCACCACTTCACCCGCGGCCACATCGAGGTCGATGTCGTGCAGCACCCTCTGGCCATTAAAAGATTTCACCAGCTTTCTGACTTCGATGGCGCTCATTTCGACTCCGAATCCTGACGATTAACATGCTGCTCCAGCCGGTTCTGCAGGGCAGATAATACCGTCGCCATCACCCAGTAGATCAGTGAGGCCGCCAGATACATGGTAAAGACTTCCAGCGTGCGCGAGGTGATCAGCTGCGCCTGACGGAACAGTTCCGGCACCTGAATGGTGGCGGCCAGCGAGGTATCCTTAACCAGGCTGATAAAACTGTTGCCGAGCGGCGGCAGCGCGGTGCGGGCGGCCTGCGGCAGAATAACCCGGCGCAGCGTCTGCCAGCGCGTCATCCCGATACTGGCCGCCGCTTCCCACTGCCCGCGCTCAATCGAGGAAATCGCGCCGCGCAGAGACTCCGACGCGTAAGCGGCCGTATTCAGGGAAAGGCCAATCATCGCAGAGGGGATCGGGTCCAGCTCAATGCCAAACTGCGGCAGACCGTAGTAGATCATAAAGAGCTGGGCGATCAGCGGCGTGCCACGGAAGATCGAGACATAGATACGCGCCAGCCAGCGAACCGGCCAGATGCGCGACAGGCGCATCAGGGCCAGAACAAAGCCCAGCAGCAGCCCGAAGAACATGCCGCCGATGCTGAGCTGTAGCGTAAAGAGCGCGCCTTTGAATAAAAAAGGTGCTGAATCCAGCACCAGTTGAAGGCTTTCCTGCATTATTTCGTCACGTCCGCGCCAAACCATTTCTGCGACAGCTTGCTCAGCGAGCCATCTTTCTGCATATCCGCAATGGCCTGATCGACCGCTTTCAGCAGGTCTTCATTGCCCTTGCGCATGGCGACGCCCGACTCCTGACGCGAGAAGGCGTCACCGGCAACGGCCATGGTATCGCCGGTCTTCTTCACCAGATCCAGCGCAGCCAGACGGTCAACCAGAATCGCATTCAGACGGCCAGAGCGCAGATCCTGATATTTGGTCGGGTCATCATCATAGGTACGGATGTCCACGCCCTTCACGTTTTCACGCAGCCACTGCTCATAGTTGGTGCCCAGACCCACACCCACCTTTTTACCCGCCAGGTCGGCCGGTTTAGTAATGGTGCTGGCATTGGCTTTCATGGTCAGCGCCTGGATACCGGAAACGGTATAAGGCGTGGAGAAGTCATACTTCTTCTTACGCTCATCGGAGATGGTGACCTGGTTGATCACCACATCGATGCGCTTCGCGTCGAGTGACGCCAGCATGCCATCCCATTTAGTCGGCTTCAGGCTCGCTTTAACACCCATATGCTGCGCCAGCTGCTCGGCAAACTCCACTTCAAAGCCGGTCAGCTTGCCCTTTTCATCCTGGAAGCTGAACGGCGGATAGGTGCCTTCCAGACCCACCAGCAGCGTGCCGCGCTCTTTGATTTTGTTCAGCAGGTTTTCTGCTGCAAAGGTTTTAACGTTAACGCCCGCAATCAGCGCCACAGCCATGACGCCCATCATCATCTGACGACCTGCACGAGAAAAGGACATATTCACCCCATTATTGACAGTATTGTGTGTGTGTTTTTTTATAAGGGCAGCACCGCGAGTCGCTGCCAGTCCAGAATGATAACGCACGGAGTATAAACTGTTTTGTTGGCTTGTCTCAGATCGAAGGATGATAAGCAAATAACGCCGGTGCACCCCCCGTATGAATAAACAGCAGCGGACCTTCACGGCGGAAGCGATTCCGGCTGATGCCATCCAGCAATCCGGCCATCGCCTTGCCGGTATAGACCGGGTCCAGCATGATCCCTTCCAGTCGCGCCAGCAGCTTTACCGCCGCCATGCCTTCCTCATTCGGCTCACCATAGCGTGGCGCAAAATAGTCATCCCACAGGGTGACTGGCGCTGTCGCCTGCACTTCCAGCTTCTCAGCCAGGGCGTCACGCAACCGCTCAACCAGCGGCTGTTGCTGCGCAACCTGACGGGAAACAGTCACGCCGACCAGTTCGCTCTGTGGTAACAGATGCTCCAGGCCAACGGCCAGCCCGGCATGGGTGCCGGCACTACCTGAGGCGACAACAACGGCGGCGAAATCGACCACGCCTTCGCTCTGATGGGCAATCTCCTGTGCGCACTCCACATAGCCCAGCGCACCCAGCGCATTGGAGCCGCCAACCGGTACGATGTAAGGCCGGAAGCCCTGCGCCTCCAGCCGGGTGGCTTCCTCAGCCAGCTGCTCCACGGGATTATGCAGCGCCTCCACCATGATCACTTCAGCATCCATCAGATCCAGCAGCAGACGGTTGCCGTTGGTGAGATAATTTTCAGCGTCGGTGCCGATCGGGTTTTCCAGCAGCGCCACGCACTTCAGACCCAGCCGGGCCGCAACGGCGGCCGTCTGACGCACATGGTTAGACTGAATCGCGCCCGCGGTCAGCAGCACATCGGCGCCTTCGCGCAGCGCATCCGCAGCCAGGAACTCCAGTTTACGCAGCTTGTTGCCGCCCATCGCCACCGGGGTAAAGTCATCACGCTTGATGAAAATATCGCGTCCCAGGTAATCGGACAGTCGTGGCAGATGCTCCAGCGGCGTCGGTGCGCCCAGCAGTTCAAGACGGGGAAACTGGTGTAACAGGTGTAAAGACAAAGCGGCCTCCGTATGGGCACGGGAATCATCTCTACAGTGTTACAGAAGATACAGAAAGGATCATCCTGATTCAGGTGTCAGCAGAGGCGGTAACGAAAAGGCCGTGATAAAACAGGGGGCAGTAAAACCGCAGGCGGCGCCGTGCTCCCCCTTCCCCGTTACCCGGCGCGCGGGCAACAGGGCAATGTGCCACAGGCACAAGGGGGAGCAATCGGTGCAGAACAGGATTAACCCTGCTGCCAGCCTAAGAATTGATCGTACTTGCGCAGCGCAATGCGGTAATTGTTATTACCGGCATCGGGCAGATCGCTTTCCAGACACTGATGCCAGCTGTTTCCCTGCAGCCTGTCGGCCGGGAAATTTTTGGCTTTCAGCATCTCATCCAGCCGACGCAGCCGCACCACATATTCGCGAATCGTGCTGGGGCTCATCTCTGTCTGCTCAAACAGATACTGTTTAAACGACATAATGTCGAAATAATTAGGATGCGTATTGCAAAAAATATCACTGCAAAAACGACAAAGCGCGGTCAGCTCGGGCTGAAGTTTCAGCCACAGCTGCTCATCAATCATCTGGTCCATTCGCGCGATGGCCTCTTTATTGATGATCTGGCCACGAAAAACGAGCGCCATTCGATCTAATACCTTGCCACAGTGTGAACAATTGCTCTGGCTGTGTTTATAGTCTTTAAGATAACGACTTAACGGTCTGGCCTTGGTTTTGGCTCCCATTACTGAGTCCCCGGTTTCTTATAATTTGAATCGCCAGGAACTGATACTGCTAGCGCGCTCCCGTAAGTCGGGCACGCAGGCGTTTAATCGCCTGACTGTGCAGCTGGCTGACACGGGATTCCCCCACATCAAGCACCGCGCCAATCTCTTTCAGGTTCAGTTCTTCCTGGTAGTACAGTGTCAGCACCATCTTTTCACGATCGGGTAACGCTTCGATCGCTTCAATGACGCGCTCACGCAGACTCCCTTCCAGTAGCTGATGAAGCGGATTGGCCTCTTCATGGCCTTCCGTCACCAGTTCCGCACTGTCGCCGTGCTCTTCCCGATACTCGTCGTAGGAAAAGAGTTGACTATTGTTGGTGTCCAGCAGGATCTGCCGGTACTCCTCCATAGAGACATTCAGCTGCTGTGCCACTTCCTGCTCGGAAGCAGAGCGCCCCAGCGCCTGCTCCACTTTATGCATTGCTCCGGCCACTTCACGCGCGTTACGACGAACGCTGCGCGGAGCCCAGTCCCGACTGCGAAGCTCGTCGAGCATTGCGCCACGAATGCGCTGCACGGCGTAGGTGGTAAAGGCTGTGCCCTGTAGCGCATCGTAGCGCTCCACAGCGTTTAACAACCCTATCCCTCCGGCCTGCAGCAGGTCGTCAAGCTCCACGCTGGCTGGCAGGCGAACCTGCAAACGCAACGCTTCATGGCGCACCAGCGGCACGTAGCGCTGCCAGAGCGAATGTTTGTCCATCACGCCTTCGGCGGTATAGAAATCGTTCACGTTGACTACCCTGCGTTAATGAAGTTATCGGCATGATTATCCAATTCTGTAGCGTTTTCGATTGGATGAATAGGCGGGGTAAAACGAGGCTATTTCATTTTTGTTGCATCAGAGCGCAGATCCCTCTGCACTCATCAGTCGGGATTAACGACGGGCTCGCAGCCGTTGCCGCGTGGCGGGCGGCACGGCTGACCACAGGCTACAGACACGTCCATCCAGCTCCTGATACCAGGGCGCAATATGCTGCCGCGCCTCCTCGCCAGGGTGCACATGAATCTCGCCCGACTCACCATCAATGCTAATCAATCGGTTAATAAACAGCCGCTGCAAATCGCTGCGCAAAAACAGGCCGTTGTCGATGCTGTTGTCGGCCAGCAGCCCGTCTTCCCCCTCTCGCGTGTCGATGTGACAGGCTTCCACCCAGGGCCAGTTGTGCCGTTCGGTCAGTTCGGTGCCGGTCATGACGCAGGCACCGTAGCGCGCTTTGACACCGGCGCTGAATTCGGCCTGACTGGCGCGCTGCAGCACCCTGGCCTTGACACGGCGCCCGACCTCCGTTCCCGGCATTACCGCCGCGGGCACTTTGAGGTGTGGTGTGCTCAGCACCACGATGAACTGAATGCGTCGGGACTGCGGAAAACAGGGATTCGCCTGCGGATTAAAGAGCTGCCAGTAAGCCTCGTCATCGTCCTGATGCATCAGCACCAGCTTATAGCCGCGGCTGCTCAGCAGGTTCTGCGCCGTAGCCGATTGCGGATCGATCATCGCAAAAACCTGACTGCTGCCCATCACCCTCCACAGGTTGTCGCGCTTCTCGTTTTCGCTGCGACGGAAATAGAGAAATGAGAGATGCTGTTTCAGGTAGTGCTCAAAGCGGCGCAGGTAATTTTTTCGCTCGTTGTCGCTGGAGATAAACAGCAGATCCTCCAGCGGGCTGTTGCTCTCTTCACGGGCGAAGACCGCACGAATTTTCAGCGTCCGCAGGCCGGTTGAGGGACTAAGTAAGGCGCGCGCCGTCAGCTCTTTGTCATCAGGGTATTGCAGAGCATAACGCCGGGCGATCTCCTCGAAGGTCAGCCGCTCGCCCGGCAACAGGTCGTAATTGAAGCGCATAGACACTCCATAAAGTGAAAATCAAAATGATGTTGTTCTGTGAAGAGTTATCGGCAGGCCGTGGGGGAACTGTAACGGGAGGGGGAGATTAAGGGGAAAGGTCTAGGTAAAAATTTCACCTCGCTGGGAATAAAAACCCAGGTATCTGCAATTTAGCTGTCGCTTTCCGCAAATGGCTGATACCACCTTAATTCAATAACGCAAAAACCCCGCCAGGGCGGGGTTTTTATCGGACTTACTTAGAGTGATTAGCCCTGCAGCAGAGACAGAACCTGCTGTGGAACCTGGTTGGCTTTGCCCAATACGGAGTTACCAGCCTGCTGTACGATCTGCGCTTTAGACATGTTTGAAACTTCAGTTGCGTAGTCAGCATCCTGAATACGAGACTGTGCTGCAGACAGGTTGGTAGTGGTGTTGTTCAGGTTAGTAACCGCTGAGTTCAGACGGTTCTGAACAGCACCCAGGCTTGAACGGAAGTTATCAACAGATGCGATAGCTTTGTCCAGCAGTGCCAGCGGGTTAGCAGTTGCTGAGCCTTTGTGAGCGTTAGCGTTAGCGGTGTCAGCGATATCGCCGATGTTGCTAGCTACAGCAGTAGTACCGGCTGCGCTACCATTTACAATTGCTGCTGCTGCAGTGTTGTAATCTTTGCCCTGAACGGTCACGTAACCCTGCGCTGCACCGGTAGAATCTGCGCCAACTTTAACGAACTGGCCAGACATGGTGCCTGCAGTTACACCGTTAGCTGAGTCGGTGTAAGAAACGTCAGTGGTATTCAGAGAAACGTTACCAGTCGCGTCGTCAACAGATACTGCGTAGTTGTCGCTGCCTGAAGAGACAACGTAAGTTGCAGTGGCGGCACCAGCAGCAGTCTGTACGTTTCTCAGTGACAGTGAGCTTGCGTCAACTTTCAGAGCAGTTGCAACAGCTGACAGGTTAACATCCTTCAGTGAACCGCTTGCGCCAACCTGGGTGATTGCATCGCTGGTTTTCAGTGCGTTTTTAGAGACGCCGAAACCTGACAGACCCAGAGTTGAAGAGTCGATTTTCTTCAGGTCGATATTGATGGTTTCACCATCGTTTGCGCCAACCTGAATTTTCATTGCGCCGTCTTTCGCCAGCACGTTCACGCCGTTGAACTGAGTCTGACCAGATACGCGGTCGATTTCGCTCAGACGTGATTTGATTTCGTCCTGGATTGAAGACAGGTCAGAATCAGAGTTGGTGCCGTTCTGTGACTGTACGGTCAGTTCACGAACACGCTGTAAGTTGTTGTTGATTTCTGACAGTGCGCCTTCAGTGGTCTGCGCAGCAGAGATACCGTCGTTGGCGTTACGTGCAGCCTGAGTCAGGCCCTTGATGTTAGAGGTGAAACGGTTGGCAATCGCCTGACCCGCAGCGTCATCTTTCGCGCTGTTGATACGTAAGCCAGAAGACAGACGCTCCATAGAGGTAGACAGAGCTGACTGGTTCTTGTTGATGTTGTTCTGAGTGATCAGCGAGAGGCTGTTGGTATTAATGACTTGGGCCATGATAAATTTTCCTGTTAATCAAGTCTTTCGGTTAAGGTGTGGGCTTCAACCCGCCGGCTTCAGCGCCGTCAAAGTTGTTATCGTCTGCCGTCAAACAACCTTTAGAATTTTTTTAGTACCAGGCGAACTTTTCTGCTTCTGCCTGTCACGTTGTAAGTTATCGCCACCGGTTCCGACTTCTTTAGACTTAATTCATTAATTTTCTAGCCGCTGAATTGCCCTTCTCTATAGCGCTTATTTATCCCATTACCCTAAGGCAAATAGCTTTAAACTTTCCTTAATCAAGGCCGATAACTCCGGTATCAATTTCCCTGTCGACCTTATAAAGGAATAAACATGGCTAGTTTTAGCAACCTTGGTGTCGGTTCCGGCCTGCCACTCAGTACGATGCTTGATAATCTGCAGACCGCGGAAAAAGCGGCGCTGAAACCTATCTCAACGCAACAGACAGCTTACACTGCCAAGCTGAGTGCTTATGCTACTCTGAAAAGCTCGCTGACCACTTTCCAGACCGCTAATACCAAGCTGAACAGTGCCGATCTGTTTACCGCCACTACAGCGACCAGCAGTTCGACCGCGTTCAGTGCCACGACCTCTGGCAGCACCGTGGCCGGTAAATATTCGATCAACGTGACGCAGCTGGCGCAGGCGCAGGTCCTGACCTCGGCGGTGCAGAGCAGCAACACCGCTGCACTGGGCGACAGCTCCGTGAGCAGCCGCAGCATCGCCATCACCCTGAAAGATGGCACCAGCAAAAGCGTTACGTTGAGTAACGACCAGACGTCGCTGACCGGCATGCGCGATGCAATTAACGGCGCAAATGCCGGCGTGACCGCCACGATTATCAAGGTCTCGGATGGCAGCTTCCGTCTCTCCATGAGTGCTAACAAGACCGGCAGCGACAATGCAGTCGCTTCTGTTGCCGTCACTGGCGACAGTACCCTGCAGGGGATCGTCGGTTTTGACGCCAGCGCCAGCAGCAATCCGATGACGCAGAGTGTCGCGGCGCAGAACGCTAAACTGACCGTGAACAATGTGGCCATTGAGAACAGCAGCAACCAGATCAGCGACGCGCTGGAAGGCATTACACTGAATCTGACTGCGCAGACGGTAGGCGATCAGACACTGACGATCACCAAAGACACCTCAAAAGCGTCCAGCGCCATCAGCAGTTGGGTGGATGCTTATAATACCCTTCTGGATCAGTTTAATACGCTGACCAAGTACACCAAGGTCGACACCAACACGGGTACTCAGGACAGCAGCAACGGTGCACTGCTCGGTGACAGCACGCTCCGGACTATTCAGACCCAGCTGAAAAGTATGCTGACCAATGCGCAGAGCACATCAGCTTACAAATCGCTGGGGCAGATCGGTATCACCACTGACCCTACCACCGGTTCACTGAAGATTGATGCGACTAAAGTCAGTGCCGCACTGGATAAAGATGCCGCAGGCGTAAAAGAGATGATTGTGGGTGACGGTAAGACCACCGGCATTACCACTAAAATTGCGACCAACATTACCGGCTGGTTATCATCCAAGGGGATCGTTCAGTCTGCCACCGACGGTGTCAGTAAGACCCTGAATAACTTAACGGCGCTTTATAACACCACTAATGATCGCATCGATGCGGATATCGCCCGATATAAGACGCAGTTTACCCAGCTGGATATAGCGATCAGTAAACTTAACTCGACCAGTACGTATCTGACGCAGCAGTTCGATACGTCTAATTCTTCCAATAAATCGTAGGAGTGACCATGTACACCGCTACAGGCACCCAGGCCTATGCAAAAATTGGCGTCGAAAGCGCCGTCATGAGCGCCAGCCAGCAGCAGCTGGTTGTCATGCTGTTCGACGGCGCACTGAGCGCGTTAATCCGCGCACGCCTGTTTATGCAGGATGGCAATATTGAAGGCAAAGGCAAATCCATCTCCAAAGCTATCAATATCATCGAAGCGGGCCTGAAAGAGGGTCTGGCTGAAAACCGTGGTGATGAACTGGCAGATAACCTGCTGGATCTTTACAACTACATGACGCGTCGCCTGTTAGAGGCCAACCTGCACAATGATGTTGCCGCGATTGAGGAGGTCGAAGGCCTCCTCCGCAACATCGCAGACGCGTGGAAAGAAGTGGTTCAACCTAACCCTATTCAGGACGCCGTTTAATGACAACTGCACCGCATCTGATTGCCGTTTACCAACAGTTACTCGACCTCAGCCAGGGGATGCTGCATCATGCGGTACAGGGCGAATGGGATGAATTAATCAGCAGGGAGACGGAATATGTCAGCGCGGTGCAGAATTTAGCGCACTCGACAGAGGCGGTATCGCCCTCCTCGCAGACGCAGGAGCAGTTGCGCCCGGTACTGCGTCGTATTCTGGATAATGAAAGCGAAGTCAAACGCCTGCTGCAGGCGCGAATGGATGAGCTGGCCTCGTTAGTGAGCCAGAACAGCCGCCAGAAATCGGTACTCTCCGCCTATGGGAAGCAGGGCGGCGTCGTTATGGTGCCGCGCGAAACCCTCTCCTGATACCCTGCTTTTCACGCCGCCAGATTTATTTTTCTGCGCGGCGTCTCTTTTCTGCCGCTTACTCCATACTTAATTTTCATCATCCCCTGGAGTGTGGTAAATGCAAAACCCGACGTTATTACAGTTTTTCCATTGGTATTACCCGGATGGCAGCAAACTGTGGCCTGAAGTCGCCGAACGTGCAGCCTGGCTCAGTGAAATTGGCATTACGATGGCGTGGCTCCCTCCGAGCTACAAAGGGGATTCAGGAGGCTATTCTGTCGGTTACGACACCTATGACCTTTTTGACCTGGGTGAATTCGATCAGAAAGGCGGCGTTGCCACCAAATATGGTGATAAACAGCAGTTACTGGCGGCAACAGAGGCGCTGCGCAGCCATAACGTTGGGGTGCTGCTCGATGTCGTGCTGAACCACAAAATGGGTGCCGACGAGAAAGAGGCGATCAGCGTCAACCGCGTCAATCCGGACAACCGTGATGAAATCTATGACGAGGTCGTAGAGTGTGAGGCCTGGACCAAATTCACCTTTCCGGCGCGTGAAGGAAAATATTCGAAATTCGTCTGGGATCACAAATGCTTCAGCGGCGTAGACCACATCGAAAATCCGGACGAAAACGGCGTCTTCAAAGTCATCAACGACTACACTGCCGAAGGCTGGAACGATCAGGTCGATAACGAGCTGGGCAACTTCGACTATCTGATGGGTGCCAATATCGATTTCCGGAATAACGCGGTCCGGGAAGAGCTGAAATACTGGGCGCGCTGGGTGATGGAACAGGTGCCCTGCACCGGCTTCCGCCTGGATGCAGTCAAACATATTCCCGCCTGGTTCTATAAAGAGTGGATCGACCATATCCAGGAAGCCGCCCGGGAGCCGATGTTCATCGTGGCGGAATACTGGTCGTTTGAAACCGAAAAACTGCAGGAGTATGTGCATCAGGTGGAGGGCAAAACCATGCTGTTTGATGCTCCCCTGCACATGAACTTCCATCAGGCCTCTACGGCCGGCAGCGCCTACGACATGAGCCAGATCTTCGCGAACTCCCTGGTCGTGGCCGATCCGTGGCACGCGGTGACCATCGTAGCCAACCACGATACGCAGCCGCTGCAGTCACTGGAAGCGCCGGTGGAAGCCTGGTTCAAACCGCTGGCCTATGCGCTGATTCTGCTGCGCGAACAGGGCGTGCCGACCATCTTCTATCCGGATCTGTTCGGGGCGACCTATGAAGATGAAGGCGGTGACGGCGAGAAGCACAAAATCGAAATGCCGGTGATCCCGGAACTGGAAGGGTTAATCCGCGCCCGTCAGCAGTATGGCTGGGGTGTCCAGACCGACTATTTTGATCATCCGAACTGCGTGGCGTTCAGCCGCAGCGGGACCGAAACACAGCCGGGCTGTGTGGTCATCATGTCGAACGGCGATGCGGGCGAGAAGAGTGTGCCAATGGGCGAAGGCTTTGCCGGCAAGGTCTGGCGCGATCATCTGGGTAACCGGGAAGAGACCATTACCGCCGACGAGCACGGCACTGCGGTCTTTGCCTGCAACGGAGGCAGCGTCAGCGTCTGGGTGTTAGCAGAATAACCTAAGCCGTGAAAACAGCACCGCCCCGGCGGGCGGAGGCGTAAAGGACGCCATCTGTCCGTCGGGGCGATGCATTTCAGGCGGGTGGGCTTAACCGGCGTTGTGTTCGGTGATCGCCGTCCGCAGCAGTTGCGGCTCGATGTTCTGGATCACCGCCGCTTTGGGCTGTTTCGCTACTTCCTTCATCGCCTGCTGACACTCAACGGTCGGACGCGCCACTTTGCGCAGGGCCAGTCCGTCATATTTCAGCTCACCATTATCTACGTTGAGCGGCATCACCCGCATCTGACGCGTAATGTTGACATAGTCCCCGTTCAGTCGGGTCAGTTTACCCGGCTTCGCAATCACCCGCTGCCACTGACGGCAATCCAGCGTGGTGCCCTCTGCAGTAATCAGCAGACTGCCGATGGCCTGGTCGCTGACGAGGTTGCTCTGCGGACCGACGGTCTGCCAGTTCCCCTGCAGTTCCGCTGGCGCTGGCGTCTGCACCGCATTTTCATAATCGTTAATCTGCGCACAGCCACCCAATGCCAGCGCAGCAATCAGCATCCACTTTTTCATGTTTAATCCCTAAGATCGCGTCAATGGCGGCTACGTTATAATTTTTCCCCCGCGTTGCGCAAGGTATCTGGTGTCTGGCAGGCGACGAAGAACCAATAAAAGCCGTATTTCATCCGCAGCGCCTGCCGCCTGCCCTCTTCGGCTGGCTGATGCTCCCCGTGAGAGGTTCCTGATGCGGGTCTGTCGCACCTGACAAGCGAAACACAACCCGCTACACTGGCGCGCTGCAACACTTTTTCAGGAATATGAGTATGAAAACGCCAGAAGCCTACTATGCCCAGGCGCGCGAGATGTTTTTCACCGCGCATCCCGACTTTCAGGCTGCGCTTGATGAGTTAACTGAGAGCGATGCCCGTGCCGCCAATCTGTCGCTGCGCGAGCTGCGCGCATGGCATGCAGAACGCATCTATGCCGCTTTTTTACGGCAGAAGAATCTGGATGGGATGATCTTCTCTATTCAGCTCGCCGAGCCGGATAAAGCGGTGGCGGCGGAGGCGATCGAGACCTACCTCAAATCTCACGCGGAATCGCTGGGGATGAGCTGGGAAGAATTCTGCATCAAAAACGAACTCTGATCGGCGCTGTACTGGAAAGCCAGGTGATGGCTTTCGGGCCGTTGCACCACGACCATCATGCGGGTGCGACGGGCCCCCTGAACGGATTTTGCAGGTAAACTCTGGTTTTCAATGGCCCTGAAACGGCGGCGCTCTGTGGTAACGCAGGACGCGCGTGAACCTGCTGTTACTCTCTCTCTTCCGCGATTCTGCCCTTCACTTCCACATAACTGGCCACGGCCAGCAGACGATTGATGTGGGTCAGCAACAGGTCAACGTCGGACTGCATAAATTCCGCGGAGGACTGCGAGGCGGTGATAATCGCATCCTGAACCGTTTCCGTAATGGTCAGGGAGTTATCCTGTTTGGCCTGCACCAGCAGCGCGGCAACCAGCAGGGACTGAGCCTCCAGCTGTGCAGTCAGCTCCTTAGCATCGACGTCCATTTTTGCCAGCTTGAGCAGAATATCAATCACCAGTTGTCGCATCGCGCACCTCCTGAAAAGTAAGCCGCCATTATGTCGTGAGGCGTGCCTGTTTTGCCAGTTTAAGATGACACCCCGTTTACCCTGAAAATTTTGCCCGAAATCGGCTGCGCCGCCTTGCTACTGTTTTTATTTACAGTATCATAGGTCAGCGATTTTACTCAGAATGGATTGCCATCATGTTTGTTGAACTGATTTATGACAAGCGCAACGTTGCCGGTTTGCCGGGTGCCCGCGAGATGATTCGTGAGGAGCTGGAAAAGCGGGTGCATCGGGTGTTTCCTGATCTCGAAGTCAGGGTTAAGCCGATGGAGCGTAACGCGATTGATACTGATTTAAGTAAGAATGATAAAGCGACGGTTGCGCGGATTGTTGAAGAGATGTTCGACGAAGCGGAAATGTGGCTGGTGGCCGATTAATCCCTTAACGGCCACCGCATCAGTCAGCGGGAGAAAACTTAACTCTCCTGCTCGCTGTGATTGATTTCAATCTCGATGTCCTGAATCGCGGCATCCAGATCTTCCAGCAGTTTTCCCTGCTTATTCAGCAACGCATCAATTCGGTCGGCGTTGGTTTTGTCTTTATACTCACCGGCATCAAACGCTAACCAATGGCTGGAAAGGGTTTCGGTGTTGGTCTGCGCGTAGTGGCGCATCTCTTTAAGCTGAGAGGTCACGTCACGCAGATATTCAGTTTTGGTCTTGGTTTCAGTTGAATCGCTCATGCTGAATTTCCTTCTGGTCAGTTATCCAAAGTGATTAGGCTTAGCGGTTCATCAACCGGCCAATCAACCAGCGCACATTAAGAGATAAAATGTCGCCGTGAGATTTAAATGTAGTCGATAATAGCGAAGCCGCACTAAGAATAATCGGAAGTTACGGTTTTGCGTTCGCTTTGACCGGTGGCAGTTCACCATCCACCACCACCTCTTTGACTTTGATGACCGTCTTGTCCGCGGTGCGGTCAGGAATGGCATCCAGTTTATGCTGCAGCGCCGCCACCTGCGTCGTCAGCAGATCGACTCTGTCATCCCGTCGCGCGGCGATCACCCGGTAATCTGCCCGGATCTCCTCCACCCGCTTATTTGCGGTGTTGCTGACATAGAGAAAAATAATTGTCATCAGGATGCAGATCATTGAGCAGCTCAGCAGAATACAGCCCAGAATGACTTTGCGCCGGTATGACATCGGAGAGTGACTACCATTAATCGTTGTCATCACTGCGATCCTCCAGAGTTGAGATAAGCCGATCAATCTCGATACGAAATTTGTCGTTGTGATCGGTTTCGGTCATGGCCAGTAATATCCCTACCGCGTTCTTGATTAACCGAAGATCGGTTTCGAGTGTCGCAATCCGCCGCAGATTCCTGTCATGACGTTCACGCAGCTCGTCGTTCTCCTCCCGCATCAGTTGATTACTCTCTTTCAGCAACACCACCTGCTCTTTGTAACTGGTAATAATTTCGCCGCCTGCACGATTACTGGTCACGATTGAGGCAATCCCTGCCAGTAACGGTTTCCAGAACAGTGCTGCTGCCCCCCCACCCAGAACTAACGCACCCATACTGGTAATCAGACTACTTTCCATGCCACACCCCTTAATCCGGTAAGGTCTCTGGAACTTACTGCGTGCTTATCAGACACGATCCCCGCCAGGAATTTAAGATTGCTTAAATTACCAACTTAAGTATACTTAAGCCACACTTCATCAAAAAGTCAAGCCAATGAAAAACAGAACCCTGGGTGACCGCATCCGACTCCGCCGTAAGGCATTGCAGTTAACGCAGAAACAGCTGGCTCAGCAGGTAAACGTGTCCCATGTCGCTGTTTCACAATGGGAAAAAGAGGAGACGCTGCCGCGCGGCGAGAACCTGCTGCGGCTCGCCGAAGCGCTGGGCTGCGCGCCCTCGTTTCTGATAGATGGGGATGGCCCTGTTTTCAGCGAAAGCGCGTGGGGTGGCCTGCACCAGATCCCGCTGGTGAGTCAGCGGAACCTAACGCAGTGGCTGGCGGATGCGGAGGCTGTGAAGTGTGAGTGGCTGATGCACAACGACATGGCGCTTGCGCAGCAGAGCTTTGGTATGCGTGTGGAGGAGCAGGCGATGGCACCCGCAATCCTGCAGAATGATGTGGTGATTATCGATCCCACGCAGTCACCTCAGCCCGGCGACTGCGTGCTGGCCCTGCAGCAGCAGACTCCCCTGCTGCGCACCTGGCGTCAGCGCGGCCCGCAGGATGGTGTCGTGCAGTTTGAACTCGCCCCGGTCAACATTAACTTTCCCGATCTGCATTCCAGCCGGGACAGCCTGAAACTGATCGGCACGCTGGTCGAACTGCGCCGCTATCGCCAGGCATAAAACCTGGCACAGACCAGGTTCCGGCGGGAGCCTGCGGGGTTACAGGGCGTCGGTGAGCTGATCGACCACCACGTTACCCTGCAGGTCGGTCTGCATGATACGGTAACTGACCGGCCACGAGCGGCGGGTACTGAGTTTATCAAACAGGGTCACGCCACCGGTCTTCATCCCCTGACCATTGACGATAATCCATTCCGTGACCTCTTCCTGCCCCCGATTCTTCAGGCTCAGCGAGCGTTGCTCAATCAGCTGATCGTCAGCTTCAATTTTTAAATAGTCTCTTAACATTGTATCCACCTCCTGGTAACGCTGGTCACTATATGCTTTTATTTAATCATTTCAATCGAATTTATTTATCGACATGGGACTGCCTGACAGTGATCGCCAGCCTGAATCTGCTTACGACGCTGTCTGGCTTTTGCTTTGAATGGCCATTGCACAAAATCCAGAACGGATACGTCACTCGCAGCGACTCTGCTGCTGAAAGTCATCCTCAACTCAGCGCGGATAAGACGCTCAGGCTGGTCTAGACTTAAGAGACTGAAAAAAGGAGCGACGCATGTTTAAGCACAATTCGAACGAAGAACGTAATAAAGAAGGTGATGTCAGCAAGAGCCTGCCGGAAGCAGCCCCGCACGCAGGAAATATGTATGAAGAGGACGATCATCCCGCGACGGATGCGCCGAAAGATCATGGCGAAGTGCCGCGTAAAAACGACGACAGCCAGGATGATAAAAAGGATCCCTTTAAAGCCAGCTAAGGCCAATGGCGCGCCCGACGGGCGCGCGGATTGCAGGATTCAGGCGGCGCCGAAGTCTGTCGGCGTTTTCCCCTTTTCACCTGAGGCATCCCCCGGTTTCCAGGCTGCGATGACCCGTTGTTCTCCTCAGCGGATTTACTTCACCTGTTCGCAATCATACGCGCCCCGTATGCGGATCTGGCTCTGGCTGGTGCGGACGATTTCGGCTCTTAACATCCCTTTGCCATCCCGTGTCGTCTGCTCCATATCCACCATCCCCGGTGCCCGGCTGTTTTTGACCCGCAGCTTAATCGTCGCGTTATCGTAATCGCCCTTCTGTTTTGTAAACGTGACCTTCTGCGTCTTTGCGCGCTCCCCATTGACGGAGAACCAGCCGCTGCTGTCCGGTTTAAGGGTGAATGGTCCGCACTGCGTGGAGGCCAGGGCCGAAGAAGAGAGCGCGGTTAAACAGGCGATAAGGGTGAGCGTTTTAAACATAGGTGAGCGTCCTGCTGTTCACAGAAAAGCGGAAAAGCGCGGCAGACGGAGGACCCTTTTGTCTGCCACGCGCTGAAGTAAACAGAAGTATAGCCGGGCGCGGTCACCTTATCACTGGCGGACCTGCCTGCTCCGGCTTCAGAACGCGGAAGGCGTGGCGCTGTGTGATTATTCAGCTCTCAGGCAACCTACACCTGCATATTCATGATTTCGCTGTACGCTGACACCAGCTTATTCCTGACCTGAATCCCCATCTGCATCGAGATTGAAGATTTCTGCAGATCGACCATCACATCATTCAGGGCAATGCCGGGTTTCCCCATCTCAAAATCCTGCGCCTGAGTGCGGGCGGTGGTCTGGGTCTCACTGATCTTATCCAGCGCCGCTTTCATGGTGGCGCCGAAATCGATCTGATGGGTGGCTTCACTGCTGCGGTTGCTGGCCTGCAGTGAGGTCGCCTGCAGCTGCTGCAGCACGCCGTCGATTGCCTGAATGGACATAAACGATACCTTTTAAAGAGGAGTTATTTTTTCTGTGCTCAAAAGTTAGCACGTTGTCAATGAGACAAAGCCGCTAAATGACAGCAAAAAACCTACCTTATCCAGCCATCGAATTTTGCTTATCACCTAATAATGCCTGGCATTGAAGTGGAAATTTTATCTACGCAGGTCAGGGAGTCTGTTTTGCCATCTCAACTTACCCGGTCAATTACGTCAGGCAGGAATCGGTCATGAATGCGAGCACAGCCGCCACAACAGAACAAGATAAGAAAGGCTTCGGTGACCTGCTCGCTCGCCTGCGCGCAAACCCGCGTATCCCTTTAATCGTTGCCGCTGCCGCAGTGGTAGCGATCGTGATCGCGATGGTGCTGTGGGCAAAGCAGCCCAGCTACAGCGTTCTTTATAACAACCTCTCAGATGAGGATGGCGGCGCCATCGTGACTCAGCTGACGCAGATGAACATCCCCTACCGTTTCGCTGAAAACGGCGGCGCGCTGATGGTGCCGGAAGCGAATGTGCATGAGCTGCGTCTGCGTCTGGCTCAGCAGGGTCTGCCGAAAGGTGGCTCTGTAGGCTTTGAGCTGCTGGATAAAGAGAAGTTTGGCATCAGTCAGTTCAGCGAGCAGGTGAACTATCAGCGTGCGCTGGAAGGCGAACTGGCCCGCACCATTGAATCACTCGGTCCGGTCAAAACCGCCCGCGTCCATCTGGCGATGCCTAAACCGACCCTGTTTGTGCGTGAGCAGAAAGCGCCCTCCGCCTCTGTCACCTTAACCCTGCAGCCCGGCCGTGCGCTGGATGAAGGCCAGATTCAGGCGATCGCGCACATGGTGTCGAGCAGCGTTGCAGGTTTACCGCCAGGCAACGTCACCGTCGTCGATCAGGCCGGTCGCCTGCTGACCCGCTCCGATGCCGCCGGTCGCGATCTCAATGATGCGCAGCTGAAATATGCCGCAGAAGTTGAAGCGCGCTATCAGCAACGTATTGAAGCGATCCTGAATCCGATTCTCGGTCAGGGTAACGTTCATGCACAGGTCACCGCACAGATTAACTTCGACACCAGCGAGCAGACAGATGAGAAATATCAGCCTAACGCTAACCCGTCGAACACCGCTATCCGTTCGCGGCAGACCAGCACCAGTGACCAGTCTGGTTCCCCATATCCGGGCGGCGTGCCGGGCGCGCTCTCCAATCAGCCTGCGCCAGCCAACACTGCGCCGGTAACGACGCCGAACAACAATGCGGCCAATGGTCAGAACGCGAACGGTCAGAACAATGCGGCTAACAACGCCACGCAGGCCACCAGCACCGCCGCCAGCGCAACGCCGACGAACTCACGTCGTGACGACACGGTGAACTACGAACTGGATCGCACCATTCGTCACACCAAAATGAACGTCGGCGACGTGCAGCGTCTGTCGGTTGCGGTCGTCGTGAACTACCGTGCGGATGATAAAGGCAAAGCCATTGCGCTGAATGAGCAGCAGCTGAAACAGATTGAAGATCTGACCCGTGAAGCGATGGGTTACTCTCAGAATCGTGGTGACAGCGTCAACGTGGTGAACTCGCAGTTTAACACCACCGAGCCGATGAGCGTCGACCTGCCCTTCTGGCAACAGCAGTCGTTCTTTGAACAGCTGATGGATGCCGGTAAGTGGCTGCTGGTTGCCCTGGTCGCCTTCATTCTCTATCGCAAACTGGTTCGTCCGCATCTGGTTCGCAAGCAGGCCGCAGACAAAGCCGCTGCTGAAGCCATTGCCGCCCGCGCTGCCGAGAAGCCGGAAGAAGAAGCCTTTAGCGTACAGCTCAGCAAAGATGAGCTGGAGCAGGAACGTAAGTCTAACAACCGCATGAGCGCAGAAGTGATGAGTCAACGCATCCGCGACATGTCAGAAAACGATCCGCGTGTGGTAGCGCTGGTCATTCGTGAATGGATGAGTAAAGAGCTATGAGTCTGACCGGAACTGAAAAAAGCGCCATCCTGATGATGACCATTGGTGAAGAGCGCGCGGCGGAAGTCTTCAAACACCTGAACCAGCGTGAGGTGCAGCACCTGAGCGGCGCGATGGCGAATATGCGTCAGGTGTCGCACAAACAGCTGACCGAGGTCCTGCGTGAGTTCGAAGCGGATGCCGAGCAGTTCGCGGCGCTGAGCCTGAACTCCAACGAATATCTGCGTTCGGTACTGACCCGGGCGCTGGGCGAAGAGCGCGCCTCCAGCCTGCTGGAGGACATCCTCGAAACGCGCGACACCACCAGCGGCATGGAAACACTCAACTTTATGGAGCCGCAGGCTGCTGCCGACCTGATTCGCGACGAGCATCCGCAGATCATCGCCACCATTCTGGTACACCTGAAACGTGCCCAGGCCGCCGACATCGTGGCGCTGTTCGACGAGCGTCTGCGTCACGACGTGATGCTGCGTATCGCCACCTTTGGTGGTGTGCAGCCAGCCGCGCTGGCCGAACTGACCGAAGTGCTGAACGGGCTGCTGGACGGTACCAACCTCAAGCGCGCGAAGATGGGCGGCGTGAGAACCGCAGCCGAGATCATCAACCTGATGAAAACGCAGCAGGAAGAGGCGGTTATCGAAGCGGTACGCGACTTCGATGGCGAACTGGCGCAGAAAATTATCGACGAGATGTTCCTGTTCGAGAACCTGGTGGAAGTGGACGACCGCAGCATCCAGCGTCTGTTGCAGGAAGTGGAGTCCGAGCAGCTGCTGGTGGCGCTGAAAGGTGCCGAACAGCCACTGCGCGAGAAGTTCCTCAAAAACATGTCAGCCCGTGCAGCCGATATTCTGCGCGACGATCTGGCAAACCGGGGGCCGGTGCGTATGTCTGCGGTGGAAAACGAACAGAAAGCGATCCTGCTGGTGGTTCGCCGCCTGGCCGAATCGGGCGAGATGGTAATTGGTGGTGGTGAGGAAACGTATGTCTGATGCATTTTCTGCCCGTCCCTGGCAGCTGTGGCAGCCCACAGATTTAGGCCGTTTCGATGAGCCTGAAGCCGCGCCGGAGCCTGAATTTACCGAATCGGATGATGGCGTCGATGAGCAGCAACTGCAGCTCGAACGCCTGCAGCAGCAGATGCGGAAAGAGGCGCAGGGCCAGGGATACAACGAAGGCTATCAGCAGGGCATGACCGAAGGTCAGAAAGCGGGCTATGACGCCGGTTTTCAGCAGGGCCTGGTGGATGCCCAGCAGCAGCAGGCGCCGCTTCAGGCGCGGATGCAGCAGCTGGTTACCGAGTTCCAGAACACCCTGGAATCCCTGGACAGCGTGATCGCCGCGCGTCTGATGCAGCTGGCTCTGGAAGCGGCACGCTCCGTTATCGGCCAGGCAACCGCCGTCGATGGCACTGCCCTGCTGCGCCAGATTCAGGGCTTACTGCAGCAGGAACCGATGTTCAGCGGCAAACCGCAGCTGCGTGTTCATCCGGATGACTTACAGCGCATTGAGCAGACCCTGGGCCCGACGCTGGATCTGCACGGCTGGCGTCTGATCGCCGACAGCACCCTCCATCCCGGCGGCTGCAAACTCAGCGCAGAAGATGGTGACCTGGATGCCAGCGTCGCCACGCGCTGGCAGGAACTCTGCCGTCTTGCGGCACCAGGAGAAATTTAATGACCACCCGTCTGAACCGCTGGCTGGGATCTTTGGACGCCTTTGAGAAACGCATCGCCCAGGTGCAACCGGTGCGCCGTTATGGTCGCCTGACCCGCGCCACCGGTCTGGTGCTGGAAGCGACCGGCCTGCAGTTACCGCTGGGGGCAACCTGCATCATTGAACGCAACGATGGCAAAGCCATCAGCGAAATCGAAAGCGAAGTGGTGGGATTTAACGGCCAGAAACTGCTGATGATGCCACTGGAAGAGGTGGACGGCATTTTACCTGGCGCGCGAGTCTATGCCCGTCAGAATGGCGATAACCCGCAGGCAGGCAAGCAGCTGATGCTGGGGCCGGAACTGCTGGGCCGCGTTCTTGACGGCAGTGGCCGTCCGCTGGATGGTCTGCCGTCGCCGGATACCGGCTATCGTGCGCCGCTGATCACCCCGCCCTTTAACCCCTTACAGCGTACGCCGATTACCGACGTGCTGGATACCGGCGTGCGGGCAATCAACGCGCTGCTGACGGTTGGCCGTGGCCAGCGTATGGGCCTGTTTGCCGGTTCGGGCGTGGGTAAAAGCGTGCTGCTGGGCATGATGGCGCGCTATACCAAAGCGGACGTCATCGTGGTCGGCCTGATCGGTGAACGTGGCCGCGAGGTCAAAGATTTTATCGAGAATATTCTCGGTGCCGAAGGCCGCGCCCGTTCAGTGGTCATCGCCGCCCCGGCCGATGTCTCCCCGCTGCTGCGTATGCAGGGTGCCGCCTACGCCACGCGCATTGCGGAAGATTTTCGCGATCGCGGCAAGCACGTCCTGCTGATTATGGACTCCCTCACCCGCTACGCCATGGCGCAGCGTGAGATTGCGCTGGCGATCGGTGAGCCGCCCGCCACCAAAGGCTATCCGCCTTCCGTGTTCGCCAAACTGCCTGCGCTGGTTGAACGCGCCGGTAACGGCATCGACGGCGGCGGTTCGATTACCGCCTTCTATACCGTTCTGACCGAGGGCGACGATCAGCAGGATCCGATCGCCGACTCCGCGCGCGCCATCCTTGACGGCCACATCGTGCTGTCACGCCGGCTGGGCGAAGCGGGTCACTACCCGGCCATCGATATTGAAGCCTCGATCAGCCGTGCGATGACACATCTGATCGATGAGAACCACTATGCGCAGGTACGCCAGTTCAAGCAGTTGCTCTCCAGCTTCCAGCGTAACCGGGATCTGGTCAGCGTCGGCGCCTACGCCGCCGGGAGCGACCCGATGCTCGATAAAGCCATCAAACTCTATCCGCAGATGGAAGCCTTCCTGCAGCAGGGGATTTTTGAGCGCAGCGATTACGACGACGCCACCCTGCATCTGCATGCGCTGTTTGGACAGTAACACCCTTTAACGCGAGGTAACGGCAATGAAAACTGCAAATGCCATCGACACGCTGCGTGATTTAGCGGAGCAGGATCTCGAACGCGCCGCCATCTACTTAGGCGATATGCGTCGCGGCCAGCATGCCGCCAACGAGCAGCTGACGATGCTGCTCGATTATCAGGACGAATATCGCAACAAACTCAACGATGACATGTCATCAGGTATCGCCAGCACCCGCTGGACCAACTATCACCAGTTTATTCAGACGCTGGAAAAAGCGATCGAGCAGCACCGTAACCAGCTCAATCACTGGAATCAGCGGCTCGAACAGGCGCTGATTAACTGGCGCGACAAGCAGCAGCGGCTGAATGCCTATCAGACCCTGATTACGCGGGCAGCAGAAAACGCATCACGACAGGAAAACCGTCTCGATCAGAAACGGATGGACGAATTTGCCCAACGGGCCGCATTGAGGAGAGGCGAATGATTACGCTGCCACACATTGCCACAAAAGCGGCGGTGAAAACTGACGCTGAACCATCAGTTTCAGCTGATGCCACAGCGGGCAATGATGCCCTGCCACAGGACTTTCTGACCGCGCTGGGCAACCAGCTTCTGGGGCTGGCTAAGCAGCCCGGAAAAACGCTGCAATCGGCTGATATGAAAGCCGAAAAAGGCGATGACGCGCGGGCCAAACCTACCCTGAATGCGCTAATGGCGGCACTGGAAAATCCGGCTGCACTGAGTGGCCTGTTTAAACCGGAAAATATTAAAGCTGATCCAAAATCAGCCGATGATAAAGACAAGCCGGACGTGGCCGCCCTGAGCGCCAGCGAGCTGCAGAATGTGCAGGCGCTGTTCGCCATGTTACCCGGCGTGACAACCGCCGCTGCCGCAACGCCGACCCCGGTCAGCGGTGAGGCCGGCGAGCTGATAGCTCAGGCTGGCGGCGACCGCAAAGCACAGAACCCGCTGATGCAACTGCTCAACAGTGCACAGACTACTGCGCCAGCGGATAAAGCTGAGAAACATGACGCGAAAGGTGCCGCCGCGGATGCCTCTGCGGCCGGCAGCGCAGCCAGCCAGGGTTCAGCCCCGGCGAAAAGCGCAACCGGCACTGGCCTGACGCCCGATGCCGGTTTCCAGCAGGCGCTGAACATGCTCGTGAAGCAGGATGACCAGGCGGCGGTGAAAGCCAGCAACAGCGATAACGCGCTCACCGCGCCGCCAGTGAGCAGCGCCAGCAGCCTGCCGGCCCCGGTGACCGCCTCTGCGACCAGCAGCACGCCAGCCACGCCGATGCTGAATGCGCAGCTGGGCAGCGACGAATGGCAGCAGGCGCTGAGTCAGCAGATTGTCATGTTCAGCCGCAACGGTCAGCAGAATGCGGAATTGCGTCTGCACCCGGAAGATCTTGGCGCTATCCAGATCAGCCTGAAACTGGATAACGACCAGGCACAAATTAGTCTGGTTTCCAGCCACAGCCATGTCAGATCGGCGCTGGAAGCCGCGATACCGCAGCTGCGCAGCGCACTGGCAGAGAGCGGTATTAACCTGGGCGAGAGTCAGGTGAGCAGTGACAGTTCCGCGCAGGGCCAGAGCTTCCAGCAGCAGGAGGCGCCTCGCGATGGACAGCATGGCCGCTTCTCCCTCTCCCAGGACAGTGACACCGACATCACGCCGATTGCCGTCCCCGCCGCCCTTCAGGCTCGCGTCAGCGGCAACAGCGCCGTCGACACTTTTGCCTGACAGCGACAAACGCTGAAGGTAAGCGTAAAACCCGCGTCTTTTCTTCCCATTGGTTTGACTTAAGACGCGGGATAATCTGTCCCGTGAGCCGAGAGGCTTGCCCATAATTCACAGGAAGTAACTGCAACCATGTCTGAAAACGCAAAAGCAAAAGGCCGCAAACGTAAACTCTTAATACCGGTGTTGCTCATTGTGACGCTGGCCGCTTGCAGCGTGGCAGGCTATGCAGTCTGGCGAATGATGAACAAACACGAGGGTGATAAGCCTGAGGTGGCGAAAGTTGAACCGCCTCCCGCTCCGGTCTTTTTTGCACTTGATACATTTACGGTTAACCTGGTCAATCCCGACAACGATCCTGACCGCGTGCTTTACGTAGGCTTTACCCTGCGTCTGGCCGATGAGGATACCCGTCGTCGGCTGAATGATTATCTGCCTGAGGTGCGCAGCCGTCTGCTGCTGCTGCTCTCGCGTCAGAGTGCTGCGGCGCTGGCGACCGAGCAGGGAAAACAGGCGCTTGTTGAACAAATCAAACAGGCGCTGGCCCCACCGCTGGTAAAAGGTCAACCTCCGCAGGTCGTAAACGATGTGCTGTTTACTGCCTTCATTTTGAGGTGAATCAATGGGCGATAGTATTCTCTCCCAGGCTGAAATTGACGCCCTTCTGAACGGCGACAGCGGCAGCGCGGAAGAAGAAAAGAAACAAAGCGGGCCGGAAGGCGACATTCGTCCTTACGACCCGAATACCCAGCGTCGCGTGGTGCGCGAGCGTCTGCAGGCGCTGGAGATTATTAACGAGCGTTTTGCCCGTAGTTTCCGTATGGCGCTGTTTAACCTGCTGCGCCGCAGCCCGGATATCAGCGTCGGGACGATCAAGATTCAGCCGTATCATGAGTTTGCCCGCAACCTGCCGGTGCCGACTAACCTGAACCTGATCCACCTGAAACCGCTGCGCGGCACAGCACTCGTGGTGTTCTCACCGAGCCTGGTGTTTATTGCCGTCGATAACCTGTTTGGTGGCGACGGCCGCTTTCCGACCAAAGTCGAAGGCCGTGAGTTTACCCATACCGAGCAGCGCGTCATCCGCCGCATGCTGAAGCTGGCGCTGGATGGTTACAGCGATGCCTGGAAAGCGATTTATCCTCTGGACGTCGAGTATGTACGTTCAGAAATGCAGGTGAAGTTCACCAACATTACCACCTCACCGAACGATATCGTGGTCAACACGCCGTTCCAGGTGGAGATCGGTAACCTGGTAGGTGAGTTTAATATCTGCATCCCGTTTTCAATGATTGAACCGCTGCGCGAGCTGCTGGTGAATCCACCGCTCGAAAACTCACGTCAGGAAGATAACCACTGGCGTGACAACCTGGTCAAACAGGTGCAGCACTCTGAGCTGGAACTGATTGCACACTTTGCCGAAACCTCACTGCGTCTGTCACGGATCCTGCAGCTGAAACCTGGCGATGTGCTGCCGATTGAGAAGCCGGAACGCATTATCGCGCATGTGGATAGCGTCCCGGTCTTAACCAGCCAGTATGGCACGATGAATGGTCAGTACGCGCTCCGTGTTGAACACCTGATTAACCCGATTTTGAATTCGCTGAACGAGGAACAGCCCCATGACTGACAGTAATAAACCGTCTGACGATATCTCTGCAGACGATCTGTGGGCTGAAGCGATGAATGAGCAGGTCGGCAGCAGCAGCGCGCCGCAGACCGATGACGTTTTTAAATCATTCGACAGCGGCAACGTCGCTGGCTCGCTGCAGGATATCGACCTGATTATGGATATCCCGGTGAAGCTCACCGTAGAACTGGGCCGCACCAAGATGACGATCAAAGAGCTGCTGCGTCTGACGCAGGGTTCCGTGGTGTCACTGGATGGCCTGGCGGGTGAACCGCTGGATATTCTGATCAACGGTTACCTGATCGCGCAGGGGGAAGTGGTGGTCGTGAACGACAAATATGGCGTGCGCATCACCGACATCATCACCCCGTCTGAACGTATGCGTCGTCTGAGTCGCTAAAGAGCCACTGACTATGAACAGCCAGAATCAAACGCTGCAGACGGCGACGCCGCACGCGCAGGCGATCTCTACCGGCTCTATGCTGGCGCAGGTCAGCAGCGTCTTAGCCGTAATTATTCTGTTGATTCTGGCCTGCGCCTGGCTGGCACGTCGTGCCGGCTTCGCGCCGAAGAAAGTCAGTAGCCAGGAGCTGAAGCTCACCGCCAGCGTCTCCGTTGGCCAGCGTGAGCGCGTCGTGATTGTTGATACGGCCGATGCCCGTCTGGTGCTGGGCGTCACCGCGCAGCAGATTACCCATCTGCACACGCTGCCACCGGGTCAGCCGGTCTCCGTGACGCCGGACAATCGTGCGCCACAGGATTTTCGTCAGTTATTACAGAATCTGGTTAAACGTCCCGGAAAACCACAATGATGCGTCGACTGCTTGCTTTATTGCCACTGCTGTTACTGGCACCGGCTGCCCATGCCCAGCTGCCGGGTCTGGTGAGTCACTCGCTGCCTGGCGGCGGTCAGAGCTGGTCCCTGCCGGTTCAGACGCTGGTCTTTATCACCGCCCTGACCTTTATCCCGGCGGTGCTGCTGATGATGACCAGCTTCACCCGCATCATCATTGTATTCGGTTTACTGCGTAACGCCCTGGGCACCCCCTCGGCGCCGCCGAACCAGGTTCTGCTCGGTCTGTCGCTGTTTCTGACCTTCTTTATTATGGCGCCGACCTTCGACAAAATTTATCAGGATGCTTATCTGCCGTTCAGTCAGGACAAGATCAGCATGGATGTCGCGATTGAGAAAGGTGCTCAGCCGCTGCGTGACTTTATGCTGCGTCAGACTCGCGAGGCGGATCTCGCCCTGTTTGCCAGGCTGGCCAATACCGCGCCGATTGCCGGTCCGGAAGCCGTGCCGATGCGCATTCTGCTGCCAGCCTATGTGACCAGTGAACTCAAGACCGCTTTCCAGATTGGCTTTACCGTCTTTATTCCGTTCCTGATCATTGACCTGGTGGTAGCCAGCGTGCTGATGGCGCTGGGGATGATGATGGTTCCACCCGCGACCATATCGCTGCCGTTTAAACTGATGCTGTTTGTTCTGGTCGATGGCTGGCAACTGCTGGTCGGTTCACTGGCGCAAAGTTTCTACTCCTGATCCCCCTTTTTTACCGGAGCAACACATGACACCTGAATCAGTAATGGTAATGGGACAGGAAGCGATGCGCGTCGCCCTGATGCTGGCCGCCCCGCTGCTGCTGGCCGCGCTGGTCAGCGGCCTGCTGATCAGCCTGATCCAGGCGGCGACCCAGGTCAACGAACAGACCTTATCCTTTATTCCCAAGATCCTGGCGGTCGCCACCACCGGTATCATTGCCGGACCCTGGATGCTGAATCTGCTTCTGGACTACATCCGTACCGTCTTTACTAACCTGCCTTATATCATCGGCTGATGATTACTCTCGACAGCAGTCAGCTGGTTCAGTGGGTCAGCCAGTTCTTCTGGCCGCTGGTGCGCATCATGGCGTTGTTCGCCACCGCACCCATCCTCAGTGAACGATCTGTCAGCAAGCGTGTCAAAATCGGTCTGGCGGTGATGATCACCTGGCTGCTGATGCCGCTGTTACCTGCAGTGAATGTCACCCTGTTTTCTCCGGCGGGTTTCTGGCTGCTTATTCAGCAGATGCTGATTGGTATCGCGCTCGGCTTTACCATGCAGTTTGCCTTTGCGGCTGTGCGCTGCGCCGGTGAGGTGATTGGTCTGCAGATGGGCATCTCCTTCGCCACCTTTTTCGATCCCGGCAGCCGTCTTAACATGCCGGTACTGGCCCGTTTCCTCGACATGCTGGCGATGTTACTGTTCCTGACCTTCAACGGGCATTTATGGCTGATCTCGCTGCTGGCGGACAGTTTTCATACGCTGCCGATTGGCGGACACCCGCTGAATGCCAATGCGTTTATGGCGCTGGTGAAATCGGGCGGATTAATTTTCCTTAATGGCATGATGTTAGCGCTACCCTTAATCGTTTTGTTACTCATGCTAAATCTGGTACTAGGTTTGTTAAACCGTGTTTCACCACAGTTATCAATCTTCGCAATTGGCTTTCCGATTACCTTAACAGTCGGAATTTTAACCATCAGCCTGCTGATGCCCCTTCTCGCCCCGTTCTGCGAGCATTTGTTCGGGGAAGTCTTTGATTTACTCACCCTGTTCCTGACAGAACTATCCCGTCCCTGAACATTAAGTTTCTAACTACTTTCGTCTCATTAAACTTAAGTATCGCAAAACCATACGTGCATTTTCCGAACCATGTTTTTCAGAATGCAACTAAGGAAATTCTGATAAATGTGCGCAGAGTCTGAAAATAATTCTTATTAAACCGGGCTTCGCGTATTTTAGTTGGGTGGTTCACGGAAGCACTTAGACTGTGAATTGGCGGGCAAATCCGGTAAACCCATGAATTTGATAGAAAAAAAACTTTAAGTGATTTTTCTTGTTAAAAAATGTTTTTTCCGGCATTGTCATCGCACGCTGAGGCGTCACACTTTCGTAAAACAAATGCTTTTGAGAATTATCCTATCAGAAAACTCTGTGTTTTCAGGGATAGTGATTTTGCTCTCAAAAAACGCGTTTTACTTAACCTCCGGCACTTCACTGGCATTCCCCGCCACGGCCGGAGAATGTATGACGTCAGGGCAGCACAAAATTTTTGCAGAACGGGTCAGGGATGAAGACTTTTACGGGCGGTTGCCTGTTGCCAAACTGCACGAGCAGAATAAAAAAGTACCTAAGAAATCTCTCTCGTACCGCAACGCGTATTCATCGTTGATTTAAACGGATAACAAATTGGTGAGGGTCGCTATTATGCCAACTATTATTATGGATTCCTGCAACTACACACGCCTGGGATTAACAGACTACATGTCTTTAAAAGGAGTTAAGAAGAAGAACATCTCGTCTGTCTCCGATATTGAACAACTACAGCAAAAATGTGAGCAATTAAATCCTGGTGTCGTCTTTATTAATGAAGATTGCTTCATTCATGAGTCTGACTCCAGCGAACGCATTCGCAGCATTATTACACAGCATCCTGACACACTGTTTTTTATATTCATGGCGATCAGCAATATCCATTTTGAGGAATATCTCTACGTTCGTAAGAACCTGATTATTACGTCAAAATCGATGAAGACTTCGACCCTTGATTCCTTACTCAGTACCTATTTGCAGAAGAAGCTTAACCAGTCTGCGCGCATCTCTTCGGGCATGGATGTACATCCGCTGACGCTGAGCCAGACTGAATCAAACATGCTGAAAATGTGGATGTCAGGTCATGATACCATCCAGATTTCAGACAAGATGCAAATTAAGGCCAAGACGGTTTCGTCGCACAAAGGGAATATTAAACGCAAAATCAAAACCCATAATAAGCAGGTTATTTATCATGTTGTTCGTTTGACGGATAATGTGACCTCGGGTATTTACGTTAATATTCGCTGATTGTCGCAGCACAGGAACCGGCCTTTATGGCCGGTTTTTTATTGCGCGAAATTGCGATCTGCGTCTCACTCTGGCTGTTAAGTCTTCTGCTCCGGCTGCCGATGTTAAGTTTTATAACAATCAGCCTCATGAGAGCATGGATATGAACACTGCAGTAGATAATGATGGACAGAAAAGCGCGGGCCTCTGGCAGAATCTCCGTCTGGTGCCGCTGTTTAGCCTGATCTTCGGCGGCATTTTGCTGCTGTTTGCACTCTGTATCGGTGTCGCCAGTTACTTCCTGATTTTAAGCAATCACTCTCTTGATGATGCGACCAACGAGATTCAGGTTCGCATGGGCCTTTCAAACAGTTCGAACCATCTGCGTACCGCCCGCCTGACTATTATCCAGGCCGGTGCCGCCGCGCGTATCGGGGAAATGGATGAGTTTCGTGCCAATGTGGCAGCGGCCGAAAAACGCATCCAGCAGGCCAAAGAGGGCTTCGCCGTGTATGAAGCGCGGGAGGTAAAATCGCCCGCCGACACGGAACTCGATAGCAGCCTGAAGGCCCGCTTCAACGATTACATCACCAAAGGCCTGATCCCGATGATCAACGCCGGTAAAGAGGGCAGCTTCGAGGGCATTATCGCTCAGGAAACCGATGTAACCCGCAAGCTGGATGATGACTACAACGCGGTATTGCTGAAGGCGATTAAGATCCGTACTGACCGGGCGATGGCGATCAATGCGCAGGCGGACCATCAGTCGCGCGTCGGCTTTATCTCAATGGCGGTGGCCTTTGCCGCCGCGCTGGTGCTGGTGCTGATGACCTTTGTCTTCCTGCGCCGCGTAGTCATCACGCCGCTGCGCCTGTCGGTGCAGCGTATCGAACGTATTGCTCAGGGTGACCTGACCTCCCCGCCTCTGCCGCATGGCCGCAGTGAGATCGGCACGCTGATCTATAACCTGCAGCTGATGCAGCAGGCGCTGGTCACCACCGTGGGAACGGTGCGTGAAGGTGCGGTGGCGATCTATCAGGGTTCCAGTGAGATTTCTGCCGGTAACACCGACCTCTCGTCACGCACCGAGCAGCAGGCCGCCGCGCTGGAGCAGACCGCTGCCAGCATGGAGCAGCTGACCGCGACAGTGAAACAGAACGCCGAGAATGCACACCACGCCAGTCAGCTCGCGGCCGATGCCTCCGGCAAAGCGCGCAGCGGGGGCGAACTGGTGGGCAGCGTGGTGAAAACCATGAACAATATTTCTGGCAGTTCGAAGAAGATTGCCGAGATCACCAACGTCATTAACAGTATCGCCTTCCAGACCAACATCCTGGCGCTGAATGCGGCGGTTGAAGCCGCGCGTGCCGGTGAACAGGGTCGTGGCTTCGCGGTCGTGGCCAGTGAGGTGCGGAATCTCGCACAGCGCAGTGCGCAGGCGGCTAAAGAGATTGAATCCCTGATCGCCGAGTCGGTCACGCTGATTAATGACGGCTCGCATCAGGTTGGTGCCGCCGGCAACACCATGGGTGAAATTGTCGAAGCGGTGCGTCGCGTGACCGATATTATGTCGGAGATCGCGGCGGCGTCGGACGAGCAGAGCCGGGGGATTCAGCAGGTCAGCCAGGCCGTTACCGAGATGGATAATGTGACCCAGCAGAACGCCTCACTGGTGGAAGAAGCCACCGCCGCAGCCGCCTCGCTGGAAGATCAGGCAGGCAAACTGACCCAGGCCGTGGCAGCGTTCCGTCTGCAGGACGCGCCCGCCGCCCTCCGCACGCCTGCGCGTGAGGCGGCAGCGTTAAAGAGCCCTGCTATTGCCTCCCGTCCGGCGCTGGCCGCCGGTAACGATAACTGGGAAACCTTCTGAGTCAGGCGGCTGACACTGCGGCCACTTTAACCGAACAACCGGCCGGATGAGTGCGTGACGCCCGTCGCCACCCGGCCTCAGAGAGCAAAAAGCCGCCTTCCCGTTTTGCGGGAAGGCGGCTTTTTTACGTCACGTCAGGTTCAGGCGTCCTCGTAAGGCTCAACAAAAATCCCATCCGGCTGATGCAGCTCATTAAAGAACCAGATTCCCAGCGGGTAATCTTCGAGCGCGACCAGAAACATGGTGCCCTCATTAAATGGCTCCATAGCCAGAATAGTGCCGGTGCGGCGCGGGCCGCCATCGGTTTTGACGCTGACGCGGTCATTGACCTTCATTATCGGTTCTCCTGATGAGTAGCTGAATACAGTCTAAACGAAGAACCGTGGCGATGCAGCGCGTTAGCGACGGGCAATCACCCAGACAGCATGAACGATACCAGGAATATAACCACAGAGAGTCAGCAGAATATTCAGCCAGAAAGCGCCGCCAAAACCGACCTGCATAAACACGCCCAGCGGTGGCAACAGGATAGCGATAATAATTTTTAAGATGTCCATAACCCTTCCTTTAGGTGTTGAAATAAATCAGCTTTATCTTCAACTATAGCTGAATCTGCTCTCTTCAGGCGAAAAGTCAGGTAAATCTGAGTAAGGTTACACCTTTTCGCTTTCCTGACAGTTCGCTGCCGGACTTCTGACGTGCCGGGCCGTTACACTCATCCTGCTGCTGCCCCCCCAGAGGTGCAGCCAACCTGTTAGTAACAAGGATTTTGCCCGCGCAGCGCGGGCTTTTTTTCTGCGATCTGCCTGGACTCCCCTTTTACTGCCGCGTTCTATACTGATCACTCTGTTTGCATCCGGAGGTCAGCACATGACAGACGAAAAACAGCACAGCGACGGGCAACCGTCCGAACTGAAGGTGGATATCGAGGGATTACTGGCGGCGATTCAGGCCAGGACATCGGGAGAGGTGCGGGATTATATGGAGCAGGAGCAGGCGCCACGGCTGGAAGCGGATGGCCGGATTTTCCACTCTTACAGCGAACTGGCTGAGGCATTCGAAATCGATATCTGCGATTACCGCGCCAGTGAAGCGAATCGCTGAAATCGATTTCAAAAAAATACCCGGCGGGATGGCCGGGTAAAAATTCAATTCGTTACACCAGGGAATTCTTAACACCTGTGCAGATTACGCTATCCCACAGGCGAAACAAGCACCTGATATGCACATTTCTGCACCCTATCCGGAAATTTCAGTTCTGAAGTTACCGAAAATACCGCGTCAGACAGCCACTTAGCCTCTGCGCACTTCGCGCACGTCGCCTGTTCCGGCACAAATTTTTAAGATTAATCCTGGATTCATCGCAGACGGCGCATTAAAAAAAGTGTGCGCCAGATTCAACTATAATATTGAAAAATCGCTGCTTTAGCCGCGAACGTGATGAAAGGAGCCTGTTAATGCCCACTCTCCATCAACCGTTAATGATCGTTACCGACCTGGATGGTTCATTGCTCGACCATCACACCTATCGCTGGGATGCGGCCAGCGAATGGCTTGCCACGCTGAAACAGCAGGCCGTGCCGCTGGTGATCTGTTCCAGTAAAACGGCCGCCGAGATTATTCCGCTGCAGAAAAGGCTGGGTATCAGCGGCTCGCCCTTTATTGCGGAGAACGGCGCCGTGGTACAGACGCACGATCAGCAGCGGGTTCGCCTGGATGACACGCAGACCTATGAGGCGATCTGCGAACGGCTGGCCGCCATGAAAGCCACCTGGCGCTTCACCGGTTTTCATGACTTCTCCGACCCGGACGTGGCTTCGATGACCGGCCTGAGCGAGGCAGATGCGGCGCTGTCGCGTCAGCGCGACGCCTCCGAGGTGGTGGTCTGGCGCGACAGTGAGGAGGCGCTGGCGCAGTTTCGCGAGGCGCTGGGCGCTGAAGGCCTGGCCCTGACTCAGGGTGGCCGTTTCTGGCATGTGATGCCCGCGGGCTGCGGCAAGGGCCAGGCGCTGCGCTGGCTGCTGGATCACTCACCCGGTGAGTCGCGCGTCACCATCGGTCTGGGCGACGGGCCCAACGATGCCCCGATGCTGGATGCGGTGGACTACGCCGTGGTGATCCGGGGCTACAGTAAAACACCGGTCACCCTTACCCGCACCGATCAGCAGCAGGTTTATCACACGGCGCATCACGGCCCCGAGGGCTGGCGTGAAGGGCTGGACTATTTTTTGACTCAACCTCAATAAGCTGCCCGCGGGCATTAAAAGGATGATGCGATGAGTGACTTTTATCAGAATGGCGTAATCACCAATTTCCACAATCTGACCCACCGCAGCGTGGAGTCGCTGGAAAAAGAGATGGTACGCTTTGCCCGCAAACGCAAAATGGGGCTGATCCTGCCATCGCTGTTTTCCGAACTTGAAGGCCCGGCACTGACGAATATCGTCGATGAGCTGGCGAAAGTGCCCTATCTGGACGAAATTGTCATCGGTCTGGATCGGGCTGACCGCGACCAGTTTCTCTATGCGCGCGAATTTTTCTCCCGGCTGCCGCAGCGGCATCGCATTCTGTGGAATGATGGCCCGCGTCTGAAGGCTATTGATGCCGAGCTGGATAAGGAGGGTTTATCCCCTACCCAGCCCGGCAAGGGACGTAACGTCTGGTTCTGCACCGGTTATACGCTGGCATCCGACCGCACCAGCTGCGTCGCCCTGCATGACTGCGATATCGTCACCTACGAGCGCGGAATGCTGGCCCGCCTGCTCTACCCGCTGGCTAATCCGGCCTTTCAGTATGAGTTCTGCAAAGGCTTCTACGCACGCGTGGCCGACGGCAAGCTCAATGGCCGCGTAGGACGGTTGCTGGTCGGCCCGCTGCTGCGCTCGCTGCAGAAAGTCTACGGTCATTCCGAGTATCTGGATTATCTGTCGAGTTTCCGCTATCCCCTGTCCGGCGAGTTTGCCATGCGGACGCATGTGCTGAACGGCATCAAAATTCCGGGAGACTGGGGGCTGGAAATCGGTGTGCTGTCGGAGATTTACCGTAACTATACTACCCGCCAGTCATGTCAGGTGGAGATCGCCGATAACTACGATCACAAGCATCAGCCGCTGGCGGAAGATGATGGCACCGGCGGCCTGAAACGTATGAGCAGTGACATTGTTCAGTCGCTGCTGCGTAAGCTCGCCACGATGGGTGTGCCGCTGACCAGTGACTCGTTCCGGGTGCTGAAGGCGACCTACTACCGTAATGCGCTGGATATGATGGAAACCTATAACCATGAGGCGGCGATGAACGGCCTGAAGTTTGATCAGCATGTCGAGGAAGCGGCGGTGGAGATGTTCACCCAGTCGATCCTGGAAGCGGGTCAGGCCTTTATCGAACGGCCTAACGACAAACCGTTTATTCCGAGCTGGAGCCGGGTGCAGTCTGCGTTCCCGGATGTCTTACAACGCATCTACCAGGCCGTTGAAGAGGATAACGACGGCAACGTCTGAAGCTGAGCGGGCGGCACAGAGTGTGCCCGCCACAGCGTTTTGCTCACCGGGCCTGCCTGGTCGTCAGACCTGCAGGCCTGAGCCCGCCAGCTGCTGCGCCGGTGCTGTCGCACACAGCTCATCGCTGCGGAAAGCTTCACTGCGCATCGCGTAGCCGTCATACCAGCGGCACTCGACCATGCCACTGGCGTAGCCGGTCACCACCATTGTCTGGCCCTCTTCCTTGTGTTGCACTTCCTCACTGATTGCAAAAACCATGATGCGCTCCTTTTACGAATGTTAATAACCGGGGTGATGATTTCCTTTATAGCAGGCGAACGGGGTTCCTGCCTGTTAAGGCACGCAAAAAAAGGGCAAATTCAGAATTAAGCAGAGAGATATGCGGAAAATAAACAAAGCGGATAAAAAATATTACCCGCTTTGAGGAAAGGTTAAGGCGCTGACGTCAGATCTTGCACCCTTCGCAGTCGGCTTCGTCACCGAGATCGTCCGGCACTTCGCTGGCTTTTTTCTCCGCTTTCGCTTCAGCCTGCTCCAGTTGTGCGTCAATATCAAATTCAAACATGTCGTCGTTCATCGTCATTCTCCTGACCGTAAATCACAGTGCGCTTTATACCGATTTTCCGCGCACTCTGGCAATAAGGTTAACCACTAACAGCACGATCGACCCAATGATAAAGCCGAGCACCAGGTTAGCACCGTTGCTGAGCAGCATCGCGATCCAGCCATTGAAGCCGCCGCTGACCTCTTCAATCATATGATGCAGTGGCGCGATGCCGTGCACCACAATGCCGCCGCCGACCAGGAACATCGCAATCGTGCCGACCACCGTGAGGATCTTCATCAGCCAGGGCGCGGCAGCCAGCAGCACACTGCCGATGCCCTGTGCCAGGCGGGACGATTTTTCACGCAGCCAGAATCCCAGGTCATCGATTTTCACAATCGCCGCGACGATGCCATAGACGCCGATAGTGACCAGAATCGCGATGCCCGCCAGAATAATCACCTGATTCAGCAGCGGGGACTCTGAGACGATCCCCAGGGTGATGGCGACGATCTCCGCAGAGAGAATAAAATCGGTCCGCACCGCACCTTTGATTTTTTTCTTTTCAAACTCTGCCGCGTTCTGATTCGCCAGCGAATCCAGTCGCTGCTGACGCGCTTCCGGTGATTTGCTCTGCCTGTCGTGCTGCAGGCTGTGCAGCACCTTTTCCACGCCTTCGTAGCAGAGATAGGCACCACCAATCATCAGCAGCGGCGTGATCAGCCAGGGCGCAAACGCGGAGATGATCAGCGCCAGCGGCACCAGAATCAGTTTGTTAAGAAACGATCCTTTGGCCACACCCCAGACCACCGGCAGCTCGCGATTGGCTTTGACGCCCGTGACCTGCTGGGCATTCAGTGACAGGTCGTCACCCAGCACCCCCGCCGTTTTTTTCGCCGCCACTTTGCCCATGACGGAAATATCATCCAGAAGTGTTGCAATATCATCAAGTAAAGTGAGTAAACTGGTTCCCGCCAAAATCTTATCCTTAGTCTGGTTCGTTATGTTGACAACATGGGCAGCGCTCAATTTCCGTCACGGTCATCTCGGCGATGCCCTCACAATCCCACTCTACCCGCACCGTCTCACCTGCTGTGCCTTCCGCATGCAGATATTTACTGACCGGACTTTCGGTCATGCCGGTGATCGCCTCCGTGGCAATCAGTCTCTCGCCGCTATAGACCCGCGCGGTCGCTTTGGTGTTGACCATCCGCTCGTCACGGATCTGATAAAGGCGTTTTACCGTCAGTTTTATGCTGCTCATTTCGGCCTCCTGGCCACGGAGAAAGCGCAGATCTAACCAATTATGTCCGGGATTAGCAATCTGCGTGGTAATGATGAATGCCCTGATGATCGATCTCGGCGCTCTCTGACATCACCAGCAGCCACTCCTCCAGCCGCTCCAGCAGATCCTGATCCGTCAGGCGCAGTCTGCCCCGCAGCGCACACTCCCAGATGATCAGCACCTTCCAGCCCGCCTCCTGCAACTGGCGTACGTAACGCCGATCGCGCTCAACGTTACTGTTAATTTTTCCGGTCCAGAACTCGGTGCGCGTTGCGGGCAGCTTAAAGAGATAGCAGTGATGACGATGCCAGAAGCAGCCATGCACAAAAATAATTGCCTGCTGGTCGGTCAGAACGAAGTCGGGCCGTCCCGGCAGATTTTTATCCTGCACGCGGTAGCTGAAGCCACGGTCTTTCAGCAGCAGCGCAATACGCTGCTCAATGGCCGTATCCTGAGCGCGAATCGCACGCATATTCTTGCTGCGTGTTTCGCTGGAGTGAACATCAGCCATAACCTCTCCTTTTTTGCTGGTTATGTAACTTTAGCCTGCGCCGCGAAAAGCGAAAGTCGCCGCCGGTTGACTCTGGATGCGGGGCCGTAAAAGCAGAAGATTCCGGGGTGCCACTGCAGGGCACATCCCGGAATTTCCCTGCAGCGCCGGGAGTGATAGCATAGGCGCCTTACTGTTAAGGAAAAATGCATGCATCCCGCCCTCCTCGCTGAACCACTCTCTGCCGCCCCTTCCTCTGCCGATAGCGCTGAACTCGTGCAGCAGGTGCTGGAAATCTATTCGGTGCGTGATCTCACGGCCCGCCTGCAGCAGGCTGGCTTTACCGGCTGGACGCCAGCCCTGCTGAACCGGGTACGTCAGGGTAAAAGCGCCCTGCCACCGCTGTGTGAGGCAGAGTTGCTGCTGCTGCAGTCACTGCTGCCGTCGCGGCCCGCCCATTATGACGATCCCGAATTCCGTTTTATCGATCTCTTTGCCGGGATTGGTGGTATTCGCAAAGGCTTTGAGGCGATTGGCGGCAAGTGCGTTTTCACCAGTGAATGGAACAAAGAGGCGGTGCGCACCTATAAAGCGAACCACTACAGCGATCCGCTGGAGCATCACTTCAATACCGATATCCGTCAGGTCACCCAGCCGGAAGGGCTGACCGGTGATGACGAGATCTATCGGGCAATTGATGCCGCCATCCCCGATCATCAGGTGCTGCTGGCGGGTTTTCCCTGCCAGCCCTTTTCACTGGCAGGCGTCAGCAAAAAGAATGCGATGGGTCGCGCACATGGCTTTGAGTGTCAGGTTCAGGGCACGCTATTTTTCGATGTGGCCCGCATCCTGGCTGCCAAAAAGCCGCCGTTCTTTGTGCTGGAAAACGTGAAGAACCTGAAAAGCCACGATAAAGGCCGGACCTTTGCGATTATCATGGAGACGCTGGATGAACTGGGTTATGACATCGCCGATGCCGGTGCTGTCAGCCCGGACGCCAAAGTGATCGATGCACGTCACTTTCTGCCCCAGCATCGCGAACGCATTGTGCTGGTGGGCATCCGTCGCGATCTGAAAAAGCAGGACTTTACGCTGCGCGATATCCGCCGCTTCTATCCCGCGCAGGTGCCGACCCTGCAGAGCCTGCTGGAGCACGCCCCGGACGACAAATATATCCTGTCGCCGGTGTTGTGGCGCTACCTCTATGAGTACGCGAAGAAACATAAAGCCAGAGGCAACGGGTTTGGTTTTGGCCTGAACGACCCGCGAAATCCTGACTGCTGCGTGCGAACGCTGTCAGCGCGCTATTACAAAGATGGTTCAGAAATCCTGATCGACCGTGGCTGGGACAATGCGCTGGGAGAAGCAGCGTTTCAGGATGCGGAAAATATGGCCCGCCGTCCGCGTCGTCTCTCGCCGCGTGAGTGCGCCCGCCTGATGGGGTTTGATGTGCCAGGCCAGGCGCCCTTCCGCATTCCGGTATCAGACACCCAGGCGTATAAGCAATTTGGCAATTCAGTTGTGGTGCCGGTGTTCGCCGCGGTGGCTCAGCTCCTGCTGCCGCATATCCGCCAGCTGACCTCGTCATCGCGCTGAATCGCGCTGAAAAAAACCCGTCTTTCGACGGGTTTCTGTTTTATTTCTTTTTCTTACCCTGCTTCTTCAGCAGCAGGCGAATCTGCTTCAGCTCGGTCGCGGTCAGCCCATCAGCCTTTTCATCAGCAGACGTTGCTTTCTCTGCTGACTCTTCAGTGATGTCCTGACTATCAATGGCCGGATGCGGATGCGTTTCCAGGCTGGCCTGTAAGCGCTGCACAATCTCCTGGCTCATTGAAATCTGATTTTCCAGCGCCAGCTGTTTGATCGTTTCTTTCAGTTCAGGGTCAATTTTAATCGTTAAATTAACAGTTTCGGTCATTGCGCCACTCCTTTTTGTTATTGCTACACGCTACCGGATGACCGTTTCGATTAACATACTGTCATAAAAATTTAATATTCGGTGCGCAACGGGGTGAAATCCCGCAGCACACCCTCATCGATTCCCACCAGATTGCCCTGGAGTTCGGCATAGAGCTTGGCCATGTACCGCACCAGAAAATCTGCGTTGTGTTCTGCCAGCATGCGACCCGTTTCCGTGTGCATTGTCTCCGGCAGGCGCAGCAGTTTCTTCTGGAAGTGATCCAGCGTCCATTTGACGTCATTCAGCTCGCGGTCTTTGCCCAGGGGATCCTGGCTGTCGAACAGCGGACGGTTAAGCGCACCCGCGGTATAAAAAACCCGCGCCAGCCCGATCGCACCCAGCGACTCCAGCCGGTCAGCATCCTGCACAATTTTCGCCTCCAGCGTCTGCGGCGGAATGCCGGCGCTGAAACTGTGCGTTTTCACGGCATGCATGACGGCTTCAATGCGCTCAGCCGGGAAGTCAGGAAAGTCCTGCTGCAGAATGCGCTGGGTTTCCGCTGCGGCATACGTTGAGGCGAGATGACGCTCCGGGTGATTCTTGGGCAGATTAACCACATCGTGGAAATAACAGGCGGTAAGCACCACCAGCGGATCGGCCGGTGTGCCGGTCATGATTCGCTGTGCGCTCATCCATACGCGCCGCAGATGGGCGATATCGTGTGCGCCATCATCGTGGATCCAGTTCGCCTGAAACCAGCTTTCGTAACGAGTCTGCCAGAGTGTAAGTGACATAGTCTGTCTCCCTGTAGTGATCGACAGCGGTTTCTCTGTCGTGATCAGTGCGCGAACGGCAAGCCATCATAGCGACTGGCTAATGACACTTTTTTTACAGTGCGGTCGAAAAGCGCGGCGCTGCCAGCGATTTCTGGCAGAAAAATGAGATCTGGATCATCTGTATAGCATCTCTGTTACACAATAACCGCAATTTCGGCGGTTTTCAGTCTTTCCTCAGTGAATTGCTGCTAAGAAAATTAGTTTAACAGGCGTAATGTTTTGTTCTGTCTGAGAACCCTTTACGGGTCCGTTTAAACTTTTTTTTTCATCATCGGTGATTGTAAAATTATGTGTGATGACAGGGGAAAAAAGCTGAAAAGGTTCCTATTTTTACCGTTATAACGTACTGTATCCGTGCTCTTCATCGCTTTCTGCCGCCTGGACAGAGAGCGTTGGTGCGCTTTTTGCATTTTGCTGGTTTTCAACTATCAAAGTGGCACTTTCAAAGTGACTGTCAGGCGACAAATTATTAAGCAGAATGATTTAAAGCCTTTATGATAACTCTCAGATGTGAAGCAAATGGACGTTTACAGCAGTAACCGGGTTCTACTAATAAAAAGAGGTAATCCATGAAAGAACGGCCGATTCTTTTTTCCGAACAGCGTGTTCGTGCCCTGTTGGTTGGCCAGCAAACACAAACCCGGCGCATTATGAAAACGCAGGCTTTTGGTCCGGGACAGGATCATCACGAAGGCGTACACGCTTTCGATGTGAGCGCGAACCATCTTCATGGCTATAAGATGATGTCGATGACGGACATCAGCTACCAGTGCCCGTATGGCAAACCCGGCGACATTCTCTGGGTGCGTGAAACCTGGCGTGGTCCCATGGTGCCAGAGCACGATCTGGCAGAATATGACCGCGACCCGACGCCGTTTCGTCAGCCGGAATTTTGCCAGTACCGGGCAGACAGCAACGAACTGGGTCAGCATGCGATGAGTACGCCGGAAGCCGAAGAGTTTGGCTGGCAGACCGCCATCCACATGCCGCGCTGGGCCAGCCGCATCAATCTGGAGATTACGGGCGTACGTGCGGAAAAAATTCAGGATATCAGTGAAGATGACATCATGGCGGAAGGCGTACAGACCGATTCGCACTTCCTCAATAATTTCTTCACCATGAACGTCAATTCGGAGTCGCCCAAAGAGGCGTACCGCAAAGCGTGGCAAAAACAGTACGGTGCCACCAGCTGGGAAGTTAACCCCTGGGTCTGGGTCATTGAATTTCAGCGTGTTGAACGCAAATAACCCGCCAGAACCGCGCTTTGCGGGTTAAATCACAGACAACGGCCGCGCTAACGGGTTGAATAGGCCTTCAGCCCTTAAGTCAGAATCTGATGCCAGCATTCGATGCTGGCATTTTTATGTCTGGCGCGTCAGGATAGCCAGAGAGTCCGGTTCTGTGCAGGAGTTACGATGTTTAAATGGCCCTGGAAAACGCATAACGACAGGCTGGTTGCCTTGCCCTGGCAGCAGGGACTGGCGCAACCGATCTTCAGCCCGCTCAGTGAGGCCGAGCGGCAGACGCTGGTCGCGCTGGCGACGCGCTTTCTGCAACAGAAAAAGCTGGTGGTGATGGAAGGCGCTGAGCTGGATGAACTGCGCAGCGTGCGCATCGCCCTGCTCTTCTGCCTGCCGGTGCTGGAACTGGGCCTGGAGTGGCTGGACGGTTTTCATGACGTACTTATCTATCCTGAACCGTTCAGCGTGGCGGATCAGTGGCAGGATGAGGATGGGCTGGTTCACAGTTCACCCGCCGTTCATGCCGGACAGAGCTGGACGCAGGGGCCGGTGGTGCTCAACTGGCTCGATATTCAGGATTCGTTTGATCTCTCCGGTTTCAATCTGGTCATTCATGAAGTGGCCCACAAGCTGGATGCACGCGGCAGTGGTTACACCAGCGGCGTGCCCATGATGCCACTGCGCGATGTGGCGCAGTGGGAAAAAGATCTGCGTGCCGCGATGGCAGAGATTGAAACGGAAGTGGAACTGGTCGGTGAACAGGCAGCGACTCTCGATCCCTACGCCGCCAGCGATCCGGCGGAGTGCTTCGCCGTCCTCTCTGAATACTTTTTTACGGCCCCGGTTCTGCTGGCTGAACGCTTTCCGTCCATGTATCAGCATCTTCAGCACTTTTATCAGCAGGACCCTCTGAGCAGAATAACCGCAGAGACGGCCCAAAGTGCTTAAATCGTGATCGCTTTGCTTTAAAGCTAGCCAGTTGAATGATAATGTATTTTTTGCTGTTGACACCTTCGGGCGACGTCGTTAATATTCGCCTCGTTCCAACGATTCCTCTGTAGTTCAGTCGGTAGAACGGCGGACTGTTAATCCGTATGTCACTGGTTCGAGTCCAGTCAGAGGAGCCAGATTAGAAAAAGCAGATATCTCCGGATATCTGCTTTTTTGCTTTTCGAAAGCCGCAGATTTCTCCTGCGCACGCTTGTTGTCATCTCCCCTGCCGATAACGAAAAAGCCGCTGGCGTTAATTTTCTGCACAGCCACAATTCCCTATTTCACCGGGCTACAGGCAAAGCGATCCGCTATAAACCAGCCGTCAAAACAGACCGGCTGGCTTAGTCGACTGACAATATTATTCAGGGATCGTCAGCACCTGACCCGGTGCAATATGATCCGGGTTACTGAGGATGCCCTTATTCGCCTCAAAGATTTTCATATATTGTGCGCCATCATTGTAAAACTGTTTAGCAATTGCGCTCAGCGTATCACCGGACTTCACGGTATAGCTGCGCGTGCCCGCTGCCGTCGCGGGTTTATCTTCAACATTTTTATCAACAGCATTTAACAACTCACCGCCAATATTTTTAATATTATCCAGAATGCTCATATTTACTCCCCTATCGTTTCTGAAACGTTTACTTTAATTAAAAAAACAGGATTGCCAGACAATTACTTCGCGGCGTACGATACACCCGCTTTAATTTTGTGGATTAAACCACTGTTAAACGCGAATTAATTTTATAAAAAGAGGGATGTTGAGAATGGGTATATTGTCATGGGTTTTATTCGGACTGCTTGCCGGTGTCATCGCCAGATGCATCATGCCGGGCAAAGAGAACATGGGTATTTTTATGACCATTGTTCTGGGTATTATCGGCGCGCTGATTGGTGGTGCGGTCAGTACGGCGCTGGGCTTTGGCCAGGTCAGTGGTTTTAATATTTTCAGCATCGCGATTGCCACCGTCGGTGCCATTATTGTGCTGTTCGTTATTCATAAAATCAGAGCGTGCAAGCAGGCGTAACGGATTAATTTTCAGGGGATAGCAGAATGAGTTTACTGGATACGGTGCTGGCGATGTGCGGCCTGAATAATCAGACCAGTCAGGAAGTGAGAGGCGTGCTGGAGTGGGTTGAGCAGCAAGGCGGATTGCACACGATCGTCAGTCATCTTCAGAACGGCGAGTACAGCGAAGTGGTTAATTCCTGGCTCGGCGATCAGCAGAACGTTGCCCTGAGCAGCGATCTGGTGCAGAAGATGATTAACTCTGAGGCCATTGAACAGCTCGCTGCACGAATGGGCATTAACACCAGCGACGCACTGAACCTGCTGGTAAAATATCTGCCTCAGCTGGTTGATAAAGCCTCTTCCGCAGGCGTAATTGACAAGAAAGCCGATTTAACCGGGCTGGTCAGTCAGTTAACACACTAAGCGTAAGGCAACCGGGGGATAAAAGCCTGCGGCTAAAGTAGTGGGCTTTTATCTTTTGGGTTGGGTGTGTCAATAAGAAAAACAGGAAGAATTTACCCTGGTGTGGTTCGGACCGACACAACTACCCACTGCATATCATGCAACGTCGAAAAACCGGAATAGCTGTCACTGACTTCCCTCTGAAAAATAATGTATTTTATTTTTATAAATAATATTCCCCCACACCATGATTCACTCAGCTTCTGATAAAAATTTCACACTTCTGAGCAGAGCATTAACGTCAGACCTTTAACGATTAAAAAATGATACAAAAGCCATAAAAGAGGCTGCACCTGAACTAATAACTAAAAGGAAAAATCTATTCGGTGGCAAATGTGAACATCTGACTTAAGGCTGTTTTTCCTTCGACGCAATAGCTTAAGGCTGACTTAGACGAATAAAACGGTGAAGATATCCACATAAAACCCACCGGACTACACCTTTCCCCACAAATGAAAAAGGCCCGCGGAATAGCGAGCCTTTAACCGGAAAAAACAAAGCCACCCTTATTTTTCATGGTAGCGATGCACGGCCGGATAATATTCCAGTCCATAAAGCTGGCCCAGCGGCAGCAGCAGTTCAACATTGATATCATGCCCGGCTGCCTCTGCCGCAGAACCACTCAGCAGCTGCTCAAACCAGGCTTTCAGTTTCTGTTTCATCTCAGGTTCTCCGCTTCAGTTGATGCCCTGAGTAAACCCGCTTGCACGCGCCAACAGAAGCAAAAATTTCTGCGCTGCTTATGCCAGAAATGACAAAGCGGATTCTGACTGGCTGAAAGCCCGCTTCAGGCTGGCTACTGCGTGATCAGCGTAACCCAGTTGGCGCCCTTCCCTGCCGGCGCTTCAGCGACCCGTGTGAGCGTGCCGCGGGCGGAATCGATGGCGTAGCTGCCAATGACGGCACTCTTCTCTCCGCTGACGATCAGCCATTTACCCTGCGCATCAATCGCAATACTGCGCGGCTGTCTCTCGACCGGCCAGCTGCCCGTCAGGGTTAATTCGCCCGACGGCTTATCGACCCGATAACCCGTGACGGTGCTGGAGGTGCGCTCGGTCACAAACAGAAACCGCCCGTCCGGCGTGATTTTAATGTCTGCCGCCCAGATGCGCGGCGTCGGATCGCTGTAGCCCGCCGGACGCTGCACCCCATGCTGCAGGTTATATTGCTTTGCCACCGCGTTCGGCCAGCGTTTCAGTTCTGTCAGGGAGCCATCCGCTGCACGCCGGAACTGGGTGATGGTGCCGCTCATCTCTGCGAGGTTATAGAGGAAACGGTTATCCGGCGAGATCACAGAATGCCGCGCACCGCTGTTCTTCTCACCCTGGACAAAACCGGTTCCCAGCGGCGTTATCACCCCATCAGCGCTGAATCGGTACTGCAGCACCCGATCCGCACCCAGATTGCCCACATAAAGCGACTGATTGCTGACGTCGGTGATAACCGAGTGGGCGTGCGGCCCGGTCTTCACCTCACTGGTCACCTGCGCTGTCACTACACCCTTATCATCAATCCGGTAGCTGATGACGATATCGCTGTCATACGAGGCGGCGAGCAGATAGCGACCCTGTCTGTCGGTGGTGATCCAGGGAAAACTGGCGGACACCGGCGTCACCGCCTGCTTCTGCAGCACACCCTGTGGCCGGGTCACGCGCCAGCTGACGATCGCATAGGGCGGCGTGCGCAGCGCACCATAGAGATGTTCACCATCCGGGCTGGCCACCAGCGGCATAATCTTTTTCCCGGCGGGGGTATCGCCCTGCCATGTCAGGCCGCCATCTTTCTCACTGAGCTGATAGCGGGATACCGTGCCGGATTCAGCGTTCGACACATAAACAAAGGTTGTCGCCCACAGTGGGCTGCTGCAGAGCAGTGGCAACAGGGCCAGCGCCGGTTTAAGACGGGTCATAGGGTCACCTCGATAAGTTTGATCTGCGCCAGTGCGCAGCAGGGTTTACGCTAACCCGGTGAGGCGAGAGTGGCTTTGTGCAACCGTCTGAAATCAGGCGCGAAAGTCTGGAGATGTGACGGCGCAGGGATTTCTGATAGTGCCTTCCCCCGCCGCCGGAGGAAGGCAAAGGCGCTAACCGGTTTTCTCGATCATTTTCTGATAGCGGTTGAGCCATTTACCGCTGTTGAGTCGCCACCAGAAGAAAATCCCGCGCACCGTCCAGTCCAGGAACATCCCGAGCCAGACGCCGGTCACGCCCATCCCGAACTGGATGCCGAGCAGATAACCGACCACCACGCGCGCACCCCACATGCTGAACATTGACACGTACATGGTATAACGCGCATCGCGGGCGCCTTTAAGCCCGGCGGGTAACACCCAGGAGGCGGCCCAGAGCGGCATAAACAGTGCATTCAGCCAGAGCAGATGCTTCGTCACATTAATTACTTCCGGATCGCTGGTATAGAAACGCGCCAGCAGCCCGGCCAGCGGCACCGTCAACAGCGCAATGGCACTCAGACAGGCCGTTGCCAGCCAGAATACATGCCGCACCTGACGCTCCGCCTGGAACACCTGATTCCTGCCCAGGCGGGTACCGGTAATAATGGTCGACGCCGACCCCAGCGCATTGCCCGGCAGGTTAATCAGCGAAGCGACCGAGAAGGCGATGAAGTTACCGGCAATCTCGCTGGTGCCCATGCCCGCGACAAAGACCTGAGTCAGCAGTTTACCGCCGTTAAACAGCACGGACTCGATACTGGCAGGCACGCCGATCCCCAGCACTTCCATCAGGATGCTGCTGTTCCAGCGCCGGAAGTAGCTCGACAGCGTGATTTTCAGCGAGGCGTTGAAGCCGATCATCAGCACATAGATCACCGCAATCGCCCCGATATAACGGGTGATGGTCAGCCCGAGTCCAGCCCCGACAAAACCTAAACCGTCCCATGAGAAGCAGCCGTAGATCAGCACGCTACTGATGATGATATTAAGGATGTTCATGCCGCCGTTTATCAGCATCGGGATTTTGGTGTTTCCTGCGCCCCGCAGCGCCCCGCTGCCGATGAGCGTAATGGCCGCCGCCGGATAGCTCCAGGCGGAGGTCTGCAGGTAGCTGAGTGCCAGGGCTTTCACTTTCGGGTCTGCGGCTCCCGCTATCGCATCGACGATCAGATGACCCCAGAACTCGATAGCGATCACCAGCACAAAGGCGAAGATTGTCATCATGGCCAGCGACTGACGCGTAGCGGCCCGCGCCCGCTTACCGTTGCGTTTAGCAAGGCTGAACGCCACCACGACCGTAGTGCCCAGATCGATAGCGGCAAAGAAAGAGATAATCACCATATTGAAGCTGTCGGCCAGGCCTACGCCCGCCATCGCCTCTTTGCCCAGCCAGCTGACCAGGAAGGTGCTCAGCACACCCATCAACAACACACAGGCGTTCTCGAAAAAGATAGGCACTGCCAGTGGCGATATTTCACGCCAGTAGAGCGTGCGATAAGAGCGGCGTTTCGGATACCACGCCGTGCGTCTGATCGCCTGCATCACTGCTACGCCGGGATTTTGCAAAGGATTACCAAATCAGAAGAGACTGACGAGATATTATGATGATAGGGGTCAGAGAAATATGCAAAGTCTTTCCGGTGGAAATTAATCATAGTTACAAACTTTTTAGGGTCGTACCGGCAGATTCTGTCGCAGTGCGCTGCCAGCTTCAGTCGGCCTGACGATTTCCCTGCCGTGACGCTGTGTTACCTGACGCTGATGTTACGGCGTATTAAGTGTCCTGCTGCTGCTTCAGGGGGCATTTTCCTCCCTGGATCCTAAAGGTTTCCTTAACGACTTTTTATGTTCTCTTTTCTGCCGTCGCGTCGCGCTGATCAGATAACGCGCGATTTCCGCGTAAAATAAAAGCAACTCAATATTCTTCACCAATCCCGGCAACAAACCCGCTAAGCTTGGGGCAAATCGCGGAAAAAAATGGAAGGAGAAACCATGCCGACACAACGGAAAAACCTGACCAGCCAGCAGGCGCTGGATGAACTTGAACGCCTGTATGAGGGCGCTGTTGAGGCGCTGCGCGCGGCGATTAAAGCCTTTACGGAAAACGGCACACTGCCCGATGCCGACAAGCGGGCGCAGGGGCTCTTTGTTTACCCCGAGCTGCGTATCACCTGGCACGGTGAAGGGCCACAGCAGAACCGCACGCGCGCCTGGGGACGCTTTACCCATACCGGCAGTTACAGCACCACCATTACCCGTCCGGCGCTGCTGCGTCACTATATTGCGGAACAGCTTCAGATGCTGGAGAAGGAGTATCAGCTGGAGATTGCCGTGGTGCCATCCAGCCAGGAGATCCCCTATCCTTATGTGATCGACGGTTCCGATCTCTCCCTGGATCGCACCATGAGCGCCGGTATTGCTCGCCATTTTCCGACCACCGAGCTGTCACAGATTGGCGATGAGACGACCGATGGCCTGTTCCACGCAGATGCACAGTTCCCGCTGTCGCACTTCGACGCGCTGCGCACCGACTTCTCTCTGGCGCGTCTGCGTCATTACACCGGCACCAGCGTAGAGCACTTCCAGCCGTTTGTGCTGTTCACCAACTACACCCGTTATGTCGATGAGTTTGTGCGCTGGGCGATTGAGCAGGTGCGCGATCCCAGCACCCCTTACGACAGCCTGGCCTGTGCCGGTGATGTGGTGCTGACCGCCGACACCACCGACAGCGAATCGATGCTTTCGGATCTGGCGTGGAAGAGGCATCAGATGCCCGCCTGGCACCTGACGTCACCGAATCGCCGTGGTATCACGCTGATAAACATTGGCGTCGGCCCGTCGAATGCCAAAACCATCTGCGACCATCTTGCCGTCATGCGTCCGCACGCCTGGCTGATGATTGGTCACTGTGGTGGCCTGCGCGAGAGCCAGCGGATTGGTGATTATGTACTGGCCCACGCCTATCTGCGTGACGACCATGTGCTGGATAGCGTGCTGCCGCCGGATATTCCGGTCCCAAGCATCGCCGAAGTGCAGCGCGCGCTCTATGACGCCACCAAAGCGGTGAGCAACATGCCAGGCGAAGAGGTGAAGCAGCGGCTGCGCACCGGCACTGTAGTGACCACGGATGACCGTAACTGGGAGCTGCGCTACTCGGCGTCGGCGCTGCGCTTCAACCTGAGCCGCGCGGTCGCGGTAGATATGGAGAGCGCCACCATTGCCGCCCAGGGCTATCGCTTCCGTGTGCCTTACGGCACGCTACTGTGCGTTTCCGATAAGCCGCTGCACGGTGAGATCAAGCTGCCGGGTCAGGCAAACCGTTTCTATGAGGGTGCGATTTCAGAGCATCTGCAGATTGGTATCCATGCGGTTGAGCTGCTGCGGGCTGAAGGCGATAAGCTGCATTCCCGTAAGTTGCGGACCTTTAACGAGCCGCCATTCCGGTAAGATTTTGCTGCTGGCGAGGGTTCGTCTGGTGGCGGTGCAGGGTTGTTGCCTGAACGGGCGTTAAGCGGGTTTCGTTCGCGTGGTGAAGGGGGCCGTTTCGGACCCGCTTCAGCAGGCAACCGACAAGGGGGCGCCGGTCGCCGCGTCCCCCTGACCCCGGCTCCGGCCTGCATCACCGCCGCTTCGCCCTCCCTCTGCCTTTTCCGGATTTCTCACGGACCGGCGGAACCCGCCATCCCTGGCGCGAACCCGCCGCTTCGCGACATCCCTGGCCCGCATCCGCTCAGCGGCTCTGACGGCCTCCCCAACCCTTCCGCAGTTATCGCTGATTATCATGCTGAACTCTTTATCGCGGTGAATTTCCGGCTCTGACTCTGGCTTCCAACCCAGCACCAAATTAAACCTGAAAGTATGACTGGCGGGAATTATGATAGGCGTTCGCCTATCCGGGCGAGCTGAAACGCATCCACGACCGACATGCGAAAGAGGCGCAGCGCAAATCCGTAGCCAGATGAATGCGCTGTGAACCATGATGCTCTCTCGTTTATCGTAATCAGAAACCATCATTACCGGGTTTATTAAAAAAAAGCCCATAACCTTTCGGTAATGGGCATACTTCTTTTTTATTATTCAACAAACTTTCCCTGAGCGTTGGCTTGTGATATTAATTTTATACTCATCTCTGCATACCAAAAGGTACGATTAAAGTACGGTGATGGATATAATACGTTATTTCTCTGTAGGATTATTAAGTTGCAAGGTCAAATTAATGTAGAGTAACGAAAAATGTAAGGACACGTTTATGAAAGAAACTATGTTGCCTGCCAGGCTTATCAGAATGTTTGAAAGCGATCCTGTTGTTGGCTGGGGAGTGAAAGATACTCAGTCCCGATTTATTTATGTCAATAATACCTTTAAGAGCTGGCAAACGCTTTCAACACGATTTGACTATGAAGGTCGCCATATCAGGGATATTCCTGCGCCGGTCGCAGAGTTTGCTGACCTTTTCAGCCAGCAGGAAAGAGAGATTGAAAAAACGGGTCTGGCAGTCAGAGCCATTACCACTCACATACAGGGCAAAGAAAAGATCATGCAGCCTGTATACAGCGTTCAGGAGCCACTCTACGACGATGCACAGCACTGCATAGGTACGCTGGTCAGCGTCAGGCCTGTGAGGATTATCACACCAGGCGCCTTACTCGACGGTAAAATCATTCAGCATGCGACTTTTGAATCGCCCTCATCCATTTTCACCGAAAAAGAGTGGGAAGTCGTGTATCTGCTGGTCTGTGGTATGAGCATAAAAGAGATAAGCAGCATACTGGGGGTTTCAGCAGACGCCATTAATGGCAGATTAAGAAGTTGTTACAGAAAGACTAACCTGAACTCGCTTGCCACGCTGATTGGGTATTGTCGTGATAATCAGTTAGATCACTATATTCCACCGTTTTTCCTGAAGAAAGGCCATATTATAATAAAAGGATGAACAGATGTTCTCAAAGCTGGACCCTGTTAAATATTACTTTGATAACTCACGCTTTGGCTGGGCTATAAAAAATAGCGCCTCACGTTATGTTTATGCGAACAGCATTGCACACCGCTATTTCAACATTCCGTCAGGAACAATAGCAGGAACATTTGATACCGACCTGACGCCAGATATCAGCGATTATTATCATCATTTTCTGCATGACGATAAAAAGATCCTCAAAACAAAAGAAATGAGCATTGTTCTTAAAACTTTCGAATATGGAAGAGAAAACAGGCTGAAAACCTTTATGGTCGAGAAACGCCCGTGGACGTTGAGTGACGGAAGCGACGCTATTATCTGCACCTACCTTGAGATCACCAATCTTTACTTTTCAACGTTTCTGAGACCACGCGGAAGAAAACCCTTTGTCTTTACCCGGCCCGCGAAAACCTTCACCGACAGAGAATGGGAAGTGATTCTGTTGCTGTTTTGTGGGGTAAAGCAGAACCTTATGCCGGAGATTCTGGGCATCAGTGCTCCGGCCCTTCGCAACCGGCTTATACGCTGTTACGACAAAACAGGTGTGACTAACATCGCTGCATTAAAGCAGCATTGTATGCAGGAGGGGTGGGATAACTACATTCCCCCTTTTTTTCTGAACAAAGGACATGTGCTGATGACCTGAGGCACAGAGAGTGGGATTGTTCGCTGCGCAAACGGGCTATGAGGAAGGTTTCGTTCGCCTGAGCAGCTTCAGTAACGCCTCTGCAGGCGACCGGTAAGGGGGCGCCAGTCGCCGCGCCCCCCTGATCCCGGGCTCCGGCCTGCATCACTGCCGCTTCGCGCTCCCTTCGCTTCTTCCGGATTTATCACGGCGCGTCCGGACGGTCCGCAGCCCGCAGGGTGTGACGAGGGCACCCCGCTTCGCGGGGCGCAGTGGCAGCCGGACGCCGGGATTGTTAAGGGGCGGGCGCCAGCCCGATGTAAACGAAGCCCCTGCGCTGCGCCCCAGCGTAATGTTCCCCTGCCGCCAGGCATCACTCAGGCACTCAGCCATCCCAGCTTAATCACAAACAGAATCGACAGGATCACCAGCGCCGCATTCACCTCTTTCGCACGACCGCTCAGCAGCTTCACCAGCGTCCAGGTGATAAAACCAAACGCGATGCCGTTTGCGATTGAATAGGTCAGCGGCATGGTCAGCGCCGTCACCGTAACCGGCGCGGCGGTGGTGATATCTTTCCAGTCAATTTCGGCCAGGCCCGATGCCATCAGCACCGCCACAAACAGCAGCGCAGGCGCGGTGGCATAGACCGGTACGCTTGACGCCAGCGGCGAGAAAAACAGCGCCAGCAGGAACAGTACAGCGACCACGATCGCCGTCAGGCCGGTGCGGCCACCTGCACTCACGCCCGCCGCCGATTCCACATAACTGGTGGTGGTCGAAGTACCCAGCAGTGAGCCAAACAGCGCAGCCGCACTGTCAGCAATCAGCGCACGGCCCATCTTCGGCACGTTACCCTGCTCATCCGCCAGTCCGGCGCGTTTGGTCACGCCCAGCAGCGTCCCGGTGTTATCAAACACATCCACGAACAGGAAAGCAAAAATCACGCTGACCAGACCGACGTTAAACGCACCCGCGATATCAAGCTGCATAAAAGTTGGCGCAATCGACGGCGGTGCAGAGAAGACACCGGCAAACGGCGACAGGCCGATGCCCATAGAAATAAAGGTGACCAGCAGAATACCGATCAGTACCGCCCCCGTTACGCGACGGGCTTCCAGCACCACGATGACAATAAAGCCGAGCATCGCCAGCAGCGGCCCCGGTTTGGTCAGATCGCCAATGCCCACCAGCGTCGCCGGGTTATCAACGACAATGCCCGCACCTTCCAGCGCAATAATCGCCAGGAACAGGCCGATACCGGCACCAATCCCGGCGCGCAAAGGCAGCGGAATACTGGTAATAATCCACTCACGGATTTTAAACAGCGACATCGCAAAGAAGATCACTGCCGAGAGGAATACGGCGCCCAGGGCAACCTGCCAGGTGTAGCCCATATGCAGCACCACGGTGTAGGTGAAGAACGCGTTCAGCCCCATGCCGGGCGCCAGCGCAATCGGGTAGTTGGCGATCAGGCCCATCAGTAAACAGCCAATCGCCGCGGCCAGGCAGGTGGCGACAAATACCGCGCCCTTATCCATGCCGGTCGCGCCCAGAATGCTCGGGTTTACAAACAGAATATAAGCCATCGCCAGGAAGGTCGTGAACCCGGCGATAATTTCGGTACGAACCGTGGTGTTATGCGCTTTGAGTTTGAATAGTTTTTCTAACATCATCATCTCTCGATACAGGAGACAGCCGTCTCTCTTGCCAAAGGGGGTTGCATGCTGATTATTCTGTTTCCGGGAAAGGGAGAGCGGCCGCTGCATACTGACAAACCGATTTCGCCTGACATCCGTGACTAACCCACTGCCAAAAGCAATTGCCATGCCATCTTACGACGCAATCGATTACCTGGCAGGGCCGGAGAAGCCTGAGACAATTCCGAGCCAAAACGAGGCGCGATTATGGTGCAATGCACCGTTCCTGCGCAATCGTTTTCCTGCGACGGATGCGCACCCCCTGAAAACTCTGCGTCAGCGCACGCTTCTGCACTCTCACAGGCGAAGCTGGTCACGTTTCAGCACGCTCGCTAAGCAACCTTTTCTGGCCTGTGTAGACTCCAGAATTAACTCTTTCGCAACATTGAGGCCGCGCCATGAAGCCAGCGATTTTGGTGGTGGATGATGATCCTGCCGTCTGCGATGTCCTGCAGGATGCGTTAAGTGAACATCTGCTAACGGTTTACCGCTGTCATCAGGGACGAGAGGCGCTGTTGATGCTCAGCAACCACCCGGAAATCTCGCTGGTGATGCTGGACATGATGCTGCCCGACACCAACGGGCTGCTGGTACTGCAGGAGCTGCACCGGCAGCGGCCGGAGGTGCTGGTGATTATGCTTACCGGTATGGGATCGGAAGCAGAAATGGTGGTGGGCCTGGAGATGGGCGCAGATGACTATATTGCGAAACCCTTTAATCCCCGCGTGGTGGTGGCGCGCGCCCGGGCGGCTCTGCGGCGCAGCGAGCGGACGGCATTAGCCGATCCCGGCCAGACGGGCTGGCGGTTTGGTGGCTGGCAACTGGACGATGGACGCTGCCAGCTGTTTAATCCGCAGCGCGAGCTGGTGCCGCTGACCCAGGGAGAGTACAGCCTGCTGCGGGCGCTGGTTCGCCACGCCCGCAAGGTACTGACCCGCGATCAGCTGCTGGAGCTGACCCATAGCGAGAGCCTTGATGTGTTTGACCGCACCATCGATGTGCTGATCATGCGGCTGCGGCGGAAAATCGAAACCAACCCCCATCAGCCGGATCTGATCCGCACCATCCGCGGGCTGGGCTATGTCTTCTCGGCGGATGTAGTCAGGCCGGAGATCGCGTCGCGCGCCAGCCAGATCGCCTGAATCAGCGCGGGCCTGAACACAGCCGGCCCGCGGCTATCCCTCAAGCGTTCCCCCCCACGCGCGCGGTACCAGATCGGCATGAGCCTCCCCGCTTTCAATCACTGTCAGGATCTTTTCCTCGACCCGGCCGGGAGTATGCGCAAAGCCTGCACCCTGCTGCGCCTGTGCCATCGCCGCATCCTGCCCTGAGGATACCGACTGATAAAATTCCGTGTCAGTCATAAACGGATAGAGGGTGGACACCCTAATCCCGGCGTCAGCCAGCTCCAGCCTGGCCACGTCTGAGAGCTCGTTCAGCCCCGCTTTGGAACTGGTGTAGGCCGCCGAACCCGGATAGGTTGCCAGCGTTGCCCCGGAACTGATGTTGACAATGTGGCCTGCGCCCTGACGTCGCATCACGGGGATCACGGCCTGCATCATCATCAGCGGGGCCACCAGGTTCAGGTCGAGTAGCGCCCTGAACCGCGGGATATCAATCTCCTCAACCGCTGCATACAGCCCCTGCCCGGCATTGTTGATCAGCACATCGATCCGGCCAAAGCGTGCCACGCCCTCCCTGACAGCATGATCAATCTGGTCAGCATCGGTCACATCGCAGGTGAGCGCCAGCGCAGACGCTCCGGCCAGGGCATCCAGACGTGTTTTACGCCGCCCCAGCAGGATTACCCGCGCACCCGCCTGTAACGCCGCATGGGCGGTGGCTTCCCAGATACCCGACGAAGCGCCGGTAATCACGATCACGGATTCGTTAATATTCGTCTCTTCTCCCCGCCATACACATTCAGAAAGCCAGCGTACTCCTCAGCGGATTGCGTGGCGGCTGCAATCCTGCCTAAAATTTGCCTGTTCCTGCTTTTTCACCCATTCTGGCACCGCGTGCCGGGGAGATCGGAGATGACCGGGCTTGAAGCGTTAAGAGAGGCGGTACTGACCTGTGTGGCGGATGACCTGACGACAACCGCGATTCCGCGCGTCGATCTCTATCGCGTCAGTCAGCCCATCGCCCTGCCACAAGCAATCTACCCGCCGTTCGTCAGCCTGATCCTCCAGGGTGAGAAAAGGCTTCAGGTGGGCAATCAGTCAATTCGTCACTGTGCCGGAGAGCTTTACCGCGTTGTGCGATCTGCCCGCGACGGGTGAAATCACCGATGCCAGCGAAGCGTCACACTATCTGGCCGTGCGTCTGACACTCGATTTTGCGGCCATCCGCGATCTGCTTCAGCAGATGCCCGCGACCGATTTTTCCGGGACGTCACACGGCATCGCCGTCCATAAGGTGGAGGATGCGCTGGCGGATGCCTGGCTGCGGATGGTGCGTCTGCTGGCAAAACCGGATGAGCTGCGGGTGATGGCCCCGCTGGTGGAGCGCGAAATCCTCTTTCGGCTGTTGCAGGGGCCGCAGGGTGGACTGCTGCGCCAGGCGGCGGCGGTGAACGGCCATTTCACAAACATTCGCAAGGTGCTGCTCTGGCTGAGAACGCACTATGCCACTGCCTGCTGTATGGAAGAACTGGCGGCGATCGCGGGCATGAGCCTCTCTGCTTTTCATCGCGGCTTTCGCGCCAGCACCGGGCTTTCTCCCCTGCAGTATCAGAAACAGCTCAGGCTCTATGCGGCGCGAAAAACACTGGCGCGGCATCCCGGAAACGTCGCCGCCGTGGCAGCCGATGTGGGCTATCAGAGCCTGACGCAGTTTACCCGGGAATATACCCGCCTGTTCGGCCTGCCCCCTGCCCGCAGCCTCAGGCTGTTCAGGCAGAACGGCACAGATTCCCGCCGGTGAGCCGCGCGTAAAACTGGCGCCGCAGCACTGCGCACGCCCAGGCCTTGCATGTTGTCTCAGAAAAAACCGTGCGAATAGTCGTTACAGAGCAGCCAGCGTGGTGCCTCATCTTCGTCCAGCGGATTGAAACGGGCCAGCGGCGTCAGAAAGACATTGTCATTTTCGTCGTCGTTGGGCATCGATACCTCGCCCACCAGCACGTCGCCGTAGCCGCGCTCTCCCCAGAAACTGTGCCAGACGCCCGCCTCCAGCGTCACACTTTCACCCGGCGAGAGCCGCAGCTGTGAACCGGCCGCGTGTGTCTGGCGCTGGCCATCCAGCGACACCGCTACCGGTGAATCCGCCAGTCTGTCCCCTTCCCGGTTATGCAGTTCGACGATCAGATTCCCGCCGCCGCGGTTGATGATGTCCTCCATCTTGCGTGGATGATAGTGCATCGGCGTGAGCTGCCCTTCGCGGACGTGCATGATCTTCTCAGCGTAGGGTTTATGCCAGGGTCGTCCACCCGGCGAGCCGTTACGCAGGGTAAACAGCGTCAGCCCGGTCTGCAGGAAATCTGCCGCGCCAAAGCTGGTGAGATCCCAGCCCAGCCGCAGCGCCAGAATCTCCTGCATCACATCAGGATCGCGGGTGCGCCACTGGCTCAATCCGTAGTCGGCCCACGGCGGCAGATGGACATCCTGCTGCCGGAAAAACTCGCGGGTCTGTTGCAGGTAGTGATTGACCGCTGAACGTTGCATGATTGCCTCCTGAGGGCGGCACCCGGCGGTGCCGCCCCGTCCCTTATTTCACCGTCCAGCCCTGATAGCTGCCGACGTTATCGCGATCGATCAGCTTCACGGGGATCAGTACCGGCTTATCCGGCGCCGGTTTACCCTGCAGGATGTCATAGCCAATCTCCACCGCTTTGGCCGCCATCACCTGCGGATCCTGTGCCGGTGTCGCCACGAACAGCGAGTTTTTGCGCTTCAGCGCCTCTTCACCGTCCGGCGAACCATCGACGCCGACGATAAAGAATTCGCTGCGCTGCGCCTGTTTCGCTGCTAAATCAGCCCCGATAGCCGTGGGGTCGTTGATCGCAAACACCGCATCGATTTTGGGATTGGCGGAGAGCAGCCCGGTCATCACCTCCAGGCCGCCTTCACGACTGCCTTTGGCGTTCTGGTTGTAAGAGAGCAGCTTGATATCAGGATGGGTTTTCAGCTCGTTCATACACCCTTCCACACGGTTCTGCACCGCCGAGACCGGTGGCCCGTTGATAATCACCACATTGCCTTTGGCCTTCAGGCGGTCCGAGATGTATTTACAGGCCATCGCGCCCGCCTGGGTGTTGTCGGAGGTGATGGTCGCATTGGCACCATCGGCCGCCACGTCCACGGCCACTACCACGATCCCGGCGTCACGCGCCCGCTTCACCGCCGGGGCGATCCCTTTGGAGTCCGCAGCGTTGAGGATAATCATGTCCACTTTCGCCGCAATGAAGTTGTCGATCTGGCCGACCTGCTGGCCGAGGTCGTAGCCGCTGGAGACCAGCGTCACATTCACTTTATCGCCCGCCAGCTGACGCGCCTTCATCTCCGCGCCTTTGGTGATCTGCACGAAGAAGGGGTTAGCCAGATCGCCGACCGTGACGCCGATAGATTTAAGTTCTTTTGCCTGAGCCAGGCCGGAACTGAAGAGCGTTGCCGCCAGCAGCCCGGTTACAATCGGATTAAAACGCATAGACCTTCTCCTGCTGTTTTCAGAGTGCCAACCACTTAATGGCGTTTGGACCGGGGCTGACACGGCTTCACGCGTCCGCCCTGTTAAATCTCAGCTCACATGGTGACGGGTACGGTATTTGTCGATCAGCACCGCAATGATGATCACCGCCCCCTTGATCACCAGCTGCCAGAAATAGGAGACGCCCATCAGCGTCATGCCGTTGTTCAGCGTGGCGATAATCAGCGCGCCAATCAGCGTGCCGGTGATGGTGCCGATCCCGCCGACAAAACTGGTGCCGCCGAGGATCACCGCCGCAATCGCATCGAGCTCATAACCGACGCCGAGGTTCCCGTTGGCACTGTACAGCCGCGAGGCGCTCATTAAGCCCCCCAGCCCCGACAGCAGACCGCTCATGCCGTAGACAAACAGCAGCACGACGCCCACCTTGATGCCGGTCAGCCGCGCAGCCTGGATATTGCCACCTACCGCGTAGATATGGACGCCCAGCGTGGTACGGCGCAGGATAAACCAGCAGATGGCGATGACCGCAAAGGCGATCACAATCAGCCACGGCACCGGGCCGAGATAGCCATTGCCGATCCACTCGAAGTTAATATCGGAGTTGATCACCGTGGTGCCGTTCGCCAGCAGGTAGGCGGCGCCGCGCAGCGCGGTGTAGGTGCCGAGCGTCACAATAAAGGGCGGCAGGCCGGCCCAGGCGACCAGGATGCCGTTGAACAGCCCCATGATCAGGCCCGCCCCCAGCGCCATCGGGATAGTCAGGGAGGCAAGCATCGGGTCGAGCGATGCCACCAGCGCCACCACCGCCGTCGTCCCCAGCATCGACCCCACCGACAGGTCGATCCCGCCGGTCAGGATCACAAAGGTCATGCCTGCCGCCAGCACGATGTTGATGGAGGCCTGGCGGGTAATATTGAGCAGGTTCGCTTCGGTAAAGAAATTGGGGGTGATAAAGCCAAACACCGCGACAATCAGGATAAGAATCGGCAGGATCCCCACCGTTTGCAGCAGGTCGCCCATCAGGGCTCGTTTCAGCGTTGGCGCTTTGGTGCGGGCCAGTTGAGTCATCGTGGTCTCCTTAAACTTCGCTGGCAGACGCGCTGTGCGCACCGGTTGCCAGCGTCATAATATTTTCCTGACTGATGTGACTGCCCTCCAGCTCACCGACGATGGTGCCTTCATGCATCACGTAAACGCGGTCGCTCATCCCGACCACTTCCGGCAGCTCACTGGAGATCATCAGAATTGCCACGCCCTGCCGCGCCATCTGCTGCATCATCCGGTAGATTTCGCTTTTGGCGCCGACATCAACGCCTCGGGTCGGCTCATCCAGGATCAGAATGCGCGGCCCGATGGCTACCCAGCGTGAGATCAGCAACTTCTGCTGATTGCCGCCTGACAGGCCGCCCGCCCGGACCTGCGCATGCGGCACGCGAATATTGAGCGAGGCGATCGCCTCAGAGGCGATGCTCTGGCCTTTGCGGCGATTGAGCATCCCGTAACTGGCATCCCGCTCCAGCGTCGCCATCACGATGTTCTCCTGCGCCGCCATCTCCAGAAACAGCCCCTGCTCTTTGCGGTTTTCGGTGAGGAAGCCGATGCCGCGTGCAATCGCGTCGCGCGGCGACTGGATGGTGACCTTCTCACCGTCGATCCAGATCTCACCCTCCTTCGGCTTGTGAACCCCGAAGATCAGCTGCGCCAGTTCGCTGCGACCCGCGCCCACCAGCCCGGCCAGTGCCACGATCTCCCCGGCCCGCACCGCCAGACTGCTGGGGTGCACTTTGCCGCCGTCGGTCAGATGATTGACCGCCAGCCGGATATCACCGAAAGCGATGGTGCGGTCTTTGTTAAACAGGTCGCTGAGCGGCCGTCCCACCATCATCCGCACCAGTTCGCTGGCGTTAAGCTGCTCCCGCGTCAGGCTGCCGACATACTCCCCGTCGCGCAGCACGCTGACGCGGTCGGACAGCTCATACACCTCCGCCATGCGGTGGCTGATGTAGATGATGGCCATACCATCGCTGCGCAGCCGTTTGATCAGCGCAAAGAGCTGTTCGGTTTCCCGGTTGGAGAGCGCGGCGGTCGGCTCATCCATCACCAGAATGCGGCTGTTGCGCTGCAGCGCGCGGGCGATCTCCACCTGCTGCTGCTCGGCGATGCTCAGCCGGCTGACAAGATCCCAGGCGCTGAACTGCGCGCCGAGCCGATCGATGACCCGCTGCGCCTCTTCCGCCATCGCCCGTCGTCTGACCAGCCCGCCCGGCGCGATTTCGCTGCCCAGAAAGATGTTCTCCGCCACCGTCAGGTTGGGAGCCAGATTGATCTCCTGATAAATCAGGGTGATCCCGGCGGCCAGCGCCTCTTTCGGCCCTTTCAGGGCGTACGGCTGGCCCTCAATAAGGATTTCCCCGCTGCTGGCGGTATAGGCACCGGCCAGAATCTTCATTAACGTGCTTTTTCCTGCGCCGTTCTCCCCCATCAGCGCGTGAACCTCACCAGGATAAACGGTGAGATCGACGCCCTTCAGGGCATAAAAGCTGCCGAAGCGCCGGGTAATACCCCGCATTTCCAGTATGGGTCTGGCTGTCATCGCCTCGCTCCTGCCGACTGTGAATAGCCGCCAGTAAAGCAACGCCAGATAAATGGAAAATGTCAGCGGCCGTTCATATTTGTCATAAAGCGCGGCCTGACCGCTCCTATACTCGGCCCACTGTTGCAGTGATAAAGAGGTCGTGGGATGCAGCACAGTTATCCGTGGCAGGCCGGGGCGCGTGGGCGCCTGTTGCTGTTTAATCTGCTGGTAGTGCTGGTCACGCTGATGGTGAGCGTGGTGGCGATCGTGGGCTTCCGCCACGCCGGGGCGATTCAGGAGCAGGCGCAGGCACAGACGCTGGCAGACATGAACGGCAGCCTGGCGCTGGCGCGGGACACCGCCAACGTCGCGACGGCGGCGGTCCGGCTGTCGCAGGTGGTCGGGGCGCTGGAGTATCAGAGCGAATCGCAGCGGCTGCAGCAGAATCAGCGGGCGCTGCAGCAGTCGCTGAGCCTGCTGGCCAGCGCGCCGCTGGCGGCCCGTCAGCCCGAGCGCCTCGCCCGGATCCGCGCCCGCAGCCTGATGCTGGAACAGACCATTAACCGCCTGCTGCTGACCGGCCATCAGCGCCATCTGCAGCGCAACACGATGCTGAGCGATCTCTGGCAGGCACAGATTCTGCTCAGTCATATCGGCCTGCTGGTGCAGCGGGAACAGCGGACCCTGCCGGATGCCGCGCTGCGCGAGCAGACTGAACGGCTGATTACGATCGCGATCCGCACGCCCTCGCCGATCGCGGTCATTGAGCAGCTTCAGCAGCTGATGACCGCGTGGCGGGCCGTGCCACTGGCTGGCGTTACCGGCGAGAAAGTCAGGCGACTGCTGGAGACGCAGCAGCGTCTGCTGCCGCTGGCGGAAGCCCTGGAGCAGAGCGACCTGGCGATCGCTTACGCCACCTACCGGATTAAAGCACTGGTGGCGATGCTGAATGAGGATATCAGCGCCTCGGTGCAGCAGGTGGCGCTGCAGAGCGAGGCGCGGACGCTGGCCACCCATCGCGAGCTGGATTCAATCATCGGCTTTATCGCGCTGTTTGTGCTGCTGGCACTGGCGATCACCGGCTATGCCGGGATCTATATCTACCGCAACCTCGGTTCAGGTCTGACGGCGATTGCCGGTGCGATGACGCGGCTGGCCCAGGGCGAGCAGAACGTCAGCGTTCCGGGGGTGCAACGCCGCGATGAGCTGGGCGAGCTGGCGCGCGCCTTCAACGTCTTTGCGCGCAATACCGCCTCGCTGGCGCACACCTCGCGGCTGCTGAAGGAGAAGAGTAACCAGCTGGAATCGACGTTTCTGGCGATGCGCGACGGCTTCGCCCTGTTCGACAATGGCGGTCAGCTGGTGGTGTGGAACGCTCAGTACGCGGAGCTGCTCGGCATTGCGCCACGCGCGCTGCATCGCGGCGTCCACTATCAGCAGCTGCTGGCCCCGCTGGCGGTGGATCTGCACGATCCGGGTGAACCGCAGGAGATCCGGCTGGCCGATGGCCGCACGCTGGAGCTGCGCTTCAGCCCGATCCCGCGCCGGGGCATGGTCAACACCGTGCTGGATCGCACCTCACGCAAAACCCTGGAAGAGGCACTGCAGCACAGCCAGAAGATGAAGGCGGTCGGGCAGCTGACCGGCGGGCTGGCACACGATTTCAATAATCTGCTGGCGGTGATCATCGGCAGCCTGGCGCTGACCGAGGGCCAGCCGATGCCCGGTCCGCTGGCCAGCCGCATTGAGCGGGCGCGTCAGGCCGCCGACCGCGCCGCCCAGCTGACCCAGCGGCTGCTGGCCTTTTCGCGCAAGCAGGCCCTGTTCCCCCGTTCGGTGTCGGTGGTGACGCTGGTGGATAATCTGCAGGGGCTGTTGCAGCACTCATTGCTGCCCGGACAGCAGCTGATTATCGATGCGCAGCGTCCCGGCTGGCCCGCCTGGATCGATGCCGGTCAGCTGGAGAATGCGCTGATGAATCTGGTGGTCAATGCACGCGATGCGATGCACCAGCAGAGCGGTGAAATCCGGCTGCGTATCTGGAACCAGCGCCGGATGGAGGGGGCTGAAAAACGAGACCGCGTCACAATCGAGGTAATCGACCACGGCTGCGGCATGTCTGCTGCCGTGCGCGAACAGGTGTTTGAGCCCTTTTTCACCACCAAAGCGACCGGCAGCGGCAGCGGACTGGGGCTGTCGATGGTCTACGGTTTTGTGCGGCAGTCGGGCGGTCAGATCGAGCTGGAAACCGCACCGGGCCAGGGCACCACGGTCAGACTGCTGTTGCCGCGTGCAGCAGACGCCGCCGTGACTCCGGCGGTCGCCCCGCCCCCGCCTGCGCCCGCCGGGACCGGCAGCAACCGGCTGGTGCTGGTGCTGGATGATGAACCGGCGGTGCGCCAGACCCTGTGCGAGCACCTCCATCAGCTGGGTTATCTGACGCTGGAGTGTGGCGACGGCGAAGAGGCGCTGACGCTGCTGCGGCAGACCCCCGATATTGACCTGCTGATCAGCGACCTGATGCTGCCCGGCGAGATCAACGGCGCAGAGGTGATCCGCCAGGCGCAGCAGAACTGGCCGCAGCTGGCGACACTGCTCATCAGCGGTCAGGATCTGCGCCACCAGCCGGTGACGCTGCCGCTGTGTGAACGGCTGGCAAAACCCTGGCAGCAGGCCCAGCTGGTGCAGGCGCTGCAGCGCGCCTGGCAGCGCAGCGAACGGCTTAATCGCGCGCAGCAGGCTGCCACAGCGGCACCGGCTTCCCGCTGATGTAGCGTTTACGCAGGCGGCTGGAGATCACATCCATCACCATAACCACCACCACCAGAATCAGCGTCAGGAACATCACCACGTCCCAGTTCCACAACCGCATGTTCTCGGCATAGACCAGACCGACCCCGCCCGCGCCGACGAAACCCAGCACCGCCGCCGAGCGGGTGTTGGACTCGATCTGGTAAAGGCTCAGCGCCAGGAACTGCGGGAAAGACTGGGTGAAGATACCGAAGCGGTGCTTCTGCAGGCTGCTGGCTCCGACGGCACTCAGCCCGCGTCCCGGCGAACGCTCCACCGCTTCGTGCCCCTCGGCGTACAGCTTACCGAGCAGACCGACATCCTGCAGGATGATGGCCAGCACCCCGGCCAGCGGCCCCATCCCGACTGCCCGCACGAAGATCAGCCCCCAGATCGCCATGTCGATGCCGCGCAGCACGTCGAACAGACGCCGCATCAGGAACGCCAGCGGTTTAGCGGCGCGGTCGTGCATCACGTTACGCGCCGCCAGAAACGACAGTGGCAGGGCCAGCAGCGAGGCGGTCAGCGTACCGGCAAACACGATCCCCAGGGTGATGCCGACCTGCGACAGATAGTAGCCAAAGGGCCAGCTGGCGAACGCATGCCAGACAAACATCCGCAGAAAATAGCGCCCCAGCTGCTGGCAGCCCGCCAGCAGGCGCGACCACTCCAGCCCGAACACCGAGAAGAAAAAGAGGTAGTAGAGCAGCACCGCCAGCGCAATCAGCGCCAGACGACGCAGGTAGCGCGGCTGCGCGGCGAAGAGTGCGCGATGCTGCTGCTTCATCTGCGCGATATCGGGTACGTGGCTGATCATGCGCGATCTCCTGTTACACGGCGACGAAGCTGGCCGGATACGCTATCCAGCAGCGACACGACAATCAGGATCAGCAGCAGCGTGATGCTCACCTGATCGTAGCGATCCAGTTTGATATTGGTCATCAGCTCCTGACCGATTCCACCTGCGCCCACCAGGCCGAGAATGGTCGAGGAGCGGAAGTTAATCTCCAGTCGCATAAAGCTGTAGGAGAGAAAAACCGGCTTAACCTGCGGCCAGAAGGCGAAGCGCATCCGCTGCAGTTTGCTGGCCCCACAGGCCGCCAGACCGCGCACCGGCTTATCGGACGCCGACTCGATCGCCTCATAAAACAGTTTGGTCAGGCTGCCCACCGTGTGCAGCGCCAGCGCCAGGAAGCCGGGAATGGCGCCGATGCCGAACGCCATCACAAACATCACCGCCCACGCCAGCTCCGGCATGGTGCGCAGAAAAGCGACGAACGCACGAATCGCCAGCCGCACGCTGATCGGCGTCTGCGTATTGTCGGCGGCGAAGAACGCCAGCACCGCCGCCACGCCCACTGCCACCAGCGTGGAGGCCAGCGCCAGCTGCAGGGTTTCCCAGATCAGCGGCAGCTGAATGGGCAAGCGATAGCCCCAGTACGCCAGCGAGCCTTCGGTTTTACCGTCGGCAAACAGCAGCGGCAGGTGCAGCACCGGCAGGATCTCATGCAGATAGTCGAAGAAGTGCGGCAGCGACTGCCAGACGGTGAGCAGATTAAACTCGGCGACCCTGCCCGCCGCCAGATAGAGTGCCACCAGCAGCAGCGACCAGATCAGCGTGTCACGTTTCTGCTGACGGCGGATGCGCTGGTAGTAGTGTTCGAATTCAGTCAAAGGGGGATCTCCGGCACAAAAGCAGCGGGATAACGAGCCGACGGCCGCATCCCGCGTTTCCCGCCTGCGCGGGGAAGATAAGTCAGTGTCAGCCGCGGCTGCCTTTCATCAGGTCGCGCTTCATGTCGATGATGTTCTGATAGTCGGCGACCGTCGCCTCACCGATATGCTGCTGACCGCCCACCGCTTTCACGAAGCAGGCGTGATCCTCTTTATCCAGCTTTTTAATCGCCGACACCACTTTCGCTTTGAAGTCAGCGGGCAGCCTGTTGCTGACCAGCACCGGACCGTTGGGGATCAGCGGAGAGTGCCAGATAATGCGGATTTGCTTCATCAGATCCGGGTGGTCCATGCGGATCAGACGGCCAAATGCGCCGGAGGTGTAGCCGCTGTTGTAGTCACCCACCATCGAGGTCCAGGTGACCGCGCCATCAAACTGGTTGTTCAGCACGCCCAGAATGTCCTGCTCGTGACCGCCGGAGAAAGTGACGCTGGAGAAGGTATTGTTATATCTGTCATCCACCGAACCGCCGAACATCTTCTTAAACGCCTGGTTCGGCATCAGGAAGCCGGAGGTCGAGTCGGGATCGGCCATTCCAAACGATTTGCCCTTGAGATCGTCGATCTTTTTGTAGGGGCTGTCCGCCTTCACGATCACCACCGAGTGGTAGCCGCGCGACTGATCTTTGTCATCAACCACAATGCCGACCACATCCACCGCTTTCGGGTTCTGAATGTAGACCGACGCAAACGAGGCGGGCGACATGCTCAGCACCATATCGATCTTGCCACCCAGCAGGCCCTGAATCACACCCGAATAGTCAGAGGCGTTGCGCATCTGGGTATCGACACCCAGCTCTTTATCAAAGAAGGTCTTCACACACTGATTGTCGCCAATCTGCTGCGTGGCGTTCTGGCCGCCGAGAATGCCCAGGTTAAGCTGTTGTGGCGCATCCGCTGCGCTGACACCCAATGCCATGACGGAGGTCAGGAGTGCTAATAAAGTCAGTTTCATTCGACGTGGTTCTCTTACAGTGGACGTTAATGGATTTGGTTAAGTTCATCACCGTACAGCTGCTGCTGCAGGCTGTCGGTCAGTCGGGAGGGATGATCATCAAACAGCACGACGCCGCGCTGAATGCCAATCACCCGGGTACAGTAGCTTTTCACCAGCTCGATGGAGTGCAGGTTAACCATCACGCTGATGCCCTGCTGGCTGACCTGGCGCAGCACATCCATGATGCGTTTGGTATTTTTCGGATCCAGCGACGCCACCGGCTCGTCGGCCAGCAGGATCCTGGGGTTCTGCATCAGCGCACGGCAGATCGCCACGCGCTGCATCTGCCCGCCGGAGAGGTTCTCAGCGCGCTGCAGCGCCTGCGGCAGCATGTTCATCCACTGCAGCAGTTCGATAGCGTGCGCCCGGTCGCGGTCAGAGAAAATTTTAAAGAAGGATTTCAGCGTGCCGGTCTGGCTCAGCCGTCCCAGCAGGACGTTGGTCAGCACGTCGAGGCGCGGCACCAGACAGAAATCCTGAAAGATCATGCCGCACTGACTGCGCCACTCGCGCATCTGGCGGCTGTTGAGCGTCACCACGTTACGCTCCGCCTCCCCCTGCGCGCTGATAATCGCGCCGGACGTGGCATCGATGGTGCCGTTGAGCATATGCAACAGGGTCGATTTACCGGCCCCTGAACGGCCGATGATCCCTACCAGCTCCCCGGCATGCAGGTCGAAACTGACCTGATCCAGCACCGTCGTGTCGCCGTACGCTTTGCTCAGTTTCTGCACTGACAACACTTTTTGTCCGCGTTGGCTGGCTGGCGGCAGATCGTTATCGACCACCGTTTTCAAGAGGGCCTGTGCCATGCTGTTCTCCGTCATCGCTGATTACGTTCTGCGGCTTATTAAGGCGTGGCGCGATGAACGCGGGATGACAGCCAGATGATCAAACTGTGACAGGCCACGCGGCATCGCACCGCAGCGTCTGTCCATCACGGGCAGGCTGCACGCCCTCCGGTAGCGCATTTTCTGCCAGCCAGTTATCCATCTCATGACTGAGGTGCGTCAGCCAGGTCTGACGCGGTCGCAGCAGCGCCACGATCGCCAGCGCCTGCGTCACATCATTGTGGTTTCGCGGCGCGGCGCGCGGCGGATCGTTGCAGTCAATCACCAACTGGTCCAGCGCCTGACCGCGCAGGAAGTCGGCGGTGTCGGGCGGCAGGCCGCAGGTGTCACACAGCCAGGCGATGCGGATGTCATGCCACGCCAGCAGATAGCCGTGCGTCAGCCGGGAGTGCTGCAGCGGCAGCGGCGTGACCTGCAGTTCGCCAAAGGCGTGCGCCACGAACGGCGTCAGGGCGGGCCGGAAATCGAGCAGGCCGGGGTGTTTGTAGAGATCGTCACAGCCACGCGGGTCGGGCGGCCCCCAGACCGGGATCGAGTCGCCCTGCCCCCAGCGCAGCGCAAACAGCCCCTGGACATGATCCATGTGGTAGTGCGTCAGCAGAATGCGCGACAGGGTGCCGGGCGGGAAACGGGACGCCAGCAGCGGCAGCCCGGCATCCAGCAGGATCCGCTCGCGGCCATACTCAATCAGTGCGCTGCAGGGCGCCCGCGCAAGACGGGGGTCGTGTGTGGCCCGCTGGCAGGCGCGGCAGCGGCAGCCCGGCAGCGGTGCCGCCGTCACCCCGCCGGTGCCCAGAAACGTGAGTCTCAGAGAGGCCGATGTGTTGTTATCCGCACCGGAACCGGTGCCGGGTTGCGTCCGCGTCATGGATGCGCCTCCAGAAGCTGGCGCAACTGCCGGACGGTCTCCGCCAGGGCGCCATCGTTGTTCAGGATCAGACAGCCGTCGGGCTGCGGCTGCGCCGCGCGGGCCAGCCGCCGGGCAATCTCCGCCTCATCTTCCCGTCCGCGCTGACGGAGCCGCGCCGCCAGCACCGCGGGCGAGACCTGCAGACAGACCGGCAGCAGCTGCGCGCCGAAGCGGGCCTGCGCCTGCGCCAGATGCAGCCGGGAGCCGTTCACCACCACACTCTGTCCGCGCGCCAGCCACTGCTCCGCCTCACAGCCGATGCCATAGGAGAAGCCGTGCGCCTGCCAGCTCACCGCGAACAGCCCCAGCGCGGCGCGGCGGGCAAACTCCGCGTCGCTCAGCTGCACATGGTTCTCACCGCCCGCATCGGCGGCGCGGGTGATGTAGCGATGCGCGATTAGCAGCCGGGGCGGCGGTGACGCACGCAGCGCATCCAGCAGGCTATCCTTGCCTGAGCCGGAGGGCCCGGTCAGCCAGATGAGCCGCGCCATCAGTACACCTGCCGCCCTTTGCTCCAGACGTGCCGCACATGCGGATAGCCGTGGGCGGTATGGGCCAGCACCAGATCGGCGCGGCAGCCTTCGGCGATCACCCCGCGATCGAACAGCCCCAGCGCGCGCGCCGGATTGCAGGTGACCAGGGCGATCGCCTGCGCCATGCCCAGGCTGTTGCGCGCATCCTGTGCCAGCCGGAACGCGGCATCCAGCAGGCTGGCCGGGTAGTAGTCGGAAGAGAGAATGTTCAGCAGCCCGCTGGCGGCCAGCTCCCAGGCGGCGACGTTGCCGGAGTGGGAGCCGCCCCGCACGATGTTGGGCGCGCCCATCAGCACCTGCATGTTGCGATAGCGCGAGGCGCGCGCCGCCTCCAGCGTGGTCGGGAACTCGGCGATGCGGCTGCCCGCCGCGTGCGACTCCTCAACGTGCGCGGCGGTAGCATCGTCGTGGCTGGCGATGGCGATACCATGTTCCCGGCAGAGCCCGGCTATCGTCTCACGGTTAGGCTGCGACCACGCCGCCGCCAGGGTAAGCTGGTCATGTTCGAACTGATCCATCTCCGCATCATTGAGCTGATATTTGCCCTGATAATATTCGCGATATTTGGTCAGCGAGGCGTACTGCCGCTGGCCCGGCGAATGGTCCATCAGCGACACCAGCGCCAGCTCCGGGGTGCCCATCAGCGCCTCAAACAGCGACGCCGTGGTGGGATGCGGCAGCTCACAGCGCAGATGCAGCAGATGCTCGGCCCGGTTCAGCCCTTTGCGGTTGCTGTCGCGGATGGCGTCGATCATTTTACTGAGGTTGTCCAGCCGGTGTCCGCCGTCGCGCACATCGCCGACGCCAATCGCGTCCAGCACGGTGGTGATGCCGCTGGAGACCATCAGCGCATCGTGACTGCTCATCGCCGAATGCGCGGGCCAGTCCACTTTGGGTCGTGGCGTGAAAAACTTGTCGAGATTATCGGTGTGCAGCTCCACCAGCCCCGGCAGCAGCCAGGCCCCTTCCCCATCCAGCGCACCCGGCTGCTGGCTGCTGGTTTCGCTGAAGCTGCTGATGCGCTCATCGCGGAACTCCAGCGAGCCGCTCACCACTTCATTTTCCAGCACCAGTCTGACGTTATTAATAATCATGCCTGCGCTCCTGTTTCGATCGGCTGCATCAGGTGCAGCCGGTCAGCCACCCGCTCACGCACCGCCCGATCGTGAAAAATACCGACGATGGCGGCACCCCGGGCGCGCGCCTGTTCAATGAGTTCAACGACCGCCACGCTGTTCACACTGTCGAGTGAGGCGGTCGGCTCATCCAGCAGCAGCACCGGATAGTCGGCGATAAAACCGCGGGCGATGTTAACCCGCTGCTGCTCGCCCCCGGAGAAGGTGGAGGGCGCCAGCGACCAGAGGCGCTGCGGAACGTTGAGGCGGCTCAGCAGTTCAGCGGCCCGCGCCTCGCAGAGGGTGCGCTCAACGCCACGCTCCAGCAGCGGCTGCATCACGATCTCCAGCGTCGGCACCCGCGGAATGACCCGCAGAAACTGGCTGACCCAGCCCAGGGTATCGCGCCGCAGCGCAATAATCTGGCGCGCCGGGGCCTGCGCCATGTCGATCCAGTCACCCTGATGGGCGATCCGGATATGACCGCTGTCGGGCTGATAGTTGCCATACAGCGCCCGCAGCAGCGTGGATTTGCCGCTGCCGGAGTGACCGTGCAGCACCACGCATTCGCCCTCGCCCACCGTGAGGCTGGCGTTATGCAGCACCGGCAGCGCCGCGCCATTCTGGTTATGCAGCACAAAGGTCTTGCAGAGATTTTCAACCCGCAGGCGGGCAGTATTCGTCGTCATTTAATTGAGCACCGAAGAGACCAGCAGTTGAGTGTAGGGATGATGAGGATCGTCCAGCACGCGGTCGGTCAGACCGCTCTCCACCACCCGCCCCTGTTTCATCACCAGCAGGCGATGCGCCAGCAGTCGCGCCACGCCGAGATCGTGGGTGACGATGATCACCGCCAGATTCAGCTCACGCACCAGCGTGCGCAGCAGATCCAGCAGGCGCGCCTGCACGGAGACATCCAGCCCGCCCGTTGGCTCATCCATAAACATCAGCTGCGGCTGCGTCACCAGATTGCGGGCGATCTGCAGACGCTGCTGCATGCCGCCGGAAAAGGTGGTGGGCAGATCGTCGATGCGACCGGCATCGATCTCCACGGCCTGCAGCCAGCGGCTCGCCTCGGCGCGGATGTCGCCATAGTGGCGCTGCCCGGTCGCCATCAGCCGTTCGCCGATGTTGCCCCCTGCGCTGACCTGCGGACGCAGCCCCGCCATCGGATGCTGATGCACTACCCCCCACTCGGTGCGCAGCAGGCGACGGCGCTCGCTCTCGCTCATCTGCCAGAGATCGCCTCCCCGATAGAGAATGGTGCCCTGCTGGGGAGCCAGGCGCGCCGACAGGCTCTGCAGCAGCGTGGTTTTACCGGAGCCGGACTCGCCGACAATCCCCAGCACTTCGCCGGGATAAAGATCGAAACTGACCTGCTCAAACCCTTTGCCCGGCGCATAGAGATGGGTGAGCTGACTGACCGCAAGCAGCGGCTGTTCACTGTGCATGGTGCTGTTCCTGCTGCTGATGGCAAAAATCGGTGTCGGAGCAGACAAACATCCGCGTGCCCTGGTCATCCATCACCACCTCATCCAGATAGCTGTGGCGCGAGCCGCACAGCGCGCAGGGTTCATCCCACTGCTGAACCGTGAAGGGGTGATCCTCGAAGTCGAGACTTTCCACGCGGGTGTAAGGCGGCAACGCGTAGATGCGTTTTTCGCGGCCGGCACCAAACAGCTGCAGTGCGGGCATCATGTGCATTTTCGGGTTGTCGAATTTGGGGATCGGCGAGGGGTCCATCACATAGCGATCGTTGACCCGGACCGGATAGGCGTAGGTGGTGGCGATATGGCCATAGCGGGCGATATCTTCGTAGAGCTTCACCTGCATGATGCCGTACTCCTCCAGCGCGTGCAGGGTGCGGGTCTCGGTTTCGCGCGGCTCGATAAACCGCAGCGGCTCCGGGATCGGCACCTGAAAGATCAGGATCTGATCCTCTTCCAGCGGCGTTTCCGGGATGCGGTGACGGGTCTGGATCAGGGTCGCATCGGCGGTGCGCTCGGTGGTGGCGGCATTGCTGACCCGCTTAAAGAACTGGCGGATCGACACCGCATTGGTGGTGTCATCCGCGCCCTGATCGATCACCTTGAGCACATCCTGATCGCCAATCACGCTGGCGGTGATCTGGATACCGCCGGTGCCCCAGCCATAGGGCATCGGCATCTCGCGTCCGGCGAACGGCACCTGATAGCCGGGGATCGCCACCGCTTTCAGGATTGCGCGGCGGAGGGTGCGTTTGGTCTGCTCGTCGAGATAGCCGTTGTTATAGCCGGTGAGTTCAGCCATGGTTGCGCTCCTGATAATCGTGCTGCAGCTGCTTAAGCAACGCCAGCTCGGCCTGGAAATCGACGTAGTGCGGCAGCTTGAGATGTGAGACAAAGCCCGCAGCTTCAACGTTGTCGGCGTGCGACAGCACAAACTCCTCATCCTGCGCCGGGCTGGTGATGCGCTCCTGATGTTCGCGGCTCTGCAGTGCCCGATCCACCAGCGCCATCGCCATCGCCTTGCGTTCGGCGCGGCCAAAGACCAGGCCGTAACCGCGGGTGAAGTGCGGTGCCGCCGCCTCGCTGTGGGCCACGCCGTTGACCATTTCACACTCCGTCAGCAGCAGTTCGCCAATCTCCAGCTCAAAGCCCAGCTCTTCGGGACAGAGGCTGACGCTGACATAACCGGTGCGGATCTCACCGGCAAACGGGTGGGTGCGGCCATACCCGCGCTGGGTCGAGTAGCCCAGCGCCAGCAGAAAGCCTTCGTCGCCGCGCACCAGCTGCTGCAGCCGTGCGGCGCGCGAGGCGGGATAATGCAGCGGCTCGCGGGTGATATCGGCTGGCTCGCTGCCATCATCCACCTCTTCGGTGGCCAGCCCTTCACTGCTCATCATGCTGAACATGTGCGGGCACGCCCCGGTCGTCTGGCGATCGTCGCGCGGCGCGGCCGGGGTCTCACCGTTGGCCAGCAACGTAAAGTCGAGCAGACGGTGGCTGTAGTCATAGGTCGGCCCCAGTACCTGGCCGCCCGGCAAATCTTTATAGACGGCGGAGATGCGGCGTTCGATGCGCATCGCGCCGGTCGCCAGCGGCGTGCTTTCCGCCAGCCGGGGCAGCGTGGTGCGATAGGCCCGCAGCAGGAAGATCGCCTCAACCAGATCGCCGCTGGCCTGCTTGATCGCCAGCGCCGCCAGTTCCGGATCGTAAATGCCGCCTTCGGTCATCACCCGATCGACCGCCAGCCCGAGCTGCTGCGCCACCTGGTCGCAGCCGAGTTCCGCCACCGCCCGATCGCCCCGCCGCAGATCGGCCTGCAGCTGATGGGCATGGGCTATCGCTTTCTCGCCCCCTTTGACCGCGACATACATCAGCACACCTCCACAACGGTCGTGCGCGGCACGGCCATCATCGCTTCGCCACAGGTGAAGATCAGATCCACGCCCTGCGGGAACGGATGCGGCCGGGCGCGCAGGTATTCCAGCACGCTCTCCGGCAGCTGCGGCGCAATGGCGCGGGTTTCCCGCAGGCCCGGTCCGGAGAGGCGCAGCGTTAAGCCGCCATTCAGCGACGGCACTTCGATAATCAGCGTGGTGCTTTTTTCCGGTGAGAGATTGTCACCGGCCGCAAACTGCGCCGGATCGGGCTGCGCCGCCGCATGGCTCAGGGCAAACGGGGCATCCTGCCCGCTGCTGATCGGCGCGCCGGTATGAAAACGCAGGTTGCTGCGCAGCTGCTCGCTGTCGATTTTTGCATCCAGCCAGATCGGGCTCTCCTGATCGACCAGCGTCAGCAGCAGCGCCGTGGCGGCAGGCGACAGTGCCCCCCAGCCCTGCTGCAGGGGCAGCGAGACCATCACGCCCGGTTCGCTCATCGCTTTCAGAATGCGGCGAAACGCGCGCTGTGCATCCGCCACCGGATGGTTAAAACTTGCCAGTAAAGTCATCAGTTATCTCCGCGAACCAGCGTAAAGAAATCCACTTTGCTGCTGGCGATTTCACGGGCGCGCAGCTGACGCTGCTCCTCACGCCACGCCGCCAGCGGGGTAATAATCTTCTCTTCCAGCAACGGCCGGGTTTCCGGCTGCTGCAGCAGCGCATCCAGCAGGGCGCAGCGCTCGGCATGCGCTTTGTCGCGCCCCAGCAGATAGCTGTAACCCAGGGTGCCATCCTCCAGCTGCACCACCGCTCGCGTCACCGTGGCATCGCCCATGACAAAGCGGTTGCCGGTCGCGCCCATCCGCGCCTGAAGCCGCGTCAGCCCGATCTCCGCCGGACGGACCAGGGTGAATGCGGGCTGGAGATTCAGCGCCTGCCAGTGGGTTTCCAGCATGGCGGCGTTGCTGTGGGCCAGTACCGACAGCCAGCGCTGGCGATCCGTTTGCTGTTCCATTAGTGCTCCAGGGTCAGTTCGATCATGTCACCGCGCGTCAGGCTGACGGAGTATTCCGCCAGCGCGCCATCGCAGGTTTTGTTCAGGGTGCGCACGCAGAGCAGCGGCGCGTGCAGGGCGATATCGAGCTGGCGGCACTCTTTGGCCTGCGCGCGGCGGGTGCTGATGCGCGTCTGGGTGCGCACCAGCTGTTTGCCGGTGTGCTCCACCAGAAAGTCGTGCAGCGAGCCGCTGTTAAAGTGCTGAAGCTGCGGCCACCAGCTGAGATCGGCCAGGAAGTGGTTAATCAGGCAGAGCGGCACGCCGTTGGCGCGGCGCAGGGTGCGCAGATGGATAACGTTGTCGCCCTCTTTCACGCCCAGCGCACTGGCGACGTCGTTGCTGGCCGGACGCAGCACCGCCAGCAGCCGTTCACTGGTGGGGTGGCTGCCCTGCTCCAGCAGGTTCTGGCTGAAGCGCGCCTGGGCATGCAGCGGATAGTCATAGGGCCGCATCAGCACCAGGATGCCGACGCCGTGGCGGCGCTGGAGCAGGCCTTTCTGCACCAGCTCATCCACCGCCCGGCGCAGCGTGTGGCGGTTCACCGCATAGTGATCGGCGAGCTGTTGCTCGGAGGGCAGATAGTCACCGCAGCGATAACGCTCTTTCAGCGCCTGCTCCAGCTGGGCGGCAACGGCCTGATAGACAGTGGTCGGATGTCTGGATAACTCCATCACGATGAAATCCTCACGGGTTACAGAGTGGGAACGCAGTGACAAGACGCTGCGGGATGGGAGTAGCTTGCGGGGATCAGATGACAGAACCGTGACGACGCGGTGAAGGAGTGGTGAACCTGATGGAGAGGTGTGCACCGGGATGCGTCAGCGAACACCCCGGAACCGGCCGTGGAAAAACAGTTAAAGCAGACGACGGGGCTTCAGCCACGGCCTTTTTGCCGCACACGCTTTTTTGACCACGGTGACAAAACGGCAATCCGCCCGGCGGGAAATATAAAGTTGGTTAACGGATGACCGATATTCTAAGCAGGCGTCTTTAACACAACATGGAGAGAGTAATGATTAGCGCATCTGAAAACAGCCTGATCGGCGCAGACGTATTCAGCAAGCAGCAGAGTCTGCCCAGAACGATCACGCTGACACAAGAACAGGTCAGTAAACTGATCGACCCGACCCCTTCCGCCCTGCCGCAGCTCAGTCAGGCGGCCCGCGATAAAAATCTGAGTGAGGTGGTTCAGCTTCGTAACGGGATAATGGATAAAAGCCGTGCTGCCACCCATGGTATTACCAACGAGATCGACACCTGGTTTTCCGCGCTGCAGTCCGACGCCACGCTCTCTGCAACTGATATGTCCGGACTGATTTCAGATGCGCTGCAATCCTACAGCGGTTCCGGTAATTCCACGACGCTTTCTATGGATCTTGCCGTCACAAAAGGCATGCTGAATAAGCTGGTTGAACGTTTTGTCCCCGGGGAAAAACAGGCCGACAGCTTCCGTGAAGTGGCAAAATTTGTCGCCGATAAGGTAAAAACGCAGGATACGCTCCTGCACGATCTTACCCGGCAGTCACTGGACATAGCCCGACAGTATGGCGACAGCGCAGGCGTAAACCAGTTTCAGCAGCAGTTAGATCTGCTAAGCCGTGGGGAGCATGAGACGCAGAAAGAACGCGATGCCCTCTTCAGCCTCACGGATGCAACAGACAGCAGCGCCGGATGGCTGTCCGGCTTCCGGCAGATGGTCAGCCAGAGTAGTGACAGCGACTTCTTTAAAAGCATCAGCTACGACCATATTGCACAACTGGGATCGCACATCGCGCAGTTCGTCCATAAGGCGCAGCACGCTGATCCCGGCTTTTCGCTAAGTTAGCGCCATCCGCTCTGCGGTCGGTGTAAGCACTGAACGCCTGAGAAAGGTGTTGTTATGCCGGCTGCCGTCGTTCAAACCAGGGCGTGATCACCATATGGGGAATCGCCAGCGCCGCCAGCGCAGCAAAGAGTGACTGGATACCCGCCCTGTCGGCAGGATGAAGCATCACTGCGGTTCCCGCCGCCAGCAGAATGGCTGCCGTCAGTACCGGCCAGGTGGCGTGCAGATAGCCGTTGTAGCTGTCACACCCGAGCTGATCGCGCCGTAAGCGGGTTTGCGGCAGCGCATGCAGGATTAAAAAGCCCATCGAAAAACCGACAAACGGCGGCAGTACCACCAGCGCCAGTATGCCGGTAATCAGTGAGCCGTCGTGACGACGTACGCCTGTAACGATCAGGCCCGCCGCACATATCCCACCCGTTATCGCTACGCCTGCTGCCACAGAACGCGGAATGGCTGAAGTCAGCCCGGCCTGCTGCAGAATGGTACTGAACTGGCTCAGATGCAGGGCGGCGGGTGCCGCGATCATGCCGATCCCCCGCGCCAGACGTTCAATAAGATGCCCCCGCGGGGCATCCTCAAGGGCAAAATGTATTGCGGAGGCCAGCAAAAAGCCGGGCAGTGCCAGGGCTGAATCATCATGCCACCAGAACAGACAGAGCACGATAACCAGCGCGTAGGCGAGCAGAAACGGCAGCCGACGCTCGCGTCTGACCACCTCAAGATCGCTGGCACCGTGTGCCATCCCGAGGAAGCCAATCGCCATCACCGCAAAGGCCAGCTGAACAGACAGGGGGCTCAGGGAGGCAACAAAGGCTGCTCCCCAGAGCGCCGCCCATCCGCCCTGCTTTAGCCGGATCATGCGCTTGCAGCACCCTCATAGCGGCTCTGCGAAAGCGCGTTTTTCAGGTTTCCGGCGGCGTAGAAGGCGTAGAAGACCTTAGCGATGACATCCAGAATTAAAAACACCCAGACTGAGGTCGGATCGGTAATCATCCGGAGCCCTTCCGGACCCACCAGAAAAACGATCGGATAGATGAACCAGACAATGGTCAGCAGCGCCACGTCTTTGTTGTAAGCCGCTGCCAGGGCACGTCCCCGCGTTGCGGCGATGGTGCGCAGCGGCCCCCAGAGCAGGTAAACCACGCCCAGGAAGGCGGCACAGGACCAGAGATACCAGACCCACTTCGCAACACTGCTTTCAGCCAGCGAAGAGACCAGACCGGTGATGATCATCATTACATCCAGCACGATGATGGCCGTCAGAAAGCCCCCCATTTCGCCCGGTTTGCCTTCCTCATGGAAGGCCAGCATGACGAGGCCAGCCAGCAGGATCGGTGTGGTGACAGACCAGTCGGCATAGCGTGCCAGGTAGAGGGTCGCGCCATTGTCCAGCGTAAGGTTGCCGAATCCCATCGCCATTGCCAGATAGGCGGTCGCGGCGATAAAGGGCACGGAAGCGTGCATCAGCGTATGGTGACGGGCAGGAAACTGTTTTCCGCCTGTGGCGTAAATAACCAGTGACGCAATAGCCATGATCGAAAATCCGATCATAAACGCGGTTTGATCCATTTTGTTCTCTCCTGAACTGAGACGCCGGAAAACGTCCGCAGTGCTGCAATATTTAGCGTTAAAATCCCGTTTATATTCATTGCCTGAATATGCTCAAAGTATATGGCGGGATTAACTTTCTGCCTGTCACAGGCGCAGCAAGCGTTAATTTTCAAAAAAACTGTTTAAATAAGTCTCTTTTTCGGACATTTTTTCTCCTTTACATAACCTGACAATGTAATGAACTGTTTCTGGTGATGTCCTGCCGACTGCCTCTTTACGCCGCAGGCCACCCCGGAATTTAAATAAAAACGCTATTTATCATTTATTTATAAATTACCCCGCTTTTCAGAAAACCATTTCTATCAGCATCTGACATTGCCATGACAATATTTTTGGCTGGAAAAAGTGCAGCAACCGTCTATGAAAACGCAAATCGTCAGGCGTCAGTCCGGCGGGAAGTTGTCTGCTCAGATATTATTTCTGACAGCCAGAAGCCGACCCATGCTCAGAATAGGCTCGACCTGTTCAGCAGGCAGGATTTATCCGCCTGCGTGATTTCAGACATCACCGTGCGGCCCTGAAAGAGGGGAATAAAACAGAGGCGCTTCTGCGACTTATTTCCTGACGGGTGACGCCGCCGCGTTCAGCAGCCATCCGGCGCATCCGCGTCGTTCGCTCTCCGGGAGAAATCGCCTGAATGTGCAGAGGATAAAAGCCGGACAGCCGCCCGTCTGATCGGGTTTCCTTTGCGGACGGCCGCCCTGCTCTCTGAACGTCGTTACTCTGCGCTCTCGCGCACCACCTTCCCGCTTTCGCTATCCGTCAGCGACGCCCTGACCAGCGGCAGGCTTTGCGGGTAGTTCTGCTGAATAAACTCAATCATCTTTTCCCGGACGTAGCAGCGCAGGTCGAAGGCGATCGGGGAGTTCTGTGCGGTCATCAGCATCCTGATGGTCATGGTCTTCTCGGTGGTGTCGGTCACCTGCAGAACCTGGGTTTCGCCATCCCACAGGCGGGTTTCGCTCAGCACCTTTTCAAAATGCCGGCGCAGCGGCTCCAGCGGCATCGAGTAATCAACGTAGAGAAACACCGAGCCTAAGATCTGGGCGTTATTGCGCGTCCAGTTCTGGAACGGGTTTTCAGTAAAATAGGTGATCGGCAGCACGAGACGGCGCAGATCCCAGATACGCACCACCACATAGGTCAGGTTGATCTCTTCTATCCAGCCCCACTCTTTCTCCACCACCACCGCATCATCAATCTTAATCGGCTGGGTAAAGGCGATCTGGATACCGGCAAACAGATTGACCAGCGACTTCTGCAGGGCGAAACCGATAATAATCCCGGCCACACCGGCACCGGCCAGGATGGTGGTGCCGAATTTGCGGACGCCAGGAAAGCTCAGCAGGATCAGCGAAACGCAGAAGAGCACCAGGATGACAATCACCACTTTTTTAACATAGATAATCTGCGTGCGGATTTTGCGCGCCCGCAGGTTATTGGAGATGTTGATGTCATAGCGGATATAGAGCATATCCTGCGCCACATTCGTCAGCCGGATTAAGACCGAGCAGAAGGACATAATGATAAAGACGTTGATGATGTTGGTGATTAACTCCAGTGAATCAGGATGGAAGTTAATGTAGTTGATACCGACATTGATCATCAGCAGCGGAATGAAGAAAAACATGGAACCCCTGAGGTGTTTCTCAAGGGATTTAAACAGTTTTCTGTCGCGGATCTGCCAGTAGCGGATAAAGCCGAGCAGGATCAGGCGGGCCAGAAAACCCAGAATAAACGAGAGCGAGACGAGTAATACAACAGGCACCCACGAGGGGAAACCAGATAACTCACCGAATAACAAAGGCATTATCTTCCCTTTCAGTAAGCTGACAGCCTCAGGCTGGCAGGCAAGTGATACATGCAGTAACCGTTGTGTTCACGGTTATCCGTTCGTCAATCAGCACAGACAAGTATGAACCATAGCCGCGAAGTTCACAGGGAATGCGGGAAAGCCCGCGTTCACCCCGCGCGGGACAGACGCTGTTTACCCTTCCGGCCGCCTCGCTTCATTAGATTCACTGATGAAAGGCGCAATTTTCCCGCCTGACCATTCGCAACCGTCGCGGTGCGCCACGCGCGAAAAACGTCATTCAGCCGCCGATTAAACCGGGCAAGGCATGGACGATCGGCTGGCATCTGCTAATTTTTAAGCTGTTCCCCTGATGCTGAGAAGAACAACAGTATGATTAGCACACTTAAACTTTCCTCTGATTTCCGGCGCAGTTTCCTGCGCGAGGTGCTGGTGCCGCTGGTGGCGATCTTACTGCTGACCTTTACCGGCGCGGGCGCTGCGCTGTTTGCCGGCACGTCGCTGACCAACAGCGAAGCGCGGCATCAGCAGCAACGGATGATCGAAGCCTCTTTTTCGCAGAGCCTGAGTGAACATCTACGCCAGTTGCACAGCCTGTCACGCTGGGCACCGTTGCAGCAGCATCTGGCGGAAAGTCACAGTGACAAATGGCTGGATGAGAATATTGGCGAGTGGCTCTATGAGATGTTCGGCCATCAGCTGATCATGGTGCTGGACCCGCAAAACCAGATTGTCCGGGTCTGGCGTGAAGGCCAGCCGATCGCCGCCCCGGATAACGACCCGCTGACTGGTGAGGTATTACAGAACCCGCTGGTCAGCGATCCGGGTCGCCAGGATGATGCCGATTATACCCGCGTAAGCCAGCGCGCGGCGGCGCTGGCCGTGGGGGCGATCCAGCAGGATAGCGATACCCAGCCACGGTTCCGGCTGGTGAGTCTGAAATTTCTCGATGATGGCTATCTGGCCAGCCTGGCGGAGCGCAATCAGCTGCAGGGGCTGCACTTCTCCGATGGCGCCTCCCAGCCGGAGGCCAGCGCCCGCTATCTGCTGATTGCCCAGGCGGGCGATCCGGTAGGCTATCTCAACTGGATCCCCTCCCGTCCCGGTGCGGACATGCTGCGGACCATCGGCCCCTCTACCGGACTGGCGGTGCTGGCGATCTCCCTGCTCTGCCTCTATATGGTGCGGCGGCTCTGGCACTCGTCGGTGAACCTTTCCCAGTCGATGCTCCGGCTCGGCGCGTCGGAGGCCCAGGCGCAGCATCTGGCGTTTCATGATGTGCTCACCGGGCTGCCCAACCGTGCGCTGATTGAGGATCGCCTGACTCAGGCGCTGGCGCTGGCGACACGTCACGATCAGCGGGTGGCGCTGCTGCTCATCGACCTCGACCGCTTTAAAACCATTAATGACACCCACGGCCATCACGCCGGGGATGAGCTGATTATCGCGGTGGCGCAGCGTCTGAGCCGTCTGGTGCGCGCCAGCGATACCGTCGGCCGCCTGGGCGGCGACGAGTTTATCGTGGTGATGCCGGAGGTGGAAAGCATCGGTCAGGTGCAGCGTCTGGCGCAGCGCATCATCGACGAACTGGGCCGGCCTTTTACGCTGTTCGGCAGCGATATCTGGAGCGGGGCCAGTATCGGCGTAACGCTGGCCCCCAAAGATGGCATCGATCGGCTGGAGCTGATGCGCAAGGCGGATATCGCACTCTATGAGGCCAAAAGCGGCGGACGGGGCAGATACCGTCAGTTTGAACGGGCGATGGATGAGTCGGTGCGCACCCGTCAGGCTATCGCCGCCGACCTGCGGATCGCGCTGCAGCAGCATCAGGGGCTGGCGGTGTGGTATCAGCCGCTGATGGAGATCAGCGGACAGCAGATGGTGGGCGTCGAAGCGCTGCTGCGCTGGCATCATCCGACCCGCGGCCCGATTGCACCCGGTGAGTTTATCGCGATTGCCGAAGAGACCGGCCTGATTATTCCGCTGGGCGAATGGGTGCTGGCCGAAGCCTGCGCGACGCAGCAGCGTTTCCCCACGCTGCTGGTGGCAGTCAACGTTTCACCCGTTCAGTTCCGCGCGACCGGCTTCGTTGATCGGGTGATGGCTATCGTCAGCGAGCATGGCGGCGATCCGACGCGCCTGGAGCTGGAGATCACCGAGGGGGTGCTCATTGAAGATGAACGCGAGGCGCGCGCGATTATTGTGGCGCTGCGCGACGCGGGCTTCCGTATTGCGCTGGATGACTTCGGCACCGGCTACTCCAGCCTCAACTATCTCAGCACGTTCCCGGTCGATAAAATCAAAATCGATCGATCCTTTACCCAGTCGCTGGGCGTGGCCGAAAATTCAGTGGCGATTGTGGAGTCAGTGGTGAAACTGGGGCACGCCATGGGGCTGATGGTCACGGCAGAAGGCGTTGAAACGCCGGGGCAGATGTCTGCGCTGGCGAATGCGGGCTGCAATCAGTTGCAGGGTTATCTCTTCAGCCAGGCCGTGCCCGCCGACCGGCTCGCGGCCCTGATTGAGTCCTCCCCGCAACAGGCGTGAGCGCCAGAAGCAGCCTGAGCGCCGCTGTGCGCTCAGGCTGGCTTTTTACGTCCCGGCTCCCAGGCTGTCCAGCAGCGCAGCCGAGGAGGCAACTGCACCGAAAATCCCCCCCTGCATGTGAATCATGCTCAGCGCCGCCTCATGATGACGCCGCTCGGTCGCCGCGCAGCAGTCGGAAAGTACCAGACACTCAAAGCCGCGATCGTTGGCCTCGCGCAGCGTCGTGTGGACACAGACGTCGGTCGTGATCCCGGTGAGGATCAGATTACGGATGCCCTGGCTGCGGAGGATCAGCGCCAGATCGGTGGCGTAAAACGACCCTTTACCCGGTTTGTCGATTACCACTTCATCCGGTAAGGGTGCCAGCTCGGGAATAATCTCCCAGCCCGGTTCGCCACGCACCAGAATGCGGCCACAGGGCCCGGTATCCCCGATGCCGGCGTTCATACGACGCGAACGCCAGCGTTTGTTGGCGGGCAGATCGCTGAGATCGGGCCGGTGCCCTTCGCGGGTATGGATAACCGGAAACTGCCGGGCACGCATCACCGCCAGCACCTGCTGCAGCGGGGCGATCGGCGCACGGGTCAGGCTGACGTCATAGCCCATGCTGTCGACGTAGCCGCCCACGCCGCAGAAGTCGGTCTGCATGTCGATCACAATCAGCGCCGTATCGGCCGGGGTGAAACTGCCGTCAAACGGCCAGCTGTAAGGTGTGGAATTAACACTAAACATTGCTCTTCTCCATAACGGGGCGCGGCAGGCGCACTCTGCTGATCAGGCTGTAGCTCACTGCGGCGGTGACCAGACCGATCACCGCTTCACCGAACTGTGGAAAGGCGAGATGGGCGATCACCGCACAGAGGCTGCCAATGGCCCAGGCCGCAAAGGCGTCCCCCCGGAAACGCTGCGCCGGACGCTGCTCGCTGATGCGCGCCATAAAAATCAAATCCACAATCATCACCGCGCCAAACGGCGGCACCACAATACCCAGCAGGCTCAGCCACTCCAGGAAATAGGACCAGACACCCGCCAGCGCCAGCACGCCGCCGATGGCTCCGAGGATTAGCGTCCAGAGCCGCATTTTGCTGCTGAACATGTGGCTGAAGCCCACCGCGCCGTTATAGAGGCAATGCGTGCAGACCGAGCCGAGATTAATAAAGACAAACAGACAGGCCACGACCGACAGGAAGGCGCCATGCCCCATCAGCATCGGCAGAAAATTGCCGCCGTTGGTCAGCGGATCGACCGCGGCTCCCGCAGCGACAATCACGACGCCGAACAGGTAGGAGATTACGTTGGCAACAGGAAAGGCGGAGAAGGCGGCAATCACGGCCGAGTGACCACTCTTCGACCAGCGGGTAAAGTCAGCGGTCATGGTGCCGGAGTCGGCAAAACCCGCCACCACCATAGTGACGGCGGTGCCCATACTCATGGCGCCGGCGGCGCTGGCGCTGCCCTTCCACTGGGTCACGACGGAGAAGTCATGCTGTTTGCTGATCAGCCACAGCGCCACCGCGCCCAGCACCACAAACAGCGGTGCCGCGATCATGCCGAGCACCGACAGCGCCCGTACACCCAGAAAAGTGATGCCGGTATAGAGGATCATCGCAAATGCCGTCACCGCCAGCGCATTCCAGCCAAAGGTCTGATTGATGACGGTGCCGGTCAGCCCGGTCTGGAAGGCATACCAGCCGATCACCACCGTTGAAAGAAAGCCGGAGACGAGGATAAAGCCTTTACTGCCGAAGGTGCGCCGGGCCTGCAAGGCGAAGTTCATGCCGCTGTTGCCGGCGTACCAGCTCAGCGCGCCGACATAGGCAAACAGCACCAGATTGCCCAGCAGGATGGCGGTCAGCGCGGGCCAGAAGCCCAGATGCCAGGTGATGATGCCGCCAAACAGCGCGTTAGTGAGGATCATCGGAAAGCCAAACCAGACCGCCGAGACGGAACGGGTTGAGTGACGATGCGACAGCGGCACCGGCTGATGTTCAAACTCCTGCTCCAGCGCAGGTGAAGATGAGGTTTTCATTGGGCAATCCCGGGTTGAAGGTGATTCCACGGCTGAATGCGCTCGAAAGCGGCACTGGCAGCCAGCACTAAGGCATCATCAAGATGACGCCCGACAATCTGCAGCCCGACGGGCAGGCCGCTGGCGGTGAAACCGGCGGGCAGTGACGCGGCAGGCTGGCCGGTAAAATTGAACGGGTAGCAGAAGGAGAGCCAGTGATCGCTGCGGACCATGCGGCCATCGATAATCTCCGGCCCCTGCATCCCCAGCGGAAACGGCGGCACCGCCAGCGTCGGGGTAATCAGCAGGTCAAAGCGCTGCATAAAGCGCCACAGGCTGTTGCTGACCGCTTTTCGGGTGGCGATGGCATCAGTAAAGTCCTCCGCCCGCCAGTCGCGCTGCAGCATCGCCACCAGATGCGGCGACATCGCGCTGCCCTGCTCCGCCATCATCTGGCGCATTCCCGTCAGATCGCTCTCCATCGCCACCAGTGCGCCAAAGGCAGCGGCCGGATCGCTGAAGCCGGGATCGGCCAGCTCCAGCTCTGCACCGATTTCAGCGGCAAACCGCTGCACCGCCGTGCTGACCACCGCCCGCACCGCCGGGTCCACGGCCACATAGCCAAAATCCGCGCTGAAGGCGATGCGCAGCTTACCTGGCAGATGCTGTGTCGCACCCAGCCAGTCCACGTCGCTGCAGGGAATAGAGTGGCGATCGCGCATGTCCGGCCCGGCCATCAGGGAGAGCATCAGGGCCGCATCGCGGACGCTGCGCGTCATCGGCCCGATATGCTCCAGCGACTCCCACCCCGACACACCGGGATAGCGTTCATCACGACAGCCGGGCCATAACGGCACCCGCCCCATTGAGGCTTTGAAGCCGAAAATGCCGCAGTGCGCCGCCGGGATACGAACCGAGCCGCCGCCATCACTGCCGAGCGCAATCGGGCAGAGTCGCGCCGCCACGGCAGCCCCCGATCCCGCACTGGAGCCGCCGGGCGTCATAGTGAGATCCCAGGGATTTCGCGGCGAAGGGAAGAGCGGATTGTGCCCGACACCGCTGTAGCCAAATTCCGGTGCGGTGGTTTTACCCAGCAGGATCGCATCGGCGGCCAGCAGCCGTTCCACCGCAATGTCGTCATCTTCCGGCACGAAATCGCGGTAGGCCGTCGAGCCGGAGGTGGTTCTGACGTTCGCCGTGCAGATCAGATCCTTTACCGCCAGCGGAACGCCTGCCAGCGCCCCCAGCGTTTCCCCGCGCGCGCGGCGGGCATCGACTGCGCGGGCCTGAGCCATCGCCAGGTCGGGCGTGGGCGTACAGAACGCCCGTATCGCCGGTTCCCGTTCCGCCATCCGCGCCAGCGCCGCCCCGGTCAGCTCACAGGCCGAGACTTCTCCGCTGCGGATGCGTGCGGCCATCGTGGTGGCATCGTCGTCTAATAAGGAGTCAAACATGGGTTACCTCGCCAGAAATGTACCTGTCAGCGAGTGCATGAAGCGTGCCAGATAGCGGGCGTATCCCCCTCCCGAAAGCGGGATGCCAGATGGAATACGGCCTGGGATACAAGATCGAATTCTTATGATGTCAGGCGCGGGCAGCTGTTTATTTTTTCATCACAACGATGGCGCAGGGCTGCGCGATAAGGGGGCGTGAGTTGCGAGCTGGCTTACAACGTCTTGTCGGTCAGCAGCAACAAGGGCTGACAGCCTGGAAGGGATAACCCCATTTTTGATAGGGCTGTTTGACGAATCGGGTCTCTGGCTGAAAACTCCGGCAAGAGGATTCGCAGGCTGGCGGCAGGGATGACACGTGCGCGTTGAGGAAGATATCTATCTCGAAAATTATGCGATCAGGCGGAAAAGATTTATCTACGGTCGTCAGGACTATTACAGCTACGTATTCGTTGCCGCGAGTGAAACGTATGCCGTCATCGCGGGTCATTTAGCTGATGAAGAGGCGTTTGCCCGCATCGGTTATCAGATGCCGCCGGGAATGTCCTTCCCGGCTAATGGCCTGGCTGAGATCTGTTTTGACGTTTTCGATGGTCTGGAATGCCTGAGCGATTTCCGCCATATCAGGCTGGCAGGCCTGGGCAGCGCTGTTGTTTTAAAAAACGTGATACCCGCGCTGATGGCCCACCATGAAAGCTTCTCAACCGGTGGTTTTGTCTTTCAGGCTGCATCGGGCGAAATCGCTGACCGCAATCGTCCGACGCCGCTGGAAGAGATCTATGACGCGATACTTGGGTTAAAAAATGAACTACGCTACAATCGCAGGACCGGGTTGCCGAAGAACGCACCGCAACCTTTAATCCCGGACTGTTTCCGGGCTTATAAAGTCGTAACTACAGGGAGAGCTTGCTATGTCGTTTTACGGAAAACACGAAACTACCCCTCTGGAATCAGTGGATGCCCGGTACAGGAAGGTCAGATCGCGCTTGATTGCGGCGTGGCTGGCACAACCTGATCTGCCCGCGATTTACGCTCAGTTAGATCAGGCGAAAAAGCGCTCGTCGTCAGCCCTGTTGCGCCGCAAACTGAAAGAGTTTAATGCGCGCGAAATGCAGGAAGCCGGAACACGCACTTAACTCTGCAAGGCCCGCTAAGGGCCTTCTCTGTTTTCACGCTCTTCAGGCTCATCCGCACGCGGCGTCCCGCCGCTCACACCGCACTCGCCTTAATCAGGAAAATCAGTTCCGACCGACGTCTCTTTCCAGGCTTCGACCTCCGCCAGCCTCTCTTTAAGCTTGCCGATGACGGCTTCATGCCCCCAGGCACCCATCACCAGATGGCGTGGCGGACGATCCTCCTCCGTGATAGCAATCATCGCCCTGGCGGCGCGCGCCGGATCGCCCTTCTGGGTGCCGCTGCTTTCGGCGGTCGCTTTCATCCGTGCGGCTGCGGTCTCTGCATAATCCGGCAGCGTGCCCGGCGTCTGACGCAGTGAACGTCCCGCCCAGTCGGTGCGGAACGGGCCAGGCTCGACGCAGGTGACGTGAATGCCCAGCGGCCCCGCTTCCAGCGCCAGCGCATCGGACCAGCCCTCCACCGCATGTTTGCTGGCAGAGTAGTAGCCGGAGCTGGCGAAGCCGATTAAGCCAGCGACTGAAGTGATGTTGATGACGTGGCCGCTTCGCGCTTTTCTCATGACCGGCAGCACGGCGCGGGTCAGGGCAAACAGACCGAATACGTTGGCATCGAACTGCGCACGGATTTCGCTCTCCACGCCCTCTTCCACCGAACTCTGATAGCCATAACCGGCGTTATTCACCAGCACGTCGATCGTGCCGAAAGCGTCCAGCGCCGCCTTTACGGCCTGGTCGATGCTCGCCTGCTGTGTGACATCCAGAGCCACCGCCAGCGCATTGTCGTGTCCGTCGACCAGATCGGTAATGGCGTCGGTATGACGCGCCGTGACGACGACGTTAAAACCCCGTGCAATCGTCTGCCGGGCCAGTTCACGACCAAAACCGGTCGAACAGCCTGATATTAACCAGACAGGGGCAGAGTGAGCAGTCATACAGAGACTCCCGTTGAGTGTGATGAAATGGCGGATAACCCGGACGCGAAAGCATCCGGGCGTATAGGTCAGTGAAGCGCGACGGCCTCACTTAGCCCTGCTGCTTTTTATGAAACAGCTGACTGGCGGTGTCACTGATGATCTGCGCCGCACCGCGATCGCCCTTTACCATCGACGCCATAAAGGCTTTTGCCTGTTTAAAGGTAATGTGCGGCGGCAACGGGGCGACTTCGGGATCGGTTTTCACCTCCAGTAAAACCGGCCGGTCGGCGCTGAGTGCCTGCTGCCAGGCCGCCGCCAGCTCGTCCGGGTTATCGACATAAATCCCGACCAGCCCCAGCGAGCGGGCAAATTCGGCATATTTCACATCCGGCAACTGCTGCGAGGCATCGAAACGGGGGTTGCCCTCCATCACGCGCTGCTCCCAGGTCACCTGGTTGAGATCCTGGTTATTGAACACGCAGACAATCAGGCGCGGATCGGCCCACTGCTGCCAGTATTTCTGAATGGTGATCAGCTCGGCCATATTGTTCATCTGCATGGCGCCATCACCCACCAGCGCCACCACCGGTTTTTCCGGATGGGCAAATTTTGCCGCAATCGCGTAGGGCACCGCCGCGCCCATACAGGCCAGACCGCCGGAGAGCGTAGCACGCTGCCCCTGCTTAACCCGGTAATCGCGGGCAAACCAGTTAGCGCAGGAGCCGGAATCGGAGGTCACAATCGCGTTATCGGGCAGCTGGGGGGACATCTCCCACACTACCCGCTGCGGGTTAACCGGATTCGCGGGTGCCAGGGCGCGCTCCTCCATCAGGGTCCACCAGTCACGCACCTGCACGGCAATCTCTTCCTGCCAGCTGCGATCCTGCTTGTGCTCCAGCAGCGGCAACAGTGCACGCAGGGTTTCCGCCGCATCGCCGTGCAGATTGACCTCGCTGGGATAGCGCAGGCCAAGCATGGCCGGATCGATGTCGATCTGCACCGCACGCGCCTTGCCCTCTTCCGGCAGAAATTCTGTCCACGGGAAGCCGCTGCCGATCATCAGGAGCGTATCGCAGTTCTTCATCAAATCGGAGGAGGGTCTGGTGCCCAGCAGGCCTATCGACCCGGTGACAAAGGGTGCATCGTCCGGTAGCACATCCTTGCCCAGCAGGGCTTTTGCCACACCGGCACCCAGCACATTGGCGGCCTGAACCACCTCAACGGCCGCGCCGCGCGCGCCTGCACCAATCAGAATCGCCACTTTTTTACCGGCGTTGAGGACGTCGGCGGCGCGTTGCAGATCCCTCTCATAGGGGATCACTTTCGGACGCTGATAACCGCTGCCGGAATGGGTGAAACCGTGCAGATGCTGAGGCGGCTGCCACTCTTCATCCTGAATATCTTTGGGAATGATGATGACCGCCACGCCATTCTGCGCTTTGGCAATGCGCACGCCCCGGTCCAGCAGATGCCGCACCTGGCTCGTCGCCGAGGCTTCCTGAACAAAGTCAGCGACGTCGGAGAAGATGCGATCCAGATTCATCTCCTGCTGATAGCTGGCCCCGCGGGCGGTCGCTTCCGCCTGACCAGCAATCGCCAGTACCGGCGCATGGTCCATTTTCGCGTCGTAAAGGCCGGTCAGCAGGTGGGTGGCACCCGGTCCGCCGGTAGAGAGACAGACCCCCAGTTCGCCGGTGAACTTTGCATGTCCGGCGGCCATAAAAGCGGCCATCTCTTCGTGCCGCACCTGAATAAATTCGATGCCTTCGCCTTTAGCATTCGCACGCTGAATCGCGCCCAGCACCCCGTTGATGCCATCTCCCGGATAGCCGTAGATGCGTGTCACACCCCACTCTTTCAGGCGCTGGACAAAAAAATCACTGGTTTTCATGCTCATCGTCGCGTTTCCCCTCGTAGTCCATGCAGACTTAAAGCGTAGTAGACGATGAGCCTTTGCCTTTAATTGTTCGCGATAAGCGGGTACTTCTGACGCAAATCACTGAATATCTGCGCCATCTCCGCCGTTTCGCCTGATTCCTCAACCCTGCGGAAAACCTGGGTTTTCAGGAAGTGACGCCAGCTGACCGGCACGCTCGCCAGAAAAGCCGTCAGCAACTGATAACGCGCTGGCGTCCAGAGTGCTTCAAAGCGCTGCCGGGCGTCCCCATGCTCAAAATGGCGGGTTGCCTGCTGCGGCATACTGGCACGCAGGCACGCTGTGGCGTCATGATCTACGCGGTTATCTGTCATCACCACGCCATACTCCCTTCTGGCCGCTGCGATACTGAGATAGCCGCAGCGCACGTCCTGCATCACGGCTTCCACATCGCGCTGCGACGGCAGGCCATATCCGCCCGCGCCGGGGCCGCGCACCTCAACCACATCGCCCGGCTGGCAGTGGATCACATCCGTGTTGCCGTGATGAATGATCCCGCCGTTGCGCCGGGTGCAAAAGGTGGACAGCGCGCCGCTGCGTCCGCCCAGTACGCCCGCCGAGGCAAACACCGATCGGTTACGGTTGCGCGCCGTAATGGTGGTATCAGGCGAGAAGATCTCAAAGGCCATTTCAGTCGCTAAGCCGCCCCGGAACTGACCCGCGCCGGCACTGTCCTGCGCCAGTCCGTAGCGATGAAAATGAATCGGGACTTCCGCCTCGTTGATCTCTATCGGGGTGTTTTTCAGGAAGGCGGAAAGCCCGCCGGAACCATCGGGGCCATCATGACGCGGCGTACCGCCTGCTCCGCCGCCTACCGGCCCCAGCGAGGCGACGACGCTGCGGTCATGGATCTGCGTGCGGATATTCATAATGGAGTTGCCGCCGGGCGAGTTCGCCGGCAGGCGTTCCGGCATCGCCAGCGAGAAGACGCCGAGGGTCGCAATCTGCGACAGCGCGCAGGTCAGCGATCGCATCCCGACCGCCGCCGGTGCCTCGCAGTTCATTACCGTACCGGGCGGCAGAATGGCCCGGGTTGGCCGCAGCGTGCCCGCGTTGAGCAGCAGCGAGCGGTCCAGGGTTGAGAGCACATAGGTCACGCCCACCAGCGCCAGCGGATGCCGCTCCCGCCCGCCGGTCGGCATGTTCAGCGACGAGGCCAGCTGCGGATCGCTGCCGGTGTAGTCCAGCGTCAGCTGGTCGCCTTCGACCCGGAGCGTAACGGCGATGCGACAGGGATAGCCGCCCTCACCATCTTCATCGGCGTAGTCGGCATAGAAGTATTCGCCATCGGGGATGGTGCTGATGATGGCGCGCGCCTGCGCGTCGGCGTAATCGAGAATGCCCTCAATACCCTGCAGAAAATCGTCGAGGCCAAAGCGGGCAATGATGTCATGGATCTTACGCTCCCCTACGTTCACCGACGCCAGCTGCGCTTTGAAATCGCCCCAGTTCTGTTCTGGGACCCGGACGTTGAGCCGCATAATACTGGCAACCTCTTCATTAAGCTGACCCTGCCGCATGATCTTCAGCGGCGGGATGCGGATCCCCTCCTGCACGATATCGGTCAGCGAGCGCGACAGAGAAGCCGGCACCGCGCCGCCCACGTCGGTGTTATGGATGTGACCCACAACAAAGCAGACAATCTCGCCCTGATGGAACACCGGTTTCCAGATATGGATGTCGGGCGAGTGCGTGGCCACGTTACCGGCGTAGGCGTCGTTGGTGATACAGATGTCGCCCTCAGCATACTCCTCAATCAGCGCCAGTACCGGCGCGTAGTCAATGCCGCTGTACCAGGGCGCGCCAAAGCTGCGCGGCGAGGCAAAAGCCAGCCCGCTTCGGCTGACAATCTGGCAGGAGAAATCTTCCGTCTCTTTTACAAAGGTGGAGTGCGCGGTCCGCATCAGGGTAAAGGCCATCGCATCGGCCGCCGCGGCGCAGTAGTTCGCCAGAATTTGTAAGTTACGACCATCAATCGCCATGTTATGCCTCGCTCGCCGTAATCAGCAGGTTACCGAATGAATCGACCCTGACGCCCATCCCTGGCGGAACACAGGTAGTGCAGTCGTCCTGAGCGATAATGACCGGGCCACAGAGTTCATGCCCCGCACGCAGCGCCGCGCGCAGCACCAGATCGACCTGATGCCAGCCGCCGTCTATCCACGCCCGGGTCTGCTTCAGCACCGGCACCGCGTCCGTCGCCACGGGCAACGGGCTTATCACGGGTTTTGGCGTGGGTGAGACGATCACCAGCCGCAGCGTGATCAGCTGCACGGGCGCCTGCGGGTCGCAGTGACCAAACAGCTGATGATGCTGACGATCAAAGGCGTCATGCAGGGCGGTGAAATCCGCCTGTGCCAGCCACTCCGCCTCCAGCGGCACATCGATTTCAAACGACTGGCCGCGATAGCGCATGTCGGCGCTGAACTGCAGGTTATAGGGCATCCTGCTGCCGTGCTCCTCTGCCAGCCAGTGGCAGGCCCTCTGCTGCAGTGCCGCGGCTTCACTGGCCAGGGTATCGGCCAGCGCGGGCGTCAGATCGCCGTAAAGCGTGCGGATAAAGTCGTTACGGATGTCCGCCACCAGACCGCCCAGCGCGGAAAGGACGCCCGGCGTCGGCGGCACAATCACCCCTTTCATATTGAGTTCGCGGGCCAGAAAACAGCCCATCATCGGCCCCGCGCCGCCAAAGGCGAGAAACCAGAATTCACGCGGATCAAGGCCAAAGCGCGACAGCAGGCCGCTGGTGTCGCTGTACATGCTGGAGATCGCCAGCTGGATGGCGGTTTCTGCCGTTTCCTGCACCGAAATGTTGAGCGCCTCAGCCAGGGGCTGAAAGGCCTGACAGGCGGCATCAACATCGACCGTCACCGCGTCGTATCCCAGCGCGCCGTGGCCCATCATGCCGCAGGCAGCGAAGGCATCGGTGGCCGTGGGCTGCGTTCCGCCGCGCCCGAAGCAGACGGGTCCGGGCAGCGAGCCTGCACTGTCTGGCCCCATCTGCAACACGCCCTGCCCGTCGATCCACGCCAGCGAGCCGCCGCCCTGACCCACCGAGGTCACGGCAACCGAAGGAATAAATATCGGGAAGTCGCCGATGATCTCACCGTTACCCTGCGCCACGTTCCCATTGATAATCACCGCCACATCGGCGCTGGTGCCGCCAATATCCAGGCTGAGGATTTTGTCAAAACCGCAGGCGCTGGCGAGATAGCTGGCACCAATTACCCCGGACGCCGTCCCGGAAAGTACCATCTGCACGCATTCACGCTTCGCCTGTTCGACGCCCATGACGCCGCCATTGGATTTTGTAATGCGCGGCGGCGGCCTGACGCCCAGCCGTTTCAGCGCCTGTTCAAAAGAGGTCAGGTAGTGGATCACCATCGGCTGCACGTAGGCATTGATGGTGGCGGTAATGGTGCGTTCATATTCGCGGATAATCGGCCAGATGTCCGCAGAGCAGGAGGTGAGCAGTTCAGGCGCCACCTCATCGATAATCGCTTTCACTGCCGCTTCGTTGTGCCGGTTGCGATAGCTGTGCAGGAGCGAGACCACAATGCCCTGGCAGCCTGCGGCGCGTGCCTGGTCGATAGCGTTGAGCACGCTCTGGCGATCCACCGGTTGCAGCACCTTGCCGTGCGCGTCACTGCGCTCGCGGATGGCAAACACCCGGTCGCGGGTGATCAGCGGTGCCGCTCGCCGCGAGAAAAGGTCATGAATATGGGGGATTTTCAGCCGGGCCAGCTCCAGCACGTCGCAGAAGCCTTCGGTGGTAAACAGCGCCAGGCGCACGCCGCGCCGCTGAATAACCGCGTTGATCCCGACCGTGGTGCCGTGGGTAAAGTAACCAATCTCCGCAGGGTCAATGCCCTGCTGCTGCTGAAACTGCGTCAGCCCGGTCACGATCTCGCTACCGGGCTTATCCGGTCGCGACAGGACTTTCAGGGTGTGGATCTGGTGGGTCTGTTGATCAAGCACGGCGAAATCGGTAAAGGATCCACCAATATCCACGCCAACGCGGTATCGCATATCGGGTTAACTCCTGTGTCAGGAAGGGGGGAACTCCATCAGCGTTTCGGGGTGCTGCACCACGCGCCAGCCGAGCCGCTGGTAGACCTGGTGAGCATCCTGGGTTGAGAGCATCCAGCGATGCACCGTTTGCAGCTCCGGATGTTCACGGACGCAGGTCGCCAGCCAGCTGCCCAGCCCGTAACCACGCCAGTTTTCGTCAATCATCACATCGCACAGCCAGCCAAAGCGGGTGTAGTCGGTGATCAGCCGGGCAAAGCCAATCTGTGACGTCTGGTCATAGAGGCCAAAGGGCAGCGACCCGGCTATCGCCCTGCGGGTTTTCGTTTCCGGCTGGCCTTTGGCCCAGTACGATTTTTCCGCCAGCTGGTGGTGAATCCAGTCCAGATCGAGTCGCTGGCGGCAGGTCGAGATGGTGAACGCCTCGCGCTGCCACTGCTGGTCAGCAATCTGTAATGAGTCCATGACAACTCCTTGTTCTGTGAAAATCAGTGTAAGAGGATTCATGCAACGGTTGAGGCTGTAACGGGCGACAAAACCCGGTAAAGCCATTGAAATTAACAGCGGAAAAAAATTTTATGCTGATGCAGGATCGTCAGATTCGCGCGGGAAAAGCGTGCAGGACGAAACGGCCGGAAAGGAGGCGCGGGACCGGGATGACGGCCCGCATTCAGAGTGCATCAAGAAAGGGGCAATGCCTGGCCGCCCCTTATACGCCGAACTCGACGGAGTTATGTTTGCCGATCAGCGATCGCAGTGGCACGCTGCTTTTCATAATCGGGGATTTAATCACGATATAACTGAAGTATTTATCAATGCCGATCTGAGCATCAAGCAGCTTCTCAATAACTTCCTGATAGTGCTCAATACTGCGGGTAATAAAGCGCAGCAGGTAGTCGTAGCCGCCGGTGATGAGATGACACTCCATCAGTTCATCCACGTCGCGCATCGCACTTTCGAATTTCATAAAGTCTTCGCGACGATGGCCTGACAGGGTGACTTCGGTAAAAACCGTTACCGAATCGGTAATACGGGTAAGATTGATGTGCGCTTCATAGCCGGTGATAAATCCGGCCTGCTCCAGACGTTTGACCCGTTGCAGGCAGGGGCTGGGCGAGAGACCTACGGCATCGGCGAGGTTTACGTTGCTGATACGGCCATCTTTCTGAAGCTGCACCAGAATATTGATGTCAATGCGGTCGAGTTTCATTAAGCCGTTCATAGCATCCCCTCACTGTCAGAGCCTGTACCGGCAGGCGTCATGGTGGCAGGCAGTCCGGAGAGGGACAGCGCGGAACAACCAGCACGAACAGAGAGCCGTCGGGATGGTGAGCACTGCCCAAAGCAGACTGACAATTTAAATAGCCTGACCGGATAGGCTCTTAGTTAAATGTGCAGAACCTCCCGAAGATATAACACGCTTTACAGTTAATGCGCCAGTGCTTCGCAGTGGTTATACCAGCGGGAGATTTTCGACTTACTTTAACAAAATCAATGAGGAACGGTTTTATCCCAACCGGCCGGTGGCGCGGGCCAGTGCAATATCAAAAATATGCAGCGCCTCTTCCAGCTGTGAGTCGGTGGTGACCAGTGGCGCGAGGAAGCGAATGGTGTTGCGATGCAGACCGCATTTAATCAGCAGCAGCCCTTCCTGGCAGGCACTGTCCAGGATCTTCTGGGTCAGCGCCGCATCGGGACGGCCGGTTTCGTAATCGAGAATCTCCACCGCCTGCATAAAGCCCACGCCGCGCACGTCACCGATGCAGGCATATTTTTCTGCCAGCTGGCGCAGTCGTCCATTAAGCTGCTCACCGAGCTGGCAGGAACGCTGCAGCAGGTTCTCCTGCTCAAACAGATCCAGTACCGCCAGCGCCGCCGCACAACCCAGGGCATTACCGCCGTAGGTGCCGCCCAGCCCGCCCGGCGTCGGCGCATCCATGATTTCTGCCCGGCCGACCACACCGGAAATCGGCAGGCCGCCGCCCAGACTTTTTGCCAGGGTGATCAGGTCCGGTTTTATGCCCAGCTGCTGGAACGCGAACATCGTGCCGGTGCGCCCGAAGCCGGACTGCACCTCATCGCAGATCAGCAGAATGCCGTGCTGACTGGTGATCCGCCGCAGCGCCTGCATAAAGGCCGGACCCGCAGGCAGGAATCCGCCGTCGCCCTGCACCGGCTCAATAATGATCGCCGCGACCCGCTCCGGCAGGATCTGCACGGCAAAGAGCTGATCCAGCGCCTTCAGGCAGTCCGCTTCGGTGATGCCGTGCAGCGGATTCGGAAAAGGCAGCCGGTAGATATCCCCGGGGAACGGGCCAAAGTTCTGTTTGTAAGGCGCGGACATACCGGTCAGGGTGACGCCCAGCAGGGTCCGGCCATGAAACGCCCCATCAAATGCGATGATGCCAGGCCGCTGCGTATGCGAGCGGGCAATCTTGACCGCATTTTCTACGGCTTCCGCGCCACTGGTAAAGAAGACGCTTTTATACGCCTCATCACCGCCGACCAGCCGGTTCAGCCGTTGCGCCAGCTCGATGTAGCCCGGATAGGCCACCACCTGAAAACAGGCGTGAGAGACCAGGCCCAGCTGGCGGGTAACCGCACTGACCACCGCCGGGTGATTGTGGCCGACATTCAGCACGCCGATGCCGCCGACGAAGTCGAGATAGCGGTTGCCCTCTACGTCCCACACTTCACTGCCTCTGGCGCGTTCGATCACCAGCGGATGGGCGGTCACAACTCCGCGCGGGACGTTCTGCTCACGTGCATCCAGTAACAGGCTGTTATCGGAGTATGCTTGCTGTTCTGCCATGACATTCTGCATTCTAAACCCTCATCCACGTAACGTTCGGTTGGCTCAAGTATCGCAATGCACGGGTTTATTACGCTGCCGTAATTCCCCATGCAGCGGCATTTCCTGTCAAAATCCCGCAGCATTCAGCAGGGAAATTTCTCCGCCAGCGCCTGGCGGATCAGCGTGACAAAAACGTCAACGCCATATGGAATCAGCGCATCATTGAAGTCATACGCGGCGTGGTGCAGCGGCTTACTGGGTGCCGAACCCAGCCACAGATAGGCACCGGGGCGCGCCTGCAGCATAAACGCAAAATCTTCGGAGGTGAGCGCAGGCCGGGGCGCGAGATCCGCCCGGATGCCAGCGGCTGTCAGGGCCTCCAGACAGAACTGCGCCTCCGCCCCGCTGTTCAGCGTTGCCGGGTAGTAGCGCAGGTAACTGACCTCGGCCTGAAGGCCGTGGGCAGCGGTGATGTGCTCTGCCATCTGACGCATCCGGGCTTCGATCGTATCCTGCGCGGCCGCGCTGAAGGTGCGCACCGTGCCGGTGATGCTCGCCTCTGAGGGGATCATGTTGTGCGAAAAGCCCCCCTGCATCCGGGTCACGGTGAGCAGCGCCGTTTCGCACGGATCGAGCGCGCGCGGAACCAGCGTATTGAGCTGCACTACCAGCTCGCTGATCGCCAGCAGGGTATCGCCCGTCAGGTGAGGCTGCGCGGCATGGCCGCCGCCGCCCAGCACGCGGATATCGAACCGATCGGCCGCCGCCATAATGGGACCGGGCCGGGTCTGCACCTGGCCGAGCGGCAGCTCCGGCCAGTTATGAATGGCGTAGACGGCATCGCAGGGAAACCGGCTGAACAGGCCGTCATCAATCATCGCCCGGGCGCCCGCCAGCCCCTCTTCCGCAGGCTGAAAGATAAAGCAGACCGTGCCGTCAAAATGGACGTCGCGCGCCAGTGTTTCGGCAGCGCCAAGTAGCATCACCGTATGGCCGTCATGGCCGCAGGCGTGACTCACCTGTTCGGTTCCGCTCTGCCAGGCCGTGCCGCTCTGATCCCGCATCGGCAGCGCATCCATGTCCGCCCGCAGGCCGATCATGCGCGGACTACTGCCCTTTTTCAGTATCCCGACGACACCGGTTTTACCGATCCCGCGATGCACTTCAATGCCCTGCTCCTGCAGAAAACGGGCCACGATGTCGCTGGTGCGCTGCTCCTGAAAACCCAGCTCCGGGTGGGCATGTAAATCGCGGCGCAGGGCCACTAAGTGTTCCATCTCAATATCCTCGCGAACGGTCGATTTCACCGTGCAGCGGCTCGCCTCGCTGATAACGCCGCAGATTTTCCAGCAGGGCCGCAATAGCACTCTCATTCTGTGTCTGGCTGGCGATGTGCGGTGTCAGCCAGATGGCGGGATGGTGCCAGAAGGGGTGGTCCGGCGGTAACGGCTCCGGGTCGGTCACGTCAATCACGGCGGCGCGCAGCTGACCGCCTGCCAGCGCCTGCAGCAGATCGTCCTCTGCCAGTTGCGGGCCTCGCCCGACCTGCACCAGCGCCGCACCTGGTGGCAACTGACTGAACAGCGTCCGGTTGAGCAGACCCCGCGTGGTTTCGGTCAGAGGCAGCAGGCAGACCAGAATCTCGCTGTGCGCCAGAAACGCCGCCAGCTGATCGTCGCCGTGCCAGCAGCGAACAGCGGGAGAGTGGCGCGGCGTGCGGCTCCAGCCTGCACAGTCAAAGCCCAGCGCCACCAGCTGCGCCAGCACAGCCTGCCCCAGCTCCCCCATTCCCATCACGCCCACCCGACGCTGCGCGGCGGGTGTGGCACTGTGAGCCAGCCACTGCTGCTGACGTTGCTGATGGAAATAGCGTGGCATGTCGCGATGCAGGCCGAGCACCGCGAAGGTGACATATTCGACCATGCCCTGCGTCAGTCCCGGCTCAACCATTCTGATCACCGGCAGGTCGGGCGGCAGCGCATGCAGGTCAAACTGATCGGCTCCGGCTCCCACTGAAAACAGCAGCTTCAGACGGGGAAAGCGTGCCGGAATATCAGCCGGTGGCAGCCAGGCGACCAGCGCCTCCACCTGCGCCGGATCGCCGGTTTCAGGCCAGATATGCAGCTGAATATCGGGCGCATGTTCTGCCAGCCAGCGTTGCCAGATGCGGCCACGTTCCGGTTCGGATTTATAAACGATGTGCATCAGGCCATCGCCTGAGTCATGAGTCCGAATGCCTGCATACCCTGCGGCGTCCAGGGCGTGCCGCGCACCATCGTGACAGGGGCATCAACCTGATCCAGCCCAAGGGTATGAAGCCAGCTGGCCATCGGCAGGCGGGCATCGGTGTCGATGCGCAGAAACTGCCCCTCAAGCGACTGCATCAGTGTGGCGACCAGCGCCTGCGCGACCGGGAACGCCGCCGCGATCACCGGGCCAATCGCCCAGCCGTGGCCGAAACGGCGCAGGCTGGCGAAGCCCTGAATCTGTTGTGCCGCATCCTCCAGCAGCACTGTCTGGCAGTCCCGCAGCAAATGTTCATAGAGTGCCGGACGGGACATGCCGTTTGCCTGCTGATCCAGCGTCACCAGCGCGGCGTGATCGGCCAGGGTCGCCGGACGCAGTTGCAGCCCCGCCGGGATCGCCACCGCCGGAAGCGTGGTCAGGGCGCGGGTCTGATGCTGGCGGATCTCGCCGCAGGTGACGAAACCGAGCTTTTCATACAACCCCTTGCCCATTTCAGTGGCGTGCAGCCGGACATGACAGTCGGGCACTTTTTCCAGTTGGGCCAGCATCAGCTGTTTGCCCAGCCCGCGCCCCTGCTGCTGATTATCCACAATCACCAGCCCCAGCGTGGCGGCGCGCTCGCCCCAGCGCCAGAGTATCGCGCTGCCGATGATCCGGCCCTGCTCTTCAATCACCGTCCCCTCACCCAGTTGCAGCGCCAGCTGCCAGTCTTCCCGGCGGTGAGGCCATTTCAGCGCCTGCGTCATCTGGAAGCAGGCGTCGAGATCATCAGGTGTCATTGCGCGTAGTGTCAGGCTCATTCGCGTTCTCCTTACATCATGCCTGGCGTATCAAGTCCGCTGCCGTCAACCAGACGGCTGTAGCGGTAAGGTGTCGGATCCACCACCGGTGTGGCTTCGGTTGCCAGATCGGCGGCCAGTCGTCCGGCGCCCGGTCCGATGCCGAAGCCGTGGGCGCTGTAACCCGCCGAGAGTATCAGTCCCGGCACTTTTGCCACCGCCGAGATCACCGGAATGGCATCCGGGGTGCTGTCAATCATGCCGCCCCACGCCTGCGCCAGCCTGAGACCGGCCAGCGCCGGATATTCCCGTCGCATCGCCGCCAGCCCCTCTTCGACAATCCCGGCATCGGCAGCCGGATCGAGAATTCGCATGCGTTCAAACGGCGACTCGCGGTCAAAAGCCCAGCGTCCCATCGCTTCCGGGCCATTGAAAAACGGCGACAGGCCGAGGTTCAGCGTGAGGTTTTTCCGGCGACTTTTAAAGGTCGGATAGAACTGACGCGCATAGCGCAGCCCCTGCGCCCCCGGCTCCAGCCGTCCCCGGCCGGAGACCGACACGGTATAACTGCCATCCAGCTGGGGCCGGCAGGCAAAGCCGGGCGTATAGAGCGGCATGGCGATCGCCTGTTCGATCGGCTGCGTGCGGAAGGCCGTACCTATCACGTTGCCGAGCGGCAGATCGATGCCGTGGCGACGACAGAACATGGAGGTCCAGGCACCCGCCGCACAGATCACCCGGCTGGTTTTGATCAGCCCGCGCTCGGTCCAGACGCCGCTGACCCGTCCGGCAGCGATATCCAGTCCGCGAACGGCGCACTGCTGAAACAGCAGTGCCCCTTTTTTCTGGGCGCCCGCCACCAGCCCTGGCGCAGCCAGCCGTGGTTCAGCGTGACCGTCGGTGGGCGAGGAGAGGCCGCCCCGCCAGTTCGAGGTGCTGCCGGGCGTCATGGCTTTGGCCTGCTCCGCTGTCAGGATGGAACTCTGCATACCGTAGCCTTTGGCCATCTGGTTCCACTTATCCCAGGCCGCAATCTCTGACTCCTCCTGTGTGGCGTAGACCAGCCCGCTGCGACGGAATCCCAGCTCCTCCCCGGTTTCCGCGTTAAGCTCGCCCCAGCGCTGCAGCGCATAGATAATCAGCGGCAGTTCACGCTCATCGCGATTCTGCTGGCGACACCAGCCCCAGTTGCGGCTCGACTGCTCTGCCCCGACCAGACCTTTTTCGATGAGCACGACATTCACGCCCTGTTTCGCCAGTTCAAAGGTGGCCGCAGCCCCGGCGATACCGGCACCAATGACCACCACATCGGCGGAATCGGGGAAATTGACACTATCCTGTACGTAACGAAGGGGTGCAGGCATAAAAAGAGAACCTCTGTTGTCAGTAACCGATCGGCTGCACGGCAATATCGCCGCATTGCAACTGACCCGTGCGTCTCACCGCCCGCAATGGCGGCAGAGACGGGTAAATGTGGGCGCATTCAGCCTCGCTGAAAGCGTGCCGCTTACTCCGCTTTTAAAATCTCTTCGTGTTCGTCCAGCCATCCCTGACGCAGCTCCGGCACTGCCCGTTTCAGCCGCTCAAAATAGAGTTCGCGGGTTGGCTTATCGTAGTCCTGCCGCGCCAGCTGCGTGACGATGCGGCCACTCTTCATGACCACAATCTCATCGCACACCGCGCGCACCGCATGCATGTCATGGCTGATGAAGATCACGGCCAGCCCCAGCTCACGGCGCAGTTCGCTGATTAAGTCGAGCACCGCGGCGGCGACCACGGTATCCAGCGCCGAGGTGACCTCGTCGCACAGGATCAGATCCGGCTCCGCCGCCAGCGCCCGTGCCAGGTTGACACGCTGCTTCTGCCCACCCGACAGCGCCCAGGGACGCCGCCACAGGACGCTGCGCGGCAGCTGCACCAGATCCAGCAGCTGCCAGAGCCGCTGCTGCCGGGCCGCTCCGCTCAGGCCGTGAAACAGCGTCAGCGGTCGCGACAGGATCCGCTCCACGCTGTGGGCCGGGTTCAGCGCCGTGTCCGCCATCTGAAACACATACTGAATACGCCGCAGCTCGTTATCCGGGCGTTTCTGCATATCGCCCGCGATGTAGTGGCCGTTGAAAAGAATATGCCCCTGACTCGGCGCATTCAGCCCGGCGATGGCGTGGGCCAGTGTGGTTTTGCCGGAGCCTGACTCACCAATAATGCCGATCGCCTGCCCTTTCCACAGCTGAAGATTGATCCCCGCCAGAATAGGGATTTTTGGCTGTCCGTCGCTGCCTCGCGGGCCATATCCTGCACTGAGGTCGCGCACTTCCAGCAACGGCTGGATATCGGCCGAGTCCGGGCACCAGTTGCTGGGCCGCTCTTTCTGCCGTGCGGCCTCCATCAGCTGACGGGTGTAGTCCGCCTGCGGCGCGCCCATCAGGTGTGCGGTCGAACCATACTCCGCCATTCTGCCCCGCAGCAGCACCAGGATCCGGTCAGCCATCTGCGCCACCACGGCCAGATCGTGGCTGACATAAATCGCAGTGACGCCACGCTGCAGGACCACGCGGCGAAACGCCTTCAGTACCTCCACCTGCGTCGTCACATCCAGCGCGGTGGTCGGTTCGTCCAGGATCACCACGTCCGGTTCACCGATCAGCGCCATCGCCGTCATCAGACGCTGTAACTGGCCGCCCGAGACCTGATGCGGATAGCGATCGCCGATAGTCTCCGGATCCGGCAGCGCCAGCTCACGGAACAGGCCGATCGCCCTGGCTTTTGCCTCCCTGCGGGTCAGCGTGCCATGAATGACGACCGGCTCGATCACCTGATCCATTATTTTCATGCCCGGGTTAAACGACGCCGCCGCACTCTGCGCGATATAGGCGACTTTGTTGCCGCGAAAGGCGCGCAGCTGACCCGGTGTGAGGCTGTTAACGTCGGTGCCCGCAACGTGCACATGCCCTTCGGCTATGCGGCAGCCGCTGCGGGCATAGCCCATCAGCGCCATTGCGATAGTGGTTTTACCCGAACCGGATTCTCCAATCAGTGCCAGTACCTCCCCTTTCTGCACCGTAAAGTGAATGTCAGAAACCAGGTCGATCTCTTCACCGCGATCGGTCTGCGCCGTCACGCGCAGTTTGTCGACGGAAATGACAGGCATTGCGGTATGTGGTGTCACGTTCATGCTCCCTCCTTCGCCAGGGTCATCGGACGCATCGCCTGCAGGCTGTCGATAAACAGGTTGGCCCCGATAGTCAGGCTGGCGATGGCCAGCGCAGGCATCAGCACCGCAGGCGAGCCGTCAAACAGACCCTGCATATTTTCACGTACCAGCGTGCCCCAGTCGGCGTAAGGCGGCTGCACGCCCAGGCCGAGGAAACTCAGGCCGCTCAGCAGCAGAACGATGTAGACAAAGCGCAGGCCAAAGTCAGTCAGCATCGGGTGCACCATGTTGGGCAGAATATCGTGGATGGCGATATACCAGCGGCTTTCACCACGCAGCCGTGAGGCGCGCACGTAGTCCATGCTGCGCAGCGAGCTGGCCATGGCAAAGGCGATGCGGAAGGCACCCGGCCAGTAGGTAAAGACGGCGGTCAGGACCAGCATCGGCAGCGAGGAGCCAAACACCGCCACGATCATCAGCGACAGCACTTTGCCCGGCAGCACCAGCAGCGCGTCATTGATGCGGCCCAGCAGCTCTTCCAGCCAGCGTCCGGTTACGGCGGCGAGCAGCGCCAGCAGCGTGCCGACCAGACTGGCCAGCAGCGCGGCACTCAGCGCCAGACCGATAGAGAACTTCGCACCGTAGAGAATGCGGCTCAGCATGTCGCGTCCCAGGTAGTCGGTTCCCAGCAGGTTCTCGGCGGTCAGGCCTCCCATCAGCGGACCGCCGCCGATATCGTCAATGCTGTGCGGCGCCAGGGCGGTGCCGAACAGCGCCATCAGCAGCCAGAACAGCGACACCAGCAGCCCCAGCCGTCCTGACCAGGAGAGCGACTGCAGGAAACGCCACGGCAACAAGAGAGTATTCATGCGCTTCTCCATTTCGGGTTAAAGGCGATAGTCAGAATATCGGCCAGCAGCAGCAGCACCAGGTAACAGGCGGCAAACAGCATGACGCAGAGCTGCACCACGGGCAGATCGCGGTTACTGACCGCATCGACCAGCTGGCTGGCCAGACCGGGATAGCTGAAGATGGTTTCGATGATGATGACGCCGCCAAACAGATAGGAGAGGCTGAGCGAGATGGCATTGGCAATCGGCCCGACCGCGTTGGGCAGCGCGTGACGCAGAACGGCCCTGAGCGGCGACACGCCCTTCAGCTGCGCCATCTCCAGGTAGGGGCTGTCGAGCTGATTGATAATGGCGGCGCGGGTCATACGGGCCATCTGCGCCACCAGCACGCAGCAGAGCGTCAGCACCGGCAGCGCGTACGCTTTGAGGTAGCTCAGCAGGTCGCTGTCGGGGCTGCCGAATGACATGGCTGACACCCAGTGCAGCCGGACGGCAAAGATCAGCACCGCCACGGTCGCTACCAGAAATTCAGGCACCGCCACCGTTGCCATCGTCGCAATGACCAGCGCACGATCGAGCCGGGAGCCACGATTCATCGCGGCCAGGATGCCGATCAGCAGCGCCAGCGGCACGCAGATCAGCGTGGTGATAGCCGCCAGTTCAAAGGTCGCGGGGATGCGCTGCGCCACCAGTTGCGAGACCGGCAGATGACTGGCAAACGAGATGCCAAAATCACCCTGCACCAGCCCGGCCAGCCAGTGGAGATAGCGCATCAACAGAGGCTGGTCGAGGCCCAGTTGCTGCCGTAACGCCGCCACCGTTTCCGGCGTGGCGTTCTGGCCCAGGATCATCTGCGCCGCGTCACCGGGCAGCAGGCTGGTGATGAAAAACACCACCGCCGAGACGATAAGCAACGTCAGGATGCCGGCACCCGTGCGCCGGGCAATCAGAAACAGCATGTATCGGTTCATCGGCGAACTCCCTATAGGTAGCCTGATGGAGCAGGCGGAGATCAGGCGGACAGCCAGGCAAATTCATGGAAGCGATAGCCCATCATCATGCCTGACGGCCAGGGCTCGACGCCTTTGACCTTTTTGCTGTAACCATCGGTCGAGCTGATAAAGGTCGGGATGATGGTGCCGCAGTGGTCATAAATTAGCGTCTGCATGTCGCCATACATCTGCTTGCGTCTGGCCTGATCGCGCTCGCCGCGCGCCGCGACCACCAGCTGATCGAACCGGGGATTTTTCCAGCCCGATTCGTTGTTCGGTGCGGTTGAGAGATAAAACTGCGAGAAGAGCATATCCAGCGTGGGACGCGGGTTTATCGAGCCATATCCCAGCGGATCTTTCATCCAGTGCGAAGACCAGTAACCGTCATACGGCACGCGTCGCACTTTGACATTCAGCCCCGCCCCGCGCGCCGTCTGCTGAATCAGCTGACCGCCTTCGTTCGCTCCTTCGATATTCGGCGTAGTAATGATCTCGACGGTGGAACCGGTCATGCCCGCTTTTTTGATATGAAACTTCGCTTTTTCCACATCCAGCGGACGGGGTTTGAGGTCGGCGTTATAGAGTGGATGCCACGGTGGCACCGGCGTGTCATTACTGACGTCGCCGTAGCCCTGCAGGACCGTTTTCACCAGCATTTCACGCGGTTGCAGATATTTCATCGCCAGCACGAAATCTTCGTTGTTACCCGGCTTCATGTCGGTGCGGATAATCAGGTTGGTGTACATCCCTGACTTACTCTCCAGTACGCCAAACTCACCGCTGGCGTTGAGACGTTTACAGTCGGCGGCGGTAAGCGTGGAGACCATCTGCAGATCGCCCGACATCAGGGCGTTGACGCGCGCCGCGCCGTCGGTGACGCCAATCAGCTCCACCTCATCCAGATGCGGCAGTCCCGGCTTATAGTAGTTGGGGTTCCGGGTGCCGATGGTGCGGGTTCCCGGCATAAAGGTTTTGCAGATAAACGGCCCAGTACCGATGCCTTTACTGAAATCGGTCGTGCCCTCTTTGACGATTAAAAACGGCGGCGTCGCCAGCATGTAAGGGACATCGAAGTTGGCACTGTTCAGCTCCAGCTGCACCTCACTGTCGCTGACGGCGCTGAAAGCTTTGAACTGATCGGCCAGCTTAAAGGCGATAGAGGCGATGGCGGGATCTTTGTGGCGGCTGAGCGAGAAGATGACATCGCTGGCGGTCAGCGGTTTGCCATCGTGGAAGGTGACTCCCTTACGCAGCTTAATGTGCCAGGTAATGCCGTCGCTGGACTCCAGCGATTCCGCCAGCGCCGGTTGCGCGGTCAGGTTTTTATCCAGCTCGGTCAGGCCGCTGTAGAACATAAACTGGCGGGTATAGTCGGCGCTGTTATTGCTTTTGGCCGGATCGAGCGTATCGGTGGCGGAGGCGTTCGACATCGCCGCGCGCAGTTTACCGCCCCTGACCGGCTTGTCGTCCGCCCGTGCAGCCCCGGAAAAACCGACCAGGCCACTGCTCATCACCGCACCGGCGGAGAGGATTTTCATCAGGCTGCGGCGGGACAGGGAACCCTCGGTGATCATGCGCGTCAGTGCCGGATTTACCGCATCAGCGTCGTTATTATCAAATTTACTCATCTCTCTACCCTCAATAGTCAGGCGAACCGGGAACAGGGTCTGGCGGTGCTGATGACCTGGCGACCAGCACCCGACGGGACGTTAAGAAAGGCGATCCTTTGCTTTGTAATAGAGTCCTGCGAGCGGTAAAAACCATGGCTTGCCGTGATAACCGGGCAGCGCGGGCCATGCGTCACGCTGCCAGGGATTTTCGGTGCGCTTTTCGGCCAGCAGATCGGCCATCACGCGCCCCATCCAGACCGACATCTGTGTGCCGTGTCCGCTGTAGCCCAGTGAATAGAAGAGCCCCTCCTGTTCACCCGCATGGGGCAGACGGTCGGCGGTCATATCGACCATGCCGCCCCAGCAGTAGTCCACCCGCGCCTGGCGGAGCGGTGGCAGCATCTGCGTCATGGCGTGATGCAGGATCTCGCCGCTGCGCGAATCAGAGGTCGGATTGCTGACCGCAAACCGCGCCCGCCCGCCGAAAACCAGCCGGTGATCGCGGGTGGTGCGAAAATAGTTGCCGATGTTGAGCGACGTCACGTAGGTCCGATCGTGAGGCAGCACCTGACGCAGCAGCGCCGGATCGAGGGCTTCGGTCACCACAATAAAGCTGCCGACCGGCACGATGCGGCGCTGAAACCAGGGAAACGGGCCGACGTTGGAGCAGCCCGTCGCCATCAGTACTTTATCGGCCAGAATCGCGCCCTGCGCGGTGTGAATCCGATGCTGATAGCCTCTGAGGCGCTCCAGCTTCGTCACGGCGTGGTGCGGATAGATCTTCGCCCCGCTGCGGGCCGCCGCCTCCGCCAGGCCGACGCCAAATTTCCCCATGTGCATCTGGCCGCCCCGCTTCTGCAGCAGGCCGCCGTGGAAATCGTCGCTGGCGATCTCGTCGCGCACCGCCGTTTTGTCGAGCAGTTCGATCTGCGGATCCACAGTGCGACGCATCAGTTCATAGGCTTCCCGCAGACCGGCCATATGCGACGCTTTGCTGGCCAGTTTGAGCTTGCCGCACAGCCGGAAGTCACAATCGATCTGCTCCTCCTGAATCAGCTGGCAGACATAGCTCACCGCATCGTCAAATGCCCGGTAAAAGCGACTGGCCTGCTCCAGACCCTGGCTCGCCACCAGCGAAGCGAAATTGTGGGCCACCCCGGTATTGCAGTGGCCGCCGTTGCGCGCCGACGCCTGGCTCATTACGTCGCCACTCTCCAGCACCACCACGCGGATACCGCTGCGTGCCAGACTGAGCGCGGCCGAGATACCGGTGAAACCGCCACCGATCACAACCACGTCCGCCTGAGCGGGCAGCGGTTCGCGGGCGGCGCCGGTAAACGCCGGGGCGGTGGCCTGCCAGAACGATTCCAGTTTCATAGGGAGTTCCTCAGAGTCCGACTACGCCGGGCAGGCCGCCGATATCGTTGATTTCGGTGTACTGGTAGTAAGGATTGGCCGGCTCATGACCGCGATTGACCCAGACTTTGTTTTTAATACCGAGATCGTGAGCGGTCATCAGGTCATAGCGGAAGCTGGAAGAAACATGCAGGATCTCCTCCGGGCCGCAGCCGAGCCTGTCGAGCATGTACTCAAAGCCCTTCATCTGCGGTTTATAGGCCCCCGCCTCTTCCGCCGTGATGGTCATGTAGATTGGAGCGCCCAGGCGAGGGATATGGTGTGGGATAAGATCTTTCATCGAGTTGGTCAGCAGCACCAGCGGAAACTCTGTGGCGACTTTCGCCAGCCCGGCGGGCACATCGGGATGCGGCCCCCAGCTGGCGCAGTCGGTGTAGATAAAGTCACTGTCTGCTTTGTCCCAGCGGACACCCCACTTTTTGCAGGTACGCTGAATCGCATTGCTGACCACGTCGTAATACGGCTTCCATGCGCCCAGCACCTCATCCAGACGGTAGCTGGAAAAATCGGTGGTAAAGGCGTGCATGTCGTCCGGATCGACGCGGTCGCTAAAGCGGCGCTGCGCTGCGCCCGCCATGTCAAAGCGGATCAGCGTGCCGTAACAGTCGAACGTGATAAATTTCGGTTTAAACAGTGCCATGTAACGCCCTCGTCTTGTCAGTTGCGCTTAAAAATCGATGAGTACACTCTTCTGCCGCTGGCAGGCCTGAAACGCCTGACGGCCCAGATCCTTACCAATGCCCGAGCCGAGAAAGCCGCCGGTCGGAATGATGAAGTCGCCGGAACGGCCATAGCGATTAATCCAGACGGTGCCCGCCTCGATGGCGCGCATGGCACGTAACGCTCGCGGCAGGCTCAGAGTGTGGACACCGGCGCAGAGGCCATAGGTGTCATGTGCCGCCATCGCCAGGCCCTGCTCCTCCTCATCAAACGTCTGCACCGTCAGCACCGGGCCAAAAATCTCCTGCTGCACCGCCGGATTGTCCTGCGTAACCTGACTCAGCAGAGTGGGCTGCCAGAACCAGCCTTCGTCGGTGCCGGCGAAACGTTCTCCGCCCACCAGCACTTCAGCGCCCTGCGCTTTCGCCGCCTCGATTACCGAGCTGACCTTCAGGCCCTGACGCTCGTCGATTAACGGCGCGTAGCGACTCTCCTCCTGCCAGGTCACGCCCGGTCTGACGTCCTGACAGAGCTCTATCAGCCGCTCTGTCAGCGGTTCCGCTATGTTGCGCTGCACGATAAGCCGGGTGCCTGCCACACAGGCCTGGCCGCCGTTGGCCGTGAAGCCGCGCAGGATCCGCTGGGCCAGAATGTCCGGGTCGCCCGCATCATCAAATACCAGCTGCGGACTTTTACCGCCCAGCTCCAGCGTGACCGGCTTCATGCCGTGCTGCGCAGCATCGCTCATGATGCGCGCGCCGGTCAGGGTCGATCCGGTAAAGGAGACTTTGCGCACCAGCGGATGAGTGACCAGCGCGCTGCCGGTAACGGCACCGCTGCCCTGGACAATATTCAGCACCCCCGCCGGTAAGCCCGCCTGAATCGCCAGCTCCGCCATGCGCACGGTTGAAAACGGCGTCAGCTCAGAGGGTTTCAGCACCACCGCGTTGCCCGCCGCCAGCGCCGGGCCGCATTTCCATGACGCCATCGACAGCGGAAAATTCCACGGGGTAATGGCGGCGATAACGCCATAGGGTTCGGCAATCAGCATGCCGAGGCTGCTGTCACGGGTCGGAAACAGGTCACCGCTGTATTTGTCGGCGCATTCGGCATAGAAGCGAATCGCTTCGGCAGTAAAGGGAATTTCATGCAGCACCACGTCGCTGATTGGCCGGGTCGAACCCAGGGCTTCCAGCCGGGCCAGCAGAGGATCCTGCTCAATCAGGTCGGCCCAGCGCCGCAATACCCGTCCACGCTCGCGGGGCGCGCAGCCGGACCAGCCACTGGTTTTCAGCGCCTGATGGGCGACGGTCACCGCGCGGTCGACATCCTGCGGCGTGGCGTCCTGCAGCGTGGCACAGACGCGGCCATCAGAAGGCCGCTTTACCTGGAAAGCGGCGCCCTGACACTGACAGTGCTGGCCGCCAATATAATGGCCGGCTGGAAGAGAAACTTTTTCAGGGTCGAAACTTAACATGGAAGCATTCCTTATTTGTTACACCCATCAGTGGCTGGATTATCACTTTTTATGACCACCCATTTCTGCGCTGTTAATTAACTAATGCAGAAAGTATGCCAGCCGGACAAAAAATAAAAATGCGTTTAAAACTGCGCAAAAAAATTTTCTGCCGTATTGTCCCGCGATTTTTTGCGGAATTGCCGAAGCATTAAACAGATGATTTACTTCACAAAATTTATGCACCCTGTGGGTGCAGCCTGCATGAAAATTGCACCAACGCGGATATTCCGGCGAAGAGGGCTCATTTCGCCGCACGTCACACGGCGATTTACTGACCCGATTCACACCTCTGATAAATTTTTTAGATTTTTAAAAGAGACTGTTTGACGCCGGGACGTTTCTGCTTTCTTACCCGCAAAAAAAAGCCAGCCGGATTGATCGGCTGGCGCGTTATTATTTTTATTACAGACTGCCAATATGAAAGGTTTTCAGCTCCAGATATTCTTCTATTCCGTAGCGGGAACCTTCGCGCCCCAGACCCGAGAGCTTCACGCCACCAAAGGGCGCCACCTCCAGAGAGACCGCGCCGGTGTTAAAGCCCACCATGCCCGCCTCCAGCGATTCCGCGACCCGCCATGCCCGCCGGATGTTTTCGGTAAAGAAATAGGCAGCCAGACCGTATGGGGTGTCATTCGCCATCGCAATCGCCTCCTCTTCCTCATCAAAGATGAACAAGGGTGCCACAGGGCCAAAGGTCTCTTCACGGGCGATGCGCATCTTCACCGTAACCTCACCAAGCACGGTGGGCTGAACGAAAGTCCCCTGGTCCTGACTGATGCCCCCGGTCAACAGCGTTGCGCCCTGGCTGAGCGCATCGTCGATGTGACCATTCACTTTTTCCACTGCGCGGGCATTGATCAGGGGACCGATCGTAGTGCCCGGTGCAAAGCCATCCCCTACCTTCAGAGTGGCGACCTCCTCCAGCAGGCGTGCAGTGAAGCGGGGATAGATGTTCCGCTGAACCAGAATGCGGTTGGCGCAGACGCAGGTCTGCCCGGCGTTGCGGAACTTGCTGAGCATGACGCCCGCAACTGCAATCTCAACATCGGCATCATCAAACACGATCATCGGCGCGTTGCCGCCCAGCTCCAGACTCAGGCGCTTGAGGCTGTTGGCGCTCTGCTGCATCAGCAGCTGCCCGATCCGGGTCGAGCCGGTAAAGGAGATTTTGCGCACCGTCTGGCTTTCAGTCAGCGTCTCACCAATTTCTGCAGGCAGGCCGGTGAGCATCTGCAACACCCCCGGCGGAAAACCGGCACGCTCCGCCAGCACGGCCAGCGCCAGTGCCGAGAGCGGCGTTAATTCCGACGGTTTCACAATGATCGGGCAGCCTGCCGCCAGCGCGGGAGCGACCTTGCGGGTGATCATCGCTATCGGGAAGTTCCACGGTGTAATCGCGGCGGCCACCCCTACCGGCTGTTTCAGTACCAGAATGCGGCGATCGTCGCTGGGCGCGGGTATGGTGTCACCGTAGATGCGGCGGGCCTCCTCCGCGAACCATTTTACAAAACTGGCACCGTAGAGAACTTCACCCCGGGCTTCTGCCAGCGGTTTGCCCTGCTCAGCGGTCATGATCATCGCCAGATCGTCAGCATGGTCCAGCATCAGCTGATGCCATTTTTCCAGCAGCGCGGCGCGGCTGGCATGTGTCGTTTTGCCCCAGCTGATGCGCACGGATTCCGCGCAGGCTATCGCCTGCTCTGTCTCTGACCGACCCAGGGCCGGGATCGTAGCCAGGGTTTCGCCTGTCGCCGGATCGGTAACCGGCAGCGTGGCACCCTGATGCGCATCCTGCCAGCGTCCGGCAAACAGCGCCTGCTGGCGCAGCAGATCGCTGTCGTTGAGTTGTAGTCGCGACATAACATCCCCTTGTGGTAAGCAAATTCCACTTTATCGCGCCTGATGCGTGCAGGATGTTGTTGTGCAAAATAAGAAAGGCGGGCCAGCAGGTTTTTGGCCCGGATTTGAAATTTTATGCCGTGCAGGCGTCCGACGCCTCCGTCGGGTGCGCCACGATTCAGATCTGGAAGTCGATAACCGGTTCATCGTCGCTGCTGTAGGAGAGCGCCTGCCGCTTAATCTCCTCCAGTGAGAAGTTAGCATTACAGAGTTCAAGGAACTGCCAGACATAGTTTCTTTGCAGCTGGCCGCGCTTGAGGCCAAGCCAGACCGTGCTGGGGTCGAACAGATGCGTGGCATCAATGCGCACCAGCTCTTCGCTCTCCCCGGTTTCACACGCCTGATCGGCCAGTATCCCGACACCTAACCCCAGTTTAACGTAGGTTTTGACCACGTCGGAGTCCTGGGCACTGAGCACGATATCCGGTTTCAGCCCCGCCGACTGGAAGGCCCGATCGACGCGCGACCGGCCGGTGATCCCCTGGCGATAGGTAATGAGTGGATAGCGGCTGAGCGTGCTGAGTGACACCGGCTGATTCTGCACCAGCTCATGCCCGGCGGGCACCAGCAGCGCGTGATGCCAGCTGAACCAGGGAAATGCCGCCAGACTGCTGTTATTCACCAGCATTTCACTGGCGATGCCGATATCCGCCTCTCCCGCCAGCAGCATAGTGACGATTTCCTGCGGCGATCCCTGGTTAAGTTCGAGCCGGACGTTGGGATAGAGCTGGCGGAAGGCTTTAATCACTTTCGGCAGGCTGTAGCGCGCCTGGGTATGGGTGGTGGCAATGGTCAGGATACCGCTGGTTTCATTGGTAAAGACATCGGCCAGCCGTCGCACTTTTCCCGCTTCGTCAAGGATGCGCTCGGCAATCGTCAGCAGTGCTTTGCCCGGCTCCGTCATGCCCAGCAGACGCTTGCCGCGACGGATAAAGATCTCAACGCCCAGTTCATCTTCCAGATCGCGGATGTGACGACTGACGCCTGACTGGGACGTAAATAGCGTGTTAGCGACTTCCGTTAAGTTAAACTCACAGCGGGCCGCCTCGCGGATGATTTTAAGTTGCTGGAAATTCACGGTATTTACCTCCCTTTACATAATCTGATTCCCTGATGGTAAGAACTATTATTGATAACAGGAAATACTAAAAAATTTACCTTTATGAATTTAGGGAATAACGGGAGGAATAAGGTAGTCCTATAAGAGGTTCAGTCAGTTCTGCTTGCCGGTGGAGATACGGCATTGATGCGTGAAACGACACCGAGCGGGTTTCGTTCGCCTGGCAGGCCGGGCAGTTTCAGGCCGCCTTTGCTGGCGACCGGCAAGGGGGCGCCAGTCGCCGCGCCCCCCTGACCCCGGGCTCCGGCCTGCATCACCGCCGCTTCGCGGTCCCTTCGCATATTCCGGATTTCTCACGGACCGGCGGGACGCGCCATCCCTGGCGCGAGCCCGCCTCTTCGCGACATCCCTGTCGCTAGTCCTGAAATCCCTCATACGCTCAGCGGCTCTGACGGCCTCCCTTCCCGCTGTAACGTCTTCTTTCTGAGTTAGATGCTATATCGCTTTAAGTTAACGGGCTGGCTCTGACTTCAGGGCCAGCAGACAACACTGCATCGCAAAAAACAAAAGAACTTACAGGTGTAGGGGCGTGAGAGAAGTTTTCGCAGCGCCAGGGAAAAAACCGGAGGTATAAGGAGCCGACAGAAGATCGGCGAAGAGCCGGATCGTGAGCCACAGGGCAGAGAAGTAACCCCGCAAAGCGGGGCGCGAAGAGAACCGGAGGCCGGAATTGTCAGGAGGCGCCCGCCCGCACGGGCAACCTGAAACACCCCGCAGCCTGGCGGACGAAACCCGCTCAGCGCAAATCCGTAGTGACGTTCTCCCGCAACGCTCAACGGCTGTTCTGTGAACCCCCGCCACACCTGCCCTCACGCCAACGCCCTTACCCCACTAACATCAACTCACGCTCTTCACTCAGCGGCTTATTGAGTAGCGACAGCAGAATATTTTTTACAGCCTGCGCGGAAGGCGACAGCGGCAAGCGGGCGGAGATATTCAGCGAAAGCGGCAGACTCAGTGAGGGGCTGTTGATGCGCGACATCCAGGCATCGGCCGAGCCCACCAGTGCACGGGCGGCCGATTCGGGTAATACCGTTACGCCCATGCCGCTCGAAATGGCGGCGGTCAGCGTAGAGATCGATTCGATCTCGCCGATGATACGCGCACTCAGGCGGCGCAGTGAAAATGCCTCATCGACCCGCTTGCGCACCGCGCTGTAGTCGCGCGGTAAAAACAGGCTCATCTGCGCCACATCGGCCAGGTCAACGCTGGCGCCCGGGTAGTCGGTGGCGCCCACCAGATAGAGATCTTCTTTCATCAGCGCCATGCTGCTGATCCCGGCTGTCGGCGCACGGTCGTACAGCACCGCCATATCCAGCTGACCGTTCATCACTTTCTCGTTCAGCACGCTGCCGCTGTTTTCATGCAGGTAGACCAGCACTTCCGGGAACTGATCGCGCACCGTCTGCAACAGCGGCATGGTCAGCGATGAGGCTGCCGTACCTGGTGCCAGACCAATCGACACCTGACCGCTCAGCACCTGCCCGGCATTGATGACCGCCGTCTGCGCCTGCTCACACTGGCGCAGGATCGTCCGCGCATGACCATAAAGAATTTTGCCTGCCTCGGTCGGCGTCACGCCACGCTTGGTGCGGATCAGCAGTTGCTGGTCCAGCTCACTCTCCAGCGTTGCCACCTGCTGACTGAGTGCAGGCTGGGCGATATGCAGCACTTCTGCTGCCTGCGTCAGACTGCCGATATCGACGATTTTCACAAAGTATTTCAGTCGTCTTAAATTCATCCTGCCTCCGTCACTCACCCCGATTCGCGAAAAGGTCTCAGCTTTTCGCCCTGATGAGAGAAATTTTGCAAGATGCAGGCCAGGTTTAAAGGCTGTCATGCGCGCAGGAGAAGGATGTTTTATAACGGCCCGAAAAATAAGCGTTTCTGATTACCTCTGATGGGTTAATAAGGATCATCGATAGCGCATTCCTGCGGGGTCAGCGACCGATCGCACTATGACAGTGCAGACGCTGCGAGTCAGACGTGCAGAAAAGTGATGACAGACGTGCCCCCTATTAAGCCAGTGCGGACCCGGCACCTGTGAAAGGAGCCTGCCAGGCCTGAAAAGCGGGATAAACGGAGGGAAATGGTGTAAGCGTTATCAGCACGAAGACTTATTACGGGCGGGCAGAGATAAGAGCAAACGCTGCCCTCTCCCCTGTTCTGAAGAGGGCAACGCCTGCCGGTTAACGTTTTTTGCGGTTACGGTGCATATCGATAGAAACTGCCGCCACAATGATGATGCCTTTGATGATGTCCTGAATGTAGGCATCGACGCCGACGAAGGTGAATCCGCTTTTAATCAGCCCGAGAATGACCGCGCCGATTAATGTGCCGGTGATCCGGCCTACGCCCCCCATCAGGCTGCTACCGCCGATCACGGCCGCGGCAATCGCGTCCAGCTCGTAGGACATCCCCATACTTGACTGGCCGCTGCTGACGCGCGCCGCCAGCACCACACCCGCCAGGCCAGAGAGTGCGCCGGCAATGGTGTAGACGATAATCAGATACTTATTAACGTTGATACCGGAGACCTTCGCCGAGGTCATGTTGCCGCCGATGGCGTAGACATATTTGCCGTAGCGGGTATGTTTCAGGGCGATGTGGAACAGCAGCGCCACCACCAGGAAAATGACCACCGGCATGGCACCCTGGCCGATGGAGGTAAAGCCGTCAGACAGGAAGCTGATGGGATTGCCCTGCGTGTAATACTGCGCCAGACCGCGAGCCGACACCATCATACCCAGCGTGGCGATAAAGGGCGGAATTCCGGTGCGGGTGATTAACACCCCATTGACCACACCGGCCAGCAGGCCGACACCGATCCCGGCCGCAATAGGGATGACCGCAGGCATATTGACCAGAGACGGATACATCGGCGAGAGGCTGTCAGAGGTCTGCGCCAGACTTGCGGCCACCACTGCCGCCAGCGCGATTACAGACCCTGAAGAGAGATCGATACCGGTAGTGATGATGACCTGAGTTACACCGACGGCAATGATCCCGATAATCGCCACCTGCAACACAATCAGGATCAGACGGTTGGTGTTGAGCAGGAAAGACTGGTCACGCACGTACCAGCCAAACATTTCAAAAATCAGCGCAATCCCGACCATCACCACAAAAATGCCGGTGTCTTTCGGCAATTTATGACGCAGGCTGGCAAAAAAAGAGGGTTGCTGCGGGGCTGCCGGGGTGGCAGTAGCTTTCATATTGCTCATAGTATTCTCGCGCCTCATTCGGATGCCAACGACAGAATGGTTTCCTGATCGGCGTCTTCTTTATCGAGGATGCCGGTTATACGCCCGCCGTGCATGACCATCACCCGGTCACTCATGCCCAGAATTTCGGGCAGCTCAGATGAGACCATGATGATTACAACGCCACGGTTGGCCAGTTCACTGATTAAGCGGTAGATTTCTGCTTTTGCACCAACGTCGATGCCGCGCGTTGGTTCGTCCAGAATCAGGATCTTCGGTTGTGCCAGCAGCCAGCGGGCAATCAGCACCTTCTGCTGATTACCGCCACTGAGGTTGTTGATGATCTGATCCATGGTCGGGGTTTTGATATTGAGGCGGCGAATCTGGTCCATACAGTCCTGCGCCATCTTCACATGACTGACAAAGCCACTTTTGCCGCTGTATTCGGGCATATTGACGATACTCATGTTCTCCATCACCGACAGCACCAGAAACAGCCCGGACTTTTTACGATCTTCGGTGAGAAAGGCCATGCCCTTTTCAATGGCGGTAGACGGCGAGTCAATCTTCACCGGCACGCCATCAATTAAGATTTCGCCGCTGTCAAAGCTCTCCATCCCGAACAGGCTCTCCATCACCTCGCTGCGCCCTGCGCCCACCAGTCCGGCAACGCCGAGGATTTCCCCCCGCCGCACGCTGAAACTGACGTCGGTAAAACGATCCCGACAGCTGAGATTGCGCACCGTCAGCACTTCCTCGCCGATGGCGCTGTTGAATTTCGGGAACAGCTGGGTCAGTTCGCGTCCGACCATCTGGGTGATCAGCGACTGACGGGTATACTTCGCCGTCTGGTCGCTGGCGATCCAGCTGCCGTCACGGAAGATACTGACCTCATCGGTGATGGTGAAAATCTCATCCATCTTATGGCTGATATAGATGATTGCTTTGCCCTGCTCGCGCAGGTCACGAATGATAGTAAAGAGGTGCGCCACTTCGGTTTCCGTCAGTGCGGAAGTCGGCTCATCCATGATGACAATGTCTGAGTCCCAGGAGACCGCTTTGGCAATCTCGACCATCTGCTGCGACGCAATGCTCAGTTCTCCCACCATCCGTTCGGCTTTGAGCCGGATATTGAGGCGGTTAAGCAGCTCCTGCGTCACCTGATTCAGTCGGGCGTGATCGACGAAGCCGAACTTCATTGGTTCGCGACCCAGCCAGATATTCTCAGCGACGGTCATGTAGGGCACCAGGTTAAGCTCCTGGTGGATCATCGAAATGCCGGAACGCAACGCGTCCATGGTGTCCTGAAACTGCACCGGCTCCCCTTTAATTTTGATGGTGCCCTTATCGGGACGATACATCCCGATAAGGCACTTCATTAAAGTGGATTTGCCCGCGCCATTTTCGCCCATCAAGGCATGTACCGTTCCCGGACGCACCCGCAACGATACGTTGTCGAGGGCTTTAACGCCGGGGAAGAACTTGCTGATGCCTTCGGCTTCAAGCGCAAACGCGTTCATTTATCACCTCCGTACAGCTGGGTCGGGAACGATTATTTCAGGTTACGATTGGTAAACTGTTCCATGTTTTCTTTCGTGATCAGCTGATAAGGGATATTGATCACTTTCTGAACCTGTTCGCCTTTCACCAGTTTGATGGCCGTCTGTACGGCACCCTCGCCCTGACCCTTCGCATCCTGGAAGACTGTCGCGACCATCTTGCCCTGCTTCAGCATCTGCAGTGCATCAGGCGTTCCATCCACCCCGGCGATCAGGATTTTATCCGGGTTTTTGCCCAGCGCCTGCAGCGCACCAATCGCCATTTCATCGTTGTTAGAGGCGATGGCATTGATCTGATCGCCTGCCGTTAACCAGTTGCTCACCACATCCACCGCGTCGTTACGGGTAAATTTAGCGGTCTGCTTCTGAACAATTTTGATGCCAGGGAATTTCGCCGCCACCTGCTCTACCCCTTTGGTACGGTCACGGGTCGCTTCGTTTGCCAGATCGCCCATCAGGATGGCGACGTTGCCCTTGCCGTTCATCGCCTTAGCCAGCGCTTCCATCTGTAAGCGTCCGGCCAGTTCAGAGTCGGAACCGACGTAGGCCATTTTACCGGTCAGTTCTGCCTGAGGACGGCGGTTAACGAAGACCAGCGGGATACCGGCTTTGCTCGCCTGATCCATAATCGGTTTCACCGCATTGGTGTCGACCGGGTTGACGATCAGGGCATCAACACCCTGGCCGATAAAGTTCTGTACCTGCTGCAGCTGCTGTGAAACGTCGCCCTTCGCATCTTCAACCTGCCCTTTAACGTTATCTTTCTGCATCTCTTTCTGCATTGAATTGCGCAGAATGGTCAGGAAGTTGTCGTCAAACAGCGCCATAGAGACGCCTACCGAGATATCTTTTGCCATAACCGCGGCAGGTAACATGCAGGCTAACAGTGAGGCGACAATCGTTTTTTTGATGTTCATAGGTACCCTTCTTATTTGTTAACTTGCTCAGCAGCGCTTTGAGAATGAAAAATATCTTTTACATTCATCCAGTCTGACTGGCGTCTGTTTCGGGAAATTTGAGGTAAGACTCTGGGTTACGACTATTTTTGTGATCGACCGCTCCTTTTCACAATCACTTGATCTACAGACAGTTACTTTCAAAATGCCGTTTCATTTCCGGCCGATAGTGACGACCGTGATGATAAGCAGTTTATTTGTTCCATATAATTCAGTTTTGAAATTTTTATCATAAAAGCACTGAAATGGTTGTTTTAACATCGGCAAACAACAAAACTTTGACATGCCTCTAACATCTGTAGAGAAATGCCCGCAAAGTGAGATCCTGTTGGCAGTTTGAAAAGCCAGCAGATATGGGGAAAAATCATCAATCCGCTGCTTTTACGAGCATCTGAACGCATTTCAGTAAACAGGGCTTTGACAAGCGGGATCCGTGCCGTTAATATTCGCCCCGTTCAAGCGATTCCTCTGTAGTTCAGTCGGTAGAACGGCGGACTGTTAATCCGTATGTCACTGGTTCGAGTCCAGTCAGAGGAGCCAGAATTAGAAAAGCCCGCTCAGGGAAACCTGAGCGGGCTTTTTGCTTTTGCGCGTCCGGGGGTCTGCGCCCCTGTGATTACACCCGGAAACCGTCGTGCGAACCATCTGGCCCTTCTGCCGCCCGTTTCAGCTTCCCCCCTGCCGCATCGACATAGCGTTTCAGCGTGGAAAGTTTCAGGTCTCGTCCCGGCTTTTCCATGCCCGCCACGGCAGGCTGCGTGATACCCCGCGCTCCCGCCATTTCTGCCAGCGTCTTCTTCACTTTTTCACGCAGTTCAGCGAGGTGCATATTGAGCAGGATGTTTGTCGCCATAGCCTGCGCGTCGGCAACGACCTCCGGGTTTTCATCGGCAACAAGCGGTTCCAGCGTTCTGCCCATCACCTGACTCCTGGTGTTTAAGCGTCTTCAGCCAGTGTGTGAATTCCCCATCGGCGACCGGAATCCTCTCCTGATAGCAACGCTGTTCATTGCCCGCCTTATTTCCGGACCAAAGCAGGATCGCCGTTCGCTGTGGGTCAAATGCAAAGAACGCGCTGATCGGCTTGCCACCGCTCTGGATGCGTAACTCTTATATGTTCAGATAAACGGAGCCTCTGAGCGGGTCCGCACACGGCCTGGAAAGACCGGCCCCTACTCCCGCCACATCATCAATGCTGCCAGCACGCAGTACGGTCGCTGTCATCAGGCAGAGAAAACCCGCGGTTAAATCGCTCCGTCGTTTTAATCGTCCACACAGGACATCCTCTGATACAGGTCAGGAGCTATGTAGCTGCACAGCGATAATCGAGTGTGCAGCAACGCCTCACCGGATGCCTGTGCGATGAACAGAAACGGAAAGAGGTGCCCGGCCTTTTCGGCGTGATTACATCAGGACGTCACTGTTTTGCGAGCAAGGGTGCAGTGAACGGAGCGCGGGTGAACCGGCGTACTGCAACAAAAAACCCGCTCAGGCATTACAGAGCGGGCTGATGAAGAAGATGGGGCCGCCGTAATGCATAGCGGTCGTAAATGTCAGCAATGTTCCTGACATGCCGGAGGCTAATGAGCGTGCCGCCATTCAGGCTGACGTTATCGCTTTTTTCGCCAGAACAGACAGGCCGCAAGCGCGGTCAGCACACTGATGAGTGGCATCGCAAACGCACCGGAAAGGAAGTTATGCTGATCGATAGCCTGTTCTTTCCGTATGTCGTTCAGTCGGGCAAGCGCCTTCTTTTCATCGGTCGCATCAATCTCTTCAGGCTCTCTCACGTAACCCTGCTCCGCCAGCTCTGCAGCACACTTCCGTTCTGAGCTTCGCAGCACAACGGTCTCTTTGCCTCTGGTAAAAAAGCAGTAGTCTGACATCGCCTGTCCTCATCGTCCGTAGGGGAGATCACCACTATAGCGACCCGCTATCTTTTTTGGTAATTATCCACTGCGGCGGCCAGTAAGGCCCTTTTACACCGGCGGCAGCCCCAGATTCTCACGCAGGGTCGCAAACGCATACTCCTCGCGAAACAGTCCGCGACGGCGCAGTTCCGGGATCACCTGTTCCACAAACAGATCGAGCTGTTCCGGCATGATGGCGGGCATGATGTTAAAACCATCTGCGCCGCCCTGCTCCAGCCATAGCTGGAAGTCATCGGCGATATCTTCAGCCGTGCCGACAATCACGCGGTGTCCGCGTGAACCGGCGGCAACGGCGGCCAGCTCGCGCAGCGTCAGGTTTTCGCGTTTTGCCATATCGGTCATCAGTCTGACACGGCTCTGGTTCCCCTCGCCCAGTGGCACCTCCGGCACCGGGCCATCCAGCGGATAGTGACTGAGATCCATGCTGAACCGCAGTGAGAGCTGGCTCAGCCCATTCTCAATATCCACCAGCGTGTTCAGCTCTTTCCAGAGCGCCTTCGCTTCTTCACGCGTGTGGCCAATAATCGGCATGACGCCCGGCATGATCACCACCTGGTCCGGGCTGCGCCCCGCCGCCGCTACCTGCGCTTTTTGCGCACGATAGAAGGCCTGCGCCTCTTCCAGGCTGGCAGATGCGGTAAAGATCACTTCCGCCGTCTCCGCTGCAAGCTTCTGACCATCAGCAGAAGAACCTGCTTCGATAATTACGGGTCGGCCCTGCGGCGAACGGGTGATATTCAGCGGACCCTGAACCTGAAAATGTTCACCCTGATGATGAATTGGCTTAATCTTCTCATCGACGAAATAGCGCCCGGTCGCCTTGTCTGGCTGCACGGCGCCCTCTTCCCAGCCCTCCCACAGTTTATTCGTTACGTCGAGAAACTCACGCGCACGAGCGTAGCGTGCAGCATGATCGGGCATATCGCTGCGGCTGAAGTTACGTGCAACGTCGGCGGAAAACGAGGTGACGACGTTCCACGCGGCACGACCCCGGCTGATGTGATCCAGCGATGAGAAGCTGCGCGCCAGCGTAAAGGGATCGCTGAAAGTAGTAGAGGCGGTCGCGGCCAGGCCGATATGCCGGGTATTGACCGCCAGCGCCGCCAGCATCGTCAGTGGTTCAAGACGCGCCATGGTCGATGGCAGACGATACATGCTGGTTGCCAGCGCATCACCGACAAAGAAGAGGTCGAATTTCCCTGCTTCGGCTTTTTTCGCCAGGGTGATCAGCCAGTCGATGTCGGTGGGATCGCCCAGCTGTTCCGTCAGGCGCCAGCCGCTGACGTGCTGGCCCACAGGTTGAACAAACAGGCCGAGGCGCAGGTGACGGGGTGAAGTGGCAGCATGCATATGTTATTCCTGATATGAAAAGTGAAAAAGCACGCCTCAGCGCGCCTGTAAAAGGGTGTCTGTTGCCCGCAGAGCCTGCTCGATTGCGCTGGCGGAGACGTTAAAAGGCAGGCGTTCTGCACTGGCTTTGGGGAATCTGACCTGCTGTGCAATATTGCGCAGTGCGGCCTGCCGATCGCCCGACAGCGCAGGCAGCACTAATGGCATGTCGTAATAGCGCAGTAGCGTAAGCAGTTCTGCATCGGGTTCTTCCGCCTGTTCCAGCAGCGACTGCACCAGCAGGCTGAACCCTACTTTTTCACCATGCAGCCAGTGATGCAGTTCTGGCTGATGTGTCAGGCGATTATGGATGGCATGCGCCAGCCCCGGCGTCGGCAGCGCATCACGCACGCTGTTTGCCAGACCGGCCAGCACGATTGAGGCATCAATAACTTTTACCAGCTCAGGCGTGACCTGCTGCTGCTGACAGGCGGCGATCGCGGCCTCGCCATAGTGCCTGAAAGCGTCCAGGGCCTGTCGCGCTGTCATTACCTTCAAATCCAGCGCCAGATCGTTCGGGTTATGCTTCTGGTAAGGCCGGAATTCATAATATTTTGCCAGCGCATCCACAATACCCGCTTTCAGAAAGCGCACATCGCTCCTGGCGATCACCTCACTGTCCACCAGCACCTGCTCTGGCATTTTTTCCAGCGGCTGACTGCGCAGATGCCCGCCCGTCTCGTCGTAAATAATCGCAAGCGGTGACCATGCCGCGCAGGTGGCGGCTTGAGTGGCGAAGTTGATTAGCGTCAGCCCCGGTAGCTGGCTGGCAGCGGCTTTGGCGGTATCCAGTACCCGTCCACCACCAATCGCCAGCAGCAATTCTGCACCCTGCTGTTCGGTTTGCTGTCTGACATGGGCAATAGCCGCTTCGGTACATTCACTCGTTAAAAAGTCCAGCTGCCAGCGAATATCAGACGCCGCCAGACTCTGGCTTAATTCGGGGTTAACCGCCTGCCACGCGCGCGGCGACGTTACTATCCGGATATGGCGGGAATAAGGCTTTATAAACTCACCGACGCGTGCACGCTGGCCCGCCTCATGTGCATAGGCTCGCGGAGAGGTAATTGCTAACACAGCGGTATCCTGATTATAAAAATTAGGCCAAAAAGGGATTCAAATACATTAAGTTGCTGACTGAAAATAGAGTTACTTCTTATTTAAATAGTACGGTAATCACTCATTTAAGCAATTGAAAACCCGCCATTCTTTATTCACAAATCTGCATGAGGTTAGTTATTTTTCACATATAGCAGTCTGACGCTTTACTGTTACTCTTCTCCTCCGGCTGAATTAATTCACTCTACGCAGCGCAATTTCCGGAAAATAACATGCAACTCGATTTTCGCCAGGTCAGAGAGGATGAAGCCGATGTTTATCTGGCTCTGATGCATGCTGCTTATGCGCCCGTTAAAGCGCTGGGCATTAAATTTGATGCCGCCACCGCTGACCGCGCGATGGCACTACACCATCTGCAGAGTCATGGCGTGTATGCGCTCTATGCTGACGAGAAGATGGTCTCTTCAGCCACCGTTCGCTATCCCTGGGGACCTCTGCCTGGCCCCTTTGGCCTGCCACATATTGGCTGGTTTGGCGCGCATCCTGACTATCCCGGCCAGCACTTTGGTCGCCAGGTGCTGGAGTGGATCGAACAGGAGATTCTGACGGGTCAGCTGCGCGCCCCGGCAGTCTCTCTGGGCACGGCCACCAGCCATCCGTGGCTGCAGGCGATGTACCTGAAGCGCGGCTTCCAGCCGATGCATACCCGCGATCTTGGCAAAGGCCATATCACCCTCTACATGAAAAAAATTCTGGACCCGGCGGCACATGATGTCTGGTTACGCCGTCAGACAGCAGAACAAGGGAGCGCACCATGAGCATCACTATTTCCGCCACATTAGACGATCAGCTAATCGCATTCCGTCATGAACTGCATCAGTTTCCGGAATTATCGAATCAGGAGTTCGACACCACAGCCCGCCTGCGCGCGCAGCTGGAAAAGCATCAGATACGTATTCTCAGTCTGCCGCTGAAAACCGGCCTGGTCGCAGAGATTGGCGCGTCAGCAGGCCCGCTGATTGTTCTGCGGGCCGATATCGACGCGCTGCCTGTTGAAGAGCAATCTGGCGTCAGCTATCGCTCACAGCGTCCTGGCGTGATGCACGCCTGCGGACACGATTTTCACAGCGCGGCGGCACTGGGCGCGGCGATCCTGTTAAAGCAAGAGGAAGAGAATCTGCCCGGTCGGGTACGGATCCTCTTTCAGGCCGCGGAGGAGACGGGCCAGGGTGCGCCGGAGGTGATTGCCAGCGGGGCATTAACCGATGCGCTGGCGATTTTCGGTATTCATAACGATCCGTCCCTGCCCGCTGGCGTCATTGGCTCAAAAGCCGGGCCGCTGACCGCCGCCGTCGACCACTTTGAGATTGCGATTAGCGGCACTGGCAGTCATGCCGCTAAGCCGGATCAGGGTAATGATCCCATCGTTATTGCGGCCCAGATTGTTGCTGCTGCGCAGACGCTGATCAGCCGCAATGCCCCTTCTGCTGACAACGCCGTGGTCTCTGTCACCCAGATCCACAGCGGCAGCACCTGGAACGTCATCCCGGACAGCGCCTGGCTGGAGGGCACCGTTCGGACATTTTCACAATCAACCCGGCAGCGCCTTGAGCAACGCTTCCGGACGATTGTGGCGGGCATCGGGGCCGCCTTTGATGCACAGATCAGTTTTAACTGGCATGCCGGGCCACCTTCGGTGGTCAACGATGCGCACTGGGTGGACGTGGCTTTACAGCAGGCGGAGCGCAGTGGATTTGAAGCACGCGTGGTTGAGGCGAGTCCGATTGGAGAAGATTTTGCCTTCTACCAGCAGCGGCTGCCAGGCGCTTTTATGATGGTGGGTACCGGTGAACCCTATGCGCTGCATCACCCTGCTTTCCGGGTTAATGATGAGGTGCTGATTCCCACGGCGCGCTATCTGGCCAACCTTGCGCGGGCGGCACTCAGCTCAGCGGGGCGTCCCCAATGAACCTGACTGCGGCGCTGGCTGCCGCGATCCTCGACGGTCAGCCGGATGCCGCCGCGCACGAGCATGCACGCGAAGGCATCCGGGATTTTCTGGCAGTGAGCTGGCCGATACTCCAGGGCAAGGTGCCGGATAGTGGCTTACCGGCTCTTCGTCACCTCTGGCAGGATCGTAGCCTGCGTTCGCAGGCGCTGCTGCTGGGCTATGCGGGACATGCGCTGGACTACGACGACTTTCATGCTGATTTCCGCGGTCATCCCAGCGTAGTGATCCTGCCTGCGCTCTTTGCCTGGCAGCAGTATCAGCCCAAACGCCCTGAGCAGTTTCTGGATGCCTACGTTACCGGTGTGGAGATGGCCGGTCGTCTTGGGCTGGCCGCCACTCAGCAGCACTATGCACAGGGGTATCACAATACAGCAACGCTGGGCACCCTTGCCGCGGCGGCGGCGCTGGCGCGCCTGCTGGAGATGGAGAGAGAGGCTACGGCCACCCTGCTCGGCATTGCGGCGACCCAGGCCAGCGGTTTACGGGCGCAGTTTGGATCGGCGGTAAAACCGCTTCATGCAGGCTTCGCCGCTGAACGTGCCGTAACGGCGGCTCAGCTTACCCTGGCCGGATTCGATGGCCGCCAGCAGGGAGTCATTGAAGCCTTCCTTGCCGCCAGTAGCGCAGGTCAGGCGCAGCCGGAGACGGTAATTGAAAACTGGGGCAGCCCCTGGCGAATCATTACGCCAGGACTGGAGTTCAAACCCTTCCCGACCTGCGCGGGCACCCATAGCGCGGCAGAAGCCGCCCGCATTCTGCGTCAGCAGTGGCTGGCGGCGGGCAAATCTCTGGATGCCCTGCTCAGCCAGATCGTTGAGATCACCGTTGCCTTTCCACCGGGCGGTGATATTGCCGCCTCAATCCGGACGCCGGCTAACGGCATTGAAGCGCGATTCAGCCTGGAATATGTGATCGCCGCCATGCTGATTTATGGCGACCTGCGCCTGGAGGATTTCGCCGAAGGCAATCTCAATCAGCAGGTGATGCCGCTGGCCAGCCGCGTACGGCGGACGCCGGATGAGACTGCGCCGCCGGATGCCCTTAATCCTGCCCTGCGCTTTCATGTGGTCACGTTGAGGCTTTCGGATGGCACAACGCGGCATCAGCGGCGGACGCGACAGGCATCGCTGGCGGAAGGCGTGGATGTCGACAGCAAGCTCCACCGGGCGCTGGATGACGCGCCGCCCGAACTCCTTGCTGCTGTCAGTGCCCTGCGGTCAGCAGCCGACCTGCAGACGCTGACCGGAGCACTGAACCGCTAGTCTGCTATTGCGGGGGAGTGAACGCCTGAACGGGCGTAATCTCCCCGGCGAACTTTCTCACCTGGACGACGGTAATCTGTCCGCTGCATCCCTGTGTGAGCGAGGAGGTAGCGATATCCATCGTCAGCACATTAGGATTTCCGTGACGGCATAGCGGGCGGGCCGCGGTGGGATCCACCGGGTCGTACCAGGCGCCGGTGGGCAGCTGAACCACACCGGGCATGATGGTGTCGGTGAGACGGGCGCTGGCGAGCACATGACCCCGATCATTAAAGAGTTCGATGATATCCCCCTCCGCGATCGCCTGCGCGACCGCATCGGCCCGGTTCAGAGTGCAGACTTCCCGACCGCTCCGCTTGGTGCTCTGGCTGTAATCGCCAAAATCGAGCTGACTGTGCAGCCGTGAAGCAGGCTGGTTGGCAATCAGCCAGAAGGGATAGCTGGTACTGGGCTTTTGCTGCGGCTCGCGCCATACGGGATGACCGGGACAGTCGTGATATCCAAAGCTGGCGATTACCGCGGAGAAGATCTCAATTTTTCCGTCTGGCGTTGGCAGCGGCGCGGCGTCGGGGTCGTCACGAAACGCCCTCATCATGCGGCCACCATCCTTTACCTGCGGTAGCTCCAGCACGCCCTGCTGCCAGAACTGGCTGAAGTCAGGCGTCTGTATCGCATGAGCCGCCAGTTTTTCCTGCAGCTGACCGTAGAGATGCTGTAGCCAGTCACGCGCATCGCGCCCTTCGCTGAACGCCGATTCCCTGCCCAGACGCCGGGCCAGGTCACGGAAAATCGTATAATCATCCCGGGCTTCGGCATAGGGCGCGGCCACGGGTTGCATGGCGACTAAATGGCGATCGGTCGGCGCACCACCGATATCCTCGCGCTCCAGCGTCATGTTGGCAGGCAGAACGATATCCGCATGGCGTGCCGTGGCAGTCCAGGCGCTCTCGTGAACGATCAGCGTGTCCAGCTGGCAGAATGCCTGGCGCAGCCGCGCCAGATCCTGATGATGGTGAAACGGATTGCCACCTGCCCAGTAGGCCAGCCGGACATGGGGATAGGTAAGCTGACGACCGTTGTAGTGAAATCGGGTACCGGGATGGAGTAGCATGTCGGCGATACGGGCCACCGGAATAAAGCGGTCGATGCCATTTTTACCCTGCGGCAGGGCTGGAAAACTGACCAGATTGTGATGCTTGCCATAGTGGCCGAGCGCCCCTAAGGCATAGGTGTATCCACCACCGGGCAGTCCCGGTTGTCCGAGCGCTGCCGCCAGCACCAGGCCAAGCCATACTGGCTGTTCACCATGCTCAGCACGTTGCAACGCATGAGCTACGGTGATGAGAACGCGCTTGCCGTGAAGCTGCCGCGCAAACTGACTGATGATGTCACTGCTGACGCCACAGATTGCGGCCGCCCACTGCGCGTCACGGACGATGCCATCTTCCTCACCGCGAAGGTAAGCGACCATCTGCGGCCAGCCGACACAGTAACGCGCCAGAAACGCCTCATCAGTCAGCGATTCCGCAATCAGCACGGCCAGCAGTCCGAGCATAAATGCCGCATCCGTGCCGGGCCGCAGTGCCAGCCACTCGCCCTGCGCCTCATCAGGCAGATCGCTTTTCAGCGGACTCACTGAGATAAAACGGGTTCCGCGCTGGGCGGCACGCTCTATAAAACCGCGCTCGGTATGCTCACTCAGGCCGCCGCTGGCGACCTGCGAATTCTTCAGCGCCAGACCGCCAAACGCCAGAACGACTTCACTGTGCCCGGCAATCTCTTCCCAGCTGACGCCACGTCGTGCGATCTCGTTCATGTCACCGATAATATGCGGCAGCAGGACCGAGGCCGCACCGGAACTGTAACTGTTGACCGAACGGACATATCCCCCCATCACCGTATTCAGGAAACGGTGCACCTGGCTTTGTGCGTGATGAAAGCGGCCTGCGCTTGACCAGCCGTAAGATCCACCAAAAATGCCTTCCGGACCATAAGACTCTCCGACCCGCTGAAGCTCCTGTGCCACCCGCTGACTGGCCTCTTCCCAGCTCACTGCGACATATTCGTCCGCTCCGCGACGCTCATCCGGACCTGGCCCGTTTTCCAGCCAGCCACGGCGTATCATCGGCTGCGCGACGCGAGCCGGATGATTCAGTGCCTGACGAAAGTTCTGCAATAGCGGACTGGGATCGGGATCGCCACGAAAGGGTTCAATCAGCAGTTGATCGTCACTGTTCTGGACGTGAAAAGCGCCCCAGTGAGCGCTGTGCATTACCGGTTTCTGCGTCATGCTGATTCCTGATTACCCTGAAAGACGGTGCTCAGCGCACCGTTGCAATGAAGTTTCTGACCCGTCCGTTGTCTGGATCGTCGAGAACCTGCTGCGTCGGGCCGGCTGCCACAATCCGGCCATTCTCCATAAACACAATGTTGTCGGCGACCTCACGGGCAAAGCCGATTTCATGGGTGACAACCACCATCGTGATACCGGAATGTGCCAGTTGCTTAATGACCTGCAGCACCTCCCCCACCAGCTCAGGATCAAGGGCGGAGGTCGGCTCATCAAACAGCATCACGCCGGGATCCATCGCCAGTGCGCGGGCAATCGCCACGCGCTGCTGCTGACCACCAGAGAGATTCTGTGGCCACTCATCTTCGCGGCCAGAGAGCCCCACCTGCTTCAGCAGCGCCAGCGCTTTGGTGGTGGCCTGATGGCGACTCTGCTTTTTCACCCGCATCGGCGCATCAGTGATGTTCTGCAAGACGGTACGGTGGGGAAACAGGTTGAACTGCTGAAACACCATGCCAATTTCTGCACGCTGACGGGCAATCGCACTGCTGCTGAGTTCATGCAGCGCCTGACCTTTTTGCCGGTATCCCACCATCTGGCCACCGATGCGGATTGTTCCGCCATCCAGCTTTTCGAGATGATTGATACAGCGCAGCAGCGTCGATTTACCGGAACCGGATGGCCCCAGGATTACCGTGACCGACCCGGCAGGGATATCGAGGTTAACCTCATCAAGAATGGTGACACCAGAGAAGCGTTTGGTGACTTTGCGCAGTGCGATTGCTTCAGCCATTGCTCACGCTCCTCTGGGTTTTGGGAAGTGGAGCACGCGCTAATGACGCAAACAGGCTTCGCCTCTCCCGTCGCGTCACACCGCGACCAAAGTAGCGTTCGACATAATACTGACCGACAGAGAGTACGGAAGTCATCAGCAGATACCACAGCGTGGCGACCAGCAGCAGCGGTATCACTTCATAGGTGCGCTGATAAATAATCTGCGCCGAAAACAGTACATCCTGCAGCGAGATGACCGAGACCACGGCGGTGGTTTTCAGCTGGCCGATAATCTCATTGCCCGCCGGGGGCAGGATGGCGCGCATCGCCTGAGGTAAGACGGTATGGCGGAAAATCTGCGCCGGGCGGTAACCCAGGGCGCGAGCGGCTTCAATCTGCCCGTCGCCTACGCTCTGGATACCGGCACGCACAATTTCAGCGGCATACGCGGACTGATGCATCACCAGCGCGATGACCGCCGCACTGAACGGACTGACCAGTGCATTAGACTGCGCACTCCAGATTTCCCCCCACCCCGGAATGGACAGCGCGATTCGGGGATAGAGGGCGGCAATGTTGTACCAGAGAAAGAGCTGCACCAGCATCGGCACACCCCGGAAGAACCAGGTGTAAGCCCAGCTCACCCCAGCCAGCACAGGGTTTGAGGAGAGGCGCATCAGCGCCAGCACCGTGCCAAAGGCGAACCCCAGCACCACCGATATCACGGTGAGCTGCAGCGTCATGATGACACCCTGCAGGATAGAGGGCGCCGTAAAATTTTCCGCAATCACCCCCCACTCAAAACGCGGGTTGTTAATCATCGAATGTGCCATCGCCACCACGCAGAACAGCACCACCAGCGCACTCAGCCAGCGTCCGTAGTAGCGTTTGCCCACGATTTTCAGATCGTCAGTGTGGTCCGGAATCTCGCTCATTTAAAAATCTCTTCATTGCGCCGCGCTTCGGTTACGGCACCGAATCCGATTCCCCAGTTATCGAGGATTTTCCGGTAACTGCCATCTTTGATTAACGAATTCAGAGCCGCCTGCACGGCTGGTTCCAGCGGGGAGGCTTTTGGAAACGCTACAGAAACCGGTGCATCGCTGACGGTGATTTCGCCGCTCATGGTCAGTGGTTTGATCACTTTGGTCTGCCACAGCAGCCCCTCATAAGGGCCGAGGAAGAATGGAACCCGCCCGCTGACCACCGCCTGCACGCCAGCCGGACGATCCGGGAATATCGCGACCCTGATCGGTGGCTTACCCGCTGTCTCACAGGCTTTGCTGGCCTCTTCCAGCCGCGTCACCTGGGTAGTACCGGAGCCAGCGCCAACCTCTTTGCCGCACACATCGTTCAGGGATTTAAAAGGCGTTACACCCGCATCTTTGCGGGAGATAATGCCCAGCAGGCTGGCGCTGTAGTAACCGACGAAGTCGATCTGTTTCAGGCGGGCTGGCGTGGCATTGATGTTTGACAGCGCGACGTCATAACGTCCGGTTTTCAGACCGGGAATAATATTGTCAAAGCCGCCGGTGTCGCGCCATTGCACGGCGATACCCAGACGCTCACCTACCGCATTCATGATGTCAATTTCACGACCGGCCAGCGTTTTATTATCTTCTTTATAGAAGGTCGTCGGCGGTGTGTTGGGATTGGTTCCTGCCACGATGTAACCCCGTTTGAGAATATCAGCAGGCAGCAGGCTCTTCAGCGCCGGATCCGCGTTAACATGCACGCTGCTCTCCGCAGGCACTGAGGGTTCGGCGGCAAAGCTGGCCTGTGCGCTGAGCGCCAGAGCTAACACGGACATTCCTTTTATAAATTTCACTGGAACCTTTCTCCTGATAGTTAAACTGTTCCCCCCAGAGGGAAAAATGATCGTGACCGTTCAGCGCTGAAAGTTTGATTAAACGAGGAATTCAGCACTTTTATCATTCTCGTAACCTTCGATTGTCATTCTCAGTGAAGACCGACGGCGATCACAAATGCTAAAAATGGCACTCCTTTGCTGAAATCCGGTAATAGCGAGGTGGCGCTGTTTTAAGCGGAGCGGACAGGCTGCAAATAAAGGCACAGATCCCGGCAATAAAGATCAAAAGAAACAATAACGGGTGTGGAGCTGGGGAGTTCACTGCATTAAAAGGCTAAAGATTAAGATCCTTATCATTATATTGATAAGGATCGCTGAAATCTTTTATCCCCTGCGCTCCATTTTTACACTTAATGTTGATTAAATTGATCAGGATCAATGTTTTTAAAACGGTCTTAAAAATGTATTAACTTAGCTGTCCCATCCTTAAATAAATCATTATAAATCATAAATTTAAATAAATAATGGATCCACTGGCAGACAGTTAGCCTCGTCGTTAAACCCTGGGAGATCTCATTAATAAATTTACCGGCTTAAAGGTAAATAAACTTAAAGTTTTTGTGATAGCGGACGATAAGAAGATCAGCCTTAAATTTAATCATTTTTCTGTTCTCTGCTTCTCACTAAAGGTAAAACCTATGGGCCTCTCTCAACGCATCTCTGATATTAAAATCGGAAAAAAACTGGGCGCCGGATTTATTCTCGTTATCGCGGCTTCGCTTGCTATTACCTTTATGGCTTTCGACTGTTTCCGCAGTATCAAAGACAACTCCGCCCGGCGAACGGTGACGGTCGAGATGGTCAACACCCTCAGCAAGGCGCGCCTGAACCGCACCCTTTTCCAGTACACCAAAGATCCTAAGTTTGCCGCGCTGAACGTTCAGGCGCTGAACGAGCTGGAAACCCTCTATAAACGTCTTTCTGCCTTTGAATGGGATGAAACCGGCCAGCAGAAAGTCACCGCAATGGGGCAACTGCTCGATCAGTATCTTAAACAGCGCGAGAAGTTCGTGGCCTCCGCTCAGTCAACCAACCGCGATCTGGAATTAATTAAAACCGACCAGCTGGGTGCCGTGGCGCATCAGCTCGAATCGCTGGATCTGGCTCAGACGCCTGATGCCGGGCTCCCGGTTTTCCGCCTGGCCGCTGCATTATTCGACGTGGTGAATACGGAAAAAACGTTTCTGGCACAACCCTCCGAGGCGGGCCGTGACGCGGTCATCGACAAATATACTGTCATCACCACCCTGAGTGAGCAGCTGAACGGCTTTAACCAGCCGGCGATCAACGATCTCACCCGCGCCGTCCTTACCATGCTGGCCCAGCAGCGCCAGCCGGTTACGCTCTACCTCGCAGCTGCAGAGAAAGAAAAAAGCGACTCCGCAGAACTGACCACCAGCGCAGAGCGACTTAACGCCGCGGTATCCGATATCTTTGCCTTCCAGTCCCGCTCTTCCGCCGCCTTTATTAAGCAGGCAGAGTGGCGCATTGGCGTGGCGTCACTGATCTGCGTCGTAATGAGCCTGCTGATCGCCTGGCAGATTACCCGCAGCATCACACGCCCGATCAAAGAGACACTGAATGTGGCCCAGCGCATTGCTGAGGGGGATTTAACCACCTCCCTGAACACCACACGGGGAGATGAGTTAGGCCAGCTGATGCAGGCCGTCGATGCCATGAGCGTCAGCCTGCAGACCATCATCAGCAAGGTACGGGATGGCGTCAGCAGCGTGGCTCGCGCCTCAGCCGAAATTGCGGCAGGCAATACCGACCTCTCCTCCCGCACCGAACAGCAGTCTGCCGCCGTGGTTCAGACGGCAACCAGCATGGAAGAGCTCTCCTCCACCGTGAAACAGAACGCGGAGAACGCTCACCATGCCAGTCAGCTGGCGACAGAGGCGTCGGTCAATGCCGGACGCGGCGGTGAGATTATCCGCGACGTCATCACTACCATGAGCAGCATCAGCCACAGCTCGGGCAAAATTGGTGAGATCATTAACGTCATTAACGGCATCTCGTTCCAGACCAATATTCTGGCGCTGAACGCTGCCGTTGAAGCCGCACGCGCCGGTGAACAGGGCCGCGGCTTTGCGGTGGTTGCCGGAGAGGTGCGTAACCTTGCCCAGCGCAGTTCACTGGCCGCGAAAGAGATCGAAACGCTGATTCGCGAGTCACTCGATCGGGTGCAGGATGGTTCTGAATATGTGGAACGCGCCGGAACAACCATGAATGACATCGTGCGTTCGGTCAGTCAGGTCAAGGATATTATGGGTGAGATTGCTGCCGCCTCGGATGAGCAGAACCGCGGCATTTCGCAAATCGCTACCGCTATGGCTGAGATGGATTCCACGACCCAGCAGAACGCGGCGCTGGTTGAGGAGTCATCCGCAGCCGCTACGTCGCTGGAATCCCAGGCGGATGAGCTGGAAAAAACGGTCGCCGTGTTCCGTCTCTCTGCGGTGCAGCACAGCATCAGCCGGGCTGCGCCGGTCGTGACGCCACGTCTGGTGCCCGCCATGCCGGTTAAAGCTTCCTCAGATGCAGGCTGGGAAAGCTTCTGACGGCAGGCTCAACCGATTCGTAATCATCCCGCCAGCCTTGCTGAAAGGAGGCTGGCCGGGATCGCCTCTCTGCCTGACACGTCTCTGCTGAACAGGCACGTCTGCGAAGATGCGGCAGAGGAGAACGTTATGGTTGATGGTGAGAGCTGAAACCGTCTGGCCAGCGTCTGAAGAGATTCTGTGAGGGGCCAGGCTCAGGTAAGAAAAGGCAGTGTGGCTGGAGGAGTGTCGTCCCTGACAGTTTCTCCGGCCGGTCTACGCTCTCGCGCAACCGATGAGGTCGTCCGCTTCGTCGTTTTCCGGCCGGAGCCGGACTACGTCCACTGGCGTCAGTTCAGTTGCTGCTAGTTCAGTTCGTCGTTCAGGCCTGCAAGTGTCTGCAGGTACGGCACCTGCTGTTGAGCAACCGCCGGTGACTTAAAACTACTCAGCCAGTTTCTGGCTTCGGAGATTTGCGCCAGCCGATGAGCGTTGCTTTCAGATTTCGCCATGTAACCCAACTGAGTAAAAAGCGTTGCGATACTGATTTCTTTTTCACCCAGGGCAAGGCTAAGTGCCGCTTCACCAATAATGACGTGGCCTTTCTCGTCGTTTTGAATTAACACAGAAAATCCTCCATTAGGTACGAATTGATGACAACCTCACCAGAGACTGTAGTCGTAAAAAGAATAACTGCCCGAATAAATCACTAATAATCGCGAAACCTGCTGAACAAACGTACTTACTATTTTTTCCGGATTGTTCTGTTTGTCGCTGCCCACCCGGCCTGCCAGACTTGCTGATCATTCTGCTTCCGGATGTCACCATGAAACTTTCTGTTCTCCTTACGCTGCTGGCGGCGACGGTCTGCTCCGTTTTTACGGCTTATGGCCATCTTGCCTCGCAGCAGCTGAGCCTGTCTTCCGTAACAGAAAGCGACGAATCCTGACATAAAATGCACATCCTGCCCGACGTCGTGATTACTCCGGCAATCGGGTATAATCCGCTGCCCTTCTGCTGCTGGTTGCCCGATGTCTGCCATTAACGATACGTTTATCGCCCCGCCCTGCGTTGAGGCGATTACCCTTATTTTTCAGGACGAGCATCTGCTGGTTATCAATAAACCCAGCGGACTGCTGAGCCTGTCCGGTAAAAATCCGCTGAATCTCGATTCCGTGCATCATCGGCTGGTGGCGCGTTTTCCCGGCTGCACGCTGGTTCATCGGCTCGACTTTGGCACGTCCGGGCTGATGGTGGTGGCACGCAACAAGGGGATTAATGCGGCGCTGTGTCAGCAGTTCAGCCAGCGTCGCGTCAGCAAAAGCTATCAGGCCCTGCTGTGCGGCCATCTTGCCGATGATGATGGGGTGATTGATGCCGCGATAGCGAAAGATCCGGCGCAGTTTCCCAGAATGGTGATTTGTGCAATCGCGGGTAAACCCGCACGCTCACGCTATCGGGTTATTGAACGGGGGATGTTTCCGGGAAATGGCAATGGGGCATTGCCGGTGACGCGGGTGACGCTGACGCCGGAAACCGGACGCACCCATCAGCTGCGCATTCATTGCCAGCAACGGGGTCATCCGATTCTGGGCTGCGACCTCTATGGCGGCAGATTACTGCCCGGGTCAGAGCAGGCAGCGCGGCTGATGCTGCACGCCAGCGAACTGACGCTGACGCATCCGGTCAGCGGTGAACGCCTGACGCTTTCCGCGCCCAGCCCGTTCTGACCCGGCCGGGCATTACCACATCAGATCGTCCGGGACCTTAAAGTCCGCATAAGGATCGTCTTCGTCCTCAGCCTCTTCGCTTAATGCGCTGTTTAAGACGATGGCGCTGGCATCACGCTGGGCAATTTTGTCCGCCACGCTGGCCGGGATAATCGCGTACTGGTTTTCACCTTCCTTCTCCGCAACGAGACACGCGATGGCGAGGCGGCCATTGATCAGCTGAGTCTGCGTCGGCTTATCGACCATGATTTTCTTAATCAGGTTGTTGTCGGTAAAGTTGAAGCTGATGGTGCCGCGCGACACGTCGATCCTGTTCATTTCGATCAGCTGTTTGATCTGCGCCCGGTACTCTTTCGACAGCACAGCCAGCTTCTGCTGCTCGTTCAGCTGCTTATCCCGCTCAAGCTGGGCCTTTTTGTTATCTTCCACCGCTGCCCGGGCTTCACGGGCCTGAACCCTGGATTTTTTTGCCGTTCGCTTAACCTTATCCATTTTTTTGCTGGATACCAGTCCCGCTTTCAGCATCTGCTCCTGCAAGGTGAGTTTTGTCATTGTCGTCTCTGAACCTGTTAAAGTATTCCCCGGATTATACCCGTAATCGCCAGGCGTGTGCCAGGCGGCCGCGGCGATAGCGGGATCCCCCTGCACACTGTGCTACCATTCTCCGGTCAAAATCACCCTGTTGAGTACCATGTCTGAATTAACAAAACGTAAAAATGACCCTGAAGGGCTGAAGAAACGCATTATTGCCGGCGCGCTGAAATCCTTTGCGGAGTTTGGTATGCAGGGCGCCAGGCTGGAGCAGATTGCCGAACATGCGCAGACCACCAAACGTATGGTGGTCTATCACTTTGGCAGCAAAGAGCAGCTCTACATTACCGTGCTGGAACAGGTTTATCAGCAGATTCGCCAGCATGAAACGGGCCTGAATCTGGCGGCGATGGAGCCGGAACTGGCGATGACGCGTCTGGTGGAGGCGAGTTTTGATTATCACGTCGCCCATCCCGATTTTATCCGGCTGGTCTGCAGTGAAAACCTCCTGCGTGGCCGTTACATCACCCAGTCGCCGCAGATTAAAACCGTTAACCGCAGCGCGCTCGATCTGCTGGATGACATCCTGTCACGCGGCCAGCAGCAGGGGATCTTCACTGCCGACGTCGAAACCCTTGATGTCCATCGCCTGATCAGCAGCATCTGTGTGCATCATGTCTCAAACCGCTATACCTTCAGCGCCCTCTTCACGCCGGACAACAGCGAAGAGGAGAGTATCCGGCGCAATCGTCAGCTGGCTGTGACCGCAACACTTCGCTATATCCGCAAATAACAGGGCGTTGCCCGGGCTCCGCTTACACATGGTCTACGCTTAGTAAATCTATGTCATTAAACCCTGTAAAAGGAATGCTGTTGTGAGCAGAGACGCACGCCTCTATCCGCTTCGCCAGACCCATATTGAACCCGACGATGATGCGCTGTGGAACTGGGCACAGAATGCGCAAATCGGCACACGCCACCAGGTCCATCGCCCTGCCAGCGAAGCGGCGTTGCAGAAACTTATCCAGGCGTCCCACGGTCAGATCCGGGTGATTGGCAGCAAACTTTCGCCGGGCCGTATGCTGAAGGTCGGCAAAGACGATTTACTGCTTGATCTCAGCGCGTTGCGCGGCCTGATCGCCCATGACGACCACAGCGTCACCTTTGCTGGCGCGACGCCGCTGGAGCAGGTTTATCGCTGCCTGACCGAAATGAATCGTATGCTGGCCTCGTCGCCAGGCGTCATTGCGATTCAGACCCTGGCTGGCGCGATGGCCACAGGCACCCACGGCCAGGGTTTGCAGCAGAGTTCGATAGCCGATGAGGCGCTCTCTGTACGGATGGTGCTGGCCGATGGCAGCGTGCGCGAATTTGTGCGCGGTGAAGCCGACTTCCCGGCGGCGCAGGTGTCACTGGGCGCGCTGGGGATCGTGACGGCGGTAACGCTGCGCACGCAGCCGTTCCGCATCTTTACCTGCCATAAAAACGCCGTCTCTGCCGACTCGCTGGAAGAGGATCTGCTGCGCTGGAATGAGGAGTATACGCTGAGCAAAGCCTGGTGGTTTGTTGACGATAACCTGATGCACGTCTGGAACGCGCACGAAGCCAGTGATGAAGAGCGTCAGCGCTACGAAGCACAGGGCCGCCAGGTGGTAGAACACGAGGGTGACGTTGACGAAAGTCTTAACGACACCATCGACCAGACGCTGGCGCATATGCACCGCGATACGCAGATTCACGGCAAAGGCGGCAAGCAGTTTCGCACCGTTACCCGTTTCCGCGACTTTACCGATGTGACCGGGGATATTTACCAGCTCTTCTGCCGCGGCATTGCGGTGCCCCAGATCAACGTAGAGATCGGCGTGCCGCTGGCCAAAACGCCCGCCATTATCCGCCGGATCAAGGCTTGGTATGCGGAGAATCGTCCGCATATGCACTACCCGATTATCCTGCGCTGCACCGGTGCGTCATCCGCGTGGCTCAGTCCGGCGGCGGATCAGCCCACCTGTTTCTTCGGCTTTGTGGTCTATTACGCCGACGACGGTTCGCTGTCGCAGGAGGGGCTGCACTTCCTGACCGAAGTGGAAAAACTGCTGGCTGAGGAGGGTGGCCGCCCGCACTGGGGTAAATATTACGATGAAGAACGCTATAACTGGCGTGAGCTCTATCCGCAGTGGGACGCCTTCCGCGCCCTGCGCAGCCAGCTCGATCCCCGGGGTCGGTTGGGCAATGACTATATCACGCCACTTTTTGACTGATTGAGGAACGCTATGTTTGCCTGGGTAACGCTGTTAACACAACCCGATTATCTGGTGGGCGTCAAAGCGCTGCACCGTTCACTGCAACAGAGCCAGAGCGCGTGGCCGCTGGTGGTGATGACCACCCCAGCGATTTCTGAGGCTGACTGTCAGATCCTGCAGGATGCGGGCTGTGTGATTAAGCCGGTAGTGCCACTCTATCCGCGTGACGACCTGGCGCAGCATTACGCATCGGCGCAGTTCGGCGAAGTCTGGACCAAGCTGCGAGCCTGGCAGCTCACCGATTATCAGCGCGTGGTGTTTCTGGATGCCGATATGCTGGTACTGAAAAACATGGATGAGCTGTTTACCCTGGATCTCGAAGATAATGCGCTGGCTGCCTGTCACGCCTGCCGCTGTAACCCGAATAAGATCGCCTCTTATCCGCCAGCGTGGCAGCCCGAGCAGTGCCATTACACCTGGCAGGCCCGCGGTGAAACGGCCCCTGCTGAGCTGGATGTCTATCTGAACGGCGGTTTTCTGGTGCTTGAGCCGGATAACGCGGTGTTTGATGAGCTGGAAAAGCGCATTGCCGCCATTGACGATCTCAGCGCCTATCCCTTCTCCGAGCAGGATCTGCTGAACGAAGTCTTTGCCGGACGCTGGAAACCCCTCTCTTACATCTACAATGCGTTAAAAACGCTGCCGTTCCAGCACAGCGGTCTCTGGCAGGATAATCAGGTGAAGAACCTGCACTATATTCTGGCCAAGCCGTGGAAGCGCGATCTTAACCAGCCCGAAAGTGAGCGCGACCGCTTTTATGCGCTCGACAGGCTGTGGTGGGAAAAAAGCGGCCTGATCTGATGCACACGGGCGGGAAACCCCGGTTCCCCGCCCTGCAGGGTTATGCCTGTCCGCTGGTGTCCGCCCTTACACGCTAATCCAGCGACGCTGCTCCGCAGACTGCGCAATCGCCTCCAGCACCTTCTGAACCTGTAGTCCCTCTGCAAAGTCAGGCCACATCCGATCGCCCGCCGCAATCCCGTTGATCAGGTCACGGATCTCCACCGTTTTCTGGTCGTTAAAGCCGATGCCGTGCCCGGCGGAGACGCAGAAACTGGCGTAGTCCGGATGAGCTGGCCCGGTCAGCAGGGTTTTAAACCCCTGCCGTCCCGCAGGCTCATCGTGCAGATAGAGTTCCAGCTCGGCCATACGCTCCTGGGTATAGCGCAGCGTGCCTTTGGTGCCGGTAACGACGTAGGTCAGACCCATTTTTGCCCCGCAGGCGATGCGTGAGGTTTCAATCACACCATGCGCCCCGTTGCTGAACCGCAGCAGCGCGCTGGCCTGATCCTCATTCTCTACCGGCAGTCGCTGCCCGGGCGCTTTCGGGTCCGGCCGTGAGGTGATGACCGTCATCATATCGCCGCTGACCTCCGCAATCTCCCCCACCAGATAGTGCGCCATGTTTACGATATGCGCGGCGAGATCGCCCAGCGCGCCCAGTCCCGCCAGTGCTTTCTGGCAGTGCCAGTCGAGCGGCGTTTCCGCGCGGGCGAGATAATCTTCGTTATGGGTGCCGTAGAAATGAACGACCTCACCGATCTCGCCACCGGCGATAATCTCTTTCGCCAGCTGGCTGGTCGGGTTTTTCATGTAGTTAAAGCCGACCAGGGTTTTAACTCCGGCGGCCTGCGCGGCCGCCACCATCTCCTGCGCATCCGCCACGCTTAAGGAGAGCGGCTTCTCTGAATAGACATGCTTGCCGTGGCGTATCGCCTCCAGCGCCATCTCTTTGTGCAGAAAATTGGGCGCGCAGATATCCACCACATCAATGGCCGGATCGCTGACCAGCGCACGCCAGTCGCCCGTCGAGCGTGCAAAGCCAAAGGTAGCGGCCTGGCGGGCTGCCAGCTCAGGATTCACCTCGGCGAGCATCTCCCGCACGATTTCACCTTTCAGCGCAAACACGGTCGGGGCCTGCGCATAGGCTATCGCGTGGCAGCGCCCGATGTAGCCGCTGCCGATCATACCGATTCTGACTTTGTTCATTTCAACTCCGGGGATTCAGTTCAGGGTTGAAATGAAATCTACGTTTCGTTTCTGGTGCTGACAAAGCCGGAAACAGCAGTTTGTGACGGCAGTAAAAAACTATCCGTTAAAATCACGCCTGATGCAGTCTGACAAGCGTCGGGCCGCACCAGAACACCTCATAAACACCTCAGTTTTTCCGCCGCTTTCAGCGGCTTCATCAGCCTGCTCAGGCGCATTTTCGGGGCCTGGCACGCCGAAGTGGCGACTATTTCAGCAGTCAGAAAGATTTATGAAAAAGAGCTTTGACATGACCCGGCGTGGCCGTTACTATGCGCCCCGTTCAAACGATTCCTCTGTAGTTCAGTCGGTAGAACGGCGGACTGTTAATCCGTATGTCACTGGTTCGAGTCCAGTCAGAGGAGCCAGATTCGAGAAACCCGCTCAGGGTAACCTGAGCGGGTTTTTTATTGGCTGGCGTTCTCCCCTTCTCAGATACTCAGTTCAGAATGGCGTCCGGCCAGGCCGAATCATGCTGTCAGAACGGATGAAAGAATGCGTGCGCGTCTGGCCTCTGCTGATTACAGACAGCGGGCGGACAAAGAGGAACGAAAAAAAACTGCACCCTACTCAGCGGGTATGCCAGCGTTTGGGGTGCAGTGGTCTGTCAGAGGGTTTCAGCGATTAGAGATCAAACCGGTCCAGATTCATCACTTTGGTCCAGGCGGCCACAAAGTCTCTGACGAATTTTTCGCGGGCGTCGCTGCTGGCATAGACTTCCGCCGAGGCGCGTAACACCGCGTTGGAACCAAATACCAGGTCGGCACGGGTGGCGGTAAAGCGGGTTTCGCCACTGACGCGATCGCGGCCAATAAACTTCTCATTGCTGTTATCGGCAGCTTTCCACTCGGTGCGCATATCCAGCAGATTCACAAAGAAGTCAGTGTTCAGTGAACCGACATGCTGCGTGAAGATACCGTGCTGGCTGCCATCAAAGTTAGCGCCCAGCGCACGCATCCCGCCCACCAGCACCGTTAACTCCGGTACGGTCAGCGTCAGCTGCTGCGCCTTATCAATCAGCAGGCTTTCGGTGGTGGTTTTGCCAAAGCCGGTGCCGTAATTACGGAAACCATCTGCACGCGGTTTCAGCAGGTTGAACGACTCAACGTCGGTCTGATCCTGACGCGCATCCACCCGGCCAGGGGTAAAGGGCACATCAATCGGGACGCCCGCCGCTTTCGCCGCCTGCTCCACACCGACCACACCTGCCAGCACAATCACATCCGCCAGTGAAGCCTTGTGGGCTTCGCGCTGAATGGCTTCCAGCGTCGGCAGAACCCGTGCGGCAACGGCATTAACGTCCCATTCGCGCTGCGGCAGCAGGGCCAGACGTGCGCCGTTGGCTCCGCCACGTTTGTCGCCGCCACGGAAGGTCGAGGCTGAAGCCCAGGCCACCGACACCAGCTCGCTGACGCTCAGGCCGGAGGCGGCAATCTTCTCTTTCAGCTGCGCGATGTCCGCAACGGTCGGATGGAACACCGGTGCAGGCAGCGGATCCTGCCAGATCAGATCTTCCTGCGGTACTTCAGGTCCGATGTAGCGCGCTTTCGGCCCCATATCACGGTGAGTCAGCTTGAACCACGCGCGGGCAAAGGCTTCGTTAAACGCCTGCGGATCGTTAAGGAAGCGACGCGAAATTTTTTCAAACTCCGGGTCAAAACGCAGCGTCAGATCGGTCACCAGCATAGTGGGCTTGTGCTTCTTCGTGCTGTCGAAGGCATCAGGAATGATTTCCGGCGCATCCGCCGCGACAAACTGAATAGCCCCCGCCGGACTGCGGGTCTGAACCCACTCATATTTGAAGAGGTTTTCGAAGAAGTAGTTGCTCCACTGTGTCGGCGTCTGCGACCAGATCACTTCCAGACCGGAGGTAATCGCATCGGCACCGACACCGCTGCCGTGGCTGCTCACCCAGCCCAGACCCTGGGCTTCGATCGGCGCGGTTTCCGGGTCGACACCAACATGGCTGGCGGGTGCCGCACCGTGGGTTTTACCCAGCGTATGGCCGCCTGCGATCAGTGCCACGATCTCTTCATCGTTCATACCCATGTTGCCAAAGGTCGCACGAATCGCCGGGGCAGCCGACGCGGGATCGCCGCTGTGTTCCGGCCCTTCCGGGTTGACGTAAATCAGGCCCATCTCGGTTGCACCGAGTGGAGACTGCGCCAGAGACTCCGGATGACGGTGTTCCAGCCAGGCAGCTTCTTCACCCCAGTTCACGTCCAGGTCCGGTTCCCAGACATCTTCACGACCGGCACCGAAACCGAAGGTGCGGAAGCCGGCGTTTTCCAGCGCGACGTTGCCCGCGAGGATGTAGAGGTCGGCCCAGGAGATCTTCTGACCATATTTCTGCTTGATTGGCCACAGCAGGCGACGCGCTTTATCCAGACTGACGTTGTCCGGCCAGGAATTTAACGGAGCGAAGCGCTGCTGACCACGACCTGAACCACCGCGTCCGTCAACGGAGCGATAGGTTCCGGCGCTGTGCCAGGCCATGCGAATAAACAGGCCGATATAACTGCCCCAGTCAGCCGGCCACCAGGCCTGAGACTCGGTCAGCAACCCTTTTATGTCGGCTTTCAGTGCTGAATAATCCAGTTTTGCAAATTCTTTACGGTAATCGAAGGTGTCATCAAGCGGATTAGAACGGGATGAGTGCTGATTCAGCAGGTCAACACGGAGTTGGTTCGGCCACCAGTCGCGGTTAGTCCTGCCGCCACCCGGCGCCTGATTCGGCTGAGCAGACTTACCTGCATGAAAAGGACATTTGCTTTCGGGCGCTTCGCGATCGGCTTCGGCGATAGGCTTGGCATCTTTTGCATCTTCATCAACGGAATTGCTCATGGTCACACCTCTTTTTTGTATTTTCATCGCTACTCTATAGAGGATTTTCAGGATCGCACACCTGTCTCATCCTATCTGTTTGATAGCTTTTACCTTTTTATACACCTTCTTCAAAAGCTGAAAACAATGAACTGACACGCTTTACTGCGCTGACGAGGCCAGCGAAGCGGCAGGCTACCCTGAGACTATTCCGGCCGACACGGTTTCACAACCCGCTTATGACGGGCAGGATCACAATTCGCTGGCTCTGTCACAGTCAGGCGGACAGGTGTCTGAATCGCGCGATCGTCATGCAACGGAACAGGATAAAAAGAAAGAGAGAGAGGGGAAAACTGCGGGAAAAGAGGCGGATAGAGCGCGCCCGGCGTCTGCGGGCACGCTGTCAGAGGCTTAACGCCAGCCAAGTTCCGGGGCGACATACTTCAGAATCGCCTCAATAACATGGGCGTTGTAGGCCACGCCAAGCTGGTTCGGCACGGTGAGCAGCAGCGTATCGGCTTCGGCAATCGCCTCATCCTGCGCCAGTTGCTTAATCAGCACCTCAGGTTCAGCGGCGTAGCTGCGGCCGAAGATGGCGCGGGTTTTCTCATCGAGGAAGCCCACGGAATCCCGATCGTTACCGCTGCGGCCAAAGTAGGCCCGATCCCTGTCATTCACCAGCGCAAAGATACTGCGGCTGACGGAAACCCGTGGCGTATGCTGATGCCCCGCTGCTTTCCAGGCTTCACGGTAGGCGCGGATCTGCTTCGCCTGCTGGATATGGAACGGCTCACCGGTTTCATCATCTTTCAGGGTGGAACTTTGCAGGTTCATTCCCATTTTTGCCGCCCATTCGGCGGTGGCATTGGAGCCGGAGCCCCACCAGATGCGGTCGCGCAGTCCTTCAGAGAGCGGCTCAGGACGCAGCAGTCCCGGTGGATTCGGGAACATCGGCTGAGGATTCGGCTTAGCAAAGCCTTCACCGCGCAGGACTTCCAGAAACTCTTCGGTGTGACGGCGGCCCATATCCGCATCGCTCTCACCCGCTTTCGGTTCGAAGCCAAAATAGCGCCAGCCATCGATAACCTGCTCGGGGGAACCACGGCTCAGACCCAGCTGCAGACGACCATTGGAGATCAGGTCTGCCGCGCTGGCATCCTCGACCATATAAAGCGGGTTCTCGTAGCGCATATCGATGACGCCGGTGCCGATCTCAATCTTATTCGTGCGCGCCGCCACGGCGGCCAGCAGCGGAAACGGCGAGCTGAGTTGCCGGGCAAAATGGTGAACGCGGAAGTAGGCACCATCTGCGCCCAGCTCTTCGGCGGCCACCGCTAAGTCGATCGACTGCAGCAGCACATCCTGCGCGGTGCGTGTGGCGGACTGCGGCGACGGCGTCCAGTGACCAAACGATAAGAAGCCAATATTTTTCATCTGTGTTTCTCCTGACGGGCCTGAAACGCCCGCAGACAAAGGCAATTTCTGATACGTGAAAGGTTACGCCCTCTTTGCTGCCACTGATAGTCAATATCTTTCAGCGCCATATTCAGGATTTTCGACATAGCGACGCGGTCAGGCAAACAGGCCGCCGGACGTGGCGTCACCCGGCTGTAACCTGTCCGGCTTTTCCTGTGCCATTTTATCTCTCCCCCTGCCTGCCCTGCTCGCTTAGCCACCTCAGTCGCGGTTAACGCTGGCAAGCCCGGCCACACCGTTTTAAGGTAGAGCTTTTCAGCAGAGGGAGAGTGATATGCGCATTCTGATGGCAGGCGCTGGCGCGACCGGCGGATATTTTGGTGGCCGACTGGCTCAGGCAGGCCAGGACGTCACCTTTCTGGTGCGCGAGCGGCGTTATCAGCAGCTTCAGGCTCATGGGCTGGTGTTACAGACGCCGCAGGGCACGGAAACGCTGCAACCGCAACTGGCGCAGGCCAGCACCCTGACGGGCCACTATGATCTGATTATCGTGACGGTAAAAAGTTTTGGCCTTGAGCAGGTGATGGATGACATTGCACCTGCGGTCGGACCGGCGACGCTGATCATGCCGATTCTCAACGGCATGCGACACATCGCTACGCTGCAACAGCGTTTTGGCGAAGATAAGGTGATCGGCGGCCTGTGCAAAATCAACGCTACGCTGGGTGATAATGGCGAGGTGATCCAGATGACGCCGCTGCATCAGATCTATTATGGCGCGCTGGATGGCAATAATGATGCGCGGCTGCAGCGGGTGGATGCGGCACTGCGCGATGCCGGGGTCGACACCCGCTTCAGCGATAACATCATGGATGAACTGTGGGAGAAGTGGCTGCTGCTCAGTACGCTCGGCGCGGTCTGCTGTCTGGCGCGGGGCGACACCCGGCAGATTCTCACTTCACGCGGCGGCGAAGCCCTGCTCCAGGCTGTTTTCGCCGAGATCCTGAGCGTGATCACTGCCGAAGGCTATCAGCCACGTCCGGCAGCAACCGCCCGCATTTTCGAACTGTTAAACAACCCGGCGACGCCGATGACCTCCTCCATGTACCGCGATCTCACCCAGGGCTATGATATAGAGGCCGATCAGGTGATTGGCGACCTGTTGCTGCGGGCAAAACGCCACAGCCTCGTCACGCCGCTGCTGAATGCCGTGGATGTGAATCTGCAGGTCTATCTGCAGCAGCGATAACTTCACCTGTTACAGACCTGAGCAGGCCGGATGCCCTGGTGCATCCGGCCTGCGTGACGGTGAAAGTGTGGTTTGCAGCAGCAGCGCAGCGGGAAAATTTGCTACACTCACCGCTCTATTTTTTGGAGAGTTCAATGACTTCCCGCTCTGTGACCCTCGATGATGTTGCTCAACTGGCTGGCGTCTCATACCAGACCGTTTCACGCGTTTTAAATCGATCTCAACAGGTCTCTCTGCGCACGCGGGAAAAGGTTGAGGCGGCGATGCAGCAGCTCAATTATGTGCCGAATCGTGTGGCGCAGCAGCTGGCGGGCAAGGCGACGCGCACTCTGGGTCTCGCCACCAGCGATCTGGCCCTGATGGCGCCTGCGCAGATTGCCTCGGCGATTCAGCAGCGCGCCGCCAGCGAGGGGTATCATCTGGTGATTGCAATGGACAGCGGCAACGATGCCGCCGCTACCGTGAATGAACTGCTGGCGCAGCGGGTCGATGGACTGCTCATCAACCTGCCGCTGGAGGCGGAGGCGGCGCAGCAAATCCAGCAACTGTGTGGCAGCAAGCCGGTGCTGTTTCTGGATGTGGAACCTCAGGCCGCTGTCGCGCAGTGTCAGTATCCCAATGACGCTGGCGCGCGTGCCGCCGTTGAGCATCTGGTGGCGCTGGGGCATCGTCAGATCGGCCTGCTCAACGGGCCGCAGCGGTCGGTGTCGGCCCGGCAGCGTGAGAACGCCTGGCGGCAGGCGCTGGCGGAACATCAGTTAACGCCGCACTGTTCGCTGCGCGGTGACTGGAGCGCGCAGTCCGGCTATCAGGCGCTGATGGCGCAGCTCCCGGCGAATCTGCCGCAGGCGCTGCTGGTGGCCAACGACCAGATGGCACTGGGTGCGATGCGCGCGCTGCATCAGTATGGCGTGGCGATTCCGGGTGAGATCTCGGTGATCGGCTATGACGATACGGCTGAAAGCGCCTGGTATCAGCCGCCGCTGACCACGGTTCGGCAGGATCTGCAGGCGCTGGGCGCACAAAGCGTTGAGCGGATGCTGGCCCGGCTGCAGGCCAGAGAGCCGGAAAACGATGCGCTGAAACCCACGCTGGTGATCCGTGAGACCACGGCGGCGCCGGGTGATAAGCGGGCCGATTTCGCGGCGCTGTCGCAGCAGCTGCAGGAGATTGCCCGCAGGCTGGCAGGCGAGTAAACCGCCGGGTGACAGGCAATAAAAAACCCGCATCACCGGAGTGGATGCGGGTTCGCCTCAGACCGATCGCGCTTTCAGGCACAACCGGCTGACATCAGGCTTTCGGGTGTTCGCCCACGCCCATCGCTTTGATTTTTTTCGACAGCTCGCGGCGCTCTTTCGACAGGTCGGCGTTCTTGATGATGTACTCATCCACGCGATCTTCATAGTCAACACGCATGCTGGCGATGATTTCCTGAATCGCCTCTACGCTCATGCCCGGCTTGATATATTCGCTCAGGTTGTCCAGCAGCAGTACGCGCTTCTGGTTGTCGCGGATTTTCTTCTCGTTGTCGACAATTTCACGCTGCAGCTTGTTTTTACGGCGGAACATACGTACGAACTCCAGTACGTCCTGAAATGATTGCTTGGCATTTTCCATGATGGCACCTTTCTTTGAGCCTGCTGACGCAGGGAGAGAGTCAAAACGATCAGCTTAGCGGCTAGCCCGCCAGGTAAGCAATTTTCACAGCTAAATTCAGACTGGCTCTTATCTTAGCGCAAAGAAACCCGGTTTCACATTAAGTCATTGTCTGAGGTGATTATTTGCGCAGCGCCATGCGCATCAGGTCGGTCATCCGCTCCAGCTGTTTCGCCAGTTCCAGCGTCAGCCAGACGTAACCGTAAATGGGCGTCTCCTCCAGTCCGTCGTTGCGCGCATCGGCGATCAGCCGCCGCAGTTCAGTGCTGATTTCGGTGAGCTCATGACTGTTCGCCACCACCTCATCCGTAACGCCCTCTGTTGCCATCACCGACAGCGCCCGCAGCGTGTTCTCGGTCATCTGCTGCATACGGCGAAGCGCGGGCGCGTTAAGCATGATCAGATGGCTCTCGCGTGAGGCCCACCAGGCATTAATCTGCATCTCAATGGTGTAAACCATATTACGGTTTATGGTCTGAATGGCTTCAAGCACCGACTTCGGGATGCGCGTCTCTTTGCTGGAGGGCTCCAGCAGCGCCCGCATTTTGATGACGCTGCTCAGCAGTTTGCCAAGCGGCTTATTGAGGCGCGGCTTTTCAACCAGGTTAGGCGAAAAACCGGCGTGATAGATTTTCGCCATGGCCGCCAGGGTGTCGGAGAGCTGAATGCGCCAGTGGGTGTAGGCACGCTGCGCCCAGATCGCGGTAAACAGCAGCGCCATCAGCGATCCCAGAATGACATCGCCGCCGCGCCACAGGGCGACGGTGAAATCACCGGTCGGTGCCCCCACCACCACGCTCAGCGTGATGCCGATTAACAGCGCCATATAGGGATGTTTGCCCAGCGTCAGGTAGCCACTGATCACCATGATAAGACCGCACCAGGCCAGCATCACTGGCATGGAGATCAGCTCCAGCTTAAGGGCAATCAGGCCGGAGATGGAGCCCGCCACCGTGCCGCTGATGCGCTGAAGCGCGCGCGGAAAGACATTTCCCCAGGTCGAGATGGGCCCCATCACCACCACCAGCGTAATCAGCGGCCAGGTGCCTTCCGGGATCCCGGTCGCCCGGACAAAGATAAAGCAGAGTATAAAGGCGATCGCAATACGCACGCCGTGGACGGAGCGATAGTGGCGATAAAACCAGAACTCCAGTTTTGAGATAGGCTTGTCAGAACGCAAAGTGACTTTCCGGTTGCGGGATGATGATGCGGCTATCTTAACCCTGAATCAGGCGCAGACTCAGCATTGCCCTGCGGTTTCAAATCGGTTTTGACGTTCCCTTACAATTATCAACATTCACCTCACATCACTGGCCGCAAGATAAAAACAACGCAACCAGGTTTTTTAACCTTTATTGGCTGCTGGTAACGGGCACGGCTCATGTGGCGGAACGTAAAACGGGCAGCCTGCGGGCTGCCCGTTGATAAACCGGTAACCGGCTGATCAGAACTTCTGCTTCAGGTAGTCTGTGAGACGGGTGATCACGCCTGCCGGTTCGACCGCGCTCAGCGCCACCAGCGGATAGTGCGCAATCTCCTGATCCTTATCCATCACCTGGATTTCACCGATGACCTCATCAGCCTTCAGCGGGGCTTCCAGATCTTTGCGGTCGATGACATATTTCGCCTTCACGTTCTGCACTTCGCTGCGCGGCAGAGAGAGATAAACATCGTCTGCGGTGCCCACATCGACCTGATGCGGATTGCCGTACCAGACGTTTTCACTGCCGATTTTCTTACCGGCGTGGAACAGCTGAACGGTGTCAAAGGTGTTCTGACCCCAGACCAGCAGTTTACGCGCCTGCTCTTCGCGCCCTTTCGGGCTTTTGCCGCCCATCACAACGGCGATCAGGCGATGTTTGCCCACCACGTTTGAGGCGATGATGTTAAAGCCCGCGGTCTCGGTATGACCGGTCTTCAGTCCGTCAACGTGCAGATTATTGTCCCACAGCAGGCCGTTGCGGTTGTTCTGGGTGATACCGTTCCAGCTCAGGGTCTTCTCGCTGTACATCGCGTAAAAGTCAGGCTCACCATCAATAATGGCGCGTGACAGCTTCGCCATATCCAGTGCGCTGGAGTACTGACCCGGCGCATCCAGACCATGCACCGTTTCAAAATGGGTGTTCTGCAGGCCGAGCTTTTCGACATAGTGGTTCATCATGCCAACAAAGTTCGCTTCGCTGCCCGCCACGTAGTCAGCCAGCGCAACACAGGCATCATTACCGGAATCGATGATCACCCCACGGCTTAGATCCCGGACGCTCAGCTTATCGCCCGGCTTCAGGAACATCAGCGAGGAGCCTTTAAATACCGGATTGCCCGCCGCCCAGGCATCTTTTCCGACGGTGACCATGTCATCACGGCTGATTTTCTTCTGGTCGATGGCGCGATCCACCACATAGCCGGTCATCAGTTTGGTCAGGCTCGCAGGATTACGGCGTTCATCGGGATTGCCTGCGGTCAGAACCTGGCCAGTCGTGGCATCCATCAGGACCCAGGACGCCGCATCAATCGCCGGAGGCGTAACAGGAAAGGGGATCGCATCAGCTTGTGCCAGTGAGGTCCAGAAAACAGTAGCGGTAACGGTGAACAGCAGACGCCTTTTCAACACTTCATCCTTAATTGCACGGGAGATAATTTCTAAAACGAAACGGAAACAGCCGCACGTTTTACGGCAAAAGCGTTGTGAAGGTTTGATTAAATTGAAAAAAAGTATGAAATTTTCCGTCGGGTTGAGAATCAGGCCTGTGCGTGTGTTCGCTGGTAATGCTGGCGCGTGTCCCCTCTCCCCCGTGTGAGTTTTAGCGTGTAGCGCACTGATTCCTCTCTGTGCGTAGCGCGTGCGTCAGCTGATAGTGTTAACGGCACACCCGGCGCGGGATAAGCACAGACTCCGTCCGGCGTGTCTGATATTTCTGTGACGCCCCAATTTGGTTTACCATACAGGCATAGCCTCAGACGCCGCCCGGGCCACTATACTGGCACTGCACAACGGAATTTTCCGTCAGATAATGACACTCACTCACCCTGCGGCGTGTAACCCGATACAGAGCGAACAGAGCGGCGTTTTATCGCACTTTGTTCATTAAGTCAGTGAACGCAATGAACGGATATGAAATTTGAATAACGACCGCGTAGAGCCTACTTTCCTCTTCCACGATTATGAAACCTTTGGCACCAGCCCCTCGCGGGATCGGCCCGCCCAGTTTGCCGGCCTCCGCACCGACAGCGAGTTCAATCCGGTGGGCGAACCCGAGGTCTTCTACTGCCGTCCGCCTGATGACTACCTGCCCCAGCCGGAAGCGGTCATGATCACCGGCATTACGCCGCAGGTAGCGATGAGCCGCGGCGTCAGTGAAGCAGAATTTGCTGAGCGTATTCATACCCTGTTCACCACCGGGCAGACCTGTGTGGTGGGCTACAACAATGTCCGTTTCGATGACGAAGTAACGCGTAATCTCTTCTATCGCAACTTCTTCGATCCCTATGGCTGGAGCTGGCAAAACGGCAACTCACGCTGGGATCTGCTCGACGTTATGCGTGCCTGCTACGCACTGCGTCCGGAAGGCATCAACTGGCCGGAAAACGAGGAGGGTTTTCCCAGCTTCCGGCTGGAACATCTGACCAAAGCCAACGGTGTGGCGCATGAAAATGCGCACGATGCGATGTCCGATGTCTATGCCACGCTGGCGATGGCGAAGCTGGTTAAAGAGAAGCAGCCAAAGCTGTTTTCGTTTCTGTTTACTCATCGAAACAAAAACAAGCTGATGAACCTGATCGATATTCCGCAGATGAAACCGCTGGTTCACGTCTCCGGCATGTTCGGCGCGGCGCGCGGCAACACCAGCTGGATTGTGCCGCTGGCCTGGCATCCCGATAACCGCAATGCGTTGATCGTGGTCGATCTGGCGGGCGATATGTCGCCGCTGCTGCAACTGGATGCCGACACGCTGCGCGAGCGCCTTTACACCCCGAAAAATGACCTCGGCGATCTGCCTGCGGTGCCGGTGAAACTGGTGCACATCAACAAGTGCCCGGTGCTGGCCCCTGCCAGTACGCTGCGGCCGGAGGATGCGGCCCGGCTGGGTATCGATCGTCAGCACTGCCTGGATAATCTGGCCCTGCTGCGTCAGCAGCCCGAGGTGCGGGAAAAACTGGTTACGCTGTTTGCCGAAGCCGAACCTTTTACGCCGTCAGATGACGTGGACACCCAGCTTTATGATGGTTTCTTCAGTGATGCCGATCGCGCCGGGATGAACATCATCCGGCAGACCGCCCCGGCTAACCTGCCTGCGCTGGATCTGAGTTTTGAGAGCGCCCGGGTGGCGAAACTGCTGTTCCGCTATCGCGCGCGTAACTTCCCCGGCACGCTGGATGATGCTGAACAGCAGCGCTGGTTGCAGCACCGCCGCGAAGTGCTTAACAGCGATCGGGTGCAGGCCTTTATGCAGGAGCTGGAGGGGCTGGCTAACCTGCATGAAGCGGATGCTGAGAAACTGGGGCAGCTGAAGGCGCTCTATCTTTATGCTCAGGAGCTGGTTTCCTGACCGCCTGAAACACACTGACCCGGACACCTGCGCCGGGTCAGACTGTCTCTTGCTGAAATGGCGTGACCTACAGCAGCGTCCACACCCCCCAGGTCAGCGCAAAACCGCACAATCCCATCAATGTCGTCAGTACCGTCCAGCTGCGCAGCCCGTCAGCAACCGACAGCCCGAGATAGCGCGTCACGACCCAGAAGCCGGAGTCGTTGACGTGAGACAGTCCCAGCGCACCAAAGCAGGCGGAGAGCGCGACCAGCACCAGTTGCATCTCGCCCAGTCCCGTTACGGCCGTGCTCAGCAGACCACAGGTTGTCACAATCGCCACCGTGGCCGAGCCCTGCGAGGCGCGCAGTGCCAGCGAGAGAATAAACGCCGCCGGGATAAGGGGCAGATGAATAGTCTGCAGGGAACCCGCCAGTGCTTTACCGACGCCCGACTCCACCAGCACCTTGCCAAACGCCCCCCCGGCTCCTGAGACTAAAATCACGCCCGCCGCAGTAGAGATAGCGTTGTTCGACAGCGTCTCCAGCTTCTCGGTCGTCCAGCCGCGCCGCAGTCCCAGCAGCCAGGCGGCGAGCGCCAGCGTAGTCAGCAGCGCGACCGCCGGTGATCCGACAAGCGTCAGGATCTGCAGCGGCAGGCTGCCTGGGGTCAGATGCGGCGGCAGCAGGGTCCCGAGCATAATCAGCAGGATCGGCAGAACGATTAAGCCCGAAATCAGCAGCGCCCCTGGCGCCTCTTTGTTGCTGTCCGGCGTCGTCTGGCCGGAGGGTTCCGTCAGCTGCAGCTGCTCCAGCACCTGAACGGAGAGGTGATATTTTTTGCGGTTTAACACTTTCGCCACGAAGTAACCGACAATGCCCGTGGGGATCGACAGGGCGATACCGGTCATCATCAGCCAGCCAAGATCCGCATTCAGCAGGCCCGCTGCCGCTGCCGGGCCCGGATGGGTCGGCACCGTCACATGCACCATCAGCATCATCCCCGCCATCGGTAAGCCGAATTTCAGCGGCGAGACGCGCATCACTTTGGTAAAACCGTAGATCAGTGGCACCACGATGATAAATCCGACGTCAAAAAATACCGGCAGCCCCAGGATGAAAGCAACGGTCGTCAGCGCAGCGACCATACGCTGTGGCCCGCAGAGCCGGGCAAAGCGGTTCGCCAGCTGGTCCGCACCGCCCGATGTTTCAATAATTGCGCCGAGTATCGCGCCCAGCACGATAATGGCGGCAATACTGCCGAGCAGGCTTCCCATCCCGCCCAGAATCACTTTCATGATGTTTTCGGCCGGAATACCGGTGGTGATGGCAACAAACAGACTGGCAATCAGCAAGGCAATAAAGGGATGGACTTTGGCTTTGATCACCAGCAACAACAGCAGAATCACGCTGACCAGCGCGATGGATAACAGCAGCGTAGTGGACATCGGAAGACCTCTGATTAATTATAATTTTCAGTAAGTTATGTTTTTTTTAATTCAGCACTGGTGTCATTAAGCTGCAGCGATTCACCCCGTCTGGCGGACAAACGGGGGGGCATCGCTGCGGGTGATCAGTGGCGTGTGCGCCAGGGGGCGAACCAGCCCAGGCCCGCCGTGGTCGTGGTGCGCGGAAAATATTCGCAGCCTACCCAGCCGGTGTAGCCGACCTCATCCAGCAGCGCAAAAAGCCAGGGATAGTTAATTTCGCCCTCATCCGGCTCATGGCGATCCGGTGCCGAAGCGATCTGCACATGGCGATAGCGTCCGGCATAGTGGCGAATCAGATGGCTGAGGTTGCCATCCACCCGCTGTGCGTGAAACAGGTCGAGCTGGGTGAAGACGTTGGGCCGATCGATCTGATCAACCATCTCCAGCGTCTGATACTGGCTGGCATAGAGATAGCCAGGTTTGGTGACCGGATTAAGCGCCTCGATCAGCAGATGAATGCCGTGCGGCGCAAAGCGTTCAGACGCATAGCGCATGTTGGCGATAAAAGTGTCGACGTAACGCTGACGGTCGGCTTCAGGCGGTACCGTCGCGGCCATGATGTGCACCTGCGGACAGTTCAGCGCCAGCGCGTAACTCAGGGCACGATCGATATCCGCCCTGGCGTCCGCTTCCCGTCCGGGGATGGCCGACACGCCCCACTCTCCTGCCGCGACGTTACCGGGTGCGGTGTTGAACAGCACCAGTTGCAGCTGGTTCTCATCCAGCCACTCTCTGATCTGCGTGGCAGGATAGTCGTAAGGGAAGAGGAACTCGACCGCCGTAAAACCGGCTTCTGCCGCCGCCGCGAAGCGTTCAGCAAAGGGCAGCTCGGTAAACTGCGTTGAGAGGTTAGCAGCAAACTTCGGCATTATCGGCTCCTTAGCTCAGCCACTTCGGCTTCGTTGAGATAACGGATCGGACGGTCACCCAGGGTGAATATCAGACGGGCCGTCTCTTCCAGCTCTTCCGTATTGTCGGCCGCCTCCCGCAGGGATTTCCCCACGACCACAGGACCATGATTCGCCAGCAGGAAGGCGCGGTAGTGCGGCGCCAGCGCGGCCAGATCCGCCGCCAGTCGTTCATCGCCCGGCTTGTAGTAAGGCACCACCGGCACGTCGCCGACCCGCATCACCACATAGGGGGTAAAGGGACGAATGCAGTTTGTGGTATCCAGCCCCTCCAGACAGGAGAGCGCCGTCAGATAGTGGCTGTGCAGATGCACCACCGCCCGGCAGTCGGGATTGTTCAGATAGAGCGCGCGGTGAAACGCGATCTCTTTGGAGGGCTTATCGCCGGAAAGCCACTCCCCTTCGGGCGTCACCTTTGACAGCCGATCGCCCTGCAGCTCTCCCAGGCAGGAGCCGGTCGGGGTCGCCAGCAGATTGCCGTCATCCAGCAACATCGACAGATTGCCCGCCGAGCCGGTGGCATAGCCGCGCTGAAAGAAAGAGGCACCCAGACGCACCATCTCGTCGCGCGCCTGCTGCTCAGCAGAAGAGGTTGATTCAGACATAAGTAAACTCCGTTTGTGCCCGGCGGAAGAACGCTTCGTCGCCAAAATTGCCCGATTTCAGCGCCAGTGAGAGCGGCTGATGAATGTCGCGAACCCAGGGCACGCCGGGAGAGATCGTCGGGCCGATGTGAAAGGCCGTCACACCCAGACTCTGCGCCACCACGCCGGAGGTTTCACCGCCCGCCACGATAAAGCGCTGCCAGCCCCGCCGTTTCAGCTCACGGGTAACGGCAGCGAACAGCTGTTCAATAGCCTCGCTGCTGCGCGCGGCGCCATAGCGCTGCTGGATCGCCTGTAACTGCTGCGCATCCGCCGTGGCAAACAGCAGTGGCGCCAGCGGCTGATGGTGGTTAGCTTCCACCCAGTCGCACAGCCGGAGGGCATAGGCATCCGCATCGTCCAGACAGGGTGCGATCTCTACTTCACAGGCTGGAGCCAGCTGGCGGTAGGCGGCGACCTGACGGTTAGTCATCTGTGAGCAGGAGCCGGAGAGCACCACGGCGCGCTCGCCCTGCGGACGGCCCGCCTGCTCAGCGCAGGCATCTGTTTGTCCGCCCGCCCACTGTTGAGCCAGACCGATCGCCAGACCGGAGCCACCGGTCACCAGCCGCAGATCCCGCACGGCCTCGCCTAACGTCAGCAGGTGATCCTGATGCAGCGCGTCCGTGACCACGTAGTTCACGCCCTGCTCCGCGAGCCGATCCAGCGCCTGACGGACCGAGGCGGCGCCCTGATCAACCTGCGCGGCCGCAATCAGGCCCGCTTTGCCGCTGGCCTGCGCACTCATCACGCGCAGCAGGTTGCTGTCATGCATCGGCGTCACCGGATGGTGCCGCATACCTGACTCCGACAGCAGCTGGTCACCGACAAACAGATAGCCCTGATAGACGGTGCGTCCGTTCACCGGCAGCGCCGGGCAGATCACCGTCTGCGTCTCACCCAGGGCCTTCAGCAGCGCGTCGGTCACCGGACCGATATTGCCCTGCGCGGTGCTGTCGAAGGTCGAGCAATATTTAAAGTAGAAGCGTTCGCAGCCCTGCTGCTGCAGCCATGTCAGCGCGGCCAGCGACTGCTCAACAGCCTGTTCCGGCGGGCAGGAACGGCTCTTCAGGCTGACCACAATCGCCTGCGCCTCCGTGACCGTTTCTCCGCCGGGAATGCCGTTAAACTGAATCGTGCTGAGACCGTTCTGTACCAGGAAGCTGGCGATATCCGTTGCTCCGGTAAAGTCGTCTGCTATCACACCAAGACGCATCACTTTTTCTCCCCGGCCTGCGGCAGCGTGATGCCGCTGAAGATTTTAATGACCGCGCTGTCATCTTCGCGTCCATACCCGGCGTTGCTGGCTTCGGTAAACATGTTGAGCGCGGTAGAAGCCAGCGGCAGCGGGAAGTGCAGTGACTTCGCAGTATCGGCGACCAGGTTAAGATCTTTCACGAAGATATCGACAGCCGATTTTGGGCTGTAGTCGCCATCGACGACGTGCTTCATGCGGTTTTCAAACATCCACGAATTGCCCGCCGCATTGGTGACCACTTCATACATGGTTTCCAGCGGGATACCGGCGCGGGACGCTAGCGCCATCGCTTCTGCGCCGACCGCGATATGCACCCCGGCCAGCAGCTGATGAATGATTTTCACCGTTGAGCCGAGTCCAATCTCACTGCCGACGCAGTAGACTCTGGCCGCTACCGCATCCAGCACCGGCTGAAGTTTTGCAAAGGCGGCGTCACTGCCGGAGGCCATGACCGTCATCTCGCCGCTGGCGGCTTTGGCTGCGCCACCCGAAACCGGTGCATCCAGCATCAGCAACTGGTAGTGCGCCAGCTGCTGTTCGATCTGCTGCGCATCCCGGGCGGAGAGCGTGGAGGAGACCATCACGGCCGTGCCGGGGCGCAGTTTTGGTGCCAGGCCATCCTCGCCGAACAGAATAGCGTTGACCTGCTGCGCGTTGACCACCAGCAGCAAAACGGCATCGAGCTGGTCAGCAAAAGCGGACGCTGAAGATTGCGCATCACGCGCCCCGGCCTGGCGCAGGCTCTCCAGCGCGGCGGGATTAAGATCTACGCCCCAGGTATTCAGCCCGGCGCGCAGACAGGATTGGGCGGCACCCATACCCATTGAGCCTAACCCGATAACACAGATATTTTCAGCTGGCACGACAGGCCTCCTCTGTTAAATTAAGTGATTATTTGTTTGTTAGTGTTAATCCTGCCAGCTTCCTGCCGGTAAAAACGTGTCTCGCCTCACAAAAAAACATCATCGATGTGAAGTGGAACAATTTTTAACATCGCTGTGTCCACCGCAACATGCCTGCCTGGCTGGTCTTCCCGTAACGTGGAGCCTGACGCTGGCTGTTATTTTCTGTTCTGGTTGGGCGGCAGATCCCTTACAATGTGAAAAAATGGTAATTGTCAGGGAGCAGATATGATTCCGGTTGAACGTCATCAACAGATTCTGGCGCTGGTGGCCGATCGCGGCGTAGTCAGTATTGCTGAGCTTACGGAGCGGCTGGGGGTGTCACACATGACCATTCGCCGCGACGTGCAGAAGCTGGAGGAACAGGGTGCCGTGCTGTCGGTCTCCGGCGGCGTGCGTACCGCGGATCGTCTGGCGGCTGAACCCTCACATCTGACAAAGAGCGCCCTGTTCAATGATGAGAAACGTGCGATTGGCCGGACCGCAGCACGCCATATTCCCCGTAACAGCTGCATCTATCTGGATGCGGGTACCACCACCCTGGCTCTGGCGAGGGAGCTGGTCGATCGCGATGATCTGCTGGTGGTGACCAACGACTTTATGGTGGCGAATCTGCTGATGGAGACGAGTCAGTGTCGGGTGATTCACACGGGCGGAAGCGTGTGTCGCGAAAACCGCTCCTGTGTGGGTGAGTCGGCGGCGCGCAGCCTGCGGCATCTGGCCATTGATATTGCGTTTATCTCCGCCTCCTGCTGGGGGCCACGCGGCCTGTTTACGCCGGATGAAGATAAAGTGATGGTCAAGCAGGCGGTCAGCGACGTCAGCAGCAAGCGGGTGCTGCTGAGTGACAGTTCGAAATACAACAGGATTGCGACGTTTCTGGCACTGCCGATGGAGACGTTTGATCAGGTGGTGACCGACAAAAAACTGGGCGAAGCGGCGCTGGCGCAGTTAAGTGCGGGAAGCTGGGAGCTGGTGCTGGCGGGTTAGGTTTGCTGCCGGAGTGGCAGGAGGCGGGAAGCTGATGTCGCTGTCGCCGCCTTCCCGGCTTCAGGAAGGCGGCAACGTCAACGCGATGAGGCTTATTCGCTGAACTGCGGCACCGGATTACGGAAGCTGCGGGTCACGAAGGCCAGATAGATCACGCCGATGGCGGCCCAGATCAGGCCCAGTTCCATGGAGCTCTCTTCCAGATTCACCCACAGTGCACCCACGGTCAGCGCGCCAAGCAGCGGCAGCAGCAGATACTGTACGTGATCTTTCAGCGTGCGGTTACGCTTCTCACGGATCCAGAACTGCGCGATGACTGACAGGTTGACAAAGGTAAACGCGACCAGTGCACCAAAGTTAATCAGCGCCGTGGCGGTCACCAGGTCGAAGTTGATCGCCATCAGGGCAATCGCTCCCACCAGCAGGACGTTGAGCGACGGGGTACGCCATTTCGGATGGATATAGCCGAAGAAACGCTCCGGGAATACGCCATCACGACCCATCACATACATCAGACGCGATACGCCAGCGTGCGCCGCCATACCGGATGCCAGTACCGTGACCACCGAGAAGATCAGGATGCCGACCTGCAACGCTTTACCGGCTACAAACAGCATGATTTCAGGCTGTGAAGAGTCCGGGTGCTGGAAGCGGGTGATGTCCGGGAAATAGAGCTGCAGGAAATAGGATGCAGCAATAAAGATCACACCGCCAATCAGCGCCGTCAGGAAAATGGCGCGTGGGATGGTGCGTTCTGCATCTTTCGTCTCTTCCGACAGCGAGCTGATGCCATCAAAGCCGAGGAACGAGAAGCAGAGTATCGTCGCACCGGTAATCATCGGCACTACATGGGCATTCTCAGACCAGAACGGACGGCTGCTCACCAGCGTGCCGGAACCTACGCCGCTTGCCACACCGTAGATCACCATGCCGGTGATCCCGACCATGACGACGACCTGCAACACCACAATCACGCTGTTAAAGTTGGCGACGGTTTTGATGCCCTTGAGGTTGGAGAGCGTCATAAAGCCCACCAGCAGCACCACAAAAATCCACGACGGAATACCCGGCACCAGCGATTCGAAATAGTTTTTCGCCAGCAGGATGTTGATCATCGGCATGAACAGGTAGTCCAGCAGGGATGACCAGCCCACCATAAAGCCGACGTGCGGACTGATCGCCTTCTGAGCATAGGTATAAGCGGAGCCCGCAGAGGGGAAGCGGCGTACCAGCTTACCGTAACTCACAGCAGTGAACAGAATCGCAATCAGCGCGAAAGCATAGGCGGTGGCGACGTGACCATCGGTCAGCCCGGAAACGATGCCAAAGGTATCGAACAGGGTCATAGGCTGCATGTAGGCTAAGCCCATCATGACGACCGGAAGTAACGTAAGTGTTTTTTTGAGTTGCGCACGCTGTGGTGCGGCGGAGGTATTAAGCGACATGCTTCAGTCCCCCATGTGCGACAACCTGGCTGGGCTGGGTCACAGGGCAACTGCGCATTAAGCGACAGGGAGTCAGGCTGGTGGTTGACACGGCGCCGTAGTCATCACGAAAACGCGTGCCAGCATTGGCTGGCAGAGTGTAAAACATCCCCATCTTTGTAATCCTCAATCTCACGCATGTGCGTGTTTTCAGTGTTTATCTATCCGGGTGCGTGCCCGGCCTCGGTTAAGTCAGCAAAAACGCTCTGTTAAAACTGGATGCAAAAAAAATAACCGGCGCTGAGAGCGACGGTTATCATCTGATTTTGCAGGCCGCGTATTCTGCCCTAACCCGTGGCAGAAATTCAAGCCATCGGGGCATCTTATGCAAAAAAAGTAAGCCACTTTGCACATAAAAGGGGCATCAGGCGTTTTTCAGCATCCAGTCAATTTCTGTTGCCGTCACCAGCCGCTCAAACTGCATCAGTTCATAGTTCTTGCAGCTATGCCAGACACTGGCAAAACGTTCGCCCAGCAGCTTCTGTAAAGGATAGCTGCTGTCAAACTCATACAGGGCATCGCTCTGACGGATCGGCAGCGCCAGCCCTTCGGCGTGATGACCGTTGCCGGTGACCGGATGCGGCAACGGCAGCTGGGTATCCAGCCCGTGCAGCATCCCGGCGAGAATGGCCGAGACCACCAGATAGGGGTTCGCATCCGCCCCGGCAACCCGGTACTCGATACGATGATTGTCGATATCGCCACAGGGGACCCGCAGCGCAACGGTCCGGTTGTTATGCCCCCACGACGCCTGTAACGGCACATAGGCATCCGGCACAAAGCGGCGGTAGGCGTTGACGTTGGGTGCCAGCAGCGCCATCGAGGCGGGCATCAGGTCAATCATTCCGGCCAGCGCACGCTTCATCAGCGGGGAATCACTGCCGTCGTCGCAGGCAAAGGCGTTATGGTCGGCCGCATCCAGCATACTGATATGCACATGCATCCCGCTGCCCGCATACTCCTCATAGGGCTTGGCCATAAAGGTGGCGGTCATGCCGTGGTTCTCCGCCACCTGACGGATCAGGCGCTTAAGCTGAACCGCATGGTCGCAGGCGCGCAGAACGTCGCGTGTGTGATGCAGGTTGATCTCAAACTGTCCGGGCGAGGCTTCCGCCAGCGCACCATCGGCCGGGATCCCCTGCAGTCGCGCCAGGTCGTCGATATCGCGCAGGACATCGGCAAAGTGGTCGAGATTATCGACTGAATAGACCTGGCTCTGCATATTGCGTTCATCACTACCCGGCGAACACGGCGGCTGAATAAAGCCTTCCGCATCGCGCTTTTTGTCCACCAGATAGAACTCCAGCTCTACCGCTACCACCGGAAACAGCCCGCGGTTACGCAGCTGTTGCCACAGCCGGTTCAGGACATTTCGGGGTTCAACGTCAAAGGGAGTGCCATCTTGGTTACACATGGTCAGCAGCAGTTGCGCAATGTGCTGAGGGTCAGACGCGGAGGGAACTAAGGTACCGGAAACGGGCAGGCAGAGATTATCAGGTTCGCCCAGTGACTGGCCGAGTCCCGCTTCTTCCACCGTGTTGCCCAGGATATCCATCGCAAACACCGAGGCGGGGAAATAACATCCTTTTTCCAGCTTAGGCAGCGCAGAGACCGGAATGCGCTTGCCGCGGAAAACACCATTTAAATCATTTAACAGGATATCGACATACTGCGTGTCAGGATGGCGCTCCAGCCAGGTTTTCACCTCAAGCTGGAACGCGCTGGTTCGTTTCTCTTCACTGTGAAGCGTGAAGTCTTCCACTTCTACCAGGTTAGTCATGATCTCACCCGCCCCTGTAAGGTTTGCGTAATGCTCAAAATAACGGCCACAACACTAACATAGCGCCAACATAAAAAGTGTGCAAATGTAACAAATCTGTTTGAAGAACAAACAGTGGATTGCTAGATTGAAAAAATATTGCACACTTAACCGCCAGACGTGCCCTTTCGGTAGATATTTCGAACAGCGATGCGAGGACGTGAGATGGGCATTATTTTTGACAAGCCGTTGATTGGCGTAGTGATGTGCCAGAAAGAACTGGGGGGTCACGCCACGCAGACGGTTCATAACAAATATATCGATGCGCTTGTCCAGGCGGGCGGCGTCCCCCTCGCGTTGCCTCACAGCCTGCTCGCAGCGCCGCATCTATCAGAAAACGCTATGGCTGTGCTGGATGGTCTGCTGCTGACGGGCAGTCCCAGCAATATCGAACCCTGGCATTATGGCGAGGCCGGGGAGGAGCCGCACGCCGATCCCGGCCGGGACCGTCTCGCCTTTCAGCTGATTACCTGGGCCACCAGCCATAAAATGCCGATGTTCGGCATCTGCCGCGGGATGCAGGAACTGGTGGTGGCGAACGGCGGCGCGCTCTGGCGGGAGCTCAGCGAACAGCCGGGCCTGCAGGGGCATCACGAAGATGAGACGCAGCCACTCGATCAACAGTATGCGCCTGCACATACGGTCGCCATTGAGCCGGACGGCCTGCTGGCGACGCTGCTGGACAGCCACCAGCCGCTGCAGGTTAACTCACTCCATCATCAGGGTATCCGCGAGCCGGGTCCGCAGCTGCGCGTTGAAGCGCGCGCGCCGGATGGGCTGATTGAGGCGGTGAGCCTGCGCCATCACCCTTTTGCCCTGGCGGTGCAGTGGCATCCCGAATGGCAGCCGGAACAGACGGCGGGATCCCTGGCGCTGTTCCAGGGCTTTATTCAGGCCGCCCTTCACTATCACAGAGGAAAAGAGGATGAGTGACGCCACGCTGGCTCCGGGACGCCGACTGGCACAAATCCGGCAGACGCTGGGCCTGTCGCAGCGGCGTGTGGCGGAACTGGCCGGACTGACCCACAGCGCCATCAGCACCATCGAGCAGGATAAGGTCAGCCCGGCCGTCAGTACTCTGCAGAAGCTGCTGAAAGTCTACGGGCTGTCGCTGTCAGAGTTCTTTTCGGAACCAAAACCGGACGCTGTGCCCAGAGTGATTGTGCGCGCCAGCGAGCTGCTGGAGATTGGCAGCCAGGGCGTTTCGCTCAGGCTGATCGACAACGGCAAGACACAGCGCACGCTGGGGATGCTGCTGGAAACCTATCAGCCCGGTGCCAGCACGGGCGAAAAGCTGCGCCATCCGGGTGAAGAGACCGGCACGCTGCTGGAGGGCGAAATTACACTGGTCATTAATGGTCAGCAGTTTCATCTCACGGCCGGAGAGAGCTACGTCATCGATACCGGTCTGCCACACAGCTTTACGAATCGGGCTGAAGTTCCCTGCCGCATTGTCAGTGCCCATACGCCAGCCAATTTTTAGGCGCTTCCTGGAGGTTGTTATGAATTACGTGGAGAGTTATTACGCAGCGACCGCCAATCCCCATGCGCCGTGGCCAACATTACAGGAGAGCATTCAGTGTGACGTCTGCATTATCGGCGGCGGTTTCACCGGCCTGTCGGCGGCGCTTCATCTGACCGAGGTGGGTTACGACGTGGTGGTGCTGGAGGCGGCGCGGGTCGGCTTTGGCGCCAGCGGACGAAACGGCGGTCAGGTGGTGAACTCCTACAGCCGCGATGTGGATGTGATTGAGCAGCGTTACGGCAAGGAGAGCGCCCGGATGCTGGGCAATATGATGTTTGAAGGGGCGGCGATCATCCGCGATCGCATCGATCGTTACGCTATCGACTGTGATTACCGGCCTGGCGGCATCTTTGCGGCTCTGAATGCGCGTCAGATGGCGCATCTGGAGAAGCAGAAATCGCTGTGGCAGCAGTATGGCAATCACGATCTGGAGCTGCTGGATGAACGCGCTATTCGCCGCGAAGTCGCGACCGATCGTTATGCGGGTGGACTGCTGGATCGGCGCGGCGGCCATCTGCACCCGCTGAACCTGGCGCTGGGTGAAGCCGAAGCGATTCGCCGGCATGGCGGACGCATCTATGAACAGTCGGCGGCGACAAAAGTAGTGTATGGCTCCCCCAACCGCGTGAAAACAGCCCAGGGCGAGGTCAGCGCGACCTTTGTGATCTTCGCCGGAAACGCCTATCTGGCTCCCCATCTGGAACCGCGACTGAGCCGGAAAAGCATGCCCTGCGGATCGCAGATTGTTGCGACCGAGCCGCTGTCGCCGGATCAGGCGCTGTCGCTGCTGCCGAACAACTACTGCGTCGAAGATTGTAACTATCTGCTGGACTATTTCCGTCTGACTGCGGACAACCGCCTGCTCTATGGCGGCGGCGTCGTCTATGGCGCACGGGAACCCGCTGACATCGAAGCCCTGATCCGCCCCAAACTGCGGCGCACCTTTCCCCAGCTGCAGAACGTGAAACTGGACTTTGGCTGGAGCGGCAATTTCCTGCTGACGCTGTCGCGTATGCCGCAGTTTGGCCAGCTGGAGAACAACGTCTATTTTATGCAGGGCGACAGCGGTCACGGCGTGACCAGCACCCATCTCTCCGGCAGGCTGATCAGCGAACTGCTGCGCGGCAACGCCGAGCGGTTCAATGCCTTTGCCCGCCTGCCCCACCTGCCGTTTCCCGGCGGCCGGCGCTTCAGCGTGCCGCTGACCGCGATGGGCGCGGTATGGTATGCGTTGCGGGATCGACTGGGGGTGTAAGGCAAGCTCTTACTCTTACCCCTGCCCCGCCCGGCTATGAGGTTAGGGCGGGGCACCTGCCGTAACCTGGCATTTAGTATGTTGTAACTATGTGTCACAGGGATCCCGCCCATAAAAAAGCGGGAGCGAACGGCCCCCGCCCTGGTGCGGCCTCCCTTGTTACTCCAGCGGCATCTTCACCGGGTCATCGTAGCGATAGTCGAAACCGAGTTCGCTACAGATGCGGGAACCGTCGATCAGCTTGCCGCTCTCCTTCACCGCCTCAGGCGCAAACTGCGGCGGCTGCAGGCCCAGCTGGCGCGTGACCGCCGGATAGAAGGTGTCGCGCGACGGATGGGCTGGCGCGCAGAGGTTGTAAATCCGGCCCCCTTTCGGCGATTGCAGCAGCAGCGTGATCGCTTCCACCACATCATCCAGATGCACCAGATTCACGCCCTGCGAGCCGTTGGCCACACCCTGCTTACCCGCCAGGAAGCGTCCGGGATGACGCTTAGGCCCGACCAGACCGGCCAGGCGCACAATGTCCACACTGGTACCCGGCAGATCGTGCAGCCAGTTTTCCAGCCTGACCAGGGTTTTCCCGGCTACCGTTTCGGGCTCCAGCGGGCTGTTTTCCCGCTTAGGCCCTGACCGGCTGCCATAGACGGAGGTTGAACTGGTAAAGATGATGCGCGGCACCTTATAGACCAGCGCCGTATCGACCACGTTCTGCACCGCCTGCAGATAGGCTTCCCCCCCTTCGGCGGTCCGGCTCGCTGGTAGCGTGACGATAAGCGCATCCACGTTAAACAGCGGCTCGATATCTGCAGCATCACACTGCAGTTCCGGCGTCAGCTCCAGCTGAAATGCCTCGATGCCGCAGCGGCGCGCCGCATCCACCCCGTCCGGCGTTGTTTTGCTGCCGGTAACCTGCCAGCCCCGGGCTGTTAACGCGGTGGCCAGCGGCATACCTAACCAGCCCAGCCCCACAATCGCGACCTTTTTCATGTTCACTCCTGACGTAAAACATCCACCCTGACTTCACCGTAGTTTGCGCCCGGATTGCAAACCGGAACAACCTGTTTCAGCGCTTTCCGAACGTCATGTTTAAAAAAGTGTTGCCAAGCGCAGCCATCTTCGCTAGGTTAAACCCCACAAATGAATACTCATTCATCGACGAGATTATTATGACACGCGTTCAGTTCAACCATCATCACCACCATCACCCTGACTAGTCTTTCAGGCGATTGGTGCTGGGAGACTTTCAGGATCTTCCAGTGGTGTGAACGCAAGAGAACCCCCGGAAGATCGTCTTCCGGGGGTTTTTTTATGGGCTGACGTAACCAGCGATTCAGGACAGGATTAAGAGGACAGGAACCATGTTAGATAACACCCGTTTACGCATAGCTATGCAGAAATCCGGCCGTTTAAGTGATGATTCACGCGAACTGCTGGCACGCTGCGGCGTTAAAATCAATCTTCAGCAACAGCGCCTGATTGCGTTTGCGGAGAATATGCCCATCGACATCCTGCGTGTGCGCGATGACGATATTCCTGGTCTGGTGATGGATGGTGTAGTCGATTTAGGCATCATCGGTGAGAACGTGCTGGAAGAGGAGTTGCTCTCGCGTCGTGCTCAGGGTGAAGATCCCCGCTACTTTACGCTGCGCCGCCTGGACTTCGGCGGTTGCCGTCTCTCACTGGCGATGGCGACCGATGCCGAGTACACCGGCCCGGAGTGCCTGGATAAGTCCCGCATCGCCACCTCCTACCCGCACCTGCTGAAACAGTACCTTGATAAGAAAGGCGTCAGCTTCAGAACCTGTATGCTGAATGGTTCTGTGGAAGTCGCGACCCGCGCCGGGCTGGCTGACGCCATCTGCGACCTGGTCTCGACCGGTGCGACGCTGGAAGCCAACGGCCTGCGTGAAGTGGAAGTGATCTACCGCTCCAAAGCGGTCCTGATCCAGCGTGACGGTGAGATGCCTGCCGCCAAGCAGGAGCTGATCGATAAGATGATGACCCGTATTCAGGGCGTGATTAAAGCGCGTGAATCGAAGTACATCATGCTGCACGCGCCGAGTGAGCGTCTGGAAGAGGTGATCAGCCTGCTGCCTGGCGCAGAGCGTCCGACCGTGCTGCCGCTGGCAGGCGATGTCAGCCGCGTGGCGATGCACATGGTCAGCAGCGAAACCCTGTTCTGGGAAACCATGGAAAAACTGAAAGCGCTGGGTGCCAGTTCAATTCTGGTGCTGCCAATTGAGAAGATGATGGAGTAAGCCATGGCCTTTTCTACCCCTATCGAGTGGCAGGCGTGCACTGCCGAACAGCAGCAGGCGCTGCTGTTACGTCCGGCCATCGCCGCGTCGGAGAACGTCACGCTGACGGTGCGTAACGTGCTGGAGCAGGTCAGGCTGAACGGTGACAAGGCCCTGCGCGAATTCAGCGCCCGCTTTGATAAAGCCCAGGTGGAGAATCTGCGCGTTACCCCGCAGCAGATTGCAGAAGCCAGCGCACGTCTGAGCGATGAACTGAAGCAGGCGATGGCCGTGGCTGTGGGAAATATCGAGACATTCCACAACGCGCAGATCCTGCCGCCGGTGGATGTAGAAACCCAGCCTGGCGTGCGCTGCCAGCAGGTTACCCGTCCGGTGAAGTCGGTTGGCCTCTATATTCCGGGTGGCTCCGCCCCCCTCTTCTCGACGGTGCTGATGCTGGCTACCCCGGCGCGTATCGCCGGCTGCAGCCGTGTCGTGCTCTGTTCGCCGCCGCCGATTGCCGATGAGATCCTCTATGCCGCACAGCTCTGCGGCGTGGAAGAGGTGTTCCAGGTGGGCGGCGCGCAGGCCATCGCCGCACTGGCGTTTGGTACAGAAAGCGTGCCGCGCGTGGACAAAATTTTTGGCCCGGGCAACGCCTGGGTGACCGAGGCGAAACGTCAGGTCAGTCAGCGCCTGGATGGGGCAGCGATCGACATGCCGGCCGGACCGTCCGAAGTGCTGGTGATTGCAGATGAAGGCGCGACGCCCGCGTTTGTCGCCTCCGATTTACTCTCGCAGGCCGAGCACGGCCCGGACTCCCAGGTCATTCTGCTGACCCCCTCCTTATCGCTGGCAGAGGCCGTGGCGGAGGCAGTAGAGCAGCAGCTGGCGCAGCTCTCACGCGCCAGCACCGCACGTCAGGCGCTGGAGAGCAGCCGCCTGATCGTGGCGCGGGATCTTGAGCAGTGCATTGAGATCTCCAATCTCTACGGCCCGGAGCACCTGATCCTGCAGACCCGTCAGCCGCGCGATCTGGTGGACGCGATCACCAGCGCCGGTTCGGTGTTCCTGGGCGACTGGTCACCGGAATCGGCGGGCGACTACGCGTCCGGCACCAACCACGTTTTACCGACCTACGGTTACACCTCGACCTGTTCCAGCCTGGGACTGGCCGATTTTCAGAAGCGCATGACCGTTCAGGAACTGACCCCGCAGGGCTTCCTGAATCTGGCTGCTACTATCGAAACCCTGGCCGCCGCCGAGCAGCTGGATGCCCATAAAAATGCCGTTACCCTGCGCGTTGCCGCACTCAAGGAGCAAGCATGAGTCAGGATATTGAGCAGCTGGCACGCGCCAATGTGCGCGCCCTGACCCCCTATATGTCGGCGCGCCGCCTGGGCGGCAATGGCGACGTGTGGCTGAATGCCAACGAGTTTCCGCTGCCGGTGCCGTTTGAGCTGTCGCAGCAGACGCTGAACCGCTATCCCGAGTGCCAGCCTAAGGTGGTCATTGAGCGTTACGCCGCCTACGCAGGCTTAACGCCGGAGCAGGTGCTGGTCAGCCGCGGCGCGGATGAGGCGATCGAACTGATCATGCGCGCCTTCTGTGAGCCGGGCCAGGATGCGATTCTGTTCTGTCCGCCAACCTACGGCATGTACAGCGTCAGCGCCGAAACCATCGGCATCGAATACCGTACCGTTCCGGCCCTCAGCGACTGGCAGCTTAACCTGCCTGCTATCGCGGAACAGCTGGATGGCGTCAAGGTCGTTTACCTCTGCAGCCCGAACAACCCCACCGGCAACCTGATCAATCAGGATGACATCCGTCAGTTGCTGGCGATGACCGCCGGAAAAGCCCTGGTGGTGGCAGATGAGGCTTATATCGAATTCTGCCCGCAGGCGACCCTGACCGGCTGGCTGAAGGCGTATCCGCACCTGGTGATCCTGCGCACGCTCTCCAAAGCCTTTGCGCTGGCAGGACTACGCTGCGGCTTTGCGCTGGCGAACAAGCCGGTGATCGACCTGCTGATGAAGGTGATTGCGCCCTATCCGCTGGCAACGCCGGTGGCCGATGTGGCGGGTCAGGCCCTGAGTGAGCAAGGCATCGCCCTGATGCGTGAGCATGTGGCGCTGCTGAATGATAACCGGGGCTGGCTGCTGGCTGAACTGGCGAAGCTGGAGTGCGTCGTGCAGGTTTTCCCCAGCGAAACCAACTATGTGCTGGCACGCTTTACCGATTCACCGAAAGTCTTCAAAACCTTGTGGGATCAGGGCATTATCCTGCGTGATCAGAACAAAAATCCGGGCCTGTCGGGATGTCTGCGCATCTCCATCGGCACGCGTGAAGAGTGCGGGCGAGTGATCGCCGCGCTGCAAGCCTTTACTGTGGAGCAAGCATGAGCCAGAAGACCCTTTTTATCGACCGCGACGGTACGTTAATTTCTGAGCCACCTGAAGATTTTCAGGTGGACCGTATGGATAAGCTGGCGTTTGAGCCAGACGTTATCCCGGCGCTGCTGGCGCTGCAGGCCGCCGGTTATCGCCTGGTGATGATCACTAACCAGGATGGGCTGGGCACCTCCCGATTCCCGCAGGCCGATTTCGATGGCCCGCACAATCTGATGATGCAGATTCTGACGTCGCAGGGCATCGCCTTTGACGATGTGCTGATCTGTCCGCATATGCCGGACGATCACTGCGACTGCCGCAAGCCGAAAACGAAGATGGTGGAGGCCTGGCTGGCTGAGGGCGCGCTGGACACCGGCAACAGCTACGTTATCGGTGACCGCCTGACTGACGTACAGCTGGCGGAGAACATGGGTATCCCCTCCATCCGCTACGGCGCTGACGGCCAGACCTGGCAGACCATTCAGCAGCGTCTGACCCAGCGCGACCGCCATGCGCTGGTGCAGCGCAACACCAAAGAGACGCAGGTCCGGGTCGAACTCTGGCTGGATCGCGAAGGTGGCAGCAAAATTAATACCGGCGTCGGCTTCTTCGACCACATGCTGGATCAGATCGCCGTGCATGGCGGATTCCGTCTGCACATCGACGTCAAAGGCGATCTCTACATCGACGATCACCATACGGTGGAAGATACCGGTCTGGCACTCGGCGAAGCCCTGCTGAAGGCGCTGGGCGACAAGCGCGGAATCGGTCGTTTTGGCTTTGTGCTGCCGATGGATGAATGTCTGGCCCGCTGTGCGCTGGATATCTCCGGCCGTCCGCACATCGAATTTAAAGCCGAGTTCAATTATCAGCGTGTCGGCGATCTCAGCACCGAGATGGTCGAGCACTTCTTCAGCTCGCTCTCCTACGCCATGATGAGCACCCTGCACCTGAAAACCAAAGGCAAAAACGACCATCACCGTGTTGAGAGCCTGTTTAAAGCCTTTGGCCGAACGCTGCGTCAGGCGATCCGCGTTGAGGGGAATACCCTGCCGAGCTCAAAAGGAGTGCTGTGATGAACGTGGTGATCATGGATACCGGATGCGCCAACCTCTCATCGGTGAAATGGGCGATTGAACGTCTGGGCTACAGCCCGGAAGTGAGCCGCGATCCCGATGTAGTGCTGCGCGCCGACAAACTCTTTCTGCCCGGCGTGGGCACCGCGCAGGCGGCGATGAATCAGCTGCAGGAGCGCGACCTGATCGACCTGGTCAAGGCCTGTACCCAGCCGGTGCTGGGGATCTGTCTGGGTATGCAGCTGCTGGGGCGCGGCAGCGACGAGAATGGCGGCGTGCCGACGCTGGGCATTATCGATGAGCCAGTCTCGCTGATGGATACGCACGGCCTGCCCCTGCCGCACATGGGCTGGAACCAGATCACCGCCCAGGCGGGCAATCATCTGTTCCGTGGCATCGATGAAGGTTCCTACTTCTACTTTGTTCACAGCTATGCGATGCCGGTAAACGCCAGCACCATCGCGCAGTGCCACTACGGTGAAGCCTTCACCGCCGCGGTGCAGAAAGATAACTTCTTTGGCGTCCAGTTCCACCCGGAACGTTCGGGTAAAGCCGGTGCGCAGCTGCTGAAAAACTTCCTGGAGATGTAATGATTATCCCCGCGTTAGATTTAATTGATGGCAAAGTGGTGCGTCTGCATCAGGGCGACTATGGCCAGCAGCGCGACTACGGCAGCGATCCGCTGCCGCGTCTGCAGGATTATGTAAGCCAGGGCGCGACCCTGCTTCATCTGGTGGATTTGACCGGTGCGAAAGATCCGGCAAAACGGCAGATTGCGCTGCTGAAAACGCTGCTGGATGGCGTTGATGTGACGGTGCAGGTCGGCGGCGGCATCCGCAGCCGTGACGACGTCGAGGCGCTGTTAGCGGCCGGTGCGAGCCGCGTGGTGGTGGGTTCCACCGCCGTGAAACAGCCCGATGAGGTTAAACGCTGGTTTGCGGAGTTTGGTGCAGAGGCGATTGTGCTGGCGCTGGATGTGCGTATTGACGCCAGCAACCGTAAAGAGGTGGCGATCAGTGGCTGGCAGGAAGCGGCGGGTGTCACGCTGGAAGAGGTAATCACCGATTTCCGGCAGATGGGCCTGAAGCATGTGCTCTGCACCGATATTTCCCGCGACGGCACCCTGAGCGGTTCTAACGTCGCGCTCTATCAGGAAGTAACGGCGCGCTTCCCGGAGATTGCTTTCCAGTCATCGGGCGGTATTGGCGACCTCAACGATATTGCCGCCCTGCGCGGCTGCGGCGTGCAGGGCGTGATTGTCGGACGCGCGCTGCTGGAAGATAAATTTACGGTTTCGGAGGCGATCGCATGCTGGCAAAACGGATAATCCCCTGTCTTGACGTTCGTGACGGTCAGGTGGTCAAGGGCGTACAGTTCCGCAATCACGAGATCATCGGTGACATCGTCCCGCTGGCACAGCGCTATGCGGCCGAAGGTGCCGACGAGCTGGTCTTTTATGATATCACCGCCTCCTCTGATGGCCGGGTCGTGGATAAGAGCTGGGTATCGCGGGTCGCTGAAGTGATCGATATCCCCTTCTGCGTCGCGGGCGGCATCAAAACGCCGGAAGACGCGGCGCGTATCCTTGAGTTTGGCGCGGATAAGATTTCGATTAACTCACCGGCGCTGGCAGATCCCTCGCTGATCACCCGGCTTGCCGACCGCTTTGGCGTGCAGTGTATCGTGGTCGGGATCGATACCTGGTTCGATGAAGCCAGCGGCAAATATCAGGTCAATCAGTACACCGGTGACGAAGCGCGTACCCGCGTAACCCAGTGGGAAACGCTGGATTGGGTGCAGGAAGTGCAGAAGCTGGGCGCAGGTGAGATCGTGCTGAACATGATGAATCAGGATGGCGTGCGTAACGGCTATGACCTGGTGCAGCTGAAGAAGATGCGCGACGTCTGCAAGGTGCCGCTGATCGCCTCTGGCGGCGCAGGCACGATGCAGCACTTCCTCGACGCCTTTACTGAGGCAAACGTGGATGGCGCGTTAGCCGCGTCAGTGTTCCACAAACAGATTATTAATATTGGTGAGCTGAAGAGCTTTCTTATCGACAACGGAGTGGAGATTCGCGCGTGCTAACCGAACAACAACTGGCCCTTCTCGACTGGGATAAAACCGGGGGCATGATACCGGTCATCGTGCAGCACAACGTCTCCGGCGAAGTGCTGATGCATGGCTACATGAACCCGGCGGCGCTGAATAAAACCCTGGCTGAAGGCAATGTCACCTTTTTCTCTCGCACCAAAAACCGTTTATGGACCAAGGGCGAAACCTCCGGTCACTTTCTGCAGGTCGTGAGCATCACGCCTGACTGTGATAATGACACCCTGCTGGTGCTGGCGAACCCGATTGGCCCCACCTGCCATCTCGGCACCACCAGCTGCTTCTCACCCGCCGCGCCGGAGTGGACCTTCCTCTATCAGCTGGAGCAGTTGCTGGCTTCGCGTAAAACGGCCGACCCGGAGAGCTCCTATACCGCGCGGTTGTACGCCAGCGGCACCAAGCGTATCGCCCAGAAAGTGGGGGAGGAAGGCGTCGAAACCGCACTGGCGGCGACGGTCAACGATCGTCACGAGCTGACGAACGAAGCCTCCGATCTGGTCTATCACCTGATGGTGCTGTTGCAGGATCAGGATCTCGACTTCAGCGCCGTCATCCATAACCTGCGCGCCCGCCACCAGTAATTATGCAAAAAACTGCTCAGAATGACGTTTTATGCAAATTCTGAGCAGACTTCTTCTCAAAAATTCCAGTAACCGGGCTCAGAGAGCGCCTGCAGCGGAGGGGCGTTCCGGCATCCCTTCTGACGATACCTGCGATGGGATTCAATTATCTGGATCCGCCTATTGAAGGCTGGTAACGATGAAAAAAACGCTGTCCCCTTTTGAACGTGAGTCGATGCTACCGGATCTTCTTCAGCTGTTACCTGAAGAGAAATTATCGCAAGGTGAGCTTCTGATGCAGCTTCGCAAAATGTGTTGGGGTTCTCTCAGGGACGTTATGCCGCACTGGCCCTACACTGAGCTGGACAGGGAGAATAGCACGCTGGCTCCCCTCAACCGGGCGCTTAACCCCCTGGGTGTGAAAACCGGCCTATTGCCGCGTCAATCGCATATGCTGGAGACACTGATGCTGCAACTGACAGCAGGAGAGAAACGTGACGACTTATGAGAAACTCATCGCCCTGCTCGACCAGCATCAGGCCCGCTATCGCCTGATGGAGCATGAGGCCACCGGAAAATGTGAAGCGGTCGCGGCGATTCGCGGCACCGAAATCGGCCAGGGTGCGAAAGCGCTGGTCTGCCATGTGAAAGGCAATGGTGTGAAGCAGCATGTGCTGGCGGTGTTACCGGCCGACCGGCAGGCCGATCTCGGCAAAGTCGCCGTCGCTGCGGGAGGACGTCGCGCCTCACTCGCCAGCCCGGCGGAGACCGCCCAACTGACCGGCTGCGTCTTCGGCGCGATCCCACCCTTTAGTTTTCATCCCGACCTCAGACTCATCGTGGACCCTGCGCTGTTTGAACGTTATCCGGAGATCGCCTTTAACGCCGGTCTGCTGGAACGCTCAGTGATCCTGAACACCGAGGATTATCGGGCGCTCTGCGCGGCAGAAGTGGTGCAGATCACACAGTAATTGCCATCCCGCCAGCCCGGCGATACTCTGCAGAAACACTCATCACGACAGAATAAGAGCAAAATCATGAACATTTTCCCTCAACGTCTGCGCCAGACGCTGGCTGTAGCGGTCATGGCAGGCTGCGCGTTCGGCGCCCAGGCAAAAATCGACCAGGTTCGTTTCGCCGTCGATCCGACCTATCCGCCGTTTGAATCAAAGACGCCGCAGGGCAAGCTGGTCGGCTTTGATATCGACCTGGGCAATGCGCTCTGTGCTCAGATGCAGGCGAAGTGCGTCTGGGTTGAAAGCCAGTTTGACGGCATGATCCCGGCTCTGAAAGCGCGTAAGTTTGACGCCATCCTCTCCGATATGGGCATCACCGAAGAGCGCCTGAAACAGATCGATTTCACCGTTCCCCTTTACGACACCCATACTCAGCTTATCGCCCGTAAAGGCGCCAACATCCTGCCTGCGGTGGATTCACTGAAGGGCAAAACTGTCGGTGTGGAACAGGGAACGGTACAGGAGCGCTATGCGCTGGCGAAGTGGCAGCCCTATGGCGTGACCGTGGTGCCCTATGGCGATCAGGCGCAGGTGGAAAGCGATCTGGTGTCGGGCCGGCTGGATGCCGTCTTTACCGATGCGGCGCAGGCGGCCATCGGCTTCCTGAAACAACTACAGGGCAAAGATTTTGAGCTGGCCGGTCCGATTATTCAGGATCCGATTATCGGCCCCGGCACCGCTATTGGCCTGCGGAAAGGAGACAGTGAACTGAAGAGTGCGCTGGACAACGCCTTTGCTGAGATCAAAAAGAACGGCACCTTTGATCAGATTCAGAAACGCTACTTTGCCACGGATATCTCCATCCAGCAGTAAGGTCCGGTCGCCGCCGTTCGTCCTCACCGCGATCCGACACTATACTGTTACTTTTTCGGGACGGCGCGCTGTCGTCCTTTGCCGATTAAAGGACATTAACACGGTATGCATCAACAACATCATCCACTGTTAAGCGCCTCTTTAGGCACCCAGCGTGAAATCATCAGTTTCCACTTTGCCGGGGATCATGAACGTCAGGTTTATATTCAGGCTGCGCTGCATGGCGATGAACTGCCCGGTATGGCGGTGGCCTGGTTTTTAAAGCAGCGGCTGCAGGCACTGGAGTCCGCCGGACAACTTAAAGCCGCCTTCACTCTCGTACCGGTTGCCAATCCTCTGGCGCTGGGACAGCACTGGCATGGCACCCATCTTGGCCGCTACCATACGCTCTCTGGGCAGGATTTTAATCGTCGCTTTCCCTCTCTGGGCGCGACCCTGGCGGCCACTCTGGCCGACAGCCTGACGCAGAGCGAGTCCCAGAACCGCAACCTGATCCGCGAGGCAATCGATCGCCACTACCGTGACACCGTGCCAAAAACCGAGCTGGATGCACAGCGTTTCACGCTGATGCGCATGGCCAGTCAGGCAGACCTGATGATTGACCTGCACTGTGACTGGGAAGCTGTGCCGCATCTCTACACCACACCACATGCGTGGCCGGAGATTGAGCCACTGGCGCGCTGGCTGGGCAGTGAGGTGCAACTGCTGGCGCAGATCTCCGGTGGTGAGCCGTTTGATGAGGCCTGCTGTGAACCCTGGCTGACGCTGGCTGAACGCTTTGGGGAGGCGTATCCGATGCCGCGCGGATTACTGCCGGTGACGCTGGAGTTGCGTGGCGTACGGGATGTGACACCTGAACAGGCGGAGAAGGATGCAGATGCGATTATTGCAGCACTGCAGGAGGGCGGCTATATCGCCTATAGCGAACCGGCTATTTCGGTAGAGGTGGCTGCACCGGTGATTGGCGGGGATGAACTGGTGCCGGCGAATGCGGCGGGCGATGATGTAGTGGCGATAAACGATGGCCCCATCGGCCTGACCGTGCCTGAGGTGACGGAAGCGCCGGGAGAGACAGGAGTGATTAAGGAGCGTCACAGCGAAGGAACGTCGGCCTCCTCCCCTGCCCTGAAAAATCCGCCGACGCCGTTAGCGGCCTGCGAATATATCCACTCACCCGTGTCAGGTCTGATCCTGCATCGTAAGCCGCTGGGTGCCCAAATCCGGCCTGGCGAAGTCGTGGCCGAGATTGTCGATCCCGTTACCGATCACATTACGCCGCTGGTCGCCGAATATGGCGGCATTCTCTATGCGAGGCACTGGGTGCGCTTTGCGACGGCAGGCATGCTGGTCGTCAGGCTGGCGGGCGAGCAGGAGATTCGGAGTGGGGATTTGCTGGCATGATAAAAAAGGGCTTCCCGCAGGAAGCCCTTTGATTACTGCCATGATAAAAAAAGGGCTTCCCGAAGGAAGCCCTTTTTAGTGATTAATCTAACCACTCAGTGTGGAACACACCGTCTTTATCAATGCGTTTATAGGTATGCGCACCGAAGTAGTCACGCTGCGCCTGAATCAGGTTGGCAGGCAGAACTTCTGAACGATAGCTGTCGTAGTAAGCAATCGCGGCAGAGAAGGTCGGCGTCGGGATACCGTTCTGAATCGCGTAGGAAACCACATCGCGCAGCGCCTGCTGATACTGATCCGCGATATCTTTGAAGTACGGCGCCAGCAGCAGGTTTGCGATGCCTGCATCTTCTGCGTAAGCATCAGTGATCTTCTGCAGGAACTGGGCGCGGATGATGCAGCCAGCACGGAAGATCTTCGCGATTTCACCGTAGTGCAGATCCCAGTTGTTCTCTTCTGATGCGGCACGCAGCTGCGAGAAGCCCTGTGCATAAGAGACAATTTTACCCAGATAGAGCGCACGACGCACTTTCTCGATAAATTCCGCTTTGTCACCGGTAAAGGCCTGAGCCTGAGGGCCGCTCAGCACTTTAGAGGCGGCTACACGCTGCGTTTTCAGTGAAGAGAGGTAACGGGCGAAGACAGATTCGGTGATCAATGACAGTGGCTCGCCGAGGTCCAGAGAACTCTGGCTGGTCCATTTACCGGTGCCTTTGTTCGCCGCTTCATCCAGAATCACATCGACCAGGTATTTACCCTCTTCATCTTTCTTAGTGAAGATATCTTTGGTGATGTCGATCAGGTAGCTGCTCAGCTCGCCATTGTTCCACTCGGTGAAGGTTTGAGCCAACTCTTCGTTGTTCAGACCCAGCGCGCCTTTCAGCAGTGCGTAGGCTTCCGCGATCAGCTGCATGTCGCCGTATTCGATGCCGTTGTGGACCATCTTCACGTAGTGGCCGGCGCCGTCCGGACCGATGTAAGCTACACAGGCTTCGCCATCTTCGGCACGCGCGGCAATCTTGTCCAGGATTGGTGCAACCAGCTCGTAAGCTTCTTTCTGACCGCCAGGCATGATGGATGGGCCTTTCAGTGCGCCCTCTTCACCGCCAGACACACCGGTACCGATAAAGTTGAAGCCCTGGTCAGACAGCTCTTTGTTACGACGGATGGTATCTTTATAGAAGGTGTTACCGCCATCGATCAGAATGTCGCCCTTATCCAGATGAGGCGTCAGCGAGGCGATAGTTTTATCGGTCGCTTCACCCGCCTGAACCATCAGCAGGATACGACGTGGTTTTTCCAGCGATTCAACGAACTCTTCAACGGTGTAAAAAGGAGCAAGCTTCTTGCCCTGATTCTCGGCGATGACTTCATCAGTCTTTTCGCGTGAACGGTTAAAGATAGAAACAGTGTAACCGCGGCTCTCAATGTTAAGAGCCAGGTTGCGGCCCATCACTGCCATACCTACAACGCCGATCTGTTGCTTGGACATTACATACTCCTGTCTGTGGTCACTTCACAAACGCAGTGGTTTGTGAACAAAAGTGGCAAACATGTTAACCCAGGTAAGCATCAACCAGTTAGAAAATGATGCTGTTAAATAGCCCTGACAACCCTGGTGTTATAAAAATCCTATACAAATTAATACAAATAAGCATTAAGTTTTGTAATATGGCCTTTATTATTCCAGTCAATGATATCAACACCACGCAGCAACTTATCATCAAGCTTGAGTTCAAACTCAATGACCGATCTGTTTTGTTCCGCGATGATAGAAAGTGCATTGAATTCGAGCAACTTAACATCACTGAAAAGTTGTACAAGCATACCACGGATATTTTCCTGACCAATCTTGTGATTTCCTGGATCGGTCAGGGTGGCATTACGGTCAAACATTTCAACCACATCATGTAAAGAACGCGAATTGAAAGCAGCAATATATTTTTCAGTCAATTTTTTAACGGGTGGTAAAGGATTAGCATGTGACAATTCAAAAGCCTTCACAGCATGTGCATCATAAAAATTGTGATACACCGAATCCCCAAGAGGACGCATTACTATCTTCTTACCTTTCAGGACCAGTTCATTTAATGAGGAGGAAAGATAGAAATTATTATCGATAGCGTTATCCTTACGAATTAGCTCCTTGGCAGCCTCGATGAAATCAGATCCACGTTTGAAGTAGTAAAGCCCTGCCACGGCATTGCGACTAATCGCATTCTTTTCAGCAGTCTGTACGACCAAACCTTCTTCGTTAGTTTTAACAAAAGACCATTTTGGATGGACAGATTCAAAGGTTAGTACCCCGGCATCCGCCTTCAGGCTTCTGAAATACTCCAGTACCTGCTGAAGATCATCATTAATGTAATGATCGGCAGAAGCAATAATCAATTCATCATCAAGATTGATGTGGTCAATCGCCATCATACTGCTGCAAACAGCACCCTTAGTCATACCTTGCAATGGGATGATAACAGCATGAGGAGATATCAGTTCAATAATATTACCCAGGGCAAGCTTTGATAGTTTATCTGCAGGAACAACAAAAAGGCTTTTGTGCTCTTCAGTCAACGTAGAAAATATATCCTGGGAATATTCCAGTAAAGTACGATTATTGATTTCTGTCAGGATTTTTGGATATATGAAGTCAGCGCTGGTTTCATAAAGACTGGCTCCACTCATTGGAATAATAATATTTAACATGCCATCAAACCTCGCTCTCTACCAAAGAGATGAACCTTTTTATGTTCGCGTAATTAACATCATAGACAGTTTCAACTTCAAGCACATGTGCCCCACTGGCTCTGGCTGCTTTGATACCATTTTCATTATCTTCAACAATGACGCACTCAGTAGGTTTTAAACCAAGCATCGAAATCGCTTTATTATACATTTCCGGATCAGGTTTGCCCTTGACAACATCCTGGTTAGAGACATAAAACTCCAGATATTGTGCAAGATGCGCACGTTCCATCATGACTTCAATTGAGTGCTTGATAGAATTTGAAGCAACAGCCATTTTATAACCATCTTTTTTTAACATGGAAAGTGCATATTCATGATGGAACATTGGCTTACATTTATTATTCACAATCTCCATTGTATACTGCTGTTTCATTTCATTAATAAAACTATGAAGATTAGTTGATAAACCTTTATCTTTGCTTAGCATGATGAGCTTATCTTTAGTCGGTAAACCATCATAAGTTGTCAAGTGTTCCTGACGAGAAATTGTCAGTCCAAACAGATCCAAAGCAGTATTCAATGCCTCATAATGCCAATCTTTAGCATCGATAAGGACTCCGTCCATATCGAAAATAACAGCTTTAATATTAGTAGCCATTAAAAAACTCCATACATTCTTCAGGGTAATCGGTACAAATAATTAAATTAGACGAGGAAAGTAGTTTATCATTGAACTTTTTATATTTCTCCCAGCTTTCAATGTGATTCCTTTTGTGCAACTCTGGAGAAACAATACAAACTTTCTTTCCATCCGATAAGATTTTGTTTAATAAGTCCTCTTCCACCAAATCTTTTTTAAATCCGTCTAACCAGACTCCTTCAGACATATCATAAAGTGAATTAAGGCATTCAAATTCACTATATCTCACAAAAGCTTTTAAATCATGCTGATAATATGCAAGAGAGTCAGGCAGGGCCATATCAAAAAAGAAGTAGTTTGTAATACCCATAAGTTCAAGAATATCTTTAACTTTCTTTTGAAGACCGTCAGCTTTAACATTAAGCGCTAAAGGCGGATTTGATGTTGTATGCATTTTGTATAACTCAAGCATATGTTGGAATGTCATACAAGAAGCATCAGGTATATCATGACTGATTACGATTTCACCATTGAAGTCTCGCAAGTCAGTCTCTGTACCAAGATCAAGCTGAAACGAACGGATAAAAGCTGCTTCAGTATTTTTTTCGTGTAAAGACTTCCAGTAGCCACGATGAGAGATAACTATCATTTTTAACCTTCTTTACTTAATTAACTGATCGTAGATTTGAACAGCCTGAGCAGTTTCACCCTGATAAATGAGTTTTCCCTTTTCCATAACGAGGCAAGCATCACAGATACTTTCTACCTGATGCACGTTATGGCTTACAAAGAAAATCGTTTTCCCACTTTCTTTAACTTCATTTATCTTGTTTAAACATTTCGCCTGAAAGTTGGCATCGCCAACTGCCAGCGCTTCATCAATGACCAGAATTTCTGAATCCAGATGGACACCAATTGAAAAGGCAAGTCTTACGTACATACCAGATGAATAATATTTTACCGGCTCATAGATAAAATCCCGGACTTCTGCAAACTCAATAATGCTTTCAATTTTTGTTTCAATTTCTTTGCGGCTCATACCTAAGATTGAACCACTCAAAAAAATGTTTTCATAGCCTGAAAGCTCGTGATGAAATCCAGCTCCAACCTCAAGCAAACAGGATATAGATCCATCGACTGTTATTTTACCGAAACTTGGGGCAATGATTCTGGTCAAAAGTTTGAGCAGAGTAGACTTACCAGCTCCGTTTCGGCCCAGTACGCCCACTGCCTGTCCTGGTGTAATTGAAAATGAGACGTCATCAACAGCTCGGTATATTTTCTCTGGTTGAGAACGTTTTTTGTTAAACGAAAAAAGTTCTTTGAGAGTACTGTGTTGGTAATTTCCAACACTAAATTCACGTGTAACAGATTCAAAGGTAATCATTCGTAATCCGCAATTAATCTATCATTTTTGATAAAGTAGTACACACCAAAGATGACTAAAACAATGGCAGTAATGAAACTATACAATAACGTAGTGACATCAATGCTATTACCGCCAAGCAAGGCCCAGCGAGATAGAGCAACAATACCTGTCATTGGGTTGAAAGAGTAATATTGATGAAATTCTTTCGGCACTATTGTAAGCGTATATACAACGGGAGAAGCAAAGAAAAGAGCCTGCGTTGCTAAGGGAAGTACGTGCCGTAAATCGCGAAAACGTAATTTCAGAATTGCCATAAAACAACCCACGCCGCAGCCGAGCATAAGCGTAATAATTATGCAGGGTATGAGAAAAAAGAGACGCGAGAAATCAAAATGTACACCATAAAAGATAGCGAGAGGTATAAAAACAATGAAAGCTATAACGAAGTCAATAAACGCTACAAATACACTTGCTATACATAGCGATATCCTCGGAAAATAGACCTTTGTTAAAAGATGCATATTATTTATTATTGCATCACTTGCAGCCATCATACTTGTAGCAAAAAGATTCCAGAAAAGAATACCAGAAATCAAAACAGCGGCATAAGGCGCATTATATTCTGGCGTCGGCACTTTTACCAGCAACCCAAATACAAACAGATAAAGGAGTATATTGACACCTGGATTAATTATTGCCCACAGGATCCCTAAACTTGTCTGTTTATAACGAACATTGAAATCTCTTCGAATAAACTCCTTTATCAAATTCATAGAACCTAATACTTCCGCTAAAGTCGTCCTGCTCTGCGGAGTGGATACAAAACCTTTCATCAATTTCCTCTCTTTACAAATAAGCGATAAGCAATTTTACGCACATAAGGCAACTTAAGCAGTTGAGTTCTGAAAAAGAAATAAACCTTCATCAGCGTTATTTGCAGCGATCTTAAATACCAGATTACTGGACGAGAACTTTTCTGTTTTTTGATATATCTGGAATACAAATAAATCCAGTCAAAAGGTTGATATAGACTGGACCAGCCTTTGTTAAAATAGACCTCTTTATGTTTACGCCAGACAAAACCCAGCCTTGCTGAATCCAAAGGCAGGAAATTGTTAAGATACATTTTTTCAGAACGCTCCACCTCTACTGAATTTCTGAAAAAATTTCCTGGGAATTCAAACCCTTTAATGGAACGCTCTAAGTTTTTCACCCATACATATTGCTCTGGTACATAACGCATGTAACATGCATTCATTAAGCTTTTGCAATGCTGGAAAATACTTTCATCAGCAAGTGAAATGTCGAAGAAGCGTAAAACATCTTCTGTCAAACCTGCCACCATAATATCACCTGGGTGATAGAGGAAAGGAAGCTGACTGTATGGGTTACGAGCGAATAAGTTGCAGTTGATGAGGTGACGGCTAAAAACAGCATACTCTTCCTGTCGCATAATATCTTTTACAGACAAGAATTTGTTTTTGATAAAGTAATCACCCAGGTAAGAAAGAATACTGTCATTATATAAATATGAATCCGTCCTCATTTTTATCGAATACTTTTTCGACGCGCATCTTAACCCATTAAGGCTGGACACTAGCATTCGATTGACATTACTGACAACGTTCACGCCATCAATATTCTTGGAGATCGATCCTACATCCTCGTTGAATAAAAATTTGATGCTGGGATAGGAAACTTTGAGGCTATCTTCAATGACATCATCTGTCTTCCATGTAGAAACAATGATTTCTGCTTCTGGAAAGTTATCCAATGTCAGGTTTAGATTAAAAATAAAGTCATTATCTAATTCGCGAGAGGCCGTTAAAATCCCCCCCTGAATAATGATGGAAACTTCACTCTGTAAGATCAGATTATCAGGATGCATTGTCCACGTTACTTAGAATTCATGTCTTGATTTATTGTAAGGTTGATTCATACCATTCAATGTATTTTTTCAAACCAATCTCAAGACTTGTTTGAGGTGACCAGTTAAACTCTCTTTTAGCGCGCGAAATATCCAGGGCTATAGAATTAACAACTGATACATCGCTTTTCACTTTGACAGTATCGACAACAATGCCATGCCGATGAAAATGCTCAATAATATCTAAAATAGAATACTTTGAATCTGAACCGACATTAAAGATTCTCACATCTCCTTCATATAAAGCTGACTTTATGAAGCACTTATGGAGATCGTCAATATAAATATAATCACGTGAAGCTGTGCCATCACCATAGATTTTTACAGGTAACTTCCTTTTGTAGGAGTCCATTATTGCAGGAATGAGTCCTTGTCCACCTTTGAAAATTTGTCCCGGTCCATAGGGATTGGCAATCCGTAGTATCCGATAGTTCAACCCATAGTTACAAAGATAAACCTGCAGATACGATTCCTGAGCCAGTTTATTTGCTGCATAAATAGTTTTTGGTGAAAGAGCATGATCTTCACGACATTTCTCGCCACCAGTATCTCCGTAAATAGTCCCACCAGATGAAGAGAAAATAAAAGTAATCTTGCTGGCTACGAACTTTATATCTTCAAGAAGACGAATAAAGGGCAATAAATTAGAGCTAACGCTCTCGAGCGCATGGCTCTGCGATTCTGCCGGGGAGAAACTATTTGCAAGGTAATAAACAACGGGATTATCATCATGCACGATTTTGCTTACAAAATCATCGTGCCGGCACAAAGTAGCATTAACGAAGTCTGGAGCAACGTCGCTGGCTTCTTTATCGCGGCTATATAGAAATATCTGTTTCTTAAAACTTGTATTGCTTAAATAATTTAATAGAGACAGACCTATATAGCCACGCCAACCAACGATATAGAGATTACTTGATAGCATAATAAAACTTTCGTCCTATTGTAACGAGAGTATGATGAAAAATAGGAGGAATAAATTTTAAAGAAATATCAAAGACCTTACGTCCCACTCTTAATAAAAAGTTGCGATAACTAAAAAAGAGTGGATTGAAATGATACATTCCAGTTTTAAAATAAATCGTAGAAAGTTTGATGAACACACTCTCTTTAATTTTTGAAGGAACCACATTAAGATCGCTTGCTTTAAAATTATACGCATCCTCTTCAGGTCCATCTCTGAAAGGAGCCATTTTAAAAGTATAGGGCAGAACAGGAATCCATCCTTTCAGGAACTTCTTCCACTTCAGGGAGATATCCCAACTATTGATAATAAATACATGTGTTTTTAGCTTTTCAAAACTATCTTCAGGAGACTCTTTAATAACGCCCCCCCTCTTTTTAACGAAATTAGTAAAAAGACGGGATTCAGGCCAGTAGTTATAAAAATCTTTTACATGATTATTTTTAACTAATTCTCTGATTAACAGAATATTATCCATATGAGTTTCTTTAAAAAACTCGACAGGATAGTAATCTCTTAATACCCTGTATTCGCCTGCAAGCAACATATCTGATGGATGGTACCAGCGGTCAGCGCGCGTATAACAGTTGGTCGTTATCAACTTATCCTTAACATCTGATGTAAAATTCTTCACTAATCTCATCAAAGACGCAAAGTTAACGGTCTGATCCATCCTGACTTTGATGACAAAAGAATTCTCATCAATTACATCAAGTGCCGCATTAACCAGGTTAATCTGACGATTTATATTAAAAAAGCCTGGATTAAAAACGTCATCACAGCCTATTACTTGTATCTTTTCATAGGCACCAGGATTCAATTTTTTTAAGAGAGTCTGGACTTTTTCAGCATCTTTTATGTAAGTCGAGATGATAACTTTCGCATTGCTAAGTTGTTTTTGTATTGCTTTTAAGTTTTTTTCTAAAAAATCCTCTTCAAGAGGACCGTGAATAATTACCGAAATATTATTAGCCATTATATTTATATCTCAACAGGTCAAGTTCATACATTAAATCAATGCCAATACCCTTTTCTACCCTTGATGATTCCTCCTTGAAGAAAACAACATCTTTACAGGAGAACAGTATTTCTGCAATCAATCTGGACGTTTTAACATGTTTATTGATAGAAATATCAGCAACGTTGATGATGATTTGCGAGAAAGCTTTTCTGGACTTATTGATGTCCAATACGGTTCCGTAGGGATGGTGATAAGAAGTCGCAGATATAATATTTTTCTCAGGAAAATAATTCTTTTCCAGATTCACATCATTAACATTATCAGCAGGCAAAATAATCATATACTCTGCGGCATTTATTAGCTGATGCGCTTCATTGCTATCAACATGAATCTTCTTATCACCTAACACCAAATATTCGAGACGCGCATCATCTCTCATAGTAATAAAGAGACATTTTTCACGTTGAGGCCGTACCGGGGTCGATTTAATTTCGATACTTTCGTACTGACTCACTCGGTTGACAATAGCACTTTCAAAGCTAACCAGAGATTTTAATGATTCGCGCTGAACTTTTCTGATCTCTTCTTTTTCTTCACGACTCATACTGCTAAACCCTGTCAGCATCTTCTTGATGGAATCAACAGAATTTTTCTCGAAACAGAGTTTTTCAGCCGCGGGTCCGCTCATATCTGCGATACCACTTGTTTTACTTCCAGCCACAATCAGACCATAGTTAATGGCTTCCAGCGCTGTGTTTGGGAAATTTTCATAAGGCGATGGAATGACAAACAGATCATAGTTTTTATATTGTTTTTGTAATTCCTTATAAGGAATAAAATCATAAAAACTAAATTTCTTTTTCAGTTCTAGCGGAATAAGACCATAGCATGTATCCATATAGTCGCGACGATCGTAAAAGTCGTCTCCGCTGTTGCCGATTAATGTTACATGCAGGTCATAGCCTTCAACCATTAATTCACAGGCCGCTAGTATCAATAGTTCCTGTTTTTTTCTAAGCTCAAAGCGGCCCAGGGAAAGAATTTCAATAGTGTTATTTTTATCTCTGACTGGCGGAATAGTTTGTTCAGCCAGCGGATAATAGGACGGGCAGGTATGGACTGTTGTATCGTGTAAGTTGCTGAGATAATCGGCAAGAAAATGAGATGTTGAGAAATTGGCATCACTCAGAATCGATTGTGCTCTCTCATACTGATACATTTCTATCATCCACGGAGGTGCACACTCCATAAAATTCAGTGCTGTACCCCACTCCCATACTTCACGGATGCCAGTATGATTATTCGTGATAAAACGACATGAATAGTCCAATCCATCAATCGCGCGTTTTGCAAGCGTATAACTCGCAAGACCAATGAAGTCAGTAACTTCTACAAAGTCAGGCTTTATTTGCGACAGTACATCATCAATTGCTTTGGAATTTTTGAAAATGCTGAAATTATCTTTTATTTTCCAGCAAGTGATGGCTGGATCATCCAGATCGCTGCCATGCAAAAAAATTGTATGAACTTCGTATCCTAACTTGCTAAATCCTTTTGCGGTATGCTCAATATAAGTGGCAATACCACCTTGTCCTTTATAATAGCCACACTCATGACCAATCAGGCATATTTTTTTCTTGGCATTAATCATACTTAAAAGTCCAGCGCTTTCTTTGAAACATCCAGCGATAAAAACAATTTCAAATCAGAAGGGATTCCTAAACCATACATTCCGTCTGCTTCAGCACCAATGTTATAAACGCCGATATCTGCATCCTCATCGCGATACATCCAGGTATATACAGGGGCTACGTAAAACTCACCATTGGTGCGCTCGTCAAGTTCAATCATTTTGTTAGCGTTACGACAAAAGTCTGCACCATGCCTGAAATTATAAATACCTACGGTTGCTTCTTCGGATACCACTTCCTTTTCGACAACGCGAACAACTTTATCGTCACTGTTTAACTCAGCATAAGACCATTTTGGATCGCTAGCTGACATAGTCATAATCAGACCGGATAGATTTTTATCGTCCATATATTTCAGATAATCATTGATATCGATATCAATCCACTGGTCAGAATTGGCAATCATTAACGGCTGTTCATTATCGATGAATTTTTTGGCACACAGTACCGTACAGGCTGCTCCATCAGTGATACCATCGATACCAACAATTTCGCATCCTGGTGCCCATTCTTTGAGCTTGGTTGATAAATCGTATTTTTCAATATGTTCTTGCTGGCAGATAAAAATAAACCTGTGAGGTTGATTAGGTTTAAGATTGTTAATAACAACTTCAATCATGCGCTTGTCGTTGAGAGGGATTAAAGGTTTCGGATCAGCGTAACCTTCTTTAGCGAACCGACTGCCTCTACCTGCCATAGGAACAACGATATTTAACATTTTATTCTGCCTTAAGATATTTATCATTTAATGCGCCGGGAACTTTCACCACTGTAGTTACAGTGTCTTCAAGAGCTTCGAAATCTGTGTACTCACCAGGAGATATTTTAATGACTTCTCCCGCACTGACCAGATTACCGTTCATTAAGGCTTTACCAGTGACGATGACGGTGATCTCTGTAGCGATTTTGTGGCAATGACTTGCTTCTTTATCACCGGCTTTGAAGTGCTGTACAGCAACTTCTACATCCGTTGTTTTATAAAGCGTCGGCTCGAAACCACCAACAAACCAACCACGCACAAACTGGTCTACCTTTTTAATTTCCATAAGATTAACCCTAAAAATAGCCTTGCTTGAAGTAGAAATTTCTTAATCGGGATAAGTCAATTTCATAGGAAAATATGATGAAAAAAGCACGCTACCGCCCTTAGCTTTAGCAACTAAAGTGCTCAATAAAACTTCATCACTCTTAGCAAAAAAACTTAAGCTATTGATTTATATAATTTTTTCAATTTTAACTGGTTAAAAAATGACATTCCATGCTTTAGCTGTCCAGGGAAAAAACCTCTTAATTCTAACACGGTAGCACCTTTCTTCGAAATATGGCGCAGGGATTGTAAAGTGATCTTCTGCATAAAAAAATTGATGCATCGTATGAAACCCGCACTCTGGTGACACAGTTATTATATGCAACCTACTAATTTCAATGCTAACCATATGCCTTAACTCAACGATCGATTTGTTCTTGTCGTTGTGTCCTGAACTGGTCAAGGATGCATTAACTCGTCATAATGATGAGTTATTGACATCAGTTTCGTACGATATGAGATAATCAGGCCGTACAACAAAATGCTAATCTTCGGGAAAAGTATGAAAATTTTAGTTACTGGCGGTGCAGGTTTCATCGGGTCAGCTGTAGTGAGGCTTCTGGTTGCTGATGAGGATAATGAGGTATTAGTTGTTGATGCTTTAACTTACGCAGGTAATCTCGATTCCTTAAAAACGATTGAAAATTCACCTGGATTTTCTTTTGTTGAAGCTGATATCTGCGATTTTGAAGCAATGAAATCAGTGATAAACTCATTTAAACCTAATGCAATCATGCACTTAGCTGCTGAAAGTCATGTAGATCGCTCAATCGATGGGCCCGGAGCATTTATACAGACTAATATTATCGGCACCTACAATCTGCTGGAAGCATCACGCCTGTATTACAATCAGTTGAGTAGTTCTGATAAAGCTAATTTCCGTTTTCATCACATCTCAACAGATGAAGTATATGGCGATCTGCACAACACCTCTGATTTGTTCACCGAGACGACGCCCTACTCTCCAAGCAGTCCCTACTCTGCTTCAAAAGCGAGCAGCGACCATCTGGTAAGAGCGTGGCATCGGACCTATAACCTTCCGGTTCTGGTGACCAATTGCTCTAATAACTATGGTCCTTATCATTTCCCGGAAAAATTGATTCCCCTTACTATTCTTAATGCTCTTCATGGTAAGCCTCTACCGGTCTACGGTAACGGCAGCCAGATTCGTGACTGGTTATATGTTGAAGACCACGCCAGAGCACTTTATGAAGTTGTCAGGAAAGGTCTCATTGGCGAGACCTATAATATTGGCGGCCACAATGAACAGACAAACCTGACCGTAGTTCAGACTATCTGTGACATCCTTGATGAACTCTCTCCGTCAACTCAGCCAAATCTCAGCAGTTACCGTGAGCTAATTACATTCGTTAAAGATCGCCCAGGACATGATCTTCGCTATGCAATCGATGCTTCTAAAATTGAACATGAATTAGGCTGGGTTCCACAGGAATCTTTTACTACCGGCTTGCGCAAAACTGTTAAGTGGTATCTTGAAAATGAGTGGTGGTGGAAACGCGTTCAGGATGGATCTTATCAGGGACAGCGACTGGGTTTAGAAAATAATACAGGTGAGGATTTATAATGAAAGGCATCGTTCTTGCTGGTGGTTCTGGTACTCGTTTATACCCAATCACCAAAGGTGTATCTAAGCAGCTACTGCCTGTATACGATAAGCCTATGATTTACTATCCTGTCTCTGTTCTTATGTTGGCAGGTATCAGGGATATACTGATTATCACTACACCTGATGATCACGCTTCTTTTGTCAGACTGATGGGTGATGGCAGCCAGTTCGGAATTAATTTAAGTTATGCAATTCAGGCGAGTCCGGATGGTCTTGCACAGGCATTCATTATCGGTGAAAAATTCATCAACAATGAAAGTTGCGCATTAGTTCTCGGTGATAATATTTTCTTTGGTCAGGGATTTGCTCCAGTTTTGGCGCGCACGTCTGCGAATACCAATGGAGCTACTGTGTTTGGGTATCAGGTTAAAGATCCTGAGCGATTTGGTGTGGTCGAGTTTGACACGAATTTTAAGGCTTTATCGCTGGAAGAAAAACCTGCTCAACCAAAATCCAATTGGGCTATCACAGGCCTATATTTCTATGATAACAACGTCACGGATTACGCGCGTACCTTAAAACCTTCGCACCGTGGTGAGTTAGAAATTACTGATCTTAACCGTATCTATTTAGAACAAAACAAGCTGAATGTAGAACTTCTGGGCCGCGGTTTTGCCTGGCTTGACACTGGTACGCATGACAGCCTGATCGAAGCTTCTCAGTTTATTCATACGATTGAAAAAAGACAGGGGTTCAAAGTTGCCTGCCTTGAAGAGATCGCCTTCAAAAATGGCTGGCTTTCAAGCCAGGATGTCTATAATGAAGGTCAAAAATTGTCTAAGACGGAATATGGCCAGTATCTTATGGGATTAGTTAAATAATCTTCAGGCGGGTTTTCCCGCCATAATCCCTTTGAAGTGGTGATGAGCATGGGAAAAAAAGGCACTCTCAATTTTGAAATCGAGTACCTGAGATTTTTTGCAATAATTGCTGTTCTTTTTGAGCATTTACCTACCCTATATATCTGGAGCAAACATCAATTGCTTCAAAATATCAACAAATATGTCGAGTTCTGGCCTGGTGTAGATCTTTTTTTTGCCATTTCCGGTTATTTGATTACCACAAATCTCCTCACCCAGATGGATAAAAAACAATCGCCTACGCAAATACTCCGGCACACAATTTTTCCTTTTTTTGTTAAAAGAGTATACCGATTATTACCAGCATCATGGTTCTGGATGTTTGTTATCCTCTTTTTTTCAGCGTTTTATAATGTTACTCAGGCATTTGGAGAGTTCAGGCATAATATTACTTATTGCATCACTATTATTACATTCTCTTTCAATATTTTTTCCGGTTATCTTCTTGAGCAAGGTTATTTGCCAACGTATGGTCCGTACTGGTCACTATCATTAGAAGAACAATTCTATTTTGTTACGCCATTTGTCCTTCTTTTCATGAAAACGAGCTGGAAAGTAATCACACTCTCACTCATTGCCGTTTTCCTGCTCTACACTGTTCAGCAAGGTGACTGGACTCCTAACTTCCGCTACCACGGCCTTATTTTTGGTGTTTTCTTAGCTATGCTGAAGTTGTCGCTGGGCGATAAAATCAAACCGGTTATTCTGTGGCAATGGTATCTACGCTATCTGGTGAATTTTTTACTGCTTTTTTCGCTTTTCGCTATTCCAGCTGCCTTGAAAGGTTCGGTTTACCTTTTTGGCTCTTTAGCACTCGTTTCTACGATACTGGTTTATATAGCTTCCTGGAATAGAGGCTATTTTATGGTGCTCGAAAGTGAAGGCATCGTGTCTCGTTCGATGAACTGGATAGCGTCCCGATCCTACAGTATCTATCTGGCGCACATGCCTGTAATCTATTTTGTACAGGAATCTACGATACGCATCATGGTTCACTACGGTTTTCCCGCTGGTGATTCGTATCTGAGATCGTTATTGATGACGATAATCGCCTTAGGGCTGATTTTTATTTCATCCGAAATGAGTTATCGCTATCTGGAAGTGCCTTTACGAAATAAAGGCCGGAAATTAGCCCGCAAGTATGATGCCACTGCGTAATGAGTTCGATACATTACCATCCAGTTCAGTAACAGCTATAATTTAGTAAAAAAAAAGGCGAACCGAAGTTCGCCTTTTTTTCAATTACTTAAACCCATCCGGGTTCTTGCTCTGCCAGTTCCAGGTATCGCGCATCATCTCGTCGATGCCGCGCGTCACGCGCCAGTCAAGCTTCGTGTTCGCCAGCGAGGCATCGGCCCAGAACGCCGGCAGGTCGCCGTCACGACGTGGCTTGATCTCGAAAGGAATCGCTTTGCCAGACGCTTTTTCAAACGCCCTGATCATCTCCAGCACGGAGAAGCCTTTGCCCCCGCCCAGGTTAAAGGCAGTATAGCCGTCGACCTGACTCAGGTGATCCAGCGCTTTCAGGTGCCCTTCCGCCAGGTCGACCACATGGATGTAGTCGCGCAGACAGGTCCCGTCTGGCGTATCGTAATCGCCACCAAAGACACCCAGCTTCTCCAGACGGCCAATGGCCACCTGGGCGATATAGGGCAGCAGGTTGTTCGGGATGCCGGTAGGGTCTTCACCGATTTCGCCTGACTCATGCGCGCCAACCGGGTTGAAATAACGCAGCGCAATTGCCTTAAACTTCGGCTCAGCTTTTGCGAAGTCGCGCATAACGAATTCGGTCATCAGCTTGGAGGTGCCGTAAGGGCTGGTCGTGCCGCCAATCGGGGTCGTTTCCACATAAGGAACCGGCGCATCTGCGCCGTAGACCGTGGCTGATGAACTGAAGATAAAGTTCCAGACACCGGCATTGCGCATCTCTTCCAGCAGAACCACGGTGCCTGCAACGTTGTTCTCATAATACTCCAGCGGCATACGGGTCGATTCACCTACCGCTTTGAGTGCTGCGAAATGGATGACCGCAGAAATGCTGTTGGCTGCAAACAGGTCACGCAGACAGGCACGATCGCGGATATCGCCTTCGACGAAGGTCGCTTTTTTACCCGCCAGCTTTTCAACGCGATTGATCGCTTCGCGTGAGGCGTTGCAGAGGTTATCCAGCACTACAACATCATCACCGCGCTGCAGCAGCGCCAGTACCGTATGGGAGCCGATATACCCTGCTCCGCCCGTGACTAAAATGGCCATGTGAACTCCTTTCAATCGGCCGCGCAGCGCGCGGCAAATTCATTACTTTTGTTTGGCGAGAATGGTCTGAATCGCTTCGCGGAAATCGCGACCCTGCGCGTTGTTGCGCAGTCCATAGGAGACAAACGCCTGCATATAACCGAGCTTGCGGCCGCAGTCGAAACTGTGCCCGGTCAGCAGTGAAACATCAACGGTTTTATGTTTGCTCAGGCTGGCGATCGCATCAGTCAGCTGAATACGGCCCCAGGCACCTGGCTCGGTGCGCTCGAGTTCGGCCCAGATATCGGCAGAGAGCACGTAACGCCCTACAGCGGCCAGATCGGAGTTCAGTTCAGCCGGATGCTCTGGCTTCTCAACAAAAGTTTTGATTTTACTGATATCGCCCGGATGAGCTATTGGCTCTTCGGTGGTGATGACCGAGTATTCGGAGAGATCAGTCGCGGGCATATGCTGCGCCAGAACCTGGCTGTGGCCGGTCTCTTCGAAACGGGCTACCATCGCCGCGAGGTTATAGCGCATATGGTCTGCAGTAGAGTCATCCAGCAGGACATCCGGCAGCACCACGACGAACGGGTTATCACCGATCATCGGGCGGGCGCAGAGAATGGAGTGGCCCAGACCCAGTGGCTGTGCCTGACGCACGTTCATGATCGTTACGCCCGGCGGACAGATAGACTGCACTTCGCTCAGCAGCTGACGCTTCACGCGCGCTTCCAGCAGAGCTTCCAGCTCATAGGTGGTGTCGAAGTGGTTTTCGACCGCATTTTTTGAGGCATGCGTGACCAGCACAATTTCTTTAATACCCGCGGCAACACATTCGTCAACGATGTACTGGATCATCGGTTTGTCGACGACGGGCAGCATCTCTTTCGGAATGGCTTTAGTCGCAGGGAGCATATGCATACCGAGGCCCGCAACCGGGATTACTGCTTTAAGCTTGGTCATATTTATTCCGTTTAATAAAATGAAGATGTGGGTCGATTATGCAGGATCGGCCGGAAGTGCAAGTATAATCTTTATCTGAAAAGCGGACAGTAACTCTCTGTGATAACTTAGAAATTCGGCATTTTGCCCATTGCCAGTGGCAGCATAAACTGAACAAAGACAATCAGTAATCGAAGATAGTCACTGCTCTTTTTGCAAATGCGCACGACGTCGCTGAGGCCAGCCATAAATGAAAACGGGCGACCCGGAGGTCGCCCGCAAATATATTCATCTGGTGATTACAGCCAGCCCTCAAACCACTCTGGCATCACAAACAGATTAAAGTGATTAACCAGCAGCATTACGCCGACAAACACCACCGACACCGCGACCCACTGGCGGGCATAGGGTATAAACCGAATGCCAATTACCGGCCTGATAAAGAACGGATGCGCCAGGGCGGAAATCAGGATCTGCGAGATAGAGAGCGTCAGCGCAACATAGAGCACGTTTGGCCAGATAAAGGTGGTTGCCAGAACGGCCAGCACCACGATACTCGCCACAATGTTCCAGTAGAACTCAACGTTGGTGCGTCCGTTAGCCTGCGAAATCGCCCCGGTAAGGCCGCCCATCGGCCGCAGCATCCCGAACAGCAGCATCAGTGGAATCAGGTGATAAACCTGCTCATGTGACGGGCCGTAGAGCAGACGGACGATAACCGGTGAGAGGATGCCAATCGCCAGGTACATGGCGCTGCTGAACAGCATGATACCCAGCGTCCCCTTCAGGAACAGCTTCTTCAGCTGCTCGGGGTCGTGCTGCTTTTCCGCAAAGCGCGGCAGCGCCAGACGGTTGATCACCGGCGTCACCAGCTTCAGCGGTTGCAGCACCAGCTCTTTCGCCAGCGAGTAGACGCCCAGCATCTCGGCCCCCATCACCTTACCGACCACCAGTGCATCCGCCTGGGTGCGCAGCTGGTTGATGGTCTGTGAGCCGAGCTGGTAGCTGCCGTAACGAATCGCACCGAAGAAGGTCGCCTTGTCGAACTCCCAGGTCGGACGCCACGACTTCTCACCCAGCGCAATCATGCAGAGGATACGGGTAAAGGCGTTGATAAACAGACCAAGAATCGCCGCGGCTACCGTCAGCGAGGTGAACTCCAGCATCGCTACCACACAGAGGAAGGCCAACAGCTTGGTGCCCATCTCGATCTTCGCCAGCGATACCATCCGCTTGGTTTTGATGTAATGCGCCTGATACTGCGACAGATGCCCCAGCACAAGGAAGTTCAGGCTGGTCAGCATGATCAACCCTGTCAGCTCCGGCAGATGATAGAACCAGGAGACCGGGAAGGCGATCAGCAGCATGATCAGGCCGGTACACAAGCTGAGCGAGACGTTCACCCAGTAGATGGTACTCTGCTCGCGACGGGTAATGTTCTGGCGATGCACCAGATAACTGCTCATCCCCATATCCTGCAGCACCCCCGCCACCGCCAGGATGGCGTTGATGATGGCCAGCAGCCCCAGCTCGTGGGTCTCCAGTTTGCGGGCGAGAAAGCTCAGCTGCGCAACCTGCAGCACCGCCGAGAAGCAGGTGCTGCCAAACAGCCAAATCGCCTGTGACTTAAATCCACTCACACCAGTCGCTCCAGAATCTGCGCCAGTTCGCCATAGGCGATATGCTGATTAAATTCAGTCTCAACTTTATGGCGCGCCGCCGCAACCACCGGCGCCACATCCACTTCACCCTGAGAGAGCTTCAGCAGCGTCTCCGCCAGCGCCTCGGGGTCATCCTCATCCACCAGCCAGCCGGAGACGTTGTTCTCGATCAGCTCGGGGATACCGCTGTGGAAGGTTGAAACGACCGGCAGACCGACCGCCATCGCCTCCATCAGCGCGACCGGAATACCCTCCATATCGCCATCTGCGGCGGTTTTGGAGGGCAGCAGGAAGATGTCCGCCTCGCTCAGCGCACGACGGATCTCCTCCTGTGGCTTAAAGCCCGGCATGCTGACGCAATCTTCCATTCCCTCACGGGCGATGAAATCACGCATCATCTCATCCTGGTCGCCGTTGCCGATAATCGTGTACTGAAACTGACCGCCACGCTGCTTCAGGATGGCACTGGCTTTAACGGCCACATCCAGCCCCTTTTTCTCGGTCAGACGCGCCACCGAGACGATGCGCAGCGGTTTCTGAAACGCCTGGCGGGGCTGGAAATTAAACTTCTCCGGCTCGATGCCCATGCGCGTGACATGGATTTTTTCCGGCGGGCAGCCCATCTCAATCAGCTTGTTCTTCCACAGGTGGCTGATTGGCAGCATCAGTTCGCTCTGACGGAACAGATTGACGTAGTCTAGCTTGTGCTCTTCCAGGATATGGCGGCGGGAGATATCGGCACCGTGAAACACGGTCGCCTGCTTACCCTGAAGCACGCCCAGTTCACGCAGCTTGTTCGCCAGCGCACCGGCATATCCGAAATGCACCAGAAACACATCGGCGGTAAAGACCTGTTTCGCATTGGCCACAATCGACGGCAGCAGCAGTTTGCTGGACTGCGCGCCGTAGCGGCGCATATTCAGTGAACGCAGCAGCGAAGGCTTCGTCACTTTAGGCAGAACCAGCCTGATGCGCTGATTCAGCTTATCGACGATCGAGATCTTCTCTTCCGGCAGCAGATAGTGGGTTTTGGCCGCCAGGCCATACTCGTCAAACGCGGCATGCCGGTTCACTAAATCGCCGGGAAAGACTGAAATAATCTCCACCTCGTAACCGGCATCAATAAAGTGGGTTACCTGATTTAAAACGAATGTCTCAGAGGCAACCGGGAAACGCATGGTGAAAAAAGTCAGTTTCATCACATTACCCTAATACTTTAAGAATCTCTTCAGTGATCCGGTTGCCAATTTCCCTTTCATTCGCAACGGCCGTGTCGACCTTCGCCTTGATGTTGTCGTAGTCGGCAAGGACAGTTTTGACCTTGTCGATCAGCGAGCCATCCATCAGGCTTTTTACATCGGTTGCCATCTGTGGCAGACCAAGCTGATTCATGACGCCCATCGACTTGTGCTCGTAGTTGATCGCCACGGCCGGGGTGCCAAAGTTCATGGAGATAATCGCCGAGTGCAGGCGCGTGCCGATGGTCAGATGGCAGTGGCTCAGCAGGATGCCCAGCTCAAGGTCATTAAACTCATCCATGATGACATGATAATGTTCAGGCTGCGTCACGTGGTCGCGCAGCGTCAGGGCGACCATGCGGTCATCCTTGGCGTAGCTGTCGATACCGGTGCAGGTCGAGAACGCCACGACCTGATAGCCTTCGGCGATCATCGCGTTGATCACCCGACCAAATGCCGCCTCATACTCTTTCTGTGTCACGCCCAGACGTTTATCAAACGGCGCCAGTTCACGCACGGTGATGGCGATGGTTTTACGTCCGTCGATAATGCCCTGCCAGTGCAGCAGATTATGACTCGGATTTTCCACCTCGCGCGCACGCACCAGGAAGGCCGTATCAACGCCAGGGGCCACTTTCGAGCTGGTCACGCCATCGCGCTTCATCAGATCGAGGCTGACGGATTCACGTAGCACCAGGCTGTCAACGCGGTCAAACACAAAGTTCGCCAGCGCATTGACGCGCGGGTTCTGGAAAGGTCCGACCGAGTGGCCGATCAGGTAGATCGGTTTTTTCGCCATCAGCGCACAGAGCGCGTGGTCAAACTGGGTCACGCCATAGAGATCGACGAAGAACGAACCGCCCACCTGAATGATCGCATCATATTTTGCCAGGCTTTCGGTAAAGGCTTTCAGGTGCGGTGGCACGGCAAACGACTTAAAGACGCCGCCTTTGCCCAGATGCGCCATCATGATGTCAGGCATCAGACGGTTGGCAACCTTACGCTTAAACGAACCGACCAGGCCCTTGCCTGACTTACTGTTGTGCAGGTAGAGCGCATCCTGCTGAATATCCTGCTGGAGCAGATAACCGGAGCTGGTTGGATAACGGCTGATCACATCAATGTCTAAATCACTGCGTGCGGACCGCATCGAATCGATCAGTCCACGAAGAATCGCGCCATCCCCGCGATTCCCACACGTATGGTTACCCACCAATAAAATTTTCATAACAACTCCGAATGAATTTTTTTTAATTCTCTAAGCCGCCCGGATCCGAAATGGGCAAAATGGACTCTGATTAAAGTAATGCTTTACGGGATAACGCACCCAAAGGTAGTGCTCCTGTCTGACCCGGCCGCCTCCGTTGTGGCGGCCGTCCTGCAAAGTGTTAAGACTTAATGGCGAAATAAGGCAGTGCGACCTGCCTGCCGTTGATCACCACCGAAACAAAGCCTTCCGGTTTGCTGGTGTCGACCTGATCGGCGGAGAGCGGCCGGGATGCCATCAGCAGATCGCCCTGCTCGTTCGCGCCCACGCCCGCTTTGCCGTTGTGCAGGCTGAAGCGCTGCGGCGCGCGTTTGGTGGCATCGCCCGCAGGTGGATTGGATTTTTCCATGCGGGCGTTAATCCGCGCGCAGCGGCCGGTGACAAAGCGATCTTTACCGTTGGTTTTCACCAGCACGCCGGCCGATGGCGTCCAGCCAGCCAGTTTGACGAAGATTCGGACATCGGTGTCATGCTCGGCCACATAACGAACATCAATAACCGGCGAGCTGCCCTCTGCTGACCAGCTCGCTTCTGAGCGATCTTTCTTGCGCTGCACATGGATGACCGCGCGGCCGCCGGTGGTCTTGTCCCCGATCAGATTCATCAGTGGCTTGTCGCCGCTGCCGTTGCTGAACTGCGACTGACCGAAGATTTCGATCTCCCATGAATCCCCCACCGTCGGAGAATAGAGCGAGCCGAGATCGAACCAGGTCTCCTGATTGGTGTTGTTCTCCAGCCGCCAGCGCGACGTGAGGTAGTTATATTTCAGGCTGCCATCCAGCGCGACGCCCCAGGATTCCACGCGGGTTGAGCCCATCTCCCAGATGCTGAGCAGACGCTCGCCCTGCATGGAGTTGTCGATCCAGCTGCCGGACTGCAGGCTGGTCTGCCGCATGTTCAGACGGGTGTTATGGGCGATCAGCGGATTCTTACAATCCTCCAGGCTCAGCGCATCGACGATCCACTGACCGTTGGAGAGATCGCCCGGATTATCGCAATGCTCAATCCAGCCGTTGTGAATAATCGACTGGCCGCAGCGTGGCAGGTTCAGGACTTTACCGCCGCGACAGTGCTGCGCGTTGAAGTTGGACAGCTCGATCGCCGTGCTGTGGTCCCATTTGCCCTGCTTCTGACCTGACCAGCCCGACTTGATAACATCGCCGCTGCAGCGTGAGGCGTACCACTGGTCGATCTTACAGTCGAGGGTGTCCTGCAGGCTGATGGCGGTGCCGCCGACGGCGTTAAAGCGCAGGCAGGCCCCGCGGAAATATTGTCCGCCAGGGCAGGTGTTGTGGAAAAAGCCCTGCTGGTTTGGACTTTTATCGCTGTTGCCGTTGAAAATCAGGTTCGACAGCTCAACACGACGGGCATTCATCTGGAAGACGAAATCGGACTTACCATCGGAGACGATCGTGGTCGCCGGGAAGTAACCGAAGTTCACCATCGCACCAGAGATGCGGAAGAAGTTGAGATACTTGTCGCCCAGGTTACAGGCGGAGACCATGAAGGTACCCGCCGGAAACTGGACACAGATCTGCTGGTTGGCCTGCTGCGACCACTGGAACATCGCCATAATGGCGGGCGCACAGTCGGTTTTACCGTCAGCAATCGCACCAAAATCGAACAGCGTCAGGCGGTTGAAATCGTCAACCACACGACGCCAGTAAAAGCCTTCACCGGAAAAGTTTACGCCGCCATCGTTCTGCGCGGTCTGGAAGCTGCCGACGAACTCACCGCCGCCAACCTCCCGCCCTTCGTGCCAGCTTTTCAGCTTCACCTTGGCGCCTTCAAACAGCGGACGGGTCTTGCGCAGCTCCGCCACAGAGGGGATCTCGCCAATCAGCTGATAGCCCGCAGGCTGTGCCAGACGCTGACTGAAATCTGCCGCGCCCGGACGGCTCACGTCGGTAATGTTAAACAGCGTCTGACCGTTGCTGTCCTCGACCGCCATGGAGTGCGAGGGGTCGGCAATCAGCGCAGCGTTGTCCTGGATAAACTGGGCAAAGTTGCCTTTATTCAGCGCGATAGGCTGGGCGATCTGCGACACTTTGCCGCTGGCATCACGCAGGTAAACCGGGATCTGATTACCCGGCTTGCTGGCATCCGCCCCGGCTTTACCGATCCAGAGTTTCCCTTCGAAGCCCTGCCAGAACTGGGGGGGCATAGCGTAGACGTTTTCCGGCGTCAGAATAGGGACGTCGCCTTTTGGCACATCCGTGGCGTCAACCGGCTTCAGGGCAATACCGTTACTTTTAGCCGCATAGCTGGAAAAGGTGCTCACGGAGAGAGCCCCCACCAGGGCGGAGGCGGCGGTCTGTAAAACTTCTCTTCTTTTCATGCATCAATTCCCGTAGTCAATAAGGCCAGTGGCCATGGCGGTGTCCCTGAGGCACGTCGCAAGTGAGCTTTTCCAGCTCCGGTTAAACCAGTGACAGCCAGCTTTGCCTGATCTGATTACCGTCGAATTTCAGCGCGGTTTGTTTGGTTTTTTCGCTCATGGCATAGAACAGCGCATCATCGCTGGCGAGCTGCTCCATTCGGGCCAGGAAGGTCGCTTTGTCATTCATCGGCACCAGGAAGCCATCTTCACCGTGGTTGATGATCTCCTGCGGGCCGGTCGGGCAGTCATACGCCACAACCGGCAGTGACCAGGATTTAGCCTCCAGCAGCACCAGCGGCAGGCCTTCATAGCGCGAGGTCATCAGCGCCATGTCGCTGTCGCGGTAGTAGTCATTGATGTTGCTGACCTTGCCGACAAACTTCACGCTGTCGGTGATGCCCAGCACGGCCGCCTGGTCGTGCAGCTGCTGACGCAGTTCGCCGTCACCGGCGATGACCAGCGTCCAGTCCGGATGGTTGCGGGCGAAGTCGCGCCAGATATCCAGCAGCAGATCAAAGCCCTTCTGATTATCCAGACGGCCTACCGCCAGCGCCTGGCGATGACGGGTCTGACGCGGATAGTTTTTGTAAACCACCGGATTGGGGATGGGCATGCTCGGAATGCGCCAGCGGCTGAACACCTGATGATCTTTTTCGGTCAGCACGATCACGCGGTCGTAGTAGCGCAGCAGCAGAAACTTAAGAAACCTGATCGGTTTGCTGAAGGAGTTAATGGCGATGTGTTCGCAGGCGTAGGCTTTGCCCCGCTTCTTCTTCATTGCCAGCAGGTTCCAGAAGGCGAACATCACGCTCAGGCGACCCATGCTGATCAGGAAGACGGTATCAAACCCCTCTCTGTTAATCCGGGTGACCGCGCTCTTAATCGGGTTGCTCTGCCCTTCAAAGCTGACAATCTCTCTGACATGTTCAAACGGATAGAAGGTTTTTCCGCTGCCTTCCAGCGAGTAGATGGTGACGTCGTGCGTTTCGCCAAGACACTCTGACATAAAGTTACAGATGTTTTCGGTGCCCGCATACGAATAAGCATCTTTGATCACCAGGACAATTTTTTTCATGAAACGCTATCCACCTCAAATTTTAAAGACAATCCTGCCGACGGGCTTAACGATGCTTAAGGGTAAACAGCACACCATTCACCATATACCAGGCGTAATAGTAATAGATTTTTAAAGGATTGTTTTTATAGATAATTCTTAATAATTCAAGGTGCCACTGGGCGGCTTTGTTCTTATTACGGGAAAGGGAATCACCTAATTCGTAATAGTTGACCAGAATCGTCTGAATTACGCGCGCCTGCTTATAGCGGGTGAATAATTCATACAAAAACAGGAAATCTTCATGGCCTTTGCGCTGGAAGAACAGCCCCTGCGGCGGACGGCGGAAACAGACCGAGGAGAAACAGACGCGATACTGTTTCTTCACAAAGTTTTCCTGCTGCAGATAGGGTTTGCCGTAGGTAATGTCGTGCTCGGCCTTGCGGGTTTTGTAGTGATACTCGGTGATCACGAAATCGTCGCCGGCAGCGATGGCGGCCACCTGCTGCGTCAGTTTGTCCGCATGCCACTCATCGTCGCTGTCCAGAAAGGCGATAATCTCTTCCGTGGCGGCACGCAGCCCGACATTGCGGGTCTCGGCGGCGCCCATGTTGACCGCGTTATCGAGAATAGTAATACGCGGGTCCTGACAATGTTCACGCACAAACTCCAGCGAATCATCGGTCGATTTATCATTCACCAGATAGAGGTGCCAGTCGGTATAGTGCTGATTGATCACCGACTGCACAGCGCGTAACACCGTCTGACGGGCATTATACATCGGCATGACAATGCCAACGGTTCCAACAGAAGTATTCATCTTCAACCCTGAATGTAATGAAATAGAGAGGGGCTCCTAGCTTCAGGAGCGAGGCGAGGCGCGCTGCGCGTCAGGAGATCGCTTTCTCACCGCCAAAACGCGCTTTGACCTTGTCGCGGACACGGTTCATGAAATAAGCACGGTTGTCTTTATTGGTGAGGAAGAAGTAGCGAGCAAAGCTCAGGCTGGCCATTAGCGATTTGCCATCCATCTTGTAGCGCAGCGGCAGCTTAAAGGCTTTGTAGGTGTGGATATCACGCGGGGTAAGATGCGGTTTCATAGCGTCGAGCCAGAACATCGAATACTTTACCGATTCGCCTTTGTGTTTCGAGCCAAATTTGGTGATCAGATGGTAGTTCGCCAGCGGCGCGGCGATCATCACAAATTCATAGCCCATGCGGTCGGCACGAATGCAGAAGTCATAATCCTGATGGCGGATATAACGGGTATCGAACTGAATCTTCGCCGCGTCTTCCCGCTTCAATACAATGGTGCTGGTCTGGATAAAGCCGTAGCAGCCAAACAGATATTCGGCGACGGTCTCATTTTTGCCCGGTGGCTGCATCGGCATCACCTTCAGGAAGGACCCATCCTGATAGATATTCACCTGGCTGAAAATAATGAAGTTCTGTTTGCCCTGGGCCTCCAGCCGGGCAATCTTTTCACTGACCTGCTGCAGTTTGTCGGCGGCCCACTCATCGTCGGCGTCAAGGAAGCTGACATAATCCCCGGTGGCCAGCTCAATGCCTTTGTTGCGCGCGCCCGCGCCGTTGAGTTTGACCTCAGAGAGCACCAGATTGATGTCGAGATCCTGATAGCGTTCGCTGCGAACCACCTCCGCCAGCGCCGCCGCATCCGCCGATTTGTCATCCACGATGATGACGTCGAAATTGCGATACGTCTGTGCTTTAACGCAATCCAGCGTCGTGACAATCGATTCTGACGCGTTATAAGCCGGAATTACGATGGAGAAACGAATGTCCTTCATTGCCAGCACCTCATTAAAATAGTTCAAAAATAGACCGTTCATCCGACAAGGGTCGATGAAAAACCGGTGTTCTGACCGATGGCCGGCCCGGCGTGACGCTTTTCACACCAGGCCGGTCATCGGGTTAATTAATGGATCAACCAAAACTCCCGCGCCACTTCATAACCGGTTACCGCCTGTTTGGTCGAAATGGTGTTGTAGTAGAGGTAATAGAGCAGGAAGAAGACCAGCATGCCAAACAGCACGGGCTTCCAGGATCGTCTGGCCTGGTAGATCAGCGAGGTCAGGATGATCGGCTCCACCTGCTGCAGGTAGTTGGAGAGACGCGAACCTGACGGGAAGTTGTAGAGGAAGATCCTGATCGCGCCGCCGATAGCAAAACTCAGAATCAGCAGGTAGTTAAGGCGATACTGCGCATAGTTTTCCCGCTTCAGCTCATCGGTCAGCATGAAATAGAAGAAGACAAAGACCAGCATGATGTTTTTCAGGTTCGACACGGCCAGGATGCTGCCACCCATGGCGTAGGAGGGGTCATTGTTATAGCCCGACGCCCTCTCCCCCAGCGAACCCAGATGCCCGGCGATCAGGGCAATAAAGCTCGATCCCCCCACCACGGACAGCGGCAGACTGGCAACGATGATAATGACCGGCCACCAGCGCCAGTCACGAATAAACAGGAATGGAATCAGCGTGACGACCATGACACCGGTGTTGTGGCTGGTGAACGAGAGAATAAAGAAGACGAACGCCCACCAGTAGTGCCTGAGATAGATCGACCACAATACGCCGAGGAACAGCGCAGAACTCAGGCCAAAGCGAATCTGGTTAATATCTTTGTTGATAAAGATGTGCGCCGAATAGAGCACCAGTGCCAGCACCGGATAGGGCGACATCTTTCTGAAAAAGTAAGTATTAATGGAAACCGCGATGGCGCAGAAGACAAACAGGAAGATGCTGGCATTATGCGAAATCAGGCTGGTCAGCCAGGCAGTCACAAAAATCAGCGGTTCGTAGCGGAAAAACGCCACGGTTTTGAAAAAGCCATTGATCTCGATACGACGGACAAAGTCTTCGAAGAAACTGCGGTACTGGAAGTCATCCATGCCGGTGCCGAGACCGCGGATCCCCCCGAAAATAATTAAAACAACGGCGGCAAAACAGAGCAGCCAGGTCAGAACATGATTTGTGCGTTCGTCTTTTTTAAGCGCGATTTCAAACAGTGAAAGCAGCAGTAAAAAACCTGATACATACCAATATGGAGCCATGGTGTGATTCCTTAATTCCACAAGTGCTCATGCCAGCAATAATCCCGCTTCGCCTTCCCGGCTGGCTTTTCAGCAAGCCTGTCAGCACGGTGACAATCGGTGTGCAGGCGATGCCATGCTGGTAATGAATTCTGTTGAGTGACGTTCGCCATGCGATGTATAGATTCATCGCTTATCTGGGTTGGACAGAATAACCTGTGTAAATTGTTGCGTGTCGTCATTCAGAGAGACGATAAAAAGGGGCGGTCAGACCGCCCCCTGTTTATTGCTCAGTAATCAGCTTTTCTCTGTCTTACCGTAGTCGTAGGCGTAGTAGTCGTAACCGTAGCCATACGCATTGGCGGCTTTACGCACCACGGCGTTGAGGATCACACCTTTAATCTCAATACCGTTCTGGGCGAAGCGTTTGAAGCTGACATCCACTTCTTTGGTGGTGTTGGCTTCGAAGCGCGCCACCATCAGCGAGGTACCCGCCAGCTTACCGATGATGGAGGCGTCGGTGACGGCCAGAATCGGTGGCGTATCGATTAATACCAGATCGTAGTTTTTGCTCGCCCAGTCCAGCAGCTCGCCCATGCGGCGGTGCATCAGCAGCTCAGACGGGTTAGGTGGCACCTGACCGCGTGGCAGGAAATCAAATCCGTAAACACCCTGCTGAATCAGCGCCGGGCTGAACTCAGTTTTGCCAGAGAGGACGTTTGACAGACCCGCTTTGTTCTCTGCGCCCAGCAGTTCGTGGGTGTAACCACGACGCATGTCGCCATCGATGAACAGGACGCGCTGACCGGCTTTCGCAATCAGGGTCGCCAGGTTGGCACAGATAAAGGTTTTACCAATACCCGGGCTGGCACCGGTGATCATCAGGATGTTGTTTTTGGCTTCCATCATCGCGAAGTGCAGGCTGGTACGCAGGCTACGAATCGCTTCGATGGAGAGGTCAGTCGGGTTACCCAGCGCCAGCAGTGTTTCATGCGGGTCGGTCTTCACCTTCGACTTGCTGGCACGGCGCGCCAGAGCCTCGGTATCTTTCTTACGCTGCCAGTCAGAGAGCGGCACGCTGGCATAGACGTTCATGCCCAGCTCTTCCAGCTGATCCGGGTTTTCGATGCCGTGATGCAGCAGGGCTTTCAGCAGCACCAGGCCCACTGACACGAACAGACCTGCAATCAGGCTTGCCGCGATGATCAGCAGTTTCTTCGGTGCAACCGGCGCATTAGCGGTCTGCGCGCTGTCGATGATGCGGACATCACCCACGGTGCTCGCCTTGCTGATGCCCAGCTCCTGCTGACGGTTCAGCAGCTGCATGTAGATCTCCTGACCGGACTGAACGTCACGGGTCAGACGCAGAATTTCCTGCTGAGTCTGTGGCATGGCCGAAATTTTCTTGTTCAGCTGCGCCTGCTCACCTTCCAGCGTTTTGCGTTTTTCCAGCAGCGCGCGGTAAGTCGGGTGATCTTTGGTAAACAGCTGAGAAACTTCGGCTTCACGGAAGGTCAGTTCGTTCAGCTGGCTCTGGACGCTGACAGAAGAGTCCAGTGCAGACTTCGCTTCCAGTGACAGGTCAACCGATTCGTTCTGACGACGGAAGGTGTTCAGCTTATCTTCCGCTTCATCCAGCTTGCTGCGCACGGCAGGCAGCTGAGTGCGTAAGAACTGCAGACTCTTCTCTGCCTGCTCTGATTTACGCTCAACGTTCTGCAGCAGATAGTTGTTCACGATCTGGTTCAGCACTTTGCTGATCTGATCCGGATCTTCACCCAGATACTCCAGACCCAGAACGCCGGTATCTTTACCTTTGTCTGCCACGGTCAGGTTAGAGAGCACAGAGCGGATAGCCTGCAGATCGTTCAGCTTGGTTACAGTGAAGCTGGTGCCTTCGTCAGCTTTGATGTCGCTGACCAGCATGCTGACGTCGCCGTGCGACTCCAGCTGACCTACTTTACCTTTGAACAGCTCATCACCATCTTTAGAAACGGTGTAGCTGTCCGGGCCGGTCACTTCCAGTTCAACGTTACGTTTGTCGATAGTGCGTGGGATTTCCAGGCGCGAAATCGCAATCGTGGCGGGCTTGTTACCCATCAGGCGGGAGAGACCCTTACCGATCACCGGGAAGTAGTTCTGCTCAACCACGGTATCCAGACCCAGATCGTCAACGGTTTTACCGATGACCATACGGGATTCCAGAATCTCGATCTCCGTATCTGACGCAGGCGTCGGGGGCAGAATGCTGTCAATTTCGTTCAGAACGGTACTGGCATTCTTCTGCTCAACCTGAACCAGCGCATCGGCGCTATAAATCGGTGTTGCAAAGAGTGTGTAGAGTGTTCCCGCCAGCATGAAAAAAGCGGTAACGGCAACAATGATCCAGCGATGATCAATTAGCTGTCCCACAAGATGCGCCAGATCCCATCCATTCGAATCCTCTCCCGGCGCGGTACTGACCTTATTTTTTATATTCATGGATAATCCCAACTATCGGCTTAATACGTTGACCCATTTCTGGGTAGCGTTTTCCAGTAACCCGTAAATCTCTTCAAAGGCCTCACGGCTCTTTCTGTACGGATCCGCAATTTCTTTTTGATTCAGCCAGTGTCCAAGCAGCATGGTTTTACCCCGTGCTGCCGGGTCGATGCGGTTCACCTGATCGATGTGCCGCTTCTCCATCACCAGAATCAGATCAACGTTGCGGCACATCTCTGCCGTCAACTGTTGCGCCTGATGTCCTTCCAGCGACAGACCCTGTGCCGCAGCGACCTCAGACGCCATTCTGTCGGCCGGGTGGCCAACCAGCGCCCCCAGGCCGGCCGAGCGGACATCTAAATCAGGCAACGCGCGTTTAAACATCCGCTCTCCGGTAGGAGAGCGACAGATGTTGCCGACGCAAACGACGAGCACGGACGTAATCATGGACGGACCTTATCTTCCCCAGGTACGGATACGCGATGCGGCCTGTGTCGCATCGTTGATACCGGCGATGGTTGGTATCAGTTGCGAAATCACACGGTTCCAGCGCGTCAGCGGCGTTGAGGTGACATAGACGATGTCATAAGGCTGAAGCTGGAAATCGGTTCCCATCACCATGGATGCCGCATCTTTGGTGTTCAACTGATAGATGTTGGCAATCTTGTTGCGATCGGTGCCGTGCAGTGGACGAATAACGAAGACACCGGTGGCGTCAGAGGTGGTCTGATCCATCCCCGCCGCATTGCCCAGGGCTTCCGCCAGCGTCATGCCACTGCGGTCCATTTTCAGGGTGGTCTGCTGTTTCACTTCACCCATCACGAAGATCTTCAGGTCATCGTTACGCGGAACGTAAAGGATATCGCCCGGATAGAGGAGGTGGTTCTGGCTCAGGTCGCCATTCTGCATCAGGGCCTGCAGCGAGATGCGCTGTTCGCGGCCGTTATGCGTCAGCACGACGTTACGCCAGTCCGCATCGGCGGCCAGGCCGCCTGCGGCGTTGATTGCATCCAGCACCGTCAACGGCACGTTGGTGATCGGCTGCTGACCTGAGGTCGTGACCGAACCGGTGACGTAGGTTTTCTGCGATTTAAAGGAGGCGATGCTGACATCGACCTGTGGGCTCTCAATGTACTGTGCCAGGCGACGCGCGATTTCGTTACGCACTTCACCCACGGTACGGCCCGCTACACGCACACGGCCAATGTAGGGATAGAAGATGGTGCCATCAGAGTGCACCCAGTTACCGGTGTCGCTGGCGCTACGGTACTGACCCGCTGGGGTCGTCAGTTCCGGGTGATCCCAGACGGTCACCGTCAGGACGTCGCCCACACCGATACGGTATTCGTAGTTCTGAATTTCGTTCTGCAGAGAAGGATTGGTCTGGGCCACCAGTGGCTTCGGACGCATCTTCTCAACCAGCGAAGGGGTTAACGGGAAGACGTTGACATATTTATCAATGTCAAAGTTACTATCCTGCTGCTCAACAACATTTTTTCCCGATGTAGAAAGATGCTGACCGGGTTCGATCGTACACCCGCTGAGGATTGTGGCGGATACCAGCAAGGGTATCAATTTCATTTTGATTGTAATCATTTAGATCTTCGCTATCAGTTATTTATTGATAGAGGCGAAACCGCCGCTGTGTAAGCGTCCAACAAAAAGTAAATCCTGGCTGACTTAAGCTCTGAACCTGTCGTTCATTATCCTTGCTCCACTTGTTATACGTCATAACCATCTGTCAGGGTCTACCCGAAACGCTACGCATCATATCGGACTCATGATGCGCGACGATATCCCTGATGATGGCCACGAACAACGACACGCCTGACAACGGCACAACCCCTCTGAGCGTGCGTTAACACGCTCCCGACTCACGATTAATAAGCACCGTCGCGTTTCAATACCACGCCCACTGTTTTGAACAGAATGGCGATGTCATTCCACAGCGACCAGTTTTTTACATACCACGAGTCGAAATAGACGCGGGTTTCATAGTCAACGTCATTACGACCGCTGACCTGCCACAATCCCGTCATGCCCGGCTTAGCCATCAGGTAATAATCAACATCGCCTGCATAACGACAGAGTTCATCTTCAATGACCGGACGCGGGCCGACCAGACTCATATCACCGCGCACCACGTTCCAGAGCTGAGGTAACTCATCGAGACTGGTTTTACGGATGAAATGGCCCACTTTAGTAATACGGGGATCATTTTTGAGTTTGAAATCTTTATCCCACTCCGCACGAGCAACCGGGTCAGTGCGCAGCACCTCTTCCAGCACCTCTTTGGAATTAATCACCATCGAGCGGAATTTCAGACATTTAAATTTGCGGCCATTCATACCAACACGTTCGTGACCATAAATCGGCGGTCCGCCATCACGGCCCACCAGGAAGCCCAGTACCAGCAGCGCCGGCATCAGCATCAGGATAATTGACAGTGCGCCCACGATATCGAACGTCCGCTTCAGGAAGCGCGAAGTTCGTTTTGCCAGGTTGTTCTGAACCCGCAGGATCATCACTTCGTGGCTGAAGATATAGGCCATGTCGGTGCCGTAGAGCGGCACGCCGCGCAGGGTCGGGATCACGGAAACAGAACGGCAGTTGTGCATCGCCAGCGACTTAAGCCACATGTCGCGATACTGGCTCTGCTCATACTCAACGGCCACAATAAACTGGGTTTCGCTGCTGGTCAGGCTCCAGAGCTCCTGCTCATCACGCAGCACCGGCACGCCGTTCATGATCTCCTGCGGACAGGTTCCGTCGACATCGTAGAAGGCGATAACGTCGAAACCCATCACCTCTTCGCTCTGCAGCGCCTGCCAGGCTTCGTGCGCGTTTTTGCTGCTGCCGATAATGATGGTCTGCTTTTTCCACAGGCCATTTTTATTCAGCAGACGTTTGGCCAGCGCGCGGCAGGTCGGAATTAAAATCAGTGCCAGTACCCAGGTCAGCAACCAGACGAAGCGCGACATCTGCCACTGGGACAGCGCGGTAATCGACAGGTCTATGACGGAAAATATCAGAATGGTACGAAAAACTTCTTTTAATTCGAACCAGAAAGGTTTGCGGTAAGTATAGTGACGAAGCCTTACCCAGAACCAGCCAATACAAATTACTGACAGACAAATGTGTGTAGCAATTTTTAAATGCAGTTCTTTTTCAGAAATATCTGCCAGAGGCGAATCTGACTGAACATTAATTAGCATCATCGCTATAAATAACGCTGCGTTGAAACAAATTAAATCTGAACAGGCCAGCATTAATTTGGTAATAAGACTTTTAAACGTAAATTCTGTATCGCGCATATTTAACTCTTTATTTTATTTCCTTTAACCCGCAACGGCTATCGCCTGTTTAATCGTTGAGCGATGTAACCTCTCAAGACTGAGCCGTTTCTGAGGGGAGCTCCTGCGGCGTTTACGCCAATGATCTTAACCATAAAACCAATAATATTGTGATGAATACCAACAGATTACTCTGACTTTAATCATCGCCAGCGCTGCTCATTTTATCAACGAAAAACGCGATTCAGGCACGCTACCGCCCTTGGCTGTCGCTGCCAATATCGCTGTCATCATTCATATTGCTCCCCAAAATGCGTCAGCGTTTCGGTAACGCATCATGCAGATGTTGAATGATGAATTACCTATTCGTGACATCACGGGTAAAGTCGAATCGCTACGCAAATTACGACTCTGGGGCAGAGTTTGCTAACTTGTTGCTATACTAGTTATTACTGGCTTGTTTACAAGCAGGTCCCGCCATCCCTGGACTATTTTAGGAAAAAGACTACCAGCAATTAGTATTGATGCCGGACAGAGAGTGCAATCCTTTCCGCACAATTCGGATTAATGCCATACCCGCGATAAGATAAATCGCATAAGCCCGGCAGGTGAATATCATCTTTCCGGTACAATCCGGCCCAGAATTATCTCTGTTCCCCTCTGCGGAATTAATCAAACCGTCACGCATTTATGGTCACATTTTGCACAATCGCGTGGTCCGGCCCGGCCACCTCTCCCCTGCCCTGCCATTTGTGCCCGGCCTGTCACTCCACTATCATCAGAGAAAACGCAATTTAAGACATTCAGGTGAATAAGAGATGCTGGAGGTAATTACCGATCCCTCGCTATGGGCGGGATTAGTAACGCTAATCGTTCTGGAACTGGTTTTAGGCATCGACAATCTGATTTTCATTGCCATCCTGGTTGAAAAGCTGCCGGGGCCGCTTCGCGACCGCGCGCGCGTCATCGGACTGCTGCTGGCGTTAGCGTGCCGGATCCTGCTGCTCGCTTCGCTTTCCTGGCTGGTTACGCTCAAGGAGCCCTGGATTACGCTGGCGAATCACCCCTTTAGTGCGCGCGATCTTCTGCTACTGTCAGGCGGGATTTTCCTGCTGTTCAAAGCCACGACGGAGTTAAATGCGCGGCTTGAGGGTCATGATGAGGCGTCCGGTCAACAAAAAGGCGGCGCTAAATTCTGGCCGGTGGTGGCGCAAATTGTGGTGCTGGATGCCATCTTCTCGCTGGATGCGGTGATCACGGCCGTGGGTATGGTCAACGATCTACCGGTCATGATGCTGGCGGTGACTATCGCGATTCTGCTGATGCTGCTCGCCAGTAAACCTTTAACCCGCTTTGTGAATAACCACCCCACCATTGTGATCCTCTGTCTGAGCTTCCTGCTGATGATAGGCTTCAGCCTGGTGGCGGAAGGGTTTGGTTTTGTGATCCCCAAAGGGTATCTCTACGCCGCGATTGGTTTCTCAGTGATCATTGAGGCGCTGAACCAGCTGGCGCACTTCAATCGCCGTCGGGTGCTGTCAGCAGGTCGTCCGCTCCGGCAGCGGACGGCGGAAGCGGTGTTGCGTATGCTGCGTGGCGCGGCAGAACCGGCAGAGCTGGATGCGAAAACCTCGTCACTGATTGCGGACAGCGATGCCAGCGTGCTGTTTAACCGCCAGGAACGGGTGATGATTGCCCGGGTGCTGGGTATGGGTCAGCGCCACGTCAACAGCATCATGACCTCACGTCACGATGTGGAGCATATCGACCTGAGTGACGATCCGGCTGAGATTATGGCCCGGCTGGATCGCAACCAGCACACGCGCATCCTGATCACCAATAACTCCAGCGAACCTCTGGGCGTGGTCCACGTTATCGATCTGCTGCATCAGTCACTGCATCATCATTCGCTCGACCTGCGCGCCCTTATCCGGCAGCCGCTGGTCTTTCCTGAACGGCTGACGCTGCTGCAGGCGCTGGAACAGTTCCGCCAGGCGCATACGCACTTTGCGTTTGTGGTCGATGAGTTTGGTTCGGTAGAAGGCGTCGTGACCCTGAGCGATGTGATGGAGACCATCGCCGGAAATCTGCCGAATGAGGCGGGTGAAATTGATGCCCGTTACGATATTCAGATTCAGGGCGAAGGTCACTGGATTGCCAACGGCCATATGCCGCTGGAGGATCTGGCGCTCTATGTGAAGTTGCCGCTGGATGAGCAGCGCGACTACCACACGCTGGCCGGGTTACTGATGGACAGGCTGCAGCACGTTCCGCAGGAAGGCGAAGTGCTGCAGCTGGAGGGCTATCAGCTGCGTACCCTGCAGGTCGAGAATCATCGGGTACAGAAGGTCGAGATCCTGCAGCAGCCCGATAGGGAGTAGGACGTCCAGGGCGCTGTGTCTTTCCCAGGCGCCCTTATTTCTTCAGATTCGGTTTTTTGCTCTCTTCTTTCTGTCGATCGATCCACTGGTTCAGCCGTGTCCTGGCCTCACTCTGCAGGCGTTCGCGCAGCACGTCATCCACGGGCAGCGAATATTGCAGGTTGTTCCAGTCGCCGTAGATGCGCAGCGGGACCGGCTGATCGGCAAGGGCTTTCACCAGCGTCTCAGCACCCCGCCAGCCGCTGAGCTTCAGCCCCAGCGTCACATCCAGCTGCTGCTGCGCCATATCCACTTTGCCGGCACCCTGCAGGTCGAGATTATGGCCGTTGCCGTTGATATCGCTGAAGCTGAGCACGCCTTTATTGAGGGCCACCTGGCCGCTGATCGACTCAATGCCCTCATCGGCCGCATCTTCCGCCTCTTCACGGCTGACCTTATCGCTGACCCGCGCCACGGCGCGCTGCACCATCTGCTGCAGATTGAGCTGCGCCAGCTTAAGGTTGCTGGCGCTCAGGGTCGCCCTGCCCTGCCAGCGACGTTTAGCTGCCTCGACACTCAGCGTGTCGCCCGCCAGATCGCCGTCAAGACTCAGATTGCCCTGCAGGCTTTCCGGCAGGTTAAAGGCTTTCAGCAGGGGCTGAATCGCAATCAGCCGGAGCTGCGGCTTCAGCGTCACCTGCGTCTCTGGCTGACGGATATCAATGCGGCCGGGAACCGAGAAGCTGCCATTGCCCAGCTTACCGCTAAGAGTATTAAGCGTCATCAGCCCCTGCTGATTGCTGGCGTCGAGCGTCAGGCCGGTCAGCGCGAGGCCGCGCCAGACGACACTCTCTGCCTGGAGCTTCAGCGCCAGATCCATGTCGTTCAGCGGAGAGTCAGCATTAATGCGTTCGCGTGGCACCGCAATCACCGGTGAACGGGCCACTGTGGCGTGCTGCGCGCCTGCCGTTTCAGACGCGGGCGCGCTGGTCAGTAAATTATCGAGGTTGAGCGAACTGGCTTTCAGATCCAGCGCCAGCTGCTGCGGAGGCATCAGGTGACCGCTGCCCTGCCCGGTGAGCGTGCTGTCGTTAGCGGTGAGCTGCAGATTGCTGAACGCGAAGCGCTGGCGGTCGCCATTCCACTCCCCCTGCAGACTCAGCGAGCCTTTAATGCCCTGCACCGGGATATCCGCACCGGAGAGGGTATAATCCAGCTGCTGCAACTGGCCGCTGAGACGATGAGGATATTGTGAGGCGTCGAGCTGCCCCTTCAGCGACAGGGTGACGTTGCGCTGGTTGCGCATCAGGCTGGTGCTCAGCGCCAGGGTCGCCAGATTGCTGGCATCCTGATCCATGCTGATGTTGAGGTCACGGAAATTGTACTCATCGCCGCCCGGCTGCTGCCAGATGAGCAGACTGTCGGCAACGCGCAGTTTTGCGATGTCAAAAGACCAGCCGCTGGCGGGTGACGCAGGCTCCGCATCACGCGGTCCCTGCGGCGCGTTTTTGGCGGGCTGTGGACTGCTGTCGGGGGTGACACGCACTATCGCATTTTTCAGCATCACCTGACTGACGCTGAGCTGGTGGGAGAGCAGCGGCCACAGATTGACATCCAGCCGCATATTTTCGGCCGACACCAGCGGCTGACTGGCCCCTGGTGCGGTCAGGCTCATCCGGCCGGCGAGGATACTGAGCTGAGGCCAGACGTGCCAGCGCAGATCGCTGCTGACCTCCAGCCGATAACCACTGCGTTGTTCAACCTGTTGTACCATATAGGCACGAAAGTCGTTGGGATTGACCAGCAGCACCAGCGCGCTCATTCCCGATACGACCACCACTAACAGGATGGCCAGCGTGGTTATCACTCTTTTCATTACATCCTCAGATTAATCTTTGTCGATACGGCTGGCATCAGCACCCTGCTGACCGCGATATTTCGCATCTTCACGGCGGTTATAGGGGCGCGCAGCCGGGCCGGAAAGGGGTTCAAAACTCAGTGCGCCGATTAACATGCCAGGACGCAGTGCCAGCGGCAGTTTACCTGAATTGTAGAACTCCAGCACGATACGGCCCTGCCAGCCCGGATCGATGCGGTGAGCCGTGACGTGCACCATCAGGCCCAGACGCGCCAGCGACGAGCGCCCATCCAGCCAGCCGACCAGATCATCGGGCAGCGTCACCGACTCCAGCGTGACCGCCAGCGCCAGTTCGCCCGGGTGCAGGAAGAAGGCTTCGCCTTCTGCCAGCACGATCTCATCGCTCATGACCCGATCCAGGGCGGCACTGACTTCCTGCTTCGGCCCGCTCAGATCGATAAAGGCCGCGGTATGCCCGCTGAAGGTACGGAACTGATTACCCAGCCGCACATCGACCGTAGCACCATTGATGCGTTCGACCGGCGGGCGCGGCTCAATGGCCAGTTTGCCACTATCGAGCCAGGCTTCAATATCGCGATCGCATAATCTCATTGCGGAAACTCCATGACATAAGTGTAGCGAACCGACTTCAGTCTGCCTGCCGTCGGTCTGCGCCACGTCCCACCGGACGTGGATTATTCAAAAAACTGGTTGATTTTTGCCTTGAGGATATCGATGGCGATACGGTTTTTTCCGCCGCGCGGCACGATAATATCGGCGTACTGTTTAGAGGGCTCGATGAACTGCAGGAACATCGGACGAACCGTCTTCTGGTACTGACTCATTACTGAATCCATCGAGCGCCCGCGCTCATTGACATCGCGCTTCATACGGCGCATCAGACAGATGTCGAGCGGCGTATCCACGAAGATTGAGAAGTTGAGTTCCTGACGCAGACGGGCGTCGGTCAGCAGCAGAATGCCCTCCAGGATAATCACCTTTTTGGCTTTCAGATGCTGGGTCTGCTGCGTACGGGTGTGTTCAACGTAACTGTAGACCGGCAGTTCAATATCCTGACCGGCTTTCACCGCCTGCAGGTGCTGCAGCAGTAAATCATGATCCATCGCGCTCGGATGGTCATAATTGGTTTTAACCCTCTCTTCCATGGTGAGGTGACTTTGATCTTTGTAATAAGCATCTTCCGGGATGACCCCGATGTGCTCGTCACCTACCTGATCACGGATTTCACGATAGAGCGTGCTGGCAATTAAACTTTTACCGGATGCGGAAGCGCCGGCAATGCCTACAATCACGCACTGATGAGACTTGTCAGTCATACTTTTTTAAGACCTGATAACTGGAGCCTGCCACTGGACACACATTACGCGGGCAGCGGACGGGCCGAAATGGAGAGGGTGTGTTCGCGCTAAGTATAGGGATTTCGGTCTTTTGATGCCAGAGAAATGGCGTCGGCGACTTTTCAGACTTTCCCCTTTGGACGCCACTCATTTCACCGATAAACTGTTGTCACAGCCAATTATAACTAAAATGGCCCCTTCAGCGTGCCGGACAGCCCGCGCGCGACGCTCTCATAACGACCCGAGAAGGCAGCAGGAGTAGTATGCACTGGAAGACTTTGACCTATTTTGGCGACAGCATGCTGTTGATTCCGACAGCCGTGATTATTGCGCTGATTTTACCCTGGAAGAGTGACAACCGTCTTACCGTCCTCTACTGGATTGTCGCTTTCGGCCTGGCCGGGCTCACGGTCAGCATTTCGAAGATTCTGTTCCTGGGATTCGGCATCGGCAGCGCCCGTTTTAATTTCACCGGTTTCAGCGGTCACAGTGCGATGTCCGCTACGCTGTGGCCGGTGATGCTGTGGCTGATCTCGGGTCGCTGGTCGCTGCCGGGTCGCGTGGTGGCGATCGGGGTAGGCTACCTTATCCCGCTGATGGTGGGATTCTCCCGTCTGGTGATCCATGCGCACTCCAGAAGCGAGGTCGCGACCGGTCTGCTGCTGGGTTTCACGCTGAGCACCGCGTTTCTGATCTCGCAGCGGCGCACCACGCTCAAAGGCTTTAGCTGGACCCAGGTCGGCGCTGCACTGGTCATACCCTTTATTCTGATGAGTCACGGGCGCGTCGCTACCACGCAGCAGTTTCTGGAGCGGTTCTCTGCCAGCCTTGCGGGGATGGAAAAACCTTACACCCGTGCCGATCTTTTCCGTCAGTAATCAATAGGCTGGCTCGTCATCCCCCCCTGCCCGCCAATTCGCCGAATAACGGGCAATTTTGATTTCACCCCTTTTTTCTTTGCCGAATGTGCTAGCATGCAGTCAGAGAATGACTGGTGCCTGATTCGCCGTTGCGGAGCCCTGCACCCTGCCGGAAGCCCGCATGACTGAGATTTTATCCCCGCAAAACAACACGCCCAACCGCTGGCTTCAGGCGCTGGTTCTGGGCGGGATACTCTTTTTCCTGACGCTGTTCTGTCTTGAACTGATTGTGGTCAGCGGGAAGATTTCCCCGCTCTGGTTCCCCACGACGCTGATGACCGTCGTGGTTTTCCGCTGTCCGACGCGCCAGCTGCCGCTGCTGCTGACAGCCTGCGTCCTGGGCACCGCGAGTGCTAACGCCCTGGTCATCGGCCCCGCCTTTTCTAACCTTAAATTTACGCTGCTCAACCTGATTCAGGCGGGTGTCGGCGGTATGCTGCTGCGCGCTCTGCTGGATCGGCGCACACCGCTGGATTCGCTGAGTGACTGGGCACGACTGGTGCTGTCGGTGGGCATTATGACGCCGGTGCTCGGCGGCCTGCTGGCGCTCTGGACGCTCCAGGTCAGCGGCCAGGCGTCGTTTCCCTTCTTCTATACCTGGGTGATCTCCGAGATCATCGGTATGCTGGTGCTCGGCCCGATGCTGCTGCTGCTGCCCTGGCCGCTGCGTCGCGCGCAGTTCAGCGATCTGCGTCTGGCCGAACTCGCCCTGACGCTGCTGCTTACCCTCGGTTCCAGTTACCTGTCACTGCGCTTTCTGCCCTGGCCCTTTACCTTTATTGTGGTGATTCTGTTCTGGTGCGCCGTTCGCCTGCCTAAACTGCAGGCGTTTATCCTGTTCTTTCTCAACGCCAGTTTTATCTCCATGCTGCTGGCTTTAGATCTGGTCAACGTGGTCAGCAACAACAGCGCGCTGGGTCCGGTCTCCAGCTGGCTGCCGTTTCTGCTGGTGCTGATACCCAGCCATATCATGTCGCTGGTGATGGATGCCTCCCGGCGCGAGAAACTGCATATTTCCGACAGTGAAACCCGCTTCCGTCATGCCATGGAGTACTCAGCAATCGGTATGGCGCTGGTCTCCCCGCAGGGCAACTGGCTGCAGGTCAACCGCTCACTCTGTCAGATCCTCGGCTACCCGGCGGATGAGCTGAAGCGACTGACCTTTCAGCAGATCACGCATCCCGACGATCTCTCTAAGGATATGCAGCATGTAGGCCGACTGCTGGAAGGCGACATCGACACCTATACCTTTGAGAAACGCTACTTCCGCAAAGATGGCGAAATCGTCTGGGCACGCCTGACGGTCTCGCTGGTGCGTGACAGCAGCTATGCCCCCCTCTACTTCATTGCGCAGATCATCGATATCTCTGAGCTGAAGCAGAGCGAACAGGTGAACCGGCGGCTGATGGAGCGTATCACGCTGGCCAACGAAGCGGGCGGCATCGGCGTCTGGGAGTGGAACCTGCTGACCGGCGAGATGCTGTGGGATAAGCGTATGTACGCCCTGTTTGGTCTGGAACCACATGAGTCGCCGAGCTACGACCTCTGGATCCATCTGCTGCATCCCGCCGATCGCGAATACGCGGCGCTGACGGTGCAGCAGGCCATTGAGCTGCGCAGCGCCTTTCATATGGAGTATCGCGTCGTTGACAGGCAGGGACAGCGCTGGGTGCGAACCCAGGCTAACCGGCTGCTGAGTAAAGAGGGACGCATTGAGCGGATGCTGGGTATCTGTCAGGACATTACGCCGCTGCGCAACCTGAATGAGGCGCTGTTTCAGGAGAAAGAGCGCATGGCGATTACCCTTGATTCGATCGGCGAAGCGGTGATCAGCACCGATAAAGAGATGTGCGTGGCCTTTATGAATCCGGTAGCGGAGAAGATGAGTGGCTGGACGCAGGAGCAGGCCACAGGTCAGCCGCTGAGTAAGGTGCTGCACATTACTCAGGGCCGCAACGGCCCCGAGGTCGAAAATCTTCTGTTGTGCCAGTTGCCGCCAGAAAAGGTCACCCCGGATTTTGCGGAAGATCTGGTGCTGCATGCCCCCGATGGCAGTCATATTGATATTCACTACAGCATCACCCCGCTGCGTTCAGAAGCCGGTCTGGAACAGGGTGCCGTAATGATTATTCAGGATGTCAGTGAGTCACGTAAGCTGATGAAGCGTCTGAGCTACAGTGCGCTGCATGATACGCTGACCAGCCTGCCTAACCGCGCCAGCTTCGAACTGCAGCTTAAGCGTCTGCTGTTCGATGCCGCGGAGCATCATCATCACCATGTGCTGGTGTTTATCGATCTGGACAAGTTTAAGGCCATTAACGACAGCGCCGGCCATGCCGCCGGGGATGCACTCCTGCGCGAACTCTCTGAACTGATGCAGCACCATCTTCGCAGCAGCGATTTTCTGGCCCGACTGGGCGGCGATGAGTTCGCCCTGCTGATGCCTGACTGTGAGGTCGCGCAGGCGCATGACGTGGTGCAGCGTATCGTTGCCGCAGTCAATGACTACCGCTTCCAGTGGCTGGGTCGCCTGTACCAGGTCGGTGCCAGCGCCGGGGTGACCCAGATCTCCGCCGAAAACTGTCAGAGCAGCGACGTGCTGTCGCAGGCCGATATCGCCTGTTACAACGCCAAACGCAGCGGTCGCGGACGGCTGATGATCTATGAACAGCATCGCCTGCCACTGCCGGGTCATCATCAGGGTCTGGATGCCGGCATGATCGATGCCCTGCAGATCGAACTGGCCGCCTGGGCTGTTGCTCCGCCGAAAACGCCGCAGGCGGCCTTTATCTGGCTGCTGGATGTCCAGCTGTTAAGCGCGGACGGGTTGCTGATGGATGAAACGCTGCTGCGCAGTAACCTTGCCGATGAGGCGCTGCGTCGCCGGCTGGATAACAACATTCTGGAGGCTTTTTTCCGCCACGACGTAGAAGCGCTGAATCACAAGGGCATTCCGGTGGTTCTGCCACTGCATGCGCAGATACTGAGTGATGCCGCCTTTGTGCACCAGCTCTGTCAGCGCTTTGTCGCCGCCGGTCTGGCCGATAGCCGCGCAGGTTTTGCTTTTCCGGCGGCGAGCGTCATCGGTAAAGGCGATCAGATCTATGCAGCGCTGCGGCAACTGCGGCAGTGCGGCTGCCGTATCGTCCTGCAGCATTTTGGCCGTAATCTGGATGCCTTCAATCTGCTGAGTGATGACGTGGTCGATTATCTGGTGCTGGCACCTGATCTGGTGGCAAACGTGCATGCCAGTCTGATGGATGAGATGCTGCTGACCATTATTCAGGGGCAGGCCACGCAGCGACACATTTCCGTACTGGCCGGTCCGGTTTCCGTGCCAGCCGTGCTGAATACCCTGGCGACGCTGGATGTGGATGGCGTCTGGGGCAGTGCTGTCGCCGAGCGTCAGCCGCTGCGTTCGCTGGCCGAAGCTCGCCTCTTCGCTATCCGTTAATTCCCGCGCTGGCCGCTTGCCACCCCGCTGAAGCTGCGCTAAAGTCGCCCCCTTTTTTCCGGCATGGGGGCGAAAATGTTCATAGGATTCGATTACGGCACGGCTAACTGCTCTATTGCAGTCAGCGAAAAGGGCACGCCACGCCTGTTAACGCTGGAAAACGATCAGCGCCTGCTGCCATCAATGATCTGTGCGCCGACACGCGAGTCGATCAGCGAATGGCTTTATCGTCATCATCAGGTTGCGACGCCGGACAGCGAAACCACGGCACTGCTACAGCGCGCACTGCGGTTCAACCGCGAAGAGGATATCGAGGTTCAGGCGAACAGCGTGCAGTTTGGCCTGACCGCGCTGCAGCACTACATGGCTGACCCGGAAGATGTCTGGTTCGTTAAATCCCCCAAATCGTTTCTCGGTGCCAGCGGCCTGAAGTCTCAGCAGCTTGCCCTGTTTGAAGATCTGGTCTGCGCCATGATGCTACACATCCGTCAGCAGGGCGAGAGCCAGCTCGGTCAGACCATTCAGCAGGCAGTCATCGGCCGACCGGTCAACTTCCAGGGCGCGGGCAGCGAAGAGTCTAACCAGCAGGCTGAAGGTATTCTGCTGCGCGCCGCACACCGTGCCGGTTTCCGCGACGTCGAGTTTCAGTTCGAGCCGGTCGCGGCCGGACTCGATTTCGAGGCGACGCTGCAGCAGGAGACGCGGGTGCTGGTCGTCGATATCGGCGGCGGCACCACCGACTGCTCAATGTTGCTGATGGGGCCGAAATGGCGCGACAAGGCGGACCGCCGTGAAAGCCTGCTGGGCCACAGCGGTTGCCGCGTTGGCGGAAACGACCTGGACATCATGCTGGCGTTTAAAACCCTGATGCCTCTGCTGGGGCTCGGCGGCAACACCCAGAAAGGCACCGCCCTGCCCGCCCTGCCGTGGTGGAATGCGATTGCCATCAATGATGTGCCGGCACAGAGCGACTTCTACAGTGCGGCCTGTGGAAAATGGCTGCGGGATCTGGTGCGCGATGCCGAACAGGGCGACGTCGTGGCCCGCCTGCTGAAGGTGTGGCAGCAGAAACTGAGCTATCGTCTGGTACGAGCGGCCGAAGAGAGCAAGATCGCGCTGTCAGCCAGCCCGGCCCATACCGCTTCGCTCGACTTCATTGCCGCGGCATTGCAGACGGAGATTGCGGTGAACCAGTTGCAGGAGGCGATCAGTCAGCCGCTGGAGAAAATTCTGGAGCAGGTGCAGCTGGCGCTGGCCACCAGCCAGATTAAACCTGATGTGATCTACCTGACCGGCGGCAGCGCGCGTTCACCGCTGCTGCGTGCAGCCCTGCAGCAGACGCTGCCGGATACGCCGATTGCGGGCGGCGACGACTTCGCCTCGGTCACCGCCGGACTGGCCCGCTGGGCAGAAGTGATGTTCCGCTAATCCTGCCCTGCGACAACAAAAATGGCACCCGAGGGTGCCATTTTTATTTGCCGACAACGGCGATGAGCAGGCGCAGGCTCACAGGGCTCAGCACGTCCAGGCCGTCTGTCCGGTACGCCATCCTTTCACTCTTTATCAGAAGGCGATATTGGCGCTGATACCGCCAATAAACGCATCTTTCACTTCGCTGACCGCGCCCGGTGCCACGACATACTGCAGATTAGGGCGCAGTGACATCCAGTTTGTGACTTTAGCGTTGTAGTAGATCTCATAGTTGTATTCCGAACCTGACTGAACCGGCAGATAAGTCGGGCTGTCGAAGCGGCTTTCGCCGTTAGCCTGATTCTGCTGACGCAGTGACCGGGTATAGTCGCTGTTCACATGAATACGTGCTGCGCCCACGCCAATCTCATCCTGCGGACGGGCATCAAACGGCCCGGTCCAGGTCAGGGCGAGCGACTGATAGTTGTCGGTTTTTGACGTCTTGTGGTCGTTCATCACCGCCTGCAGGCGAATGCCCAGTCCACGATTTACATCGCCGCTCTGTGCGGTCAGCTGCTGCTGCAATAACAGATAGCCGCCATAGGCACGCGCCTGATCCTGATAGCCGCCGTTGCGCCAGCTGCTGTAGACATCGCCATCCACCGACGAGGTGTAGTAACCGATGCGGTAGTTACCCGGCAGTTTTTCCGGCCCGAAGGTCGGTTTCCAGCCCAGCTCGATCGGCACCAGATTGCCTTCAGAATGGCGGGTGTCCAGACGGAAGCCGTCGCCGCGATCGTAGTTGGCGCGGTTCTGATTATAGAAACCGACCTGGAAGAAAAGCTCAGGAGTAAGATTGAACTTAATGCGGCCGCCCCACTGCGACACCGGCCAGTTGAACCAGCGATCGCCGCGCCAGTTCCCCGCCTGGCCGCTGCCCAGTGCCAGGTTCTGGAACAGATTGCCATCGAAGTTATCGAAGTCTTCGCCCACCGTGACCCGGCCGGCTTTCACATCGACCACATCGTCAAACAGTCCTTTGCGCAGCCAGAACTGCGTCAGGCGCCAGGTCTGGCCGCGACCGTAGACCTCCTGAACCGAAGAGAGCATCCCGGCGCGTCGGTCCCCTACCTGATCCGACAGGTTCTGACCGTCGCGATTGGTCACGGTCATCTGGAACTCGGCATCCTGCCAGTTCAGCAGTTTTTCCAGGTCAAAATTGGTGCCAAACGTCCACTGATCGCTGTAGCGCATAGTCGTGTTGCTGTCCGCGCCACCGCCCAGATTGGCCGCACTTTCCATGGTGTAGTTGACGTCAAATTTAATGCCGTCATCCTGCAGCTGCGTCCGGTAACCGCCCCAGTCACCAGCCATCCATTCGGAGTCGGGACTCAGCGCGTCAGCGGCCAGGGCTGACGTGGAAAGCATGGCCATAAGCAGGGTACCGGTTGCCACACGGGCAGAGGGAAAGCGGGCTTTTCTGTTTTTCATCGTGCTGATTCTTATGTAAGTGACCGAAAGTGACGCGCAGAGGATAGTGCTGGCTATTGAACGGCTTTTGTAAATACGTGCGCATACTTTCCGGAAACAGCAGATTGTTCGCGTAACTGTGATCGGGATCTCTTAGCGGTTACGTTTCAGCCAGAAACGGCAGTTTCTGCCGGGTCAGCGCAAAACAGGGGCACGATGGCCCCTGCGCTTAACGGCTCGCCTGGTCCAGTTGCGCAATCTCTGCGGGTGAGAGCGTAAGCTGCATCGCCCCGGTCAGATCGTCGAGCTGTTTCAGCGATGTGGCGCTGACAATCGGCGCGGTGATGCCGGGACGGGCGATCTGCCATGCCAGCGCCACCTGCGTCGGCGTCACCTGCTGCGCTGCGCTGATGGCATCCAGCGCGTCGAGGATCCGCAACCCGCGCGGATTGAGATATTTTTCGACCACGCTCTGCCCGCGCGCACTTTTCGCCGCATCCGCTGCTTCACGGTATTTGCCGCTGAGGAAACCGCTGGCGAGAGAATAGTAGTTGATCACGCCCAGTCCGTGCGCCTGCACCACAGGCTCCAGCTCCGACTCATAGGGCTGGCGGTCATAGAGGTTATATTCCGGCTGCAGGGTTTCGTAGCGCGCCAGTCCCTGCGCGTCACTGATCGCCAGCGCCTCCTGCAGTCGTGCGGCGCTGTAGTTTGAAGCCCCGATAGCCCGCACCTTGCCTTCGCGGATCAGGCCGTCAAAGGCGCTCAGTGTCTCCGCCAGGGGCGTATCTGCATCGTCGCGGTGCGCCTGATAGAGGTCGATATAGTCCGTCTGTAAACGGCGCAGCGACGCATCGACTGCCTGACGGATATAGTCCGGTTTCAGCCCGGTTTTCGCCGGGGACAGTTCCATCCCCACCTTGGTTGCCAGAACGATCCGGTCCCGTTTGCTACTTTTTTGCAGCCACTCGCCTATAAGGGTTTCCGATTCACCGCCTTTGTTGCCCGGCACCCAGCGGGAATAGACGTCGGCCGTATCGATAAACCAGAGCCCCCGCTCCACCAGCGCATCCAGCAGAGAAAATGAGGTAGCGCGATCCACCGTCCAGCCAAACACATTGCCGCCAAACGTCAGTCGCGGAACGGCGATACCGCTGTTACCTAACTGCCGTGTCTGATTCTGATGCATTTCTGGCTCCTTATTTACCGGAAAAACTGCCTGTTTCTCAGCATAGCAAAGGGGTTTTGCCTCTTTATGACGATTGTGCTGCGATTAATGAAAGAACAGGCATAATGACCCCGCCCTGACAGAGATTCCTTATTTCCTTCAACTTCTGCCCGTCAGAGGCGACTACAATCTGTCGTTTGCAGGCTAACCTTTTGATGCCTGCGCCTGGGACTACGTCACTGCTGGAGAGCACCGAATCATGAGCACCCGACATCCTGTTATGAAGAAAACCCTGATTGTGCTGGCCCTGATTGCTGTCGCGGCAGGCGGTTATTATGGCTGGCAGCGCAGTGCGGCACCGGAAAGCGGCAGCCAGCGTGATGCGTCTGCCCCGGGCGACAAAGGCCGTGGTGAGGGCGCGCATCGCCCACTGGCCCCTGTTCAGGCTGCCACCGCCACTCGCGAAAGCGTGCCGCAATACCTGAGCGGACTGGGTACGGTCACCGCCGCCAATACGGCCACCGTGCGCAGCCGGGTCAACGGCGATCTGCTGGCGATCCACTTTACCGAAGGCGATCAGGTTAAAGCAGGCGATCTTCTGGCGGAGGTCGATCCGCGCCCTTACCAGGTGGCGTTGGCACAGGCTCAGGGCCAGGTCGTCAAGGATCAGGCCACGCTGGCGAATGCCCGTCGCGACCTGGCGCGCTACGAGAAGCTGGCGAAAACGTCCCTGGTGTCGCAACAGAGTCTGGATACCCAGCGTTCACTGGTCGCTGAAACGCTCGGCACGCTAAAGGCGGATGAAGGAAACGCTGCCAGCGCACAGCTTAATCTGACCTACAGCCGGATCACCGCGCCGATTTCCGGGCGGGTCGGCCTGAAGCAGGTGGATGTGGGCAACTACGTCACCAGCAGCGACAGCACCGGCATCGTGGTGATCACCCAGACGCATCCGATCGATGTGCTCTTCACGCTGGCGGAGAACAGCATCAGCGCCATTCTGAAAGCGCAGAAAAGCGGCCAGCCGCTACTGGTTGAGGCCTGGGATCGCAGCAATAAAAACCTGATCGCCAGCGGCAAACTGCTGAGTCTGGACAACCAGATTGATGTCACCACCGGCACCATCAAAATCAAGGCGCGATTCGATAATCAGGATGACGCGCTGTTTCCTAATCAGTTCGTTAATGTGCGCCTGAAGGTCAACACGCTGCAGGATGCGATTGTCATCCCGCCTGCTGCACTGCAGATGGGCAACGAGGGGAACTTTGTCTGGGTCGTCAACAGCGATAACAAAGTGAGTAAGAAAAGCGTGGTGCCCGGCCTGCAGGACAGCCAGAAGGTGGTGATCACGGCCGGTCTGGAGGCGGGTGAGCGCGTGGTCACGGATGGTCTGGACCGCCTGACGGAGGGGGCAAAAGTGGAGGTTGTGGCACCGCAGAGCAGCGCGCCGCGCAGCAGTCGCGCCACGCTGCCGTCAAAAGGAGAGCGTGAGTAATGCAGGTCATGCCTCCCGATCAGCATGGCGGACCGTCTCGCCAGTTTATTCTGCGCCCGGTCGCCACCACGCTGCTGATGATTGCGATTCTGCTGGCTGGCGTGCTGGGTTATCGCTTTCTGCCGGTTTCGGCGCTGCCGGAAGTGGATTATCCGACCATTCAGGTCGTCACCCTCTATCCGGGTGCCAGCCCGGATGTGGTCACCTCCTCCATCACCGCCCCGCTGGAGCATCAGTTTGGTCAGATGTCCGGCCTGAAGCAGATGTCGTCGCAAAGCGCCGGCGGTGCCTCGGTGGTGACGCTGCAGTTTCAGCTGACGTTGCCGCTGGATGTGGCTGAGCAGGAAGTGCAGGCGGCAATTAACTCCGCCACCAACCTGCTGCCCAACGACCTGCCTAATCCGCCGGTCTACAACAAAGTGAATCCCGCCGATCCGCCCATCATGACGCTGGCCGTCACCACCCGCAGCATGCCGCTGACGCAGGTGCAGGACATGATCGAAACCCGGATAGCGCAGAAGATTTCACAGGTGAGTGGCGTCGGGCTGGTCACCCTGTCGGGCGGTCAGCGTCCGGCCGTGCGGGTTAAGCTGAACGTGCAGGCGCTGTCGGCACTCGGCCTGACCAGCGAAACGGTACGGACCGCCATCAGCAACGCCAACGTCAACTCCGCCAAAGGCAGTCTGGATGGCCCGACCCGCTCTGTCACGCTGTCGGCCAATGACCAGATGAAGTCCGCGGAAGATTACCGCCAGCTGATTATCAGCTATAAAAACAACGCCCCGGTGCGGCTCGGCGACGTGGCCACCATCGAACAGGGTGCAGAAAACAGCTGGCTGGGTGCCTGGGCCAACCGCGATGCGGCGATCGTGCTCAACGTCCAGCGTCAGCCTGGCGCCAATATCATCGCCACGGCGGACAATATCCGCGCCATGCTGCCTGCGCTGACCGCGACCCTGCCGAAGTCCGTTGAGGTGACGCTGCTCACCGACCGCACCACCAACATCCGCGCGTCGGTCAGCGACACCCAGTTTGAGCTGGTGCTGGCGATGGCACTGGTGGTGATGATTATCTACCTGTTTCTGCGCAACGTGCCTGCCACGCTGATCCCGGCGGTGGCGGTTCCCCTGTCGCTGATCGGCACCTTCGCCGCCATGTATTTCCTGGGCTTTTCGATCAACAACCTGACGCTGATGGCGCTGACCATCGCCACCGGTTTCGTGGTCGATGATGCCATCGTGGTGATCGAGAACATCTCACGCTATATCGAGAAGGGTGAAAAACCGCTGACCGCCGCGCTGAAAGGGGCTGGCGAGATCGGCTTTACCATCATCTCGCTGACCTTCTCGCTGATTGCGGTGCTGATCCCGCTGCTGTTTATGGGGGATGTCATTGGCCGGCTGTTCCGCGAATTTGCCGTGACGCTGGCGGTCGCCATCCTGATCTCGGCGGTAGTCTCACTGACCCTGACGCCAATGATGTGCGCCCGGATGCTCAGCGCGGAGTCGCTGCGCAAACAGAACCGTTTTTCCCGCGCCAGCGAAGCGATGTTTGACCGCATCGTGGCCTTCTATGGCCGTGGCCTGCGCCGGGTGCTGAATCACCCCTGGCTGACGCTATCGGTGGCGGTCGGCACCCTGATGCTGACGCTGATGCTGTGGATGATTATCCCGAAAGGCTTTTTCCCGCAGCAGGACAACAGCATTATTCAGGGCACGCTGCAGGCGCCGCAGTCGGTCTCCTACGCCAGCATGGCGCAGCGCACGCGCGATGTCGCCTCCATCATCATGAAAGATCCGGCGGTGCAGAGCCTGACTTCGTTTGTCGGCGTAGATGGCACCAATGCCGCGCTCAACAGCGCCCGGCTGCAGATCAACCTCAAACCGCTGGACCAGCGCGACGACCGGATTCCGGCGATTCAGCAGCGTCTGCAGAGGGCGGTGAGTCAGGTGCCGGGCGTGCAGCTCTGGCTGCAGGCCGTGCAGGATCTCACTATCGATACCCAGGCGAGCCGGACGCCTTACCAGTTTACGCTGCAGTCCGGTTCGCTCACCTCGCTCAGCACCTGGGTTCCGGCCCTGCTGACCCGGCTGAATACGCTGCCACAACTGCGTGATGTCAGCAGCGACTGGCAGGATCAGGGGCTGGAGGCGTTTGTTAACGTTGACCGTGACAGCGCCAGCCGCCTCGGCATCAGCATGGCGGACGTGGACAATGCACTCTACAACGCCTTTGGGCAGCGGCTTATCTCCACCATCTACACCCAGGCGAATCAGTATCGCGTGGTGCTGGAGCAGGATAATCACGCCACGCCAGGGCTGGAGAGTCTGGAAGCGATTCGCCTCAACAGCAGCGACGGCGGCAGCGTGCCGCTCAGCGCCATTGCCCGTATTGAACAGCGGTTCGCGCCGCTGACGATTAATCACCTCGACCAGTTCCCGTCGGCAACCTTCTCGTTCAACGTAGCGGAGGGCTACTCTCTGGAGGATGCGGTGAAGGCGGTGTCGCAGGCGGAAGCCGCGCTGGGCATGCCTGCAGAGATGATGACTCAGTTCCAGGGCAGCACGCTGGCGTTTGAAGCGGCGCTGAGCAGCACCGTCTGGCTGATCGTGGCGGCCATCGTTGCGATGTACATCGTGCTGGGCGTGCTCTATGAGAGCTTTATTCATCCGATTACCATTCTCTCCACGCTGCCTACCGCCGGGGTCGGCGCGCTGCTGGCGCTGATGCTCAGCGGCAATGAGCTGGATATTGTGGCGATCATCGGCATCATCCTGCTGATCGGCATCGTGAAAAAGAACGCCATCATGATGATCGACTTTGCGCTGGCGGCCGAGCGTGAAGAGGGGATGACGCCTTATGACGCCATCTATCAGGCCTGCCTGCTGCGTTTCCGTCCGATTCTGATGACCACGCTGGCGGCCCTGCTCGGCGCACTGCCGCTGATGCTCAGCACGGGCGTCGGTGCCGAACTGCGTCATCCGCTGGGCATTGCGATGGTGGGCGGGCTGATTCTGAGCCAGGTATTGACCCTCTTTACGACGCCGGTGATCTACCTGCTGTTTGATCGGCTGGCTCACGCGACACGCCGCCGCTTCAGCCGCAGGGAGGCCGCAGAGTGAAGTTCTTTACCCTCTTTATCCACAGGCCCGTAGCAACCACCCTGCTGACGCTGGCTATCGCGCTGGCCGGGGTGCTGGGTTTCCGCCTGCTGCCGGTGGCCCCGCTGCCCCAGGTCGATTTTCCGGTGATCGTGATCTCCGCCTCGCTGCCGGGTGCCGCGCCGGAGATCATGGCGTCATCGGTGGCCACGCCGCTGGAGCGTTCGCTGGGACGGATCTCAGGCGTCAGCGAAATGACCTCCACCAGCTCGCTGGGCAACACCCGCATCATCCTGGTGTTTGATTTCGACCGTGACATCAACGGAGCCGCGCGCGACGTGCAGGCCGCGATTAACGCCGCGCAGAGCCTGCTGCCGACCGGGATGCCGTCGCGTCCGACGTGGCGCAAGGTTAACCCTTCCGATGCGCCGATCATGATCATGACGCTGACGTCGGATACCTACAATCCGGGTCAGCTCTACGACTACGCCTCCACCCAGCTGGCGCAGAAGCTGTCGCAGATTGAGGGCGTGGGTGATGTAACCGTAGGCGGCAGCTCGCTGCCTGCGGTTCGCGTGGCACTGAATCCGCAGGCGCTGTTTAACCAGGGTGTCTCTCTGGATGACGTGCGCACCGCCATTTCCAGTGCCAACCAGCGACGTCCGCAGGGGGCACTGGATGATACCCAGCGGCGCTGGCAGCTTCGGACCAATGACGCGCTGCAGACCGCGCGTGAGTATCAGCCACTGATCGTCCATTATAAAAACGGTGCGGCCGTCCGGCTGTCGGATGTGGCCACGGTCCAGGATTCGGTACAGGATGTGCGCAACGCCGGGATGTCGCGCGGCAAGCCTGCGGTGCTGCTGCTGATCCGCAAAACGCCTGACGCTAACGTGATCGACACCGTGGACCGTATCCGCGCTGAAATGCCCCGGCTGCATGAGGTGATCCCGGCCGCTATCGACCTGCAGATTGCGCAGGATCGCTCACCAACGATTCGTGCTTCGCTGCATGAGGTCGAGCAGTCACTGATCATCGCCGTGCTGCTGGTGATCATGGTGGTATTTCTCTTCCTGCGTTCAGGCCGGGCCACGCTGATCCCCGCCGTTGCCGTGCCGGTTTCACTGATCGGCACCTTCGCTGCCATGTACCTCTGCGGCTTCAGCCTGAACAACCTGTCGCTGATGGCGCTGACCATCGCCACCGGTTTTGTGGTGGATGACGCGATCGTGGTGCTGGAGAACATTGCCCGCCACGTCGAAGCGGGCATGAAGCCGCTGGCGGCCGCGCTGAAAGGGGTGCAGGAAGTCGGCTTTACCGTGCTGTCGATGAGCCTGTCGCTGGTGGCGGTGTTCCTGCCGCTGCTGATGATCGGCGGGCTGATTGGCCGCTTCTTCTCAGAATTTGCCATTACCCTGTCGGTCTCTATCGTCATCTCCCTGTTTATCTCAATCACCCTGACGCCGATGATGTGCGCTTATCTGCTGAAGCCGCACGCGCCGCGCAGCCAGCCACGTCGTCGCGGGGCAGGTCGTCTGCTGATGGCGATCCAGCAGGGGTATGGCCGTTCGCTCAGGGTAGTGCTGAACCATGCGCGCTGGGTCATGCTGCTGTTTGTCGCCACCATTGTCCTGACCGGCTGGCTGTTTGTGCATGTGCCGAAAACCTTTATGCCGGAACAGGATACCGGACGGCTCTCCGGCTTTATCTCTGCCGACCAGAGTATTTCGTTCCAGGCGATGCGCAGTAAACTGCAGGATTTTATGGAGATTGTCGGGGCCGATCCGGCTGTGGACAGCGTGGTGGGCTTTACCGGCGGAATGCGCACCAACAGCGGCTCAATGTTTATCTCGCTGAAACCGCTCTCTGAGCGCAAAGAGAGCGCGCAGGCGGTTATCGCCCGGCTGCGCGGCAAGCTGGCAAAAGAGCCAGGCGCCAGTCTCTATCTGAATGCGGTGCAGGATCTGCGCGCCGGTGGACGGGAGGCGAACGCCAGCTACCAGTATTCGCTGCTGTCGGACGATCTGGGCGCCCTGCGGACGTGGGAGCCGAAAATCCGCGAGGCGTTTTCTGCCCTGCCGCAGCTGGCAGATGTGAACTCCGATCAGCAGGATAAGGGCAGCGAGATGGCGCTGACTTACGATCGGGAGAGCATGGCGCGGCTGGGTATCGACGTCTCAAAGGCCAACGATCTGCTGAACAACGCCTTTGGGCAGCGTCAGATATCCACTATTTATCAACCACTCAATCAGTACAAAGTGGTCATGGAGGTCGATCCGCGCTACACCCAGGATATCAGCGCCCTGTCGCAGATGTTTGTGATTAATGACGCGGGTAAAGCGATTCCGCTGTCGTGGTTCGCGCACTGGCAGCCCGCCAACGCGCCGCTGTCGGTGAACCATGAAGGCCTGTCGGCCGCATCCACTATCTCGTTTAACCTGCCGGAAGGGGTGTCGCTGTCGCAGGCGTCAGAGGCGATCGATCGCACCATGACTGCCATTGGCGTTCCCTCCAGCGTGCGCGGCAGCTTTGCCGGAACGGCGCAGGTGTTTAAGCAGTCGCAAAGCAGCCAGCTCTGGCTGATGCTGGCGGCAATCGGGGCGGTCTATATCGTGCTGGGGATCCTTTATGAGAGCTATGTGCATCCGCTGACCATCCTCTCTACCCTGCCCTCGGCGGGCGTGGGCGCGCTGCTGGCGCTGGAGCTGTTCGATACGCCTTTCAGCTTGATTGCGCTGATCGGCATTCTGCTGCTGATCGGCATCGTGAAAAAGAACGCTATCATGATGGTCGATTTCGCGCTGGAAGCGGAGCGCAACGGCCAGCTCAGCGCGCGCGAGGCGATCTTCCAGGCCTGCCTGCTGCGCTTCCGGCCGATTATGATGACCACGCTGGCTGCCCTGTTTGGTGCGCTGCCGCTGGTGCTGAGCAGCGGCGATGGCGCGGAGCTGCGTCAGCCGCTGGGGATTACCATCGCAGGCGGTCTGGTGATGAGCCAGCTGCTGACGCTCTACACGACGCCGGTGGTCTATCTGATGATGGATAAACTGCGGCGCAAAAAACGTCCGCTGGTCGCCACGCCGCAGCCGTAATGGCGGCAGTAGCGTGAGACATCGGGGGTAAGGCCGTTATCGGGGGGAGCGATGAGTACGCAAAGCACTAACGTCCGCTGGCAGTTATGGATCGTTGCCATCGGCTTCTTTATGCAGACGCTGGATACCACCATCGTGAACACGGCGATCCCCGCTATGGCGCACGATCTGGGCGTCAGCCCGCTGCACATGCACGCGGTCATCGTCTACTACGTGCTGACGGTGGCGGTGATGCTGCCGGTCAGCGGCTGGCTGGCGGATCGCTTTGGCGTGCGCAACATCTTCTTCAGCGCGATTCTGCTGTTCAGTCTGGGATCGCTGCTGTGCGCCCTCTCCGCCACGCTGGATCAGCTGGTGCTGTCGCGGGTGGTTCAGGGGATTGGCGGCGCGATGATGGTGCCGGTGGGCCGCCTGACGGTGATGAAGATCGTGCCGCGTGAGCAGTACATGTCCGCGATGACCTTTGTCACCCTGCCCGGTCAGATCGGCCCGCTGCTCGGCCCGGCGCTGGGCGGCGTGCTGGTGGAGTACGCCAGCTGGCACTGGATCTTCCTGATCAATATTCCGGTCGGCATCGCGGGCGCTATCGCCACCCTGATGCTGATGCCCAACTACCGTATGCAGACGCGGCGCTTTGACTTTGCCGGTTTTATCCTGCTGGCCGCCGGCATGGCGACCCTGACCCTGGCGCTGGATGGTCAGCGCAGCAGCGGCGGCTCTCCCCTGCTGCTGGGCGGCATGATTCTGGCGGGCACCTTCTCGCTGCTCTTCTATCTGCTGCATGCGCGCGGCAATGATAATGCGCTGTTCAGCCTGAAGCTGTTCGATAACCCGATTTACGCCATCGGCCTGCTCGGCAGCTTCACCGGCCGCATCGGCAGTGGCATGCTGCCCTTTATGACGCCGATATTTCTGCAGCTCGGCATGGGCTACAGCCCGTTCCACGCTGGTCTGATGATGATTCCGATGGTGCTGGGCAATATGGGGATGAAGCGCATCGTGGTGCGCATCGTTAATCTTTATGGCTATCGCCGGGTGCTGGTGATGTCGACCGTGGCGCTGGCGCTGGTGGTGCTGCTCTTCCCGCTGGTGGCGATGCTGGGCTGGGTCTGGCTGCTGCCGCTGGTGCTGTTTCTGCAGGGGATGGTGAACGCCATTCGCTTCTCGTCGATGAATACCCTGACGCTGAAGGAGCTGCCCGATGAGCTGGCCTCCAGCGGCAACAGCCTGCTGTCGATGATCATGCAGCTGTCGATGAGTATTGGCGTCACCGTGGCCGGGCTGCTGCTGGGGGCGTTTGCGCAGGAGAGCGTGGCGGGCAGCGCCGCAGAGCACCAGATGTTTATTTATACCTACCTTTGCATGTCGCTGATTATCATCCTGCCCGCGCTGGTATTCTGGCGCGTTCCCTCCCAGGTGAGTACCAACGTCGATCTGCGACGCCGGAGAAAAAAATGAGAGTGAACCTGCGCCTGGGTATCGGGGCGAAACTGTTTATGGCGATCTTCGCCACCTGCATGCTGGTGCTGATCACCATGCACTGGGGCGTGCGGCTCAGCTTCGAGCATGGCTTCGTCGACTACATCAAGCGCGGCAATCAGCAGCGCCTGAACCTGCTCAGCGATGCGCTGGCTGACCAGTATGAGCAGCACGGCAACTGGGATTTTTTGCGTCACAACGATCGGCTGATTTTCACCATGCTGCGTTCGCTGGAGCAGAACCCGGACAGCAGCAGTCAGCTGCCGCCCCACGGCTGGCGTACCCAGTTCTGGGTGCTCGATCAGCAGTACAAGGTGATGGTCGGCCCGCCGGGGCCGGTGCCGCCGGAAGGCACGCGGCGCAATATCATCACCAGCACGGGCAGGATAGTCGGCTGGGTGATCGGCTCTCCACCGGAGCGGCTGACGCGCAGTACCGATATTAACTTTGATCTTCAGCAGCGGCGCACCAGCTGGATCATCGTCGGCCTCTCGACCCTGCTGGCGGCGCTGGCGACCTGGCTGATGGCGCGCGGTCTGCTGGCCCCGGTTAAGCGGCTGGTCGACGGCACCCATCATCTGGCGGCCGGTAACTTCGCCACCCGCGTCGAGGTCAGCAGCCGGGATGAACTGGGTCAGCTGGCGGGCGACTTCAACCTTCTCGCCCGCTCGCTGGAGAAAAACGAAAGCATGCGTCGCGCCTTTATGGCCGATATCTCCCACGAGCTGCGCACCCCGCTGGCGATTCTGCGGGGTGAGCTGGAAGCGATGCAGGATGGGGTGCGCAAGCTGACGCCGGAAGCGATCGCCTCGTTACAGAGTGAAGTGGTGGTACTGACCAAGCTGGTGGATGACCTGCATCAGCTGTCGCTCTCTGACGTGGGAGCCCTCGCCTACCGCAAACAGGCGACCGATCTGGTACAGCTGCTGGAGGTGACGGCGGGCAGCTTTGCCGAACGCTATCGCGCGCACCAGCTGACGCTGAAACTGAATCTGCCCGACCAGGCCCCCTTCTTTGGCGATCCCGACCGCCTGATGCAACTCTTCACCAACCTGCTGGAGAACAGCCTGCGCTACACCGACAGCGGAGGCCGGGTAGAGGTGACGCTCCGCTATGAGGCTCCCGACTGGCATATCGAATTTGATGACAGTGCGCCCGGCGTGGACAAGGCGTATCAGGCGCAGATTTTTGAGCGTTTCTTCCGCACCGAGGGGTCACGCAACCGTGCCAGCGGCGGCTCAGGCCTCGGCCTCGCGATCTGCAAAAATATTGCGGCCGCGCATGGTGGCGACCTTCATGCGGCGCACTCTGATTTAGGTGGACTGAAAATCGCGCTACACTTGCGCTATGTTCCCCCTGTGTAGACGCTTATGAGCCAGGAAACCCCCGATCCGCTGATTCTGGTGGTCGAAGATGAGCCGAAACTGGCGCAGCTGATGATCGATTATCTGCTCGCCTCAAATTACCGTACCCATCACATTGCCGACGGCAGTGCGGTGCTGGAGTATGTCCGCCAGACGCCACCCGATCTGATGCTGCTGGATTTAATGCTGCCCGGCACAGACGGCCTGACGCTGTGCCGCGAAATCCGCCGCCATTCCGACCTGCCGATTATTATGGTGACGGCGCGCACCGAAGAGATCGACCGGCTGCTGGGGCTGGAGCTGGGCGCGGATGACTACATCTGCAAACCCTTCAGTCCGCGTGAGGTGGTGGCGCGGGTGAAAACCATTCTGCGTCGGGTCAGACGTTCAGCGGAGGAGCCGCAGAGTGCCTCGCTGCTGCGGGTCGATGAAAGCCGCTTCTCCGCCAGCTGGCGCGAGAAACCACTTGATCTCACCCCTGCGGAGTTCCGCCTGCTGAAAACGCTGTCGCTGGAGCCGGGCAAGGTCTTTTCACGCGAACAGCTGCTTAACCATCTCTATGATGACTATCGCGTGGTGACGGATCGCACAATCGACAGCCACATCAAGAATCTGCGCCGCAAGCTGGAGCTGCTCGACAGCGAGCAACCCTTTATCCGCGCCGTTTACGGCATGGGGTATCGCTGGGAGGCCGACGCCTGTCATTTGATCTAGTTTGATCCTGATCAATTTACTTCCCTTTTCTCACTGCCTACAATTCCGCACCTTTTGCAGGGCTTAAGGCCCTGCACCTGCCGCCTGCGGCGGCATGCTGACCTGACATCAGTGAGAAAAACATGAAACCTGAGCTTCTTTCCCCCGCCGGCACGCTGAAAAACATGCGTTACGCCTTTGCCTACGGTGCCGATGCCGTCTATGCCGGCCAGCCGCGCTACAGCCTGCGGGTGCGCAACAACGAATTTACCCACGAGAATCTTGCGCTGGGCATCAGCGAGGCCCACGCGCTGGGCAAAAAATTCTATGTGGTCGTCAACATTGCGCCGCACAACGCCAAGCTGAAAACCTTTATCCGCGACCTGACGCCGGTGGTGGCCATGCAGCCCGACGCGCTGATCATGTCCGATCCCGGCCTGATTATGCTGGTGCGGGAGGCCTTTCCGTCGATGCCGATTCACCTGTCGGTGCAGGCCAACGCAGTCAACTGGGCGACGGTAAAATTCTGGCAGCAGAGGGGGCTGAGCCGGGTGATCCTGTCGCGTGAGCTGTCGCTGGAGGAGATCGCCGAGATCCGCCAGCAGGTACCGGAGATGGAGCTGGAAGTCTTTGTTCACGGTGCGCTCTGCATGGCCTATTCCGGTCGCTGTCTGCTGTCGGGCTACATGAACAAACGCGACCCGAATCAGGGCACCTGCACCAACGCCTGCCGCTGGGAGTACAAAGTGGCCGAAGGTCAGCAGGATGAGGTGGGCAATATTGTGGGTATCCATGAGCCCATCGCGGTACAGGATGTGACCCCTACGCTGGGCGTAGGCCAGCCGACTGATAAGGTGTTTCTGCTGGAAGAGAAGATGAAACCGGGCGAGGTGATGAGCGCATTCGAAGATGAGCACGGCACCTACATTATGAATTCGCGCGATCTGCGTGCGGTCGCCCATGTGGAGCGGCTCAGCGGGATGGGCGTGCATTCGCTGAAAATTGAGGGCCGCACCAAGTCCTACTACTACTGCGCCCGGACCGCACAGGTCTATCGCCGGGCGATTGATGATGCTGCCGACGGTAAACCTTTTGATCCTTCGCTGCTGCAGACCCTGGAAGGTCTGGCCCATCGCGGTTATACCGAAGGCTTTCTGCGCCGCCACACCCATGACAGCTATCAGAACTATCAGCAGGGCTTTTCGGTTTCAGATCGCCAGCAGTTTGTCGGTGAATTTACCGGTGAGCGCCGGGGTACGTGGGCGGAAGTGGCGGTGAAGAACAAGTTTATGCTGCATGACAGCACAGAGATCATGACACCGGCAGGGAATCTGCAGTGTCGGATCGATGCGCTGCAGAATGCGCGCGGTGAGCCCACGGAGATTGCGCCGGGCGATGGTCATCGCGTCTGGCTGCAGGTCCCTGAAGAGGTGGATCTGCAGTTTGCCCTGCTGCTGCGTAACTTCGATCACGGCGAGGATACCCGCGATCCGCACAACCGTTTACCAACGGAAACAATTTGTTGAAATCAGAACAGGATCACAGACCCTTGCCAGCCACTGCTTTATAGTCCCGCCTGCTGCTAACGAGTAACAATAAACGGCAGAATTATCAGGAACCACCTCATTTACCCGCCCGGCTCCCCCGTGCGGGTTTTCTTTTTTCTCTCTTTCTCCAATAATTTGCTGCTGGCAGCTATGTTATAAACTCCTCTCTTACTCTGTAGATCCTCAAGGAACGCAAAATGGATAATAAACCGCTTACGCTGCTCATCCTGAACGGAAAAGGCGCGGGTAATGAAGATCTGCGCGACGCGATTACTGCCCTGCGTGAACAAGGTTTCAACATTGCGGTGCGTGTCACGTTTGAAAAAGGGGACGGCGACCGTTACGTCAAAGAGGCGATTGCGCTGAGGGCGGAAACCGTAGTGGCAGGCGGTGGCGATGGCACCATCAATGAAATCGCGACGGCGCTGGCCGCGTCTGATGCGGAATATCGTCCGGCTCTGGGCATTCTGCCGCTGGGCACCGCCAATGACTTTGCCACCAGCGTCGGCATTCCCGAAGAGATGGAACCCGCTCTGCGGCTGGCGATCCAGGGTAAGGCGCATGCTATCGATCTGGCCCGGGTTAACCAGAGCCACTACTTCATTAATATGGCGACCGGTGGATTTGGCACCCGTATCACGACTGAGACACCGGAAAAGCTCAAGTCCGCGCTGGGCGGCGTCTCCTACTTTATTCACGGCCTGATGCGCATGGATACGCTCAAACCCGACACCTGTGAAATCAGCGGTCCCGATTTCGCCTGGCAGGGCGATGCGCTGGTGATCGGCATCGGTAATGGTCGCCAGGCGGGCGGCGGTCAGCGGTTATGCCCTTCTGCCCTGATCAACGATGGCCGGCTGGATGTGAGTATCGTGACCGCTCAGGAGCTGCTGCCCACGCTGCTACACTCCCTGACCGGCGACGATGACAATCCGGGTATCGTCACCACGCAGCTCGAATCTCTGACCATCCGCTCTCCACATGAGATGACCTTTAACCTGGACGGTGAGCCGCTTTCCGGCCGCGAATTTGTTATTGAGGTTATGGCTGGGGCGCTGAGCTGCCGCCTGCCGCCGCAGTGCGCCCTGCTTTCCTGATTATCGTTAACGGGGGTGATAGCCCCCGTCTGCTATCTGCTTACGCCCTGTTGTCAACCCGTCCCCTGCCACGCCGCCGCCTTTCTGCCCTGTGATTTCCCCTGCACTGCACTCTGTGATTCCCTTCACAACTCTGCCAGCCTTACTTGTATGGTAGTATTAATGCGCGTATTTTTTCGTCATTAAACACTGACGGAAGGTACCCGGAATGAAAATTGTTAAGGCGGAAGTCTTTGTCACCTGTGCAGGCAGGAACTTTGTCACGCTGAAGATCACCACGGATCAGGGCCTGACCGGCGTGGGTGACGCCACACTCAACGGCCGCGAGCTGCCGGTCGCCTCCTACCTGAAAGATCATGTCTGTCCGCAACTGATCGGCCGCGATGCCCATCAGATCGAGGATATCTGGCAATACTTCTATAAGGGCGCTTACTGGCGTCGCGGTCCCGTAACGATGTCCGCGATCTCTGCCGTCGATATGGCGCTGTGGGATATCAAAGGCAAAGCCGCAAATATGCCGGTTTACCAGCTGCTGGGCGGCGCTTCCCGTACCGGGGTGATGGTCTATTGCCACACCACCGGCCACTCTATCGATGAAGTCATGGATGATTACGCCAGGCACAAAGAGCTGGGTTTTAAAGCGATTCGCGCGCAGTGCGGCGTGCCGGGAATGAAAACCACCTATGGCATGGCGAAAGGCAAAGGGCTGGCGTATGAACCGGCGACCAAAGGCAACTGGCCGGAAGAGCAGCTCTGGTCAACCGAGAAGTATCTCGACTTCACCCCAAAACTGTTCGCCGCCATCCGCGATAAATTTGGTTTCGATGAGCATCTGCTGCATGACATGCACCATCGCCTGACGCCGATTGAGGCGGCCCGCTTTGGCAAGAGCGTGGAGGACTATCGCCTGTTCTGGATGGAGGATCCAACGCCTGCGGAAAATCAGGCCTGCTTCCGCCTCATCCGTCAGCACACCGTGACCCCGATTGCGGTGGGCGAAGTGTTCAACAGCATCTGGGATTGCAAGCAGCTGATTGAAGAGCAGCTGATCGACTACATCCGCACCACCATTACACACGCAGGCGGCATTACCGGCATGCGGCGTATCGCTGATTTTGCCTCGCTTTATCAGGTACGCACCGGCTCGCACGGTCCTTCCGATCTCTCGCCGATCTGCATGGCGGCGGCGCTGCACTTTGACCTCTGGGTGCCGAATTTCGGCGTGCAGGAGTATATGGGCTTCTCTGAACAGATGATGGCGCTGTTTGATGCGAGCTGGCGCTTTGACCAGGGCTACATGCATCCTGGCGACAAGCCCGGCCTCGGCATCGACTTTAACGAAAAACTGGCGGCGAAATATCCCTATGAGCCTGCTTATCTGCCGGTCGCCCGTCTTGAAGATGGCACCCTCTGGAACTGGTAAGGAGAAACGGATGAAAAGCGTAGTGATTGAACAGCCGGGAAAACTGGCGATCGCGGAGCGCCCCCTGCCTCAACCGGTGTCGGGCGAAGTGCGGGTAAAAGTGACCTGTGCCAGCATCTGCGGCTCGGATATCCATATCTGGCACGGCCACAACCCATTCGCCAGCTATCCCCGGGTCATCGGCCATGAGTTTTTTGGTGTGATCGATGCGGTGGGCGACGGGGTTGACGCGGCCCGTCTGGGTCAGCGCGTTGCGGTCGATCCGGTCATCAGCTGCGGGAGCTGCTATCCCTGCTCTGTCGGGCGACCCAATGTCTGCACCACGCTGCAGGTGATCGGCGTGCACCGCGATGGCGGCTTCAGCGACTATGCGCTGGCGCCCGCCCGCAATGCCTGGCCGCTGCCGGAGACGATCCCCGATCGGCTCGCCAGCCTGATTGAGCCATTCACTATCGCCGCCAACATCACGGCGTTTCTTCAGCCGCGTCCCGACGATATCGCCCTGATCTACGGTGCCGGTCCGATGGGACTTACCGCCGTGCAGGTGCTGAAAGGGGTCTATGGCGTGAAGAGCGTGATGGTGGCAGATCGGCTGCCGGAACGGCTGGCACTGGCCGCGCAGAGCGGTGCGGACCAGTGCTTCGATAACGGTGACATCCCGCTGGCGGAGCAGCTCAGCGGTGTGCAGCCGACGCTGATTATTGACGCCGCCTGCCATCCCGCCATTCTGGCTGAAGCGGCGGCGCTCGCCTCACCGGCCGGTCGCATCGGCCTGCTGGGCTTCTCTGGCGAACCCTGCAGCATTACGCAGCAGAGCCTGACCAGTAAAGAGCTGTCGCTGTTTACCTCGCGCCTTAACAGTAACCGCTTCCCACAGGTCATTGGCTGGATGGAACAGGGGTTACTCCAGCCCGAAAAACTGGTGACACACGCCTTTCCGCTCAGGGAGGTGGAACGCGCAATGACCCTGTTTGAAAAAGATCCGCGCACCTGCTGCAAAGTGATCCTGCAAATGGATTAACAGCCGCTGTGCCGAGGCGGTGCCGGTACATTTTCGCGGGCACCCTTAAAACGATAAAACAGACCCCGGAGTTTGTATGTTCAAGAACCTGCGCTGGACCCTCGTTTTACTGCTGTTCCTGGTTTACATGATTAACTATCTGGACCGCGTTGCCCTGTCGCTGACGGTGCCGCTGGTTGAAAAAGATCTGGTGATTAATGCTGAGCAGTTCGGCATCATTTTCGGCAGCTTCTTCTTTGGCTACGCCCTGTTTAATTTTGTCGGCGGTCTGGCCACCGATCGCTTCGGCCCCAAAATCGTGCTGGCCGTGGCGGTGGGGGCCTGGTCCATTTTCTGCGGCATGACTGCCCTCGCGACCGGCTTCTGGTCGCTGCTGATTCTGCGCGTGCTCTTCGGCATGGCGGAGGGGCCGATCTGCTCGTCGGCTAACAAAGCGATCAACGGCTGGTTTCCCAGGAAACAGGCCGCGACGGCTATGGGGCTGCTGAGTGCCGGTTCACCGCTGGGAGGAGCTGTCGCTGGCCCGATCATAGGCTATCTGGCGCTGGCCTTCGGCTGGCGACCGGCCTTCGTCATTGTCTGCTGCATCGGTCTGGTCTGGATGGCATTCTGGCTCTTTTTTGCTGCGGATAATCCGGAGAAAAGTAAACGGGTAACGGAGGAGGAACGTCAGCTGATCGCGCGCCTGAAGAGCGCGAACCCGAATGATGAGGTCGATCTCTCAGAGACACCGCATCCCTTTGGCTACTACCTGCGCCAGCCGATTATCCTGGTCACCGCCTTCGCCTTCTTTTGCTACAACTATATCCTGTTCTTCTTCCTGAGCTGGTTCCCGGCCTACCTGGTGCAGGCGCACGGGCTGGATATTAAATCGATGAGTATCACGACGATGATTCCGTGGATCGTGGGCTTCGTCGGCCTGGCGCTGGGCGGCTGGATCTCCGATAAGATTTTCAACCTTACCGGCAAACTGTTGTTGTCGCGCAAAATTGTGCTGGTGGTCTCACTGCTGGCAGCCGCAATTTGTGTGGCACTGGCGGGTACGATAAAAGAGGTGGTTCCCGCCGTAATGATGATGTCGGTGTCGATCTTCTTTCTCTATATCACCGGCGCGATCTACTGGGCCATTATTCAGGATGTGGTCCACAAGAGCCGCATCGGCAGCATCAGCGGTTTTATCCATCTGACAGGGAGTCTCTCCGGCATCATCGGGCCTGTTGTCACGGGCTTTATTGTTCAGCACACCGGTAAATTTGACAGCGCCTTCGTACTGGCCGGGTGTGTTGCTGCGCTGGGTGCTTTCCTGGTGCTGTTTGTCATTCGCAGTCCGAAGATCCGCGATAAACCGGTTTCGGTCTGAAGTTATTTCTGACAGAACCTTTATTTGGGGCGCTTTTCGCCCCCTTTGCCATAAGGACGGATTATGTTACAGATCGACCGCCTGCCCCCGGCGATCAGGCGCCCCGCTTACGATCGCAGTCAGTTAAAAACCCGCATGGTGCACATCGGTTTCGGTGCCTTTCATCGCGCCCATCAGGCCCTGTGCAGCGATAAACTGGCTGACCAAGGCAGCGAGTGGGGATACTGCGAAGTGAATCTCAACAGCGGCGCACTGATTCAGGCTCTGCGCGAGCAGCATCTCCTCTATACCCTGACGGAGATGGCCGATGACGCATTGCACACCCGGGTAATTGGCGTTATTACCCAGGCGCTGCACGGTAAAAGTGATGGAATTGAGGCGGTGATCGAGGCGATGTCTCAGCCCGATGTCGCGATTGTTTCGATGACCGTGACCGAGAAAGGCTACTGCCACCAGCCGGCCAGTGGTCACTTAAACCCGGATCACCCCGATATTGTGCATGACCTGCAGAACCCGGACGCACCGCGCTCACTGCCGGGACTGATTCTGGCCGCGATTCGCCGCCGCCGGGATCGGGATCTGCCGCCCTTCAGCGTGATGTCCTGTGACAACATGCCGGAGAATGGCCATGTCACCCGCAACGTTATTGTGCAGCTGGCCCGGCTTCAGGATCCAACGCTGGCCGATTATATTCAGCAGCAGATCACCTTCCCGTCCACCATGGTGGATCGCATCGTTCCGGCCATGACCGATGCCGCGTTTAGCGCACTCAGCGCGCGCCTGGGTTCCTGCGATCCGGTCGCCGTGGAAGCAGAGCCGTTTTTTCAGTGGGTCATTGAAGATAACTTCGTCAGTGGTCGTCCGGCCTGGGAGAAAGCGGGCGCAGAGCTGGTCAGCGATGTCCTGCCTTATGAAGAGATGAAACTGCGCATGCTGAATGGCAGCCACTCTTTTCTGGCCTATCTCGGCTTCCTGGCGGGCTATGAGCACATCAGCGACTGCATGGCCGATCCCCACTTTCGTGCCGCCGCCCGTTCACTGATGGTGGATGAGCAGGCCCCTACCCTGCGCACCCAGGGTGTGGACCTTAACGCCTATGCCGATTCGCTGATTGCCCGTTATGAGAATCGCGCGATCAAACACCGCACCGGACAAATCGCCACCGACGGCAGCCAGAAGCTGCCTCAGCGTCTTCTCGACAGCCTGCGCTGGCATCTGCAGCGCGGTAACGACTGCGACCTGCTGCTGCTGGGAGTGGCGGGCTGGATGCGCTACGTCGGCGGCGTGGACGAACAGGGCCAGCCGATTGAGATCCGCGATCCGATGAAGAAACAGCTGGCGGAATGTGTGGCCGCCAGCGAAGAGGGCGAGGCGCGCGTGCGCGCACTCCTTTCCCTGCGCGAGGTGTTTGGCGAGGATCTGCTGCAGAATGCTGATGTAGTCGCGCGGCTGACCGACTGGTATCAGCAACTCTCTGAACAGGGCGCGCGCGCGACGGTGCATCACTGCCTCGATCGCCGCCAGCAGCGGGTTAACAAAGGGCTGGCGCAGATGCAGCGTGCTGATTAGACTGACACTTTCCCATCGCGCTGGTCCCGGCCAGCCGTAATATGGATATTGCTGCATGTCGATCGCCTATACCATTACAACCAGCGAACCGGTGAATCAGCAGATTTACCGCTATCTGCGCAAAGATATTGTCACCTGCGCAATTGAGCCGGGTTCGCTGCTCTCAGAAAAAGAGGTTTCCGCGCGCTTTAACGTCTCGCGCCAGCCGGTGCGGGAAGCATTTATTAAGCTGGCCGAAGCGGGACTGGTACAGGTATTGCCGCAACGTGGCACCTTCGTGCGGAAAATTTCTGCCAAACGGGTCGCGGATGGCCGCTTTATCCGTGAAGCGGTGGAAATCTCGGTCGTGCGTCGTGCAGCGCAGGAGATTACGGCAGCATCGCTGATGGCACTGGAGCATAATCTGCAGCTGCAGCGCATGGCCGCATCACGTCACGACAGCCAGGCTTTTCTCAGCCTCGACGATGAGTTTCATCGCCTGATCGCGGAAAGCATTGACTGCAGGCTCGCCTGGGAAACGGTGGAGAACATCAAAGCCACCATGGACCGGGTTCGGTTTCTGACGCTGAGTGAAGTCTCGCCGCCGGAAAAGCTGATTGAGCAGCATGAAGAGATCTTTGCCGCGCTGACGTCTCACGATGCGGATGCGGCCGAAACGGCCATGCGTCTGCACCTGCAGGAGATGATCTTCTCTATCACCCCGATTGCCGAGCGCAACAGCGCCTGGTTTGAAACCCCCTGAGCCAGGCCCTCACCGTCCGCCAGGACGATGAGGGTCTGCATCACTACCACCATTGATGAAAATGGTGAACCGGCCCGATGCCCTTCCCGACCTCCAGTGAATCCGCCTGCAACAGCGCCTGCTGCAGCCAGTTTTTCGCCTCTGCGAGCGTTTCCGCCCAGTCAGCATGGCGCGGACGCAGGGCCGCTAAGGCCGCCGACAGCGTACAACCCGTGCCGTGCGTATGGCGGGTGTTGACGCGCGGCGTGCTGAATCGCTGCTCTGCGTCGGGCGCGATCAGCCAGTCCGGGCTTTCGCCCGCGGCCAGGTGACCGCCCTTCATCAGCACAGCCTGACAGCCCAGCGCCAGCAGTGCCCGCCCCTGCCTGCGCATCTCCGCCTCGTCGGTGGCGATGGCACACTCCAGTAAGGCTGCCGCTTCCGGCAGATTAGGGGTAATCAGCGAGACCTGCGGCAATAACAGCTCACGGACACTGGCTACGGCAGCCGGTGAAAGCAGCGCATCCCCGCTTTTCGCCACCATCACCGTATCCAGCACCACAAAGGGGATGCTCGCCTGCCTGAGCCGGGCGGCCACCTGCTCCACAATAGCCGTTTCCGACAACATGCCAATTTTCGCACTATCAATGCGGACATCACTCAGCACCGAATCGAGCTGAGCGGTCACAAAGTCCGGATCAATACGGCAGACCGACTGAACCCCGCAGGTGTTCTGTGCCACCAGCGCGGTGATCACACTGGTGCCATAGGCACCCAGCGCGGAGAACGTCTTCAGATCGGCCTGAATCCCGGCGCCGCCGCTGGGATCGGTCCCGGCAATCGTCAGGGCATTAATGCGCTTCATGATGCGCCTCCAGCGTCCAGAGTGCATCGACAAACGCCGTGGCAAAACTGCCCGGCGCGGCGGCCTGAGATGCTGCCCTTTCTCCCGCTGACGACATCACCTGACAGGCGGCGGCCACATTTAACAGCCGATCGCCGGGCAGGCTGCTGAACCCTGCCACGACCGCAGAGAGCGCACAGCCGGTTCCCACCACCCGCGTCATCAGGGGCGAGCCGCCGCGAAGCGCAAAGATCCGCGTGCCATCGGTGGCGTAGTCCACTTCACCGCTGACAATGACCAGCGTGCGCCAGCGAATGGCGAGCTGACGGGCGGCATCGAGCGCCGCATCCGCCTGGTGCAGCGTATCCACGCCGCGTCCGCCACTGGCCTGCTTTGCCAGCGCCAGAATCTCTGAAGCGTTGCCGCGGATCACAGCCGGTTCCTGGCTCAATAACTGCTGGCAGAAGTCACTGCGCAGCGTCAGAGCACCGACGGCGACCGGGTCGAGCGTCCAGGGGGTGCCTGCCTCTCGGGCGGCGCTGACGGCGGCCTGCATCGCCTGCTGGCGCTCGCGGGTCAGAGTGCCGACATTGATGAGGAGCGCATCGGCAAAGCGGCTGAACTCAGCGGCTTCGTCAGCATCGATGACCATCGCCGGCGAGGCGTTCAGTGCAAGCAGCACGTTGGCGGTGAAGTTCTGTACCACCTCATTGGTCATACAGTGGACCAGCGGTGAGTGACGGCGAAAAGCGTGCAGACAGGGCGCGAAGTGCGCGGCAGAAAGGTGTTGAGATGGCTGTGACATCATAGCTCCCAACCGGCGAACAAGAAGGCGAATGCGGTCAGGCATCAGACTTCCCTACGCTGGCATTATCCAGATCAGGTAATACGGGTATTTCTCAGCCTTCACAAAGAAGGGCACCCCGAGTCGTTTAACTAAATTCAGTCAGTCAGGATAGTAATGTCAGCAGGCGGTCCTGTAAACGCATACCGCACGATTACGGCATCACTCCCGGACTCCGTTGGCGTCCTCACTCACCGGCAGAAACCGCGCGGGCAGTCTGCGCTGCCCCGCTTCTGCCACATCCGGATTCGCGAAGAAACCCGTAACACTTTACCAGGCGATCCCGTTTATTTCGCGCAGCTTTCACCTGTCGCGTTCCAGATTACCTATACAGGTTAACTGTCTGATCAATCTGGGCATTTATCTTTTTCACACACTACACGCGTTGCCGCACTGGACTTTTTTCACGCAACGCAGAAAAAGAGTGCGCCAGCTTACAGGACAAACACAAAACGGTTAAAGAAAGCACCGACCTGTGCTATTCACAGTGCAGGATAAACCTGCCAGGGAGGCTGACGGAATGGAGAAGACCTTTCATATCGCGCTCTTATTTAATGCGAATAAGGCGTATGACCGCCAGATAATCGAGGGCGTGGGTAAATACCTGCAGCGTTCCCGTACCCTGTGGGATGTTTACATCGCAGACGATTTCCGCAGTAACATTGACAGCATCAATGGCTGGAACGTGGATGGTGTAATTGCTGACTGCGATGTGCTGGCGGTTGAACAGGAACTCAATAAGCTGACCATGCCTGTTGTCGGTATTGGTGGCTCCTACTCCTCCGGAAAGGCTTTTCCGAATCTGCACTATGTGGCTACTGATAACTACAGCCTGGTCGCGACCGCGCTGGAGCATCTGATTAACAAGGGTATGGAACATTTTGCCCTGTACAGCTTCCCTGTATGTCCGGATAAACGCTGGGCAACCGAACGTGAGAACGCATTTGCTGCGATCCTGCAGCAAAAGGACCGGACCGGTTTAATTTATCGCGGCCATGATATCACTATCGATAACTGGCAGACGGCGCAGAACCAGTTGGCTGACTGGGTAACGTCTCTGCCAGAGGGCACCGGCATCGTCGCGGTGACAGATTCCCGCGCCAGACATTTACTGCAGATCTGTGAAAATATAGGGATCCCGGTGCCGGAAAAGTTAGCCATTATTGGCATCGACAATGAAGAGTTAACGCAACATCTGTCGAGCATCAGTCTCTCCTCCGTGGTTCATGGCGCAATAAAAATGGGTTCCTGCGCGGCTGAAATTCTTCATAAACTCTTAAAGGGAGAGTCATTGCCGTTGCAGCGCGTGGTGGTTCCCCCGCTGAAACTGGTGGAACGCCGTTCGAGCAATTATCGTTCTATTGTCGATCCCTATGTTATCCGGGCAATGAACTTTATCCGCGATAATGCCTGTAAGGGTATCAAGGCTGAACAGGTCATCAGTTTTACCGGTATTTCACGAACCAGTCTGGAAATCCGTTTTAAAGCGCATCTGGGTGCGACCATTCACACCGTCATTCATAATGAAAAAATCGAACATGCCCGCAACTTACTCATCACCACAGATCTCCCGATGAAAGAGATCTCACTGATTGCGGGTTATCCCTCTGTTCAGTATTTCTATCTGGTCTTCAGAAAAACCTATAATCTGACCCCTAAAGCCTACCGCAGCCGTTATCAGGAGCAGAATCGTGCCAGTTAACTGGCTGAATCTATCCGTCAGCGAAACCGTATTTTCTGGCGGGAAGGCACGTTTAAAATCTACGCCGGCCCGCCAGAGAGAATGCTTCAGAACAGATATTTCAGGCCGATACGCATCCGGTACTCTTTATCGCCGTTTCCTGCCCGGCCCAGATCGGAAATATCACCAAAAGGTTTCCAGTGTGAGTCATACTGGTAGCTGAGATAGAGCGTATGCTGCCACATCTCTTTTTTGTTATTTCCGAAGTGAAAATCGTTCTGCTTCTGCAGATAGACCGGGTTATAGTTAACAAATAACTTATCCGTGACCTGCCAGTTCAGCCATAGATCATATTCGTGCGAGCTGTTTCGTTGCAGACTGTCATCCAGGCAGGGTGTTTTATAGTTGTAGTGATAGTAGCGATACCCGGCCATCACGCCGAACTGAGGGCTGAGTTGATAATTAAACTTCAGGTAGGGATCGATGTGGCTGCCCTTGTGCCCCCAGCTGAAGACCATGTCGGGAATAAACGAAAACCGGTCTGTCAGCGGAATCGCGTAGGTGACCTCTACCTCTGAGTAGTTGTTCTTAAATTCAGTGTAATTACTGCCGTTGTTGATCGTGTTCTGATATGAGAAAGAAACACTGTCATTAATCACGGTTGAAATCTGCAGTCGGGTCTGGAACATTTTACTGCCGGTGGTATAGGCTTCACGAATATCCACGCCTGTGGATGAGAAATCTAACGCAAAGGCAGAAAGTGGCATAGCAGAAATTATTACTGCACTGGCTAACGCCTGTTTTTTCATCATCGCTTTCATCGTCTTTTCCCTTTATGGTAGTAATCCTTTTTATGGTTATAGAATAACCGAAAGCGCATGAGTATAATTTTATCATTTTTTACTGGCTAATTATTAAATATAGCAACTGTGACTGTGTGCAAAATATAAAAAACAAGAGAGCCATTACGTTAAAGGTTTAATTAAAAAAACCGCTCCGGAGAGCGGTGAATAGAAAACAGAGGCAGGATAGATCTGGCTGGAATAATCAGGTTGTGGATGGTGAGCGATAACTGATGGTGGCATGACTCTCCATTGACCAGTGCTCATCCAGAATGCGCAGCGGCCCTGCCAGCGTAATCGTCTGCTGAAGCACAATATTATCTGAGGCTTCACCAATCATTAAAATAAAGTCTCCCGGCTCTACCCTGCGCCTGCCCTGATTATCCGTAAAGTTAAGCATATCTGCCGGAAGCGTGAAGCTGATGTCCGCCGACTGCGTCGGGGCCAGCCGAATACGCTGAAACGCTTTTAACTCTTTAACCGGGCGCACCAGTGAAGCCTGTATATCGCGGACATAGACCTGAATGACGGTGTCGGCCTCCCGCTCTCCGCTATTTTCCACCGTCACGGTAAAGGTCACCGCCTCATCCATAGTGAAAATCATCTTTGGTAAAGTGAGGGCCGAAAGTCTGAATAACGAGTAGCTCAGGCCGTAACCAAAGGCGTAGCGCGGTGGAAAATGAAAGGCGACCGGGGTGCCGCTGCTCTTCATTTTATGATTATAAAAATAGGGCATCGCCCCCACGTTTCCCGGCACTGAAACGACCAGTCTGCCACCGGGACTCTGCCTGCCCGTCAGAATGTCTGCAATGGCGCAGGCCCCCTCCTGCCCGGCCTGCCACGCCATCAGAAATCCCGCCAGCCGATCTTCAAGCCCCTGCAGGCTGTAGGGGCGGCCGCTGGTCATAACCACGATAGTCGGAACGCCCGTCTCCACCACCGCCTCTAGCAATTTCTGCTGTACGCCAGGCAGGTTCAGGGTATCGCTGTCCGATCCCTCGCCGACCGTGCCACTCTGGAACAGCCCGGCCAGATCGCCCACAAAGCAGATCGCCAGCGTCGACTCTTGCGCAGCCTGAACCGCGTCGGCGATCAGCGATTCATCGCGCGACACCGGTGAGACGGCCAGCGGCCTGCCGACATCCCCCGGAAACACCGGGGTTCCTGCGGCACGCTCCGTCAGAATATGGCACCCTTTCCGATACGTGATCCGGCACTCTGGCAGCGCCTGCTGCAGAGCAGTTAATGGCGTGGTGACCTGGCTGGTATTCGCCTCGGTATCATTCAGAATCAGGTGCACGGGAAAACTGTATCCCGATAACAGCGCCAGTGGGTCATCCGCCGTCGGGCCGATGACCGCGACCGACTCCAGTGCTGACGCCCGCAGCGGTAAGGTGCCGTCATTCTCCAGCAGGATCATGGATTCCAGTGCCACCTGCCGGGCAACCTGACGCGCCCGCACCGACTGAAAATCGGGCCGGGCATCCGGGATAAAGGGATTGTCGAAAAGTCCCGTTCTGAATTTCTCCGTCAGGATTCTGGCGACGATCTGATCGATTTTCTCCTCCGCGATCAGCCCCCGTGCCAGCGCCTCTGTCAGGGCCGCCGCGCAGTCATCTTTCGGCAACTCCACATCGAGGCCGGCGTTAAAGGCACTGGCAGCTGATTCGGCGCGATCGGCAGTGACGCCATGATGCTGATGCAGCAGGCTGACGCCGCCATAATCGGCTACGATCAGCCCGTCGAATCCCCAGCGGTTGCGTAATATTTCGGTCAGCAGGAAGGCATCGTTATGGCAGGGCTGATTATCGATATCATGGTAAGCGGGCATCACCGATCCCGCATTCGCCAGCTTAACCGCCATCTCAAAAGGCAGCAGAAAGATATCATTAAGTTCTTTGAACCCCAGATGAACCGGTGCGTGGTTACGTGCCCCCTCGCTGAACGAGTGCGCCGCATAGTGTTTCAGCGTCGCCAGCAGATCACGTTGCTCTCCCTGCAGCCCCCTCACATATTCTGTCGCCATAATCCCGACCAGATAGGGATCTTCGCCAAACGTCTCTTCTGTACGGCCCCAGCGCAAATCGCGCGACACATCAAGAACCGGCGCCAGCGCCTGACGACAGCCAATGCTGCGTGCCTCTCTGCCAATACAGTCCGCCATCGCCTTTATCAGCCCGGGATGCCAGGTGGAGGCCATATTCAGCGATGACGGAAACAGGGTCGCCCCCATACACATCAATCCTGTCAGACACTCCTCATGAAACATCGCCGGAATACCGAAACGGCCTGCTGCCATAATGCGTTTTTGCAGCGCATTAAACAGAGCAATCCCGGTTTCAGCATTCAGCATCCCGGAACCAAAGGGCCGCGTAATCTGCCCCACCCCCAGCGCCATCTTCTGTTCAAACGATGCCTGCGCGTCCCGGTGGCTGAACTGGTCACTGGCATCCTGCCGTTCGGTGACCGCTCCCTCATCTGAAACCATCAGCCAGTAACCATGCATCTGCGCGATTTTCTCGTCCAGTGTCATCTGGCTGAGCAGATAGCGGGCACGCGCCTCCGCAGGCAATGAGGGATCCTGATAATGACGATCCATGAATAACCTCTGTGTGATTGAAACTTACCGATCCGACGTAGCTGGCTCTGCGCTGTTTGCGTCTTTCCTTTCGGACGGATCAGGGCTGGAGTGAGGATGCGCGCGGCTTTCACCCTGCCAGATATTTTCATATTTAATTCCGGTCAGGCTTTCAATTACAGCGCGTGTCCCGACAGGGCTGTTGGTGAGGTCGCCTTCTGTCTCTTTCAGGCGCGCCACTTCCTCAAGCAGGATCTGATGCGTGCGGCGATCTAACGCAAAGCGGGTAGAGACGAGAAACGCGAGAAGCAGTAACCCCAGCGTGCCCAGGCAGACAATACCCACAACCGTCTCTGTCGCTAAGGTTGTCTGCGTCGCAGCCCCTGAGACAAAGCCGTTCATTTCGAGAAGTGCGCCCACAATCAATGCGGATGCCCCCAGGGTGCTTTTTCTCGCAAAGGTCATCATGCCGGCAAAAATGCCTTCACGACGTCTTCGCGTGATCACTTCATCCACGTCGGGAATAAACGGATAGATATTCCAGGTCAGGTAGACATAGCCACCCTTAAATAACTGGTAGATAAAGGCGATGCCATAGAGCGCCGGAATCATCCAGGCAGGCTGATAAAAATAGAAAGCGGTAAATGCCAGCATGCATAGCATCACCATCAGATAACAGAGCTGCAGTAATCTGGCGGGTTTATAGCGGATAAAAGCCCAGGCAAAAAGCGCCGTTCCCCAGCCGAAGCAGAAGATCCCTACTGACATCAGGTTCGCAGCCAGGGTCGCATCCTGATGAAGGGCAAAGATGATGAAAAAAGCAAAGACGGAACTCAGCAGATCCAGTGCGGTAAAGGAGAGAAGATACATCAGCAGAAGCTGTCTGAAGGCTTTGACCTTCAGGCTTGTGAGCATCTCTCTGATAACCGATGAAACGACTTTCCTTCCGGATCTGCACGGTTCCGGACGCCGTGCGTCAGCCGCGTCGTCGCGCTCCCAGGTTGTCAGATAGGTAATTATCACCGCAATCATCGTGAGCACCGTAAAGATGACACCATTAATCAGGAACGCCTGCGCAGATTTATTGCCTGATAATTTAAACAGCTGCCCCGGAATAAAGGTAGCCAGTGAGGCGGCCAGTCCGGCAAAAATAATCCTTGAAGCTGAGAGCCGGGTTCGCTCTTTATAGTCGCTGGTCATCTCCGAGGCGATCGCTTCATAGGGAATAATGATCATGGCCGCAACCACTTCCATTAACAGATAGGTGGCGAGGTAATAAAAATAGTGCATCCCCTCCACCCACATCAGACTGAAGATAATCAGCAGCGGGCAGCAGAGTAATAAAAAAGATCGGCGACGGCCAAATCGCCGTCCGATACGGGTATTGCCGATATTATCCGTCAAATAGCCAACCAGCGGACTGATAATCGTATCCAGGATTCGGGCAATAAAGAGGATTGAACCGGCTTGCATCGGGCTTAAGCCGCAATAGGTGACATAGAAAAACATCAGCCAGGCACCCATTACGGCAAAAGCGCCACTGCCGAGTATATCGGTGACACCATAACCCATATAATTTTTTAAGGTTATCTTACGAGGTTCTTTCATAATCAGCTCCATGCAGTAGGGTGGGCACGATTGCCCACCGTCCTCAAACGTTATTTATATATTTTCCGTCCCTTGTTATCGTCAATTCCCGACTTGCGGTAAAAATAGGTATTAATTCTGTCACGCCATTCGCTGGCATTCTTTTTCTGTTTCTGAAGACGCTCAGCGACGTGCTCATGAATATCAGAGGGCATTAAACCCGCCAGCGTTTGCCAGCGATGAATAAACTCGTCTACGGCCTCAACGCCAGAAAAATGGGTGTCGTAAATATGCTGAATGACGCTGTTACCATTTTTCAGACGGTGGTCGTAACGCAGAAAATGGAAAAAGAGGATTAATTCATCAGGGCAACGCTGCAGATCGTTATAAAGCTGGCAATTTTCTGGCGCATATAACGAGACATAGCCCGTGCCGCTTTCGAGCGTGCGATCCACGCCCAGGCCATTGCGATCGGCATAGTGATACGTTCCCCATACGTCATATTCATAGCCGTCAATGTTTGGTCCGTAATGATGATGGGGATTGACCATCCAGCCCACGCCCAGCGGCGCGGTGTAATCTTCGTAGATCTGACCGCTGGACAGCAGCATCTCACTGACCGTGCGGGTCACCTCTGCATCTGTCCCGAAGGTTAACTGGCTCCACTCCCTGGCGAGCCCCTCAGCTTCGATAGCTGGATCCCAGAGAAGCCGGCCATAGCCATAGAGATTGGCCTGCGCCAGCAGATGTCCGGTCCAGAAGCGGTCGTCGCCGGTATTAGCGACCGCAGTTACACCGGCATGTGGCATTCCGTTTGCCCGCCCGCAGACCAGATCTTCGATGGTGGAGGGGCCGGATGAGAGTCGGGTATCAAACGCCAGAATCGTTTTCCACTGCGGCACCAGCCAGAACAGGTCGATCTGCTGCCCGGTATACTCCTGGGTGATTTGCAGTTCGAGCACCTGATTGGTGGCAGGCATTGCCCCCAGCAGCGGCGAAACCGGTTCACGCACCTGAAAATCCATCGGGCCGTTTTTGATCTGCAGAATCACGTTTTCACGGAACTGACCATCCAGCGGCGCGAAATGTTCACAGGCGGCGCGCGCCCGGTCGGTCTGACGATCGCGCCAGTCCTGCTGGCAGTTGTAGACAAAGCAGCGCCAGAAAACCAGTCCGCCGTGGGGAGCCAGCGCCTCGCCGAGCATGTTGGCCCCGTCCGCATGGGTTCGGTGATAGGTAAAGGGGCCGGGACGATGCTCTGAGTCCGCTTTCACCACCACGCCACCGAAATCGGGAATGTCGCGATAAAGCGCATCAAAACAGTGACGCCACCAGGCTTTGACCTGCGCATCGAGTGGATCGGCTGTCGTTAAATCCCCCAGCTCTATCGGACTGGCGTAATTCACGGATAAAAAGAGCTGAATCCCCCATCCGCGAAAGAGGTCACACAACTCAATCAGCGCCTGCCGGTATTCCTGCGTAATCAGCCGTGTCTCTACCTGATGAACGTTGACGTTATTGATGGTCAGCGCATTGATGCCCGCGCTGGCCAGCAGGCGCGCATAGCGGCCTGTTTTCTCATGATCGCCCGTGAATCTGTTATCAGCAAAGAACAGTGACCGGCCAGCATAGCCGCGCTCGATGGTGCCATCCATGTTATCCCAGTGATTCAGCATCCGGATAGTGATGGCGGGAGAGTCGGAGATGTACGTGCCGCAGGAAAAATCGTTCAGCCGGAGACGTTTTAACAGCTCAAACCAGCCATAGAGTAATCCGGTCATCTCACTGGCCGAGACTTCAATAACCTGTTCATCGTGACGCAGAGTAAAACTTCCGGCCCTGCGCCCATCGCCGTCTAAGCTGAAAATGAATCTTTTACCCTTTTCTGCCATCGTCGGTGAAAAAGAGAGAAACTCTTTTTTCAGATTGTCGAGCACAGGTGACGCTATATCCGGGAAAAGGATAGCGTTAATATATAGCGCGTTGTCGTTGAATAACGATCTGATATTCTCCCGTTCGACTAACCAGCAGAAAGAGTCATTTTCTTTTACCTGTTCCATTAATTTTTACCTCAGACTTTCCATGTCTGATTTATGCAGCACCGCCTCTGTTTGCCGCAATTACTTTTTTTAAAACTCCCGTTCCGTTTCTTAGCAACTGTGAATCAGATCACCTGAATAAAGAGATATTATGGCGGTAATGTCACCCGGGCACGCAAACAGAGACTCAAGGTTGCGAGTAATAAAACGGAAAGCGTGACAGGTCATGATCGGTCGCCTTTGCACGCCTCCTGCTGCAATTCAGCATGGCGTCAGGCTGAGAAAACCGGGTTGCATCGCCTCTTTACTATGATCCTGATCAACACCGCGTGGTGCAAAAAGAGGCCTAATGCTGCGGGCCAGTGAAATACCTCTTTAGAGGTATCACCCGTAAAGTCATTTTCAGAACGCCTTTTTGTTGCAGTGGCCGCGATGGCTGTCGGTAAATATCGGGCTTCACATTAAGTTTTACGCACCCGGCCAGGTTATTTCAGAAACTGAACTTCATACTATTCAGGACGTATGATGCGATTTTCAGCGATTATTCCACACTGTCATCGATGGCAGAATATTATTATCGAGCGGCGCGGTGCTATCGCTCCCAATGGCAGATATTATCTCTCCACCTCTCTTTCCGCCTGGTGTTCAGGCTGCGGTGAAACTATCCATCGTATCTATTATCGTGATATCAGCGATCGCCAGGCGCGACGCTGGCTGGGATGAAATGGGTCAGACAGAACAACATCACGTCGCTGGCGGTCAGGTTTCGCTGTCAATGCTGCCGGGGCGTCCGGCGGCGCGCGCTTTTCAATTGATATGCTTATTACCCCGGAAGATGACAACGCCTGACTCTGCGTAATGATACAAACGGGTCAGTCTGCGCTTTTTGCGCAGAGACGCCTGCAAGCGCTTAACAGTGCGCGTCGCACACCGGCAAAGCGATACAAAGAGGCCGTCATACAGCGTGACGCTTACGGGCAAAAAAAAAGCCTCCCGGTCGCGATGACGGGAGGCTTTCAGTCTGCGGCAGATTACTCTGCCGACTGGGTCCGAATCAGATAGTCAAACGCACTCAGCGAGGCTTTTGCACCTTCACCGCTGGCGATAATAATCTGCTTGTACGGTACGGTGGTGCAGTCACCTGCCGCGAATACGCCTTTCAGGCTGGTTTCGCATTTAGCATCGATGATGATCTCACCCATCTTATTGCGCTCAACCGCCCCTTCCAGCCACGGGGTATTCGGCAGCAGACCAATCTGGACGAAGATACCGGAGAGCGCCAGCTCACGGGTTGTCTGCGTGGTGCGGTCAATGTAGTTCAGACCGGTAACTTTGCTGCCGTCACCTTTGACTTCGGTGGTCTGTGCATTCAGGATCACATCGACGTTTTTCAGGCTGCGCAGTTTATCCTGCAGCACTTTGTCGGCGCGCATCTCACCGGCAAACTCCAGCAGCGTAACGTGTTCGACGATGCCCGCCAGGTCGATAGCCGCTTCCACACCGGAGTTACCGCCACCGATAACTGCCGTGCGCTTGCCTTTGAACAGCGGGCCATCGCAGTGCGGGCAGTAAGTCACGCCTTTGGTGCGGTACTCTTCTTCGCCCGGCACGCCCATGTTACGCCAGCGTGCGCCTGTCGCCAGGATGATGCTGCGCGATTTCAGCACGGCACCTGATGCCGTTTCGATGGCGTGCATGCCGCCCTCTTTCACGGCCGGGATCAGCTTAATCGCGCTCTGGCTCTCAATCACATCGACGTTGTAATCATCAACGTGAGCGCGCAGTGAACCCGCCAGTTTTGCCCCTTCAGTTTTCGGCACGGAGATATAGTTTTCGATATCGACCGTGTCCAGCACCTGGCCGCCGAAGCGTTCGCCCAGCAGGCCGGTACGGATCCCTTTACGTGCCGAGTAGATAGCAGCAGCAGCGCCCGCCGGGCCGCTGCCGACAATCAGCACGTCATAAGCGTCACGCTTGTTCAGTTCGTCGGCCGCACGTTTGTCAGCATTGGTATCGACTTTGCTGACGATCTCCGCCAGGCTCATACGGCCCTGGCCAAACTCTTTGCCGTTGAGGAAAACAGCTGGCACGCCCATAACGTTTCGTTCCTGAATCTCGTTCTGGAACAGGCCACCGTCGATCGCGGTGTGGCTGATGCGCGGGTTAATCACCGCCATCAGGTTCAGCGCCTGAACGACGTCAGGGCAGTTATGGCATGAGAGCGAATAGTAGGTTTCGAAGTGGAAGTCACTGTCCAGCGCTGCGATCTGATCCAGCAGGCTCTGTGCTTCTTTCGACGGATGCCCACCGGTCTGTAACAGGGCCAGCACCAGTGAGGTAAATTCGTGACCCAGTGGCGAACCGGCAAAACGCGGGCCACTGTTCGAACCTGGGTTCGTGATCAGGAAAGAGGGCTTGCGCACCTGACGATCGTTCTCTTCGCGGAAGCTGACTTTGTCAGACAGTTCAGCGATATCAACCAACAGTTCACGGATCTCGGTTGATTTTGCGCCCTCATCCAGGGTGGCAATCAACTCAACAGGTTTTGTTAATTTCTCAAGGTAAGCCCTGAGCTGTGTTTTCAGATTAGTGTCGAGCATAGTGATATCCTGGTCAAAAAATCGGGTGCCGCAGCACCCGATTGGAGAATGGTCGAAAGGCCGAAGCGGAATTAGATTTTACCAACCAGGTCCAGAGATGGCGCCAGGGTAGCATCACCTTCTTTCCATTTTGCCGGGCATACTTCACCTGGGTGTGAAGCCACGTACTGAGCCGCTTTCACTTTACGCAGCAGGTCAGAGGCGTCACGGCCAATGCCTTCAGCGGTGATTTCGATAGCCTGGATAACGCCTTCCGGGTCAACGATGAACGTACCACGGTCAGCCAGACCTTCGTCTTCACGCATGATTTCGAAGTTACGGGTCAGCGCGCCAGTCGGGTCACCGATCATCGCATATTTAATTTTTGCGATGGTGTCAGAAGAACCGTGCCAGGCTTTGTGGGTAAAGTGGGTATCAGTCGAAACGGAGTAGATATCTACGCCCAGTTTCTGGAACTCTTCGTAGTGATCAGCCACGTCGCCCAGTTCGGTCGGGCAGACGAAGGTGAAGTCAGCTGGATAGAAGAAGAACACACTCCATTTACCTTCAACGTCTTTCTCGGTTACGTCGATGAATTCGCCGTTTTTAAATGCTGCGTTTTTGAACGGCTTGATTTTGGTATTGATAATAGACATCTGGTGGCCTCCGTTAAAATATGTGATGCAGGTTACATAATTTCCGGGCCAACATCTAATATGCAGACGTTATCAATCTGATTAACGAAAGCTATCAAACGCTGAAAGCCTCATGCTCTCTGGCCCGGCAGGCAGTGTACAGCGATTTCCCTGACATGAAACCCGCTTTATCCTCTGCAACCCTTTCCGCGAATCGCTGCTAATTTTGTAAGACCCGATGATAAAGGAGCTGACTTGTGGAGATTCGTCCGTTTACTGAAGCCGATCGTCCCTTTTTGCGTACGCTTTTCCTGGCGGCACGCCGGCATAACTGGCACTGGCTGGACGGCAGCGAGTGGCAACTGGAAGATTTCGATGAGGTAATCCTGGGGGAAACCGTGCTGGTCGCCGAAACGGACGGGCGGCGTACCGGCTTTGCCGGCCTGCTGGAGAACGATAATTTTCTGCACAGCCTCTATGTGGATCCTGACTGGCAGGGGCGCGGCATCGGCAGCGCCCTGCTCAGGGCGGCCGAGGCGCATTTTACCTCCACCGGCGCGCTGAAGTGCCTGCTGAAGAACACCGCAGCGCAGGCTTTCTACCTGAAACATGGCTGGAAGAAGATTTCGCAGGGGGAAGGCGAGCACGGCGGCTATGTCTTAATGCACTATCCGCTGGCCTCGCACTCTGCCAGCGGGTCGGGTCGGACTTAGAGCGCGCGGAACGCGATATCGCCCGGGATGACCTCGCCCTGCCAGTAGAGCTGTGCGGCGACCCGTCCGGCCAGCTGGCGATAGAGCGTGGTGAACTCGCTTTCCGGTCGGCGGATGACCGTCGGCTGCCCCTCATCGAGATCTTCACGCAGATCGATGTGCAGCGGTAGTTGTGCCAGAAGCTGCGTCTGATAATCCCTGACCAGTTTTTCGGCGCCGCCGGTGCCGAAAATCGGCTCGTGGAAACCACACTGGCTGCAGATATGCATGCTCATGTTTTCCACCACCCCCAGCACCGGCACGTTGACCTTTTCAAACATCACCAGCCCTTTGCGGGCATCGATCAGCGCGATGTCCTGCGGCGTCGTCACCACCAGCGCGCCCGTAACCGGCACATTCTGCGCCAGCGTCAGCTGAATGTCGCCGGTGCCCGGCGGCATATCCAGGACCAGATAATCCAGCTCCGGCCACAGGGTTTCGTTCAGCAGCTGCATCAGGGCTTTGCTGGCCATCGGCCCACGCCACACCATCGCGTTGTCATCCGTGACCAGATAGCCGATCGAGTTGGTCGCCAGTCCATGCGCCATAATCGGGGCCATATGGGTGCCATCCGGCGAGGTAGGCCGCTGGTCCTGAGTGCCGAGCATGTCCGGCACCGACGGGCCATAGATATCGGCGTCGAGAATACCGACCCGCGCCCCTTCTGCGGCCAGGGCCAGCGCCATGTTGACGGCGGTGCTGGATTTGCCGACGCCGCCTTTGCCGGAGCTGACCGCGATGATGTTTTTGACGCCGTTCACGCCAGGCTGATTTTTTACCCGCTTCAGGGTGGCAATTTCATGGCTGAGCCGCCAGTCGATGGCGCGTGCGCCCGTCTGACGCAGCAGCTCGGCGCTGACCTGCTCTTTCAGCGCGTCAAAGCCGCTGGCCCAGGCAAACGGCATCAGCAGTTCCACATGCAGCGTTCCGTCGAGCTGCGTCACATGATGCAGCGCCTTCAGGGCGGTGAGATTCTGTTTAAGGGTCGGATGCTCAAAGCTTCTTAATACGCCCGCGACAATGGCGCGCAGCCCTTCTGGCGTATGCGTTTCCCGGGATTGTGCTGTCATCCCCTGCTCCTTATTTCTGCTCTGCTTACGCTGTGTCTCAGCGAGGTAATCTCAATGATATCAGATGCACGTCGGTTCGCGGCGACTGGCGGGGGTGAATCCCTTGTGTTTACGCCGGAGAAGCCTTCAGTTACCATCTAAGCCCGTTTTTTCAATCAACAGAAAGCTACGCAAACTATGACTCAAGTCGCTAAAAAAATACTGGTAACGTGCGCACTGCCTTACGCAAACGGATCAATCCATCTCGGCCACATGCTCGAGCATATCCAGGCAGACATTTGGGTGCGTTATCAGCGAATGCGTGGCAATCAGGTCTTTTTCATCTGCGCCGATGATGCGCACGGCACGCCTATCATGCTGAAAGCCCAGCAGATGGGAATTGCACCGGAGCAGATGATCGCCGAAATGAAAAGCGAGCATGAAGCGGACTTTGCCGGTTTCGATATCAGCTACGACAACTATCACTCGACCCACGGCGACGAGAACCGTGAGCTGGCCGGGCTGATCTACGGACGTCTGAAAGAGAACGGTTTTATTAAGAACCGCACCATTTCCCAGCTCTACGATCCGGAAAAAGGGATGTTCCTGCCGGACCGTTTTGTGAAAGGCACCTGCCCGAAATGTAAAGCGGCCGATCAGTATGGCGATAACTGCGAAGTGTGCGGCGCGACCTACAGCCCGACCGAACTGATTGAGCCGAAATCGGTGGTCTCTGGCGCGACGCCGGAGATGCGTGATTCCGAGCACTTCTTCTTTGATCTGCCGTCGTTCAGCGCGATGCTGCAGGCCTGGACCCGTTCGGGTGCGCTGCAGGATCAGGTGGCGAACAAGATGCAGGAGTGGTTCGAATCCGGCCTGCAGCAGTGGGATATCTCCCGCGATGCGCCTTACTTCGGCTTCGAAATTCCGGACGCGCCAGGCAAATATTTCTACGTCTGGCTGGATGCGCCTATCGGTTACATGGGCTCGTTCAAGAACCTGTGCGACAAACGTGGCGACATCGACTTCGACGAGTTCTGGCGCAAAGACTCCACTACCGAGCTCTATCACTTTATCGGTAAAGACATCGTCTATTTCCACAGCCTGTTCTGGCCAGCGATGCTGGAAGGCAGCAACTTCCGCAAGCCAAACAACCTGTTCGTACACGGCTATGTCACCGTCAACGGTGCCAAAATGTCGAAGTCGCGCGGCACCTTTATTAAAGCCAGCACCTGGCTGCAGCATCTGGATGCCGACAGCCTGCGTTACTACTATGCGGCGAAGCTCTCTTCCCGTATCGACGACATCGACCTTAACCTGGAAGATTTCGTGCAGCGCGTGAATGCCGACATCGTCAATAAAGTGGTTAACCTGGCGTCGCGTAACGCCGGTTTCATCACCAAACGCTTCGACGGCAAGCTGGCCTCTGAGCTGGCCGATCCGGCGCTCTATCAGACCTTTGTTGAGGCTTCTGAGAAGATTGGCGAAGCCTGGGCAAGCCGTGAGTACAGCCGCGCTATCCGCGAGATCATGACGCTGGCCGACCTGGCAAACCGTTATGTCGATGAGCAGGCTCCGTGGGTGGTGGCGAAGCAGGAAGGCCGCGATGCCGATCTGCAGGCGATCTGCTCAATGGGCATCAACCTGTTCCGCATTCTGATGACCTGGCTGAAGCCGGTGCTGCCTTCACTGAGCGCCCGTGCAGAGAGCTTCCTGAACACCGAACTGAGCTGGGATGCGATTGCACAGCCACTGCTCGATCATCAGGTTGCGCCGTTTAAAGCACTCTACAGTCGCATTGAGATGGCGAAGGTAGAGGGGCTGATTGAAGCGTCGAAAGAGGATGCTGCCGCCGCGAATGCGCCAGCCGTCACCGGTCCGCTGGCAGACGCGCCAATTGGTGACACCATCACCATTGATGACTTTGCCAAAGTGGATATGCGCGTTGCCCTGATTGAGCAGGCGGAACTGGTTGAAGGGTCAGACAAACTGCTGCGTCTGCAACTCGACCTGGGCGGTGAGAAGCGCCAGATTTTCTCCGGCATCCGCGCGGCCTACCCGGACCCGTCTGTGCTGGTCGGTAAGATGACCATCATCGTGGCGAACCTCGCGCCGCGTAAAATGCGCTTCGGTATCTCTGAAGGTATGGTGCTCTCCGCCGGACCGGGCGGCAAAGATCTGTTTGTGCTTTCCGTAGACAGCGGTGCCGTTCCGGGCATGCCGGTTAAGTAAGCCGCTGCACGCCGCCGCGTAAACCACGGTGACGTATTGTCCTGACCCTTTGCGTCTGCCCGCAGGCGCAAAGGGTCACTCTCTTCCTCTGCGCACAATCTTCGTTCTTCTGTCTGTCACCCTGCCCTGTAAATGTGATCGCTAGCACGCTAAGCGGTTAATGCGTATGATGATACGCAGTAAAAACAGGAGCCTGCCATGCGCACCCTACTCTCTGTCTGCGGCCGATATCTTCGCGCCTTTATCATTATCTATCTCTGCCTGTACGCCGGCATCGGCCTCGCCGCCCTGCTGCCGATTAAACTGCCCGGCAGTATTCTGGGCATGCTGATCCTGTTCGCACTGCTGGCCTCACAGATCCTGCCGGTAAACTGGGTTAAACCGGGCTGCCATCTGCTGATTCGCTATATGGCGCTGCTGTTTGTGCCAATCAGCGTCGGGGTGATGAGCTACACCGATATTCTGAGCGCCCAGTTCGGGCCTATCGTCATCTCCTGCGTCGTCAGCACGTTTCTGGTGCTCTCGATTGTGGGTGTCAGCGCCCAGCATCTGCACAGCCGCCGCCCGGCAGGAGACGCCGACGATGAGTGAAATATGGTGGTCGCTGCCGCTGACGCTGGCCGCCTTTTTCCTGGCGCGCAGGCTGGCAATCTGGCTGAAAATTTCGCTGCTTAACCCGCTGCTGGTGGCGATGGCGATTATTATTCCGATCCTGCTGCTGCTGCATCTGCCCTATTCGCGCTATTTCGCGGGCAGCCAGATTCTCAATCAGCTCCTGCAGCCCGCCGTGGTGGCGCTGGCGCTGCCGCTGTATGAGCAGATGCACCAGATTCGTGCCCGCTGGAAATCCATTATCGGCGTCTGCTTTATCGGCAGCCTCACCGCCATGACCTCCGGCACCGCCATTGCCCTGTGGCTCGGCGCGACGCCCGAAATTGCCGCCACGATTGTCCCCAAATCAGTGACCACGCCTATCGCGATGGCCGTCTCTGGATCGCTGCATGGCATTCCCGCCATCAGTGCGATCTGCGTGCTGATCGCCGGTGTGCTGGGCGCAGTCTTCGGACATATGGTGCTGAATCTGCTCGGCGTGAAATCGAAAGCAGCACGAGGACTGGCAATCGGCAACGCCTCGCATGCGCTCGGCACGGCGCGCGCCGCCGAACTGGACTTTCAGGAAGGGGCCTTCAGCTCGCTGGCGCTGGTGATCTGCGGGATTATCACCTCACTTCTGGCACCGTTTATTTTCCCGCTGTTGCTGCACAGCTTAAGCTGAAAGTTTGCGAGAGATCTCGCAAAGTTGAAACATGCAACGCAGGTTACATTGTCAGAGCGATGTAGATCACATATAAACCGTTGACCGGCATATCGCCCTGCTGACTTTAATGAGGCTCACATGCAATCCCGTTTCCTCTCTGCGTTTGAGGCATTGCCGTCAACGCTGCAGACCGCACTCGCTCCCCTGCTGAACGATCCCGATTTTCAGGCGGTACTCAGCGCCGACCAGGTCGCCCTGCTGCAGCAACAGACCCGGATGGAAGCCGATGCCCTGGCGCTGGCGCTGCTGCCGCTGGCGGCCGCCTGTGCGGTTGCCACGGTCTCCCATTTCAACGTCGGCGCGATCGCCCGTGGCGTGAGCGGCAACTGGTACTTCGGGGCCAATATGGAGTTTGTCGGCACCCCTATGCAGCAGACGGTGCACGCCGAGCAGAGCGCCATTACGCACGCATGGCTGCGGGGTGAACGCCAGATAGAAACCATCACCGTGAATTACACGCCGTGTGGCCACTGCCGTCAGTTCATGAACGAGCTGAACAGCGGCACCACCATTCGGATCAGCCTGCCGCAACGTGCGGTCAGTACGCTGGCCGACTATCTGCCGGATGCGTTTGGCCCGCGTGATCTCGATATCACCACCTTCCTGATGGATGAGGTGGATCATGGTTATAAAGCCGCAGGCGACGAGCTGGTGCAGGCGGCGGTGGCCGCAGCCAATACCAGCCACGCGCCTTACAGTCAGTCACACGCAGGCGTGGCGCTCCTGACTGAAAACGGTACGATCGTCGCCGGTCGCTATGCCGAAAACGCGGCGTTTAACCCGAGCTTTCCCCCGCTTCAGGCGGCGCTGGTCCTGCTGAATATGCAGGGTGGCGATGTGCATCAGATAAAAAAAGCGGTACTGGCGGAAGCAGAAAATGCCACGTTAAGCCAGTTCGCCGCCACACAGGCGACGCTTGAGACATTTGGTTGCCGTGAGCTGCTACAGGTGACGCTGCACAAAGCATAACCCGCTGCCAGCGCGGCCACACTTTTGTGAGCTTTTATGAAAAAACGCTGTATTTCTGTGGGAAATTTCATAGGATCTGGCGCCAGAATTCACGTCATTACAAATTACTCTGAATAATTCAGGTTGCGGGATGGCAGCACGGTCGTGAATTTTTCGGCAGCGGCACGCTGCCGTTGCCGGGCCTGCAGTCTGAACTATGAGAAGTAAAAAAACTGGCGCTACCTGTCCGGCGTGACGCCAGACAACACTGCAACCGGAGCATCACTGCATGGAACTCGAATACGAAAGTAAACGCCCGCTGTATATCCCTTATGCTGGCCCGATTTTGCTGGAATTTCCCCTTCTGAACAAAGGCAGCGCCTTTACCCTCGAAGAACGTAACGAATTTAACCTCAACGGTCTGCTGCCAGAAGCGGTGGAGTCGATCGAAGAGCAGGCGAAGCGCGCCTGGCGTCAGTTCCAGGACTTCAAAAACAATAACGATAAGCATGTCTACCTGCGAAACATTCAGGACACCAACGAAACGCTGTTCTACCGCCTGCTGGATAACCATCTCGAAGAGATGATGCCGATTATCTACACGCCGACCGTCGGCGCTGCCTGTGAACACTTCTCTGAAATCTACCGCCGTGCGCGTGGGGTTTTCATCTCCTACCCTAACCGCGACCGCATCGAAGACATGCTGCAGAACGCCACCAAACAGAATGTGAAGGTGATTGTGGTCACCGACGGTGAGCGTATCCTGGGCCTCGGCGACCAGGGCATCGGCGGCATGGGTATCCCGATCGGTAAGCTCTCGCTCTATACCGCCTGTGGCGGCATCAGCCCGGCGTACACCCTGCCGGTGGTGCTGGATGTCGGCACCAATAACCAGCAGCTGCTGAACGATCCGCTCTATATGGGATGGCGTCATCCGCGCATCACCGGCGAAGAGTATGACGCGTTCGTGAACGAGTTTATCCAGGCCGTGAAACGCCGCTGGCCGAAAGTGCTGCTGCAGTTTGAAGATTTTGCCCAGAAGAACGCCATGCCGCTGCTGAACCGCTATCGCGATGAAGTCTGCTGCTTCAACGATGACATTCAGGGCACCGCCGCCGTGACCGTGGGAACGCTGATCGCCGCCAGTCGCGCCGCCGGAAGCCGCCTGTGTGAGCAGAAAGTGGTGTTCCTGGGAGCCGGTTCCGCCGGTTGTGGCATCGCGGAACAGATCATCGCGCAGATGAAGTCTGAAGGTCTGAGTGATGATGAAGCACGCAGCCGCGTTCTGATGGTGGATCGCTTTGGTCTGCTCACGGACAAACTGCCGAACCTGCTCGATTTCCAGAGCAAGCTGGTGCAGAAGAGCGAAAGCCTGCAGGACTGGGATGTCACCAACGACTCTATCTCACTGCTGGATGTGGTGCGCAATGCCAGACCGGATATCCTGATTGGCGTCTCCGGCCAGCCGGGCCTGTTCACCGAAGAGATTATCCGCGAGATGCACAAGCACTGTAGCCGCCCTATCGTGATGCCGTTGTCGAACCCGACATCACGCGTGGAAGCCACACCTGCCGATATCATTGCCTGGACCGACGGTGCTGCACTGGTTGCCACTGGCAGCCCGTTCTCACCGGTGAGCTGGAATGGTAAAACCTACCCGATTGCGCAGTGCAACAACTCCTATATCTTCCCGGGTATTGGTCTGGGCGTGATCGCCTCGGGTGCCAGCCGCGTGACTGACACCATGCTGATGACCGCCAGCCGTGCGCTCGCCGACTGCTCGCCACTGGTGAACGAAGGTGAAGGTCCGGTTCTGCCGGAGATCAAAGATATTCAGGGCGTTTCGAAGATTATTGCGATGGAAGTGGGTAAAGCCGCGCAGCTGGCCGGCGTTGCCGTCGTAACTTCTGAAGATGTCTTGTCGCAGGCTATCGCCAATAACTTCTGGCTGCCGCAGTATCGTCATTATCGCCGTACCTCGATTTAATCTTCAGACTGCCGGATCGCTTTTCGATCCGGCAGTGTTCAAAAAGAGCACAGCCAGCCGCCGCTAACTTGCTTCGCTGCGACAGCTCAAGTAGCCTTGTCCCATCTCAAAATTCTGACATCGAGTCTCCAGGCGCATGCTGAAACGCGTTCTCATTGGTCTGCTTTTCATCATCTTACTGATGATGGCGACGGCGCTCGGCCTTGATCGCTGGATCAGCTGGAAAACTGCGCCCTTTATCTACGAGAATGTCGCCTCTTTGCCTCATCGTCAGGTTGGCGTGGTGCTGGGAACGGCGAAATATTATCGGACCGGCGTCATCAATCAGTATTATCTCTACCGCATACAGGGTGCGCTGAACGCCTATAACAGCGGCAGAATAAACTATCTGCTGTTGAGCGGTGATAACGCGCAGCAGAGCTACAACGAGCCAATGACCATGCGCCGCGATTTAATCAAGGCAGGGGTCGATCCGGCTGATATCGTGCTCGATTATGCCGGCTTCCGCACGCTCGATTCGATAGTGCGCACCCGCAAGGTATTCGACACCAACGACTTCATTATTATTACGCAGCGCTTCCACTGTGAGCGGGCCCTGTTTATTGCCCTGCAACTCGGTATTCAGGCGCAGTGCTACGCCGTGCCATCGCCAAAAAATATGCTTAGCGTACGCTTCCGTGAGGTCGGTGCCCGGCTGGGTGCGCTGGCGGATCTTTTCCTGCTGAAACGCGAGCCCCGCTTCCTGGGTCCGCTGGTGCCAATTCCTGCCGTGCGCGATGTGCCCGAAGATACGCAAAGTTATCCGGCAGTGACGCCGGAGCAGCTGCTGGAACTCGAGCAGAAGCTGCGCAAATAGCGACACAAAAGCAGTTCCGGCGCTGATGCGCAGAGCCCGGTAGTTCTCACCGCAATCAATAAGCTCAGCGCGCAGGGAACAGGTTCAGAAGAGGAAAGCGTCCCGCGTCAGTGACGACGCGGGCCGAGCGTGTCACGGATGACAGGTTTAGCGTCTTTCCGATCTGACCCTGTTCCCTGCGCCTGCTCCGTCTGACAGCGTCACCGCACAGCACTCCGCCTGAAACGAGCGGACCGGGCGCCTCAGGGACTTGCTTAGCATCTTCTGAAGCCCTGCTGTTCCACTCGCTTACGCCATCTCACAGCATTACCCCCTATCTGACCCATAAAAAAAGCGACCCGAAGGTCGCTTTCCTGTTGTTCGATCAGCCTTACTTCTTGCGCGAATACTTCAGTGAATCCAGCGCCACGGCGAAAATGATGATGCCGCCTTTGATAATGTACTGCCAGTAAGGGTTAACGCCGATATAGGTCAGACCGTAGTTGATTACGGTGAAGATCAACACACCGGTAACCACACCCGCCACGCTTCCCACACCACCGGCGAAGGAGACGCCGCCGACCACGCAGGCAGCAATCGCATCCAGCTCATACATAAAGCCGAGGTTGTTAGTCGCCGAACCGATACGACCCGCTTCCAGCATCCCGCCAAAGGCATAGAACACACCTGACAGCGCATAGATCATGATCAGGTTCAACGGCACGTTCACACCTGACACTTTCGCCGCTTCCGGGTTACCGCCGATAGCAAAAATGTTTTTGCCAAAGCGGGTTTTGTTCCACAGCACCCAGACGAAAACAATGGCAATCACGGCATAGAAGGTGATGAAGGAGAGTTTAAAATCACCGAAACGCAGGAAGCCCTGGGTGAATTTAGAGAACCCGGCATCAAAACCCGCAATCGGTGATGCACCCACAAAGTCGTAATAGAGAGAGTTGATACCATAAACGATGATCATGGTGCCCAGCGTGGTGATAAATGGCGTGACCTTCAGGTACGCGATAATCACACCGTTGACCAGACCAATCACCCCGCCGATGATGCACACGGTCAGGATAACCAGAGGGATTGGCACCGTATCCAGCGTCGGGAAGACTTTGTTGGCGTTATCCATCGCCTGCAACAGTGTTGCCGCAACCACCGCCGCCAGACCTACCTGACGACCGGCTGACAGGTCCGTACCCTGGGTCACGATCAGCCCTGCCACACCCAGTGCAATAATAATACGCACCGACGACTGAGTCAGGATATTACTCAGGTTCATTAAACTTAAGAATGAAGGATCCTGGAAAATAATAATAGCCAGCAATACCAGCAGAACGACATAAATGCCGCCCTCTTTTAACCAGGTTAGCGCATTCTTTTTTGTAGTCGCTTTCATGTTAACAGCCCTTGCTTCATTAAAGGTGTAATGACGCTAAACGCAATATTTCGTTCTGCGTGGTCGTTTTGGTATCAACTATGCCTGCCACCAGTCCGTTACTCATTACCAGAATACGGTCGGTAATGCCTAACAGCTCCGGCATTTCGGATGAGATAATAATGATGCCCTTCTCTTTTTTCGCCAGCTCAGCAATCAACTGGTAAATTTCGAATTTTGCCCCCACGTCAATACCGCGCGTAGGTTCATCAAGCATCAGGATTTCAGGCTGGGTCAATAACCAGCGGCCAATAATCACTTTTTGCTGGTTACCGCCCGAAAGCGAACCAATCTGGGTATGGTGGCCAGGCGTTTTTACCCGCATTGAATCGATCACCCACTGGGTATCACTCTTCATGCGTTTATTATCCAGCAGCCCCATACTGTTTTTATATTTTTTGATATTGGAAATAAGCGAGTTAAATCCAATGTCGAGGTAAGCATAAATACCGGTCGAACGGCGCTCTTCCGTCACCAGCGCAAAGCCGTGGTTAATGGCTTCATTGGCGCTGTGGTTATTAATCGGTTTGCCATGGAGTTTTATGGTGCCGCCCGACTTTTCGCGAATGCCAAACAGCGTTTCGACGATATCGGTACGTTTGGCGCCCACCAGCCCGGCAATGCCGAGGATCTCCCCTTTACGCAGATCAAATGAGATGTCGCGAATCGAAGGCTGACGCAGAGAGGTGAGATTACGCACCTCAAGAATCGTTTCACCCGGCACGTTGGTACGATCAGGGAAACGCTGATTCAGTGAACGGCCGACCATCATGGCGATGATCTTATCCATATCCAGCCCTTCCAGCGGCTGAGTGGCGATCCACTGACCATCGCGCAGAATCGTGATCTCATCACACAGCTGGAAAATCTCTTCCATCTTGTGCGAAATATAAACAATGCCACAGCCGCGATCTTTCAGCTTACGGATAATCGTGAACAGATGATTAACCTCTTTCTCGGTTAACGAGGAGGTCGGCTCATCCATAATCACAATTTTCGCGTCATAGGAGAACGCTTTGGCGATTTCAATCATCTGCATCTGTGAGACAGACAGATTGGCCACTTTGTCGCGCGGATCGATATCGATATCCAGCTCGTCAAAAATCGCTTTGGTATCCTGGTACATTTTATCCTGATCAACAAAGAATCCTTTGCGCGGATAACGTCCCAGCCACATGTTGTCCATGACCGTACGCTGCAGAACCAGGTTTAATTCCTGATGCACCATTGACACGCCATTTTCCAGCGCCTCTTTGGAACTTTTATAATCGATCTCATTACCCTGGAACAGAATACTGCCGGTATCTTTTTTATAAATACCAAACAGGCATTTTAATAAGGTGGATTTCCCGGCACCGTTCTCGCCCATTAATGCATGAACAGAGTGAGGCCGCACTTTTAAATTCACATTATCTAACGCTTTAACACCGGGAAATGATTTAGAGACATTCGTCATTTCCAGCAGATATTCTCGCTGCGCGGTCGTATTATCACTGGCCATAATTTACCTGGCTAAAAAACGGTGGTGACATAAAAAAGGCGCGACAGCGGTCGCGCCCGTAATCGATCTTATTTCTGGAACTGAGACAGGTTTTCTTTATCAACCGGCACGTAAGGAACGCGGACGATCTTATCAACCATCTTGAAGTTGGTTCCGTCAGTAGCGGCTTTGCCGTTTGCCAGGTTGTTGGCAATATCCAGCGTCGCTTTCGCCTGGTTTTCAGCATCGTTAAGCACGGTACCGGCCAGCGCACCGGATTTCACCAGCGCCAGGGCTTCTGGCAGGGCATCGACGCCGAAGACAGGAATAGAGGACATGTTATGCGCTTTCAGCGCTTCAACCGCACCCATCGCCATGGCGTCGTTGTTAGCAATCACCACTTCGATTTTCTTCGCGTTCGGGCCAGAGAGCCACGCATCCATCTTATCTTTAGCCTGCGCGGTGTCCCACATCGCCGTATCCATCGCTAACTGCTGCGTTTTCAGGCCATCTTTGTTCAGGGTGTCGATCACATATTTGGTACGGGCTTCCGCATCCGGGTGGCCTGGCTCGCCTTTCAGCAGCACAAACTGGATGGTGCCATCTTTGTTCAGATCCCAGGCTGGCGTCGCTTTCCAGTGCTTCTCAATCAGCTTGCCCTGGATAATGCCGGACTCTTTAGAGTCAGTACCCACGTAATAGGCTTTGTCGTAACCGGCCAGCACTTTGGCATTCGGCTCTTTGTTGAAGAAGACAACCGGCACGTCGTTGGCACGCGCTTTATCCACCACCACCGCAGCAGCGGCCGGGTCAACCAGGTTAATCGCCAGTGCTTTCACGCCTTTAGCCATCAGCACGTCAATCTGGTCGTTCTGTTTAGACTGGTCATTCTGCGAGTCATTCATCAGCAACTGCACGCCACCGATGGTTTTCGCTTCTTTCTCGATATCTTTGCGCACCATTGACATGAAGTTGTCATCATATTTGTAAATGGTTACCCCGATGCGGGTATCAGCTGCGTGAGCGGTTGCGCCAAACATCATGCTGGCGACCAGGGCGGTAAGCGTGAAAACCTTCTTATTCATGGTATCTCCGGTTTTATTATGCAGGGTCTTTTTAGCGCTGCCGCGCAACCAGGCGGCAGACCAATCGGTAAAACAGACGGGCGCGCTGGCTAACGTAATAAGGGCGTTAAGCCTTTGAACGCCATCTCAAACCTGACTTCCCTGTGCCAGAATGCTTCCCTGAGGCGGGTGTAAACCCGATAACCGGCTACTGAGACCACAACTGATGCCGTTACACTGGCGTTACATAATGTTTCAGTCCGGTAAGACGCTGCCATCATAGTGAGGGCAATGTTAATTAACTGTGAATGTAATCACAGATTGAAAACGGTTACATGCCTGAATCGCCTGAATTAGTGACGGACTCCACATTTTGCCGCAGCGCCACCGAATGACGCCGCACCAGGGTCGGCATAAAGATGTGTGTTGCGGTGTCATCAAGCACGCCAGCCGCGCCCTGTAACGCCAGCTCAGTGGCGATTTTTGCCATAGAAATAATGGGATAGCGGACGGTGGTTAACTGCGGATCGGTGTAACGTGAGATAGGAATGTCATCAAAGCCAATGACAGAAAAATGCTGTGGCACCTGAATGCCGTTATCTTTCAGCGCAGTGAGCGCGCCCGCCGCCATGCCGTCGTTGTAGGCAAACACGGCAGTGAGATTCAGATTTCGTCCCAGCAGCTCCACCATCGCGGCTTCACCCCCCTGCATATCCGGCTCCGCGCTGGCGATCCAGCTCTCCTGAGGCCGGATGCCCTGCTCTGCCATCGCCTGCAGCCAGCCCTCGCGACGCTGTGCCACATCCTCGATAGGATGGCTGGAGCAGAGATAACCGATGCGGCTATGTCCCTGCTGTAACAGAGTGCGTGAGGCCATCAGTGCCCCGGTAACGTTATCAAGGCTGACGCTGCGATGTTCAAAGCCGGGGACGATGCGATTGATGACGACCATGCCCGGCACATGCTGCATAAACTCCGCCAGCTCCGCGTCCGGCAGGGTCTTGGCATGGACCACCAGGGCGCTGCAGCGCTGCCGAATCAGCACTTCGATCGCATGGCGCTCTTTCTCTTCCTGATGCCAGGAGTTGCTGATTAACACATGCTTATGGACGCGCTGCGCCACGGTATCGACCGCTTTCACCAGCGCCCCGAAGAAGGGATCGGAAACATCCATTACCACCACCCCGATTGTGTCGCTGACCTGCGTGGCCAGCGCCTGGGCGTTGGCATTGGGACGATAGCCCAGCGCTTCGACTGCCTGTAACACGGCGTCGCGGGTGTCAGAGGTCACGGCGTTGCTCTGATTAAGCACGCGCGACACGGTCGCTACGGATACGCCAGCCTGACGGGCAACATCACGGATTGTTATCATGCAGCAGTTCCAGAAAGGAAAAAGAGGGCATCACGCCGGGTTGTACACCGGCGCTATTTTGTCAGGGGCAGGCAATGTGCAGCGTGAATTGCGTCACATCAATGAAAACGGTTACATACAATTCTGTAACCTTTGTGATGGCGGTCATTATCCTGCGCGATCGGTGAGGCGCGATTTACCGGCGGAGAACAGCGTAAGCCGCCGCCACAGCCACTCCAGCGGACCCTGAGCGAAGAAATGTAACCAGATGAGTGAAAACAGGATATTGATGAGCCATATCAGCGGCACCATCATGACCAGTTCCAGCCGGGTAAAGTGCATATAGAGGTTAAAGCGATAAAAAAGCGTGGTGCAGATAAGTGACTGTAACAGATAGTTGGTCAGCGCCATGCGGCCAACACACTGGATGGCATGGCTGATACGCCAGCGCGCTATCTGCGGCCAGTAAGCCAGACAGAGCGCGGCATAGCCCAGGCTGATGAGCGGACTGGCGAGATCGCGCGGCGTCTGCAGATAGAAGCCGCTCCAGCGAAACTCCCAGTGTAACAGCCACTGCGCGGCCACCCCGGCAACCGCGATGGCGAATCCGGGCGTCAGCAGTCGTGCCGCCGCCTGGCGATAGTGCTGCGCGGAAAACTGACCGGTCAGCCAGCCGCTGCGTAATAGTGCGCCGCCGATCATCATCAGGCCCGCCAGCTGCCAGCCATACTGCGCCGCCAGCGCCATCAGCCCGGAAGAGAGATGGTCCAGCCGGTTCTGTACGGCTTCCCACCCGCCGGTGAGTTTCCAGTACTGTTCATATTGCAGATCGGCAGCGCCTGGCAGCCAGGAACGGGTCGGTTCGGGGTCGGAGATCGACCCGAACACCAGCAGCACGCCACAGCCCACCAGATAGAGCAGAATACCGGTATTCATCAGACTGCGGGTGGATGGAACGTCGCGCAACACCCGCCAGACCACCAGCCCGATCACACCGTAATCCAGCAGGATATCGCCCTCCCACAAAAAAACCGCATGCAGGAAACCGATTATCACCAGCAGTGAGAGCCTGGCCGTCAGCCAGCGGCTGCCACGCGGCAGCTGCAGCTGCAGACCCGCGCCAAACAGCAGGGCAAACAGGGTGAGGAATTTGAGCTGGGCGAAGGTGTCAGAGAGCGCCCAGGTCCAGGCATCGCTCAGGGTGACACTGCCCTGCCAGGCGGGATTGAGATAGGCGGCCGAGGGCAAGCCAAAGCCGACGATATTAAGCAGCAGAATGCCGAGAATGGCACAGCCACGAATGAAATCCAGCGCGTGATAGCGTTGCATGCGGCACCCTGCCCCAATGAGGCGGGCTACGTTATGCGCCCGCCGTAAATTCAACTATGGCGCACCGCGCGCAAAAATTCCTGGCGGGTATTCTGACTGGACTTAAACAGACCGCCCAGGGAGGTCGTGGTGGTGGCGCTGGTGGCATCTTTCACGCCACGCGCTTTCACACAGTAATGCACCGCATCAATGGAGACGGCGACATTATTGGTGCCCAGCAGCGTCTGCAGCGCGACCAGAACCTGCTGCGTCAGACGCTCCTGCACCTGCGGACGCTGGGCAAAGAACTGGACGATGCGGTTGATTTTCGACAGGCCAATCACCTTATCTTTCGGGATATAGGCGACGGTGGCTTTACCGTCGATGATCACAAAATGGTGTTCACAGGTGCTGGTCAGGGTGATGTCGCGCACGGTCACCATCTCATCAACCTTCATCTTATTTTCGATAACGGTGATTTTCGGGAAGTTGGCGTAGTCGAGACCGGAAAAGACCTCATCCACATACATTTTGGCGATGCGGTGTGGCGTTTCCATCAGGCTGTCATCTTCCAGATCCAGATTCAGCAGCTGCATGATCTCCGTCATGTGCCCGGCAATCAGGCTCTTACGCGTTTCGTCATCAATGTCGCGCGTCGGTGCACGTAACGGCGTTTCCAGTCCTCGCGCCAGCAGCGCTTCATGGACCAGGGCAGCTTCCTGACTTAAGGTGCTCATCGTACTCTTCTCCGGCTGGTGTTGCGCCCGCAAGCCTTTGCCAGCGGGCCCTGTAATCAGGCGCGTATTGTGAAACTTTCTTTGCGGGGAATCCAGCAATCAATCAGATTGGTGAAGAAAGCTTTTTATCCGGTTCGTCGCCAGACCAGCAGACCCGCCCAGACCAGGCTGATCCCGGCGACCCACAGGGCAGGCTCCAGCCGGTGCCAGAGGATGGCAGAGAGAAAGGAGAGCAGCGGCCCGGCCAGCTGGCCGATCGCATAGCCGGTGGTGAGCAGGCCCGCCATGTAGCGCAGATGGTCAGGTGCCAGTTCGCGGGCACAGAGCATTGAGAGCTGCACCACGCTGAGGAAGCCGCCGCCCACCAGCAACGCGCCTGCCAGCAGACCACTGAAGCCTGGCAGCAGAGCCGCAGCAAAAACGCCCAGCGCCTGCGCCCAGAGCACCAGCGCCAGCCGGACGTGGCTGTGCCCCCATCGGCGTGTCAGGATCCCCAGCCCGATGCCGATCACCGCTGCGCCCCCAAAAACGGGCCAGACAAACTGCGCGAAGATGCCGTCAGGAAAGCGCGTGGCCGCCATCTGCGACAAAAAGGTGGCGGGCAGAATGTAGCCGAAGCCCGCCAGCGTGTAACTCGCGACCAGACGTTTAAGGTTGCGATCCAGCACCAGCGGTACAGGCGTCTGATCGGGGCGATGCAGTTCACCCGGACGCGGCAGATGTCGGGTGATGAGCGCGATCAGCAGCAGCGCCAGCGTACCGTAGGCGGCCCAGGCCACACCGGCAGAGACCTGCAGCGTATGCAGCAGCACGCCCAGCAGGCCGCTGACAAAAATGCCGCACCCTGGCCCGGCAAAAACGGCGGCCGACAGCCCTGCCCGCCCGTGACGATGCAGCTGTTCATTGCTCCAGGCCGCGACCAGCACCATCGCCCAGCCGCTGGCCCAGCCAATCAGAAAGCGGATTGCGCCATGCAGCCATGGCCCGCTGGCGAAGGCGGAAAGCAGGGTCAGGATCACTGCGCCCCACACGCCCGCCTGCAGCCGCAGCTCGACCCGTCTGTGCGCCCGCATCGCATCAAACGAGCCGCACAGATAGCCCAGATAGTTAAACGCGGCGACCAGGCTGGCGCTGGTAAGCGTCAGCTGGTGTGCCTGAATCATCAGCGGCACCTGGGGCGTAAAGGCAAAGCGGCCAATCCCCATAGCCACAAATAAAGTTAAAAACGCGCTGAGCGCGACGCGTAACGCCATTGCTGAACTCCTGCTGTGCTGCCCTGAGATCTCATCTGACTTGCTAACAGCATGCAGGATGACTAAACTCACGGAAAGTGAATATTATTAACCAACTTGTTTACAGGAAGAGAAGATATGGATCTGGTTCAGCTGCGTATGTTCTGTTCCGTCGCCGAAACGGGTTCACTGGCTCGCGCGGCAGAGCAGCTGCATCGCGTTCCCTCTAATCTCACCACGCGGCTGCGCCAGCTGGAAGAAGAATTGGGGGTGGATCTCTTTATTCGTGAGAAGCAGCGCATTCGCCTGTCGCCGATGGGCCATAATTTTCTCAACTATGCGCAGCGCATCCTGACACTGAGCGAAGAAGCGATGAGCATGACCCGCACCGGTAAACCGGCGGGCAACTTTGCGCTCGGCTCCATGGAGAGCACGGCAGCGACCCGTCTGCCCGGCCTGCTCGCCGCCTATCACCAGCGTTTTCCGGCGGTGGCGCTGTCGCTGATCACCGGCACCTCGGGCGAAATTATCGATCGGGTGCGTGAAGGCACCCTGGCTGCCGCACTGGTGGATGGCCCGGTCGCCCACGACGACCTGAATGGCTGCATCGCATTTCGTGAGGAGATGGTGCTGATCACCGGGCTCGACCATGCGCCGATTACCACAGCGCGCGACGTTCAGGGCGACACCCTGTTCGCCTTCCGCAACAGCTGCTCCTACCGGGTCAAGCTGGAAAGCTGGTATCGCGACAGCCAGACCGCGCCCGATAATGTGATGGAGATTCAGTCCTATCACGCCATGCTGGCCTGCGTGGCGGGCGGCGCCGGGGTCGCGATGATCCCGGCGTCGGTGCTGAAACAGATGGCGGATCGGTCGCGTGTGCAGGTCCACACGCTGCCTCCCGCTTACCGCGACACGGCCACCTGGCTGATGTGGCGACGCGACGCCTTTACGCCGAATGTTGAGGCGCTGAAGTACCTGATTATCGAACAGTTTGACGATCGTCCGCTCAATGATGAGCTGATACATCCATTACAGGCGGCGGAATAAGCGTTCCGCGCTATGTTTAAGAGTCTGGCCCATCCGGCCCTGAATCATCACGACCACCCGGCGCGTCTGCGCGCCACAATCTGACTGGAAGAGGGATTGCATGAACATGATCAAAACCCGTGCCGCTGTTGCCTGGGCTGCTGGCGAACCGCTGAAAATCGAAGAAGTGGATTTGATGCCGCCGCAGAAAGGCGAAGTGCTGGTGCGTATTGTCGCGACCGGCGTCTGCCATACCGATGCCTATACCCTCTCCGGTACCGATCCGGAAGGCGTTTTCCCGGCGATCCTGGGCCATGAAGGTGGCGGCATCGTGGAAGCCGTGGGCGAAGGCGTGACCAGTGTGGAAGTGGGCGACCATGTGATCCCGCTCTATACGCCGGAATGTGGCAAATGTAAGTTCTGCCTGTCGGGCAAAACCAACCTCTGCCAGGCAATCCGCGCCACCCAGGGCAAAGGGCTGATGCCGGATGGCACTACCCGCTTCTTCAAAGATGGCAAACCGATTTTCCACTACATGGGCACCTCGACCTTCTCTGAATACACCGTCATCCCGGAGATCGCGCTGGCTAAAATCAGCAAAGAAGCGCCGCTGGAAGAGGTCTGTCTGCTGGGCTGCGGTGTCACCACCGGTATGGGCGCGGTGATGAACACCGCCAAGGTCAAAGAGGGTGACACCGTGGCGATCTTCGGTCTCGGCGGCATCGGTCTTTCCGCCGTGATCGGGGCGAAGATGGCGAAGGCGGGCCGCATCATCGCCATCGACCTTAACACCAGCAAATTCGATCTGGCGCGCAAGCTGGGTGCCACCGATCTGATCAACCCGAAAGATTACGATAAGCCGATTCAGGATGTGATTGTCGAGCTGACCGACGGCGGCGTGGACTTCTCATTTGAATGTATTGGTAACGTCAACGTGATGCGCTCGGCGCTGGAGTGCTGCCATAAAGGCTGGGGCGAGTCCGTGATTATCGGCGTTGCCGGTGCCGGTGAAGAGATCGCCACTCGTCCTTTCCAGCTGGTGACCGGTCGCGTCTGGCGTGGCTCCGCCTTTGGCGGCGTCAAGGGACGTTCGCAGCTGCCGGGCATCGTGCAGGATTATCTCGACGGCAAATTTGCGCTGAATGATTTCATCACCCATACCATGTCGCTGGAAGAGATCAACGACGCCTTTGATTTGATGCATGAAGGGAAATCAATTCGTTCGGTCGTGCATTTTAATAAGTAATCAGGAGGCGTTATGGCATCCACTCTGGAGCTACTGGAAGAACACCGTATCTTTGGCGGCTGGCAGCAGCGCTGGCGGCATCCGTCAGCGGTGCTGAACTGCCCAATGACCTTCAGCATCTATCTGCCCGATCCGCACGGTGATGCGCCGCCACCGGTCGTCTGGTTTCTGGCCGGGCTGACCTGCAACGATGAGAACTTTACCACCAAAGCGGGCGCGCAGCGGGTGGCGGCGGAGCTGGGTCTGGTGCTGATTATGCCGGACACCAGCCCGCGTGGCGAAGGGGTCGCAAATGATGAGGCTTACGATCTGGGCCAGGGGGCGGGGTTTTATCTCAACGCCACTCAGCAACCCTGGGCCAGCCATTTCCGCATGTTCGACTATCTGAGCAGCGAGCTGCCTGCCCTGATTGCGGATAACTTCAAGGTCAGTGAACGTCAGTCGATTATGGGGCACTCTATGGGCGGTCACGGCGCGCTGATGCTGGCGCTGCGTCTGGGCAACCGTTTCGCCTCGGCTTCTGCCTTTGCACCCATCGTCAATCCGATGCAGGTGCCCTGGGGGCAGAAAGCCTTTACGGCCTATCTGGGCGAGGATCGGGCGGGGTGGAGTGAGTATGACAGCTGCCAGCTGATGGCAGAGGTGTCACACCGGCTGCCGATGCTGATTGACCAGGGGGACAACGATCAGTTCCTGGCCGATCAACTGCAGCCGGAGCGGTTAGAGGCGGTTGCCCGCGACGTGGGCTTCCCGCTGACCCTGCGTATTCAGCCGGGTTATGACCATAGCTACTTCTTCATTGCCAGCTTTGTGGAAGATCATCTGCGTTTCCATGCCCAGCATCTGCTGGTGTAGCTGACTTTCAGGGCCGCATTAGCGGCCCTGAATTTTTACTGCGGGAGAGGATTAAGGTTACTGCCGCTCGCCTCATCACGGGCTTCAGCCCTGTCAGACCAGCGCCGGGCCGGTCAGCCCATCGATCATCACCTGCGGAATGCCGCGTGAGCAGTGTTCGATTCGGCCATTCACCCCATAGACCTTCGCCAGCGTGTCAGGCGTGATCACTTTATCCGGCTGCCCTTGCGCCACCAGCGCCCCCTGCTTCAGCATCAGGGCATGTTGCGCATGCCGCAGCGCGATATTGATATCATGCACCACCACCACCGTAACGATGTTACGCAGGGCTGTTTCGCGCCGCACCAGGTCCATGACGTGGAACTGATAGTTGAGATCCAGTGCGCTCAGCGGTTCATCCAGCAGCAGCAGTGCCGGGCGGCGGATCAGCGACTGCGCCAGACCGACCAGCTGCTTCTGCCCCCCGGAGAGCTGATCGAGATAGCGCATTGCCAGATGCGCGATGCCAAGCTGCTCCAGCAGATGCATGATTTCCGCTTCGCTGCTCGCGCTGTGCAGCCCGCCCGAGGCGCGCTGCGCCACGATGATGGACTCCAGGACATGCAGATGTACACCCGCAGGCAGCGACTGCGGCAGATAGACCACATTCTTTGCACGGCGGGCAAACGGCTGGGTCATCAGATCCTCGCCGTTCAGCCACATCTCGCCCTGCCCTTTATTCAGCCCTGCCAGCGCACGCAGCAGCGTCGATTTACCACAACCATTCGGCCCCAGCAGCACCGTGATCTCGCCGCGCGGCAGTGGCGCAACGTTCAGGTTCTCAATCACTTTATGTTTGGGATACCCGGCGCAGAAGCCGCGTAAGGTCAGACCCTGTTCCATCATACTGTCCCCCGATGACGCAAGATAATACTCAGGAAGAACGGCACACCGATCAGTGAGGTCACGATGCCGACCGGGATGATCACGCCAGGGATCAGGTTTTTCGAGGCGACCGATGCCAGCGACAGCACCAGGGCGCCGACCAGCGCACTGGCAGGCAGATAGAAACGGTGATCTTCACCAAACATCATGCGGGCAATGTGCGGCGCGACCAGGCCGATAAAGCCGATCGGCCCGACAAACGCCACGGCCAGCGCGGAGAGCACGCTGATGCGCAGTAAGGTGGTCAGGCGCAGACGACGCACGTCGATGCCAAAGCTAACCGCACGATCTTCGCCCAGACGCAGCGCCGTGAGTTTCCAGCTGCTCATCATCGAGAACGGCACCAGGATAATCAGCGCCAGGCTCAGCACCCCCAGCTTCTCCCAGGAGGCGCGCGCCAGGCTGCCCATGGTCCAGAACACCAGGCCCTGCAGGGTATCTTCGCTGGCGATGAACTGCATCATGGAGACCAGCGCGTTGAAGGTGAAGACCAGTGCAATACCGAACAGCACCACACCCGCCGAGGAGACCTGCGTCCAGCGGGTAACGGCATCGAGCATCAGCGCGGCTAACAGCGCAAAAACAAAGGCGTTGGCCGAGATTAACCACTGATCGGGAATGCCGGGGATCCCGATGCCAAGGATGATGGCCAGCGCCGCGCCAAAGGCTGCCGCCGAGGAAACCCCCAGGGTAAACGGACTCGCCAGCGGGTTATTGAGGATGGTCTGCATTTCCGCGCCCGCCAGGCCCAGCGACAGCCCCACCACCAGCGCCATCAGCGCATACGGCAGACGAATATCCCAGACGATAACGCGGGTGCCGGCATCGACGTTGTCAGGATTGAGCAGCGTATTCCACAGCGTATCCAGGGAGAGTCCGGCCGGACCCAGCGTGAAATCGAGGATCAGCGAGGCGACGATCGCCAGCAGCAGCACGCCAATCCAGACAAGGCGGCGACGCAGCACCTGATGATAGTTTTGCATGGTGTGGTGAAGCGTTTCTTCCCCCGCCAGCAGCGAAGTTTCGGTAGTCATGTTTTAACCCTGTGTGGCTATCACGTCAGAAAACGCAGCCACAATAGTCCAGGTGATAATAATTATCAATTCGTTAGCACAAGCGAGACGCGAAAAAACAGTAAAAAAGGGTGTTGATATGGGCGGGAAAGTGCAGACACAACACATTGAAGTGGCAGAAGAGGCACCTCAACGCGCTGTGTCTGCTCGCTGACTGAACGGCGTCAGCGTACAGCGTTAATCCTTATGAACCGGGAACTCCATCTCGCTGTACTTCACCAGACGGCTGCCGCGCACCAGCCTGTAGCCGAACCAGATAATCAGGAACAGCGGAATGCCGATGTAGGTCGCCGCCACGCCGTACCAGTCGATGCTCTCGTTGAGAAACGCCTGATAGTTCTGACCCAGCGTGATGATCAGGCAGAGCACGAAGGCGAAAATCGGCCCCAGCGGAAAGAAGCCGGAACGGTAAGGCAGATCGTTCAGGTCATATCCCTGGGCGATGTAGCCCCGGCGGAAACGATAGTGGCTGATGGCAATGCCCAGCCAGGCGATGAAACCGGTCATGCCGGAGGTATTCAGCAGCCACAGGTAGACCTCCTGATTCCCGAACTTCGAGGTCAGGAAACAGAGCCCGGCTACCACGGTAGTCGCCCAGAGTGCATTGCGCGGCACGCCGCCCTTTGAGAGCTTCGCAAAAATGCGCGGCGCTTTGCCTTCGCAGGCCAGGTTGTAAAGCATGCGCGTGGAGGCGTACATGCCGGAGTTACCCGCCGACAGCACCGCCGTCAGGATCACGGCGTTCATTACCGCCGCCGCCGAGAGCAGACCGGCATTGCGGAAGACCAGAGTGAACGGGCTGACGCTGATATCGTTGATATCGTTGTGCAGCAGCTGCGGGTCGGTATAGGGCAGAATCAGGCTGATGATCAGGATAGCGAAGACATAGAACAGCAGGATACGCCAGAAGACCTGCCGGACCGCACGCGGAATGTTTTTCGCCGGATCTTCAGATTCGCCCGCCGCGATACCGATCAGCTCGGTGCCCTGGAAGGAGAATCCGACAATCATCGCCACGCCAATCATCGCGGCAAAGCCACCCGCAAACGGCGCATCCCCGACCTGCCAGTTATGCCAGCCCGCGTGCTCCGCGCCGCGCATAATCCCGGTGATCATCAGCACGCCGACCACGATAAAGATAATCACTGTCGCCACTTTGATCAGCGAGAACCAGTATTCCGCCTCGCCAAAGCCTTTCACCGAGATGTAGTTGAGCAGGAACATCAGCCCCAGGAACAGTGCGCTCCAGATCCAGCCGGGCGTGTCGGGGAACCAGTAGTTCATCACCAGCTGTGAGGCCACCAGGTCAACCGCGATGGTCACCGCCCAGTTGTACCAGTAGTTCCAGCCGAGCGCGAAACCAAAGCCCTCTTCGACATATTTTGCGCCATAGGTGGCAAAGGAGCCTGACACCGGCATGAAGGCAGCCAGTTCGCCCAGGCTGGTCATCAGGAAGTAGACCATCAGGCCGATCAGGATATAGGAGAGAAGTGCGCCGCCGGGGCCGGCCTGGGCAATGGTGGCACCCGAGGCCACAAACAGGCCGGTACCGATGGAGCCGCCGATGGCAATCATCGTCAGATGACGGGCTTTTAACGCACGTCGTAATGCAGGTTGTTGTGTTGTTTTTGAGTCATTATGCATGTGTTAACGCTACGCTGGGTAAAAATGAGGCGCGATTGTAGCAGCCAGACCGCCTCTGTATAGCGATGCCATGCTGTTATTAGTTAAGTTCATGATCGCGCCCGGATTATTAGCAGTCACTCACGACAGTAGGAGAGAAAGCGCGTCAGGGCTTTTGAAACATGCTTCTGCCGGTGATGAATACGGTAGAGCGTGCGGGTCAGCCGCGGCAGCGGGATAGCCAGTTCCACCAGCGTCCCCGCTTCCAGCAGATCGGCAATCACCCGGCGTGACAGGCAGCTGATCCCCATGCCGTGCCGCACCGCATGTTTGATGGCTTCAGAATTACCCAGCTCCATTCCCAGCTGAAAACTGGGCAGATGTGACAGCAGCAGATAATCGACGATTTCCCGCGTGCCGGAGCCGCGTTCGCGCAGGATCCACGGCGCCTCCGCCAGGGTTTTCAGCGTCACCGGCTGCTGCAGAACCGGCGCATCGGGCGCGGCAAACACCACCAGTTCATCCTCCAGCCAGGGTTCGCTGACCAGTTCGGTCATGTGGCACGGCCCTTCAATCAGCCCCACATCCACGCGGAAATCGGACACCGCCTGGATCACATCCTGACTGTTGCCGACGCTCAGCTCCAGCGGCAGGCCGGGAAAATCGCGACGATAGGCCGCCATCATGCCGGGCAGCAGATAGTTACCGATGGTGCTGCTGGCGAAGATGCGGATCGCGCCGTTGTCCTCTTTGAACAGTTGCTCGATCTCACCCGCCTGCTCCAGCAGCCCGACCGCACGCGGATAGAGCAGCCGTCCATGTTCATTCAGCACCAGCCGTTTACCGACCCGGTCAAACAGCTGCACCCCGAGCTGACTCTCCAGATCGGCCAGCGCCGCGCTGACCGCCGACTGCGACAGGGCCAGCAGCTGAGACGCCTGGGTGGTGGAACCACTCTTGAGCACTTCGGTAAACACTTCAATCTGCCGCAGCGTAATGTGCATGGTTGCCTCTTAACTCAGTGATTGCCTGACGAGATAAACGATCAGCGCCAGCCAGATCAGCCCCATCGCCACCAGCCAGCCGGCGATCTTTTTGCCGCGGCTGCGCTGCGCCTCTGCCCGGGCAAGGCTGCTGATGCGCACCTCTTTCGGCAGTAACCGCAGCAGCAGCATGACGCCCGTCGGAATAATGACCGCGTCATCCAGCAACCCCACAAAGGGGATTACGTCGGGAATGAGATCGATCGGGCTGATGCCGTACGCAACCAGCCCCAGCATCCCCAGCTTGTTCCACCAGGGCGTGCGCGGATCGCGGAAGGCGAACCCCAGCACAAACACATCTCGTTTGATCAGCGTCGCCCAGCGGCGCAGACGTGACACTATCATGACAGCAGCCTTATCGTAAATTCTGGTCAATTATAAATATATTATCAATTTCACTTTTAAGCCAGTCGCCTTCATGATCATGACTCAACCACGAGGAGTGACCACCATGACCGAACTGAGCATCGCTAAACCACACCACCCTCTTTCGCTCTGGTTCCCCGGCCTGCTGCTGACTGCCGCTATTGCTGCCGCCGCCAGCTGGCTGGCGCAGCAGCCTCTGATCGCCTCACTGGGGCTGGGCTCGCTGACGCTGGCGATTATGCTGGGCATCGTGGTCGGCAACAGCCTCTATCACCCGCTGGCCTCCCGCTGCGACAGCGGCGTGGTGCTGGCGAAACAGAAGCTGCTGCGGCTGGGCATTATCCTGTTTGGCTTTCGTATCACCTTACAACAGATCGCAGATGTCGGTTTTAGCGGCATCCTGATCGATGCGCTGACGCTGAGCAGCACGTTCTTTGTGACCTGCCTGCTGGGCGTCCGGCTGCTGAAGCTGGACCGAGATACCGTCTGGCTGATTGGCGCGGGCAGCAGTATCTGTGGTGCTGCGGCCGTGCTGGCGACCGAGCCGGTGGTGAAAGCCGCGCCGTCGAAAGTCGCGGTGGCGATCGCGACCGTGGTGCTATTCGGCACCCTGGCGATCTTTGTCTATCCGCTGCTGTGGCCGCTGGCTCACCATCTGTTGCCGGGACTGAGTGCGGCACAGTTCGGGGTCTTCACCGGATCCACCATCCATGAAGTGGCGCAGGTGGTGGCCGCCGGGCACAGCATCAGCCCGGCGGCGGAAAACAGCGCGGTGATCGCCAAAATGCTGCGGGTGATGATGCTGGCTCCGTTCCTGCTCTGCCTGAGTGCGGTCATCCGTGGTAAACGCCACGCGGGCAATGCCCGTCAGCCGGTGACGTTCCCGTGGTTTGCGCTGCTGTTTATCGCCGTTGCCCTGTTTAACTCACTGCAACTGCTGCCTGCGGCGCTGGTGGCCACGCTGAATGCGCTGGCGGGGCTGCTGCTGGCGATGGCGATGGCCGCGCTGGGCGTGACCACCCGTTTCGGGGCGCTGCGCGAGGCGGGCGTCAGGCCGCTCCTGCTGGGCGCGCTGGTCTCTGGCTGGTTAATCGCGGGGGGCGGCACCATCAATCTGCTGGTGCAACATTTCATGGGCTGACGCCATCAGGTATCATGCCGTTTCATCCGTGCATAGCCCCAGGAGAAAGGCATGAAATATATCGGCGCACATGTGAGTGCGGCAGGGGGCGTGGATCAGGCAGTGATTCGCGCCCATGAACTGGAAGCCACCGCCTTCGCGCTCTTTACCAAGAATCAGCGTCAGTGGAAGGCCGCCCCGCTCTCCACAGAGATGATTGATGCTTTTCGCGCCGCCTGCGAGACCTATAAATTCAGCCCGCAGCAAATCCTGCCGCACGACAGCTTCCTGATTAACCTCGGTCATCCGGTTGAGGAGGCGCTGGAGAAATCCCGTGCGGCCTTTATCGACGAACTGCGCCGGGCCGATCAGCTGGGCCTGACGCTGCTGAACTTCCATCCCGGCAGCCATCTGCATCAGATCGAGGAAGAAGCCTGCCTGAAGCGGATCGCCGAGTCGATTAACGTCGCGCTCGATCAGACGCAGAACGTCACCGCCGTGATTGAAAACACCGCAGGCCAGGGCAGTAACCTGGGCTTCCGCTTCGAGCACCTCGCAACCATCATTGAGCATGTCGAAGATAAGTCGCGCGTCGGCGTCTGCATTGACACCTGCCATGCGTTTGCCGGCGGTTATGACCTCCGTACCGAAGCGGACTGCGAAGCGACATTCAGAGAGTTTGAGCGCGTCGTCGGTTTCAATTATCTGCGCGGTATGCATCTCAACGATGCCAAAAGCGCCTTTGACAGCCGCGTTGACCGCCATCACAGCCTGGGGGAAGGCAACATCGGCCGGACGGTATTCAGCTGGCTGATGAAAGATCCCCGGTTTGACGGGATCCCGCTGATTCTGGAGACCATCAATCCCGATATCTGGAAAGATGAGATTGCCTGGCTGAAAGCCGAGCAGCAGGGATAATCAAAGGGAGCCGTCTGGCTCCCTTTTCGCGGCTATCGCCTGCAGCTTCAGAAAATCTGTGCCCTGCCATCCCTGCCCTGCTCTGCCTGCGCCCGCTGCAAAAACAAACAGGGAGCCTTTCGGCTCCCTGTTATCTTCACTTCCGCGTTAATCAGGCTTTCGCCAGCTGCTCTTCCGGACGTTTCAGAACTGCATAGCTCAGACCGGCAATTGCGGTGCCGATGACAATCGCCATCAGATAACCGATCACCGGTGTAATCGCGCCAGGGATCAGCAGTACAAAGAGTCCGCCGTGCGGGGCCATCAGTTTGGCACCAATCGCCATTGAGATCGCACCGGTCACGGCGCCACCAATGATACAGCATGGCAGAACGCGCATCGGGTCACGGGCAGCAAACGGAATCGCACCTTCAGAGATGAAGCAGAGACCCAGTACCAGTGCCGCTTTACCGCCTTCCTGCTGACCTTTGTTGAATTTACGACGGGCAACCAGGGTGGCCAGACCCATCGCCAGCGGCGGCACCATACCGGCTGCCATGATGGCGGCCATCGGTGCATAGGTCTGCGAACTCAGTAAGCCGACACCAAACGCGTAGGCCACTTTGTTTACCGGGCCACCCATATCGGTACACATCATGCCACCCAGAATCGCGCCCAGCAGGACCGCATTCGCCGTACCCATGTTTGCCAGCCAGTGCGTCAGGCCGCTCATGATACCCGCCACCGGTTTACCGACCACATAGATCATCAGCAGGCCGGTGATCAGGCTGGCGAACAGCGGAATAATCAGTATCGGTTTCAATGCTTCCATGCTCTGCGGCAGTTTCACTTTGCCGCTGATCAGCTTCGCCGCATAACCGGCAATGAAGCCCGCGATAATCCCGCCTAAGAAGCCTGCGTTGATGCTGGTGGCGATCATGCCGCCAATCAGACCCGGCGTCAGACCCGGACGGTCAGCGATGGAGAAGGCGATAAAGCCCGCCAGCACCGGGACCATCAGGGCAAAGGCGCTGCCTCCGCCGATCTGCATCAGCGCGGCAGCCAGCGTACCTGGCTCTTTAAAGGCGGTGATACCAAAGGCGAACGACAGGGCGATACTCAGCCCCCCCGCCACCACCATCGGCAGCATGTAGGACACCCCGGTCAGCAGGTGACGATAGGCACCCGCACCGCCCTGTTTCTTCTCTTCTTCGCTGTTTGCCGTGCTCTGGCCGCTGGCCGCCACTTTATAAGGCTTCGCTTCTGCGACCGCTTTATCCAGCTCCTGCGCGGTTTTCTTCAGCGCCAGGCCGGTTGAGGTGCGGTACATCAGCTTACCGGCAAATTTCGCCAGATCCACTTCGATATCCGCCGCCACGATCACCAGATCGGCCGCCGCCACTTCTTCTGGCGTAATCGCGTTTCCGGCACCTACGGAACCGCGGGTTTCAACCTTGACCCACCAGCCGCGACGGGTCGCTTCGGCCTGGATCGCCTCAGCCGCCATAAAGGTGTGCGCGACGCCGGTCGGACAGGCTGTCACGGCAACCACACGTTTTGGTGCACCCGCCTGCGCCGGGGTCGCGGCTGACGCCGCCGCCGGGGTTGCCGCCGCAGCCGGAGCCTGCCAGGTTCTGGCTTCTGCCTTCGCCCGGTTCAGGAAGTTTTCCGGCTCGCGAACCGCCAGCTGGAGGTCGCCCAGCCAGACCGGCTTGCCGTTCAGGGCCGCATCGTCCGGCACCTTTTTGCCCAGCACAATCGCCAGTTCCGCCTCAGCAGGGTTTTCAGTCAGAGTCAGGCCTGCCGCCGCCGCCGCGGCAGCCAGACGTTGTTGCGCCATATAGGCGGAGGCCAGTCCCAGTGTAGGGTCTTTAATCAGCAGCGTTTTCATTATCGCTCTCCTGCTGTCAGTTAACGGGTTGTAAGTCGACGCGCGCCATCATTGCGGCCAACTGAGTACGATCGGACACACCAACGTTGCTCTGGCTGACGGCCATGGCCGCCACCGCCGTCGCAAGACGCAGCGTGTGCTCGCTGGATTCACGCATCAGCAGGCCATAGATCAGCCCGCCAACCATTGAGTCACCGGCACCGACGGTGCTGACAACTTCACACACCGGCGGTTTCGCAATCCATTCGCCAGACGCGTTGACCCACAGCGCGCCTTCTGCGCCCAGCGAGATCACCACATGGGCGATGCCCTGTTCGCGCAGCTCGTGCGCCGCGCCAATCACATCCTGCAAGGTGGGCAGTTTACGACCGGCCCAGATCTCCAGCTCACGACGGTTAGGTTTGACCAGCCACGGTGCGGCTTTCAGTCCTGCCACCAGCGCCTCGCGGCTGCTGTCGAAGATGATGCAGGGGCAATGGGTACGCAGTTCGGTCATCCAGCGGGTAAAGGCTTCGTGATCCACACCTTCTGGCAGGCTGCCACTGACGCAGACCATATCGAACTGGCCCAGCCAGGTCAGTGAATCGCTGGTAAAACGATCCCAGTCCTGCGCCGTCACCTGAAAACCGGAGAAGTTCAGATCGGTCACATCACCGGTCTGTTCGGTCAGTTTAACGTTGATACGGGTCCGGCCCGGCACCACCTGGAAACGGTTGGCAATGCCCAGCTCGCTGAAGAGCTGCTGAAAGCCATCCTGATTCTCTTTGCCCAGGAAGCCACCGACGGTGACATCAATACCCAGATCCTTCAGGACTCTGGCGACGTTGATCCCCTTGCCCGCCGCGTGCAGTCCGGTGGTTTTCACCAGGTTGACTTCGCCGCGTTCAATTTCAGGGGTATATCCCACCAGGTCATACGCCGGATTCAGCGTAATGGTGGCGACACGTCTGCTCATGCTGCCCCCTCACCCAGACCGCTGGTGATCGCTTCTTCAATCGCGTTCAGCGCCTGCTGTGCATCTTCACCGCTGGCGGTAAAGCGCAGGCGGTGGCCTTTCTTCACGCCCAGCGCCACGACTTTCATCAGGCTGCGACCGTTAGCCGGTTTACCGCTGCCGTCGAGGTTGGTCACGGTGATGTCGCTGTTGAACTGCTTGATCACACTGACCAGCGCCGTGCCCGGACGGGCATGCAGGCCATGTTCGTTACGAATGGTAAATTCGGCGGTCAGCACGTCGGCCTGCTCATCGACTTCACTGGTCAGCAGGGCGTAGACACCCGCCGCATCGGCTTTCAGCAGACGATCAGCTTTGCCCTGCTGCAGCAGCGCGCTGAGGTAACCCAGCACTTCCAGCGGACGTTCATCGGTGGCTGACACGCTGATGAGCATCGACGCCGGTTCGCCCTGATGTTCAAAGGCATGCTCGGTACGGCTGACGGCCACGCCGCTGCGCAGATTGCCCAGGCTGCTGTCGCTGAGCCAGATGCCCTGCCCCAGGCTCAGCGGCGGGGTTGAGACGACATCGGCGACGTAGCTGGCATCAACCACGCCCGCGGCTTGCAGCCGGCCGGCGTTCATCGCCTGCAGGGTAATCAGATCGCTGGCCGCGACGTTAAGCGTCACCAGTGAGGTGTCGAAGCTGAATTCGGCGGCTTGTTTCTCGCCCATCAGCAGCGCACGAAGATCTTCAGCAGAGGCGGTTTTGAGCTGTTCGGCAATGGAGTCATCGCTGAGCACATGCGTCAGCTGACGCAGCAGCGCCAGATGTTCATCTGACTTCGCGGCAATCCCGATCGCGACATAGGCGGTCTGATCGTCACCCCAGGCAATACCCTGCGGAAACTGAAACACCTGGACGCCGGTTTTCAGCACCAGGTCGCGGGTGTCGGTGGTGCCGTGCGGGATTGCGATGCCGTTGCCAAGAAAGGTGGAGGTCTGCTGTTCGCGCGCCAGCATACCGTTGACATAGCCTTCAGCCACATTGCCCGCCGCGGTTAACGCGGCAGCAACCTGACGAATGGCCTCTTCTTTATTCTGGGCGCTGGCTCCGGTGTGGATGGCCTGCAATTCGAGCTGGAACATAATTCTCCTCGCTTGCTGAGATTGAATCGTTTCAGCTAGCAGGCAGGTTTTCACGCCTTGCTGTCTCTGTCAGCCAGCCCCGTCACCGCTGAAACGTTTCAGGAATTGTGATGCAGACGCTTTCGTCAGGCAAGAAAATGCGCAAACGGCGTAGCAGATTTTTGACGTTACGCACATTTCGGCGGCAGGAAGAGGACCAGCGAAGAGTCAGGCTGACGCGGTTGCTGTCACGTCCCACTCATCAGGCAAAAAGCGTCAGCTGTGTCAGCCTTTCAGGGGGCGGTATCGGCTTCAAGTTTCAGCAGCCAGGTCATCGCCTGCTGGCGCGACTGACCACACATGCTGAATGAGGGTTGCAGACTGGCGCAGACGGCAGGCCGCAGCGGCGAGCCAAACAGTTTACAGCGAAGATCGTCGTCCAGCTGAACGCAGGGCGTGTTGGCAGGCTTGCCGTCAGGCATGCCGGGGATAGGCGATGAGATAGAGGGTGCTGTGCAGCAGGCACCGCATTGGCTACGGCATTGCATGCTGTGCTCCGGCAGAAAAAGAGGCGCTGACAATAGCAGCCCGTGACGACAATTACCATGAAAGCCACGGCCTGGCACAAAATTTCGCACCCGCGATATTGCCAGTTTTCCCTGGCGCGGGTAACGTTGCGCGCACTTCACTCTCATGATAGCGAGAACAGCAATGCCAAAAGCCAATGAAATCAAAAAAGGGATGGCCGTCACGCACAACGGCAAACTGCTGCTGGTTAAAGATATTGATGTCCAGAGCCCCAGCGCACGCGGTGCGGCGACCCTCTACAAAATGCGCTTTACCGATGTCCGCACCGGTTTAAAAGTGGAAGAGCGCTTCAAGGGCGACGAGATTATTGATGCGATTTCGCTCAGCCGTCGCAGCGTCACCTTCTCTTATATAGATGGTGACGAATATATCTTCATGGATGATGAGGATTACACCCCCTACGCCTTTAAGCAGGACCAGATCGAAGAAGAGCTGCTGTTTATCCCCGAAGGCGGCATTCCTGGCATTCACGTACTGACGATGGATGGCCAGGTGCTGGCGCTGGAGCTGCCACAGACGGTGGATATGGAGATCGTCGATACCTCGCCGGGCATCAAAGGCGCTTCCGCCAGCGCCCGCACCAAACCCGCCGGAATGAGTACCGGTCTCTCCATTCAGGTTCCGGAATACCTCAGCAACGGTGACCGCATCCGTATTCATATCGCTGAACGCCGCTATATGGGTCGTGCCGATTAACTGGCGCAGGCTGGAGTCTGGTAGTGTTATAATATAACATTATCAGCATTCCAGGCAGGAGCCCGCACCATGACACGCGTTAATCTGATCACCGGTTTTCTGGGCAGCGGAAAAACCACGCTGCTCTGCCATCTTCTGGCCGCCCGGCCGCAGAACGAAAAGTGGGCGGTGCTGGTCAACGAATTTGGCGAGATCGGAATCGATGGTGCGCTGCTTACCGATCGTGGCGCAACCGTTAAAGAGATCCCCGGCGGCTGCCTGTGCTGCGTGAATGGTCTGCCGCTGCAGGTCGGGCTGAATCTGCTGCTGAAAGATAAGCCCGACCGGCTGCTGATTGAGCCTACCGGCCTCGGTCATCCGCGCCGGGTGCTGGAAATACTGAAGTCCCCGGTCTATCAGACCTGGCTGCAGCTCAATGCCACCCTGACGCTGCTTGATCCCCGTCAGCTCGCCGATCCGCGTATCGCAGCCAATGAAAACTTTCGCGATCAGCTGGCGGCCGCCGATATCATCATCGCCAGCAAGCGCGATAGCTGGGACACGCAGGATCGCCAGCGGCTGACTGAGTGGCTGCAGCAGAGCCAGCCGCCACGTCCCGTGACAGAAACAGAATTTGGCCGCATCCCCCTTCATCTGCTGGATGCGCCCCATCAGCCTCGCGCGCTTCCCCTTCCGCACCATCATCATCCGGCCGTGCCCGCCAGCGGCGTAGCGGCGCTGCGGCTGACGGGTGGCGCGCGCTGGCGCCGGTCGCTGAATCAGGGCCAGGGCTACAGCGCCTGCGGCTGGCTGTTCGATGGCGAGACCCGGTTCGACAGCGCCGCCCTGCTGGCGTGGGCGCAGCAGGCGCAGGTTGATCGGATAAAAGGGGTGATGCGCACGGCCGAAGGCACAATGCGTATTAACGGCGAGGCAAAAGCGCTGCACAGTGAAACCTCTGCTGTGTCGCCACCCGATAGCCGTATTGAAGTCATTCATTCTCAGCAGGCTGACTGGAATCGACTACAATCGGCGTTGTTGAAGTGCCGTTTACGCTAGTAAAGGTATTGTCGGCGGTTATTTTTTTGAAATGAGTTTACTTATGCGCGCAACCCGCCTCGTTACCATCCTGCTGCTGAATGCACTGGGTGTAGTACTGTTTCTGTCCTGGTATCTGCCACCACAACATGGTTTCTGGTTCGGCATCGATAAAGCGATCTTTTATGGCTTCAATAACCAGATGGTGACTCATCCCCTGTTTGCCCTGATCGTCGCGATCACCAACTTCCGGGGTTTTGATGTGGTATCACTGCTGGCGATGGGCCTGCTCTATCTGTCGATCTGGCGTCAGGAGACACCGCCCGCTCGGCGCCGGATGCTGGCGATCGGCATCACCATGCTGCTGACGGCCGTTATCCTCAATCAATTGGGCCACCTGCTGCCGGTGAAGCATTCCAGCCCGACGCTGTTCTTTGAGAATGTGCATCGTGTCAGCGAACTCACCGGTATCCCGGCGAAGGATGCGTCGAAAGATAGCTTCCCTGGCGACCACGGTATGATGCTGATTATTTTTGCCTGCTTTATCTGGCGTTATTTTGGTTTCAGCCGTTTTTTAATTGCCGCCGCCATTGTGGTGCTATTTTCGCTGCCGCGCGTTATGGCCGGTGCGCACTGGTTTACTGATATTGCCGTCGGATCGCTGTCGGTGGTATTGGTCGGGCTGAGCTGGTGGTTATTAACGCCAGCCAGCGACGTGCTAGTTAACTGGTTTAATCGCAAATTACCGGGCAAATATAAGCCCGTGATGTAAATGATAAGCGCGGTCGGTTTAATCATCCGCCACTGAACCGTCCGCGCTTATAAGAAACACCCTCTCACTATTAGCCTGCTAATTAATATGACGAAAAGAAAAGGTTATCTTTTCCGCAGACCGGTTAAATAGTCATCATTCCCTGTTAATTCTTCAGAAAACCGCGAAAACGGGGCTATGCCCTGAATTGACGCCCGTTTCACCGCCTGTTCTCACCATCATTCGCTCACAATTGTCGCTAAATTAGTCATTGTGTTACGTTTTGATTCTCATCAAAAAAACCTATGTGAAATTGATTAAAAGCACTCGCCACGGCGTCTGTAATCAGTTAACCTCAGTCGCAGTGAGGCCACAGCGTCAGAAAAGCCAGTTTTTTTTACATTAAAATGTGTCCATTAACACATTTTTGTGATTAAGGATTTGTCTTAGTCTGTTTCGCTTATTAATCTCCCTGCTTTGTCATCTGGCTGGCGACAATTGTGTCGTAAGGAACCCGAAGGAAAACCCGAATAATGGTCAAGTCTCAACCAATACTGAGATATATCTTGCGGATCGTGCCCGCACTGGCGCTGGCAACACTCCTCTCAGCATGTAGCAGTACCCATAGCAGTCAAAACGCGAATAACGAGAATCATGAAGTTAACAACCAGAATGGTTTTTTACTTCAGGCGTCTCAGGATGAGTTTGAAGAAATGGTGCGTAATGTCGACGTTAAGTCGCGCATCATGGAACAATACGCCGTCTGGAAAGGTGTGCGCTATCGCCTTGGTGGCGATACCAAACGCGGGATCGATTGTTCCGCCTTTGTTCAGCGCACCTTCCGCGATCAGTTTGGCTTAGAATTACCGCGCTCCACCTCTGAGCAGCAGGACACCGGCAGAGAGATCACCCGCAGTAAACTGCGTCCTGGCGATCTGGTGATGTTCCGTGCTGGCTCCACCGGCCGCCATGTCGGCATCTATCTGGGCAATGACAACTTCGTTCATGCCTCCACCAGCAGTGGTGTGATGATCTCCAGCCTCAATGATGACTACTGGAAAAAGCGTTACCGTGAAGGACGCCGCGTGTTAAGCCGTAACCCGAGCTGACAATCACCTTCGATCTTCTCTCAGCCAGAGAACAGGAAACGCTGCCTATGCAGCGTTTTTTTTTGCCTGTTCTGAGCGTCAGCGGTGACATAAGATAAAAGCATTGCATTTCAGATTATTAACGAGACATTACGGACGTTCTCGTTATATTCTCGGTCGCTTAAACCGAAGCAGTCGTGCGCAATAACATAATAATAATTTGATCAGGGGAAGCACCTCATGCCACTGTCGGGGGCGCTGCGGCGCCACACCAACTATCCTCGCCGTATCGCATGGAGTAGCGCGATGGCGGGCGGCTTATTTTTTCTGTTGTTTGCCGCACTGACGCTTCATCAGACCTGGCAAAAGCGCGAACGGCAGCATCAGCAGCTGCTGGAAAAAAGCCGTACGGCATTACAGCAGACGCTCTCTTCGCTGCTCAACAGTACCCTCAGCCCCCTGCTTCCGTTCACCCAGACCGCCTGCCATACCATTAATCGTGAACTCACCTCACGCGCCGCCTTCGCCGGAAATCTCCGCGCCATCCTGCTGGTCAATAATGGCAACGCTTTCTGCTCCTCGGCGACCGGCAGCTTCAGTCTGCCGCTCAATGTGATTGCGCCGCAGAGTGATATTTCGCGCGATCTCGATCTGCGGCTGATGCCCGGCACGCCGCTGCAGCCCAATAAACCGGCGCTCGCACTGTGGATTAAAAATCCCGGCAATCTGCAATCCGGCGTCTTCGCCACGCTGAATATTACCCTGGCGCCCTATCAGCTGATGGCGTCAACGCGGCCGGAGATCACCGGGGTGGCGCTGATCGACCCGTACAGCGCCCTGACCAGCTGGCAGCCCGGTATCATCGAGCGTCAGAATCTGCCAGCGGCGCTGGATCAGCAGGCGCTGACAGGCTACCCGCTCCGGCTGGCGCTCTACGGCTCCACGCTGGCGTTCAGCGATTATCAGGCCATCCTGCTGAGCAGTCTGCTGCTGTCGCTGCTGGTGGCCGGGGCCTGCTGGCTGCTGCTGTCGATCTATCTGCGTCCGGGTAAAGAGCTGATTCAGGGCATGAAACGCGGCGAGTTTCACGTTGAATATCAGCCGCTGGTGACCTCGCGCGATGGGCAGCCCTATGGGATGGAGGCATTACTCCGCTGGACCCATCCGACGAAGGGTGCGATTCCGCCCGATGTGTTTATTCACTATGCTGAGTCGCACGGCCTGATTATCCCCCTGACCCGGCATCTGTTTCAGCTGGTATCCCGCGATGCGCATCTGCTGTGCCATACCATTCCCCGCCACGCCTGTCTCAGTCTCAACATTTCGCCTCTGCATCTGGCTGACAGCAGTTTCCGTCAGGATGTGCTGCGCTGGCTGGATACCATGCCTGCGGCTCACTTTAATTATGTGTTTGAGATCACCGAACGCGCGATGGTGCGCGACGACAATGTCGGCGAGCAGTTTGACTGGCTCCATCAGCAGCAGATCCATATCGCGATCGACGATTTCGGCACCGGTCACAGCGCGCTGATCTACCTGGAGCGTTATGCGTTTGATTACCTGAAAATCGATCGCGGCTTTGTTCAGAGTATCGGAACGGAGACGCTGACCTCACCGGTGCTGGATACCGTGCTACAGCTGGCGAAGAAACTGAACCTGAAGAGCGTGGCGGAAGGGGTCGAAACCGGCGAGCAGGCGGCCTGGCTGATCAATCGTGGTGTGACACATCTGCAGGGTTACATCTTCAGCCGTCCGCTGCGGCCGGAAACGCTGATAGACTATTTCCGGCGTTATAACGGCTGATCGCTGACAGGAGAAGAGACCGCTATGCTGCTTCGTTCCGGACTTCTGCTGCTGTGCGCCCTGCTCAGCGGTTCGCTTCAGGCGGTAACCGTCCTGCAAAGCTACGCCTTTACGCAGCTCGGTGAGGCGAAATATCCCCCCGGCTTCCATCATTATGACTATGCCAATCCCGATGCGCCCAAAGGCGGCAGCATCACGCTGGCGGTGGCTGGCACCTACGATAATTTTAACCGCTACGCCTCACGCGGCAATCCGGGCATCAACACCGGCGCGCTTTATGATGGACTCTACACCAGCTCCGACGACGAACCGGGCAGCTATTATCCGCTGATCGCCGAATCTGCACGCTACGCCAGCGATTTCAGCTGGATTGAGGTTCGCCTGAATCCCCGCGCCCGTTTTCAGGATGGCACCCCGATCACCGCCCGCGACGTGGCCTTCACCTTTCAGAAATTTATGACCGAAGGTGTGCCGCCGTTCCGCGTCGCCTACCGTGGGGTGAGCCTGAAAGCCCTGGACGCGCGGACGGTGCGTATTGAGACCACCAGACCGGACAGAGATCTGATGCTGGGATTACTGACGCTGCCGGTGATCGCGGAGGCGTTCTGGCATGATAAAAAGTTTAATGAGCCGTTAAGCGCCCCTCCGCTCTCCAGCGGACCTTATCGCATCACGCGCTGGAAACTGGGCCAGTTTATTGAGTTCAGCCGGGTAAAGGATTACTGGGCCGCCGATCTGCCGGTCAATCGCGGACGTTTTAATTTCGACCGGATGCGCTATGACTACTATCTGGATGACAATGTGGCCTTTGAAGCCTTCAAGGCGGGCGCTTATGACTGGCGTGAAGAGACCTCAGCAAAGAACTGGGCGACCCGCTATCGCGGCGGCAATTTCGCCAGAGGCAGCATCGTCAAAGAGACGACGCCCTTTCGCGCCGCCACCGATACCCGCTGGCTGGCGTTTAACAACGAAAACCCGCTGTTTCAGGATCGCCGCGTTCGTCAGGCCCTCTCACAGATGTTTGATTTTGAATGGATGAACCGGGCCCTCTATTATGGTGCCTGGCAGCGCACCAGCAGCTATTTCCAGAACACGGCATACGCCGCCCGCGGGCTGCCCGACGCAGAACAACAGGCCCTGCTCGCACCTTGGCGCGCCCGGCTCCCGCCTGAGCTGTTCAGCCAGTCCTATCAGCCGCCGGTGAACGATGGCAGCGGCTACGATCGCGCCAGCCTGTTAAAAGCCTATGACCTGCTGCAACAGGCGGGCTGGCAGATAAAAGATCGCCGTCTGGTGAATGCGAAAACCGGTCAGCTTTTTACCGTGGAGCTGCTGCTGCGCAGTGGCAGCAACATCGACTGGGCGCTGCCGCTGCAGCACAATCTTTCCCGGCTCGGCATTGCGCTGAACCTGCGGCAGGTCGACAGCTCACAATATCTGCGTCGCCTGCGCAAAGGGGACTATGACATGATAGCCACCGTCTATGGCGCGATGCCGATTCCGACCTCCAGCCTGGAGATATTGTGGCAGTCTGACTATATCGCCTCGTCGTGGAATACCGCGCGGGTCCGGGATCCGCTGGTCGATCACCTGGTGAAGCAGATTGTCGCGCATCAGGGCGATCCCGTTGCGTTGCGGCCGCTGGCCCAGGCGCTGGACCGCGTGCTGCTGTGGAATGCCTATATGATCCCGATGTGGTACAGCGCCGAGCAGCGGCTGGCGTACTGGAATAAGTTTTCTCATCCCGCCATCAAGCCCGCCTACAGCAGCGGGCTGGACAACTGGTGGTATGACACGCACAAAGCCGGGCGTCTGCCGGCCAGCAAACGCTGAGGAGAGAACCGTTGGCCGTCTATTTTCTGCGCCGGTTACTGCTGATTATTCCCACCCTGTGGGCGATCATCACGCTCAATTTCTTTATCGTCCAGATTGCGCCGGGCGGACCTGTCGATCAGGCGCTGGCGAATATTCAGTTCGGGCAGACCACCGGTATGCCCGGCGGCGCGACGGAAAGCGCCGGTGCACGCGCCAGCGTCTCGCCGCTGAACCCGGCCGGGAATACCTATCGCGGCGCGCGCGGGCTGGACCCGGAAGTCATTGCGGAGATCACAAAACGTTACGGCTTCGATAAGCCGATCTGGCAGCGTTATGGCGAGATGCTGTGGAATTATCTGCGGCTGGATTTTGGCGACAGCCTGTTTCGCAGCGCCTCGGTGATCGGGCTGATCAAAGAGAGCCTGCCGGTTTCGATCAGCCTGGGGCTCTGGAGCACGCTGATCATCTATCTGGTGTCGATTCCGCTCGGGATCCGCAAAGCGGTGCGCAACGGCAGCGCCTTTGATGTCTGGAGCAGCGCCTTTATTATCATCGGCTACTCCATCCCCGCGTTTCTGTTCGGGATCATGCTGATCGTGCTGTTTGCCGGTGGCAGCTATCTCGACTGGTTTCCGCTGCGCGGGCTCACCTCCGCGCAGTCCGACACCCTGCCCTGGTATGGCAAAGTGCTGGACTATTTCTGGCATATCGCCCTGCCGGTGCTGGCTACCGTGATCGGCGGCTTCGCCACGCTGACCATGCTGACGAAAAACGCCTTTCTGGATGAGATCCGCAAGCTCTATGTGGTCACCGCACGCGCGAAAGGGGTGCCGGAGCGACGTATCCTCTATCACCATGTGTTTCGCAATGCGATGCTGCTGGTGATCGCCAGCTTTCCTGCCACCTTTATCAGCATGTTCTTTACCAGTTCGGTGCTGATCGAGGTGATGTTCTCCCTTAATGGCCTGGGGCTGCTGGGCTACGACGCTACCCTGCAGCGCGACTATCCGGTGATGTTTGGCACACTCTATATTTTTACGCTGATAGGTCTGCTGATGAATATCCTCAGCGATCTGACCTATATGCTGGTCGATCCCCGCATTGATTTTGGACGCCGCTGATGCCGCTCTCTCCTCTTAACCAGCAGCGCTGGCAGCGCTTTCGCCATCACCGGCGCGGCTACTGTTCGCTGTGGATCTTTCTGATCCTCTTCCTGCTGTCGCTGGGCGCCGACCTGATCGCCAATGAGAAGCCGCTGCTGGTGCACTATCAGCAGCGCTGGATGGTCCCGCTGCTGTCTGACTACAGCGAGGCCGACTATGGCGGCGTGCTGGCGACCACGGCGGATTATCAGGATCCCTGGCTGCGGCAGCGCATCAGCCAGAACGGCTGGGCACTATGGGCACCGATCCGCTTCAGCGACAGCACCATCAATTTTGCCACCCGGGTTCCCTTCCCCTCGCCGCCGTCGGCGCAGAACTGGCTGGGCACGGATGCGAATGGCGGCGACGTCCTGGCACGACTGCTCTACGGCACCCGCATCTCCCTGCTGTTCGGCATACTGCTGACGCTTATCTCCAGCGTCATCGGGATCGTAATCGGTGCGCTGCAGGGCTATTTCGGCGGGCGGATAGACCTGATCGGGCAGCGGCTGATTGAGGTCTGGTCCGGGATGCCTGCGCTGTTCCTGCTGATTCTGCTCTCCAGCGTGATCCAGCCGGGCTTCTGGTGGCTGCTGCTGGTCACCGTCGCGTTTGGCTGGATGAGTCTGGTGAGCGTGGTGCGGGCGGAGTTTCTGCGAACCCGCAACTTTGACTATATCCGTGCGGCGCAGGCGCTGGGCGTCAGCGATGGCCGGATTATGCTGCGTCATATGCTGCCTAACGCGATGGTCGCCACCCTGACCTTTCTGCCCTTTATCCTGTGCGGTTCGATTACCACCCTGACCTCGCTCGATTTTCTGGGTTTTGGTCTGCCGCTCGGCTCGCCCTCGCTGGGTGAGCTGCTGCTGCAGGGCAAGAATAATCTGCAGGCCCCCTGGCTGGGCCTGGCGGGCTTTTTTACTCTGGCGATCCTGCTGTCGCTGCTGATTTTTATTGGCGAAGCGGTGCGCGACGCCTTTGATCCGGGCAAAGGAGCCTAGATGACAACGCCCTTGCTTGCCATTAACCACCTCTCTGTCGCCTTTCGTCAGGGTGAGACGCTTCGCCAGGTGGTGGATGATCTCTCCCTGCATATTGCGGCAGGTGAAACGCTGGCGCTGGTCGGTGAGTCGGGCTCCGGCAAGAGCGTGACGGCGCTCTCCGTGATGCGGCTGCTGCATGAATCGACGGTGGCTTATCCCGGCGGCGAGATCCTGTTTAACGGTGAGGATCTGCTGCGGGCGCCGGAGCCGCGGCTGCGCGCCCTTCGTGGCAACCAGATCGCGATGATTTTTCAGGAACCGATGGTGTCGCTCAATCCGCTGCACACCGTAGAGAAGCAGCTTTATGAAGTGCTGTCGCTGCATCGCGGGCTGCGGCGCGCGGCCGCGCGGATGGAGATCCTCAGCGTGCTTGATCGGGTCGGTATCCGCCAGCCCGCCGCCCGGCTCAATGATTTTCCCCACCAGCTGTCGGGGGGAGAACGTCAGCGGGTGATGATCGCAATGGCGCTGCTGACAGAGCCTCAGCTGCTGATTGCCGATGAGCCGACCACCGCGCTGGATGTGACGGTACAGGCGCAGATCCTGACGCTGCTGCGCGACCTGCAGCGTGAGCGCAACATGGCGATGCTCTTTATCACTCACAACCTGCACATCGTGCGCCAGCTGGCGGATAACATCAGCGTCATGCGTAACGGGCGCATCGTGGAGCAGAACCGCAGCCCGATCCTGCTGAGTCAGCCGCAGCATCCCTACAGTCAGCAGCTGCTGGCCGCCGAGCCGGAAGGACGGGCGCTGCCGCTGCCCGCAGATGCGCCGGTCATTCTGCAGGTCGATCGGCTTGCGGTCACTTTTCCACGGCGGCGCAGCCTGTTCCGGCGGCAGGACGATGAGAAAACGGTGCTGAGCGGTCTGAGTTTCCGCCTGCGCCGGGGCGAAAGTCTCGGGCTGGTGGGCGAGTCGGGATCGGGGAAAAGCACGACTGGCCTGGCGCTGCTGCGGCTGATTGCCTCACGCGGTGATGTCTGGTTTGCGGGGCAGCCCCTGCATCAGCTGTCGCGCCGGGCGTTGTTGCCGCTGCGGCAGCGCATCCAGGTGGTCTTTCAGGACCCGAACTCTTCGCTTAATCCACGCATGACGGTTCAGCAGATTATCGCTGAAGGGCTGGCGGTGCATCAGCCCGCGCTCGATCGGGAGCAGCAGCAGCAGCGGGTGATGGCGGTAATGGCAGAGGTGGGCCTGGATGCTGAGAGTCGTCATCGCTATCCGGCTGAATTTTCCGGCGGGCAGCGGCAGCGTATCGCTATCGCGCGGGCGCTGATTCTGGAACCGGAGTTACTGATCCTGGATGAACCGACCTCGTCGCTGGACCGCACGGTGCAGAAGCAGATCCTGACGCTGTTACGCCGTTTACAGCAGCAGCGCCAGCTCAGTTATCTCTTTATCAGTCACGATCTCGATGTGGTGCGCGCCCTGTGTCACCAGCTCATTGTGCTGCGTCAGGGGGAAGTGGTGGAACAGGGCGAATGCGAAAAGTTGTTTACGTCACCTGCGACGGCGTATACCCGGGCGCTGCTGCAGGCCTCGCCAGCTAGCCTGCGATAAAGGTTTCGGCGATCGCCACGCCCTGATTTTTCAGGCAGCAGTTGGTCGCGCTTTCGTCACGACGGCGAATGAACAGGCAGGGCTGTCCTTCACACTCGGCCACTTTACAGTCAACCTGAATGCCAGCCAGCACCTCTTTCAGCTGCTGCAGGATCTCCCATGCCGGTATGCCGTCATGGCTGATCAGCCGCAGCGCCACAAACTCCTGATCATCCAGCACAGCGTCATCGGATTCGATGGTACTGTGGTGATCGCTGGCCCAGCGAAAACGCTGCGGCAGGCGATGCACGATTGAAAGTTGCAGCATAATTTACTCTCCCCGGATGAGTGTATGTCGCAACGCACAGACACCGACGCGAAAACGGCCGGTGGTGGCGGAATCCGGCAGGATCTCTTCGCCGTGCGAACTGCAGAAGCGCATTTTTGCGACTCATGTCGCACTTCAGGCTATATTTACCGCGTTCACACGCTGTTAACAATCATTTTAGACGCAATATGGTTACTTTTTTAACTAAAAATCTTCACATTAAATAAACATAGTGCTGGCGCGCCGCCCGCCGGAGATGGCGGGCAGCAAAATGCGCCGAATCAGCGGGAGGATGCGCGGGGCCGGGAAGCGTAGAAGAAGAGCAGCAGCGAGAGAGAGGCACAGAGCGCGATGGTGCCGACCATCGGCCAGGCACTGTTGAAACTCAGCAGGGAGAGCAGTGCACCGACAAACGCACCGACGCCAAACCGCAGCGTGCCCGCCAGCGACGACGCGGTGCCGGCCATATGCGGAAACTCATCCAGGATCACCGCCATTGCGTTGGAGGAGACCATCGACACGCAGCCGATAAACATCGCGATGCCCATCACCAGCGGCAGAAAGCCCAGGTCAAAGGCGCTGACCAGCAACAGCCAGATCCCCATGCAGAACTGAATCAGCAGCCCCAGCCGGAACATCGCTACCGGACCAAAGCGGCGCACCGCGCGGCTGTTAATCAGCGTCAGCACAAACAGAAACACCACGTTAAGACCAAAGTAGTAACCGAAGTTTTGCGGTGAGACGTGATTCAGTTCGATGTACACAAACGGCCCGGCATTGAGGAAGGTAAACAGCCCGGCAAAGGAGAAGCCGCTCGACAGCATGTAACTGAAGGCGCGCTTGTGACGAAACAGCGTGACGAAATTGCCCAGCGTGGTGCGCAGATGAAAGCGCTGCCGCTGCTCGGGCTTCAGGGTTTCACGGATCTGGGTGGTCACCAGCACGGTGGTCACTAACGCGGCCCCGGCCAGCGCCCAGAAAATGGCGTGCCAGCTCCAGAGCACCAGCAGCCAGCCGCCGATAATCGGGGCCAGCAGCGGCGCAATGGTGGTAATCAGCATCACAAAGGACATCATGCGCGAGAAGTCCTCTTTCGAGTAACTGTCCCGCATCAGCGCATTGATCACCACGCTGGCGGCGGCGGCCGACAGGCCATGCAGAAAGCGCATCAGGATGAGCTGGTCGATCGATTGCGACAGCGCACAGGCTGCGGCGGCACAGGCAAAGATCAGCGTACCGAGCGCGATCACGGGCTTGCGGCCATAGCTGTCGGCCAGCGGCCCGTAGATGAGCTGACCGATCGCGAAGCCCAGGATATAGAGGTTGAGCGACATCTGCACGCTGCCGGCGGAGACGCCAAACTCACGGGCAATCTGCGGCATGGCCGGCAGATACATGTCGATCGATAACGGCATCAGCATGGCTAACAGCCCCAGGATAACGACCAATCCCGTTGGCGAATTTTTTTCCTTACGCACGCCCTCTCCTCTCCTTATCATCCTGACGCAGGCCCTATTTTGCCTGCAGCTCTTTTGGCAGACCGATGCTGGCAATCTCATCTTCGGTCAGCGGACGGTATTCACCCGGTTCCAGATCCTCATCCAGCACGATCTCACCGATGCGCTCGCGATGCAGTTCCACGACCCGGTTGCCCACGGCCGCAAACATCCGTTTCACCTGATGGTAGCGCCCTTCGCTCAGCGTCAGCCGCACGTCTGTCGGCGTAATCACCTCCAGCCGGGCCGGTTTGGTCAGGCTCTTCTCGTTGTGCAGCTGCACACCCGCCATAAACTGTGCGGCGGTATCGTCCGCGACCGGCGACTCCAGCGTGACGCGATAGGTCTTCTCGCAGTGGTGGCGTGGCGAGGTAATGCGGTGTGACCACTGGCCATCGTCGGTCAGCAGCACCAGCCCGGTGGTATCGATATCGAGGCGCCCTGCTGCATGCAGCTTAAAGGCCATCGGCTCTTCGATGAAATAGAGGATGGTGGGATGATCGGGATCGTCGGTAGAGCAGACATAGCCCTGCGGCTTGTTCAGCATGAAGTAGCGTGGGCCGGTCAGCATCTGCAGGAGGTTACCGTCATACATCACTTCGTGATCGGGCAGCAGTTTAAACGCGGTATCGCGCACCACTTCACCGTTCACGGTGACACGCTGACCACGGATCTCGCGATGGGCGATGGCGCGGCTGATTTCCAGTTGCTGAGAGATGAATTTGTCGAGTCGCATGAATTCGTTTTGCCTGTTACTGCGGAGGGAATCTGAAACGGCCTGGTTAACCGTTGAAAATGTGCGGGAAGTATAACGTGATCCACGCCAGCCTGACAGCGCGTTTACCGCCCTTTCGTGGCATAATTGCCACCAGTTTTGCAAAAGTGAGCAACATGTCCTTTACCTTACGCCCCTATCAACAGGATGCGGTGAATGCCACCGTGTCGCATTTCCGTCGTCATCACCAGCCTGCGGTGATTGTGCTGCCGACCGGTGCCGGAAAGAGTCTGGTCATCGCTGAACTGGCCCGGCTGGCGCGTGGCCGGGTGCTGGTGCTCGCGCACGTCAAAGAGCTGGTGGCGCAGAACCACAGCAAATATCAGGCTTATGGTCTGGAAGCGGATATCTTTGCGGCGGGCCTTCAGCGCAAAGAGAGCCAGCGCAAGGTGGTGTTCGGCAGCGTACAGTCCGTCGCGCGCAACCTCGACCAGTTCGACAGCGCCTTCTCGCTGGTGATCGTGGATGAGTGTCACCGCATTGGCGATGACAAAGAGAGTCAGTATCAGCAGATCTTTAATCATCTGCGGCAACACAATCCGCAACTGCGTCTGCTGGGCCTGACCGCCACACCGTTCCGGCTGGGCAAAGGCTGGATCTATCAGTTCCACTATCACGGCATGGTGCGCGGCGACGAAAAATCGCTGTTCCGCGACTGTATCTATGAACTGCCGCTGCGCTACATGATCAAACATCAGTTTCTGGTGCCCCCGGAGCGGCTGGATATGCCGGTGGTACAGTATGACTTCAGCCGGCTGACGGCGCAGGCCAGTGGCCTGTTCAGCGAGGCCGATCTCAATCGTGAACTGAAACAGCAGCAGCGCGTTACGCCGCATATCATCCGTCAGATTGTGGAGTTTGCGGAGGAGCGGCTCGGGGTGATGATTTTCGCCTCCACGGTGGATCATGCGCATGAAATCCTGCGGCTGCTGCCCGACAACAGCGCGCTGATCTCCGCCGAAACGCCCGCCCGTGAGCGCGACGCCCTGATTCTGGCCTTTAAGGCGCAGGAGTTGAAATACCTGGTGAACGTCGCGGTGCTGACCACCGGCTTTGATGCGCCGCACGTTGACCTGATCGCCATCCTGCGCCCCACCGAGTCGGTCAGCCTCTATCAGCAGATCGTCGGACGCGGCCTGCGGCTTTCGCCAGGTAAAACCAGCTGTCTGATCCTCGATTATGCCGGTAATCCGCACGATCTCTTCACGCCGGAAGTCGGCGCGCCCAAAGGGGCCAGCGATAACCAGCCGGTACAGGTCTTCTGCCCGGCCTGCGGTTTCGCCAACACCTTCTGGGGCAAAGCGACAGAAGATGGCATGGTGATCGAGCATTTTGGCCGCCGCTGCCAGGGTGTGCTGGAAGATGATGAGGGCGAACGTGAGCAGTGTGACTTCCGCTTCCGCTTTAAGAGCTGCCCGGACTGTGGCGCAGAGAACGATATTGCCGCCCGCCGCTGCCACCAGTGCGACAAAATTCTGGTCGACCCGGACGATATGCTTAAAGCGGCGCTGAAACTCAAAGATGCGCTGGTGCTGCGCTGTGGCGGCATGACGCTGGAACAGGGGGCGGATGCCAAAGGCGAATGGCTGAAGGCGACCTATTTTGACGAGGACGGCACCAGCGTCAGCGAACGATTTCGCCTGCAGACGCCAGCCCAGCGCAAAGCCTTCGAGCAGCTGTTTATGCGTCCGCACCAGCGCGCGCCCGGCGTGCCGCTGGGCTGGCAGACCGCCGCTGACGTCGTGGCGCTGCAGCCGCTGTTACGCCATCCCGACTTTGTGGTGGCGCGCGCCAAAGGCCAGTACTGGCAGATCCGCGAGAAGATGTTCGACTATCAGGGGCGCTATCGCCGGGCCAATGAGCTGCGCTGACCGCCCGGCCCCGAGCGGATGGGTATATCGTTTGCTACCGCCTGGCATTACGGCTATAATGCCGCCCGCTTTTGCATGTGCATCAGCAGTGTTGAATAACCTGCCTGTTACTGGGTCGCCTGTAGCAGGAAATATATAAAGAGACGTATTAATGTTCACTATCAATGCAGTAGAACGTAAAGAGCAGGGTAAGGGTGCGAGCCGCCGCCTGCGTACAGCTAACCGTTTCCCGGCTATCGTTTACGGTGGTTCTGAAGCGGCTGTTGCCATCGACCTGGATCACGACTCCGTAATGAACATGCAGGCTAAGCCTGGTTTCTACGAAGAAGTGCTGACTCTGGTTGTTGACGGTAAAGAAACCAAAGTGAAAGTTCAGGCTGTTCAGCGTCACCCGTTCAAGCCGAAACTGTTCCATATCGACTTCGTTCGCGCTTAATCGCTGACAGAGTTGAAAAGCAGAAGGGCCGGTTGCGAAACCGGCCCTTTTGTTTTGTCCCCTCCCGGTGAAACTTATCGCCGGGAGGGGTAAAAAAGCCGGGCTAAGCCCGGCTTTTTTATTTGCCGCTGGTCCGGCGCTGCAGCTGGTCGCGCAGATTCGGTGGCGTTCCCTTGATCGTCAGAGTGTCCGTTGCCGGATCCCAGAAAATACGTTCGCCCAGCAACATCGCATCAAAGTTCAGGGTCAGTCCCCCGCCGCTGCCGGCGAATTTGGTCAGCTGACGCAGCGTCGAGCGGTCAGCCGGGAAACTCTCTTCCAGCTCATAGCCCTGCTCCTGGGTAAACGCCTGGAAGCTTTTTTCGCCCAGCGGAGGCAGCTCGCTCGACAGATCTTCCAGCGCAATCTCCTCGCCCGCCTGCAACTGCTCGTTACAGTAGCTGTAGACCTGCTGGCGATAGTTCTGCCGCTCCTGCTTATCCAGCGCCGACTCGTTGCAGTAGTCATCCACCGCCTGCAGCAGCCCACGGTTCTGCGCCTTGGTGTCCAGCCCGACTTCGGCACCAAGGAAGTCCATAAAGAAGTCCGCCACTTTCCGGCCGACGCGGCCGCGCAGGAAGGTCAGGTAACGGCTCGACTCAGGATTGGTCTCCCACTCGGTTAAATCGATGCGCGCGACGATATCGGCATGATTGATGTCGAGATAGTGAGTGCTGCTGATATCCAGCTGCTCATTCACCCGCATACTGGACTGGCTGTTCAGTACCGCAATCAGCAGATACTCCACGGCCAGATAGCGATAGTGGATAAACAGCACCACGCCGCCTTCGGCGAAGGGATATTTTGACAGTTCGTCGCGCAGGCGGCCCGTCGCGGCACGGCTAAAAGCAAGAAAATCGTCGTTGCCCTTACGACAATCGCGCAGGGCTTCTGCCAGTTCACTTTCCGCATTAAACAGGCCGTAGGCTTTGCTCTTTGCGCTGTAAACCCGGTGTAACTCCTCCACCATCGCGTTGACGGTTTGGGTCGCAGGCAGCAGCGAATCGCGCAGCGCCACGTCCAGCTGGTTTTCATCGCGTCTGATTAACTGATGCAGGGCAATCTGGTCGATATCCAGACTCATGGTAGACTCTCCTTTTAGCACAGGCGCGTATTCAAACACCGCCAGCATCGGCTTTCAACTCCATGCGTAAAGCGAACGCGCTGCTTTCGATAAAATTGCGGTAAAAAGTGCGTTGTTCCGGTAATATATCGCCTTTTGAAATGAGCTTAGACGACGATATGGCACAATCATCCCGTTACAGTGACGAACGCGTGGAACAACTCCTCGCGGATCTGGCCCAAATCCTGCACAAGGATAAAGCCCCCACCGACCTCTCCCTGATGGTGCTGGGAAACATGGTGACTAACTTAATTAACAGCGATGTCGCGCCGGCGCAGCGTCGCTCACTGGCCCGCTCTTTCGCCGATGCCCTGCAGGCATCCGTGCGTGACGACAACGCCCATTAATTAGCTGATTTGATTTTATAATATGGTAACCAACCGGCAGCGCTACCGCGAAAAAGTCTCTCAGATGATTAGCTGGGGGCACTGGTTTGCTCTGTTTAATATCCTATTCGCGCTGATTTTAGGCAGTCGCTACCTGTTGGTCGCCGACTGGCCTTCTTCTCTGGCGGGGCGTATCTACGCCTATACCAGTTGGGTAGGCCACTTCAGTTTTATCGTTTTCGCCACTTACCTGCTGATTATTTTCCCGCTGACCTTTGTGGTGATGTCGCAACGGCTGATGCGGGTGTTATCGGCCGTCGTCGCCACCGCCGGGCTGACGCTGGTGATGGTCGACAGCGCGGTCTTCAGCCGCTTCCACCTGCACCTTAATCCGGTGGTGTGGGAGCTGGTCATTAACCCCGATCAGAGCGAGATGGCGCGTGACTGGCAGCTGATGTTTATCAGCGTGCCGCTGATATTCCTGGTCGAGATGCTGTTTGCGACCTGGAGCTGGCAGAAACTGCGCAGCCTGAACCGCCGTTCGTTTGGCAAGCCTCTGGCTGGCCTGTTTATCAGCGCCTTCTTTGCCAGCCACCTGATGTATATCTGGGCCGATGCGAACTTCTATCGCCCGATTACAATGCAGCGCGCCAACCTGCCGCTCTCCTACCCGATGACCGCCCGTCGCTTCCTGGAGCGTCATGGTCTGCTGGATGCGCAGGAGTATCAGCGCCGGCTGGTACAACAGGGCGACCCGGAAGCACTGGCGGTGGAGTATCCGCTCAGTGATATTACGTTCCGCGATGGCGGCACACGCAACAACCTGCTGGTGCTGACGGTCGATGGCCTGAACAACGCTACGCTGCCTAAGGCGCTGCCGGCACTTAATCAGTTCGCCAGCGAGAACGTGCGCTTCACGCAGCACTACAGCGCCGGAGATACCCCGGAGAAAGGGCTGTTTGGCCTGTTCTACGGCATCTCCTCCAGCTATATGAACGGTATTCTGGCCTCGCGGACGCCGTCCGCCCTTCTCGGCGCGCTGAGCACCCAGGGTTATCAGTTTGGCCTCTTCTCGTCGGAAGGCTTTAATCCGCCGCTCTACCGACAGGCGCTGCTGACCGACTATTCGCTGCCTGCCACCAACAGCCAGCCTAACGCCAGTACCGTAGCGCAATGGCAGAACTGGCTGGACAGGCAGAAAGGCTCGCAGGCACCGTGGTTCTCATGGATTGCCCTGAACGGCCCTGACGTAACCGGTGAGAGTGCGAAGGCGCGTCAGCGCAGCTATCTGCGTCAGGCACCTGCGGTGGACGATCAGATTCGCGCCGTGCTTAACGAACTGCAGGCGCGTGATTTGATGAAGAACACCGTGGTGGTGATCACCGCACAGCGCGGTCTGGCGCTGGATGGCAATCCTGACAGCGCCGGTAATCGCCAGACGCTGCAGGTGCCGCTCGTGATCCACTGGCCCGACACGCCTGCGCAGACTGTCGATCGGCTCTCCGATCATCAGGATGTGATGACCACGCTGATGCAGCGACTGCTGCATGTGCGGACCAATCCGGTGAACTACTCGCAGGGTGAGGATCTGTTCGCGGCACGTCGTCGCCACGACTGGGTTGCCAGCAGCGAAGAGAATAAGCTGGTGATAACCACGCCGCAGGTGACGCTGGTGCTCAACAACAACGGCAGCTATCGCGCGTATGATGCACAGGGCAATGCGCTGAAAGATCACAAGCCGGAACTGACACTGTTGTTGCAGGTATTAACGGAAGAGAAGCGATTTATCGCTAACTGATTAATTATCAGGCAAATAGTCAACAGGTATCTTGCATTCATGACGATAACCAGTAGACTAATCCTCCAGTGTTCGGCACGTAGCGCAGCCTGGTAGCGCACGGTCATGGGGTGTCCGGGGTCGGAGGTTCAAATCCTCTCGTGCCGACCAAATTCTCCCGAAAAGCAGCCCAAAAGGCTGCTTTTTTCGTTTCTGCCTGCTGCTGTCAGTGCAAATCCTCTGAACATCTGCTTCTCACGACCTGCTGTTTTCTGATCAAAACCTGCCTGATGCCGTTTGCCAGGCATACATTCGGATATTGGTCCTGGAAGGGGAATCACAGGTCACTGCCGGAGTTACACAGTTCTGAAGATGTCGTGACTACCGACCCCGGACGCCTGAATGCATCACGACCAGCTTTGGTTTATCCCCTTCCCTTCGCTTTCAAGAGTTCGCCAGCATGGTGAGTCTGCCCGCGATTTTCAGCAAAGCGATCTTCCCTGAAGGTACGGAAAGACAGAACAGCATTGTCAGCAAAATGGCAGGCTATCAGGAAAACTGCTCACAAACATCACTAACCTACCTGAGCCTGTCTTTTAGATTTGTACTCTACAGCTAAACGGAAACAGGGAAAAACATCACGATATTACAGAGGTAGTGTTGTATCTGCTTTCAGGAGAAATTTTTCGTTGCCTGCCCCCGGTAAAGAGGTGATAGTTTTTGCCATAATCATTAAATTTATTTACAGTACCCGGCACAATTGATTCAGGCTATTCAGGACCAACAGGCTTGGCTCATTCTTTAAATCATTGTTTTAGCGGAGCAAATGGAATGTCACGCAACCTCTCCCCTGCATATTGTGTAGTTCAGCAATCTGGCAGTCTAGGATTTCAGGCAAGGATGCTTTTCAATGACAGCAATTCAGAAGCTGCACGCCTCTTTATAAAAACCAATGCAGACACGCCATGGCTGAACCCAGGTCAGATAGTCATTGTAGCAGACCCAGCTTCTGCGCAAACTGCACAAATGTTGAGCACGCTAAGGCAAGCTAAACAAAAAACCAATATTGCGTTCGTTGGCGTAACTTCTGAAGAAGCGAGTTTCATGCAGCAACACTACGGTTTGATCGCTGCACTCACAACTGCGGGAGATAAAATTTTTAGCACTATTGGTGACGTGGGTGAGAGATATTTTTCAGAAATCGAGAATACCCTTAAAAAGATAGAAGTCAGCTATCAAAACCAGTTTCGTACGCAGGGAACACTGATTAGTCAGCAATTCTTCGCAGAGCGTAACCAGCTCTTCACTCAACTAAAAGAGCTTGTAAACAAGCCGCTACTAAAATCGTTGATACGTAATACGGTTAAATTCAGACCTTACGAAGACATGCGCAGAGCACTGAATCTATCCAGCCGCTCTATAGTACATGAATGGTCCACAGTAGGACTTGGGGGGATACCAGGCTATTCAACTTATGCAGGTAATGCAGCTAAAGCGGCAAAATTTTTAAAATCTGGTGGCTATATAGGTATAGGTTTTTCCTTTGCCGGAACAACGAATGACGTGGTCAATGCCTGCGTTAAAGGGCGTGAAAGCGAATGTAAAAGGACAGCATTCAAAGAGTATGGGAAGTTTGGCGCTTCAACTTTAACAGGAGTGGGGGCTGGTGCAGCAGATTCTTTAGCAGGATTAGGGGCATGTGCAGCAATAGGGATAGCCACTGCGGGAACCGGAGCGGTAGTCTGCGCAGCAGTTGGTTCGATCGCTGCCGGTTATGCTGGTGCCAAAGCGAGCGACTCTATCATGGATACTATCTATGAATACATGGGAATTTGAAAATGAAGTCGGTCATCATGGTTTTAATTATGCTTCCTTTAGTTTGCTTAGTGGTTAGCGTTGTTTTGTATCTGACCAACAGATCGCGCTACCAGAAGTTGATTTCCGACTTTCAGAAAAAGCACACTCTGCCAACCCCTTATCTTTTGCATAGTAATATGGGGTACTTAGGTTCGCCACTAATGACCTACTTTTTTACCCGGTTGAAAAAGAATAAAAAAATCATTTTTTTAGACAGTAATAACCATGCTTATAAATTTCCCCAGGAAGAAAGTAATCAAAAAAAGATCAACAGCATCAGACCACTTTACTATACGTTTTTATTGGGTTTTTCATGCTGTCTGCTACTTGGGTTGATTGCTATTCTTATCCGCTATCAAATTCTTTAACTACACCAGGATAGTTTTTTCCAGCGATGACATTCATTACAGTTTCCTGAATGCCATTCACTCTATGAAGTGAAAGCATCGCACCAAATTCAACCCCTGTCAGATTTGCGGTTGCAGCTGAAGCGGCTATGACTTCAAAGCCAGCGACCACCTGTATCCCACTCATTCCCGCCTACACCGTTAATAACGTATCCTCAAAGGCCCCCCTTGCTGAATGAATTTTACTAAAGCATGCAATGCCACCTGATCCGTCCGAAGAAGCTTAGATTGGGGTAGTGAAGCAAACAGAGAATTATAATTTATACGTTTATGAACAGAGATTCGTGTCTCTCATTTTTCCTATAAGTCCGGATTTAAGAGGCACCCTGCGTAATCCGTTCTATACTTAAACGTCCGTGGGTAAGCAGAGGAGAGTTTATGACCTTTATCGAAAAAGACGATCCAACTGAAGCACCGGAATCTGGCGACAAGCAACCTTCCCCGCCAGACCAGAAGTAACCCACAGGGCCGCGTCCGACGCGGCCTTTCTGTTTCTGCTCCGGCTTCATGACAGATTCAGAGTTTTCCCATTTAACCGTTATTTCCTTCCTAAACAGCAGGTTAGCCTGCATTTCATAACCTGATCCGCCTCACAAAACTCGCCACGTTCAGCGCTTTTTCATCAAACTGAAACAAAAATGTCACAGAAAATACTTACTCTGAACTCCCCGGAAATTGTTGGATAAATATCATGCCGATCAAAGCGAAAAGCCTGAAAGATGCAGAAGCGTTACTGCACTCGGGCATCAGCAAAGTGGAACTGGCGTATGACATTGGCAGCGACGACTTCTTTCGTCTCGCAAGCCACTGGTGCGACAGGGGCGCGCGCATCAGCAGAGGTCATCACCATTTCGTCGTTTCCCTGAAAAGTTTTGCCATCCCGCCTAACGACTGATCGCCGCGGGCGCCTTGCCCTGCTCTGCTGCGCCTGATTTAATGGCTTTTTAGCCCTTGTCACGGTTTCGCATGCACTTTCCCGATCAGCCGCTGCCGCCTGTTTCAGGCGGCTTTATTCTTTCCCGTCTTCTTCACCGCGGTGATCCGTTACTGGCGGTCTGCTACTTTGATCCGCAGCACTATCATGACGCGCTGGCTGAGGAGTGGGGTCTTACACTCCCTGAGCGGCTGCAGCGCGCCGTGGTCAAACGGCGGGCCGAATATCTGGCCAGCCGCCTGCTGGTCCGCGCCGTAATGGCGGAGTTTGGCATCGCGGATTTTATTCTCAACAGCGCCCCTGACCGCTCCCCCCGCTGGCCCGCCGGTATTCAGGCGTCGCTGTCGCATACAACAGGCACCGTCGTTGTCGTGGCTACCCGGCAGAATCTGGCTATTGGTGTCGATGTTGAGCAGTGGATGTCTGAGACGACCGCGCGTGAAACGGCGGCGTATCTGATGAACGCGCAGGAGCAGCAGCTGTTAGGCACCCTGCCCGTGCCCTTCCACGCGGCCGCGACCCTGCTCTTTTCGCTGAAAGAGAGTCTGTACAAGGCGTTGTGGCCACAACTGCATCAGCCGATGGACTTTACGGATGCGGCGCTGGAGGCGGTCGACTGGACGCAGGGGCGCGCCACGCTGCGACTGACGCAGACGTTCAGTACAGGCTTTCCGGCGGGGACGTTACTGCAGGCCAGCTTCCTGTGGCAGGCGGATCAGGTGATGACGCAGGTGACCCATCCGCTGTAAAAAAACCGGCTAAACAGTACGCTGCGGGGCGTGTGCGGTTTAGCCGGGTTAACACAGATAAAAGAAGATATTCAGGATGGCCGAAACCGGCGCGTCTGCCGCTGGCTAACGTAGCCTGATTCACGGCAGAGGCGCCAGTGCGCATTTCTGCTAAGTTATGCCAGCCGCGTTCAAAGGCCGGTGTCGGTGCGTTTTACCGCGTCGAGCGTGGCAAGATCGCGCTCTCCGCCCGTCAGCTCCGTCAGCTGACCTTCGCGCATCTCCAGCAGCCGGTCGGCATGCACGAAATAGTGGTCGTCATGGCTGATAGCCAGCACCGTTTTCCCCGCCTGCTGCAGCCACGGCAGCAGTTCGCGATAGAAGATGCGACGGAAATGGGGATCCTGATCCGCCGCCCACTCGTCCAGCAGCAGCACGTCGCGCTCCTCTGCGACGGCCAGCAGCAGCGCCAGCCGTTTGCTCTGCCCTTTGGAGAGCCGCAGATTCAGCACCCTGTTACCTTCAATCTTCAGCTTATCCTGCATCTTCAGCCGCTCCAGCCACTGCTGAACCAGGGCGGGATTCGCCGCGACGCCTTCGCGTCCGATCAGCCTGTCAAACAGATGCAAATCGGTAAAGACCGCCGAGAAATGGCTGCGCCAGTGGTCGAGTTCGTCCGCTGTGATCGGTTTGCCATCCAGCAGCAGCGTACCGGACTGCGGCCGGTAAAGTCCGGTCAGCAGCATCGCCAGGGTCGATTTCCCGCTGCCGTTGCCGCCAATCAGGAATACCAGCTCTCCCCGGCGCAGCGTCAGGTTAACCGGCCCGACCTGAAAACCGTTGTCGCCATAATGAAAAGCGACATCGCGCAGCTCCAGCGTCTGCCACTCAGTGGTGGCCGAAGGGGGGTGGAATCCCGGCTGATAGGGGGCGAGGTCAAAAGCGTTGAGCTTACGAAAGGCGACCTGAGCACTGAGCAGCGTGGGTAGTGCGCCAACCGCCGAGAGCAGTGGCGTGCGTAAAAAGAGCAGTGTCAGAGAAAAGGTTGCAGCGACGGCGGTGTTGGCCCAGCCCAGGCTGTTAGCCATGAAGAAAACCATGCCGATAGCGCCCAGGGTCATGATATTCGACCAGTTGACGGCGCTGAGATGATAGGTGTCGGCGCGGACGATGTGGTGACGCCAGGCGCGGGCATCCTCCTGATAGACGGTGTCATAGACCTGCTGCGCGCGTGAACGATTGAGCTGCAACTCTTTGCGCCCTTCGATCACCGTCTGGTAATCGCGATAGAGGTTATCTTCGATCTCCCGCAGCTTCGCCATGTGCTGATAGACCCGCGACACCAGCATCCAGCCGCCCACCAGCATCACGCCCAGCCAGAGGCTGGTGACCAGCAACATCGCGGGTGAGAGCCAGGCCAGGTAGATCGCCGAGCCGAGTGTGATGATGACGCCCTGGAACAGCTCCGGCAGACGCACAAAGGCCAGGGTAATGGCCCGCACGTCGCTGGTCAGTCCCGCCAGCAGCTGGGCGCTGCCGAGCTGCTCAATGCGTTCGATCCGGGTATCGAGGATCCGCTTGATAAATTCGCCACGCAGACGCCAGACAAACTGATGGCCGAGTATCGTCAGCGCCAGCTGTGACGCTAGCGTTACCGCCATCAGCAGCACCAGCTGCAGCAGAAATTGTGGCAGGACGGCAAACGAAGTGTTTATCGCGACGATCATCTCGCGGTTGATAAAGGCGATCATGCCGATCCCCAGCACGGCGCTGAGCAGCGTCAGCGCAATCACCCCGATAAAAGGCCAGCGGAACTGGCGAAAAACAACGCTTAGCAACGTCATGCAGGCAATCCATCAGCAAAAAACTGCCTGCAGTGTAATAGGATGCCAAATGATAGCAATAGTTATTCGCATCATGCCGCTGCAGGCATGACGGATTAAAAGGCGCGGCGAAACGTCAGGTTATAGCGCCAGGCGCCGACCAGCGGATGCACGCCCGGTTTCAGCGGCAGGATACCGTGGTAGCGCAGGCGCGACGGCCCGCCCCACACCACAATATCGCCATGTTCCAGCAGCACGCGCTGGGTCGCATCGCCCCGCTCGAAGCCGCCGAACTGAAAGACCGCCGGTAAGCCCAGCGACACCGACACGATAGGCTGGCGCATATCTTTCTCATCTTTATCCTGATGCAGCGTCAGCTTTGCGCCCGGTTCATAACGGTTAAGCAGGCAGGCATCCGGGTTAAACCCGGCGAAGCCCGCCTCTGACGCAGCTTCCTGCGCCAGCGTCCGGAACAGCGGCGGCATGGCCGGCCAGCGACGTCCGTTCAGGTTGTCCTCCTGCTGATAGCGATAGCCGCGCGAATCCACCGACCAGCCAAAATCGCCGCAGTTGGTCATGGCGACCGACATGCGATGCCCGCCAGGCGTGATGCGATGGGCAAAGGGGTTCTGTTCGGCAATCGCCAGCAGCTGCTGATAAAGCGCCTCTGCGTCAGCGCGCGCCCGGCGCCGCAGGATGACCGCACCCTCAGCCAGCGTCTCCTGCCAGGGTTGCTCTTCACTGAAAAGATCTAACATCAGTTTTCTCCGGATTCGGCGGGGATCAGGAAAGCAGCAAACTGTGGCGACATCCAGCTGACAAACTTATCGCCCTGTTTGCTGATCAGATAGACCGCCAGATGCTGTTGGGTCGCCAGCGCTTTGGCTTTCTCGGTGCCAAGCACCATCAGCCCGGTGTCCCAGCCGTCGGCTTCCAGCGCCGTAGTGGCGATCACCGTGGCCGACACCAGTTTATGCTCAATCGGTCGTCCGGTAACGGGATCGATGACATGAGAAATGCGGTGGCCGTCCAGTTCATAATAGTTGCGATAGCTGCCGGAAGTGCTGATCCCATGCCCCTGCAGATCCACACGCGCCTGAACCGCGTTTTCCTGGTCAGTGGGTTTCTGAATCGCCACCCGCCACGGCTGCTGCTGCGCATTGAGGCCGCGGCTCAGCACGGCGCCCCCCACCGACACCAGATAGTTATTTATCCCCAGCTGCTCCATCAGTCGCGCCAGGTGATCGGTGGCAAAACCTTCACCCACCGTGGAGAGATCGACATAGAGGCCCGGCAGATCTTTCTGCAGCCACTGTCCGTTTGCGCCCTGCAGCACCCGCAGATGCTGTAATCCGGTCTCTGCCCGGGCGGCCGCGATCTGTGCCGCATCCGGGGTATGCAGAGGCTGTTTCGTCGGGCCAAAGCCCCATAAATTGACCAGCGGGCCGACCGTGATATCCATCGCGCCACCGGTTTTGCGGCCGATCCGCAGGGAGGTGGTGACGATATCGGCCATGTTCTCACTGACTGGCTGGGGTGAGAGATCGCGGCTCTGGTTAAAGCGCGACAGCACGGAGTCCGGCTTCCAGGTGGAAAGCTCGGCATCGTCGGCGTCCAGCCGCTGCTGGATACGCTGCTGCAGCTCCGCTTTGCGTTCGCTGTCCACGCCAGCCAGACTTACCCGCCAGACGGTGCCCATGGTTTTACCTTCCAGCACCAGCGCGGAGGTCGCCGCAGGTTTATCGCAACCGGTCAGCATCAGCGCCAGCAGCGGCACAAACAGCAGATTAATCTTATAACGCATCATTCCTCGCATGTAACACTTTATTAATAGCCACTACAAAGCATAAACTTCGGGTAAATTAGCTTAAAGAGCGTTGAATCTTCCTCCGAACCACGAGAACATTCACCCGTCATCTATCCTGAGCCCGCCTGTCGACAGGCGATCCCTCTGAATCACATAAAGGAGCAGCAGATGATCTATATGATTCTCGCCATCGCCCTCGGCCTGTTTGTTTTTGGCAGTTATAAAGCCATCGAACAGCGCCGTCATCGCCACATGGCCCCGTCACGTCCGCGCCATTAACAGGCTTTACTGCACCAGTTTGGGGCAACGCAGCCGTGACCAGCGCGGCAAGTGTACCAAAACGGGCGAAACGTCTGTGGCTGTGAGAGCGGTAGAGCTGGCATGAATTCTGCACTGTTGAAACAGTGTTTATCCCTGAGAGGTGCAGAATGAAAAATTCACAGAAGTGGCAGTCGGTCTGGCAGCACTGGCTGAGCTTTTCAGCCTTCACCCTGGCAGGCGTGGCGTTTGAAGGCGCACGTTTCGGCTGCGTCGTGCCGTCGGCGACCGTGGCGGCAAAAGCCACGACATGGCGAAAGGCAGATGCCCCCCGCCAGCAGGATCAGGCGGGCGCGCAGCCGTAACCGCGCGCCCTGACAACTCAGAACTGGTAAACCAGGCCCAGCGCCACTACGTCGTCGGTATTGATACCGGCGGCGTCGGTGAACGCGTTGTCGTCCAGCAGGTTGATCTGGTAGTCCACGTAGGTAGACATGTTTTTGTTGAAGTAGTAGGTCGCGCCAACGTCGATATATTTTTTCAGATTCTGTTTGCCCCAGTTCTGAACGTCGGTGCCACGCTGAGTGACATAGGCCAGAGACGGACGCAGGCCGAAGTCGAACTGATACTGTGCCACCACTTCCCAGTTATCCGCTTTATCCGCGTAACCAAAGGCTGAGGAGTTGCTGCTGTCGCCGAAGCGGGTTGCGTTGAGTGAGCGTGAGTACATCGCCGCCAGGTAGACGTTGTTCGCATCATATTTCAGACCGCCAGTGTAGACCTGGGCTTTGTCGCCACGGCCCAGGATGCCGGAGGTGGCGCTGTTCTGGTCGTTGGTACGGTCGGACTGGAAGGTCGCCGCACCAATGCCAAAGCCTGAACCCAGATCATAAGTGGTGCTCAGGCCCCAGCCGTCGCCATTCTGCCCCAGCACGTCACGACCGTTCGGTGACTCGCTGCTGTTGCCATTTTTGCCCTGATACTGCACGGCAAAGTTCCAGCCATCCACCAGGCCGAAGAAGTTGTTGTTGCGGTAGGTCGCCATGCCGTTACCGCGCTGATACATGAAGTTATCCGCGCCATAGGTGTCGCCGCCGAACTCAGGCAGCACGTCGGTCCATGCGCCGATATCATAGGCTACGCCGTAATTACGACCGTAGTCGAACGAGCCTGCATCACCAAATTTCACCCCGGCAAAGCCGACACGGGTGAAGCTGTTGGCGGTGCCTTCATCTTCAGAGTTGTTCAGAGCCGCCTGGTATTCCCACTGGCCATAGCCGGTCAGCTGATCGCTGACTTCGGTTTCGCCTTTAAAGCCAAAGCGCACGTAGGACTGGTCGCCATCGGCGCTGCTGTTGTCAGAGAAGTAGTGCAGGCCATCTACCTTCCCGAACAGGTCCAGTTTATTGCCATCTTTATTATAAATTTCAGCTGCGTTTGCTGATCCTGCTGCCACCAGCAATACAGGGATCATCAGGGAGAGAACGCGACGTTTCATTTTATTACCCTCTGTTATGTGCCTTTTATTATTTGCCACTGCGAGCTGAACGCTTAAAAATTCAGCCGGCAGGCCATTGTTGTTTTATAGCGGGTAATAATCCACCAGGAAAATGCTACGAAATTTCCAAAACTGTTTCATAATGCGAAACAGTTATTTCAGGATGTAATTTTCGGGGAACTTATCATCAGCACAGATCGATAAAAAATGGCGCACGAATCGTTAATCCGGATCCGCAATTATGATTATCAAGGGGTTACATCAGACCATTCCGAAGCACTGAATGATAAAACTTATGTCTCATCCGGGAATAGAATAGCCCCCGCTATCATCATTTATTCCATTATTACCTTCATTCTCCCCGAATGAGATGTATAACTTAATATTTCCCGCCGGACTATTCGTCCGGCTTTTTTTTGCCTGCTCTCCGCCGTTTCGCTATATCTCTGTCAACTTTCTTCACCGGATTAAAATAACCCCACCTTCTTTCCGCACAGATTGATAAATTCCGGCGCTGTCGGGTCGCGTGGTGGTGAAATATCCGCCATGTTAATTTCCCTGCGTAATTAAGCAGGCGGCGATTTCGGGTGCGCCGGATGATCAGCGCTCACGCAGCGATTCTTTGACTTTATTCAGTGGCTTAATCAGATAATCCATGACGGATTTCTGTCCGGTTTTAATCTCCACGTTGGCCACCATGCCGGGCACAATCGGGAATTTTCGGCCTGCACGGTTGGTCAGCTCCGCTTTCTGCGTGCGGACGTAGACGCGATAGTAGTACTGGTCACGTTTCACCTCATCCTGCAGGGTATCTGGCGAGACCGTTTCCACCTCGCCGGGCAGGTCGCCATAGATAGAAGAGTCATAGGCGGTCACTTTGACAATCGCCGCCAGGCCCGGCCGGATAAAGGCGATATCGCGCGGGTTGATGCGCGTCTCGATCAGCAGTTGATCCTCCAGCGGCACGATCTCCATGAGTTTGCCGCCCGGTTCCAGAACGCCCCCCACCGTCGTCACCTGAATATCTTTTACGATACCGCGAACGGGCGAGTAGAGCGTGGCGCGTGTCAGCTGATCCTCTTTACCGGCGGCAACCTGCAACTGCGCATCCAGCTCCGCATTGTTTTTTACCTGCTCTTCATGGGCGCGCACCAGATAGTCGTTGCGCGCCTCATCGATTTTGCCGCGCAGATCGCTGACCTGACGACGCAGACGGATCACCTCTACCTGCCCTGCCGCGCCCTTAGCCACCAGCGGTTCTGTAAGCCGCAGCTCATCCTGGACCAGCCGCAGCGACTGCTGCAGGTTGCTGATGGTTTCCGTAAGGTTGCGACGCCGTGACTCATAGAGCTGGCGTTCACGCTGCACCAGCTGCGGCTCCTTCAGCGTTTCGGCGCTGAAGGTCAGCGGCGTGCCCGCCAGTTCCGCCTCCAGTCGCTCCGAGGAGGCGCGCAGCGTGCGCACTTTAGCCTGCGCCTCACCGAAGTTTGACTGAAAGCGGGTCGGGTCAAGCGTTGCCAGCACCTGCCCTTTCTCAACAATGTCACCTTCGTGCACGTTGAGCTGTTTGACGATGCCGCCATCCAGGCTGTCGATCACCTGTGCGCGACTGGAGGGCGTAACTTTGCCACTGCCGACCGTGACCTCATCGAGTATCGCGAAGTGTGCCCAGATCAGGAAAACCGCCAGCGCGGCGGTGCAGAGCCAGATAATCGCCGAGGTGCGGCGTTCATGACGGGCAAGATCTTTATCCACGATAACCAGACTCATACGCCCTCTCCTTTATTCGTTGATGGCGAGGTCGCCGGCACCGTCGCGCGGCGCAGGATCTCGTCGCGCGGGCCATCGGCCACGATCCGGCCGTTATCCATCACCACAATACGATCGACCATCTTCAGCAGCGCCGGACGGTGCGTGACCAGCAGCAGGGTCCGGCCGCTGATCCAGCCCTGCAGCTGACGGATCACATGCTCCTCAAGCTGCTCATCCATCGCCGCAGTGGGCTCATCAAGCAGCACCACCTGCGGCTGACGCAGGATCATCCTGCTCAGCATCACCATCTGCCGCTGACCGCCCGAGAGGCCGCGCCCGCCTTCATTGATAATCCGATCCAGGCTGGCCGCATCCTGCTGGATCAGCGACAGCGCGCCGCTGATGCGCAGCGCCTGCAGCATCTCCTGCTCGCTGGCATGAGGATTGCCGAGCATCAGATTCTGCCGCAGCGTGCCAAAGAAGAGGCGGGAGTCGTGCGAGAGCCAGCCAAGCTGACGGCGTAAATCGATGGGGTCGATACGCTCAATGTCCACGCCATCGACAATCACTTTGCCCTGGGTCGCCAGCGCCTGACCGGCCAGAATTTTCAGCAGCGTCGATTTGCCCGCCCCGACCTTGCCCAGAATGGCGATCTTCTCGCCGGGCTTAATCTGCAGCTGCTGCACATTCAGCACATTCTTTTCGTTCTCCTCGTCATAGCTGTAATGCACATTGCGCAGATCGTACTGGCCGGTGAGCGTCGGACAGTGGGCCAGGGTCGCCGTGTCCGGCTGATCGAGCGGCTTTTTCAGCAGCTCATCGAGCCCTTTCATCGCCATTTTGGCGTGCTGCCAGCGCGAGAAGACCATGGTGAGCTGCATCAGCGGCGCGATGGTGCGCGAGGAGAGCAGGCTACAGGCGACCAGCGTCCCGGTGGTAATCTGCGAGTCGAGCACCAGATAGACACCAAACACCAGCATTCCTGCGTAGGTCAGCTGCTGTACGGTTGAGGCCCAGCCGGTGAGACGCGCGCCCCAGAGCCGCTGCTGATTACTGATTGAGGCACTGACTTCGTGCGTCTGCTCCCACTGACGCTGGAAGTAGGGTTCTGCCTGCAGCGCCTTGATATCCTCAATGCCTTCGATGGTTTCCACCAGCACCGCATTGCGCAGTGCCCCTTCCCGCAACCCCTCTTTCGCCAGCCGCGCCATCGGGATCTGCACCAGCAGGCCGGGAATGACGATCAGTGGGATCGCCGCCAGCGGGATCAACACCAGCCAGCCGCCCACAAACGACATGATAAACAGGAACAGGATCACAAACGGCAGGTCGGCCGCCGCCCCGACCGTAGTCGAGGTCAGCAGCTCTCGCACCTGGTCAATCTCACGCAGCTGCGAGATAAAGGAGCCAGTCGATTTTGGTCGCGCCTCATTGCGGATGCTCATCGCCCGGGCAAACAGCATAGACGAGACTTTCAGGTCGATGCGTTTCCCCATCAGGTCGGAGACCTGGGTTCGCATCAGCCGGATAAGATATTCAATGGCCGCCGCGATCAGCACCCCGACAAACAGCACCCATAACGTGGATTCCGACTGGGCCGGGATCACCCGGTCATAGACCTGCATCGAAAAGAGGATCCCGGCCAGCGCCAGCACGTTGCTGACCACCGAAGCCAGCGAGATCTCGGTGATGCGCCGTCCCATGCCGCGAAAATTTTTCCAGAACCAGTGCGGTTCATAGGGCTGAATGAACTCGTCGATGCGCGCATCCCGGCCACGCGCGGCCACGCCCACGACACCGACATCACCTCTGGCGCGTGCCAGCAGTTCTGACAGGGGGCTCTCACGCACCACATCGCCGCCTTCACTGAGCCAGTAACGCGCACTCTCATCGGCATCAATTTCCTCCAGCACCGCCACGCTGGCATTCTCCAGCACCAGCACCACCGGCGTGATCTCCTGGCGCCAGCGCAGCGAATCCTGCGGCACCATGGTCAGATGCAGCCCCAGTAGCCCGGAGAGCCGTTCGAGCTGCTGTGCCACCGGCAGATGTTCGAACCAGCGCATCTGCTGACGCAGGGTTTTACCCTCGGCAGGCTTGCCGAATCGCGCGGCCACACGCAGCATGGCGGCGATCCAGTTGTCCGTATTCATACTCATGATTAATGCCTTATCCCTATTGCAGCGAAGGAAGGAGATCGCCGCTGCTTTGCTGGCGATCGATGCCCATGATGTCGAGCAGATTGTCTACGGCGGCGGCATAACGCACGGTCGCATCCCAGCCATCGTAGAGCGCGGTAATGCGTGAGCTGTCAGCCTGAAAGACATCCTGTTCTACGCTGAGCAGATCGTTGAGGCTGCGCTTACTCAGGCGATACTCATCGGCGTAGACATTGCGGGTATGGTCGGCGCTGGCGAGCTGTACTTCCCCGGCCGCCTGTCGCTGCTGTGCGCCGATCATGTCAGCATAGGCCGTCGAGGCGTTCTGATTGATGGCGAGCTTGGCCTGCTGAACCGCGGCCTGAGCCGCCTCACGATCCCCCTCGGCTGACTGGGTTCTGGCATTGACCAGGCCGCCCTGATAAAGCGGGGCTTCCACCTGCAGCTGCACTTCATCGTCCCAGTAGGATTGGCGATCGTTTTCATAACGGGTTCGCCCCGCCTGCACTTTGATGGTCGGCCAGTGGCCCGATTCGGCCTGACGCACCCGCTCACGGGCCGCCTCCTGCTTCGCCTGGGCGCTGCGCACCGCCGCGCTGCTTTCGTAGGCGATCCGGTCGAGGGTGATCTGCTGTTTCAGCAGCGCCTGAGGCAGTTCAGGCAGCGTGGCGGGGACGACGCCGGTCAGCACGGTCAGCTGCGCGGTAGCGGAACGAAGCTGCGCGCGATACTGCTCCACCGTTGCCTGCATAGCGGCGATGCGGGTTTCCGCCTGCAGCACATCTGACTGCGAATTGAGCCCGGCATCAGCGCGCAGTTTTGCAATATCGCGTACCCGCTGCAGCGAGGCGATATTGGTGCGCGCCGTGTCGGCCAGCGCCTGATAGCGTTTAACTTCGAGGTAGGCCTGCAGGGTATCTTCTGCCACGGTCGTCATCGAGTCGAACAACCCATAGCGATAGGCATCCGACAGCGCATGCTGCTCATCGATGGCACTGCCGGTGCGACCAAAGTCATAGAGAAGCTGGCTGAGCGTAATCCCGCCCGAACCGTTGTTGTTCAGGCTGCCAGCGGAGTCGGTCTGATGAGAGCGCCCCGCCGCGCCCTGCAGGGCAATCTGCGGATACCAGGCGCTGCGGGCGGCATCCAGATCGCCCTGCCCCACATGAATCTGTGCCGCCGCTTCCGAGATTTTCGGATTGCGGGCGAAGGCACGGAGAATGGCGTCACGCAGCGTTAAGCTGGCAACCTGCTCTTCGCTGGGGGCGGCACGCCAGTTAAATTCGGCTTTAGGTAAGGGTGCGGCCAGTGCCGCAGGAGTGACAACACCACTCAGGGCGTAGAGCAAAAAAGTTAATCGCGCTTTGTTCATTATCCATACCAACAGGGGTTCTTATCATCATGGTGTTTTTCCCGGTGAACAAAGCGTGCAAAAGGGGTGCTGCTCAGAAGCTGATGGTACTTTTTCAATATTTTATTTATGGGTCGCAAGCCAGACGCTTCACGACCTTTAACATTATTAGATCATTTCACGCGCAGATTCCTGCTAAAAACAGATGAAATCTTTGATATTTCTGCCGGATGGCTGAAAAATAGCCACCTGCCAGCCTCACATGCCGCCAGGCTGAGTGAACAGTACGGCGCAGCAGGCAGTGATTTTATTAATGTATTCGCGCCTGATCCCGGGCGTGCCGCAGACGGCGTCAGCCGCTGTTTAAGCGGGTCTGTAGTGATCGCGTGACGCCGTTCTGAATCAGCCACCTGAAACAGGCAACAGCACCCTCTGTCACGCTTCCGGAACCGTCTGACCTGTCAGCGCGGGCCGCTGATACAGAGCGCCGGAACGGGCCCCCTGGTGCGATGCCGTTTGCTGCGCTTACCCTAAACTTTCAGGCTGTTGATGGATAGTGGCGATAGTCTGGAAAGTGCCGGGATGAAGACACGCAAAAAAGCGGGTGCTTTCGCACCCGCTTCGTCCCTTACTCTGTCAGCGTTCGGGGTCGTTACACGACGTGAACCTGCAGATTCTGCTGCACCAGCACATCCCCCAGCGTGTTATCGCTGCTCAGTGCCGAGTTGTGGTAGATCTCAAAGACTCTGCCCTCCACCGTGCGCTCGCCGCTGACTTCCCAGATCCCGCCGTTGCTGTTCGCCAGCGTCACCTGGCTGCCATCCGCCCCTTTGATCAGCAGATCGTCACTCTGTTTATCCGTGATGTTGAGTGCCTCATTGAGATCGAGCTTCACGGCGTTGGTGCCGGTTCTGCCCAGGTCGAGTACCTCAATGTGTTCGACCTTCAGGCCCAGCGCGGTGAGATCCAGCGTGAGATTCTCACCGTTAAGCACCAGGGTATCGGTGCCTGCACCGCCGTCGATGTGGGTAAAGTTCAGGTCGCTGACCGTCACGATATCCGCACCGCTGCTGCCGACCACCGAGGCGCCTTCTGCCGTGCTGCCATCTGCCAGCGTGATCACCACGCCGCCGATGGTGTAGCCCACCTCCTCTGCCGGGGCCGGGTCTGCGGCCACTGCCGCCACGGTCTCACTGACCGGAGCGGTTTCGCTGCTGCTGACCGGCGTCACGCTATCCGCCTCCGTGACCAGCGTGGAGGCTACCGCCACCGTGGCGCTGCTCTCCTCGCCGCTGGTGCTGGCCGTGTGCTGCGTCTCAGAGCCGACACTGGCGAGCGTGGCGCTGTCATCCACCACCGAGAACAGGGCAACCGACTCGGTTGCCGCCAGCGTCACCGGCAGCAGCGAGCCCAGGATCAGGGTGTTGGTGGTGGTGTAGCTGTTTCCGGCCGCATCGACAATCGAGACTTTGGCCAGGGTATTCAGCGACAGCAGCAGACCGCCAACCGACAGCAGCGACGGTGAGAAGTTAACGGCGTAACGTCCCAGCGCATCGGTCGTGGTCGTCAGCGTTGGTCCGTTACTGCCGTTGGAGAGCAGCAGCGTCACACTGACTTTCGAGCCCTGGGCCGCATTCAGCGAACCGCCCTGCACCACCAGGCCATAGAGCGCAGAACCGACCAGGCTGAGCACCGGATCGACCCCGACCAGCGGCTGGTTATGCGACAGCGCGGTAAAGGTGCTGTTGCTGGTCGCGGTGTTGCCACCGATATCCGCCACCGTCACGGTCAGCGGATGACTGCCGTCCGCGATCCCTTTCAGCGTCGCTGACGGCACGCTGACGCTCCATGTGCCATCCGCCCCGACCGTGGTGGTGAGAACCGCACCCGCCACGTTAACCGTGACCCTGCCGCCCACCGCGTTGGTGCTGCTTCCCCGGATGATTTCACCGCTGTTTGCTTCCGCGATGTTGAGGTAACCATCGCCGCCAAAGAAGCTGTTCACGCTCACCGTCGGCAGCGTGTGGCTCACCACCGCCAGCGACGACGACACTGTACCGGTGCTGCCTGCGCCGTTGACCACGCTGGCGGTCACGGTCTGCAGGCCATCCGCGATGGCGGCGAGGTTAGCCGCCGGCACGGAGAGGCTCCAGTTGCCGTTGCTGCTGACCGTGGTGCTGTAGGTCTGGCCGCCCAGCGTCACCCGCACCACCGATCCCTCGGCGTTGCTGGCGGTGCCGCTGATGGTCTGGGCCGTTTTCACATCCACGGCGCTCAGGGCACTGTCGCCAAACAGTGAGGTAATGGCGACCACCGGCGTCGACTGACTGATGACGCTGAGTGTACCGCTGCTGTTGACCACGTTGCCGTAGGCGTCCGTACCGGTCACCGTGACGGTCTTCGTGCCATCGGTGATCGCCGTCAGATCCGCCTTCGGTACGCTGATGCTCCAGTTTCCGCCGCTGACCACTTTGGTGGTGTAGGTCAGGCCATTCAGCGTGGCGCTGACCACAGAGCCTGCAGAGAGGCTGGAGGTGCCGCTCAGCGTCTGGTTAGAGGCCAGATCCGCCGCGCTCAGCACGCCATCGCCAAACACCGTATTGACGGAGAGCGTGGGCTGAACCAGCCCCAGCGAAACGCCCGCGCTGGTGCTGCTGACGTTGCCGACCAGGTCGGTCACCGACGCGCTGACGGTGAAGTTACCGTTCAGCAGCGTCGAGAGCACCGCTGGCGACACCGTCGTTGAGAAGCTGCCGTCTGCGTTGACCAGCGCCGTGGCGGTGGTATTGCCAATCGCCAGCGTGACGCGGCTGCCTGCTGCGACCCCGGAAACGGTGCCGCTGATGGTCTGCGTCACCAGCGATTCCGCCAGGTTCAGCACGCCATCCCCGAATAGCGGATTCAGCGTGACTTTTGGCAGAGTGTGGATGCCGACCAGGGCGGTGGCATTCGCGCTGCTGGTGTTACCGGCGCTGTCGGTTACGCTGACGCCGACCGTCAGCGTGCCATCCGCCAGCCCCTGCAGCAGGGCTGGCGACAGCGGAACATTGAAGTTGCCGTTCACATCGGTCGACGTGACAAACTGCTGCGCGCCGACAGAAACCACCACGCGCGATCCCGCTTCCGCGCCGCCAATTACTCCACCCACCGTCTGCGCGAGCAGCGCGTCTGCCACATTCAGCAGACCGTCGCCAAACAGCGGATTAATGGTGATGGTCGGCAGCAGCGTATCGACCCGGAACCCGGCGCTGGTGGACGCGGTGTTGCCCGCCGCGTCCGTCACCGACGCGCCGACGGTCAGGTTGCCCTGCGCCAGCGTGCCCAGAATATCCGGCGTGACCGTGGCACTGAACGCCCCGCCCGCACCCACCGTCGCGGTGACCTGGCTGTTGCCGACCGTGAGCGTCACCGTGGCGCCCTGGGCAACGTTGGTCACCACGCCGCTGATCACCTGGCTGGTGGCGATATCGGCCAGGTTCAGCACGCCATCACCAAACAGCGACGTCAGCGAAACCGACGGCGCCTGGGTAAAGACACCGATGGTTGTGCTGCCGGAGGCCACGTTGCCGGCCGCATCCCGGACGCTGACGCCCAGCGTCAGGTTGCCATCGAGCAGTGCGGTCAGATCGCTGGCCGGCAGGTTTACGCTCCAGGCCCCGCCCGCCTGCACCGTGGTGGTGTAGCTCTTGCTGCCAAAGGTAACCGTGACCTGCGAACCGGCCGCCGCATTCTGGATCACGCCGCCGACCAGCTGCCCGGCCGCGGCTTCCGCGATGTTCAGCAGGTTATCGCCGCCAAACAGCCCGGTAAGCTCACCCACCACCGGCACCGCATTGACAATCGACGTCACGGATTCCCCCACGGTACGGGTGTTGCCCGCGCTATCCGTCAGGGTCACGTTAAACGCCAGATTGCCATCGCCCAACAGACCCAGCACCGACGGCGGCACCACGATGGCCCATTTTCCATCCTGACCTACGCTGGCGGAGAGCGTGGTTCCGCCCAGCAGCACCGACACGGTCGCGCCCACGCCCGCCGAGGTCGCCACCCCGGAAATCGTCTGCGCCACGGTGGCGTCCAGCGCGCTGAGCGTGCCGTCGCCAAACACCGAATCGACCACCAGCGTCAGCGCGCTGTTGACCACTTTGTTGACCGTCAGCGTGGCGTCTGTCTGGTTTCCGGCGCCGTCACTGACCCGCACGCCAAACACCAGCACACCTTCCGTCAGGCCCGCCAGCACCTCCGGCGTCAGGTTAAGGCTCCAGCGTCCATCCGCACCGACGGTCGCGGTGGCGAGAGGCGCCGCATCGCCCAGGTAGAGAGCGATCGTCTGGCCCTCGGCCCCCTGCGCACTGCCGGTCAGCACCTGACTGGTCACCAGGTCAGCGGCGTTGATCAGGTTGTCGCCCAGGAATGCATCCACCTGCACCAGCGGCGCAGAGGTATTCACCGTGACCGGCTGGCTGGCTGTGCCCACGTTGCCCGCCAGATCGGTGAGCTGCGCGGTGATCACCAGCGTCGAGCCGTCGGTCAGCGCCTGCATGGCGCTGGCGGGTACGGTGGTGGACCAGCTGCCGTCGCTCTGCACAACGGCGCTGTAGGTCTGATTATCGAAGGTGACGGTGACCTGGCGGCCCGCTTCGCTGGCGTCGGTGGTGCCGCTGATGACCTGGCTGACACCGCTTTCACTGCTGTTCACCTGGTTATCGTCGGCAAAGTTATTGATAAACAGCGCCGGTGGCGTCAGGTCGATCAGAATATCTCCGCTGGTGCTGACCGGCGTGGTGCCGTCAGTGGCATTCACCGTGATCGTCACGCTGCCGTCCGCCTCCCCAAACGCGCTGACCGGCAGGGCCGCCGTTGACCAGTTGCCCTGCGCATCCAGCGTGGTGCTGTAATCCAGCCCCGCGATCACCACCGTGACCACGCCACCGGCACCCAGCCCGGATGAGGTGCCGCTCACGACCACCCCGCCCGCCAGATCCTGGGTGCTGATAATGTTGTCACCCGAGACGGTGCCCAGCGTCACCAGCGGCCCTGGCGGAGGCGTCAGATCGACCGCCAGGCTGACCGAGCCCGTGCCGGTATTGCCGGCCAGATCGGTCACCGTCAGATTCAGGGTTGTGGCAGTGCCAAAGGTCGCCATCTGCTCTGGCGTCAGCGTCACGCTCCAGCTGCCGTTGGCCGCCACAATCGCGGTGCCAAGCAGCGTGTCATTCAGCGAAACCGTCACCACAGTTCCCGGTTCGGCACCAGTCGCCGTGCCGCTGAGCAGCTGCGGCTGAATGCTCTCGCCGTAATTCAGCACGTTGTCGCCGGTAAAGTCCGTGATGCTGAGCACCGGCGGCGTGGTGTCGAGCACCAGCGAGCTGTTAATCGTCGCGCTGTTACCCGCGCCATCGGTGACCGTGATGGTGACCGGATAGGTGCCATCCGTCAGCGCCGAAAGCTGGTCCGCTGTCAGCGGCACCGCCCAGTTACCGCTGCTATCGGCCGTGGTGGTGTAGCGTTCGCCCCCCAGCGTCAGCTCGACGCGCTGATTCGGCTCCGCCTTGCCGGTCGTGCCGCTCAGGTTAATCCCGGCGGCAGCCTCATCAGCATTCACATAGCTGCCCAGGAAATCCGGGCTGACCACCGGTTTCGGTGCGATGAAGCTGGCGAAGAACGGCAGCTGCGCTGATGCGCTGTTGCCCGCCGCATCCACGACGTTAACCGTCAGCGTCTGCGCGCCATTCGTCAGCGAATTCAGGGCATTGGCCGGAATGTCCACCGTCCAGTTGCCGTCCGTATCCACCGTACCGGAATAGCGGCTGCCGTTGAGGTCAACGGTAATGCTGACCGCCTGATTTGCCCCGGTGCTGCCGGTAGTACCGGTCAGAGTGACCCCGGCCGCGGCTTCGCTGATGTTCAGCTGGTTATCGCCGCCAAAGGTGTCCGGACTAAAGGTCGGTACCGGCAGGGTAACCGCCGTCACCACGTTCAGCGCGGTGCTGTCGCTGTTACCGGCGATGTCTGTTGCGGTCACGGTGATGGTGTGGCTGCCGGTGGTAAAGGTCGCTAACTGATCTGGCGAGAGCGTCAGCGACCAGCTGCCATCGTTCTGCACCGTGGCGGCCAGTGGCTCATTGTCGTTGAAACCTGAGATCAGCACCGCCACCGTCTGTCCGGCACCGGTAATACCGGTGGATCCCGTCAGAACCTGCGGATTGAGCGCCTCGGCCACGTTGAGCGCCCCGTCGCCAAACGGCAGATTCAGTGTGACATCCGGCAGCGTGTTGATGGCCACCAGCACCGTGCCGTTGATGCTGGCGCTGTTGCCACTGGCGGAGGTGACCGTCACGCTGACCGGCCAGTTACCGTCCGGCAGGCTCTGCAGCAGGGCCGGAGAGAGGTCGAGCGTCCAGCGCGTCCTGTCTGCACTCAGTTCCGCGTCATAGCGCGTGCCATTGATGGTCACCGTCACGCTCTCGGCATCCTGACTGTTCACGGCCCCGGTCAGGAAACCGCCCTCGGCCGCCTCTGCGGCATTGATACGGCCATCGGTGAAGGGCGTATCCAGCGTCGGCTCCGCCAGTGGCGTCAGTGCCGAGGTGAAGGTTTTGCTCAGCTGGCTGGTGTTGCCTGCGCGGTCGGTCGTCACCAGGGTCAGCGTGTGCACACCGGCGCCCAGGCTGGCGATCACCTCCGGCGTCAGGCTGGCGCTCCAGTTCCCGCTGGCGTCAACCGTGACTGCCAGCGGGATGTTCTGATCGCCCACCGTGACGCTCAGGGTCTGACCGGCCACCACCGTTGAGGTGCCGGTGACCTGCTGAACCACACCCGCTTCCGTAATGTTGATGATGTTGTCACCAAACAGAATATCGGTGAAAACGGCGGAAACCGGAGGTGTCCTCAGGACCTCCACGTCTGCGGTTACCTGCGCCGGATTGCCGGCCGCATCTGTGGCGGTGACCACCACCTGCGTCACCCCATCGACCAGCGCGTCCAGCGCGTCCGGATCCAGCGTAAGCGTCCAGTTGCCGCTGGCATCGGTAGTGGTGCTGAACGGCTGCGAACCGACAGTGATGCTCAGTACGGTGCCTTCCGCCAGGTTGGTGCTGCCGCCACTCAGCGTCAGCGACCCTGCAATATCGGCGTCACTGACCAGCGCATCGCCAAACGGCGTCTGCAGGGTCAGGGCGGGCGGCGCATTAATCGCCACGTCGATCGACAGATCGCTGTTCGTCGTGACATTGCCCGCGGCGTCGGTGACCGACACGCTGATGCCGTTCGTGCCATCCGCCAGCTGCTGCAGATCGGCGGTGGGTATCGTGACCGACCAGCTGCCGTCCTCCGCGGCCGTGGTGGTGTAGCTGACGTTATTGAGCGTCACCGTGACCGGCAGGCCACCAGTGGTGGTGCCCCCGATGGTGAGATCCTGGAGCGATTCCGCCACGTCCAGGATATCACCTGCGCTGACCGTGATGCCGGTCAGTGCAGGTGGGGTGGTAATGAAGCTGACCTCCTGGCTGACGGTGGCCGGATTACCGGCCGCGTCGCTGGCCGTGACGGTAAAGGTTTGCGTGCTGCCGGACGCCAGGCCGGTAAAGGCGCCGGACGGCACCGTTACGCTCCAGTTGCCGTCAGCGTCGAGTGTGGTGGTGTAATAATTGCCGTTAAACGATACCGTGACCTGCGTGCCGGCGGCCAGCCGGGTACTGGCGCCGCTGACCACCACATCCGCGGCGGCCTCAATCGCATTGATCACATCATCCCCGGCCACCACATCGAGCGTCAGCGTCGGCTGAACCTGATCACTGGCCAGCACGACCAGCGAGGCGCTGCTGCTGGCCGGATTGCCCGATGCATCGGCGGAGACCACCACCAGCAGCTGGTCGCCATCCGGCAGATTAGCGAGATCGGCGGCAGGAACGGTCACCGTCCAGAGTCCCTCTCCGTCGACCGTGCCGCTGTACTGGATCCCGTTCAGCGTAACCGTCACCAGCTGGCCTGTCGCCAGGTTGGTGCTGCCGCCGCTGATAGCCAGATCCTGCTGCGCTTCGGCCTGATTCAGGAAGTTATCGCCACTGATGGGATCGATGGTCAGGGCAGGCAGATTCGCGCTGTCCGCAGCAAGCGTCAGGGTCTGCGGCACCGTGGTCGGGTTGCCCGCCGCATCCGTCAGCGTCACCTCAACCGGATAGTTGCCGTCTGCCAGCCCCTGAAGGACGCTGGCGGGCAGCGTGACCTGCCAGCTGCCGTCAGAGAGTACCAGGGTGGTGTAATCCACATTCTGGAAGCTGACGGTCACGGTCTGTCCGGCATCCCCGACCGACGCGCTGCCGCTGATGGTGACGGGTTCCAGCACCTCCAGTGAGTTGATGATGTTGTCACCGCCGATCGGATTCAGGGTCAGCGCCGGTGGCGTCAGATCCACCGTCACCGCGCGGGTCAGCGACCCGCTGTTACCGGCGGCATCGCTGGCCGTGACCACCAGATCATTGACGCCCGGGGCCAGTAACTGCAGCTGTTCCGGCGTTAAGGTCAGTGTCCAGTTGCCCTGCGCATCCACAGTCGCAGAGTAATCATTTCCGCCCAGCGTTACCGTTACCGACTGGCCGCTGCCCGCTACGCCGGTGGTGCCGCTCAGCGTCTGGCTGAGCGCCGATTCGGCCAGGTTGAGATAGCCGTCGCCAAACGGGGTGTTAAGGCTGATCGCGAGGTCGCCGGTCGCCACGCTGATCTCGCGCGTTTCAGTCACCGGATTGCCTGCCGCATCACTGACCGTTACCGTCAGGATATAGGCCCCGGCCGGAATGCCCGCCAGCGCCCCGGCAGGCAGCGTCAGGCTCCAGTCGCCATCCTGGCCCACGGTGGTGGTCCAAATCTGATTATTCAGGGTCACGGTGACCCGCTGTCCGGCCTCCGCACTGCTGCTGCCACTCAGTTCAATCGGGGCAAGGCTTTCAGCGATATTGACGATGTTGTCATCCGCGACGGCATTCAGGGTCAGGGTCGGTGGCGTCAGATCGACCGTCACGCTGCCCTGGCTGCTGCCGCTGTTCCCGGCGGCATCCTGAACCGTCACGGTGTAGTCCACCACCGCTTCCGGCAGATCGGCCAGCGCCGTGGCGGGCACGCTGACCTGCCAGTTGCCGTTGCTGTCGACCGTGCCGGTGTAGGTGAGGCCATTCAGCAGCACGCTGACCGTCTGACCGTCGCCTGTGGTGCCCGTGGTGCCGCTCAGCGTCTGGGCGGTGGCGATCTCGCTGCTGTTGAGCGTGCCGTCACCGAAGGCCGACACAATCTGGGGTGCCGGCGGCGTGGTCAGCACGCTGAGCGAGGCTTCGCTGCTCAGGGCCGCCCCCCCGCTGTCCGTCGCCGTGACCGTCAGCGTGTAAGGGCCGTCAGCCAGCGCCGTCAGCGCCTCAGCCGGAACGATAACGCTCCAGCGGCCGTCGGCCGACACCTGGGCGGTGTAGCTGACACTGTTGAACAGCAGCGTAACCAGATCGCCCTGCGGCACGTTGACGGCGCTGCCGGTGACGATCAGCGGCTGACCCAGCTCCAGCGCATTCAGGTAGTTGTCACCGCTGATGGCGTCAAGCGACAGGCCAGAGGCGTTGCTGTTGACGTCGAAGGTCAGATCACGGGTGGTGGTGTTGCCCGCCGCATCGCTGACGGCCACGGTGAAGGTGGCGCTGCCATCGGCAAGGGCGGCCAGCGCACCGGCTGGCACGATCAGGCTCCATGCCCCGCTGGCCTGCACGACGCCGCTGTAAACCGTACCGTCGAACGCCAGCGTGACCAGCTGGCCCGCTTCGACGTTGGTGGTGGTGCCGGTCAGACGCTGATCGGTCAGGCGTTCCGCGCCATCCACCACGTTGTCACCGGCAAAGGCATCCAGCGTCAGGGTGGGCAGCGTGCCCGCCTCCACTTTCAGCGTCAGATCCCGGCTGCTGGTGGTGCTGTTTCCGGCTTCATCGGTGGCGGTGACCGTCAGCGGATAGCTGCCGTTGCCCAGCCCGCTGTAAACAGTGGCGGGCAGCGCCAGCGACCAGTTGCCGTTGATGTCAGCGGTGGTGCTCAGGGTGGTGCCATTGAAGCTGGCCACGATCAGCGCATTGCCGTCGCTGCTGCCGCTCAGCGTCAGCGGCTGCTGACTCTCCACCGCGTTGATGATGCCATCGGACGGGGTGATAAAGTTCAGCGCCGGCGGCAGCGTATCGACCTGCAGCGTCCCCCCGGCCTGACTGCTGTTGCCCGCGACATCGCTGACTTCCACGGTGTAAGGGGTGCTGCCCTGGGGCAGCGCAGCCAGCGCCTGTGGCGGAAGCGCCACCTGCCAGTTGCCTGCGGCATCGACCGTGCCGCTGTAGCTGATCCCGCCCAGGGTGATGCTGACGGTCTGGCCGTCGCCCGTCACGCCGGTGTTGCCGGTGATCGCGCCACCGGCAGCGGCTTCCTCAGCGTTGAGAATGCCATCCGTAAAGGCCACGCCCGGTGTGGCGACCGGCAGGGCGCTGGCCACCACGGTCAGGGTGGCGTCGCCGGTTGCCAGCGTCACTCCGTTAACGTCGCTGGCGGTCGCGGAGATCGTCTGCGGGCCATCGGCCGCCGTGCTGAAGGTCTCCGGCGGCAGCGTCAGGCTCCAGCTGCCATCGGCATTTACCGTCGTGCTGGCCGTGGCGCCGCTGGCGACCACGGTGATTAGCGTGCCCGCAGGCAGGCCGCTGGTGCTGCCGCTGACCGCGACAGGCTCACCCCGCTCCAGCGCGCTGAGGTAGTTGTCGCCGCTGATCGGCGCCAGCGCCAGCGACGGCAGGGTAGTGTCGACCGTGAAATCAAGCTGGCTGCTGGTGCTGTTCCCCACGGCGTTGATCACGCTGACGCTCAGGCTCTGACTGCCCTCACCCAGCTCCGCCAGCGCACCCGCAGGCAGAATAATACGCCAGTTGCCGCTGGCCCCGACGACCCCGCTGTAGTCGGTGCCATTCAGGGAGAGGATGACCTGCTGCCCCGGCTCGACGTTACTGCTGCTGCCGCTGACCGTAATCGGCTGCAGCTGCTCGGCCGCCGTGACGATGCCGTCGCCGGCAAAGGTGCTGCTGTCGACACTCAGCACCGGCTGGATCTCCGGCGCAGTGGCAACGTTCAGATTCACTACCTGGCTGCTCTGGTTGCCGTTCGTGCCGGTTTCGGTAACGGTAACCGGAAGCGTGCCCGGCGGCAGCGCAGCCAGCGCCTCAGGCGCAATCTGCAGCGTCCACTGACCGTTGACACCGACGGTGGTGCTGTAGAGCTGGTCATTAAACTGAACGGTGACAATGTCGCCATTCTGACCGCTGCCGCTTACCTGCAGCGGTTGCAGGACTTCGCTGCTGTTCAGGGCATTGTCCCCGCCGATCGGGGCGACGGCCAGCGGCGGCAGCGTGGTGTCTACCGTCAGCACGCTGTTCTGGCTGTTGCTGTTCCCGATGGCATCGGTCACGGTCACCACCACCGGATAGCTGCTGCCATTGGTCAGTCCGGCAAGCGCCGCAGGCGGCACCGGCAGTGACCAGTTACCCGCCTCGTCAACCGTGCCGGTGTAGGTCACGCCATTCAGCGTCACGCTGACGCGGTCGCCCGCGCTTCCCGACCCGCTGAAGCTGAAGCCGGCCGCCTGCTCGGCGTTATTCAGGATGCCATCCCCGGCAGGCGTATTCAGGCTGAAGTCCGGGGCGGCGGTGTCGACGGTCACCGGGAACGGCGTGGTAGCCACATTGCCGTTCGCCGTGGTCACGGTCACGTTAAGATCGTAACGTCCATCGTTCAGCGACTGCAGGTCGGCAGAGGGCAGCGTGGCGGTCCAGCGACCAGCAGCGTCCACCACCGCGTCATAGGACTCCCCGTTCAGCGTCAGGCTGACGCTGCTGCCTGGCGTCACGGATCCGCTGATGGTCAGATCGGCTGCCGCTTCCGCCGCGCTGATGATGCCATCGGTGGCAATCGGATCGACGGTCAGCACCGGCAGTCCGGTATCGACCGTCAGCGGTACGCTGATGCTGTTGCTGTTGCCCGCGACATCCGTGACCGTCACGGTAATCGGGTTGCTGCCCTGCGCCAGCGCCTGAAGTACGGACGGCGGCAGCGTCACGCTCCAGTTGCCGTTCGCCTCAACCGTGGCCGGATAACTGATACCGCCCAGGGTCACGCTGACCGCCTGCCCCGGTTCGACCGAGCCGGTCAGCGTCTGCGCCACGCTGGCTTCCGCCGTATCGAGAATGCCATCGGTAAAAGGCGTATTCACCTGCGGTTCGCCTGGCGGTGTGGTCGCCACCAGCAGGGGCTGACTGGCCTGCACCCCACCTGACGACGCGGTGACGGTGAGCGTGCCCTGCGGCAGATTCGCCAGATCGGCGGCCGGTATGCTCAGCGTCCAGCCACCGTTTTCATCAGTCAGGGTGGTATAGAGGGTGCCGCCCGGCACCAGAGTCACGCTAATCGGGCTGCCTGCGGGCAGGTTCGCCGATGCACCGCTAAGGATAAGATCACTCTCCGCTTCCAGCGCATTCAGCGTGCCATCATCGCTGACTGGCGCAATCGAGAGCAGCGGTTCCGCAGAGGTGACGACGGTGAGCTGTCCGCCGGAAGGCTGCGCCGGGTTACCGGCCAGGTCCGAAATCGCCACGGTAAAGGGTTTATCCCCCGCCGCGCCCAGCGATCCGGCGGGCAGCGTGACAAGCCAGCTGCCGTCAGCCCGGACGACGCCATCGTAAGACTGACCGTTAATGGTCAGCAGCACCGGCTGGCCTGCCGGAACATTGGTGACACTGCCCGTTACCAGAATGTCCGTCAGCTGTTCGGCGCTGTCGACCTGGTTATCGCCGGTGACGGCATTGATGGTCAGCACCGGCGGGTTCTCCGCCAGCACAGTGACGCCGGAGCTCAGCGTGCTGCTGTTGCCATAGGCGTCGCTGAGCACCACGTTAATCGGATAGTTCGCATCGCCCAGCTGGCTGACGATCGCGGCAGGCACCGTCACGCTCCAGAGGCCATCAGTGCCCACGGTCGCCGTGTAGGTTTCACCGTTGAACGTCACGCTGACCAGGTTGCCCTGCGCGCCGCCACGTCCGTCAAGCACCAGATCCTGAGTATGTTCCACAATATTGATATAGCCATCGCTGGCTGGCGTAGCGAGCTCCAGCAGCGGCGGTGTGGTCGCAAAGATCAGCGAACTGCCGGTCTGGGTGCTGTTGCCATCGGCGTCTGTCGCTACGACCGATATCAGCTGCGTGCCGTCAGGCACACGGGTCAGGTCGGCGGCCGGAACGGTCACGCTCCAGCTGCCATCCTGCGCCACAACAGCGGAATAGGTCAGGTTGTTCAGGGTGACGCGAACGATATCGCCTTCATCGCCGGTTCCGCTGACGATCAGCGGCTGCCGGGCATCTTCGACGTTAATCACCCCATCCGGAGCAGGATCGTTCAGCGTCAGCGACGGCAGCGCCGTCGACACCCGCAGCGCGGTGCTCCGGGTGCTGCTGTTCCCGGCCGGATCGGTCACCGTGACCGTCACCGGCAGGGTCTGATTCGGCAGCACAGTCAGATCGGCTACCGGTACGGCGGCACTCCAGTTGCCGTCATCGCCAACCAGGGCGCTGTAGGTTTTGTTATTGAGCGTCACCGACACGCTGTCGCCTGGCTGACCGGTGCCGCTGATCTGCAGGGGCACCGTCAGTTCACTGTTTGTCAGGACACCATCGCCGCCCGGCGCATTGACGGTGGCCACCGGAAGCTGCGTGCTGACCGTCAGGGTTTCGGTCTGCGAAGCCGTGTTACCGCTGGCGTCGGTCAGCGTTATGGTCAGCGGATAGCTGCTGCCATCGGCCAGCGCCTGCAGCGCGCTCGCAGGCAGATCCACACGCCAGCTGCCTTCCCCATCCACGGTAGCAGTGTAGGTCTGGTTGTTCAGCGAAACAGAAACGACCTCGCCCGGCCGGGCACCTGAACCGCTGACCGGCACGCCTGCCGCCACTTCAAGGCTGTTGAGGATGCCATCGCCGCCCGCGATCTCCCCCACAATCAGAACCGGCGGCAGCGTATTGACGCTGAAGTTCAGCGTCTCGTCCACGCGGTTGCCCGCCTCATCGATCGCCGTGACCGTCAGGCTGTTGGCACCCTGCGGCAGCAGAGCCAGATCGCCCGCTGGCAGCGACAGGCTCCAGCTTCCGTCATCGTTGACGGTGGTGCTGTAGGTTCTGCCGTTAAGCTGCAGCTCGACCCGCTGGCCCGCCACGGCTTTCCCGGTGCTGCCGCCGATCAGCAGATCGCTGCCCGCCTCCAGCTGACTGAGAACGCCATCGCTGATCGCGCTCTCTGCCAGCGTAATCTGTGGCAGCGTGTTCACCACCACGTTCAGCTGGGCGGCGTCAGTCAGCAGCGCGCCGGTGGCGTCGGTGGTCGTCGCCGAAATCAGTTTGATGCCGTCGGTGATCCCCGCAAGATCGCCCGCCGGTACGGTGATGCTCCAGAACCCGTTGCTGTTCACCACCGCGCTGTAGGTGCTGTTGTTGAAATCAACCAGCACCGCCTGTCCCGGATTGACACCCACCGCAGAGCCGTTGATAACCAAGTCGCTGCTCAGCTCCTGCAGGTTGAGGAAGCCATCCAGGCTGACAGGTTCGGTGATCGTGATAACACCCGGCTGTCCTGGCGCGGGCTCCACATTGATGTCGCGGCTGTTGGTCGCCTGAAGCCCCGCCGCCGTCGAAACGCTGACCGCGATGGTGGCGCTCCCCGCCGCCAGGGCGCTGAGTGCCGCAGACGGAATCGACACGCTCCAGCTACCGTCGGCATTGACCGTGCTGCTGTAGTTCTGGCCGCCGAGCGTTATCAGGACCGTCTGGCCCGCCTCCACATTGCTGGTGCTGCCGGAGAGGGTCTGATCCAGCGCTTTCTCGCTGTTATCGAGCAGGTCATCACCGGCAAAGATGGCGATCGCGATCGCCGGTGTGCCCGGTTGTGACGGGGTCTCTACCACAATCGCCCGATCTTCATTCGCTACGATCCCGGCCTGGGTGGTGACGCTGGCACTGATGGTCACACTTCCCGCCGCCAGAGCGGCCAGGGCGCTGGGGGGAACGTTCAGGCTCCAGCTGCCATCCCCGTTGACCGTGGCGCTGTATGTCTGGTCGCCCAGCGTGACCGTCACGATCTGACCAGCCTCGACATTCGAGGTGGTGCCGCTGAGCAGCTGTTCGCTGTTCTTCTCATCGTTGTTCAGCACATCATCACCGGCAAACGGATTGATGGTGATCACGGGCTCGCCCGGCTGGGTCACCGGCGCCTCAACGGTGATCGGCAGGCTGTCGCTGACGGCGGTTCCCGCCGCGTTGCTGACCGTGGCCACCAGAGTGGCCGTTCCGGCGGCCAGGGCGGCAAGCGCATCCGCCGGGATGGCGATATTCCAGCTGCCGTCGGCGTTGACCGTGCCGCTGTAGCTCTGACCGCCCAGCGTCACCGTGACAAGCTGGCCCGCCTCGACGTTAGTCGTGCTGCCGGAGACTGCCTGCGCCTCCAGCTTCTCATCGTTGCTGAGGATGTTATCACCGGCAAAAACGTTGATGACCAGGGTCGGCGCGCCGGGCGCGGTGCCGGATGCCTCGACCAGGAAGTCACGCGTTTCGCTGACCGCCGTGCCGTTCTGATCGCTGACCGTGGCGCTCAGGGTTGCGCTGCCAGCGTTCAGCGCCGCCAGCGAGCTGGCCGGGATCGTGACGCTCCAGCGGCCATCCGCGCCAACCGTAGCCGTGAAGCGTTCTCCGTTCAGGGTGATGGAGACCTGCTGGCCTTCGCCGATGTTGGTCGTGCCACCGCTCAGCAGCTGATCGCTGGCTTTTTCGCTGTTGCTGAGGATGTCATCCACGGCAAAGGCGTCGATGGTGAGGGTAGCGGCGCCCGGCTGCGTTGCCGGGGCCTCGACGGTGATCGGCAGTGTGGCGGTAACGCTGTCGCCCGCCGCATTCGCGACCGAAACGGTCAGCGTGGTGCTGCCTGCCGCCAGCGCGCTGAGAGCCTCTGAAGGCACCGTGACGCTCCAGCTGCCATCACTCTGTACGCTGGCGCTGTAGGTCTGCCCGCCCAGAGTGACCGTGACAATCTGACCAGGTTCAATATTGGTGGTCGTGCCGCTGACCGGCTGACCGACCGCTTTTTCTTCGTTGCTCAGCAGGTTATCGCCCGCGAAGTTATCAAGGATAAGACCCGGCTCGCCCGGCTGCGTGGCCGGAGCCTCCACCGCAATGTCGCGGGTTTCGGTGGCGATGACGCCCGCGGCGTTGCTGACCGATACGTCGATCGCGCTGGAACCTGCAGGCAGCTCCCCCAGCGCGGCGGCCGGGATGCTCACGCTCCAGTTTCCATCGCCATCCACGGTGCCCAGGTAAGTCTGGCCGCCCAGGGTGACGGTCACCGTCTGACCCGCCTCGACGTTGGTGGTGGTGCCGGAGAGCGTCTGGGTGGTGCCTTTTTCGTCATTGCTCAGGATGTCATCCCCGGCAAACTGACCGATAGTGATCACAGGATCGCCCGCCTGCGTGACCGGGGCCTCGACATTCAGCGGCAGGCTGTTGGTCGCGGTGTCACCGGCCGCATTGCTGACCGACACCGTCAGGGTCGTCGTGCCCGCCGCCAGCGCACTCAGGGCCGCTGAGGGCAGCGTCACGCTCCAGTTGCCCTGCGCGTCCACGGTGCCGCTGTATGTCTGTCCGCCCAGGGTTACCGTCACCAGCTGACCCGGCTCCACGTTGCTGGTGCTGCCGGTCACGGTCTGGTCGGTGGTCTTCTCGGCATTGCTCAGCTGGTTGTCGCCGGTAAAGTCATCCAGCGTGATCGCTGGCGGGCCAGTCACCACCGGCGTATCAACGCTGATGGTGCGGTTTTCGCTGGCCTGAGCGCCTGCCTGGTTAGTGACGACGGCGGAGATTGCGAGCGATCCGGCGGCCAGCGTATTCAGCGCCGCAGACGAGAGCGTGACGCTCCAGTTGCCCTGCGCATCCACCACCGCACTGTAGGTCTGATCGCCCAGCGTGATGGTCACAACCTGCCCCGCCTCCACATTGGCGGTGCTGCCGCTCAGCAGCTGGTCGCTGTTTTTCTCGCTGTTGCTGAGGATGTCATCCCCCGCAAACTGATCGATGGTGATAACCGGCGTGCCCGGCTGCGTCACCGGTGCCTCGACGGTAAAGGTCAGGCTGCCGCTGGCGACGGTGCCCGCCTGGCTGGTGACGGTGGCCGTGGCGGTGGTGGTGCCGGAGGCGAGTGCCGCCAGCGCATCGGCAGGCACGGTGATGCTCCAGCTGCCGTCGGCCGCGACGCTGCCGCTGTAGCTCTGCCCGCCCAGGGTGACCGTCACGATCTGTCCGGCCTCGACGTTGCTGGTGCTGCCGGAGAGCGTCTGCGGCGTGGTTTTTTCGGCGTTGCTCAACACGTCATCGCCGGTAAACGGCGCGATGGTCAGGGCTGGCACGCCAGGCGTGGTATCCGGGGCCTGCACCTGAATGCCCAGACTGGCGGATGCCGTGGTGCCGGCGGCGCTGGTGACGCTGACGTTGATGGTGCTGCTGCCTGCGGCCAGCGCGGAGAGCGCGGCGGCCGGAATGGAGACACTCCAGCTGCCATCTGCGCCCACGGTGGCGTTATAGGTCTGACCGCCCAGGGTGACCGTCACGATCTGCCCGGCCTCGACGTTACTGGTGCTGCCGGAGAGGGTCTGCGGTGAGGTTTTCTCGTTGTTATCCAGCAGATTGTCGCCGGCAAACGGATTGACGCTGATACCAGGCGTGGCGGGCGTGCCGGGATCCGGTGCGGCCACGGTGACGGGCAGGCTGCCATTCGCCGTCGTGCCCGCGCCGTTGGTGACGCTGACATCGATGGTGGTGGCGCCCGCCGGGAGGGCCGCCAGCGCGGCGGCCGGAATGGTGACGCTCCAGCTGCCGTCCGCCCCGACGGTAGTGTTGTAGGTCTGGCCGCCCAGCGTCACGGTGACAATCTGGCCCGCTTCGACATTGCTGGTGCTGCCGCTCACCACCTGATCGCTGGTTTTCTCGGCGTTATCCAGCACGCCATCGCCGGCAAAGGCGTTCAGGGTGATGGCGGGGGTGCCTGGCGTGACCGGGGTTCCGGGATCGCTGCCGCCACCGTTCCCCCCGCCACCGCCGCCGCCACCACCACCGCCTAAGCCCACGGCCAGTCCGGCTAAGCCCAGCACACCGAGACCGCCCGCCGTGATCACGCCCATCGAAGTGTTGGTGTTATCGGCCAGCAGCAGCGGCTCTACGCTGTCCAGGGATTCATAGGTAGGCGTAACCGAACTGGATGCCAGTTCAGCGCTCTCGGCAGTCTGCGGGAAAAGCGCATGTTCCGGCGGATTGACGCCATCGTCGAACACCAGCTCGCTGTGCTGGCCATCAGCGTCGTCCAGAAAGAATTTCTGATAGCGAACGGTGCTGCCATCGCGCATGTGCAGCACCAGGTCGTTGCCCTGACGTTCATACTGGGTCACCAGGGCGCGCGTGCCATTGATGCGCACGACGCTGGGCTCGGTGAGGTTAATGGATTGTGATGAACCGCCAACAGATTGCGAGATGAGCGTGCCATTTTCGCGCGAGATAATGTCTACACGGCCTTGCGTGAGTTCTGCCATTTTTAACCTCTATTCCACCAGACTGGCTAATATACTGAATCCATAAACATAAATTATTTTTATGCTTATGAAATTCACATGTAGGTTATCCTCCCGGAAACGGAAGGCATATCCACCTGGTGGCCGGATAAACGGCGCAGCAAAACTACGGCAAAGACCCGAATCATCACGGGAAGTGTCGCTATTTTTTTGTTGGAGTTTTCGTACAGACTCGCGGGAAACGTAACGGTTCTGACAGATTGATTTTTAGCGTAGCCCGATGAAAAATCAATTTCAATGTGCAGATTTCATTATGATTTAATACTTTTTACATAAGAGAAACGTGGAAAAGCGTTTTCTGAAAATGCGCTTCCCCATTGTTTTTTCATGTCAATTTATTGCTGACTGTTTCCATAAATGATGTAAAAAGGTGAACAAACCCGCGTTTCAGAAACTTTATGGCGCGTTAAAAAATTTGTTAAATATGCGAGTCGGCCAGCATTTATTGGTGGCCCTTTTTTCGCTGGCCGCCGTTAACCCGTTCAAAGCGAGCAGGAAATTTGCGTTAAGTCGACAGGCGCACCGCCGACTGATGCCAGGAAAGTTCTGGAAAAAATTCGCGGCGCAATAAAAGTCGGTAAACTCCCGGCTTTATGATTTATACGATGTTGCTGCACGACTTCTGATAAGAGGTGCAAGGGCCGCTCACTCACGGCCAGTGCTACACTTTTCCGCTTTACCTTTGATGAATCTGACCTATGACCGCACTGGACGCTGCACAACAACATAAACAGCAGAGCCGCCTGAACTGGGGCACGCGCACCATCTTTCTGATCAATGGCTTAGGGATGTCCGCCTGGGCACCGCTGGTTCCGTTTGCCCGCGATCGCCTGCAGCTCAGCGGCGCTTCGCTGGGTGCCTTGCTGCTCTGTCTGGGAATCGGGTCGCTCGCCGCCATGCCGGTAACCGGCACGCTGGTGGCACGCTTTGGCTGCCGCCGGGTGATGGCCTTTTCGACGCTGCTGGTGCTGATGATGATGCCGCTGCTGGCAACGGCTGACTCGCATCTGGTGATGGCGGCGGCGCTGATGCTGTTTGGTGCCGGGCTGGGCATGCTGGATGTGGCGATGAACTATCAGGCGGTGCAGGTCGAGCAGGCCGCTGACAAACCGATGATGTCCGGCTTTCATGGCTTCTTCAGTCTGGGCGGCATTCTGGGCGCGGGCACGGTCAGCCTGTTGCTGAGCCAGTCCTTTACCCCGCTGGCCGCCACGCTGGTAGTGATGGCGGTCATGCTGATCCTGCTGCTGTGGCGGCTGCCGGTGTTAATGAACGAACGCCTGCACCAGCCCGACCAGCCCTGGCTGGTGATCCCGCGCGGCTGGGTCGCATTTCTTGGCCTGCTCTGCTTTATTCTGTTTCTGGCGGAGGGCGCCGTCCTGGACTGGGGCGCCCTGCTGCTGCTGCAGAATCCGGCGATGACGCCGGCTTACGCCGGACTGGGCTATGCGATCTTCTCAGTGGCAATGACACTGGGTCGTTTCAGCGGCGATAAGGTCATCGCACGCTTTGGCCGCTATCCGGTGATGCTGACGGGTGCGCTGACCGCCGCGGCGGGCATGAGCCTGGCCGTCTGGCTGCCGTGGCCGGAGATCGCCCTGCTCGCCTTCCTGCTGGTCGGCTTTGGTTTATCTAATACGGTGCCGATGTTGTTCAATGCTGCCGGGAATCAACGGGATATGCCTGCGAACCTGGCGATTTCTGCCATGACAACGCTGGGATATGCGGGTATTCTCTCAGGTCCGGCTTTAATCGGATTCATTTCGCAATGGATTAGCCTCAGTGGTGCATTTTTAGTGATCGCCCTGTTGCTGTTAGCGGTAGCCGCCAGTGCGCGAAAAGTTGCGCGATAATTCAGGTACCTGACACGCTATGTTGTATAAGTTTCCACTGACCTCCGGCAACGTCACCCGCTTTTTTGTGGTTTTCAATCTGGTGCTCCTGCTGGCGCTGGGCTTTATGGTGCATAACTCGGTGAATGCCTGGCTGACCGGGAAACGTTATGCCATGGACGATCTGGCGCGCGACGTACAGAAGCGCATCGACGCCTATCGCTTTGCGACCTGGCAGATCTATGAAAATCTCTCCACCAGCGCGGCAGGTGCGACACCCGGCAATAATCTGCAGGAGACGCGGCTGCGTCCTGATGTCTATTATCTGGAAAAAACCCGGCGTAAAACCGAAGCACTGATTTTCGGCTCGCACGACAGCAGCACGCTGGATATGACGATGCGGATGTCGAACTATCTCGATACCCTGTGGGGCGCGGAAAATCCCACCTGGTCGATGTATTTTCTCAACGGTCAGGATAACAGCCTGATTATGATCTCGACCCTGCCGCTGAAAGATATGGCAACGCGCTACAAAGAGAGCGCCATCAGCTCTATGGTTGACGGGCGCCGCGCGGAGATGCTGCAGCAGGCCAATGCGCTGGATGAGCGGGAAAGTTTCTCGCCGCTTCGCCATCTCGCTTTCCAGAACGATCACTACTTCACGCTGCGCACGACCTTTAACCAGCCGGGCCACCTGGCGACGGTGGTCGCCTTCGATCTGCCAGTCAACGACCTGATTCCGCAGAACATGCCGCTGGAGAATTTCCAGCTGCGCCAGGACAGCAGCCTGCCTGCCAGCAGCAGCGATCAGCAGGAGGTGGAAAACACCCGCATCTCGCTGGTGAACCCGAACATCGAAATCACAGCGACCCTGCCCAGCACCTCGCTGCAGCTGGTTTATCAGGTGCCGATTACCCGTCTGCTCCTCGACAGCCTCTACAACCTGCTCTGGCCGCTGCTGATCAACCTGCTGCTGTTCCTGCTGTCGCTGGCCGGGATTGTGCTGCTGCGTCAGCAGTCGCTGCGCCCCAGCGAAAACCAGAGCGCGGAACTCGATTCGCTGCGGGTACTGAATGAAGAGATCGTGGCCAGCCTGCCGGTTGGCCTGCTGGTCTATGACTTCGCCAGCAACCGCACCCTGCTGAGCAATAAAATTGCCGAACATCTTCTGCCTCACCTCAATCTGCAGAAGATTATTAATATGTCCGACCAGCATCAGGGCGTGCTTCAGGCTACGATCAACAATGAAGTGTATGAGATCCGCCACGCCCGCAGCGTGCTGTCGCCGCATACGCAGCTGTTTATGATGCGCGATCAGGATCGCGAGCTGCTGGTGAACAAAAAACTGCAGAAGGCGCAGCAGGTGCTGGATCGCAACCACCAGATGCGGCAGCAGCTGCTGCACAATCTGGGCCATGCGCTGAATCAGCCGCTGGAGAAGATGGTGGCGCAACTGGTGCAGCTGAGTCAGCGCGATGCCGATGAAACCGTGCTCGACCTGCTCGATGAGAGCCAGGGGCTGGCGCGGCTGGTCGATGATATCGTTCTGCTCAACCGTCTGGAGGCGCACGACTGGTCACCGGATGCGACGGTCTTTAACCTGCAGGATCTGCTGGATGAGATTGCGCTGGAGAGCCTGCCGCTGATGCGACGCAAAGGGCTGTCGCTGGTGGTGAACAACCATCGGGCGAATGACGAGACGCGCTTTGGCGACCGTCGCGCCCTGCGCAAGGTGCTGACCACGCTGATGCACTATGCTCTGACAACCACCCGCTGGGGAAAAATCACCCTGGAAGTGAAGACGACAGAAAAGCAGCCCGACAGACTGATCATCGAACTGGTCGATACCGGGGCCGGACTGACGGTAGATGAGCTGGCTAACGTTGACTTCCCGTTCCTGGGCGACACCAGTCAGGATCGCTACGGGCAGGCGTCAGGCATGGCGTTCTTCCTGTGTAAGCAGCTCTGCAAGCAGATGGGCGGCAGTCTCGATATCGTGGCCAAAGCGGATATCGGCACGCGCTACAACATGCAGCTGCCGCTGGCCCTGGAGCAGAAGCAGGAAGAAGAAGAGGAAAAGATTCTGGATGGCGTGACCGCGCTGGTGGAGATCACCGTGGAGGACGTGCATAAGATCGTCTGCCGGCATCTGGAAAACTGGGGAGCGCGTTGTCTGACGCCTGACGAGCGTATCTCCGGTCAGGATCACGATGTGCTGGTCACCGACGATCCCTCAAAGCTCAGCGGCTGGGCACTGCTGCTGGCCGGGGATGAACTGGGGCATCATGCCCTCAACGACCAGCAGTATCGGGTTAACTTCAATCTCAGTAATGCGCTGCTTGATGCATTGCTGGCCCTGATTGAGAAGCAACTGTCGCATGATGTGATGGATAACGACACGGAAGACGACGCAGCCACGCCATTGATGAGCGGTGGCTATTTCCAGCTGTTTACGGAGACAGTACCGGATGATGTGAAGAGACTGTATACTGAGTCGGCGGAAAAGGACTACGCTTCGCTTGCTCAGACAGCGCATCGCCTGAAGGGCGTGTTTGCCATGCTCAATCTGACTCCCGGCAAACAGCTTTGTGAAGAGTTAGAACACCACATTAAAGCGTGTGACGATTCAAACATTACAAATACCACCAGTGATATTGACGCTTACGTCAATCAACTGCTGCAGCAAGGTAACCAATAAGATGAATAACTTAAATGTAATTATTGCCGATGACCATCCAATTGTCCTTTTCGGTATCCGAAAATCTCTGGAACAAATTGAATGGGTCAACGTTGTAGGTGAGTTCGAAGACTCAACAGCACTGATCAATAATCTGTCCAGGCTCGACGCCAACGTCCTGATCACCGATCTCTCTATGCCAGGTGAGAAGTATGGCGACGGCATTACGCTGATTAAATATATTAAACGTCACTACCCTGATCTCTCGATTATTGTTCTGACCATGAACAATAACCCGGCTATCCTCAGCTCCGTGCTGGATCTCGATATCGAAGGGATCGTGCTGAAACAGGGTGCGCCAACGGATCTGCCAAAAGCCCTGGCTGCACTGCAGAAAGGCAAAAAATATACGCCGGAAAGCGTGGCGAAACTGCTGGAGAAGATCAGTGCGGGCGGTTACGGCGACAAACGTTTGTCACCGAAAGAGAGCGAAGTGCTGCGCCTGTTTGCCGAAGGCTTCCTGGTGACCGAAATCGCCAAGAAACTGAACCGCAGTATCAAAACTATCAGTAGCCAGAAGAAATCAGCGATGATGAAGCTGGGCGTGGATAACGATATCGCACTGCTGAACTATCTGTCATCTGTCAGCCAGACGCAGGTCGAAAGAGACTAACGTGTTTTTGAGGCGGTACAGCCCGTACCGCCTCTCCTCACCTGCCCTATCCTGCCCGCGTTTTACGTACCCGCTCCGCATAGATTGCCAGCGTTCCCTTCAGCACATCCAGCGTCACCGGTTTCGACAGGCAGTTGTCCATACCCGCATCCATACAACGCTGCTTCTCTTCCGCCAGCGCATTCGCTGTGACACCGATAACCGGGAAGAGGTGACCCAGCTGGCGCAGCCGCTGTGTCAGACGATAACCATCCATGTTCGGCATGTTGACGTCGGTGAGCACGATGTCGATCTCATTACGGCTCAGGACATTCAGCGCATCGACGCCATCCTGGGCGGTCTTCACCTGATAGCCCAGCGTACCCAGCTGTTCCGACAGCAGCATACGGTTGATTGGATGATCATCAACAATCAGCACCATGATGTCATCGTTATGCACCTTCTCTTCGACCGGTGCGGCCAGCAGCAGCGCATCCGCTGCATCCTGTCCCAGCGCGATCCGGTAAATGCGCGCCAGCAGCGCCGGAACCTCATGCAGCGTGGCGGTAGAGTGGACCCAGTGACCGGGCTGACGTTCACGCGGCATATCCACATGCGATCCGTCGAAGGTGACCAGCGCACGCAGCGGCAGTTCGGGTTCGAAATCGTAGTCGGTCATCACCACATCGTCGGGGCCAGACTTACCGTTGTACTCCGCCACCTGTATACCCTGCTGCTGGATCTGCCGCGTAATGAAGGCGGCAAGATAGTCGTTGCGCATGGCCAGCCAGATCTTCTTATCCTGTAAATCTTCCAGCAGCAGCATTGACGGTTTCTGCCCTTTGTAAATCGGAATGCGCACGATGAACTGGCTGCCCATACCCGGCTCGGAGTCGACCTCAATATCGCCATCCATCAGATTGATCAGTTTTTCGCAGATCGCCAGCCCCAGCCCGGTGCCCTGGAAATTACGCTGTACGCCATTTCCCACCTGGAAGAAGGGGTCAAACAGGCGCGGCAGCTCTTTGGCCGGGATCCCCACGCCGGTGTCACGCACACGAAACGCCAGATAGCCCTGCTCCACATAGGCGTGGAGGATGATACAGCCGGTGTGGGTGAACTTGATGGCGTTGTTCAGCAGGTTCGAAATCACCTGCTGCAGGCGCAGCGGGTCGCCATCCAGCACCTGTGGAACATCATGTTCAATAAAGCAGTAGAGCGTCAGCCGCTTCTTCACCACCAGCGACAGATAGTTGCCGACGATGTGAGTGACAATTTCACGCGGGGCAAACGGACGCGGCTCAATTTTCAGCTGCTCCGACTCGATTTTCGAGAAGTCGAGAATGTCGCTGATGATCTTCAGTAACAGGCTGGAGGAGTTGTTCATCGCCGTTACCAGCGAATCGATCCCGCTGGGCAGCTCTTTGGTCTGCAGCAGATCGAGGTTACCGATAATGCCATAGAGCGGCGTTCGCAGCTCATGGCTGACCGTGGCAAGGAACATCGATTTTGACTGGCTGGCCTGCTCTGCCGCGTGCGCCATCTCCTGCAGAGACTGCTCCATCCGCACGCGCGCCGAAACATCAACCAGCACGCAGATCGCCACGTTCTCGTTACGATAGCGCGAATGAACAAAACTGATTTGCAGGTTGGTATTGCTGCCGGTCAGCACATCGACAAAGTTGACCTGCTGCCCGCCGATGATCTCATTCAGCCGCAGACGATCTTCCTGAGTCAGCAGCGTCAGATAGTTATGCGCCAGCTCATTACTCAGAATATTGGTGCCGTCGCTGGTGCGTAAGATACAGATCCCGACCGGCGCCGAGGCGACAATCTTGCGGTTGAACTGCTCATGTTCCTCCAGCCGATGGGCGTTCTCTTCTGCCGGCAGGAACATCCGGCGCTCAAATATCCAGGCAAGTGTAATCAGGATCACGGCGCTGAAAATGTTGAGCAGCAGCGCATTGATAATCATCAGCTTAAGCTGATCCACCATCACGTCGGTCGGTATCGACCAGACCACGTTGAGATCTGAAGGCGGCAGCGGCTTTTTCAGCACCAGCTGACGATAACCGTTCAGGTAGCCGAACCAGGTTTTATCGTCGGGCAGACTATCGAGCGAGAAGCCCAGCCCGCCGCGCCGCGAGTTCAGCAGCGGACGGTAATTTTCATCGGTAATGGAGGCGATAATCGGCAGGCTGCCAGGCTGGATAAACTCATCCAGCCGGATGTTCTGCTCAACACCCAGCAGCGCCTGCAGTTTATTCGCGACGTAAACCGGCACCACCATATAGAAAGTGCCGACGCCGGGCTGCGCGCTGCTGTTGATCCAGTACATCGGATTACGGCGCTCTTCCTCGCTGTTGTTGCGGTAGCGCAGCACATTTTCACGCAGCGATTTCAGGCTGCGCTCCCGGTCAGCATTGCTGCTGCCGATGGTGAAGTCGGCCAGACACTGGCTCTCGCCACCGATAAAGAACACCCGATTCAGTTCATAGGACGAGGCGAAATTGCTTTTCCAGTAATTGATGTAGTAACTCAGGGAATCGAGCGAGTTGCGCCAGGTGTTGCTCATCGCGGTGCAGTCGCCATCAGAAAACAGCGGTGTAAACTGCGGCTGGGTGGTTTTGCCCGGCATCATGCCCGTCAGGACATCCAGCCCGCTGCTGGCGTTGGTCAGACGATTCTCGGTGATATATTTCAGCTCACGCATCATGTCCGCCGAATGGCGCACATACCACTGTATCGTGCCGTAGTTGCTGGCAAACTCCTGACGAACCTGCGTCTCTTTATTGTGCAGCACGCTGATGATGTAAAACGCCGTCAGAACGGCGCCCAGCGTCCAGATTAGCAGCGCCAGCGCGCGGAAAAGATAACGCGAGATGCGAAGCGTGGTGCGGAAAGAGACAGGATATTTCAAAGGTAACTCGCAGTTGGCAAGGTTAGTCGCATCGTCGATTTTTAATGCTCATACACTAGCTTTATCGGGCGTAAAAAGCCAGCCAGCCGCAGGCTTAGCGCGGGATTTGAGACGCTTTTAGGACAGCGTAACAACATCGTTAACGCCTGCCCCGGAGGGTCGCTTCTGCTCCATAAACCAACACCTGTTCACAATAATCTTAAGCAACTCCACCTTTAAACGGGCAAGAGCCGCCATGCCCCAGGAGCAAAGCGTCCACGCCAGGGAGGGCGTGGCCGATCCGCAGGGATGCGGGCCTCCCTGGCAATCGGGCATAGCGGGTCTTTCGGCAGCGCCCGGCTCAAAGCGATTTACCCCTCCTCTACCGACAGCCAAAAAAAAACGGCAGGCCGGGTTTCCCCTGACCTGCCGTTTCTGCAACGACCTTAGCTTATTCCAGACAAATTACTCTTCGTCTTCCGCCGCGTCGTCTTCACCGTCAGCATCCTCTTCCGGTGCAATCTCTTCATCATCGATCTCTGCTTCCGGCGCAATATCATCTTCGCCTTCCGCTACGCTGCCGTCGATGGAATCCAGCTCTTCTTCTTCAACCGGCTCAGCAACACGCTGCAGACCCACGACATTCTCATCCTCTGCGGTACGAATCAGAATCACACCCTGGGTATTACGACCCACGACGCTCACTTCTGACACGCGGGTACGTACCAGCGTACCGGCATCGGTGATCATCATAATCTGATCGCTATCGACAACCTGAACCGCGCCAATCACCGGACCGTTACGCTCGGTCACTTTGATGGAAATCACACCCTGCGTCGCACGCGACTTGGTCGGATATTCGCTGTTGGCCGTACGCTTACCGTAACCATTCTGCGTCACGGTCATGATGGCACCCTCTTCACGCGGCACAATCAGCGACACGACGCGATCGCCTTCCGCCAGCTTGATGCCGCGTACGCCCGAGGCGGTACGCCCCATCGCACGGACAGCGGTTTCTGCAAAGCGCACCACTTTACCGGCTGCGGAGAACAGCATCGCTTCATCGTTACCGTTGGTCAGCGACACGCCGATCAGCTCATCGTCGTCACGCAGATTCACGGCAATAATGCCCGCACTGCGTGGACGGCTGAACTCTTTCAGCGCAGTCTTCTTCACGGTTCCCAGCGCGGTCGCCATAAAGATATTGAAGCCTTCGGTATACTCGCGTACCGGCAGAATCGCCGTAATACGCTCGTTGGCTTCCAGCGGCAGCAGGTTGACGATTGGACGTCCGCGCGCGCCACGGCTGGCTTCCGGCAGCTGATACACCTTCATCCAGTAGAGACGGCCCCGGCTTGAGAAGCAGAGGATCGTATCGTGGGTATTGGCCACCAGCAGACGATCAATGAAGTCCTCTTCTTTGATACGTGCGGCCGACTTGCCTTTACCACCACGACGCTGCGCTTCATAGTCGCTCAGCGGCTGATACTTCACGTAGCCCTGATGCGACAGCGTCACCACAACGTCTTCCTGATTGATCAGGTCTTCGATATTGATATCGGCAGAGTTCGCGGTGATCTCGGTACGACGATCGTCGCCAAACTGGTCGCGCATCAGCTCCAGCTCTTCGCGGATCACTTCCATCAGACGCTCGGCGCTCGACAGAATGTGCAGCAGCTCGGCAATCTGCTCCAGCAGCGCCTTGTACTCGTCCAGCAGCTTCTCATGCTCAAGGCCGGTCAGTTTCTGCAGACGCAGATCCAGAATCGCCTGAGCCTGCTGCTCGGTCAGATAGTAGCGACCGTCGCGGATACCAAACTGCGCATCAAGCCACTCCGGACGCGCAGCGTCATCGCCTGCACGCTCCAGCATCGCGGACACATTACCGAGATCCCACGCCTGTGCGATCAGACCCGCTTTCGCTTCTGCCGGCGTTGGCGCACGACGAATCAGCTCGATGATCGGATCGATATTCGCCAGCGCAATCGCCAGACCTTCCAGGATATGGGCACGGTCACGGGCTTTGCGCAGTTCATAAATGGTACGACGCGTCACCACTTCACGACGATGACGAACGAAGGCGTCCAGAATCTCCTTCAGCGCCATAATCTTTGGCTGACCCTGATGCAGGGCAACCATGTTGATGCCAAACGACGTCTGCAGCTGCGTCAGCGAGTAGAGATTATTCAGCACCACTTCGCCGACCGCATCACGCTTAATCTCAATCACGATGCGCATGCCGTCTTTGTCAGACTCATCACGCAGTGCGCTGATGCCTTCGACACGCTTCTCTTTCACCAGCTCCGCAATCTTTTCGATCAGGCGGGCTTTGTTCACCTGATAGGGCAGCTCATGAATGATGATGGTTTCGCGGCCGGTTTTCGCATCGGCCTCGACTTCGCCACGCGCACGAATATAGATTTTACCGCGTCCGGTGCGGTACGCCTCTTCGATGCCACGGCGTCCATTGATGATGGCGGCGGTCGGGAAATCAGGCCCCGGAATGTGCTCCATCAGCGCTTCAACGCTGATATTCTCATCTTCAATGTAAGCCAGGCAGCCGTTAATCACTTCGCGCAGGTTGTGCGGCGGGATATTGGTTGCCATACCTACGGCGATACCGGAAGAGCCGTTCACCAGCAGGTTCGGGATTTTGGTCGGCAGAACCTCAGGGATCTGCTCAGTGCCGTCGTAGTTCGGCACGAAATCGACGGTCTCTTTTTCCAGGTCAGCTAACAGGTCGTGGGCGATTTTCGACATGCGAATTTCGGTATAACGCATCGCCGCGGCGGAGTCGCCGTCGATGGAACCGAAGTTGCCTTGTCCGTCCACCAGCATGTAACGCAGGGAGAAAGGCTGGGCCATACGTACGATAGTGTCGTAAACGGCGGAATCACCATGCGGGTGATATTTACCGATAACGTCACCGACAACGCGGGCAGATTTTTTATAGGGTTTGTTCCAGTCGTTACCCAGTACGCTCATCGCATAAAGTACACGACGATGAACCGGCTTCAGGCCATCACGCACATCGGGTAAAGCTCGGCCAACGATGACCGACATGGCGTAACCGAGGTAAGAATTTTTTAATTCTTCTTCGATGTTGACCGGTGTAATTTCTCTCGCAAGGTCGCTCATGGAGCCGCTATCCCTCTACTTAATCCCGGATTTTAAAGGTGCGAAAGTATATCACACTGCAATCCTCTGGTGAACGTTAACCACCGATATCGCCCGCTTTTCCTTCCGCCTGAAAGGTGTGCCATCTGCGGTTAAGCGTTTATACTGTGGGCACATTTTGTCAGGAGTTACGATTCAATGAATGCACAACCGCAGAATCATCAGCAGAACGTCGATGCGCAGGAAATTGCCAAGTTTGAGGCCGTTGCCTCGCGCTGGTGGGATCTGGAGGGTGAATTTAAACCGTTGCACCGTATTAACCCCCTGCGCCTGGGCTATATCGCCGAGCACAGCAACGGCCTGTTTGGTAAAACCGTGCTCGACGTCGGCTGCGGCGGCGGCATTTTAGCCGAAAGCATGGCGCGTGAAGGCGCGATCGTCACCGGCCTGGACATGGGCGCGGAACCGCTGGCCGTGGCGCGCCTGCATGCGCAGGAGAGCGGCGTCACGCTGGACTACGTGCAGCAGACCGTGGAAGCGCACGCGGAAGAGCATGCCGGGAAATATGATGTGGTGACCTGCATGGAGATGCTGGAGCACGTCCCGGACCCGCGCTCGGTGGTTCACGCCTGTGCAAAGCTGGTCAAACCGGGCGGCGACGTCTTTTTCTCTACGCTGAACCGCAATCCAAAAGCCTGGCTGCTGGCGGTGTTTGGCGCAGAATATGTGCTGCGCATGGTGCCGCGCGGAACGCATGACGTGAAAAAGTTTATCCGCCCTTCTGAGCTGCTGGGCTGGGTTGATGAAACCGCTCTGCGCGAACGCCACATCATTGGCCTGCACTACAACCCGGTGACCAACCGTTTCAAACTGGCACCTGGGACCGACGTCAATTACATGGTCCACACCCACCGCGCCGTGTAAGCGAGCCGCCCGCCCGAATCCGGGCGGGCCTCATCATCTCCCCGCCCGCTTTTCATCCCGCGCTATTCTGAGCCTTACCAGCAGGTTACGGCGCTCAGGCCACGTTTGCGACCGCCGGATTTCAGGCTGCCGATGACCCTGCTAGCGGCTTTTGACTATTTTTCCTCCCCGCTGGCGAAGAATCGGGAGGATTGAATAAGAAATACGCGCCCGATCAAAGTTAGAAAAAAAAGTGTGATCTGGTTGACACGATGGCAGCCCTTACAAGGCGTGGCCTGAGAATTTTCGGCAGAATTACAACCCCTCCCGCCATCATTTTTTGCTCTTGTTAACCCGCCGCAAAATACTAAAATATGCCTCCATGTAGTTGTGGCTTTTCCCATCACCCCCTAGATGTAGTGTTTATCCACATATTATTCACAATGAATAGGCTGTGTATAAACCGGGATTTCTTTTAATTTTTGGATACTCACGCAAAGGTAAAAACGCGACATGAACCAGAGTCTGCTCGTTACTAAACGCGATGGCCGCCAGGAGCGCATTGACCTCGACAAAATTCACCGTGTGCTGGACTGGGCTGCCGAAGGGCTGAACAACGTCTCTGTCTCACAGGTGGAACTGCGCTCTCACATTCAGTTCTATGATGGCATCAGAACCTCTGACATTCATGAGACCATCATCAAGGCCGCAGCAGACCTTATCTCTCGCGATGCCCCTGACTATCAGTACCTGGCCGCCCGCCTGGCTATCTTCCACCTGCGCAAAAAAGCGTACGGTCAGTTTGAGCCGCCGAAGCTCTACGACCAGGTGGTTAAAATGGTTGATCTGGGCAAATACGATCGCCACCTGCTGGAAGATTACAGCAAGGAAGAGTTTGCACAGATGGACGAGTTTCTCGACCACTGGCGCGACATGAACTTCTCCTATGCCGCCGTGAAGCAGCTGGAAGGCAAATATCTGGTACAGAACCGCGTCTCCGGTGAAATCTACGAGAGCGCGCAGTTCCTCTACATTCTGGTCGCGGCCTGCCTCTTCTCCGGCTATCCGCGCGACACACGTATGGATTACATCAAGCGTTTCTATGATGCGATCTCGACGTTTAAAATCTCGCTGCCGACCCCGATCATGTCCGGCGTGCGTACCCCAACGCGTCAGTTCAGCTCCTGCGTGCTGATCGAGTGCGGCGACAGCCTCGACTCCATTAACGCCACCTCCAGCGCCATCGTGAAATATGTTTCTCAGCGTGCCGGTATCGGCATCAACGCGGGCCGTATCCGTGCGCTGGGCAGCCCGATTCGCGGCGGTGAAGCGTTCCACACCGGCTGTATCCCGTTCTACAAACATTTCCAGACCGCAGTGAAGTCCTGTTCTCAGGGCGGCGTGCGTGGCGGTGCCGCTACGCTGTTCTACCCGATGTGGCATCTGGAAATCGAAAGCCTGCTGGTGCTGAAAAACAACCGTGGTGTTGAAGGCAACCGCGTGCGTCACATGGACTACGGCGTCCAGCTCAACAAGATGATGTATCAGCGCCTGCTGAAAGGCGAAGATATCACGCTGTTCAGCCCGTCTGACGTGCCTGGCCTGTATGACGCCTTCTTCGCTGATCAGGATGAATTTGAGCGCCTTTACACCAAATATGAGCAGGATGAGAGCATCCGCAAACAGCGCGTGAAAGCGGTCGATCTCTTCTCGCTGATGATGCAGGAACGCGCCTCAACCGGCCGTATCTACATCCAGAACGTTGACCACTGCAACACGCACAGCCCGTTTGATCCGAGCATCGCGCCGGTTCGCCAGTCTAACCTCTGCCTGGAAATCGCCCTGCCGACCAAACCGCTGGAAGACGTTAACGACGAAAACGGTGAGATCGCCCTCTGTACGCTTTCCGCCTTCAACCTCGGTGCGATCGAAAGCCTCGATGACCTGGAAGAGCTGGCGACCCTGGCCGTCCGCGCCCTCGATGCCCTGCTCGATTATCAGGACTACCCGATTCCGGCTGCACAGCGTGGTGCAATGGGTCGTCGTACTCTGGGTATCGGCGTCATCAACTACGCCTACTACCTGGCGAAACATGGTGTGCGCTACTCCGACGGCAGTGCAAATGGCCTGACGCACAAAACCTTTGAAGCCATTCAGTACTACCTGCTGAAAGCCTCAAACGAACTGGCGAAAGAGCAAGGTGCCTGCCCGTGGTTCAATGAAACCAGCTATGCGCAGGGCATTCTGCCGATCGACACCTACAAGAAAGACCTGGATGCGATCAGCAATGAACCGCTGCATCTCGACTGGGAAGCGCTGCGTGAAGCGATCAAAACGCACGGCCTGCGCAACTCCACGCTGTCGGCACTGATGCCATCTGAGACCTCATCGCAGATCTCCAATGCCACCAACGGCATTGAGCCGCCACGCGGCCACATCAGCATCAAGGCTTCCAAAGATGGCATCCTGCGCCAGGTGGTGCCGGAGTATGACCGTCTGAAAGATCAGTATGAGCTGCTGTGGGAAATGCCAAACAACGACGGCTACCTGCAGCTGGTGGGTCTGATGCAGAAATTCATCGACCAGGCGATCTCCTCCAACACCAACTACGATCCGTCACGCTTTGCCAACGGCAAGGTGCCGATGAAGCAGCTGCTGAAAGATCTGCTGACCGCGTATAAGTTCGGCGTGAAAACGCTCTACTATCAGAACACCCGTGACGGTGCAGAAGATGCGCAGGATGACCTGGCACCTTCTATCCAGGATGATGGCTGCGAGAGCGGCGCCTGTAAGATCTAATGGTCAGGCGGGAGATCCCTCCCGCCTCATTCATTTCACGAGGCCTGGCTTCGTCTACTTTTTTGGACAACATTTATGGCTTACTCCACTTTCTCACAGAACAAAAATGATCAGCTGAAAGAGCCGATGTTTTTCGGTCAGTCGGTAAACGTGGCGCGCTTCGATCAGCAAAAATATGACATCTTTGAAAAGCTGATTGAAAAGCAGCTCTCCTTCTTCTGGCGCCCGGAAGAAGTGGACGTTTCGCGCGACCGCATCGACTACCAGGCACTGCCTGAGCATGAAAAACATATTTTCATCAGCAACCTGAAGTACCAGACGCTGCTGGATTCGATTCAGGGCCGCAGCCCGAACGTGGCACTGCTGCCGCTGATCTCAATTCCTGAACTGGAAACCTGGGTTGAAACCTGGGCGTTCTCCGAGACGATCCACTCCCGTTCTTACACCCACATCATCCGTAACATCGTCAACGATCCGGCGCTGGTGTTCGACGATATCGTCACCAACGAGCAGATCCTGGCGCGTGCGCAGGATATCTCGCGCTATTACGACGATCTGATTGAGATGACCAACTACTGGCATCAGCTGGGCGAAGGCACACATCAGGTTAACGGCAAACAGGTCGTCGTCAGCCTGCGCGCCCTGAAGAAGCAGCTCTATATCTGCCTGATGAGCGTCAATGCGCTGGAAGCGATCCGTTTCTATGTCAGCTTCGCCTGTTCGTTCGCTTTCGCTGAGCGTGAGCTGATGGAAGGCAATGCCAAAATCATCAAACTGATCGCCCGCGATGAAGCCCTGCACCTGACCGGCACGCAGCACATGCTGAACCTGCTGCGCAGCGGCGAAGACGATCCCGAGATGAAAGAGATTGCCGCAGAGTGCCGCGAAGAGTGCTTCGAGCTGTTTAAGAAAGCCGCACTGCAGGAGAAAGAGTGGGCGGACTATCTGTTCAGTGGCGGTTCGATGATCGGCCTGAACAAAGATATCCTCTGCCAGTACATCGAGTACATCACCAACATCCGTATGCAGGCAGTGGGCCTGGATCTGCCGTTCCAGACCCGCTCAAACCCGATTCCGTGGATCAACTCCTGGCTGGTCTCTGACAACGTGCAGGTCGCGCCACAGGAAGTGGAAGTGAGCTCCTATCTGGTGGGTCAGATCGATTCTGAAGTGGGCGCTAACGACTTCGACGACTTCCAGCTCTGATTATGAGCCGCGACGTTGTTATTCTGCGCAGTTCCGGCACCCGGCTGGAATGCACGGACGAGCACACCAGCCTGCTGACGCTGCTGGAGGCGAATAACTTCTGTGTGGAGTTTCAGTGCCGCGAAGGCTACTGCGGCTCCTGCCGGATGCGGCTGCTGAAAGGCGAAGTACACTACCCGCAGCAGCCACTGGCTTTTGTGCAGCAGGATGAGATCCTGCCCTGCTGCTGCAAAGCCAAAGGCGAGATTGAGCTTGAGTTATAAGGCTGGCCAGGAGATCTCGCGCTGCGTGAAGTCGCGTCAGCGCAGGCAAAGGTCAGAATCAGAACGGGCGCCTCAGGCGCCCGTTTTAATGTGCAGATGTTACTGCCGGACCGTTTCCACTACCTCAATCCAGCCGTGACCCGTGCTAACCTCACTGCCGTGAAGCCAGCGGCGCAGCATGTTCATCGCCATCATTGCCACCACCTTCTGCCGCGTCTCCAGATTATGGCGACCGGTGCTGAACTTCACACGCTGACCCACGCTGCCGTCCGGCGTGTGCAGCGCGATTGAAATCGCCTCCTGATCCAGACTGCCCACCGAAAGCGCGAGGGTCGCCTGCTGCTGCGCTGCAAGCTGGCGGGTGCGGGCGACCTGCTGCTCCAGCGTCTCCGTCTGCGGCGGCAGAATATCTCCACCGCGCAGCGGTACGCTGGCCGACGCCAGCTGCCAGCAGAGCAGCCCGGCGGTGTATTGCTCGCTGACCGCGAGCAGCTCACCCCGTTGCACCAGCTCGCGGGCCAGCAGCGCCGGTAACCCTTCCGTACCTTCGAAAATCTTGCACTCTGCCAGTTGCAGACGAACCTGCTGCCACACCTGCTCCATTGCCACCCGCTGGCTCGCCGGGCCGGTGAGCTTGATCTCGATGATCGGCATAGAGGAGCGATAACCCATCACCACCCCTTCCGGCAGCGACAGCGGCTCCAGCTCCGCGGCGATGTCGCTTTCACCGCGACCAAAGGTGGTGAGCCGCAGGCAGATCGGTGGCTCAGGCGGCGAGAATTTTGCTTTCAGTCGCGGGATGATCTGCTGCTCCACCATCACTTTAAATTCCGACGGCACGCCGGGCGTAAAGAAGATCCAGCAGCGATTAAGTTGCAAAGCAAAACCGCAGGCGGTGCCAACCGGATTATCGATCAATTCCGCGCCAGCCGGGATCTCAGCCTGCTTGCGATTGCTGGCAGCCATGACGCGCCCCCGGCTGGCGAACCAGGCTTCCATCTGTGCCAGCCATTCGTGCTGCATCTCCAGCGCCACGCCACAGGCTCTGGCGGCGGCCAGCGCACTGAGATCGTCGCTGGTCGGTCCCAGCCCGCCATTCACAATCAGCACGTCGGCCTCGCGGCTGCGTGACTGCAGCGTGGCAATCAGCGACTCCAGTGAATCGCCTACCGTGGTGCGGCTGGTCATGGGCAGCCCCTGCTGAAACAGCACATCCGCCAGCCAGGCGGCGTTGGTATCGACGATTTGGCCGTGCAGCACCTCATCCCCCGTTGACAGCATCTCTACTCTAATCACGTCGGGTTCTCCTTTTCACGTTTGCTTAACTGTAGGAAGTCCGCCAGAGAAACACAATTGGTCGCGTCAGCGAATATGGCTGTGACGTCCGGAGCAGCACGTAGCGTATAAAACCGGGGAATGGCGCAGGAGTGGAAAACAAAAACGGCGGGATCGCCCCGCCGTTTATTTATTCACGTTCATGGTGTCAGCCGGTCGCGATTAGCGACTCGCCAGCAGCAGACCCAGAACCAGGCCAGCCGTTGCGCCGATACCGACACCCTGCCACGGTTTCTCGTGCACATAGTCGTCAGCCCGGTATGCGGCCTGTTTCGCGCGATAGTAGTAGCTGTCGGACGCCTGGCTGACGCGGGATTTCACGTCGTTCAGCGCCTGTTCGGCTTTGCTTTTAAGCTCAATGTACTTCTGATCGGCCGGATCGCCTGATGATTTAAGCACTTCTTCCAGCGTTTCAGTCAGTAACGCAATATCGTCATCGAGGCCCGTTTCGAATTGATTTGTCTGATTTACCATCGTTTCCTCCGTGTGAATTGCAAAGCAGTTCATTAACTATAGTCACAATCTGGCGAACTGCTGATTTCCTGCGCCAGGAATCCCCTGATTTTTCATCTGCTAAAAGCGGACGATCCCGGCGGCCTTCCGCTTCGCTGCGCAAAGAAGTGTAAGACCCGGCCGCCGCCCCTGAATTTCGCTTCGCTTCTTTGATTAATCTGATAAATTTTAACGTGACTGAATTTTCCAGTAACCCTGCTGTCGTACCCCTCTGTTGCCTGTGATTATCGGGCCATGAAAGTGCATTCTGCACGACAGTCACGACACCCTCGAACAGCTAAGGAATGATTTCTGGCATGAATCGAAGAATGTTTATGAAAGCGTCAATGGCCTTCTCGGCCGTCAGCGGCATGACCGGCCTCTCCACGCTGTTTGCGCAATCCGCATGGGCAGAAGATGGCATTGCTGACGGGAATGCCGTGCGCTTCGATTTCGACGTACTGAAAAAAAACGCGGCGGCACTGGCGAAAAAGCCCTGGAGCGGCGCGCCTGGCGCACTGCCGGAGACCCTGGCCACGCTGACGCCGCAGGCGTACAACGAAATTCAGTATGATGCGAATCACTCGCTGTGGAACAATCTGCCGGACCGTCAGCTGGATGTGCAGTTCTTCCATGTAGGCATGGGTTTTAAGCGGCGCATCCGTATGTTCTCTGTGGATGGCGAGAGCCGTGAGGCGCGCGAAATTCACTTCCGCCCGGAGCTGTTCAACTACAACAATGCCGGTGTCGACACAAAGCAGCTGGAGGGCAAGACTGATCTCGGCTTCGCCGGTTTCCGCGCCTTTAAAAAACCAGAACTGGCTCGTCGCGATATCGTCTCTTTCCTCGGTGCCAGCTACTTCCGCGCGGTTGACGAAACCTTCCAGTATGGCCTCTCCGCACGCGGCGTCGCCATCAACACTTTCAGCAATGGACAGGAAGAGTTCCCGGATTTCACCGCCTTCTGGTTTGAAACGCCAAAAGCGGAGGACACCACCTTTACCTGTTACGCCCTGCTGGATGGTGCCAGCCTCACCGGCGCCTACAAGTTTATTATCCACTGCGAAGAGAAGCGCGTGGTGATGGAGGTGGAAAACCACCTGTTCGCCCGTAAAGAGATCCGTCAGATTGGTATCTCGCCGATGACCAGTATGTTCAGCTGCGGCACCAACGAGCGCCGCATGTGCAACACCTATCATCCGCAGATCCACGACTCCGATCGCCTGGCGATGTGGACCGGGAAAGGTGAATGGATTGCCCGTCCGCTCAACAATCCGCAGCGTCTGCAGTTCAACGCCTACGAAGATGAGAATCCGCGTGGCTTTGGCCTGCTGCAGCTCAATCACGACTTCAAAGATTATCAGGATGTGATTGGCTGGTATGACAAACGGCCAAGCCTGTGGGTGGAGCCGGTCGGCAAATGGGGCAAAGGCGCGATCAACCTGATGGAGATCCCGACCACCGGTGAAACCCTGGATAATATCGTCTGCTTCTGGCAGCCATCTGAGCCGGTCAAAGCGGGCAGCGAGCTGAGCTTCGCCTATAAACTCTACTGGAGCGGTCTGCCGCCGGTGCGCAGCGGTCTGGCGCGCGTTGACGCCACCCGTACCGGTATCGGTGGCTTCCCGGAAGGCTGGGCGCCTGGCGAACACTTCCCGGAAACCTGGTGCCGCCGCTTCGCTATCGACTTTATTGGTGGTGACCTGCAGGCCGCGGCCCCCAAAGGCATTGAGCCGGTGATCACCGTCTCATCCGGCAGCGTGAAGCAGGTTGAGATCCTCTATGTCGATCCGCTGAAAGGCTATCGCATCCTGTTTGACTGGTATCCGAACAGCGACTCCACGCAGCCGGTGGAGATGCGCCTGTTCCTGCGCAGCAAAGAGGAGACGCTGAGCGAAACCTGGCTCTATCAGTACCACCCGCCTGCGCCGGATCAGCGGAAATATGTCGACGACCGTCAGATGACGGTGGGTTGATGAAAAAAGGCGAGACTCCGGTCTCGCCTTTTCTTATGTCTTATGGCGCGCGCTTTCGCATATCAACGTGCGGAATACCATCCTCCGGATAGGTCTCCCCCACCGCGATAAAGCCGTGCTGCTGGTAGAAGTTTTCCAGATGAGCCTGCGCGGAGAGAAACAGGTCTCGCCCCGGCCAGTGCTGCTGACAGCGGGCGATGGCCTGCTCCATCAGACGGTTGCCCAGCCGTGCACCCCGCACCCGACCCGAAACGATGACGCGTCCGATCTTCACCGGACTGCTCTCATCCTCCGGGGAGAGGAGTCGCGCATAGGCCACCAGTTGTCCCCCGGCCATACCCAGCAGATGGCGGTTGTCTGCCCGCAGATCGTTACCATCCACGTCCAGATAGGCGCACTGCTGCTCCACCACGAACACGGCGCTGCGCAAGGCCAGCAGCGCATAGAGTTCATGCGGCGTGAGTTCACTGTGATGTCTGTCCTGCCACTCAATGTCCATGGTCTCTCCCTGCTGAATGAAAGGGATACATTACCTGAGCGCGCCATCCCCCGCACCTGCCGGTGCCCCGAACTGCAGATAAAAAAAATCAGGCCCGAAGGCCTGATTAATTCGTCGCAGAGTGCGGTTTACATCAGTGGCTGGGCCAGCTGCACCAGTCTGATGAGCGGCTGCGGGTACACCCCTAACAGCAGCACCAGAATGGCGGAGATCAGCACCACCACACCACCGGCCGTAAACGCCCAGTTCGCCGGAGTGTCACGGGTATGCAGTTCCGGCGGGCTGAGGTAGAGACTCACGGTCACGCGCAGATAGTAGTAGAGACCAATCGCACTGCCCGCCACCACGGCACCGGTCAGCCACCAGAGGTGGGCACTGACGCCTGATGCGATGACGTAGAACTTACCGATAAAGCCCAGCGTCATTGGGATCCCGGCCAGCGACAGCATCATCACGGTCATGACCGCAGAGAGGATTGGACGATGCCAGAACAGACCACGATAGGAGTAGAGCGAGTCGGCATCCGGGCCACGATACGGGCTGGACATCAGACTCACCACGCCAAAGGCGCCCAGGCTGCTGAAGAGGTAACCTGCCAGATAGACGCCGGAGGTTTCCAGCGACAGCTGATGATCTTTTACCGCGATCAGCGCCACCAGCAGATAGCCGAGGTGCGCGATCGAGGAGTACCCCAGCAGACGCTTGATGTTGCTCTGCGAAATCGCCATCAGGTTACCGAACAGAATCGATACGAAGGCGATCACTGCCAGCACGGTGCGAACGGCTTCGCTGTCGGTCACCGGCGCATACATGAACAGGCGCATGATGACACCGAAGATCGCAATCTTACTGGCGGTGGCCAGGAAGGTGGAGACCGGCGCAGGCGCACCCTGATAGACATCCGGCGTCCAGAGATGGAACGGCACCAGCGAAAGCTTAAAGCCCAGACCGATGATCATCATGCCCAGCCCTACCAGCAGCAGCGGTTCATGGATCATGCTGTCAGTCAGACTTTTGCCCAGCGCCACAAAGCTCAGGTTGCCGGAGTCCGCGTAGATCAGCGCGATGCCAAACAGCAGGAATGAGGAGGCCGCCGCCGACAGAATGGTATATTTCAGCGCCGCTTCCAGCGAACGTTTCTGGCGGAATGCGTAGCCAATCAGACCAAACAGCGGCAGTGACAGCAGCTCAATCCCGATGAACAGCGAGGCCAGATGGTTAGCGCTGGCCAGCACGATGCCGCCCAGGGCCGCAATCAGGACCAGCAGATAGAACTCATCTTTGTTATCGGGATAACCTGCCAGCCACGGATAGGCAAAGGTACAGGTCGCCAGACTGGCCAGCATCACCAGCGCGGTATAGAACATCGCATAGCCGTCGATACGCAGCAGCGGCGTCACATCCATCGCGCCGACCTGCCCGACAAAGTAGAGCGAGAGCAGCGCCAGGTTCAGGCCAGCCACCGTTAGCGTGGCGTTAACGAAGTGGTTGCGTCGCCAGGCAATGGAGAGCATCACAACCACCACCGTCAATCCGACGATTAACAGCGGCAGCAACGCAATCAATTGTTGAGGAGTTATTGTCATGGCGAATTACGGCCTTGTAGTTGAAATTGAAGCGGTAAACCACTGCTGAATATTGCTCATGGCAGCGTGCGAAGTATCCAGAATCGGCTGTGGATAGACGCCCAGCAGCACCAGCAGCACCACCAGAACACCGATGGTCATAAACTCACGCGGGGACATGCCTGGCAGCGGGTCTTTCGATTTCGCTTCGCCGTAGTAAGCGCGCTGCATCATCACCAGCGAGTAAACGGAGGCGAACACCAGACCAAAGGTCGCGATGACGATAATCGTCGGCACCACCTGGAAACTGCCTGTCAGGATCATAAACTCGCCGACGAAGTTACCGGTACCCGGCATACCGAGGTTGGCGACCGCGAAGAACAGCGACAGACCCGGGATCCACTTGATGCGCGACCAGAGTCCACCCATCTGACGCATATCGCGGGTATGCAGACGCTCATAAAGCTGACCACACAGGATGAAGAGTGCGGCGGCGGAGAGGCCGTGCGCAATCATCTGAATCACCGCACCCTGCAGCGCCAGCTGGCTGCCGGTGTAGATGGCAATCAGCACAAAGCCCATGTGCGAAATCGAGGTGTAGGCGATCAGGCGTTTGATATCGGTCTGCGAGAAAGCCATCCAGGCGCCGTAGAAGATACCGATGATGCCCAACCAGTTGGCAATCGGCGCAAACTCGGCGGAGGCGTTCGGGAACAGCGGCAGGCTGAAGCGCAGCAAACCGTACGCTGCGGTTTTCAGCAGAATACCGGCCAGGTCGACGGAGCCCGCGGTCGGTGCCTGACTGTGCGCGTCCGGCAGCCAGCCGTGCAAAGGCACCACCGGCATCTTCACGGCGAAGGCGATGAAGAAGCCCAGCATCAGCAGGTATTCCACGCCACTCGACATCGGGGTCTGCAGCAGCTGCTCATAGCTGAATGTCCAGACGCCGGTCGCGTTGTAGTGAACAAACACCAGTCCCAGAATCGCAATCAGCATCACCAGACCCGACGCCTGGGTATAGATGAAGAATTTGGTCGCCGCGGAGATACGGGTTTTACCGTCTGACGCTTTATGACCCCAGAGCGCGATGAGGAAGTACATCGGCACCAGCATCATTTCCCAGAAGAAGAAGAACAGGAACAGGTCGATGGAGAGGAACACACCGATCACGCCGCCCAGGATCCACATCAGGTTCAGGTGGAAAAAGCCCTGATACTTTGAGATCTCATTCCAGGAGCAGAGCACCGCCATCAGACCCAGCAGGCCGGTCAGCACCACCATCAGCAGCGACAGCCCATCAATGGCTAAATGGAAGCTGATGCCGAAGCGTGGGATCCAGGGAACGGAGAAACTTGACTGCCACTGCGGAATGCCCGCTGCCTGCGTCAGTGAATAGCCTCCCTGCAACCAGAGTTGCAGCGAAAGCGCCAACGTCAGCCCCATGGTAATCAGCGCGATCCAGCGTGGCACCTTCGCGCCGAGGCGCTCAGTGAGCCAGCAGATCAGACCGCCGACGAAGGGTATGATAATTAGCCAAGGTAATAACACGGCACACTTCCCTTATATTTCCTTTTCTGAGCTACCCTACTCGCCATTTTCACCCCCGGCAGTGCTGGCAACCCTCACATACCTTAGTATGCTCCGGTCGCTGTGCGCTGGCGGTGATGAAACGGGCTGCGTCGATAACGCTCATTACTCAGGTTATTTTGACATTCTTCATTGGGGTGAGCGAACTCACCCCGCTCATCAATCTTTAAATCACCAGCAGCAGAGCCAGCACCAGCACGGCACCGACGCTCATTGACGCCACGTACCAGCGCAGGTAGCCGTTTTCACTGACCACCAGGCCTTTGTTAGCTACACGTGACAGCAGTGCAGGCAGGTTCATCACGCCATTCAGTGGGTCGCGCTTCAGCAGCCACGCAATGCCCAGATAAGGTTTGACGAACACTTTGTCGTAGAGCCAGTCGAAGCCCCAGGCCGCAAACCACCAGGTGCCGAAGAAACGGCCCGGTGCGCTGTTTGCGATACGGGTAACCAGTTCACGTTTGCCCAGCCACAGCGCAGCCGCGATCAGAATGCCGACGATTGCGACAACGCCAGAGGTGATTTCCAGTCCCACTTTGCCCGCTTCACCAGATTCATTGGCTGGCAGAACGCCCGCCAGCGGTGGCGTGATCAGCGCACCAATGAAGGTGGAGAGCAGCAGCAGCACGATCAGCGGCAGGTGATGAGTAATACCCTTGCCGGCGTGCGCGTGGATTTTCTCTTCACCGTGGAACACGATAAAGATCATGCGGAAGGTGTAGATGGAGGTGAGGAACGCCCCGACCAGACCCGCCACCATCAGATTGATGTGACCGTTAGCCAGTGCGCCAAACAGAATCTCATCTTTACTGTAGAAGCCCGCCGTCACCAGCGGCAGTGCCGCCAGCGCCGCGCCACCGACCAGGAAGCAGGTGTAGACCAGCGGAATGCTCTTGCGCAGGCCACCCATTTTGAAAATGTTTTGCTCGTGATGGCAGGCCAGAATGACGGAGCCCGACGAGAGGAACAGCAGCGCTTTGAAGAAAGCGTGCGTCATCAGATGGAAAATCGCCGCATCCCATGCCTGAACACCCAGCGCCAGGAACATGTAGCCAATCTGACTCATGGTGGAGTACGCAAGAACGCGTTTGATGTCGGTCTGCACCAGCGCCGCAAAACCTGCCAGCACCAGCGTAATCGCGCCGACAATGCCCACCAGATGCAGCACTTCCGGCGTCAGCAGGAACAGACCGTGGCTGCGGGCGATCAGATAAACCCCCGCCGTCACCATGGTCGCGGCGTGGATCAGAGCCGAAACCGGGGTCGGACCGGCCATCGCATCCGCCAGCCAGGTCTGTAACGGCAGCTGCGCCGATTTACCGACCGCGCCACCCAGCAGCATCAGCGTTGCCCACTGCAGCATATGGTTGTCAGCAGCGAAATGTGCCGGTGCCAGTTCCATCATCTCACGGAAGTTCAGCGTGCCCAGCTCGTTGTAGAGGATGAACAGGCCGAAAGCCAGGAAGACGTCGCCGACGCGGGTGATGATGAACGCTTTCATCGCCGCTTTGCCATTTTCCGGGTTGCTGTAGTAGAAGCCGATCAGCAGATAGGAGCAGAGCCCTACCCCTTCCCAGCCCAGATACATCAGCATCAGGTTATCGGCCAGCACCAGAACCACCATGCTGGCGATAAACAGGTTGGTATAGGCGAAGAAGCGGGAATAGCCCTCTTCTCCACGCATATACCAGGAGGCGAACATATGAATGAAGAAGCCGACGCCGGTCACGACCGACAGCATGGTCAGCGACAGGCCATCCAGCGTCAGGTTAACTTTCATGTCAAAGTTGCCGACATGCATCCAGGTCCAGAGTGACTGGGTGTAAGCCTGCTGACCGTTAGCGAAGAAGTCGAAACCGATCATCGCCGTAGTCAGGGCCGCCAGACCCACCGATCCCATACCTACCGTGGCCGACAGGTTCTCAGACCAGCGACCGCGCGAAAACGCTAACAGCAGAAAGCCGATTAGCGGAAACAAGACAGTTAAATAGAGAAGATTCATCCGCGCATCTCGCTCACAGTATCAATGTTCAGCGTCTGACGACGACGATAGAGCTGAAGCAGCAGTGCCAGACCGATACTGGCTTCCGCTGCCGCCAGGCTGATCGCCAGGATATACATCACCTGTCCATCGGCCTGACCCCAGTAGCTTCCGGCAACCACCAGAGCTAAAGCGGCGGCGTTGATCATGATTTCAAGGCCGATCAGCATAAACAGCAGATTGCGGCGTATCACCAGTGATGTCAGTCCGAGGACAAACAGCACGGCGGCAAGAATCAATCCATGTTGTAACGGGATCATGCGCTCTCCTTTTTCACCTGGGCGGCGTCAGCAGGACGGTTGCTCAGAACTTCACCCTGACGCTCTTCACGACCAATGTGGAACGCCACGACCAGCCCCGCCAGCAGCAGCATGGAAGCCAGCTCAACGGCCAGGACATAAGGACCAAACAGGCTGATGCCGACCGCTTTCGCGTCGATGACGGTGCCATCGATGCCCTGATCATTTGCCGTCAGAATGGCATAGACCATCACCACCAGCAGCAGCATCGAAGCCAGACCCGGTCCAATCCACAGTGACGGGCTGAGCCATTCACGCTCCTGCTTCTCAGTCTGTTTGCCCAGGTTCAGCATCATGACCACGAAGACGAACAGCACCATAATGGCCCCGGCGTAAACGATGATCTCCAGCGCACCGGCAAAGTAGGCACCCATTGAGAAGAAGACACCGGCGATCGATAACAGCGACACGATCAGGTACAGCAACGCATGTACCGGATTAGTATGGGTAATGACGCGCAACGTCGTCAGCACCGCTACCAGTCCGCAAAGATAAAACGCAAATTCCATGCCTTGCTCCTTAAGGTAATAAGCCTTTGACGTCGACAGGCTTCGCTTCGTTTTCCGCGTCGCCCTTATCTTTGCCGTCAATCGCCATACCCGCCATGCGGTAGAAGTTGTACTCCGGATATTTACCCGGTCCCGAAATCAGCAGATCGTCCTTTTCGTACACCAGATCCTGACGCTTGAACTCACCCAGTTCGAAATCGGGGGTCAGCTGAATCGCCGTGGTCGGACAGGCCTCTTCACACATGCCGCAGAAGATGCAGCGTGAGAAGTTGATGCGGAAAAACTCCGGATACCAGCGGCCATCTTTGGTTTCTGCTTTTTGCAGCGAAATACAGCCGACCGGACAGGCCACCGCACAGAGGTTACAGGCGACGCAACGCTCGGCGCCATCCGGGTCGCGGGTTAACACGATACGACCACGGTAACGTGGCGGCAGATAAACCGGCTCTTCCGGGTACATCTGAGTTTCACGTTTGGCGAAGGCGTGCAGGCCGATCAGCCAGATACTGCGAACTGTCGTGCCAAAGCCTACGACAATATCTTTCAAAGTCATTTGTTAACCCCTTACGACGCTGTGTAGAGAATCACTGCGGCCGTAGCCAGCAGGTTCAGCAGCGTCAACGGCAGACACACTTTCCAGCCGAATGACAGCACCTGATCGTAACGTGGACGCGGAAGCGCAGCACGGATCAGGATGAACATCATCATAAAGAACGCCGTTTTCAGGGCGAACCAGATGAACGGCGGCAGGAATGGGCCGTGCCAGCCACCAAAGAACAGCGTCACGATCAAGGCTGATACGGTGGTAATAGCCACATATTCGCCGACAAAGAACAGGCCGAACTTCATACCGGCATATTCGATGTGATAACCATCTGCCAGCTCCTGTTCCGCTTCCGGCTGGTCAAACGGGTGACGGTGACACACCGCCACGCCCGCAATACAGAAGGTCACGAAACCAAAGAACTGCGGGATGATGTTCCACAGATGCGTCTGGCTGTTAACGATGTCGTTCATATTGAACGAGCCCGCCTGTGCGACGACGCCCATCAGCGACAGCCCCAGGAACACTTCATAGCTCAGGGTCTGCGCCGAGGCGCGCATAGCACCCAGCAGCGAGTATTTGTTGTTACTCGACCAGCCAGCAAACAGCACGGCATACACGGCCAGGCCCGCCATCATCAGGAAGAAGAGCAGACCGATGTTCAGGTCTGTCACCATCCAGGTCGGCGACACCGGCACGATAGCAAAGGCCAGCAGCAGTGAAACGAAGGCGATAACCGGCGCCAGGGTAAAGATAAAGCGATCGGTAAACGGCGGGACCCAGTCCTCTTTAAAGAACATCTTGATCATGTCCGCGACCAGCTGCAGCGAGCCGCCCCAGCCTACGCGGTTAGGTCCGTAACGGTTCTGGAACAGGCCGAGCAGACGACGCTCGGCGAAGCTCATGAACGCGCCGCAGGCCACGACCACCAGCAGAATGACGATGGCTTTAACGATGGCCAGCAGAATGTCGATAACGTCCGGTGTTAACCAGCTCATTGCGCCGCCTCCTGCAGAGTCTCAATTTTACCGTTCGCCAGGAATGGCGGAACGCCCGGCATGCCCAGCGGCAGGCCAATCTGTCCCGCCTGCAGTGACGCCGAGAGACGAACCGGCAGACGCACGGTTTCACCGGCACAGCTGAACTCTGCCGCTGCGCCCTGGTTCAGGCCCAGTTTCGCTGCATCTTCCGGGTTAATCACCAGCGCAGGCTCGGCCATACGCTGCTGGAAGACCGGTGAACGCTGTGACATCTCTTCGCTGCCGAACAGGCGATGAAGCGGCGCTACGCGCCACTGCGCATCACGACTGAAGGCAGCCGGAACGGTGGTGAACCACGGCAGCTGAGCGCTGCTGGCGTCAAACAGGCGCACGCCCGGATCGCCGTGACGCAGTTTGCCGCCCACTTCGGCCTGGAACTTGTTCCACGCCTGCGGTGAGTTCCAGCCTGGCGCCCAGGCAAACGGAATCTGCGAACGCGGCGCCGAAGGCTGGTTGTTCCCTTCCATAGAGAAGGCGAACATCGTGTCCTGATCCTGCGGCTGGCGCGGTTCATGCACGCTGATATTGGCGCGTGCCGCTGTGCGTCCGCTGTTACGAATAGGCGAGCGCGACAGTTTCTGACCGCGAATACGGAAGCTGGCATCCGGTGCCGCTTCTTTAATGCCAGCCAGCTGCGGCAGACGGGCCACCACGGCATCGATCACATGATCGAGCTGCGTCCAGTCCACATGACGGCTTTCCAGGGTGCTGTGCAGCGAATGCAGCCAGCGCCAGCTCTCCAGCATCACCACGCTGTTGTCGTAGTACGCCGGATCGTAAACCTGGAAGAAACGCTGAGCGCGACCTTCATGGTTGATCGAGGTGCCATCGCTCTCTGCGAAGCTGGCGGTCGACAGCACCAGACCGGCTTTTTCCAGCGTTGCAGTGCGCTGATGGTCAACCACGATAACGTTGGTGGTCTGGGCCAGGGCGGCGTCCACCTGCGCTTTTGGCGCATGGCGATAGAGATCGTTTTCCAGCACGACCAGCGCATCCGCTTCACCGCTGCTCAGCTGCTCCAGCGCATGCTCCAGCGGATTACCGCCGATCATGCCCAGGCCCATGCTGTTAGCGTGATCGGCCAGCAGGGTAATGCCGACATCCGCGCCGCGCGCTTTCAGGGCTCTGGCCACGTTCGCTGCGGCTTCAATTACCGCCGTGCTGCCCGCGTGGGTGCCGGAGATAATTAACGGTTTTTTCGCTCCGGCCAGCGCCTGAACGACCACATCCATTTTTCCGCTGAGCGCGCTGTCGAAATCGGCAACCGCAGGCGCGGATTCATCCAGCGCGCTGGCGATCGCGAAGCCGAGACGCGCCTGATCTTCAACCGGCGCGCGATAGCTCCACGCGGCGATATCATCCAGACGGGTTTCATCGACGTGCGTGACAAACAGCGGATGCTTCGCGTTCTGACCGATGTTCAGGATCGCAGCGATCTGCCAGTCAGCCACTTTCTGCGCCGCCGCCATGTCGCGGGCTTTGCCTTTCACCGCCTGACGCACCGACAGGGCGACGCGGGCGCCGACCTGCGTCAGATCTTCACCCAGCACCAGCACCGCATCGTAGCTTTCAATTTCGCGCAGCGATGGCGTATAGATCCCACCTTCACGCAGCACTTTCAGCATCAGTTCCAGACGTGCCTGCTCATCGGCGGGCATCCCGGTCGAGAAGTTTTCTGCACCGACCAGCTCACGCAGCGCGAAGTTGCTTTCGATGCTGGCGCGCGGCGAGCCGATACCAATCACTTTTTTCGCCTGACGCAGCAGATCGGCACCGGCGTTGACCGCCTGTTCGGCGTTCAGCGTGACCCAGTCGTTGCCACGCAGCAGCATCGGCTGACGCGGACGATCTTTACGGTTCACGTAGCCATAGCCGAAGCGGCCACGGTCGCAGAGAAAGTAGTGGTTGACGCTGCCGTTGTAGCGGTTTTCGATACGGCGCAGTTCGCCATAGCGCTCACCCGGGCTGGTGTTACAGCCGACGCTGCACTGCTGACAGATGCTCGGCGCAAACTGCATGTCCCATTTACGGTTATAGCGTTCGGAGTGGGTCTTGTCGGTGAAGACGCCGGTCGGGCAGATCTCCACCAGGTTGCCGGAGAATTCGCTCTCCAGCGTGCCATCTTCCGGGCGGCCGAAGTAGACGTTGTCGTGCGCACCGTAGACACCCAGATCCTTGCCGTCGGCATAATCTTTGTAGTAACGCACGCAGCGGTAGCAGGCGATACAGCGGTTCATCTCATGGGAGATAAACGGACCGAGATCCTGATTACGGTGGGTACGTTTGGTGAAGCGATAGCGGCGGAAACTGTGGCCGGTCATCACTGTCATATCCTGCAGGTGACAGTTACCGCCCTCTTCGCACACCGGGCAGTCGTGTGGGTGGTTGGTCATCAGCCACTCCACCACGCTTTCGCGGAACTCTTTCGCTTCGCCATCATCGATGGAGATGAATGTGCCGTCAGAGGCCGGCGTCATGCAGGACATGACGAGACGACCACGGGTATCTTCGGCATTCTGGAATTGCTTTACCGCACACTGGCGGCAGGCCCCAACGCTTCCCAGCGCCGGATGCCAGCAAAAGTAAGGAATATCAAGGCCCAGAGAAAGACATGCCTGTAGCAGGTTGTCCGCTCCGTTCACATCATACTCTTTACCGTCTACATGAATTGTAGCCATAGTGACATGCTTCCGTAAGGCTCGTCAGAGACGAGCGTTAATCATATTCTTGCCCCGACACACGACATTGTCGGGGCGGCGGCACCAGGCCTGTTCCGTGTTCTGCGGCGGATTACCAGCGTGCTTTCAGCAGGTTAGGCTGAATACCGCCAATCGCGCGGGTATTACCAAACACCTGCGGTGCCATGCCGGCTTCAAACTCTTCACGGAAATATTTGATGGCACTCTGCAGTGGCTCAACCGCACCCGGCGCATGCGCACAGAAGGTTTTACCCGGGCCAAGCTGACGGCAGAGTTGCAGCAGCGTTTCGATATCACCAGGCTGACCCTGCTTCTGCTCCAGCGCACGCAGAATTTTTACGCTCCACGGCAGACCATCACGGCAAGGTGTACACCAGCCGCACGATTCGCGCGCAAAGAACTCTTCCAGATTGCGTACCAGCGAGACCATGTTGATTTCGTGATCCACCGCCATCGCCAGCGCGGTACCCAGACGGCTTCCGGCTTTACCGATGCTGGCGAACTCCATTGGCAGATCCAGATGCTGATCGGTCAGGAAGTCCGTACCGGCGCCACCGGGCTGCCAGGCTTTAAACTTCAGTCCGTCGCGCATGCCACCGGCATAATCTTCAAGAATTTCACGCGCGGTGATACCAAATGGCAGCTCCCAGACGCCGGGATTTTTCACCCGTCCGGAGAAGCCCATCATCTTGGTGCCGGCATCTTCGCTTTTCGAGATGCCTTTGTACCACTCCACGCCGTTAGCCAGAATTGCCGGGACATTGGAGAGGGTTTCGACGTTGTTGACGCAGGTCGGTTTACCCCACGCGCCCGCACTCGCCGGGAATGGCGGTTTGGAACGCGGGTTAGCACGACGGCCTTCCAGCGAGTTAATCAGCGCCGTCTCTTCACCGCAGATATAACGGCCCGCACCGGTGTGGACGATCAGCTCAAAGTCGAAACCGGTTCCGAGAATATTTTTCCCCAGATAGCCCGCTTCGGTCGCTTCGGCAATCGCACGACGCAGATGCACCGCAGCTTCGATATATTCGCCGCGCAGGAAGATGTAGCCGCGATACGCTTTCAGGGCAAAGGCGCTGATCAGCATGCCTTCCACCAGCTGGTGCGGCATCTGTTCCATCAGCAGACGGTCTTTATAGGTGCCCGGCTCCATCTCATCGGCGTTACACAGCAGGTAACGGATGTTCATCGACTCATCTTTCGGCATCAGGCTCCACTTCAGTCCGGTAGAGAAGCCTGCACCGCCGCGCCCTTTCAGGCCGGAATCTTTAACGGCTGTGACAATTTCATCCTGTGACATGGTCTTCAGCGCTTTATCCGCACCGGCGTAGCCGTTTTTGCTGCGGTATTCGTCAAACCAGACTGGTTGTTTGTCATCACGCATCCGCCAGGTCAGCGGATGGGTTTCAGCAGTACGAATGATCGTTTTCATTGTCATTGATACTGCTCCAGCAAAGTCGGGATGCCTTCCGGCGTCAGATGAACATGCGTATCTTCATCCACCATCATCGTTGGCCCCTTGTCACAGTTGCCCAGACAGCAGGTTGGCAGCAGCGTAAAGCGGCCATCGGCCGTCGTCTGGCCTGGTTTAATGTTCAGCTGCTGCTCCAGCGCAGCCTGAATGCCCTGATAACCCGTGATATGACAGACCACGCTGTCACAGTAACGAATCACATGACGGCCAACCGGCTGACGGAAGATCTGACTGTAAAATGTCGCCACGCCTTCCACGTCACTGGCCGGAATGCCCAGCACCTCAGCAATCGCGTTGATAGCGCCATCCGGCACCCAGCCGCGCTGCTTCTGCACGATCTTCAGCGCTTCGATTGAGGCTGCACGCGCATCTTCATAGTGGTGTTTTTCGTGCTCGATGGCGTGATGTTCTTCCGCGCTCAGCACGAAGACCTCGTTAGGGTCGATCGTTTTAATGGCAATGTGTTGATCGTGCATAATTAGCGGTCCACGTCTGACATAACAAAATCGATACTACCCAGATAGACGATCAGGTCGGATACCAGGCTGCCGCGGATTACCGAAGGAATCTGCTGCAGATGCGGGAAGCTTGGCGTACGCACGCGGGTGCGGTAGCTCATGGTGCTGCCGTCGCTGGTCAGGTAGTAGCTGTTGATCCCTTTGGTCGCCTCAATCATCTGGAAGGATTCATTGGCGGGCATGACCGGTCCCCACGAAACCTGCAGGAAGTGCGTGATCAGGGTTTCGATGTGCTGCAGCGTGCGCTCTTTCGGTGGCGGCGTGGTCAGCGGGTGGTCCGCCTTGAACGGCCCTTCTGGCATATTGTTGAGGCACTGCTCAAGAATACGCAGCGACTGCCACATCTCTTCCATCTTCAGCTGAACACGGCTGTAGGCATCGCTGACGCCCGATCCGACCGGGATTTCAAAATCGAAGTTTTCGTAGCCTGAATAAGGACGCCATTTACGCACGTCGAAGTCCAGACCGGTGGCGCGCAGACCGGCACCGGTGGTCCCCCACGCCAGCGCCTCTTCCATATTGTAAGCGGCGACGCCTTTAGAACGGCCAATCAGCACCGAGTTACGCAGTGCGGCCTTGTCATACTCTTTCAGGCGCTTCGGCATCCAGTCCAGGAAGTCACGCAGCAGACGTTCCCAGCCGCGCGGCAGGTCGTGCGCCACGCCACCGATACGGAACCAGGCCGGGTGCATACGGAAACCGGTAATGGCTTCGACCACGTCGTAGATTTTCTGACGATCGGTAAAGGCAAAGAACACCGGCGTCATGGCGCCGACGTCCTGAATAAAGGTGGAGATATAGAGCAGATGACTGTTGATGCGGAACAGCTCGGAGAGCATCACGCGGATCACGTTAACGCGATCGGGCACCACGATACCGGCCAGCTTTTCCACCGCCAGAACGTAAGGCATCTCGTTGACGCAGCCACCGAGGTATTCGATACGGTCGGTGTAAGGAATGTAGCTGTGCCAGGACTGGCGCTCGCCCATCTTCTCGGCACCACGATGGTGATAACCGATGTCGGGAACGCAGTCGACGATCTCTTCACCATCCAGCTGCAGAATGATGCGGAACGCACCGTGCGCAGACGGGTGGTTAGGCCCGAGGTTCAGGAACATGAAGTCTTCGTTGGTGGTACTGCGCTTCATGCCCCAGTCTTCGGGCTTGAAGGTCAGCGCCTCCATCTCTAAATCTTCTTTCTGTTTGGTGAGCGTAAAGGGATCAAATTCGGTCGCGCGCGCCGGGTAATCTTTGCGCAGCGGATGCCCTTCCCAGGTCGGCGGCATCATGATGCGCGTCAGGTGCGGGTGACCGTCAAAAGTAATCCCGAACATCTCCCAGGTTTCACGCTCATACCAGTTGGCATTCGGGAACAGGCGGGTAATGGTGGGCAGGTGCATGTCATTTTCAGACAGCGCCACCTTGAGCATGATGTCGCGATTGCGTTCAATCGACAGCAGGTGATAGAAAACGGAAAAATCCGCTGCAGGCAGGCCTGCGCGGTGGGTACGTAAACGCTCATCGACGCCATGCAGGTCATACAGCATGACGTAAGGCTTGGGTAATTTACGCAGGAATTCGGTGATTTCCAGTATCTGTTCACGCTTTACCCACACCACCGGAATACCGGTACGGGTTGGCTGAACGGTAAAGGCATCCGGCCCAAAACGGTTACGCAACTCGCCGATCACCGGGTCATCGAGGTGATCACGGGTTTGCCATGATGGCTGAGCGAGATCTTGCGTGGTCAAATCTGTCATACGTTACTCACCATTCCGGCCTGGTCTCAGGCACTCAAATGAAGGCGTCAGGATGGGGCCATGCATTAAATTGTGATGTTCTGCTGCAGGCGCGATTGTCCATCCATACGGTGTTAAACTTCGTCCGGGCTGCGCAGGTTTGTGACTGCGATGCGCTCGCCGCGTTTTCTTTCACGCTCCGACTGCATATTGGCGCGATAAACGCCCTGATCGCCCACTACCCATGAGAGCGGACGGCGCTCTTTGCCGATCGACTCCTGCAGCAGCAGCAGCGCCTGCATGTACGCTTCCGGACGTGGCGGGCAGCCTGGAATATAAACATCAACCGGAAGGAATTTATCGACGCCCTGCACAACCGAATAGATGTCATACATGCCGCCGGAGTTCGCACAGGCGCCCATGGAGATGACCCATTTCGGTTCCAGCATCTGATCGTAGAGGCGCTGAATCACTGGTGCCATTTTGGTGAAAGGGGTGCCGGCGATGACCATAAAGTCAGCCTGACGTGGCGAGGCACGCATAACTTCTGCACCGAAACGGGCGACGTCGTGAACCGCGGTGAACGAGGTCGTCATTTCCACGTAACAACAGGACAGGCCGAAGTTATAAGGCCAGAGTGAGTTTTTACGTCCCCAGTTCACCATGTCATGCAGGGCATTTTCGAGTTTGCCCATGTAAACGCTGCGGTGAACGTGCTGCTCCAGCGGATCACTGACGATTTCCTGCTTTTGCAGAGGGTAACGGTCGTTCTCACCACCGTTCGGGTCTATGCGGGTGAGCGTATAGTCCATCTTATTGCCTCTCTTTTACTGCTTATGAGGATTGGTGTGACTGACCGTAGTCGTTTTCACCACTACGCGACGGCGAGCTGGCGCCCAGTCCAGTGCGCCGATGCGTACCAGATAGACCAGACCCGCCAGGAGCACCAAAATGAAAATTGCGGCTTCCACAAAGCCGACCCATCCGCTTTCACGGATCGAGGTCGCCCATGCGTATAAAAAGAGGGCTTCGACGTCGAAGATGACGAAAAACATCGCAACCAGATAAAATTTTGCCGACAGGCGGATATGGGTATCACCAACGGATTCGATGCCCGATTCGAATGGCGTATCTTTGTAGCGTGCGCGTGCTCTGCCGCCAAGCAGCCATCCTCCGGTCAGCATGAAAGCACACAGGCCAAAGGCAATAACGATAAAGACGATAAACGCCCAGTGCTGAGCGATGATTTCGGTGGTAGTTGACATACTCATTGCTTACTCATCAAAAGTGGCGCTGGCATCCTGCACGCGTTTCCCGCAGCAAACTGACCACATCGATTCAAGGGAAGGGTAAAAACCTTTTAAATGTTGCTGTTATTATTTAATAAACAGCAATTTTATGGGGTTTTTTACTCCTTTCTATAACCTTTTGTCAACTTTGACAAAAGTATCCAAACATTATTTCACACCTGCATCATATTATTAACAAATGATGCCCCGCTTTCCAGCTAAATCGCTTCAGTCTGTAGGGTTAATTTTAGTGTAGCGGGTATTCACATGCATGGATCGTGCATTTAACAAACATATTTTGACAGGTATCACTCTGTTTTCCTTCCCCTTACCAGGGGTATTTTCTTGATCCAGAACACACTTTTGCCCTTTTTGCGTGAAAATTCTCCACTTCAAATGGCGATACGAAACGGCGCGTTCATTTTTTCGGCTGATAAATTTCAGTTCAGGCTTGAGTGGAATTTACAGACAGGATAAAGGCAGGAGGGTTAACTGAAAAAAGGTAAAAAGAGGGAATCAGGCATAAAAAAGCCTCTCGTTCTCTTCAGGGAATGAGAGGCTTATTTATAAGCGTTTATTAAGACAGCCCAGCGGACATTGAGGAGAACACGTTAACGATATTACTCTTCGTCATCCAGCAGCAGCGCACCGTCCGGGTTGTTGCTCAGGTTATAAGGATCGTTGGTGGACTGCATGGCATTAAAGATAGCCAGCGCCAGCTCATTGTCGCTGTCAGGATTGCGGCACAGCAGATACTGCGTATCCGGCAGTACCGGCAGACCTTCGGCCGCCCCCATCACACGCAGTTCCGGGCTCATCATCTCTACCGGACGTGCGGTGACGCCCAGGCCTGCTTTCACCGCGGCACGAACAGCAGCCAGGGTCGAAGCCACATAGGAGATACGCCACGGAATGCCCGCCTCATTGAGGTGGTCGATCGCCATGTCACGGTAAGGGCTTGGCTCATCCAGCAGCACCAGCGGAATGGCTTCGCCGCGCTGGAAGATATAGTCTGCGGCGCAGTACCACAATGTGGGTGAAGTACGCAGTACCTGATAGGTAAAGTTGCCCGGGCTGGAGGTGGTCACAACCAGGTCCACTTCCCCCTGATTCAGCATCTCCATCATAAATGGATTACGTTTGACCCGCACATCGATTGCCAGCTTCGGATAAACCGAGGTCACCCGGTTCAGCAGGAACGGCAGAATCGTGTCTGAGGTATCATCAGAGGCACCGATGGTCAGGACACCCTGAATATTGCTGTACATCAGAGAGGTACAGGCTTCATCGTTGAAACGAAGGATTTTTCTGGCATAGCCTAAAAGCTGGATCCCGTGCTCTGTCAGCAACTTATTACGTCCATGTCTGGCAAACAGCTCTTTACCTACCAATTGTTCCAGACGCTGCATCTGCTGACTGACTGCTGACTGGGTTCTGCAGACCGCTGCAGCGGCAGCTGCAAAGGTATTCAAATCCGCAACGGCAACGAAAGTTCTCAGCAGATCGAGGTCGAGATTCAGTATCGGACGATTTGCATTAGTCATGTTTTTTCTTCACTTATAAGATTTTTACGAACTACTACCCTGGTGTTATTACAGGCTTATCAAAGTGATAAGCAGTAATGGTGCTCAATGACAGTCCTGTGTGAAGACTGGCACAAAGAAATTTTCATGTGGAGCCTGCACTGATGACGCTCCTGACGGGGTCACAATGCGCCTCAAGACAGAGACAACTTCTGAACCAATGGCACTGGGTGCGGAAATGCAGGAAGCTGCGTAATTGTCTCAATTCCCTCCGGACGTGTCGGACGGGACAAAAATAACGCTTTGCTCGCTGGCAGAACGATGCGGCAAAGTGCATTAAATAATAAATTATACTTAATCATTTTTGACTTCAAAATGGAAATGATTTTGTGAAAAGCGCTGTAAATTTTGTGCCAAAGGCATTTACGGACCCTTATGCCACATTACTGATCACTTTTTAAGCCTTCAGCATTCTGAAATTTAGTGAGGAAGTGTTAAGTGCGGCTCACAATCGTGCGACCTGAGTCTCATATGCGCCTCTTCTTCAGGCACTTTTTCCGCGCTTGCATGGCCTTAAAATGGCGACCCTTAAGCGCTGTTAAGGCGTCATCCTGGCGGATAGCCCAAAAACGCCTGAAAATTGATCGTTTGTAAAATATATTTTAACTATTTCACTAAGTGGGTATTTCCTGTTCCGGGAAAAACGTTGCGGCGTACCCTCTTTATTGCCCGACCATCTGCAAAGCGATATGTGGGCTGGGCTCGGCTTTCACCAGATTAAAATATCGAAACAGTAATCAATAGTGGTTTTATTAACCGCCCTTCTCCCCACTCTATCATTTTTACGCTGTGCGCCGGGCGAAAAGTTGTTGAACCCGCCAAAACGGGGCACCGCCCTTCTTTTGTGTCCGTGAGGAGAGTACATTGTGCTGGTTCGATTTCTGTGGCAGCCGAAAGGATGCTGCCCATTAAGGCGGTAACAATGACTTTTCAAATTGATAAATCCGGAAAACTCGATAACGTCTGCTATGACATCCGTGGTCCGGTATTGAAAGAGGCGAAGCGCCTCGAAGAAGAAGGCAACAAAGTTCTTAAACTGAACATCGGCAACCCCGCGCCGTTTGGTTTCGAAGCGCCCGATGAGATTCTGGTTGATGTGATTCGTAATCTGCCCAGCGCGCAGGGCTATTGCGACTCCAAGGGTCTCTATTCCGCCCGTAAAGCGATCATGCAGCATTACCAGGCACGCGAGATGCGCGATGTCACGGTAGAGGACATCTACATTGGTAACGGCGTTTCAGAGCTGATCGTACAGGCGATGCAGGCGCTGCTGAACAGCGGCGATGAGATGCTGGTGCCCGCCCCGGACTATCCCTTATGGACCGCCGCCGTTTCGCTCTCCAGCGGTAAAGCAGTGCATTATCTGTGTGACGAGTCAGCAGGCTGGTTCCCGGATCTGGATGATATCCGCAGCAAGATCACTCCCCGCACGCGCGGGATCGTCATTATCAACCCCAACAACCCGACCGGCGCGGTGTACAGCAAAGAGCTGTTGTTGGAAGTGGTGGAGATTGCGCGTCAGCACAACCTGATCATCTTCGCCGATGAGATTTACGACAAGATCCTCTATGACGAGGCCCAGCATCACTCTATTGCGGCACTGGCACCCGATCTGCTGACGGTTACGTTCAATGGCCTTTCCAAAACGTATCGCGTTGCCGGTTTCCGTCAGGGCTGGATGGTGCTGAACGGGCCGAAAAAGCATGCAAAAGGTTACATTGAAGGGCTTGAGATGCTCGCCTCTATGCGTCTCTGCGCCAACGTGCCGGCACAGCATGCTATTCAGACGGCTCTGGGCGGCTATCAGAGCATCAGCGAATTTATCATGCCGGGCGGTCGTCTTTATGAGCAGCGCCAGCGCGCGTGGGAACTGATTAACGACATCCCGGGCGTCAGCTGTGTGAAGCCACAGGGTGCGCTCTATATGTTCCCGAAAATTGACGCAAAAAAATTCAATATCTTCGACGACCAGAAGATGGTGCTGGATTTCCTGTTGCAGGAGAAAGTGCTGCTGGTTCAGGGCAGCGCGTTTAACTGGCCGTGGCCCGATCATCTGCGCATCGTGACGCTGCCGCGTGTGGACGATCTGGAGATGGCGATCAATAAGTTTGGCCGTTTCCTGCAAGGCTATCGTCAGTAATCACGCGCGCGTATACTGACGCTATTTGGGGAGAGCCGATCTCTCCCCTGCCGGTCAACAGGAACGCGCATGACTCAAAGCCATTTCTTTGCTCACCTCTCACGTCTTAAGCTGATCAATCGCTGGCCCCTGATGCGCAATGTGCGTACCGAAAATGTGTCCGAGCACAGCCTGCAGGTCGCCATGGTGGCGCACGCCCTGGCCGTGATCAAAAACCTTAAGTTCAGCGGAACGCTCAATGCCGATCGCATTGCGATGCTGGCGCTCTATCACGACGCCAGTGAGGTACTCACCGGGGATTTACCAACGCCGGTGAAGTATTACAACGCGCAGATCGCCCACGAATATAAGAAGATCGAGAAGATTGCCCAGCAGAAGCTGATCGCGATGCTGCCCGAAGAGTTTCAGGCGGTCTATGCGCCGCTGATCGACGAACATCAGCACAGCGAAGAGGAGCAGGCCGTCGTAAAGCAGGCGGATGCGCTCTGTGCTTATGTAAAATGCCTTGAGGAGCTCTCTGCCGGGAACAACGAGTTCTTACTGGCCAAAGCGCGGCTGGAGAAGACGCTGGCGCAGCGGCGTTCACCGGAGATGGATTACTTCGTTGAGGTATTTATTCCGAGTTTCAGCCTGTCGCTGGATGAGATCTCGCAGGAGACACCGCTGTAACCCGACGGCCAGGCCGCCGGGCTCTGCTTACTCTTTCTGACCGAAGCTGAAGCTGCCGTCAGACTTACGGGTTATCGCCAGCTGGGCCAGTGAGTCGAGCTGAAGCGCGACCTCATCCAGGCGTGGCGTGTGCGCGGAGGGCTTGATCGCGACCACCGCACAGCCCGCGCTCAGGCCGGATACGATGCCTGCGGGAGCATCTTCGGCCACCACACAGGATGATGCCGCTAAGCCGAGCTTCTCCGCGCCCAGCAGATAGGGATCGGGCTCGGGTTTTCCTTTTGCAACCTGCTCCGCCGTAATGAACACGTCAGGCGTCGGTAAGCCCGCAGCCCGATGACGCGCCTGCGCCACCGGCATTGAGCCGGACGTGACGATCGCCCAGGGGATCTGCAGCGCATTCAGCTGGTTTAGCAGCGATGCTGCGCCTGGCAGCGCCTGCACGCCCTCTGTGTCCGCCGCCTCCGCCTGTTCCAGCGCGATAAACTCTGCCTGAATCGCGGCTTCCGGCTGGCCTGCCATAAAATGACGCAGAGAGGTAATCGCCTGTTTGCCGTGAATGAAATCCAGAATCTCATCCGCCGCGATGCCATGACGGGCACCCCACTGGCTCCAGGCTCGCTCAACGGCTGGCAGGGAATCCACCAGCGTGCCGTCTAAATCAAAAAGAAAACCTCTGTAGGTCACGCGCTCCTCCTCATCAGGCATTAATCACTTGCGCAATTTCATTTGCACTCAAATGGTACTGGCGCGGACAAGTCTGCCATAAAGCCAGCATGCGTTGATACTTTTCCCACATCGGGGTCTGCGCATTAAAGCCGTGCGTACCGGAATCGAAGTGAGTGTAACGCCCTTCTGTATTGACCATGAAGCGTACATAGCCCAGCAGGCGGGCTTCTGTGACGGCATCGAAGCCCAGGAAAGCGAGCCGCCGTTCATCCAGCTGCGGGCGCTCTTTGAGATTCGACCAGGAGACGTGAAGCGCGTGATGCATTTCCATGATGTCGATAACCGTCCGGCAGACCGTTTCGCTGAGTTCGCCACACTCCTTGTCCAGCTCCCGCATCTGCAGCGCGTAACCGCGTTCGATAATGGTCTGGTAGCGGCGAAAGCGCTCGGCATTCTCCGGTTCAAGCATGGCCATGATTTTATACTGGTTGGTGAGTATCAAACGCTGTGCATGGGTCATTTCCATCATTCGCTCCCGGTCAGAGACCGCTCAGTTAACCGACAATAGCGTGATGATTGCATAGCGTCAGCGACACGGACATCGCCGTATCGCCTTTCATTGATTTGGCCGCAGGTCAGCGGTAAATATTTTACCGCCAGCCCGGGAAAGATCAGAGATCGTCGAGGAAAGTGCGGTCGAGCTGTTTAAACGCCCGCTTCAGCAGATCGGCCAGCGCCTGATAGGTTGGCTTGCCCTCTACCGGAGCGATCGCCTGCCCCGCTTCTTCCAGCCGGGTACGCACTTCGTGAAACCAGTTCAGCAGCGTCGGCGGCAGTGGCGTGACAGAGCGTTTACCCAGCCACCACAACCCCTGCATCGGCAGGCTGCAGGCAAACAGCGCCGTCGCCACGGCCGGACCTAACTGCCCGCCCATCGCAATCTGCCAGGTCAGCGTAAAGATCGCCAGAGGCGGCATAAAACGAATGGCGAAACGGGTCGCCGTTGAAACGCGATTTTCCGGGAACACGGGTGCCAGGCGCTTATCAGCAGGCCAGGTCTTCATATAGTGCTGGCCGCGCTGAAATATCCGAAACCAACTGGTACTGCCAGATTCATTCGCCATGGCTCACCTCAACTAATACTGCAAAGATTAAAAAATAGTTACAACTACACAACTTTACGTGACATCCTTCAATTATTTTTGTCTTTAAAGGGGACTCCGGCTATCCTGACGCCGCTCCGATACCCTTCGGATGCGGAATGCGCCTTTGGGAAGAGGCCTGAGCCCTATTTTCGACAAGGCAATTTTCAAATTTTCACGTAAGATTAACGAAATTTTTTGCGGAAAAGCAGAATTCTGTCTACCGCATGATGTTTGTCATTAATCTACCAGCTTTCATGGGCTACGCTGTTAGTCTGATTGCGTTTTATTTAGCCACTCTCAAAAAATAGGTACTTCCATGTCGAGTAAGTTAGTTCTGGTCCTGAACTGTGGCAGCTCTTCCCTCAAGTTTGCCATCCTTAACCCTGCAAGCGGTGAAGAATTCCTGTCGGGCCTGGCAGAATGTTTCCACCTTCCTGAAGCCCGCATCAAATGGAAGCTGGAAGGCGAAAAACAGGAAGCGCCTCTGGGTGCTGGCGCAGCGCATAGCGAAGCGCTGAACTTTATCGTTAAAACCATTCTGGCACAAAAACCTGAGCTTTCGGCACAAATTGCTGCAATCGGTCATCGCATCGTTCACGGTGGCGAGAAGCTGACGCAGTCTGTCGTCATTACGGAAGAGGTAGTTCAGGGCATTAAAGATGCCGCCTCTTTTGCACCGCTGCATAATCCGGCTCACCTGATCGGGATTGATGAAGCGATGAAAAACTTCCCTCACCTGTCAGATAAGAATGTGGCGGTATTCGACACGGCTTTCCATCAGACAATGCCGGAAGAGTCCTATCTCTACGCCCTGCCGTACAAACTGTATAAAGAGCATGGCGTCCGTCGCTATGGCGCGCATGGCACCAGCCACTTCTACGTGACCCACGAAGCCGCCAGAATGCTGAACAAGCCGCTTGAGTCACTGAACATCATTACCTGTCACCTCGGCAACGGCGGTTCCGTTTCCGCGATTCGCAACGGCGAGTGCGTAGACACCTCCATGGGTCTGACCCCGCTGGAAGGTCTGGTCATGGGCACCCGCAGCGGTGACATCGACCCGGCCATCGTCTTCTTCCTGCACGACACCCTGGGCATGAGCGTCGACGCCATCAATAAACTGCTGACCAAAGAGTCCGGCCTGCTGGGCCTGACCGAAGTGACCAGCGACTGCCGTTACGTGGAAGATAACTACGCCACTAAAGAAGATGCGAAGCGTGCGATGGATGTCTTCTGTCATCGTCTGGCGAAATATATCGGCAGCTACACTGCGCTGATGGATGGCCGCCTTGACGCCGTGGTATTTACCGGCGGCATTGGTGAGAACGCCGCGATGGTGCGTGAACTTTCACTGAAAAAGCTCGCGCTGCTCGGCTTTGATGTTGACCACGATCGCAACCTGGCAGCCCGTTTCGGCAAGTCAGGCTACATCAATAAGGAAGGCACCCGCCCGGCGCTGGTGATCCCGACCAACGAAGAGCTGGTCATCGCCCAGGACGCCGCGCGTCTGACCGCCTGAGTCCTTTTCGCCGTCAGCCCAGGCTGACGGCGTTGTTTCTGACACCCAGCCATGACTGAGAGGTTTAAACGTGTCACGTACAATAATGCTCATTCCGACCGGCACCAGCGTCGGCCTGACCAGCGTCAGTCTCGGTGTGATCCGCGCGATGGAGCGCAAAGGCGTCCGCCTCAGCGTATTCAAGCCGATTGCCCAGCCACGCAGCGGCGGCGACAACCCGGATCAGACCACCACCATCATCCGTAAAAACTCCTCCATTCCTGCCGCCGAACCGCTGCAGATGTCACGCGTGGAATCACTGCTGGGTTCGAACCAGCAGGATGCGCTGATGGAAGAGATCATCTCCCGTTACCATGCCAGCAGCCAGAATGCTGAGGTGGTGCTGGTTGAGGGTCTGGTGCCGACCCGTAAACATCAGTTCGCCAACGCGCTGAACTATGAAATCGCCAAAACCCTGAACGCGGAAATCGTCTTCGTGATGGCGCTGGGCAATGACTCTCCGGCACAGCTCAAAGAGCGCATCGAGCTGACACAGAGCAGCTTCGGCGGCCAGAAGAACAAAAATATCACCGGCGTGATCATCAACAAACTCAACGCGCCGGTTGACGATCAGGGGCGTACCCGCCCTGACCTGTCAGAGATTTTCGATGACTCGTCCAAAGCCAGCATCGCCAACATCGATCCTAAACAGCTCTTTTCGGACAGCCCGCTGCCAGTGCTGGGCTGCGTACCGTGGAGCTTTGATCTGATCGCAACCCGTGCGATCGATATGTGCCGCCATCTGGATGCCCGCATCATTAACGAAGGTGAGATTCAGACCCGCCGGGTAAAATCGGTTACCTTCTGCGCGCGCAGTATCCCGCACATGCTGGAACATTTCCGTCCGGGCTCACTGCTGGTCACCTCAGCCGACCGCCCCGATGTGCTGGTCGCCGCCTGTCTGGCCGCCATGAACGGCATTGAGATCGGTGCCATCCTGCTGACCGGTAACTACGAGATTGACGACCGCATCGCCCGTCTTTGTGAACGCGCCTTCCAGACCGGCCTGCCGGTGTTTATGGTGAAAACCAATACCTGGCAGACCTCACTGAGCCTGCAGAGCTTCAACCTGGAAGTGCCGGCTGACGATACGCAGCGCATTGAGAAGGTGCAGGAGTATGTCGCCGGCTACATCAACGCGGAGTGGATTGAGTCCCTGACCGCCACCTCAGAGCGCAGCCGTCGCCTTTCACCGCCAGCCTTCCGCTATCAGCTGACCGAGCTGGCGCGTAAAGCGGGCAAACGCGTGGTGCTGCCAGAGGGCGATGAGCCGCGTACGGTGAAAGCCGCCGCCATCTGTGCCGAACGCGGTATCGCGACCTGCGTTCTGCTGGGCAACCCGGATGAGATCCAGCGCGTCGCTGCGGCTCAGGGTGTTGAACTGGGTAAAGGCGTAGAGATTGTTGATCCTGAACAGGTGCGTGAAAACTACGTGCCGCGCCTGGTCGAACTGCGTAAGAATAAAGGCATGACCGAAGTGGTCGCTCAGGAGCAACTGGAAGATAACGTGGTGCTGGGCACCATGATGCTGGAGAGCGGCGAAGTCGATGGTCTGGTGTCCGGTGCAGTACACACCACCGCCAACACCATTCGTCCGCCACTGCAGCTGATCAAAACCGCCCCGAACAGCTCACTGGTCTCCTCCGTGTTCTTTATGCTGCTGCCGGAGCAGGTGCTGGTCTACGGTGACTGCGCGATTAACCCCGATCCAACGGCTGAGCAGCTGGCAGAGATTGCTATTCAGTCAGCCGATTCTGCCAAAGCCTTTGGCATCGATCCGCGCGTGGCGATGATCTCCTACTCTACCGGCACATCAGGTGCAGGCAGCGATGTGGAGAAAGTCCGTGAAGCGACCCGTATCGCTCAGGAGAAACGTCCGGATCTGGTGATTGATGGTCCGCTGCAGTATGACGCCGCGATCATGGAAGATGTGGCGAAATCGAAAGCGCCAGACTCGCAGGTTGCCGGTCGCGCAACGGTGTTCATCTTCCCGGATCTCAACACCGGTAACACCACCTATAAAGCGGTACAGCGTTCAGCTGACCTGATCTCTATCGGGCCGATGCTGCAGGGTATGCGTAAGCCGGTCAACGACCTGTCGCGCGGCGCACTGGTAGATGACATCGTCTATACCATCGCTCTGACCGCCATTCAGTCCCAGCAGGCGGAAGGCTAACCTCTGGTGCTCACGAAAAAGGCATGCCGCAGGGCATGCCTTTTTTTTTGCCGGTTAGCCGGCAATACGCCCGGTCACGCGACCGGGAGCGTTCACTCAGGCGCGGTTATCGCCGTTGCGGCTCATCCAGAGTGACAGCGCTTTCAGCGAATCGTCAGTGAACTCGTCACAGCGCGCAGTGATCTCATCGGGCGTCATCCAGATAATCTCATCGACTTCCGACTCCTGCATGGCGAAAGGCCCATGCGAGACGCAGCTGAAGAGACCGCCCCAGACGCGGCAGTGCTGATCTTCGAAGTAGAATTTGCCATGCTCAGCAAACGGCACCGCGGCAATCCCCAGCTCCTCTTCTGCTTCACGGCGCGCAGATTCAAGCATATCTTCACCGCTCTGCACTACGCCGCCTGCGGTCGCATCCAGCTTGCCCGGCATAAAATCTTTTATCTCAGTGCGGCGCTGCACCAGAATCCTGCCCATGCCGTCATGAACCACGATATAGGTGGCACGATGACGCAGACACTGAGCACGCATCTGCGCGCGTGTCGCCTGAGCAACGACTTCATTCTCTTCGTTAACGATATCGACCCACTCGATGCCGTCACCCGCGGTTTGATCCACCATCAGTAACCCTTTCCAGTTTGGCGTACACCTGGGTACGCAGTTTGCCACGTCGTTATTTTTATGTGGCGTAAGGTAATCACTTCCGCCAGCCTGAGCAAGCCCTGGCGCTTACCGATTTTTACCACTTTCTGCTAACCACAGCTGTACCGAGGCTCGCTGCCACTGAAACTCAGCATAATGCCGAAGACGAGCGGGCAAGGGGTCGCCATGCAGGACCAGCCGGTTAAGCATCACCGCCAGATCGGTATCGGCAATGGACCACTCGCCAAACAGGTTCTGCTGCCCGTCCGGCAGCAGGCGCTCGACCGCGGTAATCAGTTTATCCACCGCCTGCTGCGCGGAGGCCGTCAGCGGCGCAAAGCGTTCTCCGGCAAACAGCACCTCGGTCGGTCGCTCCTGACGGATCCAGAGAAAATCGCTGCGCAGCCAGGCCTGGATTTCCCGGGCGCGGGCGCGCTTCTCCCGGTCACGGGGATACAGGCGTTCAAATTCGGGTGCCGGGAACCGCTCTTCGAGATATTCGGTAATTGCCGAAGATTCGCTTAACAGAAAAGTATCGATTTGCAGGGTCGGAACCCGGCAGGTCAGCGACAGCGCGCGGTACGCCTCGGCATATTGCTGATTCTGAGACAAATCGACGCGTTTAAGCTGAAAGGGGATCCCTTTTTCGGAGAGAGCAACATAGGCCGACATGGCGTAAGGACTGAAAAATGATGAATCGGACCACAGGGTGATGGGCGGATAATTCATCGGTTACCTCAATTGGCTGTCAGGGTTGCATCATGTTTACCGATTTTTTTTTGGGAAGGCAACGGCGGGCTCATCCGATCTCTGCTGCCGGAAGAAGAAAGCGCGACGCGACGCACGATAGAGTGGCACGACTCTTCTATGCTGAAAGGTGCAAATAACAAAAACATCAAGGGAGCCGCAACATGCACATTCTCATTACCGGTGGCACGGGACTGATTGGCCGTCACCTGATTCCGCGCCTGCAGCAGCTGGGGCATCAGATCAGCGTGGTGACGCGGGATGTGGTCAGCGCGCGTGAGAAACTGGGCGATCAGGTCGCGCTCTGGTCCGGTCTGGCACAGCAGCCGGACCTGAATAATATCGATGCGGTAATTAATCTGGCGGGCGAACCGATCGCCGATAAACGCTGGACGGAGCCTCACAAGCAGCAACTGTGCGAGAGTCGCTGGCAGATCACCGAGCAGATCGCCTCCCTGATCAACGCCAGCAGTACGCCGCCCGCCGTGCTGATCTCAGGATCGGCGACCGGCTATTACGGCAATACCGGCGATCTGGTGCTGACGGAAGAGGATCAGGGTCACGATGAGTTTACCCATCAGCTTTGCGCCCGCTGGGAGCAGCTTGCGCTGGCGGCGGAGAGCGAACGAACCCGCGTCTGCCTGCTGCGCACCGGCGTCGTGCTGGCCCCCGAAGGTGGCGCGCTCAGCAGGATGAAACTGCCCTTTAAGCTCGGGATCGGCGGCCCGCTCGGCAGCGGCAAGCAGTATATGCCGTGGATCCATCTGGATGATATGGTCAACGCCATCCTCTGGCTGCTGGATCATGACGATCTGCGCGGCCCGTTCAACATGGTCGCGCCCTACGCGGTGCGCAATGAGCAGTTCGCCGCCACGCTGGGCCGGGTAATGCATCGTCCGGCCTTTATGCGCACGCCGGCCAGCGCCATTAAGCTGATGATGGGAGAGTCGTCGGTTCTGGTGCTGGGGGGACAGCATGTGCTGCCAAAGCGGCTGGAAGCCTCAGGCTTTGGCTTCCGCTGGTACGATCTGCAGGAGGCGCTGCAGGATGTGGTGAAGGCTTAAGCTTCTGCCCGCGCCGATCCGACGCGGGCAGTGGCTTACTTCAGCGACCCTTTCAGGAACTGCTGTAAACGCGGGCTTTGCGGATTGCCGAACAGCTCGGCAGGCGGCCCCTGCTCTTCGATTTTGCCCTGATGCAGGAAAATCACATGGCTGGAGACGTGACGGGCGAACTCCATCTCGTGGGTAACAACCACCATGGTTTTGCCCTCTTCCGCCAGCTTCTGCATGATACGCAGCACCTCACCGACGAGCTCCGGGTCCAGCGCAGAGGTCGGTTCGTCGAACAGGAGCACCTCCGGCTCCATCGCCAGCGCGCGCGCAATCGACACGCGCTGCTGCTGGCCCCCTGAGAGGTGCACCGGATACTTCGCCTGGGCGCGCGCATCGATGCCCACTTTATCCAGATAGCGTATGGCGCGTTCACGCGCGTCCGCTTTACTCAGCCCCAGCACCTGAATCGGTGCTTCCATCACATTCTCCAGCACCGTCATGTGGCTCCAGAGATTAAAGTGCTGGAACACCATGGTCAGGCTGGTGCGTAACGCCCGCAGCTGCTCCTTGTCCGCCACTTTGAGCTGGCCATCTTTGTCGCGTACCAGCGTGATCTGCTGATTATTGACCACGATGGCGCCTTCACTCGGTTTTTCGAGGAAGTTGATGCAGCGTAAAAAGGTACTTTTCCCTGAACCGGACGAGCCAATGATACTGATCACATCGCCCGCCTGAGCCGTCAACGAGACCCCTTTCAGCACTTCATGTTCACCGTAACGCTTATGCAATTCGGTGACGCTTAATTTGTTGTCAGCCATAGTTCTACTCAATGCGATGAAGAGGGTTTCACGTGAGCCAGCCAGCGGCGTTCCGCCAGGCGGAACAGGCTGATCAACACGTAAGAGATAATCAGATAGAGCACAGCCGCCAGACCAAAAGCGGTAAACGGCTGATAGGTTGCGGAGTTAATATCCCGCGCGATTTTCAGCAGATCCGGCACCGTGGCGGTAAAGGCCAGCGCCGTAGAGTGCAGCATCAGGATCACTTCGTTGCTGTAAACCGGCAGCGCCGTCCGCAGCGCCGAGGGCAGGATGATGCAGCGATAGAGTTTAAAGGTGGAGAAGCCGTAGGCCCGCGCCGCTTCGATCTCGCCGTGCGGCACCGAGCGAATCGCTCCCGCGAAGATTTCCGTGGTATAGGCGCAGGTATTGAGCGTAAACGCGAGCAGCGTACAGTTCAGTCCGCTGCGGAAAAAGGCGTTCAGCAGTTCCGAGCCCTTCACAACTTCCAGCGTATACATGCCGGAGTAGAACACCAGCAGCTGCACATAGAGCGGCGTACCGCGAAACACATAGGTGAAAAGCCAGACCGGAAAACTGATAAAGCGGTTAGGCGAAACCCGCGCGATCGCCAGCAGAATCGCCAGACATCCGCCCAGCGTCACCGACAGGATCAGCAGCCACAGGGTGATGGCGACGCCGGTAAAACGGTAGCCGTCGGTCCAGAGCAGCGATTTCCAGTATTCCTGAATAATATCAATCATAACTCGCCCTCTTCACGCCGACGGTATAGCGCCGGTTCAGCCACCACAGCACCCCGTTGGAGAGGGTGGTAAACACCAGATAGATCACACCGGCGACAATGGCGAAGTAGAACGGCTGCCAGGTGCTTTTGCCTGCCAGCTGGGTCGCCTTCACCACATCCTCCAGCCCCAGCAGCGAAACCAGTGCGGTGGCTTTCAGAATGACCTGCCAGTTATTGCCGATCCCCGGCAGCGCATAGCGCATCATGGCGGGGAACAGAATACGACGAAACACCTGCGCGCTGGTAAAGCCAAACGCGGTGGCCGCTTCGATCTGCCCTTTTGGCACCGCCATAAAGGCGCCACGGAAGGTTTCGGTAAAATAGGCACCATAGATAAAGCCGAGCGTGATGATACCGGCCACCATCGGGTCGATATCAAACTGCGCCATGCCCAGCGCATCGGTAACCTGGTTGAGGACAATCTGCAGACCATAGAAGATCAGCAGCATCAGTACGAGGTCAGGTACGCCGCGAATCAGCGTGGTGTAGCCTTCAAAGACGAACGCCAGTGGCCGGTTGCGCGACAGTTTTGCGCCAGCGCCTATCAGGCCCAGCAGCACTGCCAGCAGCACAGAGGTCAGCGCCAGCTCCAGCGTCACCAGGGTGCCCCGAAGAATTACATCAGAATAGCCATACAGCATCGAGAGGGTCCTGTCGTGGGGTGAAAACGAAACGCTGCCCGCCAGCGTCCGACGGGCAGTTTAGCTCTATCTCGTGGTTGCAGACACCCTCTGCCCTGAGCGAAGCGGCTCAGGCGGGCAGAACGGCGTACTGCAGAGCGGATAAAGCGACAGGATGGTTAGTCGCCGTACACATTAAAGTCGAAGTATTTCTTCGCAATCTTGTCGTAGGTGCCATCTTTACGCATTTCAGTAAACGCTTTGTCGATGGCCGCTTTCAGCTCGCTGTCATCTTTACGCAGACCCATGCCGGTGCCGACGCCAAAAATCTTGTCATCTTTCACGGCAGGACCGGCGAACGCGTAGTTCTTACCGACCGGCTGCTTCAGGAAACCTTCACTGGCCTGCACTTCATCCTGGAAGGCCGCATCGATACGTCCGGCATTCAGATCCTGATAAACCAGATCCTGGTTGGCGTAAGGCGTGATGGTCACCCCTTTTGGCCGCCAGTTCTCATTGGCATAGGTTTCCTGCGTGGTGCCCTGCAGCAGACCGATATTTTTCCCTTTCAGCGACTCGATGGTCGGTTCGATTTTAGAGCCTTTCGGTGCCACTAAACGCGCATTTGCCGCGTAGAGTTTTTCTGAGAAGGCGATCTCTTCCTGACGTTTGGCGGTGATCGAGAGTGAGGAGATGATGGCGTCGATTTTCTTCGCTTTCAGCGACGGGATCAGCGCATCAAAGTCACTTTCCACGTAGGTACACTGGGTATGAATGCGTTTACAGATTTCGTTAGCGAGGTCGATGTCGAAGCCCACTAACTTGCCTTGCGCGTTTTTCGACTCAAACGGTGGGTAAGTTGGGTCTGTGCCGATACGGATGGAACCCGGTACCGCCGCAAAAACGCTGGCAGCACTGGATAAGCCCAGCATCAGGGAAAGAGCCAGAACACGCTTTTTCATAGATTACCCTCAAGTAAAGTGCTTTTTGTTATGTGGTTCATGATGTGCTTGCGCAAATTAATCTGCATGTTTCATGCCAGTTCTGCAAGTAATCCACGCAGTTAGCGTGATGTCAGACAGGTGAAAACGCTGTGTTTGTGAGGGGAATATAGCAGCGAAGTAAAAGAGAAAAAGCGACGTTGTTAACTTTTGGTGCATCAAATGCACGAAGAGTGATCCGTGGCGCGCTTATGCACTAAATAAGTGCGCCAGCGGAACTTTATGCACCCTGCCAGCGCGTGAAAAGATCTTCCGGCAGTTCAATATCAAACTGGTCGATGACCCGGTTTACGGTCTGATCGATCAGCTGGTCGATGGTTTCAGGACGGTGATAAAACGCCGGCACGGGCGGCATGATAATCGCCCCCAGCTCTGCCGCGGTCGTCATCATCCGCAGGTGTCCCACGTGCAGCGGAGTTTCCCGCACGCACAGCACCAGCTTGCGCTGCTCTTTCAGTACCACATCAGCGGCGCGGGTCAGCAGCGAATCGCTGTAGCTATGTACGATGCCCGACAGCGTTTTCATCGAGCAGGGTAAGATCGCCATGCCCAGGGTTTTAAACGAGCCGGACGAGATGTTTGCTGCAATATCGCGCACGTCATGCACCACATCGGCCAGCGCCTGCACATCGCGCAGCGAATAGTCGCTCTCCAGCCCCAGGGTCTGACGCGCCGCGTTGCTCATGACCAGATGCGTTTCCACCCCTTCCACCTGCTGCAGCACCTGCAGCATGCGCACGCCGTAGATCACCCCGCTTGCGCCAGAGATGCCAATGATGAGTCGTTTCATAGTCCAACCTTATGTCTGCCAGTGCGCCATCATACGCGGCCAGCGGGATTCTGAAAACAAACAGGGCGGGATTGCTCCCGCCCTGCTCTATGCGACCCGGCTTAACACCGCATCAGCCTTCGTTGTGCAGCTCAAGGTTCTCGACCTCGTTCTGACGCTGCAGCGCTTTGGCATCATCGTTACGCAGCGATTCGAGATACTCCAGATACTGCTGATCGACATCTTTGGTGACGTAGACGCCGTTGAACACGGAGCACTCAAACTGGGCAATCTCCGGGTTCTCTTCACGCACCGCCTCGATCAGATCGTCCAGATCCTGGAAGATCAGCGCATCGGCTTTGATCAGCTGACGAATCTCTTCCACTTCACGACCGTGTGCGATCAGTTCGGTGGCGCTCGGCATATCGATACCGTAGACGTTCGGGAAACGGATCTCCGGGGCCGCAGAGGCCAGATAGACCCGTTTCGCGCCCGCTTCACGCGCCATCTCGATAATCTGCTCGGAGGTGGTGCCGCGCACGATCGAGTCATCCACCAGCAGCACGTTTTTATCACGGAATTCGGCACGGTTCGCGTTGAGCTTGCGGCGCACCGCGCTGCGGCGTAACTGCTGACCTGGCATGATAAAGGTACGGCCCACGTAGCGGTTCTTCACAAAGCCCTGACGATAGGGTTTGTCGAGAATACGGGCAATTTCCAGCGCGATATCGGTTGAGGTCTCCGGAATCGGGATCACCACATCGATATCAAGATCTTCCCATTCGCGGGCAATCTTCTCGCCCAGCTTGGTGCCCATGCGAACGCGGGCGCTGTAGACCGAGATTTTGTCCAGGAAAGAGTCAGGACGGGCAAAATAGACATACTCGAACAGGCACGGATTGCTCTTCGGGTTTTCCGCACACTGGCGGGTCGAGAGCTGGCCCTGCTCGGTGACATAGACCGCTTCGCCGGGTGCCACGTCACGAATGAACTCAAAGCCCAGCGTATCCAGCGCCACGCTCTCGGAGGCGACCATGTATTCGGTGCGGCCATCCGCGATGACGCGCTTACCCAGCACCAGCGGACGGATGCCGTTCGGATCGCGGAAGGCGACCATACCGTGACCGATAATCATTGCGACGACGGCGTAGGCGCCACGCACCTGCTGATGCAGGGCGGCGACCGCCGCAAAAATGTTGTCGGCTTCCAGCGGGTCGTTCTGGAAACGGTCTAACTCCTGCGCAAAGATATTCAGCAGGATTTCAGAATCTGATGTGGTGTTAACGTGACGACGGCCCTTTTCGAACAGGTGCTTACGCAGCACATGGGCGTTAGTCAGGTTACCGTTGTGCGCCAGGGTAATACCATACGGCGAGTTTACGTAGAAAGGTTGCGCTTCAGAGGCACTGGAGCTTCCCGCTGTGGGATACCGCGCGTGACCAATCCCCATGTTGCCCTGCAGACGCTGCATGTGGCGTGCTTCGAAAACGTCGCTGACCAGGCCGTTTGCCTTTCGCAGGCGAAAACATTTCAGCGCATCGATAGTACAAATGCCTGCGGCATCCTGCCCGCGGTGCTGGAGCACCGTTAACGCGTCATAGATCGACTGGTTGACCGGCATGAAACCGGTGATACCGACAATACCGCACATGTTGTCATTTCCTCATTAAGCCGCACTCCCGGTCACATCACCGGGGTAAAAAACTCGACGTGCTTTTCAGGTAATCAAAAAACCACCTGATGATATAACTGAACTCGGGAATGAGTTGGGACTGCTGCCAGTCCGGACTTCTGGAAAAGCCAGTGAATGTATCAAGGAAGAACAGCAAAGCGGCTACGATCAGCACACCCCGCAACGCCCCGAAACAGACGCCCAACACCCGGTCGGTTCCCGACAGGCCGGTTTTTTCCACCAGCGAGCCGATAACGTAGTTCACGATAGCCCCCACAATCAGGGTAGCCACAAACAGCACACCGATGGCGATACCGTTACGAACCAGTTCGTCGTCAAAGCCTGTAAACCAGACTGCAAGGTAGGCGTAGTAATGACTGGCGACAAAAAACGCGCATCCCCAGGTAACGAGAGATAAGGCTTCCCGGACAAACCCGCGAACGAGGCTGACCAGAGCCGAAAAACCAACTACCGCAATAATGACGTAATCAATCCAGATCATGAACTTTTCCAGCGCCAGTGCAATTGCACCCCTGCATCCAGTTCGGGGCGCATTCTAACAGAAAAAGAAAACGTTTGCGTAGCGGTTTTCTTTTTCTGCATCCATAAAAAGGGCGATGAAAAAAAAGACCATCGCCCGGGTGATTTTCAGCCAGACAATCCGTTGAAAATCTTCATATTTTCAGACCAGAGACCGGCTTAACCGGTGAGTCTGGCGGCGCAAAGACGCTGCCTGTTACTGCTATCGGCAGCGTCAATGATCCCTTAGCGTGCGCTGTACGGCTTCACGACGCCGCCCAGCCCGGAGATACTTTTCAGCTCGCCCACCGCGCTCTGCATTTTGGCTTTGGAGGCATCCGGTCCCACATAAATGCGGGTGATCTGGCCCTGTACCGGCGTGGAAGGCACGGTAAAGGCGCGGTAGCCCGACAGCCGCAGCTGCGCGACGATCTCATTCACCTTGCTGGCGTTCTTCAGCGCACCCAGCTGTACAACGTAAGCCTGCCCTGCCGGGGCCGTGCTCTCTGCGGCTTTCGGCGGTTCTTCCTGCTTCGGCTGCTCCTGCTTCGGCTGCTCCACCACTTTTGGCTGTTCGACCGGCTTCGGTTTAGGCTGCTCTGCCGTTTTTGGCTTCTGCTGCTCGACCGTTTTCGGCTTCGTCTGCTCGGTCACTTTGGGCTTGCGCGTCTCTTCCGCTTTCGGCTTCGTCACCGTCTGTGCAGGCACAGACTGATGCACAGGCGGTGGCGACACCACAACCGGCTCGCTCTCTTCTTCAGGTTGCGTCCGCCCCTGCTCCGCCGTAGCGTTACTCCTGTTGCTGCTGCTGACCGCACTGCCCGCGCCTTCCGGCGGCTGAGCCGGTAACGACTGCGTGACCGGCGGCACCATCTCGCTATCCTGCTGATCGTCGGGTTTGGGCACCAGCGGAATGGCGGCGAACTCCTCTTTGTAATGCTTTTTCTGACCATCCAGCAGGCCGGGCAGCACAATCACGCCCACGGCCACCAGAATAATGGTACCGACTAAACGGTTCTGAAACTTACTCGCCACGTCCTTTCTCCGTTTTAATCGATTCCATGACCTGTGCTACGGTGTGGAATGAACCACAGACCAGCACAATATCCTGCGGCGCGGCACGCTGACGTGCCTGCTGCCAGGCAAGCTCAACCGAGCCAAACGCCTCGCCCTGCGGCAGCGCATCCAGCAGCTGCTCAGCCGTAGCGCCGCGCGGTCCTTCCAGCGGCGCGCAGTACCAGGCATCGACGACCGGTACCAGCGCCGCCAGCGTACCGGCGATATCTTTATCATGCAGCATGCCCACAACGGCATGCACTTTGCCCTTTTTCGGCAGCGCCGCCAGCCGCGACGCCAGATAGGTCGCTGCGTGCGGATTGTGAGCAACATCCAGAATCACGCGCGGTGACTCGCTGAGGGTCTGAAAGCGCCCCGGTAGCATCGCCAGCGGCAGGCTGGCGCGGATCTGCGCCTCGCTGACCGTAAGCCCGGAAACCCGCAGCGCCGCCAGCGCGGTCGCCGCATTCGGCAGCGGGACCTGCGGCAGTGGCAGATCGTTCAGTTCACCGATCGCGTCGCGCAGCGACCAGCTCCCGGCCTGCGCATGCCATGACCAGTCAATGTTGCGCTGGAGCAGCTGCGCGCCCTTTTCCTGCGCAACGCGGGCAATGCTCTGCGGCATATCAGCTTCGCCGACGACGGCCGGCTTGCCGGCTCGAAAAACACCGGCCTTTTCGCGCCCGATGCTTTCGCGATCCGGGCCAAGCCAGTCAGTATGGTCCAGCGCGATGCTGGTGATGACGGCGACATCGGCATCCACAATATTAGTGGCATCCAGCCGTCCGCCCAGACCGACTTCGAGGATCACCACATCGAGCTGCGCCTGGCGGAACAGGTTCAGCGCCGAGAGCGTGCCAAATTCAAAGTAGGTCAGCGAGATTTCGCCACGTCCGGCCTCGATCTCCGCGAAGCTGGCGCAGTGCTGCGCCTCACTCAGCTCCTCACCCTGCACCCGGACGCGTTCGGTGTAGCGTACCAGATGTGGCGAACTGTAGACGCCCACGCGATAGCCTGCGGCAATCAGCAGCGCTTCCAGCGTGCGGCAGGTGGTGCCCTTGCCGTTGGTTCCGGCGACGGTAAAGACGAAAGGGGCGGGTTTCAGCAGGTCGAGACGTTGTGCCACCTGGCGAATACGGTCCAGACCCAGTTCGATAGCCTGAGTATGCAGGTGCTCAAGATAATAAAGCCACGCGGCCAAAGGCGACGTGGCTTGAGGAAGGTGAAGATTGTCCATATGTCCCGTTTTGCTTATTGATACCCGTCAGACTGATGCTGCGGTATACGGTGCATTGGTAAGAGGCACGACGGGCGTGCCTCTCTATCTCCTGTCAGGCCTCGTTGCTTTCCGATTCAGTCGTCGCAGGAACGGACTGTTCACCGTCATGCAGCGGTGCCGGCAGGTTCATCATTTTTGCCAGCAGGCTCGCCAGTTTGTAGCGCATTTCCGGGCGGCGAATGATCATATCGATCGCGCCCTTCTCAATCAGGAACTCACTGCGCTGGAAGCCCGGCGGCAGTTTTTCACGCACGGTCTGCTCGATAACGCGTGGACCGGCAAAGCCGATCAGCGCTTTCGGTTCCGCGACGTTGAGGTCGCCCAGCATGGCAAAACTGGCGGAGACGCCGCCCATGGTCGGGTCGGTCAGCACAGAAATGTAAGGCAGACCGCGCTCCTGCATCTTTGCCAGCGCCGCACTGGTTTTCGCCATCTGCATCAGCGACATCAGTGCTTCCTGCATACGTGCGCCACCACTGGCGGAGAAGCAGATCAGCGGGCAGTTATCTTCCAGCGCCTGCTCAACGGCACGGACAAAACGGGCGCCGACGACAGAGCCCATTGAGCCGCCCATAAAGGCAAATTCAAAGGCGGCTGTCACAACCGGCATGCCGTGCAGCTGACCTTTCATTACGATCAGCGCATCTTTCTCGTCAGTCGCTTTCTGCGCTGCAACCAGACGATCTTTATACTTTTTCGAGTCACGGAACTTCAGCAGATCTTTGGGTTCAAGTTCACTGCCAAGCTCAACCATAGTGCCCTGATCGAGGAAACTGCCGAGGCGCTCGCGGGCATGCATACGCATGTGGTGGTCACACTTCGGGCAGACCTCAAGATTGCGCTCCAGTTCAGCGCGGTACAGCACCTGTCCACAGCTGTCACACTTCGTCCACACCCCTTCCGGGATGCTAGCTTTGCGCGCAGGCGTCGTGGTGCTTTTATTAAGAATGCGTTCAATCCAGCTCATTGATGACCTTTCTGTTTAAAACTGACCTGGTCCAGTCGTCTTGATACTGCTGAAAACCGCTTCAGCAGACGGTAAATGTCGCTCATTAAACCACAACCTGTTCAGACTGTGGATAAAAATCTGGTCTTACCCCTGAGCGAAACGTTATGGCAGCTTCTGCTGCTTAGCCTGACGGCGATGACGCCAGACTTCGATCACACCCGGCAGAACAGAGACCAGGATAATGCCCACAATCAGCAGCTTCAGGTTTTCCTGTACCACCGGCAGATCGCCAAACAGGTAGCCGGCATAGGAGAACAGCAGCACCCATAACAGCGCACCCGTCACGTTGAACAGCGCGAAGTGGCGATAAGACATATGGCCCATTCCGGCCACAAACGGCGCAAAAGTCCGGACAATCGGTACAAAACGCGCCAGGATAATGGTTTTTCCGCCGTGACGGGCGTAAAACGCATGGGTTTTATCCAGATAGCTGCGACGGAAAATCTTCGAGTTCGGGTTGCTGAACAACCGCTCACCGAAGAGACGGCCAATGGTGTAGTTCACCGCATCGCCCAGCACGGCCGCCACCACCAGCAATGTCACCATCAGGTGCACATTGAGATCGTTGCCCGGCAGCGCCGCCAGCGCGCCCGCGACAAACAGCAGCGAGTCACCTGGCAGGAACGGCGTGACCACCAGTCCGGTTTCGCAGAACAGAATCAGGAACAAAATAGCGTAAATCCAGACACCGTACTGCGCAACCAGTTCGGCAAGATGCACATCAATGTGCAAAATAAAATCAACCAGAAAATGGAGAAACTCCATAGCGCGCCCTTTAAAGTCCTGAAAGTGAATTAATCCGCGAGGAACAAGGGTCCCATCGGCGGCTGTGGTAACGCAAAGTGCGATGGATAATCCACCGCCACCAGGTATAACCCCTCTGCCCGGGCTGTGGCTGCAGCTAATGTCCGATCCTTCGCCGCCAGCAGCGTTGCCATCCATGACTCCGGCTGATTGCCGCAGCCTATCTCCATCAGGCTGCCCACGATATTGCGCACCATGTGATGCACAAAGGCGTTGGCTTTGATATCCACAATCACGTAAGCGCCCAGGCGCGTGACGTTGAGGTGAATCACGTTGCGCCACGGCGTGCGTGACTGACACTGCACCGCGCGGAACGAGGTGAAATCATTCTCGCCCAGCAGGCACTGCCCGGCGCGATGCATCTTCTCCGCATCCAGCGGATGATAAAAATGCGTCACGCCCTTCGCCAGCACCGCCGGACGCAGGCGCTGATTGTAGATCAGGTAGCGATAGCGTCGCGCCGTGGCGCTGAAACGGGCATGGAAATCGTCCGGCACCGCCTTTACCCAGCGGACTGCAATATCCGGCGGCAGATTGGCGTTGACGCCCAGCGTCCAGGCCCCATCCGGTCGCTGCGAGGTGGTGTCGAAATGCACCACCTGCCCGGTTCCATGCACGCCCGCATCGGTCCGGCCCGCGCAGAAAATGCTGACCGGATGGTCAGCCACTTTCGACAGGGCGCGCTCCACCTTCTCCTGCACGCTGCGGACTTCGTTCTGACGCTGCCAGCCATAGTAGTGGCTGCCGTCATACTCGATGCCGAGCGCCAGTTTGTGCGTCTGACCTTCTGACATGGTTACAGGTACTCCTGAACCAGTTTCTCGGCGGTTTTCACCGCCATCAGCGCGCCACCAAAGCGAATGTTGTCCGCTACAGACCAGAACTGCAGCAGCTCCGGGATACCGTAGTCATTGCGCACGCTGCCAATGCTCAGCTCGCCATTGCCCGACGCATCCGTCACCGGTGTCGGCACCTCATCCTCTTCGCTCAGACGGATATCTGCCGCCAGCGCCAGTTCGGCACGCGCTTCTTCCGCCGAGAGCGGACGCAGGTTTTCGATGTGGACAATCTGCGCATTGCCGTAAAACACCGGCGCCTGCACGCTGCTGACCGCAATCGGTAAGCCTTCGTCCTGTAGCACCTTACGCACCTGATCGATCAGACGGCGCTCGCTCTCCACGCTGCCTTCGGCATCGGCCTGCTGTGGCATCAGGTTAAAGGCCAGCTGGCGACCAAAATGGTGCTCATCGGCCGGAATACCATTCAGCAGACGGGCACTTTCACCCGCCAGCGCATCCACGGCGACTTTGCCGTAGCTGGAGACGGAGAGCAGATTCGTCACCTGCAGACGCCCCAGGCCCGCCACATCCACCAGCGGTTTAATGGCGGTCAGCAGCTGGCTCACCAGGTTATCGGCCACGCTGATAATGTTGCGATTGCGATAATCCGCCAGCACATGCGGGTTTACATCCGGCACCACCAGCGGCACGTCGGGTTCCAGCGCAAACAGCTCACTGCTGTCGATCACCAGACAGCCCGCGTTGGCCGCGTCGTCGGCGTAGCGCGCGGAGGCGTCACGTCCCGCGACGAAAAAGGCCAGCTGCGCCTGTGACCAGTCGAACGACTCTGCATTTTCAACCCGCAGCGAGCGGCCCTCGAAGCGTTTCGTTTCGCCCGCGCTGTTCTCGCTGGCCAGTAAATATAATTCACCAACCGGGAACTGGCGTTCCGCCAGCAGTTCCAGTACAGCGTTCCCTACTGCGCCTGTCGCGCCAAGTAGCGCAATATTCCAGCCGTCAGACATGTTGGTTTACTCCAGACAATGACATAAAAACAGAAGGCGGTGATATTCACCGCCCGGGGATTCAGATTTATCCCCCCCTTTAACCCGCCGTCCGATGGGGCGTCAGCACTGCGCACCGCGACCGTTCCGTCTTATTCCATACGGAAACAGCTGGCAGGCCCGCAGCCGGTATTATGTTGGGGAGAAGAGTGCATTAAAGCCCAGCTGATTCAGCATCGCCGCCGTGGCGGCATCATCACAGTTTACCTGCAGCGATGACCACTCGCGGCGCTCCTGATACTGCTTACGCAGGCGATCGAACTCACCGGGTTTTGCCGCCACTTTACGCAAGGGGGCATCATCGCGGCGCACATCATACACCAGATGCGCCAGGCGTTTCAGCGTTGGCTGATCCAGCGGGCCATTCAGGGTGATCTCGCTGAACTCCGGCACCGGCAGTAAAGTGCTGAGCGGCACCTGCTGCGGCTGACCGATAAAGTCGCACCAGGCTTCGAACACCTGGGTCGTGCCGCGCGCCTTACCTTCCAGCGTGTAGCCCGCGATATGGGGCGTGGCGATATCGACCTTGTCCAGCAGCGCCAGCGAGAGATCCGGCTCCGGCTCCCAGACATCAAGCACCACGCTCAGATCGTGCCGCATGTTCAGCACCTCCAGCAGGGCGGCGTTGTCCACCACCGCGCCGCGACAGGCGTTAATCAGAATAGTATTGGGTTTCAGCCCCATCAGCAGCGCCGCATCGGCCAGATGCCAGCTCCTGTAGGGGCCCTCTTTAAACAGCGGCGTGTGGAACGTCAGGATATCGGCCTGCGCTGCCACGGCGTCCAGCGACAGAAACTCGCCTTCATCACCGCGATCGGCGCGCGGAGGATCGCACAGCAGGGTGCGGATGCCCCAGGCTTCCAGCCGCTTCTGCAGCCGCCCGCCAACATTGCCAACCCCCACAATCCCGACGGTACGATCGCGCAGCTGGAACCCATCACGTTCCGCCAGCAGCAGCAGCGCGGAGAAGACATACTCCACAACCGCGATGGCGTTGCAGCCGGGCGCTGCGGAGAACGCGACGCCTGCCCGCTGCAGTCCCGCCTCGTCGATATGATCGGTGCCTGCCGTGGCGGTGCCGACAAACTTCACCGGCGTGCCCGCCAGCAGCGCCTCATTAACCTGGGTGACGGAGCGCACCATCAGCCCCTGAGCGTCGGCCAGTTCTGCCACCGGCAGCGGACGCCCCGGCACCGCAACCACCTCGCCGGTCCGGCTGAACAGCTCACGGGCATAGGGCATATTTTCATCGACCAGAATTTTCACCACGGCTTTCCTGTCAGTTACATATGAGGGGGATTATTCTGGCATAAAGCGGCGCGTTAGCCTAACCGCGCGCGGTAGCGATCTGACGGTGTGCCTGCCTGCTCATGACGCAGAACGTAGCCTGACTGCGGCGTATCCATCGGCGGCTGCCTGGTGACTTGCAGGATCATTCTGTCCCCCTGACACATTATTTTGTCCGATATTCACTATCGGAATAAATCCGCAGAAGCGTACACTGCGCCTCTTTAAGGTTTCCGGAGCGTCAGCATGTTTTTTCTTTACCCGCTTGTTGCGGTCGTGATCTGGTCGATTAACTCGATTGTCAGCAAGCTTTCGGCCAGCGCGATCGATCCCTCGGCGATCTCATTCTATCGCTGGCTGCTGGCGCTGCTGGTGCTGACGCCGTTTGTGCTGCCTGGCGTCTGGCGCACGCGTCAGACGATTAAGCCGCATCTGTGGCGGCTGGCACTGCTCGGTCTGCTGGGAATGGCACTTTATCAGAGCCTGGCCTATTACGCCGCGCACAGCGTCAGCGCGCTCTTTATGGGGATTATTGGTGCGCTGATCCCGCTGCTTACGGTGCTGCTGAGCGTGGTGATCCTGCGGATTGCCCCGACGCTCGGGATCCTGCTCGGCAGTGTGATCTCCTTTACCGGCCTGGTGTGGCTGGTGAGCGAGGGCAACGTCACCCGGTTGCTGAGCCAGGGGCTGGGCAAGGGAGAACTGATGATGCTGGCCGCCTCGACTGCCTATGCGCTCTATGGCGTGCTGACCCGCCGCTGGGCGCTGCCGCTGCCGATCTGGCACAGCCTCTACGTACAGATTTTCTTTGGTGTGCTGCTGTTACTGCCAGGCTTCCTGCTGGCACCGACGATCGCACTGAACCTGCACAACCTGCCGCTGGTGCTGTTTGCCGGCCTGTTCGCCTCGATCATCGCGCCCTTTTTGTGGATCCACGGCGTGCAGCGCCTGGGGGCCAGCACCACCAGTATCTTTATGAATCTGATCCCGCTGTTTACCGCCCTGATCGCCGTGCTGTTTCTGCATGAACATCTGCACAGCTACCACTGGATCGGTGGCGGTCTGACCCTCGCTGGTGTGATCCTGGCGCAGCGGCTGCGTACTCCCCTCACCCGGCGAAAAGCGACTAACCTGCATCCGTTGTAAACCGTACCGTCACCCGCAGTCCGCCGAGCTGCGAACTGCGATCCAGCTGCAGGGTCGCGCCATGCCAGGCGCAGATATCCTGCACCAGCGCCAGGCCGATACCGGCGCCCGGCTGCATCCCGGCATTGTCCAGCCGCTGAAAAGGCTGTAACGCTTTCAGCTGCTCCGCCCCCTCGATGCCCGGCCCGCTGTCCTCAATTTCCAGCCCGCCCGCCCTTACCCGGGCGGTGACAATGCCGTGACAGGGGGTATATTTAATCGCGTTGTCCAGCAGATTGGCGCAGAGTTCGCCAATCAGCACGCCATCGCCCGCGATCAGGCTGCTCTCTTCCCCTTCATAGCCCAGATCGATCTGCCGGGTGCGGGCCGCCGTATAGCGGCTGAAGCAGGCGTCGCGCACGATGGCCGCCAGATCCACCCGCGTCATCGGTTTATCCTCGCCGTGACGCGCTTTGATGCGGGCTAACTGCAACAGCCGATCGGTCAGGACAATAGTCTCATCCAGCGTATGGCGCATACCGAGCAGACTCTCCTGCCAGGCTTCGGGACGTTCACTGCTGAGCGCAACGCTGACCTGCGTTTTCAGGATGGTGAGCGGCGTCCGCAGCTGGTGCGCCGCGTCAGCACTGAAACGATCCTGGCGCGCCAGCAGCCCCCGCAACCGGGCAAGATAGCGGTTAAAGGCGATGATCAGCGGTTGCAGTTCCGACCAGGGCAGCGAGGGAAGTGGCGTCAATTCACCGCCGTCGCGCTGTAACACGGTGCGGGACAGCCGCCGCAGCGGGCGCAACACCCGGCGCAGCATCAGGCCCGCCAGCAGCAGTGTCATCAGTACCAGTCCGCTCTGGCTGATCAGCGCGGTTCGCATCAGCCCGCGGGCAAACTCCTGCCGGGAGTGAATGGTTTCGGCCACCAGCACCAGCGCCATGCCATCCACACCTGACTCGCTCACCGGCTGCCAGAGTGCTGCAACCCGGATGCGTTGCTGGTGATAGCGGCCGTCATAGAAGTGCACCAGCGCCGGATAGGCAGTGGACATTTTGCTGGTGATGGGGATCGGCGGCAGGTCGTTGTAACCGGATAACGTTTTGCCCTCCGGGGAGATCACCTGGTAGAAGAGCTGATCGTTCATGTTGCGCTCAAAACTGTCGAGCACGACCCAGGGGACATCCACCTCCAGATGCTGCCGCCGCACCACCAGCCGCTCCGCCACCGTCCGGGCGGACGCCAGCAGCGAGCGATCGTAAGCCTGATTCGCGGCCGCCAGCCCGCTCTGATAGTGGGTGTAAACCGACAGCGCCCAGAGCAACAGCAGCGGCAGGCCAAACCAGGCCAGCAGCTCACCCCGCAGCGAATGCGTCAGCCGCATGGCAGCGTTTCCAGGCTGTAGCCCAGCCCGCGCAGCGTCACAATCGCCACATCGCTGCCTGCCAGTTTTTTTCTGACGCGGTGCACGTAAAGCTCGATACTCTCCGGGCTGGCTTCATCCGCCAGGCTGAAGGTCTGCTCATAGAGAAACTGCCGGGAGACCGGCCGGCCATGACGCTGCATCAGCGTCGTCAGGACGCTCGATTCGCGCGGCGTCAGCGCCAGCGGCCTGTCGGCCAGCAGGAAATAGCCTTCGCTGTCCAGCCTCAGCTGGCCCAGCGACTGATTCTGCGGGGTCTGACTCTGACTGCGCCGCAGCAGCGCCCGTAGCCGCGCTTCCAGCTCATCCAGCTCAAAGGGTTTGGTCAGGTAGTCATCCGCGCCCAGGTTCAGGCCGCGCACCCGATCGTCCAGCGCGCTGCGCGCGGTCAGCAACAGCACCGGCACGCTCTGACCCCGCCGCCGCAGACGGGTCAGCACCTCCAGGCCATCGATCCGAGGCAGAGAGACATCCAGCACCACCAGCGCATAGGCTTCACACTGCAACGCGTGATCGGCCGCCACGCCATCCGCTACCCAGTCAACCGCAAACCCTTTTTGCGTCAGCGCCTTCTGCAGCCAGCGCGCCAGGTCAGCCGTATCTTCCACCAGTAAGAGACGCATATCACATCCTGTTATTAAATCCGCTCCCTGAAAGGTAAATGAAAGGTAGCTGTCTTAACAATTCGATAACGCTGATGTTTCAGCAGCAATCACACTCTGGATGAATGAATGGAGCCTGCAATGAAAAAATTAATGCCTGCCGCCCTCGCCACCACCCTGCTGACGCTGATGGCGACCCATGCCGTCGCCGCAGAGGGGCCGGGCCGCACCGAATGTATCGCGCCCGCGAAACCCGGCGGCGGTTTTGATCTGACCTGCAAACTGTTGCAGGTCTCACTGCAGGAAACCGGCCAGATTAAGACGCCGATGCGCGTCACCTACATGCCCGGCGGCGTCGGTGCGGTCGCCTATAACGCCATTATCGCCCAGCGTCCGGCCGAAGCGGGCACCGTTGTCGCCTTCTCCGGCGGCTCGCTGCTCAACCTCTCTCAGGGCAAATTTGGCCGCTATACCGTTGACGACGTGAAGTGGCTGGCGGCCGTCGGCACCGATTACGGCATGGTGGCGGTGCGTGATGACGCGCCGTGGAAAACCCTGGGTGAGCTGATGGCGGCTATGAAAGAAGATCCCACCAAAGTGGTGGTGGGTGCCGGAGCGTCCATCGGCAGCCAGGACTGGATGAAGACCGCGCTGCTGGCACGCGAAGCCGGTATCGATCCCCGCAAGATGCGCTATGTCGCCTTTGAGGGCGGCGGTGAGCCGGTGACGGCGCTGCTCGGCAACCACATTCAGGTGGTCTCCGGTGACATGAGTGAAATGGTGCCGCACCTGCAGGGCGGCAAAATGCGGGTGCTGGCCGTGATGTCCGATCAGCGTCTGCCGGGCCAGCTGGCGGAGGTGCCGACCGCCAAAGAGCAGGGTTTTAACATCGTCTGGCCGGTGATCCGCGGCTACTACCTGGGTCCCAAAGTCAGCGATGCCGATTATCAGTGGTGGGAAGAGGCGTTCAAAAAGATGACAGAGACGCCGGAGTTCAAAAAGCAGCGCGACCTGCGCGGCCTGTTCGAGTTTAACCTGACCGGTCAGGCGCTCGACAGCTACGTGAAGAAGCAGGTGGCAGATTACCGTGAGCAGGCAAAATCCTTTGGCCTGGCCAAATAACAAATAACGGGAGCAGATGATGAGCGATCGTATTTTTGCTGCCCTGTGGCTGGCACTGTGCCTCGGCGGCATGGTGGTGGCCTGGCAGATCCAGAGTGAATACAGTTACGAACCGGTGGGGCCGCGTCCGTTCCCGATGGCGATCCTGGGCCTGATGGCTATCTGCGCCGTGCTGATGCTTTTTCGTAAACCGGACACTATTCAGTGGCCTGCCAGCGGCACCCTGAAACGGCTGGCGGCGCTGGCGGTGATGATGATGCTCTATGGCTGGCTGTTCGAGACGCTGGGCTTTGCCATCTGCACGACGCTGCTGACCTTTGGCATTGGCCTGCTGTTTGGCGCGCGCTGGTGGGCCGCCGCGCTGGCCGGGCTGGTGATGGGCACCTCACTGTTTTACGCATTTGACCGTCTGCTGGAAGTCACGCTTCCGTTCGGCAGCTGGCTGAGTTAAGGAGAGCATCATGGATACCTGGTCCTTTTTAATGCAGGGCTTTGCCGTCGCCATGACGCCAGAGAATCTGCTGATTGCCCTGATCGGCTGCTTTATCGGCACCATCGTCGGCCTGCTGCCTGGTCTCGGCCCGATTAACGGGGTGGCGATTCTGATGCCGCTGGCGTTTGCGCTGCACCTGCCGGCCGAATCGGCGCTGATCCTGCTGGCAACGGTTTACATCGGCTGTGAATATGGAGGGCGAATCTCCTCGATTCTGCTCAACGTGCCGGGCGATGCCGGAGCCATCATGACCGCGCTGGATGGTTACCCGATGGCGCAACAGGGCAAAGCGGGCGTTGCCCTCTCCATCTCGGCGGTCAGCTCCTTTATCGGCTCCACCATCGCTATCCTGGGGATCATTCTGTTTGCTCCGCTGCTGGCCAGCTGGTCGCTGGCGTTCGGCCCGGCAGAATATTTTGCCCTGATGGTGTTCGCCATCGCCTGCCTGGGCAGCATGATGAGCCACAATCCGCTGAAGTCGTTCCTTGCCGCCTTAATCGGCCTGGGCATGGCGACGGTCGGGGTGGATGCGAATACCGGCGTCTACCGCTTTACCTTCGAAAGCGTCCACCTCTCCGACGGCATTCAGTTTGTGGTCGTCGTAATTGGCCTGTTCTCGGTGAGTGAAATTCTGCTGATGCTGGAATCCACCAGCAGTGGTCAGAAGGCGGTGCGGGCCAGCGGCCGCATGATGTTCAACATGAAAGAGGCGGCGATGGCAACCGGTGCAACGCTGCGCTCCTCCTTCCTGGGCTTTTTTGTCGGCGTTCTGCCGGGTGCCGGTGCGACCATCGCCAGCGCCATCGCCTATATGACGGAGAAAAAAATCAGCGGCAGTGACCAGTTCGGTAAAGGTGATATTCGCGGCGTGGCCGCCCCGGAAGCGGCAAACAACGCCTCCGCCTGTGGCTCCTTTATCCCGATGCTGACGCTGGGGATCCCTGGCTCCGGCACGACGGCGGTGATGGTCGGCGCCCTGACGCTCTATAACATCACGCCGGGGCCGGCGATGTTTGTCGAGCAGCCGGATATCGTCTGGGGTCTGATCGCGGCACTGCTGATTGGCAACGTTATGCTGCTGGTGATGAACATTCCGATGATCAACGTCTTCGCCCGCATGCTGAGCATCCCGCTCTGGTTCCTGGTGCCAGCCATCGCCGCGATTTCCGCCGTGGGCGTTTATGCCGTGCACAGCACCACCTTCGATCTGCTGCTGATGGTCGGCCTGGGGATATTCGGTTATATCCTGCGCAAAATGGACTTCCCGATGTCGCCTCTGATCCTGGGCTTTGTGCTGGGTGAAATGCTGGAGCAGAACCTGCGCCGCGCCCTGTCGATCAGTAACGGCAATCTGGTGATCCTGTGGGAAAGCCTGATTTGCAAAGTGCTGCTGGTGCTGGCGATTGCAGTCCTGCTTGTCCCGCCACTCTGGAAACGCTGGCGTCGTCATCGCCTGAAGCTGGCGGAAGAGTAAATCTCACATCAAACAGATGTCCCCCGTGGGATTTCACGGGGGCTTTTGCTATCATGGCCTATTCTTATTCCGGCGCACCCCACGCTGTTCTGTTTTTCCAAGGAATCCGCCATGCAACCTCTCAGCGGCCCCGGTGTGCCGGTCGGCGATCGTTCATCTGTCAATCCGCAAACCGGCGCGTCACGTCACGGTTCGGTGGCGGGTGAGCAGCCGCTCTCCCCTGCTCAGCGCACCACCTTAGAACGTCTGATCGTGCGTATCTCTTCGCTCAGCAATCTCAAAGCGCCTGAACTCTGGGCGGGTGTGCGGCATGAGGTCGGCGTGAAGAGCGAAGCTGAGTTGCAGTCGCGCCACTTTCCCTTAGCGGAACAGTATCTTAACAGCCGTCTGACCCAGGCCCAGAACGGGCATGCCACGCGTCAGCTGATGACCCAGCTCACCGAACTGCTGCCAAAAGGCAACAACCGTCAGGCGGTCAGCGATTTTATCCGTCAGCAGTTTGGTCAGACCGTGCTGAGCGCACTGAGTCAGGATCAGCTGCGCCAGGTGCTGACCATGCTGCAGAACGGGCAGATGACGATCCCGCAGCCGCAGCAGATCCGCGTCAGCGATCGCACCCTGCTGCCTGCCGAGCACCATACGCTGAACCAGCAGGTCATTCGTCTGGCGGCTGCTACCGGTGAATCAACCGGCAAGCTGTGGTCGGCGGCCCTGAAGCTGGTGAATCTGACCAGCGGCGACCCGATCCCGTCGCGCCACTTTCCGCTGCTGACCCAGTATCTGCAGGTGCGCCAGACGCTGAGCCAGCAGAGCGCACCGACGCTGCAACTGCTGGAAGCGTCCCTGAAACAGCCGCTGGATAAGCAGGAGCAGAGTCAGCTGGAGGAGTACAGCCAGCAGCGTTTCCAGGCGACGCCGCAGACCGTGCTCACCGTGACCCAGACGCAGGATCTGCTTAACTTCCTGTTCAGCCGTCGCGCTGAGCGGGCAGAAAAGCTGCATGAGCAGCCGCTGGCGCCCGGCGAGATCAGGCCGCAGCCGATCTGGTCGCCGTTTGTCGCCTCCCTGCCCGCGGGCCTGCAACCTCTGGCTCAGCGTCCCCTGCTGGGCCTGTTTGTCGCGCTCTTAGTCATCTTCCTGCTCTGGCTGGTGTTCTGAATCAGCAGCCACAGGATGCCGCAGGCCCGGAAACGGGCCATTCGCCCGCCGCCTCCCCCCACGTCAGCGGATGACCCTCCCGTTTCCAGAAATCCAGCCCGCCAGTCAGCTCCTTGACCTGAAATCCCAGCGAAGCCAGCTTCAGGGCCGCTTTGGTCGAGCCGTTGCAGCCGATGCCGTCACAATAGGTGACATAGACTTTGCTGCGGTCGAGCCGGGCCGTGGTCTCCGCGTTCATGCTGCGATGCGGGAAGTTAATCGCGCCGCTGATGTGCCCGGCGCGATAGGCGTCCGGGGCGCGCGCATCGATCACCACGATCCCGGTGCACTGCTGCCCTAAGTCTTCCGCCAGATCCCAGGCATCGGTGTAGTAAGTGAGTTTTGCCTGTAAATACGCCAGGCTTTCCTGCGGCGTTGCGGCCGCTGTGCGTAAAACTGATGACATCGCGCTTCTCCTGTTGTGGTGAACGACCAGTTTAGGGCAAATTGGACTGCTTTCTGATACCCATTCCCCATCAGGTATAAGACCCATATGAGCTCTCCGCTGTTACAGCTTTTTCAGCATCAGACGAGCGGCGGCGTGCGGGAACGTCTCTGCGCCACACTGCGGCTGGCAATCCACCGTCACCATCTGCACGCCGGGCAGCAGTTGCCTTCCAGCCGACAGCTGGCGCAGGACCTGCGACTCTCCCGCGTCACGGTGGAGGCGGCTTACGGGCAGCTGGAGAGTGAAGGCTATCTGCGACGCGAGACAGGCCGTGGCACCTTTGTTGCCATTACCGTTCCCGTCAGCCCGCCGTCGTCGCCGGTCCGCCCTCAGCCTGCCCGGTTCTCGGCGCGAGGCCGGCAGGTGCTGGCGACCGGCGGCTGTCAGGATCCCCCTTTTCCCCATGCGTTTGCCGCCGGTTCGCCGGAGTTGCGCGCGTTTCCTCACGATCTCTGGCGGCGGTTAACCAGCAGCGTGCAGCGCAGCCTGGGCAGTGCTGCCATGGGGTATGGCGACCCGTGCGGCTATCTGCCGCTGCGCAGCGCCCTCGCCGATTATCTGTCGCTTGCCAGGGGCGTCGTGTGCCAGCCGGAGCAGGTCATCATTCTAACCAGTTCGCAGCAGGCACTACAGCTGCTGGCTATGATGCTGGTCGATCCGGGTGATGAGGTGTGGATGGAGGAGCCCGGTTATCCCGGCGCCCGCAATGCGTTTCTGGCCGCAGGCGCGCAGGTGCGCGGCATTGAGGTGGACGCTGAAGGTGCCCTGCCCGCCAGCGACAGCGCAAAGCTGATGTACCTGACCCCCTCGCATCACTATCCCACGGGCGTCACGCTGAGCCTGCCACGACGTCTGGCGTGGCTGGCGTGGGCGCAGCGCCACCAGAGCTGGCTGATCGAGGACGATTATGACAGCGAATTTCATTACGACGAACGTCCCATTCCGGCGCTACAGGGCCTGGATCGCTGTCAGCGGGTGATCACGCTGGGCACCTTTTCTAAGTCGCTGTTTCCTTCATTGCGGCTGGCCTGGATGGTGGTTCCGCCCGCGCTGATTACCCCTCTCGGCCAGGCGCGCAGCGTGCTGGACGGCCACAGTGCCCTGCTGTCACAGGCGATCACCGCCGCTTTTCTGCAACAGGGACACTTCGCCAGCCATCTGCGGCTGATGCGGCAGCTCTATCACAGTCGTCGGGATCTTCTGCTGGCGCAGATTACGCAGCGGCTGTCACCCTGGCTCACCCCGATGGCCAGCGGCGGCGGCCTGCAGGTCACGGTGAAACTTCAGCAGCAGGCACCAAAGGAGGAGGTGCGACTCACGGCGCTGGCGGCACAACGGGGTCTGCTGCTGCCGCGTCTGAGCCCGCTCTATGCCGGGCCCATGCCCCAGCAGGGCTGGATCCTGGGCTTTGCGGCGCTGACGCCGGACGAGATCGTGGCAGGATGCGAAAAATTGTCAGAGCTGCTGCAGGCGGGTTAAGGCGGAGCGTGAAACAGGTGCGGGGAGGGAGCGTTCAGACGGATGCGCCCTACGCCAGGTGAAACGTCAATGTGACAGCGAAGCGCGCGGCGGCGGGCAAATAAAAAGGGCCGGCAGGCCGGCCCTTCTCTGTCCTGACGTAACGATTACGCCTGATATTTACGCATGGTCAGCGTAGCGTTGGTGCCACCGAAGCCGAAGCTGTTGGACATCACCGTGGTCAGCTCTTTTTCCATCGGCTGGGTGACGATATTCATGCCTTCCGCCGCCGCATCGAGTGAACTGATGTTGATGCTTGGCGCGATAAAGCCATGTTCCAGCATCAGCAGTGAGTAGATCGCCTCCTGCACGCCCGCCGCACCCAGTGAGTGACCGGTCATAGCTTTGGTTGCAGAGATGTATGGCGTGTTGTCGCCGAACACTTCACGGATGGCACCCAGCTCTTTCACGTCACCCACCGGCGTGGAGGTGCCGTGACTGTTCAGATAGTCGATTGGGGTATCCACACCGTTCATCGCCATCTTCATACAGCGCACTGCGCCTTCGCCTGACGGCGCAACCATGTCTGCACCGTCGGAGGTTGCACCGTAACCGACGATTTCGGCATAGATGTGCGCACCACGGGCCAGCGCATGCTCCAGCTCTTCAACCACAACCATGCCACCGCCACCGGCGATAACAAAGCCGTCGCGCTCGTTATCATAGGTGCGTGACGCTTTTTCTGGCGTGTCGTTGTAGCGGGTAGAGAGTGCGCCCATCGCATCAAACTCACAGGCCATTTCCCAGCACAGCTCTTCGCCGCCACCGGCAAAAACGATATCCTGTTTGCCCAGCTGAATCTGCTCAACCGCGTTACCGATGCAGTGCGCAGAGGTGGCACAGGCGGAGCTGATCGAGTAGTTTACGCCATGAATTTTAAATGGCGTGGCGAGGCAGGCAGAGACACCGGAAGCCATCGCCTTAGTCACGACATAGGGACCCACGGCTTTCAGACCACGCGGGCTGCGCATGGCGTCGGCACCAAAGACCTGAAAACGTGGCGAACCGCCGCCTGAACCTGCAATCAGACCCACGCGCGGGTTGCTCTGATACATTTCAGCGCTGAGGCCGGAATCTTTAATCGCTTCTTCCATGGAGAGATAAGCATAGATGGACGCATCACTCATAAAACGCACAACTTTGCGATCGATGAGGCCGGTGGTATCTAATTTAACGTTACCCCAGACGTGACTACGCATGCCGGAATCTTTCATCTCTTCAGAAAAGGTGATGCCAGAGCGTCCTTCACGCAGAGATGACAGCACTTCCTGCTGGTTATTACCAATACTGGAAACGATCCCTAAGCCAGTAATCACAGCACGTTTCATTCAATCTTCCTCATCCACTTCTTCTTAATTGGCATGCACTCTAGCGTACACTTGTACGCCGAACAAGTCCGATCAGCTATTTCCTTTTGTAAATTTGCGTCATGTCACGCGGGTCGTTAGAATCGCGCCACTGCCTGAAAAATGAGCCTTTGCCGTGAAATTAACCCCGGTTGAACATGCACAGCTAAACTGGAATGAACAGGGTACACCTGTTTCCCGAGCGTTTGATGACGTCTATTTCTCCAATGACAACGGTCTGGAGGAGACGCGCTATGTCTTCCTCGGCGGGAACGGTTTTCCCCAACGTTTTGCTGCGCATCCACGCGACCTGCTGATCGTGGCGGAAAGCGGATTCGGCACCGGCCTCAATTTTCTGACACTGTGGCAGGCGTTTGACACCTTCCAGCGTGAACAGCCGGATGCCACCCTCCGACGGCTGCATTTTATCAGCTTTGAAAAATTCCCCCTGACCCGCGCCGATCTGGCGGCGGCCCATCAGCACTGGCCTGAACTGGCACACTGGGCCGGGGCGCTGCAGGCGCAGTGGCCTGCCGCCCTGCCCGGCTGTCAGCGGCTGCTGTTTGATGGCGGCCGCGTCACGCTGGATCTCTGGCTGGGGGATATAAACGCGCTGAGGGATCAGCTGGATGAAAGTCTGCATCGCCAGGTGGATGCCTGGTTCCTGGATGGGTTTGCCCCCTCGAAGAACCCCGATATGTGGACGCCAGAGCTGTTCGGCATGATGGCAAGGCTGACGCGGCCGCAGGCGACCTTTGCTACCTTCACCGCCGCCGGTTTTGTGCGGCGCGGGCTGCAGCAGGCGGGCTTTGAGGTTATCCGTCGCAAAGGATTTGGCCCCAAGCGGGAGATGCTGTGCGGCACACTGCAGGATGCGCCTTTACTGCGCTGCCCGCAGCCGTGGTATCACCGTCGCGCCGCTGAACAGCGCGAGGTGGCCCTGATTGGCGGTGGCGTTGCCAGTGCCACCCTGGCGCTGGCGCTGCTGCGTCGTGGCTGGCGGGTGACGCTCTATTGTGCCGATGAAGCGCCTGCACTGGGTGCCTCCGGCAACCGTCAGGGGGCGCTCTATCCGCTTCTTAACCAGCACGATCCAGCCCTGGCGACCTTCTTTCCGGCGGCCTTTGGCTTCGCCCGGCGGTGCTATGACCAGCTGAACGTCAGCTATGAACACGCCTGGAGCGGCGTGCTACAGCTGGGCTGGGATGAGAAGAGCCGTAAAAAGATCGATCAGATGCTGTCGATGGGGCTGCCTGAGACGATCGCCCATCGTGTCGATGTCGCTGAGGCAGAAAGGCTGGCGAATGTTAAACATGGTCATGAGGGTATTTTCTATCCGCAGGGCGGCTGGCTCTCACCGGCTGAACTGACCACAGCGATGCTGGCCTGGGGCGAAACCCAGGGTCTGCGCATTCACTGGCTGCACCGTGTCGAGGCGCTTTCACGCGAAGATGAACAGTGGACGCTGACCTTCCGCGATCGTCCGGCGGTTCGCCACACCAGCGTCGTGCTGACGAACGGTCACACGATTGCTGACTTTATCCAAAGCGCCCCGCTGCCGACCTATGCGGTGGCCGGTCAGGTCAGCCACGTTCCTTCTACGCCGGGCCTCGATGCGCTGCAGACGGTGCTCTGCTACGACGGCTATCTGACGCCTGTCAGCCCGCAGTTTGGAACGCACTGCATTGGTGCCAGCTACCGTCGGGGCGAGACGGCCACCGATTATCGCGAAGCGGATCAGCAGGAGAACCGCAGTCGCCTGGTGCGTTGTCTGCCGGACGGCGAGTGGGCCAGAACCGTCGATGTCAGTGACGGCGAAGCGAGAATGGGCGTGCGCTGCGCATCGCGCGATCACCTGCCGATGGTGGGCAGCGTACCCGATTATGCGGCGACGCTGGCGCAGTATGCCGACCTGCAGGCTACACTGGCCAGCGGCGGTGAGGTCGCTGAGGCACCCGATCTGCCGGGCTTGTTTATCGCTGGCGCGCTGGGTTCACGCGGCCTGTGCAGTGCACCGCTGGTGGCCGAAGTGCTGGCAGCCCAGTTGGCGGGCGAACCGCAGCCGCTGGATGCTGCGACATTGGCGGCGCTCAATCCGAATCGTTACTGGGTCAGAAAATTACTGAAGGGAAAAGCAGTCTGACAGACGCATCGGGCGGCACGCCGCCCGACACGATTTACGCGGAAATCTGACGAGCCTGAACGAACAGGTTATCCCACATGCCGACGACCAGGGCCTGGTCGCGCGGCGAGAGTTCACCGGCGGCAATGGCATTTTGCAGGCTGCGTGACACCTGGATCTGCAGCGCCTCCGGGGTGTGTTCATCCAGCTGCTCGACTTCCGCGACCGCCAGAGTCAGGTGCCCGCGCAGATAACCGCTGGCGAACAGCTCATCGTCGCTGGCATGATCAACCATGTCGTCAATCAGGGCCAGAATACGCGCTTCAAATTCTGCGATCATCTCAATTCCTCTTTTAATCATGCCTTGCTGCATCACAGATCGTCCGGCCAGGGAAACTGTGACGCGGTTAATGGCGGTCTGCCATAAAATTCCGCCAGGGCGGTAATAAAACGCGCGGGACGAGCGGGAATGCCCGACGCCAGATAACTCATCACCTGAGCATGTACCTTACGCTGAAACGCAATGCGATCCGGCTCACAATCTCCATCGAGATTGTCACAACTCACGTTGAAGGGAAAGCCTGCCGCGGTACAAAACATCCACTCCAGCGCCTGCGGCTTCACTTCGACCGCTTCAAACTGGCTCTGCGTCTGTGCATCGCGGCCATCCGGGCAATACCAGTAGCCAAAATCGACCAGCCTGCGACGGGCTTCCCCGGCGATGCACCAGTGAGAGATTTCATGCAGGGCGCTGGCGTAAAAGCCGTGGGCGAAGACCACCCGGTTCCACGGCGACGTTTCGTCAGCGGGAAGATAGATGGGTTCATCGTCGCCTTTAATTAGACGGGTCTGAAATTCATCGCTGAAGCAGCGATCGAACAGCGTAATCAGCTGTTCGTAATGATGGGTCGGGTTCATGACGGTATCACGCGAAAAGTTACGATTGCAGCGTGGCAAGCCAGGCCATAACGGCGCTGCCGTGGCTGTCCCACAATAATTTCATGCTCATGACGGCGGAGACAATCACCACCATCGGGCGGATCAGTTTCTGTCCGCGGCTCAGCACCAGCCGGGCGCCCATGCGTGCGCCACAGAACGCACCGAGCATCATAATCAGACCGGTTCCCCAGACAACTTTGCCGCCAAACATAAAGAACAGCAGGCTGCCCACGTTGGAGGTGAAGTTAAGCACCTTGGCATGGGCAGTCGCTTTGGCGAGGTTGTAGCCGCAGAGCGTGACAAACGCCAGCGCATAGAAGGAGCCTGCTCCGGGTCCGAAAAATCCGTCGTAAAATCCAATCGCCCCGCCGCCGACCAGCGCATAGGCAAGGCCGTGCAGGCGGCGCGTCTGATCCACTTCCCCCAGGCGGGGCATCAGCAGGAACCACAGGCCGATAGCGATTAAAAACAGCGGCAGCATCTGGCGCAGGAAATCAGCCTGCAGGCGCTGGATCAGGATTGCCCCCAGCACCGAGCCCAGCAGCGTCATGGCGATGTTCAGCCACTGCTCATTGAGTTTGACGGCACCGCGCCGGACAAAATAGAGGCTGGCGGAGAACGATCCGCCAACCGACTGCAGTTTATTGGTCGCCAGCGCCTGAGCCGGAGAGAGACCCGCAGCCAGCAGCGAAGGCACGGTCAGTAACCCGCCGCCACCCGCGATGGAATCGATAAAACCGGCGAGCATAGCGATTAAAAACAGCAGCCCGACCAGCAGCGGGCTGACCACAAACCAATCCATGGAATCCCTTACAGTAGATGTTTATCTAGCAGGGCCTGACAGGCAGGCGGAAGCGGTGGCGGCTCGCGTTTCACGGGCGCACCGGAACCTGGCTGCTTCGGCAGGAACCAGCTCTGCAACTCGGCACCACAGCCGTCACCCACAGGCGGTTCTGGCTGCTCTTCACAGCCGGGACTGCCCGCCGGGCAGCGCAGCCGCACATGCATATGGGCGCGATGAGCGAACCACGGACGCACTTTTCGCAGCCATGCCCGGTCGCTTCCGGCATCGGCACACAGCTGCTTTTTGATCGCCGGATTGACGAAAATGCGTGTGACTTCATCATCTTTCGCAGCCAGTTTGATCAGGCTATCGATTTCCGGCTGCCAGTGGCGGGCAATCACATTGCGATCGCCCGGCCCCACCAGATCCAGCGGCTGCGGCTTCAGCAGTTGCTGTGCGCTCCAGCTGGTTTTCGGCAGCTGCAGCCAGATATCGACGTCGAGCCCGGTCTGGTGGCTGGCGTGACCGCTGCTGAAGCGGCCACCTGCTGCCATCCCCATATCGCCGATCAGCACATTGCCCAGCTGCAGGTTGTGCACCTGGTTACTGAGTCGCTGAATAAACTGAATCAGATCGGGATGACCGAAATAGCGACGCTGATCCTGACGCATCACCTGATAGTGAGGCGAATTGAGCGGCAACGCCTCGGCGCCGACAATGCAGCCGTTGGCGAAGCCACCGATGGACTGCGGTGCGCCGCTGATAGGCTGCTGAATACGCTGCCACGGCGTGGCTGCCAGGCTGGAGGCGCTGACCAGCAGCGCGCTCAGGATAAGCAGGAGTCTCTTCATCCCATCACCAGCGCGGCACGGTGCTGTTGACGTCACCGTTCTGCGCCCGCTGGCGCAGCAGATGATCCATCAGGACGATCGCCATCATCGCCTCGGCGATCGGCACAGCGCGGATCCCGACGCAGGGATCGTGGCGGCCTTTGGTGATCATCTCCACCTCTTCGCCGTCACGGGTAATGGTTTTGCCCGGTACGGTGATGCTGGAGGTCGGTTTCATCGCCAGGTTGGCGCTGATGGTCTGGCCACTGCTGATGCCGCCCAGAATGCCGCCCGCATGGTTACTCTGGAAACCCTCGCGGCGGATTTCGTCGCGATGCTGGCTGCCGCGCTGGTTCACGACGGCAAAACCGTCACCGATTTCGACCCCTTTCACCGCATTGATGCTCATCAGCGCATGCGCCAGATCGGCATCCAGACGGTCAAACACCGGCTCGCCCAGGCCCGGCGGCACGTTGTCCGCCATCACCGTGACTTTTGCGCCAATGGAGTCGCCCTCTTTTTTCAGGCCACGCATCAACTCATCCAGCGCCTCCAGCTTGTCGGCATCCGGGCAGAAGAACGGGTTCTGTTCAACAATGCTCCAGTCCTTCAGCTCGCAGGCGACGTCACCGATCTGCGCCAGATAGCCGCGCACCACCACGCCATGCTTCATCTGCAGATACTTTTTGGCAATCGCCCCCGCCGCCACGCGCATCGCGGTTTCGCGCGCTGACGAGCGGCCACCGCCACGATAGTCGCGCTGACCATATTTCTGTTCGTAGGTGTAATCAGCATGGCCCGGACGGAAGAGATCTTTAATGGCACCGTAATCCTGCGACCGCTGATCGGTGTTCTCAATCAGCAGGCCGATGGAGGTGCCGGTGGTGACCCCTTCAAAAACACCCGACAAAATTTTCACCTGATCCGGCTCGCGGCGCTGTGTGGTGTAGCGGGAGGTGCCAGGACGACGACGATCGAGATCGTGCTGGATATCGGCTTCCGTCAGCGGAATGCCCGGCGGCACGCCGTCAACGATACAGCCCAGCGCCAGACCGTGGGATTCGCCAAAGGTGGTTACTCGAAAAAATTGCCCGATGCTGTTTCCGGCCATGCTGTTTCCTTGTCAGAGTTCGGCGGGCGAGGCGTCGCCCCACTTTTAGTCTTTGTAAAAAGAGAAATGGTGTTGTGCGTCGACGATCTGCTGGCGCGTCAGGGTAAAGACACCATCCCCGCCGTTGTCGAATTCCAGCCAGGTGAACGGCACATCAGGATACTGCTCGATCATGTGCACCATGCTGTTACCCACTTCGCAGACCAGAACGCCCTGCTCGCTGAGGTAGTCAGGCGCGCAGGCCAGAATGCGGCGCACCAGCTTCAGGCCGTCGCTGCCGGCCGCCAGACCAAGCTCCGGCTCGTGGCGATATTCGTTCGGCAGATCGTCCATATCTTCCGCATCCACATAAGGCGGATTGGTGACGATCAGATCATATTTCAGCGGCGGCAGTTCACGGAACAGGTCGGCGCGGATTGGCGTAACCTGATGGATAAGGCCATGCTCTTCGATGTTCTGCTCGGCCACCGCCAGCGCACCGGTCGAGATATCAACCGCATCGACTTCCGCTTCCGGGAAGGCGTAGGCGCAGGCGATCGCGATACAGCCGCTGCCGGTACACATATCAAGAATATGACGTGGTGGTGTGCTGACCAGACCGGCAAAGCGGTTCTCTATCAGTTCGCCGATGGGTGAACGCGGCACCAGCACGCGCTCATCCACAAAAAATTCGTGGCCGCAGAACCAGGCTTTGTTGGTCAGATAGGCGACCGGGATGCGCTCGTTGACGCGACGGATCACGCGTTCAACGATTAAGAGACGTTCGCTGGCGGTCAGACGCGCATTGCGCATATCTTCAGGAATATCCAGCGGCAGCCAGAGTGACGGCAGGACCAGTTGAACGGCTTCGTCCCAGGGGTTATCTGTGCCATGCCCGTACCAGATTCCGGCAGCGGAAAAGCGGCTGACCGCCCAGCGCAGCATGTCCTGAATAGTGTGCAGTTCGTTCACTGCCTCATCGACGAAAATTTTGTCCACGTAGCCCTCCGCAGGCCTTTTGCTAAATCGGCCAGTAGTGTGCCATGAAGCCGGAGAGAATTCAGCGCAGCGAGGTGAAAAAGCTGACAATTAATCATACTTAACGGTAAGGTATCGGCTCTGCTGTGTGACAGCCTTTTCTGATATGACTGACCTGCCATGAGTAAAAAAACGCCCTTAAGCCCGGATGATCAGGCGCTGTTTCGCCAGTTAATGACTGGCACGCGTCAGTTAAAACAGGACACTTTTGTCCATAAAGCGCCAGTAAAAACGCGCCAGGTGCCGATAAAACGTCTGCTTTCAGAGCAGGCGGACAACAGCCACTACTTCTCGGATGAGTTTCAGCCGCTGCTGTCGACCGAAGGCGCAACCCGCTATGTGCGCGCCGACGTCAGCCACTTTGAGCTGAAAAAACTGCGTCGCGGCGACTACACGCCGGAAATTTTCCTCGACCTGCACGGCCTGACACAGCAGCAGGCCAAGCAGGAGCTGGGCGCTCTGATCGCCGCCTGCCGCCGTGAACATCTGTTCTGCGCCAGCGTTATGACCGGTCATGGAAAACATATTCTGAAGCAGCAGACGCCGCTCTGGCTGGCCCAGCATCCGTGGGTGATGGCTTTTCATCAGGCACCGAAACTGTTCGGCGGCGACGCCGCGCTGCTGGTGCTGATTGAAATTGAGGAGTGGCAACCGCCCGTGTTGCCTTGAGAAGAGGGCCGGTGTTAGCGGCCCGGCGGGATCAGATAGCTTTGGCCAGCTTTTTCGGACTGACCTGCCAGAGCAGTTTGCCGGCATGCTCTGCAGGGTCAAACTCTACGCAGGCGATCGCAGACGTGGCAAACATCGGCGGTGCTTCCTGCGGGCAGAGCTCAGAGACTAAATAGCCAACCAGCGGCAGGTGTGAGATCACCAGAGCCGATTTCACGCCTTCGTTCGCCAGCATCTGCAGATAGCAGCCGACGCGTTCGGGATCGCCACCCGGCGTTAACTCCGGCAGCACATCCTGATTTTCAGGCAGGGAGAAGGCTTCACGCACGGTAGCGAGCGTCTGCTGCGCGCGTAAATAGGGACTCACCAGGACACGCTCAATTTCCGGCGTCTGGCTGTTCAGCCAGTGAGCCATCTGACGGGATTCATCGCAGCCACATAAGGTTAAAGGCCTGACAGAATCACTGGCTGCTTCCAGAGCCGCATCGCCGTGACGCATGATAAAAACTTGCATAAAGCACCGCTGTTGTTTGTCGATATCGCCCGGCGCGTCGCGCCTGACTCTTCACTCTGCGAGTGAACGCTGTGTTTTACCCTAATGACTTCAGTATAGTCAACCGGTTGTTTATTAAATAAGCACTTCTCAGAATCATGCTGCGCCGCACACTCTGGCGGCGCATTTCTAACCCGCTGAATTGGGTTGGTTATTCCACTTTCAGCAGAAATGTAAAATTTCGTCTATTTTCTGGCCGCCTGAATCAGCGCGTCACAGGGGATAAACCGGTCGCCATAACGCTGCGTAAGCCGGGTTAATCGGTTAACAACTTCTGCCGCCCCCAGCCGGTCGATGTAGTGGAACGGACCGCCCAGGAAAGGCGGAAAACCGATGCCAAACACCGCGCCAATATCCCCATCGCGGGCACAGCGAATCACCTGTTCATCAAGACAGCGAGCCGCCTCATTGAGCATCATCATCAGGCAGCGTTCCGCAATCTCCGCTTCGCTCTGACGGGCCTGCGGCGTCACCTTCAGCAGCGCATAGAGCGAAGCATCAGGTTTTTTACGCTGCCAGCGAGGCTGGTCATAGCGATAGAAGCCTTTGCGGTTTTTACGGCCTTTGCGCCCATCCTTCAGCACCGCATCAAACGCGGCGGGCGCGGCAAAGCGTTCACCGTAAGCCTGCTCCAGAATCGGGCTGATTTTACTGCCAACGTCGATACCGACCTCATCCAGCAACTGCAGCGGCCCTACCGGGAACCCGGCCTTCACCAGCGCGCGATCGATATGGTCGATCGGCTCCCCTTCCAGCAGACAACGCATCGCCTCATTGATGTAGGGCGTCAGGATACGGTTAACATAAAAGCCAGGCTTGTCCGCCACCACAACAGGCGTTTTGCCCTGGCTGCGCGCCAGCGCCACCGTGGTCACCAGCGTCGCGGTGGAGGTATTGAGATGGGGGATCACCTCCACCAGCGGCATCTTCTCTACCGGACTGAAGTAGTGCAGCCCGATCACATTCTCCGGGCGCTGCGCACCTGCGGCGATCTCCGCAATCGGCAGCGAGGAGGTGTTGGAGGCAAACAGCGTATGGGGCTGGCAGTGTGCTTCCACTTCGCGAACCATCTGCTGCTTCAGCGCCAGATCCTCAAAGACGGCTTCGATCACCACATCGCGCCGGGCAAAGCCCTGATAATCGATGCCGCCGGTAATGCGGGCCATCTGCTGCTGACGCTGTGCCGGAGTAATCTGACGTCGCCTGACCTTTTTGCTCAGCAGTTCCCAGCTGCTTTTCAGCGCGTGGTTAACCCCTTCCAGGCTGATATCTTTGATGCGCACCGGCAAGCCGGCGTGGATGGCGGTGACGCTGGCGATACCGCCGCCCATCAGACCGCCGCCAAGCACCGCAACATGTCTGACGCTGGCGGGTTCCGCCTCTCCGCCCCGCTCCTTTTTCATGGCGGTCGTGGCGAAGAAAATCCCGCGCAGTGCGACTGATTCGGGCGTCATCGCCAGTTCACCGAAGGCGCGCGCTTCCGCCTCGTGACCGGCCCGGCTGCCCTGCGCCAGCCCGGTGCGCACTACATCGATGATGCGCTGTGCCGCCGGATAGTTACCCTGGGTTTTCGCGGCCGTCTGGCGGGCCGCCAGCGTGAACAGCGCCTGACGACCGGCTGGACCCTGCAGCAGACGGTCACGCAGCGGCAGCGCTCGTCCGCTGACCTTGCCTTTCTTTACCCTGGCGATGGCGGTTTCCAGCAGAATCGACCGGGGCACGGCGTCGTCAACGATCCCCAGCCTGCGCGCCTGCTTCGCCCGCACGCTTTTGCCGGTCAGGATCAGCGGCAGCGCCTGCCGGACGCCGATCAACCGCGGCAATCGCTGGGTACCGCCTGACCCCGGCAGCAGGCCGAGCTGTACTTCCGGCAGCCCGAGCCGGGTTTTATCATCCAGCGAGCAGATGCGCGCATCGCACGCCAGCGCCAGTTCCAGGCCGCCACCGAGACAGGCGCCGTGAATCGCCGCGACCACCGGAAACGGCAGCGCATCCAGGGCGGCCATCACCTCCTGGCCCTGCTTTGCCAGCGCTTCGGCTTCCTGCGCACTCTGGCAGCGGTCGATCATGTTGATGTCTGCGCCAGCGATAAAGTTGTCCGTTTTACCGGAGATCAGCACCAGCCCCGCCAGCTGCGGATCGCGCCGCGCCTCCGCAATAATGGCCGTGATCTCTGCGGCAAATTCCGCTTTCAGGGTGTTCATCTTCTCGCCGGGAACATCAATAGTAATGATGCCGACGTGATCGCCGCGCATCGTCAGATGAAACGCTTTCTGCTCCATTATTCGGCCTCCAGAACCATTGCCGCACCCAGACCACCCGCCGCGCAGGCCGTGACCAGTCCCAGCCCGCCGCCGCGCCGCCGGAGTTCGTTCAGCGTCTGCGTGATCATGCGCGCGCCCGTCGCGGCAAACGGATGACCATAGGCAATCGATCCGCCCAGCACGTTGAAGCGCTCTTCATTTACTTCGCCCAGCGCATGCGGACGATTCAGCACCTCCCGGGCAAAGCGCTCATCGCGGAACAGCTGCAGGTTACTCAGCGTCTGGGCTGCAAAAGCTTCATGCATATCAATCAGCGTCAGATCATCCAGCGTGACCCCGGCCCGATCCAGCGCCAGCGGCGAGGCATACGCAGGCCCCAGCAACATATCCTGTTGGACATCAATTGCCGTAAAGGCGTAGCTGCGCAGATAGCCCAGCGGGCTGAGGCCCAGCTCCCGGGCGCGGCCTTCGCGCATCAGAATCACCGCGGCCGCACCATCGGTCAGCGGCGTGCTGTTGGCGGCGGTGACGCTGCCGTGCTGACGGTCAAACGCCGGACGCAGCCGGGCGTAATCTTCAGCTTTCGCGTCCATGCGCACATTGTTGTCCTGATCGATGGCGCTTTTCCACGGCGGCACAAAGGCTGCCATCACCTCCTGCTGCAGAACGCCGGATTGCCAGGCTCGGGCGGCACGCTGATGAGAACGCAGCGCCAGCGCATCCTGGGCTTGCCGCGTAATGCCGTGACTTTTCGCCATCTGCTCTGCCGTGTCGCCCATCCGCAGCCCGGTGGAGTACTCCGCCACGGCGGGCGGCACCGGCAGCAGATCGCGCGGGCGCAGACGGCGCAGGATCTGCAGTTTTTGTCCGACGCTGCGGGCTTTGTTGAGATCCACCAGCGCACGCGCCAGGGTTTTGCTGACGCCAATAGGCAGCACGGACGAGGAGTCCGCGCCACCGGCGATGCCCGCCGAGATGGTGCCCGCCATCAGGCTCTCCGCCACGTTGGCAACCGCCTGAAAACTGGTGGCGCAGGCGCGACTGACGCTGTAAGCATCGGTCTGCACGCCGAGCCCGCTGCTCAGGACAATCTCGCGCGCAATGTTTGGCGCTTCCGGCATCTGCACCACCTGACCAAAGACCAGCTGTTCGATAACCTCCGGCGGCAGCTCACTGCGCGCCATTAATTCGCTGACCACCATTCGCCCCAGCTCAATGGCGGGGATGCCATGAAAGCCGGTCGCCTGGCGCAGGAAAGGGGTGCGTAACCCGTGGGTTATTGCGATGCGTTCACCATCGCGCGTCAGCAGCGGCTGCGCTTTGCTCATTGTTCTCACCTGTGGCTGGGACTGTGGCATCATTGCCTGAAGAGGTCTGACCTGATCAGTGTTAACCACAAGCGGGTGAGCCGCCAATACCGGAAAGGAAAAAGTGCGAAGAGAAACACGAAAATGAAAAACGCCGCAGTGACGCGGCGTCGGGGGATTTAGCGCAAACCGAGCTGGAAAATCAGGGTTTCTGCCTGGCAGCTGAACGTGAAATCGATGTCGAGCTGCACGCCCTGATTCACGTCGCTGAAGCGGGCTGCAATGACACAGGGTTCCGACTCTACCTCGCGGGCGCGCCGGGTCAGCTGCGCTAATTTAGCGTCCGCTTCCGCGCGGCTGGCAAACCACTCAGACCAGCTGGCGGTGCAATCGGTGTTATCCATCACCGTACCCACATCGACACAACAGCAGGCGGCGGTTTCATTCGCACTGCATTTTTTAATGGCATCAGTCATTTCATTCTCCTGACCCGCAATCGGGTGGTTGAGCGATTTTATGGCCGAAATTTTACCCGCTTGCCTGAGGATGTGCCACGCGCCTGGCGCTAAGTGACGAATATCACAATAGAAATTGATCCAGAACAAACTGGAATCGGTATGCTGTGCAGAATCAGGTCAGTTTTGTTATGCAGATCGACTTTTAAACGATCAAACCTGAAATATTTTAAAAACAATATTGCAACTTGCACACAGGTCGGACCTATACTCTCCGCACTGGTCTGATATGTGCGCTTTACGTCAGTCCCTACAATCCGCCGTCCTTTGTTACGCGACGTTATAGCGTTAAATAATAATTCACATGAGGTTGTGGTCATGAACCATAAAAACCTGTTTGCAAAGTCAGCCGTGGCGGCTGCAGTGGCGCTTGTCTCTTCACACGTTTACGCAGCTGGGTTTCAGTTAAATGAGTTCTCTTCGATTGGTTTAGGTCGCGCATATTCAGGCGAAGGGGCAATGGGTGATACGGCAGCCTCCGCCAGCCGTAACCCGGCAACCATGGCGTTAATGGATCGCCCCGAGTTTTCTATCGGTGCGGTGTATATTGCGCCGGACGTCAATATCAGTGGTCGCAGTCCCAGCGGACGCAGCCTGGATGCGAATAATATTGCCCCGAATCAGTGGGTGCCGAATATTCATTACGTTCAGCCTATTAACGATCAGTGGTGGATCGGGGCGTCAGCCACCTCTAACTACGGCTTAGCAACAGAGTTTAATAATGGTTACACCGCAGGCGGCTATGGCGGCAAGACCGACCTGGTCACCGGCAACTTCAATCTGAGCACCGCCTACCGGTTAAATGAACATTTCAGCGTGGGCGTCGGTTTTGATGCGGTCTATGCAAAAGCTAAAATTGAACGTTATGCGGGTGAATCCGGCGCGAGACTGGGCGTACCGGCAGACACGCAGGTGGCCCATCTGAAAGGCGACGAGTGGGGCTACGGCTGGAACGCCGGTGTCCTGTATGAAGTGGATGAGAATAACCGCTTCGGCTTTACCTACCGTTCAGAAGTCAAAGTCGATTTCGATGGCGATTATAAGAGCAGCCTCTCATCGCGCCTGAATGCGGTGAACAATCCGACCGTGACCGGCATCCCTTATGGCACCAGCGGCACCACCGTTCCGGGTGCGTTGACCCTGAATCTGCCTGAGATGTGGGAAGTGTCGGGCTGGCATAAAGTGGCACCGCAGTGGGCAGTGCACTACAGCATGGCGTACACCAGCTGGAGTCAGTTCCAGGAGCTGAAAGCGACCGGATCGAATGGCCAGACGCTGTTCTATAAAGATGAGAGCTTCCACGATGCCTACCGCATCGCGCTGGGCACCACCTACTCCTACGACAAAAACTGGACTTTCCGCACCGGTATCGCGTTTGACGACAGTCCGGTGCCCGCCGACAAGCGTTCCATCTCCATTCCCGACCAGGATCGTCTGTGGCTGAGCGCCGGGACCTCCTATGCCTTTAACGATGATGCCTCGGTGGATGTAGGCATCTCTTACATGCATGGACAGAAAGTGACGGTGAAAGAAGGCCCCTATACCTTTACCTCTGAAGGTAAGGCGTGGCTCTACGGCGCAAACTTTAACTATAAGTTCTGACAGACGGCATGAAAAAAAGGGCGACCCGGATGAGTCGCCCTTTTTTTTATGGCTGCGGATCGCATACCGGATCCGCAGCCTGCTCGCCTGCAACTACGGCGCGTCGATATCCTTCAGGTCATCCTGAATCGCCGCCGCGTTAGGATTATCTTCCGGCTTCAGCTTACCGCCGCGCGCCAGGAAGTCGTGACGCTGGAAGTAGGCGTTGCGGATAAAGGCATAAGGGTCGCGCTGCTGTTTCAGGATGCCATCGGAATCCAGCAGCTGCGCACGGGACTCAATCCCTTCAAGCGTCCACTTACCGATCGACATCGGCCAGGTGAGCCAGCCGAGGATCGGATAGAGCGTATCCACGTAGTCGCCGCCATCCTGACGGACCGTGAAGCTGCCGTACGCAGGCAGTTCGACGTAGGGGCCATAGCCGACGCCATAGTGGCCGAGCGTGGTCCCGAAACGGTGCGGCTCTTCACGCGCCAGCGCCGGGTTCGCTTTACCGGCAACGTCGATGAAACCGCCCAGACCCAGCACGCTGTTCAGGAAGAAACGGGTAAAGTGAATGCCCGCATCGCGTCCATCCCCTACCAGAATGGCGTTGACCATGCTGGCTGGCTCCTCAAGGTTGCCCAGGAAGTTGCTCAGGCCGGTACGCGCCGGGACCGGCACATAGTCACGCCAGGCCACCGCTACCGGACGCAGCAGATAGGGGTCCAGCACGTTGTAGTTAAAGTTAAACATCGTGCGGTTAAAGCCTTCGAACGGATCGCTGCGTTCAGCAGGATCGCTATTCGCCGGCTTTGAACTGGCACAACCCACCAGAAGGACGCTGGCAACAGCCAGGCTGGTCAGGCGAAAATTCATTCCAATCTCCCTGTGCGGATGAAAAAGGTCTACCCATCGTTCAGGTTACGGCCGGGTATCGAAGCGGCTTACCCGATGAGCATAGCTGACTTTGTGCCAGAGGCAGCAGGCAATGGCACCTGTGGTTATTAATGTTGTCGCAGAGCCTCATCAGGGGGTCTGCTGGCTAATCTCTACCGCTATCGGCTGCTGCCCGTCCCAGGGCGTTACCGCGCTCTGGCCCTGCCAGTCGCCCGGCTGAGGAGTGGCGCTGCCGTCGCGGGAGATCCGCACCCGGACCGCCACCTGATGCAGCGCCGAAAGCAGACGATCCGGCATCATGGCGTTGCTGTCATCCAGCGTCAGCGCCAGCGGGAAGTGGCTGAGCGGCAGGCGTTTAACCGCCACCGGCACCGGTGACACCCCGTCAGAAACCGAAATATACAACACTCCGTCCTGCGGTAACATTTTTTCTGCCTGCGGCGTCAGCGTCACCTTAAGCGCCAGCTGACGCCCCTGCTGTCCGGCCGCACTCCGGGCCTTTTCGATACTGCGGGCGATCATCGCATGGCGCGCATCGCCCGCTGGCAGCAGCCCCTGCAGCGTCTGCCAGGCGTCGATAGCCTGATCGTACTGCTGCTGCCCGTAGGCGTTAAACGCCAGCAGGCTCAGGGTGCGCAGATTCTGCGGATCCGCTTTGAGCAGCGATTGCAGCAGCAGGGTCGCCTGACGGTTATCCTGCGGATCGGAAGATCGCGTCAGTACCTCTGCATAATCCTGCTTCAGCGCCAGATCGTTGGGAGCGAGCTGCAATGCGCGCTCAAAGGCCTGGCTGGCGATCTCCGCATTGTTGAGCACCATGCCGAGCCGTCCCAGCATCGTCCAGTCGGCCAGATTATCCGGTTCCTGCTGCAGTGCGGTACGCAATCCGAGCTGCAGACGCGCCAGCTCCTCCATGCTCAGCGGTTTCGCGCCAGGGTCCATCAGGCGAGCCCGCAGTTCAGGATACGCCTGCCGGACCTGCATCCAGCCGGAGAATTGTGCCAGGCCGCCGGTTTTCAGATAAGTGCCCAGCGAGACCACAACCAGCACGACAACGCCCGGCAGCAGAATCCAGCGGTGGCTGCGGTGTGAGGCCTGGGCTTCTGCTGGCGGAATATCTGCCAGCAGCGTCTGCTGCAGCTCCCGCTCCATCAGCGGTCGCTCAGCAACGACGCCCTGCGCCTCATCCTGTGCCAGCTCTTCAACCCGCTGATGGTAGAAACGCTGGTTAAGACGGTCGCGATCGCCCGGGCTGGCCTCACGCTGCCGCCAGCCTGCGGCCAGAAACAGCGTACAGGCCGCCAGCAGTAATAGAAAAAGGGTGATCCAGAATGCACTCATGACGGCTTCCTGTCAGATTTCAGTAGCGCATCAAGACGCTGTTGTTCATCTTCACTCAGCTCACTGCGGGTTTTGCGCTGACGGCTGCGCACGATAATCACCGCGCCGCCCAGCAGCACAAACAGCGCAGGCCCTACCCACAGAATCAGCGTTGCAGGGGTGACCGGCGGCGAATAGCTGACGAAATTGCCGTAACGCGCCACCATATAGTCGATGATCTGCTGGCGGCTCTGGCCCTGCTTCATCAGCTGATAGACCTTCAGGCGCATATCGGCAGCAATCATCGCATTGGAATCGGCGATGCTGTTGTTCTGGCACTTCGGGCAGCGCAGCGAGGCGGTCAGATCGCGGTACTGCTCCTCCTGCGCGACCGAGTCAAACTGCAACGTGTCGATGGCGGCCCAGAGTGAGAAGCTGAACAGCAGGCCGCAGATCACTATCAGCGCTCTCATGATCCCGCCTCCGCGCTGTATTTCACCCACAGCGGTTTCACTTCCTGCTCCCAGACGCGCGGATTGAGATCGCCCGCGTGGCGATAACGGATAATGCCTTTGCCGTCGATCAGGAAGGTCTCCGGCGCGCCATAGACGCCAAGATCCAGCCCCAGCATGCCGTTGCCATCATAGAGACTCAGCGCATAGGGATTCCCCAGCGTGTTCAGCCAGTTCACCGCTTTCTGACGATCGTCTTTGTAATTCAGTCCCACCACCCGAATCCCCTGCTCCGCCAGGCTGTTCAGGTAGTGATGTTCGGCGCGGCAGGTCGGGCACCAGGTTGCCCAGACGTTCAGCAGGATCGGTTTACCCTCCGTCAGCACGCGCTGATCGTAGGTCTGGCCCGGCTGATCCAGTGCTTCCAGCCGGAACAGCGGCACTGGCTTGCCAATCAGGGCAGATTCGAGACGGGTCGGATCGTCGCCCTCTGCGTTGCGTGTCAGCTGCCACAGCAGCGCCGCCGCCAGCAGCAGAAACAGCATCAGGGGAATAAACAGAATTTTTTTGTTCACGTCCGCTCCTCACGTTCGGCTTTTTTGCGCGAACGGTAACGGGGATCAAACAGGCAGAACAGGCCGCCCAGCGCCATCAGCACGCCACCGGCCCAGATCCAGCGCACAAAGGGTTTGTAGTAGATGCGCACGGCCCAGCCGCCGTCATCCAGCTCTTCACCCAGCGCCGCATAGAGATCGCGGCTGAAGCCGCCATCAATCGCTGCTTCGGTCATCATGGTGCGGGCAGCCGTATAAAAGCGCTTTTCTGCCTGCAGTGTCGCTTCCGGTTTGCCGTCGCGGGTGACTTCGATGATCCCCATGCCGCCGCTGTAGTTAGGCCCCTGCAGATTCTGCACGCCGCGGAAAACAAAGTGATAGTGATGGATATCAATGCTGTCGCCCGCCTTCATGCGGACATCGCGCTCCACGCTGTATTGCGTGCTGAACGCGATGCCGATAACCGTGACGCCCACGCCCAGATGCCCCAGCACCATTCCCCAGTGGCTGCGCGACAGGTGCCGTAAACCGGCAAAGAAGCGATGGCGATGCGTGGCGCGCTCGTGCAGTTCGAGCAGCGTCAGGATGATAATCCAGAGGGACATCAGCAGACCCACCACGCTCATCGCCGCGATGCGATCCTGCAGCCACCACGGAATGATGATGGAACAGGCCAGAGTGACGACCAGCGCCAGCGCCAGGCGCTTAGCCAGTTTCTGCGGCTCATCACGCCGCCAGCGCACCAGCGGGCCGATCCCCATCAGCAGCGCAAAGGGTGCCATCAGCCAGCTGAACAGGGTGTTGAAGAACGGCTCGCCGACCGAAATGCTGCCCAGGCCCAGCTGTTTGTGCACCAGCGGCAGCAGCGTACCGAGCAGCACTACCAGCATCGCGGCAATCAGCAGCACGTTGTTCCCCAGCAGAAACGATTCGCGCGACCAGGTCTCATTCTGCACCCGGCCACGCACCTGACCGCCTTTAATGGCGTAGAGCAGCAGCGAACTGCCGATCACAATCACCAGAAACGCGAGGATAAACATCCCGCGCGCCGGATCGGAGGCAAAAGAGTGCACCGACACCAGCACACCGGAGCGCACCAGGAAGGTGCCCAGCAGGCTGAGTGAAAACGCGGTGATAGCCAGCAGCACGGTCCAGGCCTTGAAGGTGCCGCGCTTTTCGGTAACCGCCAGCGAATGTATCAGGGCCGTTCCCGCCAGCCACGGCATAAAGGAGGCGTTCTCTACCGGGTCCCAGAACCACCAGCCTCCCCAGCCCAGCTCGTAATAGGCCCAGGCAGAGCCGAGCACAATCCCGATGGTCAGAAAGACCCAGGCTGCCGTTGTCCAGGGACGCGACCAGCGCGCCCAGGCGGTGTCCAGCCGTCCGGCCATCAGCGAGGCGATGGCAAAAGCGAACGCCACGGAAAAGCCGACGTAGCCCATGTAAAGCAGCGGCGGATGGAAGATCAGGCCGATATCCTGCAGCATCGGATTCAGGTCATGCCCGTCGATCGGGAAGTCCGGCAGCGTGCGGGCAAAGGGATTGGAGGTCAGCAGGATAAACAGCAGGAAGCCGAGGTTGATCATCCCCATCACCGCCAGCACCCGCGCCAGCGCATCCTGCGGCATCCCGCGACTGAAGATCGCCACCGCCAGTGTCCAGGTGCTGAGCAGCAGCACCCACAGCAGCAGCGACCCCTCATGTGCGCCCCAGGTGGCGGCGATACGGTAGTAGACCGGCAGCAGGCTGTTCGAGTTGGTGACAACGTAGGCAACGGTAAAATCGTTGCTGACAAAGGCCCAGACCAGCAGGGCAAACGCCGCCGCGATGCAGACAAACAGGCCACCGGCCAGCGGTCGCGCCATCGCCATCAGGCGGGCGTCCTGACGCACGGCCCCCCACAGCGGATAGCTGCTCAGCAGCAGCGCGAGGCCCAGCGCCAGACAGAGCAGAAAGGTTCCAATTTCTGGCATCATGATGATTTACTTCCTGCCAGGTAAGGCGACTGCGGGTCACCCGGATGACTCTTCATCGCGTTTTCGATCTCCGGCGGCGTATATTTTTCATCATGTTTCGCCAGCACCTCTTTGGCGACAACCCGGTTACCCGCAGTGAGAACGCCTTGCGCCACCACGCCCTGCCCTTCCCGGAACAGATCCGGCAGGATGCCCTCGAAAGTGACACTGACCACGCCGCGGGCATCGTAGAGTTTGAAGGAGACGGCCAGCGTTTTCGGATCGCGCCGGACGCTGCCCGGCATCACCATGCCGCCCACGCGCAGTCGCTGGCCCGCTTCGGGCTTCTCGTGTGACTCGCCTTTGCCGTAGAGGATTTCACCCGGCGTATAGAAGAGATCGATGTTTGAGCGCAGCGCATACATCACCAGCGCGGTCGCCAGGCTAAGGCCGAGCAGAATCGCCACCGCCGCATAGAGGCGGTTGCGTCGACGGGTATTCACAATCTCTCTCCTGCCGCTTCAGCTGCGGCTTTTTTAGTTTTTGCTGCCCGGATACGACGTTCACGCGCCTCGCGCTGGCGGATCTCAGCCAGCAGGCGGCGGCGCAGCAGCAGCGTGTGCAGCGTCAGACCGATCAGCGGAAGCAGCGTGAAGGCCACCGCCAGCCAGACGTAGAAGGCGTAGCCCCCCATCGCAAAGAAGGCATGCAAGGAGGAAAAGGCTGGCGTCATCCCTGCTCTCCCCGTGTTGCAACCGTCAGGGCCCAGGGGCGGTGACGTTCCGTTAACAGAATCAGGTTGCGCAGCCGCATCAGGGTCAGCGTCACAAACAGCAGCAGATAACCGATGATGGCCCAGCGCAGCGGCGTGCGCATCACCGGCGCAATCGCCTGCTGGAGAATGCCCGACGATCCCTGATGCAGGGTATTCCACCACTGCACCGAGAAGTGAATGATGGGCAGATTCACCACGCCGACCAGAATCAGAACGCCCGCGGCCCGGCCTGCGGTGCGGCGATCGTCAAACGCGTGATAGAGCGCAATCACGCCCATATAGAGAAACAGCAGCACCAGCTCCGAAGTCAGGCGTGCATCCCAGATCCACCAGGTGCCCCACATCGGCTTGCCCCAGGCGGCCCCGGTGACCAGCGCAATAAAGGTAAAGATCGCGCCCACTGGTGCCATCGCGGCAGAGACCAGATCGGCCATTTTCAGCTGCCACACCAGGCCGATGAAAGCGGCGATGGCCATAGAGGCGTAGATGCCCATCGACCACATCGCGGCGGGCACATGAATGTACATGATGCGAAAACTGTCGCCCTGCTGATAGTCAGCGGGTGCAAATCCAAATCCCCAGACCCAGCCCAGCAGCAACGCCGCCAGCCCTGAAATGGCGAACCAGGGCACCAGTCGCCCTGACAACTGATAGAGCCGTTCGGGCCTGCTCAGCTGATGTAACGCTTTCCACATATCAAGTGCTCACATTAACGATAAAAAAGGGTTGCCGCGTCTTTTACGCGCGTTACTCCCACACCGGTTATTGCAAAGTAATGCGTAACGCCGCCGCCGTGGCAAACGGCGAGAGCGTGGCGCTGCCCAGCAGCATCGCGCCGAGAATCGCCAGATAACCGCCGACCGGCAATCCCTGACTGGCCGCCTCCATCGCCGCGCTGGCGAAGATCAGAACCGGAATCGCCAGCGGCAGTACCAGCAGGCTGAGCAGCACACCGCCGCGCCGTAAACCTACGGTCAGTCCCACGCCAATCGCCCCGAGGAAACTGAGGGTCGGTGTGCCCAGCAGCAGCGTTAACGCCATCGCCCACCAGCCGTTTATATCCAGCGACAGCAGCAGTGCGGCCAGCGGTGACAGGACAATCAGCGGCACGCCGGTCACCAGCCAGTGCGCCATCACTTTACCGATGACGATGACCGGCAGCGGCGTTGGCAGCAGCGCCAGTTGCTCCAGCGAACCGTCGCTGAAGTCGTCACGAAACAGCCGCTCCAGCGCCAGCAGCGACGCCAGCAGGGCGGCAACCCAGGCCACCCCCGGGGCGATGCGCGCCAGCTGCTGCGGATCGGGTCCGATGCCCAGCGGGAATAACGTAATCACGATCAGGAAAAACCAGAGCGGATTAATCACATCCGCCCCGCCACGAAAGGCGATGCGCAGTTCACGCTGGATCAGGCGAAACAGCATCAGTCAGCCTCCTCATCGCCGAGACGGATTTTGCGCACCCGTGCCGCCTCCGCAGGCAGATCCTGATGGGTGGTCAGGATCACAGCGCCCCCGTTATCGGCATGGCGGGCAAATTGTGCCATTAATTTTTCAACACCCGCTTTGTCGATGGCGGTGAGTGGCTCGTCGAGGATCCAGATGCGCGCCGGGCTGAGCCAGAGTCGCGCCAGCGCCACGCGGCGCTGCTGCCCCGCGGATAAACGGCTGACCGGCACCTCTTCCTCCCCCGTAAGATCCACCGCCTCCAGCGCCGCAAAGATCTGTGCGTCACTGCGGTCGGGATGATAAAAGCGCAGATTTTCCAGTGGCGTGAGCACGCCTTTGATGCCCGGATGATGACCCAGGTAGAGCATCGCCTGATGCCAGGTTTCACGCTGCCGCTGAATCGGCTGCTGCTGCCAGCGTATTTCACCCTCCTCCGGACGGCTCAGGCCCGCCAGCAGGCGCAGCAGCGACGTCTTGCCCGCCCCGTTGGGCCCTTCAATCTGCACAATGTCACCTGCGGAAACGCGAAATGAGAGCCGACGGAACAGCGAACGTTCGTCATAAGCACAAGTGAGCGTAATGATTTCCAACATCGAGGGGGGAGTCACACCAGCTAAAAAGTGGCCGGGATATTACCACAATGTTGCTGCGGGCCGAAGTGTGAGCTACCGCTCAGTTTTGCTCTCAGCGGCTTATTCGTGCGGTATTGCCTGGCATCTGAATAAAAATGCAGTTCTGAAAAAGGTTGTTACGCTTATTCGCATCAGCCGTAACATTATCGGCAAATAAAAAAGGGCTACGCTTATTACGCAGCAGCACTATCACCAGGAGAAAATATGAAGCCTTCATCAGGTAATGAACAGGGTCCTAATGACGTAGACAGTGAAGAGAAGGAACAGGGCACTGATATTGAAGTCGATGAGGAGGCGCTGCCCTCCCGTGCAGCGGCAATCCATGAAGAGATCCGCCAGGATGGGGAAAAAGAGCTGGAGCGCGACGGCATGGCGCTGCTCTGGTCTGCGATTGCGGCGGGCCTCTCTATGAGCGCGTCACTGATGGCGAAAGGTATATTCCAGGTCCACCTTGATGGCGTTCCGGGTGCGTTCCTGCTGGAGAACCTCGGCTATACCTTTGGTTTTGTCATCGTCATCATGGCCCGGCAGCAACTCTTTACCGAAAACACCGTGACCGCCGTGTTGCCGGTGATGCATAAGCCCACCTGGGGTAATGGCGGGCTGCTGTTACGGCTGTGGGGGATTGTGCTGCTGGGTAACCTGATTGGCACAGCGCTGGGTGCGCTGGCCTTTAATGAGATGCCGATATTCGACGAGGCGACCCGTCAGGCATTTACGGAGATCAGTAAGAAGGTAATGGAGAACACGCCTGGCGAGATGTTTGCCAATGCGGTGATCTCCGGCTGGATTATCGCCACTATGGTCTGGATGTTCCCCTCTGCGGGCGGGGCCAAGCTGCTGGTGATTGTGATGATGACCTGGCTGGTTGCGCTGGGCGATCTGGCGCATATCGTCGTAGGATCGGTAGAAGTGCTCTATCTGGTGTTCAGTGGCAGCATAAGCTGGCATGAGTTCCTCTGGCCGTTTGCCCTGCCGACCCTGCTCGGCAACATTACCGGCGGCACGCTGATTTTTGCCCTGATCAGTCATGCGCAGATCCGCAATGACATGAGTGAAGCTGCCGTGGCTAAAGCGAAGGCGGAGAAGCGTAAGCAGGAGAAGCGCCGTCAGCGCGAAGAGCAGGAAAACGCAGAGTAACGCTCTGGCAGACAGCGCCACTTTAGCGGACCGGTCTGCTTTCTGCGTTGAGATAGTGCAGCAGTTGAGCGTTTGCGCCGCCAGCGGGAACTTAACGGGTGCAGCAACGCCTGCACCCGCCCTGGCCGCACGCGCCTCTGTTCTGCCGGTTACCACCGCCTCTGCAACTGAGCATCATCCCGCGCCAGAATGTAACGGTTTCCGCCACGTGGTGCCCTGTTATGCTCAGGCAAATTACCCGATTGCTGGCGGAATGAGCAAACGCACACCGATGTAGTGAATCTCCCGGCCTGTTTGCGCTATACTGCGCGCCGCGGTCCTCTTAGTTAAATGGATATAACGAGCCCCTCCTAAGGGCTAGTTGCAGGTTCGATTCCTGCAGGGGACACCATACACACCTCTCCTGACATCCACCAAATTCAATAAAACCCTCTTATAATCAGTGAGAAACCCTCTATTCTGGCTATGCGACGTCAACTGATGTCTACCCATTTCAACGTGAATCAATAAACACTTGGGGGCCTTAGTGGGGGCTTATCCTGTTCAATGAAAAACGAGACCCCCAAAAATGACCTTAAATGCGCGTCAGGTCGAGACTGCAAAGCCAAGAGACAAAGCCTATAAGCTCGCTGATGGCGGAGGACTCTATCTCATGGTCAATACTAACGGTTCAAAGTACTGGCGCATGAAATATCGATTTGCCGGGAAAGAGAAAAAGCTCTCATTCGGAACCTACCCGGACATCTCACTTTCGGAAGCTCGCACTAAACGAGATGAGGCAAGAAAGGTATTGGCGAATGATAAGGATCCCGGAGAGGTCAAAAAAGCCACGCAATTAGCTAAAAAACTCTCGGTTACCAACACATTTGAAGCAATAGCTCTCGAATGGTACAGCGCAAAAGTATCTGGTTGGTCAAAGAGTTATGCTGATTACGTCAAGCGAGCTTTTAAAAATAATGTCTTCCCCTATCTAGGCTCTCAGCCAGTTAATGAAATAAAACCACTGGAGCTTTTGTCCGTATTACAACGAATGGAAAAGCGGGGAGCGCCTGAGCTTGCAAGCAAAGTACGCCAGCGTTGTAGTGAGGTTTTTCGGTACGCGATTGTTACAGGTCGTGCCGAATACAACCCTGCTGCTGATCTTGGTAGCGCTTTGCAAGGCCATGAGAAAAAGCACTATCCCTTCCTTACCGCCGGTGAGCTGCCGGAGTTTTTGCAAAAGCTATCAAGCTACTCTGGAAGTCTTATTACTCTTCTTGCAACCCGTTTGCTCATGCTGACAGGCTTGAGAACAGTAGAGTTACGTCTGGCTGAATGGAGTGAAATTGACTTCGATAATCGTATCTGGGAAATTCCCAAAAATAGAATGAAAATGAAACGTCCTCATGTAATCCCGTTATCGGCTCAATCCTTGAGCGCTCTTTGTCAACTGAAAGAACTAACAGGAACCTACCAGCTTATTTTTGCAGGACGCAACGATGTTAACAAAGCGATTGACCTGCCCCCAGGATTAGATACAACCGCCAGTTAATAATGGCGGTGCATGACCCTGCCTCCGAATATGCTCAAGTCATAATCAGGAATAACCGGCTTCAATCTGGCTGGATACTTCTCATCATCTTCTTGGTTCACATGACCTCCTTTTATCCATTTTTCCTTCTGAAGGACCTCAGCCCCAAAGCCTTCACCCGATGTTTGATAGCAGGGAGCGTCCTGTGGGGAAGCCTCTCCCGCACACCTGGAACACCTCTTTCAGGATATATATCCCTTAATACGCAATCCTAAACTGGCTGCCAGAGCCGGGCCTCAGTCAGCCCCATTTTTCCGGCCTGGGCAAAAATGGCCTCCCGGGTACGATCCGGCAGCAACGCTTTTATTTTATCAATCCCATTACTGTAGTGTGCCTGCATCAACACCTGTTCCCTTTCCGTCCAGGGTCTGTTTTTCCCTGTTCCAAGGTCAAATTTGACCACTGCCGCCCTCACTGCACTGACGCTTCTGCCCAGTCTGGCGGCAATCTCTTTTGTTGGCAGATTTCTGTAATGTTTTTCCAGAAATGCCTTCTCTTCACTGCTCCAGCTGCCACGACTGGTGATCCCTGCCAGGGACGCCTGCCGGAAGATAGCCTTGCGTGAACGCCCGGGCAAGAGTGACATGACATACTCTATGCCTTCTGCATAGTGGGTCCGGAGCAATGCCAGCTCCTCTTCAGACCAGGGCGGTGCCACGCCCCGGGACAGACCGTAAAGCTGAACAATCCGGGCCACCCCATTGGATGACCGGCCAATCCGCTCCCCGATTTCACGGGCAGACAGCTGACCATAATGTCGTTCCACAAACGTAATTTCGGCGACCGTCCACTGTGTCCGGTGATTACGGTGTCGCTGTGTTTTACCCACCCCGTCAGTTCCTTTTACATCACTCACGATGTTTTTCCTGCGCCAGCATATAGACTTGAGCCCGGAGGTGCTGCTCAGCCTGCTGAATCTGCTGCTGACGCTGCGGAGAGTCTTCAGGGAGCAGCTTCAACTGCCGAAGCTGTTCTTCCACCGGCACGGTCTGCCGGAAACTCGTCAGCATGCCAAAGACCTGCGATTTAAGTTCACTGACGGTGATGTATTTTCCCTTCTGACCATCAAGTGCATTCAGTTTATCGGCAAGAGCCTGAAGCTGCGTCATACCTTCATGCCAGCCGTTCGTTTTATCGACAGGAAGAACTGAGATATTAATCTGCTGTTGCCACTGCTGTATCAGGGGCTTAGCCTGTTCCGGCCACAATACCTGAACCTGTTCGATGAGTTTTCTGCTGTATGCAATATCCCAGTCAGGCGGCAACTTATCCAGTCGGGCAAGCTGCTGCTGTGTCTGTGCGATAAGGTCCTGAGGTAACGGAGTCTGCTGACGCAACATCCCCAGCTGTTCAGACGTGAGAGGTACGGGGAACGGTGCCAATGAAGCAGCAAGCTGAGTCCGCAGCGGGTCTGGCCGGTGAACATACTGCCAGCTCCACACTGTAATGATGCTTATCACCAGCATGGTACACATGCCGGCAGCGAAGGATTTCCACTTTTTAACCGGAACAGGTATTGTCGACAGCACTTCCACATTCGACTGCGGTTCCGGTTGCGCAACGTAAACCCACTTCACTGCACTCTCTGACTTATCTTCATCCGGTCCACCAGCAAAGTCTCTCGTGGATGCTGTCGCCTCATTCATCACGGTGGCGGGCAATACGATACCAGGCTGAATGCTCGACCCGGTAGTGGTTATACCATCGCTATTTTCCAGCCGAACAGCACTGTTGTGCATCAGGGTACGCAACGTATCGAGCTGACTCAGATGCTTAAGCTCCAGACGCTGCAGTACCTCTCCCAGACCTGTAAGCAGTTGCTCCGCCCGGTACAACTGGCTGAGGTCGCTGTAATTCAGCGGGAGCGAGCGCATTCGTTGCTGCAGACGCTGACTCAGACTGCTGAGAATTTCCATGCGCGCATGGACTGGCTGAGGCCACAGAGCCGCCCACTGATGGCTTATCAGGGCCTCGAGTATCGTCAGCCCTTCATTGAGCCCGAATAAACCGGCCAGCTGCGTACGCGCAAGCGTATACCAGGCTGCTGTTTGCAATTCCACGCCGTTCTGCTCAAACAGTGAGAGACAGAGTTTTTCTGCATAACGCCAGTTCACATCCGGGCGAGCCGGATGTGTCAGCTTACTCAGTTCATCACGCAGGGCGGCATAGTCCGGTAGCGAGCGCGGGTCACCGCCGGTTTTAATCTTACGTTGGGTAATGTCATTCATGACCAGTTGCCCGGATACAGCCCGAGCCCGTAGCGATATGGCTCTCCCTGACGCTGCCAGCGCTCCAGCAACAATGCATCCTGCTGCAGGGCGTGCAGGGCCTGCGCTTTCGGGGAATAGTGGTTCATCGGGATAGCCTGCCAGCGCTGAAGGTCGGCGCTGCGGCTGTTCGCGGTCGCGTCAGCCGTGTCATACAGCGCAGGTTTCTGGGCGGAGTTGGCAGAGAAAAAGCACGCGTAATCGCGGTTTTTATAGTACGACAGCGGAATGAACCCCAGGCTGGCGAACTCAAATTCACGGGTTTCCGGGATCATCACTTCAGACGGGATCTTCACCTGATTGCCGGTGCCCAGATCGTAGAGATGAATCGGCAGATCCTGAACGGCACCGCCCGCCTGCGGGCCACGGATCTGCACACACCAGCCGTTGTTGATGAAGCTGCGCACCATATTGGCCGCAAAGGCAAAGGAGGCGTTGGTCCACAGATATTTGTTGTGATCCGGGCCTTTCACCTCTTCGACGTAGTTAAAGCTGCGCACCGGAACGGTGTCCGGACCATACGGCAGACGACCCAGAACGCGCGGCATCACCAGCCCGATATAGCGGGCATCATCGGTTTCGCGGAAGGATTTCCACTTGATGTATTCGGCACGATCAAAATAGTTGCCGATATCTTTGATGGCCGCTACCTCCTCCATGGAATCTTTCAGGAAGAATGCCGGGCCTGCAGAGCCGATAAATGGCATATGCGCTGCAGCGGACACTTTCGAAATATTGCGTAGCAGGGTCACATCCTGTGCCGACGCATCAAATTCGTATGCCGAGATCAGAGCAGCAATCGGTTCACCGCCCGGCGTGTCATACTCATCGATATAAGTCTGCTTATAGAGCCCGCTCTGAATGATTTCCGGGCTGTCCTCGAAGTCCTGACGCAGCGCCTCTTTGGACATATCCAGCAGTTCGATTTTTACGTTCTGACGGAAATCTGTTTTGTCGACCAGTGACTTTACGCCGCGCCACAAACTTTCTACCGCCTGAAAAGTTTCATGATGCATTACGGCATCGAGCTGACGACTGATCTGGTAATCCAGTTCGGCGATATGCTGGTCAATCAGGTTTTTATCGAGTTTTTCGACCTTAGAGCCTGATTTAGTCAGGCATTCGAGAAAGACCTGCATACCGGCCGTGATTCGTTCATCTGCGGTGGCATCCGACATGGCCTGTGCGTCCTGCCAGATATCCAGCGCACTCAGCTCTGAAACCGGGTTCAGGTTAATTTTTTCAAACAGAGAGGCATAAACCCCACCCGCAGCAGGACGCTCAGTCACCGCATAGTCGCCACCCGTGGCGTTCTCATTTTGTACAGACATCAACATCTTCCTTATTAATCCATTAATTCATCGCGAAAGTTATGGCTGCTGAGGGGCCAGCGCGGAGAGTTCGGCCCGGAGTTCTGCGCTTAAGGCCGGATCGAGCAGGATTTTTTCCAGCTCCTTGCGAAAGGCCTGGTTATCCAGCAGGTTGGCCTTGAGATCACGCAGCAGATTGCGCATGGAGAGCATCGCCTTAAGCTGAGGTATCTGCCGGGAGATCTGTTCCGGAGAAAAATCCCTGATGCTGCGGAATGTCAGACTGATGTTTTCTTCACTGCCGTCACCCGCGAGTGTATTTTTAACGGTAAGGTTCACTTTTGGGGAATATTCGGAAAGAACAGAATCAAAATTATTTTTATCTAAATTAACCTTTTTCCTCTCCGATAATTGTGAAGCATCCTGCCCATTACTGAAATCACCTGCAACCAGTAATTTAAGAGGAAGTTCTGTTTTCTTACCTGCGCCTCCCGTATGAAGATCAAGCTTTAAATTAATACGTGCTTTTGGCACTTCGTTCTGGAAACTTTCAGCCATTTCATCGTCCTTTTCTTATCGCCATAGATATTTTCAGCCCTGGGCTCTCTGCACGCGATAATAGAATAAAGATCGACGAAAGATCAAACATACAGACCATTAAACTTCAATAAGAATTTTCTCAAGCGTTTTATGCCACGGAAGAAAGGAGAAAAGTTCTGCTATATTAGCTAATTGAACTGTTCTATATCTATCAGGCAAACATTTATGTCGGGATTGATAAATTAAACAACAGATGGGTGATAAAAAATAATTAAATTGATCCAGATTAATGATTTAAATCCAGAGTCAACCATGACTGATTTTTTTAACACTTATATTACGGAATATACAATCAGGTAATCTGTTTTACCCTTACCGGGTTGATGCTGTCAGATGAGAGGATGATTAACAGCAATCAGAAGCAGGTAAGAAGAGTCAGAAACGAGGCCTGACGGCAGAGCCTTTTATTGACGCTCCCGGCATTCATGCTTTCCGCTCAGGCCTGAGGCTGTACGCAGAAAGAAAAAACCGTTACGCAGGACAGAATGCTTAGCTGAGTGCCCGGCGACAGGCAGAGGGTGTGGTTCCATACACCTGGCGAAAACGGTGACTGAAGTGGGCTGACGAGTGAAAACCACACTGTAAGGCGATGGCGGTCAGGGTCAGGTCGGGCCGTTCAAGCAGCATCCGGGCACGATCCATACGGCGTCGCATCACAAACTGGTGCGGTGCTTCGCCGGTAGTGTGACGGAACATACGGGCAAAGTGAAACTCACTCAGCGCCGCTTCGTGCGCCAGCACGGAGAGTGTTAAAGGCTGGTCGAGATGGGCATCGATAAAGTCGAGCACCCGGCGTAATACCACCGGCGCCAGCCCTCCCCGCACCGGAGGCAGCTGCCAGTTCACTTCACTGTAGTGCTGTAGCAGATGGGTCAGCAGCAGCGTGGAGGCGCTGCTCAGCATTAACTGACTGGCGGGCTGCTGCCAGTCACTGCTTAACAGAAAGTGCCGATAGAGCTGGGTGATGCGATCGTCCGTAGAAAAGATTTTCTCATCCAGCGTTAACTGCGCCGGACTGCGATCCCAGACCCGTTCGGCCATCTGTCGCAGATAGGCCTCGCTGCAGTAGAGATGCACAAAGGCGAGATCGGCGCGCAGATCCCAGGTAGATTCTGTACCGGCGGGCATCAGGCAGAAACGATCCGGCGCGCCACCGTTGCGCCAGCCATGCGGTGTTTTGTGCCAGGCGTCGTAACCGCCCGCCACATAGAGGCTCAGCGTATGGTGATCGCTGTGGTTGGTTACGCGGTCGCCGCTGTTAAACCAGGCTGCCAGCTGAATACCGCTCTGAAGCTGCACCTGATCACGCAGTTGGGCTTTGTGGCGCTGCAGCATGTCAAAGGTCTGGTATCGGCTCATCGGCGTGTCAGTTCAGATTAAACAGGGTGCCAGTTTACGGGTTGCGCTCGCCAGAAAACAGACCGTAGCGGAACAGAGGGTAAAAATGCGCAAGATTTTGCAAAACCGGCGCAACCCGTTGCAAGCGCAGAGGCGGCTTCAGGGGCAAAATCAGTGTTTTATGGAGGAGACCTGGCGATGAACCTGTTTTTGTATCTCTCTGTCGTGCTGATCTGGGGAACGACCTGGATTGCGATCTACGCGCAACAGTCTGCGGGCATCGGCGCGGTTACCGTCGCGGTGTTCTGGCGTTTTTTGCTGGCTTCGCTGGTGATGCTAGTGCTGCTTAAACTGATAAAGCGCCTTCACACGCTGACGCTGCAGGACCATCTTTTCTGTCTGTTGCAGGGCTGCTGCGTCTTTGGTTTTAATTTTGTCTGTTTTTATTACGCTTCAGGCTATATCAGCAGTGGCCTGGAATCGGTCATTTTTTCGATGGCCGTGATGTATAACGCCATCAACGGCTGGCTGTTCTTCCGTCAGCGCCCTTCCGTACGCCTGATCCCGGCCATCGTACTGGGGATGACCGGCATCGTTGCGCTGTTCTGGCACGATTTGCGCAATACGGAAGCCTCGGCCGGACTGATGTGGGGCATCGGTCTGAGTGCGCTGGGCACGCTGGGCTTCTCCTTCGGCAATATGATCAGCCAGCGGCATCAGCGGTTACAACGCGATGTGCTGACCACCAACAGTTACGGCATGTTGTACGGTGCGCTGATCATGGCACTGGTTTCGCTGTTGCAGGGCGTTTCACTGCAACCGACCTGGAATACGCAGTGGCTGGGGGCGTTAACTTATCTGGCTATCGTAGGATCGGTGGTCGGTTTCGGGGCCTACTTCACACTGGTGGGACGGATTGGCGCCAGTCGGGCAGCCTATACGACGGTTCTGTTTCCGCTGGTGGCGCTGGCACTCTCTACCCGTTACGAAGGATATGAATGGCATGCCAGCGCCATCCCTGGCCTTGTCATGATTCTGCTGGGCAATATCGTGATGTTTGCCCGCTGGCCGTCAAGCCGTCGCCGGGTCACCGTCTGACAAGAGAGTGGGCGGTGGCCCGCATCCGGAGAGGCACTATGCCCACTGCTGCTGAAGAAGTTGTTGTGGTTGATTGATCGCCTTACGGGCGATCCAGTAGAGCAGAACACGCTCATCATCGCTGTCGCGATCGGCCATCGACAGCAGTTTCAATGCCAGCGTCGATTTGGTCACAGGCTGTTGTTCTGTACTCAGTTCAATCACGGCCTGACCGATGATGCAGCAAACTTCATCCTCACTGGTGGTGGATTCATATGTCCGGTCTTTCATATTTCCTCCTGTTAAGTGAACTATTAGCCTGGCAAATAATCCGCAAACCTGCACACCTAACCGACGCGCTGAAACATTATCTTACGGGTGGTTACGCTTCCTGATTAAGCTGCCTTTTTGGTTACTTTTCACGCAGCACCGCCGTGCCGCGATTTACGACGCAATGCCATTCATACCCGATGAAAGGCATTTCATTCCCCGATCCGTTCCGTTCATACCTTTGCCGCCTGCCCGCGCACGCGACTGCTTTATGCTGACCGCAGTTTCCAGATTCCCGGATGGGAGAGATAAATGATGAACCAGACTCAGCAGGTTTCTTACCAGCGTTCACGCTGGCTGACATTATTCGGCACCGTCATCACTCAGTTCGCACTGGGGTCAGTTTATACATGGAGTTTGTTCAACGGCCAGCTGTCGCAGAAGCTGGATGCACCCATCAGTCAGGTTGCTTTTTCGTTTGGCCTGCTGAGTCTGGGTCTGGCTATTGCCTCGTCGCTGGCCGGTAAATTGCAGGAGCGGTTTGGGGTACGCCGCGTGACGATTGGCGCCGGGATCCTGATGGCAATGGGATTCTGGCTTACGTCGCAGGCGGATAACCTGATGATGCTCTATTTCAGCGCCGGTCTGCTGGTCGGTCTGGCCGATGGCGCGGGCTATCTGATGACGCTCTCTAACTGTGTGAAGTGGTTCCCGGAACGCAAAGGGATGATCTCCGCCTGCGCCATTGGCGCGTATGGTCTGGGCAGCCTGGGCTTCAAATTTATCTGCGGGGCCCTGCTGGCGACGATCGGTCTGGAGCAGACTTTTATGATCTGGGGCGTGATAGCGATGTCGATGATCATCCTGGGTGCGCTGCTGATGCGTGACGCGCCCGTTCAGGAAAAAAGTTCCCGTCATCAGGGACAACAGCCTGCGCGGGATTACACACTGGCCCAGTCCGTCCGTATGCCGCAGTACTGGATGCTGGCGCTGATGTTTCTGACCGCCTGCATGAGCGGGCTCTACGTTATCGGTGTCGCCAAAGATATCGGCGAAGGTCTGGTGCATCTTTCGACTCAGAGTGCCGCCAGCGCCGTCACCGTGATAGCGATCGCTAACCTGAGCGGCCGTCTGGTGCTTGGAGTGCTGTCTGACAGAATGCTGCGTATCCGGGTTATCTCGCTGGCGCAGATCGTCTCACTGATCGGCATGAGCGTGCTGCTCTTTACCCGGATGAACGAGGTGACTTTTTTCCTCTCGCTCGCCTGTGTCGCCTTCAGCTTTGGCGGAACCATCACGGTGTTCCCGTCGCTGGTCAGTGACTTTTTCGGTCTCAACAATCTGACCAAAAACTACGGTCTGCTCTATCTGGGATTTGGTATCGGCAGCGTGCTGGGTTCCCTGGTCGCCTCGCTGTCTGGCGGTTTCACCGTCACCTTCAGCCTGATCATGACGCTGCTGGTTATCTCCCTGTTCCTGTCACTCACCATCCGCTTACCACAGAGTTCCGTCACGACGGCGCCGGTTCTGCAACGTCATTAAACAGCGCGGGCCGCCTTACGTGGCCCGCTTCTCTCTAACCGCGAAACAGCGGCTCTGCCATACCTGCGACAGCGACCTCCGCCGCAAAAATATCGCCGGAGTGTGGATAGCGCGCCAGCTCCTCTACCGTGCGATCTTCCCGCGAACTGGTGATAAACAGCGTTTTCAGATCGGCACCGCCAAAAGCCACCATCGTTGGCCACTTCACCGGCAGCAGGATCTCATCGACGATCTCTCCACGTTGAGGATCGATACGCACCACGCGCCCGCCATCGAACTGTGCTGACCAGTAGAAACCTTCGCTATCCACCGCTGCGCCATCCGGTAAGCCGCCTTTGGCGTCGAAACGGCGGAACAGCGTGCGCTCACCCGGTTCGCCCTGTTCATCTAACGGATAGCGGTAGAGCGCCGCATTCGGCGTGTCGCTGTGATACATCCAGCGCCGGTCAGGCGAAAAGGCCAGTCCGTTGGAGATTTTAATGTCGCGCGCTTTCACCTCCAGCCTGAGGTCGGGTGTTACGCGGCACAGCAGCCCACCATTTTTATCCTGTGGTTCCCACAGGCTGCCGCACCAGAAATTGCCCCACGGATCGACGCGGCCATCGTTAAAGCGGCTCTGCGCGGCCTCACCAGGGTTGTCTGCAATCTTTTTCTCCGGTTTACCCTGCGCATCCAGCAGCCAGACACCACTACGCAGAGCGGCGATCAGCCCTCCCTGCTCACGCAGACCGATGCAGCCCACATGCTCCGCCTGCGGAAAGGTTTGCAGCTCGCCACTGACCGGGTCAAACCGGTGAATGGCGGGTGCCAGAATATCGACACACCACAGCACCTGTTCCCTGACCGACCAGAGCGGACATTCGCCCAGCTCTGCCTGCAAAGCCAGTCTATGTTTCACGTCGTGCGCCATGTTTCTCTCCTGTTGAACTGACATGCTAATAATGTAGTTGTAAAAACTTTCAGAGGAAGATTATTTTCGCTTGATTTTGAGACTATTCTCTCTGATAGTATTTATTATTCAGCCCATTCTGATTCTCTTATTTCGATCCGCTGCAAAAATCCGCATTCTGAAATATTTCGTCATATCTGATTAAATAACTCTACAAAGCCTGCATCTTTACTCCACTTTTTCAGCGTAGTGTTGTCCTCATGGGAAAAGAGGAGAAGAATTCCTATGAAGAGATTGATAAAAGTCGCTTCGGTCATTGCGCTGATGACGTTATTAAGCGGATGTATCATCACTCCCAGACATGATAACGGCTGGCACCGCGGAGGTGGCGGCGGGTATCACGGAGGCTACTATGGAGGCTACTATGGAGGCTATCACGGTGGGTATCATGGCGGTCACCATCGCCACTGACGGGCAAAGATGTCACACAGCATAAAATAAAAGAAACACACTTTAAGGGCGGGATAATTATCCCGCCCGATTTATTTAACTTTTCAACGCATAATTACACTGGAACCACGCTTTCTGTAGTCCCGGAATATGACTTTCCTGCGCTGGCAGCGCCTCGACTTTATCGAATCCTTTATTACTGCAGTAATTCGCCAGATCGATATCCATCGCATCACGATTGACCTTGAGCGGATCAAAACGATACTGCACAGTATTTGAGGTCGGATCTTCATCAACACGTTCAAATGCCCCGGGTTTGCTGGCAGTACAGCCTGTCAGCAATATCAGCGCTACCGCGCCGGTAATGAGTTTTTTCATCAGATTGTCCTCACGTTGCCGCGCAGTTTAAGACGCAGCCTGTCACGCATCCATAGGATAAATGCGCGAAAAAACGAAAAATTACGAAGCTTTTACCGATTAATTCAATACGATTAAATGGCTTTTACTATCGTGTCAGGCATGACAGTATGCACTCAGACGATACGAAAAGTGCACCACACCAGGAAATGCCAATAATAAGACTCTGCCTCTCTCTCTTCCCTGCCCGCGCTTAGCGGGCTTTTTTTCGCCCGCTATCGCTGCCGGTTACTGGCCAGTCACTGCAATCATTCTACGTAACAGGTTTGCGGCGCGCTTGTCAGGTAATGCCAGAATCGCACTGTAGAGGTCAATTGACATGGCACACAGCGATGAGCGATCCACGGCGGTGTCAGCAGGCATATTCAGCTGCTGCAGCCTGTCGCCCCACTTCTGATAAAGCTGGCCTGTGATCTGTTGCAGATCGGCCTGCGCCTGCGTTTTATCCAGTGGCTGCTCCGGCGGCGGGCTGTTCAGCAGCAGCTGCTCCATCGCTTCCGCCTCTCTGCGGTTCAGAGCCGGTGACAGCGTGGTCTGCAGATTAATGCCCCCGCTCACCTGCGGATAGAGATAGCGGAAGCAAAGGCCCGGATCGATCTGGTTCAGCGCCTGCATCTCTTCGACCGAGACGCTGATGTAATGAACAACGGCGGCATCTGTACCGCGCATCAGCCGCTGATTGATCACCTCAATCAGCCAGCCCCGCAGCTCGCCCGTGGCCTTATCCGCCGGTTCTCCGGCGCGGATACGTCGCGTGAGCTCCTGAGTCAGCAGCAGCCAGAGCGTTGGTTCCTGCGTCTGCAGCACCCGGAAGCCGGGCATCGCTGACAGCTGGCTGACCGCCTGCTCACGCTGAGCGGCCTGTCTCTGTTGCGGCGCAACCCAGCTGAACCAGAGCAGATTCGCCACGATCAGCGGCAGCAGGAAGATGAGCAGCCCCTGCCAGAGACGCAGCCGGGTAGTTTTGATCAACACAATGACGATCAGTGCCAGCAGCGCAAACGCCGCCAGCGTCATAACAGGCAGTAAGTTCATGCTGCGGAGTTAATCCTTACGCACGTCAATCAGCACGGGACAGTGAGCGCGTTCGATAACCGACGCGCTGACCGAGCCTTTTAACAGCCGGTTGAACGAGGAGAGATGGCGTCGGCCCATGATAATCATACTGGCCTTGAGCTGTTGCGACTGCGCGACGATGGTATCGGCCGCTTCGCCAGCCAGAATCATGCCACGCGCATCGATACCCGCGCGCAGCAGCGGTGCAAGGGCATGGCGTACCGCCATCTCAGCCGTATTCTGCTCATCCTGTGCCGCCACAAAATCAGTGGGATCTTCACCCGCATCGATCTCCATCGGCTGATTGCAGGCGGAGTAGGCAGGATCGACACAGCAGAGCACTACGACCCCGGCGCGATGCGCCAGCGCTTCTTCAATCGTTAACGCGACCACTTTTTCGGCGATCGGAGAGTGGTCAATGGCCATCAGCAGAGTTTTCATCAGGGGCTTATCCTTCAATCGCGGCGACTTTGCCGATTTCACGCACCAGCGCCTCTTTGCACTTCAGCATCTCGTCACGAAAACGCGCTTCATGACGCAGAAAACGAGCAGAGGGCACCAGCAAAGAGACAGAAAAACGTCCAAACAGCGTATCCAGCGCAAACGCCATAGTCGAGATACCTTCCAGCGTTTCACCGCGATCCACGGCGATACCGGTTTCGCGCACCTCCCTGATCAATTCCAGCAACTGCGGCAGCGTTTTTACCGTCATATCGGTTAACTCCTGCCAGGCGTCGCCAACGATCGTCTGCACATCTTTTTCGCACTCCAGCGCCAGTAATGCCCGGCCACCGGAGGTGCTGTAGAGCGGCAGATTGAGGCCCATATGCGGCACCACCCGCAGTTCACGCGACGCCACCACATGATGGATTATCGCCAGCTGGCTGCCGCTGGCGCGTGCCAGTGAGACGGTTTCGTTGGTGTCAGAGGAGAGTTTTTCCAGCAGCGGGCTGACCAGATCAACCACATCGGTATGAACGCTGGAGATGAGTTTTAACAGCGCCGGTCCCAGGCGCAGGCCGCCCGCACCGGTGCTGCGCACCAGTTCTGCGCTGTCGAGCGCAGCGACAATACGCTGAACCGTTGAGCGGGGCAGCGCGACCGCCTGGGCGATCTCACCCAGACTCATGCCGCCCGGCTGTTCGCCGAGGGCATTAAGAATTTTTGCCGCACGGGCAATGACCTGAATACCGCCCGATTTTTCATCCTCACGGCTGGAGGGTTGATGTGCCATAGCGTCGTCCTGTTTGAGCTGCCTTACTGTAGCGCGAATGGCGCACGTTTTACACCCTGTACCACATTGCAATACAGCATACCGGGATGTAATATTACGCGCTGTATCACATTGCAGTACACTGCATCATAATAACGAGATCGCCTGCCATGACTACCCAGCCTGCGCCTGCGCCGGCCCCCCATCCTTTTACACTGCGACTGGCACTCGGTCTGATTGGCGTGCTTATCGCCGCACTGACCTCCGGGCTGAACGATCGCGTCAGTGATATTGCCCTGTCCGATATCCGTGCCGCTATTGGCCTCGGTTACGATCAGGGTAGCTGGATTATTTCCGGTTATCAGGCGGCCGAAGTCGCCGCCATGATGATCGCGCCCTGGTTTGCCGTCACCCTGTCGCTGCGGCGTTTTACGCTCGGCGTCTCGGCGGGCTTTATGCTGACCGGTTTGCTGCTGCCGCTGGTGCCGGATCCCACGCTGTTTATCAGCCTGCGCGTTCTGCAGGGGCTGTTTGGCGGTGCCTTACCGCCGATGCTGATGACCGTCGCCCTGCGCTTTCTGCCGCCGCCGTTTAAGCTGTTTGGTCTGGCGGGCTATGCCCTTACTGCCACGTTCGGCCCCAACATGGCAGCTTCGCTGGCGTCGTTATGGACCGATCATGTCAGCTGGATGATGGTGTTCTGGCAGGTGGTGCCCGGCATGCTGATTGCGATGCTGCTGATCGGCTGGGGCGTACCTCAGGATCCGCTGCGGCCGGAACGTTTTCAGCAGATCGATCTGTTTGGCATGGTCACCGGCTGCAGCAGTGTGGCGCTGCTGGTTCTGGTGCTGACGCAGGGCGAACGCCTTGACTGGCTCAATTCGCCACTGATTGCTGGCATGCTGCTGACCGCACTGCCGCTGCTGCTGGTCTTCCTGATCAATGAGTGGTATCACCCACTGCCGCTGTTCAGACTGCAGATGCTCCGCCGCCCCAATCTGGCGCACGGCCTGCTGGGGCTGGCCTGCGTACTGATCCTCGGGCTTTCCGGTTCCGCGCTGCCGTCAGTCTATTTTGCGCAGGTCAGCGGTTTCCGTCCGCTTGAGTTTGCTCCGCTGGCGCTGACGGTCGGTCTGCCACAGTTGCTGATTGCACCGCTGATTGCCGCCCTGCTCACTATCCGCTGGATTGACTGCCGCTGGGTACTGACGGCGGGCGTCGGTCTGCTGGTGACCGCCTGCCTGCTCGGCTCGCAGATCACCAGTGAGTGGGCGCGGCAGAATTTCTGGCTGCCACAGATTTTGCAGGCGTTCGGACAGCCGATGATTATTCTGCCGATACTGATGAGCGCCACCAGCGTGGTCGCGCCACCCGAAGGTCCCTTTGCCTCGGCGATGTTTAATACCGTGCGCGGTTTTTCCAGCATCGCCGCCTCCACGCTGGTTGAGGTCTTTCTTTCACACCGTGAGCAGTTTCACTCCAGTGTCCTGCTCAGTCAGGCGGCCGATCGCAGCTGGCTGATGACCGCGCCGGTGGCCGGTCAGGCCAGCCGAAGCCTGCCGCTGCTGCCGGATGGCAGCATCAGCAACGGCGAAAATCTCAGCGGCTTTGCCACCCTGGTGAGACACCAGGCGACGGTGCTCGGCCTGAGCGACAGCTGGCTGATGCTGATCGGCTTCGCCGCCTGCCTGTTAATGCTGACCGCCATCCTGCCTAAACGGGTCTGGCCGCCGCAGACGTTGATTCAAAACCCCCTCCGGAATAAATAAATATGCGTGCTTTCGAAATGAGAAGAACCCTGCTGCTGAGCCTGATGCTGCTGGTGTTACTGGCCGTGGCCTTTGTGGTCTGGTCACTGATGAGCGGCAACGATCATCGAACCAATGACGCTTACGTCAACGCCGACTACACCCTGGTCGCACCCAGGGTATCGGGTTATGTCAGCCGCGTTGAGGTGCAGGATAACCAGCCGGTCAGGGCGGGCCAGCTGCTGGCCACGCTCGACGATCGCGATTACCGGGTGGCGCTGGAGAGTGCCGAAGCCGATCTGCAGGTGAGTCAGGCAAAGCTGCTGAGCAGCCAGGCGCAGCTGGAACAGCAGCAGTCAGTCATCGATCAGCAGAAAGCCAGCGTGGCGGCGAGCCAGGCGTCCGCGCAGTATGCCGGGCAGAGCGCCGATCGCTACAACCGTCTCTATAAGAGCGGCACGGTAGCTGCCGACGACCAGCAGAAAGCCAGCTCAAACCAGCGTTCCGCGCTGGCGGCCGTACAGCAGAGTCAGGCGGCGCTGGCGTCGGCCATGAAACAGGTGGGGGTGCTCCAGGCTGCGGTACGTTCAGCGGAGGCGGATGTCGCGGCGGCGAAAGCCAGCGTCGATCAGGCCAGGCTGAATCTCTCCTATACCCGGATTACCGCGCCGGTGGATGGGATGGTCGGTCAGCGCGCGGTGCGCACCGGCGCCTATGTTTCAGCCGGCACCCGCCTGCTGGCGGTGGTGCCCCTGCAGCAGACTTATATTACGGCTAACTATCTTGAGACGCAGCTACGCGATGTGCGTCCGGGTCAGCCGGTCAGCGTGCGGATCGATGCCCTGCCGGGTCTGACCTTTACCGGCCATGTCGACAGCATCGCCCCGGCGACGGGTGCAACTTTTTCTGCCATCGCACCCGATAACGCCACGGGCAACTACACTAAAGTCGTTCAGCGTCTGCCGGTGAAAATTGTGCTGGATAGTGACCAACAGCATCTGGCCCAGTTACGTGTCGGCATGTCGGCGATCCCCGAAATTGACGTGAAATAGAATTGTGAGCAATATCTCAGAACGGACCTATTTCATTTGGTCCGGATTCCGCGTAAATTAGCGCTCGATCCTGTTCTGAGTTATTCAGATCAACCCGGAAGAGAGTAAGCCATACAGAATAATGGTGACCTCGATTCCCTGTCTGTTCGCGTTGCACTGGTCTGGGATCGCCATCATCGTAACCGCTCAGAGGAGTTGCTTTGTGAAATATGCCTTGATGGGAATATCATTTTTCGCGTTACTTTGGTTCGGAACCTTCGTTCTGCTGCTGAAGTAATGGCGCGACAGTGCCGCTACGGGGCGACCTCTGAGTCGCCCCTGCTAGCTGTTACTCCGCCTCTTCTGTTTTCAGACTGCCTGGCAGGACACCGTCGGCACGAAACATCGCCTTAATCCCCCGTACCGCCTGACGAATGCGATCGCTGTTTTCGATTAGCGCAAAACGTACGTGTGTATCGCCATAGTCGCCAAAGCCGATGCCGGGTGAGACACAGACTTTCGCATCCTGCAGCAGCTTTTTGGCAAATTCCAGCGATCCCAGCTGCGCATAGTGGTCGGGAATTTTTGCCCAGACGTACATGGATGCTTTCGGATTCTCCACCATCCAGCCCGCCTCATGCAGGCCCTTCACCAGCACATCGCGCCGCCGTTTATACTGCTCTGCAATATCGCGCACGCACTGCTGATCCCCCTCCAGCGCCGCAATTGCTGCCACCTGCAGCGGTGTGAAGGTGCCGTAGTCGTGATAACTTTTGATCCGCGCCAGCGCGGCGACCAGCTCTTTGTTGCCGACCATGAAACCGATGCGCCAGCCCGCCATGTTGTAGCTTTTTGACAGCGTGAAGAACTCGACGGCAACGTCGCGTGCGCCTGGCACCTGCATGATCGACGGCGCTTTCCAGCCATCGTAGACGATGTCAGCGTAGGCCAGATCGTGAACAACCAGCACGTTGTACTGTTTCGCCAGCGCGATAACCCGTTCGAAAAAGTCCAGCTCCACGCACTGCGCCGTTGGGTTAGAGGGGAAACCCAGGATCATCATTTTTGGCTTGGGGTAGCTCTCGCGAATGGCGCGTTCCAGCTCGTTGAAGAAGTCGACGCCCGCCACCAGCGGCACCGAGCGCACCTGCGCCCCGGCGATCACCGCACCGTAGATATGAATCGGATAGCTGGGGTTCGGCACCAGCACGGTATCCCCGTGATCCAGCGTCGCCAGCATCAGGTGCGCCAGTCCCTCTTTGGAGCCGATGGTGACAATCGCCTCAGATTCGGGATCAATCTCCACCTGATAACGTTCAGCGTACCAGCGCGATATCGCCCGACGCAGACGCGGAATGCCGCGTGAAGTGGAGTAGCCGTGGGTATCGTCACGCTGTGCCACCTGACATAACTTTTCGACGATGTGCGGCGGTGTGGCCCCATCCGGGTTGCCCATCGAAAAATCGATAATATCTTCGCCGCGCCGGCGCGCAGCCATCTTCAGTTCAGCGGTGATGTTGAAAACGTAAGGGGGTAAACGTTCAATACGCGAGAAACGACGGGGTGTGCTGTTATCAGCCATGATGACCTCTGGATTACGTAAGCGCCCGGACCGTCCGAGCGACGCGGGTCACGGTGGTGACCCGTTACGAACATAACGTGCTGAGGATCATTTTGTCGAGCGTGGGGGAAAATATTTTTATTGTTGCGGATTCAGTCGTCCCAGCAGCCAATCGTTCACCCAGCAGCCGTTCAGCAGATAATTATCCCGTAGTACTCCCTCAAGCTGAAAGCCGTTCTTCTCCAGAATACGCCGTGAGGCCCCGTTTCCTTCGATGACCATTGCGGTGAGTTTGTGGAATTCGGCGTCGAACAGAAACTGGCAGAGCGCGGCCAGCGCCTCACTGCCATATCCCTGGCCGCAGTAGCGATGCAGCAGCATGTAGCCGATCTCCGCCTGGCGGTGCGGCTCCCATTCCGGGCTGCAGCCAAACAGGCCAATCGGCTCGCCGTTGTCGCGACGCCGCGCCACCAGACAGAGCATATGAAAACTGCCCGGCTGCCAGGGGGCCAGACGCTCAGTGAAACGCTGACGGATATCCGCTTCGTCCGGAATGTCGCTGACCCAGGTCATGGTGTCGCGATCTTCGTGTACGGCGCGGAACAGTTGCCAGTCTTCCGGCTGCAGTTTACTCAGGGTGAGTCTGGGGGTAACAAGTTGCATGTGCGGCTCCCGATGGACGCGATTTCCAGCAGTCGCTGAAATGCGTTATCGCGCAACATAGCAAAACGCGATCGCAGCGACCAGTCCCGGAGGGGGAAAAACAGTTCCCCTTATGCTGACTCAACTTTTCCCCTTTTTAACCGGATGGTGCCAGAATTGATCTGGAACAGCCTCTGACGGCATGCGTTGTCAGGACGCTAGCGGTTCCCGATCACATTTTTTATCATAGAGAGACTTTCCATTGCCGACGAGGCGCCCGTGTCCTCCCACTTTACGATGTTACTGGCAGTGTTTGATCGCGCCGCCCTGATGCTGATCTGCCTGTTTTTTCTGACGCGTACCCGTTCGTTTCGCCAGCTGCTGCAGAAGGATGAACATACCCGCGCGGAGAAAATCGCGGTTACCGTTATCTTTTCTCTGTTTGCGCTGTTCAGTACCTGGTCGGGTGTGAATGTCGATGGCTCGCTGCTGAATGTGCGGGTGATCGCCGTGATGGCTGGCGGCATCCTGTTTGGTCCCTGGGTCGGCATCGCAACCGGCATGATTGCCGGCGTGCACCGTTTCCTGATCGACATTCACGGCGTGACCTCCGTGCCCTGCCTGATTACCAGCGTCATTGCCGGGATCGTTGCGGGCGGCATCAACCGCCGGGTGTTAAAAGAGCATCGCTGGCGCGCCGGAATCCTCGGCGGCATGCTGTGCGAAGCCCTGACGATGGTGCTGATCGTGCTGTGGGCGCGCCCCACCTCACTCGGGCTGGCGATCGTATCGGAGATCGCCCTGCCGATGATCCTCGGCGCCTCCAGCATCGGGATTATCGTGCTGCTGGTGCAGAGCGTGGAGGGTGAAAAAGAGGCGATCGCTGCCCGTCAGGCCAAGCTGGCCCTGGAGATCGCCAACAAAACCCTGCCGCTGTTCCGGCAGGTCAACAGCGACTCGCTGCGCAACGTCTGTGACATTATCCGGCGGGAGATTAAGGCTGATGCCGTCGCAATGACCGATAAAAAGCAGATTCTGGCCTATGTCGGCTACGGTGAACACAACTATCAGCACGGGGATGATGGCATCAGCCCCACCACGGCACAGTCGATCGCCAGCGGTAAGATTATTATCAAAAACAACGATGAAGCGCACCGCACCAAAGATATCCATTCGATGATCGTGATCCCGCTCTGGGAGAAAGGCAAGGTGACCGGCACGCTGAAAATCTACTATCGCCGCGCTCACCGGATCACCGGTTCGCTGAAGGAGATGGCGATCGGCTTGTCGCAAATCATCTCCACTCAGCTTGAGGTCTCCCGCGCGGAGCAGCTGCGCGAGATGGCCAATAAAGCGGAACTGCGCGCGCTGCAAAGCAAAATAAATCCCCATTTTTTGTTCAACGCGCTGAATGCTATCTCCTCCTCTATCCGCCTCAATCCTGATACTGCCCGCCAGCTGGTCATTAACCTGTCGCGCTATCTGCGTTACAACCTGGAGCTGAATGACGACGAGCTGATCGACATCCGCAAGGAGCTCTGGCAGGTCAAAGATTACATCGCTATTGAGCAGGCACGGTTTGGCGACAAGCTGACGATGATCTATGACGTTGATGACGATCTGCACTTTCTTCTGCCGAGCCTGCTGATCCAGCCGCTGGTGGAGAACGCCATCGTGCACGGCATCCAGCCCTGTAAGGGTAAAGGCGTGGTGACGCTGAGCGTGAGGGATCTGGGCGATCGGGTGCGGATCGCGGTGCGGGATACCGGCCAGGGCATCAGCGATGATGTGATGGCGCGGGTGGCGCGCAACGAGATGCCCGGCAATAAAATCGGCCTGCTCAACGTTCATCACCGGGTTAAACTGCTGTCGGGCCAGGGATTACAGATCGAGCGTCATCAGCCAGGCACAGAGATAGCCTTTACGCTCAGCAAGAACGGCCAGCGCCTGGCGGAGAATCTGTTATGAAAGCCATTATTGTGGAAGATGAATTTCTGGCCCAGCAGGAGCTGAGCTGGATGATCCAGCATCACAGCAACATTGAGATTGCGGCCTGTTTCGACGACGGCCTCGACGTGCTGAAGTATCTGCAGCAGCATCGGGTTGATGTGATTTTCCTCGACATCAACATCCCCTCACTGGATGGGATGCTGCTGGCGAAGAATATCCATCAGTTTGCGCATAAGCCGCTGATTGTCTTTATCACCGCGTGGAAAGAGCATGCCGTGGAGGCGTTTGAGCTGGAGGCGTTTGATTACATACTCAAACCCTATCAGGAGTCGCGGATCGTCACCATGCTGAACAAACTGGAGGCCACGGCTCAGGCGCAGCAGGCGGTCAATCCGCTTCACGCCGCCTCCGCGCCGCAGACGGTGAACCTGATTAAGGATGAGCGGATTATCGTTACTGACGTGAATGATATCTACTACGTGGAAGCGCATGAAAAGCTGACGTTTGTCTATACCCGGCGCGAATCTTACGTGATGTCGATGAACATCACCGAGTTCTGCTCACGCCTGCCGGAACAGCAGTTTTTCCGCTGCCACCGCTCCTTCTGCGTCAGCCTCAGCAAGATTCGCGAAATCGAACCCTGGTTTAATAATACCTATCTGCTGAAGCTGCGCGATCTGGAGTTTCAGGTGCCCGTCAGCCGCAGTAAGGTGAAGCAGTTCCGACAGCTGATGCGTCTGTAGACCTGGTCAGGCAGGAGAGAGAATAATAAGGGTGGCGGAATTTCCGATCCGGCGTCGTCAGACAGGGCGGACCGGAAATTCAGGCGGGATAAAGCAGAATCAGAGAATGCGACCCAGCGTCTGACGCAGATGCGCGCCCGCGCCCAGCAGGCCTGGCTGATCGTGCGTGATCATATAGACCGGGATGCTGGCCACATAGTCACGGAAGCGTCCTTTATCTTCGAAAGCAGCACGGAAGCCGGAAGCCTTAAAGAACTCCAGGAAGCGAGGCACAATGCCGCCCGCGATATAGACGCCGCCAAAGGTGCCGAGATTCAGCGCCAGATTACCGCCGAAACGCCCCATGATGACACAGAACATTGACAGGGCACGACGGCAGTCGATGCAGCTGTCATCCAGCGCACGCTGGCTCACATCTTTCGGCTTCAGGTTTTCCGGCACGCGATTATCGACCTTCACAATCGCCCGGTAGAGGTTAACCAGACCCGCGCCTGACAGCACACGTTCGGCTGAAACATGGCCCAGCTCTTCGCGCAGCACTTCCAGAATCTGATCTTCTTCCTCACTGTTGGCCGCGAGATCGACATGACCGCCCTCGCCCGGCAGACTCACCCAGCGCTTGTCGACGTGCACCAGATGGCTGACGCCCAGTCCGGTTCCGGCACCATAAATCGCAATAGGTTTATCCTTAACCGGCTCGGTGCCGCCAAACTGAATCACGTTATCGGCAGTCAGCATCGGGATCGCCATAGATACCGCGGTGAAGTCGTTAATGATTTCCAGGTGTTCAAAACCGATGTTCTCTTTGAGCTTGCGCGTGGAAAACGCCCAGTCGTGGTTGGTCATTTCAACCCAGTCATCGGTAATCGGGCAGGCAATGGCAATACAGCCATCTTTAACATCCTGCTGTTGTTCATCAAGGTAGTGGCGGATGACGGCTTCGAGGCTGTCGTATTCTGATGTTGAGAATGTTTTGGCCTGGGTGATGCTGCCGCTGTCCACCTCACAAAGGGCGAGGCGTGCGTTAGTACCGCCGACATCGCCGACCAAGGCATAAGTTGTCATTCTTCTGTTGCTCCGCTTGGGGTCTTAAGAGTTGGAGGACACTATAAATTTCTGCCCATAAAACAACAACGCTCACCGGTGCGATTGGTGAGCGTCTTACTCAGGTGCGCTACAGCCTAACCGCGATAGGCCACCCTGCACAGCGGCAACTATCTGAATCTTAGCCGCCGTTGCGTTGATTCAGGCAGGCGGTGACTTTTCGAAGCAGTGGCGGCAGATCCTCTTTCTGCATGATCACTTCAATCAGCGACAGCGTCTGAGGTTCAGCCAGCCGCGCCATTACCTGATCCAGCTGCACCGTTTCACTGATGCGCCAGCTCTGCGCCTGCTCCTGCAGGCTGAAGGCGTGCGGCAGGGCTGTCCAGTTCCACTGCGCGATATCATTGTAGCGCTGCGTGGCGCCATGAATCGCGCGTTCGACAGTATACCCTTCATTGTTCAGTAAAAAGAGTATCAGCGGCTGCCGATCGCGCAGCATTGAACCCAGCTCCTGAATGGTCAGCTGCGCCGAACCGTCGCCGATAATCAGGATCACCCGGCGATCGGGATGGGCGGTCTGTGCGCCAAACGCTGCCGGAAGAGTATAGCCGATTGAGCCCCACAATGGCTGGACCAGCAGCTGCGCCTGCGAAGGCAGCCTCAGCGCCGCCGCGCCAAAGGCGGCGGTACCCTGATCGGCCACGATCAGATCGCCCGGCTGCAGGAAGCGCTGCATCGCCTGCCAGAAGGCGTGCTGACTGATCGCGGCCGCCGGTTCAGCTGACGACGTTTCAGGCAGCGCGGCGGCGAGCTGCCACTGCGCGCCATAGCGCCTGAACAGCGGCTGCAGTTCAGCGAGCGCGTCCGCCATCGACAGCGGCGCAAAATCTTCACCCGCCACCGTGGCGCTGAACGGCTGCAGATCGATCAGTCGTGCCGCGTCAAACTGCTGCGTGAAGCCTGCGGTCAGAGTATCGGTAAAGCGCACCCCAACGCAGATGGCCACATCCACCTGCTCTATCTGCTCACGAACCTGACCCGCGCTCGCCGCACCGGCATAGGTGCCGACGAAACCGGGCTGCTGCTCATCCACTACTCCTTTACCCATCAGCAGCGAGGCACAGGGAATGGCACGCTCTCTGCGCAGCGCGGCCAGCGCAGACTGCTGCTGCCAGCGCAGCGCCAGAAAGTCAGCCAGCAGGGAAACCCGCTCTGCGGGTGCCAGCAGGCGTTGCGCCGCCTCGCGGAACGCATGACGAACCGCCGCCGATGCGGGCTGCACGATCTGCAGCGGCTGCGTCGGCGGAGCGACTTCATGGGCCGCGACGTCAACAGCGATTGAAAGATAGCCGGGGCGGCGGGCCTGCAGCGCACTGGCAATCACCCGATCAATTTCGGCCGTCGCGTTATCGGCGGTAAGCAGTGCCGTAGCCGCACTCACCTCTCCGGCCATGCGAATGAAGTGCTGAAAATCGCCATCCCCCAGCGAATGATGCACACAGTCACCCTGACGCTGCGCCTGGGTCGCCGGTGCGCCGACAATATGGATCACCGGCAGATACTCCGCATAACTGCCTGCGATGCCGTTAATCGCACTGAGCTCACCGACGCCGAAGGTGGTCAGCAGCGCGCCTGCGCCCTTGCAGCGGGCATAGCCGTCTGCCGCGTAAGCGGCATTCAGCTCGTTGGCACAGCCCACCCAGCTGATGAGCGGATGCGCAATAACCCGATCGAGAAACTGCAGGTTGTAGTCGCCCGGCACGCCAAACAGATGCCTGATACCAATCTCCTGCAGACGGGTCAACAGGTAATCTCCAACAGTGAACGTGGACATTGTGCATTCCTTTCAGGGAAGAGTTGGGTTAAGTATCTGACAGACGATTAAATTAGCGAGGTGTAGAACGCTTTTCGCCAGCCACAATGCCTGGAAAGCCGGCGTTACGCTGGCGGAATATTCTGTAAAAGCGCGATCTGCAGCGCGCTGTCACTGAGTGTAACCGTATACACTGATAGCGTTCTGGCACAAATTCCCGTTTTTTAACCTGGAGCGTTGAATGTCCTCTTTTCCTCATCCCGATCGCTATCAACAGATGGAATATCGTCGCAGCGGTCGCAGTGGTATTAAACTGCCCGCTATTTCGCTGGGGCTCTGGCATAACTTTGGTGACGCGACCCGGGTCGATAACAGCCGTGCCCTGCTGCGTCACGCGTTTGACCAGGGCATCACGCACTTTGACTTAGCCAACAACTACGGCCCGCCACCCGGTTCTGCGGAAGAAAATTTTGGCCGGATCCTGCGCGAAGATTTTCGTGCCCATCGTGATGAGCTGATTATCTCAACCAAAGCGGGCTATACCATGTGGGAGGGGCCGTATGGGGACTGGGGTTCGCGCAAATATCTCGTCGCCAGCCTGGACCAGAGCCTGAAGCGCATGGGGCTGTCGTATGTCGATATTTTTTATCATCATCGTCCCGACCCGGACACACCGCTGGAAGAGACGATGCGGGCGCTGGACCACGTTGTGCGCCAGGGAAAAGCATTGTATGTGGCCCTCTCTAACTATCCGGCAGATCGGGCTGCGCAGGCGATCGCGATACTGTGCGATCTCGGCACGCCTTGCCTGATTCACCAGCCGCGCTATTCGATGTTTGAACGCACGCCCGAGCAGGGATTGCTTCAGACGCTGGGAGATGCAGGCGTCGGCTGTATCGCCTTCTCGCCGCTGGCCGGTGGCGTACTCACCGATCGCTATCTGCAGGGCATCCCGGATGATTCACGCGCGGCGAGCGGCAGCAAATTCCTGAGTGAGAGTCAGCTGACCGAAGAGAAGATGGAGAAGGTCCGTAAGCTGAACCTGATAGCGCAGCAGCGCGGACAGAAGCTGGCGCAGATGGCACTGGCGTGGGTCCTGCGCGATGAACGTGTTACCTCGGTGCTGATTGGTGCCAGTAAAACAGCGCAGGTCGATGACGCGGTGGCGATGCTGGCACGCCGTCAGTTTAGTGACAGCGAATTAGCGGCGATTGACGCGGCCCTGCTGTAACAGTTTTACCGCCCGGTGCAGGCCGGGCGATTTCTGCGCCAGAATAGTCTCAAACCCCCGCTTCTCCCCAATTTCCTCACAATTTTCCGACACAATAATGTGGTAACAACAGCACTACGCAGGCTGACTGCGCCGCAACAGCATCAGACTGTTGATGAGGAGAATAAAATGAAAAAAGCGCTTATTTTTGCTGCCCTGCTGGCCACCTTGTCGCCGCTGGCACACCACACAGCCCAGGCCTCCAGCGCCTCTATTACTCTGGCTCCTGGCGTCACCCTGAATCTTGGCGATCGCGATCGCCGGGGATATTACTGGGATGGGGGACGCTGGCGTGAACCACGCTGGTGGAATGACCGCTATACCTACAACGAACGGCGCTGGTGGCGTCATGAGGAATGGCGTCGTCGCCAGCAGTGGGAGCGTGAGCGCCGCTGGCATGAGCGCGACCGTGAACGCCGCTGGGAACATCAGCATCGCCGCGATCGCGACTGGGATCGTCATGACTATCGCGGCCCTGGCCCGCACGGCTTTGGGCCTCATGGCCCCGGTGGTCCCGGCCCGCACGGTCACGATCGCCACTAAAAAAACGCCCGGCAAACCCGGGCGTTTTTTCTTTTGCGAAGCCCTTACAGCCCCAGCGCCTCTCCCACCAGCAGATAGAGATTCAGCGCGATCACCAGCACGACGATCAGCCGTCCGGTGTTCTGCATCAGACGGGAGTTAACCATATCCTCCCCCATCAACTCGCGATTGCCGGTAAAGGCGAGCAGCGGAATCAACGCCAGCGCAATACCGAAGCTCAGGAGCACCTGACTCATGACCAGCACCCGGGTCGGGTCCCAGCCAGCCCATATCACAATAAAAGAGGGCAGCATGGTTATAGTACGCCGCACCCAGAGCGGAATATGAAAGCGGATAAAGCCCTGCATCACTACCTGTCCCGCCAGGGTGCCCACTACCGTTGAAGATAAGCCTGCGGCTACCAGGCTGAGACCGAATACCGTCGCCGCCGCCTGACCCAGCAGCGGTTGCAGCGTCAGGTAGGCCTGGTCGAGTTCAGCGATTTTACTGTGGCCACTGAAGTGAAAGGCCGCCGCAGCAGTCGCCATCATCGCCAGATTGACGAATCCGGCAATGGTCATCGCAATAGCCACATCCAGTTTGGTCGAAGAGTAACGCTGGGCTTTGCTGTCCTCGCTCTTGCCCTGGGTGAGTGCAGAGTGCAGATAGATCACATGCGGCATAATGGTGGCGCCGAGCACGCCCGCCGCCAGCAGAACGGCATCCGACGTTGGCAATGCGGGCACGGCCATACCCGCGACCAGCTCCCGGACATTGGGCTGAGAGAAGAAGAGTTCGACAATATAGGCTGCCGCTACAAACAGCAGCAGCCCGCCAATCACCAGCTCCAGCGGTTTCTGTCCACGGCTCTGCAGCATCAGTATCAGAAAGGTGGCGATCCCCGTCAGCACCGCGCCCTGCATCAATGAAATGCCGAGCAGCAGTTTGAACCCCAGGGCCGCCCCGATAAATTCCGCCAGGTCTGTCGCCATCGCAATGATCTCCGCCTGCACCCAGTAGAACCAGACGGCAGGACGGGGAAAGCGGTCACGGATATGTTCGGCGAGATTTTTGCCGGTGGCGATACCCAGCTTGGCGGACATCAGCTGAATAAGCATGGCCATAACGTTGGCCCACACCACCACCCACAGCAGCTTATAGCCATAGGCTGCGCCCGCCTGAATGTTAGTGGCAAAGTTACCCGGATCGATATAGCCGATAGCGGCAATAAAGGCGGGCCCCAGCAGTGCGAGTTTGACTTTTCTGACTCCGCGAGCGGCACGCTCGGCGGTACGACTCTCAAACATATCCGGTACCCTGTCGACGATTAGCCTGCCCCGGCAGCTTAGGGGTTAGCCTGTGCAAGTGAAATTTGTTTATTGTTATCGGTGTAATAGATGCTGCTATAAAGTATAGCCATTGCTATATCTTACAGTAAAGGACGTGATTGCTAAAAATGTGAGCAATGATGTCACTCTACGCCCGGAGTAAAATATAGACAATCATTATGTGGATATTTGAGGTGAATGATTTGTAAACAGGACGTGATCTCTGGAACTTTTCTGGAAAATATAGCGATAGCGAATACTTATATTGTGGTTCAGATCTCGTTTTTAAGTAACGCGTTACATAGAATACGCAGCAAAATACAATCCTCCTCAAATTTGGAGCAATCATGTCCCATATTTTGCAGTTTCTTCTCGCACTGGTGGTGGTCGGGATACTCTCCCTGCTGGTCAGTCACGATCGTAAATCTATTCGCGTTCGCTACATTATACAGCTTCTGGTGATTGAGATTGTGCTCGCCTGGTTCTTCCTGACCTCCGAAGCGGGACTGGGCTTTGTCAAAGGCTTCGCCGGCTTCTTTGACCACCTGCTGAAGTATGCTGCACAGGGAACCAACTTTGTCTTCGGTAACATGAGCGACAAAGGTCTGGCCTTCTTCTTCCTGAACGTACTCTGCCCTATCGTCTTTATCTCTGCCCTGATCGGTATTCTGCAGCATTTCCGTATCCTGCCGTGGGTTATCCGCGCTATCGGTACGGTGCTGTCGAAAGTGAATGGCATGGGAAAACTGGAATCTTTCAACGCCGTGAGTTCGCTGATACTGGGACAGTCAGAAAACTTCATCGCCTATAAAGATATCCTGGGCAAGATGTCACAGCGCCGCATGTACACCATGGCCGCAACCGCGATGTCGACCGTTTCGATGTCTATCGTCGGTGCCTACATGACCATGCTGCAGCCGAAGTATGTGGTCGCCGCGCTGGTACTCAACATGTTCAGTACCTTTATCGTGCTGTCGCTGATCAACCCTTACCGCGTCGAGAACGAAGAAGATCTGCAGTTGCAGGATCTGCACAAAGGGCAGAGCTTCTTTGAGATGCTGGGTGAATATATCCTGGCCGGTTTCCGCGTTGCGATTATCGTAGCTGCGATGCTGATCGGTTTTATCGCGCTGATCTCCGGTCTGAATGCGCTGTTTGACCTGATCTTCGGCATCAGCTTCCAGGGCGTGCTCGGCTTTGTCTTCTATCCGTTTGCCTGGATGATGGGCGTGCCGTCTGGCGAAGCGTTGCAGGTCGGCAGTATTATGGCGACCAAGCTGGTCTCGAATGAGTTTGTGGCCATGATGGATCTGCAGAAAATCGCCGGTCAGTTGTCGCCGACCTCAGAAGGGATTCTGTCCGTGTTCCTAGTGTCGTTCGCTAACTTCTCGTCTATCGGGATTGTGGCCGGTGCGATCAAAGGCCTGAACGAAGAACAGGGCAACGTGGTCTCCCGCTTTGGTCTGAAGCTGCTCTACGGCTCAACCCTGGTCAGCGTGCTCTCTGCCGCTATCGCCGGTCTGGTTCTGGCGTTCTAAGTACGATTCCAGCGATAAAAGGGCGAGCCGGTCTCGCCCTTCTCTTCCGTTCTCTTCTCTGCCCGCCTGAATCCCCTTCTGTCCTCTCTCGCTTGCACGCCATGACCACGTCTTAGCGCCATGCCACAGACAGCACAAAGCCCTGCCAGACGCGACAGTAAAGCGATTTAAGACGACAACTGGATTGCAGCAGAATACGCAACAGCGATTCAGATCCGTGCGAAACGACGACGTGATGATTGATAAGCAGAAAGTTGACAGCGACGTGTCAGAAAATGGTGGAGATAAGCGGGATCGAACCGCTGACCTCTTGCATGCCATGCAAGCGCTCTCCCAGCTGAGCTATACCCCCACATCTGGAATCGTTTTTCAGTGCCAAACTTTTGGGAAGAAGTTTGGTGGAGCTAAGCGGGATCGAACCGCTGACCTCCTGCATGCCATGCAGGCGCTCTCCCAGCTGAGCTATAGCCCCGAACCGAAAAACTATCGCGTTAAGCGACGGACGGCATAATATGAAACCGCCCTCTGGGTGTCAACGGCAAAATGACATTCTGTGTCTGATCGCTGAAAAAGGCGGCAACCTGCCAGATTTCAGTAGCATGCCGCAGGGGAAAATCGTGCCAGCTCAACAGATAGCGCCTCTGAACTGTTATTAAGACTCTCCTCAGGTTAATTCCCGGTTAAATATGTTATAGGAATTTTCTTGTCTTCGGCTTTTTCACATGCAAAACTTAGCCCGCTAATTGAATGGCAGCCGGGACCCTTTCCCGCGCACCCCGCGTCCACCAGGCGTTAACGTCCCCTTAATCATAAAAAATTACTGAGATACTATGTCGCTGCATACACCCAAAGAAATCGCCCAACTGGCGATCCAGTCAGGCGTGGCTAAAAGCCGTTCGCCTGTCAGCACCCTCCTGATCCTTGGCTTTATGGCGGGCGCATTTATTGCGACCGGCTTCCTGCTGGATCTGCATGTGATTAACTCCCTGCCTGCCGAATGGGGCTCCTTTGGCGGCCTGTTAGGCGCGGCCGTGTTCCCGGTCGGGATCATCATGACCGTGCTGGCTGGCGGTGAACTGCTGACCGGCAATATGATGACCTTACCAGTCGCCTGGTTCGCCCGCCGCATCCGTTTTACGAGCGTGGCGCGCAACTGGTTCTGGGTTACCCTGGCTAACTTTATCGGCAGCGTGGCCGTGGCGTGGTTCTTTGGACACATGCTGGGCATGACTGAAGGTGACTACCTGAAGAAAACCGTGGCAATCGCTTCTGCCAAAGTCCATGCCGATTTCCTGCACGCCTTTATTTCCGGTATCGGCTGTAACTGGCTGGTTTGTCTGGCGGTGTGGCTGGCGTTTGCCAGTAAAGATATGGTCGGCAAGATCTTCGGTATGTGGTTCCCGGTTATGGCGTTTGTCGCGATCGGCTTCCAGCACGTTGTTGCCAACATGTTTATCATCCCTGCCGCCATTTTTGCCGGTCAGATGAGCTGGGCAGAATACCTGCCAAACTTTGTTGCCGTCTTCCTGGGTAATGCCGTGGGTGGTGCCGTCTTCGTCGGTCTGGCCTACTTCCTGGCCTTCCGTCCTGCCGCTGAACCTGTCAGCAATCCGCAGTAATTCTGTTTTGCCTTTTGTCCGGTGACAAAAGGCAATTTCAGCTTCAGTTACTTTCTCCCGTTACGTTTTGCTGTAATATGTACCGCTAATGTATTGAACAGGGACAGCATCGTGAAAAAGGAATGGCTTACTCCCGAAGAGCTGGCTGCAGAAACGGGTTACAGTCGGCAAACGGTAAATAAATGGATCAAGCGGGAAAACTGGACAACCACGCCAAAGCCCGGCGTACAGGGCGGTAAGGCACGTCTTATCCATATTGACGAACGTGTAAAAAGTTTTATTCAGTCAACCCGCAATCTCAATGAACCCGCAGCAACCTATGGCGCGGTCACCAATTCGTTACCTGCGTTATTGATAAGTTCTGTCCAGCAAATGAGTCAGGATGAGCAGGATCAGTTCACCGCATTAATCTTACGTGAAGGGATTAAAGGCGTGTTGCAGCGACTGGGTATTGGTGAGGAAGCATAAAGAAACCGGAAGCGTGATGCTTCCGGCTGTATAGATTAAGCCTGCGCTTCACGCTCACTGATAAAGGCCAGCGCCTGCTCGATACGGGCCACGCTACGGCTGCGACCAATCGCCTCGACGGTGACATCCAGAGCGGGTGACTGACCGGCACCGGTCACGGCGACACGCAGCGGCATGCCGACTTTGCCCATCCCGACTTCCAGTTCATCTGCGGTACTCTGAATAGCCTGGTGCACGTTTTCTGCTGTCCACTCCGTGATGGCAGCCAGCTTGTCACGCACCACTTCCAGCGGCTGACGCGCCACCGGACGAAGATGTTTCTTCGCCGCATCGGCGTCAAACTCAGCAAAGTCTTCATAGAAGTAGCGACAGGATGCCGCCATCTCTTTCAGCGTTTTGCAGCGATCGCCCAGCAGACTCACCAGCTTCGCCAGCTCGGGGCCGGTGCGGGTATCGATATTCTGCTGCTCGATATGCCATTGCAGATGGGTTGCCACATATTCCGGCGGCAGCGCATTAATGTAATGGTGGTTCAGCCACTGCAGTTTTTCGGTGTTGAACGCACTGGCGGACTTGCTGACGGCATCCAGGGTGAACAGCTCTGCCATTTCGGCTACGCTGAAAATTTCCTGATCGCCATGTGACCAGCCAAGACGCACCAGGTAGTTGAGCAGGGCTTCTGGCAGATAGCCATCATCACGATACTGCATCACCCCGACCGCACCATGACGTTTGGAGAGTTTTTTGCCGTCATCGCCCAGAATCATTGAAACGTGAGCATAAACCGGAACCTGTGCACCAATCGCTTTCAGGATGTTGATCTGACGTGGCGTGTTGTTGATATGGTCTTCACCGCGAATAACATGGGTGATCCCCATATCCCAGTCATCCACCACCACACAGAAGTTGTAGGTTGGCGAACCATCGGTGCGGCGGATAATCAGGTCATCCAGCTCCTGGTTGCTGAACTCGATCGGGCCACGGATCTGGTCGTCGAAGATCACCGACCCCTCCTGCGGATTGCGGAAGCGCACGACGCACGGCTCATCGTCGGCGTGGTGTTCATGGCTGTCACGGCAGCGGCCGTCATAACGCGGCTTTTCATTATTCGCCATCTGCTCTTCACGCAGCGCGTCCAGACGCTCTCTGGAGCAGTAACATTTATAGGCTGTACCGGCTTCCAGCATTTCATCAATGACCGCGTTGTAGCGATCGAAACGTTTAGTCTGGTAGTAAGGGCCTTCATTCCAGTCGAGACTCAGCCAGTTCATGCCATCCATGATGGCTTCGATCGCTTCCGGCGTGGAGCGTTCCAGGTCGGTGTCTTCGATGCGCAGTACGAACTCGCCCTGGTTGTGACGGGCAAAGAGCCAGGAGTAAAGAGCGGTACGAGCGCCACCGACATGCAGATAGCCCGTCGGGCTGGGCGCGAAGCGTGTTTTGATTTTCATTAAATAGTGCCTTAGATGCGCAGGTTCTCTGTCTGGATGACAAAAAACAGGTTAGACGCGAAAAACAGTGGGCACATTCTAGCATCTGATGGTGAATCCTCAATGCGTGCCCGCCAGTTGGCCGCCGTGAAAAGGCGCTTTTCTGCCAGAAAAACCAGCACATTGGCTAAAAGCGCGACAGGATGTTTAAAAATAAACCGAACGCACATTTATGTTTTAAAAAGCGTTGACTCAAAATCAACTATCCCTATAATGCGACTCCACACAGCGGGGGTGATTAGCTCAGTTGGTAGAGCATCTCCCTTACAAGGAGGGGGTCGGCGGTTCGAGCCCGTCATCACCCACCACTCTTAACAGGGTGCCCGCAGTGAACAGGTATGAAGATATGGGTGATTAGCTCAGTTGGTAGAGCATCTCCCTTACAAGGAGGGGGTCGGCGGTTCGAGCCCGTCATCACCCACCATATCTTATCTGTTAAAGCAGTACTGAAGTACGAAGTGGGTGATTAGCTCAGTTGGTAGAGCATCTCCCTTACAAGGAGGGGGTCGGCGGTTCGAGCCCGTCATCACCCACCACTTCGGGTCGTTAGCTCAGTTGGTAGAGCAGTTGACTTTTAATCAATTGGTCGCAGGTTCGAATCCTGCACGACCCACCAATTCAGAAGAAAGCGCCTTTAAGGCGCTTTTTTCGTTTCTGACGCACAGTGATAATCGTGCAGGATGAGAACCTGCAGCAGGTTCGACTGAATCGCCTGCGATTCAGGCTGAGGCGACAGCCTCACCCATCGGGCTGATGGCTATCCTGCACGACCCACCCATTCAGAAGAAAGCGCCTTTAAGGCGCTTTTTTCGTTTCTGCTGAACCGCCATTTACGGGCTTTCCTCTTTACGTCCTTTTACTACCCTATTCATTCAAGTCGTTTCGCTGCGTGCCGATAACGTAGGTGACGACTTACAGGGAGAAAATGATGTCTTCAATTTCCGGAATTTTAAGCAGTGCCGTCAGTGGCGGTGACAGCAGCGGTGGCAGTATTGCCTCGCAGATCTCTGCGCTGAATAAACAGATTCAGAACGTTTTAACCCAGGTTAAAGAACTGGCCGACAACCACGAGCTGACTGACGAACAGAAAGCCGAAATGCAGCAGATGTACCAGTCACAAATCACCATGATTCAGGCTCAGATTGCACAGCTGGAACAGAAGCAGGCCGAGCAGGATCAGCCGAAAAGTGACCCGATGACCGTCAGTGAGAACAAGGCGGATGGCATTAACCGGCCAACCGACAGCAATAAAGTAAACGTTTATATCTGACCCTAAAACGCCGGTCTGGCCGCGCGTTGTTGCGCCAGCAGCGCCGCCTGCTGGCGCACCTCCTGCCAGATCGCTTCGGCTGCGGGCGTCAGCGAGCGGTTTTTCCGTTTTATCAGGGTCAGGCTGCGATTAATTTCCGGGTAGATCCGCCGCACCGTTAATGCGCGATCGGCGGGCAACGGCAACGCCAGCGCGGGCAGAATACTGATGCCAATCCCCACTTCCACCATCGGGAAGAGCGTTGCGGGATGGCCGATCTCCTGTACCACTTCGGCCCTGACATTCTGCTGCTGCATTGCCGCGTCAATCAGTATCCGGCTGCCGGAGGCGTAATCCTGCAACACCATCATCCGCCCCTCCAGCATCGGCCATTCCGCCCTTTCCACCTGCGCCAGCGGATCGTCTTCACGGCATAACAGCAGGAAAGGCTCATCCAGAATCGCGATGCTGTCGAAGTCGGTGTCGCTGAGTGGCCCGATCACAATGCCAAAATCCACTTCCGCATTCCGCACACTCTGCAGCACCCAATGCTGAGCACGATCGTGCAGGATCACTTTGATATCGGGAAAATGGTGCTGGCTGGCGGCCAAACACTGGGGCATCAGATGGGCGGAGATAGTCTGACTGGCTGCGACTCTGACCGTGCCGCTGCGCTGCTCGCCAAAACTGCGGATATCCAGCAGCGTGGTGTGGATCTCCTCCAGCAGCCGCTCCATGCGTGACGCCAGCTGTTTACCCGCTTCGGTCAGCATCACTTCGCGGGTGGTGCGATCCAGCAAACGGACGCCGGTTTCCGCCTCCAGCTCTTTGATGCTGTGGCTGACCGCCGACTGGCTCAGACCTATCGCCTGTCCGGCCTGACTGAAACCCCCGTAGTGTGCGACGGCGATAAAGGTGCGAAGCTGCCGAAGGGTATAATTCATCGATTACGCTCATAGATTAATTTAATAAATCAATTTTATTTCTAAACACGTTTCACGCACAATCGCCCTATTGAAAATTTACCGGAATTTAACAATGGGATTTTTAAAGCTTGATCCGATGATGGTCAAACTCATCATCACGGTGTTACTGGCCTCCTTTTTGCCCGCAAAAGGGATCTATGTCGATATCTTCAGCTACCTTGCGACGGCCGCGATAGCCCTGCTGTTCTTTATGCACGGTGCCAAACTGTCGCGAGAAAAGATCATCGCCGGCAGCAGCCACTGGCAGCTGCATCTCTGGATTATGTTCAGCACCTTTGTGCTCTTCCCGGCGCTGGGCCTGCTGCTGGTCTGGTGGCATCCGGTCGATGTCGGCCCGGAAATTTATACCGGCTTTATCTATCTCTGTATCCTGCCTGCCACAGTGCAGTCCGCCATTGCATTTACCTCCATGGCCGGGGGTAACGTTGCGGCTGCTGTCTGCAGCGCCTCGGCATCCAGTCTGCTGGGCGTCTTTATTTCGCCGTTACTGGTCAATCTGGTGATGGATATTCACAGCAGCGCGCCGAGCGACGGTCTGGAGCAGATTGGCAAAATCATGCTGCAACTGATGGTCCCGTTCATGCTGGGCCACCTCTCACGTCGCTGGATTGGCGGCTGGATTGAGAAACACCGCAGCCTGATTGGTAAAACCGACCAGACCTCGATCCTGCTGGTGGTTTACTCCGCCTTCAGCGAAGCGGTGGTGAACGGCATCTGGCATCGCGTGGGTCTGACGACGCTGATGTGGATCGTGGCGGGTTCTGTTCTGCTGCTGGCCGCCGTGCTGATTATCAATCTGCTGGCGTCGCGCCTGTTCCGCTTTAAACGCGCCGATGAGATCGTGGTGCTGTTTTGTGGCTCGAAGAAGAGTCTGGCGAATGGCGTGCCGATGGCGAACATCCTGTTCCCGGCCAGTACGGTGGGGATTATCGTGCTGCCACTGATGATCTTCCATCAGGTGCAGCTGATGGTCTGTTCGTTTATTGCCGGACGCTACAAGAAGAGCAACGAGAAGCAGCAGGCGCTGCAGGTGAAAGGTTCCGTAATGGAGTCACAGAAGTAACCGGGCCCGCCTGCGCGGGCACGATTAGCTGCGGGTCTGGAGCGGTCTGACTAACCCCTCCAGACCCTCTGTTTTGATGACCAGCGTAAGCTGCATCAGATCGCCCAGCTGACCGGATGGAAAATCGCCACTGCGGGCGAACCAGAGCAGATAAGGCTCCGGCAGGTCGATCAGCATCCGCCCCTTGTATTTGCCAAACGGCATCGGCGTGTTGGCTATCGCCACCAGCTGGTGCTCATCCATCTCAGGCTCCCAGCAGACGGATCATTTCGGCTTCATCAATCACCTCAATGCCCAGCTCCTGCGCTTTCGCCAGCTTTGACCCGGCCGCCTCACCGGCGATCAGCAGATCGGTTTTCTTCGAAACGCTGCCAATGACTTTAGCCCCCCGCGCGATAAGCTGTGCTTTGGCATCATCGCGATTCATCTGTGACAGGGAACCGGTCAGCACAATGGTTTTACCGGCGAACGGACTGTCGATCTCGTCAGCCTTCACCACCACCACCTGCGGCCAGTGCACGCCGATCTCTTCTGTCAGCTGGCGGATAACTTCGCGGTTGCTCTCCTCTTCCATGAAGTTGCGCACATGAGTAGCGACGACTTTGCCGACATCCTGCACCGCAATCAGCGCATCAAGATCAGCATCCATAACCTTCTGCAGCTCGCCAAAATGGTTGGCCAGATTCGCCGCAGTCGCTTCGCCGACTTCGCGTATCCCCAGCGCATAAAGGAAGCGCGCCAGGGTGGTTGATTTCGCTTTTTCCAGCGCGTCGACCACGTTCTGTGCCGATTTCGGCCCCATGCGATCCAGCCCGGTCAGCTTGCCCGCCGTCAGCCGGAACAGATCGGCTGGCGTACTGACATACTCTTTCTCGACCAGCTGGTCGATAATCTTGTCGCCCATACCGTCCACATCCAGCGCCCGGCGCGACACAAAGTGCTTGAGCGCCTCTTTACGCTGAGCGCCGCAGATCAGGCCGCCGGTGCAGCGCGTGACCGATTCGCCCTCGACCCGCTCTACTTCGGAGCCGCAGACCGGACAATGCGCCGGGAACACCACCTCACGCGTCTCTGCGGGGCGCTCGGCGGTAACGACGTTGACCACCTGCGGGATCACATCCCCTGCGCGGCGAATCACGACCCGATCGCCGATGCGTAAGCCCAGGCGTTCTATCTCATCCGCATTGTGCAGGGTGGCATTGCTGACGATCACGCCCGCCACCTGCACCGGTTCAAGACGCGCAACCGGCGTAATCGCCCCTGTGCGCCCGACCTGGAATTCAACATCCCGCACCCAGGTCAGCTGCTCCTGCGCCGGGAACTTAAAGGCAATCGCCCAGCGCGGGGCGCGCGCCACAAAGCCCAGCTGCTCCTGCAGCGCCTGCGAATCGACCTTGATGACCACGCCGTCAATGTCGAAGCCCAGCGTCGGCCGCTGCTGCTCAATATCGCGGTAGAACTCCAGAGCCTCTTCCGCGTTATGCACCAGCTTAATGCGATCGCTGACCGGCAGGCCCCAGGCTTTTAATTGCTGCAGACGCCCCATGTGGCTGTGCGGCATTTCGCCGCCTTCAAGCAGACCAAACCCGTAGCAGAAGAAGGTCAGCGGGCGTCTGGCGGTGATGCGCGGATCCAGCTGACGCAGCGATCCTGCTGCCGCGTTGCGCGGATTCGCAAAGACTTTGCCGTCGGTTCGGCGCGCTTCCTCGTTCAGCTTTTCGAAGCCACGCTGCGTCATGAAGACTTCACCACGTACTTCCAGCCGGGCCGGGATGTTGTCCCCTTTCAGCCGCAACGGAATGGCGCGGATGGTGCGGACGTTGGCGGTAATGTTCTCACCGGTGGTGCCGTCGCCGCGCGTGGCGGCCCTGACCAGCAGGCCATTTTCATACATCAGGCTGACCGCCGCGCCATCGAGCTTGAGTTCACAGCAGTAGGTCAGATCATCGCTGCTTTTCAGCCGGTCCTGCACGCGCTTGTTGAAGGCCATAAAGGTGGCTTCATCAAAGGCGTTGTCCAGCGACAGCATCGGTACCTCATGACGTACCTGCTCAAATACCGTCAGCGGTGCCGCCCCGACGCGCTGGGTGGGCGAGTCAGGGGTAACCAGCTCGGGGTGATCCTCTTCCAGCTGACGCAGTTCGCGCATCAGGCGATCATACTCAGCATCCGGGACTTCCGGCGCATCCATGACGTGATAGAGGTATTCATGATGGCGCAACGTGGTGCGCAGTTCGGTGATGTGATCCTGGACGGATTTCATAAAGCCCCATCAGATAAAAAACCCCCGACAGGCGGGGGTTTGTTTTAACAATTCAGACAGTGATTAGCGCAATGCTCAGGCGCCAGTCACATCGCGGATTCGCGCTTTGTAGGTTTCCAGCTTCTGCGGCGTCATCATGCGACGCTCATCATCCAGCACAACGCCACCGACATCATCAGCGATACGCTGCGCCGACTGCAGCATCAGCTTGAAGTTCTGATTCGCATCGCCGTAAGAAGGCACCATCATAAAGATAGAGATGCCTGGCGTGCTGAAATCGGTCATCAGGTCCGGGTTGAACGAGCCAGGCTTAACCATGTTCGCCAGGCTGAACAGCACGGGACCGCTGCCTGCCGGACTAAGATGACGGTGGAAAATGTTCATTTCGCCAAACTGGAAGCCCGCCTGCAGAATCCCCTGCAGCAACGCTTCACCGTTCAGCTCACCACCCGAATGCGCGGCAACATGCAGCACCAGCACCGCTTCTTTCGGTTTTTCCGCTGCGGCTTTTGGCGCAGGCGCCGGGGCCGGTTCAGGCTGCACGGGTTGAGGCTGAGGCTGAGGCTGAGGCTCAGGTTCTGCCTGGTACTGCGGTGCAGGTTGTACCGGTTCCAGCGGATCGAGATCCAGCAGCGGATCGGCCTGAACAGGCGGCGCGACAAAAGTCGGCGCAGGCTGCTGACGAACCGGTTCAGGACGCGGCTGCGGAGCAGGCTGCGGTGCTGAGCTGAAAAGCGGATCGCTTTCAGGTTCGGGCTGCGGTGCGGGACGTGGCGCAGGCTGACGCACAGGCTCAGCAGGCGCTTGTTGACGCGGCGCTTCTGGCTGAGGGTCGCGGATCGCATCGAAACGCGGTTCCTGGTGTACGCTGCGCTCAGAACGAACACGAACCTCGCCGACGCCGTCATCTTCGTCGTCTGTCAGGTCCTGCTCATCATGGTCATCACGTTGTTTCAGACGTTTGTGCGGGCGATCGCGAAACACTGACGAACGCTCTTTACGGCTGGTCCACAGTCCGTGAAGAAGGAGCGCTATAATGGCGATCGCGCCAACAACGATTAATATCAGACGCAAATCCTGCATCATTGTATTCTCTGTTGTTCCAATACCTTGCCACCGCGGCAAACTTTATCCTCTAACTGTATTTGCCCTGCTACACAAGTGCAAGTCTGTGCACTATTTTCTGACAAATAAGATAGGCAACCCACGCTTTTTCGCTGTTTTTTTACCCAAACGGTACCTGGACTGGAGAAAAAGCCAGGTTATAGTGAGCGCGCCTTCACACCTTCAGGAGAAATGGCTTTATGGCCCGTGAGAATTCCGTCTCAGATTTTAATGGCATGCACTATTTTAACCAGGGCTGGAAACTGGTGCGCCTGCCTGGCCTTCGCCGCTTTGTCGTGATGCCGCTGCTGATCAACATCATCATGCTGGGCGGCGCTTTCGTCTGGCTCTTCTATCGGCTGGGCGACTGGATCCCGCGCCTGATGGCCCATATTCCCGACTGGCTGCAGTGGCTGAGTTATCTGTTGTGGCCGCTGTCGGTTATCGCGATTGTGCTGGTGTTCAGCTACTTCTTCTCGACGCTGGCCAACCTGATTGCCGCCCCGTTCTGCGGTTTGCTGGCAGAACAGCTTGAAGGCCGTCTGACCGGTAAACCACTGCCCGACAGCGGCTGGGCGGCGATGGTGAAAGATGTGCCGCGCATCATGAAGCGGGAACTGCAGAAACTGGGCTACTACCTGCCCCGCGCGCTGGGCCTGCTGCTGCTCTACTTTATTCCGGGGTTTGGTCAGACCATTGCGCCAGTGCTCTGGTTTCTGTTCAGCGCCTGGATGCTCTCTATCCAGTATTGTGACTATCCGTTCGATAACCACAAAGTGCCGTTCCGGCAGATGCGTAATGCCCTGCGTCAGCACAAAACGGCCAACATGCAGTTTGGCGCGCTGACCAGCCTGTTCACCATGATTCCGGTGCTGAACCTGGTCATCATGCCGGTAGCCGTCTGCGGTGCGACGGCTATGTGGGTGGATCGCTATCGGTCGCAGCTGGCTCGCAGCGACGTGCGCTGAAACCATCAGCGCGCCTTATGCTCTTTTCACAGAGGCTTATTGCCGGGTGACATATAGATATACGATTTCTTTCCTTCCGCCCCCAGGCAGAACAGGTATGCTCATAGGGTTCCCAATATTTCATACAGTTAAGGACAGGCTATGAGTAAGATCTATGAAGACAACTCTTTGACAATTGGTCATACGCCATTGGTTCGACTGAACCGCATCGGTAACGGCCGCATCCTTGCGAAAGTTGAATCCCGTAACCCGAGCTTCAGCGTAAAATGCCGTATCGGTGCCAATATGATTTGGGACGCAGAAAAACGCGGTATTCTGAAACCGGGTGTTGAACTGGTGGAGCCGACCAGCGGCAACACCGGTATCGCGCTGGCCTATGTGGCAGCCGCACGCGGTTATAAACTGACGCTGACCATGCCGGAAACCATGTCGGTGGAGCGTCGTAAGCTGCTGAAAGCGCTGGGCGCGAAGCTGGTTCTGACCGAAGGCGCAAAGGGTATGAAAGGCGCTATCGGCAAAGCGGAAGAGATTGTCGCCAGCGATCCAGACAGATATGTTCTGCTGCAGCAGTTCAGCAACCCGGCCAACCCGGAAATTCATGAAAAGACTACCGGCCCGGAAATCTGGGAAGACACCGATGGCGAAGTAGACGTCTTTATTGCCGGTGTCGGCACCGGTGGTACGCTGACCGGCGTGAGCCGCTACATCAAAAACACCAAAGGCAAAAAAGATCTGATTACCGTTGCGGTTGAACCGACCGATTCGCCGGTGATTGCTCAGGCGATGGCCGGTGAGGAGATCAAACCAGGCCCGCACAAGATTCAGGGCATCGGTGCAGGCTTTATTCCAGGTAACCTGGAGCTGAACCTGGTGGATCGCGTCGTGGCAATTACCAACGAAGAGGCGATTAGCACGGCGCGTCGTCTGATGGAAGAGGAAGGTATTCTGGCCGGTATCTCTTCCGGTGCTGCGGTTGCTGCTGCGCTGAAGCTGCAGGAAGATGAGACCTTCGCCAACAAAAATATCGTTGTCATCCTCCCCTCTTCCGGTGAACGTTACCTGAGTACTGCGCTGTTTGCCGATCTTTTCACCGAAAAAGAGCTGCAGCCCTAGTCGCGGCGAAAGTCTTAAAATGGATAAAAAAGCACCCGCACGGGTGCTTTTTTGTGGCGCAGATCTCACTTTCATCACCCGGCAGATTGATTTCAGTGATGCCGCTCTGGTATTTAGACTGCCAATTATTTCGATGCCTGAAATTAATCCGCGTTTGAAGTGGATCAAGCTGAATCGATTTACGGATTCAGTGAAACGGCGAATCACGGCATAATTAACCGGTGACGTGTAGAATCGGTTTTGAGACGCAACGGATTGTCGTATTGACGCATGCGCGTCTCTGGTCAGCAGGATGCTATACCCGCGCACCGACACAGGCTAAAGTAGAGGCTCCAGGCTAGACTTTAGATCCATAAAACTCATTCTGATAACGTTGGGGAAATAGAATGTTCCAGCAAGAAGTTACTATTACTGCACCAAACGGCCTGCATACTCGCCCAGCTGCGCAATTCGTTAAAGAAGCCAAAGCTTTCCAGTCAGAAATTACCGTGACCTCTAACGGTAAATCAGCGAGTGCGAAAAGCCTGTTCAAACTGCAGACGCTGGGTCTGACTCAGGGCACCGTCGTGACACTCTCTGCAGAAGGTGAAGATGAGCAGAAGGCCGTTGAACATCTGGTCAAACTGATGGCTGAACTGGAGTAATCTCCGCTCAGCTCTCCAGCAAATCGACTCCTCTGCGCCATTGAGTGCAAACATCTTGATCGCGGACAACCTGTCCGCGTTATTGCTTTCGTAGAGTACGTGTCCCGCGACAATGGCACCGCAAAGAGTCCCATCAGCCATCGTGATTAAAAGGTAGCGTTATGATTTCAGGCATTTTAGCATCACCAGGTATCGCTTTCGGCAAAGCACTGCTGCTGAAAGAAGACGAGATCGTCATCAATCGCAAGAAAATTTCTGATGACCAGGTTGAGCAGGAAGTTCAGCGCTTCCTTGATGGCCGTAGCAAAGCGGCAACACAACTGGAAGCGATTCGCGTCAAAGCGGGTGAAACCCTGGGTGAAGAGAAAGCAGCGATCTTCGAAGGCCACATCATGTTGCTGGAAGATGAAGAGCTGGAGCAGGAAATCATTGACCTGATCAAGAAAGATCACGCGTCTGCCGATGCCGCTGCCTACTCAGTCATCGATGGCCAGGCGAAAGCACTGGAAGAGTTAGATGATGAATACCTGAAAGAGCGTGCGGCTGACGTGCGCGACATCGGTAAGCGTCTGCTGCAAAACATTCTCGGTCTGCACATCGTTGACCTGAGCGCGATTCAGGAAGAATCCATTCTGGTGGCCAAAGACTTAACGCCGTCAGAAACCGCACAGCTGAACCTGAAAAAGGTGCTGGGCTTTATTACCGATCTGGGTGGCCGTACCTCGCACACCTCTATCATGGCGCGTTCGCTGGAGATCCCGGCCATTGTCGGCACCGGTAACGTCACCGCCACGATCAAAAACGGCGATTTCCTGATTCTGGATGGTGTCAACAACACGATTCACGTCAACCCTTCAGAAGCGATTCAGGAAGAGCTGAAAGCCGTACAGAACCAGTATCTGTCGGAAAAACATGAATTAGCCAAGCTGAAAGATCTGCCCGCGGTCACGCTGGATGGTCATCAGGTTGAAGTCTGTGCCAACATCGGTACCGTGCGCGATATCGCCGGGGCTGAGCGTAACGGCGCAGAAGGCGCAGGCCTCTACCGCACCGAATTCCTGTTCATGGACCGCGACTCGCTGCCAGGCGAAGAAGAGCAGTTCCAGGCATACAAAGCCGTCGCGGAAGCGATGGGTTCACAGGCCGTTATCGTGCGTACCATGGATATCGGCGGTGACAAAGATCTGCCTTACATGAACCTGCCGAAAGAAGAGAACCCGTTCCTCGGCTGGCGCGCAATCCGTATCGCCATGGACCGCAAAGAGATTCTGCATGCTCAGCTGCGTGCTATCCTGCGCGCCTCCTCGTTCGGTAAACTGCGCATCATGTTCCCGATGATCATCTCGGTTGAAGAAGTCCGCAGCCTGAAAGCCGAACTCGAACTGCTGAAAGCGCAGCTGCGCGAAGAGGGCAAAGCCTTTGATGAAAGCATCGAAGTCGGCATCATGGTGGAAACCCCGGCGTCAGCTGTGATCGCCCACCACCTGGCGAAAGAAGTTGATTTCTTCAGTATCGGCACAAACGATCTGACGCAGTATACTCTGGCGGTCGATCGTGGTAATGATTTGATCTCGCACCTGTACAACCCAATGACGCCGTCTGTGCTTAACTTAATTAAGCAAGTCATTGATGCATCTCACGCTGAAGGTAAATGGACCGGCATGTGTGGTGAGCTGGCAGGTGATGAACGTGCTACACTACTGTTACTGGGAATGGGGCTGGACGAGTTCAGCATGAGTGCCATTTCTATCCCTGGCATCAAGAAAATCATTCGTAATACTAATTTTGAAGATGCGAAGGCATTAGCAGAGCAGGCACTGGCTCAACCGACTGCGGAAGATTTAATGAACCTGGTCAACAGATTCATTAAGGAAAAAACGCTCTGCTAATCTGCATGATGCTGGCCCCAAATTACTGCTTAGGAGAAGATCATGGGTTTGTTTTCTAAACTTTTTGGCGAAAAAACGGATAGCGCTGGGACTATTGATATCGTAGCGCCTCTGTCAGGCGAAATCGTGAATATTGAAGACGTACCAGATGTGGTGTTTGCAGAAAAAATCGTGGGCGACGGTATTGCCATCAAGCCAAGCGGCAACAAAATGGTTGCCCCTGTTGATGGGACTATCGGCAAGATTTTTGAAACCAATCACGCTTTTTCGATCGAATCTGACAACGGCATTGAGCTGTTCGTCCACTTCGGTATCGATACCGTTGAACTGAAAGGCGAAGGCTTCAAGCGTATCGCTGAAGAAGGCCAGAATGTCAAAAAAGGCGATGTGGTCATCGAGTTCGATCTGCCGCTGCTGGAAGAGAAAGCAAAATCAACCCTGACCCCGGTCGTCATCTCCAACATGGATGAGATCAAGGAACTGATTAAGCTGTCTGGCCAGGTTACCGTGGGGGAAACCCCGGTAATTCGCATCAGAAAGTAAGCGTTTATCTGTAACATAACGGCACCTGCGGGTGCCGTTATTGTTTCTGCTGTACGCGCTTAAGGCTTAAGGCTGCCAGCGTGGCAGACGCAGCGTCAGCTCCAGCCCCCCTTCGGGACGATTCCGCGCCTCGACTTCCCCATGATGTGCCAGCACCACCTTACGCACGATAGCCAGCCCCAGACCATACCCCTTCCCCATCAGCGGAGAGTTAACCCGGACAAAGGGGTCAAAGATGCTGGAGAGTTTCTCCTCATCCACGCCCGGGCCCTGATCGCGCACCTGAATCGCCAGCCACTGCTGATCCGTGCGCAGATGCACGTCGATACGCTGCCCCGGCAGGGAGAAGCGGAGCGCGTTGCGCAGCACATTCTCGGTGGCGCGCCGTATCAGCTCCGCGTTACCGCGAACGGTGTAATCCGCCCGATCGTCCACCTGCAGCACCACCTGCACGCCAGGGATCTGCGCTTCATAGCGCACGTCGGCGATTACGGCCTCAAGCAGGCCGGTAAGATCGAAATATTGCTCATCCGGGATGCTTTCATGCCCGGCTCGTGACAGCGTCAGCAGCTCACCGATCATCTTATCCAGCCGGCGCGCCTCTTCATCAATGCGATCGAGTGAACTGCTGACATTTTCGGGCGTCTGGCGTGCCAGTCCGGTTGCCAGCTGCAGCCGCGCCAGCGGTGAACGCAGCTCATGAGAGATGTCGTGCAGCAGCTCTTCACGGGCGCGCACCAGGGTATCCAGCCGTTCGACCATTGCATCAAAAGCTTGCGCAACGGTAGAGAGTTCGTCGCGGCGTTTACGCATGGCCGGAAATAGCCGGACGCGCAGATCCCCCTCTGCGACCCGGGAAAAGCCTTCCCGCAGCTGACGCAGGGGGCACGTCAGGTTCCAGGCCAGCAGCAGACTGAAGAGCAGTCCCACTGAGCCGGCAAAGATAAACATCGGTTCCGGGATGTTCAGGAACCGGCGTGGCATCCTGTTCATGATGCTGTCTTTGCGCATGCCATCCAGGTCATAGCGCAGCTGATAGGCGTTGCCATCCGCGCCCTGCACCTGGCGCACCACCTCTTCAGGAAAACGTCCACGGATATCCTGATTGACGCGATTCTCAGCGGGCAACGGTTGTGCCTGCCGGGTGACGTGGAAGAACTGCCGGTCACTCTCATTCCAGTCCGACAGCATCACATTCAGCGCCTCAGGACCGTTGCGCTCCAGCACCGACGCGGCAGAGGTCATCTGCAGATCGACAATGCGCCGAATCGCCACGATTTCAGGCGGCTCATGCCGTTTACCCGAAAGCGTAAAACCGAGCCAGATAAGCTGGCTCATGATGACGAACACGATCCAGAAGCCGATGAAGATCTTCCAGAACATGCGTCCCCGGTAACTCTGCTTCATCGGATGCGGTAGCCGATGCTGCGAACGGTTTCGATATTAATGCTGTCTGCCGTCAGCGCACTGAGCTTCTGGCGGATATTGCTGATATGCACATCAACACTGCGATCATAAGCTTCGCGCGGGCGCCCCAGCCCCTTTTCTGAAAGCTCATCTTTAGAGACCACTCTGTCCGGTGCACGCAGCAGCAGATCAAGCAGGTTAAATTCCGAGGCGGTCAGGTCAAACGGCGTACCCTGCCACTCACTGATGCGGGTCGCGGGATTGAGCGTAAGCTCGCCCCAGCGCAGCGGCTCTTTCGACTCGGGTTGCAGCGGCTGCTCTTCGAAACGGCGTAATACTGCACGCAGACGCGCTACCAGTTCGCGTGGATAACAGGGCTTAGGCATATAGTCATCCGCCCCCATCTCCAGACCGATGACCCGATCAATGTTGTCGCCCTTCGCGGTCAGCATAATCACCGGTATCCGGCTTTTCTGACGCACCTGACGCAACACATCGATGCCGCTCATATCGGGCAGCATGATATCCAGAATCAGGGCGGTGAACGCCCCCGAAAGCGCCCCCTCTATTCCGGCGCTGCCAGTCAGAACCAGCTGGGCATCGAACCCTTCGGCAATCAGGTACTGGCTTAACATCGTGCCTAACTCAACATCATCATCAACGAGCAAAATTTTCATTGTTATCTCTCAGCAGAACTGGCGCTATTTTGTCCTGTAGCCGGCGTTCACGCAGCCTGTTTTACGCGATCCTTACAGATTCATTATCCCCGCAGCAGGCGATTCTGGCCAAAAAAAAGACCTGTGGGCGATGCACGCGCGCACAGATCTGATACCGTCTCAGTGAAGATTACTGATGATAAAGCCCGGTAGAGAGATAACGATCGCCGCGATCGCAGGCGATCGCCACCACCACGCTGCCCGGATTGGCCTGCGCAATACGCAGCGCCCCCGCGACCGCACCGCCTGAACTGACGCCGCAGAAAATCCCCTCGCGTCGTGCCAGCTCCCGCATCGTCTCTTCCGCTTCTTTCTGCGTCATATCCATCACATCATCCACCAGATCGGGCCGGTAGATCCCCGGCAGATAGGCCAGCGGCCAGCGCCGGATGCCGGGAATGCTGCTGCCTTCACTGGGCTGCAGACCGATCACCTGCACACCGCTGTTCTGCTCTTTGAGATAGCGTCCGACGCCGGTGATGGTGCCGGTGGTCCCCATGCTGGAGACAAAATGGGTCATGCGCTGGTTCGACTGCTGCCACAACTCCGGGCCGGTAGTCTGATAGTGGCCCAGCGGGTTGTCGGGATTGTTAAACTGATCCAGCACCCGGCCTTCACCGCGTGCGGCCATCGCCTGCGCCAGATCGCGGGCGCCTTCCATGCCCTGCTCCCGTGGCACCAGAATCAGCTCTGCGCCGTAGGCCCGCATCGCATCCTGCCGTTCCTGACTCATGTTGTCCGGCATCAGCAGACGCAGACGGTAGCCTTTCATGGCCGCGATCATCGCCAGCGCGATGCCGGTGTTGCCACTGGTGGCTTCGATCAGCTGGTCGCCGGGTGAAATCTCCCCGCGCAGTTCCGCCTGATGGATCATCGACCAGGCCGCGCGATCTTTCACCGAACCGGCCGGATTATTGCCCTCCAGCTTGAGCCAGACCTCACTGCCGTTGGCGGGCGTCAGGCGCTGCAATTTGATCAGCGGCGTATTGCCGATGGTGTTCTCAAGAGTCGTCACGGTGTGGTTCCTGGCCTGTTACAAACGAGAGGCGAAAAAAAGGCGGGAGTGAGACTCCCGCCCGCTGTTGAGGTGAAAATATCAGGCGCTCTGCGCAAAGGCAACTGCGCGCAGCGGCTTATCGCCCTTGTAGAGGCGCGCCTGCTGTAATCCCACAAACAGACGCTCACCGCGAATCGGGGCCGTCTGCTCGCCTTCAAACACCAGCGAGAACGGCTCGCTCTGCCAGCCCGCAGGCTGAACCACCAGCTGCCAGAAGTGGCCGCGCGGGCTGACTTCCAGCACCTGAACCGGCAGTGGCGTTTCCAGGCTGCTGCGGCGCGACACGTCGATCTCCCACGGACGCAGGAACAGCTCCACCGCGCCCTGATGGGCAGAGGTGTAGCCCAGCGGCCAGTGGTGCGCGCCGACGTGGAACTGCGATCCCTGGATCTCGCCATCAAAGCGATTCACTTCGCCCAGGAACTCCAGCACAAAACGGGTCGCCGGTTCACGCCACACATCGTCTGGCGTACCGACCTGCTCAATGTTGCCCTGACTCATCACCACCACGCGATCGGCGACTTCCATCGCCTCTTCCTGGTCGTGGGTCACGAACACGCTGGTAAATTTCAGCTCTTCGTGCAGCTCGCGCAGCCAGCGGCGCAGCTCTTTTCGCACCTGTGCATCCAGCGCACCGAAAGGTTCATCCAGCAGCAGGATCTGCGGCTCCACCGCTAACGCACGCGCCAGCGCCACTCGCTGTTTCTGACCGCCCGAAAGCTGCGCCGGAAAACGGTTCGCCAGATGGCCCAGTTGCACCATCTCCAGCAGACGGGTGACACGCTGCCGGATCTCCGCCGTGGAAGGGCGCTCACGGCGTGGCAGAACGGTCAGACCAAATGCGATGTTGTCGAAGACGGTCATATGACGGAATAGCGCATAGTGCTGGAACACAAAGCCGACCTGGCGATCGCGCGCATGCAGGCGGCTGACATCGTTACCATGGAAGCGGATCTGGCCGCTGTTCTGATGCTCCAGCCCGGCAATAATGCGCAGCAGCGTGGTTTTACCCGAGCCTGATGGACCAAGCAGCGCCACCATTTCACCCGAGGCAATATCCAGAGAGATATCGTTCAGCACCGAGGTGCGACCAAAGGATTTGTTGATCTTGTTAATCTCAATGCTCATGATTTCCCTCCTGTTGCAGACGTTTGTGCTGCTGCTCTAAGCGCCACTGCAGAATGCTTTTCAGAAACAGCGTCACAATTGCCATCAGGGTCAGCAGCGCGGCCGCTGTAAAGGCGCCCACCGTGTTGTAGTCCTGATGCAATAATTCAACCTGAAGCGGTAACGTATAGGTCTCACCGCGAATCGATCCCGAGACCACCGAGACCGCACCAAACTCACCAATCGCACGGGCATTAGTCAGCACGATGCCGTACAGCAGCGCCCAGCGAATGTTCGGCAGCGTCACACGACGGAACATCTGCCAGCCGGAAGCGCCCAACAGCACCGCCGCTTCATCTTCATGACTGCCCTGGCTCAGCATCACCGGCACCAGCTCGCGAACGACGAACGGACAGGTCACAAACACCGTCGCCAGTACCATGCCCGGCCAGGCAAACATAATCTGAATATTGTGGGCATCCAGCCAGCCGCCCGCCGGGCCGTTGACGCCCCAGAACAGCAGATACATCAGACCAGCCACCACCGGCGACACGGCAAAAGGAATATCGAACAGGGTCAGCAGCAGCTGGCGTCCCGGGAAGGTAAAGCGCGTCACCAGCCAGGCCAGCAGCGTGCCGAACACCAGGTTAACCGGTACGGTGATCAGCGCCACCATTACCGTCAGCCAGATCGCGTGCAGCATGTCCGGGTCGGAGAGATTGCTCAGGGCCGCAATCAGCCCGTGATTCAGCGCTTCCCAGAAGATGGAGATCATCGGCACCACCAGCAGCAGAATCGAGACCAGCGCCCCGATGCCAATCAGCAGCCATTTGCTCCAGTTCACCGGCTGACGCGCCGCGTGATTGAGTTGCGAAACCTCAGCCATTAGTGACCTCCCAGACGACGGCCAAAGCGGCTCTGTAATGTGTTAATAGCGAACAACAGAATCAGCGAGGCCAGCAGGATAACCGACGCGATGGCGCTGGCCGCCGGATAGTCAAACTCCTGCAGACGGACAAAAATCATCAGCGAGGTCACTTCCGTTTTCCAGGCAATGTTGCCCGCAATAAAGATGACCGCACCGAACTCGCCCAGGCTGCGGGTAAACGAGAGCGCCGTGCCCGCCAGCAGCGCCGGCGCCACTTCCGGCAGCACGACGCGGCGGAAACTCTGCCACGGCGTCGCGCCCAGGGTTTCGGCCGCCTCTTCATACTCCGGGCCTAACTCTTCCAGCACCGGCTGTACGGTACGCACCACAAACGGGATGCTGGTAAAGGCCATTGCAATGGCGATACCGATCCAGGTGTAGGAGATTTTGATGTCGAAATGGGCTAACCACTGTCCGTACCAGCCGCTGACGGAGAAGAGGCCGGCCAGCGTCAGACCCGCGACTGCGGTCGGCAGCGCAAACGGCAGATCCATCAGGCCATCCAGCAGCGCGCGGCCCGGGAAGCGATAACGGGTCAGGATCCACGCCATCAGCATGCCGAACACCGCATTAAACAGAGAGGCGACGCCAGCCGAGAGCAGCGTGACTTTATAGGCCGCTACCAGCTGCGGATTGGTCACCACATCCCAGTACTGCTGCAGCGTCATCTGCGACAGCTGCATGATGACGGCGCTGATCGGCAGCAGCAGAATCAGACAGGTAAAGAGCAGGCTGGTGCCAAGGCTGAGGCCAAAACCAGGCAGAACACGTTTATGGCTGGCTGCAAACATTATCCGCGCCCCGCCGCTAAGAGTTGATCAAGCTCGCCACCGCTGGCGAAATGGGTCTTCATCACGTTATCCCAGCCGCCAAACGCCTCTTCTACCCGGAACAGCGTCGTCTGCGGAAAGCGATCTTTCTGCGCCGACATCAGCTGAGGGTTGTTCACGCGGTAGTAATACCGGGTGATGATATTCTGCGCTTCAGGCGTGTAGAGGTAGTTCAGATAGGCACTGGCGGCGTCTTTGGTGTTATTAAGGGCAATGTTCTTGTCCACCCAGGCAACCGGAAACTCCGCCAGAATATCGGTTTTTGGCACGATGACTTCATATTCATCTTTGCCGTACTGGTTGCGGATGTTGTTCACTTCCGACTCAAAGCTAATCAGCACGTCACCCAGTCCGCGCTCGGCAAAGGTTGTGGTCGCGCCGCGGCCGCCGGTGTCGAACACTTCCACGTTCTTAAGGAACTGCGTCATAAAGGCCCGGGTCTTAGCCTTGTCGCCACCGTCCGCCTTATCTGCTGCGCCCCAGGCGGCCAGATAGGTATAGCGGCCATTGCCGGAGGTTTTCGGATTGGGGAAAATCAGCTTCACATCGCTGCGGGTTAAATCGGACCAGTCGTGAATCTGTTTAGGATTTCCTTTGCGCACCAGAAACGCCATGGTGGAGTAGAAAGGCGAGCTGTTGTTCGGCAGACGGCTTTTCCAGTCTGCGGCGATCAGGTTGCCTTTATCGTGCAGCACCTGCACGTCCGTGACCTGATTATAGGTCACTACATCCGCACGCAGTCCCTGCAGAATCGCCAGCGCCTGCTTCGATGAACCGGCATGTGACATCTTAATGGTCAGCGGATCGGCCGGATGCGCGGCATCCCACTGTTTAACGAAGGGGGCATTCAGGGCAACAAACAGCTCCCGCGACACATCGTAAGAGCTGTTAAGGAGTTCAGTGGCGTTGACTGCGCCAGCCAGGCTCAGCGACAACGCGATACCGCTCACGATTTTATTCATCGCTTGTAATGTCATTTGGCACCCTGAAAAAGTTTGATGCGGATCTCGCCCGCTGATGCATCAGTTTATTTATAACTCCGTGAAAACGAGTAACGGTTTTATATATCGTTTGATGATTTCAAAGTCGAAAAAAGCATAAGACGGCGGCAGAGTTTATGCTGAATTCAGCAAAAGCCGATGGGGATGATAAGCGGTGTGCGGAGCGGGATGGGGCGTGCGTCAGCGGCCGCCTCGCGGGCGGCACGCTGACAGGGCGGGCACTTAACGCTGCCAGATAATCTTGCTGATTTTCCAGCTTTTCAGCGTATCGTCAGAAGGCATCAGTCCCTCTGGGCCATGCCAGTCGCCGTGATAAAGATAGGTCAGATGCTGACTGCCCGGCGCACGACAGGCCACGTCACGCGCATCGGCGCCGCTGGCCAGGGTGCAGTTGTTGAAGGCTTTCGTGAACCTGTCGCTGAAGGCGTCACCCACTTTGCTGCCGTCGTGGCTGACAATCGCACTGTCCATCACCTCAATGCGCTCGACCTGCGACTGCCCTTCTATCACCAGCCTGACCCTGCCATCACGGAGCGCCTGCCAGAAAGAGACCACCTGGCCATTCTGGCTGCGCATCCCCTGACGCAGCGTATAGTCACCGTTCAGCCCGGCGTTAATCGCCTCCTCTTTCATGGCGGTCGAGGCCGTGAGGCCGCCCACACCCTGTTCAGTCGCGGTTAACGTGCCACCAAACCAGTTCCACGGCAGCGCCGAGGACCAGTGATAACTGAGCGGATTCCACCAGCTTACCTGTTGGCTGCTGTCTGTGCCGGAACCCGAACTGGCACAGCCGCTCAACACCACAGCGGCGAGCAGTAACGTGGAACGAACAGCTTTCATGAAAACTCCTGTTAATACGAGGCCGGAAAGGCGGAACTGATTGGAGTCGCAAAGCGCCAAAAAGTTTAATTAAGATGATGTTCGGGCAGAAAGCAGTCGCGGCAGCGCTGGCTGAAATGCAGCCAGAGCAGCGCCAGCAGGTCGAACAGCGTCAGCATCAGGGGCAGCGGTGAACTCAGCAGGTCGCCCTGAATAAACTGCATGGTCTGCCAGATCAGGTTCACCAGCAGCGACAGCGAGAGCACGCTGCGCCAGTGCTGCCAGAATCGCGGCAGGCGCAGACGATAGCCGGTCAGCAGCAGCCCGACCAGCGCCGGCAGGCCCAGCGCCAGGCCAATCCAGAACGCCTGACGATCCGGATAAAAGAGCGCCAGCAGATCGTTGCCCTGCTGACGCGAGGCACCGGCCATCACCAGCAGCAGCCATGTCCGCGCCTGAAGCAACAGGATCAGCCAGAAAAGAAACGGCAGCCGCAGCTGCCCTCTCGCATCATATTCGTCCGGCAGATAGCGCGGCGACGGTTTAGTACTCACGATCTTCGATCAGGCGTTTGCCAAACAGCAGCGCGTCCACCGGTTCGTAATCGAGCTTCTCGTAGAACGCCACAACCTGATCGTTCTCTTCGCGGATCATCAGGTGCAGTTTCGGACAGCCACGCGCAATCAGCTTCTTCTCCAGACGGTTCATCAGGGCATTGGCAAAGCCGCGTCCCTGATAGTCAGGATGCACGGCCAGATAATAGGCCGCACCGCGATGACCATCGTACCCCCCCATCAGCGTGCCCACGACCACCCCGCCCACTTCCGCAACCAGAAAGAGATCGGGGTCGTGCTGCATTTTGCGTTCGATATCCAGCTCCGGATCGTTCCATGGCCGTAACAAATCGCAACGTTCCCACAAGGTGATCACTTCTTCAAAATCTTCCTGGCGGAAGGCGCGGATTTCCATCTTCTTTACCTGTAAATAAGCACAATTTGCTGATTATCACGCATTCTCTGCTGCACGCAACCCTGGTCTGAGTGGCGGCAAATAAAAAAGCGCAAATTTTCTGTTTGCGGCCTGCAATACAAAGTAATGCCCTGAAATGGTTCTGTGATCGCAGGCAGCGGAGCCTTAGGCTATAACACCGGCAGGATTTTTGTTACCGGACCCGCACATGCATCTGCTTAAACGTTTGATTCACCGTCGTCAGTTACTGCTTTCCGGGCTGGCGCTGGCCATTTTATCGCCGCGCGCGGTTCAGGCCAGAGAGCAGTCGGCTCTTACAGAGAACCCGCGTCATCCGCGCCCGGCACCACCGACTAAAAACGGTAAGCGCATCGTGATGATCGATCCCGGTCACGGCGGCATCGATTCGGGTGCCGTTGGCGAAGAGGGATCGGAAGAGAAGCACATCGTGCTGGAGATTGCCGGTAATGTGAAACGCCAGCTTCAGAGCCATCCACGCATCGAAGTGCGACTGACCCGCGACAGCGACCACTTTATTCCGCTCTATCAGCGGGTGGAGATCGCCCATCAGCACGGCGCGCATCTGTTTATGTCCATCCACGCCGACGGTTTTACCAGCCCTGAGGCCAGTGGCGCCTCTGTGTTTGCGCTCTCCAATCGCGGAGCCAGCAGCTCGATGGCGCGCTACCTCTCTCAGCGCGAGAATGATGCGGACAAAGTGGGCGGCGTGAAAGCGCAGCAGCAGGATCACTATCTGCAGCAGATTCTGTTCGACCTGGTGCAGACCGACACCATCAGGAACAGCCTGACGCTGGGCAAGCATGTGCTGGATCAGATCCGTCCGGTGCATCATCTCCACAGCCAGCATACGGAGCAGGCGGCCTTCGCGGTGCTGAAGTCACCGTCGATTCCGTCGGTGCTGGTCGAAACCTCCTTTATTACCAATCCGCGCGAAGAGCAACTGCTCGGCACCACCGCATTTCGCCAGAAAATCGCCTCTGCGATTGCCAGCGGCATCGTTAACTACTTTGATGAGTTTGACCGGCGCAATGCCTGATGCGACGGGCCGGTTTGCGCCCTGCCGCGCGCCACACTCATGCAAGCGGCGCGGTTTGGCGTATAATCGCGTCAGACTTTGACAAACGATAAGCGAAAAGATGGCTGATATTTCCCGCGTAAAAGCGTTCCTGCTCGCCCTGCAGGATGAGATCTGTAACCAGCTGGCGGCTGAAGATGGCGGTGCGCAGTTTGCCGAGGATAGCTGGCAGCGTCCCGGCGGCGGCGGCGGTCAGAGCCGCGTTCTGCGCAACGGTGCCGTATTTGAGCAGGCAGGCGTAAACTTTTCCCATGTGCACGGCGATCAGATGCCCGCCTCGGCGACGGCACACCGTCCCGAACTGGCGGGTCGCAGCTTTGAAGCGATGGGCGTGTCGCTGGTGATCCACCCGAACAACCCTTACGTGCCCACCAGCCACGCCAACGTGCGCTTTTTTATCGCCGAGAAACCAGGAGCCGATCCGGTGTGGTGGTTTGGCGGCGGCTTTGATCTGACGCCCTTCTACGGCTTCGAAGAAGATGCGCTGCACTGGCATCAGACGGCCGCCGATCTCTGCCAGCCGTTTGGCGAGGATGTCTATCCGCGCTATAAAAAGTGGTGCGACGACTACTTCTATCTGAAACACCGGGATGAGCAGCGCGGCATCGGCGGTCTGTTCTTCGACGATCTCAATACGCCCGACTTTGAGCAGAGCTTCAGCTTTATGCAGGCGGTGGGCCGTGGTTTCATCGACGCCTACCGGCCGATTGTGGCGCGCCGCAAAGATCACCCGTTTGGCGAGCGCGAGCGCCAGTTCCAGCTCTATCGCCGTGGCCGCTATGTCGAGTTCAATCTGGTCTGGGACCGCGGCACGCTGTTTGGTCTGCAGACCGGTGGCCGTACGGAGTCGATCCTGATGTCGATGCCGCCGCTGGTGCGCTGGGAATATGATTATCAGCCCGAGCCGGGCTCGCCGGAAGCCGCCCTCTATCGCGATTTCCTGCCGGTGAAAAACTGGCTCAACCTGCCCCGCTGATTGCGCCTGCCGCCGCAGCGCGGGCCTGACCCCGCGCTGCGCTTACCGCTCTCCCCTTCTGCATCTCCCGAATCACAGGGCACGGATTGCTACAGTGTTGCCTGCGTCATTTGTCCTGACTGCTATGCTTAAGGATGGAATATGGCGCACCCCACGGTTTACACCGCATGACGGCTTCTTCGCACCGCCTCGCAGCGCAACAATCAGAGAAACCGCATTTTCATCAGAAACGCGCTGTTGCAATGTTATGGGTTCACGTTACCGGTAGCAGAATTCGCCACAGACCGGCTGCGAGGCCTGAGGTGCTCCCTGTTCGCTGTCACTTTTCTTTTCAAGGAGTTTAGAGATGAACCAGCTAGAAGCCCTAAAACAGTTCACCACCGTGGTGGCTGACAGTGGTGATATCGAATCGATTCGTCATTATCACCCGGAAGATGCCACCACCAACCCGTCACTCATTCTGAAAGCGTCCGGTCTCGAAGGGTATAAGCACCTGATGGATGATGCGATTGAGTACGCGAAAAAGCAGGGTGGCAGCAAAGAGACGCAGATCATCAACGCCAGCGACAAAGTGGCGATTAATCTCGGTATGGAGATCCTCAAAAGCATACCGGGCCGTGTTTCGACCGAAGTGGATGCGCGCCTCTCCTTCGATCGTGGCATGTGTGTGACCAAAGCAGAAAAACTGATCAGGATGTATGAAGAGCACGGCATCGACCGCTCCCGCGTGCTGATCAAGCTGGCCTCCACCTGGGAAGGCATCCGCGCGGCGGAAGAGCTGGAGAAGAACGGCATCCAGTGTAACCTGACGCTGCTTTTCTCCTTTGCTCAGGCGCGTGCCTGTGCCGAAGCGGGCGTCTATCTGATCTCGCCGTTCGTAGGCCGTATCTACGACTGGTATAACTCGCGTAAACCGATGGAACCCTACGTGGCGGATGAAGATCCGGGCGTGAAATCCGTGCGTCGTATCTACGATTACTACAAAAAGCATCGTTACAGCACCATCATCATGGGTGCCAGCTTCCGTAAAGTGGAGCAGATCATTGCGCTGGCCGGCTGCGACCGCCTGACCCTCTCACCTAACCTGCTGGAAGAGCTGCAGAACAGCGATGCGCCGCTGGAGCGCAAGCTGGAGCCCTCTACCGAAGGCTTCCATCAGCCGTCGCCGCTCTCCGAAGCGGAGTTCCGCTGGGAACATAACCAGGACCCGATGGCCGTGGAAAAACTCTCTGACGGTATTCGTCAGTTCGCCGTTGACCAGCAGAAGCTGGAAGATGTGCTTGCCGCACGCCTGTAGTCTTCATTTTAGTCGGGCGGGACTTTCCCGCCCTGATGCTTAATAAGGGAGAACTTTATGTCCTCACGCAGAGAACTGGCAAACGCGATCCGTGCACTCAGTATGGATGCGGTACAGAAGGCAAACTCCGGCCACCCCGGCGCCCCGATGGGCATGGCCGATATCGCCGAGGTGTTATGGCGCGACTTCCTTCAGCACAACCCGACCAATCCCGCCTGGCTTGACCGCGACCGCTTTATTCTCTCCAACGGCCACGGTTCGATGCTGCTCTACAGCCTGCTGCACCTGAGCGGTTACGACCTGCCGATTGAAGAGCTGAAGAATTTCCGTCAGCTGCACTCTAAAACGCCGGGTCACCCGGAGATCGGCTACACCCCCGGCGTGGAAACCACCACCGGTCCGCTGGGCCAGGGGCTGGCGAACGCAGTGGGCTTAGCGATTGCTGAACGCACCCTGGCCGCGCAGTTTAACCGTCCGGACCACGAGATCGTCGACCACCACACCTATGTGTTTATGGGCGATGGCTGTCTGATGGAGGGGATTTCGCACGAGGTCTGCTCACTGGCAGGCACCCTGGGTCTGGGCAAATTAATCGGCTTCTACGACCACAACGGCATTTCGATCGATGGTGAAACCGAAGGCTGGTTCACCGACGACACTCATAAACGCTTCGAGTCCTATAACTGGCACGTCATCGGCGATATTGACGGCCATGATGCCGACGCTATCCGGGCGGCAATCGAGGAAGCGCAGAGCGTGACCGATAAGCCGTCGCTGATTATCTGCCGCACCATTATCGGTTTCGGTTCACCGAACAAGGCCGGTAAAGAGGAGTCGCACGGTGCCGCGCTGGGTGAGGCCGAAGTCGCCCTGACGCGTAAGCAGCTTGGCTGGAACTATCCGGCGTTTGAGATCCCGGCTGAAATCTATCAGCAGTGGGATGCCAGAGCCGCCGGAGCCGAGCGCGAAAAAGCCTGGAATGAGAAATTTGCGGCCTATAAAGCGGCCCATCCTGAACTGGCGAAAGAGTATGAACGCCGCATGAACGGCGAGATGCCTTCCACCTGGGAGACTGAAGCGACCCGCTTCATTCAGGAACTGCAGGCGAATCCGCAGAAAATCGCCAGCCGTAAAGCCTCGCAGAACTCGCTGGAAGCCTACGGCAAATTACTGCCTGAATTTCTGGGCGGTTCCGCTGACCTCGCGCCGAGTAACCTTACCATCTGGTCAGGCTCTAAATCGATTAAAGAGGACCCGGCCGGTAACTATATTCACTACGGCGTCCGTGAATTCGGGATGACGGCGATTGGTAACGGCATCGCGCATCATGGCGGTTTCGTTCCGTACACCGCGACCTTCCTGATGTTCGTGGAATATGCGCGTAACGCTGCGCGTATGGCGGCGCTGATGAAGGCCCGTCAGATTCTGGTCTACACCCATGACTCCATCGGTCTGGGCGAAGATGGCCCGACGCACCAGCCGGTTGAGCAGATCGCCAGCCTGCGCCTCACGCCGAACATGAGCGTCTGGCGTCCGTGCGATCAGGTGGAAACGGCGGTGGCGTGGAAAGCGGCGATCGAACGCCATCACGGTCCGACGGCGCTGATCCTCTCCCGTCAGAATCTGCTGCAACCGGAACGTACCCCGGCGCAGATCGACAACATCAAACGCGGCGGCTATGTATTGAAGGATTGCGACGGTACGCCGGACGTGATTCTGATCGCCACCGGTTCAGAGGTGGAGATTACCCTGGGCGCGGCGGAGAAGCTCACCTCGGGCGGTCACAAGGTCCGTGTCGTCTCACTGCCGTCGACTGATCTGTTTGATGCACAGGATGCCGCGTACCGCGAATCCGTTCTGCCTTCTGGCGTGAAAGCGCGTGTGGCGGTCGAAGCGGGCATTGCCGACTACTGGTTTAAGTATGTGGGCCTGGAAGGCGCGATCGTCGGTATGACCACCTTCGGTGAATCCGCGCCAGCGAGCGATCTCTTCGCGGAGTTTGGCTTCACGGTAGAGAACATCGTCAGCCACGCTGAAGCACTTCTGAAACCTGCATAATGCACTGGCCCTTTCCGTTGCGGCGGGAAGGGCCATTTCATCTTATTGTCCGCCACCGAAAAAAATCTCCCCGCCCCCCTTCACGCCCTGCGTAAACTGATTACTATAGAACACCTGTTTAATGCTGCCTCTGCACGGCTGTGCGTCTGTTCCTGCGGTTGTTTCCCCGGGCTGACACCCTGCTGACCGGGTCTGTTCCCGCCGGGTTAAGGCAGATTTCCACTGATTCTTATAGCGAAGCCACCTCCGTTGAACATGCGCACTCCCTATTTACTGGCCCTGATAGTTTCACTGCTTCCCCTGAAAAGCATGGCGCAGGTCGCGCCCGATCCGCTGCTGGCTTCACAGATTGTCGATCGCTATGCCGAGCATATCTTCTACGGCAGTGGCGCGACCGGCATGGCGCTGGTGGCGATTGATGGCAATCAGCGGGTCTTTGCCAGCTTCGGTGAAACCCGCCCCGGCAACAACATCCGTCCGCAGAAAGATTCGCTGATTCGCATCGCCTCGCTGAGTAAGCTGATGACCAGCGAGGTGATGGTGAAGCTGGCGGAGCGCGGACAGATTCGGCTCGACGATCCCCTGAGTAAATATGCGCCGCCCGGCACCCGCGTGCCCGCCTGGAACGGCCAGCCGATTCGCCTGATTAACCTTTCGACCCACACCAGCGGACTGCCGCGTGAGCAGCCTGGCGGTAAAGCGCAGCGTCCGGTCTTTGTCTGGCCGACACGCAGCGAACGCTGGAACTGGCTGTCGCACGCGAACCTCAAAGCAGCCCCGGGCAGCAGCGCTGCTTACTCTAACCTGGGCTACGATCTGCTGGGCGATGCGCTGGCACGCGCCAGCGGCACCCCCTATCCGGCGCTGTTTCAGCAGTTAATCACCCGCCCGCTCGGCATGAAAGATACCACCTTTACGCCATCGCCAGAGCAGTGCGGCCGCCTGATGGTGGCGGAAAAAGGGGCAAGCCCCTGCAACAACACCCTGGCGGCGATTGGCAGCGGCGGCGTCTACTCTACCCCGGATGACATGGGCCGCTGGATGCAGCAGTTCCTGAACTCTTCGGTTAACCACCGCACGCCGCAGATCGACCGGTTGCAGACGCTGATCTATCGTCGCGACCAGCTGAACAAAGTGGAAGGCATGGATGTGCCGGGCAAGGCGGATGCGCTGGGTATGGGCTGGGTCTATATGGGGCCGAAAAGCGGTCGCCCTGGCATCATCCAGAAAACCGGCGGCGGCGGCGGATTCATTACCTATATGGCGATGGTGCCGCAGCATAACGTGGGCGTCTTTGTGGTGGTGACCCGCTCACCGCTGACCCGCTTTACGCCGATGAGCGACGGCGTGAATAACCTGCTGGCCGAACTGGTTGGCAACCAGTCCGGCTCCCCGATGATGGTGCAGGCGATCCGCTAACGCTGCTGTACACCGCCATCAGGCTGGCTGACCCACAGGGTTGGCCAGTCGTCACTGCTGTGCCAGGCGTCACAGGTGGACTCTTCCGCATACTCCGCTAACACAAAGCGGGTGCCATCGAACTGCCAGCGTGTGGCGCTGCCGCAATCCCCCAGCCCCCGACCCTTGACAAAGGTGTAAAGCTGACCGCTGGCCGCATCATAATCGGCGTTGATCAGCTCAAGCTGCCGATCACTGGCACCCGGTGGCGTGAACGGCAGCGTCAGCGTGATACCGCGCGCCACAAAAGGCGGGCTGCGCGTCACTTCAAATGCCAGATCGATCACGTTGTAGGCCCCCATCTCACAGCTCACCAGCAGCAGCGCGCGCTGGTCGGTCAGCGGTGCCACGCTGACCTCACGGCGCAGCGGGTCCAGCGAGCAGGCGTCGGTATTCACCCGCCAGGTGCCATAATCGATCAAGCCGCTGGTCTCTTCGCGCGTCAGTGCCGCAGGCGGCATCACGGCCGGCGGCAGAGGCGGCAGCGCAGGCGGCGGTGGAACGTCCCAGCTGGCGCGATTGCCACGCCTGACCCAGGCACTCATGCTGTTAATTCGCCCCTGTGTATCATCCATCAGTAGCAGGGCCGCTTTCATGCCCCGCAGGGAGATGAGTGCATTCGGGTCGTAGGTGAGCTGCAGGGCTTTCGCCTCCATTACCAGATCGAGAAATTCGTCGATGGCGATGGCGTTGCTGGTCGCGAGATGATGAGGTTCGACCGTCCAGTGCTTGAGGTCGGGTTTCAGACGGCGCTGATCGAGCAGCAGGTTATCTTTAAGCGGACCGCCAGGCAACGCCCCGCTGTAGGCGCTGCCGTAGTCGATTCGCAGCAACGGGCGATCGCTGACGCCCGCATGACGCGAAATCGTCATCACCAGCCCTTTGTCGCCCGGAATATTGCGTGCCACGCAAAAGGCCTCGTTGTTACAGGTGATTTGCCAGTCGTTGAATGACTTTTGCAACGGTTCCGCCTGACCAGAGGCAGCCCACAAAGATGGCAACAGCCACAGCGATTTCATCCAGTACGACATTAAGAAAATCGATCTCCGAATAGCCAGAGAGAAGAGGATAGCGCATCAATGCGCCAGGCAGAGTTCGCATTCTGTGAACCGGTGCAAAAAGCGCAGCTAACTGCTTAAAAAGCGTGCATAAAAGCATTAAGTTCTGCTGCTACTCTGCTCAGCACGATTAAAGGCCCGGTCAGGGCGTCAGCCAGCCCGCGATCAGCGCATGCTGTAACAGCATCACCGTTTTGCCGTCGCAGATCCGGCCATCGGCGACCATCGCCAGCGCCTCGGGGAAGCGCAGTTCCAGCACATCAATCGCCTCATCGTCGACGCCGCCGCCTGCGTTTTCGCGCAACGATTCGTGATATTCGGCGGCAAAGAAGTGGATCAGTTCCGTCACGCCGCCCGGCGACATGTAACAGGCATAGAGCTTCTCCACCTCGCCTACCGCATAGCCCGTCTCTTCAATCGCCTCTTTGCGGATGCAATCTTCCGGGGAGTCGTCGTCCAGCAAACCGGCACAGGCTTCGATCAGCATGCCGCCTTCGTTTCCGTTGACGTAGGTGGCGATGCGGAACTGGCGCGTCAGCACCACGCTATTCTTTTCACGGTTATAAAGCAGAATGGTCGCCCCGTTTCCGCGATCGTAAACCTCGCGTTTATGGCGGATCGGCTCACCCCGGCCATCGGTGATCTCATAGGTGTAGTTACGCAGTACAAACCAGTTTTCAGACAGGAGTTTGTCTTTGATAATGTTGATCTTAAAGGACACGATGACTCCGCTACCGCATACAGGGAGCCTATCATCATAGGGGCTGGCTGGCGGAAAAACTATCCTATTTTCACCCGCCGCGTGGCGGGCGGCGCGCATAAAAAAGGCCAGCCCGGAGGCTGGCCTGATCGCGGCAGGGCCGGTTAGCGTGAGGTGTCGTCAGCCAGCTGTGCAGGCTTCGCATCCTCTTCATGGTGATCGTGTTCTGTCGCGGCAATCGCGTTCACACGCTTACGCACTCCGAACCATCCCAGCACCAGTACCACGGCAATCAGCGGAATGGAGGCGATGGTATAGGTGCCGTTCGGGTAGTCAAACGCCATCAGTACCAGCACGCTGAACAGGAACAGCAGCGTCAGCCATGAGGTAAACGGCGCACCCGGCAGCTTGAAGCTGACATCATCCGCCTTGCCCTCTTTGATCGCTTTGCGCAGACGGAGCTGGCAAATCACGATAAAGGCCCAGGAGGAGATGATGCCCAGCGAGGCGATGTTCAGCACGATCTCAAACACCTGAGAAGGCACGTAGTAGTTCAGCACCACACCGATCACGTAGACGCAGATGGTGACCAGGATACCGGCGTAAGGCACCTGCTGACCGTTCATCTTTGACATAAATTTCGGCGCAGAACCGCCCATCGACATGGAGCGCAGGATACGTCCGGTGGAGTAGAGGCCCGAGTTAAGGCTGGAGAGCGCCGCGCTCAGCACCACAATGTTCATGATACTGCCGATGTAGGGCACGCCGAGCTTCGAGAAGAAGGTCACGAACGGACTCTGACCCGCCTGGTAGGCGTTCCACGGCAGCAGCAGCACCAGCAGAACCACAGAACCCACGTAGAACAGGCCGATACGCCAGATCACGCTGTTAATCGCTTTCGGCAGCATGGTTTTGGGATCTTTACACTCTCCCGCAGCCGTGCCCACCAGCTCGATAGAGGCAAAGGCGAATACCACACCCTGGATCAGCACCAGCGCAGGCAGCAAGCCGTGCGGGAACAGACCGCCATTATCGGTGATCAGATGGAAGCCGGTGCTGTTGCCATCCAGCGGTTTGCCAGTGCCCAGGAAGATGACACCCACCACCAGGAAGACCACAATCGCCAGCACTTTGACCAGCGCGAACCAGAACTCCATCTCGGCGAACCATTTCACACCGATCATGTTCATGGTGCCGACAATCGCCAGCGCACCCAGCGCAAAGACCCACTGCGGCACATCGCCAAACGCGCCCCAGTAGTGCATGTAGAGCGCCACAGCGGTGATGTCGACGATGCCGGTCATCGCCCAGTTGACGAAATACATCCAGCCGGCCACATAGGAGGCCTTTTCACCGAGGAACTCACGGGCATAAGAGACGAAGCTGCCACTGCTCGGACGGTGTAACACCAGTTCGCCCAGCGCACGCAGAATAAAGAAGGAGAAGATGCCACAGACCAGATAGATAATGGCTAACGCAGGGCCGGCAGCCTGTAAACGGCCCCCTGCGCCCAGGAACAAACCGGTACCGATGGCACCGCCGATCGCAATCATCTGTACGTGACGGTTACCCATCGCCTTCTGGTAACCGGCGTCATGAGAGTTGAGCCAGCGTCGTTTCGCAGCGCGCATCTCGCCTGGGGTTTTCTTTATAGATTTCATAGCATTCCTGTTTGTCCGAACCATCAGTCGTTGCTACCCCAGTGCAGGCGTAATGCTCTGTGAAATGGGGTATTTCCTCTATGCGTTGGCCAGTGAGTGAGTGCCAGGCAACGCGGGAATTTACGGCGATGAATCCTACCCGTTCTGCAAGAACGAAGCAAAATATACCGGGCGAATGCACAGGCTGATTTGTAAGAATCCATCCTGATGCACAAAAACAAAAAAACCGGCCAATTCAGGCCGGTAAACGCTACAGGGATGGAAACAGGAGGGTAAGGTTAGCGGTAAATCTCTGCGGTTCCGCTCCAGAGGCTGGAGTCGCCGGGATTATCGACACCGATCACGCGGTAGTGACTGGCGCCCATCTCCTCCGCTTTTTGCGACAGCTGGCGGCTGGCGTCATCCAGTGAGCCACGTACACCGGATACCGATACGCTGCCGAGGCTCTGCATGTTCTGCGCCTGAGAAGGGTCGACCGGCGCGGCGGCAAAGGTACCAAATGAGGTGGCAGCCAGAAGTGCGCCCGCCAGTGCAACAGTCAGTTTTTTCATTGGGTGCTCCTTAATCTGCATTCAGGGATTGAGGTGGTGAGTAATGACTGGAGAAATTATTGGCGCTGCAATGAAAAGCAACATCGGGCCGATGTAAACCTGTTCGTTTTTTAGCCGCCAAACCGCAGCTATTCCTGGGAACTGTCAGTTGCGGTCATTTTGTGTGCGATGTGTAATGCCCTGTGCGATAAACAGGGAATGGATCATTGGCGTGAGGTGACGGCCCTCTTATAATTCCCACACTTCAGACAGGGCTATTCATGTGATTGTTAAACGTTCCGTAACTCAGAGCATCGCTCAGGCGCTCAGCGCCATCGTTCTGCTGTCGCTGCTGACCACCGGCCTGGCACTCGTCACGCTGCTCAGCAGCCAGCGTGATGCAGAGGCGATCAATCTGGCGGGCTCGTTGCGTATGCAGAGCTATCGCATGGCCTGGGATGCCAGCCGTCAGCCGCAGAATCTGCCTGTTCATCTGGCACGCTATCAGCAAACGCTGGATGCCCCGGTGTTGCAGAAACTGGATCGACCCTGGGTACCTCGTGAAGTAAGCGTTCGCTATCAACGTCTGCGCGCCGCCTGGCCCGCGCTGCAGCAGCAGCTACAGCAGGAAAACATTGCGGCTTATCAGCAGCAGATCCCAATCTATGTCGGCGAAATCGACCGCTTTGTTCTGAGCCTGCAACGCTATACCGAACTGAAGATGCACCTGGTGGCCGCCAGCAGTCTGGTGGGGGTCATTGCGATTGTGGCGCTGGCGCTGATGACGATTCACTTTACCCGTCAGCAGGTGGTGCGCCCTCTGAATGCGCTGGTCACGGCCAGCCGTTACGTCGAGAGCGGCAATTTCGCTTTTCCGCCGCTAGAGGTGGAGCAGCAGAATGAACTGCGGGTACTCTCGCACGCCTTCAGCGGCATGGCGGCACGTCTGCACTCGCACTACCAGCTGCTGGAAAGCACGGTACGCGCGAAAACGGAAGATCTGACCCAGGCCAATCGCACCCTGTCGCTGCTCTATGAAAGCTCCCAGATGCTGACCGCCAGTCCACTGCATCCGGCGCTGTTTGAAGCGGTATTAACCACGGTGCTGCAGCGCGAGAAGCTGAGGGCCATCCGGCTCGACAGCAAACAGTTTTCGTTCTCCGCCGGTAGTGAACAGGCCGCCGGTGAGTGGCACGCCCTGCCGTTGCAGCAGGCCGATCAGCCGATTGGCGAACTGCGCTGGCAGATCGCCGCTCTCTCTCCGCCGGAGGCGCTGATGCGCAGCCTGGCGGGGATGCTGGGACGGACACTCTGGATCTGGCAGACGCAGCAGCAGTACCAGCAGATGCTGCTGATTGAAGAACGCACCACGATCGCCCGCGAGTTACATGACTCGCTGGCGCAGTCCCTCTCCTTTTTACGCATCCAGCTGACCCTGCTGCGCCGCACCGTGAATAAAGAGGACCACGCCGCACATACCATTATCGCGGATTTCGATCAGGCGCTGGCCGACGCCTATCGCCAGCTGCGTGAGCTGCTGACCACTTTCCGTCTCACCATCGAACAGGCAGATCTGGTTGCGGCGATGGAAGCAATGATCGCCTCGCTGCAGGAGAAGAGCAGCGCAGCGATCGAATTTAACTATCAGCGCGGCCTGCAGACGCTGGAGGCGCAGCAGCAGGTACATCTCCTGCAGATTGCCCGGGAGGCGTTACTGAATGCCATCCGGCACGCCAGCGCCAGAGTCATCCGGGTGGATTATCAGCACAGCGATAAAGGTGAGCACTTACTGACAATTACGGATGATGGCTCGGGGATCGGCAGCACGAAGGAACCGCCCGGCCACTACGGACTGACGATTATGGCGGAACGCGCCCAGCGCCTCGGCGGCGAGCTGACCATTCTCGCCCGGGAGCGCGGCACCCAGGTTGCGCTGCGCTTTCCACCGCAGCCCGCACGCGCGCTGGAGTAGCGCGCCGGGCCCGATTAAAACGATCCTTTAGCCTGACAGCAGACGTTACGGGACAGCACAGACAGTGACCCCCACCCCCCTGCGCCGTCATCGTCTGAAACCGAAAACAGGAGAAACTATGCAACAGCCCGCTTTAACCCTGATGATTGTGGATGACCATCCGCTGATGCGCCGCGGTGTGCGTCAGCTGCTGGCGCTGGAGCCCCGTTTGTCGGTGATTGCCGAAGCCAGCAACGGCACCGAGGCGCTGGCAGAGGCACGCCGTCAGGAACCTGACATCATTCTGCTGGATCTGAATATGAAGGGCCTGTCCGGGCTGGATACGCTGAAGGCGCTGCGTCAGGATGGCATTCATTCACGCATTCTGGTGCTGACGGTCTCCGACGCCCGCAGCGATATTTTTGCCATGGTGGACGCCGGTGCCGACGGCTATCTGCTTAAGGACAGCGAGCCGGATATCCTGCTGGAACATATCCTGCAGGCATCGCGTGGTGAGAAGGTGTTCAGCGACGGCGTTGCCAGCTATCTGTCCAGTCGTCAGCACAGCGCCGATCCGCTGCGTCAGCTCACCGAACGTGAGCGGGATGTCCTGCAGGAGGTGGCGCGCGGCCTGTCGAATAAGGAGATTGCCGCCATTCTGCATATCTCGGAAGAGACCGTGAAAGTGCATATCCGCAATCTGCTGCGCAAGCTGGATGTCCGCTCACGGGTGGCGGCCACGGTGATGTGGCTGGAAAGCCGCAAATAGCCAACGAATTTACACTTTCTCCTCAATTTCTCCACGATTTCCCCCGCCGCCGCACGTAGAGTAAATGGCGGAGGAGAATCGTGGCAAAGACCATCCGATTGTCTGCCAGTGCGCCCGTGGCTGGTGGGGCTGACCGAGTATAATAAATACTGAGGAGTGTCGATTTAATGTCGAATTTCTTTATCGACCGCCCCATCTTTGCCTGGGTGCTGGCGATTCTGCTCTGTCTGTGCGGAGCCCTGTCGATCATGTCACTGCCTGTGGAACAGTATCCCGACCTGGCGCCGCCCAACGTGCGGATCACCGCTAACTATCCGGGCGCGTCCGCTCAGACACTGGAAAATACCGTCACCCAGGTGATCGAGCAGAACATGACCGGCATCGACAACCTGATGTACATGTCCTCCAACAGCAGTAACACCGGCCAGGCGCAAATCACCCTCACCTTCCGCGCCGGCACCAATCCCGATGAAGCCCGTCAGCAGGTGCAGAATCAGCTGCAGTCGGCGCTGCGTAAATTGCCGCAGGCGGTGCAGTCGCAGGGCGTTACGGTCAACAAAACCGGTGACAGCAACATTCTGATGGTGGCCTTTGTCTCCACCGACGGCAGCATGGATAAGCAGGATATTTCAGACTATGTGGCCAGTAATATTCAGGATCCGCTGAGCCGCATCGACGGCGTGGGTCAGGTTGACGCCTACGGCTCACAGTATGCGATGCGCATCTGGCTCGATCCCAACAAACTGATCGCCTACGCGCTGACCACCAATGATGTGGTCAGCGCCATTCAGTCCCAGAACAGTCAGGTGGCCGTGGGTCAGGTGGGTGGCCTGCCGTCGGTGGAGAAACAGGCGCTGAACGCCACGGTGAACGCCCAGTCGATGCTGCAGACGCCCGAGCAGTTCCGGGCGATTACTTTAAAAAACAATCCCGACGGTTCCGTGGTCACGCTGGGGGATGTCGCCAGCGTGGCGCTGGGTGCCGAGAAGTATGATTATCTGAGTCGCTACAACGGTCAGCCTGCCTCTGGCCTGGGGGTGAAGCTTGCCTCCGGCGCCAACGAGATGCACACCGACAAGCTGGTGCGGGCGCGCATTGAGGAGTTATCGCACTACTTCCCGCACGGGCTGGAAGCAAAAATTGCCTATGAAACCTCCCCGTTCGTTAAGGCGTCAATTACGGACGTGGTAAAGACGCTGCTGGAGGCGATCGTGCTGGTTTTTGGCGTGATGTATCTGTTTATGCAGAACTTCCGCGCCACCCTGATCCCGACGATTGCGGTGCCGGTGGTGCTGTTCGGCACTTTCAGCGTGCTCTACGCCTGCGGGTTCAGCATCAATACTCTGACCATGTTTGCCATGGTGCTGGCGATCGGGCTGCTGGTGGATGACGCCATCGTGGTCGTGGAAAACGTGGAACGGCTGATGCAGGAAGAGGGACTTTCGCCCCGCGCCGCCACACGAAAATCGATGGGGCAGATTCAGGGTGCGCTGGTCGGCATCGCGCTGGTGCTCTCTGCGGTGTTTGTGCCGATGGCTTTTTTCGGCGGCACCGTCGGGGCCATCTATCGTCAGTTCTCGATTACCATCGTCTCGGCGATGGTGCTGTCCGTGCTGGTGGCGATGATCCTGACCCCGGCGCTGTGCGCTACGCTGCTGAAACCGGTCGCCGGGGGCGATCCGCACGCGCGGCGCGGCTTCTTCGGCTGGTTTAACCGTCACTTCAATCGCAACGCAGACCGCTATGAGCGCGGTGTGGCGGCGCTGCTGCGACGGGGCGGTCGCTGGCTGCTGCTCTATCTCGCCCTTATCGGCCTGATGGCCTTCCTGTTTCTGCGTCTGCCCACCTCATTTCTGCCGCTGGAGGATCGCGGGGTCTTCCTGACACAGGTTCAGCTTCCGGCTGGCGCCACGCTTGAGCAGACGGCCAGCGTGGTAGCGAAGGTCGAAAACTACTACCTGACGGAGGAGAAGGCGAACGTGCTGTCGGTCTTCGCCACCATCGGCGCTGGTCCGGGTGGCAATGGGCAGAACGTGGCGCGCCTGTTTGTGCGGCTGAAAGACTGGGAAGCGCGACCCGGCGCTGATCGCACCTCTTTCGCGATTATTGAACGCGCGACCCGGGCGTTTCAGAAGATCACCGAGGCGCGGGTGATTGCCAGCAGTCCGCCCGCCATCACCGGCATGGGCAGCAGCTCCGGCTTCGATATGCAACTGCAGGATCATGCGGGCATCGGCCATACTCAGCTGATGGCGATGCGCGACCGGCTACTGGAGATGGCGGGTAACGATAAGGCGCTGTCACGGGTGCGTCACAATGGTCTCGATGACAGTCCGCAGCTGCAGATTGATGTGGATGCGCGTAAAGCGCAGGCACTGGGCGTCTCGCTGGATACCATCAACGACACCCTGACCACCGCCTGGGGCTCCAGTTACGTCAATGACTTCCTGGATCGCGGCCGGGTGAAAAAGGTCTATGTGCAGGCCGCCGCCGAATTCCGCATGCTGCCGGATGACATCAACAAATGGTACGTGCGCAACAGCAGCGGCGGCATGGTGCCCTTCTCCGCCTTTGCCACCAGCCGCTGGGAGACCGGCTCACCGCGACTCGAACGCTACAACGGCTACTCCTCGCTGGAGATTGTCGGTGAAGCGGCCAGCGGCGTCAGCAGCGGCACGGCGATGGATGAGATGGAGAAGCTGGTGAACGCGCTGCCGCTGGGCGTGGGGTTCCAGTGGACCGGTGCCTCCTATCAGGAGCGGCTCTCCGGCTCCCAGGCTCCGGCGCTCTATGCCATTTCACTACTGGTAGTGTTCCTCTGCCTGGCCGCACTGTATGAGAGCTGGTCGATCCCCTTCTCGGTGATGCTGGTGGTGCCGCTGGGGGTGGTCGGCGCGCTGATTGCCACCTGGCTGCGCGGCCTGGAAAACGATGTCTACTTCCAGGTGGGTCTGCTGACGGTGGTAGGCCTCTCCGCGAAAAACGCCATCCTGATTGTGGAATTTGCCAACGAGATTAACAGTAAAGGCCGTGAACTGGTGGAATCAACGCTGGAGGCGTCACGTCAGCGCCTGCGGCCGATTCTGATGACCTCGCTGGCCTTTATCTTCGGGGTGCTGCCGATGGCTATCAGCAGCGGAGCAGGCTCTGGCAGCCAGCATGCTGTGGGAACCGGCGTGATGGGTGGGATGATCTCTGCCACTCTGCTGGCGATCTTCTTTGTGCCGCTGTTCTTTGTGCTGGTCCGCCGTCGCTTCCCGCTGAAAGAGAAGCCGCAAGACTAGCGCCCAATAAAAAAGCGGCCACTGAAATCAGTGACCGCCTTGTTTCTGTGTGTGGTAAGAATTCCAGCAAGCGGGATGGTCCTGCTATTCCCGAGGTGGGTTACTTGTTACGTAACATCGCTTCGATAAATTCTTTCCAGGTTCCCATTTCGGTGTCAATCATGATGCCCTCTCTTATTGTGATGGCAATGTTACGCCTTTTTTTTATTCAGGTGAATACGGTTACACCTGTTAACTTTATCGGCAGCAGCACGAAAAACATGAATGTTGCTGATTTTGTAAGCTGACGCACATTTCAGCAACTGACTGAGACGGTTGAAATTAATTTTTTTTAAGCCCAGCGGTAGACGATTTTATCAACATAGCGAAATTCTTAATGTGCCAATGATGACAAACGTAATGATTGCAGATGAAATTGATAGCGATTACCCACTGAGAAACGGCGCATGGCCGCCGGTTCATTCGGGGCCGTTTCCCGCGTCCGCGCAGATGCCGCAACGGATCACACTATGCTAAACTCGCGCTCTGGCTGCTTTTTTCAGCTTAACGCTCAACATGACAATAAGGATCAGGCGATGTGCACGCAGTGGGTGATGTTCGGGATTAAAAATTGCGACACCATAAAAAAAGCCCGGCGTTTTTTAACGGCGGCGGGTATCGACTATCACTTTCACGACTACCGTGCCGATGGCCTGAGCGAAGCCCTGCTGCAGGCGTTTATCGATGCGCTGGGCTATGAGGCACTGCTCAACACTCGTGGCACCACCTGGCGCAAACTGCCCGACGCTGAGCGTGAAGCCGTCACCGACGCCAGCAGCGCCCGCGCACTGATGCTGGCCCATCCCGCCATGATTAAGCGTCCACTGCTGCGCACTCCGGATGGCACCCTGCTCGCCGGTTTTAACGAAGCCACCTATCAGAATGCTATCCAGGAGAAGTCATAATATGTTTTGCCCGGTCATTGAGCTGACGCAGCAGCTTATTCGTCGCCCCTCTCTCAGCCCCGATGATGCCGGCTGTCAGGCTCTGCTGATCGCCCGTCTTGAAGCCATTGGCTTTAAGATCGAAACCATGAACATCGACGACACCCTGAACTTCTGGGCCACCCGGGGCGAAGGGGAAACGCTGGCATTTGCCGGCCATACCGATGTGGTGCCGCCTGGCGATGCCAGTCGCTGGATCAATCCGCCGTTTGAGCCCACCATCCGCGACGGCATGCTGTTTGGTCGCGGTGCGGCTGACATGAAAGGGTCGCTGGCGGCGATGGTGGTCGCGGCCGAACGCTTTGTGGCGGCGCGTCCGCATCACAGAGGACGGCTCGCCTTTATGATCACCTCGGACGAAGAGGCCAGCGGGGCCAATGGCACAGTAAAAGTGGTAGAGCGGCTGATGGCGCGCCGGGAACGGCTCGACTACTGTCTGGTCGGCGAGCCCTCCAGCACCGAAGTCGTCGGTGATGTCGTGAAGAATGGCCGTCGCGGTTCAATCACAGCCAACCTGACCATTCACGGTGTGCAGGGCCACGTCGCCTACCCGCATCTGGCAGATAACCCGGTGCATCGGGCGATGCCTGCGCTGAATGAGCTGGTGGCAACCGAGTGGGATCAGGGGAATGAGTTTTTCCCGACGACCAGCATGCAGATTGCCAATGTGCAGGCGGGCACCGGCAGCAACAACGTGATCCCCGGTGAGCTGTTTGTGCAGTTTAACTTCCGCTTCAGCACCGAACTGACCGATGAGTTGATCCGTCAGCGGGTGGCAGAGCTGCTGGATCGTCACCAGCTGCGTTACACCATCGAGTGGAAACTCTCCGGTCAGCCCTTCCTGACCGCACGCGGTAAGCTGGTTGATGCCGTTGTAAAAGCTGTAGCGCACTATAATGAAATTAAGCCACAGCTGCTGACCACGGGCGGCACCTCCGATGGCCGCTTTATTGCCCGGATGGGTGCGCAGGTGGTGGAGCTGGGGCCGGTGAATGCCACCATTCATAAAATCAATGAGTGTGTGAAAGCCTCCGACCTGCAGATGCTGAGCCGGATGTACCAGCGCATCATGGAACAACTGATCGCCTGACGGCGGTTTAAAGGAGCAGCAAATGGAATTTATTAAAGATTACTGGTGGATCCTGGTGATCCTGCTGATGGTTGGCGTGCTGATGAACGTCTATAAAGATCTGAAACGCATCGATCACAAAAAGTTTATGGAGAACAAACCGGATCTGCCGCCGCATCGTGATTTCAACGATAAGTGGGATGACGAAGACGACTGGCCGAAGAAGAAGTAAATGAAAAAAGCCCCTGTGATGCAGGGGCTTTTTTTACATCATCGCGATCACATCATCGTCGCCGGGTTTTGCGCCGCTCAGCGCCTCATCGAAGTAGCGTTTCGGCACCGTATAACGCAGATGATTGAGCGCCAGTTCCATGCTGCGGTGGTCGATAGCGTGGCCCAGATCGTCAACGATATCCAGCGTCACGTCGCCGCCGCGGGCAATCAGACGCTGCTCCGCCTGCTGCGCATGATGCAGCGGGATCTGCTCATCGTAATCACCGTGGATCAGATGGATCGTGGTGCGGGTCGTGGCCTTTTCCGGCAGCGTAATGAACCGCCCGTTAAAGATCACCGCACGACTCGCCAGATCGGCATGCGCCTTAACCCCTTCCAGCACCATACTGCCGCCCTGCGAAAAGCCGATTAAGGCGGTCGCCTCCGACCGCACGCCACTCTTCTTCTGCCAGTGACGCACCGACTCCACGAATTGCGGCATCGCCGCATCCACCCGCTGCTGGATAGTCTGATCGTGCAGGTCCGTTTCACCGAACCACTGACGCACTGCGCCCGGCGAGCCGACGGAGACCACCAGCGCCTCCGGGAAGGTCCTGGCAAACCAGCTGCCGATTTCACCCATTGAATCGGGGTTATCGCCGACGCCGTGGTAGAGCAGAAATAGCTGAGCGGCGGTGGCTGGCTGTTGAACGATTACATATTTCAGTGTCATGTTGACCTCCTGAAGCCACTCTACGCCGCCTGACGCAAAATGACAGGGGGATTATTTGAACCCGCTGGTCGAATTATTTCAACGGCAGGCAGAGCTGCTCCGCTGTCACACCCAGGGAATGGAGTCCGGCTGCAGCTCGCTGACGCAGCACCGCAATCAGCGCTTTACGTCCGCTGACGCCCGCCTGCTGAGCGAGTTCGCTAAGCGCTTCAGGGGTTGTCACCGCCGCCAGCAGCAGTGGATCGGGCACGGCAGCAGCCTCCACCAGACGCTGCAGCACCGGCAGGCTTGCTTCCAGTGGCCGCTGCGCCCAGGCAAAACCGGCGGCCAGCTGAATATCCTGATCGTTCAGGCCGTCATCCGCGACGGTTTCCAGCGTCAGTTCCAGCTCAAGAAAGTGTTGCATCCGTGGCCAGTCGCGCGCCAGCTGCGCGACGGCGCGGCGCTGCAATGCGTTGCCCGCCGCCGAACAGGGCCGCATCGCCATCGCGGCGTAGCAGCCGCTGCTGGCTTCACGCTGGGTACCTATCCGCACCAGCGTAAAACCACAGGCGCGCCAGAAGGCCCAGAGTGAATGAGTGTAGCCGAAGCTGACGGAAAGATAGTCGTGCCCGGCGGCCGCGCTGGCCGCGGCGGCCACCAGCTGCTGCCCGATGCCCTGACGACGGCTCTCCGCCGCCACGGCTATGCGGCTGATCCGCAGCGACCGCAGGGTCGCCGCCTCCGGCAGTCCCGCGTGCGCCGCCAGCGACTGCGCTACCAGATTGCCCCGGGGTCGCCGGGTGCCCGCCCAGACCGCCTGCGCCAGGTCCGGCTCCAGCCCGCCCTCCTCCACCAGCCAGAGCGCGCCCTGCAGGGCGGACAGCGAGCCAGCGCGCCACAACTGCATACCGGGCGCATCCAGCAGGCGGCGCAGATCGAGCGGCGAGGTGCGATAGTGTGCGCTGGTGAGCAGACGGTAAGCGGCCTCCAGCGCGCTGAAATCGCCCGGTGCTACCCGCTGCGGCGTGACCGGCGCAGCGGATGCCGGTTCGACCGCCGCCGCATCCTCAAACAGCAGCGCCTGATTCAGCCACTGCTCCAGCGGGTCAGCACGCGACCAGCGCAGAGGCTCATCCAGCGTAAAATAGTGCACGTCCGCCAGTCCGGCGCAGAATTTCAGGATAAAGCCGCGCCCGCTGCCTTCGTAGCCCTGAACGGTGGTCGTCAGCAGAACGCGGGGATAGCGGCCGACCAGCGCCTGCAGCAACGGCGCCGGGATGGCCGCAGCCTCATCCACAATCAGCCACTCCGCCGCGGGCGGCGTCTCCAGCGCCAGCAGCGCATCCGGTGCCATAAAGTGAAACTGCTCAGCGGCAAAGGCAGCCAGCACCGTCGTGGAGGCTCTGGCGGGGGCCGTGACCAGACAGGCACCCGCCTGGCGCGCCAGCATTCCCGCCAGCGCCGATTTACCGCGGCCCCGGGCAGCGGTCAGTACCGCCACACCCGAGGGCATAGCCATCAGCTGATGGAGTATCGCCTGCTGCTGCTGCGGTGCCTGGCAGTGCCATCGCGGCCACGCGGGCCGGGACGGAAACCGGCAGGGCTGATGCTGACGCGCCAGCAGGAGCTGGTCGTCCGCCGTGATGAGCTGTTGCAGATGATGAACAAAATGCGGCGTGGCGATGGGGCTGGCAACGTCCCCCCAGCGCAGGCTGTCACCATCGGGCTGCTGCGGCCACTGATCCCAGGGCGGCACTAGCAGCAGGAGCCAGCTTCCGGCGGTGAGCGTACCAGCCAGCGCCGCGAACGCCTCGGCGTGAAAGCCGTAACGGGCGTCGAACAGGGCATGACGAAATTCACGGCCAAGCAGCGTGCGAACCGCAGCAGGCGGTACGTGCAGAGCCGGTGCGTCAGCCGGATCCGCAAATAGCGGTGCCGGACTGACGATCGGCCAGTCACCCGCGAGCGTGTGACGCCACTCTGCCGCCTGCGATAAACACCAGGCCGGGTCGCCGCTGATCACCGCCAGACGACGCACACCGGCCTGTTCCATCTCCTGCGTCAGACGCTGCAAAGGCATCAGTTGCTGGCGAAGGTGTCGCACTGTCCCGGATTGCCACCGTCAAAACCGCGCTTAAACCAGGTGTAACGCTGCTCGGAGGTGCCGTGGGTAAAGCTGTCCGGCACGACGCGGCCCTGACCTTTCTGCTGCAGCCGGTCATCACCAATCGCCTCGGCGGCATTCAGTGCTTCCTGCAGGTCGCCCGCCTCAAGGATATTTTGCTGCTGCATATAGTGTCCCCAGACGCCGGCAAAGCAGTCTGCCTGCAGCTCCATCTTCACAGAGAGCTGATTGACCTGTTTCTGACTGGCGCCCTGCTGCATCTCACGCACTTTCGGTTCAATACCCAGCAGCTTCTGAACGTGATGGCCCACTTCATGCGCGATGACATAGCCCTGCGCAAAGTCGCCGCCCGCGCCGAGTTTAGTTTTCATCTCGTCATAGAAAGAGAGGTCGATATAGACGGTCTGATCGGCAGGACAGTAGAACGGCCCCATTACCGACTGTCCGGTGCCGCAGCCGGTACGGGTTGCGCCGCGATACATCACCAGTTTCGGGGCGACATACTGTTTATTCATCTGCCGGAACAGTTTGTCCCAGGTATCTTCGGTGGTCGCCAGAATGACTTTGGTGAATTTCGCGGCCTCTTCATCATTGGCGCTGACGCTGCGCGTCTGCTGCTGACTGGTCGGTGCCACCTCGCCCCCCGTCAGCAGCGCGGTCAGGTCGTAGCCGTAATAACCGGCAATGGCCACCACAATCAGAATGACAATGCCACCTTTGCCGCGCGGCAGACGAATCTGACGGCCTCCGCCGCCAAAACCGGACGATTGACCACGACGGTCCTCTACATTGTCGCTTTCGCGACGCCCTTGCCAGCGCATGCTGTATTCCCTCAGACATTTTCAGATGGCATGATTTTAGTTGTGTGACGACGCAATCACCAGCTTTACGCCAAAATGAAAAAGGAGAGCCGGGGCTCTCCTTTTGCTGCGGTGCGCTGGGCAGACTCAGTCGAGTGTGACACCCAGACGCTGCGCGACCGCTTCATAGGCTTCCACCACGCCGCCGAGGCTCTGACGGAAGCGATCTTTATCCATTTTGTCGAGCGTCTCTTTGTCCCACAGGCGGGCACCGTCTGGCGAAAACTCATCGCCCAGCGTCACTTCGCCGTTAAACAGGCCAAACTCCAGCTTGAAGTCGACCAGGATCAGGCCCGCATCGTCGAACAGTTTGCTCAGCACGTCGTTAGCTTTAAAGGTCAGCTCCTGCATACGCGCCAGGTTCTGTCTGCTGACCCAGCCGAAGGTTTCGCAGTAGGATTCGTTGACCATCGGGTCATGCTTTGCATCATCCTTCAGGAAAAGATCAAACAGCGGCGGATTGAGCACCATTCCCTCTTCCACGCCCAGACGTTTTACCAGCGAGCCTGCGGCGCGGTTGCGAACCACGCACTCTACGGGCACCATCTCCAGCTTCTTCACCAGCGCTTCGGTATCCGACAGCAGCGCTTCCATCTGGGTCGGGATCCCCGCTTCCTGCAATTTGGTCATGATGAAGTGGTTAAACTTGTTGTTAACCATTCCCTTGCGATCAAACTGCTCGATTCGGGCGCCATCACCTGCTGACGTATCATTGCGGAATTCGAGTATCAGCAGATCCGGGTTATCGGTGCTGTATACGGTTTTCGCTTTACCGCGATACAACTCAGCTCGCTTTTGCATCTTGTTCACTCCAGACTTGAAATAACGGGTGGTGAGCGGCCAGTGCCGCTGCGGCGATTGCCTTGACGCAATCGTTTACTTCGCCGCGCGCTATTATGCCAAAAACAAAAAAAAAAGGCCGGAGAATCTCCGGCCCGAGGCAACTTTATTTGTTCAGCGCCGCCTGGAACACGGCCACCAGCGCATCGTTCTGCGACTGGGTCAGCACATGCCCTTTCGGGTCGATGAATTGCAGACTGGTGCGGTTGTCGAGATCGCCGACCTGCACCTTGTAATCGCCGTTCGGCAATTCAGGATCTTTCGCGCCAATCTCATCCCATTCGCTGCTGCTCAGTGACTTATAGGTCACCTTCATGCTGCCGGTTGAGCGGGTGGTATCCGTGACTTCCATGCCGACACGCTTCATCGCATCCGGCAGTCGCTGCCAGGCCGTGTTGTACGGTGACCGCAGGATCAGCATCGGCAGGCCGGTGTCGTCCGCGCCGCTCTGCACGTCAATCGATCCGGTCACGCGGCCGGAGGCGGCGTTTTCACTGGCCGTTTCGATCTTATCCAGACCGGTACTAAGATCGTTCAGCATCTGTGCGGTGTAACGCTGGATCTGCACCGGCGAAGTGACGGTTTTACCCGCCTGCTGCAGTTCCAGCAGACGCACGGTCACCTGCTGCTGATAGCTCTGGGACTGCACGCTGATCTGGTAACGACCACGATACTGCTGGTCTTCATCGGCGCGGTTCCACTGCACCCAGTCGGTCGTCAGCTGCTGGCCTGCATCATTACGTGAAGCGATAGGGAAGTTGTAAGACTGTACAACGTTAACGAGCTGAGGCCAGACTGAACCCCGGCTGTTTTCAATCATCAGTGCGCCGCTGTTGTTGCTGAACTGTGCGCGGGTGCCGTTCATCAGCGCCAGCGGCTGGGCTGGCGGACGAATGTCGAGCTGTTTGCCGACAGGTGCCTGGCTGGCGGTGCGCGGCACGTCATAGTCACCGCGCTGAACCGGCAGGATCATGCCGGCAGGCGCTTTGAGCTCGCTCAACTGGCTGGCTTCAAGATAAGATTCGTCGCCGCTGACCTGACGTTTATAACGCTGATCGCTGGAACAGGCCGACAACAGCATCAGAGTAGAAAGGCCCACTACTGTGGCGACTGTTGACCGCTTTACTGAGTAATTCATTCAAACTCCCTAAATTATCGCAAACCCGCTTTCACCAGCGCCTGCTCCACTTTCGGCTGGCCGGCTGCAGTCAGTGGCGTCATTGGCAGACGCAGCGTGTCGTTAGCGATTAATCCTAGCTGTTTCGCAGCCCATTTCACCGGGATAGGATTGGGTTCACAGAAAAGCGTCTGGTGCAGGTGCATCAGACGCTGATTCAGGCGGCGAGCCTCGACGAAATTGCCCTGCTGTGCGAGTTGACACAGTTCAGCCATTTCGCGCGCAGCCACGTTTGCCGTCACCGAAATGACGCCTTTGCCGCCCAGTTGCATAAAGTCCAGTGCAGTCGCGTCATCGCCACTGACCAGAATGAAATCGTCATCAACCAGCTCTTGGATCTGACTAACCCGCGATAAGTTCCCGGTCGCCTCTTTGATTCCGATAATATTTTTGATTTCGGCCAGGCGGGCGACGGTTTCCGGCAGCATGTCACACCCGGTGCGCGAAGGCACGTTGTAGAGCATCTGCGGCAGGCTGGTGCTGTTCGCGATGGCTTTAAAGTGCTGGAACAACCCTTCCTGCGTCGGGCGGTTGTAATAAGGCGTGACGGTCAGGCAGCCCACCACACCGGAATGTTCAAAACGCTTCGTCAGAGAGATGCCTTCAGCGGTGGCGTTGGCGCCGGTTCCGGCAATCACCGGAATACGGCCATCGGCCAGTTCCAGGGTCAGCATCACCACATCACCATGTTCTTCATGGCTCAGGGTAGCGGATTCGCCTGTGGTGCCCACGGAAACGATCGCCGCGGTGCCGCTGGCGACATGATAATCAATCAGTTTTTTCAGACTCGACCGGCAGACATTACCGCTGTCATCCATTGGCGTAACGAGTGCAACAATACTTCCCGTAAACATTGGCGATCCCCTCGACAAACAAGTGCTTCATGGTACGTTTTACACTTAGGGAAAAGCAAGCCAGCCTCGCTATTCCCGCGCTTGTCAGCAGTTTTTTTTATGTTTACCTTATGGTTATTAGCGAAAGCAGAGGAAAAGCCATTTTGTCGCCATCTCAGCCCCATCATCTGGTGATCACCGCCCTCGGTGTTGACCGTCCGGGTATCGTCAATACCATTACCCGACACGTCAGCAGCTGCGGTTGCAATATCGAAGATAGCCGTCTTGCCATGCTTGGGGATGAGTTCACCTTTATTATGCTGCTGTCGGGCAGCTGGAACGCCATTACGCTGATTGAGTCGACGTTGCCGCTGAAAGGCGCAGAGCTGGAACTGCTGATCGTGATGAAGCGCACCAATGCCCGGCTGCGTCCGCCAATGCCCGACACCGCGTTTATTCAGGTTGAGGTCGCCGATTCGCCGCATACCATTGAACGCTTTACCGATCTGATCGATAAACATCAGATGAATGTGGCGGAACTGGTGTCGCGCATTATACCCGCGCAGCGCGAATTGCCGCCAACGCTCTATATTCAAATGACAGCCCATTGTCCGACACGGACCAGCGGCACAACGTTTGAGCAGGCGTTTAACGCGCTCTGTCAGGAGCTGAATGCGCAGGGGTCGCTGCGCCTCTATAGCGCATCAGATGCCGACAGCAGCGAATCTGTGAGCGCAGTACGCTAAGCTTGGTCTGTAAGCCGGAGGTATTTCTCCACATGACTGGCGGCTGAGTATGCGGCTATGTGGTGAAATACCCCTGAAGGTGATTTTGCCTCTGGCCGTTTCTGGCCGGATAGTGTATTACCCACAGCCTGAATAAAAAAATGGAGAGATGTGATGAATCCACTGAAAGCCGGAGATACCGCACCCGCATTTAGCCTGCCCGATCAGGATGGTGAACACGTAAATCTGACCGACTTCCAGGGACAGCGCGTTCTGGTCTACTTCTACCCGAAGGCGATGACACCGGGCTGCACCGTGCAGGCGTGCGGTCTGCGTGACAATATGGATGAGTTGAAGAAAGCGGGCGTGGAAGTGCTGGGTATCAGCACTGACAAACCAGAAAAACTGTCACGCTTTGCTGAAAAAGAGCTGCTGAACTTTACCCTGCTCTCAGATGAGAATCATGAAGTCTGCCAGGCGTTTGGCGTCTGGGGTGAAAAAACGTTCATGGGGAAAACCTATGACGGTATTCATCGCATCAGCTTCCTGGTCGATGCTGAAGGCAAGGTTGAAAAAGTCTTTGATAACTTTAAAACCTCGAATCATCATGACATGGTGCTGGAGTACGTTAAGTCAGCCTGATGTTCAGGGGCGCGGCCGTTGAGCCGCGCCCTGCCTGCCCCGCGTTATCCCTGCGCTGCCCCTTTTTCTCGCCCGGACTTCAGGACGCCGCAACAATCACGCAGTTGCGCCCGGCATTTTTCGCCTGATAAAGCGCCGCATCCGCCTGTTTTAAGCTGCCTTCCAGCCCCCCCTCCGCTGACCCGTTCCAGGCCGCCACGCCGATAGAGAGGGTGATCCTGCCGACATCGGTGAGCCACGCTTCTGCGATACCAAGCCGCACGCGCTCTGCGATGATCTGCGCCTCATCCAGTGACGTTCCCGGCAGCAGCATCAGAAACTCCTCTCCGCCGTTGCGACACACCACATCAGACTGACGGGCGCTGGCCCGCAGCGTGCTCGCCACCTGCTGAATGACCCGATCGCCTACGTCGTGTCCCCAGGTGTCGTTAACGTTTTTGAAGTGGTCGATATCCAGTGCCAGCACCGCAAATGGCTGACGCAGCGTGCGGTAGTACTCCAGCACCGCGTTAAGCCCCCGGCGATTCAGCAACTGGGTCAGCGGATCGGTCTGCGCTTCCGAGTTAAGACGGCCGATTTTATCCTGCACCAGACCGATGCCGGTGAGCAGCGCCCGCTTGACCTGCGCCGCCTCGAAATACCATGCGGTGATGCCGCCAATCTCCTTCGAGACCCCCTGCACATCCATCCGGCTGGCTTTGCGGGCCAGCTGGAAAAGCGGACGGGCAATCAGTCGCGCCAGCACCACGGCAACCAGCAGGGTCAGCAGCGCAAAGGGGACCGAGTTTTTCAGCACTTTCATCAACAGGCCCGAGAGCGGATTCAGCGTCGTATTGATTGGCTTCAGCGCCACCACCGTCCAGCCTGTCGTCGGCACCACTGCAAATCCGGCCAGCTGCATGGATTCCCCGGAGCCGTCGAGTATCAGCGACCCATTGGTCTGCTCGTCACGGGGGCTGACAATGGCGGGCAGAATTTTGCCTATCAGCTGACGATTCTGGTGATAGAGCACCTCATTATTGCTGTCGAGCACATAAACCGTGGTGCCATCCCGGTAGAACTGCTCACCCAGCAGCGCATTCAGAATGCTTTTTTTCTTCAGATAGATCGTGCCGCCGACATAGCCGAGATAGTCGCCATCGGCGCTCCAGATTGGCCAGGAGACAAACACCAGCAGATTATTGGCGGCAGAAAGCGTTGGCTTACTGATGATCGGCTGCCGCAGGGTCAGCGCTTCCCGCGAGGCGTCGCTGGTAAGACGTATTCCCTGCAGCGTCAGTGATTCCGGCGAAATCGCTTTAACCATCCCCTGCGCATCTACCACCGCCACCGAGTTGAAACTGGTGGTCTGTTCACGAAGGCGGTTAACCTCGCTTTTCAGCAGCGCATCATTGTAAAAGTCACGGCTCAGCTGATTGGCGCTGTAATGGAGCTGGGACTGCGCCAGCTGGAAGAAAATTTCGCTGGTGGAAGCCAGCTTGGCGGCATAGGCCCGGTTAGCTTCGAGCGTAGTATCAATCAGCACCTGCCGCTGTACCCGCCAGGTGGCGTAAAGCGTGTTTGCCAGCGTGATGACAATGCTGACAATCACCAGCAGGGCGATCAGATTGCGCAAATCGGCCTTGGGCCGAAAGAGCTTTAGCATGGCGTCGCCGCCCTGAAGAAGAGTGTCATGTCCTGAATGCCTGATTATTTTAATGTGCCAGAAGCCCTGATATCCGGGCGTAAGTCTACACGGTGTCACTCTTTTTGAGCAGCATTAAGACAAATTTTAGCGTACAGAATCCAGATTAGCCCGGCCCTGATTCACGTCTATGCAAGATTGTCAGTACGCCAGGAGAAGGGAGAATGAGTGATGACATCTGACCTTGTCGCTGTCATTGACAACGAACGACAGCCCTCTGCGCGGGCCGGGAACAGATAAGGGAAGCAGGATTGACGAGGGAGCAGCAGGTGACAGCGGCAGTGACGCCGCTGTCAGACGTTTACAGCATCAGGAAGGCGTAGCCGCTGTTTTCCAGTGTCGCCACAGTGGTGCCGCTGGAGATGGTGTGTGTAACCATCGGGTCGATCCAGTTGCGCTCAAGCTGATGAAACGCCACTGACTGGTCGCAGATGGTGACCTGCACGCCCGCTTTTTTCAGTTCGCTAATCAGCTTCAGGTTCGGGTTATCCACGCCGTAGGCTTTGCTGAACTGCGCATTATTCAGGGCTGAAGAAACCGCATCGCCATTAATCGAGACCACAAATTTCAGCTGGTCGAGTGGTACACCCGCCGCATAATAGAGGTTAGTAACGCGTGCCACGCGCTCCAGCCCCAGATTCGGCTTGCGGATATCCCCTTCATTATGGTTGATCTGGAAAACAATTTTATTACTCAGACCAGCGGTGGTGCCGGGTTTAAACGCGGGCGTATCGACATAATGTATTTTTCCGTAGCCTTCAATGGCTGGCGTACTCCAGAAATCAGCAGGCTCAGCTTTATTATCTGCTACTTTGCCGCTGACTTTGTCAAATAACGCCGGCAACTGTAAAACGTTGCCCCCGATAAATCCGGCCACGGCCGCCATGACCACTAACGCTGCTGGACGCATTCACTCTTCTCCTGGTTATTAAAAATATTCATTACATTGCCAGCCACGCGTAGCCCTGATTCTGCAGGGTTGATACGGTGGTCGGACTGGAAAGCGCATGGATGACCGATTTATCAATCCAGTTATTCGGATAGTGATGGAATGCCACAGACTGATCGCAGACTGAGACTTTCACACCCGCCTGATTCAGCTCATTAATCAGCTTGAGGTTGGGATTGTCGATGCCATAAAACTGTCTGAAATGGGCGTTATCCAGCATGGCCGGGGTCGCATCACCGGTGACCGAAACCACAAACTTCAGCTGATCCGCCGGGACACCCGAGGCGATATAGAGATTTACCACGCGCGCCACGCGCTCCAGTCCCAGATTAGGGGCGGTCATGGCGCCGTCGCTGCGGGTGATCTGAAAAACGATTTTATTACTGAGGCCCGCGACCGGTTTAAACGCGGCATCAGGCTCGTAATGAATTTTGCCGTATCCTTCAATGGCGGGTGTGCTCCAGAATCCTTCGGCTTCCTGAGGCTCGGTTGCAAAATGGCGTGAAACTTTGTCATAAATATCGCCACTCTGAGTGACAGCCGCGCCAACAACGCCGCCAATAATGGCGATTAACGCGTAAGAAACCACTGAACGCATATTACTTCTCTCCGGCAAATCAAATAAGGTCTGGCAGATTCAGGACTGAATCTGGTCGGCTATCTATATCACAGCACGGGTATAACTCACGCCTGTGTAAATTCAGGTCAGCACCACAGTGATAACCCGCCAAAATGATTCACCGGCAGAATTAATCGAAAAGTTTCATACAGCGTGAAAAAGGGTATTCTTAGAAATGGCCCTGATGATTCAACCCTTCACCTCACAGTTTCTCGCCATTAAGAAATAAAAAGCAGCCAGGCTTAGCTGGAATAAAAAAAAGAGAAAGGGGAATAACGATTTAATTTGTCGATGGCAGAATAAAAGATTTCTGAATTTCTGGCGTGACTTTTTCAGAGTAGACCTGGAAAAAACCGTGCCACATTCAATTTTTTTGAGTGAATTTACATAACTTTAAAAAAAGGGCCGGCACCCTTTTTATCCTCACCCAGCATTTTCTGCTCTATTCTGGCGATGCCTGAGCGGATCCATTGAATAACCCGCCATTTTCCTCTTCGCTCACGCGGCAATCCCTTCAGGGCTGCTATCGTTTAACTGCCGTTTAGGTTACCGTTATATTCAATTTTTTTCGCCAAAATCCACGATCTTGCACAAATTACGCCGGGCAGCAGGCAGAAAACGCCATTTCTTTCTTTTAGTGCTCTGGTTAAGATAGGGCCGGACTGCTGCGATCGGCGAAATGGGGAACGTTCCCGCTGCGCATCTGTCCATTCTCAGGGCCCCTCTACAGGATTAAGGCATGTTGAACCGGTTAAAGAAAACGCTGATCGCCGCGCTCCTTCCGACACTCATCTTCACGACACTCTCACCGGCTTATGCCGATATCAGTGATTCGCTTCCCGATATCGGCACCACAGCCGGTTCGACGCTGTCGATTAATCAGGAGCTGCAGATGGGCGACTTCTATGTGCGCCAGCTGCGCGCCAGTGCCCCGCTGATTAACGATCCGCTGCTGAATCAGTACATCAATCAGCTGGGCCAGCGCCTGGTTTCGCACGCCGACGCCGTGAAAACGCCTTTCCACTTCTTCCTGATCCAGAACGATGAGCTTAATGCCTTTGCCTTCTTTGGGGGCAACGTGGTGCTGCACTCGGCCCTGTTCCGTTTTACCGAGAATGAAAGCCAGCTGGCGTCCGTGATGGCGCATGAGATCTCACACGTTACCCAGCGCCACCTGGCACGCGCGATGGAAGACCAGAAGCGCAATGCGCCGCTGACCTGGGTCGGCGCGCTGGGCTCAATTCTGCTGGCGATGGCCAGTCCGCAGGCGGGCATGGCCGCCCTGACCGGCACCCTGGCAGGCACACAGCAGGGCATCATCAGCTTTACCCAGGGTAATGAGCAGGAGGCCGACCGTATCGGGATTCAGGTTCTGCAGCGTGCCGGGTTCGATCCTCAGGCGATGCCGAACTTCCTGCAGAAGCTGGCCGATCAGAGCCGCTTCTCCTCAAAGCCGCCTGAGATCCTGCTGACGCACCCGCTGCCCGACAGCCGTCTGGCGGATGCCCGCAACCGGGCGAATCAGATGCGGCCCGTAGTGGTGCAGTCGACGGAAGATTTCTATCTGGCGAAGGTGCGTGCGCTGGGGATGTACCCGACCGGACGCAATCAGCTGACCGACGAACTGCTGAGTCAGTATGCGGGCGGCAATGCCCGTGAGCAGATGGCGTCACAATATGGCAAAGCCATACAGTTTCTGCAGGCGAAAAGCTTTGCCGATGCGAAGCGCATCATGACGCCGTTACTGGCGAAGCAGCCCAACAATATCTGGTTCCTGGATATCATGTCGGACATCGACATCGGCCTGAATCAGCCGCAGCAGGCCATTGCGCTGCTGAGCGCCGCCAGCGGAGCCAAAAACAGCCCGGTGGTCCAGCTTAACCTCGCCAATGCCTATGTCGAAGCGAAGCAGTATGCCAGCGCCAGCCGGATCCTGAATCGCTACACCTGGACCAACAAAGATGACCCCAACGGCTGGGACCTGCTGGCGCAGGCGTCTGCCCAGCAGGGACTGAATGATGAAGAGCTCTCCGCGCGGGCGGAGAGTCTGGCGCTGAATGGTCAGCTCGACCAGGCGATTACCACCCTCAGCAGCGCCAGCGCCCAGGTGCCGCTCGGCAGCCTGAAGCAGGCGCGCTACGACGCCCGTATCGACCAGCTGCGTCAGTTACAGCAGCGCTTTAAACAGTATCAGAAAGGGTAAAATTCACCGCCACAGAAGGAGAATCAGGATGGTGACGATCTATCATAACCCGCGCTGCAGCAAGAGCCGCGAAACGCTGGCGCTGCTTACCGCTCGCGGCATAGAGCCGGAGGTGGTGCTCTATCTGCAGACACCACCCGATCGCGAAACGCTGCAAATCCTGTTGCAGAAGCTGGGGATGCAGAGCGCACGGGCATTGATGCGGACTAAAGAGACGATCTATCGCGAGCTGGCACTCAGCGACAAAAGCGAAAGTGTGCTGCTGGATGCGCTGGTGAATAATCCGGTGCTGATTGAGAGGCCGATTGTAATTAATGGCGACAGGGCACGCATCGGCCGTCCGCCGGAAGCGGTGCTCGACATTCTTTAAAGGCCGAGCGTCTCTTTTACGAATGGAATGGTGAGTTTGCGCTGGGCGCTGATAGAAGCGCGATCGAGCCGATCCAGTGTATCGAACAGGGTGCGCATTTCACGATCCAGCCGCTTCAGCAGGAAACGGCCCACATCTTCCGGCAGTTCAAATCCGCGTAATCCGGCGCGCAGCTGAAGTGCCTGGAGTTTATCTTCATCAGAGAGCGGCTGCAGGCGATAGATCTGGCCCCAGTCCAGCCGTGACGCGAGATCGGGCAGTTGCAGATTAAGCTGACGCGGTGGACGATCGCCGGTAATAAACAGGCGCGTGTTACCGGTTTCGAGGATACGGTTGTAGAGATCGAAGATCGCCATTTCCCACTCCGGCTCGCCGGCAATACATTCGATGTTATCGATGCAGACCAGCGACAGCTGCTCCATCCCTTCCAGCACTTCCGGCACAAACCAGGTACGTTTATCGAGCGGCACATAGCCGACCGCCTCATTGCGCGCTGACATCTCCGCGCAGGCGGCATGCAGCAGATGGCTTCGTCCGCCCCCTTCGCGTGACCAGAAGTAGAGATAGCTGCCATGTTGCTGATTAAGAGCGCCTTTCAGTGCGGCAATCAGCGACGGGTTTTCCCCCGGCCAGAAGCTGGAGAAGGTTTCGTCGTCTGGTAAATAAAGTGGCAATGACAATTGTGCCGGCGTGTTCAGAAGCACCTCAGCAAGAGAACAAGCAAAAAATCGGGGGAAGTCTAACACAGTTTTCAGAAAGAGATGAATGGGGCGTCCCTGCCCCGATCCCGTGACTCAGGCCGGGATCACGGTTCGCGCGGTTCGTCGGCTTCCAGCACCACTTCTTCCGGGCGCAGCAGCGAGATCACACGGAAGATCAGCGCCAGGCCAACACCCACGATCGTCGCCAGCGCCATGCCTTTCAGCTCCGCCGCGCCGATATGCACCTTCGCGCCGCTGACGCCGATGATCAGGATCACGGAGGTGAGGATCAGGTTCTGCGCCTTGTTGTAATCGACTTTAGATTCGATCAGTACGCGGATACCGGATGCGCCGATCACGCCATACAGCAGCAGCGAGACGCCACCCATGACCGGCACCGGGATCGCCTGGATCACCGCCGCCAGCTTGCCGACGCAGGAGAGCAGGATCGCCAGAATTGCCGCGCCGCCGATGACCCAGGTACTGTAGACACGGGTAATCGCCATCACGCCAATATTCTCGCCGTAGGTGGTGTTCGGCGTGGAACCGAAGAAGCCGGAGATGACCGTCGATAAGCCGTTGGCAAACATCGAACGATGCAGACCCGGGTCGCGGATCAGATCCTTTTTCACGATATTGGCGGTAACGACCAGATGACCGATATGCTCGGCGATGACCACCAGCGCCGCAGGCAGAATCGTCAGCATCGCCACCCACTCAAAACGCGGCGTGTAGAAGGTTGGCAGGGCAAACCACGGCGCGCGCTCGACGCCGCTCCAGTCCACGATACCCATCGCTGCGGAGAGCAGATATCCCACGACCACCCCAACCAGAATCGGGATGATCGCCAGGAAACCGCGGAACAGCACCGAACCGAATACCGTCACCGCCAGCGTCACCAGCGAGATCAGTACCGTTTTACTGTCGGGCGCACTGCCTTCAGCGGGCAGCAGGCCCGCCATATTGGCGGCCACGCCAGCCAGTTCCAGACCAATGACGGCGACAATCGCCCCCATCGCTGCGGGCGGAAACATCACGTCGAGCCAGCCGGTCCCGGCGCGTCTGACGATCAGTGCCACAATGCAGAACAGCACGCCACACAGAATAAATCCGCCCAGCGCCACCTCATAGCCCAGCGGCAGCAGCAGCAACACCGGCGAGATAAACGCAAAACTGGATCCCAGGTAGGCGGGGATTTTGCCCTTACAGATAAAGAGATAAATCAGTGTGCCCACCCCGTTGAACAGCAGCACGGTGGCCGGGTTGATATGGAACAGAATCGGCACCAGCACGGTGGCGCCAAACATGGCGAACAGGTGTTGCAGGCTGAGCGGAATGGTTTGCAGTAACGGCGGTCGTTCACTGACGCCAATGGCGCGACGAGTCATCATTTATCCCCTTAGGTTATCTCTCCCGCCGGTCCGCGCCGCAGCAGCAGGCGCGCCCGTTCCGGGCACTTTTTTTTGCCAAAAAAAAGCCGACTCTCTGGTCGGCTATGCGATTTATTTGGTTCCGAAAATTTTGTCCCCGGCATCGCCGAGTCCGGGAATGATGTAACCCTTTTCGTTCAGCCCCTGATCCACTGATGCGGTGTACAGCTCAACATCCGGATGCGCTTTCTCCAGTGCCGCGATCCCTTCCGGCGCCGCCACCAGCACCAGCACCTTGATGCTGGAGCAGCCCGCTTTCTTCAGCAGGTCGATGGTAGCGATCATAGAGCCACCGGTAGCCAGCATCGGATCGACGACCAGCGCCAGGCGCTCTTCGATGTTAGACACCAGCTTCTGGAAGTAAGGCACCGGCTCCAGCGTCTCTTCATCGCGGTAGACGCCCACCACGCTGATACGGGCGCTGGGAACGTGCTCCAGCACCCCTTCCATCATGCCAAGACCGGCACGCAGAATCGGCACCACCGTGATTTTTTTGCCTTTGATCTGGTCGATCTCTACCGGGCCGTTCCAGCCCTCAATGGTGACGCGCTCTGTTTCCAGATCGGCAGTCGCTTCGTAGGTCAGCAGGCTGCCCACTTCCGACGCCAGCTCGCGAAAACGCTTTGTACTGATATCATGCTCACGCATCAGGCCCAGTTTATGTTTGACCAGCGGGTGTCTGACTTCCACGATCTTCATTGGTGTTCTCCCGGAATGAGTTGAGCTAAAAAAAATCGCGGGATTATACCGCCTTTTGGACGGCGCGCCACCTCTCCTTGCGCAATACCGCGGCTTTTACAGGGATAAACAGAGGATTGATGAAATTCGTCCGATGGGCAATCCCGGACTCGCAAACGTTTGCCTGCACTGATAGAATTGCCGCGCTTTATTTTAAACCACCAACCGCAACTCGCGTGGGGACCTCGCAGTGACCGACAAAACCTCTCTCAGTTACAAAGACGCCGGTGTTGATATTGATGCTGGTAACGCTCTGGTTGACCGTATTAAAGGCGTAGTGAAAAAGACGCGTCGCCCGGAAGTGATGGGTGGACTGGGCGGTTTTGGTGCGCTTTGCGCGCTGCCGCAGAAATACCGTGAACCCGTGCTGGTTTCCGGCACCGATGGCGTGGGCACCAAGCTGCGTCTGGCGATGGATCTCAAACGTCACGATGCCATCGGCGTTGACCTGGTCGCGATGTGCGTCAACGATCTGGTGGTTCAGGGCGCCGAGCCGCTCTTCTTCCTCGACTATTACGCCACCGGGAAACTGGATGTGGAAACGGCCTCTGCGGTGATTACCGGTATCGCTGAAGGGTGTCTGCAGTCAGGTTGTGCGCTGGTAGGCGGTGAAACCGCCGAGATGCCAGGCATGTATCACGGCGAAGATTATGACGTGGCCGGGTTCTGCGTCGGCGTGGTCGAAAAGTCAGAAATCATTGATGGCAGCAAGGTGCAGGATGGCGACGTACTGATCGCCCTCGGCTCCAGCGGCCCGCACTCTAATGGTTATTCGCTGGTGCGCAAAATTCTGGAAGTCAGCAACACCGATCCGCTGTCTGAACAGCTGGAAGGCAAACCACTGGCCGACCATCTGCTGGAACCGACCCGCATCTATGTGAAGAACATCCTGAGCCTGATTGAGCAGGTCGATGTGCACGCGATTGCGCATCTGACCGGCGGCGGCTTCTGGGAAAATATTCCGCGCGTGCTGCCTGACAACACCCAGGCGGTCATCGACGAGAAGAGCTGGCAGTGGCCGGCCGTCTTCAGCTGGCTGCAGCAGGCGGGCAACGTCAGCCGTTTCGAGATGTATCGCACCTTTAACTGCGGTGTGGGCATGGTCATTGCCCTGAGTCCGGCCGACGCCGATAAGGCGATTGCGCTGATGCAGGCGGCGGGCGAGAAAGCCTGGAAGCTGGGCGTGATCAAAGCATCTGATGCTGAAGAGCGTGTGGTTATTAACGGATGAAAAAGCTGGTTGTACTGATTTCCGGCAACGGAAGTAACCTTCAGTCCATCCTTGACGCCTGTGCAAGCGGGCGGATTCACGGCAGCGTGGCTGCCGTGTTCAGCAACCGTGCCGCCGCGTATGGCCTGACGCGGGCGCAGGAGGCGGGCGTGCCCGCGCATGCGCTTGCCGCCAGCGACTTCGCCGACCGTGAAGCCTTTGATCGCCAGCTTATCGCGGCGATCGAGGCGTACTCGCCCGATCTGGTTGTGCTGGCGGGCTATATGCGGATCCTCAGCCCCGCGTTCGTCGCCCATTTTCACAATCGCCTGCTGAATATCCACCCTTCTCTGCTGCCGAAATATCCGGGCCTGCATACGCACCGTCAGGCGCTGGAGAATGGCGACAGCGAACATGGCACCTCCGTGCATTTTGTCACCGAAGAGCTGGATGGTGGCCCGGTGATCCTGCAGGCGAAAGTCCCGGTTTTCCCTGGCGATAGTGAAGCGGAGATTACCGAACGGGTTCAGCATCAGGAGCATGCGATCTATCCGCTGGTGATCGGCTGGTTTGTCGAGGGCAGGCTGACGATGCGTGACGGTAAAGCCTGGCTGGATGGCAAACCGCTGCCGCCACAGGGCTATGCTAACGACTGAGGCGGCGGGGAAAGCCGGTGCTTTCTGGCAGAGTAACGGCGCAGCGAGCCTGAGCAAAGCGGTAAAAAAAAGCCCTCGCTCAGCGCAGGCGATGACGTCCCCTCCCTGAAGGCTAACATTTTGCGATGTCTGAAAACGCTCCCGGCGTTTTTATCCCTGGCCCGTCAGTTGCTACTGCGGGCACAGGCTTTTATCGCTTCGATGACATGAGCCGCCCTGAAAGCCGTCTGCCCCCTGCCCCCGACTTAGCCGTAGCGCCCCGTAATATAATCTTCGGTCCGACGCTGTTTCGGCGCGGTAAAGATGCGATCGGTCTCGTCAAACTCCACTAACGTGCCCTGATGCATAAATGCGGTGTAATCGGAGACGCGCGACGCCTGCTGCATGTTATGCGTCACCAGCACCAGCGTGAAATGCTGCCTGAGCGTGGTCATCAGCTCTTCAATGACCAGCGTAGAGATGGGATCCAGCGCGGAAGTCGGCTCATCCAGCAGCAGCACTTCCGGCTCAATCGCGATGGCGCGGGCGATCACCAGACGCTGCTGCTGGCCGGTAGAGAGCGTCAGCGCATTCTGCGACAGCTGGTCTTTCACCTCACTCCAGAGCGCCGCCGCCCGCAGCGCCCGTTCGCAGGCTTCGTTCAGCACCCGCCGATCGCGCACGCCCTGCAGACGCAGTCCGTAGACCACATTTTCATAGATCGATTTAGGAAAGGGGTTGGGCCGCTGAAACACCATGCCGACCCGACGGCGCAGCGCCGAGAGATCCTGTTCGGGGCGCAGGATCGACTGCGATCCCAGCAGCACGTCACCCTCGCCCCGGCAGTGATCGATCACGTCGTTCATGCGGTTAAAGCAGCGCAGCAGCGTCGATTTACCACAGCCTGAAGGACCAATCAGCGCGGTGATTCTGTTTTTTGGCACCTGCAGCGAAATATCCTGCAGCGCCTGGCGCTCGCCATACCACAGCGACAGATGGTTAACGGTCAGCGCGATATCCGTGTCGGACGTCATAGTCATAGCCTGTTATTGAGTCATAAGACGAAAGCGTTCACGCAGACGGTGACGCAGACCCATCGCCAGCAGATTCAGTGAGAGAATAATCAGCACCAGCAGCAGTGCGGTCGCGAAGACCAGCGGACGGTCTGCTTCAATATTCGGACTCTGAAACGCCAGATCGTAAATCTGGAAGCCCAGATGCATAAACTTGCGGTCCAGATGCAGATAAGGGAACACTGCGTCCACCGGCAGCTCCGGCACCATCTTGACCACGCCCACCAGCATCAGCGGCGCGGTTTCCCCGGCAGCACGCGCGACGGCCAGAATCAGACCGGTCAGCATGGCGGGCACCGCCATCGGCAGGACCACGTTCCACAGCGTTTCCGCCTGAGTGGCCCCCAGCGCCAGCGATCCCTGACGCAGGCTGTTGGGAATGCGGGATAGCCCCTCTTCGGTCGCCACAATCACTACGGGCAGCGTCAGCAGGGCCAGCGTCAGCGACGCCCAGAGCAGGCCGGGCGTGCCAAACGTGGGATTGGGCAGCGCGCTGCTGAAAAACAGCCGATCAATCGTGCCGCCAGCCAGCCAGACAAAGAATCCCAGGCCAAAGACGCCATAGACGATGGAGGGCACGCCAGCCAGATTGACTACCGCAATACGTACCAGCCTCGTCAGCGCATGACGCCCCGCATATTCATGCAGCCAGATAGCGGCGACAACGCCCAGTGGCATCACCACCACCGACATCAGCAGCACCATCAGCACGGTGCCGAAGATGGCCGGAAACGCCCCGGATTCGCTTTCCCCTTCGGCGGGTGAATCACTGACAAACCGCCATAACTGATGCAGAAAATGCACTATCTTGCCGCTCAGCTTCATGGCGTTCGGCTGCCAGCTGTCGACGATTTCGGTCAGCGGGATCGCATGTTCAGTGCCCTGGACATCACGCAGGATGAGCTGATCACGCTGACTCTGCAGTTGCAGAGCCGCGAGCGTCTCGCTCAGCTGATTAAAGCGGCGCTGCAGGGCGGCCTGATTGGCCTGATATTCCGATTCGGCCTGCAGATCGAAGCGCCCGGCAGCGCGGTTTCTGGCTGCCTGCTCGTCAAGATCTTCACGCTGGTTATTCAGGCGCGCCATATCGACCCGACGGATCTGATTCGCCTGCCGCACCAGCATCTGTACCTGCCCCAGCCGCTGATGCAGCAGCGCATCGGGATGCTGTGCGGTTAACTCTTCATTGTCCTCCCGCAGGCCGACAAACCAGCCATAGGCCAGGCCGTGGCTGCGCCGCTGCAGCACCATGACCTCCGCTGGCTGGCTGACCTTCGCCGCACTCCGGCTGTAGATGACCCGGAAGTCTGGCGCATCCCAGTCGCGGTTACCGGTTTTCACCAGGTAGCGGTGAACCTGCCCGCCGCTATTGCCCTGTTCATCGGCCGGAGCCGGAAAGTGACGCTGATGATCCAGGGTTTCGCCCAGCAGGCGCGTCTCGCCGCCCGCTGGCTGGCTGAACGTATACAGATCCACCCGCTGCGGCCAGAAGGCACGCACCCCCTGCCAGGCCAGCAGCCCGATCAGCAGCGTAAAGGCCAGCAGGCAGACCGCTACGGCCCCGGCGGTTAACCAGCGCCAGCGGTCGTTCTGTCGCATCGCCTTCATGCCTGCTCCTCCTGCTGACTGTAACGCTGGCGCAGCCGCTGACGGATCAGTTCGGCCACGGTGTTGATCACCAGCGTAAAGATCAGCAGCATCAGGGCGCTGAGAAACAGCACGCGATAATGGGCACTGCCCGCCACCGCTTCGGGCATCTCGATAGCGATATTCGCCGACAGCGCGCGCAGGCCGCTGAACAGTCCGCCTTCGCTCTGCGGCGTATTACCGGTGGCCATCAGCAGAATCATGGTTTCGCCCACGGCCCGCCCCAGCCCGATCATCAGCGCGGCAAAGATACCGGCCGAGGCACCGGGCAGGACGACGCGTGTCAGGGTCTGCCACGGCGTGGCCCCCAGCGCCAGCGACCCCTGTCCCAGGGCGGCCGGGACGCTGAACAGGGCATCTTCGGAAAGCGTAAAAATCAGGGGCACCAGCGCAAAGCCCATCGCCAGCGCCGCGACCAGCAGATTGCGCTGCTCATAGTGGGGCAGCCAGTCGCCCGCATCCGGGATAAACAGCGTGGGCAGCCACAGCGTCAGCAGCGTGACCAGCAGCAACAGCGGCAGCAGAATCAGCACCTCACGGCCCGGCCGCCGCCAGCGCGACGGTAAGCGGGCGCTGAGTATGCCGCACAGCAGTAGCGTGCCCGCCAGCGTCAGCGGCAGCAGCAGGACGCCCACCAGCGCCTGTCCGATATGCGGCGCCAGCCAGATCCCGGCAATCAGCCCCACCACTACGCTCGGCAGCGCGCCCATCATCTCGATAGCTGGCTTTACCCAGCGCCGTAATCCGGGCGACATGAACCAGGCGGTGTACATCGCCGCGGCCAGCGCCAGCGGTGTGGCAAACAGCAGCGCTAAGCTGGCCGCTTTTAACGTTCCTGTCACCATCGGCATCAGACTGAATTTTGCCTGATAGCTGTCGCCCGCCGCAGTGGACTGCCAGACCCAGTCCGGTCCGGGATAATTTTCATACCAGATTTTTTGCCAGAAACTGCGCCAGGTGACGTCCGGCCAGGGATTATCCAGCCGCAGGCGCTGCCAGCTTCCCGCCCGCTCAATCAGCAGGCTGTCGCCCTGAGGTGAAAACTGCGCCTGCACAATGCCAGGCGCCAGCTGACGCTCCAGAATCGGGCCAGGCTGCTTACTGGCAAAGAGGCGTAACAGCCCCTGCGGGCTGATCGTCGCAAATACCCGCCGTTGTGATTCTGTCACCAGCAGCGTGCCGTCGTCGCTGCGGCTGTCGGCAAACGTCCGGATACGCTGCAGGCGCGGCCCCTGCTCGCTGGCGACAGCGAACCACTGTGTCACGCCGGTGCGATCCTGAATCAGCAGACTTCTGCCGCCCACCAGCAGATGCAAACTTTGCGGGCGCTGCGGCAGCGTGTGGGTTTCGCGCAGATGCGCCCGATCGTCATCCAGTTGCCAGACGCGCAGCAGGCTGCCCTCCGTGGTGTAGAGCAGATCGCCTGAGGGAGAGAGAACCAGCAGATCCAGCTGATCCTGAGGCAGTGAGAACACTGAGGCCTGGCGATCGGTGCCCAGCGTCAGCACCCGCAGTCCGGCACCCGTGAGCGCCGCGATACGCCACTGACCGGCCTGGCGCGTTGCCAGCGCCATCTTTGTCACCGCACCCTCGGGCAGATGAAAGGGTTTGTCGCCCAGCGGAAAATGCCACTGCCCGTCAGTGGTGGGCTGTAACAGCGTCAGCGCGCCCTGCATGTTCAGCAGCAGCGTCTGTTCATCACTGCTCCGCACCACCTCATCGGGCGGCGGCGTCAGCGCCAGCGCCGGTTCAGCAGGCTGACCATCCAGCGGAATAAAACGCGCAGCGCCCTGGCTGCTGATACGCCAGCCTATCCGGCCCAGATTGCCTGTTGCGACAGCAGGCGCACGATCCCAGAGCTGCTGGCTGGGCATCACTTGCACGCCCGGCGCACTGAAGAGCGGAAGCACCACGCCAATCAGCCAGCAAAACAGCAGCAGCATTAACAGCAGGATCGCCACGCCACAGCAGGTGATCAGCCGCCGCGTCAGCCGATCAACGGCACGACGCTTACGATCGCTGAATTGGACAGGAATGTGGTTTACGCTCATGCGGTTCCGGTAGCAGGCTAAAATAAGCCGCTATGTTGCCCGTAGCCGATTGATAAGACAACTGCTGGCGTTGGACAACGCTGCCATACTCTCGCCATAATGTTTGTGGATACTGGATCTTCAGTCCTGCAACCGCTAAATGGAGTGAGAATGGGTCAGGTAAAGCTTTACATTGAAAAAGAATTAAGCTGGTTATCTTTTAATGAACGGGTTTTGCAGGAAGCCGCAGACAAAAGCAATCCACTGATTGAGCGGATGCGCTTTCTGGGCATCTACTCCAACAATCTCGACGAATTTTATAAAGTGCGGTTTGCCGATCTGAAACGCCGCATTCTGATTGGTGAAGAGCAGGGTTCCGCCAGTACGCCACGCCATCTGTTCAAGAAAATTCAGCAGCGGGTAATGAAGTCCGATCAGGAGTTTGATGCGCTCTATAACGAGCTGCTGCTGGAGATGGCGCGCAATCAGATCTTCCTGATCAACGAACGTCAGCTCTCCCTTAACCAGCAGGCGTGGCTGCGCCACTATTTCAAGCATGAACTGCGTCAGCATATCTCGCCGATTCTGATCACGCATGAAACCGATCTGACCGAATTTCTTAAAGATGATTACACCTACCTGGCGGTAGAGATTATTCGCGGTGACGACATCCGCTATGCGCTGCTGGAGATCCCGTCCGATAAGGTGCCGCGCTTTATTAACCTGCCGGCAGAGCCGCCGCGTCGCCGCAAGCCGATGATCCTGCTGGATAACATTCTGCGTTACTGCCTGGATGACATTTTCAAAGGTTTCTATGACTACGACGCGCTCAACGCCTATTCAATGAAAATGACGCGTGACGCGGAGTACGATCTGGTGACGGAGATGGAGTCCAGCCTGCTGGAGCTGATGTCCTCCAGCCTCAAACAACGTCTGACTGCAGAGCCGGTGCGCTTCGTCTATCAGCGCGATATGCCTGAGGCGATGGTCGAATTACTCTGCCACAAACTCTCTATCTCGAATTTTGACTCCATACTGCCGGGCGGCCGCTACCACAACTTCAAAGATTTTATCGGCTTCCCGAACGTCGGCAAAAACAACCTGATCAATCGACCGTTGCCGCAGATCCGTCACATCGGCTTCGATGGCTTCCGCAACGGCTTTGATGCGATTCGCAACCGCGACGTGCTGCTCTACTATCCCTATCACACCTTTGAACATGTGCTGGAACTGCTGCGTCAGGCGTCGTTTGACCCCAGCGTGCTGGCGATCAAGATCAACATCTACCGCGTTGCGAAACATTCGCGCATTATGGATGCGATGATCCATGCCGCCTATAACGGCAAAAAGGTTACGGTGGTGGTGGAGCTGCAGGCGCGCTTCGATGAAGAGGCCAATATCTACTGGGCCAAGCGCCTGACCGAAGCGGGCGTTCACGTTATCTTCTCCGCGCCGGGTCTGAAGATCCACGCCAAGCTGTTCCTGATCTCGCGCCGCGAAGGCGAAGAGATTGTGCGCTACGCGCATATCGGCACCGGTAACTTTAACGAGAAAACCGCGCGACTCTACACGGACTACTCCCTGCTGACGGCCGACGCGCGCATCACGAATGAGGTGCGCCGGGTCTTCAACTTCATTGAGAATCCCTACCGGCCCGTCACCTTCGATCACCTGATGGTGTCACCGCAGAACTCGCGCCGGATGCTGTATGAGCTGATCGACACTGAAATCGCCAACGCCCAGCAGAATAAGCCTTCCGGCATTACTCTGAAAATCAACAATCTGGTGGACAAAGGGCTGGTTGATCGGCTTTATACAGCCTCCAGCGTAGGGGTGAAGGTGAATCTTCTGGTGCGCGGAATGTGCTCGCTGATCCCGGATCTGCCCGGGATCAGTGAAAATATTCGCGTCATCAGTATTGTTGACCGTTATCTGGAACACGATCGCGTCTATATTTTTGAGAATGGCGGCGATAAAAAGGTGTTCCTCTCCTCCGCTGACTGGATGACGCGTAACATCGATTACCGCATCGAAGTGGCCGTGGCGATCCTCGATCCCCGCATCCGGCAGCGCATACTCGACATTATTGCGATTCAGTTGAGTGATACGGTGAAAGCCCGCATCGTTGATAAAGAGCTGAGTAATCACTACGTCCAGCGCGGCAACCGTCGTAAAGTGCGCTCACAGCTGGCGATATATGATTACATCAAGAACCTGGAACAACCTGAATAAATCCTATGCCAATTTCTCATAAAAGTACGCCAAAACCCCAGGAGTTTGCGGCGATTGACCTGGGCTCGAACAGTTTCCACATGGTGATCGCGCGGGTTGTCGATGGTGCGATGCAGGTACTGGGGCGCCTTAAGCAGCGCGTTCACCTGGCTGATGGTCTGGATGCACAGCACAACCTCAGTGAGGAAGCGATGGAGCGCGGGCTGGCCTGTCTGGCCCTGTTCGCCGAGCGCCTGCAGGGGTTCAGCCCCAGCAACGTGACGATCGTCGGCACCCATACGCTGCGTGAAGCGGTGAACGCCGAAACCTTCCTGCAGCGCGCTGCCGAGGTGATCCCCTACCCTATCGAGGTGATTTCGGGCCATGAAGAGGCACGTCTGATCTTCATGGGCGTGGAGCACACGCAGCCGGAGAAAGGCCGTAAGCTGGTGATCGATATCGGCGGCGGCTCCACCGAGCTGGTCATTGGCGAGGATTTTGAACCCCAGCTGGTCGAGAGCCGCCGTATGGGTTGCGTCAGCTTCGCCCAGCTCTATTTCCCGAAAGGCGAAATCAGCCGTGAAAACTTCCGTCGAGCCCGTTTAGCGGCGGCGCAGAAACTGGAAACACTGGCGTGGCAATATCGTCTGCACGGCTGGCAGTATGCGCTGGGCGCCTCCGGAACCATCAAAGCCGCCTGCGAAGTGCTGCAGGCGATGGATGAGAAAGAGAAGCTGATTACGCCGGAGCGCCTCGACAAACTCTATGACGAGGTGATGAAACACAAATCCTTTGCGGCCCTGAGCCTGCCGGGCCTCTCCGAAGAGCGCAAAGGAGTGTTTGTGCCGGGGCTGGCAATTCTGTGTGGTGTGTTTGATGCGCTGGCGATTCGTGAGCTGCGCCTCTCCGACGGCGCGCTGCGTGAAGGCGTGCTGTATGAGATGGAAGGCCGTTTCCGTCATCAGGATATTCGCAGCCGGACCGCGCAGAGCCTGGCGAACCACTACGCCATTGACAGCGATCAGGCGCGTCGTGTGCTGGAAACCACCGAGCAGCTCTATCTGCAATGGCGCGAGCAGAACCCGAAACTGGCAAACCCGCAGCTGGCTGCCCTGCTGAAATGGGCGGCGATGCTGCATGAAGTGGGTCTGACCATCAATCACAGCGGCCTGCAACGCCACTCGGCCTATATCCTGCAAAATACTAATCTGCCAGGCTTCAATCAGGATCAGCAGATGCTGCTGGCGGCGCTGGTGAGATTCCACCGTAAAGCGGTGAAGCTTGATGAGCTGCCGCGCGTCACGCTGTTTAAGAAAAAGCAGTTTGTGCCGCTGATTTTCCTGCTGCGCCTGGGTACGCTGCTGAATAATCAGCGCCAGGCCACCACCCGTCCCGACTCCTTAACCCTGAAGTGTGATGATGGCCACTGGACGCTGGTTTTCCCGGCGGGCTACTTCAGTCAGAACAACCTGGTCCAGCTCGATCTTGAACGCGAGCAGGTTTACTGGAATGACGTCACGGGATGGAAACTGATCCTCGAAGAAGAAGCCTGATTACCCGGGCGCCTGGCGCCCTTTTAACTGAACTGAAGACGATGACACAACCAACCGCACCGATTTCAGGCGATAACTATTTCGCCGAAACCTATGGCCTGACGCCGCCCCACTCCGAAGTGGTGGCGGCGCTGCCTCAGCTGACCGTCGGCAAGGCACTTGATCTGGGCTGTGGCGTGGGCCGCAATACGCTGTTTCTGAACCAGCACGGTTTTGACGTTACGGCGTGGGATCATAACCCGCAGAGCCTGGCGCGCCTGCAGTCGATTATTGAGCAGGAGGCGCTCAGTGGCATTCATACTGAGCAGCGTGACCTGAATAATACCCGCTTCAATGGCGGCTTCGACTTTGTGCTGTCGACCGTGGTGATGATGTTTCTGCAGCCGCAGACCATCCCTCAGCTGATTGCTGATATGCAGGCCTGCACCGTCAGAAATGGGTATAACCTGATTGTTGCGGCAATGAACACGCCGGATATGCCCTGCCCGTCCGATTTCGCCTTTGCGTTTAAGTCGGGCGAACTCAGTCACTACTACCGCAACTGGCACATCGTGAAGTACAACGAGCATCCCGGCCAGCTGCATCGTACTGACGAAAATGGCAACCGCATTACCTGCCGTTTCGCTACGCTGCTGGCGCAGAAGGCGAGCTACTGATCTTTATTTGCTGTTTTTTTCTACAGCGATTGATTTCATCAGGCGACTGTGACTAAATATTGCAGTCGCCCTGCATGGGTCATCACAGGAACCACCCCGCGTGAACAGCGCTATTTCTCCCCGAAGACGTCAGAAAACCGGCACCATGACCCGTATTGTGTTGCTGATCAGTTTTATCATTCTTTTTAGCCGCCTGATTTTTATCCTGCCTGCTGCCTTTGAGCACCATCAGCAACAGAAAACGATCCCCGAGCCGGTTGTCATCACAACAGGTGATACGCGCTAACGAATCGTGATTTTTTCGCCTGAAATCTGAACATAATCCGGACAACCGGACGCATTTCTGCACCCCTTTTTCAGGCGAAACGCTACACTTCGTGCTGGTGCTTTCAGACTAAAGGGATAAATTGTGTCTGCCTCTCACTCTCAACGTTTAAGTGAAATACGTCATCGCATTCTGACGCTGCTGCTCAACGAGCACGATCTGGTTGATGCGCTGCTGGAGAAATCCGGCGATCTCAGCCCTGAGCAGCAACGTGAAAATGCGGCCCGGCGCGATGCGCTGGAACAGGACATTCTGCAACTGCACGCCGCTGACCTCGCAGATATTCTCGAAGCCTTGCCCGAGGAGGAGCGTCAGGCGCTGTGGCGACTGGTGCCGAATGAACGGCGCGGCCATGTGCTGGTAGAAGCCTCTGAAACGGTCTGGGCCAGCCTCACCGAAGAGATGAGCGACCGCGATATCCTGCGTGCCATCCAGCCGCTGGACATCGACGATCAGGTCTGGCTGGCGCGTTATCTGCCTCGCGACCTCACCGGACGCCTGCTGGCGACCGTCGAGCCTGCGCTGCGTGCCCGTATGCTGAGCATGGTGCAGCTTGACCGTGACCGCGTGGGCCGGGTGATGGATTTCAATATTCTGACGGTGCGCGAAGATGTCACGCTGGCGACCGTGCAGCGTTTTCTGCGCAAGCGCAAAAGCATGTCTGGCGGTACCGATAAACTCTTTATTACCAATAAACAGAATCAGCTGCTGGGCGAGCTGATGCTGACCGATATCCTGCTCAACAAGCCTGCCACGCAGGTCAGCGACGTGATGAATCCGCGGCCGACCACCTTTCAGCTTAATGACAAAGCCGAAGATGCGGCCAGCGCCTTTGAACGTTATAACCTGATCTCTGCCGCCGTCACTGATGCAAAGGGCAAACTGATTGGCCGTGTCACCATCGAAGACATCATCGACCTGGTGAATGCCGAAAACGAAAGCAACATCCGTAAAATGGGCGGTATCAGTCAGGAAGAGGATGTCTTCGCGCCGGTCCGCAAATCGGTGCGTAAACGCTGGGCCTGGCTGGCTATCAACCTCTGTACCGCCTTTGTCGCATCCCGGGTCATCGGCCTGTTTGAAGGCACCATTTCCCAGATCGTGGCTCTGGCAACGCTGATGCCGATCGTCGCCGGTATCGGCGGTAATACCGGCAACCAGACCATCACCATGATTGTGCGGGCGCTGGCCTTACATCAGGTTGAACCGGGTAACTTCTCGTTTCTGATCGTCCGTGAACTCGGCGTCGCGCTGATTAACGGCCTGTTCTGGGGCGGCATCATGGGCGCCATTACCTGGCTGATGTATGACAATATGGCGCTCGGCGGCGTGATGATGCTGGCGATGGCGCTGAATCTCCTGCTGGCCGCACTGATGGGCGTCCTGGTGCCGCTGGTCATGACCAAAATGAAGCGCGATCCGGCGGTGGGTTCCAGCGTCCTGATCACCGCGCTGACTGATACCGGCGGCTTCTTTATCTTCCTGGGTCTGGCAACACTTTTCCTGCTGCCGCACTGATCAGGCCTGTACGCCATAGCGTTGCAGCGACCCGCTGAGATTGCGCTGCCGGGTGACCCGGGCCAGCTCGCGGGTTGCGGCAGGCAGCGCATAGTCACCGCGCTGGCTCAACCACTCCAGCACATCTGACAGGTGCCAGATGGCGGTTTTGCCGTCATGCACTGGCAGCGGAAAGGGCGGACGATGGCTGAGCATCAGCTTGCGCATATTTTGCCGGGTCATGCCGACCATCTCTGCTACATCGGTTAAGCCGACAAAATCGGGTGCGGCCTCCACCAGCGTCGCGCCCGGGATGGCACGCTGCACATCCTCTTCCGCCTGAATCAGCGCCGCCGCTGCGGAGTCCGCTTCCCGGGTAAACTCCAGGGCGATCCGGCCTGGCATCCCCAGGCCGATCAGCGCATCATCACAGCCTGCCGCGGCCAGCGTTTCCAGCATCGCGTCTGCCGGCTCATGCCCGTCCGGCAGGCTGAACCGCAGTGTAAAACAATATTCCATATGCCTCTCCTTGTGCTGCATCAGGACTTCAGATAGTGACAGTTATCGACCACCCGCCGCAGTGCGCAGGCATGCTGATGTGCATTTCTGGGTGTGCTCCAGATACAGGTCAGACAAAATTCCCCGCATCGGCACGTCAGCAGATTTTTCGGGCAGTACATCTTTCCCCAGGCGTGATGGCCGCTGGTAACCACCAGCCAGCCATGAGATTCGGCGTAACGCAAAGCCGTCTCGATCTCTTTGTTGGGATGCCGTTTCCTTGCCATATTTTTTCCCTAGCATGACGCTGAACTGAATAGTTGTCAACTGACAACTCAGTGAAAATATCTTCGTGCGGCTCAGCATGCGCAGACTTTTTCTCACAGTAAAACAGCCAGGGTATAAACTGGAAAACGGTACGCAAAAAATCATCAGTGCCACTTTTTACATGGCGTCATCAACAGCAAACAGCGGAGGCAGGATGTTTAAAGCAGAGGATTTTGTTCAGTCGAAAACCGGCGGCCCTAAAATGCAGGTGCTTCGGGTAGAAGGCGACACCCTGTGGTGTGCACGGGTGGATGATGCGACAAAGAAGGAGATTGAAGTCAAAGCAGACAGCGTCAACCTCTATCACGAAGAGGGTGACTTTGGCGTCTGCTGAAGTGAAATGGCCCCTGTCGGGGCCTGACCATCAGGGCTTATCCTGCTGAAGATTGTCATTGCCCAGCCCGCCAATGAACGGCAGCCGCAGCCGGAACGGCATGAAATCAAGCCCCATATTCAGCCCCAGCAGATTCACTTCAAACCCCTCTTCCGCGCCCAGCGTCACGCCCGCCACCCCCAGAATCGACACCTGCACGCCGCGCCCGGAGGGTGGCAGCCCGACCGGACGCCACAGTGGCCGGTAATCTTTACCCAGCGCGTTGGCAGGCAGATCAAGCTTCAGAGCTGGCACTTCCCGGCCGATATGCGCCAGGAAGGTGTTGCTGTTCGGCCCTGGCCAGGCGTGGTAAGTGTTCGGCCACGGATAAGATTGAATCGCGGCCTCAATCTGCGGGATCATCGCCTGCGCTTCCGGCCCACGGTGATCCACCAGCAGCCTGGGTTTTGCGCCATACCAGTAGCCATCCGGCAGGTTAGTGTTGCGGCGAACTTTATCGCCGCTGCCCCAGCTGATCACTTCATAGCGCGTGTAGCGCGTTTCACCGGCACGTTTGAAGATGATCCAGGGATGCACCGCTACCCGCCCTTTCCAGCCATAGGTCGGCGCGGCGTAGACCTGAACGATAGCCAGGCTGTATAGCGCGCGCGGGTCGGGCGCAATGCCGGCCGAATCGCGGCGGGCCGTTGCCCAGCCGCCCGACTCTGCGGTTTCGCCGTGACGCGTCGCCTGCGCGATGCTGGCACCCAGCGACAGCAGCAGTACGGCAACAAAAAACAGGCTGAACACTTTCAGTGAGAGCATGACAACATTCCTGATGGCGTAAGGATCACAAAGCGCCCGATCAGCAGGCATTTCAGTAAGCGGCTTGAGGATACGGATTATCAAAGCGGCGGATAAAAGCGGGACACAACAAGTGGCAGGTGCAGGCTTTTACTGCAGGGAGAATAGCGTATTTCCTGGCAAAGTGAACAGAAAACCGTCAGTGGCCGGTGTGGATGTGCTGAAAGGTTAAAACGGGCGTGGCGGGAGATTAAGCCGGTAAAAAAGCCCGCGTGTCTGCGGGCTTCAAAAGGGTCAGGCGTTAATCCGCCGGTGAGGGATTATTCCCACTCAATCGTTGCCGGTGGCTTACCGCTGATGTCATACACCACGCGGGAGATGCCGTCGACTTCGTTGATGATGCGGTTAGAGACACGGCCCAGGAACTCATACGGCAGGTGCGCCCAGTGAGCAGTCATAAAGTCGATGGTTTCCACCGCACGCAGCGAGACAACCCAGTCATATTTGCGACCATCGCCCATCACACCAACCGAACGGACCGGCAGGAAGACGGTGAATGCCTGGCTGACTTTGTTGTAGAGATCCGCTTTGTGCAGCTCTTCGATGAAGATGGCATCGGCACGACGCAGCAGGTCGCAATACTCTTTCTTCACTTCGCCCAGCACACGCACGCCCAGACCCGGACCCGGGAAGGGATGACGGAACAGCATGTCATACGGCAGGCCCAGCTCCAGACCAATCTTGCGCACTTCATCTTTGAACAGCTCTTTCAGCGGCTCAACCAGGCCCATCTTCATCTCTTTCGGCAGGCCACCGACGTTGTGGTGCGATTTAATGACGTGCGCTTTACCGGTGGCCGACGCCGCCGACTCAATCACGTCAGGGTAGATGGTGCCCTGCGCCAGCCACTTCACGTCCTGCAGCTTCAGCGCCTCTTCGTCGAACACTTCCACAAAGACGCGACCGATGGTTTTACGCTTCGCTTCCGGATCGTCGATGCCAGCCAGCGCGTCCAGGAAGCGCATTTCGGCCGGGACATGGATGATGTTCAGACCAAAGTGGTCGCCGAACATATCCATCACCTGCTGTGCTTCATTCAGGCGCAGCAGGCCGTTGTCCACAAATACGCAGGTCAGACGGTCGCCGATCGCACGATGCAGCAGCATCGCGGTTACGGAGGAGTCCACACCGCCGGACAGACCGAGGATCACTTTGTCGTTGCCCACCTGCTCACGCAGGCGCTCAACCGCATCTTCGATGATTTTGGCGGGCGTCCACAGGGCTTCACATTCACAGATGTCGATGATGAAGCGCTCCAGCATCCGCAGACCCTGGCGGGTATGGGTGACTTCCGGGTGGAACTGCACGCCGTAGAAGCGCTTCTCTTCGTTGGCCATGATGGCAAACGGACAGGTTTCTGTGCTGGCAACGGTCACGAAGTCTGCCGGGATAGCCGTGACTTTGTCACCGTGGCTCATCCAGACATCCAGCAGCGGTTTACCGGCGGCGCTTATCGCATCTTCGATATCACGAACCAGGGCGCTTGGCGTGGTCACTTCCACCTGCGCATAACCAAACTCACGCTCGGTTGAGCCCGCCACTTTACCGCCCAGCTGCATCGCCATGGTCTGCATACCGTAACAGACGCCCAGCACCGGCACGCCCGCGTTGAAAACATATTCAGGCGCGCGCGGGCTGTTCAGCTCGGTGGTGCTTTCCGGACCACCGGAAAGGATGATGCCGCTTGGGTTGAACTGGCGGATCTGCTCTTCGGTGACATCCCATGCCCAGAGTTCACAATAGACGCCGAGTTCGCGCACGCGGCGTGCGACCAGCTGAGTGTATTGTGAGCCGAAATCGAGAATCAGAATGCGGTGCTTATGGATATTTTCCGTCGTCATTGAGGGTTTTCCAGAACGGTGACTTGAACAATAAAAGCGCCCGGCTAAAGCCGGGCGGGAAATCGGGATTATGAACCCATGCGGTAGTTCGGTGACTCTTTGGTGATGGTCACATCATGCACATGGCTCTCATTGATGCCCGCGCCGCTGATGCGGACAAACTCCGCTTTGGTACGCAGGTCGTTAATGGTCGGGCAACCGGTCAGGCCCATGCACGAACGCAGTCCGCCCATCTGCTGATGAACGATCTCTTTCAGACGGCCTTTATAGGCTACGCGGCCTTCGATACCTTCCGGCACCAGTTTGTCGGCAGCGTTATCGGTCTGGAAGTAGCGGTCAGATGAGCCTTTGGACATCGCGCCCAGTGAACCCATACCGCGATACGATTTGAATGCACGGCCCTGATAAAGTTCGATCTCCCCCGGAGACTCTTCGGTTCCTGCCAGCATCGAACCGACCATCACACAGGATGCGCCAGCAGCGATCGCTTTCGCGATGTCACCAGAGAAGCGGATACCGCCATCGGCAATCACCGGAATCCCGGTGCCTTCCAGCGCGGCGACGGCATCAGAAACGGCCGTGATTTGCGGTACACCCACGCCGGTCACGATACGGGTCGTACAGATAGAGCCTGGGCCGATACCTACTTTCACCGCGCTCACGCCCGCTTCAACCAGCGCCAGTGCGCCCGCACCGGTCGCCACGTTACCGCCAACGATCTCCAGATCGGGATATTTTGCACGGGTTTCACGGATACGTGACAGCACGCCTTCGGAGTGGCCGTGAGAAGAGTCAATCAGCAGCACGTCAACGCCCGCCGCGACCAGCGCATCGATACGCTCTTCGTTACCGGCACCCGCACCGACAGCCGCACCGACGCGCAGACGACCCTGCGCATCTTTACAGGCGTTAGGTTTACGTTCGGCTTTCTGGAAATCTTTAACGGTGATCATGCCCAGCAGGTGGAAGCTGTCATCCACCACCAGCGCTTTCTCGACACGTTTTTCATGCATTTTGTGCAGAACAACGTCGCGCGCCTCGCCTTCTTTCACCGTGACCAGGCGATCTTTCGGGGTCATGACGGCAGAAACAGGCTGAGAAAGATCGGTCACAAAGCGCACGTCACGACCGGTGATGATCCCCACCAGTTCGTTGTCGCCGTTCACCACCGGATAGCCCGCAAAGCCATTACGCTCGGTCAGCGCTTTGACGTCAGACAGCGGCGTGGTCGGCAGAACGGTCTGCGGTTCGGTAACGACGCCGCTCTCGTGCTTCTTCACCTTGCGCACTTCATCTGCCTGGCGTTCGATTGACATGTTTTTATGGATGAAGCCCAGACCGCCTTCCTGTGCCAGCGCAATCGCCAGGCCCGCTTCGGTTACGGTGTCCATCGCGGCGGAGAGCATCGGAATATTTAAACGGATATTTTTGGTCAGCTGCGTGCTGAGGTCGGCCGTGTTTGGCAGGACGGTGGAGTGAGCAGGAACGAGCAGAACGTCGTCAAAAGTGAGTGCTTCTTTAGCGATTCTTAACATGGCAATACTCCACCTCGGGTGATTGAGATTAGATAAAATATTGCCGCGGCATTATACAGGCCGTAATCGATTGCCTCCACTATTTTTTAAGAAAAACTCTTGATCCGCTCTGGCAGGACTGTAGTATCGATGAATTAACCTCCTGATTTGGAATTTGATCTTCGTCACATGTCGCTGCCACCGATCGCCAATATTTTTACCGTCAGCCGCCTTAATACGACAGTGCGTCAGCTGCTGGAGAAAGAGATGGGCCTGGTCTGGATCAGCGCCGAGATCTCCAATTTCACCCAGCCGGCATCCGGTCACTGGTACTTCACGCTGAAAGATGATGGCGCGCAGGTTCGCTGTGCCATGTTCCGCAACAGCAACCGCCGCGTGACTTTCCGGCCTCAGCATGGTCAGCAGGTGCTGGTCCGCGCCAATATCACACTCTATGAGCCGCGCGGCGACTACCAGCTGATTGCCGAAAGTATGCATCCGGCGGGCGAAGGTCTGCTGCAGCAGCAGTTTGAACTGCTGAAGGCAAAGCTGGCAACCGAGGGTCTGTTCGAGCCACAGCACAAGCAACCGCTGCCGGACCCGGCGCGTCAGGTCGGGGTGATCACCTCCTCTACCGGCGCGGCGCTGCATGATGTGTTGCGCGTGCTGCATCGTCGCGATCCCTCCCTGCCCGTCGTGATCTACCCCACCGTGGTTCAGGGCGTTGATGCCCCGGCGGCTATCGTCCGGGCGATCGAAATCGCGAACCTGCGCAATGAATGCGACGTGTTAATTGTCGGTCGCGGCGGCGGATCGCTGGAAGATTTGTGGAGCTTTAACGACGAACGCGTCGCGCGCGCCATCTTTGCCAGCCGCATTCCCATCGTCAGCGCGGTCGGCCATGAAACGGACGTGACCATTGCCGACTTTGTGGCGGATCTGCGTGCGCCCACCCCCTCCGCCGCGGCCGAGCTGGTCAGCCGGAATCAGGTTGAGCTGCTGCGTCAGTTACAGTCGCAGCAGCAGCGGCTGGAGATGGCGATGGATTACTATCTGGCCCGCCAGCAGCGGCTCTACAGTCGTCTGGAGCATCGCCTGCAACAGCAGCATCCTCAGCTGCGCCTGGCCCGCCAGCAGACGGCCCTGTTCCGTCTGCAGCAGCGTCTGGGTGAGGCGATGGAAAATCGTCTGCGCCACGCCACGCGCCAGCAGGATCGTCTGCTCCATCGCCTCAGCGCGCAGCAGCCGCAGCAGCGTGTGTTTGAGGCGCAGAAACAGCTGCAGAGCTGGCACTATCGCCTGCAGCAGAGCATGGAAAAACAGCTGAACAGCCGCAAACAGATCTTTGGTCAGCGGGTCGCTCAGCTGGAAGGCGTCAGTCCGCTGGCCACGCTGGCGCGAGGGTTCAGCGTGACCACCGACACCGCCGGTCAGGTGGTGAAAAACACCGGACAGCTTCAGAGCGGCGACCTGCTGCGCACCCGTCTTGATGATGGCTGGGTGGAAAGCCAGGTCACGCAGTTAGTGCCCGAGAAAAAACGCCGCCGCAAAAACTTCGCCTGATTCCGCCGCCCTGCCCGCTTCTCTGATTAACGCTGGCCTCACGGATGAGGCCCATCCAGCCTGAGGGTCTATACTTTCTGGACCATTCCTGATGCCAAGGAGTCTCACATGGCTTACTGCGTTATTCCTCCCTATATCCTTCGTAAGATCATCGCTCACGGTTCCGGCCATCAGCAGGAGCAGGCGCGCCGCACCCTGACCCACGTTCAGCACCTGATGGCCGAACACTGGCAGAAGCCGGCAGTGGCAAAAACGGCCGCAGGCGGTCATGTGGATCGTGAAATTTATGATGCCCAGCGCCAGCAGACCCTGCCGGGTAAGCTGATCCGCCAGGAGGGCCTGCCGGGCAATGACGACGTGGCGGCGGATGAAGCCTGGGACTATCTGGGCGTCACCTACGATTTCTTCTGGCAGGCGTATCAGCGTAACTCGCTGGATGGTCAGGGCCTTAAGCTGCCGGGTACCATCCACTACGGTGATAAGTATCAGAACGCCTTCTGGAACGGTCAGCAGATGGTCTTTGGCGATGGTGACGGCGAGATCTTCAATCGCTTCACGATTGCGATCGACGTGGTGGCACATGAGCTGGCCCATGGCGTCACGGAAAATGAAGCCGGGCTGATCTATTTCGAGCAGGCGGGCGCGCTGAACGAATCGCTGTCCGATGTCTTTGGCTCGCTGGTGAAGCAGTTCAGTAAAAAACAGCGTGCCGATGAGGCGGACTGGATTATCGGCGAAGGTCTGCTGGCAAAAGGGATTAACGGGCGTGGCCTGCGATCCATGTCTGATCCGGGCACCGCCTATGATGACCCGATGCTGGGCAAAGACCCACAGCCTGCGCATATGGATCACTATGTGAAAACGCGCGAGGATAATGGCGGCGTGCATATCAACTCCGGCATTCCTAACCGCGCGTTCTATCTGGCGGCCACGGCGCTGGGCGGCTATGCATGGGAACAGGCGGGTTACGCCTGGTATGACACCCTGTGTGACGATGAACTCCCGCAGGATGCGGACTTCAAAACCTTTGCCCGCTTCACGGTTCAGCACGGCGAAAAACGGTTTAATCAGTCGGTCAGCGGGGCGATTGAACAGGCGTGGAAGGAGGTTGGCGTGCTATGAGTGACCTGCCCGAACTTACCGATGATGCTACCGTCGTCGTCGCACGGGAAGGCGGCATGGCTTTTATTCCGGGGCTGCGCGCCGAGCGGCGCTTTATGCTGGGCGAACTGCCTCCGCCTGAGAAGCAGCGGGTCTGTCATGCGCTGGAGCAGGCCATGCCGCTAGGAGAACCCGAGGAGAAGGCCGCACAGGTGGGCAGCGGCGACCAGCGCTATTTCCGCATTCAGATTCAGTATGCGACCCGTCGTGAGTCCGGCACCATCGTGCTGCTGATTCCGGAACAGGTGGCGCCGCCTGAACTGCAGGCGCTCTGGCGTGACGGGAAATAAAAAAAGGGCCGACAGTGTCGGCCCTTTTGCTTGCTGGTCGTTATCTGCTGTCTGGCAGCGCGTAAGCAATCACATAGTCACCCCGGTCCGGTGACTGGCGTGCGCCACCCGCTGAGATCACAATGTACTGCTTGCCATCTTTTGGCGAGACGTAGCTCATCGGGCCGCCCTGACTGCCGACCGGCAGACGTGCTTTCCACACCTCTTTACCGGTTGAGGCATCAAAGGCGCGCAGATAGTAATCCTGCGTACCGGCGATGAACACCAGGCCACCCTGAGTTGCCAGCGTACCGCCCAGCGTTGGCATACCGATTGGCATTTTCATGCGCATCTTGATGCCAAACGGACCGGTATCCTGCACCGTGCCGACCGGAACCTGCCAGACGATTTTCTGGGTTTTCATATCGATCGCTGACAGCGTACCGAATGGCGGTTTCTGACAGGGGATGCCCAGCGGTGACATGAAGCGGTTTTTGTTTACGGCATAAGGCGTGCCTTTCAGCGGAACCGCCCCCATACCGGTGTTGATCGCTTCACCACCGTTGCTGCCGCGCGCCGTGTTGCGGGTATCCGCCGGGATCATCTGCACCCACAGGCCCAGACGCATGTCATTGACGAACAGCAGATGGTTGTTCGGATCCATCGACATGCTGCCCCAGTTCATTCCCCCCAGCGAACCCGGGAAGCTCAGAGACTTGTCGGTATCCGGTACGGTGAACAGGCCGTTGTAGCGCATTGATTTGAAACCAATGCGGCACGCCAGCTGATCAAACGGCGTTGCGCCCCACATGTCAGACTCTTTCAGCGTCTGGTTGCCAATCTGCGGCATGCCGGTCGAGTGTGGCTGAGTTTTGGTGTACTGCTCGTTCGGAATATGACCCTGCGGCATCGGCAGCTCTTCGACTTTAGTCAGCGGCTTGCCGGTCATACGGTCAAGCACGAAGATCATGCCGGTTTTACCGCCAATCACCACCGCTGGCGTGGTGCTGCCATCCTTCTGCGGGAAGTCGATCAGGCTTGGCTGCATCGGCAGGTCGAAGTCCCACAGATCGTTATGAACGGTCTGATAGACCCATTTCTCTTTGCCGGTGGTGGCATCCAGCGCCAGAACCGACGCACCATATTTGTGATCCAGTTCGGTACGGTTTGCGCCCCAGAGGTCAACCGACGAGCTGCCCATCGGAATAAACACGGTGTTCATTTCCGGGTCGTAAGACATCGGTGCCCAGGAGTTCGGCGTACTGCGGGTGTAATCTTTGCCTGGCATCAGGATCGCATTCGGATCCACGTTGCCCGGGTCAAACGCCCAGCGCATCTGGCCGGTGATGACGTCGAAGCCACGCAGGACCCCACCCGGCATGTCTGTTTGCACGTTGTCGGCAACACGACCGCCGACCACCACGGTGGTGCCCGCCAGGGTTGGCGCGGACGTCAGCTGATACTGCGGATCCGGCGCCTGACCCAGGCCCGCTTTGAGATCGACAATGCCGTGATTACCAAAGTTTTCGCAGAACTCACCGTTATCCGCGTTGATGGCAATCAGACGCGCATCGATGGTGTTCATCAGGATACGGCGCTGACAGCTGTCGCCGGCGGGCAGCACAGCGGCAGGCACCGGGGTGGAGTCAGGCTTGTCTGGCTGCTGCAGCGGTTTGGTCGCATCAAAGTAGGCCAGACCACGGCAGCGTGGCCAGACTTCCGCCTGAGCGTTGATTTCGCGTTTCCAGATCTGCTTACCGGTATTAGCTTCAACGGCGATGACGTTGTTGTGCGGCGTGCAGAGGTAAAGCGTGTTGCCGACCTGCAGAGGGGTCTGCTGATCTTCTGCACCGTTACCGGTCGGGCTGATTGGGGTATCGCCGGTGCGGAAGGTCCAGGCCACCTGCAGATCTTTCACGTTGTCGCGGGTGATCTGATCCAGCGCGACGAAGCGGCTGCCCTGAGGGGTGTTACCGTAGTTGTCCCAGTCTTTCTGCTGTTTTGCCTTATCCACCGGGATCAGCGGCAGCTCTTCGCCTGTACCTGCCACGGTCGGGTGCGGCTGGAACATCTGCACCAGGGTCACCACCATGCCGGCTGCCAGCAGCGCAGAGAAGAGATAAGCGGGTTTTGCCAGTGCGTGCTTACCTTCCTGCCTGCGCAGTGAAGGCCAGATCAGGAAGGCCAGCAGCGTCAGTCCGGCAGGCACCATCAGACGGGAGACCAGCGGCCAGAACTCCAGACCCGCGTCGAACAGCGACCAGATGAGGGTGCCGACGAAGACCAGCAGGAACAGAATCGCTGCCGACGATTTGCGGCGGAAGAACTGAATTGCGGAGAGGATCGTGACGATACCCGCAATTAAAAAGTACCAGCTGCCGCCAAGGGCGACCAGTTTGCCGCCGCCGATGGCAAAAAACAGACCGGTGGCAAGCAGCACCAGCCCGAGCAGCACGGATGCAATTCCCAGCCCCTTTCCGGAGTGGGGGGATGTTTCAGCCATAACACTTACTCTCCTGAATAAACAGAGCGACCGGACAGGACGCATCCTGACTCTGCCGCGCGATTAGCGCTGCACAGAGCGTTGCTCAGTTTCAAATCGAATATAAACAGACCCGCGTCCGTGAGTTTCTGTGGGCCGGAAGAGCATGAATTGCGCTGCCTCTCCCACGACGCGGCAGGATTGTACCACCTGGTACATTACAGAGTGAACATATACAACGCATTTGTTACGACGCAATAGCATTTTTGCTACAAAAAGGCCGCAGTAACCCGGTCCTGGCAGAGGAGAAAAAGCAGGCTCAGTGGGCCGGTAAGCGGAAAAGCAGGCGCGCGCGGGCGATCAGGCCATGTCCGTTGCGGCAGAAATAGTCCGTTGCGCCGCAGGCTCTGAGCACCTCAAGGGGCGCCTGGCACGTCGGGCAGCAGGGCTGCGCAGGAAAATGAGCGCCACAGGCAGAACAGATAAATTCACCGTCGCGGAGCAACAGCGGATGCTGACAGGTTTCACAACGCTCACACATTCTGCACCTCCGGTAGCCGGTTTCGGGCAAAAAAAGAGGGCCTGCTGGCCCTCTCCGTTTAACGCTTGTTCTTTTTCATGTGCGCCATAAGACGCTTACGCTTACGCTGCTGAGTCGGTGTCAGCAGGTTACGCTTGCCTTCATAAGGGTTTTCACCCTCTTTGAACTGAATGCGGATAGGTGTTCCCATCACGTTCAGTGATTTACGGAAGTAGTTCATCAGGTAGCGTTTGTAAGAGTCCGGCAGATCCTTAACCTGATTACCGTGGATCACCACGATAGGCGGGTTATAGCCTCCGGCGTGCGCATATTTCAGCTTCACGCGACGGCCGCGCACCAGTGGTGGCTGATGGTCATCTGCCGCCATGTTCATGATACGGGTCAGCAGCGAGGTGTTTACGCGACGGGTCGAACAGTCATAGGCTTCGGTGATCGACTCGAACAGGTTACCCACCCCGCTACCGTGCAGCGCAGAGATAAAGTGGATACGCGCGAAATCGATAAAGCCCAGACGGAAGTCCAGCGTCTCTTTGACTTCGTCACGCACTTCCTGCGACAGGCCATCCCATTTGTTGACCACAATCACCAGCGAACGGCCACTGTTGAGGATAAAGCCCAGCAGCGAGAGGTCCTGATCGGAAATACCGGCGTGGGCATCGATAACCAGCATAACCACGTTGGCATCTTCGATCGCCTGCAGCGTCTTAATGACCGAGAATTTCTCAACGGTGTCTGAGATTTTGGCACGCTTACGCACGCCTGCGGTGTCGATCAGAACGTATTCACGTTCGTCGCGCTCCATCGGAATATAGATACTGTCGCGGGTGGTGCCCGGCATGTCATAGACCACAACGCGGTCTTCACCGAGGATACGGTTGGTAAGCGTTGATTTACCTACATTCGGACGGCCAACAATCGCCAGTTTGATCGGCAGGCCCGTCGGGTCGAAGTTCTCTTCTTCCTCTGCAGCCTGCTGTCCCGCCGACTCTTCAGCGTCCAGCGCCGCCCAGTAGGCCTGGTTCTCTTCTTCTTCGGTCAGTTCGACCTGCTCAACCTTCTCCATCCACGGCAGCAGCGCCGTTTCGATCAGGCTGGTGACGCCACGACCGTGGGAGGCGGCAATCGCATGGATTTCGCCCAGGCCCAGGGAGTAGAAGTCGATTACTGCCTGATCGGGATCCAGTCCGTCCGTTTTGTTCGCCACCAGGAAGGTCGCTTTCTGACGGGAACGCAGATGTTTCGCGATTTGCTGATCGGCCGCCATCATGCCGGCACGCGCGTCAACCATAAACAGCACGACGTCCGCTTCTTCAATCGCCAGCAGTGACTGCTCAGCCATCCGCGTTTCGACGCCCTCTTCGGTGCCGTCGATACCGCCGGTATCGATAACAATAAATTCGCGCCCTTCCACTTCGGCGCGACCATATTTGCGATCGCGAGTCAGTCCAGGAAAATCCGCTACCAGCGCATCACGAGTGCGGGTTAAGCGGTTAAATAGCGTAGATTTTCCCACATTGGGACGCCCAACCAGCGCGACCACAGGTACCATAACAAAATGCCTCAATAGAAAATGAATCGCCCGAATGGCGTGATTATAACGGCTCTGGCCGTCAAGTTCAGGCTTAAGGCGCAAAGAATACCATGCCTGACTAAAAACGAAACGGCCCCTGATTAAATCAGGAGCCGTCGGAACGGAGGATTTTCCCTGCCGGACGTTTACCCGTTAGCGGGTAATCGCGTAAACCTCACCATCTTTCGACTGGATCAGCAGCTTATCGCTGGCGACCACCGGCTCGGTCTGGAAGCCTGAGCTGTCCAGTTTCTGCTGTGCGACGAAACGACCGTCGGTGGTGTTCAGCCAGTGCAGATAGCCTTCGCTGTCGCCGACCACCAGATAGCCGTTGTAGAGCACTGGTGAGGTCAGGTTGCGATGCAGCAGATCGCTCTGACGCCAGATCGCCACGCCGCCGTCAGCATTCAGTGCGATCACACGGTCGTCCTGATCCACCAGGTAGATGCGGCCCGCATCGACAATCAGATCCTTCACGCCGCCAATTTCGCGTTTCCACAAAATCTGACCGGAACGCAGATCCAGTGCCGTCAGGTTGCCATTGTAAGCCAGCGCGTAAACCACCCCGTTGACAATCACCGGCGTCGTATCGACATCATTAAGACGGTCAATCTCTGTGGCGCCGCTCACCTGAGAAATCCGCTGCTGCCAGATCAGCTGACCCTGGTTCATCACAACCGCACTGACGCGTCCGTTGTCACCCCCCACAATAGCGCCGCCAAATGCGACCGCAGGGGCAGACTCACCGCGCAGAGACAGCGCAGGCATATCCAGGTTGACGCTCCACTTCACGGCGCCGCTGCTCTGGTCCAGACCCTGCAGCATACCGTTGCTGGTGTGAATCAGCACCAGGCCATCGCTGACCACCGGACGCGACAGCGCTTCACCGGCGACTTTGGTCTGCCAGGCCAGGCTGCCATCACTACTGTTCAGGGCATAAACCTGTCCGCGTTCGCTGCCGACATAGACGCGGTCGCCATCTGCCGTCAGGCCGCCAGATAACAGCGCGGAACGATTTTTCGAAAAGAAGCCGGTTTTCTCAGAGAGATCGACCTTCCATTTTTCTTTACCGTCTGCGGCATCCAGTGCTTTGACAATACCAAAGCGGTCAGCAGCGTAAACCGTGCTGTCCTGCCAGGCAGGATGCAGGTTTGAGTAGAAATCACCGACGCCATCGCCTACCGAGGTGCTCCACACTTTCTGTGGCGTGAACTGATTTTCCACCTGAGGCAACGGGGCCATTTTCACTACATCTTCTTCGCCGCTAAACAGCGAACAACCGCTGAGCAAAGTGACTGAAATCAGTCCCGGCAGCAGGTATTTACGTAATTCCATGCGCTCTCTCTTGACTGGCTTAGCTTAAGTTATTCATCTTCATCTGCATCATTTGCTTCAGTGCCGGAGAGGCGTCAGACTCCACCCCTTTACTCCAGGCATCGCGCGCGCCCTGCCTGTCGCCTTTAGTCAGCAGCGCTTCGCCGCGGATGTCGGCCACAATGGCTGTCCAGCCATCACCCTTCACACCGTCAAGGGTCTTAAGCGCCGCGTCCGCCTGATTCTGTTGCAGTTGAATGCGTGCTAGGCGCAGGTTAATCACCGCCTGCAGATTGGCATCTTTGGTATCTTTCAGTCCGTTTTGCAGCAGCGTTGCGGCCTTATCAAGCTGACCGGCGTCGACATACTGCTTTGCCAGATCCATCGCGGCCAGCGCACCGTAAGTGTTGCTGTTTTCGCTGGCAAAACGGTTAACGGCTTCCAGCGTCTCAGGTTTGTCCGCCTGCATGGCGGTGGTGAGCTGCTGATACTCTGCGGAGACTGTCTTCGCCGTATCGTCCTGATGACTGCTCCAGTAACGCCAGCCCCCCAGCGCAGCAATGCCGATTACCACGCCAATGGCTAACGCTTTCCCATTGTTGGCAAAAAAGTTGCGCAGCGCTTCAGTCTGCTCGTTTTCATTGCTATACACTTCCACGCAATCCTTCTCCTTTCTATGGTTGGTGCTGCGTCACGCTTACTGTAACAGCGAACGTAATACAGCAGCAGCCTCTGCCTGATCCCGCGTTTGCTGCTCGCCACGGCGCAGATCTTTAATCACGACCTGACCCGCTTTGACTTCATCCTCGCCTAACACCAGCGCGACGCGCGCGCCCCACTTGTCAGCACGGGCAAACTGTTTTTTGAAGTTGCCGCCGCCGAAGTTTGTCATCAGCCGCAGTTCCGGCGCTTCGTCGCGCAGTTTCTCAGCCAGCTGCATCGCAGCAGACTGCACGCCCTGACCGGAAGCGATTACATAGACATCCACATTGCTCGTCGGTTCAAATTCCGGGTTAACGGCCTGAACCAGCAGCACCAGCCGCTCCATTCCCATCGCGAAACCTACGGCTGGCGTGGCGCGACCGCCGAGCTGCTCGACCAGGCCATCGTAGCGGCCGCCGCCGCAGACCGTGCCCTGAGAACCCAAGCTATCGGTGACCCACTCGATCACGGTGCGATTATAATAGTCCAGCCCGCGCACCAGACGCTGATTGACGGTATAGCCGATGCCGGCATCGTCCAGCAGGGCACACAGGCCGCTGAAGTGTTCGCGGGATTCGTCATCCAGATAGTCGCCAAGCTGCGGCGCATCGTTCAGCAGTTGCTGAATCTCAGGATTTTTGCTGTCGAGCACGCGCATCGGATTGCTGTACATGCGGCGTTTGCAATCCTCATCCAGCGACGCTTTATGCTGTTCCAGAAACGCGACCAGCGCGTCACGATAGTGCGCGCGCGCTTCCAGCGAACCGATAGAGTTCAGTTCCAGACGGACATGATCGGCGATCCCAAGCGCTTTCCACCAGCGGGCGTTCAGCATGATCAGTTCCGCATCGATATCCGGTCCCTGCAGACCAAAGACTTCCACGCCGATCTGGTAGAACTGGCGATAACGGCCTTTCTGCGGACGCTCATAGCGGAACATCGGCCCCATATACCAGAGACGCTGCTCCTGGTTATAGAGTAAGCCGTGTTCAATACCGGCGCGCACACAGCCTGCGGTCCCTTCCGGGCGCAGCGTCAGGCTTTCGCCGTTGCGGTCCTCGAAGGTGTACATCTCTTTTTCAACCACATCGGTGACTTCACCGATGGCGCGTTTAAACAGTGGTGTTTGCTCCACCAGCGGTAAGCGAATTTCGCTGTAACCGTAGCTCGCCAGCGTCTGCTTGAGCACGCCTTCAATCCGTTGCCAGAGGGCCGTATCCGCAGGCAGGTAGTCGTTCATCCCGCGAATCGCCTGAATATTCTTCGCCACGTTAAAATCTCTTAATGCAAAAAAACCTGTCCGGCATCATACCTTATGAGGATGAAACCGCACAGGTTCAGTCAAAAAAGTCACGTACGCAGGCCGCGCACGCCATTATTTTTCCAGATGCTGCACGTCGATACGGCGGCTGGCATCCAGCATCGACGCTTTGGCACGGATACGCGCTTCCAGCTGGTCGATCATATTGTCGTTGTCGAGGCGATCGCGCTGACGCACGCCATCCTCGTAGAAGCCGCTCTTCTTACTGCCGCCGGTCACGCCCAGCGTCGAGAGGGTCGCTTCGCCCGGTCCGTTAACCACGCAGCCAATGATAGAGACATCCATCGGGGTGATCAGATCTTCCAGACGCTGCTCCAGCGCGTTGACCGTGCCGATAACGTCGAACTCCTGACGTGAACAGGTCGGACAGGCGATAAAGTTAATCCCACGGGAACGGATGCGCAGTGACTTCAGAATGTCGAAGCCAACTTTGACCTCTTCTACCGGATCGGCCGCCAGCGAGATACGCAGCGTATCGCCGATGCCCTCGGAAAGCAGCAGGCCGAGTCCGATCGCGGATTTCACCGCACCGGCACGCGCGCCGCCCGCTTCGGTAATGCCGAGATGCAGCGGCTGTTCGATCTGCTTCGCCAGCAGACGATAGGATTCGACGGCCAGGAAGACGTCAGACGCTTTTACGCTGACTTTAAACTGGTCGAAGTTGAGGCGGTCAAGATGGTCGACGTGGCGCATGGCGGATTCCAGCAACGCCTGCGGCGTCGGCTCGCCATACTTTTCCTGCAGATCTTTTTCCAGCGAACCGGCGTTAACGCCAATCCGGATAGGAATATTTTTGTCGCGTGCGCAGTCGACAACCATGCGGATGCGCTCATTGTTCCCGATATTACCGGGATTGATGCGCAGACAGTCGACGCCATACTCAGCCACTTTCAGGGCGATGCGGTAGTCAAAATGAATATCTGCCACCAGCGGCACGTTTACCTGCTGCTTGATCAGCCTGAATGCTTCTGCGGCATCCATGGTAGGCACCGAGACACGCACGATGTCGACACCGACGCGCTCAAGGGCTTTGATCTGATTTACCGTCGCTTCCACGTCCGTGGTGCGGGTGTTGGTCATCGACTGAACAGCGATTGGGGCGCCGTCACCGACCGGCACCTTGCCGACGTAAATACGTTTAGATTTACGACGGATAATGGGTGCTTCGTTATGCATATATTTCTTCTCCACAATTGCCCGGTACAGAATACGCTGTTATTGCGCACCCAATGTCAGGCGAGCAACCTGGTTATTACGGATAAAACGACTTAAATCAACGGGCTGATTCTGATATTGCACCTGAACCGCCGATGGCGCGCCAATTTTCAGACGATACGGAGGTGTTCCTGCCAGGCTGAGTTTACCACCACTGCGCTGCGTGCCGCTGAACAGTTTTTTGCCGGTGGCATCGCTGACTTCCAGCCAGCAGTCCGCAGTGAAGGTCATCACGACCGCATTCGGGTCAGCTGCAGGTTCACTGACTGCGGCAGCTCCGACGGGCATCTGAGAGGCGGTGCCGGTGCTGCTGGTCGCAGCAGGCGCTGCCGCCGTATTCTCTGTCGGTGCCTGGCTCGGCGACACCACAGTGTTGCTGGCCGCATCCGGCTGAGTAGTGGCGGTGCTGTTGCTGGCGCTGGCAGCCGGTGCCGCCGTGGCAGGCGTGCTGGCTGCTGCACTGTTGTCGCTGTTGGCGCTGTTGCTTTCGTCAGGCGCCGCCGGGGTCGCGCTGTCACCGCTGGTTTCACCCAGCGGAATAGACTGGCTGTTATCTCCGCTGCCGTTCTGATCGGTCACTGACACCAGATCATCCTGTGACGCCTTGTGGTTCTGCCACCACCAGGCACCGGTCAGCCCCACGACAACAAACAGCACCAGCCAGGTGAAAATCATCAGCCAGCCATCGCGTTTTTTGCGGCGCTTGCCCAGGGAGAAACTTTGCATGGGCGCAATTTTGGCTGCCCGGACCGGCGTCTGTTTCGCCATCATCGGCAGCAGTTCCTCTTCAGGAATGTGCACCAGACGCGCATAGGAGCGGATGTAACCGCGCAAAAACGTCGAGGCGAGATCGACAGGTGATTTATCTTCCTCGATATCACGCACGGTGGTCAGTTTCAGGCACAGGCGTTCAGCAACGTTCTGCTGCGTCAGCCCCATCTGCTCACGAGCCAGACGCAGGCGTTCGCCTGTAGAGTGTAATGCAGAGTTTTCTTGAGTGGCTTCAGTATTCATTAGCTAAATAACGCTGGTACTGTATCGATTGCGGAAAACGTCGCGCTAACTGGTCGCCATAACGTAAAACGTCAGCGGCATTTCCCTGTAGCGCGGCGAAACGTAAGTGTAACGCCAGACTTCGTGCCGTTTCAGGCAGCGAGTGCTGGTAAACGTCGAGCAAAACCGGCACGGTTGTCAGATGGTTATCACTCATCTGCTTTTCAGCTTCAGCCAGCAACGCGTCCGCCTTGCGACGGTCTGCTTCAATGGCCAGCCGTAGCGTCCTGCGGGCTGCGGCATATTCGCCAGCCTGCAGATAACAATATCCTGCCAGCTCAAGCGCGTCATTACGTGCATCAGACTGCTGTGCTGCTCTTGCCCGACTAAACTGTTGATGCGCTTCATCATACTGCCTTAAAGCGCAGAGAAACGCACCGTAATTGTTAGCGACGAAACCATTATCCGGCGCCTGCTGCTGTGCCAGTATAAAGCGAGCCTGCGCCGCTGTCTGATTCCCCTGCGCCTGTGCCAGTCGTGCCAGCGCAAGCGAGACCCGGTAATCCCCGGGAGCGGCGGCCTGCGCACGCAGGAAGTTTCGCTCTGCGGCGGCGTAGTCGCCCCCGGCCAGATAGTGCATGCCGAGTTGCAGACGCACCTCTGCAGCGCCGGGTTGATGAGGCTGACTGACACACCCGCTTACAACTAACAGCGCCAGCAGTAATCCGTTACGCATAATCGTTTCCCTCCGGTTGACGTTCACAGGCAGCAGCCTGCCACGCGTTATCCCGTCAGGAAACGTCTGCGATTACGCTTCTAGAGCGCCTTCACAGAGATGGCTTCACCCGCCATCTTTTTCCGCATGGTCCGCTTGGTACGGTCGATGACCTCTCCGGCTAACTGACCGCAGGCAGCATCAATGTCGTCGCCTCGGGTTTTGCGCACGATGGTGGTAAAACCGTAGTCCATCAGGACCTTGGAGAAACGATCGATGCGGCTGTTGGAGCTACGGCCATACGGCGCGCCCGGGAAGGGGTTCCAGGGAATCAGGTTGATTTTACACGGTGTTTCTTTCAGTAATGCGGCAAGTTCATGCGCATCATCTGTGCTGTCATTAACATGATCCAGCAACACGTACTCAATCGTTACGCGACCCTGATTGGCGTTGGATTTGCCGATGTAGCGTTTTACCGCCGCCAGGAAGGTTTCGATATTGTACTTTTTGTTGATCGGTACGATATCGTCACGCAGTTTGTCGTTAGGCGCGTGCAGGGAGATCGCCAGCGCGACATCAATCATATCGCCCAGTTTATCCAGGGCAGGCACCACGCCAGAGGTGGAGAGGGTCACACGACGCTTCGACAGACCAAATCCGAAGTCATCCAGCATGATCTCCATCGCCGGAACCACGTTGTTGAGGTTGAGCAGCGGCTCGCCCATGCCCATCATCACAACGTTAGTGATAGGACGCTGGCCGGTGATTTTAGCTGCGCCGACAATCTTCGCCGCGCGCCACACCTGACCAATAATTTCTGACACCCGCAGGTTACGGTTAAAGCCCTGCTGTGCGGTCGAACAGAATTTACACTCCAGTGCACATCCAACCTGGGAAGAGACGCAGAGCGTGGCGCGGTCTCCTTCCGGGATGTAGACCGTTTCCACCAGCTGATCGCCCACGCGAATCGCCCATTTAATGGTGCCGTCGGTGGAGCGCATCTCTTCCGCCACTTCTGGCGCGCGGATCTCCGTCAGTTCCATCAGCCGGTTACGCAGCTTTTTATTAATGTCGGTCATCTGCTCGAAATCGTCGCAGCAGTAGTGATAGATCCACTTCATGACCTGGTCAGCGCGGAACGGCTTTTCGCCCAGCGACTGGAAGAATTCGCGCATCTGCTGACGGTTGAGATCGAGCAGGTTGATTTTCTGGCTTTTCGGGGAAACGACAATGGGGGATGCGGACGCGGACGTCACAATCTGTTCGGACATAATATTCTCTGGCCTCGTTGTTACACGTTATGGCGCTGTTCAGGGATAGGTGAAAAAATTGCGCCTTCATTAAGCGGAGTCAATGAAGGCGCAATATTGTACAACATCTGCGGCCTGATAACAGGCGGGAGTCACCTCCCCCAGGCAGATTTTTGTAAAGCCGCTGTAACGTTTATCGCCAGGCGATTAACGGGTACGTGGGCAGATTTCGTTTTCGCCGAAGAAGTAGGCGATTTCGCGGGCCGCGGATTCAGCAGAATCTGAACCGTGGGTCGCGTTTTCGGTGAAGCTGTCAGCGTAGTCAGCACGCAGTGTGCCAGCCAGTGCGTTTGCCGGGTTAGTGGCACCCATCAGGTCGCGGTGACGCTGAACGGCATTTTCACCTTCCAGCACGGAAACAACAACCGGGCCAGAGGTCATGAATTCAACCAGGCCATCGAAGAATGGCTTGCCCTGGTGCTCAGCGTAAAAACCTTCAGCCTGCTCTTTGCTCAGCTGCAGCATTTTTGCGCCAACGATTTTGAAGCCTGCGCTCTCAAAACGGTTGTAGATAGCACCAATCACGTTTTTAGCGACGGCGTTTGGCTTGATGATAGAAAAAGTACGTTCGATTGCCATGATGACCTCTGTCTTGACGTTCTGAAGAAACCGGTGGCATCCGCCCCGGTTAAGAAACGGCGCCGATTATAGGGGCTGAGTCCGGCATTGCCTATCAGAGATCCCTAATTTGGTGAAAATTCTTGATCTGAGTCGAAGCAGAGGCGCCAATATTATGATTTAGCGCAAAAAATCGTCAATCCCGCCGGAAAGTGACCGAGACCACGCCCCCCTCTTCATCCATCACCACCAGCTGATATTCACCGGGTCGATCGAGCGGCAGCGCCAGGTGTGTGGCGGCGTCCTGCGTCACCAGCGGTTCACCATTCAGAAACCACCAGCGCCGTGTGCCCTGCCCGCCCTGTACCGCAACCGGGATAGTCAGCGAACCTCTGCCCGGCAGCGGTCTGACGATCTGTCCCTCCGTCACGCCGGTGACGATCAGCGGTGCGCCACTGCCCTGCTGTAACGGCGGACAGCGCATATCCACCGGCGGCAGGCGCTGTGCGCGCCGCTCCTGAGGCGGCAGCCAGGCCTCCAGCGGCAGCGGCCAGACCAGCAGTTCGCGGCGGGTCGCATCGGGGCAATCGGCGGCCACGCGCAGCCCCTGCCGGTTCTGCCAGTAGCTCAGGTGCAATCCGCTGAGGCTCTCCTGCCCGGCAGCCAGCAGCGTGGGCGGCAGTGTTCCGGCGGCGACCCAGCTCTGCCGGCGCTGCCGACAGTTTTCATCCCCGTCGGGCAGCGGCTGACCGCCAGGCCAGCAGATAGTCGCCACCGTTACCGTCGCCGGGCGCGGATCGACCGGAACATCCCGCCGGTTAAGGCGGCTCATCAGCAGGCTGTTGATCTGATTCATCACGGGCACGGCAGAGGCAAAACCGAACTGTCCGGCGACGGGCGTGGCATCCGGTCGCCCGACCCAGACGCCGATCAGATAGCGGGGATTGATGCCCACCGACCAGGCATCGCGATAGCCATAACTGGTGCCGGTTTTCCAGGCCAGAGGCACCACGTCGGGGACGATGCCACTGGCCGCAGGCTGGGCTTCACCAGCCAGAATACGCCGGATGATCCACGCCGATTCCGGCGACAGCAGCGGCCGCTGCTGCAAGGGTTGATCGGGCATCCAGCGCAGCTGAGCGGCGTAGCCGTGGCGGGCAAAGGCGCTGTAGGCCGCCACAAGCTCATCCATGCGCGCGCCGGTGCCGCCCAGAATCAGCGAAAGATTCGGTTCGGCGCCAGATGGAAAACGTAACGGCAGACCGACATTGCGCAGGCGCGCTGTAACATTCTTCGGTCCCAGCGCCTCCAGCAGCTGAACAGCGGGGAGATTCAGGGATCGGACCAGCGCATCACTGGCGCTGACCGGCCCGTGAAAGCCGGTGTCGAAGTTGCCGGGCCGGTAATCGCCGAAGCGGCGCGGCACATCCTGCAGCAGCGATTCGGCATGGATCAGCCCCTCATCCAGCGCCATGCCGTAAACAAAGGGTTTCAGCACCGAGCCGGGCGACCGTACGCTGGCGATCATATCGACATGACCAAACCGGCTGTCATCGCTGAAATCAGCCGAGCCCACGTAGCCGCGCACCGCCATCGTGGTGTGATCGACCACCAGCATCGCCAGCGAGGTGCGTGGCGGGAGCTGATTTTTAACATTCAGCGCCAGGTTTTCCAGTTCACGCTGCAGGGCGGGATCGAGCGTAGAGACAATCTTGTCGCGGTGACTGACGGACAGCAGTCGCCGGGCCAGCAGCGGCGCCATCTGCGGCATCTGGCGCGGCGGCAACCAGACCGGCTCCTGACGGATTTCGGCGACCTGTCCGGCAGACCAGATGTGATACTCCGCCAGCCGATCCAGCACTTTGTTGCGGGCGGCCTCCGCCCTGTCGGGCCAGCGGTCGGGGCGCAGGCGGCTGGGCGCCTGGGGCAGGACGGCCAGCAGCGCCGCCTCGCCCGGCGTCAGCTGCGACGGCGCTTTTCCGAGCCAGCTCCAGCTGGCCGCCCCCACACCCTCCAGCGTGCCACCAAAGGGGGCGCGGTTCAGGTAGAGCGTCAGGATGTCACGTTTCGAGAGATGCCACTCCAGCTGCAGCGCCCGCCACGCCTGGATCAGCTTGCCGCGCAGCGTACGGGGTTGCGGATCGATCAAACGCGCCACCTGCATCGTCAGCGTACTGCCGCCAGAAATGACGCTCTGATGACGCAGATCCTGCCAGGCGGCACGGAGCAGCGCCAGCGGATTGATGCCAGGGTGATACCAGAACCAGCGATCTTCATAGGTGAGCAGCGCCTGCAGATAGGCCGGTGCGACCTCCTCCGGCGTTACCGGATAACGCCAGATCCCGTTGCCGTCGGCAAAACGCCATAATGGCGTACCGTCGCTGGCCACCACTACCCGCGCGGGCTGCACCTGCTTAAGCGGCAGCGGGAACAGACGATCCAGCCCCCAGACCGCCAGCCACAGCATCAGGAAAAAAAGCGGCAGCGCGAGCCACCGCCTGTTGAGGCGACTGCGTTTTATCACAGGTCCCGTCACTTACTGAATGTGCAGCTGCGACGGTGTGCTACCGGTCGCGCGCCACTCCGGCACATACATCGATTCGACCTGGGGTGGCGGCATCAGGAAACGGCCCGGCGTTACCGCCCGCGCCAGATAGACCAGCGTCGCGGGACGATAAGAGTCGATCGCCAGCGCGGCAACAAAGCGGTCGTCGCGGAACTCGATGTGCCTGATGTCCGCCTGCTGCATGTCACCCATGCTCTCTTTGAGCGCATCCGCACTGTCACCGAGGCTGGCGCTGCTGTCTGCCAGGTTCTGGTTTTCCAGCTCCAGTCCGGCAGGCAGCAGATCCACCACCAGCGCATCGCTGATGCTACGCTTCGAAGAAACGGTCAGACGGACCACCAGCAGTTCACCGCTGCGCAGATTGCTGAGATCGGCAGCTTTACCATCCAGAGTGAAATAGTCGCGTTTTATTCCGAGCTGGTTGCTCTCCGGTGGTGGCGCGGTCAGCGGATAGCCCGTGACATCCAGACGACCATAGAGCGGCGCACTGCCCGGATTTTGCACCTCAACGCCCTGCAATAACCGCTCAGCCCCCAGCCCTCTGTTCAGTGGCGCATCGCCCTGCAAAGGCTGTGGCGAGCCCGCCAGCAGCGCCTGCCAGCCGCCACCCTGCCCCTGCTGCAGCGTGTGAGCCGCCAGCCAGAGCGCGTTATTTTCCTGGGTTGAGAACCAGCGTTTACCGTTGACCTCTTTCGACAGCGCCAGCAGCAGACTGTTCTGCAGCTGAGGCTGCAGCTTATACTCCGCTAACAGGGCGATCATCATCCCCTCATCGCGCACCGTGCTGCCGTAATCGCCATACCAGGTTTTTTCTGGTCGCGTCAGCGTGGCCCCCTGCATGATCGCCTGCTGCGCGCGCTGCCCGTCACCCATCAGCTTCAGCGCCACACCCAGCTGCATCAGCGCCAGACCGGAGCGGGCATGCTCACGCTGCTCATAGATCGCGCGCAGCGCCCCCAGCGGCGCGCGCTGCTGACGCGCCAGCACCAGTCCGGCGTAAGCCTGAACGCTGAACCGCAGGGCGGCGTGACTGTCACTGTCGCCACCGCTAATCTGCGTGGGATCCTGCAGATAGCGCAGCAGACGGGCGTTCGCGCGATCCACCACATTATCCGGCAGCGCATAGCCCGCCTCGCTGGCACGCAGCAGGAAGTCCGTTACGTAAGGCGTCAGCCAGAACTCCTCTTCACTCTGTTTATCCCACAGCCCGAAACTGCCGTTGGCCCGCTGCATCCCGGCCAGGCGGGCTATGCCAGTATCGATCGCGGCCCGGCGCGCCTCATCGCTGCTGGTTTTTATTCCCATCGCGCTCAGTTCGGCGTGGCGGGTGTAGAGAGACGGCCAGAGGCCACTGGTGGTCTGCTCCAGGCAGCCGTACGGATAGGCATAAAGCGCGCTGATATAGCGGGCAATATTGAGCGGCGGACGATTGCTCAGCGTCAGCTGTCCGCTCAGGGTCTGAGGATCCAGCCCGGTAAAGGCGGCGGCCGCGACCTGCCAGGGCCGATCAGGATTAATGACCGCATCAAAGCTCAGCGTGCTGGCCGGATAAGGCGGCCTGACACCGATTTTCCACTGCTGTTTCATGGGCCGCAGCGTCTCGCCGGGCAGATTCAGCCCGGAGATGGCCACCGTCACCGCACCATCACCAAAGCCGGTTTTCGCCGTGACCGGAATCTGCAGGGTTGTGCGCGCACCTTTGGCCAGCGTCACGCGCTGGCTGGCCGCACCGGCCAGATCCACCAGCCCGGTGCTGCTCAGATCCACGCTCAGGGTCTGCGGCAGATCCGTCAGGTTGGTGATATCCAGCGCCAGGGACGCCGAGTCGCCGCTGGCGAGGAAGCGAGGGGTCGCCAGCTCACTGATGAGCGGTGCCGCCACGGTCAGCCTGCGCTCTGCCGCCCCGAAGCTGTCCTCGCTCCAGGCCTGGGTCATCAGCCGCAGCTCTCCGTTAAAAGCCGGAACCGGCAGCGTTATCACGCCGTTGCCCGCTTTATCCAGTGTTACCGCCTGAAGCTGCTGCGCCACAATATTGACGTGCGTAACCGGTTTTTTACCGCCGCGCGTCATCGAATCGTCATCCCCGTCGCCGCCAAACCGCAGCGCCGCCAGCCGGCCCCCGCCGTCGATCAGCTGCCCGAAGACATCATACTGATCGGCGTTGTAGCGTTTGCGGCCAAAGAAAGCCTGCCATGGATCGGGCGTTCTGAAATCCGTTACGCTCAGCACACCGCTGTCCACCGCAGAGAGCAGTACGTTGACTTTTTCAGGCAGCGGGCCGCCGTCACGACTGGCATGAACCCTGACCGTCAGCGTCTGTTCAGGCCGGATTTTGTCGGGCGCATCCAGCGTCAGAGTGAGACGCCGCGCCTCTGTTGCCATCGGCAGATGCAGCAGCCCCACCGCACGTTTCGGCGTGGCACCGCTGGCCTTATCGCCGTCGCGCACCACGATGGCGCTGAAGTAAAGATCGTGTCGCCGCCAGCTCTCCGCTACCGGCACATCGACCTGGATGCCACCCTGCGGCACCGTCAGCGGTTGCCACCAGAGCGTGCCGCTGGCCGACTCCACCATCAGATAGCCCTTCCCGGCGGCCGGTGATTCAACCTGCAGGTGCACCGTGTCACCAGGCTGATAGGCCGCTTTATCCAGCTTCAGCCTGACCTGATCGGGCCGCAATGCGCCCGTGCCGTTGGTGTTGTCCTGCCAGTCATATCCCGCCTGGAACCGCACGCTGCTGACGATCTTTTCGCCCGCCTGGACTTCCAGCCGGTAGTGGCCCCACTCGACCGGGAAACTGACCCGGGTGCTGCCGTCTGCAGGCACCGCGATAATCCGCTCATCTTCCTGCAGATCTTTATTGCTGTACTGCGACTGCCAGCCTTCGCTGTCTGAGAAGCTCCAGTAGTCATCGCGGCGCTCCTGAATCAGTCGCACCGTCAGCTTATCTGCCGCCAGTTTTTTGCCCTGACTGCTGGCATAGACGATGTCAAATTCGGCCAGTCCGCCTTCCGGTACGGTAGGCTCATCGTGGTAGCGGTCAGTGCGGTAGTCATAGACCGCCTTGTTGCCGAACAGCGGCCGGATGCCGGGCAGCGCCCCGGCGGGCCAGATCGCCTGCGTAATCCGGCGCGTTACCGGGCGGCCACCGGTTTCCAGCAGGCTGGCCTGCAGGATCAGGCTGAGCGGCGAGTGCAGCTGATCCCACTGATTTTCGACCGCGAGCGTCGCTTTACCGCTGGCGTCGAGTTTCAGCTCCACCTCATCCAGCGTGCGCTTCAGCCCGTCCTCGGTAATGTCGCCAAACTGATAACCCGGCAGGGCCGCCACCGCTTCGCGCGCGGGCCGGAGATAGAGTTGCCCCTGCAGCGTGTTACCCGCCGCAGGCGCGCCGTAGAGGTAGCGCCCCTCGATACCAAACTCAATGCTGGCATCCGCGGGCTGTGGCTGCGGGTCGCTTTTCAGCGTCAAGGCCATGCGCTCCGGCAGAAAATCCTCGACGTGGAACCGCCACTCGCGCTTAAGGTTATCGCCGGTATTGAGCCGCAGCATCCAGTCGCCGGTCATGGCGGCGTCAGGGATCGGCAGACGCTGCTGATAGAGCCCCGCTTCCGGCTGCCAGACAAATGTCCGCATCACCTGACCATCGGGCTGAACCAGCTCGGCTTTAATCGGCTGGGCGGGCAACGGCTTGCCATCGGCATCGCGAAGCAGCGCATTGACGATGACCGTTTCACCGGGCCGATAGATGTCGCGCGGCCCGAACACAAACAGCTGCTTCTCGTAGCCCTGCGGCCCGGCCACCGGAAACTCCGCCAGGTCCAGCGCCGGACGCGCCAGGTCGATCAGCGAGGTCTGCTCACCCTGCACGGCCAGCAGCAGCTTGCCCTTCTCCTCCGCTCTGAGGCGAAGATGGCCGCTCCCGTCACTGGTGCCGCTCTGCAGCACCTGCCCTTTCTCATCCAGCAACCGGACGCTGACGCCAGACAACGGCTGGCCGTTAGCCAGGCTCTGGGCGAACAGTTCGAGCTGCGCCGGGAAGCGATGCAGCGACAGGCCGATATCACTGAGGGTGAAAAGCGTGGCAGGCTGGCTGTAGCGATAGGTCCCGGCCTGCTTCATCACGGCCAGATAGACGCCTGGCTGCTGCAGCGCGGCGATATCACTCATCGGCAGCTGCAGTTTTTCGCGGGTGTTGCGCGCCGGATTGAGTGCAAAGCGCCCGGAATAGACCAGCTGGCTACTTTTCAGCAGATCTTCAGACTGCCAGGTAGAGAGATTGTTGCCGTAGTTCCACTGCGCGAGAAATTCCGCCAGGCCCGCATTCTTTATCCGGAAGAAATCGACATCGACCTGATCCACGTTGAGCGCCAGCACCGGCAGCCCCTGAGTAATGCGCAGCGGCAGCAGAGCGCCGCGGCTGGCAAAGCCTACCATCGGCTGGATATCACGGGTGACGATTTTCTGGCTGTAACCGGCGGCCAGCGTCTCACCGCTGGCGGCGCGCAGGCCCGCCGCGACCGTGACGGTAAAGTGACGTGAGGGTTCGGGATGGCGGAAGCGCAGCGTCCTGCGATTGCCGGAAAGCTCCCAGCCGCCATCCACCCGGCCCTGTTTGTCGTCGGTCAGCCTGACGCTCTGCGCGAAATCCTGTTTCTCATCGAGCGGCTGACTGAAGGTCAGAACCAGCGCGGCGGCACCGTCGATCTGCAGTTCTGAAAGGTCGATAATCGTCAGCGGTTTGCTGACCTGGGTTGTCGCTGGGGCTTCAGCCGCGTAGAGCGGCAGAACGGGAAACAGGGTGGCTGCCAGCAGCGACCCTCCGAACAACATGCTGAACAGCAGTCGGTTAGTGCGTTTTTTCATGGTAGTTCCTTCACCGGGACGCAGAGAGTGTCAATTGATGACGCAGGGCAATTTCATATCAATGCTCGCATTTAATCAACGCTTCTCTTGAGATGGGGCGCACATTCCCCGACACTGGTACGACAGATTGCTGAGATGAGGTTGTTATGACGACTCCCCTGTTTGTGTCCGCCGACTGGCTGCATGAGCACTACGATGATGAGGGGCTTCAGGTGCTGGATGCCCGGCTGCTGCCACCCGGGATGGAGACGGTGCGCGATGTTCAGGCTGAATATCTGGCGGAGCATCTGCCCGATGCGCCCTACTTCGATATCGAAGCCCTTTCCGATCACACCAGTCCCTATCCGCATATGCTGCCGCGTGCCGAGGCTTTTGCCGTCGCCATGCGCGAACTGGGCATCAGCAGCGATAAGCACCTGATCGTCTATGACGAGGGGAATCTCTTTTCCGCTCCGCGCGCCTGGTGGATGCTTCACACCTTTGGTGTGGCGCAGGTGTCGATCCTGGCGGGCGGATTGCAGGGCTGGAAAGCCGCCGGGTATGCGCTGGCAACTGGCGAGGTGGATCTGCCGGAGGGTGAGTTTGAGGCGCACGCAGATGACAGCCGGGTGAAACGCCTGACGGATGTGCTGCTGATCAGCCATGAGGGCGGCGCACAGATCGTGGATGCGCGTGCCGCTAATCGCTTTAACGCAGAGGTGGACGAGCCGCGTCCCGGCCTGCATCGCGGGCATATTCCCAACAGCCTGAACGTGCCGTGGAATATGCTGGTCGAGCAGGGAAAACTGAAACCGGATGCGGAACTGCGCCAACTGTTTGCCGACGCGGGCGTGGATATCAGCCGCCCGGTGGTCGCCAGCTGCGGCTCAGGCGTCACGGCGGTCGTCCTGATTCTGGCACTGACCGCGCTGGGCGTTCGGGATGCCACGCTGTATGACGGCTCCTGGGGTGAATGGGGCAGTCGCGACGACTTACCGATCGCGAAATAAAAAGAGGCGGCCCGTGAGCCGCCTCTTTTTTTGCCTGTCAGATAATCCGTTCGCTGCCCTTAAAGTCACGCAGGAAACTGCCCCAGCGACGTTCATAAAAGGGCGTGATGTGGGCGGTGAAGAAGTGGCTGATGCCGCGTTCCTCTGCCCTCACCTCACAGATATCGATTGGCGCGTCGTCCGGCAGCGTGTCGGTTGCCACGCTGCCCGCGGCCTGAATAATCGCCTCGATGTTGCTGTCCGCTTCGATCCCAATCAACAGATTCGGCGCCTCATCGGCCTGCTCACGAAGGGTGGCGATAAACGCGCGACGCACCTGCTTATGCTTGCTGAACAGCTGCGTCAGCGAGTCGATCATCTGCGCAGGCGGTTCGGCCACTTCAGAAAGCAGCAGCGAGGTGCCGCCCTCCAGCACGGTTTGCTGAGTCAGCGCACTGCCCTCTTCCGCCAGCAGATGCGTGATCTCGGAGGCGGTAAACTCCTTGCCGGAAGGAAGTCGGGGATTGAGAAACAGCGTCTCGCCGCGCGTGATCTCAAACAGCGTCCGCACCGGCAGACGCAGCCAGGCCTGTTCACCTTTGACCGCTTCGCTCATCGCCTCTTCCGAGGTGAAAAAAGGAATGACGCTGCTGCCATCCTCTTTTTCCCAGTGCTGCAGATCGACGGGCGTGCTGGCATCAAACTGCTGTTGGGTGCTTTCGCCTGGCACCCAGACATCCGACGCCAGCAGCAGTTGAAAAAATTCGGGCCGATGGGCGGGCTCGGTCGCCGCCAGCTTCAGCACCTCTTCAAGACGGTTCATACTTCCCCTCTGAACAGCGGTGACTCTGGTCACCGCAGCGTTCGGCTTATTTCAGTAACAGATTGGCAATCGTGCGCACGCCCAGACCGGTGGCACCCGCCGCCCATTGATCGACCGCGCCTTTACGATAGGTCGCGGAACAGTCGATATGCAGCCAGCCCTGCTGATAATTGCTGACGAAGTAAGAGAGGAAGGCCGCCGCACTGCTGGCACCCGCCGCATGGGAGGGGCTGGCGATGTTATTAAGATCGGCGAAGTTAGACGGCAGATGGCTGCGATGGAACTCGGCCAGCGGCAGACGCCAGAAGGGTTCGTTCTCACTGACCGCGCTGCCCATCAGCGACTGCGCCATCACCTCATCAAAGGTAAACAGCGCGTGGTAGTCGTTGCCCAGCGCGGTTTTGGCAGCGCCGGTCAGCGTGGCGGCGTCGATAATCATCGTCGGATTCTGCTCGCTGGCGTCGATCAATCCGTCGGCCAGCACCAGACGCCCTTCCGCGTCGGTGTTCATCACTTCCACCGATTTACCGTTGCGATAGCGAATGATGTCGCCCAGCTTAAAGGCGTTGCTGCTGACCATGTTGTCGGCGCAGCAGAGATAGAGTTTCACGCGCTTGTTGAGGCCGCGTGAGATCGCCATCGCCAGTGCACCGGTAACGGTTGCCGCGCCGCCCATGTCCGATTTCATGGAGTCCATGAAGCTGCTCTGCTTCAGGCTGTAGCCGCCGGTGTCAAAGGTGATGCCTTTACCGACCAGACAGGCGTAGACCGGAGCGTTGTCGTCACCGGTCGGGTTGTAGTCGAGCGCCAGGAAGACCGGCGGACGGTTCGACCCGCGACCAACGGTGTGCAGGCCCATATAGCCCTGCTCACGCAGATCCTCACCCTTGGTGATGCGGTAGCTGACCGCGCTGCCACCCACTTCGCTGATCAGATCGATGGCGTTATGCGCCAGCTGCTCCGGCCCCAGATCTTCCGCTGGCAGGTTAATGACATTGCGCACCCAGTCGATGATTTTCAGGCGGCGATCGAACTCGGCCTGCTCATGCTCACCGAGCGCAGGCCACTCTACCTGACGCTGGCCTTTGGGACCACGGAAGCCCTGCCAGAATGCCCAGCACTGCTCAAGGTGCCAGCCCTCGCCGGTCAGCGCCACATGGCGGATCCCCTGGCTGTCGATTTTGTGCGCCGCACGCTGAATGATATTCAGCGCATCTGCGCCGGTCAGATGCAGCGTCATGCCGCTGTCGTTGCTGCTGAGAATCGCTTTCTCGCCCCAGCGCGCATCGGCGGGCTGGCTGCTAAGCGTAATGTTCATCGGTTGTGTGGTCATCGAAAAGCTCCATAGTCGTTATCTGTTTCATCCAGCCTGATTGTTATAACGGCTTTAATAAGATGTTAAATGTAACTCGCAGAGACCTGATAACAGATTCCGTCAGCGGTTGCCAGCGAACGGCATCACAGGACGCCGTTTCCGGATTATGGCCGGGTGTCAGGATTTCATGACGGCGCGCAGGCGGGTCACGGATTTCTGCACCAGGGCAATGGCGTAGTCAATCTCTTCTTCTGTGGTAAAACGCCCCAGCGAGAAGCGCAGCGAACTGTGCGCCAGCTCCTCGTTCAGCCCCATCGCCCGCAGGACATAAGAGGGCTCCAGGCTGGCAGAAGTACAGGCGGAGCCGGAAGAGAGCGCCAGATCTTTCAGCGCCATAATCAGGGATTCCCCCTCAACGTCAGCAAAACTGAGGTTGAGAATGTTCGGCGCGCCCTGCTGAAGAGTGCCATTAAGAGAAACGCCGGGCAGCACGCTGATCCCCTCCCACAGGCGCAGGCGCAGGCGCTGCAGTTGCGCCATCTCGGTTTCGCGCTCTTCGGCGGCGATACGACAGGCTTCCCCCATTCCAACAATCTGATGCACCGGCAGCGTGCCGGAGCGCATACCGCGCTCGTGGCCGCCGCCGTGGATCTGCGCCGCAATCTGCACGCGCGGTTTGCGCCGCACATAAAGCGCACCGATCCCTTTCGGGCCATAGAGTTTGTGGGCAGAGAAGGACATCAGGTCCACCGGCAGCACACTGAGATCGATCGGCAGTTTGCCAACGCTCTGGGTCGCATCCACATGAAACAGAATCGCCCGTTCGCGGCAGAGTTCGCCAAAGGCGGCGATATCCTGAATCACGCCGGTTTCATTATTCACATGCATCAGGGTGACAAGAATGGTGTCATCACGCAGCGCCGCGCGCAGCTGGTCGGGCGAGATAATGCCGTCTGCAGCCGGAGCCAGATAGGTGACCGTAAAGCCTTCGCGCTCAAGCTGCTGGCAGCTGTCGAGCACCGCTTTATGTTCTGTCTGGCTGGTGATGATATGTCTGCCGCGCGCCTGATGAGCGTGGGCCGCCCCTTTAATCGCGAGGTTATCCGATTCGGTAGCGCCGGACGTGAAGACGATTTCGCGCGGATCGGCATTGACCAGTTCGGCGATCTGATTGCGGGCGACATCCACCGCCTCTTCAGACTGCCAGCCAAAACGGTGCGATCGCGAGGCCGGATTACCGAACGTGCCATCCAGCGTCAGAAACTGCATCATTTTGCTGGCCACACGCGGATCGGCCGGCGTGGTGGCGGCATAATCCAGGTAAATCGGTAATTTCATTGCGCTACAGCTCCGTATTAAAAATCATACGTCTTTATAGCAGATTCGGCCCTGACCGCGTTAGCAGTAAGGGCCGGAACAGCGGGGATCAGGAGGCGCGCTGGTTAACGTTAATTTCCTGAGCGCGCGGGCTCTGGAAGCGACGATTATCGTTGGCATTCTGGCGGTCGGCCACATCCAGGATCTCCTGATTGTTTACCAGCTCCGCCAGCGTGATGTTGTTCAGGAAATCACTGATGCGCACGCTCAGGTCGCGCCACAGGACGTGGGTCAGGCAACGTTCGCCCCCCTGACAGCCCTCTTTACCCTGACATTTCGTGGCATCGACGGACTCATCAACAGCGGTGATCACTTCCCCGACGGAGATGGTATTGGATGCTTTGCCCAGCAGATAACCCCCGCCCGGCCCACGGACGCTGGAGACCAGATCGTTTTTACGCAGCCGCGAAAATAACTGCTCCAGATAGGAGAGCGAGATGCCCTGACGTTCAGAAATATCAGCCAGCGGAACGGGGCCTTCATGAGAGTGAAGGGCAACGTCCAGCATGGCAGTCACGGCATAACGTCCTTTGGATGTCAGTCTCATAGCGTACGACCTCAATAGCGTCCGGTTATCGGAGGATTAGCAACAGATGCGATGAAGTCTGACATTCCTGAGTAAATTGGTCAACTATTTAACCTGGTAAAACACTCAGGTATTTAACCTGGTAATTTACTCAACTATTAACGGCTTATTTTTTATCGCTTTTCGGCTTTTCAAACGACGAGAGCATCCCGCGCAGAATATTGAGTTCGTCGCGTTCGGGACGCGCACGGGTGTAGAGACGGCGCAGTTTACTCATCACCTGGCCCGGCGTCGCTTCACGGATAAAGCCGCTGTTCAGCATCATCTGTTCCATATGCTGATAGAAGCGTTCGAGGTCATCGACCAGCGGATAGGGAGACGCTTCATACGTCGGTTGTGGGGTCGCCTGCTCCTGCGACTGCAGCCAGGCCATACGCACTTCATAGGCGATGATCTGCACGGCCATCGCCAGATTCAGCGAGCTGTATTCCGGGTTCGCCTGAATGGCGACATGATAGTGGCACTTCTGCAGCTCTTCATTGGTCAGGCCAACACGTTCGCGACCAAATACCAGCGCAACCGGTGCCTGCTGGGCCTCTTCCACACTTTTCACGCCACATTCGCGTCCATCCAGCATCGGCCAGGGCAGCGAACGGGAACGGGCGCTGGTGCCCACCACCAGACTGCATCCGGCAATCGCCTCATCCAGCGAGTCGACGATTTTAGCGTCGCCGATCACATCGCTGGCACCGGCCGCCAGGGAGATCGCCTGGGAGTCAGGCTTGACCAGCGGATTCACCAGATAGAGGTTGGTTAAGCCCATGGTTTTCATGGCGCGGGCCACGGAACCCATGTTACCGGTATGGGAAGTTTCGACCAGCACGATACGGATATTTTGCAACATGATTAGGGATACTCAGAAACGGGTCAGTAAAATCAGTGGAGAGAATCCTAACATAAAGCAGGACATTTACCGAACACACTGCTATACTCGGCGCCGTTTTCCCCGTTCTTTAACATCCAGCGAGAGATACCGATGCATCCAATGCTCAACATTGCCGTGCGCGCAGCGCGCAAGGCCGGAAATTTAATTGCCAAATATTATGAAACCCCGGACGCCGTCGAAGCCAGCCAGAAAGGCAGCAACGACTTCGTAACCAATGTTGACCGCGAAGCAGAACGCCTGATTATCGAAATTATTCGTAAATCTTATCCAAAACACACCATCATCACCGAAGAAAGCGGTGAACTGGCGGGTGAAGATCAGGACGTTCAATGGGTTATCGATCCGCTGGATGGCACCTCCAACTTTATTAAACGTTTACCCCACTTTGCCGTCTCTATCGCAGTGCGCATCAAAGGCCGCACTGAAGTCGCGGTGGTTTACGACCCGATGCGTAATGAGCTCTTCACCTCGTCACGCGGTCAGGGCGCGCAGCTGAACGGCTACCGTCTGCGCGGCAGCATTGCACGCGATCTGGATGGCACCGTTCTGGCGACCGGTTTCCCGTTCAAAATGAAGCAGCATGCGCCTGCCTACATGAACATCCTCACTAAGCTCTTTACGCAGTGCGCCGATTTCCGCCGCACCGGTTCTGCTGCGCTGGATCTGGCTTATGTCGCGGCCGGTCGCGTGGATGGCTACTTCGAGATTGGCCTGAAGCCGTGGGATTTCGCCGCGGGCGAACTGCTGGTGCGTGAAGCGGGCGGTCTGGTCACCGACTTCACCGGTAACCACGGCTATCTGCTGTCAGGAAACCTGGTGGCAGGTAACCCGCGCGTGGTGAAAGCGATGCTGTCAGGCATGCGCGATGAGCTGAGCGAAGCGTTAAAACGCTAAGTTGCAGACGCAAAAAAAGGCGGCCTCCTGGCCGCCTTTTTTATTGCCTGTTAAGGCCGATTAACGACGTTCGTGTGACAGCACCTGACGAGGCTGAGTACGACGACCCACCATCCCCATCACGCCAGCCAGCACAGCTTCGATAACCAGCAGGATCAGGGCATACCAGCTTGCTTTAGCGGTCGCGGCAGCGGCTTTCTCACCGGCTTCACGCGCTTTCTGTTCAGCCTGCTGTTTCAGTTCCTGATATTTCTGCATCGCCTGCTGATAGTTCTGCTCGGCTTTAGCTACGATCTGATCCACTTCTTCATCGCTTTTACCGGTGCGGGCTTTGATAATATTTTTCAGCGCATCGCGGTCGGCAGCCTGCAGCGTATCCGAGTGACGATCCATCACGCCTTTTAACCAGTTAGTCAGATCAGTATCAGCTGTCTCAGGATGATTCGCGGTATTACTTGCCTGGTTCTCAGCGTTCTGCGCTTCATTATTCGCATCCTGCTTCAGGTTCTCTGGCTGTAATTCCGGCTTGCCGGTCTGACGTAAAGTGGTTTCCAGTTCATTCTGCAGGCTGTCGAGATTAATATTATTTTCCTGCAGTTTTTCTTTCGCCATCTGAGTAACCGAAGGCGCGGCGGCGGAAATACCACTGCCCAGTGCCTGGAAACCGGAACCCAGAATATTCATGGCACCACCTAATACGCTGGTTGCCAGCGCAATCGCCAGGTAAATAGTGAAAATTGTGCTAACGCCGAACATCAGTAAACCGTGCATGGCGCCTTCACGCTGAGCCAGACGGCCTGCGACATAACTACCCGCCGCCATCGCGACCAGCATTTCAATGGCCGTCCAGACCAGTGCACCAGTACCAATGCCGTCGAGAGGGTTCTGTTCTTTCATCGGATCAATGGTGGTGGCACCAATGGCCGTACCCAGCAGCGTCAGAATGATATGAACGATTAACGCACAAATAACACCGGCAAATACGGCGCTCCAGGAAATACGCTTTAACGGTAATCCCGCGGGCCCGGTCGCCAGCGTTTCGGTGTAGCCATTATTAAAACGGGTATCAGCCATGAAATATACTCCTCACAATAAACAGAAACTGTTCTGAACTTTTATCATCCTGACGGCGGAATGCCGTTTAGGTATTAACAGCGTAGACAGGGAATAGTTTTTTCTCCACTAAAGCGGATAGAGAAAAAATTAACGGAGTGAATTTAAAGATAATTAACGGGGAAACGCGGACGGCGGGAATTTAATTCCCGCTGCGTTTCAGTCAGAAAGGACGAATACCACCGGCTGGCGTCATCCGGGCGGCCTGCCATAAGGCCACTCCGGCTACGATTAAAATCAGGCTCCCGATCAGGGTCAGCAGCGGCATGAGCAGCCGGGACGTTCCGGCCTCTTCGCTCGGCTGCGCCAGGCGCTGCGCCACCGTACGCGCCTGCTGAACCAGCAGACCAATGGCCGAAATCGTCAGCGCCGTGCCCAGCGCCATCACCGCAGCGGAGAGAACGCCCCAGAGATAGACTCCGATCACTTTGGCGAACAGCAGCATCATAATCGCGCCGGAACAGGGGCGCAGTCCCATCGATAGCACCACCAGCAGCTGGGTTTTCACGCTGACATTGCCGCTCAGCTGCTGCGGAGTCGGCAGATGTGCATGACCACACCCACACTGATCGCTGTGCTGATGGTGAGGGGAATGCGGCGTCAGCGGCTGGAACGACTGAAACGGCGGTGCCGCTCGCGGACGCAGCGCCCGCCACAGCGCCCGCAGCGCCCGATACCCCATCACGATCCCCAGCCCCATCACCAGCAGGTAACTGCCCCTCTCCAGCCAGAAACTGCTGAGGTGCAGCTGACGCGACGAGGTTTTCAGCAGCACCAGCATCACCGTCACCAGGGCGATCGCCACCGAGCCCTGCAGCAGGGAGGCCAGCAGCGTGAGTCTGATACTGGTTTTTACGCGGCCCGGATGGGTCGCCAGAAAGGTAGTGATCACCACTTTACCGTGGCCCGGCCCCAGCGCGTGCAGCACGCCATAGAGCAGGCTGAAGATCACCAGTGAAAGGCCAGCCTGATGAGGCTGCGCCGCCACCTGCTGTAACAGCCAGGTCATCTGCTGGTGCAGATCTTTCTGCCACAGGACGCTCTGCAGCAGGATCTGCGGCCAGCAGAACCAGACCAGCCCCGCAGTGCTGATAAACAGTACCGCCATCAGCCAGAGTGGCCAGCGCCGGGCGATCCGGTTCGACCGGGCGATCACTGACATGTCAGCACCACCGTCTGCGCAAACTGGCGACCCAGATCGAGTTCTTCCGCCGGTGCGTCCGCCTTATCCAGTGACAGCGCATACTGCTTCAGCGCGTCGTCAGGCTTTGGCGTGTTCAGGGTAAACCGGCAGCGCGTCTGCAGCGCGGGTGGCAGCGTCAGGGCACCGGGGTTGTCATAGAACATATCGACAAAATAGGTGGGATCGAACGTCAGGATCTCAAAGCGCTGTCCGGCCAGCGTTGGCGGTTCCGCCAGCGGCAGAATGAACTCCAGCACTGCTTTGTGGCCGCTGCGCGACAGGTTGTATTCCGTTGGCAGATTCAAAAACTTTACCCGCTGTTGGTTATGCCAGATTTCCGAAAAGTAGTGCTGTCCCAGCACGTTGGCCATCACCTCCGCCGCCAGCTTCTTCCACACCACGCTGCCAGGCTTCGCCTCGCCTGCGTCATAGAGCAGATCGGCAGAGGTAATCTCATCCATGGTCCAGATCATCTTCAGGCCGGTAAAGGTGTCATCCTTCGCCACCAGCTCAGTTTTCATGTCGATGAAGCTATGCGGATGGGCCAGCAGCGCCGGACTCGCGGTCATCAGCAAAAGAAAAAGTGCACGTTTCATAATGTTATAAAGTAACGTTTCCGATGAAAAGGATCCAGAGGTAACTAAATTTTGTGACCCGCCTTAAACCTCCGGCAAATAAACCGCGCAAACCGCGCAACCGCTAACGGGGTTGACTATTCTTAGCTCAAAATAGCCTGCTGGAAATCTGATTGATGAGTTCTGCTACCCCTTTGGCACCACTCTTCACCCGTTCACAGCGTCAGTGCCATCTTTTATTGCTGCTATTTCTGCCAACACCCGCGCTTACACTTGAAAAAGTCTGCCAGCTGAATGGCGTCGATCCTGCTGTTGCCCGACAGGATATCGCGGATGTGGGCCTTGAGATACAGCGATATCACCAGCTGGAGTTGCACCAGATGGTCGATGGCAGCTTTCGCCTTCATGGTACAGAGTTGGATCGACGCCTTTGTCTGCTGCACAACCTGCGACGCAGTCTGCGCCTGTCGACGGATTTCGTCTGCGAGCAGTTCGCCGCCCCCCTGCGTCAGCGCCTGAAGGTAATGAAGATCGAGAAGGCGCTGTGGGATGAGACCAATCTGCAGGCGCTGATCCAGCACTGCAGCCTGCGCATGAAGCGTGATTTCAGCGACCGCGACCGGCTGTTTTTGCAAATCTATATGAAGTATGGCCTGTGTCAGCGTCAGCCGGTGCTGTTCAGTGAAACCCAGCGCGCGTGGCTACAGCATAAAGCTGAACGCCAGGCCGCAGAGGATGTGATTCATCACTGGCGAAAACGCTGTAATCCTGCCCCGCCCGTCAGTGAAACGGACTTCTGGACGTTGCTGTTCAGCCAGATCCATACGCCTGGCGTGGAGACAGTTGCCCATCCTGCGGAAACGCAACTTCTGCAGGCCACTCAGCAGCTGATCGATGACTTTGAGCAGTGTGCCGGGGTCACCTTCGCCGACCGCGCCGAGTTGCTGCACCAGCTCTATCCGCACCTGACCCAGGCGCTGGACCGCACCCATTTCAGTATCGGTATTGATAATAGCGTGGCCCTGGATGTCAGCCGCCTCTATCCCCGGCTGCTGCGCACCACGCAACAGGCATTGCAGCGGTTTGAGCAGCACTATCAGGTGACGTTTTCTCAGGAAGAGGTCAGTTTAGTGACCATCATTTTTGGGGCCTGGCTGATGCAGGGCAGCGCGCTGCAGGAGAAGCAGGTGCTGCTGCTGACCGGTGACGATGCCGATCTGGAACAGGATGTTGAGCAGCAGATCCGGGAGATTACCCTGCTGCCCGTCAACATTACCTATCAGGATGTGAAACTGTTTCAGCGGGAGGGCGCGCCGCGGGATGTGGACATTATCATTTCACCCTACCCCACCTCACTGCCGCTCTTCTCGCCGCCGCTGGTGCATGCTGAATTGCCGCTGACGCTACACCATCAGCAGCGCATTCGTTATTTGCTGGAGTCGTAGCCCGGACGCAGAAACAGCGCAGGCAGCGCGACCAGTGCCATCACCCAGAAAAGATGTCCCTGCAGATGGGCGAACAGCACCCCGCAGATCATGGTCATGATCGCAATCCCGCCGCCCATCGCCAGCGCCGAATAGAGCGACTGCAGCCGGATTACCTCCGCGCCCTGCCGCGCGGCAATGAAGCGCATCGCCGCCAGATGACAGACAGTAAAGCTGCCGCAGTGAAGGATCTGCGCCACAATCAGCAGCGGCAGCGCGGTGCTGGCTCCCATCAGGCTCCAGCGGATCAGGGCACAGACGCCCGAGAGCAGCAGCAGATCGCGCGCGCTCCAGCGGCGGAACAGGCGATTGCTCAGGGCAAAGATGATGATTTCCGCCACCACGCCCAGCGACCAGAGATAGCCCACCATCGAGGCAGAATAGCCGCTCTCCTGCCACCAGATCGCACTGAAGCCGTAATAGGCGGCATGCGCCCCCTGCAGCAGCGTCACGCAGAGCATAAATCGCCAGACCGCCTTTTCCCGCAGCAGGTCACGCCAGACCTGCCAGCCGCCGCCTGCGGCGCTCTGCCGTTCGTTGCCGTGCGGCTGAGTCGCGGGCTTCAGCATCATCCCACTCAGCATGGCGATAACGCCGACGGAGAGCAGCAGCAGAATCGCCTGAGAGGAGTAAGCACTGACCAGCACGCCGGTTAAGGCTGAGCTGACCACAAAGGCCAGCGATCCCCACAATCTGACCGGCCCGTACGCCAGGCCAATCTGCTGCGTCCAGGTCGCGGCCAGTGCATCGCTAAGCGGCACCAGCGGCGAGAAGAAGAGGTTAAAACCGATCATCACGGTCAGCAGCCACATCCACTGCTCCCCTGCCCAGAAACCAGCAGCAAACAGAGAGGTCATCAGTGCCAGCAGGCGCAGTGCGGTGATCAGCCGGCCGGGATTACGGACCTGCGAGGCGATCAGCAGGCTGCCGACAAAACGCGCCACCATACCGCAGCCCAGCAGCAGGCCAATTTTTTCCGCATCCAGCCCGGTGCCTTTCAGCCAGACGCCCCAGAATGGCAGATAGATGCCGTAACAGAAGAAGTAAGTGAAGTAGCCCAGTCCGAGCCATCTGGCAGACGCGATTGCCATATTCCCTCCAGCAGGTGTGCCGCATGGCAGCATAAGTGGGCGCTACTCTGGCAGAGCGCCGCGGTACAGGCAATAAAAAAGGATGGCAGATGCCATCCTTTTTATGCTGTTTCACAACGGGTTAGCGATTATGCATAAACCGGCAGACGGCCGCAGATATCCAGCACTTTCTGTTTGGTGCGCTCAATGGTCGCTTCATCATTGATGTTGTCCAGCACGTCGGCGATCCAGCCCGCCAGTTCACGCACGTCAGCTTCTTTGAAGCCACGACGGGTTACTGCCGGAGTGCCGATACGGATACCGGAGGTAACAAACGGGCTTTTCGGATCGTTTGGTACGCTGTTTTTGTTGACGGTGATGTTGGCACGGCCCAGCGCCGCATCCGCCTCTTTACCGGTCAGGTTCTTGCTCACCAGATCGATCAGGAACAGATGGTTGTGCGTGCCGCCAGAAACGATGTCGTAGCCGCGCGCAATCAGCACCTCTACCATCGCTTTGGCGTTTTTTGCTACCTGCTGCTGGTAGGTTTTGAATTCCGGCTCCATCGCCTCTTTGAAGGCCACGGCTTTACCGGCGATAACGTGCATCAGAGGACCACCCTGACCGCCCGGGAAGACCGCCGAGTTCAGTTTCTTGTAGAACTCTTCGTCGCCGTTTTTCGCCAGGATGATGCCGCCGCGCGGACCCGCCAGGGTTTTGTGGGTGGTGGAGGTCACGATATGGGCATGCGGGATCGGGCTTGGGTAGACCTCAGCGGCCACCAGACCGGCAACGTGTGCCATATCAACAAACAGCCAGGCGCCGACGCTGTCCGCGATCTCGCGCATTTTCGCCCAGTCGCAGACGCCGGAGTAAGCTGAGAAGCCGCCGACAATCATTTTTGGCTTGTGGGTTTTCGCCAGTTCAGCCAGTTCGTCGTAGTCAATTTTACCGGCTTCATCGATACCGTAAGCCACGACGTTATAGAGTTTGCCTGACAGGTTAACCGGTGAACCGTGAGTCAGGTGTCCACCGTGCGCCAGGTTCATGCCAAGAATAGTATCGCCCGGCTGCAGCAGCGCCGTGTAAACCGCAAAGTTAGCCTGGGAACCGGAGTGTGGCTGCACGTTAGCGTAATCGGCACCAAACAGCGCTTTAGCGCGGTCGATAGCCAGTTGCTCAACGATATCAACGTATTCACAACCGCCGTAGTAGCGTTTGCCCGGATAACCTTCAGCGTATTTGTTGGTGAGCTGAGAACCCTGCGCCTGCATAACACGCGGGCTGGTGTAGTTTTCAGAAGCAATCAGTTCAATGTGCTCTTCCTGACGCACTGTCTCCTGCTCCATTGCCTGCCACAACTCGGCATCGTAATCGGCAATGTTCATATCACGCTTTAACATCCGGATCTCCTGACTCAGCTAACTTTCTGACGGTATTTACCCCTCTTCAGGGGCGAAGGCCCACAGTGTAAACCGTTTTAACAGGTGAAGGTAGGGTGAACCGCCTCTTTTTACGCAAACGTTTGGCTAGCGACTGGCATCGCCTTTTTACACCTTTTGCCGTGCCTGCCACACGGTGTTCCTCCCCCGCCCGCGACCGCCGTTTTATGCCATGCACACAAAAGTTGCCACTCTGACAGCCTGAAAAAGGAGCCGCATATTTACAGCGTGGACCGTTCAGCCATAAGATGCATTTAAAATACATCTTTTAACCTGAGGTCCTTTTTATGCTTGATGCCCAGACAATCGCCACCGTTAAATCGACCCTGCCTGCCATCGCCGCCTGCGGCCCGGCGCTGACCGCACACTTCTATGACCGCATGCTGTCGCGCCATCCGGAACTCAAAAATGTCTTTAACATGAACAACCAGCGCAACGGCGATCAGCGGGAAGCACTGTTCAATGCGATCTGCGCCTACGGTGCTAACCTGGAGAACCTGGCCGTGCTGCTGCCTGCGGTAGAGAAGATCGCCCAGAAACACACCAGCCTGAATATTCAGCCTGAGCAGTACGCCATCGTTGGCGAGAATCTGCTGGCGACCATTCAGGAAATGCTGAATCCGGGCGATGAGGTGCTGGCGGCATGGGGACGCGCCTATGGCGTGCTGGCGGATCTGTTTATCCGGCGGGAAGAGGAGATCTATCAGGCAACAGAACAGCAGACCGGCGGCTGGCGCGGCACCCGCGCCTTTCGCATCAGCGCCATTGAGCCGCAGAGCGAGGCGATCAAGAGCTTTACCTTCACGCCGGTCGGTGACGGCCCGGTTGCCGCCTTTAAACCAGGTCAGTATCTGACGATTCATCTGCAACCCGCCAGTTTCGCCCATCACCAGATTCGTCAGTATTCACTGACGCACCTCAGCAACGGCAAAGATTATCGTATCGCGGTGAAACGTGAGGCGCAGGGCACGGTCTCAGGCTGGCTGCATGAGCACGGCCGGGTGGGCGATGTGCTGCAGCTGGCCGCGCCGCACGGCGACTTCTTCCTGGATATCGACTCTGTCACCCCGGTGGCGCTGATCTCTGCGGGCGTCGGGCAGACGCCGATGCTGGCGATGCTGCATGCGCTGGCGGCCAGCCACCATCCTGCGCCTGTCAGCTGGCTGCACGCGGCGGAGAACGGTAAACAGCACGCCTTTGCCGAAGAAGTTCGTGACACGGGGGCACCGCTCTGCGATTTCGCCAGCCGGGTCTGGTATCGCCATCCTACGGCTGACGATGCCGGTCGTTATGATGCGGAGGGCGTGATGAATATCAGTCAGCTCTCTGCGCGGCTCACCTTACCCGAAACGCACTTTTACCTCTGTGGTCCGCTGGCCTTCATGCAGCATGTGGTGGCGCAGCTGCGTGATGCCGGGGTGACAGAAACACATATCCACTACGAACTCTTTGGCCCGCATAAAGGGATGTGACAGCCCCATAAAAAAAGCCCGCAGCGCGGGCTTTTTGTTCTGCCGAAGAGAGAATCAGATCGCCTCTTCATCCTCTTCGCCGGTACGGATACGCACGACGCGCGCCACGTCAAAGACAAAGATCTTACCGTCACCGATTTTGCCGGTCTGCGCGGTGCGCATAATGGTCTCGACGCAGGTATCAACGATATCGTCGCCAACCACTATCTCGATTTTCACTTTCGGTAAAAAGTCGACCATATATTCTGCGCCGCGATAGAGCTCGGTGTGCCCTTTCTGGCGGCCAAAACCTTTGACTTCGCTCACGGTCATCCCGGTGATGCCCACTTCCGCTAAGGCTTCACGAACATCATCGAGTTTGAATGGTTTAATAATCGCATCAATCTTTTTCATGTCAGACCCTTTTTCACTCCCTCCATGGTCAGAGGGTATATCAAGTATAAATGTTGCTGGCGCTGTCGGGCGGTAATATCCGGGATTCTTCGGGCGGCCGCAAGCGCTGTCAGACTACGCCAGGTACTGCGACCGATCCGGGCCGTGGCACACCCGGTCAGCACAAGGTGTTTCCGGGCTACTCTTTAAAATCACTGGCATCCAGTTCATGGCGGGAGAGCAGCTTGTAAAACTCGGTGCGGTTGCGTCCGGCCAGGCGTGCGGCATTGGTGACGTTGCCTTTGGTCATCTGCAGCAGTTTTCGCAGGTAGTTCAGCTCGAACTGATTGCGGGCCTCCGCAAAGGTCGGCAACGCGCTGTTTTCGCCGCTTAACGCCTGCTCCACCAGCGCATCGCTGATCACCGGCGATGAGCTGAGCGCAACGCACTGCTCAATCACGTTCACCAGCTGGCGGACGTTGCCCGGCCAGCTGGCGGCCATCAGGCGCTTCATCGCATCGACCGAAAAACTGCGCACCTGAGGTTTATGGCGCTCCGCGGCCTGACGCAGCAGATGATTCGCCAGCAGCGGGATATCCTCCGTGCGCTGATGCAGCGCCGGAATTTTCAGGTTCACCACGTTGAGGCGATAGAAGAGATCTTCGCGGAACTCTTTTTTCTCCATCGCTTTTGGCAGATCGCGATGCGTCGCAGAGATGATACGTACATCGATATCAATATCGTGATCGCTGCCCAGCGGCCTGACCTTGCGTTCCTGCAACACCCGCAGAAGCTTTACCTGCAGCGGCTGAGGCATGTCGCCGATCTCATCCAGGAACAGCGTGCCGCCGCCCGCGGTTTTAAACAGGCCGTCACGGGCGCTGACCGCACCGGTGAAAGCCCCTTTCGCATGTCCGAACAGCTCGGACTCCAGCAGCTGCTCCGGCAGTGCGCCGCAGTTGATGGCCACAAAGGGTTTACCGTTGCGCGGGCTGGCGGCGTGGATCGCCTGTGCCAGCATCTCTTTGCCGGTGCCGCTCTGGCCGTTAATCAGCACGCTGACATCTGACTGCGCCACCATGTGCGCCTGCTCCAGCAGCCGCAGCATCAGCGGACTGCGGGTAACAATCGCTTCGCGCCAGCGGTCGTCGCTGACCGGTGCCTGCTGAGCCAGCGCCTCATCAATCGCTTTATAGAGCGCATCCCGATCCACCGGTTTGGTCAGGAAGCTGAACACGCCCTGCTGAGTGGCGGAAACAGCATCCGGGATGGAGCCATGCGCGGTCAGGATAATCACCGGCAGACCGGTATGGCGTTTCTGAATCTCGCCAAACAGCGCCAGGCCATCCATTTCATCCATCCGCAGATCGCTGATCACCAGTTCGATTTTCTCTTTCTGCAGCAGACGTAACGCTTCGGGTCCGCTGGCCACTGTGGTGACCTGATAACCTTCGCTGCGCAGACGCATTCCCAGCAGCTTCAGCAGGCTGGGATCGTCATCCACCAGCAGCAGTTTTGCCGCCTGTCTGACCATTACTGTTCCTCCTCCTGCGGCAGCGCCGTGCCGTGACCGTTGTCAGAGACATCCGGCGCTTTGCGTGACGAGAGCTGACGCTCAATGTCAGTCAGCCGCTCCAGCTTATGCTGTGTGTCACTGAGTTGTTGCTGTTGTTTCACCATCTGCTGGCGCGTCGCCTCCAGTTGGGCATCGCTGCTCTGCTGGAGATGCGCATAACGGGTGCGTGCCTCGCTCAGGTCGAGCTGCGCGGTCTGATTGCTGCGCCAGAGCTGAATCAGCGGGCGCAAAGAGGAGGGGAAGTCGCTGCTGTAGCGATCCAGGGTTTCCACATAGCGACGACGCTCGACGGGCGTGACGTTGCCGTTGGACATCAGCACGCCCTGCTTAAAGGCGCGCGACCAGCTCTCAGCTGGCCAGCGGTGGGCTTCTGCCCGGGCTTCGGCGGGGGAAAGATGCTCCGCGCAGTCGATCGCCCGCATCCAGTAGAGGGGATTATTCAGCGCCTCGCCCTTCTCCACCGGCCACAGGTCGTTGCAGCGGATCGCCAGATAATCAGCGACTCTGACCTCGGGTTCCGCCACCTGATGGCCTGACGGCAGAGAGGAGGTGGCCGGGGAGGTCGTACAGCCGCAGAGCAGCAGCGTGCTCAGCAGCAAAGCGGGTAAATATTTCATCGGTCAGACATTCCCGGCTGTGGTGTTCAGTTCAATTCGAAAACAGACGTCAGCCTGCTCGCAGGGGACCAGCGTCAGGTCGCCGTGCATCCGGCGCAGGCAATCCTTGGCAATACTGAGTCCCAGCCCGCTGCCTTTTACCGGCCCTTTGCGCTGCTGGCTGCCCTGGAAGAAGGGTTCGAAAATCATCGCCTGCTCTTCCGGCGGGATCGGCGTTCCGCTGTTCGCGACCTCAATCCATATCCTGTCGCCCTGCTGCTGACTGCGCAGCCAGATGGTACCGGATTCGCTGCCGTAGTTCACGGCGTTCGAATAGAGGTTATCAATGACCCGCATCAGTAACGTCGGTTCAGCAAGGCAGTGGCTGACCTGGAGATCGACCACCGTCTGCATCAGTTTGGCGCGCGCAGAGAGTGCATGGGCGTTAACCACGTTCTCCACGATCTCCGTCACGCTGACCGGTTCAAGCTGAATCGGGCCATCCGCCAGTTTGCGGTTGTAATCCAGCAGTTGCTCGATCAGGCGCTGCAGATGGCGGCTGCTGCCGTCGAGGATGGTCACCACCTCTTTCTGGTCGGCGTTCAGCGATCCGGCGACCTCATCAGCCAGCAGCTCGGTGCCTTCGCGCAGGCTGGCCAGCGGCGTTTTCAGCTCGTGAGAGAGATGGCGCAGAAACTCGTGACGCTGCGACTCCAGCCACTGCAGCCGTTCGCTGAGCCAGACGATACGCTGCCCCAGCGAGCGCAGCTCACGCGGGCCGCGAAATATTACGCTGTTGCCCAGCTCCCGGCCCTCTCCCAGCCGGTTGATCATGCGTTCGATGCGCTTAACCGGGCCGATGATCATGCCGGTAAACAGCAGCATCAGCGCCAGGCTGATGATAAACAGAATCAGCGCCTGCCAGCCGAAAAACTGGCCACGATCGGCGATTTCGCGCTGCAGTTGCAGGCCGCGCGAAAAGACCACCTCGCGCGTCTCCTGCACCATCTGCGCGTTGGTGACGGAGAAGCGGTCCAGCGCCTCGGCGGCGCGCGGAACGGGGTTGCCGTTATCACATTGCAGCGGCGTCAGCAGCGGCAGGGTCGCCTGCAAAATCCGGAACACCGGCAGCTCAGGCAGGCTGGCGCTGTGCGAGTTCAGCATCTGACTGTAACGGGTATGCTGAGTCTGATAGAGGCGAGCCAGCGAGGCATCATCCAGCACACAATACTGACGATAGCCGCGCTCCAGCTCAACAGCCGTTCGTGCCATCGCCTCACTTCTGCGCACGTCGGTGAAGGTGTTGCGGTTGGTGTCCGCGGCCTGTTCGCTTAACGCAGAGAGACTCTCCCACGCCTGCCAGGCCAGCACCAGTAACGGCAGCAGGACCAGAACAAACGCCATCAGCACCAGCTGACGCAGCGAGCGGGGAAATAAACGCCATTTTTTCACGCAGCCGTTTCCTCAGAAAGTTGCTGTCTGGATGCTAGCGGACTCTGCTGGCGGAAGAAAGGGGAAGAAAAGAAAACGGCAGGCTCAATGGCCTGCCGCTGGCGCGACGCGTGAGGCATCGCGTAAAAATGGGTGGAGCCTTACTCAACGTGACGTCCGGTGGTTGATAACGCAAGCGATTATCGGTCAGGTGGACGGCAGGCTCCGTTTGGTGCGTCATTCGGGCTTTATGAGCTCTTTTCCGCCAGGCGGGGCAATCATAAACAGGTGAATGAGCAGTGCCAGAATTATAGCAAGTTCCGTGCCAGAAAATAAATCATTATATTTTTCAGCGGATTGAATCTTTATGCCGCTGAGAGGCTGCGAAAAGTCTGATGGTCATTGTCCGATCTGTCTCCGACAGGCGACACTAATCGGCGGCCCGGACGCTGTCATTGAAAATCAACAGGATAGATGTCGCCATACAGCGACAGTGCCCTGTACCCGCTGTCGCTATTTGCCAACAGCATCACAAAAAAACAGGAGGCACACTGGCCTCCTGTTTTTTTTCAGCGGTCGGTATTAACCCAGTTGCCTGCGCGCATTACGGAAGATACGCATCCACGGACCATCCTCGCCCCACTCGGCCGGATGCCAGGAGTTGCTGACGGTACGGAACACGCGCTCCGGATGCGGCATCATGATGGTGACGCGACCACTTTCGTTGGTCACGGCGGTGATGCCGTTCGGTGAACCGTTCGGGTTAGCCGGATAGGTTTCTGTCACCTTGCCGAAGTTATCGACAAAGCGCAGGGCCACCAGGCCTTTCGACTCCAGCGCCGCCAGGTGCGCAGCGTCACGAACTTCCACAAAGCCTTCACCGTGGGAAACGGCGATCGGCATATGTGAACCGGCCATGCCATCCAGCAGCAGTGACGGACTGGCGGCCACTTCGACCAGGCTGAAGCGTGCTTCAAAACGCTCAGACTGGTTGCGGACGAAGCGCGGCCAGAGGTCGCTGCCCGGGATCAGCTCGCGCAGATTCGACATCATCTGGCAGCCGTTACAGACGCCCAGCGCCAGGGTCTGCGGGCGGTGGAAGAAGGTTTCGAACGTGTCACGCACGCGTGGGTTAAACAGAATCGATTTCGCCCAGCCTTCACCGGCACCCAGCACGTCGCCGTAAGAGAAGCCGCCGCAGGCAACCAGCGCCTGGAAGCCATCCAGATCGCGGCGTCCGGCCAGCAGATCGCTCATGTGCACGTCAATCGCGGTAAAACCGGCCCGGTCAAAGGCGGCCGCCATCTCTACATGTGAGTTAACGCCCTGCTCACGCAGCACCGCCACTTTTGGCCGTGCGCCCGTCGCGATCATCGGCGCCGCCACATCTTCCTGCGGATTAAAGGTCAGATGGACGTTCAGGCCAGGATCGCTGTCGTTTTTCTTCGCGTCATGCTCCTGATCGGCACACGCCGGGTTGTCACGCAGGCGCTGCATCTGCCAGGTGGTTTCAGCCCACCAGGTGCGCAGCGTGGTGCGGCTTTCGCTGTAGACCGCGCTCTCTCCGGCGCGGATCACAAAGCGATCGCCCGGCTGTGCGCTGCCCAGCAGATGAGTGCAGGCCGCCAGGCCGTGATCCGCCAGGATCTGCTCAACCGCTGCGCGATCGGCGGCGTTGATCTGGATCACCGCGCCCAGCTCTTCGGTGAAGAGCGCGGCCAGGGCATCGCTGCCCAGCGAGGCGATATCCACGTCGACGCCGCAGTGACCCGCAAAGGCCATCTCCGCCAGTGTCACCAGCAGACCGCCATCGGAACGGTCGTGATAGGCCAGCAGTTTCTGCTCCGCCACCAGCGCCTGAATCGCATTGAAGAAACCGGCCAGCTGTGTGGCATCACGCACGTCCGCCGGTTTGTCGCCAAGCTGGCGATAGACCTGCGACAGCGCGGTTGCGCCCAGCGTGTTCGCGCCATTACCAAGGTCGATCAGCAGCAGCAGGTTATCCTGATCGGCCTGCAGCTGTGGCGTAACCGTGCGGCGGACATCTTCGACGCGCGCAAAGGCGGTGATGACCAGCGACAGCGGCGAGGTCATCTCACGCTGTTCGGTGCCTTCCTGCCAGCGGGTTTTCATCGACATCGAATCTTTGCCGACCGGGATGGTGATCCCCAGCGCCGGGCAAAGCTCTTCGCCGACCGCTTTCACCGCCGCATATAACCCGGCATCTTCACCCGGATGACCGGCTGCAGACATCCAGTTGGCCGAGAGCTTCACGCGCTTCAGTGAACCAATCTGAGTGGCCGCCAGGTTTGTCAGGGCTTCACCGACCGCCAGGCGTCCCGAGGCCGCGAAGTCCAGCAGCGCCACCGGCGAACGTTCGCCCAGCGCAAAGGCTTCGCCGTGATAGCTGTCGAGGCTGGCGGTGGTGACCGCGCAGTTGGCAACCGGGATCTGCCACGGACCGACCATCTGGTCGCGCGCCACCATGCCGGTCACGCTGCGGTCACCGATGGTGATCAGGAAGGTTTTTTCTGCCACGGCGGGCAGATGCAGGACACGGTTCACCGCATCGACCAGCGTGATCCCGTCACGCTGCAGAGCCTCGCCCTGAGCCTGCAGGGTGACGACATCCCGCGTCATCTTCGGTGTTTTACCCAGCAGGACATCAAGCGGCATGTCGATCGGCTTATTGCCGAAGTGACTGTCTTCCAGGCTCAGATGCAGCTCTTCGGTCGCTTCGCCGATGACGGCGAACGGCGCGCGCTCGCGCTGGCAGATCGCCTCAAACTGCGCCAGCTGGTCAGGGGCCACGGCCATCACATAACGTTCCTGCGATTCGTTGCACCACACTTCCAGCGGGCTCATGCCTGGCTCGTCGCTCAGGATGTCGCGCAGGTTAAAGCGGCCGCCACGACCGCCGTCGCTGACCAGCTCCGGCATGGCGTTGGAGAGACCGCCTGCACCCACGTCGTGGATAAACAGAATCGGGTTTTTGTCGCCCAGCTGCCAGCAGCGGTCGATCACTTCCTGACAGCGGCGTTCCATCTCCGGGTTGTCACGCTGGACCGAGGCGAAGTCGAGATCGGCATCCGACTGACCTGAGGCCATTGATGACGCCGCACCGCCGCCCAGGCCGATATTCATGGCCGGACCGCCCAGCACCACCAGCTTCGCGCCTACGGAGATCTCCCCTTTCTGCACATGGTCGGCACGGATATTACCGATGCCGCCCGCCAGCATGATCGGCTTGTGATAGCCGCGCAGTTCGGTGCCGTTGTGGCTGGTCACCTGCTCTTCATAGGTACGGAAGTAACCGTTCAGCGCAGGACGACCAAATTCATTGTTAAACGCCGCGCCGCCGAGAGGGCCTTCGGTCATGATCTCCAGCGCACTGACGATGCGGGCCGGTTTGCCGAAGTCCTCTTCCCACGGCTGTTCGAAGCCCGGGATACGCAGGTCAGAGACCGAGAAGCCCACCAGGCCCGCTTTTGGCTTGGAGCCGCGTCCGGTGGCACCCTCATCACGGATTTCCCCCCCGGAACCGGTCGCCGCACCTGGCCACGGCGAGATCGCCGTTGGGTGGTTATGCGTTTCGACCTTCATCAGGATGTGTGCCGCTTCCTGATGCCAGCGATATTCATCCTCTCCGGCGTCCGCAAAGAAGCGTCCCACTTCGGAGCCTTCCATGACGGCGGCGTTATCTTTATAAGCAGAGAGCACGTAGTCCGGCGTCTGCTCCATCGTATTCTTGATCATCTTAAACAGCGATTTCGGCTGCTTCTCGCCGTCGATCACCCAGTCGGCGTTGAAGATCTTGTGACGACAGTGCTCCGAGTTCGCCTGGGCGAACATATAGAGTTCGATGTCGTTTGGATTGCGGCCCAGGGCAGTAAACGCTGCCACCAGATAGTCGATTTCATCGTCGGCCAGCGCCAGACCCAGCGCGGTGTTTGCCTGAACCAGCGCCTCACGGCCCTCGCCCAGCAGATCCACACTTTTCACCGGCTGCGGCGTATGGTGCGCGAAGAGTTGCTCAGCCTGCGCCAGATCGCTGAAGACCGTTTCCATCATGCGATCGTGCAGCAGCGTACCCAGCGTCTGCCACTGTGCTTCCGTCAGCTGCGGAGCCTGCACATAAAAGGCCAGACCGCGCTCCAGACGGCGCACCTGCGGCAGTCCGCAGTTGTGGGCAATGTCGGTGGCTTTGGAGGACCAGGGGGAGATGGTACCGGGACGGGGCGTCACCAGCAGCAGACGCCCCTGCGGGGCATGTTCAGCCAGAGAGGGACCATATTTCAGCAGGCGCTGCAGACGGCTCTGTTCGTCGGCGCTTAAGGGCGTGCTGACATCAGCGAAATGGATGTACTCAGCGTAAATATCACTCACCGGCAGATGAGCGTCCTGAAAGCGGGTCAGCAGTTTATTTACACGAAATGCCGACAGGGCGGGCGAACCACGCAGAATTTCCATTAATAAGTCTCTCGTCAGGGCGCCGGGCGACGCAAATTGGGCGCAACAGGGAAAACGGGGCGTATTATAGAGAAAGCGACCTCGCGACGAAACCGTTTGCGCAGAATTTTTGGCGACCCGGATTTGCCTGAATTTTGTGCAAAAGCTGCTATAAAAGTTGCTCAGCGTCATTTTGTTGCGCAGAATGCCCCTCGCTCTGGGAGTTCAAAGAAGATAAATACTGCCTTTAAAAGACAGAGGCCTTAGAGCCAGCGAGAGATAAATATTTGAAACGCCTAAAATTTAATTATCTGTTTATCGGTCTGGTTGCCGTGCTGCTTGCGTTGGCGCTGTGGCCCTCCGTTCCCTGGTATGGGGGCGGTCAGGACGCGATTTCACAGATCAAATCACGGGGAGTGCTGCGTGTCAGTACCATCAATTCCCCGTTAACTTACTACACAGTGAACCGATCTCCGGCCGGTATGGATTATGAGCTGGCAAAACGCTTCGCCGATTATCTGGGCGTTAAACTCAAAGTGACGGTTCGACCTAACCTGAGCGACCTGTTTGACGATCTGGACGATGGCAAAGCCGATGTGCTGGCTGCGGGCCTGAACTACAACCGCGAGCGCCTGACCCGCTATCAGACCGGGCCGGGTTACTACAATGTTTCGCAGCAGCTGGTCTATCGCGTGGATAAGCCGCGCCCTAAAAACCTCGGTGATTTAAAGGGGCGGCTCACGGTCGCCTCCGGTTCGGCCTATCTCTCCACGCTTAAGAGCGCGCGTTCCAGTCAGTTCCCCGACCTGGACTGGGCGATCGCCACCGACCAGAGTCCTAAAGCCCTGCTGGAAGCGGTGGCCGACGGCAAGCTGGATTACACGATTGGCGACTCCGTGACGATCGCCCTGCTGCAGCGCATCTATCCGCAACTGGCGGTGGCATTCGACGTAACTGATGAAGAGCCGGTCACCTGGTATGTGCGTCACAGCGACGATGACAGCCTGAATGCCGCGATGCTCGACTTCTTTAATGGCATGGGCGAAGAAGGGGCGATGGCGCGGCTGGAGGAGAAATACCTCGGCCATGTCGGCACCTTCGATTATGTCGATACCCGCACCTTCCTGCGCGCCATCGACAATACGCTGCCCGACATCAAACCGCTGTTTGAGAAGTATGCCACCAGCATCGACTGGCGGCTGCTGGCGGCCATCTCTTATCAGGAGTCGCACTGGAATCCGCAGGCCACCTCGCCCACCGGCGTGCGCGGCATGATGATGCTGACCCGTAACACTGCCGACAGTCTGGACGTGGGCGACCGGACCGATCCGGAACAGAGCATTCGCGGCGGCAGTCAGTACCTGCAGGATATGATGTCGAAGGTGCCGCAGACCATCCCTGAAGATGAGCGCATCTGGTTTGCGCTGGCGGCCTATAACATGGGCTATGCCCATATGCTGGATGTGCGCAAGCTGACGGCGCGTCAGGGCGGAAACCCGGATAGCTGGGCGGATGTGAAGCTGCGCCTGCCGATGCTGAGCCAGAAGCGCTACTACGCGCAGACGACCTATGGCTACGCGCGCGGGCACGAAGCCTATAACTATGTCGAAAATATCCGCAAATATCAGATAAGTCTGGTGGGTTACCTGCAGGAGCAGGAGAAGCGCCTGGCACGGCAGACGGAAGCGCAGGCGGAGCTGGCCAGAGGCTATCCGGCGGTCGAACCGACAATCGCCATGAACTAACCCTGGCGTTGCGCCTGACGCAGCGCTTTTTTCTGCTCGCGCCGCATACGGAAAAAGTCGCTCAGCATGGCAGCACACTCCTCTGCCAGCACGCCGCTGTGTAATTCAACCTGATGGTTCATGCCGGGATGGCCGAGCACATCCAGCAGTGACCCCGCCGCCCCGCTTTTGATATCGTGCGCGCCATAGACCAGCCGGGTGATGCGGCTGTGCACCATCGCACCGGCGCACATCACGCATGGCTCCAGCGTGACGTAGAGCGTGGTATCCAGCAGACGATAATTCTCCAGCACCTTACCGCCCTGCCGCAGCGCCATGATCTCCGCATGCGCCGTGGGATCGTGCTGGCCGATGGGCCGGTTCCAACCCTCGCCAATCACCCGATCGTTCTGCACCAGCACGGCCCCGACCGGCACCTCGCCCTGCGCCCAGGCACGGCGTGCCAGGTCAAGCGCATGGCGCATCCAGTATTCATCTTGTTCTTTCATGCAGACCACTCCAGGCGACTGAAAAGCGGCGCATTATAGCGATCTCCTCCTGCGTGTCGAAACTTATTCCAGCTGTTGCAGCTCACCGGCAGGTGTCACGCGCCAGCGATGCTGACAGAAAAAGAGCAGCGGGTTGTCCTGCTTGCTGTCGCTGTAGCCGCTGTAGAGCTGCAGCGGTGTGCCGATTTTCTCTTCGAGTTGCGCCACCTTTTCATGCCCCAGGCAGCGCATCGACAGCACCCGGCCGCCCCAGCCGCGCTGCATCTGGCTGGCGATCAGTTTGACCCGCGGCAGAAACGCCGAGTCGTAATAGACCTGCTCCACCAGCGACTGCGGCGATCCGGTAATCAGCCAGACATCGGCATCATCACTGCCCAGATATTCGGTCAGGCGCTGCTGCACCACCGGAAAGGCTCTGACGCGCAGACGGAACCACTGCGCAAATTCGGCTTCCAGCCGCAGCAGGGTCTGTTCTGAGCGGCCAAAGGTAATCGACCAGAGCAGCAGGCTCATGGGCCAGCGGGCTGCCCGCCCTTTCAGCAGCAGGCCGATCCCCACCACCGGCAGCAGTGGTACCACCAGCAGCAGATTGAGCGGGCGGCGACGCAGCAGATAGCGCATAAAGGTGCCAAACATATCCTGCTGGTGCAATGTGCCATCCAGGTCGAAAAATACGATGCGACGATGTGTTCCCCTGGTCAAACAGCTCTCCTTCAGACAGATTCCGGGATGTTAAGAGTAGTGTAGCCATCATCAGGCGGCTCGGCGATGTGTGTCATTTTTAATTCCGATGACTACAATGCCTGATGAATAGTTTATTCTTCTCCGATTATCCCTGAATATTGAGGATTGGGCATGAGTTCATTGCTGCGCATTCGCCAGCTTTATCCCCGTCTGGCATTGAACGAGCGTCGGCTGGCGGATTTTTTACTGTCGCAGCCCGATCGGGCGCGCCACCTGAGTTCGCAGAAGCTGGCGGAAGAGTCCGGCGTCAGCCAGTCAAGCGTTGTCAAGTTTGCCCAGAAACTGGGATACAAAGGTTTCCCGGCGCTGAAGCTGGCCCTGAGTGAGTCACTGGCGGACAAGGATGCCATTACCGTGCATAACCATATCCTCAGCGACGACCCGCTCAAGATGGTGGGCGAAAAGCTGCTGACCGAAAAACTTTCGGCGATCCGTGCCACGCTGGATATTAACAGCGAAGAGAAGCTTAACGACGTGCTGCAGCTGCTGAAGAATGCCCGGCGTATTCTGCTGGTGGGCATCGGCGCATCGGGCCTGGTGGCAAAAGATTTCTCCTGGAAGCTGATGAAGATCGGCATCAATGCGGTCGCGGAGCAGGACATGCACGCGCTGCTGGCCAGCGTTCAGGCGATGGGGCCTGGCGACGTGCTGCTCGCTATCTCCTATACCGGAGAGCGGCGAGAGATCAATCTGGCGGCGCAGGAAGCCGCGCAGGTGGGCGCCGACGTGGTGGCCTTTACCGGCTTTACCCCTAATACGCTGCAGCAAAGTGCCAGCTACTGTCTCTACACGGTGGCCGAAGAGCAGAGCACCCGCAGTGCGGCGATCTCCTCCACCACGGCGCAGCTGGCGCTGACCGATCTGCTGTTTATGGCGCTGGTGCAGAACGATCCTGAACGCGCTTCCAGCCATATCCGCCACAGCGAGGCGCTGGTGAAAAAGCTGGTCTGATCAGCGGCAGCGCGTATAATACCCGCGCTTTTTCTGTTGTTATCAGGTGGGAAAGATGGCGCTGTTGATTACGTCCCGATGCATTAACTGCGATATGTGTGAACCGGAGTGCCCGAACCAGGCCATTTCACTGGGCGATGCGATCTATGAAATCGATGTCAGTCGCTGTACCGAATGCGTCGGCCACTATGAGGTGCCGACCTGTCAGCAGGTCTGCCCTATCGACAACACCATTATTACCAACCCACAGCACATCGAATCACGCGATGCGCTGTGGGAGAAGTTTGTGCTGCTGCACGGCTAGCTTTCGATAATCACCGTGGCACAGGCGTAGTGACGCTCATCGGCCAGGGTGACATGAACCCGGTTTACCCCCAGGTTCTGCGCCACTTCCGCCGCATGCTGGAAGAAACGGAGCCCCGGCTTGCCCAGCTCATCGTTGTAAACTTCAAACTGATTAAACGCCAGCCCGCCGCGAATGCCGGTGCCAAAGGCTTTGGCCGCCGCCTCTTTGACCGCAAACCGCTTGGCGAGAAAGCGCACCGGCTGATGATGGGCCTGATACTGCTGCCATTCCGCTTCGCTCAGGACCCGACGCGCCAGCCTGTCACCGGCGCGTTCAATCACCCCGGCGATGCGTTCAATCTCAACGATGTCGGTGCCCAGTCCCAGAATAGCCATCAGCGACGCGCTTCACGCAGCAGCTGTTTCATCTCTTTCACGGCATCCGGCAGGCCACTCATCACGGCCCGGCCGATAATGGCATGGCCGATGTTCAGCTCGTGCATTTCCGGCAGCGCCGCAATCGGCAGCACGTTGTGGTAGGTCAGACCGTGACCGGCATTCACCTTCAGCCCCAGGCTGGCGGCAAAGGTCGCGGCGTGACGGATCCGCGCCAGCTCGGCGTCGCGTGCCAGCCCCTCTGGTGCTTCGGCGTAGGCACCGGTGTGGATCTCGATGTAGGGTGCGCCGCTGGCCACCGCCGCCTCGATCTGGCGATGGTCGGCATCGATAAACAGCGACACCAGAATGCCCGCATCACTCAGCAGACGCACCGCCGCGTTCATCTTCTCCTGCTGCCCGGCCACATCCAGACCGCCTTCGGTTGTCACTTCCTGACGTTTTTCCGGCACCAGGCAGCAGAAATGGGGGCGGATATCACAGGCGATGCCGATCATCTCATCGGTAACGGCCATCTCCAGATTCATGCGCGTCTGGATGGTGTCACGCAGGATACGCACATCACGGTCGGTGATATGACGCCGATCTTCGCGCAGGTGAACGGTAATGCCATCCGCGCCCGCCTGCTCGGCGATAAACGCCGCCTGCACCGGATCGGGATAGTTTGTGCCGCGGGCATTACGCACCGTGGCAATGTGATCGATATTGACGCCTAACAGCAACTCAGCCATGACCATCCTCACTTCTTTTCCATCGTGATGTTGAGTGTACCGCGCAAACCACGCCAGGCGGTACGACCCGCGCTATTCATCTGCCTGTTCAGGCTTTTTCTTCGGGACAAACTGGCGAAACAGCTCCTGACTTTTCAGCGGCTTGCCGCCCAGATAGGGTTTGAGGGCGATGCGGGTAAAGCGTTTGGCGGCGCGCAGCGTGGCGGCGTCAGGAAAATTCCGCTCAGACAGGGCCCGCAGTTCGCGGCCGGTAAAGCTGCGCTGACCGACCACCAGGCTGGCGATAAAGCCGCGCTCTTCGCGGTAGCTGTAGGTCATCTCATCGCTGACCGCCTCGCCACTGCCGGCGCAGTGCAGGAAGTCGACGCCATAACCCAGATGACCGAGCAGCGCCAGCTCAAAGCGGCGCAGCGCCGGTTCCGGCTGACCGTGGGTGGAGGCTAACGCCTGAAGGCAGTTGAGATAATCGAAGAAGAGTTCGGAGAAGGGAAACTCCTGCTGCAGCACGCGGGAGACCAGCTCATTGACGTAAAGACCGCAGTAGAGCGTGATGCCGCTGAGCGGTAAGGCCAGCGACACCGCTTCGGCATTGCGCAGGGTTTTAACTTCACCGCGCCCGCTCCAGCGCACCAGCAGCGGAGTAAAAGGCTGTAACGCACCTTTCAGCTGCGAGCGCCGCGACCGGGCGCCCTTAGCCAGTACCCGCACCCGCCCTTCGTTTTCGCTGAACAGGTCGAGCAGCAGACTGGTTTCGCTGTAGGGACGACTATGCAGCACAAAGGCGCGTTGCCAGCCTTCCATTGAATCAGAGATCGTCTGTATAACCCAGGCTGCGCAGCGCACGTTCGTCGTCTGCCCAACCGGATTTCACTTTCACCCACAGTTCGAGATGCACTTTGGCTTCAAACATCTCTTCCATATCCCTGCGCGCTTCGGTGCCGATGACTTTAATTTTGGCACCTTTGTTGCCAATCACCATCTTCTTCTGGCCTTCGCGCTCAACCAGAATCAGGCCGTGGATGTCGTAACCGCCGCGTTCGTTCGTCACGAAACGCTCGATCTCCACCGTCACCGAGTAAGGCAGTTCCGCGCCCAGGAAGCGCATCAGTTTTTCACGGATCATCTCCGACGCCATGAAACGCTGAGAGCGGTCGGTGATGTAATCTTCCGGGAAGTGATGATCGGCCTGCGGCAGATGCTTGCGGGTAATCGCCGCAATGGTATCGACGTTCTTGCCGCTTTCCGCCGAGATCGGCACGATATCGAGGAAGTTCATCTGCTGGCTCAGGAACTGCAGATGCGGCAGCAGAACGGTTTTGTCCTGGATGTTGTCGACCTTATTGACCGCCAGCACCACCGGCACTTTGTTGTCGCGCAGTTTGTTCAGCACCATCTCGTCATCGGGTGTCCAGCGCGTGCCTTCGACCACGAAGATCACCAGCTCAACGTCGCCGATCGAACTGCTGGCTGCGCGGTTCATCAGACGGTTAATGGCACGCTTCTCTTCCATGTGCAGGCCGGGGGTATCGACGTAGATCGCCTGATAGTCGCCCTCGGTGTGAATGCCCATGATGCGGTGGCGCGTGGTTTGCGGCTTGCGCGAGGTGATCGACACCTTCTGCCCCAGCAACTGGTTCAGTAAGGTGGATTTACCGACGTTGGGTCGGCCAACAATCGCGACAAAGCCGCAATAAGTAACGTTTTCGCTCATTCGAGTCCTGAATTGTTCAGCGCCTGAAAGGGCGCCGAAAGAGTGCTATTTGAATCGTGTGTCATTCAGCGTCTGCTGACGCCGGGACAGCTCTGCGTCTGGTGTTATCGCGCCACAGCGGACGCCGTGACGCCGGCAGAACTATTCGAGACCTAATTTTATCAGCGCCTGTTCCGCTGCTGCCTGCTCAGCTTTACGGCGGCTGGAGCCGACACCGACAACCGGCTCGGCCATGCCACTCACCTGACAGTGAATGGTAAATTCCTGATCGTGGGCTTCGCCACGGACCTGCACCACCAGATAACTGGGCAGCGGCAGATGACGCCCCTGCAGATACTCCTGCAGTCGCGTTTTCGGATCTTTTTGCTTGTCGCCCGGACTGATTTCGTCGAGGCGGGTCTGATACCAGTCCAGGATCAGCTGCTCAACCCGTTCAATGCTGCTGTCGAGGAAGATACCGCCAATCAGCGCTTCCACCGTATCAGCGAGGATTGATTCGCGACGGAAACCGCCGCTTTTCAGCTCACCCGGCCCTAAACGCAGGCACTCGCCGAGGTCAAATTCGCGCGCCATCTCCGCCAGCGTATTACCGCGTACCAGCGTGGCGCGCATGCGGCTCATGTCACCTTCGTCAACCCGCGGGAAGCGGTGATAGAGGGCATTTGCAATCACATAGCTAAGAATAGAGTCGCCAAGAAATTCCAGGCGTTCATTGTGCTTACTGCTGGCGCTGCGGTGAGTCAGGGCCTGCTGTAACAGTTCCGAATGAGTAAAAGTGTAGCCCAGTTTGCGCTGAAGCTTGTTAATCAGGATGGGGTTCATGCGATTCCAGTTCTTTGTTGCGTCTGTGACTCTGCATACCAAACGGGGCTGGCAATCCAACACGTTCCGTTTGGTGTGCAGTGGCCTCCCTGAGGAGGCCACCCGATTTGCCTGTTAATCAGACAATAATTTAGTGAATACCGCCGATGCGACTGAATCGCACGCCGGTTGGCCACTGCCCTTCTTGTTTCTCAAAGCTCATCCAGATAGCGACCGCTTTACCCACCAGATTACGCTCAGGGACAAAGCCCCAGTAGCGGCTGTCGGCGCTGTTATCACGGTTGTCGCCCATCATGAAGTATTGCCCTTTCGGCACTACCCAGGTCGCCTGCGGCTGACCCGGCTGCTGAAAATACATGCCCGCCTGACTCTGCGCTTCGTTAACCAGCAGGATGTCATGCGTAACGTTGCCGATGGTCTCTTTGCGGGTTCCCAGGCGCAGTCCGCCGCGCAGCGTATCGCCCTGCGGCACCTGATAGAAGCCGTTGCCGGTTTCGTTGCCATCAAAGCCGCTGAAGGTCTGAATAAAATTGCTCGGTTCCACGTCAGTGTAGGTCACCGCTAACGCCGACACGCAGGCTTTTTCATCGGTGCAGGCCGGTTTCACCGTCAGCGTTTTGCTGTAAGGATCATAGATGACTTTGTCGCCCGGCAGGCCAATCACGCGCTTGATGTAGTCCAGGCTCGGATCTTTCGGGTATTTGAATACCGCGATATCACCCCGTTTTGGCTCACCGGTCGGGATCAGCGTGGTCTGGGTAATCGGATCCTTGATGCCGTAGGCAAACTTCTCCACCAGAATAAAATCGCCAATCAGCAGAGTCGGCATCATCGAGCCCGACGGGATCTGGAACGGCTCGTAAATAAACGAACGCACGATGAAGACCACGGCCAGCACCGGGAACACGGAGGCGGTGGTTTCCACCCAGCCTGGCTGAGAAGAGACCTTCGCCAGCGTTTTGCTGTCGAGCGCATTACCGGTCTGGGCCTGGGCCGCCGCCTGTTTCGCACGACGCTCAGGCGCCCATTTGAACCGATCAATAACCCAGACGATGCCAGTAATCAGCGTCGCTATCGCCAGAATCAGGGCGAACATATTAGCCATCAGAAATCCTTATTTGCTGTCCTTACCGACATGCAGAATGGCGAGGAACGCTTCCTGTGGCAGCTCAACGTTACCTACCTGCTTCATGCGTTTCTTACCATCTTTCTGTTTCTGCAACAGTTTCTTCTTACGGCTGACGTCGCCGCCATAACATTTGGCCAGCACGTTTTTACGCAGCTGTTTTACCGTCGAACGGGCGATGATGTGGTTGCCGATGGCAGCCTGAATCGCGATGTCGAACTGCTGACGCGGGATCAGATCTTTCATCTTCTCCACCAGGTCGCGTCCGCGATAAGGGGCGTTGTCGCGGTGCGTAATCAGCGCCAGCGCATCCACACGTTCACTGTTAATCAGAACGTCAACGCGCACCATGTCCGAAGGCTGGAAGCGTTTGAAGTTGTAATCCAGCGAGGCGTAACCGCGCGAGGTTGACTTCAGACGGTCGAAGAAGTCGAGCACCACTTCTGCCATCGGAATTTCATAGGTCAGCGCAACCTGCTTGCCGTGATAAACCATGTTAGTCTGCACGCCACGCTTCTCAATACAGAGCGTAATGACGTTGCCCAGGTACTCCTGCGGCAGCAGCATGTGACATTCGGCAATCGGCTCACGCAGCTCTTCGATGTTGTTCAGCGGCGGCAGCTTGGACGGGCTGTCGACATACACCACTTCACCACTGGTGGTCACCACTTCATAGACTACCGTCGGGGCGGTAGTGATCAGATCGAGGTCATATTCGCGCTCCAGACGCTCCTGAATGATCTCCATGTGCAGCAGACCCAGGAAGCCGCAGCGGAAACCAAAGCCCAGCGCCGTTGAGCTTTCCGGCTCATAGAACAGGGAGGCGTCGTTCAGGCTCAGTTTGCCGAGCGCGTCGCGGAAGGCTTCATAGTCATCAGAGCTGATCGGGAACAGACCGGCATAAACCTGCGGCTTCACTTTTTTAAAGCCTGGCAGCGCTTTGTCCGCCGGATTACGCGCGGTGGTCAGCGTATCGCCCACAGGTGCGCCGAGAATGTCTTTGATGGCGCAGACCAGCCAGCCCACTTCGCCGCAGTTCAGTTCGGTGCGGTCGACCTGTTTCGGCGTGAAGATCCCCAGACGGTCAGCATTGTAGGTCTGACCGGTACTCAGGACTTTGATCTTGTCGCCTTTGCGCATGGTGCCGTTTTTCACACGCACCAGCGAGACAACACCCAGGTAGTTATCGAACCAGGAGTCGATGATCAGCGCCTGCAGCGGGCCATCCGGGTCGCCTTCCGGCGGCGGAATATCGCGCACCAGACGTTCCAGCACGTCCGGTACGCCAACGCCGGTCTTGGCGGAACAGCGCACCGCATCGGCAGCGTCGATACCGACGATATCTTCAATTTCCTGCGCGGCGCGCTCGGGATCGGCGGCGGGCAGGTCAATCTTGTTCAGAACCGGCACCACTTCCAGATCCATCTCCATCGCGGTGTAGCAGTTCGCCAGTGTCTGCGCTTCAACACCCTGACCGGCGTCCACCACCAGCAGTGCGCCTTCACAGGCTGCCAGTGAGCGGGAGACTTCGTAGGAGAAGTCAACGTGGCCCGGGGTATCGATGAAATTGAGCTGGTAAGTTTCGCCGTCTTTCGCGTGGTAATCGAGTGTCACGCTCTGGGCTTTGATGGTAATGCCACGCTCGCGCTCCAGATCCATGGAATCGAGAACCTGCGCAGCCATCTCACGGTCAGTGAGGCCACCACAGATCTGAATAAGGCGGTCAGAGAGCGTAGATTTACCATGGTCGATGTGAGCGATGATGGAGAAATTTCTTATGTGCTTCATTTATTGGGATATCTTCGCTTAAAATTCAGTTGAAAATCTGAGCACAGACACATTCAGGAAGATCGCTCTTTACCCACAATCCTGTCAGCCTCATTAATGACGACGCATATTACACTGTTAACGCCGCGCATAAAAGAATGGAACGTGGTGGAAGCGAAACAGATATCTGCGCAGGGCAGAACAGACAAAGGCCGCGGAGTACGCGGCCTGGACACAGGTTACGCTTCGCTTTCAACACGCAGCGCATCGGGCGGTAAGGCAACGCTGAGAATGACGGGCTGAAAGGCTTCGCGATCGCCAAATTTCATCGACACGCCTTTGGCGACGATGAATCCACCGATGCCGCCCAGCAGCGCGCCACAGGCGGCCGCCAGGTCGCTGCCGAAGAGCGACTGAAACAGCCCCGCCACCAGAAACAGACCAAAGAGCGGCGTCATGTAGACCAGCAGTGCCGATCCGAGCAGGCTGCTCTCTTTAATGCCCAGCTCAATGCGCTGGCCCGGCTGCAGCGGCTTGCTGCTGGCGATCTGCATCACATGCGCATTCTTCGGGCCGAGCTTGTTGAGCATATGGCTGCCGCAGCCTTTACGGGCCTGGCAGCTGTTGCAGGAGGTTTTTGCTTCCGTGTGCAGCGTGGCGATACCATCCTGCCATGCCACCACGGTGGCCCATTCTCTCATCATTTTTGTGACCCCAGGTCAATACTGTCCGCAATGCGTTTCGCGGTAGAGGGCGGCAGTTCGCCGATCACCGCAATCTCGCTATTATTGCGCACAACGGTCTGGACCGTACGACGTCCAGTGCGCAATGTCTGCGTGTTACTGGTTTTATCGGCCGGCGTCACGTTAATGGCAAAGCTAAACAGTCCATCGCTGTAGAGCTTTGACTCCATATTTTTATTCAGGCCCGGCAGCGTACGACGGTTCTGCGACACCAGCGACATCCCGGCGGGTAACCAGCCAGGCTGCCAGCTGAGCGTCACCGCGTCCCCTTTCGGCACGGAGAGCGATGGCGGCAGATTCGCCTTTTCCAGCCCCTGCATCAGGTTGCGTACGCCCTCATCCACCGCAAAGCTGATAACACGGAACTGCTCCAGCGTTTCACCATCGCGGTCGAGCAGATCGATGCGCAGCGGCAGCCTGGTGTCCACGTCCAGCCAGACCACATAACTGTAGCGGGTGCCGTCACGCGACACGATGCGCAGCACATCGCACATCTGATCGGCGATGCGCGAGCGGCCAACCGTGATGAAATCGTAGGCGGAGGAGAGCCTGGCGAAATCCGCAAAAATCACCGAAGGCAGTGCATCGATGATGTGCGTGCCGGGAAGGGAAAAGGGATCGAGTCCGGGTTCAAAATAGCTGATATCGTTGCCACGCTGGATCACTTCCCGGCGCGGTCCATCCATCTGCAGCAGCTGCGCAAAAATCCGGTTATCGATCACCGCGTGACGATAACGCAGCGATTCAATGCCGATGCGGGAGACGTTGATATAGGCGAATTCGTAGTTGAGGTTCTGGCTTGCCTGCTCCATCTGCTGCAATAGCGCCCCGGACGCAGAGGTTTGCGCCGGGGCCGCAGATGACCAGAACAGACTGCCTGCCAGCAGGCTAACAGCATACCAAAGCGGCTTCATTACTGCTGCTGCTGTCCTAATGATTGGTTTCCGGGAACATCAACCTGAGCCTGTTTTGGCGCACTGGTTTCAAACTGCAGCTGATCCGCGTGCAGGCGACGCTGAAGTTCATAGTCCTGCAGCATAGCGTTTACACGACGACGCTGGTCCTGCACCTGCTGATTGGCGCTGTTGGTATCAAACGCATCAGAAGGTACGCCCAGGCTGACCGGAGAGGCTTTGCCCATCATTGGCAGCGTGTTGAAGACCGGCGAGTCGGATGTCTGCGTGGCACTGCCCTGCGGCTGGTTGTAGTGCTGAACACCCACAATGACCGCCAGAGAAACACAGGCCGCGACGCCCACCTGGGTCAGTTGCGCAGCCCACGGACGCGCTTTTTTCCAGAACGGCATTTTTTCCCAGCGGGAAGGTTCTGGCTGAGCTTCAGGGATCAGCGTAGTCACCGTACGCAGCGGCTCTTTTTCAATGGCCGCCGCAACGCGCGCAGAGATATCAAAATGCAGATGCTCGCCAACATCACCGCGCATTGTGTCGCGAATCAGATGATAGCTCGCCCAGCTTTTCTGTAATTCTGCGTCCTTCGACAGGGCGGAAAACAGCTCGTTGTCTAAGGTTTCACCATCCATTAAAGCGGAAAGTTTTTCTTTCTGCATGCCTATGTACCCTTCCAGTAGCCGTTATCACTAACGTTGGATAAGCGGTTGAACTTTGTTATCAATGGCCTCTCGCGCACGAAAGATACGTGATCGAACAGTGCCTACCGGGCAATCCATAATGACGGCGATCTCTTCATAACTCAGACCGTCCAGTTCCCTGAGGGTGATTGCCATACGCAAGTCCTCGGGTAGCGCCTCGATGGTACGAAAGACAATTTGTTTCAATTCGTCAGACAACATTAAGTTCTCAGGGTTCGAAATTTCTTTTAATGCACTCGCACTTTCGAAATTTTCCGCGTCAATCGCATCCACATCGCTGGATGGCGGACGACGCCCCTGAGCAACCAGGTAATTTTTCGCTGTGTTAACCGCAATGCGGTACAGCCAGGTATAAAACGCGCTATCGCCCCGGAAAGAGTCCAGTGCGCGATACGCTTTAATAAAGGATTCCTGTACTACGTCTGGCACGTCGCCCGAAGGAACATAGCGTGAAACCAAACTCGCCACTTTGTGCTGGTAACGAATCACCAGTAAGTTAAACGCTTTTTGATCTCCCTTCTGTACCCGCTCGACAAGGACCTGATCCGTTAACTGCTCGCTCATCCGAGGTAATGTCTCCCCAAATTCTAAATGCATAAAGTAACTGCCAGCACATCTCATCATTCTGAGCAAGCATGCGCTTAGAGTTGTGATGTGGTGCGAAGTTCACTTTTCGCCCTGATATTTACCGCTCCGATGGCCGTTACACGGGTTGTTCGTTTTCGTTCAGTGTAAGGAGCACAAATCGCTGGCAGAGTAACCTATGACAACAGCTTTTTCATCATTAAATCCGTCAGGTTTTATGCGTTTGCTATAAAAAACATGACGAAGAAGCGCACCATTTTAACTCATTGATCAGATTCGGATTCAGAAAGCCGTTCGCCAAAACACACACTGCGCTGTTTAAAATACTTCACAGCAGACCCGTTCGGGCTTATGCTCAGGTCAGGTCCTGTTTAGTAAATTAAACATTATGATGAAAACAACCCCGGATTATCAGTGTGATGTTTTAATTGTCGGCAGCGGTGCTGCCGGATTGTCGCTGGCGTTACGGCTGGCAAAGCAGTATCAGGTGACCGTTCTCAGTAAAGCGCAGGTTAATGAAGGCTCGACGCTCTATGCACAGGGCGGCATTGCTGCGGTATTTGATGAGACAGACAGCATCGAGTCACACATCGAAGATACGCTTATTGCTGGCGCAGGCTTGTGCGACCGCGAGGCGGTCTCCTTTGTGGCCAGCAATGCGCGTCACTGCGTGCAGTGGCTGATCGACAATGGCGTGGCCTTTGACCTCGATCCCCAGGCCGCTGGCGATATGCGCTATCACCTGACGCGTGAAGGCGGCCATAGTCATCGCCGTATTCTGCACAGCGCGGACGCCACCGGCCACGCGGTGGAAACCACTCTGGTAAGCCAGGCGCTAAGCCATCCCAACATCCGGATTCTGGAGCGAACCAACGCGGTCGATCTCATCCTTTCAGACAAAAGCGGCCTGCCTGGCCCCCGCCGGGTGATAGGGGCCTGGATCTGGAACCGGAACCGCGAGCAGGTTGAAACCTGTCAGGCGCGAGCCGTGGTGGTCGCCACCGGCGGCGCAGCCAAAGTCTATCAATACACCACCAACCCCGATATCGCCTCCGGTGACGGCATCGCGATGGCGTGGCGTGCGGGCTGCCGGGTCGCCAATCTGGAGTTTAATCAGTTTCATCCAACCTGCCTGTTTCATCCGCAGGCGCAGAATTTCCTGTTAACCGAAGCCCTGCGCGGCGAAGGGGCCTGGCTGCTGCGTCCCGACGGCAGCCGTTTTATGCCCGACTTCGATGAACGCGCAGAGCTGGCCCCGCGCGATATCGTCGCCCGGGCCATCGACCATGAGATGAAGCGGCTCGGCGTCGACTGTATGTATCTGGATATCAGCCACCAGCCCGAAGCCTTTGTGCGCGCCCACTTCCCGATGATCTATGAGAAGCTGCTGACCTTTGGCTTTGATCTCACCAAAGAGCCGATCCCGATTGTGCCCGCCGCGCACTACACCTGTGGCGGCGTGGTCGTCGACCAGCATGGACAGACCGACGTCAGCGGCCTGTTTGCCATCGGTGAAGTGAGCTACACCGGCCTGCACGGCGCGAACCGCATGGCGTCCAATTCGCTGCTGGAGTGTCTGGTCTACGGCTGGTCCGCGGCCGAAGAGCTGATGCGCACCCTGCCCGCCATTGAGGCCGTTACGGCGCTGCCCGCCTGGGATGAGAGCCAGGTGGATGATGCGGATGAACGCGTGGTGATCCAGCACAACTGGCACGAGCTGCGGCTGTTCATGTGGGATTACGTCGGCATTGTCCGCACGACCCGGCGGCTGGAGCGGGCATTACGCCGCATCACTCTGCTTCAGCAGGAGATAGATGAATATTATCGTCATTTCCGCCTCTCCAATAATCTGCTGGAGCTGCGGAACCTGGTGCAGGTGGCGGAACTGATGGTGCGCTGTGCGCTGGCGCGGAAAGAGAGTCGCGGCCTGCACTTTATCCGCGACTATCCGGCATTACTGCCGGAGGCGCTGCCGACCGTGCTGGCCCCTTCTGGCTACATAAAAAGGTAGAACGCCTGCGTCAGGCCGCACCACTCATCCGAATAGCGGGTGTCGGGCGCGCGGATAGCGAGGCGCTCCAGCAGCGTTTCTCCGGCCTGCGGCGAGAGCCCCAGCACGACGCGGTGTGGCGGACGATGAGCATACTCCGCCACGTCCAGCCGGAAGCGCAGATGCCAGCCATCGGCCTGCGCCAGCGTGATAAATGTCTGACCAATGTCCACGGGCAGCACCACGCAGAACATCCCCTCCTCTTCGATCAGTAACGCCGCACTGCGCAACAGCGTCTGATGGTCCAGCGAGGCCGTGGCGCGGGCGCTGTCGCGGGCCGCGCTGGCGCAGGCTACGCCCGGCGCAAAATAGGGCGGATTGCTGACAATCAGCGAATAGCGTTTATCGCACGCCTCCGCCCAGCTGGCGATATCCTGCTGATGAACTGCGATACGCGCCGGCCAGGGTGACTGCTGCACATTTTCCTGCGCCTGCTGCGCGGCGTCGGCATCCAGCTCCACCGCATCGATGGCAATATCTGACGGCGTACGCTGCGCCAGCATCAGCGCGATCAGTCCGCTGCCGCTGCCGATATCAAGAATGCGCCTGACCCCGGCAACCGGCGCCCAGGCCCCCAGCAGAATGGCATCGGTGCCCACCTTCATCGCACAGCGGTCGTGTGCGACAAAAAATTGTTTAAAGGTAAATCCGTTATTGTTTAACTGTGGCCGTTTACGCGGCTTATCCTGCATCATTCGTCACTACCATCGATTTTTCCTGCCGTCCGGCAGCGCATGAGTGTAACGTGACAACAGCGTGATTTCACGTAACAGACAACGCCGGACACAGCCGGAACGGATTAACAGATGAAGATTCACTCTGATCTGTCTATAATCAGCGCCCCAAACTGAGGTAGACCATGACAGTAACCACATTTTCCGAACTCGAACTTGACGAAAGCCTGCTACAAGCGTTGCAGGAAAAAGGCTTTACGCGCCCAACAGTGATCCAGGCTGCTGCAATTCCGCCCGCACTGGAGGGCCGCGACGTTCTGGGTTCGGCACCTACCGGGACCGGGAAAACGGCCGCGTATCTGTTACCGGCGTTGCAGCACCTGCTTGATTTTCCGCGCAAGAAATCCGGCCCGCCACGTATCCTGATCGTGACCCCGACCCGCGAACTGGCGATGCAGGTCGCCGACCATGCGCGTGAGCTGGCGAAACATACCCATCTGGATATCGCCACCATCACGGGCGGTGTGGCCTATATGAACCACGCCGAAGTGTTCAGCGAAAACCAGGACATCGTGGTCGCCACCACCGGCCGCCTGCTGCAGTACATCAAAGAAGAGAACTTCGACTGCCGCGCCGTCGAGACGCTGGTGCTGGATGAAGCGGACCGGATGCTTGATATGGGCTTTGCCCAGGATATCGAAACCATCGCGGCAGAAACCCGCTGGCGCAAACAGACGCTGCTCTTTTCCGCCACGCTGGAAGGCGACAACATCCGCGACTTCGCGGAGCGTCTGCTGAACGATCCGGTGGAGCTGGAGGCCGATCCGAGCCGCCGCGAGCGCAAAAAGATCCAGCAGTGGTACTACCGCGCGGACGATCTGGACCACAAGACCAAATTACTGATCCACCTGCTGAAGCAGGAGGACGTGACGCGCAGCATCGTCTTCGTGCGCAAGCGTGAACGTCTGCATGAGCTGGTGAGCTGGCTGCACGAAGCGGGGATTCGCACCAGCTATCTCGAAGGCGAAATGGTGCAGGCCAAGCGTAACGAAGCGATTAAACGCCTGAGCGAAGGCCGCGTAAACGTGCTGGTGGCGACCGACGTCGCCGCACGCGGTATCGACGTTGAGGAGGTCAGCCACGTCTTCAACTATGATATGCCACGCACCGCCGATACCTATCTGCACCGCATCGGCCGTACCGGTCGCGCGGGCCGTAAAGGCATCGCCATTTCGCTGGTTGAGGCGCATGACTTCGTTCTGCTGGGCAAGATCACCCGTTACGTGAACGAGCCGATCAAAGCGCGTGTGATTGATGAGCTGCGCCCGGTCACGCGCGCACCGAGTCCTAAAACCACCGGAAAACCGTCGAAAAAGGTTCTGGCGAAGCGTGCCGAGAAGAAAGCAAGCGAAACGGAAAAACCGCGCGTGAAGAAACGTCATCGCGACGCGAAAAATGTCGGCAAACGCCGCAAGGCAAGCGGCAGTGCACCAGCGAACGAGAATGCGGAATAAATCGTCGCCGCAATAAAAAAATCGCCTCGCAGGAGGCGATTTTTTTTATTTAACAGAGAGTAACAGCCCTTTCATCCCGTTTTTACGGTCAGCGTATGCGCTTTAAAAAAGTGCTGACCGGGCATCCAGAGTCAGATGCCCTATCCCCTTAATTTGTCTGCTAATAGTTGCTGTGTGCGCTTTGCGCTCTTTTTCAGCACCCGTAAACTCAGGCGCTTAAAGGCTTTCAGTAAAAGTACGGGTAATGACGTCGCGCTGCTGCTCTGGCGTCAGAGAGTTAAAACGCACCGCGTAGCCTGAAACACGGATGGTCAGCTGCGGATAGTTTTCCGGATGCTTAACGGCATCTTCCAGCGTTTCGCGGCGCAGAACGTTGACATTCAGATGCTGTCCGCCTTCCACACGCACCTGAGGCTTGATTTCAACCGGCACTTCACGGTAAGTGAATTCGCCCAGTTCACGGATGGCGACGACCTGATCTTCTTCATAGCCCGCTTTGGCACAGAGGCAGCGTGCTTCGCCTTTCTCTTCGTCCAGCAGCCAGAATGAGTTCAGTAATTCTGCATTGCTGCATTGAGTGATCTGGATTCCAGTGATCATAATTGCGTCTCCCGGGTAATACGTGAATAAATCAATTTTGAGGCCCCGGTATACCACCCTAAATTTATGGCAGCTTTGACCTGTATCAATATTAATCAGCCATAAAAGCGCCTTTCACGCTAACCCCTTGATCTCACAACGCCCTCGCTTTCAACTTAATTTGTATTTTTTCAAATTATTTTACCTTCTGCTCTGTGTCCGGAACCGCTAAGCTTACTGACATTAACGCGAAGGGAGTGAAATATGGCTGAGAAGCTGACCTGGCACGACGTGCTGGCCGAAGAGAAAGAGAAACCCTATTTTGTCGAGACGCTGAAGCAGGTCGCCGATCGACGTGCGGCGGGCGTGACCGTCTATCCGCCCCAGAAAGATGTGTTCAACGCCTTTCGCCTGACGGAACTGGGAGACGTTAACGTGGTGATCCTGGGTCAGGATCCGTATCACGGCCCCCATCAGGCGCACGGCCTGGCCTTCTCGGTGCTGCCTGGCGTTCAGGTGCCGCCCTCGCTGCAGAATATCTATAAAGAGCTGGTGCAGGATATTCCCGGCTTTGAGAAGCCTGACCACGGTTTTCTCGAAAGCTGGGCTAAACAGGGTGTGCTGCTGCTGAACACGGTGTTAACGGTTGAGGCGGGGAAAGCGCATTCTCATGCGAAATTCGGCTGGGAGACGTTTACGGACAACGTGATCGCGGCGATCAATCAGCACTGCGAAGGGGTGATTTTCCTGCTGTGGGGATCCCACGCGCAGAAGAAAGGCAGCATCATCGATCGCCAGCGCCATCATGTGTTGCAGGCGCCGCATCCGTCGCCGCTCTCCGCGCATCGCGGCTTTTTCGGCAGCAGACACTTTTCCACCACCAATGAACTGCTGACTGCGGCCGGTAAAAAGCCGGTGGACTGGACGCCGGTGTTACCGGCTTAACGCCAGAACGCACACGGCCGCGTCAGTGCGCGGCCGTGTCAGGGATTCCGGGATGAATCAGCCTTTGGCTTTGGCCACCGCCACCATCGCCGGACGCAGCAGGCGACCATTCAGCGTATAGCCACGCTGCATCACCAGCATGACATGGTTCGGCTCAAACTCTTCAGACTCCATCATCGACATCGCCTGATGCACTTCCGGGTTGAACGGCACGCCTGTCTCTCCGACCACTTCGACACCGAACTTACGCACGGCACCCAGCAGGCCTTTCAGGGTCAGTTCGATCCCTTCAATCATCGACGCCAGCTGTGGGTCTTCTTTGTTCGCGACTTCCAGCGCACGTTCCAGGCTGTCGATAACCGGCAGCAGTTCGTTGGCAAACTTTTCCAGCGCGAACTTGTGCGCCTTCTCAACGTCCATCTCAGTACGACGACGAATGTTCTCGATTTCAGCCTGCGCACGCAGCTGGGCATCGCGTACACCGGTCTGCGACTGCGCTAATTCAGCTTCGAGCTGAGCAATACGCTCATCACGCGGATCCACCTCTGTTGCTGTCTCCGCGTCCTGAGGTTGCTGCTGATCCTGCTGAATTTCGTCTGAGACTTGCTCGTTTGGGGTGTTCTGTTCTTTACTACTCATGAATTTCTCCGCGTTTTGCACATTCATTTCGCTGGTTGGCTTATTATGGGGATTGGTATGACGGATTCAAGGGAACCTATCACATTGCCTTGCCGTTTTGGCTTATAAGGAACACCGACCAGATGAACAAACACTTTAACTGCATTGGTATTGTGGGTCATCCGCGCCATCCCACCGCGTTAACCACGCATGAGATGCTCTGGCGCTGGCTGACGGCCAAAGGTTATCAAGTGATCGTTGAGAAGCAGATTGCGCAGGAGCTGTCGCTTCACGACGTAGAAACGGGCACGCTGGCGGAGATTGGTCAGCAGGCGGATTTAGCGGTCGTGGTCGGCGGTGACGGCAACATGCTGGGCGCGGCGCGCGTGCTGGCGCGTTATGACATCAAAGTGATCGGCATTAACCGCGGGAACCTGGGCTTTCTGACTGACCTGGACCCGGACAATGCGCAGCAGCAGCTGGATGAGGTGCTGCAGGGCAACTATTTCGTCGAGAGCCGCTTTCTGCTGGAAGCGCAGGTCTGTAAGTCGGACTGCTCGCCGCGCATCGGCTCCGCCATCAATGAGGTGGTGCTGCATCCCGGTAAAGTCGCGCACATGATCGAATTCGAAGTCTATATCGATGAAGTGTTCGCCTTCTCTCAACGCTCCGACGGACTGATTATCTCCACGCCGACCGGCTCGACAGCCTACTCTCTCTCTGCGGGCGGGCCTATCCTGACACCTTCTCTGGAAGCTATCGTGCTGGTGCCGATGTTCCCGCATACGCTCTCGGCAAGACCGCTGGTGATCAATAGCAGCAGCACCATTCGACTGCGCTTTTCTTCGCGCCGCAGCGACCTGGAAATCAGCTGCGACAGCCAGATCGCACTGCCGATCCAGGAAGGTGAGGATGTGCTTATCCGGCGCAGCGCCCATCATCTCAACCTGATTCACCCGAAAAATTACAGTTATTTCAATACGCTGAGCTCTAAACTGGGCTGGTCAAAAAAATTGTTCTGAAATCCGGCCTCCCCTCTTTACTGGATAAAAAACCAGTTTATACTGTATGAAAAACCATATGTGTTTATTCGTACAGGTGAACCTATGCTGGCCCAACTGACCATCAGTAACTTTGCTATCGTTCGTGAGCTCGACATTGATTTCCAACGCGGTATGACAGCAATCACGGGTGAGACCGGTGCCGGTAAGTCCATTGCGATCGATGCGCTGGGGTTATGTCTGGGTGGTCGTGCCGATGCCGACATGGTGCGTCAGGGTGCCAGCCGGGCCGATCTCTGCGCCCGCTTCCAGCTTAAATCCTCCCCTTCTGCCCAGCGCTGGCTGACAGAAAACCATCTGGATGACGGCAACGAGTGTCTGCTGCGCCGCGTCATCAGTGCAGACGGTCGCTCCCGCGGCTTTATCAACGGCACGGCCGTGCCGCTTTCTCAGCTGCGCGATCTCGGCCAGTTACTGATTCAGATCCACGGTCAGCATGCCCATCAGCTTCTGCTTAAGCCCGATCACCAGAAACATCTGCTGGATGCCTATGCCGGTCACGACGATCTGCTGCAGCAGATGCGCGCCAGCTATCAGACCTGGCACCAGAGCTGTCGCACCCTGGCGCTGCATCAGCAGCAGGCGCAGGAGCGCGAAGCACGTCGCGAGCTGCTGCAGTATCAGCTGAAAGAGCTGAATGACTTTGCGCCGCAGCAGGGCGAATATGAGCAGATCGACGAAGAGTACAAGCGCCTGGCCAACAGCGGCCAGCTGCTCTCCACCAGTCAGCAGGCGCTGCAACTGTTAGCTGACAGCGATGACAACAACCTTCACAGTCTGCTCTACAGCGCGCGTGAGATGATCGCTGAACTCACCTCGCTGGATGAGAAGCTGAACGGCGTGCACAACCTGCTGGAAGAGGCGGCGATTCAGCTGAGCGAAGCCAGCGACGAGCTGCGCCACTACTGCGACAGCCTGGATCTGGATCCGAACCGCCTGTATGAACTGGAACAGCGTATTTCGCGTCAGATTGCTCTGGCGCGTAAGCATCACGTCACGCCGGAAGGGCTGCCTGAACTGCATCAGCAGCTGCTGGCAGAAGCCGAGCTGCTGTCACAGCATGAGAGCGACCAGGAGAGCCTGCAGTCACTGGTTGGTGAGCACTATCAGGCCGCGCTGAAAAGCGCGGAGCAGCTGCATCAGCAGCGCGGTCACTACGCCGATGAGCTGCAGCAACTGATTACCCAGAGTATGCACCTGCTCTCTATGCCGCATGGCCAGTTCCGCATCGCGCTGGCCTTTAATCCGGACCAGCTCACCGCAGACGGTGCCACCCGCGTCGATTTCCAGGTGACAACCAACCCGGGTCAGCCTCTGCAGCCGCTGGGCAAAGTCGCCTCCGGTGGTGAGCTGTCCCGTATCGCGCTGGCGATTCAGGTGATCACCGCGAAGAAAATGGAAACCCCGGCGATGATTTTCGATGAAGTCGATGTCGGGATCAGCGGCCCGACCGCTGCGGTGGTCGGTAAACTGCTGCGTCAGCTGGGCGAGTCCACGCAGGTCATGTGTGTGACGCACCTGCCGCAGGTCGCGGGTTGTGGTCATCAGCACTTCTACGTGAGTAAAGAGACCGATGGCGCGATGACCGAAACCCACATGCAGCCGCTGGACAAGCGGGCGCGTCTGCAGGAACTGGCGCGACTTCTGGGCGGCAGCGAGGTCACCCGCAATACCCTGGCGAACGCAAAAGAACTTTTAGCCGCATAGCAGCGCACTTTTTTAACCCACCGTGGTCATATGCTTGCTCTGTAGAGGTTTCCAACAGCGAAAAGGTTTATTATCATCGGCACTTATGTCGCCAGAGTAATAAAGCCTGCCGCAGGCAGAGTTCAGATTTTGATGGCAAGAAACCGCCTGTTAAAGGCGTTTGGCCCCGGAAAAGGAATGTTTAGATGCGCTGTAAAACGCTGACTGCCGCGGCAGTGGTAATGTTAATGATGACCGCCGGATGTTCCACCTTAGAGCGCGTGGTCTATCGTCCTGATATCAACCAGGGCAACTACCTGGTTGCCAACGATGTGGCCAAGATCCATAACGGTATGACACAGCAGCAGGTGGCCTATACGCTGGGCACACCGATGATGAAAGATCCGTTCGGCAGCAACGTCTGGTATTACATTTTCCGTCAGGAGCCGGGTCATGAAGATGTGAAACAGCAGACGCTGACGCTGACCTTCGATGGCAACGGTGTACTGACCAACATCGATAACAAGCAGAATCTCTCCCAGAGCGGCAACTGATCGAACAGCAGACCGTCTGCATCCCGGAGAGTCTGCACGACAGACAGCAAAAAGGCGCACTGAGCGCCTTTTTTTATGGCCGTTATCCGCCAGCACTGGCGCGACATGGCCCTACTTTTCGCTTTCCGCCGCGCGCTCTGCGCGCTGACGCCGCAGCTCTTTAGGATCGGCAATCAGCGGACGATAAATCTCGATACGATCGCCCTCATTAATCACGTCATCCAGCTTCACCGGACGGCTGTAAACGCCCACTTTGTTGCTGCTGAGATCGATCTCCCGACGCAGCTCAAGTAATCCGGAGGCGTTGATGGCCTGTTCGACCGTGCTGCCCTGCTCCACCTTCACATAGAGTTGATACTGCTTATCGGGCAGCGCATAGACCACCTCGACGGTGATATCATCAGGCACGGTAGACCTCTTTGGCGCGCTGCGTGAACGCCTGCACCATGCTGTTGGCCAGCTCTTTGAAAATGCGTCCAAAGGCCATCTCAACCAGCATATTGGTGAATTCGAACTCCAGGCTGAGCTCAACCTTGCAGGCGTCATCGCCCAGCGAGACGAACTTCCAGCCGCCGGTCAGCTTGCGGAACGGCCCGTCAACCAGCTGCATATGAATGCTCTGGTTGTCGGTCAGGGTGTTGCGGGTGGTAAATGTTTTGCTGATGCCCGCTTTCGACACGTCCACCGACGCGGTCATCTCATTTTCAGACGCATCCAGTACGCGGCTACCGGTGCAGCCCGGCAGGAATTGCGGATAGGCATCCACATCATTTACAAGTTGGTACATCTGCCCGGCACTAAACGGGACCAGCGCCGAACGACTAATCTGAGCCATAATGGTTCCTGTTCATCACGAAACCGCTGAATAATAGCATTTTCAGCGATTAAACAAAAATGTCCCTGAGTAAGGGTGTGCTAGAATATCCCGTTTCCTGCCGCCCTGCTGGACTGGGGATGCGATAACCGACTAAGTGATGTAAAATACGCCGCACTATGACAAAGAAAAAAGCACACAAACCCGGTTCTGCCACTATTGCCATGAACAAACGCGCCCGTCACGAATACTTCATCGAAGAGGAGTATGAGGCGGGATTATCGTTACAAGGATGGGAAGTCAAATCGCTTCGTGCCGGTAAAGCCAACATCAGCGACAGCTATATTCTGCTGCGCGATGGGGAAGCCTTTCTGTTCGGTTCAACCTTTCAACCCTTAGCCGTTGCCTCCAGCCATGTGGTCTGTGACCCGACGCGCAGCCGTAAGCTGCTGCTGAAGCAACGTGAACTTGACTCCCTTTATGGCCGCGTCAATCGCGAAGGTTACACCATCGTGGCGCTGTCGCTGTACTGGAAGAACGCCTGGTGCAAACTGAAGATTGGTGTTGCACGCGGTAAGAAAGAGCACGACAAGCGTGACGACATCAAAGACCGCGAATGGAAGCTGGATAAAGCACGTATTATGAAGAATTCAGCGCGCTAACCACTGGATTTTAAGCTGTTTAGTTGCTAGTATTTGAAGTTCTGGGGCTGATTCTGGACTCGACGGGATTGTGAAGCCTTAGGAGCATGCCGAGGGGCGGTTTGCCTCGTAAAAAGCCGCAAAAAAATAGTCGCAAACGACGAAAACTACGCTTTAGCAGCTTAATAACCTGCTCTGAGCCCTCTCTCCCTAGCTTCCGCTCTTAAGACGGGGATCAAGAGAGGTCAAACCCAAAAGAGATCGCGTGGATGCCTTGCCTGGGGTTGAAGCGTTAAATCCAATCAGGATAGTCTGTTAGTGGCGTGTCTGTTCGCAGCTAACCGGCGAATGTAAAAACTGACTAAGCATGTAGTGCCGACGGTGTAGTAATTTCGGACGCGGGTTCAACTCCCGCCAGCTCCACCAAAATTCTTGGTTGACGGTTACCAGAACCTTCAACGAAGTCCTGAAAGCCCGCAAGGTGAAAGCTTTGCGGGCTTTTTTGTGTCTGTAACTCTCTGAAAAGACTCGCTGTAGTCCACGAAACGCTGATGCACGCTAATCGACTGGCAAGGCAGCCTGCCTGTACTGAACTTAGAGCGAATTAATTGTCAGGGCTGGCATTCCTCAGATTGGCTTTTATGACGCCATGTTTCATATCGCCACCGTTACATCCAGCCCGCTCCGTTGCGGTTAGTGGATGCGCACCGTCAACAGCGTGGACTCTACCGCCCCGCGTCCGGGTGAAAACATCGCAGACCACGCTCCGGCTTTCTGGCGCTGGTTAACGCGGGCTGCCGGACACAATCACGACAAGCAGGAGCGTATTCTCGCGGCGTTATTTATGGTGCTGGCAAACCGCTATGACTGGCAGATGTTTCTCGAAGTCACCGGCCCCGGCGGCAGCGGCAAGAGTGTGATGGCCTCGATAGCCACTCTGCTGGCCGGAAAAGACAACACCACGTCGGCCACCATCGACACGCTGGAGTCCTCGCGCGAGCGCGCCAGCGTGGTGGGCTTCTCGCTGATTATCCTGCCTGACCAGGAGAAATGGAGCGGCGACGGCGCGGGCATCAAGGCGATTACTGGCGGCGATGCGGTGGCAATCGATCCGAAATACCGTGACGCCTATTCAACGCACATCCCGGCGGTCATTCTGGCGGTGAACAACAATCCGATGCGCTTCAGCGACCGCAGCGGCGGCGTGTCGCGCCGCCGGGTTATCCTGACGTTCCCGGAAGTCATACCGGCAAAAGAGCGCGATCCGCAGTTACTGGACAAAATCAGTACCGAGCTGGCCGTGATTGTTCGTCATCTGATGCAGCGCTTCACGTCACCCGATGAAGCGCGCGAGCTGTTACAGGCGCAGCAGACGTCTGGCGAGGCGCTGGAGATTAAACGCCAGGCTGACCCGCTGGTCGATTTCTGTGTTTATCTGATGCCGTTGAGCACACCCAATGGGCTGTTTATCGGTAATGCCAATATCCGCCCGCTAAATCCGAAACGCTATCTGTACCATGCCTACCTGTCATTCATGGAGTCACGCGGCCATCAGCACCCGCTGAGCCTGACTGCATTCGGCCACGCGGTGCCGCAGACGCTGAAGGAGTACGAGCGCGTGCTGCTCAAGCGGAGGACGAATAACGGTATACAAACAAATCTTATGCTACATGATGACAGCGAGGCAGATTGGCTGCCCTCATGCAATCACTGACCTTTGCAAAACACAAACCGGTTCAGGCCGGTTTATTGTTATTGATGCCAGTTAGATGAACTATTAAGATTGAATCTAATATCACTGATAAAAAAACGGCAATTATAATAACAAGGAGAAAACATTGAATAGTTGGGTGATTTATGTCAATGGAAGAGCGTTAAAGAATTACGAGATGGGAAAAGAGCATGGGACTTGGGGCATCAAGAAGCTAAAAAAGAATTCTGAATTCCAATCAATAATGGCTGGCGACAAAATAACATTTATTTTTAACCTCACAACTCCCAAAAATTTATTCCCTGAACCTGCGCCCGGTTTTCCAAGGGTGAAAAATGATGAGTACACTCGATTTGAAGGTGTAGCAGAAGAAATCGCTTATGGAGTTATTACAAGCGATTACTATAGTTCATCACAGCAATTGTGGAATGATGAAACATATGAACACCGATTCAACTTCAAGATTGAGTATGTGGAACCAGATGCTCTGTTTACTGCGGATTTCAGAGGCCATGATTTGGTAAAAAAAGCACTTTTATCCTTCCACGGCAAAGGAGATGTGGCTGCGTTAGAAAATATCACTCTATACAATTCACAACCAATTTCGATAATACAACCTGAATTGGTAGCCAAAGAAGGTGCCACAAAATATCGAATAACCAAACACATCGAACGTAATTCGAACTTGGCTAAACTAAAAAAGTCGCGATTTCGAGCACAACACGGTAAAGTTTTTTGTGAGGTTTGTAATTTTTCGTTTAGTGACGTGTATGGAGATGAAAATGATTACATTGAGTGTCACCATAAGAATCAATTAGCCAATTCTGGTGAAACTGAAACGACCCTTTCTGATTTAATCTTACTTTGTGCAAACTGCCACCGTATCGTTCACAACAAAACCATAAATAATAAGAATGGTTGCATGGATATCGAAGACCTCAAGACACTCATCAACAATAAAATAGCAGCCCCAAAGTAGCCTAATGATTGTATTCAGTTTAAAGAATCATGAAGCAAACCTATAATCTTACTTATGAACCGGCTTAGGCCGGTTTCTTATTGTCTCAGTCGCGGTGATCACTTTTAGTGTACACTCATGCACATTTCACCTCATATCATGATCGGAATAATTCATTGATTTTAAAAGATATAATTAGAGACGTGAAGAGTGTGAACACCTTTTCTTAAAATCATTTTTTTTGGAGGCTTACTGCCAAGCGTTCATTATCTTTGCCAAGCCGTTCAAAGACATGAGATCCAATAATTGGTACACGTTTAGGTACACAACACAAAGTTGAATATAAAAAAATATCCAAAATTACATGAACTTGCGGAATTTATTCAGACTCCGCCAGCCTAAAATTCTTTTGCGGCGATATCAGGATTGCCTGCTGAAGTCCTGAAAGCCCACACGGCACAAGTCCTGCGGGCTTTTTTGTGTCTGTAGCAGTCCACCGAGGTAACGTCTTCCCCGGCTTGGGTAATATTCCGATAAAACAGATTCGCCCCAAACTCTTGAAGCAACAGCTAGACCCATTTGAACAATATGGGTTCTTGAAACCCTGAGGCGCATTATCTCACGGCTATACGAAATTTTCCGTTGGGCAGCTACTGAGGAACTGATTGAGTTCAACCCTGCTGATAAGCTTGCTCAGCGCTTTAAAAGCCCACAAAGCAGAATATGCCAGCACTACCACCTTCTGAATTACCGCGCTTTCTGACTACATTAAACAATGCATCCTTTCGACTGGAGACATGGCTGCTGATTGAATGGCAATGATAAACATGGGTGCGTCCGGGTGAAGCCGTTCGTGCAAGATGGTCTGATATCGATACAACCAACAGCATTTGGAACCTTCCTGCTGATTTCATGAAAAAGCCTCACAAAGTTCTTTTGAGTAAAGAAGCTTTGGGCGTCCTTGAATTGATGAAATCAATAAGTTGCCATAGAGAATAGGTTTTCCCCAGTATTAAAGCGCCGCTTAATCATATGTATGAACCAAACGCAATGCAGCTATCATCTGAATGGGGTTTGGAGGTGAGCTTGTAGTTCACGGCATACGTTCTATTGCAGGAACAGTGGCAGAAGAGTCCGGTAATTACAGATCTGAAGTTCTCGAGGCAGCACTTGCTCACCCAAAAAAAAGATGAAATTATCGCAGCATACAATCGTGCAGAATATCTGATAGAGCGACAGTACTTGATGCAATAGTGGAGTGATTACGCTAAGAGTCAGAGAACTAAGCTATCGCTGCCTGTCTGATAGAGGGGATTATTAAGAAGGTTTGGATAGCTTGAAATGCCCATATGCTTACGGATGATCCATAGTTGCAATGATATTAATCGCCATCCTTCTTGCAGCACTCATTTATACCATTCGCAGTGGCATACAAGAAAACCTTGTATCTTACTCGATAACGTTGTTAGCAGGCTTCATGATTCCCTATAACTTTATTCCTTTGAAACCTGCAGACAAAGCATTTAAATCTTCGAGAAAACACTCTCATGCTTTATAAAGTCATTGATGAACACCTTCATTTGTTCAATCGAAGAATCGCACTACCTCTCCCCCCTACAGCAATACATTCGCCACTATAGACATCTATATAATATTTAATTGGATTAGGCATACTTTCCATCATCCATGGAAGAACCTCAGAGAATTTTAAATCTGAAGTTGAAATAACCCAAACAGACTTACCATCAAAAGAGGTTCTCACAGCCTCATGAAAACGCTCATCCCAACCATGACCGGTTTCTCTCGCATATTCTTTGGCAATTTCAACAGCTTTACTTTCCGTTATCATTGCTGAACTCCATACCAAACATTATACATCAACCCTCCAACCATTACTGGCCCAAAAATAATACCTGCGGTTTCATGCCGCAACAATGTATAGGTGATTTCGTATGTATTTCCAAGAGGGAATTTGAACCCTTCAATGATATATTCCCTACTCATCCCTCTGGTGACCTGCCCCCAGTATTAGATACAACCATCAGTTAGTAATGTCGGTTTGTTTACCCTCACATTTTCCATTCCGCCACCGTGCTGCAAACTCTGATGGCGTCTGATAATTGAGTGCTGAATGCGGACGACACTCGTTATAATCCTGCCGCCAGTCATTAATGACTTTCCTGGCGTGAACGATATCGCTGAACCAGTGCTCATTCAGACATTCATCGCGAAATCGTCCGTTAAAGCTCTCAATAAATCCGTTCTGCGTTGGCTTGCCCGGCTGGATTAAGCGCAACTCAACACCATGCTCAAAAGCCCATTGATCCAGTGCGCGGCAGGTGAACTCCGGCCCCTGGTCAGTTCTTATCGTCGCCGGATAGCCTCGAAACAGCGCAATGCTGTCCAGAATGTGTGTCACCTGCACGCCTGAAATCCCAAAGGCAACAGTGACCGTCAGGCATTCCTTCGTGAAGTCGTCCACACAGGTCAGGCACTTGAGCCTGCGACCGGTGGCGAGCGCGTCCATGACAAAATCCATCGACCAGGTCAGGTTGGGCGCCGCCGGGCGGAGCAGCGGCAGACGTTCTGTTGCCAGCCCTTTACGACGCCGTCTGCGTTTTACGCCCAGCCCTCTCAGATGATAAAGGCGGTACACGCGCTTGTGATTAATATGAAGGCCTTCACGGCGCAGTAACTGCCAGATGCGGCGGTAGCCAAAACGCCTGCGCTCCAGTGCCAGCTCAGTGATGCGCTCTGATAAATGCGCATCAGTCGCCGGACGCTGAGCCTCATAGCGGCAGGTCGACAGGGACAAACCTGTCAGCCTGCAGGCACGACATTGCGACAGACCGGTCACATCACACATTAACATCACGACCTCCCGCTTCTGGCCTGTCGTCAGTACTTTCGCCCCAGAGCCACCTGGAGTGCCTCCTTATCCAGCATGGCTTCGGCAAGCAATTTCTTGAGTCTGGCGTTCTCTTCCTGAGGCGACTTCAGGCGCTTAACCCCGGGCGCCTCCATGACGCCATACTTCTTGCGCCAGGTGTAAAAGGGACGTCGGAAATAGCGTGCTTACGGCAGAGTTCATGGGCAGAAACCCCGGTTTCAGCCTCGCGGAGAATACTGATGATCTGTTCGTCTGAAAAACGCTTCTTCATGGGGGAGTCCTCATGTGACTGATGAAGACATGACTAACATCGCGGTGTGTTAATCAACGGGTAGCTGGTCATCATCATTGAGTTTCAACGCTATAACGGCAAACCTTATTACATTCTCACCGCGTTCCCGGATTGATAGGTACAAAATGCAAAACTTCTAATTTCTTGATCAACTGGTTTTTGGTTACTTCAACCAGGACGCTGACATCATCAATGATGGTGAGGATACGATCGAGTGAATCATCCGGTTATACAAAAAGTCTGCGCCAGACTGGATGCTTATCGATCTTATTGAAGAGGTGGACGAATTTATCGCCGCTTATGGCTCTGGTGTTGAAGAGGCGTTCAGGCAACGATACGAGTTTGACTTCTCACCTGAACTCTGGGAAACCACTGCACATGAATTTCTGATGACAGTGCGAAAGCTTTCGTCTGAGAAATAAACGTCTGGGAGGTGAGTTTGATGAGGAAAAATAAGTGCCCGGTGAGGCGCAAAAAAAGAATCGAATAACCCGAAAGAGGACAGATCGACCTATCTGTTTGCACTCCACCAGCCCTGACTAACAATCCCCCCCACCTCCCCCTAAAAAGCCTGCAACCCCGCAGGCTTTTTCGTCTCTTTAATTTCCCAAAAACCACTCTAACCTGCCCATCTTAAGCTCAGTTACCCTCGATCCTCTTCCCACGCGCATCCCTTTTCACCGCACCAACCCAGCGCACTGATATTTTGCACTGCATCACACTTATCACTTCGATAATTTACTTACCCATTGATAATAAAAGTTTTTTACATTGGCACAGTTCCTGCAAACTTTTTAATTACGTAGCTCTGCAGGGCTGAGGATCTCAGACCTGCATCAGCCATTAACCGTCTGGATGCAGACGACATCAGCAAATTCTGAACAGAGCAGGCTGAATCTGGCTGCATAACAGAGCGTAATTCTGGGAGAGAGTGCAATGACCTCAATTAGCGAACCGGTGGTAATAGCGAAACACAGTAAATGGGTGCAGCTTCTGCTTGGCTTACTTTGCATGGCGGCGATTTCCAGCCCGCAGTATGTCTGGACGCTGCTGACTAAACCGATGATAGCTAAACTTGGCGTGGGGCTCGCGGAACTGCAGGTGACCTTCTCGCTGCTGATTATTCTGCAGACCTTTTTCTCACCCTTTCAGGGTCGGCTGGTCGAGCGTTTTGGCCCGCGACTACTGATCTCTATCGGTACGCTGATGGCTGGCTTCAGTTGGGTGATCGCCGCCCACGTCAATAGCCTGGCCTCCCTCTATCTGGTCTATGGCTGCCTGGGCGGGCTGGGTACGGGGATCGTTTATATTGGCGTGGTCGGTCTGGTGATGAAGTGGTTTCCACAGCAGCGCGGTTTTGCTGCTGGAACCGTGGCAGCGGGCTACGGCATGGGCGCGATTTTTACCACCTTCCCCATTTCCATCTCGCTTAACAGTTACGGCCTCGAACAGACCATGACGGTCTTTGGCCTGATCTTCGCCGCCGTGGGTCTTCTCGCCAGCCAGTACTTAAGGCTGCCTGAAACCAGCATGATGACACCGGTCAGCAGAAAATCCGCACCCGTAGTGGGGCAGCGCCAGTTTAAATCCGGGGAAATGCTGCGCCAGCCGCTGTTCTGGCTGATGTTCATGATGATGACGATGATGTCGACCTCGGGACTGATGGTGACGTCGCAGATGGCGATTTTTGCCGAAGACTTCGGCATCAGCAAGGCGGTGGTTTTCGGTATGGCCGCACTGCCCCTCGCGCTCACCATCGATCGTTTTACCAACGGCTTGACGCGACCGCTGTTTGGTTTTATCTCCGACCGTTATGGCCGCGAAAACACCATGTTTATTGCTTTCGCGCTGGAAGGCGTGGCGATGACGCTGTGGCTGGCATGCCGCGAAGACCCCTTGCTGTTCGTCCTGCTCTCAGGTGTCGTCTTCTTCGGCTGGGGTGAAATCTTCTCGCTGTTCCCCTCCACGCTCACCGACACTTTCGGTAGTGAAAATGCCTCAGCCAACTATGGCTGGCTCTACATCTCTCAGGGAATCGGCTCGATCTTCGGCGGCCCGCTGGCGGCGCTGATGTATCAGCACACCCACAACTGGCATTTAGTTTTTGGCTGCGCGATCACCTTCGACTTTATTACTGCCGGGCTGGCGTTATGGGTTCTTAAGCCGTGGCGGGCACGATTTATGCGTGCGCAGCAGTAATTTTAAAAGCCGCGAACCCCGGTCGCCTGCCTGCTGTGGAATCTCAGATGGCGCTGTCAGCCCAGGCGACTGGTTCTCCGGTTGATAAGGATGTCAGATGATTGTCCGGCGAAGCGGATAGCATCAGCCGTATTCAGTGCTGCCCTGCCCCGCGAGGGCTGGCCGGAATGGACGCTGGCGACTCAAACATGATGGGCTTAGCCGGGACCCGAAGCCCCGGCCAGCACTTCCCCTTAAAAACTGTAATCCACCGCCGCAAAATATCTGCGGCCATCTTCGTTGTAGCTGTAGTCGTCGCGATTGAGATCTTTATCGGTCAGGTTCAGCACCCCGGCCCGAATCTTCACCGCTTTACTCACCTGATATGACCCGCCCGCATTCCAGATCGTGTAGCCGCCTGGCGTGGCGTTGCCGTTGGTGACGGTGCGGCTTTGACCTTTGTAGTTCGCGGAAAGGTAGAAGCTCCAGTCCACCAGCGGCGTCCAGTCGAGCGTGGCGTTACTGGTGTGGAACGGCAGTTCAGACAGCGGTTTATTGCCGCCATTACTCAGGTCGCGGGCGTCGTTGTAGGTGTAATTGAGCTTCAGGTTCAGCGTGTCGCTCAACGGCAGGCCGAGCTCGGTTTCCAGCCCGCGGATACGCGCTTTGTTTACGTTGTAATAACGGAAGATCGGATTGCCGCTGGCGTCGAAGCCGGCAAAGTTCTGATAGGTCGGGGCCAGACCGCGGTTAGCGGTGCGGATCACCGTGATCATATCGTCGATGTCGTTCTGGAACACCGTCGCGCTGGCGGTGACGCCCTCAAGCGGCCCTTTCTGACCGGTGTAATAGAGGCCGAACTCCAGACTTTCGCTGGTTTCCGCTTTCAGATCTTTACTGCCGACGACGTTACAGCTGCCGCGACAGGAGGTGCTCTGCCAGTCCGGGCTGAGCTGAAGCAGCGACGGCGCTTTAAATGCAGATGCCCAGCCCCCTTTCATCGTGATGCTCTCCGTCGCGTCATAGACCAGATAGGCACGCGGACTCCAGTTGACGCCATAGTTTTCGTGGTCATCCATACGCACGCCGCCGGTCAGCGCCAGATTTTCCAGGATGTGCCACTCATCTTCCAGGAACAGCGCATACTGATTTGCCTGCGTGCTGCCGCCGTTTTTCATGTTTACGGCATCGTCCAGCTTATCGTTGCGGTATTCGCCGCCGAACGTCAGGAACTGGGTATATTCGCCCAGCGGAATCACCACTTTGCCGTCGAGTGAGTTGTTTTTTGACGTGATGGTTTCCGCGTTTTTATTTTCGATGTTCTCACCGTAGAAACGCAGTTCGGTATTTGCCCCGCCCCAGCGGCCCGTATGGCCGAGCGAGTAGTTTTCGCGTTCGAGACGGTTTTTATCCAGGGTGTCGGAATCCCGATCCTGACGATCCTTTCCATAGCCGAACGTGATGTCCTGATCCTTGTCCGGTGTCAGTGAGAATTCGACGTTGGCCTTACGTGAGGTCGAGCCTTCGATGCGCGGCTGACCCGTGCTGCCGCTGGCGGAGCGGGCCTGATCTTTGTTGCGTTTACCCAGCGCGCCATAGACTTTCACGCCCAGTAAATCCTCCACCAGCGGCCCACTGGTAAAGAAGCTTCCGTTGCCGCTGTCGCCGCGATCGCGGTGCGCCTGAACGGTGGTGTCGGCGCTCAGCGTGCCGTGCCATTCGGTGCCCACTTTACGGGTGATGATGTTGACCACACCGCCCAGCGCATCGGAACCATATAAGGAGGACATCGGCCCGCGCACCACTTCGATGCGTTCGATCGCGTCGGCCGGGATCCAGCTCAGATCAAAGTCGTTGTGGCGGAAGACGGCGTTGCGGGAGTTGACGCGTTTGCCATCGATCAGGATCAGCGTATAGCTGCTGCCCAGTCCGCGAAGGCTGACCCCCTGGCGGTTGTCACTTTCGTTGGTGATCTGCACGCCAGGCACATCCTTCAGCACCTCTTTAAGGTTCTGTACCGGTTTTTTCTGCAGATCGTCGCGGGTAATCACGCTGATACTGGCTGGCGCATCCTTCAGGTTCTGTTGGATCGCAGAGGCCGTCACCACCATCTGATCTTCACTGTCGTCAGCTTCGCGGACATCCTCCGCCATCACCGGCATCGCGGCGGCAATCAGTTGTGCGAGCAGCCCGGCTTTCACTGCCGGTGTCATTGAAATCTTCACGCTTTTTCTCTCCGTGAGGTAAAAAGCCCCGGCAGCCCGGAGCCGCGTCCCTTTTTACTCTGTCCAGTAAGTGCCGGTCGGTTCGACGGCGAGGAACTGTTTATAAAGTTGTTTTTGTGTCTGCTGCGGATCGAGATCGGCAAACTTCTGCGGATAAAACGCTTTGGCGAAAACCTGAACGGCCAGCACGTTATAGGGGGAGTTGTAGTAGTTATGCCAGATGCCGAAACTGCGGCCCGCTTCCACCGCCTTCAGCGTGCTGATGCCTTTGCGCGCCAGCAGTGGCTTCAGGCTGGCGCTTGCCTGCGCTGGCGTGGTCTGCGCACCCAGCACTAAACCGGCAGGCTGCGGATCGCCCGCTTTCGGCGGTCTGGCTCCGCCGCTGACCAGATAGACATCCGGCTGCGCGTCGATGACCTTTTCCAGGTTCACCTGACCAAGCGGGCCCGGCAGCAGCGGCCTGGCGATATTCACTCCGCCCGCCAGATCGATAAAATCGCCCATGTTGCCCTTGCCGGCCGAGCGGCAGCACTCATCCGCCGTGGAGGCGCGCAGCTCGATAAAGACGGTGGGTTTATCCTGTTGTGGGATGGTCTGCGTGACGTCAGTAACGCGCCTGATGTTCTCCTGATAGAAGCGGATATAGTCCTGCGCCTGCTTCTCGCGGTTCAGCACCTTGCCCAGCAGTGCCATACTCGGCAGCGTATTTTTCAGCGGCGAGGTGCGGAAGTCGACAAATACCACCGGCACGCCCGCCTTCTGCAGTTGCTTAACCAGCTCACTTTCGCGGCCCGGCCCGTGACCCGACAACCCGAAAATCGCCAGTTGCGGATTCAGCTTCAGCACATTTTCCGGGCTGATGCTGTCGGCGCTGGTGGTGCCGATCAGCGGGATGTTGTCGATCTGTGGGAACTTCGCCCGGTACGTGGCGTAGGTCTGCGGGTCCAGCTTGCGAAAATCGCCCTGCCAGCCGACGATGCGGTCAAAAGGTTTCTGCCCTTCCAGCAGCGAAAGCGCGAAGAAGAGCCGCCCTTCGCCGAGCACCACGCGCTGAACGTCATCCGGCACGGTGACGGTGCGCCCCGCCACATCGGTAACGGTAACCGCCTGAGCCGTGAAGCTGAGCAGGCCCAGCGTCAGTCCGGCTAATCCGGCAGCCAGCTGTCTGCCCAAAAACGCTCTGTCTGTTTTCTGATAAAGAGTCATCTTCTTCCGATTCCTTTACGTTTCCCTGAAGAGGTGCAAACAATAAAAGAAACGATAACTATTATCAATTCGATTTACATTTGAATCGCCACGCGATCTCCCCTGCCCGGCTTCCCTCTATCGTCGTCTGCTGACTGAAGACGTGAAAGCGTGAGCTAAAACGGTCAAACCCACACAAACGGTCATAAACAGTCATGCTGTCACCGCAATAGCGGTGTAGTCTGTCTGTCCGGTATTTTATTTTCACCGGCCCGCAGAGCGAAAATACGTGAGTCAAATCACCTTTACATGCAATTAATCGCATGGCTTTGCATGATTTATTTTGACTTCATCACTTAATACAGGGCGTCGCTATTTGCCCGCGTGGACTCCTGCCCAGTCCACATTTTCCCGTACTCGCTTCCAGTAATTTATCTCCATCGGAGGAAATGTATGTTGCCGATTGAAAGACAGCAGAGAATTATTAATGAGATTAATATTAATGGCCGGGTAATTGTCTCAGAACTGGTCACGCTGTGTCAGGTTTCACAGGAAACCATTCGCCGGGATTTAAGCCAGCTCGAAAAGCGCGGTTTATTACAGCGCAGCCACGGCGGTGCGGTATTGATAAAAAAACAGAGCACCGGCACGGCGGGAAATAACAGGATCGCTAAAGAGAATGAATTATCATTCCGTCAGCGCATTAATGAGCACGCTGATGAAAAAATGATCATCGCCAAGCGTGCGCTCGACTTTATCAGCCCCGGTGACTGTATCCTGCTGGACAGCAGTACCACCTGCTGGTATCTGGCGCGACAGCTGCCGGACATTGAGTTAACGGTATTAACCAATTCGCTGCGCATCGTGCAGACGCTGGCGGCGCGCGGCAGTATCCGTACCATCTGCCTGGGTGGGGAATATTCCGATCGCGATGAAGATTTTCACGGCGTGGTGGCCGAACAGCCGCTGCGCGAATTTCAGATTAATAAAATCTTTTTTTCCTGTAGCAGTCTGGGCAACGACGGATATTTACGCGAAGGCAATGAGAATAATGCGCACCTGAAACAACAGATGCTGCTGGCCGCAGAAAGAAAACATCTTTTAATGGATGGCAGTAAATTTCTGCGCCCCTCTTTTGCCCGTATCTGTCACTACCGTGATGTCGATTTTCTTATTACCGACCAATTAAAAGATAAAGAGCTTGAACAGGAACTGGCATGGAATGGTGTCAACGTCATTGTCTGTTCTCAGCGTTATCAATCCATGCAGCTAATTAAAAATTAACCAGGAGTCTGTATGAAAAAACATCTTATTGCCTGCTCTCTGCTTGCCCTGTTTGCCGCCACCGGTGCGCAGGCCGCTGATAAATTACGTATGGGGATCGTGGTCAAAATAGGCGGTATTCCCTGGTTTAATGCCATGGAAACGGGCATCAAAAGCGAAGCCGCCAAACGCGGTATTGATGCGTGGATGGTCGGGCCGACCGCCGCTGACCCGGCGCTTCAGGTGCGCGCCATTGAAGATCTGATCGCGCAGAAGGTCGATATCATCGGCGTCGTGCCCAACGATCCGAAAGTGCTGGAGCCGGTGCTGAAACGGGCGCGTGACGCCGGTATCGAAGTGATTACGCATGAGTCCCCCGGCCAGCAGGGCGCCAACTGGGACTTCGAACTGGTCGATGCGACCACCCACGGCATCAACCACATGAAAGCCCTGGCGAACTGCATGCACGACGAAGGCAAATATGCCATGTATGTCGGCAGCCTGACGGTGCCGCTGCATCAGCAGTGGACCGACGCCGCGCTCACTTATCAGAAAGCGCACTATCCCAAAATGCAGCTGGTCACCGACAAATTTGGCGTCGGCGAATCGCTGGATGACTCCATCCGTACCACCAATGAGCTGATGTCCAAATACCCGGATCTGAAAGGGATCCTGGCGTTTGGCTCACAGGGACCTATCGGCGCGGGTCGTGCGGTTATGAACCGGAAAAAAATCGACCAGGTCTGCGTCATTGGCTCCTTCAGTCCGGGCCAGGGTGCCTCGCTGGTGCAGCGTAACGCCATTAAGGGCGGCTACATCTGGAATCCGCAGACCGCTGGCGAAGTCTTTGTCCGCATCGCCGACATGATGCAGAAGAAAGAGCCAATCACCGACGGCATGACGATTGAGGGGCTGGGCAAAGTCAAAGTGGATGAAGCCACCCACACCATTCTGGGCAACAGCACCGAAAGTCTGGACAAAGACAACCTGCCAAAACTGGTCAAAATGGGGCTCTGATATGCAAGAGGTCATTCCACAGACGCTGATTGCGCTCGAGAATCTGTCGAAAACATTTGGTGGTAACCGCGCGCTGAGCGATATCTCCCTGACCCTGCTGGCAGGTGAAGTGCACTGTCTCGCTGGTACCAACGGCTGTGGCAAGAGCACTCTGATCAAAGTTATCTCCGGGGTACACGCCCCGGACAGCGGCAGCCGCATCACGCTGGGCGACGGCCCGACGCTGCCGCGCCTCACCACCCGGCAGGCGCGCGACTTCGGTATCCAGGTGATCTATCAGGATCTGTCGCTGTTCCCTAACCTCAGCGTGGCAGAGAACATCGCCTTTGAGCATAACCTCAACGGCCTGCTGCGCTGGCACCACCGCGCCCGTTTGCGGGAGAGCGCGCGCAATATCATTACCGAACTGAAGTTCGATCTCGATCTGGATGAAAAGGTCGCTGCGCTCTCTATCGCGCAGCGTCAGCAGGTGGCGATCTGCCGGGCGCTGGTCGCCGATGCGCGGCTGGTGATCATGGATGAGCCGACCGCCTCGCTGACCCGCACCGAGGTCAATCAGCTGCTGCGTACCGTGCGCTACCTGAAGGACAAAAATATCTGCGTGGTATTTGTCAGCCACCGGCTGGATGAGGTGCTGGAGATCTCCGACCGCGTCACGGTGATCCGCGACGGGCGCAAAATGGGCTGCTGGCCTGCGCGGGAGATGACGCCGCACCATCTGACGGAGCTGATGACCGGCCTGAAGCTCGACTACCAGCTCAAAGCCCCGACGCGCAACGGCGATCGCGCCATTCTGGAGATCGAGTCGTTAACCCGCGCCGGGCAGTATCACGACGTTAATTTTAAACTCTATGAAGGCGAAGTACTGGGGCTGTGCGGCCTGCTCGGCTCCGGTCGCACGGAGCTGGCGCTGTCGCTGTTCGGCATGACCCGTCCCGACAGCGGTAAGATCTGGCTCGACAGCAAGCCGGTGCGCTTTCGCGGCCATGAGGATGCGATCAAGGCGGGCATCGGCTACGTCTCCGAAGATCGGCTGACGCTGGGCCTGGTGCAGCAGCAGTCGGTGGCGGACAACATGGTGCTGCCGATCCTCGACAAGCTGCAGAACCGTTTTCACCTGATCGATGAGTATCGCAAAAACAAGCTGATCCTGCAGTGGATCCAGCAGCTTGGCGTGCGGGTCGCCGATCCCAATCTTGCCATCTCCACTCTCTCCGGCGGCAACCAGCAGAAAATTGTGCTGGCGAAATGGGTGCTGACCCAGCCGCGCATTCTGATCCTGGATTCCCCCACCGTCGGCGTCGACGTGGGTGCGAAGGCCAGCATCTACCAGCTGATCCACGAGCTGGCAAAAGAGGGGCTGTCGATCATCCTGATCTCCGATGAGGTGCCGGAGGTCTGGTACAACTGCGACCGGATCCTGCACTTCCGCGATGGCACGATCCATGCCGAATACCAACCCGATAGCGTCGAACAGCAGCAACTGGCGGAGGTAATCAATGCCTGACTTTTCCCGTTTCCGTCCGCACTCCAGTCAGGGCTGGCTCGCCTGGGTGCTGCTGGCGTTCATTCTGTTTTTCTCGATCGCCAGCGATCAGTTTCTCACCATGCAGAATCTGCTGGATCTGGCGGAGAGCTACGCCGTCACCGGCATCTTCGCGCTGGGCCTGTTTGTGGTGCTGGTCACCGGCGGGATCGATATCTCGTTTGCGGCCGTCGCCTCGGTGGTGCAGTACCTGCTGGCGTCGCTGTTTGTGCAGTTCCAGTTCGACAGTGCGCTGCTCAGCATTCTGCTGGCCGTGATGTGCGGCACGCTGTTCGGCGTGATCAACGCGCTGCTGATCACCACGCTGCGGGTGGTCTCGATCATCATCACCATCAGCATGCAGTCGCTGCTGTTCGGGCTGCTGATGTGGGTCACCGGCGGCCGCAGCCTCTACTCGCTGCCGGAGTGGTGGATCACGCTGCGCAACGTGCTGCCATTCAGCTGGCAGGGTGAGAGCTTCCAGGTCGGACTGCCGCTGGTCACCATGCTGCTGATCGCCGCGATCACCGCCCTGCTGCTGAACAAAACCAATCTCGGACGCCAGCTCTACGCCGTCGGAGGCGATGCGGAGTCGGCCCGTCGTATCGGTATCCGCGTCGGTCTGATTCATGTGTTCGCCTACGGCTGGCTGGGCGCGATGGCGGCCATCGGCGGGCTGGTGCAGGTTTATCGCATGGGCGAGGTGGTGCCCAATGCGCTGGTTGGCGGCGAACTGGACGTACTGGCCGCCACGGTGCTGGGCGGTGCCAGCCTGATGGGCGGCAAAGGCACGGTGAGCGGCACGCTGATGGGGGTCTTCCTGATCGCCATTCTGAAGAACGGCCTCAACCTGGTCGGCGTCTCGAACTACTTCATGAACATCGTGGTCGGCGGCGTCATCATGATTGCGATCGCCGTGACCCACTACAAGAAACGCAAAGAAACTGACGTCAGTTTCGTGTGACCGAGGGCACTGATGATGAAATCACTGACTGCACTGCGACCCGACGGAACCAACATCGGCCTGATGCTGCTGATCGCGCTGGCACTGGCCACCTTCACGGTGATGCTGCCGGGTCGCTTCCTGACCGACTCCACCTTTATGAGCATGGCGTTTCAGCTGCCGGAACTCGGTTTACTGACGCTGGCGATGTTTATCGCCATCCTCAGCGGCGGCCTGAACCTGGCGATCATCGCGACCGCGAACCTCACGGCGCTGTTTATCGCCTGGACGCTGATGAGCGCCCTGCCCGCGGGTGCCGGAATGGCGCTGCAGCTGCTGTGGCTGTTTATCGCTATCGTGGGGGCCATGCTGATCGCAGCCGCCATCGGTGTGGTGACCGGGCTGATGGTGACGCGGATCGGCGCACACCCGATTCTGGTGACGCTGGCGACGATGATGACGCTGAACGGCATCGGGATCTGGCTGACCCACGGCGCGGCCGTCAGCGGTATGCCGCCGGTGGTGCAGGCGCTGGGTGCCGATACGCTGCTGGGTATGCCGCTGCCGCTCTGGGTGTTCCTGGTCGCCGCCGCGCTGCTGGCGCTGTTCCTGGGTAAAACCCGCGCCGGTAAATGTATCTATATGGGCGGCAGCAACATCAACGCCACCTGGTTCAGCGGGATCAATACCCATCGCATGGTGATGCTGGTCTATGTGATCTCCAGCCTGCTCTGCGTACTGGCCGGGCTGATCATGATGGCGCGCTTCAACTCCGCCCGCATGGGCTACGGCGACGCCTATCTGCTGCTGACGGTGCTGGCGATTATTCTCGGCGGCACCGACCCCAATGGCGGTTTCGGCCGTGTGACCGGCGTGGTGCTGGCGCTGATCGCGCTGCAGGTGCTCTCCACCGGTTTCAATCTGATGAACATCAGCCAGCACGTCAGCCTGGCCATGTGGGGCGCGGTGCTGATTGTGGTTCTCGCCTTTAAACAATTCAAAACCCGATTCAACGAACACCGTGCCGTAAAGCTCAGCAGGCTGGCCGCGGTGCTTAATCCTCTGACTGAAAAGAAGGAAGTATGATGCGTACTCAAATCTCCCCGTCACTGATGTGTATGAACCTGATGGAGATCAAGCACCAGCTGCAGGTTCTCGACTCGCGCGCTGACTTTCTTCATGTGGATATCATGGATGGTCACTACGTTAAGAACATTACGCTCTCCCCCTTCTTTATTGAGCAGATCCGTCCCTTTACCCGTGTGGCGATCGACGTGCATCTGATGGTGGAAGAGCCCACCGATTTTATTGAGGCGGTTGCCAGGGCGGGGGCGGACTATATCTGTCCGCATGCGGAGACCATCAACCGCGATGCGTTCCGCGTCATTAACCTGATCCGCAGCTTCGGTAAAAAGGTGGGCGTGGTGCTGAATCCGGCGACGCCGGTGTCCTACATCCAGCACTATATCCATCTGCTGGATAAGATCACCGTGATGACGGTCGATCCCGGCTATGCCGGCCAGCCTTTTATCCCGGAGATGGTGGAGAAGGTGCGGGAGCTGAAAGCCCTGAAGGAGCAGCACGGCTATCACTACCTGATCGAGATCGACGGCTCCTGCAACACCCGCACCTACCACCAGCTGATCGGCGCGGGCGCGGAAGTGCTGATTGTCGGCACCTCCGGCCTGTTCAACATTCATGACGATCTGGCCACCGCGTGGGAGATGATGCGCGACAGCATTGATGAGGCCCAGGGGCTGACGAAGGTGTCCGCATGAGATCACGCTGGCTCGGTATCGATATCGGCGGCACCGGTACCCGGCTGCAGCTGATGGAAGAGGGGGGCGTCTGGAGCAGCTTTCGCAAGGTGCCCACCGCCAGCTGGGCGCAGCAGCCCGACGCGCTGCAGGCGCTGGCACAGCTGATTGACGAAACCCTGGAGCAGCAGCCGGTCAGCGGCATCATGCTGGGGCTGCCCGGCATCCTCAGCCGCGACAGAAAACAGGTGATCTCCCTGCCCTTTATTCAGGCACTGGATCATCAGCCGGTGGCGGCGCGTCTGGCGGCGCAGCTCGGCGTGCCGGTCGCGATGGACAAGGATGTGAACCATCTGATGCTGTGGGACCTGCTGCAGCTGGAGCAGTTGCCGGATAACGCCGTGGGTCTCTACCCCGGCACCGGGATGGGCAACAGCCTGTGGCTGAACGGTCACTTTTATCACGGCGAGCATGGCGGCGCAGGCGAACTGGGCCATGTGCCGGTCGCGGGGAACGATCTCCCCTGCCCGTGCGGCAATCGCGGCTGCGCGGAGACCCTGACCTCAGGCCACTGGCTGAGTCACTGGGCCGCGCAGAACGCCGCCGACACCCCGATCGCCGCGCTGTTTACCCGCCACGGGGAACAGCCGGAGCTTCAGGCGTTTGTGCGACGGCTGGCGCAGCTGATCGCCACCGAGATGAATATACTCGACCCGGAATATCTGATCCTTGGCGGCGGCGTGCTGGCGATGGCAGATTTTCCGCTGGCCCTGCTGCGCAGCCAGATCCAGCAGCATCTGCGGCCACCGGTCACACGCGAAAACCTGAAGATTATTTTCAGCCACTCAACCGACTACACGGGCTGTCGCGGTGCCTGTCTCGCCGCCGAACGCCTGTTCAGGAGCGCAGGATGAAAGGAAAAGTGTGTGTTTTCGGCTCTTTTAACCTCGACGTCGTGGCCGTGATGCGTCGCTTTCCGCTACCGGGTGAGTCGCTGACGGCGCACCACAGCATGATGGGCGCAGGCGGTAAAGGCGCGAATCAGGCCACGGCGGCGCTGCGCGCGGGCGCGCGGGTGCACTACATCGGCAAAGTGGGTAATGACGATTTCGGCCTCTTTGCGCGTCGTCATCTGGAAAAAACCGGCTTTGACGCCATTACGCTGTTTACCTGCAAGGAGAAGCCCACCGGTAACGCGCTAATCTATGTCGCAGGCGATGATGCGGAAAATATGATTTCGGTCTATCCGGGAGCCAATACCACCGTGACTGCCGCAGAGGTGACGCGCTGCCAGCCAACGGTAGCCGCCGCAGATATCCTGCTGGTGCAGCTGGAGAATAACCTCAGCGCCATTCAGCGCATGATCGATAATGCCCGTGCCAGCGGCACCTTCGTGATCCTCAATCCGGCACCGTGGCAGAAAGTCAGCGATGCGCTGCTGGCAAAGGTCGATCTGCTGACGCCTAACAGCACCGAAGCGAGCCAGCTCACCGGCATAACCGTCACCGATTTCGACAGTGCCCGCCGTGCCGCGGCGGTGCTGCATCGGAAAGGGGCGCGTCAGGTGATCATTACGCTGGGCATAGCGGGCGCCCTGCTCTCAACGCCTCAGGCGCAGCAGCGCATTCCGCTCTTTCCGGCGCAGCCGCGCGATACCACCGGCGCGGGTGATGCCTTCAACGGCGCGCTTGCCGCCCGGCTCGCGTCCGGCGACGATCTGCCGCAGGCGGCGCGCTTTGCTGCGGCCTTTGCCTCACTCTGTGTCGAGCGTGCTGGCGCGGCCGACTCCATGCCCTCCTATGCCGAGGCGCTGGCACGCCTGCAGGCGCACCCGGAGTGCATTGTCGAACCGATTGAGAGTCTTACCGCCTGAGCAGAGAGGCCGCATCTGCGGCGATGTCATCTGAACACAGGCGGCTTTGAGGTCAGGCTCAGCAGGGCCGCCTGCTGAGCGCGTTTGCCGTCAGTACGTCAACGAGTGCAGGGCATCAGGGCGGCCGCGCGATGCTGTGTCTCCGCGCGGCGCATCACACCTGGAGTGCGTGAGTGAACGCGCCGTGGCACAGAATGTCCCACGTCTTTCTCCTCTCAGGGATGTCACGCCTCATCATCTTTATAGACGCCCACCCGCTTACCGTTCATGGTCAGAATGAGCCTGGCTGTTTCAGGGTCACCTTTGTGCAGACGGTCAAACAGATTCTCGTGCAGTACTGCGGTAAGGTAATCGCGGTTTGCCGGCGAATAGAGGTCGAACTGAATGCCGGCTTCACTGAGTCGCTTATCCGCCTCACGCTCGGTCTGATGAATAAGCTCAACAGTGTCGTTGATCAGTTTCTCAACATAGAACGTGATTGTCTCACTGATAATTTTTTTCTCTGCATCACTAAAAGATTCACTCATCTTACGCCCCTTCGAAGCCAGTTAATTTATAACGGTAATTATCAATACTGTCAGAATTCACTGCGCTTTAATATATAAGACTCAGCCTTCTCGCTGTTAAACACACTTCTGTTACACCGGAACCATGAAAAAAGTTCAAAGTTGTTTTTCACCTGCAACTTTTTCATGGTTTTTCTTTTGTAATAACTCACATTCTGCTCGGTTATCTGCAGGAACAGCGAGATATCCCTGGGTTTCATGCCGGTCATAAGAAACCAGATGATACAAACCTCCTGACTCTTCAGGCGAATTTCGGTTCCGGCGGTGTTAATAACGCGCATTGTATTCTGCTCTGCTCTTTCAGGTAAAAACCTTTTGTGTTGCATGGGTTTTAGTCATTCTTATAAAAAAGTAAACCCATCTTAAGAAAATCTGACTGCAGAGCATCTTAAATTTTATTTACTTTAATAACCCATGAAAATCCCTTTGCATTCAGTAATTTAAATTTTTAGTTTAAAAGCGATCGCCTGGTATCCTCAGGAAAACCAACGGATAAAGGCGGGTACATTACTCAAAATATTTACTTTTTTCCGCCGGATGGATTATAAATAATGATTAGGAATTTTCTTAGACGCACAGTAACAGCGATAAAAATAATTAAAACGCCTTTCACAGAGCGTTGTTTCAATCACCTGCCAGGGCTTTAATAAAAATGAAACGCATTTACATTATTGGCGATAACGTCAAATTTATCCTTTCTGAAAAATGTCTGGTCAGGCTGGACAATGATACTAAAGTCAAATTAAGGGCATCAGCGGCCTTTTGCCTGCTATTATTGCTTGAAAATCATGGCAAACTGGTCACCCACGATGACCTGTATAAATTCGGCTGGGAACGCTTTGGCATGACAGCTTCGCTGAATGTGCTGCATAACACCATTTTCTATTTACGAAAAATGCTGAATCAGGCGGGGGATTTCGACAATGGGATTATCGAAACCATTCACCGGCGGGGCTTTATCTTCAATCTGCAGGTTTCTGTTGCGCTAACCTATATCAATATGGACACGCCTGAAGAAGAAGAAACGATGCAGGCGGAGGAGCAGGATCAGGACAGCGATGACGCGGAGGGCTTTCTCTTCCCGGCAGAGAGTGAAAGGGCTGAGGAGCAAAACAGCGACGCGCCACGCGCAATGGCCGGACAGGCGAATCCGCCGGAAACCCGCCCTGCTCCGCGGCAGGCCGGTGAGACAGAATCAGTAAAGGCTAAGTCAGAGATGAAAAGCAGCAGTGAGACATTCAGCAGTCCGGGCCTGATTCAGCCCGAGGGAGTAACGATTAATTATTCGGCCTCTGTCAGAACATCAGACACTTCGTGCGGGCCAGCGGTAAAAAAGCGTGCTGTCACCATTGCGTGGCCGCGTTATATTTTGCTGTTCAGCATCCTGCTGATTATCGCCTGCTCACTCATCCTCTACCCTGCGGTTTCCCCCGGGAATTATGTTAATACGGGAAAACTGGGGGCCTGTGAGGTTTATCAGAATAACCGTGCTTACGATTTCAAAAATCTTAAAATGGTGGATTACCTCAGTCGTTTCTGTAAAGAGCCCAGGGTGCTTTATCTGACCAATTATCCCTACAGCAATAAGGTCTCCGCGATAAACTGCCGCGAAAAGATCGCCCTGTTCTCGGACGACATCTGCTATTCAAACTATTTTATTTACAAAGACACGGGTTATTATCATGATTAAAAGGATTTTTTTTCTCTCAACCGTGGGGCTGGCTGTCGCACTGACGGCTTTTACGATCTGGTATAGATATGGCATTACGTCCGGCTTCTCCTGCTCCGGCAACGTAAACTTTCACAGAGAGTCGGGTATTCTGCGTCTTTCGACGAAACTGAATATTGATGAAAATAGCGGAACACTCTCAATGAACGGGTTTGTAACTCGCGAAGATGGCACCCGGGAAAATGTAAACCGGACGGTGGTCTTTACCAGTCATCATGTTGGCTCGCGGTATACCTGGGTCTCGGATGAGATCCTCGCTTCGATTGACGATAAACTCACACCCGAAATGGCCAGCGCGTGGTTTCCAACATTTTATCGTGAGCCAAAAAGTAAGGTCGAACTGTTTATTTCCCGGTTGAATATTAATTCAGTAATGCTCTCCGGTGAGTTCGTTCCCTATTATGTCTGTACTCAGCGGCACTGACGCTGCCGCCATTAATCCAGCGTAAGTGGGATGAAATGCGTCGTTCATTCATCCCACTGCGCGATAAGATGTCATCCCGATGCACTTTTTACTTCTCTTAACTAAACCATAATCGCTTACAAAGCAGGCACTTAGTCCACTTAAGAATTTTCCTGCTCGCCTGGCGGTTTAAAAGAAACGCTGCATTTAATTAAAATTAAAAACAACTAAATTTTAATTAATATGACACCCATCCGCTTTTTTTTTAAAGTTCATCGCAACTTAGCAGCCTGAACCCGCCCCTGGCGATTCTTATTATGCTGGCTGCTGAGTCTGCATGAACATCCCTGAACCGCATCACTAATCTGCCTGACAGATACAGGCCGGTAATCGATGCGTTGTCACGCTATGGCATGCAAATCAACCTGCTTACACGCCAGTTCACAGGCGTAATTAATAAAATTGAAAGGAATAAAAAATGAATAAAAAGTTCAGCATGAGTCTGTCAGCATTACTTCTTTCAACGGTCGTCCATACCGCCTGTGCCGACGATAATACCATCGTCTTTAAAGGCAAGGTTAATGATGCCGCCTGTCTGGTAAATGTCGGTACCAATGGCCGCCTTGAAGTGGATATGCCGGAAGTGCGTTCGGCAGATTTCGGCGCGAATGTCGGCGACGTTAACGCTAAAAGCTGGAAACCCTTTACCATTTCACTTACGGACTGTCGTAAAACGACTAAAAACAACGTTAAAATTTCTTTCCAGGCTGCTCAGCCAGATGGAAATTATATTGGTTTAACGGGTGCCTCACGCGCGAGAGGCGTTGCTGTCGTGCTTGCTGATTCAAATAAAGTCCAGCTTACCAGTAATACATTTACGGATACGCTCCGTAATGGTGAAAACTCTTTTAATTTCCAGGCGGGACTGGTCAGAACTATTGCCGACACCGCTGTTAATGACGGTGACGCTATTCCAGGCATCGTGCCGGGCGATGTCTATGCCGAAGCGGCTGTTAACGTCGAATATAACTAAACCCACAGGGGCTGCCCAGCCCCTGGATTCGGAGATGTGTAATGCGTTTTTTAATTGGCTTATTTTTTGCCACCCTCACCTGGGGCTGTCAGGCCAGCATCAGCCTGGGCGTGACGCGCGTCATTTTTAATGAAGGCAGTAAAGATGTGACCCTGTTCGTCCGCAACAGCGCCAGCGAAACACCGTTTCTGGTGCAGTCCTGGATAAGCGACCCGGCGAAAAGTGATAAAACGACCGACCAGTTTTTATTAACGCCACCGCTATTTAAGATGGGGCCGGGCGAAGAGAATCTGCTGCGGGTTGTGGACACCTCTTCTGCGTTACCGAATGACAGAGAGAGCCTGTTTAAAATTAACGTCAAAGCGATTCCGCCAGCCCCCGATAAAGATAAATCCGCGAATACGCTGCAGATTGCGATTAAAACCAGCATCAAACTGTTTTACCGCCCGGCATTGATGAAAAATATAAAGCTGGAAGATGAGGCGGGAAAAGTCACATGGCGGCAGTCGGCTGACAACCTCACCCTGATTAACCCTACGCCGTTCAATATCGCGATAACGAAAGTGGACGTTAATGGTGTTCAGACTGCAGTGTCACAGAGCAGTTTACCGGCAAAAGGCAAGATGACCCTGAACATTCAGAAGAAAAACATCAGCGACATCGGGATTGAATATATCAATGACTACGGTGGTGTCGTTAAGACAAAAATAAAGAAAGAATAGAAATATTACCGCCATGAATAAAGTATCCTGTCTGGCCTTTTTATTGCTGTTTAATACAACACTCTCGTTTGCTGACGTCAGTTTTAACACCTCATTCCTGGAGCTGAACGGCAGCCCGGCAGATATGGATGCTCTTAAAAAGCAGGTTGACAATATCTCCCGCACGCAGCCTGCCGGTGAATACTGGGTTGAGATCTATATCAACGAGAGTCTGTATGCGAAGCAGTCGGTTAATTTCAGCTACGATAAAAAGCGCGATAAAATTACGCCCTGCCTTGACAGCGAGTTTTTTAAAAATGCCGGACTAAAGGAGGATGCGTGGTCTCGCCTGCAGCATTCGGGGAACTGTGTCGCCTTCACAGAGGCGTTAGAGGGGGCTGACTTCGTCTATGACTTCGCCCGGCAGAAACTCCTGATCACTCTTCCGCAGGCGTTTCTGAACGATGCAGACAGAACGCGGATCAAGGCGGGCTGGGATAACGGCGAAACCGTTCTTTTTTCAGGCTACAGCCTCAGCCATTCCCAAATCTGGTCGGCAAACAGCGCCGTTAAGAGTAAGAAGACATCTTTTACCTCACTCAATAATGGCTTCAACTATGGTGCCTGGCGATTCAGGAACGTCACCTACATTCAGGATGATGGCGAGAACAGGCGAGAGATCACCTCACCGCAGAATTATGTGCAGCGTCCGCTGCCGCAGCTTGATGCCAACCTGAGTCTGGGAGATGTCTATTCAAATGGCGAGATCCTGGAGGGCATTAACTATCGCGGCGTGCAGCTGGCGTCTGATATCAGCATGCTGCCCGTCGAATCGCAGGGATTTGCGCCCACCCTGCGGGGAACGGCGAATGGCCGCTCGAAAGTGTCGGTTTCGCAGAACGGATTTAAGATCTTCGAGCGCTGGGTGCCATCCGGCCCGTTTAATATCGGCAATATCCCCTCGGTCAGCGGCGGGGATGACCTGCTGGTCACGATTGAAAATGAAGCCGGAGAGAAGCAGTTTTACCGCCAGTCCGCGTCCGCTCTGCCGGTGATGGTGCGCGGCGGCCAGTTCTTTTATGAAGTTAACGCCGGTGAATATCGCACGCTCTATCCGGGGAATCACACGCCCGAACCTTACTTTGTGGCGGGCACGGCGCGCTACGGCTTAAACGGCAGCACCACCCTGTTTGGCGGTACCTTACTGAACAGCAACTATCAGGCCTATAACCTGGGCTTTTCACGCAATCTTGCGGGATATGGTGCACTGTCCGCAGACTCGACGCTGTCGGTGTTTAAGCCTGCAGGCGCAGCGGATGCGCCGCAGCGCGGCAATGCGCTTCGCCTGCGCTATGCAAAAGATTTCAGCGGCACCGGTACTAACCTGACGCTGGCGGGCTATCGGTATAACACCCGCGGGTTCAGACGATTCAGTGAAGCCTTTGACGATTCTCGCGCCGTTTCGCAAAGCAGTGACGCCATCCTGTTGACATCCGGCCTGAAAAACAGCGTCTCTGCCACGGTTTCACAGCGGTTAACCGACAACAGCAGCGTCTATCTGAACTACAACAAAGATGATTTCTGGCAGTCACAGCGGGCACGCCAGACGCTACAGACCGGGTACAGTTTTAACGTCGGTCGGGCAAGCATTACGCTTTCCGGGACATTCAGTCATCTGCAGGAGAAGCAGACCTCGGCGTTTGCCCTCTCCTTCAGCATGCCGTTGAGTGCAACCAGCCACTCTCCGCGTCTCTTCACCACGTCAGGTTACAGCGCGAATAACCTGAACAATAGCGTGACGATATCGGATACCTCGGACAGCCTGCCGGGATTAAGTTACAGCGCCAACGCATCCTCAATGCGTGGTGACGTGGGAAAGACCCAGGCTTATGGCGTTTCCGCGCAGTACAGCGGTGCGAAAGGCAATCTGCGAACCAACCTGTCACACAGCGATCTGCGCAATCAGCTGGATATCGGCGGCGAAGGCGGGTTAACGCTGTATAGGGGTTCGCTGATCGCATCGCCCACGCTGGGTGAGACGAACATTATTGCCCGGACAAATAACATCGAAAATGTCGGTTTTGATTTTCAGTCAAAAAGCCGGACCAATAAAAGTGGCTATGCGATGTTAACCAATGCGTCGCCCTATACCCGGAACCGGGTGTCGGTCAGGACCAATACGCTGGATGACAATGTTGAAATTGAGAAACTTGTCGGCGAAGTGACGCCAACACGCGGGGCATTCAGCGTCATTGATTTCTCCGGCAGGAAAGGCAACAAAATTATATTACACGCCGTAAATGGCCAGGGGGAGACGGCACCTTTCGCTGCTGAAGTATTTATCGACGCCGAAAAGGCGCAGATAACGCCAGACGCGCTGGTGTCCGATAATGGCAGCGCCTATTTAACCGGCGTGCCGGACAACGCGCGCTTTGAAATTAAAGTTAACAGTGAGCGTTGGTGCGCCGGAGAAATCGCCACCCGCAATCATCAATCCGCTAAATCAGGCGTTATAAAGGTGAATACCTTATGTCATTAATTCTGTCCCGGATAGTCGTTATTTATATTCTCACCGCTTTTCATGCGCTTTATGCCAAAGACACGGTGAATATCAGCGTGACCGGCTCGCTGAAAAAACCACCCTGTACTTACGCTGCCAGTAAATCAATCAGTGTCAATATGGGAGAGGTCACTTATGACAAATATGACACTGTCTCGGGAAATATTCCGCTGATATTACAATGCCCGCCGGGTTCAGCCGTCACGGTAACAGTCCGGCCAGGCAGCGGAACCTCACTGGCCAGTGGTTCAACGACAACGGCGGTCACCAGCTACAGGAACCTGGGTATAGAGCTCTGGTGGAGCGGGACTCAGGCGCTGACCGGTGGACAACAACAACGGGTCAGCCTGACCGGCAACAGAATACTCAGCGGGCTCTCTGGTCAGGCCGATCTCTCAATGACGGCCAGGCTGGTTAAACTGGCCGATCTGGGCGTCAGTAGTTTCAGCGCCAGTTTCACCGTTGAACTTGATTACGACTGACGGGCTGGCGGTATTGATGAAACGATGGATGATGGCGGGAGTGATGTATATTGCGCTCTGTCGCGGCGCCCTGGGGCTGGATGTGAATGTCAGCGGGAATCTGCTGGCTCCGGCCTGTACGGCCGAACTCCCCGCGGACAGCCTCGTTACGCTTCCCGAGGTGAGCCTTGCTCAGCTCTACAAAGGGGAGAGTAAACCCACCTCTGCAACGATAAAAATACGCTGCTACAAGCTGACTGCGGTCAGTTTTACGTTGCGAACCGATCAGACGGATCCGACAGGCGTGGTGAAAACGGATCTGAGTGGCATCGGCCTGGAGATGGGCTACGGCCTGAGTCAGGCAGGCGTCCTGACCGGACTCGTTAAACCTGGCGAGACAATTAATCACGCACTGCTGAATGAGGCGCTGTTCATCATAAAGGCCAGGCCGGTCATTATCGATGAGAGCCGCGCAGCCGCCGGGAGTTATTCTGCATCAGCCCTGCTGAGCATTGAGTACCGCTGATATTTGCTGTGTAAGATCAGCAATTTTATATTTTTACTATTTTTCCAGGAGAGCGTTATGTCCATTATTTTAAAGACAGGGTTTATCTTGATTCTCCTGATTTCTGCCTTTACCTGTAAAGCCGCAGATATGGTATGTACACCGTCTCTTATGATGGTGGATTTAGGGGTTGTTCAGCAAGGGGTCACCACTGATTATAATGCTTATATCGATGGACCTCTTAATCAATTTACCTGCAATGTAAACAGGAGTTTTTTATATGGCGCCTCACTTTCATATAAAAGCGAACCCGTCAATGGTTTGAAAGCTGGCTTCCTGATCCCTATGGTTTATAATAACACCCAGGTTCCGACCTACCAGATTAATAAACCGACAAATATATGTATCGGGCCTACTAATTTCGCCTGCAACTTTCCTCTGGGCGCTAATTCAAGGCTCTCTTTTTCCATGCGATACCGTATATTAATCAATCTTGCTGGAATCGGAACTTTTGTAGGAAAAATAAATTTATATCAAACTCCCAGAGTTCTGGTCGGATATTCAGAACAGATCACCAGTTTTTATTACACCTATACCGTTGCAGCCAGGCCCTGTACCGTCGCCGATACAAATTTCGCGGTTAACTTTGGCGATCTGGATAACCGTCTGTCTGACAATCCCTACCGCGAGCTGGCGATCGCGGTAAACTGTCCGGCACGGACCAATGTCGATGTGCAGCTGAACGCCGGTAAGCCAATTGTGAACGCGACACAGGGCCTGTCAAAAACGTCACTCGCCGGTCTGAACATGCAGGTGTCCCGGAATGGTTCTCCGGTCGTTTTAAATCAGACCAGCACGCAGGTTTTTCAACAGGGGATTAACACTTACCAGCTGAAATTCTCTCCGCAGCTGGCATCCTCTCCGGCACCGACAGGCAGTTTCAGCGCCGATTATACGCTGACCTTTGACTATAAATAGGGCAGCATGCGCGTTTTACCTGACGTATTCAGGAAGGCCGCCGCTTCCCCTTTACAGCCCCGGTCTAAACACGAAATAATCCCCCGGTAAGCCGGGCCACAGATGCTGGCGCGGCCTGAACCTAACCTCAACGCTGCGGACCCCATTATGAATAACGAAATTTCTCTCAAATACTACGATGTTGCAGATGAGTATGCGACGGAGTCCGCTAAGCCGGTGAGCGAAGCCGAGCGCACGCCGCTGGCTTACTACTTTCAGCTGCTGATCACCCGTTTAATGAACAACGAAGAGATTAGCGAAGAATCGCAGCAGGAGATGGCGCGTGAAGCCGGCATCGACGAGGAGCGTATCGATGATATCGCTGAGTTCCTGAACCGCTGGGGCAATGAGTAACGCAGAAGCGGCCTGGTGCAGCTGAAGCGGCGCATCCGGTCAGCCTGAGGCGTGCATCTGAGCCTGCGCCTCCTCCTTCTCCGGGTCGGGCAGCCACGCCTTCCACGCGGCACCTGCCCTCTGGCACCGCCCTGAATTATCATCCAGACTGATATAGTCTGCGCAGGCATTGTGCTTTACACTGCGCGCTGTAAAAAACTGAGTAGATTAAGCAGGCAAAAAATGGCGATGAACGGAACAATCACAACCTGGTTTAAAGATAAAGGATTCGGCTTTATCAAAGATGAAAACGGCGACAACCGCTATTTTCATGTGATCAAGGTCGCCAATCCTGATCTGATTAAGAAAGATGCGGCGGTGACGTTTGAGCCGACCACCAACAACAAAGGCCTGTCGGCCTATGCGGTGAAGGTGGCCCCGGAAAGCAAATATATCTTTATCGCCGGTGAACGTATCAAGATAACTTCGATTAAATCTTACCTGGTCTACAGCGAAGAGGTCCCGGCAGATACCGGTATTGATAAAGAGAATGCGGTGCTGTCAGTGGGTCTGCTGCTGAATAATATCCGGCCAAAATCTGACATCAGAGCGGGTGAGATGCGCTCCCTGAAGAAACTGGCGGTCACCACTTTCCAGGGCACGACCCTGATCTTCTCTGAAGATGAGATCGACGTTGAGAGCACCGTTAAGCTGCTCAAAAGCCTGAAGTAATCTTCAGGCTGGCCGGGGGCCTGCCCGCCCATGCCCGGCCAGCCTGCCTGACAGTCAGCCGACGCCTTTTTAAAACCCACACGCCGATTACGCTGGCGCAATCCGCTGGCTGAGCGTCGTCCGCTTCGCCGCACCGCCTGGCGGGTCAGGCGAAAAGCGCGCTCAGAAGCGTATCTCATCAAGGATCATCCCCATTAAGCCATTTTCCAGGGTAGAATCAGAGACTTCTTTCCGTGATTATCACGGCTTCCATCATCGCAGATTGATACGAAAAGCGGGTGAAATAAGGGTTAACGCTGCATGAAGATCCCAAACAGAATCCAGCCTCTGGTCGATGACGGCCTGATTGACGATGTGCTGCAGCGGCTCAAAAGCGGCAAGGAAGCAGACGTTTACACCGTGCTATGCGGCGACAAGGTGCAGTGCGCCAAAGTCTATAAAGAAGCGTCTCAGCGTAGCTTCAAACAGGCCGTCCAGTATCAGGAAGGCCGCAAAACCCGCAACAGCCGCAATGCCCGCGCGATGCAGAAAGGCTCGAAGTTTGGTCGTAAGCAGCAGGAAGAGTCCTGGCAGACTGCCGAAGTCGATGCGCTGTTCCGCCTGGCAAACGCGGGGGTTCGCGTGCCTCAGCCCTACCTCTGCATTGACGGCGTGCTGCTGATGGAGCTGGTCACCGACGACAATGGCGCGGTCGCGCCGCGCCTCAGCGATGTCACCCTCTCCGAAGCGCAGGCGATTACCGACTTCAACACCATGATCCGTAATATCGTCCGCATGCTCTGTGCGGGCATCGTGCACGGTGACCTTTCTGAATTCAACGTTCTGCTGGATGATCAGGGCCCGGTGATTATCGATCTGCCGCAGGCGGTCGATGCGGCGGCCAACAACCATGCCGGGTCGATGTTCAGACGTGACGTGAATAACATTACCGCGTACTACGGCCAGTTCGCCCCGCAGCTGCTGAAGACGCGCTACGCCAGAGAGATCTGGCAGCTCTATGAAGATGGCAAACTGACGCCTGAGACGCCGCTGACCGGACACTTTGTGGAAGTGGAGCGCGCGGTCGATATGGATTCGCTGCTGGATGAGATCATTACCGCAGAGGATGACCATTACGAGCGCCAGCGCGCCAGGCGCGAGCGCGACAGCGATTAAACAGAAAAGGCAGCGAATCACTTCGCTGCCTGTTAGTTTAAGCGGGGATTAGCGTACCACTACCGTCAGCGCGATCAGGGTTAAGCCGATGACCATCACGCCGACAAAAACGCTGTCGAGCCGGTTTCTTTTCATCTTTGCCTCCCTGTGATCCTAGAACCACTGACCAAAGCGACGGATATAGAACCGTTTCATGCCCTGCGCCACCAGGCAGTAGCTGAACAGCGTCAGCACCAGCCAGGGGAAATATTGCCATGGCAGCGGCACCAGTCCGACCATCGTGCCCAGCGGTGAGAACGGGATCAGGATGCCCAGCGCCATCACCGCCAGCGTGGTCAGCATGACCGGTAAGGTGGCGCGGCTCTGAATAAACGGAATCTTCCGGGTGCGCAGCATGTGCACCACCAGCGTCTGCGACAGCAGCCCCTCAATGAACCAGCCGGACTGAAACAGCGACTGCACGCCCGCATGGTTCGCGCCGAAGATGAACCACATCAGCGCAAAGGTGGTGACGTCAAAGATTGACGATGTCGGGCCCATCCACAGCATAAAGCGTTTGATGTTACCGGCATCCCATTTGCGCGGCTTGTTCAGGAACTCCCGATCCACCTTGTCCCACGGCAGCGCCAGCTGGGAGACGTCATACATCAGGTTCTGAATCAGCAGATGAATCGACAGCATCGGCAGAAACGGAATAAAGGCGCTGGCCACCAGCAGCGAGAAGACGTTGCCGAAGTTTGAGCTGGCGGTCATGTTGAGATACTTGATGATGTTGCCAAAGGTCTCGCGTCCTTTGAGTACCCCCTCATTCAGCACCTGTAAATCCTTCTCCAGAAGGATGATATCTGAAGAGGCTTTCGCCACATCCGCCGCGCTGTCTACGGAAATGCCGGTGTCGGCGGCCCGCAGCGCAGGCGCGTCGTTGATGCCATCGCCCAGGAAACCCACGGTGTGACCGTTCTGCTGCAGCAGGCGCACCAGCCGGGATTTCTGCTGCGGCGTCAGTTTTGCAAACAGCGTGCAGCGTTCGGCCTCCTGCGCCAGCTCCTCATCGCTCATCGCCTCGATCTGATCGCCGGTCAGCATCGCCGGATCGGTCAGCCCCACATCGGCACAGACCCGCTGAGTGACCAGCGGATTGTCACCGGTCAGCACCTTCACCGCCACGCCGCTGTCGCGCAGCGCTGTGATCGCCCTGCCTGCGCTGGCTTTGGGCGGATCGCGGAAGGTCAGCATCCCCTGGATAACCAGGTCGCGCTCATCACTGTCGCTGAGCGGCGTATGCAGCGCCCCCTCCCGGGTAGCGACCAGCAGTACACGATAGCCCTGCTGATGATAGCGTTCGGTCTGCGCCATCAGCGCGGCACGCTGGTCCGCATCCAGTGCCACCACCGCATCGCCCTGCCGCACGGCGACGCTGACCGCCAGCATCTCTTCCACGGCCCCTTTGCAGATCAGCTGCGAACGGTGCTGCGTCAGATCCTCCACCAGCACCGATACCCGGCGGCGGGTAAAATCGAACGGCAGCTCATCGACCAGCTGGAACTGGCTGCGCTGAGCCGGTGAAATCACGCTGTCACCCGCGCAGAGCACCGCGCGGTCCATGAGATTTTTTACGCCGCTCTGACTGCCGCTGTTGAGCCAGGCCAGCAGCAGCACCTGCTGATCTTCCCGGCCGTGCACATCCAGATGATGCGCCAGCAGGATGGTGTCCTGGGTCAGCGTGCCGGTTTTATCGGTGCAGAGGACATCCATCGCGCCCAGGTTCTGGATGGCGTTGAGCTTTTTCACGATCACTTTGCGGCGCGACATCGCAATCGCCCCTTTGGCGAGGTTGGCGCTGACGATCATCGGCAGCATCTCCGGCGTCAGGCCGACCGCGACGGCCAGCGCAAACAGCGTGGCATCCATCCAGTCACCTTTGGTGAAGCCGTTGATCAGCAGCACCACCGGAACCATGACCAGCATAAAGCGGATCAGCAGCTTGCTGACGCTGTTGACCCCGCGATCGAAGGCGGTCTGCGGACGGCTTCCCACCAGCGATGAGGCGAGCGAGCCAAACCAGGTGTCGCCGCCGGTGGCGACCACGACTGCGCTGGCGGTGCCGCTGGCAACGCTGGTGCCCATCAGGCCGATATTGGCTGATGAGAGCCGCTCCTGAACGGTCTGTCCTTCCTCTTTGATGCCTGCTTCACTGCTCTGCTTTTCCACCGGCAGTGACTCACCGGTCAGCACGGCTTCACTGATAAACAGATTGCGTGCACTCAGCAGGCGGACATCGGCAGGCACCTGATCGCCGGTGCTCAGCAGAATCACATCGCCCGGCACCAGCTCACTCATATCCACATCCTGCCGCCGGGCAGTTTCGCTGCCCGGTTCACGCCGCAGCACAGTCACCTGGCTGCGAACCAGTGACTGCAGAGCCAGCGCCGCCCGGTTGGTGCGGAACTCCTGCCAGAAGCGCAGCAGCCCGCTCAGGATCACCATCGTGCAGATGATGATCACCCCGGAGAGATCCGTCTCCTCGCCTGCGCGCAGCGGCAGGATATAGTCGGTAAACAGACTCACCAGCGCCAGGACCAGTAAGACATAGATGAAGGGGTTGTTAAACGCCATCAGCAGCTGAACCAGCGCGGGGGGCGCTTTCTCATGTGCCACTTCATTACGGCCATAGATGGCCAGGCGCTTCGCGGCCTCGTCCCCGGTCAGTCCCTGGCGATGGCTGCGGAGATCGGCCAGTGTCATCTCAACGTGCTGACCGGCATGCTGTGCCACAGCGTACATTTTTTTACTTTTTTTATCGTTACGGTTGCCGGATGAACGCATCGCAACCTGCTCCAGTTTCATGTCGCTCATTTCGACATCTCCCTGATTTAAAGCATGTGTTGTCCTGCACGAAAATAATGTGCATGGCAGGAACCTGGCAGAGCCGGGTTATTTACTCTGACGACCTTTGAAAATATTTCGCCCACGCCAGAAATAGTGACGCGCGCAGGTGAACATGACGCTGGTTTTACTCAGCGTAATAAAGGTCTGATATCGGCGTTCGGGCGCAGCCAGGGCTACGCCGATCGAGGCGGAGGAAAAAGTGCAAGAATAAACAGCAGCATAACGCGCACTCCTGTAAATGACAGGATTAAAAATAAGGAGCGCGATCGTGAATTAAAGCGGGGATCGCTGCTCGCCGGGTGGCAAGCAGCAGAGAAGAATCAGCTTGCCAGAATAATGATTAAACCAGGGTGACTGTCCAACTGAATTCTCCTGAAATGATTTGCCGCTATTATAAAGAGAGGAAAGTCCGGGTAAAGCTGTTCAGGCACAAATAAACGCCCTGTTGAGGATTTGTTTCTGCTCCGCCTGCCGCTTCGCTAACAAAATGGCGATTTTCTTATAACAACAACCTCACCCTTATAACTTTTAGTCATATGATTAGCCCATATTCGACTATTCTTCATATCTCCCCTTTCGTAAACTCGCGTAACTTTTTAGAGGCAAGGAAATTTCATGAAAACTATAATTCCATCCCTGCTGGCGCTGACGCTGGCTGCCGCTTTCACAGCCCAGGCCGCAACACCCAAAGATACGCTGGTCATTGCCCAGTCAACGGACGATGCCGACAGCTTTGACCCGGCCAAAGGGTTTGAACTCACCAGCGTACAGGCTTTCACGAACATCTATCAGCGTCTGGTTCAGTCCGACCCGCAGAATCCGGTGGATCTGAAGCCGACGCTGGCCACCTCCTGGCAGCCAGGCAGCGACAACCGCAGCCTGACGTTTGAACTGCGTAAAGATGCAAAATTCTCTACCGGCAATCCGCTGCGCCCGGAAGATGTGATCTTCTCGCTGGGCCGCGTGGTGAAGCTGAACCTCGACCCCTCTTTCATCCTGACGCAGCTCGGCTGGACCAAAGATAACGTCGATGGCTTCCTGAAGAAGGTTGACGACAATCATGTGCAGATCAGCTGGACTGCCGACGTCAGCCCGACCTATGTGCTGAGCCTGCTCTCCGCCCCGGTCTCCTCGATCGTCGATGAAAAAACCGTTATGGCCAACCAGAAGAGCGGTGACCTGGGTAACGCCTGGCTGGCCACGCACTCTGCGGGCAGCGGCCCGTATCAGATCCGCAAGGTCGTCCTGCATCAGGCCGTGCTGCTCAGCGCCAACCCCTCTTCACCGGCGGGCGCACCAAAGATGAAGAACATCCTGATCAAGAACGTCCCGGAGCCTGCGGCGCGTCGTCTGCTGCTGGAGCAGGGTGATGCCGATATCGCCCGTAACCTGGGTGCCGATCAGATCGCGGCGCTGAACGGCAAACCGGGCGTGAAGACCGAAGCCATTCCGATGGCGTCGCTCTACTACATCCAGTTCAACATCGGCGGCAACGATACGCTGAAGAACCCGGCCTTCTGGGAAGCGGCGCGCTACCTGTGGGATTACAAGGGCATCGCTAACGAGCTGCTGAAAGGCCAGTTCGACGTGCATCAGAGCTTTTTGCCTAAAGGTTTCCTGGGCGCAATCAACGACACGCCTTACAGCTACGACCCGGAGAAAGCCAAAGCGATCCTGAAGAAAGCGGGCCTGAACAACGTCAGCTTTAAACTCTCTACCAGCAACCAGCCGCCTTATCTGGATATCGCGCAGGCGCTGCAGGGCAGCTTTGCTAAAGGCGGTGTGAAGGTGGAAGTGGTGCCGGGCCTGAGTTCTGAAGTCTCGACCAACGTGAAAGCGCATAAATATGAAGCGACGCTGAACGCCTGGGGCTCCGACTACTTCGATCCGAATACCAACGCTGCCTCCTTTGCTTACAACCCGGAAGATGGCAGTAAAACCATCGCTTACCGTTCAGACTGGCATATCCCGGAACTGAACAAGCAGGTTATTGCCGCCACGGCCGAAAGCGATCCGAAGAAGCGTATCGCCCTGTATGAAGCGATGCAGCGTGAGGTGATGAAGAACTCCCCGTATGTGATTGGGATGCAGGCGAAGAACCTGATCGCGCTGCGCGACAACCTGAAAGGCTATGTTCAGGGCATCAACCCGGACATGGTGTATTACTCGCAGGTCACTAAGTAATGGCACAGTCTGTTCCTTCAGCCGGGTTCGCCCGGCTTTTTTGGCAGCGTGGCGGGCGTCTGATCGGTAGCGTGCTGTCGCTGCTGGTCACGCTGCTCGGCCTGCTCGCCTTTACCTTTATGCTGTCGCATCTCTCGCCAATCGATCCGGTGCAGCAGATTGCCGGCGATCACGCCAGTGAAGCGACCTATGCCCAGGTGCGTCACGACCTCGGTCTCGATCAGCCGGTGCTGATGCAGTTCTGGCGCTACATCGAACATTTAGCCCACGGCGATCTGGGCGTCTCCCGCCTCACCAACCAGTCGGTAAGCGGCGATCTGATGACCACCTTCCCCGCCACCATCGAGCTGGCGACCTGCGCGATGATCTTCGCCGTAGTCTTTGGCGTCACGCTGGCGCTGCTGGCCGCCTGGAAACCGGGCAGCTGGATCGATAACCTCGCCCGCTTTATCTCGCTGCTGGGCTACTCGGTGCCGGTGTTCTGGCTCGGTCTGCTGGGCCTGCTGCTCTTTTATGCCGTGCTGCACTGGTCCGCCGGGCCGGGACGGCTGGATGATATCTGGGTCTACACCCTGGAGCCGAAGACCGGCTTTGTGCTGATCGACAGCTGGCTGTCGGGCGAACCGGAGATGTTCCGCAATGCGATAGCCCATCTCTGGCTGCCGGTGGTGATCCTGGGCCTGCTGGCGATGGCGGGCATTACCCGTCTGCTGCGTGCGGCGCTGCTGGAAGAGAGCAGCAAAGAGTATGTGGTGCTGGCGCGTGCCAAAGGCGCGGGTCGGGTGCGCATCCTGCTGCGCCATATCTTCCCCAACGTACTGGGTACGCTGGTGACGGTGATCGCCCTCTCCTACGCCACCCTGCTGGAAGGCTCCGTGCTGACCGAAACCGTCTTCGCCTGGCCGGGTGTCGGCCGCTACATGACCAACGCGCTGTTCTCCGGCGATGTGCCGGCGATTCTGGGCTCAACCCTGTTAATCGGCACCTGCTTTATCCTGATTAACACCCTGGCGGATGTCTTAACCTGGTTAACCGATCCGAGAACCCGATGACGCAACAACTCTCTGAACTCGAAACGGTGCGACCACGTCGCCGCCGTCAACGCGTGACCTCGTTAACCGTAGGGCTGACGCTGGTCGCAATTCTTATCCTGATGGCGCTGCTGGCCCCGCTGATTGCGCCCTTCGATCCGAATGTGCAGACCATGTCGAGCCGCCTGCTGGCGCCCTCGGCGCAGCACTGGTTTGGCACCGACGGCTTTGGCCGCGATCTGCTGTCGCGCGTAATTTATGGCACGCGGCCGACGCTGCTGCTGGTGTCGCTGATTCTGCTGCTGACCATTCCGGCTGGCCTGCTGATCGGCATCACCGCCGGTTACGTCGGCGGCTGGACCGAACGCCTGCTGATGCGCATCACGGATATCTTCCTGTCGCTGCCGAACCTGGTGATCGCGCTGGCGCTGGTGGCGATCCTTGGCCCCGGCCTGATGAACGGCGCACTGGCGCTGGCGCTGACCAGCTGGCCACCCTTTGCCCGCCAGGCGCGCGCTGAAACTCTGGCGCTGCGCCGCAGCGATTATCTGGCTGCCGCCCGGATGCAGGGCATCACCGGCTTCCGCCTGATGTTCGGTCATATTCTGCCGCTCTGCCTGCCGACGGCCGTGGTGCGGGCGGCGCTCAGCCTGGGCGGGATTATCCTGGCCGCGGCCGGGCTCGGTTTCCTGGGGATGGGCGTTCAGCCGCCCACCGCCGAATGGGGCTCGATGGTGGCCGAAGGCAGTAAAGTAATCTTCGACCAATGGTGGGTGGCCGCCGCTCCGGGCGCGGCAATCCTGTTTGCCAGCCTGGCCTTTAACCTGACAGGCGACGGCCTGCGCGACCGACTGGATACCCGTCATGCAAAATAATCTTCTCTATGCTGAGGGGCTGACCATCCGCAGTGATGATGCGCTGCTGGTCGATCACATCAGTTTTTCCGTGGGTCGCGAGCGCGTCGCGCTGGTCGGCGAGTCCGGTTCCGGCAAGTCACTCACCGCCCGCAGCCTGATGGGGCTGCTGTCGCCCGCGCTGCATCTGCAGGCCAGCCAGCTTCAGGTCGCCGGTGAGAATGCGCTGACGCTGAGCGAGCGCCGCTGGAGCCAGCTGCGCGGTAATCGCGTGGCGATGGTGATGCAGGACCCGAAGTATGCGCTTAACCCGACGCGCACCATTGGCTGGCAGGTGGAAGAGCCGCTGATCCTGCATCGCCGTCTGAGCCGCGACGAACGCAGAGAGAAAGTGTGCGACATGCTGGATGCGGTCGGCCTGCCCGATCCGCGTCGCCTGATGCAGCAGTATCCTCATCAGCTCTCAGGCGGAATGGGCCAGCGCGTCATGCTGGCGATCGCCCTGATCACCGATCCGGACTTTCTGATCGCCGATGAACCCACCTCCGCGCTGGATCATGCGATGCGCGACCAGGTACTGGCGCTGATCCGCGGTCTGGTGGAAGCGCGCAACATGGGACTGCTGCTGATCAGCCACGACCTGCAGCAGGTTTCGGAACATTGTGAACGCGTGATAGTGATGTACAAGGGGCGTCTGCTGGATACGCTGCCGGCCGCCGATCTGCCGCGTGCCACCCATCCCTACACCCGCACACTCTGGGCCTGCCGGCCGGGCAAAGCGACCCACGGTCAGCCACTGCCGGTGCTGGATCGCGCGGCGCTGGAGGCAAAATATGATTAAGCTGACCGATCTCAGCGTTGCCCATAAGCAGGGCTACGATCTGCGCACCGTGGTGCATGAGGTTAACCTGGAGGTTAACGCGGGCGAGTGTTTCGGCCTGGTCGGGCCGTCGGGCTGCGGCAAGTCTTCGCTGCTCTGGGTGCTGGCGGGCCTCAATCCGCACTGGCAGGGCCAGATGCAGCTGGCCGGTCATCCGGTTACGCCAGGCAAAGCCTTCACCGGTGCGCTGCGGCAGGAAGTACAGATGGTGTTTCAGGACCCCTATGCCTCGCTGCATCCGCGTCACCGGCTGCGCCGCACCCTGGCAGAGCCGCTGAAGCTGCTGAAACGCGACAACATCAATGACCGGATCGACCAGGGCTTCCGCCACGTCGGCCTCGATCCCGCGCTGGCCGACCGCTATCCGCATCAGCTCTCCGGCGGTCAGCGTCAGCGTGTCGCCATCGTGCGCGCGCTGCTGCTGCAGCCGAAGATCCTGCTGCTCGATGAGCCGACGTCGGCGCTGGATATGTCAGTGCAGGCGGAGATCTTAAACCTGCTCAACGATCTGAAACAGCAGGATGGCCTGACGATGGTGCTGGTCAGCCACGATCCCGATGTGATCGACCACATGTGCGATCGCGCCGTGCGGATGGCGCAGGGCCGCATCATCGAGCAGATCTCAGCCTGACGCCAGGCCGGACGGCCCCCGTGGCTGTCCGGTCTGTCTCGCCCTGCTCCGCCTTTCCCCCTGCCTGCACCTGCCTCTCGCTGTTTTTCACGCTGCCCTTTCCGATCTGATGCCGGAATGGCACCGCCTGCGCGCGTCGATCAAAACGCAGCGGCGGGCTGATGGGATATAATCGCGGCAATTTTTTCAGAAGAGGAAAAGGTCATGACGGTAAAACTGCGTCCGCTGGAGCGGGAAGATCTGCACTTTGTCCACCAGCTCGATAACAACGCCAGCGTGATGCGTTACTGGTTTGAGGAGCCCTATGAGGCCTTTGTGGAGCTGTCCGACCTCTACAACAAGCATATTCACGATCAGACCGAACGGCGCTTTGTGGTGGAGCACAGCGGGCAGAAGGCGGGATTAGTGGAGCTGGTCGAGATTAACCATGTGCATCGTCGCGCCGAGTTTCAGATCATTATCGACCCGGCGCATCAGGGCAAAGGGCTGGCCACGCAGGCAGCGAAGCTGGCGATGGATTACGGCTTCTCGGTGCTTAATCTCTATAAGCTCTACCTGATTGTCGATCAGGAGAATGAGAAAGCGATCCACATCTACACCAAGCTCGGCTTCGGGATTGAAGGCGTGCTGAAGCATGAGTTCTTTATTAACGGGGAGTATCGCAACACCATCCGCATGTGCATTTTCCAGCATCAGTATCTGGAGCACCACAAAACGCCAGGCGGAATGGTGAAGCCTACCGCACAGTAATCAGCCGCGCGCGCCAACCGGGTTCATATAGGGACGCGGGTGGTCCGGCTTAAGGTCATACATGCCGCCGTAGAAGGGGTCGACCAGCAGCCAGCCGGGGAAACCGCCCAGCGGAATATTGCCCAGCAGATACCAGAGGTTGGCGCGTGCTTCGATCGGCACCGTCACCGGCACATAGCCCGGACTTTCCAGCATCAGCAGGTAATGTTTTTTACCGAAGTAGCGGCCGGTTGATTTCGCCAGCTCTACGGTCTGCGGCGTGAAACCCTGCGCGACCGCATAGCCACGCTCATCCTGCACCGTAAAGCGCGCGCCCTGCGGCAGAGAGTCGATGCGCACCAGCTGGGTTTCATTGCCGACGATGGTGGCACAGCCGCTGAGCAGCAGCGCGGCGGCCAGAGCCAGAATTCGCTGTTTCATGAAGGGGTCCACAGAGTGATCAATGATCAGAGTGTAGACCGCCCTTTTCAACTCAATCGGGCTATCATCGCCCGATTCAGCCAGCTTATTGCGGTTGACAAGCGCGGGCGATAGAGGCGATGTCGTTGGGTGAGGTGCGGCAGCAGCCGCCGATCAGCCTGGCGCCCGCCTGTTGCCACTCACCCAGCTTGTCATGCAGCGTGCAGCCCGACGGCGCGGAGTGCCAGGTTTTGCTGCCCGCATCATACTGTTCGCCGGAGTTAGGATAGACCACCAGCGGCTTGTCGGTGAGTTTCTGCAGCTGCTGCAGCGCGGGCGTGACGCTCTCCAGCGCCACGCAGTTGATGCCCAGCGCCACAACCTGCGGCTGCTGATTCAGCCAGCTCACCACCTCGGTCAGTGGCGTGCCGTCGCTGATGTGTCCGGCATCGCGCAGCGTGAACGAGAACCAGGCCCGGCCCTCAGGAAACTCCGCCAGCAGCTTCACCAGCGCCTGCGCTTCGGCAAAGGAGGGCAGGGTTTCGCAAGCCAGCAGATCGGCACCGGCTGCCAGCAGCGCCTGCACGCGCGGACGGTGGAACGCGATCATCTCCGCTTCCGGCAGCGTATAGTCGCCGCGATATTCCGAACCATCCGCCAGGAATGCGCCATAGGGGCCGACCGAGCCCGCCACCAGCAGCGTTTTCGCGTCGGGCCGCACCGCCAGATAGTCCTGACGGGCGCGACGGGCCAGCTCCACGCTCTGCGCAATCAGCGCCAGCGACTGCGCCTCATCCAGACCGCGCGCGGCAAACCCCTGCGGGGTCGCCTGATAGCTGGCGGTGATGGCGCAGCGTGCACCGGCAACAAAATAGTCGTAGTGAACCTGATAGATCAGTTCAGGATTTTCCATCAGCACTTTGGCTGACCAGAGCGCATCGGCCAGATGACAGCCGCGGGCTTCCAGTTCGGTGGCCAGGGCGCCATCGAGAATCAGCAGCGGTGACTCCGTTAAAGCCTGTGCGACAGGGTTATGCGACATCGTTAGCCTCCTCAGGCCGGGTGGATGCTTTGTGGGTCAGATGGTAAGCGGCGTAGCAGAACAGGACAAACGGGATGCCGCACCACAGCGCAATGCGCTGGGTGGGATCGAACGCCAGTCCCACACAGGCCAGCAGGCAGAGCAGAAAGCCCAGCACCGGCACCAGCGGATAGAACGGCGCACGATAGGTCAGCTCGGCCAGCGATTTGCCCTGCTGAAGATGACGGCGACGGAACATAAAATGGGAGGCGCAGATGCTGAGCCAGACCGCCACCACCGCAAAGCCAGAGATGGCTGACAGCGCGACAAACACGGTATCCGGTGCCACCACGCTGGAGATCAGCGCCAGTAAGCCGCCCGCCATGCTGACGGTGATCGCCAGCAGCGGCACGCCGCGTCTGTTTACCCGGGCGAAGGCGCGCGGCAGCGTATTTTCATTGGCCAGCGACCAGAGCATCCGCCCGGAGGCGTAGAGGCCGGAGTTGGCTGCCGAGAGGATAGCGGTCAGGATCACAAAGTTAATGATATCGGCCGCATAGGGGATGCCGATCTTTTCAAACACCAGCACAAACGGGCTTTTGACGATGCCGGCCTGGTCCATCGGGATCAGCGCCGCCAGCACGAACACGGTGCCGATGAAAAAGATAATCAGCCGGACGACAGTGGTGCGGATCGCCAGCGGCAGCACTTTCTCCGGCTGCTGCGTTTCTCCAGCCGCAATGCCGATCAGTTCGGTGCCGGAGAAGGCGAAGTTCACGGCCACCATCGTCATCAGAATCGGCAGGACGCCGTGGGGCAGCCAGCCGTGCGCGGTAAGATTGCTCAGGCCCGGTGCGGGGGTGCCATCTTTCATCGGGATAAAGCCGAACATCGCCGCGCCGCCAAGCAGGATAAACGCGACAATCGTCACCACTTTAATCAGCGAGAACCAGAACTCCCCTTCCGCAAAGAAGCGGGTTGAGATGACGTTCAGCAGATAGATGGCGCAGCAGAAGACCAGGCACCAGGCCCAGACCGGGATCTGCGGGAACCAGTACTGCATACAGAAACCGGCCGCCGTCAGGCTGGAGCCGAGCGCCACGGTCCACGTCAGCCAGTAGAGCCAGGCTACGGTGTAGCCTGTGGCCGGGCTGAGATAGCGTGCGGCGTAGACGTGGAAAGCGCCGGTTTCCGGCATCGCCACCGAGAGTTCACCCAGACAGACCATCACCAGCCAGACCACCAGCGCGCCGATCAGATAGGCGAGCAGCGTGCCCGCTGCGCCGGTCGTGGAGATAATATAGCCGGTGTTAAAAAACAGGCCGGTGCCGATGACACCACCCAGCGATAACATCACCAGATGGCGCACTTTCATGGTGCGTTTAAATTTTTCCTGCGAGGAAGTTGGCTGTTCGCTCATCACTTTTATCCGTATGGACGTCTAAACATCTATAGTGGACAATTTTATACGCGTCACAGCCGGGAATTGCAACGGCAGGGAAACAGGGAGGTAATACAGAAGGTTCAGTGCCCCGTCGCGGCGGGGCCTGATGCATTAACCGAAAACGCTCTGAATGTAGCGTTCCAGCGCCATGCGGGAACTGAATCCGTGCGGGATGCCATAGTGTTCCTGTGAATCACCCGCCAGGTAGAGAGGGAATTGGGTGTAGTGATCGCAGGTCTTCATTTCTGAAGCGGGTTCAGCAAATGGCTGGCTCTTCTCTTTCAGCGTCGGGTGGATCACTAAGGCCATGCGCCCCATGCGCGCCTCGCGATTCACATAAACGTAGTTCTCTCCACGGCGATAGCCATAGGCCCGTGGGGTAATCTCATCGACTTCGAAACCCGCTTTTTCCAGTACGCGCGCTACCTCATCTGGTCGTAAATACATGCTCGATCCTCTCCTCTTTCAAAAGCTTCGCAACCTTACAACAGCATGACAGAGTGGGCATTCGGATTTTTCCCTAAAGAACCCCCCCGCGTCTCGTTTATCTCAGGGTCGTCTACACTAGTATTACGTTTTTAATTCAAAGGGAGCTAAAAAATGTTTAATCGCACTGTAAAAAACGATGACATTGATATCAATCAGGACGTTAACGAGCTGGCTGATTCACTGGAAGCCCTGCTGAAATCCTACGGCAGTGACGCAAAAGATGAAGTGGACTCCGCGCGCAGTCAGGCAGAGGCGCTGCTGAAGCAGACCCGCGCTAAACTCAACGGCGGCAGCAACCGCGTATCACAGGCCGCGCGTGACGCTGGTGCGCAGGTTGACACCTACGTGCATGACAAGCCATGGCACGGTGTGGGTATCGGCGCGACCGTCGGTATCGTCATTGGTATCCTGCTGGCTTCACGCCGCTAAGCACTCACTAAATCCCCCGAGCCCTGCCCCGTGCGGGGCTTTTTTTTGCTTTTTTTCAGCGACTGCGCGGCAGAAAAAAATTTTGCGGGCCATAAAGCGCATGCCTGCTGGCTTTGCGTCGCCTGCGGAAAGAAAAACCGAGAAACCCCATATATGGTAGGCTTGACCGCCATAACCGCTACATCTAGTATTTATCTCATCACTACACGCTCTGGTTCCTGCCGGAATAAAGCTCGCGATTTGTACCTGAGCTTTCTGACCCGACAGTGAATCCGCCCATAGAGGTAAATACGAATCATGCGCATTATTATTTACACCAAAGATCACTGTGTCCAGTGTACGGCAACGAAAAATGCTCTGGATCGTCAGGGCCTGACCTATCAGCTCGTTAACCTCGACAGCCAGCCGGAGGCGGCCGACAGCCTGAAAGCCCTGGGTTACCGTCAGGTGCCGGTGGTAATGGCCGGCAGCGACCACTGGAGCGGCTTCCGCCCGGACAAAATCGCGACCCTGCGTTCACTTTGTGCTGTCGGGGAATAAGCAGATGTTCCCGCTGGTCTATTTTTCCAGCCAGTCGGAAAACACCCACCGGTTTATTACACGCCTGGGCCTGCCCGCCCGCCGCATCCCGATCGATGCCGGGCAACAGCTGCATATCGACCAACCCTATATCCTGGTGGTGCCCAGCTATGGCGGTGGCACCCGGCGCGGTGCGGTGCCCGGTCAGGTGATTCAGTTTCTGAATGATGAAGCAAACCGCCGCGGTATCCGTGGCGTCATCGCGGCGGGCAACCGGAACTTCGGAGCCGGTTACGGCCTGGCCGGCAGCATCATTGCAACCAAATGTCAGGTGCCCTGCCTCTATCGCTTTGAGCTGATGGGCACCCCGGACGACATTGCGAAAGTAAAAGCGGGAGTAACCCAATTTTGGCAACAACAGAGATTTTCAACGCCGTGACGCCCGACTATCACGCCCTTAATGCCATGCTCAATCTCTACGACGCGGAGGGTCGCATCCAGTTCGACAGGGATCGCGACGCGGTGCGTCAGTTTTATCTGCAGCATGTGCAGCCCAATACCGTGCCGTTCGCCAGCTGCGCCGAACGGTTACGCTATCTGGTGCAGGAGAACTACTACGAGGCGGCGGTGCTTAATCAGTACGATCCTGACTTCCTGATCGATCTGCATACGTTCGCGGAGAACTGGAAATTCGAATTTAAAACGTTTCTCGGGGCCTGGAAGTTTTACACCAGCTACACCCTGAAAACCTTTGACGGCAAACGCTATCTGGAAACCTTTGAGCAGCGCGCCTGCATGGTGGCGCTGACGCTGGCCCGGGGCGATGCCGCGCTGGCCCGTGCCATCCTGATCGAGATCCTCAGCGGCCGTTTCCAGCCGGCCACACCGACCTTCCTCAACTGCGGCAAACAGCAGCGCGGTGAGCTGGTCTCCTGCTTCCTGCTGCGCATCGAAGATAACATGGAGTCGATTGGCCGCGCCGTGAACTCGGCACTTCAACTCTCGAAACGGGGCGGCGGCGTCGCCTTTTTACTGTCGAACCTGCGCGAGTCCGGTGCGCCGATCAAGCGCATCGAAAATCAGTCGTCGGGGGTGATTCCGGTGATGAAAATGCTGGAGGATGCGTTCTCCTATGCCAATCAGCTGGGCGCCCGTCAGGGGGCCGGGGCGGTCTGGCTCAACGCGCATCATCCCGATATCCTCCGCTTCCTGGACACCAAACGCGAAAACGCTGACGAGAAGATCCGCATCAAGACGCTGTCGCTGGGCGTGGTGATCCCCGACATCACCTTCCGGCTGGCGAAAGAGAATCAACCGATGGCGCTCTTCTCGCCCTATGATGTGGAGCGGGTCACCGGCAGGGCCTTTGGCGATATCAGCATCAGCGAAAAGTATGATGAGATGCTAGCCGACGACCGCATCCGCAAAACGTGGATTCAGCCACGCGACCTTTTTCAGACGCTGGCCGAGATTCAGTTCGAGTCGGGCTATCCCTATATCATGTTTGAGGACAGCGTAAACCGCAGTAACCCGATTGCCGGTCGTATCAATATGAGTAACCTCTGCTCCGAGATCCTGCAGGTAAACAGCGCCAGCGAGTACCACGAGGATCTCAGCTATCGCCGGGTCGGCAAAGATATCTCCTGCAATCTCGGCTCTCTGAATATCGCGCACGCAATGGATTCCGGCGATCTGGCCCGCACCGTGGATGTGGCGGTGCGGGCGCTGACGGCGGTGTCGATGATGAGCGAGATCGGCTCAGTGCCCTCGGTTGCCGAGGGCAATCGCCGGTCGCACGCCATCGGCCTGGGGCAGATGAACCTGCATGGCTATCTGGCGCGTGAAGGGATCGCCTACGGTTCACCGGAAGCGCTGGATTTCACCAATCTCTACTTCTGCTGCATCACCTACTATGCGCTCTCGACGTCGAATCAGCTGGCGCAGGAGCATCAGCAGACCTTCGACGGCTTTGCGGCGTCGGACTACGCCAGCGGCGTCTACTTCGATAAATATCTGCAGCGCGAATGGCTGCCACGCACCCCACGCATAGCAAAGCTGTTTGCCGACGCAGGCATAACGCTGCCCACTCAGGCGGACTGGCAGAGGCTGCGCGAGGCGGTGATGCAGCACGGGCTGTTTAATCAGAACCTGCAGGCGATCCCGCCCACCGGATCGATCTCCTACATCAACCATGCCACCTCCAGCATCCATCCGATTGTCTCCCCGATCGAGATCCGCAAAGAGGGCAGGACCGGCCGCGTCTACTATCCCGCGCCCTTTATGACCAACGAGAATCGCCATCTCTATCAGGATGCCTACCAGATTGGGCCGGAAGCGATTATTGATACCTACGCGGAAGCCACGCAGCACGTCGATCAGGGATTATCGCTGACCCTGTTTTTCCGCGATGACGTCACGACCCGTGACATCAACAAAGCGCAGATCTACGCGTGGAAAAAAGGGATCAAAACGCTCTATTACATTCGCCTGCGTCAGATGGCGCTTCAGGGTACGGAGGTTCAGGGCTGCGTCTCCTGCTCCCTGTGATAAATATGATGAAACGTAAACAGATTCAGGCCATTAACTGGAACCGCCTGCAGGATGAGAAAGATCTTGAGGTGTGGAACCGTCTGACCAGCAACTTCTGGCTGCCGGAGAAAGTGCCGCTCTCCGGCGATCTGCCCGGCTGGCAGGCGCTGGATAAACAGCAGCAGCAGCTGACCATCCGGGTGTTTACCGGGCTGACGCTGCTCGACACTATCCAGAACGTGGTCGGCGCGCCGGGGCTGATAGACGATGCGATCACCCCGCATGAGGAGGCCGTGCTCTCTAACATCAGCTTCATGGAAGCCGTGCACGCCCGCTCCTACAGTTCGATCTTCTCCACCCTGTGTAACACTCAGCAGGTGGATGCCGCCTACCAGTGGAGCGAAGAGAATGCGCCGCTGCAGAATAAGGCGCGCATCATTCTGCAGCATTACCGGGCCGACGATCCGCTGAAGAAGAAGATCGCCAGCGTCTTCCTGGAGTCTTTCCTGTTCTATTCCGGCTTCTGGCTGCCGATGTACTGGTCAAGCCGGGGCAGACTGACCAACACCGCAGATTTGATTCGCCTGATCATCCGCGACGAGGCGGTACACGGCTATTACATCGGCTACAAATATCAGCGGGCGCTGGCCGACACCGACGATCGCCGTCGCGAGGAATTACAGCAGTTTGCTTATGATCTGCTGCTGGCGCTCTATGAGAATGAGGTGGCCTACACCGAGGCGCTCTATGGGGAAGTTGGCTGGGCAGAGGAGGTGAAAACCTTCCTGCACTACAACGCCAACAAGGCGCTGATGAATCTGGGCTATGAGGCGCTGTTCCCGGCGGCGCTGACGGCGGTCAATCCGGCGATTCTGTCGGCGCTGTCGCCCAACGCTGATGAGAATCACGACTTCTTCTCCGGTTCAGGCTCCTCCTATGTGATGGGCAAAGCCGTTGAAACGGAAGATGAGGACTGGAACTTCTGATGGCAGGCAGGAGACGCCGCCGCTGCCCCTGTTTAAACCTCTTGTCATGACTGGTATGGCCTGTTAATAAACATACGTCTGAAATAGTTTTTTAGGTTATTATTAACCTCAAATGATTATTAGCGACCGATGCGGTTTATGAATATGACGCGCCAGGGGCTGACGCCTGCCCTGGTGATGCTGATGTCGGTAGCCACCGGCCTCTGCGTCGCCAGTAACTACTATGTTCAGCCACTGCTGAATACGATTGCCCGACAGTTCGACCTCTCGGTAAGCCTCGCCGGTTTTATCGTCACCACGGCGCAGCTCGGATACGCCTGCGGCCTGCTGCTGCTGGTGCCGCTGGGCGATCGGTTTGAACGCCGCAGTCTGATTGTGACGATGATCCTGCTGGCCGCGGCCGGAATGGTGATCATCGCCCTTTCGCACACCTTTGCGTTACTGCTGCTGGGCACGGTGATGACTGGTCTGTTTTCGGTCGCCGCCCAGATCCTGGTGCCGCTGGCCGCGACACTGGCTGAGCCGGAACGGCGCGGTAAGATCGTCGGAACGGTCATGAGCGGTCTGCTGCTCGGGATCCTGCTGGCGCGTACGGCCGCAGGAGGCCTGGCCCAGCTCGGTGGCTGGCGGACCGTCTACTGGACCGCCAGCCTGCTGATGACCGTGATGGCCCTGGCGCTGTGGCGGTCGCTGCCGCGCGTTAAACAGTCCGTTCCCCTGCGCTACCCGCAGCTGCTGGCCTCTATCTTTCGTCTTTATGCCGGTAACCGGGTAATCCGCACCCGCGCCTGGACGGGCTGTCTCTCCTTTGCCAACTTCAGCCTGCTGTGGACCTCGATGGCATTCCTGCTCTCCGGCGCGCCCTACCACTTCTCCGAAGGTGAGATTGGTTTACTGGGGCTGGTCGGGGCGGCGGGTGCGCTGGCTGCCCGTCAGGCCGGTTCGCTGGCCGACAAAGGCAAAGCGAAGCTGACGACCCGGCTGGGCCTGCTGATTATGCTCGTCTCCTGGGCCGCGATTGCGTGGGGAGCAGAGCAGCTTGTGCCGCTGATCCTGGGCATCCTGCTGCTGGATCTGGCGGTACAGGCCGTGCACATCACCAATCAGAGCGTGATCTATGCGCAGATGCCGGACGCGCGCAACCGTCTGAATGCGGGATACATGACCAGTTATTTTATCGGCGGGGCCGCCGGTTCACTGCTTTCCGCCACTGCCTACCACCTGGCGGGCTGGTATGGCGTCTGTGGCGCGGGCGTGCTGCTGACGCTGATGAATCTGCTGATCTGGGCAGGTGGATCGCGTTTTGAGCCGGAAAAAATCAACTGAACGCTGCCCGGAGCGCGTATTGCATCTGGTCACAAATGGTTAGGTTTGTTATGGTTAGTAGCAAACCTATTCACTTCAGTTATTTTTCCTCGCGATATTATTAAATTTGCCCCCTTTTTGATAACGTCCCGGCACCGTCATTGTCGCCGGGCGGACGGGTTTTTGACCCAGGGCCAGGGAATGGCCTGGAATGCCTTTGATGGTGCAGCGAGAATCTGACAGCGATCACCTGACAAAAAGTGACTACGCTTAGCCTGTCACCATAGTTATTATACAAGTTGCAATTAGTGAGGTTTTTTTTAATGGAAAGTTCGTTTACTCCCATTGAGCAGATGCTAAACATCCGTGCCAATCGCCATAAGGATTTTCCGTTGCAGGAAATTATCCTGACGCGTCTCTGTATGCATATGCAGGGTAAACTGCTGGACAACCGTAACAAGATGCTGAAAGCACAGGGCATCAATGAGACTCTGTTCATGGCGTTGATTACGCTGGATGCGCAGGAAAATCACAGCATTCAGCCGTCTGAACTCAGCTCTGCGCTGGGCTCTTCACGCACCAATGCAACGCGCATTGCTGATGAACTGGAGAAACGCGGCTGGATCGAACGTCGTGAAAGCGATCACGACCGTCGCTGCCTGCACCTGCATCTGACCGATAAAGGCATGGAGTTCCTGCGGCAGCTGCTGCCACCTCAGCATCAGAGCCTGCAATACCTCTGGTCTTCGCTGTCCGGTGATGAGAAGTCTCAGCTGGAAGGGATCACCCGTAAGCTGCTTAACCGTCTCGATAAAATGGATGAAGATCAACTGATCGCCTCGCTGTCCCGCTAATAGCAATAAGTGCGACACAATCACCTGTCGGAATCGTTATTTTAATTTCCTTTTTTATCTGGCCAGCGCTCAGGCGCTGGCTTTTTTCGACCCGGGCGCTGGCGGACAGGGATCGCTGCCCCCCGACTAAATGGAAAATGTGGAGAAAGTCATGAGTGCAACGGCAGAAGCACAACGCCCGCAACCGTCAGCCAACAAAAAGAAGAAGCGCAAAAATGTGCTGATTGTGCTGGCGCTGATCATTGTACTGGCGGGTATTGCCTGGGGCGTTTACTGGTTCCTGGTCCTGCGTCATTTCCAGGAAACCGATGACGCCTACGTTGCAGGTAATCAGGTGCAGGTGATGGCACAGGTCTCCGGCAGCGTAAATAAAGTCTGGTTTGAAGACACCGACTTCGTCAGAAAAGGTGATGTGCTGGTCTCCCTGGATAAGACCGATGCGGAGCAGGCGTTTGAAAAAGCGCAGACGGCCCTCGCCTCCAGCGTTCGTCAGACGCATCAGCTGATGATTAACGGCAAACAGTATCAGGCCAGCATTACGCTGCGGCAGACCGCGCTGGATCAGGCTCAGGCCGATCTGAAACGCCGTGAACCGCTGGGTGCCGCTAACCTGATTGGTCGGGAAGAGTTGCAGCACGCCCGCGATGCCGTCGCGACCGCCAAAGCGCAGCTCGACGTGGCGATTCAGCAATATAATGCGAACCAGGCGATGATCCTCAATACCTCGCTGGAAAATCAGCCTGCCGTGCAGCAGAGTGCCGCGGAGTTGCGTGACGCCTGGCTGGCGCTGCAGCGTACCGAGATTCGCAGCCCGATGGATGGCTTTGTCTCCCGTCGCAGCGTGCAGGTCGGTTCGCAGATTACCACCAACACCCCGCTGCTGGCCGTCGTACCGGCCACCAACCTGTGGGTCGATGCCAACTTCAAAGAGACCCAGCTGGCGGGCGTGCGCATCGGTCAGCCTGCCACTGTGGTTGCCGATATCTACGGCGACGATGTGGTCTATCACGGCAAAGTCGTGGGTCTGGATATGGGCACCGGCAGCGCCTTTTCTCTGCTGCCCGCACAGAATGCCACCGGTAACTGGATCAAAGTGGTTCAGCGTCTGCCGGTACGTATCGAACTGAATCAGGAAGATATCGCCAGACATCCCCTGCGTATCGGTCTCTCCACGCTGGTTAAAATCGACACCGCTAACCAGGAGGGCAGTACACTGGCCACCAGCGTCCGTCAGCAGGCCGCTTACAGCAGCAACGCCCTGGCGATTGACCTTGCACCGGTCAATCAGCTGATCACCGATATCGTCCGTGCCAACGCCGGATGATGACGCGGAGGCTGTAATGGCAAAAAAACCGCTTGAAGGGATGCCGCTGGTCCTGATGACCATTGCGCTGTCGCTGGCGACGTTCATGCAGGTTCTGGACTCGACCATCGCCAACGTGGCCATTCCGACCATCGCCGGTAATCTGGGTGCCTCTAACTCACAGGGCACCTGGGTGATCACCTCGTTTGGTGTCGCTAACGCGATCTCCATCCCGATCACCGGCTGGCTGGCAAAGCGCGTGGGCGAAGTGAAGCTGTTCACCTGGGCCACCATTCTGTTTGCTGTCGCCTCCTGGGCGTGCGGCATGTCAGAGAGCCTGGAGATGCTGATCTTCTTCCGCGTGCTGCAGGGGATCGTGGCAGGCCCGCTGATTCCACTGTCGCAGAGCCTGCTGCTCAGCAACTACCCGCCCGCGAAGCGCAGCATCGCGCTGTCGCTCTGGGCAATGACGGTGATCGTCGCGCCAATCTGCGGCCCGATTCTGGGCGGCTGGATCAGCGATAACTATCACTGGGGCTGGATCTTCTTTATCAACGTGCCGATTGGTGCGGTTGTCGTACTGCTGACGCTGCAGACCCTGCGCGGTCGCGAAACCAAAACCGAGATCCGCCCGATTGATATGGTCGGCCTGGTGCTGCTGGTGGTGGGAATCGGCTGTCTGCAGGTGATGCTGGATCGCGGTAAAGAGCTCGACTGGTTCAGCTCAACGGAGATCATCGTGCTGGCGGTAATAGCTGTCATTGCGCTGGCGGTGCTGCTGGTCTGGGAGCTGACGGATGATAATCCGATCGTCGACCTCTCTCTGTTTAAATCGCGCAACTTCACCATCGGCTGCCTGTCGATTAGCCTGGCCTACATGCTCTACTTCGGCTCGATCGTTCTGCTGCCGCAGCTGCTTCAGGAGGTCTATGGCTATACAGCCACCTGGGCCGGGCTGGCCTCAGCGCCGGTGGGGATTATCCCGGTGATCCTGTCGCCGATTATTGGTCGTTTCGCCCATAAACTCGACATGCGCCGGCTGGTGACCTTCAGCTTCATTATGTATGCCGTCTGCTTCTACTGGCGCGCCTATACCTTTGAACCGGGCATGGATTTTGGTGCCTCGGCGTGGCCGCAGTTTATCCAGGGCTTTGCCGTGGCCTGCTTCTTTATGCCGCTGACCACCATTACGCTGTCGGGACTGCCGCCGGAGCGACTGGCCGCCGCCTCCAGTCTGTCAAACTTTGTGCGAACGCTGGCCGGTTCGATAGGCACCTCGATCACTACCACCATGTGGACGAATCGCGAGTCGATGCATCACAGCTATCTGGCGGAGTCGATAACCCCCTACAACGTCAATTCGCAGCAGATGTACAGCCAGCTGGAGAGCATGGGGATGACGCAGCAGCAGGCGTCCGCCTGGATCGCACAGCAGATTACCAATCAGGGACTGATTATTTCAGCGAATGAAATCTTCTGGGCGTCGGCAGGCGTCTTCCTGATCCTGCTGGTGCTGATCTGGTTTGCCCGCCCGCCATTTGGTGCAGGCGGTGGCGGCGGTGGTGCACACTGACGCTGACATAAAAAAACGGGCCTTTCGGCCCGTTTTTTTTATGCGTTCTGACGCCACCATTCGGCGAGCAGAACACCGGTTGCCACCGAGACGTTGAGGCTTTCCACGTTGCCGGTTCCGCCAATCGACAGGCTCATGTCACCCTGCTGGAAAGCGGTATCGGAGAGGCCTTCGCGCTCCTGCCCTAACACCAGCACCATTTTCTCCGGCAGCGTTGCCTGCGCCAGCGGTGTTCCCTGATGGCTGGAGGTGGTCACGATGGTATAGCCCGCTTTACGGAACGCTTCCAGACCTTCGCTGAAGGTGGCGCCACTGATGGCCTGCACATGCTCAGCACCGCCTTCTGCGGTACGCACGGCCGCACCGGACTCCAGCAGTGAGGCGTCGTTTACCAGCAGACCTTTTACGCCGAAGTGCGCGCAGCTGCGCATAATCGCGCCGAGGTTATGCGGGTTGCTGACATCTTCCAGCGCCAGCACGCAATCTTTGGTATTCGCCTGGCTCAGCCATTCCGCCACGGCCATCCCCATGCGCTTTTTGATCAGGAAGCAGACGCCACCGTGATGCTCAGTGCCTGAGGCTTTGGTGATCTCGGCATCTTCCACCACATGATAGGCTTTGCGGTTGGCCGCCAGCCAGCGCAGGGTTTCGCGGAAACGAGGGGTCACTTCCTGCACGAACCAGGCGCGAACGATCGCTTCCGGGCGGCTCTGGAACAGCGCATGACAGGCATTCTCACCGTAGACGCGGGTCTCTTCGTTACGCTGACGACGGATCTGCTCCGGATCGACAAAGCTTTTGCCGCTGATGCCGCCGTGATCCGACTTATCATTATCAGCCGCCGCTGACCGATCCGCGGAAGGCGCGCGGGAGACGGTGCGCCACGGTGAATCGCTGTTGCCATAGCCGCCACGGCGCTCATCGCCCCGATCGTTGCGGCGCGGTGCGCCACGTCCATCGTCAGCACGGCGTGGTGAGCTGCTGCGACCGGCGTCGTCGCTGCGACGACCCGCGGAAGCTGAGTGGCCCCCTTCCTGGCTGCGTTCAGTACGGGAGCCAGATGAACGACGGTTATCATCCGGGCGGGCAGCAGAGTGACCACCTTTGCCTGTACGAGGATTCGGCGCACGCGCGCTTTTATCGTCCTCGCCACGCACGTACATCACCTTAACTTTACCGCTTTTACCTTTAAATTCGTCGTTCATATCTTCCTCCTGCATTGAGAGCGCGCAGATTACCTGATGTGCTGGCGCTTAGCTATCAACTATTGAACCTATAGAGCAATACAGATTGAGCGAAAATCCGCCCCCTTTCATAATGACCGACTATTGCCAGACTGACACTTTTCAACATCAGAGGTTCCTATGAATACGGTATGCGCTTCCTGTCAGGCAACCAATCGCGTTCCTGACGATCGCCCTGCCGACGTGGCGAAATGTGGTCGCTGTGGAAATGCGCTGTTCGATGGCGAAGTGGTCAATGCCACCAGCGCCAACTTTGACAAATATCTGCAGGACGATCTGCCCGTAGTGATCGATTTCTGGGCCCCGTGGTGCGGGCCGTGCGTTAATTTTGCGCCAGTGTTTAAAGATGTCGCCAGTGAGCGCAGCGGCAAAGTCCGCTTTATTAAAGTGAACACCGAGGCAGAACCGGCCCTGAGTGCCCGTTTTAACATCCGCAGCATTCCGACCATCATGCTGTTTAAAAATGGCCAGCGGGTCGACATGCTGAACGGAGCGATGCCCAAAGCGCCGTTCAACGAATGGCTGGATGAATCGCTCTGACCATTAAGGCCAGCCTGTCTGGCCTTTTCCTTTTCCTCTGCGCTTCGATTACACTGACGTTTTTCCTGCCCTGAATGCCCATGTCTGATAATGCTGTTCTGCGCCTGCGCACCCAACGTCTGGCCCGTGCCACCCGCCCATTCCTCGCGCGTGGAAACCGGGTAGTTCGCTGCCAGGGCTGTCTGCTGCCTGAAGCCCACTGCCTCTGCAGCCAGATCGTCCCGCACGCCGCCCGAAGCCGTTTCTGCCTGGTGATGTTCGATACCGAGCCGATGAAACCAAGCAATACCGGCCGTCTGATTGCCGATATTCTGCCGGACACCCAGGCGTTTGGCTGGTCACGCACCGAGCCGGACCCGCTGCTGCTGGCGGCCGTCCGCAATCCCGACTATCAGCCGGTGGTGGTCTTTCCGGCCGCCTATGCCGATCCGGGCCGCGAAGTGCTGACAGCGCCCCCGGCTGAGGGCAAGCCGCCCCTGTTTATTATGCTCGACGGCACATGGACCGAAGCGCGCAAAATGTTTCGCAAAAGCCCGTGGCTGGACGCCTTTCCGGTGATGTCACTGGCGGTCAGCGCACCTTCACGCTACACGCTGCGTGAAGCGCACGGTGAAGGCCAGCACTGTACCGCAGAGGTGGCCGCGGCGCTGCTGGCGCAGGTGGGTGACGCGCAGGCGGCAGAGGCGCTCTCACACCATTTCGATCGGTTCCGCACGGCCTACCTGGCGGGTAAACCGCATCACGCCGGTCAGGCTTAACCCCCTCGTTCTCTTCTGGCGGGCGGATGCCTGCCTGTAGCGATAAGGGGATTGCGATGCACAGCCTGCGATCTGCCCGGAAGCAGCGCCCGCAAAAAGCGTTTACAATCACGCAAATCCCGATCTCTGGAGGGCGAGATGAGCCAACGCGGACTGGAAGCACTGTTACGACCTAAATCAATTGCGGTAATTGGTGCCTCGGTGACGCCCGGGCGTGCAGGCTACTTCATGATGCGCAACCTGCTGGCGGGCGGATTCAGTGGCCCGGTCCTGCCTGTCACGCCAAAATATAAGGCGGTCAGCGGCGTATTGGCCTGGCCCACGATCGACAGCCTGCCTTTTGCGCCCGACCTGGCGGTGATCTGCACCCATTCAAAGCGTAATCTCACTCTGCTGCAGCAGCTCGGCGAGAAAGGCTGCAAAGCCTGCATTATCCTCTCTGCGCCCGCCAGCCAGCTGGCCGAACTCAAAGCCTGCGCCAGCCAGTGGCAGATACGGCTGCTGGGGCCAAACAGTCTGGGGCTGCTGGCACCCTGGCAGGGGTTAAATGCCAGCTTCTCGCCGGTGCCGATCGCTAAAGGGCGTATCGCGTTTATCTCTCAGTCGGCCGCCGTCTCCAATACCATCCTCGACTGGGCTCAGCAGCGTAACCTCGGCTTTTCCTGGTTTATCGCGCTGGGCGACAGTCTGGATACCGATGTCGATGACCTGCTCGACTTCCTGGCCCGCGACGGTAAGACCAGCGCCATCCTGCTCTATCTGGAGCACCTCAGCGATGCGCGACGCTTTGTCTCCGCCTCCCGCAGCGCATCGCGCAATAAACCGATCCTGGTGATCAAGAGTGGGCGCAGCCGCGAAGCACAGGCGCTGCTGGGCACGCACAGCGGACTGGACGCCGCCTGGGATGCCGCCATTCAGCGCGCGGGGCTGCTGCGGGTGCAGGACACCCATGAGCTGTTCTCCGCCGTGGAGTCGCTGAGTCATATGCGGCCGCTGCGTGGCGACCGTCTGATGATCGTCAGTAATGGCGCCGCGCCCGCCGCGCTGGCGCTGGATGAACTCTATGCGCGCAACGGCAAGCTGGCGCAGCCTGGCGAGCAGACCCTTCAGCGACTTGAGGCGCTGCTGCCCGCCGGTGTGGGTCGCGGCAATCCGCTGGACTTAAAAGATGACGCTACGGCAGAGCGTTATGCGGCCTGTATTGAGGTCCTGCTCGACAGCCATGAGCTGGATGCGCTGATGATTATTCATGCGCCCAGCGCGGTCGCGCCCGCCACTGAAACGGCCACGCATCTGATCGAGACCCTCGCCCGTCATCCGCGCGGTAAGCTGGTAACGCTGCTGACCAACTGGTGTGGTGAGTTCTCCTCCCAGGCCGCGCGCCGGGCGTTTACCCAGGCAGGCATTCCGACCTGGCGTACGCCGGAAGGTACGGTGACCGCCTTTATGCATCAGGTTGAATACCGCCGCAATCAGAAGCAGCTGCGCGAAACCCCCGCCCTGCCCGCAACGCTGAACCAGGACAGCGCCCATGCTCACCGGCTGCTGTCGCAGGCGCTGGCGCGCGGCGTGACTGCGCTGGATACCCACGAGGTGCAGCCGGTGTTGCAGGCGTACGGTCTGGCTACGCTGCCGACCTGGATCGCCAGCGACAGCGCGGCCGCCGTGGCAATCGCCGACCAGATTGGCTATCCGGTGGCGCTGAAACTGCGCTCGCCGGATATCGCGCACAAGTCAGAGGTTCAGGGCGTGATGCTCTATCTGCGCAACGCCAGCGAAGTGGAGCATGCCGCGGAGGCCATTTTTGACCGGGTTCGCGAGACGCTGCCGCAGGCACGTATTGAGGGCTTACTGGTGCAGAGCATGGCCAGCCGCGCGGGCGCACAGGAGCTGCGGGTAGTGGTGGAGCAGGATGCGCTGTTTGGCCCCATTATTATGCTGGGCGAAGGTGGCGTGGAGTGGCAGGCCGACAAACAGGCGGCCGTCGCCCTGCCTCCGCTGAATATGACGCTGGCACGCTATCTGGTCATTCAGGCGATCAAGAGCGGCAAAATCCGCAGCCGCGGCGGGCTGAATCCGCTGGATATCCCTGGTCTGAGTCAGCTGCTGGTTCAGGTCTCGGATCTGGTGGTGGACTGCCCGGAAATCCAGCGGCTCGATATCCATCCGCTGCTGGCGGCGGGCAATGATTTTACCCTGCTGGATGTCACCCTGACGCTGGCACCGTTCAGTGGCGACAACGAAGCGCGTCTGGCCATCCGCCCTTATCCTCAGCATCTGGAAGAGCAGGTGGAGTTAAAGGATGGGCAATTCTGCCTGTTTCGGCCCATCCTGCCTGAAGATGAACCGCTGCTGCGCGATTTCATCAGTCAGGTCACCAAAGAGGATCTCTACTATCGCTACTTCAGCGAAATCAATGAGTTTACGCATGATGACCTCGCCAACATGACTCAGATTGATTATGACCGCGAGATGGCGATTGTGGCGGTGCGTCCGCATCAGGGCGGTCAGGAGATCATCGGCGTGACCCGCGCCATCTCGGATGCCGATAACATTGATGCGGAGTTTTCGGTGCTGGTCCGCTCTGATCTGAAAGGATTAGGCATGGGGCGTCGTCTGCTGGAAAAAATGATCCGTTACACCCGGCATCACGGCTTGCAACAATTGAACGGTATCACTATGCCCCATAATCGCGGCATGATTACGCTGGCACGAAAACTTAACTTTCATGTTGATATTCAACTGGATGAGGGTATTGTCAGCCTTAAACTGCCTTTACAGAATGAGATCAACTAACCTTGTAGAGAAAGGTAAAAAACGTTCGAATCGACGGAGTTGATGTTATTATTTATGGTTATAACCCTGATTTGATGGCAAAAGGCCATGCAATGAACAGAGAAGAAGTGCACTGCGATGTTGTCTAAATTCAAACGTAACAAACATCAACAACACCTCGCACAGTTGCCGAAACTGTCACAATCCGTTGCGGATGTGTCGACACTTTATTCGCCTGCCGAATTTCGCACCACGCTGCTGGAAAAGATTGCGGCCGCACAAATACGCATCTGCATCGTTGCGCTCTATCTGGAAAACGATGATGCCGGACGTGCGGTCATGGATGCTCTTTACCAGGCTAAGCAGGCGCGACCGGAGCTGGATATTTCGATTCTGGTGGACTGGCATCGCGCGCAGCGTGGCCGGATTGGTGCCGCGCGGGGCGTGACCAACGCCGACTGGTACTGCGAAATGGCGACCCGCTATCCCGATATCGCCATCCCGGTTTATGGCATTCCGGTGAATACCCGTGAGGCGCTCGGCGTACTCCATCTTAAAGGCTTTATCATCGACGATACGCTGCTCTACAGCGGTGCCAGCATCAACGATGTCTATCTGCATCAGCACGATAAGTATCGTTACGACCGCTACCAGCTTATCCGCAATGCCCGGCTGACTGATACCATGTATGAGTGGATCACCCTCAATCTTAAGCCGGCCGAAGCGGTGAACCGTCTGGACTTCGCGGAGCGTCCCTCCAGCCCTGAAATCAAAAATGAAACGCGGCAGTTCCGTCAGGATCTGCGCGGCTTTAACTATCAGTTTGAAGGGGATGCCGGTAACGAAGAGCTGGCCGTCACGCCGCTGGTCGGCCTGGGCAAGCATAGCCTGCTTAATAAAACCATCTTCCATCTGATGCCCTGTGCGGAAGAGAAGCTGGTCATCTGTACCCCCTACTTCAACCTGCCTGCCCTGCTGGTGCGGAACATCATTCATCTGCTGCGACAGGGAAAACAGGTCGAAATCATCGTCGGTGATAAAACCGCTAATGATTTTTATATTGCGCCCGATCAGCCGTTTAAAATCATCGGCGCCCTGCCCTATCTCTATGAAATCAACCTGCGCCGCTTCCTGAGCCGTCTGCAATATTACGTCACCACCAATCAGTTGGTGGTGAGGCTCTGGAAGGATGGCGAGAACAGCTATCACCTTAAAGGGATGTGGGTGGATGACGAATGGCAGCTGATCACCGGTAATAACCTCAATCCGCGCGCGTGGCGACTCGATCTGGAAAATGCGGTACTGATCCACGATCCTCATCAGCAGTTAGCGGCTCAGCGTGAAAAAGAGCTGACGCTGATCCGGCAGCATACCCAGGTCGTCACTCACTTCCGCGAACTGGAGAGCATTGCCGATTACCCGGCTAAGGTGCGGAAACTGATCCGTCGTCTGCGTCGGATCCGAATCGATCGCCTGATCAGCCGTATTCTCTAATGTGCGCCGCCTGCGGGGCATCTGCTATGCGAACTGTACTGCCTGCTGTGCTGGTGTGTAGTGGATGTGCCCATATGGCACAGGATGCCTGAACCGGACGGGATAAAGCGGAACACTTTTTTGCCGCCGCTGCGCTGGCTGGCGCTGGAAAGATTTCGCCTGGGATGCCGCCGGTGCAGCCAGCGGCATCGCCCTGTGGAATTTCAGCCAGCAGGCGTATCAGAGTTTAATGCCCTTGCCGCGCCTGTGCAGCAACAGCGACACCAGGAACGCGACCGCGCCCATCGCGGAAACATACCAGAAGAAGGTCGTCTCAATCCCCTGCTGCTTCATTAGCAGTGCCACATACTCCGCCGATCCTCCGAAAATCGCATTCGCTACCGCATAAGAGAGTCCCACGCCCAGCGCGCGCACCTGGGGCGGAAACATTTCGGCTTTCAGAATGCCGCTGATGGCGGTGTAGAAGCTGGTGATCAGCAGGGCCAGCATGATCAGCAGAAACGCGACGCCGGGACTCTGTACGCTTTGCAGCAGGGTCAGAATCGGCACCGTACAGATGGCCGCGCCCGCACCAAAAATCATCATTGAGGTGCGACGACCGATTTTATCTGACAGCGCACCGATAAGCGGCTGAATCAGCATAAAGACCAGCAGCGCACCGGTCATCAGGCCGCTGGCCGTTTTGGGATCCATACCCGAGGTGTTCACCAGATACTTCTGCATATAAGTGGTAAAGGTATAGAAGCTCAGAGAGCCGCCCGCGGTGAAACCCAGCACCATCAGGAAAGGTCGGGTATGGTTGCGCAGTAAGCCGATGACGCTGCCGGCATCGCGATGCTCGCGGCTGCTCTTGTCTGATGTCTCCTCCAGTGAGCGGCGTAACCAGAGTGCGACAACGGCGAGCAGCGCGCCAAGGAAGAACGGAATACGCCAGCCCCAGCTTCGCAGCTCAGCATCCGTAAGCAGGAACTGCAGCACCACGACCGTCAGGACCGCCGCCAGCTGCCCGCCAATCAGCGTGACATACTGAAAGGAGGCGTAAAACCCTTTGCGACCTTCGAGTGCCACTTCGCTCATGTAGGTTGCGCTGGTGCCATATTCCCCACCGACTGACAAGCCCTGAAACATGCGTGCCAGCAGCAGAATGACGGGAGCCGCGACTCCGATGGTGGCATAACCGGGTAAGCAGGCGATCACCAGTGAACCAAAACACATCATACAGACCGAAACCAGCATCGAATTTTTCCGGCCATGCTTATCGCCGATATAGCCGAACAGCCAGCCACCAATCGGACGCATTAAAAACCCGGCTGCAAATACACCGGCCGTCTGTAGCAGCTGCGTTGTCGTGTCGCCCTGGGGAAAGAAGATGTGCGCGAAATAGAGTGAGAAGAATGAGTAGACGTAGAAGTCAAACCACTCGACCAGGTTGCCTGATGAGGCACCGACGATCGCCCAGATCCGTTTCTTTGCATCATCCGGCTGAATATTATTGTTTGTGTGTGTCATGCTTTACCTCTGCTCCTTGCTGATCAACAGCGTATAAAGGGTGAGTAAAGCATTTAAGTCTACTGAAGGTAAAGGCGACCTATTCTGAGATTGTTATTGTGAGCTGCATCGCTAATTATCGGGAAATCAGCGGGTTGCTGCGGTTTTTTGCAGATGTCCGGCGGGATACAGTGAGCAGATAGCAGGCTTATTGATGAGAATTTCAGCACAAAGTAGCAGATTAAGGACGTAAAAAAGCCCCGCACTCGCGTGCGGGGCTTCTTCACTTATACAATGCCTGGCAGTTCCCTACTCTCGCATGGGGAGGCCCCACACTACCATCGGCGCTACGGCGTTTCACTTCTGAGTTCGGCATGGGGTCAGGTGGGACCACCGCGCTAAAGCCGCCAGGCAGATTCTG